>NZ_QFKX01000009.1 GCF_003130585.1 Brachybacterium endophyticum | reverse complement strand
CAAGCACGCCATCTCCTACCGAGCCTGCGTGGTCCTCTGCGCGGTCGTGGCCTGGTTACGAAAATAGGAGACGCGCCCTAGCTCGCCCCTGACAATGACCGAGAGGCGCTTGCCGAGGTGGCTGGGCGTCACCTCGAGCTTCGCTTTCGTCTCGTCGGGCAGAGCAGCGCCGTCGGCGTACCACTGGTACGAGAGCTTCGTGTCCCTGGTCCATTCCCCCGGCACCGCGCTCAGGGTGTGCCCCAGGGCGGGGGTGCCGGCGATCTGGGGAGTCGAGACGTCGAGAACTCCCGGCTCGACCTGGCCGAAGAGGGTGGAGAAGCGCTTCTCGGGGAATCCCTCATGGGCACCGGTGACCAGGACGCCGATCTGCTTCCCGGCGAGGTCCGGGGTGACCGTGAGGCTGGGGCCACCATCACCAGAGAGCCACTCCAGCTTCGCACCGGTTCCGGCCGCCCAGACGTACTCGTGCCGCGTGTCGCGGGCCCAGTCGTGCGGGATCGCCGTGACCGTTTCACCGACGCGGAACGTGCCAGTGATCGTGGTCGCACTCGGGTGCTGCGCGTCGGGGAGAACGCGCCCCGCAAAGAAGGACGACGCGGTCGCAGCCGTGTAGTCCTCTCGAGCCCCCTTCACGTACACCTCGATGAGTCCGTCCTCGAGCTCGGGAGTCAGGGCCAGCGTCGAACCGGTCGCACCCGGGATCGTGTAGCCGCCACCGTCGGGGAGCCCTGAGACGACCCACTGATACGTCAGTTTGGTGCCGTCAGGCCACCTGGCAGTCTCAGCAGTAAGGCTCGATCCCACATGCCCGGGACCCGTGACCTTGACTGAGCCGCACGGCAGGGCCGGGAGCGTCATGGCGGAGGTCGGATCCGTCCCGGCCGTCTGATCGGTGCGACCGGCGATCACTCCGGACGTCGCCCCGTGGGTGGACGGGTCCGCGTACGAGGAAGCGGTCGGTCCCTGAGCGAGCGCTCCGCCGAGCACGAGGCTCGCCAGGAGCGTCAGCGGGACGCTCCTGGACGCAGCCGTCCTGACCCTTGAGAGAGGGACGTGGAAGGTGGAGCTGTTGATGGAGTCATTGACATTCATGAAAACCCCCGGTTGATCGAGGGGAGCGTCCAGATAGAACCTCCCTAGAATGCTTACTCACATTCTACCGTGAGAGGTTTTCACGGAACAGGGTTCGGAGAGACATTCCCAAACACGTTTTGGCGCGGCGGCCCATGATGTTGATAAACCAGCACTCGGCCTTGCGATCCACTTCCAGTTCACGGATCAACATTGCGCAGCCGGAAATCCGTTGCGCAGCGCGGACTGTCGCTAGAATGCAACGAGCCCCATCTCGTGAGATGGGGCTCGTTGGTGCCTTGGTCAGAGGCAACGTCTCAGACAAAGAGACATAGCCATTCTACAGGACTGAGAGGGTGGCGCTCAGTACTTGGGGTCAGTGGCTTCGACCACCTCATGAACTTCGTCGACCATGCTCTGCCCGGCGTCCCGCAGCATCCCGAGCTGCTCCCCGAGCGAGGAAGACGACTCCGTCGCCTCGGCGCGCAGCTGGTCGGCGAGGCCGGGAGCTCCTGTTCCCGGGCGCGAGCCACCCCCTCAACGTCAGGCACGGCCTGCCCATCGCCGATCTCGATTGGCTCGACCTGGTCGCTCAGCTGCAGGTACACGGTGCCCGTGCGTGAAGCAGAGAGCACCCAGAACACACCATCGTCTCCCTGGTGGGAGTCGGGGCCGGAGACAGCGCCGGTTTCGACCACGGCCACGCCGTGCTTGACGAACCCGTCTTCGGCGAGGGTCTCGGCCGAAGGGTTCGATCCTCATAAACGAGCACTGAGCGGAGGGCAAACCCTTCAGGACTCCGCCAGACACGAAGACCACCAATCGGTCGCCGCGCCACAATTCAGACCGCATGCGTCGATGAGATTGCATCGGTGCACGGCTCGCAGCGCACGTCCGGGCACCGTGAACACCGAAGAAGCCAAGACCCCACCGGCACCCCCAGGAGACGAGCTTTTTCGATGCCGTGGGGCCCGCGAGGCTGTCGAAGCCTAGTTGCTGCACCCCCGAGCCGGGCTGAGCTGAGCTGAGCTTGTGCAGGCTGTGCCGGCGGATTCAGAACTTCCTCAAGGCTTCCCCTGAGAGACTCTAGTAAGGGCCTGCACAGCCTGCACAACGTCGCCTGAACCATTGCGATCCCGCTCCAGAGTCGCGTCCCCCGCGGCCACCCCAAGCCGTCGGGATTGCTCGACCCCGTCGCCCCCTTCAGTCCTGGCGCAGGTGCGCGCGAACCTCGTGAACGAGGTGGCGTGTGACCCTTCCTCGGGCTTGGGGTGTACTTTCTGCACCTGCACGCTTCCGCGACTCGTCGTCGAGCGAGTGCCCCCATAGCTCGATCGCGGCATCCTTGAACGTCGCAACATCGACGCCCAGCCTCCTCGCTGCGCGCACCTCCGCAATGCTTGCCGCGGTTGCCGCTTCTTCAGTGACAAGCGGCGAGCCTTCTGGCTCCTGGCTTAGCACGAACTCCGTCACTCCCGAGAAATCGTTCCTCCCGCGAGCCACTTCTCCACCGTTCAGGATGAAGTCGAACCACTCCCTCGTCATGCCGGTACCCCGACCTGGCTCGAGCTGCACGGTGTCAGCGTCTCCCAGCAAGTCGCTCAACCGAAGGTGGCTGCCAATGCACTTCCCGAGCGCGAGCGCGAGGTAGATGAGAGTCGCGAGAGTGAGGGAAGCCTGGGCCTTCTCTATGTTCGCAACGCTGCTCGCGCTCCACCCAGCGCCCTCCTGCCGTCCGGCAAGCGCAATCTGATCGAGAGTGAGTTCGTGGTCATGGCGCACCTTCTTGACGAAGGAGCCGACCGCTTCAGGGATGGAGGGCGTAGACATGTACACAGAGTACGCGATCTAAGACTTGTCGACGGGAACGAGGCGCGCTACAGTAGTGCACACACGCTCTAGATTCTGTACTCTCTGTTCTAGGAGGAGTGATGACCACCCGGTTCTCGCCAGCGCGTGCGCACCATGCGTTCCTCACCGCGCGTGAGGTCGCATCACAGATCGGGCTCTCTGAGAGCGGCGTGTACCGCCGCCGTGCCCTCGGCCGCGACCTCCCTCGGGCCCTGGATCTCGGTGAGGGATCTGTCCGGTGGCGGCAGACCGATGTCGACGCATGGATCGAGGCCCATCTCGACCCGGTGGCCGGCGATCCGAACTGACCCCCACCCACCTTCGGTTACAAACAAACGGCCCCGACAAGGAGCCGGGGCCGTCCATCACCATTCGTGGCCGCACGGAGCGCCAACTCCATACTGCGCGACCTATCCCAAAAGGGGACCATTCATGTCCATTATCGGCCATCCCGCGGATCAGATCAAGCTCGAGGTCGGAACGATCCTCGAGCAGCTTGAGCTGGTATCCGGACCCCTCACTACCCGGCATGGTGGCGAGGAGTGGAAGGCGCGCTGCCCCCTCCACAACGACACCAATCCGTCTCTGTCGGTCACCGAGAATGCCGACGGAGGGATCTCCGCACGCTGTTGGGCTGGGTGCTCATCCCAAGACCTCGCACGAGCCCTCGGGGTGCCCGAGTGGATGCCTGGAGGTCTGACCCACCAGGCGACATACGATTACGTGACCGCCGAGGGCGATCTCGTCTTCCAAGTCCTCCGTGGCAGTGACGCATCGGGGCAGAAGCACATTCGCCAGCGAGTCCCCGACAGCTCGAAGCCCTCCGGCTTCTCGTGGTCCCTGAAGGGACTCGCCCCCGATCAGCGCTCACTCTTGTTTCACGCTCCCCTGGTCAGGCTGGCGGTGGAGTCCAACGACCTTGTCTACCTCGTTGAGGGCGAAAAGGACGCTTTGACTGCTGCCGAGATCGGACTCGTTGCGACGACTAACGCCGGTGGGGCCGGCAAGTTCACCGATCGCCATGCTCAGCTGCTCGCCGGTGCTCATGTTCGGATCATCCAGGACAACGATGACGTTGGTCGTCGCCATGGTGCCCAGGCCCACCGCATGCTGCAGGGGGTCGCCGCCAGCGTCGAGCTCTTCGACGTCCCCGCCGACCTGCCCGAGAAGGCCGATTTGACCGACATGATCTTGGCGGGCTACAAGATCGAAGACCTCGTGCATGCGGATCCGATCGACCTCGTCTCTAGCGCCGACTCGCCGCACTCTGCCGGCGGAGCATCCGTGGTCGGCGTACGCGATGGGGACATCCTCGACGGGATCGCCGCGGCGCTCTGGTCTGACGCCTGTGTGGCCAACCGCCTGGCTGCTGCGCTCCGGGACCGCTGGATCTTCACCGGAGCAACGGGCTGGCACTGGTGGAACGGGTGCGTCTGGGAGCGAGAGACCGATGACACTTCGATCATCAAGGCCATTCAGCGCCATGCCGAGCGCGAAGTTCGTGTTGCGCTCGAGACCGGTGGTGATCTGACCGGCTCCGTCAGGCGACTCTCCAAGAGCGCAATCGTCGCTGCGTCTGTATTGCTGCGCGGTCTTCTTCAGCGCGACTTTGCAGAGTTCGACACCGACCCCTACATCCTGGTCACTCCGGAGACTGCCGTGGACTTGCGCACGGGTAACACCCTGCCGCACGACCCCACGAGGCTGGTGACACGGATGACCCCGGTCAGGTACGTCCCTGGTGCGAGGCACTCCGACTGGGACCAGGCGCTCACCGCCGTAGCTCCCGACGTCGCCGACTACCTCCAACTGCGCTTCGGCCAGGCGGCGACGGGCCTAGTGCCAGACGACGACAGGATCGTGATCCTTCAGGGGGGTGGTGAAAATGGAAAGTCGACGATTCTGGCTTCCATCATGGAGGCTCTCGGCGATTACAGCACCATGCTCCCACGCGAGCTGTTCATGGGGCGCAGCGACGTGCACCCTACGGTGATCATGCCTCTCAAGGGCTGCCGCCTCGGGGTCAAGGAGGAGGCCGCCGAAGGCGGCGTCTTCGACATGCTCCGCGTGAAGGAGGTCGTGGGCACCAAGATCCGCCGCGGCCGCTTCATGCATCACGACTTCGTCGAGTTCGAAGCAACGGATTCGCTTTTCATCTCCTCGAATCACGATCTGCAGATCATGGAGGGTGACGACGGGTCCTGGCGGCGCTTCATCAAGGTGGTCTTCCCTTTCCGCTACCGCAAGCCACACGAACCCCTGCTCGGGCCGATGGATCGTCACGGCGACCCGCGCCTGCGGCATCGGCTGACCACCGACGATGCTGCCCAGGAGGCCGTCCTGGCCTGGCTCGTCGATGGCGCTCGGCGCTGGATCGCGAGCGACGAAACGATGCCGGAGCCCCCTGCTTCCGTCGCCGCGGACACCCAGAGCTGGCGCGACGAGTGCGACCCCTTCCACACGTATGCAGCGGACAACCTCATCGCAGACCCGACCTTCGTGATCTGGGTGGATGACCTCTACGCCGAGCTCATGTCCTCCCTCATCGACGGCGGGCAGAAGCGCTGGTCGAAGCCGACTTTTCGTCGGCGTCTCGAGGACAGCACCTGGCGGAAGCGCGCAGGAGTCAGCTTCACCGGCAGGGTCCGTCTCTCCACGCTCGCCGGGAACCCGCAGCGGCCGCTCATACTCAGCCGGCCGATCGGCGCGGACGTGCTCAAGCCCCCGCCCGAGCAGGGTCAGTACCTGCTGGGTTTCCGCTTCCGATCAGTCGTCGACCATCCGGCGCACATCCCCTCTCCGGCTCCCGCTCCGACCCCGGCTCCTACTCCGGAAGCAGGCTCCGGTGAACCTGTAGACAAGAGCGCGGATGCTCCCGTCGAAGCGCCGGCCTTGGGCGCTCCTGACGTGCCCGTGGTGCTTCGCGACCTGTCCGCATCACCCACAGTGATCGTCGAGGCCCCCATCAAGCGGCCGACGCCGGCTCCGGCTGATGAAAAGCCTGCTGTTGCGCCTCCAGTCGAGATGATCCGGTCCGAGGGCAGGGGCGGCACCTTCGAGGTGCCGCGGGTAGCTCCGCCCATCAAGGGCCTGACCATCGCTGAGCTCGGAGGGGCAGCATCATGAGCATTGTCTATCTCGACCTCGAGACCGCCAGCAAAGAATGCCTGTGGGACTACGGTCCAGGATTCGTCCGCCTCGCCGGCTACGCCGTCGACGACTCCCCGGTCGTCACGACCACCGACATCGATGCCGTAGTGCGCCTGATCGAGAGTGCGGATTTCGTCGTCGGACACAACGTCCTCGGCTTCGATCTGCCTGCCCTCGAGCGGTACCACGGACTCGACGTCGGACGGTTGGTGCGTGAGTACCGTGTGGTCGACACCTTGCTGGTCGCCCGCCAGAACGACCCGCCGTTGGCTGACAGTGCTGACGCGCGTCGCTACAACCTCGACGCGGTATGCCGCCGGATATTCGGTGACGGCAAGGTGTCCGGTGACGGCGGATCTGTGCTCAAGACTCTCGCCCGGAACTTCGACGGGTATGACCAGATCCCGATCGACCACCCCGACTACGTGCGATACCTCGTCCAGGACGTGGAGCTCGTTCGCGATCTGTCGAAGCTGCTCGTCATCGACGAGTACGTCTGGCGCGAGCACCGGGTGATGTGGCGTCTCGGGCACATCGCGAGCTCTGGATGGAGGGTGGACCGCGATCTCGCCGGCCGGCTGGTTGCCGGGCAGAAGCTGCGCATCGAGCTGCAGAAGCGGCGGCTCCACGAGCGCTTTGGCCTCCCACTCGGGGGGAGCCGGCCGCACGCCACGACTGCCGGGAAGCTCGCCCTCGAGCATGCCTTCCGCTCTCTCGAGGTCGAGCCGCCCAGGACGGCATCGGGCGCGATCGCTACTGGGAAGGACGTGATCGCCGCCCTCGCCGAGGATCACGCTGACAACCTCGGGCTCGTTGAGCTCTGCGAGGTCCTGCGCACCCTCAACGGCGGGCAGTCGGCCGCTCAGACTCTCCTCGATCACGTACGTACGGACGGCCGAGTCCACCCGAACGTGGACGCTCGACAGGCGACAGGTCGCATCTCTGTGACGAAACCGGGCTTGACCGTGCTCGGCAAGCGCGATCGCAAGAACGCCCTGGAGCGCGCTCTCCTCCTCCCCGACCCCGGTCACGTCCTGATCAGTGCCGACCTCGCGCAGATCGATGCCCGGGCGATCGCTATGCATTGCCAGGATCCGGAGTACATCGCAGCCTTCGCCCCAGGCAAAGACCTGCACGACGAGATGGCAGCCGCAGTCTTCGGGGAGGGTGGATGGGATCGATCAGCGGGGCATCACCCACGCCGCAGCGAGGCCAAGCCGATCACCCACGCGACCTCGTACGGGATGGGCCCTCGCGCCTTGGCGCAGCTGGCAGGTATCAGCGAGGAGGACGCCCGGAGACACCTCGCGGTCCTCGACTTGCGCTTCCCCGGCCTCGCCCAGTTCAAGGCGTGGGTCCGTGAGGAGGGCCGACGGCAAGTGCTCTGCACGGGCTTCGGGCGGTGGGTTCGTATCCAGCCTGGCCGGGAGTACACCAAAGCTCCCGCGTCCATGGGGCAGGGCACTGCCCGCGATCTGATGATGGAAGGCGTACTGCGCCTACCCGAGTGGCTGCTGCCCGGCCTACGAGCGATCATCCACGACGAGATCGTCCTGTCGGTTCCCGAAGATCGTGCCGATGAAGCGGAGAGGGCACTCCGTGACGCGCTCCAGTTCGATCACCAGCTCACCCCGGATGCGACGCCTGTGCGCGTGCTCGCAGAGACCTCGGATCGAGGACGCGACTGGCTCGACTGCTATCGCACTGAGAAGAGCGGCTGGCCCGAGGTCGCTCGCGCCCACCGAGATGCACCAACATGCCTCGACCCCGACTGTTCCTGGCATGTGCAGCAGCCCGTCGCCACCACCCCCACCGATATGGAGATTGCCCCATGAGCACCACCTACGACCGCACCCACACCATCACAGGAGAGAGCCCCACGAACCTGATCGCCCCCGACCTGCTCGAGCGGATCGAGTCCCAGCTGGACACCGACCCAGAGTTCCCCCGCACGCTGGACGTCATCATGCGCGTCGTGACGCTCGAGAGCCTCGGCGCTATCC
Organism: Brachybacterium endophyticum; assembly: GCF_003130585.1. Classification (GTDB taxonomy): domain Bacteria; phylum Actinomycetota; class Actinomycetes; order Actinomycetales; family Dermabacteraceae; genus Brachybacterium; species Brachybacterium endophyticum. The sequence continues at coordinate 26,876 of NZ_QFKX01000009.1, read as the reverse complement.
CCACCAAGACGCCGGTCGATCTGGAGACGCTCGGGCGCATTGTCTGTCTCGTCAATCGCAACGTGACGCGCCAGAACGGTGAGCTCCCTGTCGACGACTGGACGCTGCACCTGGCAGAGCCGACCTTCTGGCAGATCGCCCAGTGCCTGCTCCACTCGCACCGAGACGCCGTCGCGACACTGGACGAGACCGACCTTCGCGCCCTCGCCCGTACCTACTGGGCCGGCATGCGCCTCGCCGACTTCGAGGAGATCAAGGCCGTCCTCGCGGAGGAGATTGGCACCGACGTCGCCTTCCGGGTGCCGATCTGCGGCATGTGACCGCAGAGCAGCCCCACCGCTTCTTCACCCACCGCAGTACCCGACCGATAGGAAACCCATCATGGCTCTCAACCGCAAACTCACCCGCGAGGAGAAGGCGATCCGCGAGCAGCAGGCCGAGCTGCAGCGACAGCTCGAGGCCGTCCAGTCCGAGGCGAAGGGGCAGGAGGCGGCTCTGCAGACCGCGGCAAAGGTCGCCGGGCTCAGCGCCTACCGGGTCGTCGACGCTCTGTACGACCTGCTCGAGGTCGTCCCCGAGACCCCGACCACCCGCTCTGGCAAGAACGGCACCGTGGAAGTTCCCGTCGACAAGACCGAGGAGGTGCGCACCGAGCGCCTGCTGACGATGCTCGAGACGGTCATCGAGAGCGCCGACCCCGAGCTGCTGAGCCGCCTGCAGTGCGAGGACCGGGAGGGCGTCGAGATGCGCCACCTCGAGCGCGAGGAGCGGCGCGAGCAGCGTGGACGGGGCAAGACGACCACCCCGACGCCCATTCAGAACGTCCAGAAGCCCCTGGCGGCCTCTCAGGACGACGATGAGGACGAGGACCAGACGCCCCAGTGGGCTCAGACCGCCCCCTGAGCCCGGCATGAAGGAGCCCCGTCGGATCGCTCCGACGGGGCTCCTTCATGCCCTAGGTGTTGCGGGTCATGACGTTGTGGTCATCGGGGAAGGGCTAGAAGGAACGGACCGTTGACCGGCACGATGAGGGGTGCTGAAGCCATGCCTCTGCTGGGAGGAGACCCTTTCCATGCCCCAACCGTAATGCCCCGCTAACCGTGCTCGGAAGACAGCGAGCCGTCACGCAGGTGGTCAAGAGAGGACGCCCCATCTCGCATGTCGCGGCGGAGTTTCACATCGCCCGCTATCCCGGGCACATGGTCCACGTGGACGTGAAGAAGTCCGGGAAGATCCCCGACGGCGGCGGCTGGCGGGCCCACGGACGCGGCAGCGAGCGGGCCCTGGCCGGTAAGCGCGCTCGCAAGCAGAAGGTCGCCTACACATACCTCTGCTCCATGATCGACGGGTTCTCACGCCTGGCCTACACCGAAGTCCTGCTCGATGAGAAAGCAGCCACGACCAGTGCCTTCTTCCACCGCCCGCGAGGGTTCTTCGCCGCGCACGGCATCACCAGCATCACGCGTCTGGTCACGGACAATGGCAGCAACTTCCGCGCCGCGTCGTTCGCCCAATCGACCAGGGCTTTTATCTCCAGCCACCAGCGGACCCGGCCCTACACACCCCGCCACTACGGGATGGTCGAGCGCTACTAGCGGCTGATCACCAACGAGCGCCTCTACGCCCACGACTATGCCTCCGAGAAGGAGCGAGTCGACGCGCTCGGCGTCTGGAACCATCATCACAACTACCATCGACCCCACACCGCCTGCGGCGATCAGCCTCCGGCCTCACGCCTCCACACTGGCTTCGACAACGTCATGAACAACTACAGCCAGCGCCATCAGTTTTTCACCATGTTGTAGAGCACGTCCACGACGTTGGGGTCGATATAGTCCTCCCCCTGGCCGAGCTCGAGGAACTCGCCGATGGCCTTCAGCCCGGACTCCATGTCGTAGATATGGTGACCGATCAGCACGAGGGGCTTCTTCGGGTCCTTGTTGTGAACGATGGTGAACATCTTCAGCTTCAGATGCTCCATCGTGGGCATCTGATTGAACATTCGCCCGAGCAAGTTGTGCGCCGAGCTCATGGCACTTTGTGAGAACGAATGCGATCCATCCGGGTAAGTCGCTTCGAGACTCCCACCGTCGAGGTGATAGATGCCGGGGCTCCACAGCTTGGAGTCGATCAACGCGAGCTTGTCGCGGTAGAGCAGCGCATGATCGATGTCAGCGTTGAGCGACCCAGGAAACTTGAGAGTGTCGAACAACTTCGCTCCGGGAACGTCCGCGAGGATGAAGGTCACCAGCTCATGGGTGGTCAGCCGCTCCCCCTCGAGGCCTGCCTGGACACGGTCCGCGCCGAACACGCCGATCGCCGCGTTCAGACCGTCGCCTCCCGAGTAGACGCGCTTCGTCGTCAGGATCTGGTCCCAGGACATCGCACCCTCGCGGGCTCTGAGCTGTGCGATGCGTGTGGCGACGGACGAGTGTACCTTGATCCGGTCCATCGGTATGAAGATGAGCAGCGTTGTCACCGCGGGGGCGAGGAAGGCACCGATGCCGATGGAGATGAGCACCGGTCCGGGGTCGGGGCGGATCGCGATGGTGACGATGAGGAACAGGACAAGCACCGGCACGTAGGGGATGGCGATGAGTCGAAGGATCTTCCTGCGAATATCCTTCCCAGTGGGTTTCGAGACCTCCGTCCACCACGGCATGTACGCGCCGCGGTACCCGCTCTCCGACGGGAACGTCTCTTCCTCGACGTGGAGGGTGGAGCGGAGCGTCTTCGCGCCCCAGAGCCCCAGGGTGATCGGGACGAGCATCGCCGGGTTGTACAGCGCGAGCAGAAGGCCGATGCCGAGGGTCGCGAAGAATATGATCCTCGCCGCGAGCGACGGCTTCACCGGCCCGAGCACAGCTCGACGCCCCGCCTGATAGATCGGGTCGTAGATGTTGACCGGCGGAACCTCCTGTGACGATCCCGGAGGGATCACCCAGGGGACGTCCTCGTACCGGTAGCTCGGGGCAGAAACGGTGCCCTCGTAGTCGCTCCGGACTCGCGGTGAGTCGTCCTCGGTTGCGGGGACAGCGAGCGACAGGGGAATGCGACGGCGGAAGTAGTCGTAGGCTCTGCGAGCTTCGGGATGGACGAGAACCGTGAGGGCGTGATCACGGATACGGAGCGCATCACCCAGAGCCCTATCGTTGGCGAGGTCCTCCGGGAGGAGAGAGGCGCGGAACGTATTCGCCACGGCCACCTGGGCGCGCTCCTCCTCGTCCACCCCGTCGAGATCACGGATGCTCAGCTCGAGAGGGAAAGTCGGCTCTTCGTACATAGCGATGTCGTAGATCTCATTGATCGCTTGGCGGATCGCATCAGAGTGTTGTTCGACCGGAAGGTCGCCGAAGAGCGAGAACAGGTCCCGTCGATCACGCTCGACCTTGACCTCGTCGGGTTCAGTGTTAATGGTCATGATGCTTCTGTCTCCAGGTGGCAACGCTCCATCCCCTGCGAGATGGGGAGCAAGGCGAGTTGGGCGAGGACAGCCGAGAAGAATCCAGGTCAGTACACGTGCTCGGCGGGCTGTCGCGCGTGACCCCATCGTACTAAAGGGAAGGCGCACTGACCTGCGATTCTGCGAAAATGTCGGTTTACGAGAAGCGTAGGGCCATCCGTGCACCGAAGTGCTCGGATGGCCCAATCTGCGTCAGCGCTCGAGTGATAGTGCCGGGGCCTCAGCTAGGTGTTGCTCGCGTGCGCAGCGGATGTCCCTGGGCCTTGGGGCACGTGGGAGCGTGCTCGAACGGCTCCCCGCGTACAGCGCGGCCATCTCGTCGCACTCGGGGCAGATGCGATAGCCGGCGGCGAACACCTCGTCGCCGTAGAGCGCAGGTCCGTTCCACATGATCACATCGTCTGACCCTGGGACTGCACCTGAGGCTGTCGAGCCCGCAGCTGAGCCTGCCGGCGCTGCATCGCCTGCACCCGCTCTGCCGCGGTCTTCCCCTGCATCGCAGTCATGCGCGTCGCAGCCGCGGGAGCCAGCCGCGGCTCATGGGACTTCCTCTCGGCCGCCGGAGACTGCTGCTTGCGCCGAGCGGCAGCCTCAGTCGCCGTCCGGTGCGCACGCTGCACCTGAGCCTGCGAACGCGAGCTGCTCTCGGCCTGCGCCTGGCTTTGGACGCGCGCACGCGCCTGAGCCTGGACCTGCGCCTGCGCCTGCGCCTGCGCCTGCGCCTGGGCCTGGTTCTGCGCCGTGCGGTCCGACGTCTGCGACTGCCGACGCTTGGCCGCCTCCGCCGCCACGGCCTGACGCTTGCCCACGTCCTGACCCTGACCGGTCGGGGATGCCTGCTGCCCCTTGGCCGACCTGGCCTCGGCCGCGTGCCGGGCCGCCTGCTCCCGACGCGCGACCATCTGCCGGCGCTGCCGGTCCTGCTGCGCCTTCCTGAACTCCGGGGAGTCCTCCCCGAACCTCTTCTTCGCCGCCTCCATACCGTCGATGCGGATCGCCGACTGGACCTTCTGGACGTCCCTCGGGTTGACCGTCTGCTGCGCCATGACTGACTCCTATCTCGTGGTGGGTACTGCTTGCGAGTACTGCTCAGAGCTCCATGCCGTGGTCCTGGCTCGCCTCCCTCTCCCGGCTTCGCTGGTTGACCCGTGCCAGTCGCTCGTGGACCGACAGGGGGCGACACCCTTGGTTACGGTCCTTCTCGATCTGCGCACGGTGGTTCTGGGTGCGGATGCCCTGCAGCGAGTCGATGAGCGTCCCGTTGGCGGCGGCATCGTTCAGTTCGCGCCGGATCTGGCGCGTCGCCTCATCCGGCGACATCGACGGGTCCGCCGTCGTGAGCTCCGTGCGACGCGCCAGGGCGAGCTGCTTCGTCTCGCCCGGGAAGCGGACCCTCGCGTCGGCCAGTACCTCGGCGATGCGCTGATCACGTGCCTCCGCCGCCACACGCTCCTGCTCGGCCCGACGAATCTGCTCCTGCGCACGCTGCTGCGCGGCGAACTCCGCCCGCACACCCTCGAGCTGCGCGCGGAAGGCGTCCGGGGTGCCGGGGCGCTGCTGCATCGCCTGCTGAGCTTCTTCAGCAGCGCTCAGGAGCTCCTCAGCCGCCTCGATATCCCAACGCCACTCACCACCGGCCGGGTAGTTCTCACGGGAGCGTTCTAACGCCCGCTGGTGCAGCACCGAGATCTCTTTCGCGTACTCGCCGCGGTAGTCCTCCAGCGCGTCACGCGTCGCGACCGGGGCTTCCTGCGCCGACTCCCCGGCATCCACCCCTTCGAGAGCCCACCGACGACGACGCTTCGGCTCGAGCTCGAACGTCCCCTCCTCGAGCGACAGGTCCAGCGAATCCCGCTCAGGCTGAGCCTCAATGGCCGTCTGCTGGACGCGCTCGCGCGCGATCGTCTCCTGCACGGCGCTCAGACCCTCGTCCCCGCGGACACGGGAGACGGCGGCGGTGAACTGCTCGAGGACGTCGGCCTCGTCCTCGGCGACGGCGACGGCGTGCAGGACATTCGCGTACCGGCCACGGGTGAGGCCCACGTAGAGCCCGGCAGCGTCGGTCTGGTCCGACAGCACCATGTGGGCGGTGTCCACCGTCATGCCCTGCGCGCCGTGCGCGGTGACCGCGAACGCGAGCTGAAGGTTGTCCTGCACGTAGTCGGGATCCAACGTCCGGTGATGACCCGACTCGACGTCCTTGACGATGACCGACCCGCCCCACTGCACAGAGTGGACCTCCCACACTTGCCGGTTCGCGACGTCCATCTCCTTGTCGTTCAGTCGGGTCGCGACGCGAGCGCCCTTGGCGATCGGATCGCCGTCCCGGCCCTGCACGACCACGCTTGCGTCGATCGTCCTGCGGGCGACGAGCTCGTCGTAGACGGCACGGTTGATGCGGCTCGCGACCGTGTTGGTCGATGCGACGGCGATCGAGCTCTCGCCGGCCTCCGTCTCCAGCGCGACCGTCTCCGCGACTCGGCCGAGGACCTCGTCGACCTCACCCGTGCGCACCTGACCGCGCGCCTGCAGCAATGCGACGAACGCCTCGGGCTCCTCCCGCTCGCGCAGCTTCAGCGACGCGTCGGCGTACTCGGTGTCGATCTGCGGCGTCGTGCTCTTGCCATCAGCGATCCGGAAACGCCGGACGTCCTTGAGGTCGTGGTACGCCGTCGTCGCACCCCACGCATCACGCAGGTAGCCGCCGCGACCGACGGCCGGCAGCTGCTTGGAGTCGCCGAGCAGCACGATGCTGCCGACACCCTGCTCGTCCGCGTACCGGTGCAGTGCCCACGCCGTCTCCTTGTCGAGCATGCCGGCCTCATCGACGACCAGGACGGTGTCCTTGTTCATGCGCCACTCGTCCGACTGCGGCTTCCACCGAAGGGGGAGCGTCCAGCGCCCACGGTCATCGAACGACGCGCCCGCGGCGACCAGCAGACTGTGCACACTCGTCGCCTGCGCGCCGATCGACTTCCCCATCTCCAGCGCGCCGCGCTTGGTCGGCGAGATCGCGACCAGACGACGGTCCTGTGCCAGCAGCTCCTCGTTCGCCGCCTCGAGCATCGTGGTCTTGCCGCTTCCCGCAGCGCCCTCGACGACCACGAGCGCATGGTCACCAGTGATCGAGCGCGCCGCTGCCGCCTGGTCCTCGCTGAGCGAGAAGCCACCGCGGTCCGCGGCCACGTGCCCGTTGTGCCCGCCCCGTTGCGCCCGCTTCTGCAGCCGACGCGACACCTCGCTGTCGTTGGCGACCACGCGACGGGTCGTGAAGCGCGTGCGCTTGGCGTCGTTCTGGGGGTCGAGCCCGTCGAGCTCGAGCACCTCACCGGTCGCCGCCTCGATCGCCGCGGACCGCACCGTGAGCGCGTCCCCGCGCATGACGTAGGTGTCGGCCACCCGACGATCGATCGCCGCCAGCAGCTCCATGCGAGAGAACGCCGTGCTGTGCGCCTCGAGATCCTTGACCGCCTCGCGGGCGATCACGTCGGGGTCAATGGTCGACGGGTCCTGGCGCACGACGATGCGTGACTCGTTCTGCGGAACGACCTCGGCCAGTCGCAGCGCCTGGTCCTCGATCACGTCCGCCGCCGTCTTCGCCGTCGCCTTCTTCTCCGGACGATCGGTCGCCCACCCGAGCTGATCCCACGCGCGCAGCTCCCGAGCGCTCGGCTCCTTGCCCGGGTTCTCCGAACGCCACGACGCCTCGGCCGCCTCCTTGTGCGCCGCGACCTGGTCCCGCCGCGAGGAGAAGTCGTCCACGAACGGCTCGAACTCGGCGATCTTGCCGCCGCCGACGCCGGGCTCCCACGTGTAACGCTCCTCCGCGATGACGCGGCGCAGCTCCGGATCCGTCGACATCGCGAGGTCCGCAGCTGCCGACATCCGACCCGCCGCGGCGTACACCATCGACCCGTCGACGGCCTTCCACTCCAGCCCCTTGCGGGTGTGCACTTGCACCCTCGGCAGGAGCTGCATATGACGGTGGTAGTGCGGGTCTCCCCCACGCGAGCTCGTGTGCTGCACGTGCGTCGCCTCGACACGAGTGGCACGCACCGCGATCTGCGGACCGCGGGTCTGCATGACGGCACGACCTACCGCGTGCTCTGCGAACGCCTCCACCGACGCGACCGACGCGCGCGCCATCGCAGCCTCGAGCGCCTCACCGATCCGGGGGTTCGCAGCTGCCGCCAGCGAGAGGGACTTCGAGGACGACACGAGTACCTCGTGGTAAACCGGCGACTTCCGCTGTCCCCCGCGTTGCTGACCGCGCACGGGCGAATCGGCATCGAACGGGTCGCGGTGCTCCATCCAGCGACGGAACTGCTCGCCGTCGATGTCACGGACCGACGCCTGGCCGTTCTCCACGGCGATGTGGGTGACCGGGAGGTCCGCTCCCTCACGCAGATACGTCTCGCGCAGGTAGTTCTCGGCAGCGCTGGCCGAGCCGCGGAAGGTAACCACACCGCCCTTACTCATCTGCCTGCTCCGTCTCTGTCCGGAAGAGTCCGGGCACGCCGGACGGGGGCCACATCAGTAAGGTGAATATGACCGTCCGGAGACGATGAATGCGCGAAAGCTCTGGCAGGAGAACTCGCGGGTCTAACTATTTCCATTTTACGCTTCGAGCACCTGGACCCGCAAGGGTCCGCTAACTCGCGCAGCGAGTTAGATTGTGTGCCTCAATTTTTCCCTTGCCGTGTGTGCGCGCCCCCGGTCGCCGTGTGTACACGTACTCGCGCGGGGGTGTGCACACGCTCAACGTCGACGCGTCAGCCTCTCGCGCGTGCGCGGGTCGACGGTGGTGAAGTCATCGGCCTCGGGGGTCATCAGCCGACCGGGAGGTCGTGGGCACGCCTGCCGGAACGGCCGACGTCGGTGATGTCCGAGGTCGTCGCTGCTGCGGTGGTGGGTGGTCGGTCGCGAGGCGGAAGCGCCGGGGTCGTCTCGAGGTCCGGGGCGGCGTCCGGAGTGAGGCCGCGTCCACGCGCCGCAGGGCACAAGGAAGCGCCCCGACCGTATGGCCGGGGCGCTGCTCCTAGCTCAGCTGCGGATGCTGCCGATCACGCGGCGGCGCGGCTCATCATGTGCTCGTAGTCCACGAGCTTCACGAGCGTGCCGGGCAGACCCCGCACGATCAGACGGGCCTCGTCCATGGAGCGAGGCAGCAGCTCCGCTCCCGTGAGCGAGGTCGTCTGGTCGGCGGAGACGTTCTCCTGTCCGCCCGAGCCGATCGAGGACACCTTGCGCTCGGTGGGCTTGACCGTCCACGCCGCCTGGTCGATCAGTTCCTTCTCGATCGCACCGACGCCGACGAGGATCGACGGGAAGATGTTGAGCAGGACCTTGGCATCCTTCTCGCCGAACCTCTTCTCGAACTGGCTCGAGTGCTGAGTCGCCACCAGGAAGTGCATCCCGTAGCTGCGCATCACGCCGATGTACTGGTCGAGGTTCGGCAGCGGGCAGATCTGCGGGCACTCGTCGATCACCATCTGGATCTTCGGGAGGCGCCTAGTGATCGCGTGCTGCTTCCAATGCCGCACCAAGGACTCGATCACCGATGCCGCCGCGCTCGCACCGCCACCGTCATCCGGGGAGACGAGGTACAGCGTCGAGCCCGGCTGCTCGAGCAGGTCGGGACTGAACGGCACATCACCTGCCTTCCCGCGGACGGTTCGCTTCTTCCAGTTGCCGAGCGCCACCCGGAGGTTGATGCCGATCGAGTCGCGCTGCTTGGGGTCGAGCAGCTTGCTGGCGATGACCTCGTCCACATGCGCGGAATCCATGAGCGCGGCACGCCGCGCCGCAGTGTTCCAGTTCGGTGTCGTCAGGTCGCCCTCGGCGTCCTCCTCGCCGTCGCCGGTGTCCAGTGCCGCGCGCATCACCCAGTCGATGCCGCCACCCCAGATGTGCTCACCTGTCTCAGGATCCGGGTAGTAGCCACCGGCCTGCACGAGACAGGCGAGCGTGCCGAGCGCGAGCTGCATCCAGAAGGCGCTGTCGCCGCCCCCGCCCCCGGTCCCGCCCATACCGAGCGTGCCGAGCTTCGTCAGCAGCTCGGCGAGGCCGAGCGCCGAGTCGTCATTCGACCCGTTCTCATCCCACGTGAGGAGCGCGCACGGGTCGCTCGCGACGCGGATGACGTCGTCCGGCAGCTTGGCCCAGTCCGCCTGACCAGTGAGGTCCATGACGTACATCGGACCGCCACGGCTCGCGCGGATGCGCGCGGACATCTCCGCCAAGTCGCTCTTGGCGCTGACCGCGACGACGCTCTCCTCCCACAGGCAGATGCTCGGTACCAGCACGCGCCGGCTCTTGCCCACACCCGAGCCAGCGAGCACGAGCGTGTGCACCCCGCCCTGGGCGAGGCCGGACGTCTGCCCCGTCGCGTCCATCGCGAACCCCACGTAGGGGCGAGGCTCCTCCGGAATTGTGCTCTGCCCCCGACGACCGCTCGACCTGTTGATCATGTTCGGACTCCTTTGCTTTCTGTGCCCCGAGGGCGGATCACCCTCGGGGTTGAGCCTTCCCATGTCCTGCCTGCGGCTTGGCTTCCTCCATGCTCATTGCGGCTCCTTCGTGTCCTTACGACCTGTTGGACGGCCGGCCCCCGGCCGCACTCCTCCGCGCCCTGTATCAGGTATCTGTTCGGCAATACGGCGCGCGAGGTCCTTGTCCTTCCTGGCGGCGGCTATCGCACCCCGCACCCACGCGACGGCGCTCACGCGGACCGTTCGACCCTGGGATGCAGGCCGCAGCTTCTCCGCGGACCTCACCAGTCGTCCGAGGTGCCGCGAGTCGTCGTCAGGGAGAACCACCTTCATGGTGGAAATTCTACCGGGACCACTTGATTTTAATCAAGATGGTCCAGTAGAATAAGGGCATCCGGAGCTCCACGAGAGCTCATCGGCCGACCGTCCGCGGCGGCCACCACCGTACGAAGCAGCGCGCCATCTCTCGGTGCGCCTCGTTCTGTCGGCTCTGCTGTCGGGCACTGCTCCCGACGCTGGACTCCGGATCGGAGGGTCTGCCATGTGGCGACTCGTCTTCGGCGCGATCATCCTCGTGGTCGCCTGCCTCACCGTCTTCTTCATCGGCTACGTCGCCGGTACCACCACATCCCCGCTCGCAGCTGCGGCCGGGCTCCTGCCCCTCCATGCAGAGGCGCTCGGCCATGCCTGAGCCGCTGTACGAGGCCGAGCGCGCCGCGTGGATCAAGGGCCGGCGCTGGTGGGACCGCCACGCCGCGATGCGTCGCGCGGACCTGCTCGCACGTGCCGCCCGCAAACGGGAGCGCGCGGCGACCGGCGTCGGAGACTCCGCCTTGCACGAGGAGATCACCAAGGGTCGCTTCGCGCAGTGGACCCATCACGACGACACCAAGACGTCGGCCCTCGGCGCGATCGCCTACGTGATGCTCTTCTGCTACGCGCTGCCGCTCGTCGTCGGGGTCGCCTGGGTGGTGAGCCACGTGAGCTACCTGCTGTGGCGCACGGTCCTGCGTCCCTACGCCTCGTGCCCTTGGCCGCCGCTGCTGCTCGCCGCCGTGCTCGCCGTCGCGGCGGTGATGGCGCGACGCCTCGGGCTGGACCTTGTCCTGATCTACAGCCTCGCCGCCATGTACGAGGAGGCGAGCGGCGGGCTGCTCGCCCCTGCTGCGCTCTCGCGCTGGTACGCCGCAGGCACCGTCTCCTTCCTCGAGATCCAGGTGATCCTCGGCCTCTTGTGGAGCGTGTACCGCGCCTGGTCGTGGGCATGGGTCGCACCGACCGTCCGTCGTGCGACGGCGACCGCCAAGTCCCGCGACGGCAGAGCGGTCGACACCTCGGTTCGGATCCTCGGCGGTGCCGCGGCGGCCGTGCCCGCCGCCACGGAGATCGACGAGGACGCCGAGCCGGCGCTCGAGGACGCAGGCTTCCAGATCATCCCGGACTTGCCGAGCGAGCCCGAGCCCGAGGCCGACGACCCCGATCCCGTCTTCGACGACGACCCCTTCGACATCGACGACATCGACATCGAGGCCGTCGCGCAGATCATCCCCACCGTCACCACCACCACCGAGAAGGAGCTGTCATGACCATCCAGCCCGACATCCACATCCACAACACGAACTTCGACTCCGGGGCCCACATCTGGCGGGTCCTCGCGACCTTCCTCGCCATCGGCTCGCTCGTCTCGCTCGCCTACGGCCTCACCCAGTGGGGCCTGATCGAGATCGCCGCGACCGGCACGTCGGCGGTGCTGGCGATGCTCTTCCAGCTCATGATCCGGAACGGCTTCATCGTCTTCGGCGACGGGCCGAGCGAGGACGCCCGCATCGAAGAGGGCCGCAACGCCCTCAAGGCCATCGCCGGGATGATCCAGGCGTACATCGACCACAGCTCTCTGCTGCGCCTGGTGCTCATCTCGATCGGCTACGGCGTCGCCTTCGTGCTCCTGCGCCAGACGGTCACCTGGGCGCTGACCGTCTTCACGAACATCTGGATGGCGCTGGCCGCCGGCGGCGTGATCGCGGCCTTCATCTGCTTCCCGACGCTGTTCGCGGGCCTCCTGCGGGCCGTCCGCTCCCGCACTCACCGCACGGGAGCCCCGACTGCCGCCCCCGCTGCAGCCGAGCCCGTCACGGGTGCCAGGCCAGTGCCGCCGCTGCCGGTGGACCACTTCAACGACCTGGACCAGCGCCCCCGCGCCAGGCCCCGCAGCCTCGAGGTTCAGGGCCCTGAGGGGGTCGAGTAATGAGCAGGGGAGACGAGACCTCGAGCCCTCTCGCCCTGCGACTGCTGGCGATCGCGATCACGTACGCCACCGCGTTCACCGCTGGCTACTGGCTCCTCGCCGGGGCCGACGCTCACGGCGGCATCACCCTATGGGTCGCCGGAGGGGTCGGCACCGGCATCGGACTGCTCATCTGCGCCCCCATGCTGCTGACCGACCTGCTGTCCGCCATCAGGCATCGCAGCCGCACGATCCCCACCCCCGACGACGTCAAGACGGAGAGGACCCAGCCATGAGGACCACCGCAAAGGTGACAAGCCTGCTCGCCCTCGGAGCGGTCGCCCTGGTCGGCTGCGGCTACCCGGGGGCAGCTGCAGACCGCGAGGCGGCCCAGCAGCCGGCATCATCGCCCACCGCCACAGCGCCGGCCGCCGCCCCTGCGACCACCCCTGCGCCGTCCCCGGCACCGACCGCCCAGACGAGCGATGGAGGCGGGACTGTGGCACAGTCCAGCGAAGGCGGAGACGCGGCCGCCCAGCCCAGCGACGGAGGCGGTGCTCCGCCCCCCGCGAGCGCATCGCCGCCCCTCGCCGGGATCAACCTCATCGACCGCTCCGAGGGATCCGTGACCTACCTCCGCGCGATCCAGAATTTCTCCCCCACCATCGAGTCCTGGCAGATCAAGGACAACCAGTTGCACTACGTCTCCTACACCTGCATCGGAACGGTCGACTTCGAGACGTACGCGAGCCTGCACTCTGACGGCGACGGGCTCACCGCCGCTAGGTGGGAGGGCAACTCGCCCAAGATCGATGTCAGCGACGAAGACACGCTGACAATCGATGAGACCACGCTGCGCTACACCGATATGCCCGACCAGGACGGGCCGGCGAACGTGCACTATGACGCGGAGTTCGGGGAGTTCACCCGCATGTGCGGTCAGGCGGGCAAGGACCTCGCAGGGTTCGTGCTGTGAGGTTCCGGTGCAGGGCGGTGTCCAGCGCACCGCCCTGCACCCTCGCCTCGTCCCAGTCACAGTTGGAGAATCGCCGCATGAACAAGGACGACCGCTTCGACGCCGCGGACTACATCCGCACATCGAGGGATGTCGACGCGCTGTTACGCACCGCCCTCGAGGAAGTGCATGACGATCCCGATGCGGTCGACGAGGCCATCAGGGTCATCGAGAGATCTGGCCACTCGCTCCCGTCGTGGTGGACCGAGGCGCGTTGACTCAGCCCTCCTCGAGCCGGCGTCGTGGGTTCACGCCGCCGCGTTCGCTCGCGCGGGCCGCCGCCTCCCAGACCGAGGGGTCAGCGAGCACTGCACGCTCGTCGTCGGTCAGGTCGTCCTTGACGGACTCGTCCAAGGGATCTGAAGCTTTCGGGTCACGTCGTTGCATGCCGCGATCCTGCCACGACGGAGCCGCCGACGGGACTACTTAGGGCGCGAGGTCCCCTGCTCCACGTACCGCTCGGCATCGACCGCGTACAGAACGATGCCGTGCTCGGGGCAGTCAACGCTCGCGCGCATCATCACGTACTCCTGGAGCGAGTCACGGTGCTCCTCACCGAGCTCTCTGACGATCTGTTCGATCGGGTACCCGGAGTCGCAGTCTGGAGCTGGCAGCCCTTGGCCAACGCAGCTCGAGACCATCGCCGCGGTCTCGGCGTACCTCGCGTCGATGTACTGCTCGAGCGCCTCGAGCGACACCCGCCACTGCCCACGGCCGCCGACCTTGATTGCACGCAGCTCACCCGATCTGACGAGGGCGAGAGCCTGCTGGTACGAGATCGACAGCTCCGTCTGCACGTGCTCGAGCGGCACGAAGCGCGGGAGGTGCCCGAGGCCGGTCATGCACCGAGGGTAGACCAGCTATAGCAGTCCGATCCGTTGTCCACACCTCGCACGTGTTACCCCTCGACGCCGGGCATCATGCTAAGTAGCGCCCTCAGGTCCGGATCTGGATCGAACGGCGGGTCGAGCCATGTGAGCGGTGGACGCTCGTCGAGGAGATGACGGAGGGCGGGATTGTCTTTCAGCAACGGGTAGTCATAGTCAGTCCAGCGGCTGCGGTCGTCGAACTCGTCGTAGAGCTCACCCCAGTAGTCATCCCCGACCCTGTACTCATCATCGCCCGCGTCACCCCTCGTCTCTTCGCGCGCCGGCACGGGCTCCACGAGCGAAGGGTCGATCTCCGCCCACCCTCGTGCGGCATTGCTCGCTGCCCCGAAGAGCACCTCGTCGATGTAGGGGCCCGGGCGATCACAAGGCAGCACGCCGCTCTCGATCTCGCGCGCGATGACCGCGCACCGCTGAGCCACGCCCGCCGCCCAGGCCCGATTCTCCCCGACGAGCATCATGACCGGGAGATCAAACGACTCGAATGGCCCAACGGTGTACAGCGGCTCATCCGGGCTCTGCACCCACTCCGAGATCTCGATGTCGTTCCAGACGTCGAGCTGGACGCTGATCGCATAGGCCTGCCGAGGAGTCATGAACGGGCACTCGCCCCACGTGCGGACATAGAGGTCACCGACGTCCGATCCCACAGGCACTTCATGCACTTCGAGACGCAGGACCGCTGAACATCGGCGTCGAGACTCCTCCCCTACCGACGACGGATCCGCCTCCCACTTCCGCCAGGTGTCAAGGCTCCGGCCCGCCCGCCGGGCCGCTTCCGCCTGGGTCAGGTTCATCTCCAGCCGTCGCTGCATGCGCTCGTTCATGACAGAACTCTAGTCAGTACTGATCAGTACTACAAGCATCGCAACCGTCACCGGTGCCTTCAATACCGTTTGACATGCCCCGATCGAACCGAGGCGACGCTGGAGGCTGTATCGAGTCGCCCGAGGGACTCAAGACCAGGCGAGGCGATAATGATCGCGCGATCGTCGCCGCGGGAGGCCACGTGCTCGGTCTGGCCCGGAGCGCGGTTCGCGCCCTCGAAGATCTCGGCGTCGCCGACGGTTGTCAGGCTGTGCCCGTCGCGGGCCGTGGTGACCTCGAGGAGCGCGATCTCGTGCTCGTGGATCCACTGCTTCATCGCGGTGAACGCCGAGGCGGAGCGCGTGGTCTCGATCAGCGGGTAGATGATGAGGGTGTCAGGCATGACGAAGCTCCGCATTCGGCGATCGCGCAGCGCGCGGTTGCCAGCGATCGTGCCGATCTCTTTCGGGCGTCCGCCCGCATCGGCTGCGCCGATGGAGTCACGTTCAGATCGCAACTCTGCGCTCAAGAAGAGGTCACGAATCGACGACACGATCCATGCAAACCGGCACTGAGTGTCTGCATGTTCAGGTAGAATAGGACGCAACGACGAGTGATATGAACATGGGGACGGCATGGCGAAGAACAGCAACTTGGGCGCGGCACGCTCCGCGAAGAAGGACGAGTTCTACACGCAGTGGGCCGACATCGAGCGCGAGATGAACGCTTACCTCGAGTACGACCCCGACGTGTTCCGCGACAAGACGATCCTGCTCCCGTGCGATGATCCGGAGTGGAGCAACTTCACGAAGTTCTTCGCACTCCACTTCACCGAATACGGACTGAAGAAGCTCATCTCCACGAGCTACGCCCCGAACAACAATGCGAGTGGCGCTTTCTATGAGCCCACGCTGTTCGAACTCGAGAATCCGGGCTACGACGCCAGCAAGTCCGCAGAGCGAGGGCGCGTCTTCACACTGACCCCGGAGGACGTCTCCGGCGACGGGAAGGTCGACTTCGACGATCTCCGCTGGGAGTACCTCGAAGGAGACGGCGACTTCCGCAGCGATGAGGTACGCGCACTGCGCGACCTGGCCGACATCATCATCACGAACCCTCCATTCAGCCTCATTCGCACGTTCATCGACTGGCTCATGGAGTCCGGCAAGCTCTTCTCGATCATCGGACCGAGCGGGGCGACCAACTACAAGGAGACTTTCCACTACTTCCAGACGAACCGCATGTGGGTGGGCCGCGGATTCAACGCCGGCAACGCGTTCTTCCGCGTTCCCGAGAAAGTCGACTACGCGAAGGACGTCTACAACGAAGAGACCGGCCTGGTGAAGTTCCGCAACTGCTCATGGTTCACCAACATCGACCATGGACGTCGGCATGAGCCCATGGAGCTGCTCCGCATGTCCGACAATGAGCGATACTCGAAGCACAAGGAGGTCCGCGGAATCGGCTATCGCAGGTACTACAACTTCCCGGAGGCGATCGACGTCCCTTACCTCGATGCGATCCCCAGTGATTTCGATGGGATCATGGGGGTGCCAAGCACCTTCTTCCAGAGGTACGACCCTGAACAGTTCGAAATCCTGGGGAACGCCGAGGACATGAGCCAGATGGAAGAGCTGGGAGTCTCACCTCTTGGCCGCGAGTACGTGGAGCGGTACAAGGCGCAGGGTGGCACAGGCAGCGTGAGCCCTGGCCACAGGAAGCTGGGCCTGACCGAGCCGAAGTTGTACTGGCCGTTCAAGCGCATCCTCATCCGCCATCGCAACCCCGCCCCGAAGGGGAGCTGAACACAAGCGGCATTGCACCTACGGCACCGACATCACGTTGGAAAACCATCACGAGTCACTGCCTCGCGAGGTGGAATTGCCGACAGAGTCGACGACAATGACGAGACGGGGAGACATGGCGAGGACTGCGAACCTCAGCGCCGCGAAGGCGGCCAAGAACGACGAGTTCTACACCCAATGGGCCGATATCGAGCGCGAGATGAACGCCTACCTCGAGTACGACTCGGACGTCTTCCGGGACAAGGTCGTGCTCTGCCCCTGCGACGACCCGGAGTGGAGCAACTTCGCCAAGTTCTTCGCTCTGCACTTCACCGACTTCGGCCTGAAGAAGCTCATCTCCACGTCCTACGCTCCGGACTCCAAGCCTGCGCCGCCCGAGCCGACCCTGTTCGAGATGGAGGACCCGAAATTCGATGCGGAGAAGACGCACTCGAACGGCAAGGTGTTCGTGCTCGAGCGGGACGACGTCAACGGCGACGGCGTCGTGAACATCGAGAATCTGCGCTGGGACTACCTCGAGGGCGACGGCGATTTCCGCAGTTCCGAGGTCACGGCTCTGCGGGATGAGGCCGACATCATCGTCACCAACCCACCGTTCTCCCTGTTCCGTGAGTTCGTCCGTTGGCTGACCGTCGGGAACAAGCGGTTCTCGATCATCGGCAACCAGAACGCGATCACCTACTCGCAGATCTTCCCGCTGATCAAGGAGAACCGTCTGTGGAAGGGGGCCACCGCCAACAACACCGACATGGTGTTCGGGGTTCCGAAGGGCGCGACGGTCAAGGAGGCGGATCGGGCGAAGGCTGCACGGATGGGCTACCCCTCCGACGAGCGGCACGACTACACGCGGCTCGGCAACTCCTGCTGGTTCACCAACCTTGAGCACGGCCGCCGACACCAGCCCATGGAGCTCATGAGCACCGCGGACAACCTCCGCTTCAACAAGAAGCTCATCAAGAGCCTCGAGGGCAGCGCAGCATATCGCCAGTACGACAACTTCGACGCGATCGAGGTGCCCTACAGCGACGCGATCCCGAGCGACTTCAATGGGGTCATGGGTGTGCCGATCTCCTTCTTGGACCGGTTCAACCCTGAGCAGTTCGAGATCGTCGACCTCAGTCGATACGCGAAGACTCGCGGCATGTCGAAAGAGTTCGTCGACGCCTATTACAAGTCCGGTCAGACCGGACAGATCAGCGAAGGTCATCCCGATCTCTGCTACTACAACAATGCGGGTAGGCCGGTTGTGCCGTACATGAGGGTCCTCATCCGCCACCGCAACTCTGCAACGAAGGAGGGCTGAGCCCGATGAAGACCGAACTGCACCAGTACACCGTCGCCGCGGTGACGAAGGGCTTCGTGTACAACGAGCTCGAGGCGAAGGGCCTCTTCGGCCTCGACGGCGATCTCGTCATCCAGCCTGAATACCAGCGCCACTACATCTACGGCGACGGCAAGAAGGACGTCGCCGTCATCGAGTCGCTGCTGAAGGGCTATCCGCTCGGGCTCATCTACTTCGTCGACACTGGCGCTCAGAGCGCACCACACCTCGAGGTGCTCGACGGCCAGCAGCGGATCACCTCGGTGGGCCGCTTCGTGACCGGGAAGTTCGCGATCGAGCGTGACGGACGCGAACAGACCTTCTCCTCGCTGCCTGCCGAGGATCGCGACCGGATCATGGACAGCGATCTGCTGGTCTACATCTGCTCCGGCACCGAGGCCGAGATCAAGGAGTGGTTCCAGACCATCAACATCGCCGGTATCCCGCTCGCGCCTCAGGAGCTGCGCAACGCCATCTACTCGGGCCCGTTCGTGACCGCGGCGAAGGCACGCTTCTCGAACAGCCAGAGCGCCCTGCAGCAGAAGTGGGCCGCTTACGTGAACGGCGACCCGCGCCGGCAGGGTGTTCTTGAGGTCGCTCTCGAGTGGGTCGCGGCCCCGCAGGGTCTCAGCATCGACGGTTACATGGCTGCACACCGCCAGGACACAGGCATCCGCGAGCTGCAGACCTACTTCGACACCGTGATCGAGTGGGTCTCGAGCATCTTCACCGCTCCCCCGCACCGCACCATGCGCGGCCTCGAGTGGGGACGGCTCTACGAGACCTACCACCACCGCTCCTACCGCTCCGGCGACATGACGGAGCAGATGACGGATCTGCTCGACGACCCGGCGGTGAACAACGAGAAGGGCGTCTACGAGTACCTCCTCGGCGGCGGCACCGACACGCGCCTGCTCGACGTGCGCTTGTTCGACCCGGCCACGAAGAAGGAGGCATACAAGCGCCAGACCGATGCCGCTAAGAAGAAGGACATCTCGAACTGCCCGCTGTGCGCGGTCGGCACGAACGCCAACAAGAGTAGGATCTACACCCTCAAGGAGATGGAGGCCGACCACGTCACCGCCTGGTCCAACCGGGGATCGACCAACCTCGCGAACTGCGAAATGCTCTGCCAGAGTCACAACCGCGCAAAGGGCAACCGCTGAGCCGAGCAGGTCGCTAGCTACCCGCTAGCTCAGCCAACCGGTAGTGGATCTAGACGCTCGAGAACTGCCAGGTGCTCTGTCGACCCCATAACCTGGTCACGGGCAACCGTTGATCTCTGGACCTCTCCCCACGGCCCCGCGGACGCCGGAAAGTGGGGTCGTCACCGTGTCGAGGTATGCCGGGCGGCGACGGCGAGTCGCTGTCACCGGGAGGCGACGCGGTCGACCCGGTGCGCACCGAGATCGTCCGACTCCGCACCGAGACGTTGCACTGAAAGTGGGTTCGCTGGTTCCGCTGACGCGCGATCCCTGGGCCCCCGCATTTCAATGGGCTGGGACCATCGATTTCGGCTCATCCAACTCGTACGTCTGGCTGATCTGGGATAGTCAAGGAAGCCCACATTCCACTGAGTCCATGAAGCGGGGAACCCTAACGTGAGCATCGGTTATCGCTCGATTCTGCAGCTCAAGGACACCGCCGACGCGGTGCGCGTCGCCGAGGATCAGATGCACTACTGGCTGCGCAGCAAGCTCAAGGGGCGAACCCGGTCGATTGAGCGAGCCGACTGGGACGGGCCGGGAGTGCACGAGCTCGGTGACCGGGCTCGCCTCACGGTGCTGGTGAACA
Organism: Brachybacterium endophyticum; assembly: GCF_003130585.1. Lineage (GTDB taxonomy): Bacteria > Actinomycetota > Actinomycetes > Actinomycetales > Dermabacteraceae > Brachybacterium > Brachybacterium endophyticum. Next base: position 7,069 of record NZ_QFKX01000009.1, on the reverse strand, counting down.
CGAGCCACGACGGCCGACTGCACCGGGAGCTCCTCGAGTTCGTCGAAGGCAACGGCCAAGGCGTCTGGACCACCCGGGTATACGCGATGAGTGATCGCGATGCGCGGCGCTACCGCCAGACCATGTGGATCGAGAGCGAGGGGCGAGGCCGCAACGGGGAGAGCATCCTGCCGTCACCACCGAGGATCGTCCGCAACACCCTCGAGACCGTGCCCGCCTTCGACGGTGCTGTGCCGATCCTCCCGGAGCCGACGATGGTGCGCGGCGACGACGTGGAGGATCTGTTCGGCCACATCACCGACCAGGAGCGTTCCCTCTCCCTTGTGATCGCCGCACCCATCCCTGACGTCGGTGACGAGCTCTGGCGTCGTGCCGTCGACTCGATCACGAGGGAGACGATCGGCTGCGCCTCGTTCTTCGTGCTGGATCAGGAAGCGCACCGGATCCTCAACGACCACCTTGGCGCGGCCCACTCCCTGCCTCTCGGAGCTCTTCGCACCTTCGTCCCCGGGGTCGCGCTCGATGACCGGCTCGATGCGCGTCGCCATCGGGTACTCACCACGAAGACGGTCGTCAATGGGCTCGTGCGAACGCCTGCAACATCGGGCAAGTCCGAGCGGCTCATCTTCGACGAGCGCACTAAGCGCCTGGTCTCCGTCTCCCCGCGCCTACAACTATTGGAGAAGGAGCTTCCCGGAGACCTCTCTCGAGCAACCCGCCTGCTGCAGCGGCAACGACTGGTCATCACCGAAGAGCCGCCGGCGGCCGACACCGTCGCACCGAGCTCCCCCGTCCAAAGGCCGCTCTCCCAGCTCATGCCGAGCCCTGCCGTCGCGCAGGAACCGGTGTCGGCCCCGGAGCATGCATCCGAAAAGATTGTCGAGCCGTCCCCCGTCGCGGTCCCGGAACCACGCGCCCCGTTAATGGATCGGCTTTCGGCCCTGGTCCGTCGGGTCCTCGGCCGCGAGACGCTGGACGAGCAGGCGCTACAGGCACTCTCAGAGCGGTTCGAGCGTCAGGAAGCCGTCGTCCGCACCGCCCAAGAGACGACGGACACCCTGCAGTCCGCAAACGAGATGCTCGAGGACAAAGTCGCCGAGCTGAAGGGGCACCTCGAGACGGAGCGCTTCGAGCGGGCGGTCGCCGAGTCGGAACGTCAAGACGCTCAGCGAAAGACCCGACAGCTCGAGGCATGGCGAGCACAGCGCCCGGATCACTATGAATTCATCGAGAGGCCGGCGGATCTCTGGGAGGCCGATCCGGTCAGCGTCGTGAACATCGTCGAGCGCCTCACCGACGAGAAGGACTTCGAGGAGGTCCGCAAGTACGTCACCCTCACCGACTGGGAGAAGACGCTCGACCGCGCGGCCGAGATCGACGTGATCGACAGGTCCAGCCTGTACGCGACCGCGTTCTGGGAGTACGTCCTCGTCCTGATGGACTTCGCCAAGGAGGTGGACGAGCACGGATTCCGTGGCAACGTCCACAACTACCTCGGAGCAGGTGATCGCGTCGTCGGGCGGAAGTGCCCCCAGGCACGGCACCGACCGAACGAGTCCGAGAGCGTCCAGAACAACAGCAGGTGGCGGAAGGAGCGGACGTTCACAGTGCCGACCGATCTCGACCCCTCCGGGAAGCTCTTCATGACCGCCCACTTCGCGCCGACTAACCGCGACCAGAACGCACCGCGCTTGTATTACACGATCGGAAAAAAGGACGGGCGCACGCACGCCTACATCGGGTACATCGGCACGCACCTGACGAATACCAAGACGAACTGAGGGACTGCGGACCTTCTTCGAACGGTCTCCGCGCCGTTGCGATGCATAACTGCTGCCTCGTGCCGCACATCCAACGCTCGCGCCCTCTGAGGTCTGGTCGTCATCTGCGCGCCTACACGAACAGGGTCAACGCGGAAGAACGCGAACCCACTCCGCACCATGGCGCACCGACGCCGACGCTTGACGGTCGTGCGCACGCCCGCGCATTTCGGCCGAGATCTTGCGTATAGGTCTGCGTATAGCTGCCCGGCCTCGGAGCAAAAAGAAGGACCCCTCATCAGCATTTCTGCTGGTGAGGGGCCCTATTCGTAGCGGGGGCAGGATTTGAACCTACGACCTCCGGGTTATGAGCCCGGCGAGCTACCGAACTGCTCCACCCCGCGGCGACATGTTCAACTCTAGGACACCCCCTGGAAGGAGTCCAGCCGGGAGGGCGGGAACGTGGGGCACGACACGTCCCCGCCCTCCGACAGGCCTGGTCAGGCACGCATCCGGCGCATCAGCCCGCTCCCCCGTCGCTGGCCCCGCCGCCGTCGCTCGCCGCACCGGAGCTTCCCGAGCCGTTGAGCTCGCTGTTGGCGTCCACGGCTCGCTCCAGCGCGTCGGCCAACTGGTCCTGGGCCTTGCCGTAGGCATCCCAGTCGCCCTTCTTCATGGCGGCGTCGGAATCCTTGTTGGCCTGGTCCATGTCGGTCAGTGCCCGGTCCAGCCGCTGCTGGGCAGTGCCGGAGTCCGCAGACCCCTTGGCGTCTCCGCCTCCGGAGTCCTTCGACGACTCGTCCTCACCGCCGGAGTCGCCACCGGACTTGTCGGCCGCCCCGCTCTCGGTGTCCACCGATCCGGAGACGCCGTCGGACTGCACCTGGGCGTCGCCGGCCTTCGCACCGGAGTCACCCTCGAAGACCTTGTCCAGCGCCTCGTCGAGCGTCGGCGCGAAGCCGATCTTGTCGCCGAAGGAGACCAGCACCATCTGCAGCAGCGGGTACTGGGTGCCGCCGCCGGCGGAGGAGGACTGGATGTACACCGGCTGGACGTACAACAGACCGCCACCGACAGGCACCGTCAGCAGGTTTCCGTTGATGACCTCGGAGTTACCCGACTTCAGCAGGTTCAGAGCCTGCGACACGTTGGGTTCGGCGTTGAAGGTGGCCTGCACCTGCCCCGGTCCGTTCACCGGGTTCGTGGTCGGCAGCACCAGCAGATCCATCTTCCCGAAGGTCTCGGCGGGATTGCCCTTGGAGTCACCGGTCTCGGAGTCCACCGCGAGCAGGCCCGTCATCACGTTCTGCCCGCCCTGGCCCTGGGAGGGGATGTAGTTCGAGGACAGCGTGAAGCGCGGGGACTTCTCCCCCGGCATCTGCATCGTCAGGTAGTAGGGCGGCTGCGGGGGCTGACTGCCCTTGCTGCCGTCGGCGTTCTGGGTGGCCTGGGCAGTCGGGTCCGGGGAGACCTGCCAGAAGTCCTGCTGGCCGAAGAACTCGTCGGCCTCGGTCACGTGGTACTTCGCAAGGATCTCGCGCTGGGACTTGAAGTAGTCGGCCGGGTAGCGCAGATGGCTCATGAGGTCTCCGGAGATCTGCGAGGCCGGCTTGAGAGAGTTCGGGAAGACCTCCTGCCAGGACTTCAGGATCGGGTCCTCGGTGTCCCAGGAGTACAGGTTCACGCTGCCGTCGAACGCGTTGACGGTCGCCTTGACCGCGTTGCGCATGTAGTTGGCGTGCTTGTCGCCGTAGTTGTTGCTGACGTCCTCCTCGGCCGTCTTGGAGTCGACGGTCGCCGTGTCCAGGTTCTGGCTCGTGGAGTACGGGTAGGCGTCCGAGGTGGTGTAGCCGTCGATCACCCACACCAGCTGTCCGTCCACGACCGCCGGGTACATCTCCGAGTCCAGCTGCAGGAACGGTGCGACCTCCTGCACGCGTTCCTGCGGCTGACGGTCGTAGAGGATCTGGGAGTCGGAGTTGACGTAGCTGGAGATCAGGATGTTGGGGTCGCGGAACTTGATCGCGTAGAGCAGGCGGTTGAAGAACCCGCCGATCTTCGGTCCGCCGTCGCCGGAGAACGTGTTGTTGTGCTGGGTCCCCTCGTTCTTGGCGTCGGTCCCGGTCTGATAGTCGAACTCCTCCGGGGTCGAGCCCTTCGTGTCGCCGACGATCGAGTAGTCCGGCGAGTGACGACCGAAGTAGACGCGCTCCTCGAAGTCGCCGAGCTCGCCTTTGCCGGGCACGCCGGACTGCAGGAAGTCGGGCTCGCCGTCGGAGTTGCGTTGGTTGCCGTAGGCCGCGGCGACACCGTAGCCGTGGGTGTACACGATGTGGCGGTTCACCCAGCCGCGGCTGTCCAGCTGGAACTTGTCCGGACGCAGCTCGCGCACACCGACCACGGTGTCCTGCAGGCGGTCGTCGATCTTGTAGCGGTCCACGCTGAGCACCTGGTCGAAGCCCCAGTACTGGCGGTTGGCCTCACGCTGCTCGAACGTCGGCGAGACGATCGAGGGGTCCAGCAGACGGATCTGGGCGGTGGTGTCGGCGTCCGAGCGCAGCGCTCCCGCCTCAGCCGTCGTGGACGCCGAGTACGAGGTCTCCGAGACGTCGGCGACGTTCCAGGCATCCCGTGTCGCATCGATGTTGCGCTGGATGTAGGGCTGCTCGAGAGCGCGCTCGTTCGGCGTCACCTTGAACTGCTGGATCGCCCACGGGTAGGCGGTGCCGACCGCGAGGGTCGAGAGCACCATCAGGCCGGCGCCGACCGCGGGGATCCTCCAGTCGGCCCGCCAGATCCACAAAGCGAACAGGGCCGCGACGATCACGGCGGCGATCGCGAGGATCGTCTGGGCCGGCAGGATCGCCTTGACGTCGGTGTAGGAGGCACCGTCGAAGCGGTCGTGTTCTCCCGTGAGCATCTTGTAGCGGTTGAACCAGTGCCCCACGCCGAGCAGCAGCACGTAGATCATCGCGACGATGCCGAGGTGGCGACGTGCGGCGGTGGTGACCTCGAGCCCGCCCTCCTGCGTCCAGCTGACCCCGCCGTACACGAAGTGCCCGGCCACGGCGGCGACGGCGCACACCAGCAGCATGAACTGCAGGAACGAGATGATCATGGTGATCACCGGCAGGGTGAACACGTAGAAGCCCATGTCGAGATCGAAGACCTGGTCGGCCTTCCCGTAGGTCTGCGGGTGCAGGAACAGCTGCACGTCCTGCCAGCGGCGGGTAGCTGCCAGCCCCGCGAACGCACCGATCACGATCGGGGCCGCGATCGTGATCCCCCGCCGCAGCGGATCCACCGCCGAGCGGAACTGCTCCATCGCCTCCTGCTCACGGGTCACCGGCGGATACACGGGCCGGTGCGTGTAGGCCAGGCGCAAGGAGACGTACAGCGGGATCGCGAACAGCAGGAACCCGGCCAGGAACAGCAGGCCCTCGGTGATCCATCGTGTGGCCAGCACGTCGACGAAGCCGAGCTGGTCGAACCACAGGTACCTGGTCCACACCGTCGCGGCGATCAGCAAGAGGATCACGAGCAGGGCGAGCACCCCGATCGTGATCGAGAGCGGGGAGAGACGGCGAGGCGGCCGGGAGGGGCCGGACTCTGCCGGCTGCGGTCGGGGCTGGTCGCCGAACGGTGCGGAGAAGCTCACGAGGTCCTCTTGGGGTGTGGGGATGAGCACCGCATCAGAGGCTTCGGCGCCGGTGGGGCGACAACGCTCCGGATACAGTGGGGGCCGACCGAATGCAACGGTGGTACTCCCATCTTGCCAGGTCTCCCTGGAAGGAATGTGATGAGCGAGACCCCTCTCGACGGTGGCGCCCCGGAGTCGTCCCCGGCCGACGACCTCGATCCGGCACAGGCCGCTCTGGCGGCGGCCCTGCTCGAGGTGCTCCGCCACGTCGAGGAGGACGCGGAGGAGCTGACCCAGGTGCGCTGGTTCGCCCTGCTGCGCAGCGCCCAGCTGCTGGCCGAGCAGCCCTCCCTGGCGGCCGTGCTCGGTGACGACGTCGCCCTCTCCCTCGCCCAGGACTCCCAGCACCTGACGTCCGTCGAGCTCGAGGCGCCGCCGGCGACCGCCGACCCGTTGGAGTCGCTGTCCTCCCTCGAATGGCCGGAAGGGATCGCCGGACTCGCCGGATGTTTCGACCTCTCCCCCGCGCAGCGCGAGGAGCGCAGCCCTCTCACTGGCGCCGACGGGTCTGCGCCGGCGTCGGCCTCCACCGATGGTCAGCGGATGCGCGCCGCCGTCGCGGCCCTCGAGGACGGGACGGTGTTCTGCGCCGTGCGCCGCGGGGACGAGGAGCAGGTCGCACTCGGTGTCCGCCTCCTCCCCGATGTCACCGAGGCGATCCGGCAGGCGGTCACCGAGGAGGAGTGACCCCTCGGGATCAGAACGGAGTGTTCCCGCTCCCCTGCCCCGCGAGCTCTCCCGAGGCATCTGCCGTCACCGCCGCATCGGCGCCCGCGAGCTCGTCCTCGCCGGCACCGTCGGCCCCCGTTACAGCCGGTCGCACGATGCTCACCCCGGGGTTGGCCTCGCCGGACGCGAACTCGATCGAGGGCGTCTCCTCCGCCCGCCCGGAACGCCGCATGGACGTGGTGCCGAACGTGAGGTCGTGGCCGATCGCATCGGCGCGGATGACCATGCTGTGGCCCTCGGTGCCGTCCTCCTTGGCCCACTCCGAGTAGTTCAGGCGACCGGTCACGATGACCGGGTCACCCTTGCGGATCGAGGCCCGCATGTTCTTCCCGAGCGTCTTGGTGCCGTAGACGTTGTAGTAGTCCGTGGTCCTGACGTCCTTGTACTGCTGCTCGCTCCTGTCGAAGTAACGGCGAGTGACGGCCACACGCACCCCCACGGTCTCCTCGAGGGAGTTCCCGGTGAGGTCCGCGTCCTTGCAGGCGTTGCCGCGGATGGTGACGTACACGTCCTTCAGACTCATGGCTGTGTCCTTCCTGAGGGGCGGGCGGTCCCGCCGTCGGCTCCGTGCCGATGACCCAGGGTCCCGAGCAGGCGCCCACCTCGCCACGGCGTCCCCACAGATGGGGAGAACCTCGGGATGTGGAGGACCGGGCGTGCTCCCGAGGAGAAGGGCGGGGACCATCCGGTGACCGCGCCCGGACGGCAGGAAGGTCCACTGCGACAGCGCACACGCCCGCGCCGGCACGCACGCCCCGGACAGCGAACGGCCCCGGCATCCCACCCGTGAGGGAGGGACGCCGGGGCCGTCGGTCCGTTCACCCAGCCCGGGTCATCGGGCCGAGCGCCCGGGCTGCGGGGCCGCTCGCAGGGAGCAACC
>NZ_QFKX01000008.1 GCF_003130585.1 Brachybacterium endophyticum | reverse complement strand
AAAGGGGTTGTGGCTCGTCACGAGCTGCTCCCGCCACCAGGGTTCGTGGTGGTGGTCGAGCGCGGTGACGAGCCACAACCCCTTTTTTCATGCCCTCGTCATGTCGCGCGTCAGGCCTCGCCGGCGCGGTGCGGCTCTCGCCGCAGCTCGGTCGGATGAGCGGATGTGGTGTCTTCCATCGACCGGCGCCGGAGGCGGGTGAACCAGGGGCGCGGGCGCTAGACTCGACCTGGCCCTCGGGACGCCGGGGCCGTCACCAGGATCCCGCGCGCGAGAGGACGACACGTGGAATCTCCCCTCTCGTCCTTCCCGGACGTCGACGAGCAGCTCTCCGAGGACATCCTCGACTGCCTCAGCGCAGTGGAACAGCGCCTCGGCGACGCGGTCTCCGTGTCCGAGTCCCTGATGAACTGGACAGCCCGTCACCTCCTGGAGGCCGGCGGCAAGAGGCTTCGCCCTCTGATGGTCCTCCTCGCCGGAGCGGTGGGCGACATGCGTCGCGAAGAGGTCCTGGACGCGGCCTGCCTGGTCGAGCTGACCCATCTCGCATCGCTCTACCACGATGACGTCATGGACTCCGCCCCCACCCGCAGAGGCACCACGAGCGCTCACGAGGTGTGGGGCAACTCGGTGGCGATCCTGACCGGTGATTTCCTCTTCGCTCGTGCCAGCGGACTGAGCTCGCGCCTGGGGCCCGACGTCGTCGCCCTGCACGCGCGGACCTTCGAGCGACTGTGCATGGGACAGCTCCACGAGACCGTCGGACCCGGTCCGGAGGACGACCCGTTCGACCACTACCTCTCGGTGCTCTCCGACAAGACCGCGTCCCTGCTCTCCGCTGCCGGTGAGCTCGGTGCGATCACTTCCGGCGCCGGCAGCGAGGTCGCCTCCGTGATGCGCGCCTACGGGGAGAAGGCCGGGGTCGCGTTCCAGCTCGCCGATGACGTGCTGGACCTTCGCAGCGACGCCCGCACCTCGGGGAAGAACCCGGGGACCGACCTGCGCGAGGGTATCCCGACCATGCCCACCCTGCTGGTGCGTCGCCGTCATGCCGAGCGTCCCGATGAGCACACTCACGAGATCGTCTCGCGTCTGGACGGCGACCTCACCGAGGACGCCGACCTCGCCGCGCTGGTCGATCTGCTGCGCCGCGATCCGGCGGTGGGCGACACCCTCGAGATGGCCCATTCCCTGGAGCGGGAGGCCATCGAGATCCTCGAGCACCTGCCGGACGTCCCGGCGCGCAGCGCGCTGATCGACGTCACCCGGGGCCTCGTCGACCGGGACGTCTGAGGGGGCCGTCCCCCGCGACTCCCGAGCGCGCCGCTCGCCAGGGGACCTGAGAGGGCGCCATCGATCGGGAGCTCCTGGGCCTGACGTCCGTGTGCCGGTCGCCATTGGAACCTCGCCTCCCACCCGGTAGCATCTGCGAGGGCTTCACCGCACCGGCGGAGGGGTGACTGCGCGCAGCTGGACGGATCGCCGCCGCCGCGTGTTGGGAGAGACCGGGAGGCGTCGCCACCCGGCCGCACGAGGGGACACGAACACGTGGCGTTCGCGAGAGCTGACCGGAGACGACGTCGTACCGTCATCTCCAGTGCCGTGCTGGCGATCCTCGCTCTCGTCATCACCATCTGCGCCGTGCGCTTCGACGGACTCGCCAGTGCCGACGTCAGCGTGAACAACGGCGGCGTCTGGGTGCTGAACAACGGCAAGCATCTGCTCGGCCGGGTCAACGTGGACGCGCAGGAGCTCGATGCCCGCGAGTCCATCGACGGTGAGAACCTCGACGTCCAGCAGGACGGGTACAACGTCCTGGTCAGCGGCCCCCGCGGAATCATCCCGGTCGACAGTGCGGCCGTCGAGCGCAGCGGCACGATCAATCTCGGCGTCGACCCCGTCGTCGATCTGGGCGGGGACCGGGTCGGCATGATCGGAGCGAAGGGCAAGGTCTGGGTGGCCGACGCCGGCCAGCTCGCCGGCTTCAGCCCGTCGGCCCAGAAGCCCACGCTGAGTGTGGAGGGCGAGAACGCGAAGCTCGCGGTGACCGACTCGGGGACGGTGTACGTGCTCGACGGCGATGATCTCTACAAGATCCCGCGCTCGATCGACCCGGCCGCATCCAAGCCTGAGAAGGTCGCCACGATCGACGGGCTCTCGACCACGGATGGTGCCGTGCAGCTCACCACCGTCGGCGAGAGCCCTGTCGTCCTGGACACCGAGAGCCGTTTCCTGCGCATAGGGGAGAAGGGCAAGACGAGCGTGTCGCTCGACGACCTCGGGGCCTCCCCGTCGAGCACCACGAAGGCACAGCTCCAGCAGCCCGGGCCGGACGCCGACGGAGTCGTGCTGGCCACCTCCGACACGCTCTACCGGGTGCCGCTGTCGGGCAAGGCGGGAGCGACCGAGAAGCATTCCGCCCACGGCAACGGCGAACCCACCGCTCCCGCTCAGGTTGGCGGCTGCGCCTACGGGGCCTGGAACGGCTCGCAGCGCTATGTTCGCGCCTGCGGCGGCACCGTGACGGCGGAAGCGATCCCCGATGCGCGCGACGCCAACGATCTCAAGCTGCGGGTCAACGGCGATCTCGTGGTCCTCAACGACCAGGAGAGCGGTCTGTCCTGGATGATCTCCGAGGACATGACCCTCGTCGACGACTGGGTCGTGACCCAGGACATCAAGAAGGACGAGCGCGAGCAGGAGGAGAAGGAGACCAAGACCTCCACCGTCGCGAACCTCGACTACGACCGCAAGGAGAAGAATCGCGATCCCGTCGCGAACCCCGACGAGCTCGGGGTGCGCCCGGGATCCAGCACCGTCCTCGACGTGCTGCGCAACGACACGGACCCCGACGGCGACGTGCTCACGGCCGCGCCGAAGAAGGACGAGGGACCGCTCGGTCGCGTCACCCCCATCCGTGGCGGCACCCAGCTGCAGATCGACGTCCCCGAGGACGCGAAGCCGGGGACGACGAAGGACGTCGTCTACTCGGTCGCCGACGGTCGTGGGGGCACCGCCGAGTCGACGGTGACGCTCAAGGTCAAGGACGAGGGCGACAGCGCCCCGCCCGAGCTCTCCCGCGAGGAGACCCCGAAGATGAAGGTGCGCTCAGGCCGTGACTTCAGCTTCAACGTGCTCCCGTACTTCCGCGATCCCGACGGCGACGACTTCTACCTCGCAGGGGCGAGCGTGGACGGCGAGGACAGCGTGACGTCCACACCCGACGGTGTGGTCAGCTACACCGACGCCGGTCTCGCCGACGGGGAGAAGTCGATCTCGCTGACGCTGCGGGACTCCACGGGCGAGGAGTTCACGAGCGAGCTGAAGGTCGAGGTGGTCCCGGACGACGACCTCCCGCCGATCACGACCGCGGACCACACGCAGATCGTCGCCGGCAGCACCGTGGACCTCGAGCCCCTCGAGAACGACCTGAGTCCCACCGGCGACGACCTCGAGCTGGCCGACGTCTCCGTCGAGGGCGGGGGAGACGGGATCGAGCTCGACAAGGACCTCGACGCCGGCACGGTCTCGGTGACGGGCGGTCAGGAGGGCACCTATTACCTCCGCTACACCGTGGTCGCCGGATCGCAGAGCGCGACCGGCCTGATCCGCGTCGACGTCGCAGAGCCCAGCAGCGAGGCCGAGCTGCCCGTCGCGGTCGACGACCTCTCGATGGTCACCGCCGGCAGCTCGACACTGGTGGACCCGCTGGAGAACGACGTCGACCCCACCGGCGGCGTGCTCGTCCTCGACTCCGTCGACCTCCCCGAGGACAGCGGACTCGAGGCGCGTGTGCTCGACCATCACCTGATCAAGCTCACCGCGAGCCCGGACGCCCCCACCGACGGCAGGCCCGTCCCGATCTCCTACACCGTCGCCAACCAGGCCGGCGAGGTCGAAGGGTCCCTACAGGCCATGATCGTCAAGACGGACACGCAGCGCGCCGAACCCAAGGCCGTCAACGACGACGTGACCGTGCGCGCGGGCGACCTGGTCACGGCCGACGTGCTCGCCAACGACACCTCCCCGATCGACTCCGACCTCAGCCTGGACGACGACTTCGGCGACGAGAAGGAGGCGGAGGGCCTCGGCACGCTCGAGACCTACCAGGACAAGGTCCGCTTCACCGCCGATCCCGACGCCAAGGGCGAGACGACGGTCTCGTACACCGCACGGGACGAGACCGGGCGCACCGGGGCCGCTCGCCTGCGGATGAACGTGGTCCCGGCCGACGGCAACAACGAGCGTCCCGCCCCCGAGAACCTCACCGCGCGCACCGTCGCCGGCTCCTCGGTGAGGATCCCCGTCAGCCTGAGCGGTGTGGATCCCGACGGCGACTCGGTCATCCTCACCGGTCTCACCGGCGACGCCCCCACCAAGGGACGGGTCACGTCCGCGACCGGCCAGTGGATCGACTACACGCCCGACGAGAACGCCACCGGCACCGACACCTTCCGCTACCAGGTCATGGACCGCGACGGCGCGGTCGGCACGGCCGAGGTCAAGGTCGGCATCGCAGCGCGCAGCCAGACCAACCAGTACCCCGTCTCCGAGGACGACGAGGTGACGGCCAAGCCCGGACGCAAGCTGCAGATCTTCCCGCTCGAGAACGACAGCGACCCCGAGGGGGCTCCGCTGTCGATCGACCGCGGCATGGTCGGGGAGAGCGAGGAGGACGAGGACTCCGCGGTGGAGATCCAGGACTCCGCGAAGGGGGCCGCCTCGGTCGACGTGGTCACGCCCGAGGAGCCGGGGACCTACTCGATCCCCTACGGCGTCAGCGACGGCTCGCTCTCGACGCCCGGCACCATCCTGCTCGACGTGAAGGAGGACGCCCCCGAGCGGTCCCCCATCGTGACCGACGACTACGTCCCGACCGCCGAGGTCCTCGACCCCGACACCGATCACGTGGACGTCGACGCCCTGTCTAACGACGTCGACCCCGACGGGAGCGCGAAGGACCTCGACCTGGAGATCGAGGGGAACCCCGACGGGGTGAGGATCGCGGACGAGAAGCGGGGGATCGTGCGCGTCACGCCGCGCGAGGACCCTTTCCGGGTGCGCTACACGGCCACCGACCTCGACGACCACTCGGCGAGCGGGTACATCTGGGTCCCCGGCACCTCCAAGCAGGCCCCCGCCTGGGTCGGCGACCCGATCACGGTGCAGGCCGGCACCGAGACCAACATCGACCTCGGCGATAGCGACCTCGTGCGTGTGCGCCCGGGCGGGCAGTCGCCGGTCATCACCGACCCGGACACCGTCTCCGCGCAGCACTCCGACGGGTCGAGCCTGATCAAGGACGACAAGCACCTCGTGTACCGCGCCGCCGAGGACTACTCGGGCGAGGACACGATCAACGTCGAGGTCACCGACGGTCCCCGCGGGGACGACACCGCGGCCGTGGGGATGCTCGCCATCCCCGTCGACGTCCAGGCGAAGGACGACGCCCCGCCGGAGGTCCAGGGCAGCGACCTCGAGGTCGAGCAGGGCGGAGACGCCCGCACCGTCGACCTGCGGCGCACCAACACGGACCCCGAGGGCAAGCCGCTGACCTTCGAGGCCGGCGAGCCCACCGGTGCCGACGGCGTCTCGGTCGACGTCACGAGCGAAGGGATGGTCACCGCCCAGGCCGATGCGTCCGTGGACAAGGGGGCGAGCTTCGAGGTGCCGGTGACCGTCTCCGACGGGACCAACGATCCCGTCGAGACCACCATCACCGGGACCGTCACCGGATCCAACGCGCCCAAGGCGACGGCCCTGGACGACAGCTACCGGGTCGACGCCGGGGACACCAAGACGGTGAGCCCCACGGACAACGACACCAAGCCGCTGGGCAAGCCCGTCCACCTGGTCTCCGTGTCCCCGAAGACGGACGGGATCGAGGCCACCCAGAAGGGTGACGAGGTGACGCTCGCACCCGCGGAGGACTTCCACGGGGTCGCCACCGTCTCCTACACGGTCGAGGACGCCACCAAGGACCCCGACCGTCGGACCACCGGTGAGATCACGGTCGATGTGCGCGGCAAGCCCGAGAAGCCCTCGGCGCCGCGGGTCTCCGAGACCGGGGACGGCTTCGTCGTGCTGTCGATCGAACCGGGCGACGACAACGGGGCACCCATCGAGGACTACACCGTCAGCTCCGCGAGCGGCGGCTCGGTGAAGCAGACCTGCAAGAGCACGACCTGCAAGGTCACCGGTCTGAAGAACGACACCGAGTACACCTTCACCGCGCGGGCGAACAACGAGGTGGGCCCGTCGGACCCGTCGGCCGCATCGGCGAAGGCCCGTCCCGACGTGAAGCCCGAGAAGCCGGACGCGCCCCACGCCGAGCGCGGGGACGGCCGGCTCAAGGTGAGCTGGGACGCTCCGGTGAACCGCGGCTCTGCGATCACCGAGTACGCCCTGCAGATGATCGGGAAGGACGGCTCCACCAGGACCGTCCCGGTCAATGGCAGCGCGACCTCGACCACGGTGGACGACCTGACCAACGGCGTGGACTACACCTTCCGGGTGCGGGCGAAGAACCGCGCCGACGACCCCTCGGACTGGTCGGGGTCCTCCTCCCCGGAGCACCCCGCGGGCAAGCCCACGGCGCCCTCGGGGAAGATCACCGCCAAGCGCGTCAACGACGAGCTCGGGGGCGCCGTCTCCCTCAGCTGGCCCGCGATGAGCGGGAAGGAGCAGAACGGTGAGAAGGTCACGAAGTACACGGTGACCGCGCACCCGAAGGACGGCGGCGGCAGCTCGAAGTCCCAGACCTTCGAGGACACCTCGGGCCGCTTCGACGGCCTCGACCAGAACACCGAGTACACCTTCACCTACATGGGCACGAACTCGGTGGGAGAGGGCGGGGCCTCCGGTGAGTCGAACCCCGTCACCGCATACTCCAAGGCGGCCGCACCCAAGAATGTGAGCGCTTCGCTGCCGGACGCGAAGAGCGGTGACGGTCCCAACGGCCGCGTGAACGTGAGCTGGGACAAGGCCGACGGCCGCGGCACTCCACTGGACCACTACCTCGTGCGCTGGCCCGGGGGCGGTTCGAAGGAGGTCGACGCCTCGAAGGACTCGGTGCAGATCGACGGCCTGAAGAACGGCACCGACTACACCTTCACTGTGCAGGCGTACAACCGCTTCAGCGGCGGGGAATCCGAGATCTCCAAGCCCTCCAAGGCCGTACGCCCGTACACGAAGCCCGCGAAGCCCGCGCTGTCCCTCAGCACCGGGGACTGCAGCGGGACCTCCTGCCCGGTGAGCGCGAAGGTCTCGGCCAACGGCGGGGGCGGCATCGGCGTCAGCAAGGTCCAGTACCGCGTCAACGGCGGCGACTGGAAGGACCTCGGGGCCGACGGCGGCAGCGCGGAGCTCGGCACCGAGGGCGGGAAGAAGTACACCGTCGACGCCCGGGCGATCAACAGCGCAGGCCTCGTGAGCGGAACCGCCTCGGCGAACGAGAAAAGCAAGTCACCGACACCGAAGCTGAGCGACTCGGTGAAGTGGGGCGCCAAGAACGGTGCCTCTGGCGAGATCGGCTGCGAACAGGGAAGTTGTCGGTGGTTCTCATTCACCCTCGAGAACATGGAACCAGGCAAGTCGTACCAACTCGATTTCTACGAGTACGAGACATCGAGCAAGTGGTCGGACGGTGCGAGCAGCCTCCCGAAGTCGGTCTCTGCAAACGGCGACGGGAAGTTCACCAGTGAGAACAGATACTTCCACGGCTATCCCGGCAAGAAGTTCGACGTTCTGCTAGACGGAAAGAAGGTAGCGACCATCACCGAACCGGAGTCGTAGGCCCGCACTGCAGATCACAGCAAGTCCCATCCCAGCACCATCGGAGATCCCCGTGAGCATGACCCCCGACCAGGCGAAGTGGTTCGCCGAGACCTTCGACAAGCTCGTCCAGAGCGTCGGCCAGGCCGTCCTGGGCAAGAGCGACGTGGTGCGCCTCGTCCTCACCTCGATGCTCGCCCCGGGACACGTCCTGCTCGAGGACGCGCCGGGGACGGGGAAGACGTCACTGGCCCGCGCGCTCGCCGCGACCGTCCAGGGCATGTCGACGCGCATCCAGTTCACCCCCGACCTGCTGCCCTCCGACGTCACCGGCGTGACGATCTACGACCAGGCCTCCAAGCAGTTCGAATTCCACAAGGGCCCGGTCTTCTCCAACATCGTGCTGGCCGACGAGATCAACCGCGCCTCCCCGAAGACCCAGTCGGCCATGCTCGAGGTGATGGAGGAGGGCCGGGTGACGGTCGACGGCATCACCCATGAGGTCGGCTCCCCGTTCCTCGTGATCGCCACCCAGAACCCCATCGAGCAGGCCGGCACCTACCGCCTGCCCGAGGCCCAGCTCGATCGCTTCCTGATGAAGACCTCCCTGGGGTACCCGGACCACGCCTCGAGCGTGCAGATCCTGCAGGGATCGGCGATCCGTGACCGCAGCCGCGCGCTGAGCCCCAAGATCTCCCTGCAGGCGGTCGACGACATGACCGAGCTGGCCGCGACCGTGCACGTGGACCCGGCCGTGCTCGAGTACGTCTCCCGGTTGATGGAGGAGACCCGCCTGGCCGACGAGGTGCGGGTCGGCGTCTCCATCCGTGGCGCTCTCGCGCTGATGCGCGCGGTCAAGGTGTGGGCAGCTGCCGACGGCCGCCACTACGTGATCCCCGACGACGTCAAGGACCTGGTCGACCCGGTCTGGCTGCACCGCTTCGTGCTGGATCCCGAGGCGGAGTTCGCCGGCGCCAGCGCGCGCAGTGTGATGAGCAGGATCCTCTCCGAGGTCGCACCCCCGCAGGCCCGCCGACAGACCGCATGAGCACCCCGCCCACCCGCTCGGAGGTCGGCACTCCGTACGAGATGACCCCGACCGCGCCGACTCCCGGCGCGGGCGGGAGCGTGTCCACCGCGCGCGCCGTCGCAGACGGCGCCGTGGACGGGACCGCCGCATCCGGCGACACGGCACCGACGATCTCCGGGAGTGGAGACGCCGGCCGGCACGAGGAACCGAGGCGCAGTGCGCGCGAGACCCTGCGGGGCGCGGCGACCCGCAGCTGGCGCCGGGCGCGGCCCGTCCTCGCCGTCGTCTCGCCGATCGGCTGGTGCCTGCTGGCCGCCGTGCTCGTGTGCGGCATCGCAGGTCTTCTCCTGCACGTGACGGAGCTGAACGTGATCGCGCTCGCGCTGCTGATCCCGCTGCTGATCGCGGCCGTGTTCGTGCTGGGGCGCACCTCCTACGAGATCACCTTGGACCTGCAGTCCCACCGGGTGGTCGTGGGAACCCGCGCCGTCGGCCGCGTCGAGGTCAGGAACCCCACCGATCGGGCCATCCTGCCCTCGCGCATCGAACTGGCGGTGGGCGCGGCCCGCGCCCAGTTCCTGGTGCCGCGCCTGGGCGCCGGTGCCGGCCACGAGGAACTGTTCGCGGTGCCCACCCGCCGCCGTGCCGTGCTCGTCGTCGGCCCGGTGCGCTCCGTGCGTGACGACCCGCTGTCCCTGATGCGTCGTCAGGTGACGTGGGCGAAGGCCCAGGAGCTGTACGTCCACCCGCGCACCGTCCGTCTCGACGAGGCGGCGAGCGGCTACCTGCGCGACCTCGAGGGAACGCCCTCCTCCGACCTCTCCAGCTCCGACATCGCCTTCCACGCGCTGCGGGACTACACCCCGGGCGATGACCGCCGGCACGTGCACTGGCGCACGACCGCGCGCACCGGCAAGCTCATGGTGCGCCAGTTCGAGGAGACCCGGCGAGCGCACGTGGTCGTCGCCCTCGCCGATCGTCTCGGTGACTTCGCCGACGAGGACGAGTTCGAGCTGGCCGTCTCCGCCGCCGCGTCGGTCTCCGTGCAGACCTTGCTCGAGGAGAAGGAGCTGACCGCCGTCACCACGGGGGCGCGTCAGCGCACCCGGACCCGACGGCTGCTGCTGGACGACTACACCGTGGTGGAGCCGCACCGCGGTCGCAGGACGCTGCGTGACCTCGGGCAGAAGTGCGCCGACATCGCCCCCAGCGCATCGGCGGTGGTCCTCGTGGTCGGCTCGCTCACGACGCCCACCGAGCTCAACCAGGCGGCGAACCGCTTCCCGCCCGGTGTGCTGCCGATCGCGGTGCGCTGCGAGAGCGGGGCCGAGGTGCGGCGCTCGACCCTCGGAGGTCTCGAGATGGTGACCCTCGGCAGGCTCGAGAGCCTGCCGATGGCGATGCGGACGGTGGGACGATGAGCCCCCGCGAGACGCGGCCCGGCGCCCCGGTGCGGACCGCGGGCGAGGTCGCCGCGGACGCCGGCGTCCTCGCCGTCCTGTTCGTGCTCGCGCTGCTCGGGTACCACTCGGTGTTCGGGGGCCCCTGGTACCTGGTGACAGGTTTGATGGCCCTGATCCTCTCCGCCGGGATCGCGCTCGCCGGCGCCCGCTGGCGCTTCGGCCCCCTGCTGCTGACGCTCGCCCTCGTGATCGTCCACTTCCTGCTCGGCTCCGCGTTCGCGGTGCCCGCCCGCGCCCGCTGGGGCGCGCTGCCCACGCCGGCCTCGCTGCTGGACCTGCTGCGGATGCCCGTGACCACGTGGAAGAGCGCGCTGACCATGAGCCCGCCGATCGGCATCGGCGACGGTGTGCTGGGCGTGGTCTGGCTGCCGATGCTGCTGCTGGTCGTCGCCGGATTCTCGGTGCTGCTGCGCACACGCCACTACGCCCTCGCCTGGCTGTTCCCGTGCGGGATGCTCGCGTGCTCGATCGTCTTCGGCACGACGACGGCCACGCTGCCGCTGCTGCGCGGGCTGCTGTTCGCAGCGCTCTCCCTGGCCTGGCTCAGCTGGAGGTTCGAGAGCGCTCGGCTGCGGGACTCCCGCTCCACGATCATCTCCGACACCGTGCGCCCCGGCTCCTGGCACAACCCCGTGCTGCGCCGACGCGTGATCGGCGGGGGAGTGATCCTCCTGCTGAGCGCCGGTCTCACCGCCGCGGCGAGCCCGACGCTCGACCCGCCGGCAGGGACCGCCCGCTTCGCGCTGCGCGACACCATGACCCCGCAGTTCGACCCCCGGCAGTACGTCTCCCCGCTGGCCGACTTCCGCGGGTACATCAAGCACCGGCGCGAGGAGAAGCTGTTCACCGTCGACGGCATCTCGAACGGCGACTCCGTCCGCCTGGCCACTCTCGACGACTACAACCTGCAGGTCTACGACGTCGCAGGGAGCTCCGACGCGCGCTCGCCCTCCGGGGCCTTCCTCAAGGTCGCCGGGGACGTCGACCTCAGCGAGCCGAGCTCCCGGGCGAAGTCGGCGACGGTCACCGTCGACGGCTACTCCGGCGTCTGGATGCCCACGGTCGGCACCGGAACCGACCGGGTCGATCCGAAGGACGCCGCGTCCCAGGACGCCGGCGGCAGCAGCATCGGGGACACCCTCTTCCTGAACCGCCGCTCGCAGACGCTCGTGGACTCCTCCGGGCTGCGACAGGGCGACAGCTACACCCTGCGCTACGAGCCGTACAAGGCCGCCGACGATGAGCAGCAGCACTCGATGCGCTTCGCCGGTGACGTGGCCGAGAGCCTCCCGAGGACCGAGGGTCTCGACCCGCACCTCAAGTCCCAGGCGCAGGAGTGGGCGGAGGGCGCCCCCACCGACTACGAGACCATGCAGAACCTGCTGCTCGGGATCCAGGCCGAGGCCGAGTACTCCCACGGCATCGACGACGAGCAGGCCTCCCTCTCGGGCCACGGCCAGGCGCGCCTGCTCGCGATGCTCAACGAGCCGTCGTTCGACCGCTCGGAGGCCGATGCCGCGCCCCAGGGCAAGATCGGCGACGAGGAGCAGTTCGCCGTCCTCACCGCGGTGATGGCGCGCGAGATCGGCATCCCCGCCCGTGTGGTGATGGGCTTCGACGTCGACGAGGCCGAGCACGGCACCGCGACGGTCACCGGTGACGACGTCACCGCCTGGGTCGAGGTCGCCTTCCAGGAGCCCGGCTCCTCCGCGATCCACTGGGAGCGCTTCGATCCGGCTCCCGACAAGGACAACAACCTCACCCAGCCCGAGAAGAAGACCACCGACAAGCCGCAGCCGCAGGTCCCGCAGCCGCCGCCGCCCCCGGCCGAGCCGCCCACCCCTCCGCCCGGGGCCATCGCCGAGGACCAGCCCGACCCGCCGGACCCCGACGAGCCGGCGTCGCTGTGGGTCGGGTTCACCTCGGGGATCGGACTGCTGGTGCTGCTGGCCGCTGCCACGCTCGGCGTGATCGCCGGGGCGAAGACGATGCGTCGTCGTGATCGCAGGTGGCGCGGCGCCCCGGGCGACCGCGTCGACGGCGGGTGGCGCGAGCTCGTCGACCTGCACCTCGACCTCGGCCACACCCCGGCCACCCGTGCCACCCGGCGGGAGACGGCCCGGCACATCGGCGAGGCCCTTCCCGGGGAGGGGGACGGGCCCGACGGGACGACGCGTGAGCAGGCGGCGGAGCAGGTGGACCGTCTGGCTGCCGGCGCCGACCGTGCGACCTTCGCGCCCGAGGTCCCGGCCGAATCCGACCTGGAGGCCTACTGGGCCGGCGTGATGGAGAGCCGGCGCCGTATGACCGCCGGTCTGCCCTGGCACCGCCGACTGCTGGCCACGGCGTCACTGCGCTCCTTCCGCGCCCATGGCCGAGAGGCGGGGCAGGAACGCCGCGGGCGGCGAGCGGGCGCTGCGAGGTCGGCCCGCGCGGGGTACGGTTCTTCGTCGGATGGTCCCGCCGCGATCGCAGCGGTCCGCGGTGCCGTCGGTCGAGCGACCGGCGCCGTCCGCAGCGGGCTCGACAGGGGCGCCGGCAGCCTCCGGAGCCGGCGCGAGCGCCGTGCCGCACGATGCAGGGGGGGGGATCGAGGATGAGCAGTCACGCAGGGCAGGCGAGCTCGCCGGGTCCCGACGCCGGCACACCGCGCTACTGCAGCACGTGCGGTGCCCTGCTGAGCGCCGGCGCGGCGATCTGCGGTGAGTGCGGAGCCCGCTACCGGGAGTCGCCCTACGAGAAGCGGGCGACGGACGCACCCGACGCGTGGGCCCCGCCCCCGCGGCCCTCCCGGCGTCCGGCGCCCGCCGCTGCGGGGCCCTCGGATCCGGAGGGCATCGAGCTGCTGGGCAGCAGTGTTCCCGCTCCTCCGGAGCCCGGCGGCACGTCCCTGCGGCCTCCGGGCCAGTACGATCGGGGGATGGACGCACAGCACAGCGCCGAGCCCTGGGGCCGGGCGCCGGCGCCCTCGTCGGGGCAGGTCGCCGCCGGTGACGGCCGCGGGCCCCTCGCTCCGCCGTTGGACGGCTGTGCGCCGGGAGGTCCGGGCAAGCGCATCCTCGCCTACCTGATCGACGGCGTCGCCTCCCTGCTGATCGCCCTCCCGCTGTGGATCGGCGTGATCCTGGTGGCGTTCCGCACGGCACCGACCGCCGCGACCATCCTGTGCGGCGTGGGCGTCGCCCTGCCTCTCGCGTACGCCCTGGTGGTGATCTGGCTGCAGGGCAGCAAGGGCTTCACCCCGGGCACCTTCATCCTGGGGCTCCGGGTGGTGCGCGAGGACACGTCGCAGCCTCTGGGGTTCGTCCGCGCCCTGGGCCGCTACCTCGTGTTCTGGGCACTCTCCTGGCTGATGGGTCTCTCGGTGTTCCTGGACCCCCGGGGCCACGGGCGCGGATTCCACGACCGTATGGTCGGCGGGATCGTCGTCGACGTGCGCAAGGGACGCAACCCCCTGCTGCCGCGACCCGACGACTTCGAGCGCCCTGGAGCCGCCGAGTACCTCGGACGCGCCTCGGTGCCCGTGGACGTGCGGGAGAACCTCACGGCCCGTCCGGGAGCCGCATGGGAGAGCACCGGAGGGGACGCCGCGGCAGCGGAGCAGGAGCCCGCCCGCTCCGAACACCGGGGACAGGATGCCCAGCCCGCCCGACCGAGCGCGGACGGTGACGTCATCACCTCCTCACCGTGGGCACCACCTCGCGAGCAGTCCGGGCCTCCCGCCCCGCAAGCGTCGTCGGCCCAGGCGCCTGCGGCCCAGGCGCCCTCAGGAGGGGAAGCGGAGCCCGCTCGTCGCACGACCCCGTCCTCGGCGGATGCTCAGCAGGGCGAGCAGCACTCGGTCGGGCACCAGGACCCACCGGCCGTGATCGACCCCTGGGCGCCGCCCGGGGCCGCCCCGAGCCCGAGCGTCGCCCCGAGCTCGAGCGTTGACCCGGGCCCGAGCGGCGGACCGGGCCCGAGCATCGACCCGGACCGGCGGGCGGAGGCTCCGCAGGTCCCCGTCGAGTCGTCGGAGCCGGCCGCCGCGACCCCTCCCGGTTCGAGCGCGGCATGGACCTCGTCCCCGTCCCTGCCCACAGGAGCTGCCTCTCCCGACGATGCCCGGGGGACGGCCGCGGCCGGGCCCTCCGACGCCTCCCCGTCACGGGACGGACAGCCAGTGGCAGCTGCCGGCGTCGAGGAGTCCACGCGCGCCGCGCAGGCCCCGGTGGACGATGACCTCGGCGACCTCGAGGCCACCCGCATCTCGCCGCTGCGTCGTCCGACGTACCGGCTCCGTCTCGACGACGGTACCGTGCACGAGGTGCGCGGCCGCGCCGTCCTCGGCCGCAACCCGCTAACGCAGGACGACCTCGCGAGACTGGTCGTCGCCGACGACACCCGTTCGGTCTCCAAGAACCACCTGCGGATCGAGGCCGCCATCGAGGGCCTGACGGTCGAGGATCTCGGATCCACCAACGGATCGGCCGTGATCCTCGCCGACGGAACCCGCCAGGACCTCGACCCCCACACGCCCATGTCCCTGCCCGACGGCGCCGCCCTCGCGGTCGGGGACCGCACCTTCACCGTGGAGCGCATGCAGTGATCGACCCCTCTCTGACCGACCCCGACCTGCCCGGCACCGTCCGTGTGCGCTCCGCGCACGCGACCGACGTCGGCCGCGTGCGCGAGACCAACGAGGACTCGGTGCTGGACGTGCACCCCATCCACCTCGTCGCCGACGGCATGGGCGGGCACAACGCCGGTGAGGTCGCCAGCGCGATCGCCGTAGAGGAGTTCGAGAAGCTCACCGTCCAGGAGAACGTGACGATCGAACAGCTCGGCGAGGCCCTGCGCGGCGCCGGCACCCGCATCACCTCCCTGAGCGGGGACGACGAACGCGGCGCCGGCACCACGGTCGCCCTCGTGGCCACGGCCGTCCTGGACGGTGTGGGCTACTGGGTGGTGATGAACCTCGGCGACTCGCGCGTCTACCGTCTCTCCGGCGATCTGTTCGAGCAGGTCAGCGTCGATCATTCGGTGGTGCAGGAGCTCATCGACCACGGTGACCTCACGGAGGCGGAGGCACGCATCCACCCCTACCGCCACATGATCACCAGGGCCCTCGGGGTCGGTGACGCCCCCGACCCGGACTACTGGCTGATCCCCACGGAGATCGGGGACCGGATCCTGGTGTGCTCCGACGGCCTGACCAACGAGCTAGAGGACGCCGAGATCGAGCAGCTTCTGCGCACCTCGGCCGATGTCGAGGAAGCCGCGGAGACCTTCGTCCGTCGGGCCGTCGAGGCCGGCGGCCACGACAACGTCAGCGTCGTGGTGGTCGAGGCGACGGGCGTGGCCGGGCTCCCCTCGGGCCGCTCGCAGCAGGTGGAGACGGATGCTCCGGCGTCCGCCGTCGAGGTCGCCCTCGAGGTCGAGGAGGACACGCTCCCGCGCGGGAGTGAGGCCGCCGACCAGGACACGCAGAGGTGAGCGAGACCCCCTCGCTGCTCGGTCGCGGAGCCTGGTTCAATCCCGGACCCGCGACCTTCGTGCAGCGTAGAGCGGGGTGGATGCTGTTGGTCCCCGGCGTCAAACGATCCCTCGTGGAGTCCGCCTGGAGCGTCCTGGGAGACCCTCCCGATGCCGAAGCGGTTCTCGAGAAGCTCGCCGCCGGCAGTGAGTTCGAGACCGAGGACCGTCTCCCGCCCGTGCTGTTCGCGCTGGGCGACGGGACGGAGGTCACCCTCGGGGTGAGAGGCACCAGCCCGCTGGCCGTCCACACTCCCGAGGGGTGTTCGCTGCTGGCCGGGACGGCCGACGGCCCCGCCGTGATCTCCCCGCTCACCGACGTCCGTCGCGTCGCCTTCGGGGACCTGCCGGCGGAGGAGCCGGGCGCGGCGCTGCGCATCGTGGAGGGCATGTGCCGGGTGCGCGGATTCCTCACCATGTGCGTGGACCCCGAGGACCTCGACGACGCGGCGCTCACGCAGCTGCAGCGGGAGGTCGAGGAGCAGGGCCGGTCCATCGCCGATCCGGAGGCCAAGGAGCGCGCCGCACAGAAGGCTGCCGAGAGGAAGGCCGAGTCCGAGCGGCGGGAGGCCGAGCGGGAGAAGGAAGCGGCCGCACGCCCAGGCCCCTCCGCCTCGTCGCGGCCCTCGGGGTCCTCCACCCCGCCCCCGAGCGTCACCGGGCCGCGGGCATCCGGGGCCGCCGCCGCGCCGAGCATGTTCGACGACCTCTTCTCCGCGAAGACTCCCGTGGACCAGGAGCACGAGGTGGGCGCAGCGACTCCGGCGCCCGAGGGCGATGCACCCCGCGAGCCGGCGCAGGCCGCCGCCCCGTCCTCCCTCGAAGAGCCCGTGGCGCAGGAGCCGGCACCGCAGGAGCCGGCTCCCCGGGAGGCGGCACCGCAGGGGCAGCCGGCCCGAGAAGCGGAATCGACGGGGCCGCGCGATGCGCCCGTCGCACAGGCGCCCGCCCCGACTCCTGCACGATCCTCCCGGCTGCTGTCCTCCTCCTTGTTCGACCGGCGCCGACGGCCGACGGGGACGAGCACGGTGCCGAGCTCCGCCGCTCCCGCAGCGCCCAGGCCGGTGACGGAGGGGACTGCCGCGTCCGGGACGTCTGCCGCCGCGTCCGGAACGCCTGCCTCCGCGTCCGAGGCGCCCGGCTTCGGCGCGTCCCCCGACCCGGTCGAGGACGGCGCGTCGTCCCCGATCACCCGCATCGAGCCCGTCGACGCCGAGGACGCGCAGGAGAGCCCGCCGGAGGAGACGCCGGGCCGTTCCGGCTCCGGTGAGACGAGCGAGCTGGGAGCCGTGATCGGTGAGAGTGGCGGCGCCTACGACGACCTCTTCGGGCGCACGCTCCACCGCAGCATCGAGGCCGCCGCCGTGCGTTGCGGCGGCGAAGGAGCCGAGGAGTCGCAGGAGCCCGACGCGGCCCCGGCCGCCGACGAGGAGCCCGTCCGCGGCGGCGATGGCCGAGCCCCCGAGACGACCCTCGACGCCGAGCCCTTCGGCCTCGAGGAGACGGGGACGGAGCGCGGGTCGGGCGCTGAGCACGGGGCGGGTGCAGAGTACCGGACGGACACCGATGCCGTTCCCGAGGAGAGCACGGGCAGCGACTTCATCGACTGGGTGCCCGGGATGCGTCGGACCACGCCGGAGGTCCAGCGCACCGCCGCTCGCGCGAGGGCGGCCGTCGAGAGGCCCGCCCCGACCCCGGCACGGTCCCCGGACCCGGCCGTGCCCGACCCGGCCACCGGCGCCGCCAGCACACCCGAGGTGCCCGCCCCTGTGCCCGCCTCCTCGAACGGGCAGGCCCCCACGGCCCCCGCCCAACCGGTGACACTGCCGGGCACCGTCTGCGTGCATCGGCACGCGAACCCGCCGGAACTGACCCGCTGCCGTTGGTGCGATGCGCCCATCGAGGGACCCGTCCGCACGGTGGCACGCCCGCCCCTGGGCCTGATCGAGATCAGCACGGGCGGCAGTTTCCTGCTGGATCGTTCGGCGATCGTCGGCCGCCGCCCTCGCGCCTCCCGAGTCAGCGGCGACCACGTGCCGCAGCTGATCACCGTGCCCAGCCCCCAGCAGGACATCTCCCGCTCGCACCTCGCGCTGCGGCTCGAGGGGTGGCACGTGCTGGCCGAGGACCTGCAGACGACCAACGGCACGACTCTGCTGCGCGCTGGGGACCAGCCGCTGCGCCTGCACCCGGGCCAGAGTCCCGTGCTCGCCGACGGCGACGTCCTGGACCTGGGCGACGGCGTGAGACTCCGGCTGCGCGGGAGGCCGTCATGACCTCGAGGCCACCTGCCCGGCCGCCCTCCCTGGAGGGCTACGAGTTCGAGAAGCTGCTGGGATCAGGCGGTTTCGCCGACGTGTTCCTCTACCGCCAGCAGCGCCCCCAGCGTCGGGTCGCGATCAAGGTGCTCTCGGCCAGCGTCCTGGACGAGAGCGTGCGCCGTCAGTTCGATGCCGAGGCGAACGTGATGGCGACGATGTCCACCCATCCCTCGATCGTCACCATCCACCAGGCCGACGTCACCCCCGAGCACACGGCGTGCATCGTGATGGAGTACTGCCCGCGCCCGAACTACGGCGCGCGGTTCCGTCGTGAGCGGATCTCGGTGGCAGAGGCGCTGAGGGTCGGTGTGCAGATCGCCGGAGCCGTCGAGACGGCGCACCGGGCGGGCATCCTCCACCGCGACATCAAGCCGGCCAACATCCTGGTCACCGAGTACAACCGGCCGGCGCTCACGGACTTCGGGATCTCGGTGGCCGCCGGCGGCTCCTTCGAGCCGGACGACAGCCAGGGCCTGTCGATCCCGTGGTCGGCTCCCGAGGCCTTCGCCGATCCGCCGCGCGCCGAGGTGCGCAGCGACGTCTTCGCGCTCGCCGCGACCGTCTACTCGCTGATCGCGGGCCGCACCCCGTTCGAGCGGCCCGCCGGCAGCAACTCGGCGAGCGACCTGATCGCGCGGATCAGCTCGGAGCCGCTGGCACCGCTGAGCCGCCCCGACGTGCCCGAAGCCCTGAACCGGGCGCTGTCGGTGGCGATGGCCAAGGCCCCCGAGGGCCGCTACGAATCGGCGCTGGCCTTCGGACGTGCCCTGCAGCAGGTCGAGATGGCGATGTCGCTGCCGATCACGCAGATGGACGTGCTCGACGAGCACGGCCCCGCGCACCCGGCCGAGCACACCGGTGAGAACGACATCGAGGCCCACACCAACATCCGGCGGGTCTCCACGGTCGACCCCGATGCGCCGTCGCGTCCGGTGCTGGACCCGTACGCAGGAGTCGCCGACTCGGTGACGGATCGGCGGCGGGTGGACGACCGGGGACGTCCCCGGTCCGAGGAGGACACGGCGACCCGGCTGCGTCCTGCCGCAGCGCCCTCCACCTCGCGACCTCCCGCCCCGATCGGCTCCGTCGCTGCCGAGCAACGATCCGTCGGGGGCGCTCACGCCACCGGCAGCGCCGCCTCCGCGGAGCCCGGCCGCCGGCGGGGCCCCGTCTGGCCGTTCGTGGTCCTCGCCTGCGTGCTCGTGGTGGGACTGGGCGTGGGCACGATGGCGTTCGTGCGCAGCACCTTCGTGGTCCCGGAGGAGCCGACGACGACGGCCGCCACCACCCAGGACACCTGGGAGGTCCAGGCCGAGGACCTGCCCACGAACGTCCAGACCACGGTGCTGGAGAAGGAGCACGGAACCAGTCCCGCGACCGTGCAGATCAGCTGGGACACGCCGCACGGGATGTCCTCGAACGACGACATCGCCGCCGAGTGGGTCGACCTGCCCGAGGAGTACGGCGACGCCGAGACGCAGACCCGGGCCCGCGGCGGATCGAGCGTGACGCTGCCGGTGCCGCTGCAGTGGGACGAGCCCTGCTTCACGCTGACGGTCGTCAGCAAGGACGGCGACGTCGGTCCGGCGACGAAGAAGACATGCATGGACGTCGAGGAACTACGCTCCTCCTGAGAAGGGGGCGGCGTGGTCGCGACGGAGCGGACCACCACGACGAGGAGCAGGGGGAGGACAGCCAGATGACAGCGTCGATCTCGGTCGAGTTCTGCGGTGAGTGGTACCGCACCGACGAAGAGGCAGAGCTGAGCATCGGCCGCGAGGCCGATTTGATCGTCGACGAGGACAATCCCTACCTCCACCGGCGCTTCCTCACCGTCTCCCGGACCGACTCGCTGTGGTGGCTCAGCAACGTCGGCTCCCGGCTCTCCGCCACCATCACCGACGGCACGGGTGCCCTGCAGGCCTGGCTCGCGCCGGGCGCGCGGCTCCCCCTGGTCTTCGACGTCACCAAGGTGGTGTTCACGGCCGGTCCCACCACCTACGAGCTCTCCGTCCACGCCGAGACGCCGGAGTTCGAGCGCAGCCCCTCGCCGGAGGACCCGGTGGGGGAGACGACGATGGGCGCCGTCCAGCTGACCGAGAGTCAGAAGCAGCTGATCCTGGCGCTCGCCGAGCCGATGCTGGTGCGCGAGGGCAGCAGCATGAGCGCGGTCCCGACCTCCGCCCAGGCCGCCGAGCGCCTCGGATGGCCGCGCACCAAGTTCAACCGCAAGCTCGACAACGTATGCGACAAGCTCGACCGGATCGGCGTGCGCGGTCTGCGCGGCGGACCCGGCAAGCTCGCGAGCAACCGACGCGCCCGGCTCGTCGAGCACGCCGTGTTCACCCGCCTGGTCACGGTCGAGGACCTCCCGCTCCTCGAGACCGCCGCCGAGGACGCCGACGACGAGCAGTGACCCTCCCCGGGCCCGGGTGAACCACCCGGGCCCCCGCCCCGACCCCGAGGAATCCCCGCATGCGCATCAAGCTCACGCTGCGCCGCCCCGAGGACCGTCTGACGGATCTCGAGGTCACGGCCGACGCGACCGCGAGCGTCGCCGACGTCGCGAACGCGCTGTATCTCGCTGACCCCCTGCGATCGGTCGACGAAGCGCCAGAAGGACTCACCCTGCAGGTCCAGGACCCGGGGGCCGGACCCGGCACCGCGGGCGTGCGGTCGCTGAACCGCGGCGCGGACCTGATCGAGGCGGGACTGCGCTCGGGCGCGGTGGTCTCGATCGCACGCTCCTCGGAGCAGTACGCGACCAGGTCGGAGGCTCGCGGAGCCCCCGTCGCCCTGCTGCGCGTGCTCTCCGGGCCCGAGGAGGGCCGCGAGTTCCCGCTGCCCAGCGGCTCCAGCGTGATCGGACGCGAGGGCGACATCGACATCCGCATCGCCGATGCGATGCTCTCCAAGCGCCACGCCCGGATCAACGTCGCCGACGCCGTCGAGATCGTCGACCTGCGCTCGTCCAACGGCGTCCTGATCTCCGGCGAGAAGGTCGAGCAGGCCGTCGTCGGGCCCGCCGACACCGTCGAGGTCGGGGGCACCACCTTCTCGATCATCATGCTGCACCGGGCCGGGGGCGGTGCGCAGAACTCCCCGGTCGTCGAGTTCAACCGCTCGCCGCGGGTGGTGCCCCGCTTCGAGTACCGCGAGCTCACGCCGCCCCAGCCCCCGCGCGAGCCCACCCCGCAGTTCTTCCCGATCTTCATGATGTTCGCGCCGCTGCTGATGGGCGGCCTGATGTTCGCGGTCACCCGCAGCCCCTACTCGCTGATCTTCGTGTTCATGATGCCGATGATGGCGACGGCCGGGTACCTCAACCGCAAGTACCAGAACCGCAAGCAGCTCGAGCGGAGCATCAGGAACTTCGAGGAGGGCCTCGCCTCCCTGAAGAGACGGGTGACCGCCGCCCAGGACCTCGAGAGGGCCGTGCGGCTGGTCGAGACCCCGTCCACCGCCGACGCCGTCGACTCCGCGTACCGCCTGGGGCGGCTGCTGTGGACCCACCGGCCCGAGCACGAGGCCTTCACGACGGTCCGACTGGGGCTGGGCGTCGCCGAGTCGAGGGTCGCGATCCCCATGCCCGGCGAGAACGACACCATCGCGAAGTACTGGGACCAGCTCGAGGACATGCACGAGGAGTACCGCACGATCGCGGGCGTGCCCGTCGTCGGCGACCTGCGCGAGTCCGGCGGCATCGGCGTCGCCGGAGGAGGGGAGCAGGCAGATGCCGTGGCCCGCGGCCTGGTCACCCAGCTGTTCGCGCTGCATTCGCCGACGGACCTCGCGATCGCCGCGCTGACCTCGCGCTCCTCACGCCGGCTCTGGGAGTGGCTGAAGTGGCTGCCGCACACCTCGAGCCCCCACTCCCCGTTGCCCGGTGATCACATGGCCGACGGACCCACCTCGGGGCTCGCGTTGATCTCCCGCATCGAGGAGCTCATCGAGGAGCGCTCGGGAGGGGAGCCGCCCGCGCTGCGTCGAGCCGTCCGGGTCGACATCTCCGCCGAGCCCGAGCAGGCCCCCGACCCCGTCACCCCGAACCTGGTCCTCGTCGTCGAGGACGATGCCCCCGTGGACCGAGCGCGCCTGGTGCGCATCGCCGAGCGCGGTCCCGACGTCGGCGTGTTCGTGATCTGGTCCGCCCCGAACGTCGCTGCGCTGCCGGCCGCCTGCCGCACCTACCTCTCCAGCGAGGAGAACGTCGAGGGCGCCAGCGCCGGCATCGTCCGTCGCGGCGAGCGGTACTACCCGGTCAGCGTCGAGACCCTGGCCCTCGAGGCGGCGGCGGGCGTGGCCCGCCACCTCTCTCCGGTGATCGACGCGGGTGTGCCGATCGACGACGACTCCGACCTGCCGCGCGCGATCTCGTACCTGACCCTGGCCGGCACCGACCTCGCCGAGGCGCCCGGGGCCGTCGTTGAGCACTGGAAGGAGAACGGATCGCTGGTGCCGCGGGACGGTGCCCCGCCCGTGCCCCGCAAGCACGACGCGACCCTGCGGGGCCTGATCGGCCACGACGGCCAGGACGCCTTTCATCTGGACCTGCGTACCCACGGCCCGCACGCCCTGGTGGGCGGGACCACCGGCGCCGGCAAGTCCGAGTTCCTCCAGGCCTGGGTGATGGGCATGGCCACCGCCCACTCGCCCGACCGCGTCACCTTCCTGTTCGTCGACTACAAGGGCGGGTCCGCCTTCGCCGACTGCATCGAGCTGCCGCACGCGGTGGGCATGGTCACCGACCTCTCGCCGCACCTGGTGCGGCGCGCCCTGACCTCGCTGCGGGCCGAGCTGCAGTACCGGGAGCACCTGCTGAACCGCAAGAAGGCCAAGGACCTGGTGTCCCTCGAGCGCACCGGTGATCCCGAGGCGCCGCCCAGCCTGATCATCATCGTCGACGAGTTCGCGGCCCTGGCCAAGGAGGTCCCCGAGTTCGTCGACGGAGTCGTGGACGTCGCCGCCCGTGGTCGCTCGCTGGGGCTGCACCTGGTCCTGGCGACCCAGCGACCGGCGGGTGTCATCAAGGACAACCTGCGGGCGAACACCAACCTGCGGATCGCCCTGCGCATGGCCGACGAGGCCGATTCCAAGGACATTCTGGGCGACGTCATGGCGGCCCACTTCGACCCGGGCATTCCCGGTCGCGCGGCCGCCAAGACCGGTCCCGGACGGATCGCGACGTTCCAGACCGGGTACGCCGGCGGCTGGACCACCGACGAGCCCGAGCGGGCCCGCATCGACATCGTCGAGAAGGAGTTCGGCACCGGCGACATCTGGGACGTCCCCGCCCCGCCCCGCCCCGATCGCAGCGAGCTGGGGCCCAACGACATCTCCCGCATGGTGCGCACGATCGGACGCGCCTCCGAGGAAGCCGGCGTGCACGCGCCGCGCAAGCCCTGGCTCTCCGAGCTCGCCCCCGCCTACGACCTCGCCCTGCTGCCCAGCAAGCGCACCGACGAGGACCTCCTGCTCGGCGTCATGGACGTGCCGGAGAACCAGGACCAGCCGACGGTCTCCTACCTCCCCGACCGCGACGGCAACATGGCGATCTACGGCACCGGCGGATCCGGGAAGTCCACGACGCTGCGCACGATCGCGATCTCCGCGGCCAGCGCCACCGCCCGCGGCGGCCCCGTGCACGTGTACGGCCTCGACTTCGGTGCCTCGGGCCTGCAGATGCTCGAGGAGCTCCCGCACGTGGGCGCGATCATCGCCGGCGACGACGAGGAGCGCGTGATCCGCCTGCTGCGCACCCTGCGCGGCGTCATCGACGAGAGGGCGAAGTCCTTCGCCGCGGTGCGGGCGGGCTCGATCGCGGAGTACCGGGAGCTGTCCGGGAAGTCCACGACCCCGCGCATCCTGCTGCTGGTCGACGGCATGGCCGCCTTCCGCGAGGCGTATGACTCCTCGAGCCTGACCAAGTGGTTCACGACCTTCGTGCAGATCGCGACCGACGGCCGCCAGGTGGGTGTGCACGTCATCGTCACGGGCGACCGGCCGAACGCGGTGCCGACCTCCCTGGGGTCCTCGATCCAGCGTCGTCTGATCCATCGCATGGCCTCGCCCGACGACTACTCCGGCTTCGGGGAGGCCAAGGACGTGCTCGACGGCTCGTCGCCTCCTGGCCGAGCGATCCTCGAGGGGCACGAGGTGCAGGTCGCCGTCCACGGCGGCGACTCCAACGTCGCCCTGCAGTCGCGGGAGGTCTCCGAGCTCGCCCGCGCCATGCGGCGGGCCGGTGTCCCCGGTGCGCCGCGGGTCGAGTCCCTGCCGGAGCGGGTCGAGCTCTCGCGCCTGCAGCAGGTCGTGGACGGCCGTCCCGTCATCGGCGTGGGCGACGAGGACCTCGCCGAGATCACCCTCGAGCCCCGCGGCGCGTTCATGGTGACCGGGCCCGTCAGCTCGGGTCGCACCACTGCCGTGCGCACCATCGCCACCGGCCTGAAAGCCCTGCCCGGAGGGATGCGGCTGGTGCGGTTCTCGGCACGCCGGAGCCCGCTCACCGGGCTGGACCTGTGGGACGTCGAGGCGTCGGACACGGAGCGGGTCAAGGAGCTGGCCTCGCAGCTGCTGGCCACCGTGGAATCGGGGAACCTCGAGGAGGGCCGGCTCGCCCTCGTGCTCGACGGGGTCGCCGACTTCACCGGCAGCGGGGTCGAGAACGACCTGGACCGCCTGGTGCGCGCCTGCGTGCGCGAGGGCCAGTTCGTGATCGGCGAGAACGAGACCAGCACCTGGCGCCAGGCCTATACGCTCGCCCAGCCCTTCAAGGCAGGACGCAGGGGACTGATCCTCCAGCCCGGCGACACCGACGGCGACTCGCTGCTGGGCACCCCGCTGGGCAGGATCCGCACGGCGGACTTCCCGCCCGGGCGCGGGTTCCTCGTCGCCTCCGGTCGCGCCGCGAAGCTCCAGGTCGCCCAGATCACGGAGTGACCGGAGGCGGGAGGCCACGTGATCGCGAGGCCGACTGTCCACATGGGGAGTACTCCCCATGTCGCTCCTGAACGGTTCTCCCTACAGTGGTCCCAGGAGCACGGCGGGACGGCGCCGGCCCCTCGCGCGGGAACCACTCCCGCCACGGGTCCCGCGAGAGCGGGCCCGCGAGAACCAGGAGGAGCAGGCAATGGCCCAGCAGGGTATGGACGTCGAGCAGGTGCAGCAGATCGCCAAGCAGCTCAGCGATGCCGCGGAGGACATCACGACCATCGAGAAGGACCTCACCTCGGGACTCCGGGACGTCG
This sequence comes from Brachybacterium endophyticum, assembly GCF_003130585.1. Lineage (GTDB taxonomy): Bacteria > Actinomycetota > Actinomycetes > Actinomycetales > Dermabacteraceae > Brachybacterium > Brachybacterium endophyticum. Next base: position 66,393 of record NZ_QFKX01000008.1, on the reverse strand, counting down.
ACTGGGAGGGCCCCGATGCGGACGACTTCCGTGGCACCTGGGAGTCGGACGTGGTCCCCGCCCTGCAGCAGATCATGAAGGCCGTGGAGGCCCTCGGCTCCTCGGCGGCCAAGAACGCTTCCGAGCAGGCCGCCGTCTCCTCGCACTGACGCGCCGCCGATCCCCGTCACGGGGACCGTCACGGGCCCGGACCGCAGCACGCGGTCCGGGCCCGTTCTCGTGCTCCTCGCCGGCGCTGTCCCCGCCGGCGCTGTCCCAGTCGCCGCCTCCCGGTTCGTCCACAGCCGTCGATCCGGCGCTCCGGAGCCCTGGTAGATTCGCGGCGACCCCGGGGCCGGGACGGACGGAGTGACCGATGACGGTGCAGATCACCTACCCGAACGAGGACTTCCCGCCACCGGTGGGCTTCACGCTCGAGATCCCCGACGACTGGGAGACGCTCGCCGTCCCCGGTGTGCAGATGGCGGTCGCGGAGCCACGCGTCGAGGGTCGCTTCCGCAGCAACGTGGTGGTGACCATCCAGCGCTGTCCCGCGGGGACGCCCGTGGAGAGCATCCGGACGAGCCTGGAGACGAGGAAGTCCGCTCTGCCGCAGCTCGAGGAGCTCGGGACCGGTGAGCTCGAGCTCGAGGGCGTCACCTGGATCGCGAGCGAGTACGGCTACACGCAGCCCGGACAGCGCACCGTGGTCCAGGCGACGCGCTGCACGATGCTCCCGCGCTCGGAGCACGTCAGCGATCTCCTCGAGGTGGTCGGCAGCTGCGGCAGCGAGCACGCCGACGAGCAGATCGGCCGCCTGCGCGCGATCCAGGACTCCGTGCGCCCGGTCGGCTGAACGGCAGGGCCCGCCCCGTCCCGATGCGCCCGCAGCGCCCTCCGAAACCCCCGTGGGGAGCCGGATGTGGACGGTCGAGCGCTGAGGAGGACGGCCCGCGGGACGTGTGACCTGGAGTGATGCTGTTCGTGGGGCCCGAGAGGCGTGCATGGGTACTTCTCCCCATCGCCAAGCCACATCCGACTGAATACTGTTGAGTCATCACCTGGAGGACAGGGGAGGACGGGTCGGCAGCCACCGCCCACACCCCGACGAGGTGGGACAGGTACGAACACCGAACAAGGAGTGGACCATGGCCAAGAAGGGCATGAACCCGGACAACGTCCGCCAGATGGCGCAGAAGATCAACGATGCCGCGGACGACATCATGAACTACTACAACGACGCCAAGGGCAAGGTCACCGACCTCGACTGGACCGGTGAGGACCGCGACGACTACGTCAGCACCTTCGAGGGCGACCTGCAGCAGCAGGTCCAGAAGGTCCAGCAGGCGGCGCAGGATCTCGCCGAGCGCGCCGACAGCAACGCCAAGGAGCAGGAGCAGGCCTCCTCGAAGTGATCCGGGGCCGGCACCGCTGCCGGCCGCCGCATCACCCGCTCGACATCGACCACACGCAGCAGACTTCACGAACAGGGGAACAGCATGTCTTTCAAGGGAATGGATCCGGACCAGGGCCGCGACACCGCGCAGGCCGTCAAGGACGCCGGCGACAAGATCCGCGACGCCTTCAAGGACCTCGACGGCACCGTGCAGGGTGTCGAGTGGGAGGGACCGGACGCCGACAAGTTCAAGGAGGACTGGTCGAGCTTCACCTCCCAGAGCCTGGACAGCCTCGTCGAGGCCTTCCAGACCCATGGCAAGGACCTCGAGAACCAGGCCGATCAGCAGGACGACACCTCGAACTCCAACGCCTGATCCCACCGCGCCGAAGCGGTGGGCCCGGTTCCGCAGCGTGACGACCGCTGCCGGCCCCGAGAGACACGAGACCCCCGGTCATCCGACCGGGGGTCTCGTGCGTGCCGGGGCGGGGGAGAGGTCTCAGCGGTAGTTGACGAACTGCAGCGCGACGTCGAGGTCCTTGCCCTTCAGCAGCGCGATCACCGCCTGCAGGTCGTCGCGCTTCTTCGAGGACACCCGTAGCTCGTCCCCCTGGATCTGGGCCTTCACGCCCTTGGGGCCCTCGTCGCGGATGATCTTCGAGATCTTCTTGGCCTCCTCGGAGCTGATGCCCTCCTTGAGGTCGGCGACCAGGCGCACCACCTTGCCCGACTGCTGCGGCTCACCCACGTCGATGCTCTTGAGGGAGAGGCCGCGACGCAGCAGCTTGGTCTGCAGCACGTCGAGGACCGCGAGCACACGCTCCTCCGCGTTCGCGGTCATCACGATCGAGTCGCCGCTGAGGTTCAGCGAGGCGTCGGTGCCGCGGAAGTCGTAGCGCTGCCCGACCTCCTTGACGGCCTGGTTCACGGCGTTGTCGACTTCCTGGCGGTCGAGCTTGCTGACGATGTCGAACGAGGAATCGGCCATTGCGGTCCTCCTGCGGTGCGGGGTCGAGAAGTGCTGGTCAGGACGCTGTGAGCAGCGTCATGCGCTCAGGAGGCCGATCGAGTTGGCCCTGCTGATGCGCGCCCAGTATGCTAGTTCAGGTCCGCGAGCGGACGGGGTCCCAGGACTTCGGAGCGAGCGGGCAGGACTCGGCAGGTTACCCAAGCGGCCAAAGGGATCTGACTGTAAATCAGCTGGCATTGCCTTCGGGGGTTCGAATCCCTCACCTGCCACGCCGAGGATCACCCCGTGTGATCCCAGGCACCGAGTTCGACCAGCGGTTTGCCGCCCTGCGGGGCCGCCGGTAATGTTCTCGGGGCTTGCCCTGATAGCTCAGTCGGCAGAGCATCTCCATGGTAAGGAGAAGGTCAAGGGTTCGATTCCCTTTCAGGGCTCTGATGGTTGGTCGGCCCGGTCTCAGCAGAGATCGGGCCGTTCCATCGATCGCGCCGGGGTAGCTCAGACGGTCAGAGCGCACGACTCATAATCGTGAGGTCGCGGGTTCGATCCCCGCCCTCGGTACCACGCCGGCCCCGCCGGAGTGCACGAACGCAGCCCCCTTCGCGGGGACCACGTGGCGCGGACGACGCGCCTTGGAGAAAGAGGCGAACCATGGCGAGCAAGAGCTCGGACGTGCGTCCCAAGATCACCATGGCCTGCACCGAGTGCAAGGCGCGGAACTACATCACCAAGAAGAACCGTCGGAACACCCCCGACCGTCTCGAGCTGGCAAAGTTCTGCCCCACCTGCAACAAGCAGACCGCTCACCGCGAGACCCGCTGAACGGTCCGCGCGCGAACGCACGCTTCCACGAGAGCCACCCGGGTAACCCGGGTGGCTCTCGTCGTCTGTGGGGGCGCCTGCGGGGTCCCGACGTGTCACGGCCGGTGCGCGGCGGCGGCCGAGGTCGCAGGCCGGAGGTGGCAGGATGGAGACCGTCGCGAATCGCTCCGAGAGCCGATCGCCACGTCGTCGACCCGCCCCGCAGTCCAGGAGAGCCTAGATGAGTCCCACGCCGGATCCGGCCTTCGCCGGTCGCACCTATCCCAGCGGCCCCGTCCACGTCGTCTCGGGCGCGAAGATCGCCGAGTTCGCGCGTGCCACCGGTGCCACGGACGCCGTGCACACCGATGAGACCGCGGCCCGGGCAGCCGGTCACGCCGGTCTCGTCGCCCCTCCGACCTTCCTGGTCTCCCTCGCCCAGTCGACCGAGGCGGCCTACATCGAGGACCCCGCCGCGGGCATCGACTTCTCACGCGTGGTCCACGGTGAGGAGGGCTTCGAGCTGCACCGGCCCGTCGTCGCGGGCGACCGCCTGGTCCCCACCCTCACCGTCGAGTCCATCCGCGCGGCCGGCGGCCACACCATGATCACCACCCGAGTGGACGTCGCGGACGAGGCAGGACAGAGCGTCGCCGCCGTCCGCTCCGTCATCGTCGTGCGCGGCGAGTGAGCGAAGGAGACCTCCAGATGACCAGCAGCCTCCGCCTCACGGATCTCGAGAAGGGCCAGGAGCTGGCCCGGCGCGAGTACCCGATCTCCCGCGACAGCCTCGTGCGGTACGCGGGAGCCTCCGGTGACTTCAACCCCATCCACTACAACGACGCCTTCGCCGAGCAGGTGGGCCTGCCCGGCGTCATCGCCCACGGGATGCTCACGCTGGGAACGGCGATGAGCGCGGTCGTGGACGCCGTCGGCGATCCCGCCGCCGTGCACGCGTGCTCGACGCGCTTCACCAAGCCCGTCCCGGTGCCCGCCCTCGAGGCCACGACGCTGAGCATCGTGGTCACCGTGCGTGCGCTCGACGCCGAGGCAGGCACCGCCGAGCTCGACGTGACCGCCGAGGCCGCCGGCACCAAGGTGCTCGGCCGGGCCCGTGCCAGCGTCGCGCTGGACACCGGGGTGCCCGACGGGGAGCAGGTCGGTGCGGCCTCGACGTCGCCGTCGGCCACGTCGGGCGGAGATGCCGCGTGAAGCTCGCAGAGCTCACCACGCTGCGGGTCGGCGGAGCGATCCAGGACCTCGTCGTCGCGCGCGAGGAGCAGCAGGCTATCGAGGCGATCCGAGCAGCCGACGAAGCGGGCCGGCCGCTCCTCGTGCTCGGAGGAGGCTCGAACTTCCTGCCCTCCGATCAGCCGTTCGAGGGCACCGTGGTGCTGATGACCGACCCCGGCGACGCCCCGGTCCTCGACGCGACCTGTGACGTCGACGGCGCCGGCACGCCCGCGACCCCGTCGGTGACCACGGCGGAGGCCGTGGGAGAGTCCCCTGCGGGGCCCTCGTCGGCCGGGGACGTCGACCTGACGCCCCTCGACGCCAGCTGCGGAGGCGCGACCGCCGAGTACTTCGCAGGCGTCAGCTGGGACCGCGCGGTCGCCTATGCGGTGGCGCGCGAGATGATCGGCATCGAGGCGCTGTCGGGCATCCCCGGCAGCGTGGGCGCGACACCGATCCAGAACGTCGGTGCCTACGGCCAGGAGGTCTCCGCCACGATCACGCGGGTACGCACCTGGGACCGCGAGAAGGGGGCCGTGCGCACCTTCTACGCGGCCGACTGCGAGTTCGGATACCGCGACAGCCTGTTCAAGCGCACCCGCTACCAGGGAGCCGCCCCGTCGCCGACGGGCCGCTACGTGGTGCTCTCGGTGTCCTTCCAGCACCGCGTGGGGGAGATGTCCGAGCCCATCCGCTACGGTCAGCTCGCCCAGTACCTGGGCGTCGAGGTGGGGGAGCGGGTCCCGATGGCACGGGTGCGTCAGGCGGTGCTGGAGATCCGCGCCTCCAAGGGCATGGTCCTGGATCCCTCCGACCATGACACCTGGAGCGCGGGCAGCTTCTTCACCAACCCGATCCTCCCCATCGAGCAGGCCCAGCAGCTGCCCGACGACGCCCCGCGCTTCCCCGCCGGAGAGGGCCTGGTCAAGTCCAGCGCCGCCTGGCTGATCAGCCACGCGGGCTTCGACAAGGGGTTCTCCGTCGGCCCCCGCGCGAGCCTGTCCACCAAGCACTCGCTGGCACTGACCAACCGCGGTGACGCCAGTGCGGACGACCTCGCCGAGCTGGCGCGGGCCGTGCGCGACGGGGTCGAGAAGAGCTTCGGCGTGCGGCTCGAACCGGAGCCGGTGCGCTGGGGCGTGGACATCTGACCGTCGCGGGGCGCGCCCGCCTAGGATGGCCGCGTGGACCCGGGAGCGCGCGGCGCCCGGCCGGGACCCGCACCGCAACCCCGCGACCCCGTGCCGCCCACCCGTGCGGCACCACCCAGGAGGCCCCGTGAACGTCCTCGACCAGTCCATCGCCGACCTCGACCCCGACATCGCACGGGTCCTGGACCGCGAGCTCGACCGCCAGCGCGGTACCCTCGAGATGATCGCCTCGGAGAACTTCGTGCCCCGGGCCGTCCTGGAGGCACAGGGGTCGGTGCTGACCAACAAGTACGCCGAGGGGTACCCCGGACGGCGCTACTACGGCGGCTGCGAGGAGGTCGACGTCGCCGAGGAGATCGCGATCGAGCGGGCGAAGAGCCTGTTCGGCGCGGACCACGCGAACGTGCAGCCGCACTCGGGGGCGACCGCGAACGCTTCGGTCATGCATGCGCTCGCCCGCGCGGGCGACACGCTGATGGGCCTGTCGCTGGCGCACGGCGGCCACCTCACCCACGGCATGAAGATCAACTTCTCGGGGCGCCTGTACGACATCGCCGCCTACGAGCTGGATCCCGCCACCGGTCGCATCGACATGGACAAGGTCCGCGAGCTGGCCCTGCAGACCCACCCGAAGGTGATCTGCGCGGGCTGGTCGGCCTACCCCCGTCAGCTCGACTTCGAGGCGTTCCGCTCGATCGCCGACGAGGTCGGGGCCTCCCTGTGGGTGGACATGGCCCACTTCGCGGGCCTGGTCGCGGCCGGCCTGCACCCCAGCCCCGTGCCGTATGCCGACGTCACCTCCACCACGATCCACAAGACCATCGGCGGTCCCCGCTCCGGCATGATCCTGTCCACCCAGGACTGGGCGAAGAAGATCGACTCCGCGGTCTTCCCCGGTCAGCAGGGCGGACCGCTCATGCACGTGATCGCGGCCAAGGCCGTCGCACTGAAGATCGCGGCGGGCGAGGACTTCGTGGACCGTCAGCGGCGCACCCTCGAGGGCGCGCAGATCCTCGCCGATCGTCTGCAGGCCACCGATGCCGCCGCGGCCGGCGTCAAGGTCCTCTCCGGCGGCACCGACGTGCACCTCGTCCTCGTGGACCTCGTGGACTCCGAGCTCGACGGCCAGCAGGCCGAGGACCGCCTCCACGAGGTCGGCATCACCGTGAACCGCAACGCCGTGCCCAACGACCCGCGGCCTCCGCGCGTCACCTCGGGCCTGCGCATCGGCACTCCCGCGCTGGCCACCCGCGGCTTCGGCGCCGACGAGTTCACCGAGATCGCCGACGTCATCGCCCTGGCCCTCCAGGACTCCCCGGACGTCGAGGCGCTGCGCTCCCGCACCCGTGCGCTCGCCGAGAAGAAGCCCCTGTACGCGGGCCTGCAGCAGTACTGAGAACGGGACGGGCGCCCGCGGCACCACGCCGCGGGCGCCCCGTCCGTTCGGCCGCACCCGATCCGTCGCCCGGGCCCCGCCCGCAGCAAGGAGTTCCCATGACCGCACAGAAGCTCGACGGCCGCGCCACGGCCAAGCAGATCACCCAGGAGCTCTCCGAGCGCGTCGCAGCGCTCAAGGAGCGCGGCATCACCCCCGGGATCGCCACCGTCCTGGTCGGAGACGACCCCGGATCGGCGTTGTATGTGGGGATGAAGCACCGCCGTTCCGAGTCGATCGGCATGAACTCGATCCAGATCGAGCTGCCGGCCACCGCGACGCAGGAGGAGGTCGAGGAGGTCGTCGACCGCCTCAACGCCGACCCCGAGTGCCACGGCTACATCGTGCAGCTGCCGCTGCCGAAGCACCTGGACACCGACGCCATCCTCGAGCGCATCGACCCCGACAAGGACGCCGACGGCCTCCACCCGACCAACCTCGGACGCCTCGTCCTGAACGTCAACGGCCCCATCACCTCCCCGCTGCCCTGCACGCCGCGCGCCGCCATCGAGCTGCTGCTGCGCCACGACGTCGACCTCAAGGGCAAGCACGTCGTGGTCGTCGGCCGCGGCGTGACCATCGGCCGCTCGATCGGTCTGATCCTGACCCGCCGCGAGCTCAACGCGACCGTCACCCTCACCCACACCGGGACCGTCGACCTCGCCTCCCACCTGCGCCGGGCCGACGTCATCGTGGCCGCCGCCGGGGTCAAGCACCTGGTGCGACCCGAGGACGTGAAGCCGGGCGCTGCCGTGCTCGACGTGGGCGTCACCCGCGGCGAGAAGATCCCCGAGACCGGCAAGTACAAGGTGTACGGCGACGTCGCCCCCGGCGTCGAGGAGACCGCCGGCCACCTCTCGCCGAACCCCGGCGGGGTCGGGCCGATGACCGTCGCACTGCTCATGACCAACGTCGTCGAGGCGGCCGAGCGCGCCGCGGGGATCGCGCCGCAGGGCTGAGCGGAGCGGGCGGCGCGCCGTGTCGTCCCCGACTGGAATACTGGCGGGCATGACTTTCACCCTCGCCACCGTCAACGTGAACGGCCTGCGCGCCGCCGCCCGCAAGGGAATGGCCGACTGGCTCGCTGCCACCCCTGCCGACGTCATCACCCTCCAGGAGGTGCGCGCTCCTGAGGAGCTCCTCGCGGATCTCGTGGGGGAGGACTGGCGCATCGTGGGCTTGCCCTCCGAGCTGAAGGGCCGGGCCGGCGTGGCGATCGCCGCCCGCACGAGCGTGCCGTCGATCGACCTCGACGGCGTGCGATCCGGGCTCCCCGGCCTCACCGAGCCCACCCACACCGGGCGCTGGCTCGAGGCGGACCTGTCCGAGCCCCTCGGGGACGGCCGCGCTCTGACGGTGATCTCCTGCTACATGCACTCCGGCAACACCGAGAAGCCGCAGACGATGACCGACAAGTACGCGTTCCTCGACGTGATGATGCAGCGTCTGGCCGATCTGCGGGCCGACGGTCGCCACGTGGTGCTCACCGGCGACCTCAACGTGGCCCACACCGAATGGGACATCAAGAACTGGAAGGGCAATCTGAAGTCCGCCGGCTTCCTCCCCGAGGAGCGTGCCTACCTCGACCGCCTGGTCGGCACCGACGGGCCCACTGTGCGCGCCGAGGGCGGCGGCACCGGTGAGGGGGCCGAGTGGGTCGACGTGCAGCGCCGCCTCGTCGGCGAGGGCCCCGGCCCGTACACCTGGTGGTCGCAGCGCGGGAAGGCCTTCGACAACGACTCCGGCTGGAGGATCGACTACCAGCTCGCGGACCCCGACCTCGCCACCCGCGCGACGAGCGCGACGGTCGACCGGGCCCCCAGCTACGACACCCGCTGGTCGGACCACGCTCCGCTCGTGATCAGCTACAGCTGACGAGGGAGGGGAAGGCGTCGGCCGGGACGGTGGCGGCGTCGTCACGGCCCGCGGCGGAACCCCTTCTAAATGACAGTTCCGAGTCAAGAACAGCGATTCTGGGCTCGGAACTCTCATATAGACGGCCTGGGTAAGGGCCTGGGCCGGGGCACGGGCCGGGGCACGGGGCACGGGATACGAGGCGCGAGGCCCGAGGCGTGGGGTATGGGGCAAGGCGACAGAGCCTTCGCCCGATGCGGACCGCGGTGGGTCCGTCCGGCGTGGTCCTTCTCGTCAGGAAGTCGTCCCCCTCTCGCGAGGCCGGCGGATACTGGTGGCGACGGCGGACCTGCTCCCTCAGGAGGACACCGATGGTCACCACCGAGAACCGCACCCTCGCCCTGGCTGACGCGGACATCGCGTACACCATCCGGGGCCCGCTGCCGCCGACCGGCGACGTTCCCACGCTTCTGATGATCGGGCAGCCGATGACCTCGGAGGGCTTCACGGACCTCGCCGAGCAGTTCCCCGATCGGACGGTGGTCTCCTACGATCCCCGCGGGCTCGGAGCGAGCACACGGCGCGACGGGAGCCGCGAGAACGATCCACGTGTGCAGGCCGAGGACCTCCACCGGCTGATCTCGGAACTGGGCGGCCCCGTCGATGTCTTCGGCAGCAGCGGCGGCGCGGTCACCGGGCTCGCGCTGATCGCCGCCCACCCCGACGACGTCAACGTGCTGGTCGCCCACGAACCGCCGCTGCGGAACGTGCTGCCCGACGCGGACCTCGCCGCACGGGCCGACCACGCCGTCACGGCCGCGTACCACGACCGTGGATGGGGAGCGGGCATGGCCGCGTTCCTGGGGATGGTCACGTGGCAGGGCCCCTTCACCGAGGAATTCCTCGCCGCCGCGCCGCCGGACCCGTCCCGCTTCGGGATGCCGGCCGAGGACGATGGACGGCGCGAGGATCCGCTGCTCTCCGGCAGCAGCAGGGCCGTCTCCGAGTACCAGCCGGACGTCGAGGCGCTGCGGGCTCTGCCGACTACGACCAGCCGGATCGTCCTCGCCGTGGGGGAGGGCAGCGGCGACACCATCACTGCCCGCACCACGCGCGCGACCGCCGATCTGCTCGGGTCCGAGGCAGTCGTCTTCCCCGGGGACCACGGCGGCTTCATGCGCGGGAATCCCCTGAACCCGGGCGAGCCCGAGGCCTTCGCCCGACGCCTGCGTGAGGTGCTGGACGCCGCTGCCTGAGGGCTACGGCGTTGCGAGTTCGGCCGGGGGACCGGCAACTGCCCGACCGGTTGCACGCGCTCTCCGCCCGATGACCCCTATCCGCCGGATGACCCCTGCTGTCCGTCCGATGACCCCTCTATAGGAGAGTTCCGTGCCGAGAAGCGGGCTTCTCGGCACGGAACTCTCCTATAGGCGGTGGGAAGGGCCCAGGTGCCGACGGGGTTCCCTCAGCGCTCCGTCAGACCCGGCCGCGGATGACGGCCTGCTTGACCTCGGCGATCGCCTTGGTGATCTGGATGCCGCGCGGGCACGCCTCGCTGCAGTTGAAGGTGGTGCGGCAGCGCCACACACCCTCCTTGGAGTTCAGGATCTCCAGGCGCTGCTCACCGGCGTCGTCGCGCGAGTCGAAGATGAAGCGGTGGGCGTTGACGATCGCGGCCGGGCCGAAGTACTGGCCGTCGGTCCAGAAAATCGGGCATGCGGACGTGCACGCCGCGCACAGGATGCACTTGGTGGTGTCGTCGAAGCGCTCGCGCTCCTCGGCCGACTGCAGACGCTCCCGGCTGGGCTCCTGCCCCTCGGACACGAGGAACGGCATGACCTCGCGGTACGCGTCGAAGAAGGGCTCCATGTCGACGATGAGGTCCTTCTCGACCGGCAGGCCCTTGATCGGCTCGACCGTGATGGGCTTGGAGATGTCCAGGTCCTTCAGCAGGGTCTTGCAGGCCAGGCGGTTGCGGCCGTTGATGCGCATGGCGTCGGAGCCGCACACGCCGTGCGCGCACGAACGACGGAACGTCAGCGAGCCGTCCTGGTGCCACTTGGCCTCGTGGAGCGCGTCCAGCACACGGTCGGTGCCGTGCATGGTGACGGTGAACTCCTGCCAGTAGGGCTTGGGCTTGCCCTCGGCGTCGGGGTTGAAGCGGCTGATCTTGAGCGTGACATCGAAGGAGGGGATCTCCTCCGCCTCGGGCTCTGCCTCGGCCCTCTCTGCGACAGCAGTCATCAGAACGTGCGCTCCTTCGGCTCGTAACGGGTGATGACGACGTCCTTGGTGCCCAGCACGATGTCCGTGCCCTCCAGGCCCTCGCCGTCGAGCGTCTTGTAGGCCATGGTGTGCTTGAGGAAGTTGACGTCGTCTCGCGTGGGGAAGTCCTCGCGGAAGTGGCCGCCGCGCGACTCCTTGCGCTCGAGCGACCCGAGGGCGACGACCTCGGCGAGCTCGAGCAGGAAGCCCAGCTCGACCGCCTCGAGCAGATCGAGGTTGTACCGCAGCCCCTTGTCCTGGACGGCGACGGTCTCGTAGCGCTTCTTGAGCTTCTTGATGTCCGCGAGGGCCTTCCGGCAGGTCTCGTCGGTGCGGAACACCTGGACGTTGGCGTCCATGGTCTCCTGCAGCTCCTTGCGGATGTCGGCGATCCGGTCCTCGGTCGCAGGACGGTCGCGCAGACGCTGCAGCTGCTCGACGATCGGGGTCTCGACCCCTTCGGGCAGCTCGGGGTACTCCACCGTCTGCGCGTGCTCGGCCGCGGCCACGCCCGCGCGCTTGCCGAAGACGTTGATGTCCAGCAGGGAGTTGGTCCCCAGGCGGTTGCCGCCGTGGACCGAGACGCAGGCGACCTCGCCGGCCGCGTACAGGCCGGGGATCACGTCGGTCTCGTTGCGCAGCACCTCGCCCTTGATGTTCGTGGGGATGCCGCCCATGCCGTAGTGCGCCGTCGGGAAGACGGGGACCGGCTCGGTGTAGGGCTCGACGCCGAGGTAGGTGCGGGCGAACTCGGTGATGTCCGGGAGCTTCGCATCGATGTGCGCGGGCTCGAGGTGGGTGAGGTCGAGGAGCACGTAGTCCTTGTTGGGCCCGCACCCGCGCCCCTCCCGCACCTCGTTGGCCATCGCGCGGGCGACGACGTCACGGGGAGCGAGGTCCTTGAGGGTCGGAGCGTAGGTCTCCATGAACCGCTCCATGTTGCTGTTGCGCAGGATGCCGCCCTCGCCGCGGGCCGCCTCGGAGAGCAGGATGCCCAGGCCCGCGAGACCCGTCGGGTGGAACTGGAAGAACTCCATGTCCTCGAGCGGGATGCCGCGGTTCAGCGCCATGGCGGGACCGTCGCCCGTCAGCGTGTGGGCGTTCGAGGTGGTCTTGAACATCTTGCCGAACCCACCGGTGGCGAAGACGACGGACTTCGCCCGGAAGATGTGGACCTCGCCGGTGGCGAGCTCGTAGGCGACGATGCCGGCGGCGCGGACGTTCTCGTCGGTGCGGGGGTCGCCGCTCAGCAGCACGTCCAGCGCGTAGTACTCGTTGAAGAACTCGACCTTCTGCTTCACGCAGTTCTGGTAGAGCGTCTGCAGGATCATGTGGCCGGTGCGGTCCGCGGCGTAGCAGGAACGCCGCACGGGCGCCTCGCCGTGCTCACGGGTGTGGCCGCCGAAGCGACGCTGGTCGATCCGGCCCTCCGGGGTGCGGTTGAAGGGCAGGCCCATCTTCTCCAGGTCGAGCACCGCGTCGATGGCCTCCTTGGCCATGACCTCGGCGGCGTCCTGGTCGACCAGGTAGTCCCCGCCCTTGACGGTGTCGTAGGTGTGCCACTCCCAGTTGTCCTCCTCGACGTTCGCGAGGGCGGCGCACATGCCGCCCTGGGCGGCGCCGGTGTGGGAGCGGGTGGGGTACAGCTTCGTGATGACGGCGGTGCGGGCACGGGGGCCGGCCTCGAGGGCCGCACGCATGCCGGCGCCGCCGGCGCCGACGATCAGCACGTCGTAGGAATGCGTCTGCATGTCAGGGGGTCTCCAGGATCACTCGGAGCAGATGGAGGGCAGGAGCGAGGGCTCGGCGCCGGCGGGGCACGGTGAGAACGTGAAGATCACCAGCGTGCCCAGGACCACGGTCGCCACCACGGCGATGTAGAGCAGGGCCTTGAGCACCAGCCGGAGCCGGGGGCCGCGGGCGTAGTCGTTGATGATCGTGCGCACGCCGTTGCCGCCGTGGAGCATGCCGAGCCACAGCATGCACAGGTCCCACAGCTGCCAGAAGGGGTTCGCCCACTTGCCGGAGACGAAGGCGAAGTCGATGCGCTGCACGCCCTCGCCCAGCCACAGGTTCACGAAGAGGTGCCCGAAGACGAGGATCACGAGCACGGCGCCCGAGAAGCGCATGAACAGCCACGAGAGCATCTCGATGTTGCGTCCGCGCAGTCCGGTGCGCTGATAGCGCTTGGTCGGATCAGGGATCTGGGTCGCGGTCATCAGGTCACCACCATCCGAACATGTGGCCCAGCTGGCGGGGCACGAAACCGATCATGAGCAGCACCCACAGGCCGACGACGCTCCAGAACATCATGCGCTGGCGGCGTGCGCCCTGGGCCCAGAAGTCGACCAGGATCACCCGGATGCCGTTGAGGGCGTGGAAGCAGATCGCGCCGACCAGGCCGATCTCGCCGAGCCCGAAGACGATGGTCTTGTAGTGCCCGATCACCTCGTTGTAGGCCTCGGGGGACACGCGCACGAGGGCGGTGTCCATGACGTGCACGATCAGGAACAAGAAGATGAGCATTCCTGAGATACGGTGCGCGACCCAGGACCACATGCCCTCGCGTCCGCGATAGAGCGTCCCGGCCTCTGCTGATGCCACGGATTCCTCCGACTGTGACTGGTGTGTGCCGGGATGCTCCGACCTGCGCAGTTCAGGCGGAACAGCGATGTCCACGAGCCAGTGCCCGTGACCACGACGACGTCCTCATCGTGCCCGGCGTGGGGCTCTGCCAGAGTAGCACCGCCGCAGGTCGCGCCGGGCGTCGGCGACACTCCGGATAGCCTGGACCGCATGCCCGAGGACGAGAGCCCCGACGACCGCGCGACCCCGGAGAACCAGGCTGCTGACGCCGTGTCAGGACGTCAGACGGAGGATCCCGCCCCCTTCGTCCCCGTGGTGCCGGCCGGTGGTGCGGGCACCCGTCTGTGGCCACTCTCACGGCAGGGGCGCCCCAAGTTCCTGTTGGATCCGACGGGCAGAGGCCGCTCGCTCCTGCAGAAGACCCTGGATCGTCTCTCCGATCTCGCCGATGCCCCGCCCTGCGTGGTCACCGGTGAGCAGCACGTGGCCGCCGTGCGCGAGCAGGTCGACGGAGCCGCGGTGCGCGTGCTCGCCGAGCCCTCGCCACGCGACTCGATGCCCGCGATCGCCCTCGCCGCGGCGGTGATCGAGCGCGAAGCGCCCGATGCCGTGATCGGGTCCTTCGCCGCCGACCACGAGATCGGCGACGAGGGTGCCTTCCGCGCCGCGGTGGCCTCGGCCAGGCGCGCCGCCGAGCGCGGCTACCTGGCCACGATCGGCATCACTCCCACCCGCCCGGCGACGGGCTTCGGGTACATCGAACGGTCCGAGGGGCACGCCCCCTCGCCGCTGCCGTCCCTCGAGGGCACCGGCGCCCGCCTGGTGGCCAGCTTCGTGGAGAAGCCGGATGCCGAACGTGCCGCGCAGTTCCTGGCCGGGGGTCGGCACTTGTGGAACGCCGGCATGTTCGTGGTGCGTGCCCGCGTGCTGCTGGACTCCCTCGCCGAGCAGATCCCCTCGCTCGCCTCCGGGGTGCGCCGGATCGCTGCGGCCCTCGAGGACGATCCCGCCTCGCCCGTCCTCGCCGAGACCTGGCCCGCGCTGACCCGCATCCCGATCGACCACGCCCTGGCCGAGCCGCTCGCCGCCCAGGGGCGCGTCGCGGTGGTGCCCGCGGCCCTCGACTGGGACGACGTGGGCGACTACGCCGCCCTGGCGCGACAGGTGCGACGCGCCCGCGGCGACGGTGACCGGGAGCAGGGGAGCGGGGGAGAGGGGTCCGACGTGGCCGTCGTGGGCTCGGTGCGGACGCTCGATCGCCGCGCCCGCGCCACGGTGTACGGTTCCTCGCAGCGTCCGATCGCCCTGGTCGGGGTGGACGGCGTGAGCGTCGTCGAGACCGACGACGTGCTGCTGGTCGTCGGCGACGACGACCCCCGCGCCCTCGCCGAGCTCGTCGCCCGCCTCGAGGAGACGGGGCACGCCGACCTGCGCTGAGCGCAGGGAGGCCGGCGGCACCGGGACGAGGGGCAGCAGGGAAGGACGGTCGCGACCGTGGACAGTGGTGTCGACGAGCGGATGCGCACGATGCTGGGGGCCGACGGGCTGATCCGTCGCACCCTGCGCGAACGGGAGGACGAGCTGCGGGAGGTGCGCCGCCATCTCCATCGCCACCCCGAGCTCAGCCACGCCGAGCACGCCACCACGGACGTCATCGACGAGCACCTGCGCGCGCTCGGCCTCGCCCCCGTGCGGATGCCGCGCACCGGTCTGATCTGCGACATCCCCGGCAGCGACCCGAGCCTTCCGGCCGTCGCCCTGCGTGCGGACATGGACGCCCTGGGCATCCCCGAGCTCTCGAGCGTCTCCTACCGCTCCGCGGTCGACGGCGTCTCGCACGCCTGCGGCCACGACGTGCACATGAGCGCCGTGCTGGGGGCTGCCATGGCCCTCGTGCGGGTCGCCGAGACGGGCGCGCTGCGGCGCACCGTGCGGCTGATCTACCAGCCCTCGGAGGAGAAGCACCCCTGCGGCGCGCTCGAGCTGATCGGCGAGGGCGTGGTCGACGGCGTCGACTCGATCTTCGCCCTGCACTGCGATCCGGGCGTCGACGTCGGGCACGTCGGCCTCAAGCCCGGCCCGATCACCTCGGCGACCGATCCGGTGCGCATCGAGGTGCGCGGGGCCGGCGGGCACACCTCCCGCCCCCACCTCACCCAGGACCTGATCTACGCCCTGGGCCAGATCGTCACCCAGGTGCCCGCCGCGTTCAGCAGGCGCATGGACCCGCGCAGCGGCGTGAACCTCACCTGGGGCTCGATCCACGCCGGCTCCGCCTTCAACGCGATCCCGTCCTCCGGCGTCCTCGAGGGGACGCTGCGCTGCCTGGACCACGAGGCCTGGGACCGCGCCGAGGAGCTGCTCGAGGAGCTGATGGGGGAGATCGCCCGGATGTGGGGCGTGACCGCGACCGTGCAGCACGACCGCGGGGTGCCGCCGGTCTCCAACGACCCCCTGAGCGTCCGCTTCCTCGAGGACGCGGTGATCCACGTGTGCGGGCGCGAGCAGCTGGACACGGCGCGCCAGTCCCTGGGCGGCGAGGACTTCGCCTGGTACCTCGAGAAGGTGCCGGGTGCGCTCGCTCGCCTCGGCACGCGCACACCCGGCGGTCGCACCTACGACCTGCACATGGGTGACTTCACGGTCGACGAGCGAGCGATCGCGATCGGTGCGGACGTGCTCGCTCACGTCTGCCTGCTGCGGGACACGCCGCTCGCCTGAGGGGCGCTCGCGGGTTGCGGAGGCCCCGGCCGACACCGAGGAGCGGACGGTCGATGCGGGCGCGGCCACAGTCTGATAACGGTTCGGGCACACTGCGCAGAACCGGCGCGTTGTGACGTGGCTGACGGCTACTGTGAACGCCGCGCGTCCCGGACGACGACGACCGGGGCACGGGAGCCTTCCCCAGCTTTCCCTCCTCCCCACGGCCCCTGAGAGAACGTCAGCGCCCGGGCCGAGCCGACCCCGGTCACCGCAGCTCTCCCATCCCTTCCGCTCCATCCCTGGAGGACACGTTGAAGATCCTGTCCCGCACCCTGGCCCTCGCCGGCGTCAGCGCCCTCGCCCTCGCCGCCTGCGGCAGCGCCCCGCAGGAGGCCTCCTCCGGCAGCGACGGCGGCGGCGAGCCCTCCTCCGACTTCAAGGCCTGCATGGTCTCCGACTCCGGCGGCTTCGACGACAAGTCGTTCAACGAGTCCGGGTACGAGGGTCTCAAGGCGTCCGAGAAGGACCTGAAGATCCAGACCGCGACGGCCGAGTCCACCGACCCCTCGCAGTTCTCGACCAACATCGACAATCTCGTGAACCAGGACTGCAAGCTCATCTTCACCGTCGGCTTCCTGCTCGCTCCGGCCACCGGCACCGCGGGCAAGGCCAACTCGGACGTCGAGTTCGCGATCATCGACTCGACCGCGCAGGACGAGGACGGCAAGGCCATCGAGGTCGACAACGTCAAGCCGCTCTCCTTCGACACCGCCCAGGCCGCGTACCTCGCGGGCTACGTCGCGGCGGGCACCACCGAGACCGGCACCGTCGCCACCTACGGCGGCATCCAGATCCCGACCGTCACCATCTTCATGGACGGCTTCGCCGACGGCGTCGCCAAGTACAACGAGGTCCACAAGAAGGACGTCAAGCTGCTGGGCTGGGACAAGAAGTCCCAGAAGGGCTCCTTCGTCGGGAACTTCGAGGACCAGTCCAAGGGCAAGGCCCTCAGCGACAGCTTCTACTCCCAGGGCGCCGACATCGTCATGCCCGTCGCTGGTCCCGTGGGCTCGGGCACGCTGGCCTCGGCCAAGGAGGACAAGGGCCGGTACGTGATCTGGGTCGACTCCGACGGCTACGAGTCGGTGAGCGACAAGAAGGCGAAGCCGCTGATCCTGACCTCCGTGCAGAAGGGCATCGGCACCTCGGTCGAGGACGTCACGACGTCGGCGAGCTCGGGCTCCTTCGACAACGAGCCGTACGTGGGCACCCTCGAGAACGGCGGCGTGGATCTCGCTCCGTACCACGACCTCGACTCCAAGGTCCCCGCGGACCTCCAGAAGGAGGTCGACGGGCTCAAGCAGGACATCATCGACGGGAAGATCACCGTCGAGTCCGACGCCTCCCCGCAGAACCTCTCCTGAGGCGGGGGACCCTCGGTCCCTCGCCCAGGATCCGACGGCCCCGCCGGCCGGACCGGTGCACCGCTGCACCCTCCGGTCGCGACGGGGCCGTCACCTCGCCGCCGTCGCGGACGTCGGCCGCGCAGGCCCGCACGGGCCCACCCACCCGCCCCACCAGGAGAAGAGCAGGCGTGAAGCTCGAGCTCAGAGGGATCACGAAGGTCTTCGGCACCTTCGTGGCCAATGATTCGATCGAACTCGTGGTCGAGCCAGGAGAGATCCACAGCCTGCTGGGCGAGAACGGCGCCGGCAAGTCGACATTGATGAACGTGCTGTACGGGCTCTACCGTCCCGACGGCGGCGAGATCCTGCTGGACGGTCGCCCCGCGCGCTTCGGCGGACCGGGCGACGCGATGCGCGCCGGCATCGGCATGGTCCATCAGCACTTCATGCTGGTCCCGCCCTTCACTGTCGCCGAGAACGTCGTGCTCGGCCACGAGCCCACCTCGGGCGGTCTGCTCGATCTCGCGAGCGCCCGGCGCACGGTCCGCGAGATCTCCTCGCGGTTCGGCTTCGACCTGGATCCCGACGCCGTGGTCGAGGACCTCCCGGTGGGAGCCCAGCAGCGCGTGGAGATCATCAAGGCGCTCTCCCGCCGCGCCGAGGTGCTGGTGCTGGACGAGCCCACGGCCGTGCTCACCCCGCACGAGACCGACGAGCTGATGGACATCATGCGCCAGCTGCGCGACGAGGGCACCTCGATCGTCTTCATCACCCACAAGCTGCGCGAGGTCAAGGCCGTCTCCGACCGGATCACCGTGATCCGTCGCGGGAAGGTCGTGGGCACGGCCGATCCGTCGACCGACCAGACCGAGCTCGCCTCCCTGATGGTCGGCCGCGCCGTCGAGCTCTCCCTCGCCAAGGAGCCCGCCGCGCCGGGAGAGATCGCCCTGAGCGTGCGGGGGCTCAGCCTCGAGGACGCCGCCGGAACGGCCGTGCTGGACGGGGTCGACCTCGACGTCGCAGAAGGGGAGGTGCTCGGCGTCGCCGGGGTCCAGGGCAACGGGCAGACCGAGCTCACCGAGGCACTGCTCGGCCTGCAGAAGGACGTCCGCGGCTCCGTCCGCCTGGGAGGCCAGGAGCTCGTGGGCCGATCCACCCGTCAGATCCTCGACGCCGGTGTGGGCTTCGTCCCCGAGGACCGCACCCACGACGCCCTGGTCGCCGATTTCTCCGTCGCCGAGAACCTCGTGCTCGACCAGCACCACCGAGCGCCCTACGGCAGCGGGCCCGTGCTGCACCCCGCGGCGATCCGCGAGCGTGCCACCCGTGAGGTCGGCGAGTACGACGTGCGCACCGGATCCATCGACGACCCCGTCTCCACCCTCTCGGGCGGCAACCAGCAGAAGGTCGTGATGGCGAGGGCACTGGGACGCGACCTGTCCCTGTTCATCGCCTCCCAGCCCACGCGCGGCGTCGACGTGGGGTCGATCGAGTTCCTGCACCGGCGGATCATCGCCGAGCGCGACAAGGGCACACCCGTCGTCATCGTCTCGACCGAGCTCGACGAGGTCATCCAGCTCGCCGACCGCATCGCCGTGATGTACCGCGGCGCGATCCTCGGCGTGGTCCCGGCCGACGAGGACCGCGACGTGCTGGGCCTGATGATGGCCGGCTACACCGTCGAGGCGGCACGGGAGGCCGTGGCCGCGGGCGCCCGCACCACCGACTCCCAGCTCGTGGACGAAGGAGAGATCGCATGAGCGCGAGCATCGACGGCGAGGTCCGCCCCGTCGCCCCCGGCACCGCGGTGCAGCCCGGCGATCCCGGCACGCCGGGGGAGACCCCGGATGCGGTCTCCGGCCCCGGGCTCGCCCAGCGCATCGCCCGCGGCAACGTGTTCGTGGTCGTGCTGGCGTTCGTCTTCGCCTTCGTCGTGGGGTCGATCCTGATCCTGGTCTCGGACGCGGAGCTGCGCACGGCCGTGGGCTACTTCTTCGCCCGCCCCTCGGACACCTTCAGCGCCGGGTGGAGCGCGATCAGCGAGGCCTACGCGGCGATGTTCCGCGGCTCGATCTTCGACTACCAGGCGGCCTCCCGCGTCGCCGACGACCTGCGCGAGCGCGGCGGCTCGGGAACCTACGTGCTGCTGCCCGCGCTGGCCCGCGGCATCAAGCCGCTGCTGGAGACCCTGACGGTCGCGACCCCGCTGATCATCGCCTCGGTCGGCATGGCCGTCTCCTTCCGCTCGGGCCTGTTCAACATCGGCGGCACCGGACAGCTGATCGTGGGGGCCGCCGCGGCCGGCTACGTCGGTTTCGCCGTGCCGCTCCCGCCCGTCCTCCACCTGCTGGTCTGCCTCGTGGTGGGGATCGTGGCGGGTGGCCTCTACGGCGGCATCGCCGGCTTCCTCAAGGCCCGCTTCGGCTCCAGCGAGGTGATCTCGACGATCATGCTCAACTGGATCGCGACCTACGGCCTCGCCTTCGCGCTGACGACGACGGCGTTCACCGGCTCGAACAAGTCACAGCCGACCTCGCCCTCCGTGCTCTCCAGCGCCCGTCTGCCGCTGATCGCCGGCAGCCAGTTCCGGCTGAACCTCGGGCTGCTGATCGCCCTGCTCGCGATCGTGTTCCTGTGGTGGCTGATGAGCCGCTCGACGATCGGTTTCCGCTTCCGCGCCGTGGGATCCAACCCCCGCGCCGCGGAGGTCGCGGGCATTGACGTGGGCCGCAGCGCGGTCGGCGTCATGGTCGTCGCCGGAGCGCTCGTGGGCCTCGCCGGGGCCGTGCACGTGCTGGGCACCGAGCATCGACTGACCGGCTCGATCGCCGGGTCCATCGGCTTCGACGCCATCACCGTCGCCCTGCTGGGGCGCTCCGGGCCGATCGGCATCCTGCTCGCGGGCATCCTGTTCGCAGCGCTGTCCACGGGCGGGCGCTTCATGGAGACCTCGCAGGGCGTCCCGATCGACCTCGTGCAGGTCATCCAGGCCCTCGTCGTGCTGTTCATCGCCGCCCCGCCGCTCGTGCGCTTCCTGGTGGGCCTGCGCCGGATCGACCAGCCCGGCCGGGCGACCCGGGTCCGAGCGGCCCGTCGCCGCGCTGTGACCACGGAGCCCGAGTCGGCGGGGACCGCCGATGAGGGCGACGGCGAGCCGGTCGCCGAGACCCCGCCGGACGACGCCGGCCCGCCCGGAGCGAGCGGGCAGCACACGGCGGCGCCGACGGACGAGGACACCACGAGAGGAGGGCAGGAGCGATGACCACGATCGAGCGCCCCACCGCACCCCAGGGGCCGGCAGCGACCGCGGCCACGGCGCGCCCGGAACGACCCCGCCGCTGGTGGCTGCTGCCCACCGTGCTGAGCGTCCTCGCCGTGCTCGCGGTCCTCGTCTTCGGGGTGCTCGCGCCCGGCGGGGCCCAGACCGGCTACCGCATCGCCGCACCGGGGGACGTCAACCCCGGCGGGATCATCCCCGGCGACGTCCCGGTGCCCACGCGCGTCGCGGCGATCGTCCTGGCGCTGCTCGCGCTCGCCGTCGCCGTCCTGCTCTGGGTGCGCGCCGCGGCTGGACGGATGCCGGGCGGACGCGCCCGCATCACCCTGCTCGTGCTCTTCGGTGTGCTGTGGGTGCTCTCGTTCCTCACCTGGGCCTACAAGGGAGCGGTCGTCGACCTCGGCGGACTCCTCCAGACCATGATGCTGCTCGCCGTGCCCCTCGCCTTCGGGGCGCTCTCGGGCGTGCTCTCCGAGCGCGCGGGCGTCATCAACATCGCGATCGAGGGCCAGCTGCTGTTCGGCGCCTTCGGCGCCGTCCTTGTCGGCTCCGTCACCGGCAGCGCCTGGGCGGGGCTCCTCGCCGCCCCGGTGATGGCGCTCGTGATCGGCGCCCTACTGGCCCTGTTCGCGATCGGCTACCAGGTCCAGCAGATCATCGTGGGCGTGGTCCTGAACGTGTTCGCGATCGGGCTGACGAGCTTCTTCTTCGGCACCGTCATGAAGCAGAACCCCGGGCTGTTCAACCGGCCGCTGCGACTGCCGACGATCCGGATCCCGCTGCTCGCCGACATCCCGATCGTCGGCCGGGTCCTGTTCGAGCAGACGGTGCTGGTCTATCTGATGTGGATCATCGTCGCCGCGCTCACCGTCGCCCTGTTCCGCACCCGCTGGGGCCTGCGGGTGCGAGCCGTGGGCGAGCACCCGAGGGCCGCGGACACCGTCGGGATCGACGTCGGCCGCACCCGCTGGTCCAACGTGCTGCTGGGCTCCGCCGTCGCGGGTCTGGGCGGGGCGACCCTGACCATCGGCACCGGCGTCGCCTTCGGCGAGGAGATGAGCGCCGGCAAGGGGTACATCGCCCTGGCCGCGATGATCCTGGGCCGCTACCACCCGGTAGGGGCGCTGCTCGCGGCGCTGCTGTTCGCCTTCGCCGACGCGCTGCAGCTGAACCTCTCCTCCCTGCCCTCGGGCACCGGCGCGGGGATCCCCAGCCAGTTCCTGCTCATGCTCCCGTACATCGTGACCCTGTTCGCGGTCGCGGGCGTGGTGGGGCGCGTGCGGGTTCCCGCGGCAGACGGCGTCCCCTACGTGAAACAGTGAGGCCATGACGAGCACAGCGAGCGCATCGGAGTTCGACGAGCTGACCGCCGCCGCGCGCACGATCGCGGACCGCTCCTACTGCCCCTACTCCCACTTCCGGGTGGGAGCCGCCGGCTACACCGAGGACGGTCGCCTGGTCGTCGGCTGCAACGTCGAGAACGCCGGCTACGGCGTCACGCTGTGCGCCGAGTGCGGGCTGGTCAGCGACCTGATCGCCGGAGGCGGCGGCCGGCTGCGCTCCTTCGTGTGCGTCGGGGCGCCGGACGGCGACCCCGCGGACCGTCGCGCGGTGATCATGCCCTGCGGCCGCTGCCGCCAGCTGCTCTCCGAGCACGCCGGCCCGGGCTTCACGATGCTCAGCCCGCAGGGCGTGCTCGACCTCGACGGACTGCTGCCGCAGGCGTTCGGCCCCGCCGACCTGGAGACCTGACCGCCGGGGCCGGATGCCCCTGACCCGCCGGGGGCCGGATGCCCGCACGCTGCGATCCCACGGCGAGAATCGTCCCACCGAACAGGAGTCACACCATGGCAGAGGCCTACGACGCCATCGACGTCATCCGCTCCAAGCGCGACGGCGAGCACCTCAGCGACGAGAAGATCGACTGGGTGATCGACGCCTACACGCGCGGGGTCGTCGCCGAGGAGCAGATGGCCGCGCTCGCCATGGCGATCTTCCTCAACGGCATGGAGCGCCGCGAGATCGCCCGCTGGACCAGCGCCATGATCGCCTCCGGGGAGCGCATGGACTTCGCGGCCCTGTCCAAGCCCACCACCGACAAGCACTCCACCGGCGGCGTCGGCGACAAGATCACGCTGCCCCTCGCGCCCCTGGTGGCGAGCTTCGGGGTGGCCGTCCCACAGCTCTCCGGACGCGGCCTCGGCCACACCGGCGGCACCCTCGACAAACTCGAGTCGATCCCGGGGTGGCGGGCCGACCTCTCCAACGCCGAGATGATGTCCCAGCTGGAGGACGTGGGCGCCGTCGTCTGCGCCGCCGGTTCCGGTCTCGCCCCGGCCGACAAGAAGCTCTACGCCCTGCGCGACGTCACCGGCACCGTCGAGGCGATCCCGCTGATCGCCAGCTCCATCATGAGCAAGAAGATCGCCGAGGGCACGGCCGCGCTGGTCCTGGACGTCAAGACCGGTGCCGGCGCCTTCATGCGCGAGGAGGCCGACGCCCGCGAGCTCGCCCGCACCATGGTCGACCTCGGCACCGACGCCGGCGTGACCACGGTCGCCCTGCTCACCGACATGTCGACCCCGTTGGGACGCACCGTCGGCAACGCCCTGGAGGTGCGCGAGAGTGTCGAGGTCCTCGCCGGCGGCGGGCCCGCCGACATCGTCGAGCTGACCACCGCCCTGGCGCGCGAGATGCTCGCCGCCGCCGGGAAGAAGGACGTCGACGTCGAGGCCGCGCTCGCCGACGGCCGCGCCATGGACACCTGGAAGGAGATGATCCGCGCCCAGGGCGGGGATCCCGACGCCCCGCTGCCGATCGCCGCCCACACCCAGGAGATCCGCGCCGAGGCCGACGGGGTCGTCACCGCCCTGGACGCCCTCCAGGTGGGGGTGGCGGGCTGGCGGCTCGGGGCCGGCCGGTCGCGTCCGGGCGAGGCCGTGCAGGCCGGCGCGGGCGTGGAGCTGCACCGGGTGGTGGGGGAGACGGTGCACGCGGGCGACGTTCTGGCGACCCTGCACACCGACACCCCGGACCGCTTCGAGCGCGCCGTGGAGTCCATCGACGGGGCCTGGACCATCCGGGCGGACGCCGCCGAGCGCCAGCGCAGCATCGTCCTGGACCGGATCGCCTGACCGGATCGCGGAACGGGGTCAGGTCACCGGATCGCCGGAGGACCGAAGCGCCGGAAGGCAGGAGCGCCGGGGCGGGGTCGGCCCGGCGGGGTCGGCCCGGCGGGGTCAGCTCAGCAGCTCCCGCAGCCGCGGGACGATGTGGTCGGTCATCAGCGGCGCGAGCCGCACGTCCGTGTGGTCCTCCTCGAGGGGGAACCAGCGGCAGTCCTCGAGTTCGGCCTGCACGGCGACGTCGCGGGGCAGGGAGTCCGAGGGCGCGACGAACACGCTCGCCCGCACGATCGTGGAGTCCTCGTTCGCCGCGGGTGCCTCGAACTCGCCGAGCAGCTCGAGGTCGTCCTCCTCGAGGACCACGTCGAGCTCCTCGATGACCTCGCGCACTGCGGCCTCCCGGGCGCTCTCGCCGGGTTCGAGCTTCCCGCCGGCCTGCATGAAGGACTCGGTGTCCCGCTTGCGCACGGCGAACAGCTCGAGGCCCGTGGGGCCCTCGCGCAGGAAGCAGACCGCGGCGATCGTCAGCACCGCCGGGACCTTCGCCGTCTGCTCCGGGCGGCCCGCCTCGTGATCCAGGGGAGCGGCGGCAGAGGAATCGGTCGATCCGGTCCCCGCCCGATGGCGTGCCTCGGCACGGGCGGTGTCGGCGAGGCCCTTCAGCCGGATGACGCCTTCGCGCAGGCCCACCTGCTGCATCCCGGCATCGCACCAGCGGGCCACGTCGCCGCGCTGGTCGCGCGCGAGCCCCCAGCCGCGCCGGACCAGGGTCAGTGGCGGCTTGCGGGACTGGGAGAGGTCGCGCGCGAGCCGCAGCCCGAACACGAGCGGGGCGGGACGATCGACGACGAGGGCGTCGGCCAGCAGGCCCGCCTCGCGCAGAGGCGCGATCAGCTCGGCAGCGAAGATGCCCTCCGCGACGATCAGCGGGGCTGCGTCGAAGGGCTCGAGGGTGATCGACCGGGTCCCGGTGCGACGCGAGAGGGAGATCGAGTACTCGGGGATCTCGGCTGCGCCCGCGTGGGCGAGGGCCGTGAGGGCCTCGAGGGCGGCGCCGACGTTCCAGGAGGCCGGGTCGTCCCAGTCGACGATCCCGAAGCGGTGGGGGAGGGAGGTGTCGTCGCCGTCGCGGTAGAACTCGTCCAGCGGAACCAGGGGGAGCCCGCTGCGCTGCGTCATGACTCCCTTGCCGCTCCCGGAGGGGCCGGCCACCAGGACGATCCGGCGGGGCGGGGAAGCGAGCGCTGCGGGGTCGGTCATGGGGTCCGAGTCTAGGGGATCGCCCTCCTCGATCAGGTCACCGGGGCGGGAGGGCGGAGCCGGGGAACGTCGACGAATCCAGCGCCGCCACGGCGTCCATGTGCTCGTCCATCGCCCGTTCGGCCGCATCGGGATCGCCCTCCAGGATCGCGCCGACGATGCGGACGTGCTCGGCGTGCTCGGCGCCCATCAGTCCTCGGGAGTGACGGGCGACGCGCAGGTCGCGCATCGCCCGGAACAGGGGAGGGCTCACCGCCTCGAGGATCCCGTGCAGAGCGCCGTTGCCGCTGAGGCGGGCGATCTCCCGGTGCAGGTGCAGGTCGAGCTGCGGGTAGCGGCTCGGGTCCTCGAGGGCATCGCCCATCTCCTCCAGCAGCGCCCGCAGCGCGTCCCTGTCCGCTCGGCGCTCCTCGGGGGCGAGCGCCGAGGCGGCCAGGCGGGCCGCGCGCCCCTCGAGCGGAGCGCGCAGGTCCATGAGTGCGCGGAAGCTGCCGCCGGGGGATTCCCGGAGGGCGCGCGTGAGGTAGAACCGCACCAGAGTGGGATCGGGGGCGCGCACCGTCGCGCTGCGGCCGTTGGAGATCTCGATGATGCCGAGTGCGGCGAGGGCGCTGAGGGCCTCGCGGACGACGGTGCGCGAGACCCCGAAGCGCTCGGCGAGCACGCCGGTGGAGGGGAGGGCGTCACCGACCCCGAGCCCCTCGGTGTCGATGAGATCGAGGACGGCCTGACGCACGCGGGCGGCCAGGGAGTCACGGGCGAGCGTGGTGTCCCCGGGGGCCGGCTCGTCGGCCGCGAGGTACGTCCACGCGAAGGACGGACCGGCCGGGGAGGTGTCCCCGGACGAGGGGGTCGAGGGGTCGGGACCGGAGATGCTCACAGCGAGGTCACCAACCCGCTGACGCCCACCAGGATGATCGCGACGGCTGAGATCCACAGCATCACGGACGTCGGCCGGCCGTCGCGGATCGCGGGGTCGGTCTGGACATGGGCGAGGTACAGGGTCGCGATGGCCGCCCCGATCAGGAAGATCGCGTTGAGGATGCCGGCGATCACCACCAGCGTGAGGGGTGAGGAGACGAGCGTGCCCAACAGGCCCCAGCCGACCGGGAGGACGATCATGATGACTCGCTGCCAGCGGTCCCGGGCGGCCTGGTCGGACCAGTCGTAGGCGCCGAAGACGGCGAGCGTGTGGCCGACCTGTCGGCCGAGGCTGGGGACGTTCGCGAGGATCGTCTTGAACAGTGCGAGGCCCGCACCCGTCAGGAAGACGACCCCGCCCCAGGTCCCCACGGTCGAGTCGAAGATGGAGGAGATCGTGACCATCACCTGGTTGCCCTCGGGGACGATCCCCTGCGGATGCAGCACGGCGGCCCCCAGCATGTAGAAGGCGGCCGTGGAGCAGGTGTAGATCAGCCACGAGACCCAGACGTCGACCTTCATCACGGAGATCCAGCCGCGGGCGCGGTCGATCCACGCCTGGGACCCGTCGTTGACACCGGTCCATGCGGCGTACCCCTTCTCGACCACCCAGTAGGTGTAGGCCGTGGTCTCCCCGGCGCCCACGCCCGTCATGCCGAACATCGCGAGGGCCACGCCCGCCGAGCCCGCGGCGATCTCGAAGCGCATGCCGTCGGCGAGGTCCCCGACGCCCCAGGCGAACTCGGTGCCGTTCAGCAGGAAGAGCATGAGGATCGCGAAGGCGGTGACGACCAGGACGAGGACGGTGGAGATGTTCTCCACGACCGCGTAGCGGTTCACGACGTGGATGCCGACGGCGATGACGACGAGGATCGCGACCCAGGCGCCGATGGAGAGCAGGGAGTACGGGTCGGGGCCGATGGGCAGGAGCGAGCTGAAGGCGAAGGCGGAGGCACTGATCACGCCGGCCTGGCCGATGAAGAACTGCAGGAACATCAGCAGCACGAGCCAGGAGATCCACCCGCGCCGGAGGATCCTCGGCGGGACGTCGTCGTAGCCGTCGATCGCGACCCGGCCCGTGGAGATCGACCAGCGCGCGAGCTCGATCTGCACCCAGACCTTCAGGAACGTGGAGACCAGCACGAGCCACAGCAGCATGAAGCCGACCTGCGCGCCGAGCGTGGTGGCCGTCAGCAGCTCACCGGAGCCGACCACGGCGGCCGAGGTGATCATGCCGGGACCGAGGAAGCGCAGCTTCCCACGGAAACTGCGGGGCGGGTCGGTGATCTGCGAGCCGTCCACCCGGTAGGGGTCGACGCGCGCCGGGATCGTGGCGTGCGTGGGCGATGAGGTCTGTGCGGGCGTCGTCATCGACGAATCTCCTCAGGAGGGGCGACAGGGTGCCCGGGTGAGGGATCCGGTTCCGGGTGACCGCGCGACGGCGATCGGATCCGGACCAGGTGTGCACCTCGATGGGCAACAGGCACAACCTATCGTATAGGTACACAGGTTGGGTGGGATGGTCTCTCGCTGCGGAGGGCGGCAGCATCCGGGGCTCGCCGGGCACACCCTGCACTCGGGTGCCGACGGCACCGCCGATGCACGAGTCGACGCGGCGCGACGTGGAAGAATCGCCCCCATGACGAACCTCGATGCCGCACAGCTCGCCCCGATGATCGACCACACCCTGCTCAAGCCCGAGGCCACCCGGGCCGACGTCGACGCCCTGGCGCGCGAGGCCGAGGAGCTCGGGACCTACTCGATCTGCGTCTCGCCCTCGATGCTTCCCGTGCAGACCAGCGTCAAGGTCGCGACCGTGTGCGGATTCCCCTCGGGCCAGCACCAGAGCGAGATCAAGGCCGCCGAGGCCGCGGACTCGGTCCGACGCGGGGCCGACGAGGTCGACATGGTCATCAACGTGGGCCTCGCCGTCGCCGGGGACTTCCAGGCCGTCGAGGCCGACATCCGGGAGGTGCGCGATGCCGCGCCCGCGCCCGTCGTGCTCAAGGTGATCATCGAGTCCGCGGCGTTGAGCGACGAGCAGATCGTCGGCGCCTGCGAGGCCGCCGAGCGTGCCGGCGCCGATTTCGTGAAGACCTCCACCGGCTTCCACCCCGCGGGCGGCGCCACCGAGCACGCGGTCGCCCTCATGCGCAGGACGGTCGGCGATCGCCTGGGCGTGAAGGCCTCCGGCGGGGTGCGCACCCGCGAGGCCGCCGAGGCCATGGTCGCCGCCGGCGCCAGCCGCCTCGGCCTCTCGGGATCGCGCGGCGTGCTCGAGGGCCAGGCCGGCGGCTCCGGCTACTGAGCGGACCAGCAGGAGGCAGGCCGATGGCGACCACGTCCCTGATCACCGGGGCCAGCGCGGGCCTCGGCGCGCAGTACGCCCGTGCTCTGGCACGTCGTGGCGAGCGACTCGTCCTCGTCGCCCGCCGCGCCGAGGCCCTCGAGGAGCTCTCCGTCGAGCTCGCGCGACTCGGGGCGGCGGCGGTCGAGACGCTCCCGGCCGACCTCTCGCAGGACGACGGCGTCGCGAGCGTCGTCGGGCGCCTGACGGACCAGGAACGGCCCGTGTCCACTCTGATCAACAACGCGGGCTTCGGACTGCCGCTCGCCTTCGAGAGGAATGACATCGAGGACGAGGTGCGCCACCTGCGGCTGCACGACGAGGTCCCGATGCGGTTGATGCATGCGGTGCTGCC
Organism: Brachybacterium endophyticum; assembly: GCF_003130585.1. Taxonomy (GTDB): domain Bacteria; phylum Actinomycetota; class Actinomycetes; order Actinomycetales; family Dermabacteraceae; genus Brachybacterium; species Brachybacterium endophyticum. Next base: position 37,332 of record NZ_QFKX01000008.1, on the reverse strand, counting down.
GCTCATGCTCGAGCGGGGCGAGGGGAGGATCCTGAACATCGCCTCGGTCGCCGCCTTCACCCCGCGCTCGACCTACGCCGCCTCCAAGGGCTGGCTGGTCAGCTTCTCCCGCTGGGCCAACGCCCGCTACCGTCCCCGCGGCGTCACCGTCACGGCGGTCTGCCCGGGGTTCACCCACACGGAGTTCCACGCGCGGATGGGACTGGCGAAGGGGAAGGAGGGCATCCCCGGCTGGATGTGGCTCGATGCGCCCCGGGTCGTCGAGGAGTCCCTGCGGGATGTCGCTCGCGGCGTGGCGGTCTCGGTGCCGAGCCGTCGCTATCGCGCGATCGTCGCCGCGTCCCGCTTCCTCCCGGCAGGCCTGCTCGGCCGGGTGGCTGCGCGCGGACGCTGAGCGGGATCGGACCCCCAGGCGTGGGCCCGTGCAGTGGACGGGCCCGGTGCGGATCCGGCCCCTTGATGGTGCGAGGCCCCAGGACGGGCGCCAAGCCGCAGGAAAGAGCATCCGCGGACCAGCCGGCAGCCCCATACTCGATCCATGAACACAGACACGGCCGTCAACGATCCCGGCGCCACCTCGAAGACCCGGGTGCAAGGCATGTTCGTCTCGCTCGACGGGTTCGCCGCGGGCACCTACGTGACGCTCGAGGAGCCCTTCGGGGAAGCGATGGCCCTCACCCGTGGCCACGACGGCCGCGCCATCCATGGCATCGGCAACATCGAGGACATCACCTTCGACGGCGCGATGGCGAGCATGTTCGACCAGGGCATCGGCGTCGAGATCATGGGCAGACGGAAGTTCGGTCCCCAGTCGGGTCCCTGGACGGAGGACGGCTGGCGCGGCTGGTGGGGCGAGGAGCCGCCGTTCCGCACACCGGTCATCGTCCTCACCCATCACGAGCGCGAGCCGATCGCGTTCGACAACGGCACCGTCTTCCACTTCCTCGACGCCTCGCCGCAAGAAGCCCTGCGGCGCGCCCGCGAGCTGGCCCCGGGCGCGGACGTGCGGATCGGTGGCGGGCCCACCACCGTGCGGGAGTTCCTCGCGGCCGATCTCGTCGACACCATGCACCTCGTGATCGTGCCCGTCACGATCGGCGTGGGCACCCGCCTCCTCGAGGACGGCATCCCCTCGGCCGAGGACTTCGACATCCGGTCGGTCACGCTGCCCAGCGGCCGCACCCATCAGCTCTGGAACCGTCGGCGCGGCGACTGAGTCGGAGGGACGCCCCGGGTGCCGCGCTCACGCCCCGGTGAGCGCTGCGCGCATCTCCTCGGTGATCTGCTCCAGATGTGCCGAGGCCTCGAGACGGATCTCGCCGAGCGCCGCCCGGTCCGCGTCGGCGACGACGTCCTCATGGACCTCGATGTAGCACTTGAGCTTCGGCTCGGTGCCCGAGGGACGCACGATCACGCGGGCGTCGTCGCTCGTCGCGAGCAGCACGCCGTCCGTGGGCGGGAGGCCGGTGGTCGCCACCGAGCCCTCGGCGAGATCCTGCACCTCGATGATCTCCGAGTCCGCGAGGGAGAGCGGCGGCTGCTCGCGCAGGCGCGCCATCATCACGTCGCGGTCGGCGAGGTCCTGGACCCGGATCGACAGCTGGGAGGTCGCGAACAGGCCGGTGTCCCGCGCGAGGTCGTCGAGGTCGTCCACGAGGGAGCGGCCGCGGGCCCTGGCGTCGGCCGCGAGCTCGGCGACCAGCAGGGCGGTCGACAGCCCGTCCTTGTCGCGCACCACGTCGGGCAGCACGCAGTAACCGATCGCCTCCTCGTAGCCGAACACGATCCCCGGGGTGCGCGCGATCCACTTGAAGCCGGTCAGGGTGGTCGCGCTCCGGCAGCCCTCGGCCCGGGCGATCCGGGAGAGCCAGCGCGAGGAGACCACGGAGTTCGCGAACACGCCGCGGGTGCCGTGCGCGCGGAGCAGTCGGGCCCCGAGCAGCACGCCGAGCTCGTCGCCGCTGAGCATCCGCCAGGCGCCCAGGTGCGGGTCGTGCACGGCGGCCGCGCAGCGGTCGGCATCGGGATCGTTGGCGATCACCACGTCGGCCTCGAGGGTGCGGGCGAGCTCGAGGGCGAGATCGATCGCCCCCTTCTCCTCGGGGTTCGGGAAGGCGACGGTGGGGAAGTCGGGATCCGGATCGGCCTGCTTGGCGACCGCGTGCACGTCGGTGAAGCCGCTGCGGTGCAGCGCCGCGAACGCCGTCGCCCCGCCCACGCCGTGCATCGCCGTGTGGACGATCCGCACCTCGCGCGGGGCATCGGGCAGCACGACGTCGCCGATCGCGTCGAGGTAGGCCTCGGGCACGGCGGGATCCATCAGCTCCCAGCCGTCCTCGCTGCGGGGGATCTGCCGGACGGGGCCGACGGCCGCGATCGCCTCGGCGATCCGCGCATCCGAGGGCGGCACGATCTGCACACCGCGGCCGTCGGGCTCGCTCGCCCGACCGCCCAGGTAGACCTTGTAGCCGTTGTCGGCCGGCGGGTTGTGCGAGGCGGTGACGACCACGCCCGCGTCGGCGTCGAGGTGGCGGGTCGCGAAGGCGATCAGCGGGGTGGGGCAGTGGCCGTCGGTGAGGACCACCCGGCAGCCGGCGGCGGTCATGATCTGCGCCGAGGCGAGAGCGAAGGCCGCGGAGTTGTGGCGGGCGTCGTGGCCGATCACCACCAGCGGCGCCTGCTCGGTGCCTGCGCCCCCGAGCTCGCCGAGCAGGAAGTCCGCCAGGCCGCGGGCGGCGCGGGAGACGACCGCCAGGTTCATCCGGTTCGATCCCGGCCCCATCCTCCCGCGCAGTCCGGCGGTGCCGAAGGCGAGCGTGCCGTCGAAGGCGTCCTCCAGCTCCGCCGCGGCCTCCTCGGCCTCGGGGCCGGAGCCGGCGGCCTGGTCGAGCAGGCCCGTCAGCGCCGTGCGGGTCGCGGCGTCGGGGTCGTCCTCGATCCAGGCCCGGGCCTGCTCGCGCAGCTGCTCGGGGATCATGCGGCCTCCTCGGCGACCTTCCGGACCACGCGGGCCAGCAGGGCTGCGATGCGGGGGCCCGCCTCGCGTCCCGCCTCGACGACCTCCTCGTGGCTGAGCGGGGTCGCACTGATGCCCGCGGCGAGGTTCGTGACCAGGGAGATCCCCAGGACGTCCATGCCCGCCTCGCGGGCGGCGATCGCCTCCAGGGCCGTGGACATGCCCACCAGGGTCGCGCCCAGCGTCCGGGCCATGCGCACCTCGGCAGGCGTCTCGTAGCTGGGGCCGCGGAACTGCATGTAGACGCCCTCGGCGAGCTCCGGATCGACCTCGCGGGCGATCTCCCTCAGGCGCGGGGTGTACAGATCGGTGACGTCCACGAAGGTGGCGCCGCGCAGCGGGGACGTCCCGGTGAAGTTGATCTGGTCGCTGATCAGCACGGGCGTGCCGGGCGACCAGGACTCGTCGATCCCGCCGCAGCCGTTGGTGAGCACCATCGTGCCCGCGCCCGTCGCGGCGGCGGTGCGCACGCCGTGCACGACGGCCTCCACCCCGGCTCCCTCGTAGTAGTGGGTGCGCGCACCGATCACGAGGGCGTGGGTGTCCGTGCCCTCGATCGCGATCGACCGCAGGGTCCCGACATGGCCCGCCAGAGCGGGGGCGCGGAAGCCGGGGACCTCGGTCGCGGGCGCCTCCCAGACGGTCTCGCCCAGCAGATCGGCGGCCCCTCCCCACCCGGAGCCCAGGACCAGGGCGATGTCGTGGTGATCGATGCCGCTGAGGGCGGCGATCCTCTCGGCGGCCGTGCGGGCGGCGGCGTGGGGGTCGACGTCGAGTTCGCTCATGCGGCCAAGCCTACGGCGGTCCGTGGGCCACAATGGACCGATGGCCGATCCGAGCACCGCCCTGCCCCCGGACCCGTCGCGACGCGTGGTCGACGAGGACGCGCCACGGGTGGTGATCATCGGCGGCGGCCCCGGCGGGTACGAGGCCGCGCTGACGGCCGCTCGCCAGGGCGCCCGCGTCACGCTGATCGAGGCCGACGGCATCGGCGGGGCCGCCGTGCTCACCGACGTGGTCCCTTCCAAGAGCCTGATCGCGACGGCCGACGTCCTCGACCAGGTGGGGGCCTCCGCCGGGCTCGGCATCCGCGACGCCGAGGACGCCGGCGAGCCCGTCGCGGAGTCGCTGACCGTGGACCTCGCGCGCGTCAACGCCCGTCTGCGGGACCTCGCCGACGCCCAGTCCCACGACGTCACCGCCTCGCTGCGCGCCGCCGGTGTGGAGGTGCGCAAGGGCCGCGGCCACCTGCTGGACGCCGACCACGTGAGGCTGCTCCCCGAGGGCGGCGGTGAGCAGGAGACCCTGCGCGCCGACGTCGTGCTGCTCGCCGTCGGCGCGCGCCCACGGGAACTGCCCGAGGGGAGGCCCGACGGCCGGCGGATCCTCTCCTGGACCCAGCTGTACGACCTCGCGGAGCTGCCCTCGCATCTGATCGTGGTCGGCTCCGGGGTCACCGGGGCCGAGTTCGCGAGCGCCTACCGCGCGCTGGGCAGCGAGGTCACCCTGGTGTCCTCCCGCGAACGAGTGCTGCCGGGCAGCGACGAGGACGCGGCGGAGGTGCTCGAGGACGCCTTCGCCCGCCGCGGCATCTCCGTGTGGTCGCGCAGCCGCGCCGCCGCGGCCCGTCAGGTCGGGGAGGGCGCCGAGGAGGGCGTGGTGGTCATGCTCGAGGACGGACGGGAGATCCACGGCAGCCACGTGCTGATGGCCCTCGGCGCGGTCCCGGCGACCGCCGACCTGGGCCTCGAGGAGGCCGGCGTGCGCCTGCGTCCGAGCGGCCACATCGAGACCGACCGGGTCTCGCGGACGTCGTTGCGCGGGGTCTATGCGGCGGGGGACTGCACGGGGGTGCACCCGCTGGCCTCAGTCGCCGCGATGCAGGGACGGATCGCGATGGCCCATGCGCTCGGAGAGGCCGTCAGTCCCCTGATCCACCAGCAGGTCTCCTCGGCCGTGTTCACGAGCCCGGAGATCGCGATGGTCGGGGTCGGCGCGCGCGAGCTGGCCGAGGGCGCCGACGGCGAGGTGCACATGCTGCCCCTGGCCACCAACCCCCGCGCGAAGATGCAGGGCCTCGCCCACGGCTTCGTGAAGCTCGTGGTGCGCCCGGGATCGGGCACCGTGGTGGGCGGCGTCGTGGTCTCCCCGCGGGCGAGCGAGCTGATCCATCCCATCACCCTCGCGGTCGCCCAGAGGATGACGGCCCACGACCTCGCCTCGGCCTTCACCGTGTACCCCTCGTTGACCGGGTCGATCGCGGAGGCGGCCCGCAGGCCCGCGGAGGAGTAGCAGCCCCCGAGCACAGCTCCGCCGGGTGGCGTTCCCGGGGAGCAGGCGCTCAGGGAAGCCGACCCGGCGGGACGGTGGGTCTCAGTCCTCGATCTGGCAGAGCACGGCGCCGGCCGAGACGGTCGCGCCGACCTCCGCGTCGAGCCCCGAGACGACACCCGAGCGGTGCGCGGTGATCGGCTGCTCCATCTTCATCGCCTCGAGGACCAGCACCAGGTCGCCGTCGGCGACGCTCTGGCCGTTCTCCACCATGAGCTTGACGATCGTGCCCTGCATCGGGGCCGTCACCGCGCCGCCGCCGGCGGTTGCGGCGCCCTCGGTGCTGCGCTGGCCGACCTTGCGGCGCTGACGCGCCGGCATCTGGGGAGCGCGCAGCGAGGCGGGCAGGCTGACCTCGACGCGTCGGCCGTCGACCTCGACCACCACGGACTCGCGGCCCTCCGGCTCCTCCGGCGGGGAGGGCAGCGCGGCCGGCGGGATGTCGTTGTCGAACTCGGTCTCGATCCAGCGGGTGTGGACCTCGAAGGGGGTCGAGGGGTCCTCGGGGGCGAAGGCGGGGTCGGTGACGACCTTGCGGTGGAACGGCAGCACCGTGGGCAGGCCCTCGATGCGGAACTCGTCCAGCGCACGACGCGAGCGCTCGAGCGCCTCCTGGCGGGTGGCGCCGGTGACGATCAGCTTGCCGAGCATCGAGTCGAAGGAGCCGGAGATCTCGTCCCCTGCGCGGACGCCGGAGTCCACGCGCACTCCCGGGCCGGACGGCGCCGAGAACACCTTCACGGGGCCGGGGGAGGGCAGGAAGCCGCGGCCGGCGTCCTCACCGTTCAGACGGAACTCGAAGGAGTGGCCGCGCGGGATCGGGTCGACCTGGGAGATCTTCTCCCCGGCGGCGATGCGGAACTGCTCGCGCACCAGGTCGACCCCGGCGACCTCCTCGGACACGCAGTGCTCGACCTGCAGGCGCGTGTTGACCTCGAGGAAGGAGATCGTGCCGTCGGTCCCGACGAGAAACTCGCAGGTCCCGGCGCCGTAGTATCCGGCCTCCGAGAGGATCGACTTCGAGGCCGCGACCAGCTCGGCGTTCTGCTCACGGGTGAGGAAGGGCGCGGGGGCCTCCTCGACGAGCTTCTGGTGGCGACGCTGCAGGGAGCAGTCGCGCGTGGAGACGACCTGGACGTTGCCGTGGATGTCGGCGATGCACTGCGTCTCGACGTGGCGCGGGGAGTCGAGGTACTTCTCGACGAAGCACTCGCCGCGACCGAAGGCGGCGACCGCCTCGCGCACGGCGGAATCGAACAGCTCGCGGACCTCGGACTCCTCACGGGCGACCTTGAGGCCGCGGCCGCCACCGCCGAAGGCCGCCTTGATGGCGATCGGCAGCCCGTGCTCGCGGGCGAAGGCGACGACCTCGTCGCTGCCGGCGACCGGATCCTTCGTACCGGCGACCAGCGGAGCGCCGGCGCGCTCGGCGATGTGACGGGCCGAGACCTTGTCGCCCAGGGACTCGATCGCCGAGGGCGGCGGGCCGATCCACACCAGGCCCGCGTCGATCACGGCCTGGGCGAACTCGGCGTTCTCGGAGAGGAAGCCGTACCCGGGGTGGACCGCCTCGGCGCCCGAGCGCTCGGCGATGTCCAGCAGCTTGTCGACCACGAGGTACGAGTTCGCCGCGGTCTCGCCGCCCAGGGCGTAGGCCTCGTCGGCCACCGTGGTGTGCAGGGCGTCGCGATCGGGATCGGCGTAGACCGCGATCGAGCGCAGTCCCGCGTCCTTGCACGCCCGTGCCACACGCACCGCGATCTCCCCGCGATTGGCGATGAGCACCGATCCGAAGGGGCGGTGCTGGGAGCTGCGTGATGCCATGGGGCGGGTCCTTCCGGGGGAGATGAACGGGTCCGAGTGTAGTTCAGCGTGCGCGCGCGTCGAATCCGCCCCGCGCGTCGCGCCGCAGAGCCCGACCGTGCAGGCCACGCTGACACGAGGTGGACGGCCTCGGCGGGGTGAGAGATCGCACGATCGTGCGGCTCAGGCGTCCTGCCAGAGCTCGTGGATGCCGATGCCGATCTGGCCGAGCAGCTCGCGCAGCAGCGGCAGGCTGAGACCCACGACGGCGTGCGGGTCGCCCGTCACCGAGGTGATGAACGGGCCGCCGAGCCCGTCGATCGTGAAGGCGCCCGCCACCCCGAGGGGCTCGCCGGTGCCCACGTACGCGTCGATCTCGTCCTCGGAGAGATCTGCGAAGACGACCTCGGTGCTCGCGGTCGCGCCGATGGTCGCGCCCGTGCCCTCGTCCTCGCTGTCGCGGTCGTCCACGAGCCAGTGCCCGCTGTGCAGGACGGCGGTGCGTCCGCGCAGCGCCCGCCAGCGCTCCCGGGCGAGTTGGGGCGTGTGCGGCTTGCCGATCACCTCGCCGTCCAGCTCGAGCATCGAGTCGCAGCCGAGCACCACGTATCCACCCTCGGAGGCGTCGGCGACGGCGTGGGCCTTCTCACGGGCCAGCAACAGCACCGCCTCGGTGGGCTCCAGCTCACCCTCGGCGGCCTCACGGGCCGCCCGGAGGATGCCCTCCTCGTCGAGGTCGGCCGCCGCCTGGTCGAACTCGATGCCGGCGCGCTCGAGGGTGCTGCGCCTGCCGGCGGAGGCGGAGGCGAGCAGCAGCAGGGGCAGGGACTCCTCGTCGTGCTCCTCGGCGGGCGTGATCGGATCGGTGGGGGTGCTCATGCGAGGGCCTCCTTCAGGACGGACAGCGGCAGGCTTCCCAGCTCGAGGGCGCGACGGTGGAAGTCCCGCGGGTCCTCGCCCGGTGCGACGTGGTCCCCGCGCAGCGTCTCCCAGGTGCGCCGTCCCACGGCGTAGGAGGGTGCCTGGCCGGGCCAGCCGGTGTAGCGGTTCAGCTCGAAGCGGCGCTCGGCCTCGCTCGCACCCCAGTTCGGCGCCATGAAGTCCCAGGCCGTCTCGTACGTCCAGCTGCCGCCGTCCGCGCCCGGCAGACCCGTGGGCATCGGCAGCTGCAGGTGCAGGCCGATGTCCAGGACCACGCGGCCGGCGCGCATGCGCTGGGAGTCGAGCATGCCGAGGCGGTCGCCGTCGTCCTCGAGGTAGCCCAGGGAGTCCATGAGCTTCTCGGCGTACAGCGCCCAGCCCTCGCCGTGGCCGGAGACCCAGCACATCAGGGCACGCCAGCGGTTCAGCGTGCTCGCCTGCAGGGTCTGGGTGCCCACCTGCAGGTGATGGCCGGGGACGCCCTCGTGGTAGACGGTCGTGGTCTCGGTCCAGGTGCGGAACTCGGTGTTCTCCGGCGGCACGTCCCACCACATCCGGCCGGGTCGCGTGAAGTCCTCGCTCGGTCCGGTGTAGTAGATGCCGCCCGAACCGGTGCGGGCGATCCTGCACTCGAGGCGCCGCAGCGGCTCAGGGATCTCGAAGTGGCTGCCCGCCAGCTCGCGCAGCGCGGTGTCGGAGAGCCCCTGCATCCATTCCTGCAGGGCGTCGGTGCCGTGCAGGATCCGCGCGGGGTCGGCGTCCAGGGAGGCACGAGCAGCCTCGATCGAGGAGCCCCCGTCGTTGCCGTAGTGCGTGTTGAGTCGGCGCGCCACCGTCTCCTGCTCGGCGATGATCCCGCGCAGCTCGTCGATGCCCCACGCATAGGTCTCCTCGAGATCGACCTCCTCGCCCAGGAACACGCGGGAGGCGAGCGCATAGCGCTCCCGGCCCACGGCATCGGACTGCGGTGCCCGCTCCCGGAGCGAGTCGAGGACGTCGGCGATCTCGCGGTACCCGCGGGCGGCCTCCTCGGCGGCCGCTGCGACCGCATCGCGCCGGGACTGCTCGCCCACGGCCTCGCTCGCGAAGGCGGGGAAGAAGTCCTCGGCATAGCCGCGGGCCTGGGTCGCACCGAGCTCGAGCTGGCGACGGGAGGCGACCACGCCGCGGTCAGCGGCCTCGCGCAGCGACTCCGCCCAGCCGGACAGGGCCTGCGGGAACCTCGTGAGGCGTTCGGCGATGACGTCCCAGTCCTCGGCGGTCTCCGCCGGCATCTGGTCGAGGACGTCGCGGATCTGGAGGGTCGAGGCGAGGTTGTTGACGGCCGCGACGTCGAGGCGCTGTTCGGCGAGCTCGAGCTCGAGCCCCAGGCGCTCGCGCATCGCGGCGCGGGTGACCGCGTCCACGGCGTCCTCGTCGGGCGTCTCCTCGAGCCGGGCGAGGGTGCGGCGGGTGTCCTCCGTGCGCTCGGCGACGGCGGCGGGGGAGTAGTCGGTCACCTCGGACTCGTGGCCGGGGATGCCGAGCTCGGTGGCGAGGAAGGGGTCGGCGGCGACGGCGCGCTCGACGTACTCGTCGGCGACGGCGTCCAGGGCGGTGCGGGAGCGCTGTGCGCTCGGGGATGCGGGCATGCTCGCGAGTCTACGAGCGGCGGCAGCGTGACGGGGCGGGAATTCGTCCCAGCAGCCATGCCCGGCCCCGAGGACCGTGCACGTCAGCGGTCGGAGAACACCCAGGCGGACTCCGAGGGGCGCCCGCGCAGCGTGTGCCCGCGGGGGAAGCTGTGCATGGCGTCGTTCCAGACGCCCGCGCCCGCACGGTGCTGCTCGCTGAGGACGCGCTCGTCGGCCTCGAGGCGGCTGGCGACGCTCAGCGCGGAGACGGCGACCGCGATCGCGGCCAGCTCGTCGTCCGACAGGCGCCCGGCGACCAGGCGCACGTCCCCGCTGCCCGTGCGCACGGCGCCGGTGCTGCTGGAGGGCTCGATCACAGCGGGATGTTCCCGTGCTTCTTGGTGGGCAGCGACTGGCGCTTCGTGCTCAGCATGCGCAGGGCGCGAGCGATCTGCACACGGGTCGCGGAGGGCTCGATGACGCTGTCGATCCAGCCCCGCTCGGCCGCGGCGTACGGGGTCGCGAACCGCTCCTCGTACTCCGTCTGCAGCTTCTCTCGCTCGGCCTCGATGTCGCCGCCCTCCTCCGCGACCTTCTTCAGGTTCTGGCGGTGCAGGATGTTCACGGCGCCCTGGGCGCCCATCACGGCGATCTGCGCGGTGGGCCAGGCGAGGTTGATGTCGGCGCCGAGGTCCTTGGACCCCATCACGATGTAGGCGCCGCCGTAGGCCTTGCGGGTGATCACGGTGACCAGGGGGACCGACGCCTCCGCGTACGCGTACAGCAGCTTCGCGCCGCGACGGATGATGCCGCCGAACTCCTGGTCGGTGCCGGGCAGGAAGCCGGGGGTGTCCACGAAGGTCAGCACCGGGATGTTGTTGGCGTCGCACAGGCGCACGAAGCGGGCGGCCTTCTCCGAGGCGTCGATGTCCAGCGTGCCCGCGAAGTGCGAGGGCTGGTTGGCGATGATGCCGACGCTGCTGCCCTCGACGCGCCCGAACCCGACCATGATGTTCTGGGCGAAACCGGGCTGGACCTCGAGGAACTCGCCGTCGTCCAGCACCGTGCGCAGCACCCGCTGCATGTCGTAGGGCTGGTTGGGCGAGTCCGGGATCAGCTGGTCGAGCGCGCGGTCCTCGGCGGTGGGCTGCTCGTCGAAGGGCGTGGGGAAGGACGGCGCGGGGCTGAGCGTGTTCGCGGGCAGGTAGCTCAGCACGTCCTTGACGTACTCGATGGCCTCGTCCTCGTCGGGCGCCATGTAATGGGCGACGCCCGAGCGGGTGGAGTGCGTGCGGGCGCCGCCGAGCTCCTCGAAGCCGACGTCCTCGCCGGTGACGGTGCGGATCACGTCGGGGCCGGTGATGAACATGTGCGAGGTCTTCTCGACCATCACGATGATGTCGGTCAGGGCGGGGGAGTACACGGCGCCGCCCGCCGCCGGGCCCATCACCAGGGAGATCTGCGGGATCACGCCCGAGGCGCGGGTGTTGCGCCGCATGATCCCGGCGAACATCGCCAGGGAGGCCACGCCCTCCTGGATGCGCGCGCCGCCGCCGTCCAGGATCCCGATGATCGGGACGCCGGTGGACAGGGCGAGATCCTGGATCTTCTGGATCTTGCGGCCGTGGGCCTCGCCGAGGGAGCCGCCGAAGACGGTGAAGTCCTGGGAGTACACGCAGACCTGGCGGCCGTCGATGGTGCCGTAGCCGGTGACGATGCCGTCGCCCTCGGGGCGCTTGCGCTCGAGGCCGAAGGCGTGCGACTGATGCGTCACGAAACGGTCGGTCTCGACGAAGGAACCGTCGTCGAGCAGATCGGTGATGCGCTCGCGGGCCGTCTTCTTGCCTCGTGCGTGCTGCTTCTCGACCGCGACCACATCGGCTGCGTGGACGGCTCGGTCCTCGCGATTCTGCAGGTCGGCGAGTCGTTCAGCCGTGTTCAGAGGCCGGGGGGCGTCGGTCACGGAACCTCCTGTGCGGACCGTCAGGGAAACACAGGGATACTACGCTACCCAGGCGCTCCCGTTCGGCACCCGGAGCCCCGGCGAGGTCGCGGGAGTGCACGGACATCGAGGAGAGCGGGCAGCAGCATGGCGCCAGCAGAACAGCAGGTGGGCCCGGGGCGGAGCGACCTGGGGCACGGGGGCGACCGCCCGGGGCCGGCGCCCGACGAGCGCCCTGCCCCGCCTCCGCTGCACGTGCTGGAGACCACCTCCTCGACCCAGGACGCGGCCCGCGAGATGCTGCGGGACGGTGCCGCGACGCCGTTCGCCGTCCACACCCTCGATCAGCGAGGCGGCCGGGGACGCCTGGGCCGTCCGTGGCGGACCCCGCCGGGCGGCGGTCTCGCCCTCACCCTCGCGCGCACCAGCTCCCTGCGCCCCGACCGGCGCTCCTGGTACCCGCTCGTGGTCGGACTCGGCGTGCTCGAGGCGCTCGCCGGGACGGCGGAGCTCGGGCTCAAGTGGCCCAACGACCTGCTCACCCCGGACGGGCGGAAACTCGGTGGGATCCTGCTCGAGGCGGAGGGCCAGGAGCACCTCCTGGTCGGGGTGGGGCTGAACCTGCGCGGGCCCATCGTCCTCGAGGACCCCTCGGCGCTCCCGCCGGCCTGGCTCCACGGCGAGGGCGGAGTCGCTCACGGACACGCCGACGCCGGCCCCGAGGGGGAGGCCGCCGGGGCCGAGGACGACCGGGAGGGTGCGCTCGCCGCGGCGCTCGCGGCGCGGATCGAGGACGAGCTGCGCCTCCTGGACGTCCACGAAGGGGACGCCGTGGCCAGCGGGCAGCACAGCCGCTACTCTATGGCGTGCCTCACACTGGGCTGTGGGGTGCGCTTCCATGCGGCGACCGTCGCCGATCCCGCCGCCGACTCCTCCGCAGGTGCCGGCACCGCCGTGCGGATCGATGCAGACGGGGGCCTCGTGCTGCGCACCCCGGACGGTGACGAGCGCAGCGTCTCGGCCGGCGACATCCGCCATCTGCGCACCACCTCGACGAGCCTCCCCGACCATCAGGAGATCCATCCGTGACCGATGAGAACCCGGACCTCGCCTCGGACCTCGAGCCCGATGCGCGCGAGCACCAGGGGGACCCCGTGGACGCGGAGACGCCCGCCTCGCAGCGCGTCCCGCACAACGCCCTCGAGGCGCTGGACGACCTCGGGGGCGGGCAGGGGCTGAGCGGGGCCGACATCTCCTCCGAGGAGATGGCGGCTCTGAACCGGCGCTTCCAGGCGGTGCGGCGCAGCGTCGGCGCTCTGGAGAAGGTGCTGCTGCAGGGGCCGCGCGAGCACTCCAGGCGCGACCTCGCCGAGCAGCAGGGCATCCCCGAGCGGCTGATCTCCACCTACTGGCGCTCACTGGGCTTCGGACCCGTCGACGAGGACACCGTCGTGTTCACCGACGAGGACGCCTTCGCGATCGGCGACCTGGTCGCGATGGTCGACGACGGGGCGATCTCGGAACGCGCCTTCACCTCGATCTCCCGGGGCCTGGGCTACCACATGGGACGCCTCGCCATGTGGATCACCGAGGCGCTCGTCGAGGAGGCCAAGAGCCGCGACGGCAAGGACGACGGCGAGGCGCGCGAGCAGATGCTGCAGACCGTCCCCCAGCTCATCGAGACCCTCGAGACCCAGGTGCTGTTCACCTTCCGTCGCCAGCTCGCCGCCTACTCCGCCCGCGCGGGCTCCGAGGTGCTGCAGGCGGGGGAGAACGGCACCCACGACGAGGTCTTCCCGCTCCACCGCGCCGTCGGCTTCGCCGACCTGGTCCAGTTCACGCGGCTCTCGAGGTCCCTGGGCGGGGCCGAGCTCGCCGACGTCGTCACCAAGTTCGAGGTCACCTGCCGCGACATCATCTCCGTGGGCGGCGGCCGGGTCGTCAAGACCGTGGGCGACGAGATCATGTTCCTCGCCGACGCCCCCGAGGACGGCGCCCAGATCGCCGTCTCGATCGCCGAGGCGATCCGTGACGATCCCGATCTCCCCTCCGCCCGCGTCGGCATGTGCTGGGGCTCGATGTTCTCCCGCTACGGGGACGTCTTCGGCCCCACCGTGAACCTCTCCGCCCGCCTGGAGTCGGTGGCCGACCCCGGCGGGGTGCTCGTGGACCTCGAGACCTCCGAGGCCGTCGAGCGCGCCCTGCCCGGAGGGTTCACCGCCTCCGAGATCCGCCCCACCGAGCTGCACGGCATCGGCACGGTCGAGGCCGTGGCCCTGTCCCGGGGCAGCTCCGCGCCGCTGGACATGGGCCTGTGAGGGCGGCCGTCACGGCCCCGGATCGCGACCGCTCCGGCGTCCTCCGCCTCGCCCGACGAGCACCGGCTCGGCACGGGCACGGAGGTCGGCACGTAGGATGCCTCCTGTGACACGCCTGCTGCTCGTCGAAGACGATTCCGCGATCGCCGAACCGCTGTCCCGCGCACTGGACCGCGAGGGATACTCCGTCGCGCGCGCCTCCCGTGGGATGGACGCCCTGGGCATCGCCTCCACCGGCGACCCGATCGACCTGGTCATCCTGGACCTCGGGCTGCCCGACCTCGACGGTCTCGAGGTCGCCCGGCGCCTGCGCAAGGGAGGCCTGGAATCGCCCATCCTGATCCTCACCGCCCGTGCCGACGAGGTCGACGCGGTCGTGGGTCTGGACGCCGGCGCCGACGACTACGTCACCAAGCCCTTCCGGCTGGGGGAGCTGCAGGCCCGCATCCGTGCCCTGCTGCGTCGCGCCCAGAGCGTCGAGGAGTCCACGAGCGCCTTCGACGTCAACGGCGTCTCGCTGGACGTCTCCGCCCGTCGGGCCTACATCGAGGGAGAGGAGCTGAACCTCTCGGCCAAGGAGTACGACCTGCTGACCGTGCTGGTGCGCGAGTCCGGCAGCGTCGTCACCCGCGACGACCTCATGCGCGAGGTCTGGGGTGCCGAGTGGTGGGGCTCCACCAAGACCCTGGACATGCACATCTCCTGGCTGCGCCGCAAGCTCGGCGACGACGCCACCAACCCTCGCAGGATCACCACCGTGCGCGGTGTCGGATTCAGGTTCGAGACCGGCGACGGGAGCTGACGCGTGCGCACGCGAGTGCTGCAGGCGACGGTCATCACGGTCATCCTCACGGTCCTGCTGCTGGGAATCCCGCTGGCCTACTCATGGCTCCAGCTGACCGACCAGAACCTCACCGCCCGCGCCACCTCCATCGCCAACGAGGTCAGCACCACCACCGAGAAGCGCATCAGCGACGATCGGCCCATCGACAGGGCGCTGCTCCAGCAGACCGCCGACTCCCAGCCCGACCTGGCCGTCCACATCACCGTCACCTACGAGGGACGCACGATCGAGGCCGGGCCCGATCCGGGCGACTCCACCAAGGTGATCTCCACCCCCGGGACCTCGGGACAGAACGTCACCGTCACCATCACCCGCGCGGACGTGCGCGCCCACACCGCGAGCGCGGCGGTGCTGATCATCGTGGCCGGGCTCGCCGCGATCTCGATCGGCGTCTCGGTCGCCCTGTGGCAGGCGCAGCGGATCTCGGCGCCGCTGGCCCGCCTCACCCGCCGCGCCGAGGAGATGGGATCGGGCCGCGCCCGCGGCCCCTGGCGTCCCAGCGGGATCAGCGAGATCGACACCGTCGCCGAGGAGCTCACGAACTCCGGCGCGCAGCTCACCGAACGTCTCGAGGCCGAGAGCCGGCTCGCCTCCGACGCCTCGCACCAGCTGCGCACGCCGCTGACCGCCCTGTCGATGCGCCTGGACGAGATCCTCGCGACCAGCTCCGAGGAATGGGTGCGCGACGAGGCCCGCATCTCCCTCGAGCAGATCGACCGCCTGACGGAGGTGGTCCACGACCTGATCAACGCCCCGCGCGCCTCCCAGCGCCGCACGCCGGGCGTCGTCGAGCTGCGCACCGTGCTCACCCAGCAGAGCGAGGAGTGGTCCCCGGCCTACCGCGCCGCGGGCCGTGAACTGCGCATCCAGGTGCCGCGCGCCGCGGCCGTGTGGGGATCGACCGGGCCGCTTACCCAGGTGGTCGCGACCCTCGTCGAGAACTCGCTCACCCACGGCGGCGGTCGCACGCTGGTGAAGGTGCGGCGCAACGACAAGTCCACCGTCGTCGAGATCTCCGACGAGGGCCGCGGGATCGATCCCGCACTGGGCAAGAGGGTCTTCGAGCGCTCGGTCTCGGGTCGGACCTCCGGCACCGGGGTCGGTCTCGCCCTTGCGCGCACCCTGGTCGAGGACGACGGCGGCCGCCTCGAACTGCTCAGCGAGCAGCCCGCCACCTTCGGCGTGTTCCTGATCTCCGCGCCCGACGAGGAGAGCACCGAGGACGAGGACACGGTGCTGGGCGGCGAGCGCAGCGATGAGCTGGGCTCGCTCCCGCAGGGAGCCGTTCTGCCGCGGCGTCGGCGGCTCGGGCACGGCGGGCGGACGCACGCGCGGGACGAGCGCTCCCACTCCTAGGATGGGGCCGTGCCCGAGACGAACAGCCAGCCCCCGCAGACCCCGCCCGCACCCGCAGCAGCGCACGGTCCCGTGAGGATCGGGGTCGTCGGCGGCGGGCAGCTCGCCCGCATGATGCTGGGCCCGGCGATCGAGCTCGGCCTCGAGGTGACCGTGCTCGCCACCGGCCCCGCCGAATCGGCCGCCCAGGGCGCCGCCCGGGTGCGGATCGGACGCCACGACGACGAGGAGGCCGTGCGCGCCCTCGCCGACGAGGTCGACGTGCTCACCTTCGACCACGAGCACGTGCCGCCGCCGATCCTCCACGGCCTCGTGCGCGACGGCCTCGCCGCGGTGCGCCCCGGCCCCGACGCCCTCGTGCACGCCCAGGACAAGCTGCTGATGCGCGAGCGGCTGACCGCGCTCGGCCACCCGTGCCCGCGCTGGTGGCGCGCGACGGGCCCGGCCGACGTCGAGGCCGCTCTGGACGACGTCGCCGCGGAGGGGGCCGACCGCCGTTCCGCACGTGTGGTCGTGAAGACCCCCCGGGGCGGGTACGACGGCCACGGCGTGCGCGTGGTCTCCTCCGGCGAGGACGTGGCCGACTGGTTCACCGAGCACGGTGAGCTGCTGGTCGAGGAGCTCGTGCCCTTCACCCGTGAGCTCTCCGCGCAGGTCGCCCGTCGCCCCGGCGGCGAGACCGTTCCCTTCGAGGTGGTCCGCTCGCGTCAGCAGGACGGTGTCTGCTTCGAGGTGATCGCCCCCGCGCCCGATCTCGACCCCGCAGCCCAGCGCAGCATCCAGGACCTGGCGCGGGCGATCGCCGAGGACCTCGACGTGACCGGGATGCTCGCCGTCGAGCTGTTCGAGACCGCCGACGGCCGCGTGCTCGTCAACGAGCTCGCCATGCGCCCTCACAACACCGGGCACTGGTCGATGGACGGTGCGGTCACCGGGCAGTTCGAGCAGCACCTGCGGGCTGTCGCCGATCTCCCGCTGGGGTCGCCCGCCCGCACCGCACCCCACGCGGTGATGGTGAACCTGCTGGGCGGTTCCCGCGATGACCTCGCCGCCGGGGCCCGCGAGGCCATGGCGCAGGATCCCTCCCTCAAGGTCCACCTCTACGGCAAGGACGTGCGCCCCGGCCGCAAGGTCGGTCACGTCAGCTGCGCGGGCGAGGACCCCGAGGAGCTGCTCGCGCGCGCCCACCGGGCCGAGCGGCTGATCATCGAGGGCCGGAGGTCCGTCGAGGACCAGGGCGGCGCCGCAACGGAGGAGAACGCATGACCGAGCAGGTCAACGCCGAGACCGAGACCGGGACCGGTGCCCCGACCCCGCGGGTCGCGATCGTGATGGGGTCGGACTCCGACTGGCCCACCCTGAGCCCCGCCCGCGAGGCCCTCGAGGAGTTCGGCCTGGACTCCCACGTCGACGTGGTCTCGGCCCATCGCATGCCCGAGGACATGGTCGACTTCGGTCGCACCGCCGCCGACCGCGGACTGCGGGTGATCATCGCCGGCGCGGGCGGCGCCGCCCACCTGCCCGGCATGCTCGCCGCGCTCACCCCGCTGCCCGTGATCGGGGTGCCCGTCCCGCTCAAGCACCTCGACGGCATGGACTCCCTGCTCTCGATCGTGCAGATGCCCGCCGGGGTGCCGGTCGCGACGGTGTCCATCGGCGGGGCCCGCAACGCCGGGCTGCTGGCCGCGCGCATCCTGGGCGCCGCCGACGACGCCGACGGGGTCCGCCTGCGCGAGCGCATGACGCAGTTCCAGGGCGAGCTGCGCGACCTCGCCCACGCCAAGGGCGAAACGCTGCGGGGATCCCTGTCCTGAGGGCGACGCTCCGATAGGTTCGCTGGTATGAACGAGAGCACCCCGTCCGCCCGCGTGCCCCGAGACGGCGTGCGCATCGTCGACTCCGCCGACGTCGCGGACACCGCCCGCATCGGTGCCGGCAGCTCCATCTGGCACCTCGCCCAGGTCCGGGAGGACGCCGAGCTCGGCAGCGACTGCATCGTCGGCCGGGGCGCCTACGTCGGCACCGGTGTGCACATGGGCGACGGCTGCAAGGTGCAGAACTACGCGCTGGTCTACGAGCCGGCCGAACTGGCCGAGGGCGTCTTCGTGGGGCCGGCCGCGGTGTTCACCAACGACCACCGTCCGCGCGCCGTGAACCCCGACCTCAGCCCGAAGTCGGCCGAGGACTGGGAGCCCGTGGGCGTGACCTGCCGACAGGGTGCGTCGATCGGCGCGCGCGCCGTCTGCGTCGCCCCGGTGACCATCGGCGAATGGGCGATGGTCGCGGCGGGCTCCACCGTGACCCGCGACGTCCCCCCGTACGCGCTCGTCGCCGGGGTCCCCGCGCGCCGCCTCGCCTGGGTCGGCCGCTCGGGGGAGAAGCTCCAGCCCGCCGCGGACGGCACCGACTCGTGGGTGTGCCCGTCCACCGGCGAGTGGTACGTGGCCGACGAGGCCACCGGGGGCCTGCGCCTGGCCTCCGATGCCGTCCCCAGCCCCGCCGGGGGCGCGACCGACATGGACATCCACGACCAGGGAGAGGACGAGGGCGCATGGACCAGCCGATGATCCCCGCCGCCAAGCCGATCATCGGTGACCAGGAGCGCGAGGCCGTGGACCGCGTGCTGCGCAGCGGCATGGTGGCCCAGGGCCCGGAGGTCGCCGCCTTCGAGGAGGAGTTCGCCGTGCAGCTCGCGGCGGGCCGCCCCACGGTCGCGGTGAACTCCGGGACCTCCGGCCAGCACCTGGGGATGCTCGCCCTGGGTCTCGGCCCCGGGGACGAGGTCATCGTCCCCTCCTTCACCTTCGCCGCCACCGCCAACGCGGTCGCGGTCAGCGGCGCGACCCCCGTGTTCGTCGACGTGGACCCCGAGACGTTCTGCCTGGACCCCGCCGCCGTCGAGGCCGCGATCACCGAGCGCACCGTGGGCATCCAGCCCGTGCACCTCTACGGCCACCCCGCGGAGATCGACACCCTGGTGAGGATCGCCGACCGTCACGGCCTGTGGATCGCCGAGGACGCCGCCCAGGCCCACGGCGCCACCTGGCAGGGGCGGCAGGTCGGCACCTTCGGCCGTTTCGGCATGTTCTCCCTGTACCCCACGAAGAACATGACCAGCGGCGAGGGCGGCATGGTCGCCTGCGCGGACGAGGACCTCGCCCGTGGCGTGAAGCTGCTGCGGAACCAGGGCATGGAGGTCCAGTACGCCAACGAGGTCGCGGGCTTCAACAACCGCATGACCGATCTGCACGCCGCAATCGGGCGGGTGCAGCTGACCCGGCTCGCCGGCTGGACCGAGGAGCGTCGCCGCAACGCCGCCCGTCTGGACGAGGGGCTCGCCGGGCTCGACGGGGTGGTGACCCCCGTCGTGCGGGAGGGCGCCGAGCACGTCTACCACCAGTACACGATCCGCGTGGACGGCGCATCGGCCGCGCAGCGCGACGCGTTCGCCACCGCCCTGCGCGAGGAGCACGGCGTGGGCTGCGGGGTCTACTACCCGACCCCCGTGCACCGCCTGCCCTCCTACGAGCTCGACCTGGACCTGCCGGTGACCGAGAGACTGACCCGCGAGGTGCTCTCCCTGCCCGTCCATCCCAGCCTGGGCGAGGCGGACCTCGAACGGATCGTCACCGCGGTGCGCACGGTCGCGAGCGCGGGAGGCGGAGCATGAGCGCCACGGGATCCGCGACGGCAGCAACCGGCGGCCGGCCGCTGCGGGCGGGCCTCATCGGCCTGGGCATGATGGGCCGTCACCACGCCCGCAACCTGCGCTCCCTCGAGGGCGTCGAGCTGGTCGCCGTCGCCGATCCGCAGGGCGACCCGCACGGGGCCGCCGCCGGTTACGACGTCCTGCCCGACGCCGCGGCCCTGATCGCGGCGGGCATCGACTACGCGGTGATCGCCGTGCCCACCCAGTTCCATCGCGACGTCGCCCTGGCCTTCGCCGAGGCGGGCGTGCACTGCCTGGTGGAGAAGCCCCTCGCCTTCGACATCGACGAGGCCGAGGAGATCGCCACCGTCTACGAGCGCGCCGGACTGGTCGGCGCCGTGGGCTACATCGAGCGCTACAACCCGGCCCTGCAGGAGATGCGCCGCCGGCTCGCGGACGGACAGCTCGGGGAGATCTACCAGATCTCCACGCGCCGCCAGGGCGGGTTCCCCGCCCGCATCGCCGACGTCGGCGTCGTCAAGGATCTGGCGACCCACGACCTCGATCTCACCGCCTGGGTCGCCGACAGCGACTTCTCCGACGTCGCCGCCTTCTCGACACGCCGCTCGGGACGCGAGGACGAGGACATGGTCAGCGTCTCCGGACGGCTGCGCAACGGCACCGTCACCAGCCACCTGGTCAACTGGCTCTCCCCGTTCAAGGAACGCACCACCGTGGTCACCGGCGAGAAGGGGGCGCTGGTCGCCGACACCGTCAACGCCGACCTCAGCTTCCACGCCAACGCCGAGGCCACCACCAACCTCTGGGAGTCGATGGCCTCCTTCCGCGGTGTCAGCGAGGGCGACATGGTGCGCTACTCGCTGCGGCGCACGGAACCGCTCGCCACCGAGCACGCCGCCTTCCGCGATGCCGTGAACGGCGATGCGTCCAACATCGTCACCATGCGCGAGGGGCTGCAGACGGTCCGCGCCGTCGAAGCGGTGCTGCGCTCGGCCCAGGAGGGACGCATGGTCCCGGTGGACCAGGTGCACCTGCCGTGAGCAGTGCCCGTGGGGTCGTGCGCGCGGCCCGAGGCCATGCCCTGCGCATCGGTGCCCGGGCCGGCCGCGTGCTGCCCGGGGCGGCCGGGGCCCGCGCCCGCTACCTCGACCTGGTCGCCCGCCTGGACGGCGGCGAGGACCCCGCCGGTCGGGACCGCGAGATGCGGGAGGAGCTCGAGCGCTCCTCGGCCCTGTTCCGCTCCGGCGACCACACCGCGAGCCTGCTGTGGTTCGACAAGGCACTGCGGATCGCCTACCACCCCACGCTCCACTACTCCGAGTCGGCCTCACCGCTGACCGCCGACCCCTCGGCGTTCCTCGCTCCGTTCCGCGACAGCGCCGTGGGCCGGGAGCTGTTCGCCCTGCCGAAGACGGACCAGGGCCCGCAGCGTCCCGCACCCCGAGGACACGGGGGCGGCGAGCAGGCGGGCGCCGGGTCGAGGTCGAGGTCGGGCGAGCCGACCCGACTGCTCGTGATCGCCCAGCGCAACTGGACGTTCGCCGAGCCCGTGATCGAGGCTCTCGGCTCCCGCGGCTTCGCCGTCCGCCGCTTCGAGGTCGACGACCTCCCCGCCGATCAGCGCCCCACCCGCGAACGGGTGCTGAGCGCACGCCTGCGCCTTGCGCTGACCGGGGAGCGCCTGCCCACCCCCGAGTCGTTGCGCGAACAGTTCGAGTGGGCTGACACGGTCCTGGTCGAATGGGGGCACCACGTCCTCACCTGGGTCTCGATGCTGCAGACGATGCCGCGCCGCACCGTCGCCCGGTTCCACCGCTTCGAGGTCTACACGCCCTTCCCGCTGCTCACCGTGTTCCCGGTCGTGGACCGCGTCCTGTTCGTCTCCCCGCCCGTGCGCTCGCTGCTCGAGCACGTCACGGGGAATCTCGCGAGCGCCGGCGAGATCATCGAGGTCGACAACTTCCTCGGCCGCGGGCTGGGGGAGGAGCCGGACGGCCACGGCGACCCGCACCTGCTCGCCCAGGTGGGCTGGGTGCGCCCGGTCAAGGACGTGCTGTTCACCCTCGACCTGCTCGCGCGCCTGCGCGCCGAGGACCCGCGCTACCGTCTGCTGCTGATCGGCCCGCCGCTGCCGGCCTCGGCCGACGAGGACAGCTTCCACGAGCGAGCCGTGCGCGAGCGCCTCGCCGGATTCGACGAGGGCGCCGTCGAGATCCTGGGCAGCCGGGACGACGTCCCGCAGCTGCTCGCCGGGGCCGGCTGGATCATCTCCTCCTCCCTGGTCGAGGCCGTCCACGAGGCCGTGATGGAGGGACTGGCAGCGGGGTGCGTGCCGATCGTGCGCGACTGGCCGGACGTCCGCGACTACGGCGGCGCGCGACTGATCTACCCGGAGGACTGGGTGGTCGAGGACCTCGAGGCCGCCACGGCTCGCGTGCTGGGCATCCAGCGGACGGGCTCGCACGCCGAGCACGCTCGCGCCGGACGCGACTGGGTGGTGCGCCGCCGCTCCCCGGACGTCGTCGCCGAGCGCTACGTCGCAGCGCTGTCCGCGCCACAGGCCTGAGCGCAGCAGCGGTGGCCGCAGAGCGATCGTCGCTGTGCCGAGCGCCGCACGCGCCCCGGTGAGCGCGTTCTGCGGGGCTCGGCACGGTAGCGTGAGCGCACCGTGCGCATCCCGCGCCGAGGTCCCGTCGGCCGACGTCGGACCCGGTCGTGATCGCACCACCCTCGAAGGAAGGCCCCTGTGAAGCGCACCGTCCAGACCGTGCTGCGCACGCTGTCCGTTCTCCCGCGGGACGCCCGCCGGTTCCTGTGGACCTTCGCGATCATCATGAGCCTGCTCGCGCTACTGGACGTGGTCGCCCTCGGCGCTATGGCCGTCGCCCTGCAGGGACTGATCGGCGGCAAGGACGTGGTGACGATCCCGATCGTGCACTGGCGCTTCGTGGGCTTCGGGCAGATCGTCGCTCTGGTCGGCGTCTTCGTCGTCCTCACCATCGTCAAGAGCGCGCTGAACCTGCTGGCGATCCGGGAGGCCACCAAACGCTTCGCCAAGCACGAGGTCGCCATCGGCCAGATGCTGTTCCGCTCCTACATGTCGGCCCCCTGGGTCGACCGCACCTCCCGCTCCAGCCAGGAGATCATCCGGATGGTCGACTCGGGCGTCGCGGCCGTCGTCGCCAACGTCCTGATGCCGTCGATGACCGTGGTCAGCGAGTTCGCGACGATCGCGGTGATCACCGTGGGCCTGTTCGTCATGGACTGGAAGCTCGCGCTCGCGACCACGCTCTACCTGGGCCTGGTCGCCCTGGTCATGTCCCGCGTGATCTCGCCGCTGGCGGTGAGGAACGGCGCCGTGAACCGCGACAACTCGATCCGCGTGGTGCGCCTGCTCGGCGAGGTGCTCTCCTCCCTCAAGGAGATCACCCTGAAGGGGAACGAGAAGCAGGTCGAGCAGATCGTCGCCGACCGCCGCGATCTGGCCTCCCAGACCCGCGCCTTCGCCCAGTACTACAACCAGATGCCGCGCTTCGTGCTCGAGGCGGGGCTGGTGGGCGGCTTCGTCGTCGTCGGCGGGGTCGGCTACCTCTCGGGCGGGCCGCAGGGCGCCCTGTCCTCGGTCGCGCTGTTCGGCGTCGCGGGCTTCCGTCTGGTGCCCTCGCTGACCCGCTTCCAGTCCACCCAGAACCGCATCCTCACCAACGCCGCGTTCTCCGACTACATCATCGACGACATCGAGCAGGCCCGCGAGGCCGTCACCCGCACCGAGAGCCCCGACTCCGCGCAGCTCGGGGCCGACGAGCGGCGCGACATCGTCCTCGAGGACGTCTCCTTCGTCTACCCCAGCCGCGAGGAGCCCGCCGTCCGGGACGTCTCCCTGCGGATCCCGGCGGGGTCCTCGGTCGCCTTCGTGGGGACCTCCGGGGCCGGGAAGTCCACGATGGTCGACCTGCTGCTGGGCCTGCTGGCGCCGAGCCGCGGCCGGATCCTGGTGGGCGGCCAGGACATCACCACCGTCATGCGGCAGTGGCGCTCCCAGGTCGGCTACGTCCCCCAGGAGGTCGCCCTGTTCGACGTCTCCGTGGGGGAGAACGTGGCGCTCACGTGGGATCCCGCGGACGTGGACGAGGACCGGGTGCGCGAGGCCCTGCAGCGCGCCCAGCTGCTGGAGGTCATCGAGGAGAGACCCGAGGGGATCCACGGCCGCGTCGGCGAGCGGGGCACGACCCTCTCCGGCGGTCAGCGCCAGCGGCTCGGCATCGCCCGCGGCCTGTACGCCGAACCCCGCGTGCTCGTGCTCGACGAGGCAACGAGCGCGCTGGACACCGCCACCGAGGCAGCCGTCACTGCGGGCATCCGCGAGCTCGGCGAGCAGGTCACCACCATCACCATCGCCCACCGCCTGGCGACCATCCAGCACTGCGACGTCGTGTTCTACATGCAGGAGGGCCAGGTGCTCGCCCAGGGCAGCTTCCAGGAGGTCGTCGCGGCCGTGCCCGCCTTCGCCGAGCAGGCGGCGCTCGCAGGTCTCGGAGGCGGCGTGCAGCGCTCGGACGCGCAGCAGGAGACGGGGGAGCAGGGAGTGGGCGAGCGATGAGCAGGCTGCTGATCCTGTCCTTCTCCCGTCTGGAGAGCGATCCGCGGGTGCAGCGGCAGATCGACCTCTTCGCCCCGCGGTACCGGGTGACGACGGTCGGCTTCGGGCCGCGCCCGCACCCGGACGTGGAGCACGTGGAGATCCCCGAGGGCACGCGCGCCTGGCCCAGCTCCAAGCAGCACCTGCTCACCCGTCGCTTCCGCGGCGCCTACTGGGGGATGAGCGCCGTCCGCGCCGCCCGTGACCTCCTCGCCGACCGCGTGGGCACGATGGACGCGGTGCTCGCCAACGACACCAACACCCTGCCGCTCGCCCTCTGGCTCCGGCCCCGACGGGGCGTGCACGCCGACCTGCACGAGTACGCGCCCCGCGAGAAGGAGCACCAGCGCTCCTGGCGCTGGTTCGTCGCGCCCTACCAGCGCTGGCTGTGCCGCACGTGCCTGCCGCGGGTCGCCTCGGCGACCACGGTCTCCCCGGGGCTCGCCCGCGAGTACTCCGCCCGTTTCGGCATCGAGGTCGAGGTCGTCACCAACGCCTCCGCCGAGCGGGACCTGCCCGTGCGGCCGACGGGCGCCCCGATCCGGCTCCTCCACACGGGCGTCGCCCGCGCCAACCGCCACCTCGAGGCGATGATCGAGGCGATGCGCGGACTCGAGGGGCACGCGAGGCTCGACCTCATGCTGATGCCCAGCGAGCCCGGGTACATCGAGCGCCTGAGGGCTCTGGCCGAGGAGGTCCCCGGTGTCGCGCTGCGCGACCCGGTGCCCTACCCGCAGCTCGTGGACACCGTCGCCGAGTACGACGTCTCCCTCGTGGTCTTCCCGAACACGACCTTCAACCTGACCCACTCCCTCCCCAACAAGCTGTTCGAGGCCGTGCAGGCGCGCACGGGCGTGATCGTCGGCCCCTCCCCGGACATGGCCGAGCTGGTGCGCGAGCACGGGATCGGCGAGGTGCTGCCCGCTGCCGACGCGGCGGCGATGCATCTGCAGATCGCGGGCCTGACGGACGAGACCATCGACCGGTGGAAGCAGGCGTCCGACGCGGCCGCGTCCGCGCTCAGCGCCGAACGGCAGGTCCGGACGTGGGAGAAGGCCGTCGCGGCGATCCTGGGGGAATGAGGGCCCTCAGCCCCTGCGCAGTCGCGGCAGCATCTGCACGGCGAGCGACGATGCCATGAACCGCGGCGGTGCCTCGCGGGCGAGCAGCTGGGTGATCTCGCGGGGCAACAGCGTCGCGGGCCGTCCGTGTCGGCGGCGGTCGCGCGCGGCGGTCATCAGCTCGGCGGCGTCGATCGCAGGATCCCCGCAGGCATCGAGCAGCCGCCGGTCCGCGCGCGAGAGCGGACGCTCGCAGCCGGGTGCTGCGCGGAGCACGTCGGCCGTGATCCGGGCGAGGGACTCGCGCTCCTCCGCGGTCCAGATGCGGGCGTCCTGGCGGTAGAAGACGGCACCGAACACGTGGATGCGCAGCAGCTTGGTGCCGATCGCGCGGCGCGCGGGGCAGGGGAGCGCGGCGAACCAGTCGGCCTCGAGCAGGTCGGGGAAGAAGCCGAGCTGCTCGCGCATCGGGCGGATCACGTAGGTGACGCGGTCGCCGGCGTCCTCGCCGATCACGTAGGGCGGGCCGAAGCGGTCGTAGGCCGTGGGCACGCTCGCCATCAGGCGGGTCACCATGGCGACGTCGCCGCCGACGGTGGCACCCTCGACCAGTTGCGCGCCGGTGCGGCGCAGCATGGCCCGGCTCATCAGCCCCAGCGGCGCCGAGCGGTAGGCCAGGCGATCGTGCACCAGGTCCACGCGCCCGCTGCGCAGCATCCGCACCGCGGGTGTCGGCACGCCGTGCCCCGCGGTCCCGAGGGCGAGGCGGGTGATCACGAACTCCGCGGCGGTGGCCTCCTGCACGGCGAGCCACGAGGCCACCGCACCGGGGGCGAGGGTGTCGTCCGAGCCCATGATCGCCACGAAGGGGGCGCCGTCCTCCCGCATCCCTGCGTTGAAGGGGCCGGAGGCGGAGCGGAGGGTGTCGCGGTGCTCGAGGATCCGCACGCTCTCGCGGTGCTCGGGCCGGATCGCTCCGCGGATCTCCTCGGCGGGGCGGTTGTGGGCCACGACGGTCACGTCGGCGTGCTCGGCGTTGCCCTCGAGGATCGAGGCGACCGCGCGGCCGACGGGCCGCTCAGGGGTGTGGCAGGCGATGACGACGTCGACCGGCTTCTGCCCGGTGGTCGCATCGGGTGCGCTCGGACGGGGTGTGCTCATCGCTCGCCCTCCGCGCGCTCGCCCTCCGCCTCGTCGAGCAGGCGCGTGTACTGGGCGGCGTAGGCCGCTCCGACGGCCCGGGAGGAGAAGCGCTCGCCGATGGTCGCGGCGATCTGCTCGCTGCTGAGCTCCCGCGTGCGGGCGTCGAGGTCGGTGATCGCGGTGGCGTACCGCTCCGGGTCCTGCGCGTCGATCAGCGCGCCCACGGACTCCTCGACGTACTCGCCCTGGCCTCCGGTCGCGCCGAGCACCACGGGGCGCCCGGCGACGATCGCCTCGGCGGCCGAGACGAAGAAGTTGTCGGCCCGGGTGGGTCCGAAGAACACGTCGGCGCGGCCGAGGGCCTCCCGCACCCCCTCGGGGCTCGCCGTCCCCGGCAGGGAGAGTCGATGTGCGACCTGCAGCTCGCGGGCCAGGGTGAGGGTGCGCTCGCGCAGCGGGCCCTCGCCGAGCCACTCGAGGTGCACGTCGACACCGCGCGCCGCGAGCACGGCGAGCGTGCGCACGGCGGTCAGCGGGTCCTTGCGGTCGATGAGCCCGCCGGTGGAGACCAGGCGCAGGGTGCGGTCGCTCCGGGCGCGTCGCGGGACCAGCGGGCCCGGGTCGACGACGCAGGGCACCACGTCGGTGGGGCGGTGCCCGCGCGCTCGCCGCAGCGGCTCGGCGAGGTACTCGCAGACCGCCGTCGCGCGGTCCGGGCCGGCCAGCAGGCGTGTGAGCGCGGGCAGGGCGAGACGGGCCGGCGCGGACAGCGTCCCCGGCGTGGTCAGGGCCGACCAGTGCTCGGTATGCAGCCACGGGGCGCGCGGACGGCGCAGGGCGAGGGGCAGCAGCGTCGAGAAGGCCATCGAGTGGACCACGTCCGCGTCCGCCATGGCTGCAGCGAGCGTCCGGGAGGCGCGCAGGATCTGGTCGGGCCGACGGGGGTCCATCGGGACCCGCAGCACGTCGATGCCCTCGTGGACCAGGCGCCGGGTGCCGTCGTCGTCGGCCGGGGGCACCAGGTGCACCAGGCGCACCTCGGCGTGCTCGGCGATCGCGAGCGCGTCGCGCGCCACGAAGGAGCCGCGCGAGGGCGCGATCGCGGTCGGGAACCAGGTGGTCACCAGCGTCGCCCTCATGCCGGATCCTCCGTCCCTCGGGTGCCGGCCATCGCCCGTCGATAGGCCTCGAGCATCCGCTCGGCCTCGTGCTCCCAGGTCAGCTCGGGGGCGACGGCGCGGGCGCGCGCGCGGTAGGTCTCGGGGTGCTCGAGGATCCGCAGCAGGGCGGCGGCGAGCTCGCGCGGGTCCTCGCTCGCGAAGACCTCGCCCACGCCGAGCTCCTCGACGACGGCCCGCATGTCCGGCAGGTCGGCCGCGGCGATCGGCAGGCCCGCCCGGATCGACTCGAACAGCTTGTTGGGCAGCGCGTAGCGGTAGGACAGGCACACCGGCTGCACGTGCACGACGGCGACGTCGCCGTCGGCCAGCGCCGTCGAGACCTGGTCGGGGGCGACCGCACCCACCAGGTGCAGGCGACCTGTGACCCCGGCGGCACGCGCGGCCTCTTGCACGCGGGCGAGGTAGTCCTCCTCGCCGTAGCCCAGCAGCACCAGGTGCACGTCGGGCGGGAGATGGGGGAGTGCGGCGAGGGTCTCCTCGATCCCGCGGGAGGTCGTGATCCGTCCGCCGTAGGCGATCACCCGGTCCGACGACGAGAGCCCCGCCCGCTCGCGCAGAACCCCCTGGGAGCGCTCCGGGACGGGACCGGCGACCGGAACGTTGCGCACCAGGACCGGCGGCTCCGGCAGTGCGTAGGTGCGCTGCAGCCAGGCGGCGATCGAGGGGGAGACCGTCATGACGGCGTCGGCCCGGGGCACGGCCAGATGCTCGACGAGGGCGTCCAGGAGCGGGGCGAGCAGCCTGTGCTCGGGCACGTTGCGGTGGCGCCACAGCTCGTGGGAATCCAGGACCAGGCGCACGTCGCGCCCTGCCTGCCTGCCCAGCAGCTGGATCGCGAGGGCCGGCACCAGGGCATTGGTGTCGTTGGCGTGCACGACCTGGGGCGCGAAGGCGTGCCCGGCCCGGGCCGAGCGCCACCACCAGGTGCCCAGCTCGACCGTGCGGTAGGCGCGCCGACCGAGGTCCGCGGCGATCCGCATGCCCGTCCGCACGGCCACGTCGCGGATCCGCGACGGGGGAGGGACAGGTCGATCGGCACCGCCCCCGGCGGCGGGGGCCGGCGCCGGCGTCCCGTCGCCGGCAGGACGCCGCGTCAGCCGGGTGAGCCGCGGTGCGATCCGTTCGAGAGCGAACTCGGGGACGCGCTGGAGGTCCAGGTGCTCGGCCAGCTCCGTGATCCCGGCCGCGTGTCCCTTCAGCCGCCGCTCGACGGCGATGATCCGCACGCGCATCCCGGCGCCGCGCAGTGACGCGGACTCCTTGAGGACCCGCGAGTCGTTCGCGGCGTCGTTGTGCACGAGCACCGCGACGCGCGGGGCGGGGGCAGGCTCGGGCATGGCGCTCCTGGGACGAGGAGGGTGGGTCGGGCACACTGTACCTGCGCACATGCCCCGAGCCCTCCAGGAGGACGCGCCCCATGAAGATCCTGTCGGTGGTGGGCGCGCGCCCCCAGTTCGTCAAGCTCGCCGCGGTCGCCGACGCCGCCGCGCAGTACGAGGACGTCGAGCACGTCATCGTCCACACCGGGCAGCACTACGACGCGGCGATGAGCGACGTCTTCTTCGCCGATCTGCGCATCCCCGCGCCCGACGTGAACCTCGGCGCGGGCTCGGGCAGCCACGGCCGCCAGACCGGCGCGATGCTGACGGCGCTGGACGAGGTCCTCGAGACCCACCGGCCCGACTGGGTGCTCGTCTACGGCGACACCAACTCCACCCTCGCCGGCACCCTCGCCGCGGTGAAGATGCACGTGAAGGTCGCCCACCTCGAGGCGGGCCTGCGCTCCTTCAACCGGCGCATGCCCGAGGAGCACAACCGCGTGCTCACCGACCACGCAGCCGATCTGCTGCTGGCCCCCACCGAGGTCGCCCGCGGTCACCTGGCCGACGAGGGGCTCGAGACCCGCACCCTGGTGGTCGGGGACGTGATGACCGACGTCTGCCTGCGCGTGGCCGATGCCGTCGCAGACCGGACGCCGATGCTTCCGGCGGGCATCGACCCCGCCGAGGACTACGCGGTCGCCACCATCCACCGCGCCGACAACACCGACGACCCCGAGCGGCTCGCCGCGCTCCTCGCCTCCCTGCAGCAGGCGCCGCTGCCCGTCGCCCTGTTCGCGCATCCGCGCCTGGTCGCGAAGGCCCAGGAGGCCGGGATCACGCTCGAACGAGGGTCGGTGCACGTGGGCGATCCGCTCGCGTACCCCGATCTCGTCGCCGCCGTCCGCCGTTCCCGCGCCGTGGTCACCGATTCCGGCGGACTCCAGAAGGAGGCCTACTTGCTGGGAGCACCGTGCGTGACCGTGCGCACCGAGACCGAATGGGTGGAGACCCTCGCGGACGGCTGGAACCAGCTGGTGCCCGACCCGAGCGGCATCGCAGCGGCCCTCGAGCGACCACGACCGATCGCCCGCCGCTCCGAGCACTACGGCGACGGGCACGCCTCCGAGCGCGTGATCGACGCCCTGCGCGAGCGCAGCCGATGAGCCGCCGGCCCCACGTGGTCCTCGCCAGCCGCGTCTTCACCCCCGAGGCGGTCGCGGCCGCCTTCCGCAACGAGGCCCTGGTGCGCGCGCTCGAGGAGACCGGCGCCGAGGTCACCGTGCTGACCACGCGCCCTCCGCGCGGGGTCGCGGGGAGGGACCGGGTGCGGTCCGTCTCCCGGTTCCCCGTCAAGCGCGACCACCAGCAGCAGGTGCGCGGCTACCTCAGCTACATGAGCTTCGACGTGCCCCTCGCACTGCGTCTGCTGTTGCGGCGCCGGCCCGACGTGATCGTCGCCGAGCCGCCGCCGACCACCGGCATCGTCGCGACGGTCCTGGGCGTGCTGCGCGGCGTCCCCACCGTGTTCTACGCGGCCGACGTCTGGTCGGATGCGACCGAGAGCGTCCAGGGTGTGCCGGCCCCGGTCCGCGCCGCGGTGCGGTGGATGGAGACCACCACCTGGAAGCGCGCCGCGAGGGTGCTCACGATCTCGACGGGGGTGGACGACAGGGTCGCCGCGCTGATCGGCCGCCGTCCCTCGCTGCGGATGGTCGGCAACGGCATCGACACGGACGTCTTCACGCCCGACGGGCCCGGGCCCGAGGAGGAGACGGAGCTGGGGCCCTACTTCGTCTACGGCGGCACGGTCTCCGAGTGGCAGGGGGCCGACGTCTTCGTCGAGGCCTTCGCCCGGGTGCGCGCCGAGCGCCCCGGGGTCCGCCTGCTGTTCTTCAGCGAGGGCAGCGGCAAGGAGGCTCTGGCGGCGACCGTCGAGGCCGAGGGCATCGAGGGCATCGAGTTCCGTGGACGGCTGGCCCCCGCCGAGATGTCGCGGATGCTGCGCGGCGCCGTCGCCGGGCTCAGCTCGATCACCCCGGGCCTCGGCTACGAGTTCGCCCTCCCCACCAAGATCTACGCCGCGACCGCGTCGGGGACGCCGGTGATCCATGCCGGTGAGGGGGCCGCCTCCGAGCGGGTGCAGGGCGAGGGCCTGGGCTGGGCGAGCGCCTACGAGCCGGGAGCCGTCGCCCGCGCGATGCTCGGTGCCCTGGACGGCGAGGGCGCACCGGAGACCGACCACCTGCGAGCGTGGACGTTCCAGAACGCATCCCTGCAAGGTGCCGCGCAGAAGGCGGCCTCCGCCGTCCTCGAGGTGGTGCGTCGGGGCTGAGCGCTCACGCGGAGCAGTCCACCTCGATCAGTTCCGAATGGTCCGTGCGGAAGACGACGTGGCCCAGAGCGGGATCGGCGCGATTGACGAGGTCGAAGGTCGAGGACCACGAGTAGGTCTCGTACTCCTTGTAGATGTAGCCGACGTCCGCGTCGGCGAGCATCCCGCACTGCGTCGCGAGCGGCACGGCGCCGTCGGTCCCGGCCAGGGAGTAGAGCAGGGAGCGGTCCTGCTGGGTCAGGGCCATCCCCGCCACCGGGAAGTACGCCTGCTGGCCGTGGATCGCGTACATGTGGGAGGCCCCCGAGAACGGGCTCGCGAGCACCTTCTTGGAATGGTCCATCCCGGGGGCCGCCCTCGCCCACGCCTCGACCTCGTCCTGCTGGAGGAAGCGGCCGCGTCCCTCGGAGGTCCAGGCGAGGTTCTGCTGGGCGTTGCCGATGCGGGTGGGCACCGAGCTGGCGGCGGCGACCACGGCGAGCAGCGCGAGGGCGGTGACCACCCACCGCGGCACGGCCTCGCGGTGCGGGGAGAGCACCCGCGACCAGGCGCGCAGACCAGGGATCACCAGCACGCAGGTGAGCATCGTGACGGGCATGGCCAGGCGGTCCTGACCGCGGTAGAAGAGGGTCGAGAGGTTCAGGGGGGAGTCCACGGCGGCATCGAGGTACAGCGCGCCCATCACCACCCAGGCCACCACCAGCCAGCGCTGCGGGCTGCGCCAGGAGGCGACCAGCCCGGGCCACCACAGCAGGGCGAGCACGACCCCGAGGGCCATCGGCCACACGGTGAGCAGTCCGAGCAGGAGCTCTCCGACACCGGACCACCACGGGACCTGGAGACCACCCGCGAACCCGGTGACGACGGAGGCGAGCGGCGTCCAGGTGAGCAGCGCGACCGGCACCAGGGCCGCGATCGGCACGGCGGCGAGCAGTGGACGGGAGCGCAGATGGGGGAGCGCGGTGACGGCGCTCAGCGCCGCGATCAGCCACAGCGCACTCACCGCGACGTTCGGGTGCATCAGCGCCAGTCCCAGACCGGCGCCGAGGAGGGCCAGCACCGAGGCGAGATGACGCCGCGCGGGCCCTCCCGCACTCGCCGTGCCTGCGCCGGCGGCCGCACCGACGTCGGTGCCGCTCCCCGGCGCCGCGCCGGTCACCTCCCGCAGCAGGGCACCCCACAGGGCGACGATCGCCGCGGTCACCCCGGGCAGCATCGCGAAGCCGACCATGTTGGGGATGGCCGAGAGGTGGATCCACTCGTCCCAGGGCGCGGCGGGGGCGAGCAGACCGGTGACGCTCGCGGCGAACGGCCCCCAGGCGACCTCGGGCCACAGGGCGCGGGCCAGCAGGGCCATCCCCGTCACCCAGGGCACCACGGCGAGCACCAGGCAGGCGGCGTTCAGCACCACGGGGATCGGCACCATCGGCACCAGGGAGGCGAGGGCGTGGAACCCGCCGGGGTAGGGGTTCGGTGATCCCGTCGTGCTCGCGACCGTCCCGATCACCAGGGAGGAGGCGTCGTGCGTCTCCCGGATCCGCTCCAGGGCGGAGAGGTGGTAGAGCGTGTCCCAGCGCTCCAGGACGCGGTCGGCGCCGCCGGCGGCGTAGGCGATCGGGACCAGCGCCACCAGGGCCGCGCCCGCGATCCACCAGGGAGCGCCGGGGACGCGACGCCCGCCCGAGGGACCCTGGGGCGTGGGCTCGACGTCGAGCACCGTCGCGGGCAGACGCATGCCGAGGCGGCGCGCGAGGTACCCGATCGCGATCATCAGGGCCGCGAGCACCCCGAAGGTGGCCAGCGACCACGGGACCCCGACCGTGCCCGCGATCACGGCGCCCACCCCGGCGATCGCCGCGCCGAGCGAGGGCGCCAGGGCGAGGGCGAGCAGGCGACCGCCGCCCAGCACGCGCACGGCCAGGAAACCGGGGACCAGGGCGGCGGCGAGCACCACGCCGCCGGCGAGGATCAGCAGCAGGAGGTCGGTCATGCGCTGCGGTCGGTCCGCTCTCGGTACGCCTGCGGCGACTCGGCCTCGTCCAGGGCGATGCGGCGGGCGAGATGGGTGATGCGCTTCTCCTCGTTCTTCGCGCGCACCTCCTGCAGGGCGATCAGCCCCAGCAGGACGATCACCGTCGCGTACAGCAGCAGGTCGGCTCCGCGGCCGACGCCCACCAGGTGCGCGAGGCGGGTGAGCAGGCGCGGGAAGGCGACCGCGGCCACGGCGAACACGGCGAAGCCCATGATCAGCAGTCGCCGCACGGCGAGCTGGCGGGCACCGCGGGTGCGGAACAGCCAGAAGGTGATCCCCAGGATGCCGAGGATCAGCAGGATCTGGATGACCAGGGTCGAGCCCACCACCCCGACCATGTCAGTCCTCCGCTGCCGCGCGGTGGGTCGAGGTGGAGCCGTCGCCCAGGACGAGCCGGGGCGTGCCCTGCCAGGCGTCCGCGTCGGTGATGTCGCGGCCGTCGATCAGCAGTCGCACCCCCGGGACGTCCGCGGGCGCGAATTCGCGGTACTCGGGATGGTTGGTCTGGACGATCACGAGGTCCGCGGGGTCCCCCTGGTGCCATGCGGCCCAGCCGTACCCGGACAGCTCCTCGTCCGTGTAGAAGGGATCCTGCACGCTGACCTGCGCGCCGCGCTCCTCCAGCTCGGCGACCACGGGGAAGACCCCGGAGAACGCGGTCTCCTTCACCCCCGCGCGGTACGAGGCGCCCAGCACCACCGCCCGCAGTCCCGAGAGGGAGCCCAGCAGCTCCTCGGCCCGCTGCACCAGACGGCCGGGCACCGAGGCGTTCAGCGCCCGCGCGGTCCGCACCGTCTCCGCGTGCGGATCGGTCGAGAGGTACAGGCGCGGGTACACGGGGATGCAGTGCCCGCCCACCGCGATGCCCGGCTGGTGGATGTGTGAGTAGGGCTGGGAGTTGCTGGCCTCGATGACCTTGTAGACGTCGATGCCGTTGTCCTGGGCGAAGAGGGCGAACTCGTTCGCGAGTGCGATGTTGACGTCCCGGTAGGTGGTCTCGGCGAGCTTGGCGAGCTCCGCCGCCTCCGGCGAGCCCAGGTCCCACACCCCGTTCTCGCGGGGGAGGTCCGGCCGCGCATCGAAGGTCAGCACCGACTCGTAGAACTCCCGCGCCCGCCGCGTGCCCTCCTCGCCGATCGCTCCGATCAGCTTGGGGTAGCGGCGCAGGTCGGCGAACACCCGACCGGTCAGCACCCGCTCCGGGGAGAACACCATGAAGAAGTCCTTCGACTCCTGCAGCCCGGAGATCTCCTCGATCATCGGGGTGAAGCGATCCCGCAGGGTCCCCACCGGCAGCGTGGTCTCGTAGACGACGGTCGTGCCGGGGGTGAGGTGCTCGGCCAGGGACCGGGTCGCGTCGTCCATCCAGCCGAAGTCCGGCTCGCTGGTCTCCTCGTCCACGAACAGGGGGACCACCAGCACGACCGTGTCGGCCTGGGGGATCGCCTCGGCGTACTCGGTGGTCGCGCGCAGGCGCCCGGTCGGCACCAGCTCGGTGAGCTTCTCGGCCAGCTGCGCCTCCCCGGGGAACGGCTCGCGGGCGGCGTTGATCGCCTCGACCTGACGGGGGTTCACGTCCACCCCGACGACCTGGTTCCCGGCCTCCGCGAACTGGACGGCCAACGGCAGCCCGATCTTCCCCAGAGCGACGACGGCAGTGTTCACCGGTACCTGCTTCCTCCCGTGGACGGGCGCGTGTGAGTGCGTGGTGGCGGGGGTCGGGGTGCGCTGCGCGACCCGGTGGACAGGGTATCCTCCTGGCCCTGAGCGCACGGCGACGGCGCGCTCACCGCCGGCCCCGTCCGCCCCAGGAGGGATGCAGTGCACCAGCCCTCGCAGAGGCCCGAGCAGCGTGCCCCGGGGTCCGCGTCGACGTGGTTCGTGATCCCCCTGTTCAACGAGGCCGCCGTGATCGGCGACGTGGTGCGCGATCTGCGCACGCGGTACCCGCTGGTGGTGTGCGTCGACGACGGCAGCCGGGACGGCTCGGCCGCGATCGCGGCCGCGGCCGGTGCGGCGGTGGTGCGACATCCCTTCAACATGGGCCAGGGCGCGGCCCTGAAGACCGGCATGGACTACGCGCTGCGTGATCCGGAGATGCGCCAGATCGTCACGTTCGATGCGGACGGTCAGCATCGGGTCGAGGACGCCGCCTCGATGATCGCGCTGCGCGAGGCGGAGGGGGTCGACGTCGTGCTCGGGTCGCGTTTCCTGGACGAACGCACCCGCCCGGGTCTCGTCAAGCGCCTCGTGCTGCGCTCCGCCGTGTTGTACACGAACCTGACCAGCGGCGTGAAGCTCACGGACGCCCACAACGGGCTGCGGGTGATCGGCCGCGACGCCTGTGCGCGCCTGGTGATCGAGCAGAACCGGATGGCGCACGCCTCGGAGATCGTCGACGAGATCGGCCGCCAGCGCCTCAGCGTGCGCGAGCACCCGGTGCACATCCTGTACACCGACTACTCGCGCGGGAAGGGCCAGTCGATGCTGAACTCGGTGAACATCATCATCGACATGCTCTTCCGCTGAGGCCGGGCCGCCTCCTCAGGAGGACGAGGACCCGCCGGAGTCCTTGGTCGCGGTCCCCTTGCCGATCGCGTCGAAGAAGGAGTGGACCTGGTCCTCGTCGGTCTGGATCGCGACCCCGGAGTTCTGGGTCTGGAAGTTCTCGCTGACGATCGGGATCGAGAGGTTGGTCTCGTCCTTCATCGAGCGCCGCATCGTCAGACCCGCCCGGCCCAGGTCCACCAGGCCGGTGTGGTCGTCGGTCAGCAGCGCACCCGAGCCGGCGCCGGCGAGCTTCGCCTGGGCGAACGGGTTCAGCAGCACGGCGGGGGAGGTGGCGCGGTCCATGAGGGCCCCGACGAACTGCTGCTGGCGCTGCTGCCGGCCGATGTCGGCCGTGGGATCGAAGTAGCGGGCGCGGACGAAGGCGAGGGCCTGCTCGCCGCCCACGTCGTGGCAGCCCTTGGTCATCTTCAGACCCGACTTCTCGTCGTCCACGTCCTTGTCGATGCACAGGTTCACGTGGTCGACCGCGTCGACGGTGTCGGTGACGCCGTCGAACCCGACCTCCACGTAGTGGTCGACGCTCAGACCGGTGAACTTCTCGACCGTCTGGACCAGGAGCTTCGGTCCGCCCATGGAGTAGGCGGCGTTGAGCTTGTACTTGCCCTTCCCGGGGATGTCGACGAGCGTGTCGCGCGGGAGGGAGACCAGGTAGGACTTCCCGTTGGGGGCGCGGTGCAGCAGCATCATGGTGTCGGCGCGGCCGCCGGTGGTGCCGTCGTCCTTCACGCTCTTGCCGCCGCGGGCGTCGGAGCCGGCGATCAGGTACGTCGTCCCGGCGGTGTCGGACGCCTCCGAGAGCGCGTCGACGTGGTGGATGCGCGAGTCCGCCCACAGGGCGAGGCCCGCGCCCCAGCCGATCACCACGATCAGCACGAGGGCGATCAGCGTCGCCCCGAGCCGTGCGGGTCGCGGGACACGGGAGCGCCGACGGGGCCCGCGGGGACCGGAGGGCCCGGTGGGATCCGTGGGCGGAGGGGTGTCCGAGCCGCCGCCCGCGGCGCCGCCGCGAGCGGTCCGGCCGCTGCCGGTGGCGCGACCGGCCGAGGCGCTGCCGACGGGGATGCTGCCGCCGGCACCTCCCTCGTGGTGGCGGACCCCGCGGGAGGGCGGGGCCTCCCGGTCGGAGGTGGGCAGTGCGCGGGTGGGCTGCTCGGCTCTGATCGGCCACGGCCTGCGGCAGGTCGTCGGGCACGACGTCCACCACGTGGGCGCCGCTGCGCTCGAGCGCCCGGGAGAC
>NZ_QFKX01000007.1 GCF_003130585.1 Brachybacterium endophyticum | reverse complement strand
TACATCATCCGTCATGCCAAACAAAATTTGGCATCAACAAACAGACACGCTATTGAGATCTCAAACAACACGCACACACCGGCGCGACCCAGATCCTGGGCCGTGTCAGGGGCTCGATGCGCCTTCCGTTCTGCGGCCGACGTTCCCGTCGAAGCGGCGCGAGGCTCAACTGTAGTCGAGCACCTGCGCCTTCCGCAAGTCCTCCGAGTGGATCTGCGCCACATCGTGGCACCGTCCCGGATGACTCCTTCCGGCTCGTCCCCGCTCCGTCTTCCCCGGCTCCGTTCCGTCCCTCTCGGGCCGGCCCTTCGTCGGTGTCCTCATTGCGGCGACAAGGAAGACATTAGGCCCCCGGAGAACCGCGGGTCAATCCGGCCCGGAACCCCTCCGCGACCGCTTCGCGGACGTCGCCGTGCAGGTCAGCGCCCTTTGTGACGGATGATGACGGCCGTGTCCCGGGGCGTGTGAGGTGGAGATGGGCCCGGCATCACACCGGCCGCCGGCTCATTCCCCCACGCCCCTGGGAACGACCCAGGCTGCGCCCCCGGGTGCCTCGTCCACAGTGCTCGGACATCCGCCGTGGCGCCTCGCTTTCCCTCCCCCTGGCCGCGCGACCCGGGACGGGGGCCGGCCCGTCCTGGTCGCATGCCACGGTCGGGATATCGCAGCGGCCGCGTGCCGCGGACGGAACAGCTGCGGACGCGTGCCCGAACGGCGAAGGCCGGGGGCCGGAGAAGATTCTCCTGCTCCCGGCCTTCGCCATCGCGACTGCTCGCGGCGAGGTCCGTCGAGTCCTCAGCCTGCGAGGCGGACCATCGCCGCCGCCTTGCGACCGCGCCGCAGCAGGGCGTAGCCACCGGGCAGCGGGCGGACCACCTCACCGATCGGTCGCTCGACCTCCTCACCGGAGATCTTCTCGCCGTTGACGGAGAGCGAGCCCTCCGCTGCCGCGCGGCGCACCTGCGACTTCGAGGTCATGATCCCGACCGCCACGAACCCATCGACCAGCGCGGTGTCGGCCGAGGCGTCCACGGTGGTCAGCTCGCCGGCGATCGCCTCCACCGTCGTCCCGTCGAGCTCGCGCACGTCCCCGCGTCCGAACAGCACGGCCGCGGCGGCATTGGCCTGGCGCGTCGCCTCCGGTCCGTGCACCAGCGTCGTGATGTCGTCGGCCAGGGCCTTCTGCGCCGCCCGACGCTGCGGCGCCTCGAGGGTCTCCTGCTCGAGCGCCTCGATGTCCTCGCGCTCACGGAAGGTGAAGTAGCGCAGGTACTTCACGACGTCGGCGTCGGCCGCGTTCAGCCAGAACTGGTGGAAGGCATACGGGCTGGTGAGCTCCGCGTCGAGCCAGATCGCGCCGCCCTCGCTCTTGCCGAACTTGGTGCCGTCGGCCTTGGTCACCAGGGGTGTGGTCAGCACGTGCACGTCCTCGCCCTCGACCTTATGGATCAGGTCGACGCCGGAGATCAGGTTGCCCCACTGGTCGTTCCCCCCGTACTGCAGGGTCACGCCGTGACGGCGGTAGAGCTCGAGGAAGTCCAGCCCCTGCAGCACCTGGTAGCTGAACTCGGTGTAGCTGATCCCCTCGTCGCTGGAGAGTCTGCGGGCGACGGTCTCCTTCGCGAGCATCGTGCCCATGCGGTAGTGCTTGCCGATGTCCCGCAGGAACTGCAGGGCGCCCATCTGGCCGATCCAGTCCAGGTTGTTGACCATCTGCACCCCGGCCGGCCCCTCGAGGTCCAGGAAGCGGGAGATCTGGTCACGCAGGGTGTCCACCCAGCCGGCGACCACGCCCTCGTCGTTCAGGACGCGTTCGCCGGACATGCGGGGATCGCCGATCAGCCCCGTCGCCCCGCCCACGAGGGCGTAGGGCCGGTGCCCGGCGAGCTGGAAGCGCCGCATGGTGAGCACCTGGGTCAGGTGCCCCACGTGCAGGGACGCCGCCGTCGGGTCGAACCCGCAATACAGGCCGATCGGTCCATCCTCGAGCGCCGCTGCGAGCGCATCGCGCCCGCTGGTCTGCACCACGAGCCCACGCCAGGTGAGCTCGTCCAGGATGGTCTGCATCGATCAGGTCCTCTCGTCCGGGTGATCCGACCCTCCCGTGCGGGAGAGGCGTACGGATCTGAATGCGAGCGTCCGGTCCCGGGCGCCCGCCGTCCATTCTCCCCCAGTCCGGTCGTGCCCCGCGACCGGGTTTCCGCCCACGCGCGGTGATGCCGCGCGTGGGCGTCCGGCTCAGGCCTCCTGGGTGAAGCCGCGCAGCGCCTCGACGGCGCTCCCGAGAGCGTCCTCCTGCTCCGCCACGCGTGCCGGGGCCGTGCCGCCCTTGGCGTCCCGCGAGGCGATCGACCCCTGCACCGTGAGCACCTCGCGCACGGAGGAGTCCAGGTGATCCGAGATGCTCGCGAACTCCTCGTCCGTGAGATCCCACAGCTCCTTGTCCTGCTCCTCGGCCACCTTCACGCAGGCACCGGAGATCTCATGGGCCACCCGGAACGGGACGCCGCGGCGCACCAGGTGGTCGGCGATGTCGGTGGCCAGGGAGAAGCCCTGCGGTGCGAGAGCGGCCATCCGCTCGGTGTGGAACACCAGGGTCGCCATCATCCCGGTGAACGCCGGCAGCACCAGCTCGAGGGAATCGACCTGGTCGAAGACCGGCTCCTTGTCCTCCTGCAGATCACGGTTGTACGCGAGAGGGAGGGCCTTCAGGGTCGCGAGCAGACCCGTGTGGTCGCCGAGGATCCTGCCGGCCTTGCCACGAGCAAGCTCGGCGATGTCCGGGTTCTTCTTCTGCGGCATGATCGACGAGCCCGTCGAGAAGGAGTCGTCGAGCGTGATGAACGAGAACTCCTTGGTGTTCCACACGATGACCTCCTCGGCGAGTCGCGAGAGGTCGATCCCGATCATCGTCAGCACGAAGGAGAACTCGGCGGTCAGGTCCCTCGCCGCGGTGCCGTCGATCGAGTTCCACACCGAGTCCTCGAAGCCGAGG
Organism: Brachybacterium endophyticum; assembly: GCF_003130585.1. Taxonomy (GTDB): domain Bacteria; phylum Actinomycetota; class Actinomycetes; order Actinomycetales; family Dermabacteraceae; genus Brachybacterium; species Brachybacterium endophyticum. Next base: position 92,582 of record NZ_QFKX01000007.1, on the reverse strand, counting down.
TCCGCGGCGACGGCCTGCGGGTCCAGCCCCAGACTGGATCCGGCCAGAGCCCCCGAGCCGTAGGGCGAGACGGCCGCGCGGGCGTCGAGATCCCGCAGCCGCTCGACGTCCCGCAGCAGTGGCCAGGCATGGGCGAGCAGGTGGTGGCTGAGCAGCACGGGCTGGGCGTGCTGGAGGTGGGTACGGCCCGGCATCGGCGCGCCGTGCACCTCGCGGGCGCGCTCGAGGAGCACCGCGACCAGGTCCAGCACCCGGTCGCCGATGCCCCGTGCGCTGTCGCGGATGAACAGGCGGATCAGCGTCGCGATCTGGTCGTTGCGCGAACGACCCGCACGCAGCTTCCCGCCCAGCTCGCTGCCCGCACGCTCCACGAGACCGCGCTCGAGAGCGGTGTGCACGTCCTCGTCGTCCTCCGCGGCCTGGAAGGCCCCGGAGGCGACGTCGGCCGAGAGCTCGTCGAGGGCCGCGTGCATGCGGGCCAGCTCGTCATCACTCAGCAGACCCGCACGGTGCAGGACCTTCGCGTGCGCCGTCGAGCCCCGCAGGTCGTACTGGGCGAGCTTCCAGTCGAAGTGCGTGGACTTCGAGAGCGCGGCCAGGGCCGCGGCCGGGCCCGAGCCGAAGCGCCCGCCCCAGAGGGCCGCGCTCGCACCCGGCGCGCCGGCGGCTGCCTGCTCGCCGCCCGTCTGCCCGCTCGTCACTTGGAATCCTCGCCGAGCTGCTCGCCGTTGCCGAAGGCCACGTCGCGGGCAGCGGCCTGCTTCGCGGCCAGCCCGTAGATCTCGATGAAGCCCTTGGCCTGCGACTGGTCGAACTGGTCTCCCTCGTCGTAGGTCGCCATCGAGAAGTCGTACAGGGCCGTCTCGGACCGGCGACCGGTGACGGTCGCACGTCCGCCGTGGAGCGTCATCCGGATGTCACCGTTGACGTAGCGCTGGGTGTCGTCGATGAAGGCGTCGAGCGAGCGCTTGAGCGGCGAGAACCACTGGCCGTCGTAGACCATCTCGGTCCAGCGGTCGCTGACCTGGCGCTTGAAGCGGGCCTGTTCGCGCTCGAGAGTGACCCGCTCGAGCTCCTGGTGGGCCGTGATCAGCGCCATCGCCCCGGGTGCCTCGTAGACCTCGCGGGACTTGATGCCCACCAGGCGGTCCTCCACGATGTCGATCCGACCGATCCCCTGGGCCCCGGCCCGGCGGTTGAGCTCCTGGATCGCCTCGAGAGCGCTCACCCGACGACCGTCGATCGCGACCGGCACGCCGTGCTCGAAGGAGATCACGACCTCGTCGGGGACCGGCGGGAAGGCCGGGTCGTCGGTGTAGCTGAAGACGTCCTTGGTGGGCTCGTTCCAGATGTCCTCGAGAAAGCCGGTCTCGATCGCCCGGCCCCACACGTTCTGGTCGATCGAGAACGGGTTGTGCTTGGTCGTCGCGATCGGCAGGTTCTTGCGCTCGGCGTACTCGATCGCGCGGTCGCGGGTCAGGGCCAGGTCGCGCACCGGGGCGATGCACTTGAGCTCGGGGGCCAGCGAGGTGATGGACACCTCGAAGCGCACCTGGTCGTTCCCCTTGCCCGTGCAGCCGTGCGCGACGGTCGAGGCGCCGTACTTCTTGGCGGCCTTCACCAGGTGCTTGGTGATCACCGGACGGGAGATCGCCGAGACGTTCGGGTAGGCGTCCATGTACAGCGAGTTGGCCTTGAGCGCCGGCATGCAGTAGTCGTCGGCGAACTCGTCGCGGGCGTCGGCGACGTAGGCCTCGACGGCGCCGCAGTCCAGGGCGCGCTGGCGGACGACCTCGAGGTCCTCCCCGCCCTGGCCGACGTCGACCGCGCAGGCGATGACCTCGGCGCCGGTGGCGTCGTGGATCCAGCCGATGGCCACGGAGGTGTCGAGGCCGCCGGAGTAGGCGAGGACGATGCGTTCGGTCACGAGTGGTGCTCCTTCGAAGTCGGGTGTCGGTGGGAACCGATGAGGACGCCGGGGGTCATTCTCCCCCGCGTCGTCCGTGGCTCAGGGGGTCGTCCGCGTGGCGTCGGCCCCGGTGTCGTCAGCAGTGGTGTCGCCGGCAGTGGTGTCGCCGGGTGTCGGGTGGTCGGGCTCCTCCGCGCTCCCGCCGGCGGCACGTCGGCCCTCGGCGAGATCGAGCAGGCGGGCGGCCAGCGCCGTCGCGGTCTCGGCATCGCGGGTGACCAGCAGGACCGTGTCGTCGCCCCCGATCGAGCCGACGACGTCGGGCAGGACCGATCGGTCGATCGCCGAGGCGAGGAACTGTGCCGCCCCCGGCGGCGTGCGCAGGACGATGATGTTCCCGGCGACGTCGGCCGAGGCCAGCAGCTCCTCGAGCAGCCTGAGCAGTCGGGCGCCCAGCTGCTCGGTGCTCGAGGTGCGGCGCTGGCCACCGATCTCCCCGCCGTCGGCCGGGACCTGGTAGACCAGTCCGCCGCTGCTCCCGCGCACCTTCTCGGCACGCAGTTCGACGAGGTCGCGCGAGAGCGTGGCCTGGGTGACCTCGATCCCGCAGCCGGCGAGCAGATCCGCGAGCTGCGCCTGGGAGGAGACCTCCCGCGTGGTCAGCAGTTCGACCATGCGCTCCTGGCGGGCGGTCTTGGTCTGGGCGATGGTCCGAGGCTGGTCGTGGGCGTTCATCGCGACTCCCGGATCCGTGCGTGCGGCGCGGTCGCGGCGTCGGGGTGCTCGAGCAGCCACGTCAACAGGGCCTTCTGCGCGTGCAGGCGGTTCTCCGCCTCGTCCCAGACCACCGAGCTCGGGCCGTCGATCACCGCGGCCTCGACCTCCTTGCCCCGGTAGGCGGGCAGGCAGTGCAGGAAGATCCCGCCCGAGCGGGCCATCAGCGACTCCGTCACCGCGAACGGCGCGAAGGTCTCGCCGCCGCGCCCGGACTCGGTCTCCTGCCCCATCGAGACCCAGGTGTCGGTGATGACGGCGTCGGCGGCCTCGACCGCGTGCGCGGGGTCGTCGGTGATGGTCACGCTGCCGCCGGTCTGCTGCGCGATCGCCTCCGCGTCGCGCACCACCGGGGTCGCGGGCAGATGACTGGCCGGCGCCGCGATCCGCACGTCCATCCCGGCGGTCACGCCTCCCAGCAGGTAGGAGTGGGCCATGTTGTTCGAGCCGTCCCCGAGGTAGGCCATCGAACGGCCCTCGAGCGCGCCGTCGCCGGCCGCGAGGCCGCCGGTGTGCTGGGCGATCGTCATCAGGTCCGCGAGGATCTGGCAGGGGTGGAACTCGTCGGTCAGCGCGTTGACGACGGGGACGCTCGCGTACCGGGCCATCTCCTCGATGCGTCCCTGTCCGAAGGTGCGCCACACGATCGCGGAGACCTGCCGGGTGAGGACCCGCGTGGTGTCGGCGATCGACTCGCCGCGCCCCAGCTGGCTGGAGCCGGCGTCCAGCACCAGCGGGTTCCCTCCCAGCTCGGCGATCCCCGTCGCGAAGGAGACGCGGGTGCGGGTGGAGGCCTTGTCGAAGAGCACGGCGACCGTGCGCGGGCCCTCGAGGGGGCGACGTGCGAACCGGTCGTCGGCCAGGGCGAGTGCGAGCTGCAGCACCTGCTTCTGCTCGCGCGGGCTCAGGTCGTCGTCGCGCAGGAAGTGCCGGGGCATCTCAGGACCTCTTTCCGATGGTGTCGGACTCGCAGTTGCCGGGGGTCGCGGCATCCAGCAGCGCCGGCAGCGCGTCGACGAAGGTGTCGATCTGCGCATCGGTCACGATCAGCGGCGGCGCCAGGCGCAGCGTGTGCGGGTTGGCGGCATTGATGATGAAACCGGCCTCGAGCGCTCGGGCCACGACCTGCGGCGCGATCGGCTCTGCCAGGGCGATGCCGCGCAGCAGGCCCGCTCCGCGGATGCCGGTGATGCGGTCGTCGTCCGCGGCGAGCTCGTCGATGCGCCGCGCCAGGTGGTCGCCCCGATCGCGGGCGCTGCCGCGCAGGTCGTCCTCGGCGATGGTGCCGAGCACGGCGAGCGCGACGGAGGCCCCGAGCGGGTTGCCGCCGAAGGTGGTCCCGTGCTGACCGGGCTGCAGGAGGGAGCGCACCTGCTCCCCGTAGGCGATCACCGCGCCGATCGGGAACCCGCCGCCCAGTCCCTTGGCCAGGGTCATCACGTCGGGCTGCAGGTCGTCGAGGCGCTGGTGGGCGAACCATTCCCCGGTGCGGGCGACGCCGGTCTGCACCTCGTCGACGATCAGCAGGGTGCCGTGCTCGGCGGTGAGCCGCCGCGCTGCGCGCAGGTACTCGTCCGGCAGCGGGACGACCCCGGCCTCGCCCTGGATGGGCTCGAGGAACAGGGCGGCGACGTCGCCGGGGGCCAGGGCGGCCTCGAGCGCCTGCACGTCGCCCGGGGGCACGAACTCCACCCCGCCGGGGAGAGGCTCGAAGGGCTCCCGGTAGGACTCCTTGTGGGTGAGGGCGAGGGCTCCCATGGTGCGGCCGTGGAAGGCGTCCTCGAGAGCGAGGATGCGCGGGCGCCCGGTGCGGCGCGCGATCTTGAAGGCGGCCTCGTTGGACTCGGTGCCCGAGCTGGTGAAGAACACGCCCGACCCCGCCGGCGCCTCCGCCAGGCGCAGCAGGGTCTCGGCGAGCTCGATCTGCGGTCCGGTCGCGAAGAAGTTCGAGACGTGGCCGAGGGTCTCGACCTGCTTGGTGAGGGCTGCGACGAACGAGGGGTGGGCGTGGCCCAGCGCGTTGACCGCGATCCCGCCGAGCAGATCGAGGTACTCGTTGCCCTCCGCGTCCCAGACGTGGGCTCCCTCCCCGCGCACCAGGATGCGCTGGGGCGTCCCGAAGACGCCCAGCATCGAGGCGCCGTAGCGGGTCGTGAGGTCCTCCGCTCCCGTCGTCCCCGACGTGGTCGTGATCTGCTCAGACATAGTCGTCCCTCCTCACCATCGTGCCCACGCCCTTCGCGGTGAACACCTCGAGCAGGACCGCGTGGGCGATCCTGCCGTCGGTCATCGCCGCGGTGCGCACGCCTGCGTCCACGGCATCCAGCAGTGACTCGGCCTTGGGGATCATGCCCGCCGTCAGCGAGGGCAGCATCTCCCGCAGATCGCTCGCGGTGATCTCGGGGATCAGCGAGTCGCGGTCCGGCCAGTCGCGGTACAGGCCCTCGACGTCGGTGAGCACCACGAGCTTCTCCGCGTCCAGCCCGGCCGCGAGTGCGGCGGCCGCGAGGTCGGCGTTGATGTTCAGCACCGCCCCCGTGGGGCGGCCGTCCTCGTCGATCTCGGGGGCGATGGAGGAGACCACCGGGATGCGCCCCGCGTCCAGCAGGTCCTGAATGGACTCGGGTCGCACCTGGGTGACGGCGCCGACGTGGCCCAGGTCCATCTCCTCGCCGTCGACGACCGCTCCGCGCCGACGGGCGGCGAACAGCCGGGCGTCCTCCCCGGACATCCCGATCGCGTAAGGGCCGTGCTCGTTGACGAGTCCCACCAGCTCCCGTCCGACCTGGCCGACGAGCACCATGCGCACGATCTCCATCGTCTGCTCGTCGGTGACACGGAGACCGGCACGGAACTCGCTGGTGACGCCGACGCGCTCCAGCATCGTGTTGATCTGGGGCCCGCCGCCGTGGACCACGACGACGTGGATCCCGGCCTGACGCATGAAGACCATGTCGGCCGCGAAGGCGCGACGCAGCTCGTCGTCGATCATCGCGTTGCCGCCGTACTTGACCACGACGATCTTCCCCATGAAGCGCTGCATCCACGGCAGTGCCTCGATGAGGATCTCGGCCTTCGCGCGGGCGTCTGCCTGGGCGGGTGTGAGGTCCGTCAGCGGGTTCTTGGAGGCTGCTGGGGTCATGAGGAGTACGCGCTGTTCTCTTCGACGTAGTCGTGGGTGAGGTCGTTGGTCCAGATGTCGCCCTTGGCCGTGCCCGCGCCGAGGTCGACCTCGATGAGGGTCTCGCGCGGGGTCATGTCGACCGTCGAGCGGTCCTCGTGGGCGCCGCCGTCCCGGCACACCTGGACGCCGTTGACGCGCACGCCCAGGCGGGCGGGGTCGAAGGGTGCGACCGACTCGGGGACGCAGCCGGCGGCGGCGACGATCCGTCCCCAGTTGGGGTCGTTGCCGAAGATCGCCGCCTTCACCAGGTTCGAGCGGGCGATCTCGCGGGCGACGGCGAGCGCGGCGCCCTCGGTGCCGGCCCCGGTGACGACCACGTGCACGTCGTGGCTCGCGCCCTCGGCGTCGGCGACCAGGGAGCGGGCGAGCTCCGAGCTGACCTGGCGCAGTGCGTCGGTGAGCTCCTCGGCGGTGGTCTCGACGCCGCTCGCCCCGGAGGCCAGCAGGATCACGGTGTCGTTGGTGGACATGCAGGCATCGGAATCCACCCGGTCGAACGTCGTGGAGGTGGCGCTGCGTAGCGCCTCGTCGGCCGTGGCCGCATCGACGACCGCATCCGTGGTGAGCACGACGAGCATGGTCGCCAGCTGGGGCGCGAGCATGCCGGCGCCCTTGGCCATCCCGCCGACGCGCGCCCCCGAGGGGGTGGTCGCCGTTGCGGTCTTCTCGACGGTGTCGGTGGTCATGATCGCTCGCGCGGCGTCCGCGCCGGCCGATGCGCCTCCCTCCAGGGCGTCGCGCGCGGTGAGCGCCCCGCCCAGCAGGGCGTCCATCGGGAGCCGCTCGCCGATCAGGCCCGTCGAGCACACCAGCACGTCCTGGGCGGAGAGCTCGAGGAGCGCGCCGACGTGCTCCGCCGTGCGGTGGGTGTCGGCGAAGCCGTCGGGGCCGGTGCAGGCGTTGGCTCCCCCGGAGTTCAGGATCACCGCGCGGGCGCGGCCGTCTGCCACGGCCTGGCGGGACCACTGCACGGGCGCGGCCTGGACCCGGTTGGCGGTGAAGACGGCAGCGGCGACGTCGAGGGGACCGTCGCTGACGACGAGGGCGAGGTCCGCGGCGCCGCTGCTCTTGAGGCCGGCGGCGATCCCGGCGGCGCGGAATCCCTGCGGGAAGGTGATGGACATGGGTTCTCCAGGTGTGGGAGCGGAGCACGGATCGACGGAGGTGTCGCCGCGCGGAGGGCGGCGTCTCGGTGTGCTCAGGGTGCGAGGGCCGTGCGGGGCAGTCCCAGGGTCTCGGGCAGGCCGAGCGCGAGGTTCGTCGACTGCACGGCGGCGCCGGCGGTCCCCTTGACGAGGTTGTCGATCGCGCTGAGGACGGTGACCTGCCCGCTGCGTCGGTCGACGGTGGCCCCCAGACGCACCGTGTTCGCACCGAGCACCTGCTGGGTGGAGGGGACACGGCCCGCGGGCAGGACGTCGACGAAGGGTTCGTCGGCGTAGTCCGAACCGAGCGCGTCGAGCAGGTCCTGCTCGGTGACCCCGTCGCCGGCCGGCGCGGTGATGACGGCGAGGATACCCCTGGTCATCGGGACCAGCACGGGGGTGAAGGTGAGGCGGGCGTCGAAGACGCCGGAAGCGCGCCGCAGGTTCTGCAGGATCTCCGGGATGTGACGGTGGGTCCCGCCGATGCCGTAGGGCGCGGCACCACCGCCGGCCTCGGCGAACAGGAGGTGCTGCTTGGCACTGCGGCCCGCACCCGAGTAGCCGACCGGGAGCACCGCGCTGAGGGCGGAGGGGTCCACGAGTCCGGCGCGGACCAGCGGAGCCAGCGCGAAGGTGACGGCGGTGGCATTGCAGCCGGGGACCGCGATCTCGCGCGCGTCCTGCAGGAGGTCCCGCTGACGCCGGGCAGTCGTCGCTGCCGGCCGCGATCCCGCGGTCTCGTGCAGAGGCAGCTCGGGCATCCCGTAGGTCCACGTGCCCGAGTGCTCGCCCGCGTAGTAGTCCGCCCAGTCGCGCGCGCTCTCCAGGCGGTGGTCCGCGCCCAGGTCCACCACGAGGACGTCGGGGTCATCCACCCGCAGCCGAGCAGCGATCTCCCCGGACTGGCCGTGCGGGAGGGCGAGGACCACGACGTCGTGTCCGGCGAGGTTCTCGGCCGTGGTGTCGACGAGCTCGAGGTCGTGCTCGAGATGTACGTGGGGTGCGACCTCGCTCAGGCGCTTGCCGACGCTCGAGTGCGCGGTCACGGTCACCACGTCGAGCAGAGGGTGGTCCGCGAGCAGCCGCAGGGTCTCCCCGCCCGCGTACCCCGAGGCGCCGACGACGGCGACCCGGCGGCGCGCGGCCGCCTGGTGCGCGGGATCGACCGGGGTGGACGTGGAGAGGGCTTCCGACTGCATGCGTACAACTATACAAGAGAATGCATACTCACGCATGCACGGCCGTTCCCCGGCCCTCCGAAGCCCCGGGAGTGCGAACCGACGCCGCCGGGAGGGGGTGGGCGAACATCGCCCGGCCCGGGAGCTGATCAGCGGAGATGACACCGATTGCGAATCGTTTTACGAATCAAACATCGGATGCCAGGCGCACGGCGACCCGGCCGGTCTCCGTCAGGTGCAGGTGCAGGGCGGTGAAGCCGAGCTCTCCCAGACGCGCGAGCAGACCACGGACACCGTCGGCCGAGAACGGCTTGCGGGCGACGTCGAGGCTCAGCCCGACATAGCGTGCCGTGCCGAGCCCCGACCGTGCGCCCGTCACGCGCGCAGCACGCCTCCGACGGCCCGGGAGACCGCCTCGATGCAGCGCTCACGTGCGGCACCGATCTGCTGGGCGGAGAGGGTGCCGTCCTCCGAGCGCAGGTGCACGGCGAAGGCGAGCGACTTCTTGCCCTCACCGACCTGCTCGCCCGTGAACACGTCGAACAGGTGCACGCTCTCGAGCACGTCGCCGATCCCTGCGACGATCGCGGCCTGCACCGCGACGGCCGGGACACCCTCGTCGACCACGAAGGCGAAGTCCTCCTTGGCCAGCGGGTAGGTGGAGACCGGCTCGGCCTCGACCACGGCCGGGGCCGAGACGATGACCGCCTCGAGGTCGAGCTCGAGAGCGCTCGTGCGCGCGGGCAGGTCGAAGGCCTTGACGACCTTCGGGTGCAGCTCGCCGGCGTGACCGATCACCGTGCCGTCCTCGAGGAACAGCTCGGCGCATCGCCCGGGATGGAAGGGAGCCTGTTCGCGCTGACGCACCTCCACACGGGCGCCGACCGCGGCAGCCGCGCGCTGCGCGAGGTCGATCGCCGCGGCCCAGTGCCACTGCTCGGGGGCACCCCACCAGGAGGCCGGCCCGACGGTCCCGCCGAGAACGGCAGCGAGGTGGCGGGTCTGTGCGGGCATCGCCTCGTCGACCTGCTGCAGCTGAGCCGGGGTAGGACGCTGCGCCGCGGGCAGCTCCTCGATGCGCCCGCGGGCGGCGCGGGAGACCGCGCCCAGCTCGAACAGGGCCAGCGAGTCCTGTCCGCGTCCCAGGTTGCGGCGCGCCACGGGCAGCAGCGTCTGCAGGAGCCTGGTCCGCAGCAGCGGCTCGTCCTCCGCGAGGGGGTTCAGCAGCCGCACGGCCTCGCGACGCTCGTCGTCGGCGCCGTACCCGAGGGTGTCGAACACGGACGCGGGGACGAAGGGCAGAGAGGTGACCTCGCTGAGCCCGGCCTCGGCGAACGCCCGGGCGGCGTGGCGACGGGCCTGCTGGGCACGCGTGAGGCCACGGCCGCCGGGGGCCTGCGGAAGGATCGAGGGGATCTTCTCGTAGCCCACCAGGCGGGCGATCTCCTCGATGAGGTCCTCGCGGATCACCAGGTCGCCCCGCCAGGAGGGCGGCGTGACCACGAGGGTGCCGCCGGCGACGGCCTCGCCGTCCACCGTGCAGCCGATCGCCTCGAGGGATTCGCGAACCTGCTCGGGGGTGTAGTCGATGCCGACGAGGGCGGCGGGGGCGTCGACCTCGAAGGCGATCGGCTCGCGCGCAGCCACCTCGCCGACGTCGGTGCGGGAGGCGGAGACCGTGCCGCCCCCGTGCTCGGCGAGCAGCCCGGCGGCCCTGGTGACGGCGACGGCCGGGAGCAGCGGGTCCACACCGCGCTCGAAGCGCTTGGAGGCCTCGCTGGGCAGGCGGTGGCGCCGCGCGGACCGCGCCACGCTGACGGTGTCGAAGGTCGCCGCCTCCAGGACCACGTCCCGGGTGCTCGACGAGACCTCGGTCGAGGCGCCGCCCATGACGCCCGCGATCCCGATGGCCCGGTCCCCGCTGCCGCCGGCGTCGGCGATCACGAGGTCCTCGGGGTCGAGCGCGCGCGGCTTGTCGTCGAGGGTCTCGAGCTTCTCGCCGGGGTGGGCGCGGCGCACGGTGACCGGGCCGACGAGCTCGGCCGCGTCGTAGGCGTGCAGGGGCTGGCCGAGGTCGAGCATGACGTAGTTGGTGACGTCGACGATCAGCGAGATGGGACGCATCCCGGCGAGGATGAGGCGCTGCTGCATCCAGCGCGGCGTCGCTGCCTCGGTGTCGATGCCGGAGACCTCCTGGGCGACGAAGCGCGTGCACCCGTCGCGGCCCTGGACGGGCGCCTCGTCGGCCAGCTGGACGGCGATGCCGTCGCCGTCGGCAGTGGGCACCTCGATCGTGCTCACCGGGTCGGTGAAGGCGGCGCCGGTGGCGTGGGAGTACTCCCGCGCCACGCCGCGCATCGAGAAGGCGTATCCGCGGTCCGGGGTCACGTTGATCTCGACGACCTCCTCGCCGAGACCCAGCAGGGAGATCGCGTCGTCACCGGGCTCACCGGTGAGACCCCGGGCGTGGCCGCGGCCCAGCACGATGATGCCGTCCTCGCCGTCGGGATCCGGTCCGAGCCCCAGCTCGTCGCCCGAGCAGATCATGCCGTCGGAGACGTGGCCGTAGGTCTTGCGCGCGGCGATCGGGAAGGGCCCGGGCAGCACGGTGCCGGGCAGGGAGACGACCACAAGGTCGCCCTCGACGAAGTTGTGCGCCCCGCAGATGATCCCGCGGCTGGGACGCTCCTCGCCGGGCTGGGGATCCTTCGGGGAGTCCTCGGCCTCGTTGTGCTCGGGTCCCACGTCCACGCGGCACCAGTTGATGGTCTTGCCGTTCTTCTGCGGCTCCTTGACCAGGTCCAGGACGCGACCGACGACGAGCGGCCCGGTGACCTGGGCGCCGAAGATCGCCTCCTCCTCGAGGCCGACGCGCGAGAGGTCCGTGGCGACCTGCTGGGCCGAGGCGTCCTCGGGCAGGGCGACGTGCTGGCCGAGCCAGGTGAGCGGAATGCGGGGCATCTCAGATCTCCGTCCCGTAGTGCTGGGAGAAGCGGACGTCGCCCTCCACCATGTCGTGCATGTCCGCGACGCCGTTGCGCAGCATGAGGATGCGCTCGATCCCGAGTCCGAAGGCGAAGCCCTGGTACTCCTCGGGGTCCACGCCCGCCGAGCGCAGCACGTCGGGGTGGACCATCCCGCAGCCGCCCATCTCGATCCATCCGGTGCCGCCGCACACACGGCACTCCGGGTCGGCGTCGTGGTCGAGCCCCAGCCGCGCGTCGCAGCTGAAGCAGCGGAAGTCCATCTCGGCGCTGGGCTCGGTGAAGGGGAAGTGGTTGGGGCGCAGGCGGGTGACGGGGCGACCGCCGAAGATGGCGGCGGCGAAGGCGTCGAGCGTGCCCACCAGGTTCGCCATGGTCAGGTTCTTGTCGATCGCCAGGCCCTCGATCTGGTTGAACATCGGCGAGTGGGTGGCGTCGAACTCGTCGGCCCGGTAGACGGTACCGGGGCACGCGATGTACAGCGGTGCGCCGCGCTCGAGCATCGCGCGGATCTGCACCGGGGAGGTCTGGGTGCGCAGCAGCAGCCCGGAGTCCTCCGGCGCCACGTAGAGGGTGTCCTGCGGCGATCGCGAGGGGTGGTTGGCCTCGGCGTTCAGCGCATCGAAGTTGTACCAGACCGTCTCGATCTCGGGTCCTTCGGCGATCTCCCAGCCGATGCCGACGAAGAAGTCCTCGATGCGGTCCTGCAGGGTGCGCAGCGGGTGGCGGGAGCCGCGCGGACGGCGATCCACGGGCACCGTGACGTCGACCGTCTCCTCGGCGAGGGCGGCCTCCTCCTCCGCGGCGGCGAGCTCGTCCTGTCGGGCGGCGAGGGCCTTCTGCACGCGCCCCTTGGACTGGCCGACCAGCTTCCCGGCGGCGGCCTTCTGGTCCTTGGGCAGGTCACGGATCGAGGCGTTGGCGCGCGAGAGCACGCTGGCATCGCCCACGTGATCGATCCGCACCTGCTTCAGCTCGGCGGTGGTGGTGGCCCCGGCGATCGCGGCGAGTGCGGCGTCGACGGCGGCGCCGATGGTGGGCTCGTCGATGGTGACGGCCTCGGGGTCCGCGGCGCCCGCGGTCTCGGGGCTGGGAGGTGTCTCGGACACGGGGATCGCTTTCGTCCGGTGGGCGGCTGGTGGGGCAGGGCGCACCGGGCACGTCGGCCCGTGCGCACCGCCGACCATTCTAGGAGGCCCGGCCGGGGCGCGCCGACGGCTCCACCACCACCGCGGGATGCGGGTCATGACTGCTGCCCGTCGGGGCCCGAGCACGTGCGCCGCCAGCACTCGCAGACGCCGTCCAGGCGCCCGTATAGGCTGGCAGGGACAGAGTTCTGTTCCCCCGGAAGGAGCCTCACCATGCCCACGACCGTGAAGGGCGTCATCGCCCGGCGTGCGAACGAACCCGCCGAGCTCACCGATATCGTCATCCCCGACCCGGGCCCGAACGACGTGATCGTCGACATCGAGGCCTGCGGGGTGTGCCACACCGACCTCGCCTACCGCGACGGGGCCGTCTCCGACGACTTCCCGTTCCTGCTGGGCCACGAGGCCGCCGGCCGGGTCTCCGCCATCGGCGAGGACGTCACCCACGTGGCCGAAGGGGACTTCGTGGTGCTCAACTGGCGCGCCGTGTGCGGTGACTGCCGCGCGTGTCGCCGCGGCGAGCAGGAGTACTGCTTCGACACCCACAACGCCTCCCAGCAGATGACGCTGGAGGACGGCACCGCGCTCGAGGCCGCACTCGGCATCGGCGCGTTCAGCGAGAAGACCCTGGTCCACGAGAAGCAGTGCACGAAGGTCTCCGAGGAGGCTCGCCCCGAGGTGGCCGGACTGCTGGGCTGCGGTCTGATGGCCGGCCTGGGCGCCGCCCTGAACACCGGTGAGGTCCGCCGCGGCGAGTCCGTGGCCGTCATCGGCCTGGGTGGCGTCGGCAGCGCCGCGATCGCGGGCGCCGTGCTCGCCGGGGCCACCACGGTGATCGGCCTCGACATCGTCGAGGAGAAGCTGCAGGCCGGGAAGGACCTCGGCGCGACCCACACGATCAACACCAAGGACCTCGACCGCGACCAGATCGTCGAGAAGGTCCAGGCGCTCACCGGCGGCTTCGGAGCCGACGTCGTGATCGACGCGGTGGGTCTCCCCTCCACCTACGAGACCGCGTTCTACGCCCGCGACCTCGCCGGCCGCGTGGTGCTGGTGGGCGTGCCCCACCCCGATGCGGAGCTCTCGATCCCGCTGGCCGACGTGTTCAGCCGCGGCGGCTCGCTCAAGTCCGCCTGGTACGGCGACTGCCTGCCCGAGCGGGACTTCCCCTACCTCACCGACCTCTACCTGCAGGGCCGACTCCCCCTCGAGCGCTTCGTCACCGGCACCACGGACCTCGCCGGCGTCGAGGACGCCCTGAACTCACTGCACAAGGGCGAGGTCCTGCGCACCGTGGCGGTGACCCGATGAGCGCCCGCATCGACCGCACCACCACCCAGGGCACCTTCACCCTGGACGGCGAGACCCACGAGGTCGAGAACAACGTCTGGGTGCTCGGCGACGACGAGCAGTGCGTGGTGTTCGACGCCCCGCACGACGTCGACGCGATCCGCGGCCTCGTCGGCGAACGGGAGTGCGTGGGCATCCTGCTCACCCACGCCCACGACGACCACTCGCGATTCGCCCCCGAGCTCTCCTCCGAGCTCGAGGCGCCGCTGCTGCTCAATCCCGAGGACACGGCGCTCTGGCAGCTCACCCACGGGGACCTGCCCTGGGACGGAGACGTGGCCGACGGGGACGAGTTCACGGTGGCGGGTGTGGACATCGAGGCGATCGCCACCCCGGGGCACTCCCCCGGCTCCGTCTGCTACCGGGTGGCCGCCATGGACTGCGTGTTCACCGGTGACACCCTGTTCGAAGGCGGGCCGGGCGCGACCGGGCGCTCCTACTCCGACCGCCCGACGATCGAGGAGTCGATCCGCACGCGCCTGTTCGCGCTGCCGCCGGAGACGATCGTGCACACCGGGCACGGCCCGGACACCACGATCGGCGCCGAGATCGAGAACGCCCAGGGCGACTGGCTGTCATGACCCAGCTGCGTCCCGCCCCGCTGGCACTCCGGCGCGGGCGGGCGTACGCCCGGGACTGCCTGGGATACATGGGGATCGCCGCTGCCCTGCTCCCGATCGGCGTTCCCGTGGCCCTGGGGATCCACGACACCGAGATCGCGCGTGTGATCGCTCTGGTCTCAAGCAGCATCCCACCGATTCTGGCCTCCCTCTGGGCGGCCCGTGCGGAGTCGGCTGGTAGCGCCGCGACGTGGGGGAAGCGCCGGGAGCGGCTCCAGGTCGTGGCGGCCGGACCGTCCACGGGACCGGCATCCTTCCCTCGCGCACTGCTGCGCAATGCCGTGAAGATCGCGCTGCCCTGGGAGCTGGGACACGTCGTCGCGATCGGCGCGGTCTACGGCGACCTCGACGACGGCAGTTCCTCGGCCCCGGTGAGCGCGGCCATGATTCTCGTCTACCCCTTGGTCCTCGGCCTCCTGGGGACGGTCGTCCTGGGGTCGGGGATCGGGCTGCACGACCGGCTCGCCGGCACCCGCGTGGTGACGGCGAGCTAGTTCAGCGCCGGCGCAGGGTCTCGAACAGGCAGACGGTCGCCGCGATGGCGACGTTCAGGGATTCGGCGTCGCCGGCGAGAGGGATCCGGACCGCGAGATCGGCATCCGCGAGAACCGATTCCGGAAGACCCCGCGCCTCGTTCCCCATCACCCACGCACTGCGGGAAGGCAGCTTCGCCGCATACAGGTCGCTCTCCGCGTAGCCACTGGTGGCGAGCACGGAGACGCCGGCGTCCCGCAGCTCGGAGAACAGTGCCTCCGGCGCGATCCCGGTGACCACCGGCAGATGGAAGAGACTCCCGGTGGCCGAACGCACCACCTTGGGGGCGTGGAAGTCGGCCGTGCCCGTCGTCGCGAGCACGGCGTCGGCGCCCGAGGCGTCGGCCGCGCGGATCAGCGTGCCGACATTCCCTGGATCCTGGACCTCGTGGAGCACGAGCACCGTCGCCGGCCCCGAAGGAAGGCCCGTGAGCACGTCCGTCAGGCTGCGCTGGGCGATGTCGGCGACGGCGAGCACACCCTGAGGGGAGGCCATCCCGTCCGCCGGGTCCTCGCCACGGGTCATCGCCCGCAGGATCTCCGAGGAGACCTCGCGCGCGGTGATACCGGAGGTCTCCGCGAGGTCGAGGATCTCGGGCGCGGCGTCGGCGCCGTCGAAGGTGACGTACAGCTCCCGGACAGCCTGTGCCCGGTGCTGCAGGAGGGAGCGCACCGCCTGTGGTCCCTCCACCCGGAAGCGTCCGTGCCTCCGGCGTGCAGAACGCCCGGACAGTGCGGCGATCCTCTTCACCCGATCGGATCTCGGGGAGGTGATCGCCCAGCTGTCCGGGCGTCCTGTGGTGCTCATGGTGCGAGCTGCTGCGCGAAGGTCAGGCCGCGGGGGCGTTGACGTCCTTCGGCAGGGCACCCTTCGCGGTCTGCACGAGCGACGCGAAGGCCGCGGAGTCGTTGACGGCGAGCTCGGCGAGCATGCGACGGTCGACCTCGACGCCCGCGAGGCCCAGACCCTGGACGAAGCGGTTGTAGGTCATGCCGTTGGCGCGGGCCGCAGCGTTGATGCGCTGGATCCACAGGCGACGGAAGTCGCTCTTGCGGACCTTGCGGTCGCGGTAGTTGTACGTCTGGGAGTGGAGCACCTGCTCCTTGGCCTTGCGGTACAGGCGCGAGCGCTGCCCGCGGTAGCCACTGGCCTGCTCGAGGATGTCCCGACGCTTCTTATGGGCGTTGACCGCCCGCTTCACGCGTGCCACGTGATTCTCCTTCGCTGGTGTTCGAGTTCGAGGATGCGGGAACTCATGAATCCCGCGAGGGGGCTCAGCGGCCCAGGAGCTTCTTCATGCGCTTGGTGTCGGCCTTGGCGACGTTCGTGTCGCTGCCCAGGCGGCGCTTGCGATTCGAGTCCTTGTGCTCGAGCAGGTGGCGAGCGTTCGCCTTCTCGCGCATGAGCTTGCCGGAGCCGGTCACGCGGACGCGCTTCTTGGTGCCCGAGTGGGTCTTGTTCTTCGGCATGAGCCTGTTCTCCTTCTGGATGGGATCGTGGGTCCGCGCCGCGGGCGCGGACGGGCGATCAGGACTGGGTGTCCGACGTGCTGTCGGAATCCTCGGGGGCCTCGACGGGGGTGTTCTCCGCGGGGGCCTCCTTGGAGGCGGCCTTCTCGGCATCGGTGCGGCGCTTGCGGGCCTCCGCACGTGCCTGGGCCTTCTTCTTCACCGGGCCCAGGACCATCACCATGGTGCGGCCGTCCTGGCGCGGGTGGGACTCGACGAAGCCGTAGTCGGCGACGTCCTCTGCCATGCGCCCGAGCAGGTGGATGCCTCGCTCGGGGCGAGCCTGCTCGCGGCCGCGGAAGCGCACCATGACCTTGACCTTGTCGCCGCCGGAAAGGAACTTCTCGACGTTGCGACGCTTGGTCTCGTAGTCGTGGGTGTCGATCTTCAGACCCATACGGATCTCCTTCTGGAGCGTATTGGTCTGGTTCTTCCGGGACTCACGGGCCTTCATGTTGGCTTCGTACTTGTACTTGCCATAGTCCATGAGACGGCAGACGGGCGGGTTCGCGCCCGGGGCGACCTCGACGAGATCGAGGTCGGCCTCGGCGGCGAGCCGCAGAGCGTCCTCGACACGCACGGTGCCGACCTGTTCGCCGTTGGGTCCGACCAGCAGGACCTTGGGGACCCTGATCTGGCCATTGATGCGCTGTTCGCTGATGGGTGTCTCCTCACCTCGGTGTCGATCACATGACGAAGGCCCCCACATGATGTGGAGGCCTCGAGTGCGCGCGCCGACCAGGCGCACGGCCGGCAGGATCGCCAGCTGCGACACGACCCCGACGACTGCGCGCCGCGAGGTGGGAGAGGCTCCACTTGCAAGGGAACGTCGTGTTCCGTTCGCCTATGCTACCAGGAGCAGGCCGGATCGCCCCGTGATGTGCGTCGCCCCGGGCGACGCCCCAGCGGCCTCGAGCGCCCTGCTCCGCATCTCGCACCGCAGACGACGAAGGACCCCCGTGAACGACTCCCCCGCCTCCAGTACCTCCGGCCCCGACGAGAACGCCTCCTCGGTGTTCCGCTTCGAGGCCTCCGAGGGAGGCGACAGCCCTGCAGGCCACCACCACCTCGAGGACGTCGGCCTCGCCGCGGACGCGACCCGGGACATCGCCGATGTCACCGCCGTGGAGATCATCTCCAGTGCGTGCGTGCATCTGATGAGCGCTGCCGCCGTGAAGATCGGCCTCGCCGAGGACGAGGAGACCGGCAACTACCAGGACCTCGCCGAAGCGCGCGCCCTGATCACCTCGCTCGCCGGCCTGGTGACGGCGGCCTCCCCGGAGATCGGCAACGAGCACGCACGCTCCCTGCGCGACGGCCTGCGCACCCTGCAGCTGGCCTTCGCCGAAGCCCTTCCCTTCCCCGACGAGCCCGGTCGGGCCCCCGGCGAGAAGTGGACGGGTCGCGTCAGCTGAGAACAACCCCCTCGGCCGACGCCGCGGCCGCCGGGCCCCGAGGTCTCAGCGGCTCAGCCGCTCAGCCGCTCAGCCGCTCAGCCGCTCAGCGACCGAGGGTCAGCTTGAGCGAGCTGATGCGATCGGCCACCAGGCTCGAGGCGCCGAGCATCTCGCTCAGCCGGCCGACGACCGCCTGCACGGCTCCCGCGTCAAGTCCCTCCCGCAGACGCACCAGCAGGTCGACCTCGGCGTGCTCACCCGGGCGCGCCTGCAGGGCGATCACCGGAGGGAGTTCATCCCCGATCGCCGCGAGCTCGGCGGCGAGCTCTGGATCCTCGTGCGGCGGGATCCAGGGGCGCCGCTGGGCGAGAGCCCACAGCACCGAGCGCTGAAGGGTGATCGGGGTCGGGGCCGAGGCCGCCTGGCCCCCCTCACCGGGTGGGTCCAGCACGAGCTGGGTGATCCCCTCCTGGACCGCCGCCTGGGCGGCCTGCGCCGTCGGGGTCGGGACCGGGCGGGCACGGGGCTGCCATCTCTGGAGGTGGGCGACGGCCGTGAACACGGGCAGGATCCGGGTGCCGTCGGCCGCCGTGATCGAGACCATGGCCATGTCAGCCCCGTTGTCGCCGGTCAGACCGTGCGCCGTGACGCCCTCCTCGGTGGCGACCGCCATGATCGGCACCAGCAGTCGGCTGGCGGCGAGAGCAGCGACCAGACCACGGCGATAGGGGTCGCGCCCCGACGCGAGCTCGGCGAGCGCATCGGCCACCCGGGCCGGCGTGGTGCCGTCGTCCTGCGGGAACGGGCTGGTGGTGTAGTCGCGTCCTGCCCAGCTGGTCCCCGCGGTGTCGGTGTACCGCGACTTCTCACGGAAGTGGGCGGGGAGGGTGCGTCCGCCGACGGTGGATCCCGGGTCCGGCGGGAGGTCTCCGTGCTCGGCGCCCGTCCGCTTCGCGGGATCCTGCGGGTCGCCCGTCATGGGCGCCCCGCCACCTCGAGGGCCTCGGGAAGGGTGAAGGCTCCGGCGTACAGCGCCTTGCCGACGATCGCACCTTCGACGCCGGCCTCCACCAGGGTGCGCAGGGAGCGCAGGTCCTCGAGGGAGGAGATGCCGCCGGAGGCGACGACCTTCGCGTCCGTGCTCCCGCAGACCCGGCCGAGCAGGTCCAGGTTCGGGCCGCTCATCATGCCGTCCTTGGTGACGTCGGTGATGACGTAGCGGGCGCAGCCGGCGGCGTCCAGACGCTCGATCGCCTCCCAGAGGTCACCGCCCTCCTTGGTCCAGCCGCGTGCGGCCAGGGTCGAGCCGCGCACATCGAGGCCCACGGCGATGCGGTCTCCGTGCTCGGCGATGACCTCGGCGGTCCACTCGGGGTTCTCGAGGGCGGCAGTGCCCAGGTTCACGCGACGGCAGCCCGTCGCCAGCGCGGCGGTCAGCGACGCGTCGTCACGGATGCCGCCGGAGAGCTCGACCTGCAGATCGACGGCGGCCACGACCTCGGCCAGCAGATTCGCGTTGCTGCCGCGACCGAAGGCGGCGTCGAGGTCCACGAGGTGCAGCCAGGTCGCGCCTCCTGCCTCGAAGGTGCGGGCGGCCTCCAGCGGGGAGCCGTAGGTGGTCTCGGTGCCGGCCTCTCCCTGGACCAGGCGCACGGCCTGGCCGTCCTGGACGTCGACGGCGGGAAGGAGTTCGAGCGCGGGGCTGGTCATGAGTGCCTCCGGGGCAGCGGGTCGGTGGGGCGACGGGGAGATGGGGCGGCCTCTCAGGTCTGGATCCGCCAGATGCAGACGGCCACGCACACCAGACCGAGCACGAGCAGCAGGATACGGGTCCACCAGGGCTTGCCCGAGCGGTGGAACGACCAGGCGCCGCCCAGCAGCATGCCACCGGCGAACAGCATGAAGAAGGCGAGGATCATGCGGTCGCTCCCGCCCGACGACGGGGCAGGGTGCGAAGCCAGTTGCGCAGCAGCCGGGTCCCGGCGGCGCCGGACTTCTCGGGGTGGAACTGGGTGGCGGTGAGGGCACCGTTCTCGACGGCAGCGACGAACCGGTCCGACTCGTGGGTCGCCCACGTCACCAGGGGGTCCGGCAGCGGCGGCTGCGACTCGAGCTCCCAGGAGCGGGCCGCGTAGGAGTGGACGAAGTAGAAGCGCTCGCCCTCGATGCCCTCGAAGAGCCTGCTGCCCTGGGGCACCTCGACCGTGTTCCAGCCCATGTGGGGGACGACGCGTGCCTGCAGCCGCGTCACCTCCCCCGGCCACTGGTCCAGGCCGATGGTGCGCTCACCGTGCTCCGTGCCGGCCGCGAACATCACCTGCAGTCCGACGCAGATACCCAGCACGGGCAGTCCCCCTGCCAGCCGACGTTCGATGATCCGGTCCCCGCCGACGGCGCGGATCTGTGCCGCCGTCGTCGCGAAGGCGCCGACACCGGGCACGACGAGCCCGTCGGCCGCCAGAGCGGTCTCGCGATCCGCGGTGAGCTCGACGGCGGCACCTGCCGCCTCGAGGGCGCGCACGGCGGAGCGGACGTTGCCGCTCCCGTGGTCCAGGACCACGACCCGCGCGAGATCCTTCGACGTCATGTCCTCGTGTTCCGTGGGGGTCATCGCTCCTTGCGCCCCTGGGAGATCCAGGCGAGAGCCTCGTCGCGGGTCAGCACGGCCGGGTCGTAGCCCTCCCCGAGGGTGGCGACGTCGGCCGCGCCCAGCATGAGCTGCTCGACCAGGTCGTCCATCGCCCCCATCACGATCGCCGGTGAGACGTCCTCACCGCGCTCGCCCTCCTTGTAGCGCGTCGCGGTCATGCGCTCGCCCTTGCGCCAGAACAGGACCACGCCGTTGCGCTGCAGGGCGGTGGAGGTGATGGCGGCGAGCTCGTGCGCGATGCCCTCCTGGAGCGCGCCGACGGCGATCGCCCCCATCGAGGTGTCGTGGACGCGGGTGCCGGCGGGGATCTCGGCACCGTCGGTGCGCGCTTCACGGCCCAGGCGGATGGCGCCGGCGAGGGCCTTGGCGGAGACCACGGAGGTGGCCACGACCGCGATCGCGGGCTCCTCGTCCTCTCCCCCGCTGATGATGTCCTCGACGGTGAAGGGCTCGGACTCCTCGGGCGGCTCGGAGTTCTCACCACCGAGGTCGAGGCCCTGGGTCAGGCGTGCGAACTCGGCGTCGATGTCGTCGTCGCCGCCGGAGGGGCGGGGCGGTTCTGCGGTGCTCACAGGGCTCCCTTCGTGGAGGGGACGTCGCTCACGCGGGGGTCGAGCGCGCACGCGGCGCGCAGGGCCCGGGCGAGGGCCTTGAACTGGGCCTCGACGATGTGGTGGGGGTCACGGCCCGCGAGCACTCGCATGTGCAGGCAGATCGCGGCGTGGAAGGAGAGGGACTCCAGGACGTGCCGGGTCAGGGAGCCGGTGAAGTGCCCGCCGATCAGGTGGTACTCCTGCCCCTCGGGCTCGCCCGTCTGCACGCAGTACGGACGCCCGGAGACGTCGACGACGGCGTGGGCGAGGGCCTCGTCCAGCGGGATGGTGGCCTCTCCGAACCGGGAGAGGCCGCGCTTGTCCCCGAGGGCCTCACGCAGGCACTGGCCGAGCACGATGGCCGTGTCCTCGACGGTGTGGTGGACGTCCACGTCGGTGTCACCGCTCGCCCGCACGGTCAGGTCGAAACGGGCATGGGTGCCGAGCGCCGTCAGCATGTGGTCGAAGAAGGGCACCGAGGTCGCGACGTCGACGACGCCCGTCCCGTCCAGGTCGAGGGTGACCTCGACGGAGGACTCGCGGGTGGTGCGGGAGATGCTCGCGGTGCGGTGGGCGCGCGCGGGAGCCGCGCTCTCGTCCATGCTCGATGTCATCGGGGGTCGGCCTCCTCGAGGGCGGTGCGGAATGCGGCGTTGTCCTCGTCCGTGCCGACGGAGACGCGCATCCAGGGCTCGGGGCCCACCTCACGGATCAGCACGCCGCGCTCGAGCAGAGCCTGCCACACCTGGTGACGGTCCGCGGCCCGGTGCAGGAGCGGGACGAAGTAGATGAAGTTGGCGTCCGAGGGGGCGGTGAGGTGCCCTCGCTCGCGCAGGTGCTCGAACAGGGCGTCCCGTGCCGTCCGCAGCTGATCGACCTTCCCCAGCAGCTCCTCGCGGTGTGCCAGGGCGGTGCGGGCGACGGCCTGGGTGACGGCCGAGAGGTGGTAGGGCAGACGCACGACCCTCACGGAGTCGACGATCGCGGGATCGGCCACGAGGTATCCCAGGCGCCCGCCGGCGAGGGCGAACGCCTTGGACATGGTGCGGGTGACCACGAGGTTCGGGAACTGCGGCAGGAGCTCGAGCGCGCTGGGGACGCCGTCGCGCCGGAACTCGCCGTAGGCCTCGTCGACCACCAGCATCCCCGCCGTGGGCAGCAGCGCCTGTGCGGCGGCGCTCACGACGTCCGGGGCCAGTGCGGTCCCGGTGGGATTGTTCGGGCTGGTCAGCACCACGATGTCGGGCCGGTGCGCCGCGATCGCCGCGGTCACGTCCTCGGCGGTGAGGGCGAACTCCGGCGCCGGTCCACGATCGGCGACGACCCAGTCCGTGTAGGTGTCGCGGGCGTACTCGGGATACATCGAGTAGTGGGGCGTGAAGCCCAGGGCCGTGCGTCCGGGACCGCCGTAGGCGAGCAGCAGCTGGTGCATGATCTCGTTCGACCCGTTCGCGGCCCAGACCGATGCCACGGGTGGCGCCGGGATCCCGGACTCGGCGGCGAGGTAGTCGGCGAGGTCCTCTCGCAGGGCGGTGAACTCGCGGTCGGGGTACCGGTTCAGTCCACCGGCGGCCTCTCGCACGGCACGTCCGAGGTCCTCGGCGAGCGCCGCGGAGGGGCCGACCGGGTTCTCGTTGACGTTCAAGAGGTGGGGGACGTCGATCTGCGGGGCGCCGTAGGGATCGACGCCGCGGAGGTCCTCGCGACGCGGCGGCAGGCCCTCGCGCACGGGCGTGGGCGCGGCGGCGTGCGTCGCCGCGGGACGGGCGGGCGCAGCGACGTCGGGACGGCTCGAGACGGGCATGGCCCCATCGTAGAGGCCGGGAGGCGACCGTCTCTCCCACGCCCGCAGCGCGGGATCCGTTCCCAGCGGGTGCGGACACGGGGGCGATACGGTGGGTCCGTGCTTCGTTTCCTCGGTGCCCTGATCGGCGACGTCCTCGCCATCGTCCTGTTCGTCGCGATCGGGCTGTTCCAGCACGGCCTCGACATCACCACGCAGAACCTGGTGCTGGTCGGCTGGCCGTTCGCCGCCGCTCTGATCGTCGGCCATCTCGCCGCGCAGACCTGGCGGGGGCCGTTCCGCGTCTGGCCCCAGGGGGTCTTCGTCTGGGCCATCACGATCGTCGGCGCGATGGCCGTGCGCACCCTGTTCCAGGCAGGCACCGAGGTGTCCTTCGTGATCGTCACCTCGATCGTGCTGGGCGTGCTGATGCTGGGCTGGCGCGCCCTGGCGAGCTACCTCACCCGCGGTGCGCCCCGTGAGGTCATCGACGCCGAGGACCTCGAGGCCGAGGATCTCCAGCGGGACGGGGGCCGCGGGCGCGACGGCGACACCGCGAGGGACGCCACCGACTCCCTGACGTCGCCCTCCGCCTCCTCCCGGAACTGAGAGTCCGTCCGCACCGGTCGACGCCGCCTCCCCTACGGTGGATCGGCAGTCCGACCTCGACCTACGACGATGCCGAGGATGCGGGGCGATCGGACAGGTCCGGCAGGGCCGTCGAGGCGGCCCCGGAGGCGCCGGGCGTGCCGCGCTGACGCCCGTTCTTCTCAGCGGCGCTCGTCCTGCTCCTGCGCGAAACGGACGTCCACCGCGGTGCCGTGCGCGGGCAGACCCTCGGATCGGGCGAGGGTCGTCGCCGCATCCCGTGATCCCGCGAGCGCGTCGCGGTCGTACTCCACGACGTGGATGCCACGCAGGAACGACTGCACGCCCAGGCCCCCGGCGAAGCGGGAGGTGCCGCCCGTCGGCAGCACGTGGTTCGAGCCGGCGGCGTAATCGCCCAGGCTGACAGGGCTGAACGGTCCGACGAACACGGCACCGGCGTTGGTGACGCGGGCGGCGACGGCGGCGGCATCGGCCGTCTGGATCTCCAGGTGCTCGGCGCCGTAGGCGTCGACGACCGCGAGGCCCTGCTCGACGTCGTCCACGAGGATGACGCCGCTCTGACGGCCCCGCAGGGCCTCGGCGATGCGGGCGTGGTGCTCGGCGGCGGGAACCTGCTGCTCGAGCTCCTGCTCGACCCGCCCGACGAGCTCTTCGTCATCCGTGACCAGCACGGCGGCGGCCATCGGGTCGTGCTCGGCCTGGGAGATGAGGTCGGCGGCGACCAGTCGCGCATCGGCGGTGCCGTCGGCGAGGATCGCGATCTCCGTGGGCCCCGCCTCGGCGTCGATCCCGACGATCCCGCGCACCAGCCGCTTGGCCGCCGCGACGTAGACATTGCCGGGCCCGGTGACGAGGTCGACCCCTTCGAGGCCGCGTCCGTCGCCGAGGTCGTCGGCGCCGTGGGCGAGGAGCGCGATCGCCTGGGCCCCGCCGACGGCGAGGACCTCGTCGATCCCCAGCAGCGCGCAGGCGGCCAGGATCGTGGGGTGCGGGAGGCCCCCGAACTCCTTCTGGGGCGGGGAGGCCAGCACGATCTGCCCCACACCGGCGGTCTGCGCCGGCACCGCGTTCATGACCACGGAGCTCGGCAGCACCGCGCGACCGCCGGGCACGTAGAGCCCGACCCGTCGCACGGGGACCCAGCGCTGGGTGACGCGACCGCCGGGGACGACCTCGACGGACTCGCTCTCGCGGACCTGGGCGGCATCGACGACGCGCACCCGTGCGATCGCGGTCTCCAGCGCGCTGCGCACCCCCGGGTCGAGCTCGCGCAGCGCCGTCTCGATCGCCTCGCGCGGGACCCGCAGATGCTCGGGGCTCACCCCGTCGAACCTCTCCGTCGCCTCGCGCGCGGCAGCCGCACCTCGGGTCGCGACGTCGTGGACGACGGGGGCGACGGCCTCGGCGGCTGCCGCCACGTCCACCTCGGGTCGGGGCAGGGAGGCAGCGAGCTCGGCAGCGCCGGGACGCGTGCCGCGCAGGTCGGTCTGGGAGAGGAAAGCCATGGTCGAAGTCTAGGCGCTCGCGTGGATCAGAGCCCCGGGCACCTCCTCGTCCGGATGCAGCACCACCTCGGCGTCTATCGCGAAGCCGGCAGAGCGCAGGCGCTCGCAGACGTCCTCCGGGCGGCGCCGGTAGGAGTCCAGGTCGATCGCGCGCCCGGTGTACCCGATATCCGTGTGCTCACCGGTGTCCCCGACGTGGAAGCCGATCAGCAGCGGGGCGCCCAGACGCAGCACACGGCGCAGCTCCCCGAGGACCCCCGGCAGCGCGTGGTCGGGCACGTGGACGATCGACCAGAAGGCGACGATCCCGGCGAGCGAGGCGTCGGGGAGACCGAGGTCGGTCATACTGCCGACCTCGAAGCGCAGACCAGGGTTCTGACGGCGAGCGATACGGATCATCGCGGGCGACAGGTCGATGCCCATCGCCTGCAGTCCCGCCTCGTGCAGATGGCGCACGACGTACCCGGTCCCGCAGCCGACGTCGGCGACCTCGCCCCCTCCCCGCTCACGAACGTCCTGCACGAGCACGTCGAGGCTCGCACGAAGGTGCGGGTGCCCGGCGAGGAGGTCGCTCACCTCCTCGGCGTACCCCTCGGCGTCGATCTCGTAGGAGGCACGCGTGCGCTCCAGCCATCCCTCCGACATGTCTGCACCCTAGAGGTCCCCGGCCCGAGAGCGGGGTCCGTCCCGAGAGAGGCGAGTACGGCGTCCGATCCGATGTCGACGAGGGCGCAGCCCGATCCGAGG
Source organism: Brachybacterium endophyticum (assembly GCF_003130585.1). GTDB lineage: Bacteria > Actinomycetota > Actinomycetes > Actinomycetales > Dermabacteraceae > Brachybacterium > Brachybacterium endophyticum. Next base: position 66,964 of record NZ_QFKX01000007.1, on the reverse strand, counting down.
GCGACGCCCAGGTCGCCCTCGGATAGTCTTGACGTCGAGACATCACCCCGACCCGAGGGAGCCCCACCGACCATGTCGCGGATCATCTACACCCACACCGACGAAGCACCGATGCTCGCCACCGTGTCGTTCCTGCCGATCCTGGAGGCGTTCTCGCGCACCGCCGGCATCGACGTCGAGACCCGGGACATCTCGCTCGCCGGCCGCATCGTCGCCGCCTTCTCCGACCGTCTGCCGGAGGACCAGCGCGAGGCCGATGCCCTCGCCGAGCTCGGCGAGCTCGCGAAGACCCCCGAGGCGAACATCATCAAGCTGCCGAACATCTCGGCCTCCGTGCCGCAGCTGCGGGCCGCGATCGCCGAGCTGCAGGCCGCGGGCATCGAGCTCCCGGACTACCCCGAGTCCCCCTCGACCGACGAGGAGAAGGACATCCGCTCCCGCTACGACGCGGTCAAGGGATCTGCCGTGAACCCCGTGTTGCGCGAGGGCAACTCCGACCGCCGCGCACCCCAGGCCGTGAAGAACTTCGCGAAGAAGTTCCCCCACCGCATGGGTGAGTGGTCGAAGGACTCCCGGACCACGGTCGCGACCATGGACGGCGAGGACTTCCGCGCCAACGAGCAGTCGGTGGTCCTGGAAAAGGCCGACGAACTCTCGATCGTGCACGTCGACGGCGACGGCACCGAGACCGTCCTGAAGCCCTCGGTCCCCGTGCTCGCCGGCGAGGTCGTCGACTCCACGGTGATGAGCGCGCGCGCCCTGGACGAGTTCCTCGTCGCCCAGGTCGCCGCCGCGAAGGAGCAGGGCGTCCTGTTCTCCGTGCACCTCAAGGCCACGATGATGAAGGTCTCCGACCCGATCCTGTTCGGCCATGCGGTGCGCGCCGTCTTCCCGACCCTGTTCGAGACCTACGGCGAGCAGCTCGCCGCGGCGGGCCTCTCCCCCGACAACGGCCTGGGCGGCATCCTCGCCGGCGCCGAGGACCTCGACCCCGAGGTCGCCGCGGGCGTGCGCGAGGAGATCCAGAAGGGCCTGTCCGAGGGCCCCGCCATCGCGATGGTCAACTCCCACAAGGGGATCACGAACCTCCACGTGCCCAGCGACGTCATCATCGACGCCTCCATGCCGGCGATGATCCGCACCTCCGGGCACATGTGGAACAAGGACGACGCCGAGCAGGACGCCCTCGCGGTGATCCCCGACTCCTCGTACGCCGGCGTCTACGCCGCGACCATCGAGGACTGCAAGGCCAACGGCGCCTTCGACCCGACGACGATAGGCACCGTCCCCAACGTCGGCCTGATGGCGCAGAAGGCCGAGGAGTACGGCAGCCACGACAAGACCTTCGAGATCGCGGCCGACGGCCGGGTCGAGGTGCGCGACTCCTCGGGCGAGGCCCTGATGGTCCACCAGGTCGAGGCCGGCGACATCTTCCGCGCCTGCCAGGCCAAGGACGCCCCGATCCGCGACTGGGTGCAGCTGGCCGTGCGCCGCTCCCGCGAGTCCGGCATGCCGGCCGTGTTCTGGCTGGACGAGACCCGCGCCCACGACCGCAACCTCATCGAGAAGGTCAACGCCTACCTCGCCCAGGAGGACACCGAGGGCCTGGACCTGCGGATCCTCTCCCCCGTCGAGGCCACCAAGCACACGCTCGAGCGCGTGCGCCGCGGCGAGGACACCATCTCGGTGACCGGCAACGTGCTGCGCGACTACCTCACCGACCTGTTCCCGATCATGGAGCTGGGGACGAGCGCCAAGATGCTCTCGGTGGTGCCGCTGATGAACGGCGGCGGCCTGTTCGAGACCGGCGCGGGCGGCTCCGCCCCCAAGCACGTCCAGCAGCTCATCGAGGAGGACTACCTGCGCTGGGACTCGCTCGGTGAGTTCCTGGCCCTCGCCGAGTCGCTGCGCCACCTGGCCCGCACCGCCGAGAACCAGCGAGCCGGCGTGATTGCCGATGCTCTGGACCGTGCCACGGAGACGCTGCTGAACAACGGCAAGTCCCCGCAGCGCAAGCTGGGCACGATCGACAACCGCGGCAGCCACTTCTACCTGGCCCTCTACTGGGCGCAGGAGCTCGCCGAGCAGAGCGAGGACGCGGAGCTGGCCGCCGCCTTCGCCCCGATCGCGAAGGAGTTCGCCGCCAAGGCCGACACCATCGACGCCGAGCTGCTGAGCGTCCAGGGCAACCCCGCCGACATCGGCGGCTACTACCGCCCGGACGAGGCCAAGGCCGCGAAGGTCATGCGCCCCTCGGCGACGCTGAACGCGATCATGGAGGAGATCAGCTCCGCGCTGTGACCTTCCGCCTCACCCATCTGCGGACGGGCCCGGACACGCTGCGTGTCCGGGCCCGTCGGCGTCCGGGGGCGGCCGGGGGCGGCCTGGGTGGCGCTGGGGCTGGCGCTGGGACGCTGGGCCGCTATAGGAGAGTTCCGGAGCGAGAACGGCGGTTCTCGCTCCGGAATCTTCCTATAGAGAGACCTCGACCCCAGCCGGAGCGCCCCCACCCCCGGAGCACCCCGTCGCAAGGACCAGCCCGCCGCTGAGTCACCCCACAGTTGGGTCGCCCCACAGTTGGGTCACCCCACCGCGAAGGGTGCCTAGCCGATGAACTGACGCACCAGGGCTATCAGGACGACCACCACGATCGTCCCGCGCAGCGCCCACTCCGGCAGTCCCTTGGTGAGGCGGGAGCCGAAGTAGCCACCCAGCAGACCACCCACCGCGATCGCGGCGATGCCCTCCCAGCGCACCTCGGCCCCGAACGCCACGTGGGCCACCAGGTAGACGAGGGCGGCGACCGCGTTCACGAGCAGCCCGAACAGGTTCTTGACCGCGTTGAGGCTCTTCATGGATCGCCCGGTGAAGGCCCCCAGCAGGCCCAGGTAGAGGATGCCCTGGGCCGCGGTGAAGTACCCGCCGTACATCGAGGCGGCGCCCATCGAGATGCGCAGTCCCGCGGAGCGGTAGGCCGCAGCACTCGTGCCGCCTGTGCCTGCGCCGTCCGTGCGACGCGGGATCCAGGACGTCAGTCGCTTCTGGAAGACGACCAGGACCAGGGCGACGACGATGAGGATCGGCACCACGACCTGCAGCGCACCCGGCGGGGAGACCAGCAGCAGGCACGAGCCGATCGCGGCGCAGATGAGCACGACCACTGCGAGGCCGCGCACGTCCCTCCACTCCTCACGGATCTCGCGCCGGTAGCCGAGGAAGGAGCCGACTGTCGAGAACGCCATCCCCATGGTGTTGGTGCGCACCGCTGTGCCCGGATCCAGTCCCAGTGCGAGGAGGACCGGGAGGGTGAGCAGCGAGCCGCTGCCCACCGCAGAATTGATCGCCCCCGCCAGGGCCCCCATCACGAGCAGCACCACGAGCGACTGGGGATCCACGCACGTCCTTCCTCCGGGGTGGTTCGGACCTCCATGTGGGGCGCGGTCCGACCCGCCACCTTAGTCCGCGGGGGCGCCGCTCGTGCACGGGACTCGGCGTACGGACACCGCCCCATGAGGACGGGTCCGTGTGCCGCGTGAGGAGGTCTCTCGGCGGCGCGGTGGCAGCGCTCCCTCAGCTCTGGAGTTCCCGGAGGACCTCAGCTCTGAAGACCCCGGAGGACCTCCTGGAGCACCAGAGCGTGATTGTGCTCGGTGTCCTTGGCCGCGAACAGAAGGATGACGCGCCGGGCATGGGCCTGGCGAGCTCGACCGAGGAGCTTCTCGGGGGCGTCGCCTCCCTCGAGCTCCTCCCGATAGTGCCGGGAGAATTCGTCGAAGCTCATCGAGCCCTCGTGGAAGGCCGTGCGCAGCCCGGAGGAGGGCGCGACGTCCTTGTCCCAGACGTCGTGCCCCAGGCGCTCCTTGGCGATGCCGCGCGGCCACAGCCGGTCGACCAGCACGCGGAATTCTCCACGCGCCGAGCCCGCGTCGTCGAGGACGTCGTGGACGCGCTGGATGTCGATGCTCACCGTCGAACTCATGCACTCCACCGTAGATCCGCACCGATGTTCTGCCGACGCTGCGTCGAACCGGCCGGTTCAGCCGAGCACGGCGGTCGCGGCCTCGTAGTCCGGCTCCTCGGAGATCTCCGGGACCAGCTGGCTGTGGATCACGGTGCCATCGGCATCGAGAACGACGACCGCGCGGGCCAGCAGACCCTGCAGCGGGCCGTCGGTCTGGGTCACGCCGTAGTCCTCGCCGAAGGAGGACCGGAAGGCCGAGCCGGTGACCACGTTCTCGAGCCCCTCGGCGCCGCAGAACCGGGCCTGGGCGAACGGCAGGTCCTTCGAGGCGCAGACCACGGTGGTGTTCTCCAGCCCCGCGGCGATCTCGTTGAAGCGGCGCACGCTCATCGCGCAGGTGCCGGTATCGAGGGAGGGGAAGATGTTCAGCACCACGCGCCGCCCGGCGAGGTCGGCCGATGACACCGTTCCCAGATCCGCTCCGACCAGTTCGAAGGCGGGCGCGGTCGCCCCTTCGGCGGGCAGCTCGCCGACGGTGGTGACGGGGTCTCCCTTGAATGCGGTGGTGGCCATGTCCGCTGTCCTTCCGGTCGATGTGCAACGGGATGCCATTGTGCCCACCCCGAGGAGCGGACGTACACACGGCCTCTCCGAAGGCGCCGACCAGAGGCGTCCCGTGATGTTTGTGCGGATATCGCGTGCTATTGGCGCACGAACGACACGCGACGGCCCCGGTCACATGGCGTCAGGTCAAGAAATTCTTTGCGAAACCTATGCCTCAGGTCACATGCGTGGGTACGGTCGAAGCAACTCGCACGACGCGAGCAGCTGTCGCACCCGTGGCGGGAGCGGCGGCGCCGACACTCGCATGACCGGAGAGCAGAAGAGGAGATCACCATGAATTTCCAGGGAAGCATCACGGATCTGCAGACCTCAGAGGTCCTCGAGTCGTCCGGCGACAAACTGGGCAAGGTCGGGCAGGTCTACCTGACCAAGGACTCGCAGGAACCCTCGTGGGTGACGGTCAACATCGGCCTGTTCGGCTCCCGGGAGACCTTCATCCCGCTCGCCAAGGCGTCCTACGCCGACGGCGCCATCACCGTCCCCTACGAGAAGTCGTTCATCAAGGACGCCCCGAACATCGACGAGGACGGCGAGATCTCCCACGAGGAGGAGGACGAGCTCTACCGGTACTACGGAGTGGACGATCCCTCCGGCGGCGACCAGGGCCAGGATCGTTCGCGCGACGCCCAGGGCCAGGGCCAGCGGGATGCGGCCGATCGGACCGGGCAGAGCGGCCAGGACGGACGCGCGACCGATGCCGGAGTCGGAGCCGCGGGTGCGGGTGCCGGTGTCGGCGCGGGCGTCGGCGCAGGGGCCGGGGTCGGTGCCGCCGACACCCAGGACCGCGCCGGTCTCGACGGCACAGGTGACGGCCAGGGCCGACCGGGCGAGGCCCGTCCGGGTCAGACGACTTCGGGTCAGACGACCCCGGGTCAGGCGACTCCGGGCCAGGCGGCCCCCGGCCAGGCGACTCCGGGGCAGGCACGCCCCGGGCAGGACGCCGGCCCCGCCACCGGCGGACGCCCCGAGGGCGACCGGGCCACGGCCGACGCCCAGGCCGGTCGCGGGACGGCCGGCCAGGAGGGCGTGCAGGGCCAGGAGTCGGTCACCCTGCACGAGGAGCGCCTGAACGTCGGCACCGAGAAGGTCGAGTCCGGCCGTGTCCGCCTGCGCAAGTACGTGGTGAACGAGACCGAGCAGGTCGAGGTCCCGGTGCAGCGCGAGGAAGTGGTCGTCGAGCGCACCCCCGCCACGGAGGAGAAGGGCGGACACCTCGCCGAGGGCGAGGAGGAGGCCGAGGTGACCCTCTCCGAGGAGCGCCCCGTCGTGAACAAGGAGACGGTGGCGACCGAACAGGTCAACATCGGCACCCGCACCGTCCGGGACACCGAGACCGTCACCGGGGAGGTCGGCCACGAGGAGGTCGACATCACCGACGCCGACGGCAAGCCCGTCGACCGCAGCGACAGCGTGGACCGCGGCACCGGTCAGGACCGCGTCTGAACGTCGTCACGTCATGCCGTCCCCGGACTGCGACCCGAGGGGCGGGCGCTCGCTGAGGCGGGCGCCCGCCTCGACGTCTCCGGAGGATCCGCGAGCGATGAACGAGGAGAGCGCGATGACCACGACGACATACCGGACCACCTGGCCCGCGACCACGGGGCGACCCCCGTCGGAGGACGAGATCGTCCGGCTGCACGGCTGGTGGCGGGCCGCCAACTACCTGTCGGTCGGGCAGATCTACCTGATGGACAACCCGCTGCTGCGCACCCCTCTGGACCGCGAGCACGTCAAGCCGCGCCTGCTGGGACACTGGGGCACCACCCCCGGCCTGACCTTCCTCTACGCCCACATGAACCGGGCGATCCGGCAACGGGACCTGAACGCGCTGTACATCACGGGACCCGGACACGGCGGTCCGGGCCTGGTGGCCGCGAGCTACCTCGAGCACACCTACTCCGAGACCTACCCTGCGGTCACGGAGGACGAGGCCGGAATGCGCCGCCTGTTCACGCAGTTCTCCTTCCCCGGCGGGATCCCCTCGCACGTGGCCCCCGAGACGCCGGGCTCGATCCATGAGGGCGGGGAGCTCGGCTATTCCCTCTCCCACGCCTACGGCGCCGTGTTCGACAACCCCGATCTCCTCGCGTTCACGGTCGTGGGCGACGGGGAGGCGGAGACAGGGCCGCTGGCCACCTCGTGGCACTCCAACAAGTTCCTGAACCCGCTGACCGACGGCGTCGTGCTGCCGGTGCTGCACCTGAATGGGTACAAGATCGCGAACCCGACCGTCCTCGCCCGCATCGGCGACGAGGAGCTCGAATCGCTCCTGCGCGGCTACGGTCACGACCCGCTGTTCTTCACGGGCGGCTTCGAAGGGGAGGATCCCCTCGCAGCGCACCGTCGCTTCGCCGGCGTGCTCGACGAGGCACTCGACCGCATCGCGCAGATCAAGACCGACGCCGCCGACGCGGCAGCCGCCGGGCGCGAGGTCGAGCGGCCGACCTGGCCCATGATCGTCTTCCGGACCCCCAAAGGGTGGACAGGCCCCAAGGAGATCGACGGTCAGCAGACCGAGGGATCCTGGCGGTCCCACCAGGTCCCTCTGTCCAGTGCTCGCGACACCGACGAGCACCTCGAGGTCCTGGACCGCTGGCTCCGCTCCTACGCGCCCGAAGAGCTGTTCGACGACGACGGCGCCCTGCGCGAGGAGTTCGCCTCGACTGCTCCCAGCGACGCCCGTCGGATGTCGGCGAATCCCGTCACCAACGGCGGGACGCTGCTGAAGGCCCTGCGGTTGCCGGACTTCAGGGAGTACGGGGTCGAGGTGTCACGACCCGGCGCCTCCACGTCCGAGGCCACACGCGTGCTGGGTGGCTGGCTGCGGGACGTGGTCGCAGCGAACCCGCACAGCTTCCGAATCTTCGGGCCCGACGAGACGGCGTCGAACCGGCTCCAGCCCGTCTACGAGGCCACCGACAAGCAGTGGAACGCGCAGTTCGTCCCGCAGGACCGTGAGGAGCACCTGGGGCGGGCGGGGCGGGTGATGGAGGTGCTCAGCGAGCATCAGTGCCAGGGCTGGCTCGAGGGATACCTGCTGACGGGCCGCCACGGACTGTTCAACTCCTACGAGGCCTTCATCCACATCGTCGACTCGATGGTGAACCAGCACGCGAAGTGGCTCAAGGTGACCAACGAGATCGAATGGCGGGCACCGCTCGCCTCGCTCAACTACCTGCTCAGCTCCCACGTCTGGCGCCAGGATCACAACGGCTTCTCCCACCAGGACCCGGGCTTCATCGACCACATGGTCAACAAGAAGGCGGAGATCGTCCGGGTGTACCTGCCACCGGATGCGAACACGCTGCTGTCGACCTACGACCACTGTCTGCGCTCGCGCCAGTACGTGAACGTGGTGGTCGCCGGGAAGCAGCCGAACCCGGACTGGTTGAGCATGGACGAGGCGATCGCCCACTGCACCCGCGGGCTGGGGATCTGGGAATGGGCGGGGACCGAGACCCCCGGCGAGGAGCCCCAGGTGGTTCTCGCCTGCGCCGGCGACATCCCCACCATCGAAGTGCTCGCCGCCGCGAAGATCCTGCGCACGCGGATCCCCGACCTGCGTGTCCGCGTGGTCAACGTCGTGGATCTGATGCGCCTGCAGCACGACTCCGAGCACCCGCACGGTCTCTCGGAGGAGGAGTTCGACGGCATCTTCGGGCAGGACGTCCCGGTCGTCTTCGCGTACCACGGCTATCCGTGGCTGATCCACCGCCTGAGCTACCGGCACGATCGCCGCTCCCGCATCCATGTCCGCGGCTACAAGGAGGAGGGGACGACCACGACGCCCTTCGACATGCTGATGCGCAACGACACGGATCGCTTCCACCTGGTGATGGACGTGATCGACCGCGTGGAGGGACTGGGGACACGCTTCGCCGGGCTGCGCCAGGAGATGGCGGACGAACGCATCCACGCTCGCGCCTTCGCCTATCAGCACGGCGCCGACCCGAGCGCGATCGCGAGCTGGCAGTGGGACGACAACGCCGACCAGGCCGAGGCGGACGCAGGCACCGTCGCGGCCGACACCGGCGGGGACAACGGCTGAGGTCGGGTCCCTGCGGCGCCATCCGGTGCCGCAGAGACCCGACCTCGGTCATCGTGCCCGGGGTGCTCGCGATCGGTCTCCGAGCACCGCCGCGCTCAGTCCTCCCGCTGGGCGGTCCCCGAGTCCACGTCGACGATGACCTCGGGCGTCTCGTGCTCGGGGCCGATGTCGAACTGGTAGGCCCGGTGGTCGTCGTCCCACTCGAGCTTCCAGCTGCGGAGCGGTCCGTCGGCCTTCTTCGAGGCCGCGTCCAGCGCCTGGTCGAAGGTCATCGGATCCTTGAGGTCGACGCCCTTCTCGCGGTCGTCCGTGCGCTCCTTCTCGGTGTCCACGACCTTGCCGCTCACCGCGTCGATGGTGACGGTGTGGTCGGTGGACCCGGAGAGCACCTTCACGTCGTACTGCCAGGCATCGTCCCGGGTGTCGTGCTCGAGCTCGATCGCATGGACCGTGCCGTCCCCGGCCTTCGCCGTGGCGGTGTCGACAGCCTTCTGGGCGTCCACGGGGAAGGTCACCTCCCGCAGGTCCGCATCCGCGGCGGGCTGGCTCGACACGGCCTTGCCCGAGCCCCCGGATCCGCCGCTGTCGGAGGCGTCGCTCCCTCCCGAGGCGCCGCCGTCGGACGCACCGCCGCCGTCCGAGGCACCGCCGCCCGAACCGCCGCTGTCGGAACCGCTGCCGCCGTTGTCCTCGGCCGTGGTCTGCTCCGAGGAGCCCTGTGCATCGGAGTCCTTGTCCGTTCCACCGCAGGCGCCCAGGGCGGCTGTCGCCAGGATCCCGGTGGCCAGGAGCGCTGCAGGTCGTCGAAGTCGAAGCATCATCGTCTCTCACCTTCCAGTAGTGCTGCGGTCTGGTCGGCCCAAGCTAACGGGATCGCGCGGCATGCGATACACCCCCGCGGCAGCGAGAGTTAGGGTCTCCCCATCCGGGTCTCCGGAGCCGCGCGATCGTGAGGAGGCAGCATGGAGTCGTCGATCATCCGCAGGACCGTTCGGGTGAGCGGTCAGGTACAGGGCGTCGGATTCCGCTGGGCCGCTGCCGACCGGGCCGAGCAGCTCGGGGTCTCCGGCACGGTCCGCAATCTCCTGGACGGCACCGTCGAGGCCGACGTCGAAGGGCCCGAGGAGTCCGTCGAGCAGATGCTCCGGTGGCTCGGCGAGGGCCCCTCGAGCGCACGGGTCAGCGACACCGAGGTGCAGGAGGACTCCCCTCGCGGCCTCAGCGACTTCCGCATCGTGTGAGGGCTCCGCGGCCTCACACGTGGGTCGGCGTGGTGCGGATGTAGCGCACGAGGATCACGATCGCGACCACGATCATCGTCACCGAGGTCAGCACCAGCGGCGTCTGTCCGGCGTGGTCGAGGATCCGGCCGCCGATCAGCGCGCCGAAGGCGATCGAGATGTTGAAGACCGCGCTGTTCATCGCCGTGCCCTCCTCGACCACGTCGCGGGCCTCGGAGCTAACGAAGGCCTGGACGGTCACCGAGGCAGCCCCGGCGAACAGCCCCCACAGCGGCATCACCAGCAGGGCCGTTCCCGGGGTGCGGGCGATCAGCAGGAAGGCCAGCAGTGCAGCCCCGAGCCCGGCCGCGATCACCAGGACCCCGAGCGGGGCGCTGCGGCGCAGCACGATGCCCACGGCGAAGTTCCCGACGATCCCGGCGAGGCCGAACAGCAGCAGCATCGCGCCGATGCGGGTGAACGGGACGTCGGCCCGTGCGTGCAGGAGCGGGCTGACGTACCCGTAGGTGATGAACTGGGCCGTGATCACCAGCCCGGTGAGCACGAGGGCATGGCGCACGCCTCGCGATCGGCCCGCACGGCGCATCATCCTCACGGTCACGGGGGCCTCGGTGCGCACCGGTGCGACCAGCAGCAGGATCAGCAGGCCCGCCACGAGAGCCGCCAGGCCGACCACGGCGAAGGCCGACCGCCACCCCAGGTGGGTCCCGATCCAGGAGGCGACCGGCACGCCCAGCACGAGCGCGGCGCCCGCACCGCTGAAGGCGACGGTCAGGGCACGCGATGCCCGGGACGCCGGCACCTGCGCCACCGCGACCACGGCGAGGACCGACCAGTACAACCCGATCGACGTCCCGGCGAAGAGCCTCGCCAGCAGCAGCACGGCGAAGTTCGGTGCCACCACGCTCAGTGCGCAGGAGAGGACGACGCTGCCGAGCGCGAGGACGAGCACGAGGCGCCTGTCCAGACCCCGCACCAGCACCGGCGCGAGCATCCCGATCACCCCCGCGAGAACACCGGGGACGGTGACCGCGAGACCCCCGACACCGGCGCTCACACCGAGGTCCGGGGCCATCACGCTGAGGACGCCGATGGGGAGCTCCTCGATGGTGATGAGGATGAAGATGCCCACCGCGAGGGCGATGGTCGCCATCCACTGCCGTCCTCCGGTCATGCCGTCTCCTCCATCCGTTCCGTGTCGATCATCGACCGCTCTCCTGCATGGCCCGGGCGTCCGCGCCGCGGCACGTGCCCTCGTCGTCCCTGTCCATCCCGATCCGACCCGATAGGCTGACCCCGCTCCTGCCCCTGACCGAGAGGCGCACCATGGCCGGCGGACTCGCAGCACTCCTGGACGACGTCGCCGCGATGGCGAAGATGGCCGCGGCCAGCACGGACGACATCGCTGCCGCGTCGGCACGCACGAGCGCGAAGGCCGTGGGCGTCGTCGTGGACGATGCGGCCGTGACACCGCAGTACGTGCGGGGCCTCGAGCCCGCCCGCGAGCTGCCGATCGTAGGGCGTATCGCCCGCGGCTCCCTCATCAACAAGCTGCTGATCATCCTGCCGATCGCGCTGCTGCTGTCGTGGCTCGCACCCTGGGCCCTGACCCCGATCCTGATGCTCGGCGGGACCTTCCTGTGCTACGAGGGCGCCGAGAAGATCTGGGAGCTCGTCCATCCCCACGGTGAGCACGAGGAGGAACCGGCGGCGGCATCGGGCGCCGACGCCGAGAAGAAGGTCGTCAAGGGCGCCGTGCGCACGGACCTGATCCTGTCGGCCGAGATCATGGTGATCTCCCTGAACACCGTCGCCCAGGAGCCCTTCCTCCTGCGCACCGCGGTGCTGATCGTCGTCGGCGTGGGACTGACGGTGCTCGTGTACGGCGCCGTCGGTGTGCTGGTGAAGATGGACGACATCGGTCTGGCGATGGCGCGACGCGATTCCCCCGGCGCCCAGCGCTTCGGTCGCGGGCTCGTCGCCGCCATGCCCAAGGTGATGACCGCGATCAGCTACATCGGCATGGCCGCGATGCTCTGGGTGGGCGGGCACATCCTGCTCGAGGGCACCCACGAGCTCGGCGCCGCCGTCCCCTACGAGTGGGTGCACCACCTCGAGGAGGCGCTGGCGGGCGTCCCGGGCGTCGGCGGGGTGCTCGCCTGGCTCGGCGCGACGGTGTGCGCCATGATCCTCGGCGTGATCGTCGGAGCACTGGTGCTGCTCGTCGTGCTGGGGATCGGACGACTGCGTGGCAGGACCGCCGACGCCCAGGAGGCGTGAGCGGCCCCGCCGCGCGAGGCCCGAGGTGCCGGTTCGCCCGGCACCGGGAGAGGACCGCGCTCAGTCGGGCACGATCGCCTGCGCGATCGGCGTCTCCCCGTCGTTGAACTGCAGGAACGTCTCGAACGTCGCAGGCTCCTCGAGAACTGCGGCGATGACCTGCGCGACGTTGCCGCGGCTGACCTCGCCACCCTCGGACGCCGCGGCGTCGATGCGCCCGCTGGCGGGCTCGTCCGTGAGACGGCTCGGGCCGAGGATGGTCCAGTCCATGTCCCCGCCCCGCAGGTGCTCGTCCGCCTCGGCCTTGGACTGCGCGTAGGCGAAGAAGCCGTCACCCGGGTCGATCCCGTGGTCGAGGGTCGCCCCGTAGTAGCTGACCATGACGTAGCGCGGGATCCCTGCGCTCTCCGCCGCGTCCATCGAGGCGATCGCCGCCTCACGGTCCACGGCGTAGGTGCGTCGGGGATCGCCGCCGCCGGCGCCCGCGGCCCACACCACCGCGTCGGACCCCTCGACGAGGTCCTTCCATCCGGCGACGTCGAGCTTCTCGATGTCCAGCACCACGGCGCTCGCGCCGGTCGCCTCCACCTCGGCGACCTGGTCGGGGTTGCGGATCACCGCCCGCACCTCGTGCCCCGCCTGGACGAGCAGGGGCTCCGCGAGCAGCGCGATCTTGCCATGTCCTCCGATGAGTGTGATCTTCATGAGCCCCACTCTGGCACTCCCCGACCGCATCGTGAAGGGGGTGCGCCCTCGGCGGAATCCGCCCCCTGGCTGTGACGCTTGCCACTGGCCCTCCGGCATGGAAGCGTGAAGGCCCCTCGGCCCGTCCCCCACCGAGCACAGAGCAGTGCACGGGCCCGTCGGCCGTCCCACCACCCCACCTCGCCCCGGAGGCACCTCATGGATCCGCTCGACCGTCGACGTTTCATCCGTGTCACCACCGGCGCCGCGACCGCGACCACCGCCGTCGCCCTCGGCGCCCCCGCCCTCGCAACGCCGCCCGCGCCCGCAGGGCGCGGAAGAGGCCACGGGCCGGGGCACGGCCACGATCACGACCGGCCGCCCGGGAAGGATCGCGCACCGGTGCGGGAGTTCCGGGCGCTGTGGATCGCCTCGGTCGACAACATCGACTGGCCCTCGAGGACCGGGCTGAGCGCTGATGAGCAGAAGGACGAGTTCGTGGCCTGGCTCGACCTCGCCGAGGAGCTCGGGATGAATGCGGTGATCTCCCAGGTGCGCCCCACCGCGGACGCCATCTGGCCCTCACCGTTCGAGCCGTGGTCCGAGTGGCTCTCGGGAACCCAGGGTGAGGGCCCCGGGTACGACCCGCTGGACTTCCAGGTGCAGGCGGCTCACGAGCGGGGTCTCGAGTACCACGCGTGGTTCAATCCCTACCGCGTCACCATGGACAGCGTGGACCCGACCGACCTCGTCGAGGACCACCCGGCGCGCACGCACGAGGGCTGGACCTTCGCCTACGGCGGGAAGCTGTACTACGACCCCGGGGTCCCCGAGGTCCGGGCGTTCGTGCAGGACGCGATGATGGACGCGGTCAACCACTACGACGTCGACGGCGTCCACTTCGACGACTACTTCTACCCCTATCCCGTCGAGGGCGAGGAGCTGCCGGACCAGGAGACCTACGAGCGCCACGGGGACGGATCCACATCGATCGAGGACTGGCGGCGGGAGAACGTCAACCTTCTGGTCAGCGAGATGCACGATCGGATCCGTGGGGACGCGCCGCACGTGCGCTTCGGGATCAGCCCGTTCGGGATCTGGCGCAATGCCAGCAGCGATCCCGCCGGATCGGACACCTCGGGCTCGGAGTCCTACGAGATCATCTCCGCCGACTCCCGGCGCTGGGTGCAGGAGGGCTGGGTCGACTACATCAACCCTCAGATCTACTGGCAGATCGGCCACGAGCTCGCCGACTACGACACCCTCGTGCGCTGGTGGGCGGACCTCGCCGAGGACTCGGGCGTGATGCTGTTCATCGGGGAAGGCGCCTACAAGGCCGTCGACGGCACGTTCGAGGACCCCGCGGAGCTCTCGGAGCACGCCGCCCTGGGACGCAGCCTGGACGGGGTGAGCGGAATGGTCTACTTCAGCGCGACCAGCATGCGCGACGACACCACGGGAGCCGTCGACCAGCTGGTGCGCGAACGCTTCGCCCACCCGGCGATCGTCCCGGTGATCGAGTTGCCCGAGGGGGCGGCACCGGACGCCCCCCGGCTGCACCACGTGCGCTGCGACGAGGACGGGGTCGTCCTGCGGTTCTCGGGCGAGGGCACCAACTTCGCGATCTGGCGTCTGCGGTCACCGCACGTGCGGTCGACGGACCTCGCCGACGCCCGGAACCTGGTGGCCGTCGTCCGGGCCGACAACGACAGGAAGATCCAGCGCTACCTGCACGCAGGAGCGGACCCGCACGCCTGGTACGCCGTCAGCGCACTGGATCGCACCTGGCACCAGAGCTACCCCTCGAGGGCGGCGCGCCCCCGCCGATGACCCCCGGGCAGCGACCCAGGGGCGATGAGCGCCGGCCCGCTCAGGCCGAGGCGGCGGGCGTGACCGGCGGCTCGGCCGACCACGGGAAGACGATCCACTCGTCGGTGCGGCGCCAGACGAAATCGGGCGAGACCACCGAGGACGACTTCGCGTAGAGCACGGCGCTGCGGGCGTCGGCCCCCATCTCCCGCAGCAGTTGCAGGACCAGCGCGAGGGTGCGCCCGGAGTCCGCGACGTCGTCGACGACCAGCAGGCGCTTGCCCTGGATCGAGTCGGTGTCGAGCATCGGCGCGAGCAGCACGGGGTCGGGAAGGGTCTCGTGGACATCGGTGTAGAACTCGACGTTGATCGCGTCGGCGAGCTTGAGCCCCAGGGCGTAGGACAGCGAGCCGGCCGGCAGCAGGCCCCCGCGTGCGACCGCGATGACGATCTCGGGATCGAACTGCGAGTCCGCGATGGTCTGGGCGAGCTCACGGGAAGCGGTCCCGAACAACTCCCAGTCCAGGACCTCCTTCGTCACGAGATCGGCGGAATCGGCGTGGTAGGCCTGCGTCATCTGGGCTCCTGGAGCGGGTCGTGCGGGGGTCCGACGATGCTACCGCCCGAGTGCGCGGGCGGTGCGCCGCCGTCCCCCGAGAGCAACACGTTGCCATGTGGCTTCCTGTTGTTCCATGTGGCTTCATGTCGTAGTCTGTGGTGCGTTGCGGCGCACGACCCACCGACCCACCTGGTCATGGCGTCACGACCGAACCTCTGCACCGGTCCCCGATGCTCCTCCGACGACGCAGGTGATGTGATGTACGCACAGGAGAGACAGCGCCAGATCCTCGATGCTCTCGAGGCGTCCGGTCGTGTCACCGTCTCCGCCCTCGCCGACACCTTCGAGGTCGCCACCGAGACCGTGCGACGGGACCTGGACGACCTCGAGCAGCGGGGGATGCTGATGCGCGTCCACGGCGGCGCCCTCGCGCGCCGCACCGATGCCGCGGAGCCGGACCTGGACACCCGACGAACCACCAACCCGCAGGTCAAGCGCCGTATCGCCGACGCAGCCCGGAAGCTGCTGCCCGCCGACGGCGATGCGTCGGTCCTGCTCGACGCGGGCACGACCACGCTGGGGCTCGTCCCCCACCTCGCCGGGCGTCGTGGCCCTCTCCTGACCCACGCCCTGGACGTCGCGCAGGCGATGCTGACCCTGGACGCTCCCCCGGTGCATCTGCTCCCCGGACGGCTGCGCCCGGGCACGGGAGCGGGAGTGGGTGCCGACACGGTGGCCGCCCTCGAGCGCCTGCGACCGGACATCGCCTTCCTGGGGTGCAACGGGTTCGACGGCGCCGAGCTGTTCACCCCGGACCCCGAGGAGGGAGCGGTCAAGAGCACGATCGTGGCCCGCTCGGGGCTGCGGGTCGTCCTCGCCGACTCCTCGAAGGCGCAGGTCCACCAGCTCGTCGCCTTCGCCCGCGCATCGGAGATCGACGCCCTCGTGAGCGATGACGGTCTCCCGGCGCAGATCCGGCGCGACCTCGAGGACGCCGACGTGCAGGTGGTGATCGCGTGATCCGCACCGTCACCGCCAATCCCTCCCTGGACCGGTCGGTGGAGCTCGCTGCACCGCTCGTCGCAGGGGGCGTGCACCGCATCGTCGCCGACAGCACCCAGGTGGGCGGCAAGGGCGTGAACGTCGCACGCGCCCTCGCCCTCGCCGGGGTCGAGACCGAGGCGCTCGTGCCCGTCGGCCCCGAGGACCAGTACCTGCGCCTCCTCGTCGGGACCGGGATCCGTCATCGCGCCGTCCCCGTCGCGGGAGCCGTGCGCACGAACCTCACGGTGCTCTCGCCGACGGCGTCCGGCACGAGCGTCACGACGAAGCTCAACGAGCCCGGATCCGCGATCACCGCGGCGGAGCTGCGGAGCGTCGAACAGGAGCTTCTCGAGGCCACCACGAGCGGAGGCACGGTGATGCTCTCGGGCTCCCTCGCCCCCGGGTTCCCCGTGGACTGGTACGCCGGCATCGTCCGCGCACTGCACGAGCGGAATGCCTGGGTGGGCGTGGACACCTCCGACGTTCCTCTCACCGCCCTCGGCGCGGCCTGGCGCGAGGACCGCTCCGCAGCGCCCGACCTGCTGACGCCCAACGCCCTCGAGCTGGCCCAGCTCACGGGACAGGACGCCGGCACGCTCGACGCGCTGGAGGCGGCCCCGGGAGACCTCGGGCCCGCCGAGCTCGCGCCCGTCGCCCGTGCGACGCAGGACCTGCGCGCCCAGGGTGTCGCCGAGGTCCTCGTGACCCTCGGCGGCGCGGGGGCGGTGCTCGCGGACGCCCGCGGCACCTGGTACTGCGAGGCCGACACTCCGTCGGTGGTCTCGACGGTGGGCGCGGGTGACTGCGCCGCCGCCGGCTATCTGCTCGCCCGCAGTCTCGGCGAGGACGGCCCGCAGGCGCTCGCCCGCGCGGTCGCCTACGGCAGCGCGGCCGTCGCACTGCCCGGCACCACGATCCCCCGACCCGACCAGGTCCACGTGCGCCCGGGCGCCGTGCGATCGCTCTGACCGAACCCGATACCTCCGCCCGGCACCTGCCGGGCCCACCAGTGAAGGAGCTGGCCGTGTCAGATCCCCTGATGACAGCAGACCTCGTCCGCCTGGACGTGCAGCCCGCCGGCGACAAGACCGCCGTGATCGGCCAGCTGGCCGATCTGATCGCCGCCACCGGCCGCTCCGAGCGCGACGGGCTCGAAGCGGGCCTCCTGGCCCGCGAGGAATCCTTCGCCACCGGCATGCCGGGTGGCTTCGCGATCCCCCACTGCCGCACCGAGGCCGTGCACGAGGCGGCTCTCGGGCTGCTGCGCCTGAGCGAGCCGGTCGACTTCGGCTCGGCCGACGGACCCGCCGACCTGGTGATCGGCATCTCGGCGCCCGCGGGCACCGACGATCAGCATCTGAAGCTGCTCGCCCAGCTCTCCCGCGCCCTGGTGCGCCCCGAGTTCCTCACCTCCCTGCGCGGGGCCTCCACCCAGCAGGAGGTCTCCGACCTGGTCATGGGCGTGCTCGAGCCCGAGCCGGCCGAGCCCGAGCCGGCCGAGCCCGGATCGGCCGGGACCGCGTCGGGCGGACCCGCCGAGACCGGATCCGAGGCGGCCGCTGTCGCGACCTCGCGCGAAGGATCCGATGACGACCCTGCCGATGCCGAGGCCGGGACCTCCGAGGACACCCCCGTCCTGCTGGCGATCACCTCCTGCCCCACCGGCATCGCCCATACCTACATGGCTGCCGAGTCGCTCGAGACCGCTGCCGCCGAGAAGGGCGTGCGCCTGCACGTGGAGACCCAGGGCTCGGGCGGCATCACGCCCTTCACCTCCGAGCAGATCGCCGAGGCCGACGCGATCATCGTGGCGGCCGACGTGAACATCTCGGGCCGCGAGCGCTTCGTCGGGATGCCGATGATCGAGCACCCCGTCAAGCGCGCGATCTCCGACGGACCCGCGATGATCGACGAGGCGGTGAGCGCGGCCCGGGATCCGCGAGCCCGCACGGTGGCCGCGGGCGGCTCGT
This sequence comes from Brachybacterium endophyticum, assembly GCF_003130585.1. Lineage (GTDB taxonomy): Bacteria > Actinomycetota > Actinomycetes > Actinomycetales > Dermabacteraceae > Brachybacterium > Brachybacterium endophyticum. The sequence continues at coordinate 48,744 of NZ_QFKX01000007.1, read as the reverse complement.
CGGAGGACGACGCGAAGGAGAAGTCCTCGACCGGCGCGGTCTCCTGGCCCAAGCGCATCCAGGCCGCCGTGATGACCGGTGTCTCGTACATGATCCCGTTCGTCGCGGCGGGCGGTCTGCTGATGGCGCTGGGCTTCCTGCTGGGCGGTTTCGACGTCTCCTTCGTCGCCAAGGACGTGGCGACCGGCAACTCCCTGACGAACCTTCCCGGCCACGTCGGCTACGACGGCTCGAGCGGGCACGAGGTCACCGCCAGGACCGGGCTGCTGCTGTACCTGGGCGCCGTCGCGTTCACCATCGGCAACGCCGGGATGGGCTTCCTGGTCGCCGCGCTCTCGGGATACATCGCCTTCGGGCTGGCCGGCCGGCCGGGGATCGCCCCCGGGTTCATCGGCGGCGCCATCTCGGTGATGGTGGGCGCCGGCTTCCTCGGCGGCCTGGTCACCGGTCTGCTCGCCGGCCTGATCGCCTTGGCGCTCGCGTCGCTGCAACCGCCGCGCTGGCTCGCCGGGCTGATGCCCGTGGTCATCATCCCGCTGGTGACCTCCGGGATCGTGGCGGGTGCGATGCTGCTCGTGCTCGGTCGGCCGATCGCCTGGGTGATGACGACGCTGCAGGACGCACTGACCGGGATGAGCGGGACCTCCGCGGTGCTGCTCGGCGTGATCCTGGGCCTGATGATGTGCGTGGACCTCGGCGGGCCGGTGAACAAGGCCGCCTACCTGTTCGCCACCGCCGGCCTCTCGCAGGGCACCGAGGCCTCCTTCCACATCATGGCCGCGGTGATGGCCGCCGGCATGGTGCCTCCGCTGGCGATGGCACTGTCCACGGCCGTCCGCCGCTCGCTGTACACCCGGGCCGAGCGCGAAAACGGCACCACCGCCTGGCTGCTCGGCGCCTCGTTCATCTCCGAGGGGGCTATCCCCTTCGCGGCCGCGGACCCGCTGCGCGTCATCCCCTCGATGATGGCGGGCGGCGCCGTCACGGGCGCGCTCAGCATGGCGCTGGGCGTCGGGTCCCAGGCGCCCCACGGCGGCATCTTCGTGTTCTTCGCGATCAGCCCGGTCTGGGGCTACCTGATCGCGATCATCGTCGGCACGCTGATCGCCGCTGCCCTGGTGACGCTGCTCAAGGCGCGCCACGCCCGTCGCACCGCCGCGGCCCCCGCCACCGCCTGAGCCGGGCCCCGCGGCCTCGCCGATCGGGGGACGATCGGCGCGGCCGCGGGCTACGCTTCCGATGTGCACAGCGCGGACGGCTCCCTGATCGGGCACATGACGCCCTACGGCCCCGAGCACGTCACCGTCCTGGTGCTCATCGCCCTGGTCGCCCTGATCGCGCTGCGCCGCATACGCCGGTCAGCGCGCACACCGCAGGCGGTGGACCGGATCGAGAACCGGCTGCGGGTGCTGGGCTGGGTGCTGCTGGCGAACTCGATCCTGTGGACCCTGTGGGGCGTCATGCCCTGGGCGTGGAACATCGAGGAGTCCCTGCCCCTGCACTTCTCCGACGCCCTGCGGTTCATCGGTCCGCTCGCCCTGATCACCCGTGCCCGCTGGGCGGTGGTCGTCTCGTACTTCTGGGGCCTGACCCTGAACATGCAGTCGGTGCTCACGCCGGACGTCAACTACTTCGTCTGGCCCCCGCTGGAGTTCTGCGAGTACTGGCTCGCCCACGGAACCGGAGTCCTGATCCCGGTGCTGCTGGTCTGGGGGCTCGGTCTGCACCCGACCTGGCGCGGTTTCGCCCTCGCCTACGCCGCCACCGTGGGCTGGGCGCTCATCGCCCAGCTCGGCAATCTGCTGACCGGCGGGAACTACGCCTACCTGCACCACGCTCCCGCAGGGCCGAGCCTGCTGGACGTGATGGGGCCCTGGCCGGTCTACATCCTCGTCGAAGCGCTCGTGAGCGCCGGGGTCTGGGCGCTCATCACTCTTCCCTGGGTCCTCGTGGACCGTCGCAGCGGGGCGCTCCCGGCCGGCCCCGGGGGCCTGGTGCGGCGTCGACCTCTGCGGTCCGAGCCCGACACCGCCCACAGCCCTGTGCGGGACACCCTCGATACAGTGCAGGGATGACTTCACGTCGCCCTTCCCCGCTCGGCGGACGCCGCCCCTCCAAGGAAGATCTGGCACAGGTCTCGACGACCGACCCGCACGGTGTCGACGACGTCCTCCCCGGCCCGGACGATCCCCCTCCCCTGCGTCTGCTCATCGTCGGCATCAACCCCGGACTGTGGACCGCGGCGGTCAACGCCCCCTTCGCGCGTCCCGGCAACAGGTTCTGGCCCTCGCTGCACCGCGCGGGCCTGACCGACCATCTGGTCGACTGCGCGGCAGGTCTCGATGCGGCCGATGAGCAGCACCTCCTGGACAGCGGCATCGGGATGACGAACCTGGTGGGTCGCGCCACCGTGCGCGCCGACCAGCTCGATCGCGAGGAGCTGCGCGAGGGCGGGCGCGCGCTCGTGCGCTCGGTCCGCTCGCTGCGCCCGCGGACGGTCGCGATCGCCGGGATCACCGCCTACCGCACCGCCTTCGGCCTGCCCAAGGCACGCCTCGGCCGGCAGGACCCCGCCGACGTCCCCGACTGGCCCGAGGACGTGGCGCTCTGGGTGGTCCCCCAGCCCAGCGGCCTGAACGCGCACGAGAACATCGACTCGCTCGCCGCCAAGTGGCGCGAGGTCTGGGGATCGGCCGACTGAGGCGGCCCGATCGGGGGACCTCGGTCCCCCGATCCACCGAACGGGTGCCCTTAAGATGACACCATGTCGAAAAACGCTTCGGGCACCGCTGTCCCGCCCATCAGCCCCGTCCTCCATTGGCTGCGCATCGTCTCCGGTGCCGCCGGACTCCTCGTCGTCGTCCAGGCGCTGCTGGGGTTCGGTCTGCTCGGGAACCTCGGAGCGCTGTTCCCCGTCCATCAGGGCATCGGCTACCTGATCCTCCTGGCCACCGTGGTCGCCGCGGTCTTCGCGGTGCTGTGGTCCCGTGCCGGCGGCAATACGGGGATGATGATGCACGCGATCGCCGTGGCCGTCCTGGCCCTGATCCAGATCGGCATCGCCGAGACGGGCGTGATCTGGCTGCACGTGGTCGTCGGCCTGCTGATCCTGGTCGCAGCCGTCGCGCTGGCCACCCTCTCCCTGCGCTCGGGCGGCAGCTCCCGCCCACGGCGCCGCAGCGCGTCCGCCTCGGCCTGAGCGGACAGGGCACCGTCCAGGGCCCGGGCCCACCGAGCAGCGGACCCTCCGAGCTGCGGGCCTGCCGAGTACTGTGGACAGGGAGGGCACGAAGCCCCGCGCCCTCCCCACCGTCCCAGGAGGATGAGATGCCCCAGTCGTGGAGCGACAAGCGCGAGCGCCAGTACGAGCACGTGAAGGACAGCGCGAAGGAGCAGGGACGCTCCGAGGAGACGGCCGAGGAGATCGCGGCGCGCACCGTCAACAAGACCCGAGCCCAGGAGGGTGAGGCGGACGAGGCCTCCCGCACCGCCACCGACGAGTCCTCCCCCAGCCGCCGCGGCGGCGAGCACTCCCATGACGGCCCGCAGGGTCGCACGAAGGAGCAGCTCTACGAGGACGCCAAGCGCGAGGGCGTCGAGGGGCGCTCCTCGATGTCCAAGGACGAGCTCGAGGACGCGGTGGAGGACCGCGACTGAACCCGTCCGGCACCGGGTGTCCGTAACCGGTTGCGGGCGACCAGGCGCCGTGGAAAGGTGAACGCACCCCGCGGCGTCGTTGCCGTCAGGCTCCGGACTCCGCACACGCCGATGCAGGAGGTACACGTGAAGCTTCCCTGGCTCAGGTCCGCTCTGGAGAACGAAGGCCCCTACGTCAGCGTCCACATGGACACCACCCGGCTGGATCCGCAGGCGGCGACGGAGATCGAGACGCGCTGGGCGCGCTTCCGCGACCACCTCGCCTCCGACGGCGTCGCCCCCGCCCTGCTGGACGCGATCGGCGAGACCCTGCTGACCCCGTCCCCCATCGGCGGTCGTCACGGGCGCACCGTGATCGCCGCGGGCGATCGGATCGTCGTGGATCGCGTGCTGCCGGTGCCCCCGCTGCACGAGTCCGCTCACGCGGGCGAGGAGCCGCAGCTGCTGCCCCTGCTCGAGATCACCCCCTTCGCCGTCACCCAGCTCCTGATCGAGGTCGACAGGGCAGGAGCGGATCTGCGACTGCGGGCACCGGACGCCCCGACCCTGGACAAGCACACCGAGGGCCTGGGGCCGGACGCGAGCGTGGACGGCGGCCACGACGAGCTCCACAAGGCGAACCTGGGCGGCGGCAACCAGCACGGCTGGCGCGCCAGCAACTCGCAGGCGCGCGTCGAGGATTCCTGGGAACGCAACGCCGAGGCGGTGGCCCGCACCGTGGACCGGATCGTGCGCGAGCACCGACCCGACATGGTGCTGCTGACCGGTGACGTGCGCACCAGTGCGCTGCTGAAGGCAGAGCTCGGCCAGGAGGTGCTCGAGCGACTTCACGAGGTCCCCGGCGGGACCCGCGGCAAGAGCCTGGACCGCCCGTCCTTCCGCGAAGAGGTCGTGCAGGTGACGCGCGAGTTCATCGCCGAACGGGAACAGGACCTCCTGGACCGCTTCCTCGAGGCCAGCGGGCGCGACGGGGCCGCCGCCACCGGCGGCACGGACGTCTCTCAGGTGCTCGACCGCGGCCAGGTCGACGAGCTGCTGGTGGTCTCGGGGCGCGCCTGCCCCGACATCGAGAGCAAGCTCCTGCAGGCCATCCGCACCGATGCCGGCGTCAGCGCCGTGCGCGAGGAGACCGACGGCGGCGACGTCCTGGTCGACGGCATCGGCGCGCTGCTGCGCTGGCACGACGATGCGACGCCCTCGGCCAGCATCGGCAGCATGAGCGGAGACGCTCAGCGCGAGCGCCCCACCGGGGGCTGACACCGGGACGGTCCAGGACCGGCGGCCGGAACGTTCCGGCCGCCGGTCCTCGACGATGCCTGGTCGAGGACCGTCCTCGGTCGAGCGTGACGATCTGCCCGTCGCTCCCTCAGTCCGACGCGGCGGTCAGGGCGCGCTCGAGCGGCGCGTAGTGCGCGTGGACCGCGCGGGCGTAGGCCTCCGCGTCCCCGACCTCGAGAGCGTCGACGATCGCGTCGTGGGCCTCGACGGTGAGGCGGATGTCCCCGGCGGGCGGCACGTCCAGCAGCGGGAGCGCCGAGGTGTGGACCTGCCAGAACGCATCGCTCAGCTGGATCATCAGCTCGTTGTCGAGCTTGGCGAGGATCGCGGCGTGGAAAGCCTGGTCCGCCTCGGCGAAGTCGCGGCCGGCGGCGAACGCCTCGCGCATCCTCTCCACCTCCGCCCGCGCCGGCGCGAGATCCTCGTGCGCCCAGGCGGCGAGCAGGCCCGGGCCGATCGAGAGGTCCAGGGCGATCCGCGCCTGGACCACCTCGCGCAGCGTGCGCAGATCGTTGCCGTCGTTCAGCCGGGCACGGAACAGCAGGCCGTCCACGAGAGGAGCGAGGGACATCCTTCCCACGAAGGTGCCGTGGCCATGACGGACCTCGACGATGTCGAGCGAGGACAGGGTGCGCATCGCCTCGCGCACGGAGGAGCGCGCGACGCCGAGCTCCTCGACGAGGTGCGCCTCGGTGGGCATGGGATCCCCCGGATGCAGCCCCGAGCGCAGGATCAGCTCCTTGATCCTGTTGACGACGTCGCCACCCGCGTCCTGTCGGCGCATCTGCTCTCCTCCCTCGCGGTCGCCACGGAGCGACCGATGACCGGTGCGATGCGGATCACGGTTCGGTAACCGACTCGGAATCGCGCACCTGCGGGGCTACAGTACATGGTGAACATCGGACATCAGACGTCTGATGAACACTTCGCTCGATGCGCGAGGCCGGATGCAGGGACGCAGTCGTCCCCGCCACCCCGGCGTCAACGGCACCGGACCAGCCGGTCCCTGCCGAGCATCCCCACCGGAAGGGACGCACCGATCATGACCCCACAGACCACACGCCGCAGCCTCCTGCGCAGCGCCGGGTTCCTCACCGCGGCCGCCGGGATCGCCGGGACCGTCGGCGCCTGCGCACCCCGCGACGGTGGCAGCACGTCCTCCGACTCCGGCGGCAGCGCCGCGGCCGAGGCGAAGAAGGACGGCACCATCCACGCCGCGATCTCCTACGAGCTCGGCACCAACGGTTACGACCCGATGACCACGAGCGCAGCGCTGACCGTCGCGGTCAACTGGCACACCCTGGAGGGCCTGACCGAGCTGCACCCCGTGACCCACGAGGTCTACGCGGCCCTGGCCACCGAGCTCCCGAAGAGCGATTCCGACAGCGTCGAGGTCGCCCTGCGCGACGGCGCCACGTTCCACGACGGCAGCCCCGTCACCGCCGACGATGTCGTCTTCTCCTTCGAGCGCGTGCTGGATCCGAAGAACGCCTCGCTGTACGCGAGCTTCATCGACTTCGTCGAGAAGGTCGAGAAGAAGGACGACTCCACGGTCGCCATCTCCCTCGCCCACCCCGTCTCGATCCTCGCCGAGCGTCTGAGCGTTGTGAAGATCGTCCCCAAGGCCGCGGTCCAGAAGGACCCGAAGGCCTTCGACGCCGAGCCCGTCGGCTCCGGTCCGTACACGATGACGGACAACGGCGCCTCCTCGAAGAAGGTCGCCTTCGAGCGCTTCGAGGACTACAACGGTCCGCAGCCGGCGAAGGCCGCGAAAATGGAGTGGCAGATCATCCCCGACGCCTCCACGCGCACCAACGCGATGCAGTCGAAGACGGCCCAGGCGATCGACTCCGTCCCCTACCTCTCCATCGACCAGCTCAAGGGTTCGGGCACCGTGGAGTCCCCGCTGGGCTTCGGACTGCTGTTCGCGATGTTCAACAACAGCGAGGACAACCCGTTCCACGACGTGAGGAACCGTCAGGCCCTCCTCTACGCGATCGACATGGACAAGGTCATCAAGGACGGGCTGGCCGGCCAGGCCACGGCCGCGACCTGCTTCGTGCAGAAGGACCACCCGGACTACAAGAAGGCCTCGACCGTCTACTCGCTCGACCTGGACACAGCGAAGTCGCTGTTCAAGGAGACCGGGCTGACGAAGTTCCGGCTGCTGGCGACCGACCACGACTGGGTCAAGCAGTGCACGCCGATCATCCAGCAGTCCCTCGAGGCCGCCGGGGTGAGCATCGAGTTCTCGGAGAAGCAGTCCGCGGACGTCTACAACACGATCGACGGCAAGCCCGACTCCTACGACGTCGTGATCGCGCCCGGTGACCCCTCGGTCTTCGGCACCGACCCCGACCTGCTGATGCGCTGGTGGTACTTCACCGACACCTGGACCGACACCCGCATGCACTGGAAGGGCTCGAAGGGCTACGAGGAGATCACCGGTCTGCTGAAGAAGGGCATGTCGGAGCTGGACGCCGACAAGCAGAAGGAGATCTGGCAGAACACCTTCGACGCTCTGTCCGAGGAAGTCCCGCTGTACCCGCTGTTCCACCGCAATGCGCCGACGGCCTGGGACCCCGAGACGCTCGCGGGCTTCGAGCCGACCTCGCTGACCGGCCTGAGCTTCGTCGGGGTCGGCAGCACGAAGTGAGGCGCGGCGGGTCGGAGCCCCTCCCCTGATGCCCTGCTTCCCCCGGTGCTCCGCCCCGCCGCCCGCCCGTCCCCGTCCGCTGTCCGCTCCCGGCACGCCTGGAGGAACCGTTGTCCTCGCTCATCCGCCTCATCGGCCGGCGACTGATCTCGCTGCCGCTGATGATCCTCGGTGTCACGCTGCTCGTCTTCGTCGTGATGTCGTTCTCCCCCTCGGATCCCGCGCGTCTCGCTCTCGGCGAGTCCGCCTCCCCCGAGGCCCTCGCGCAGTACCGCCAGGCCAACGGCCTCGATGATCCCCTGCTGGTGCGCTACATGCGCTTCCTGGGCGGGATGCTCCACGGGGACCTCGGGACCACCAGCGGCAACACGCCGGTGACGGACGTGGTCGCCAAGGCCTTCCCGATCACGCTGCAGCTGACCTTCCTGGGACTGGCCTTCGCGATCGTGCTGGCCGCGGTCCTCGGCGTGCTCGCTGCCCTGTTCCGCGACCGCTGGGTCGACCAGGTGATCCGCGTGCTCTCGGTCGCCTCGCTCGCCACCCCCTCGTTCTGGCTGGCGATCCTGCTCATCCAATGGCTGGGCCAGGTGCCCGGCGGCTGGGGAGCCTTCCCGGCGCTGGTCAGTCAGTGGGTCAGCCCCCTGACCGATCCGGCCACCTGGGCCCACAACGTGATCCTGCCGGCGGTCGCGCTGGGCGTGCCCGTCGCCGGCTCGCTGACCCGCGTGGTGCGCACGGCCATGGTCGAGGAGCTCGACCGCGACTACGTGCGCACGGCCGTCGGCGCCGGCGTCCCCTACCCGGTCGTGGTGAGTCGCAACGTGCTGCGCAATGCCCTGATCACCCCGATCACCGTGCTCGGTCTGCGGGTGGGATACCTGATGGGCGGGGCGGTGATCATCGAGATCATCTTCAACATCCAGGCCATGGGCCAGCTGATCCTCGACGGCGTCAAACGCAACGACGTCTTCCTCGTCCAGGGCGTCACCCTCACCGTCGCGATCGCGTTCATCGTCGTGAACATCCTCGTGGACCTGCTGTACGTCCTCGTCAATCCCCGGATCAGGAGCATCTGACATGCGTCGACGTCGACTCGGATCCCGCATGACGCGCGTCAGCGGTGCCCCGGCGGGAGCCCTGCGCAGCCTCCCCCTCATCTCCCGGATCGCGCTGGGCTTCCTGGCGCTGCTGGTGCTGGCGGCGATCCTCGCCCCGGTGATCTCGCCCTTCGATCCGCTCGCGACCGGCAGCCCCGTTCAGCCGCCCAGCGGCGAACACCTGATGGGCACCGACAGCGTGGGGCGCGACGTGTTCTCGCGTCTGTTGAACGGTGCCCGCACCTCCCTGGTGATCGGCCTGTGCGCGACCGGGCTCGCCCTGGTGGTCGCCGCCGTCATCGGCTCGTTCGCGGCCACCGCACCCCGTCTGCCCTCGGAGATCCTGATGCGGATCCTCGACGTGGTGATGGCGTTCCCGGGGATCGCGCTGGCCGCGGTGTTCGTCGCGGTCTTCGGCACCTCGGTGCCGGTGCTGATCCTCGCGATCGGCTTCCCCTACATCCCGCAGCTGGCGCGCGTGGTGCGCGCCAACGTGCTGGCCCAGTTCGGCGAGGACTACGTGGCCGCGACACAGGTCATGGGCGCCTCCACCGCCTGGATCCTGTTCAAGCACGTGGCCCGCAACTGCCTCGCCCCGATCCTTGTCTTCGCCACCGTGCTGGTGGCCGACGCGATCGTCTTCGAGGCCTCGCTGTCCTTCATCAACGCAGGCGTCCAGCCGCCCTCCCCCTCGTGGGGCAACATCATGAGCGAGGGCAAGTCGGTGCTGCTGGCCGGGTACTGGTGGCCCACGTTCTTCCCGGGCGTGGCGATCGTGCTCACCGTGCTGAGCCTGAACATCCTCTCCGAGGGGCTCACCGACACCTTCGCCAGCCCGCGTATCAAGGCGACGGCCGACGTCGAGGCCGACGAGCGCGCCGAGGAGGAGGCCCGCGAGAGCGAGCAGCGCTCCGAGGACGTGCTCGGAGCCGTCGAGGCCGACGAGGCGGCCGCGGTGCTGCACGCCTCCCTGCAGCGCCTGCGCACCGCCGAGCAGGCACGCGGCGCCCGTCCCGACGCCGCCACGGGCGAGCCGCTGCTGGAGGTCCGGAACCTCTCGGTGGCCTTCCCCGCTGCCCACGGCGACGTGGATATCGTCGACGACGTGTCCTTCACCGTGCGACCGGGCGAGACCATGGGCCTGGTGGGAGAATCGGGCTCCGGGAAGTCCGTCACCAGCCTCGCGATCATGGGGCTGCTGCCCCGCACCGCACGGGTCAGCGGCGAGGTGCTCCTGGACGACACGAAAATCCTCGAGCTGGACGCGAAGCGCTTGAACGCCCTGCGCGGGCACGGCGTCGCCATGATCTACCAGGACGCCCTGAGCTCGCTGAACCCCTCCATGCTGATCCGGTCCCAGATGAAGCAGCTGACCAGCAGGGGCGGCACCCGCAGCGCCGAGGAGCTGCTCGAGCTCGTCGGCCTGGAGCCGCAGCGGACGCTGTCCTCCTATCCCCACGAGCTCTCGGGCGGTCAGCGCCAGCGCGTGCTGATCGCGATGGCCCTGACCCGCGACCCGCGCCTGGTGATCGCCGACGAGCCCACCACGGCTCTCGACGTGACCGTCCAGAAGCAGGTCGTCGAGCTGCTGGAGAGGCTGCGCGAGGAGCTCGGGTTCGCGATGGTCTTCGTCAGCCACGACCTCGCCCTGGTCTCGCAGCTCGCCCACCACATCACCGTCATGTACGCCGGTCAGGTGGTCGAGCAGGCCTCGACCGCCGAGATCCTCACCGATCCCCGGCACGAGTACACGCGCGGTCTGCTGGGCTCGGTGCTCTCGATCGAGACGCAGGCGGATCGTCTGCTGCAGGTGCCAGGCACGGTGCCCTCCCCGCGGGAGTTCGCCCGCGGGGACCGTTTCGCACCGCGCTCGCAGGACCCCGGCGCCCGCGCGGACGTGCGTCCCGCCCTGATGCGGGTCGACGGCGGCGACCATCTGGTCGCGACCACGGGCTCCGTGCCCGAGCCGCTCGCCGTGGCCGCGACCGGCGCCGCCCCCGGCACCCCCACGTCCGTCCCGGAAGGAGACCGCGCATGAGCGTCACCGTGACGCCCGCCGCAGGGGATCGCACAGATCGCACCGGTGGCCCCGTGATCGAGCTGCGCGACGTGCACGTCGTGCACCGGCTGCGCACCGGATCGCTGCTGCGTCCCGACACCATCCGCGCCGTCGACGGCATCAGCGTGAGCGTGGAGCGCGGGCAGGTCCTCGGGATCGTCGGCGAGTCCGGATCCGGCAAGTCCACGCTGGCCCGCGTGATGATCGGCCTGCAGAAGGTCAGCAGCGGCGAGGTGCTGTTCGACGGCCGCCCGCTGGGGCGCTCCCGGGCGGCCCGCAAGCAGCTGGGACGCACCGTCTCGGTGATCTTCCAGGACCCTGCGACCGCGCTGAACCCCCGCCTGCCCGTCCGCGAGGCCCTCATGGATCCGCTGCGTGTGCACGGCATCGGCACCGAGCAGGAGCGCCTGCGCACGGTCACCGAGCTCGTGCACCAGGTGGGCCTGCCGGCCTCCGCCCTGGACGTCCTGCCCCGGCAGATCTCCGGCGGTCAGCGTCAGCGCGTGGCGATCGCCCGCGCCCTCACCCTTCGTCCGGACGTGATCGTGGCCGACGAGCCCACGAGCGCCCTGGACGTCTCGGTCCGTGCGCAGGTGCTGAACCTGCTCATGGATCTCAAGCAGGAGCTCGGACTGGGACTGGTGTTCATCTCCCACGACATCTCCACCGTCCGCTTCGTCTCCGACGACATCCTGGTGATGAACCGCGGCCGCGCCGTCGAGCACGGTCCGGCCGAGCGCATCTTCACCGATGCCGAGGACTCCTACACCCGCTCCCTGCTCGCCGCGGCCCCGACGCTGCTGTGAGCAGCGCCCGGGTCCCCCTGCACGCCACCGACTCTCCCGAAGGAGCCCCCATGACCACCGCTTCCACGACCGCTGCCGACGCCACCCGTCTGCGCGGAGTCGTCCCGCCGATCCTCACCCCGCTGACCGCCGAGGGAGAGCTCGACGTCCCCAGCCTCGAGCGCCTGATCGCGCGCCAGCTGGAGGCCGGCGTCGACGGCCTCTTCGCCCTCGGCTCGAGCGGCGAGGTCGCCTTCTGGGACGACGCCATGCGCGAGAAGATCCTGGAGACCGTCGTCGGGACCGTGGCCGGCCAGGTCCCGGTCCTCGCAGGCGTCATCGACACGGAGACCCACCGGGTGATCGCCCACGTGCGCGAGGCCGAGAAGCACGCGATCGACGGTGTCGTCGCCACCGCGCCGTTCTACGCGATCACCGGGCCCGAGGAGGTGGGCACCCACTTCCGCGCGATCGGCGAGGCGGCCTCGGTGCCGGTGTGGGCCTACGACATCCCGGTGTGCGTGCACCTCAAGCTCGCCGCCGAGCAGCTCCTGGAGCTCGCCGCCGACGGCGCGATCACCGGGGTCAAGGACTCCAGCGGTGACGACGTCTCCTTCCGCCGCCTGGCCGCGAAGAACCGTGCCGCGGGCTCCCCGCTGACGCTGCTGACGGGTCACGAGGTCGTCGTCGACGGCGCCTACCTCTCCGGGGCCGACGGCTCCGTCCCCGGCCTGGGCAACGTGGACCCCGCCGGGTACGTGCGCATGGACCGTGCTGCCCGGGCGGGCGACTGGGAGACCGTGCGCACGGAGCAGGACCGCCTGGCCGCTCTGATGGAGATCGTCTTCCAGCCCGTGGGCAAGGTGGGCCCGGCGGCCGGCGTGGGAGCGTTCAAGACCGCCCTGCGCGAGCTCGGTGTCTTCAGCACCAACACCATGTCGCTGCCGATGTCCCCCATCGAGGGCGACGCCGTGGGCCGCATCCGCACCATCCTCTCCGAGGCGGGACTGCTGGATGCGGCACGCTGATCCCGCAGCCCCCGGGGCCGAGGTCCGCGGCCCGGACGGGGACCTCGCCGAGGTCCTCGCCCTCGACATCGGCGGGACCAAGACCACGGCGGCGCTGGTGCGGATCGCGGCCGACCGCTCGTCGGCCGAGGTGACCTCCGAGGTCACCGTCGCGACCCCCGCACGGGACGGAGCATCGGCGGTCCTCGGTGCGGCCCTCGAGGCCGGCGAGCGCGCGAGCTCCGGGAGCGCGGGACCCGTCGCCGTGGGGCTGTCCTCCGCCGGCGTCGTGGACGTCGAGCACGGCCTCATCACGCATGCGACCTCGTCGCTGCCCGGGTGGCCCGGCACCGCGATCGCCCCGGCCTTCGCCGAGCGCTTCGGCGTGCCGACGAGGGCGATGAACGACGTCCACGCCCACGGCCTGGGCGAGGCCCTGTTCGGCGTCGGCCGCGAGGCCGCGTCGCTGCTGCTGGTCGCGGTCGGGACGGGCATCGGCGGTGCGCAGGTCATCGGGGGCGCCCCGATCACGGGCTCCCGCGGCGCCGCCGGCCACGTCGGCCACGTCACCGTCCCCGAGGCCGACGGGGTTCCCTGCACCTGCGGGCGCACCGGCCACCTCGAGGGCCTCGCCTCCGGCCCGGGGATCCTCGCCCTCGCCTCCCGCCTGGGCGCCGAGCCGGCCCACTGCGCCGACGGACGCGCACTCGCCGCCGCTGCGCGAACCGCGGCAGGGCCCGCCCGCGATGCCTACGAGCTCGCCGGCACCGCGACGGGCCGCGTGATCGGCTCGCTGCTGAACGTGCTGGACGTCGAGGCCGTCGCCCTCGCGGGCGGCGTGGTCGGAGCGAGCGACGTCTGGGAGGATGCCCTCCATCGCGGGGTCGCGCGCGAGGCCATGGACGTGGTCGCGAGCACGCCGGTGCTCCCCGCCCGCGCCGGCTCCCGGGCCGCGCTCCTCGGAGCGGCCGCCTGGGCCATCGACTGACCCGCGGCCGTTCTCGCTCCCCCACCTCTCTCCGGAAGGACCCCGCCATGCATCCTCTCGTCGCCGCTCTGAAGGGCGAGCTGATCGTCTCCTGCCAGGCGTACCCCGGTGAGCCCATGCGCGATCCGCGCACGATGGCCCAGGTCGCCGCCGCGGTCCAGGAGGGCGGCGCGGTCGCCGTGCGCGCCCAGGGCCTCGAGGACATCCGCCAGGTGAAGGAGGCCGTGGACGTCCCGGTCATCGGCATCTGGAAGGACGGCGCCGAGGGCGTGTTCATCACTCCCACGCTCGATCACTGCCTGGCCGTGATCGAGGCGGGAGCGGACATCCTCGCGCTCGACGGCACGCGTCGGCCGCGTCCCGACCATCGCAGCTTCGCCGAGACCGTGGCCGGGGTCCGCGAGAGCGGCTTCGAGGGCCCGATCATGGCCGACTGCGACAGCGTGGACTCCGCTCTGGAGGCGGCCGCCGCGGGCGCGGAGATCGTGGGCACCACCCTCTCGGGGTACACCGATGCCCGCGCGAAGGTCGAGGGTCCCGATCTCGCCCTGCTCAACGAACTCGCCGAGAAGCTGCCGGAGGCCTCCGTGCTCGTGGCCGAGGGCCGCGTGCACACCCCCGCCCAGGCGGCCGCCTGCGCCGACGCGGGCGCCTTCGCGGTCGTCGTCGGCACCGCGATCACGCATCCCACCACGATCACCACCTGGTTCCGCGACGCCGTGCGCGGCTGATCCGCAGGAGCTCTTCGCGATGACAACTCCCACCTCCCTGCCCGTGGTCCGGGATCCCGCGGGCGGCGCCCCGTACCGCGTCCTCGCCCGCGGTGGCGAAGGGCCGATGCCGGCCTACCGCATCTGCGCCCTGGCGGCGCTCGAGGACGGCAGCCTGCTGGCCGTCTTCGACGGCCGCGACAGCTGGAACGACGTCCCCGACCCGACGGGCCTGTTCCTGCGCCGCTCGAGCGACGGCGGGGAGTCCTGGGGCCCGATCGAGCCGCTGCGACCGCCCGAGCGCGAGGCCCGTATCTGGTCGACCGACCCCAGCCTGATCGTGGACCGTGACACCGGCACCGTCCACCTGTTCCACACCCGGGCGAAGGACCGCGGTTTCTGGGATGCCGTGCCGGGCACCGACGACTCCGCGCGCGACGTGCTCGGCTCCGCCCTGGCCACCTCTCACGACCACGGCGCCACGTGGACCTTCCGTTCCCTGACGGCGACCGCCCAGCCCTTCCCCACCCATGGGGCCTTCGCGACCTCGGGTGCGGGGATCCAGCTGCGGGTCGGAACCCATCGCGGACGGCTGGTCCAGCCCTACTGCGCCTGGCATCCCGCAGACCTCGCTCGCGCGAAGGCCGATCGGGAGGGCACCGCGGTCGAGGCGCCGACGGAGACGGTGCGCAGCTTCGTCCTGTTCTCGGACGATCACGGGGAGACCTGGCAGCGCGGTGAGCCGACCGGCTCCGCGATGGACGAGACCACCATCGCGGAACTGTCGGACGGTCGTCTTCTGCTCAGCTCCCGCGATCACCACAAGGGCGGGCACCGCCGGCGCTCGGTCTCCGCGGACGGCGGGGTCAGCTGGCAGCACCTGGGGCTCGACGAGGATCTCGTGGACCCGGGCAACAATGCCCAGCTCGCCCGGCGCTCCCCCGATGCTCCGGGCTCCGATCCGCGCTCGCGCGAGCTCTGGTTGACGAGCACCTGGGATCCCGCCGAGCGACGCCGCGGCACTCTCCATCTCTCCCGCGACGACGGCGAGAGCTGGCAGGAGATCCTGGTCTTCGCCCCCGGCGCCTGCGAGTACTCCGTGGTCGTGGCCCTGCCGGACGGTGGCGTGGCCCTGCTCTGGGAGGTCGACGCCGCCGAGATCCGCTTCGCACGCCTGGAGGCGAAGGAGCTGGAGAGCGTGAGAGCAGACGCCGCGAGGAGCGCCACCGCGGGAGCGGGCAGCGCGGGCGCAGGCAGCGGGCGAGCTCGCACCGAGGGGTGAGTGCCCCTCGGCGGTCTCACCGGGTGCTGGGAGCCCCCGACCGTCCGCCCTGGTCCACGCCGTCGGCGACCCAGCTGCCGAGGACCTCGAGGGCGTCGGCCGCGGGTGTCCCCGGCGCCGCGGTGTACACGTTCAGCCGCAGACCGGGGCTCGCCGGGAGCTCGAAGGCCTCGTAGTCCAGCTCCATCTCCCCCACCAGCGGGTGGCGCAGGTGCTTGGTGCCGGCCCGGTGGACGCCGACGTCCTGGACCGCCCACAGCTCGCGGAAGCGCTCCGAGCGCGTGGAGAGCTCCCCGATGAGGTCCTGCAGCTCCTTGTTGAAGGGATCGCGCCCCGCCTCGCCGTGGAGGTAGGAGACCGAGCTCCTCTGGACGGCGGGCAGATCCACGAAGAACTGCTCGGCCGCGGGGACCAGGAAGGTGAAGCGGGCCGTGTTCGGCACCCGCATCGCGTCGAACACCGGGCTGTACAGCGCCCTGCCCAGCGAGTTGGCGGCGACCACGTCGAAGCGCCCGTTGCGCACGAAGGCGGGCGCGGGGAGCATGTCGAGCATGCGACGCACGGTCGCCGACAGCGTCGGCGTGCGGGGCGTCGACGAGGCCGGGCGCCGCGGACGAGCGCCCGTCGCGCGGACCAGCCGATGCAGGTGCTCGGTCTCGATCTCCCCCAGCTGCAGGGCGCGCGCGACGCCGTCGAGCACCTCCTCCGAGACGGAGCCCACCCGCCCGCGTTCGAGCCGTGTGTAGTACTCGACGCTGATCCCCGCCAGGAGGGCGACCTCCTCGCGGCGCAGCCCGGCGACCCGCCGGTTGGTGCCGAAGGCCGGCAGTCCGGTCTCCTCGGGCCGCACGCGGCCGCGGCGCGCGACCAGGAATTCGCGGAGCTCGGTCGTCGGATCCATGTCCCGAGCCTACGGCGCGGGGCAGAGGATGGCAGGCCCTGCGGGTACCCCTCTGCCGACGCACCTGCGACGGGACGTCATCCTTCCGTCCGCGAGCTCTGGCGGCGTCGGCTGCGCGCGTCGAGCAGCCGGGTCGCCACGGTGAAGACGATGGCTGCCAGCAGCAGGGCGTAGATCAGCCAGACGATCGGTCCCTCGAACAGGGCCAGCGGGCTGCCGTCAGCACTCTGGATCGCCTCCCGCACGCTCGACTCGGCGAGCGGTCCGAGCACCATTCCGATGATGAGCGGGGCGAGCGGGTAGTCGGCCAGACGCATCATGAAGCCGATCAGGCCGATCACCAGCAGGATGAGGAGGTCCGAGACCGAGGGGCTGGTCGCGTAGATGCCGAGGCCGCAGAACACGGTGATCCCGGCGTACAGGTAGGGCTTGGGGATCAGCAGCAGCTTCGCCCACAGCTGGGCGAAGGGCAGGTTGATGATCAGCAGCACGACCATCGCCAGGAAGAAGCTGGCCAGTAGCGTCCACACCAGGTCCGGGGAGCGGTCGAACAGCAGCGGGCCGGGCTGCAGCCCGTACTGCTGGAAGGCCGCGAGCATGATCGCCGCGGTCGCCGAGACCGGCAGACCGAGAGCGAGCAGGGCGCCCATCGCCATGCCCGTCGTCGAGTTGCCGGCCGCCTCGGGTGCCGCGAGACCCCGGATCGCGCCGCGCCCGAACTGGGGATCCTTCCGCCGTGCATCCAGGCGCCGCTCGAGGCCGAAGGCGAGGAACGTGGGCAGCTCGGACCCGCCGGCGGGGATCACCCCGAAGGGCAGGCCGATCGCGGTGCCCCGGGCCCAGGCCGGCCCCGCCTCCTTCAGCTCGGCGCGGCTCAGCCAGGGCCTGCCGCTGGAGCGCATGGGAGCGCGGTCGGGGTCGAAGCGCTCACGACAGGCCACGTAGATCACCTCGGCCAGGGCGAGCATGCCGACGGTGACCGTCACCAGCGAGATGCCGTCGAACAGCAGCGGGGAGCCCGCCGTGAAACGCGGCGCGCCGCTCACCCCGTCGATGCCGATCACCGAGATCCCGATGCCCAGCGCCAGGGCGAGCAGCCCCTTGAGCGCGGAGTCGGCGAGGATCGAGCTGGTGGCGAAGAACGCGAAGACGGCGAGTGCGAAGAACTCGGCGGGCCCGAAGCTGGCGGAGAAGTCCGCGAGCCACGGCGCAAGGAAGACCACCAGCACGGAGGCGGTCATCCCGCCCACGAAGGCGCCGATGGCCGCGGTCGCGAGGGCCTGTGGCGCGCGGCCCGAGCGTGCCATCGTGTGGCCCTCGAAGGTCGAGGCGATGGCGGAGGCCTGGCCGGGGGTGTTCATCAGGATCGCCATCGTGGAGTCGCCGAAGAGTCCGCCGAAGTAGATGCCCGAGAACATGATGAAGGCGGCGGTGGGGTCCAGCGCGAAGGTGACCGGGAGCAGGAGCGCCACGGCCATCGAGGAGCCGAGACCGGGCATGACGCCCACGGCGGTGCCGAGCAGGCACCCCACGAGCACCCACAGCAGGTTCACCAGGCTGAGCGCCTCACCGAACCCACCGAGCAGATGACTGACGGAGTCCATCTCAGAATCCCCCTCCCAGCAGGCCCGAGGGCAGGGAGAGCCCGAGTGCCATGTCGAAACAGATGTAGGCGACCGAGGAGACCGCGAGGGCGATCACCACGTCCAGCAGCGGGCGGCGGGACCCGAAGGCCCGCGAGACGCACCAGAACAGGAGCGCCGCCCCCAGCACCCAGCCCAGGAAGGGCAGGGTCACCGAGAACACGGCGAACCCGCCGACGGCCCAGGCGAAGGATCCCCAGGCGATGCCGGGACGGCGCGAGACCGTCCCGGCGATGCCCTCGGTCTCGTCCCGCCCGGCAGGACGGACCCTGTCGGCTGCGAGCGGTGCGCGCTGTCGCAGCACGGTGACCACCTGCGCGATCACGAGCACCGCGATGCCCGCGGCGACGATCGCCGGGACGAAACGGGGCCCGGGGAAGGTCGTCCCCTCGGGCAGGTCCATGGTCACGAGCCCCACCAGGAGATAGAGGGCGAAGGCGGCGAGCACGAGGGGGACGGAGAGCTCCGCGAGCAGTCCGACCTCCTTCTCGCCGCCGGCCTCGCTCGGGGCCTCCGGCGCGGGCGCCCCGCCGGCCTCGGGACCGGAGCCGGCGATGCTCCCGCCGGTGTTCTCGGGGGTGGTGTCGGCGGTGCTCAAACTCCCAGCTCCTCGTACAGTGCGCGGATGGTCTCGGCCTGCTGACCGAGGAAGTCCTCGATCCCGTCGCGATCGACGACGTTCTCGGCCCAGTGGTAGTGCTCGATGGATTCCTTCCAGTCGGGCGTCGCGACGGTCTCCTCGATGATCGCGAGCAGATCGGCGATCTCCTCGTCGCTGATCCCCGCCGGCGCATGCAGCGAGCGCCAGTTGGTGAGGGTGACGTCGTAGCCGAGGTCGACCGTCGTGGGCAGGTCGATCCCCGGGATCGGTTCCTCCGCGACCAGCGCGAGGGCCTTCAGACGCCCGGACTCGATCATGTCCACCGAGTCGGGGTACCCGCTCGAGGCGGCCTTGGCGGTCCCGTTGAGCAGTGCCTGGGTGGCCTCGCCGCCGCCGTCGGAGGCGATGTAGTTGACGTCGGACCCGCGCACCCCTGCGGCGACCGCGAGCTGGGTGACCACCAGCTGGTCGAAGGAGCCGCCGCCGGTCCAGGGGACCCCGCCGACGTCCTTCTTCCACGCATCGACGAGGTCGTCGAGCGTCTCGAGCTCGGAGTCCCCGGGCACGACGATCACATCGTTCTCCTCGACGACGACGCCGAGGTTCGTGACGTCCTGCAGGGTGGTCGCGGAGTCGTACTGGATCGTCGCGGCGAGCAGCCCGGTTCCTCCCACGAGGAGCCGCTCGGCCCGGCCGCGTTGGGCGGCGAGGCTCGACAGCGCGATCGTGCCGCCCGCGCCCGGGATGTTCACGACCTGGGTGTTGTTGACGATGCCGCCTGCCCGCTGCGCCTGCTGCATGGACCGGGCAGCGGTGTCCCATCCGCCCCCGGCAGCGGCCGGCGCGATCAGGGTGAGGGAGGACCGCAGGTCCCCTCCGGCGGAGGCGGAGGAGATCGACCCGTAGGCGGCGGTGCCGACGGCACCCGCGGCGATCACGCCGCCCAGCGCCTTCAACGCCGTGCGGCGCGGTGGGGTGTGGGACATCGATGTCTCCTGGTACGAGGCACGCAGCCGCGAGCAGGAAGCAGTGCGCAGCGACGGTGCCGAGCGGGTCGGGTTCATCCCCGACGGGGAAGGGAGGAGCCACCCTAACGCGGGGAGCGACCCCCGCCGCACATCCGCCCGGGTGGCGGGACCCGGGCTCCCTCTGAGAGCGTGGCCGGTGCGGCGAGCATCTGCGACTTTACTTCGACGTAGACCGCTTTACGGCCACGACCTGCAGCGATGCTCCGCCGCGAGGCCCGCGTCACGGAGCGGGCCATGATTCCTTGGGATTCCGGTCAGTCGCTGTTGCAGTCGCATCCAGGTAACGCGCAGATAACGGCGTGCCGTGTGACCTACCGAGCATTCCGGGTCAAGGGTGTGCCAACTCTTGGCCGTGACCCTTGAGGCCCTCCCCCGCGCCGCCCGTATCGTCGCCGACGCAAGCGCAGCCCGGTTCGCATGCTTCCCCGGTCCGCGGCACTGCATCTGAGCTTCCCACCAAGACCACTCTTGAAGGAGTCACTTTCATGACGACCCATGAGAGCACCTCGCCCCTGAACGCTTACCTGCGCCGCGGGGCCATCGCCCTCGCGGGCGGCGCCGTCATCGCCTCCGGCATGATGGCCGCCAACACCACCGACGCCCACGCCGACCAGTGGGACAAGGTCGCCCAGTGCGAGTCCACCGGCAACTGGTCCGCCAACACCGGTAACGGCTTCAAGGGCGGCCTGCAGTTCACCGACTCGACCTGGAAGGCCTACGGCGGCCAGGGCGAGCCCCAGAACGCCTCGAAGTCGCAGCAGAAGGCCGTGGCCGAGCGCGTGCTCGCCGGCCAGGGCAAGGGCGCATGGCCCGTCTGCGGCACCGGCCTGTCGGGTTCGGGCGACTCCAACGCCTCGATCCCCAGCGGCGGCTCCTCGAGCTCCTCCAGCTCGGACCACAAGAGCACCTCGCAGCGCAGCTCCTCGCAGGAGAGCACCTCGCAGAAGCAGTCCTCCAAGCCCCAGGGCTCCTGGAACTGCGACGGCGACGGCATCGCGGACAACTGCACCGAGAACGGCTTCACCAAGAAGACCGAGAAGAAGTCGGCCCCGCAGCAGCAGTCCACCTCCTCGCAGAAGCAGTCCTCCCAGCCCCAGGGCTCCTGGAACTGCGACGGCGACGGCATCGCGGACAACTGCACCGCCGATGGCTTCACCAAGAAGACCGAGAAGAAGTCGGCCCCGCAGCAGTCCACCTCCTCGAAGTCCGACTCGGCCCCCGGCGTCGCCGTGGCCGGCAACCTGGACGTCGACGGCAAGATGGGCCCGAAGACCGTCTCGGCCCTGCAGGACTGGCTGAACATCGACCAGACCGGCAAGATGGACGCCCAGACCGTCAAGGCGGTCCAGGCCTGGACCGGCAACACCCAGGACGGCAAGCTCGGCAACTCCACCGTCAAGGGCATCGAGCACCAGGTCGGCGCCTCGCAGAACGGCGGCGACGAGCTCGACGGCGGCAGCGTCAAGACCCTGCAGGCCTTCCTGAACCTGTACTGATCGGCCGCGGACCCCGCGTCCGCACGATCACGTCACGAGGACCGTGGCGGAGATGCTTCGGCATCACCGCCACGGTCCTCTTCCGTTCCCGGAACCGCCTGACCACACCCTGAACACCACCGGGCGCGGCGCGCAGCAGCCCTCAGGATTCGACCTGTACGGTCGCCCCGGTCGCCCAACCGAGGAGGACTCATGACCACCGCCATCAGGCGCACCCTGGCCACTGTCACCGTTGCCGCCGCTCTCGCCCTGACCGCCTGCTCCGGAGGCCAGGGAGCCGACGAGGCCGGCTCCGGCAAGCAGGCCGACTCCCAGCAGCAGAGCTCCGCGAGCGACGCGGGCGGGCTGCAGGACCAGAAGAGCCAGGAGCAGGGCCAGCCCGACCTCTCCGGCATCCCGAAGACCGTCGCAGAGGTCAACGGGAAGAAGATCAGCAAGGACGAGTTCACCCAGAGCTACAAGGCCCAGTACCAGCAGGCCGCGATGTCCCAGCAGTCCGGCGGGCAGGCGCCCGACCAGGACGACCTGAAGAAGCAGGTGGCCGATCAGCTCGTGGACACCGAGCTGCTGACCCAGGCCGCGGACAAGGCGGGCGTCAAGGCCAGCGACAAGGACATCGACTCCACGCTCGACCAGATCGCGAAGCAGAACGGCATGTCCTCCGGCGACGACGTCGTCAAGGCCATGGAGAAGCAGGGCAGCAGCGAGAAGAAGGTCCGCGAGGACGCCGCCTCGCAGTTCGAGCTCACGAAGTACATCGACAAGAAGGCCGACATCTCCGATCCCAGCGAGAAGGAGCTCAAGAAGCAGTACGAGCAGCTGAAGGAGCAGTCCAAGGCCTCCCAGCAGCAACAGCAGCAGGGCGGCGGCCAGTCCGGCGCCTCGGGCGGGTCCTCGCAGCAGGTCCCGAAGTACGAGGACGTCAAGGGCCAGCTGGCCCAGCAGGCCAAGACCCAGGAGGAGGGCAAGGCGGCGCAGAGCATCGCCAAGGACCTCCGGAAGGACGCGGACGTGAAGGTCAACCTCTGAGATCGTCCGAGGGGTATCGAAGCCCCCTCCGCACGCCCGGGCATCGAGCCCGACCGGGAGCCCCCGTCGACAGCCGTCGGCGGGGGCTTTCGCGCAGGGGCGAGCTCTGATGCCTGGACGCGCGAGGGCGCGCGACCCGGCTCGGATGAGAGCACCCCCGGGGCGCGGCCGCATGCAAAGGGTGGCAACAACGTTCCTCTCGGGCATCGGGCGGCCAGCATCGACCCCACGCGATGCGCACGGACGACGACGAACGCCGGACGAGCGGCGATGCACGGGGCACCGGGAAGATGGCCGTGCCCGGCGTTCCGTGCCCCGCTCCGCTTCTCGAGGACGAGACATGGAGACACCACCGAGAGCGGCGGCTTCGTCCTCATAGGCTGAACGACCGACCCTCGAACAGGAGAGACCATGACCCAGAAGACCGTGCGGCTCGGCATCATCGGACTGGGAGCACAGGGCGGCATGTACGCCGGCCTCCTGGCCGAGGGGAAGATCCCCGGCATGACCCTCGGCGCGATCGCCGACATCGACCCGGCCAAGAAGGACCTCGCCGCCCAGAAGCATCCGGACGTCCCCTTCCACGACGACCACGTCGCGATGCTCGACTCGGGCGATGTCGACGCCGTCGTCACCACGGTCCCCCACTACCTCCACCCGGAGATGACGATCACCGCGATCGGCAAGGGGATCCACACGCTCACCGAGAAGCCGGCCGGCGTCTACACGAAGCAGGTCGAGGAGATGAACGACTTCGCGGCCGCCCATCCCGAGACCACCTTCGCGATCATGTTCAACCAGCGCACCAACCCGGTGTACACCGACCTCAAGGAGCTCATCGACTCCGGCGAGCTCGGGGCGCTGCGCCACACGTCGTGGATCATCACCACCTGGTGGCGCCCCCAGGGCTACTACGACCAGTCCGCATGGCGCGCGACCTGGGGCGGCGAGGGCGGCGGCGTCCTGGTCAACCAGGCACCCCACCAGCTCGACCTCTGGCAGTGGCTGGCCGGGAAGCCGAAGAGGGTCTTCGCCCGCCTCGCCTTCGGCTTCCAGCGCGACATCGCCACCGAGGACGAGGTCAACGCCGTCGTCGACTTCGGCGACGGCGCCTCCGGCCACTTCATGACCAGCACGAACGACCTCGTCGGCACGGACCGCCTGGAGATGCTGTTCGACGGCGGCAAGATCGTCGTCGACGGCTCGAAGAAGGTCACCATCACGCGGCTCTCCAAGAACGAGCGCGAGCTCAGCGACGAGATGTCCATGCAGGACGTCGCCAAGCTGTTCCGGGGCGAGATGGACCCCTCCTCCGTCTACACGGTCGAGGAGAAGGAGTACGAGTCCGTGTGGGGCCAGCAGCACATCGACGTCCTCACCAACTTCGCGGCGCACATCAACGACGGCACCCCTCTGATCGCCGACGGCGCCGAGGGGATCAACGGTGTGCGCCTGGCCTCCGGCATGCAGCTCTCGGCGTGGACCGGCCGCGACATCGACCTCGTGGACTTCCCGGCCGACGAGTACCTCGCCGAGCTCAACGCCCGCATCGAGGCCGAGGGCGAGTACTCCCCGCGGTCCTGAGCGCGTCCCTCACAACAGCCCCCCAGAGACATCGACGACCTCGAAGGAGAGATGACAGTGCCCGTTCTCGGACTCCAACTGATGATGCTCAAGGACCGGATCAACGAGCAGGGGATGTACGAGGTGCTGCGCCAGGTGCGCGACCTCGACATCGACGCCGTCGAGGTCTCCCAGGTGGAGATGACCGACGAGCTGATCGACGACCTCGTGCGCGGGAAGGCCGACCTCGGCGTCGAGACCGCCGCGATGAGCGCCTCGATCGCCCCCGGAGGCAATGGCTTCGCGCTCGAGACCGAGTTCGACCGCGCCGTGGACGCCTGCCGTCGCACCGGCGCCCGCTTCCTGCGCATCGGCATGATGCCGTTCTCCGCGATGGTCTCGAAGGACGCCTGCGAGGCGTGGGCGGCCGAGGTCGAGCCCTACGCCGCCCGTCTCGCCGAGCAGGGTGTGACGCTCTGCTACCACAACCACCACGTCGACCTGATCCAGTTCGACGGCGAGCGCATCTTCGACATCGTGCGCCGTGTCGCCCCCTCGCTGCTGTTCGAGGTGGACCTGCACTGGGTCCAGCGCGGCGGCATGGCGCCCCTGGACATGCTCGAGGCGTACACCGGAGCCTGCAAGCTGATCCACGTCAAGGACTTCCGCATCGCGCCGCTGGACGCCGACGTGTTCGCGCGCTTCGACGCGGGCGACATGGACCGCGCGGAGTTCTACGGCCACTTCCTCTCCCTCGCCCAGTTCGCCGAGGTGGGCCAGGGCAACATGAACTGGCCGGACCTGCTGCCGGCCGCCGAGAAGGCCGGTGCCGAGTACTTCCTCATCGAGCAGGACGACACCTACGGGCGCGATCCCCTCGATGCGATCCGCGACTCGCGGGAGTACCTGCGCTCGATCGGGTACTGAACGACCGGATCCGCTCCGTACGACGCCGCGGTCCCGGCGTCGGCCTCGTGGCCGATGTCGGGACCGCTTCGTATACTCGCGATCGTGAGCTCACCGACGAGCCCGACCGACGATCCGCGTGCGCAGGCCCGCTGGGCCTCCGTGCTCGCCCTCGCACGCTCCGAGGCCGCCGTGCTCGGCGTCGAGGACCTCGCCGATCACGCCGGTTACAGCCCCTTCCACTTCTCCCGTCTGTTCACGGCCCGCTACGGCCTCGGCCCCGGCCGCTACCTCACGGCCCTGCGCATCGACGCCGCTAAGCGGATGCTGCTGGGCGACGACGCGGCGGTCATCGACGTGGCCACGGAGGTCGGCTTCGATTCGCTCTCGAGCTTCTCCCGCCGTTTCCGCGACAGCGTCGGGGTGCCGCCCGGAGCGCTCCGGCGTCTGGCGGACCGCGTGGCCGACGTGCCGCCCCGGCCCTTCGCCCTCTCCCCCGACGCACCGGCCCATCAGGTGAGCGTGCACCTGGAGCTGCCCGCCGCCTTCAGCTCGCGCGGGGACGCCTCGGTGTGGGTGGGCTGGTACCCGCACCCTGCACCGATCGGCCTGCCGCGCGCCGGTGTCCTCGCCCGCGGCGAGCGCACGCTGCATCTTCCCCTGTGCCCGGGAGCGCCGTTCCTGCTGGGCTTCGCCGTGCCCGCCCAGGCGAGCGTCGAGGAGCACCTGATCCCGGCCGATCCCGTGGTCGCCGTCCACCCCGCGGCCGTGGTGCCGGGCGACGCCGTCGTCCTGCGCTTCGCACCGCAAGGGGCGATGAGTCCCGTCCCGCTGCTCTCGGCCCTGCCGGTCCTCTGCGGCAGCGGTGCCTGAGCCGCGCAGGATCGGACAAAGGACGTCCGCCGTCGGCTCCTAGCGTGAGGGCACCACGGCCCGCCGGGCCCACGGGGGCGACGTCGCCCCCGGCCCTCCGACCAAGGAGCACCCATGTCCCGCAGCATCGGCACCAGCACCTGGCTCGACGTGAGCGTCAAGGACCTCGACGCCGCGAAGGCCTTCTACTCCGGCCTTTTCGGCTGGGAGTTCGAGAACCTCGGTGACGACTTCAACGGCTACCACCTGATCCGCAACGACGGCGCGCTCGTGGGAGGGCTGATGGACGTCTCGGGGATGACCTGCCCGGAGGGCGATCCCCTGCCGGCGGCCTGGGGCGTGTACCTCCTGGTGGACGACGCCGAGGCCCGCGTCCGCAGGGTCACCGACAACGGCGGCACCGTGATCGTCCCGCTCGACGGGATCAGCGACACCGGCCGTATGGCGATCGTCCTGGACCCCACCGGCGCCGACGTCGGCCTGTGGGAGCCCGGGACCCTCGAGGGCTACGAGTTCACCGGCTCCCCCGGCTCACCGGTGTGGTTCGAGCTGATGACCCACGAGTTCGACGCCGCCTGCGCCTTCTACACGGCCGTGGTCGATGCGGACCTGGTCCCGATGAGCGAGCCGATGGAGGACGACAGCTTCCGCTACGTCACCAACGGGCCGGAGGGGAAGAACGGCTGGGGCATCGGCGACGCCACCGGGGTGATGCCGAAGGAGGCCACCGGGTGGCGGGTCTATCTCGGGGTCGAGGAGGCCGACGCCGCCGTCACGCGCGTGCAGGACCTCGGCGGGAAGCTGCTGGAGGGTCCCGTCGACTCCCCGTTCGGCCGGATCGCGACGGTCACCGATCCCGACGGCGCGTCCTTCCAGCTCTGCGCGATGAGCGAGGCCGTTCCCGAGGGCTGAGGGGTGAGGGCTGAAGGCTGAAAGCTGAGGGTCGTCGCCCCTCGACGTATCGCTCGGCTCAGCGCGGGCCCATCTGCTGGGCCTGCTGCTGCAGCCGGGCGATGCGCTGCTCGGTCGGCGGATGGGTCGAGAACAGCTGGCCCATGCCGCCGCCCTTGAAGGGGTTCGCGATCATCATGTGCGCGCTGTCCTGGAGGTTCTGCTCCTTGGGCAGCGGGTGCGCCGCCACTCCCCCGGAGATCTTCTGCAGGGCGGAGGCGAGGGCGAGCGGGTCACCGGTCAGGTCCGCGCCGTCGTGATCGGCCGAGTACTCGCGGGTGCGGGAGATCGCGAGCTGGATCAGCGTCGCGGCGATCGGGGCGAGGATCATCGCCAGCAGCGCGCCGACGATGCCGCCACCGCCCTCACGGTCCCGCCCGCCGCCGAACCACAGCGCCATCTGCGCGAGCGAGGTGATCACGCCCGCGATCCCGGCGGCGACGGAGCTGGTGAGGATGTCGCGGTTGTAGACATGCATCAGCTCGTGGCCCAGCACCCCGCGCAGCTCCCGCTCGTCCAGGATCTGCAGGATGCCCTGCGTGCAGCACACGGCCGCGCGCTGGGGGCTGCGGCCCGTGGCGAAGGCGTTGGGCTGCTGGGTCGGCGAGATGTACAGGCGCGGCATCGGCTGCCCGGCCTGGTTCGCGAGGTCCTGGACGATCCGGTACAGCTGCGGGGCCTCCTGCGGGGAGACCTCCTGGGCGCGCATCGAGCGGATCGCGATGGTGTCGGAGTTCCAGAAGCTGATGAAGGTTCCGACGAGGCCGATGATCGCGAAGATCCAGATGAAGTGACCGCCGAGGGCGTAGCCGACGGCCAGAAGAACGCCCCACAGCACCCCGAACAGCAGGGCCGTCTTCAGGATGTTCCAGACGCTGCGTCCCACCACTTCTCCTCCTGTCCGACGGTCAGCACGTGTCGGCTCGACGATTCGTCGGCCCCAGAGTATGGGGGCGACTCGGGTCCTGACTGCACGAACGCTCGACGGGGCGGGGATGTTCCGAGGCCCCGTGCGCGATGGTCCGGGTCACCTGTCCCGCCGTCCACGGGAGCCACTCGGTGCCGCCCGCCCTCGGCGCAGAGTGGTCGCTACGCTGGCATCCCGCGACGAACTGGAGGCCCCATGCCCACCGTGCTCGGTATCGATTCCTCGACCCAGGCGACCAAGGCGGTGCTGGTCGATGCGGAGAGCGGCACCGTCATCACCGAGCAGCGCGCGGGGCACCCCGAGGGCACGGAGGTCGATCCGAACTCCTGGCTGGAGGCGCTGGAGACCGCGGCCGACGGGCTGCTGGAGAAGGCCGACGCGATCGCCGTCGGCGGGCAGCAGCACGGCATGGTCCTGCTCGACGAGAACGACGACGTCGTCCGTCCGGCGCTGCTGTGGAACGACACCCGCTCGGCCCCGCAGGCCGCCTCGCTCATCGAGGACCTCGGCGGTCCCGGGCCGACGGTCCGGCGCATCGGGTCCCTCCCGGTCGCCTCCCTCACCGCGGCGAAGCTGCGCTGGGTGGCCGAGCACGAGCCCGAGAACCTCGACCGGTCGGCGCGCGTGGTGCTCCCCCACGACTTCGTCTCCCATCGTCTCGCCGCCGAGGGCACTCCCTGGTTCAGCGACCGTGGGGACGCCTCGGGGACCGGCTACTACTCCACGGCCGACGAGGACTGGGACACCGACCTCCTCCACCTGGCGACCGGCGGCCGGCCCCTCGAGCTGCCGGCCCTTCCCGCCTCACCGCAGCAGGTCATGGGTCGCACGGCGCGCGGCGCCGCGATCGCCGCCGGGACCGGGGACAACATGGCCGCGGCCCTGGGGCTGTCGCTGCGGCCGGGCGACCTCTCGGTCTCGATCGGCACCTCCGGCGTGTGCGCGATGGTCGCGGAGGCCCGGCCCTGCGACCCCTCCGGCACCGTCACCGGCTTCGCCGATGCGACCGGACGTTTCCTGCCGATGACCACCACCATCAATGCCGCGCGCATCCTCGACGTCAGCTGCGCGATGCTGCAGGTAGACGCCCAGGGCCTCGCCGACCTCGCCCTGGCATCCGCGCCCGGTGCGGGCGGGGTCAGCCTGCTGCCGTTCTTCGACGGCGAGCGCACCCCGGACCGTCCCCAGGCCCGTGCCACGCTGCACGGGATGAGCACCTCGACCACCCGCGCCGACATCGCTCGCGCCGCCGTCGAGGCGCTGCTGTGCTCCCTCGCCGGCGGGATCGCCGCCCTCGAGGAACGGTTCGCCTCGACCCTCCCGGGCGGGCGCGCGCGCAGGATCGTCCTGATCGGCGGAGCGGCGAGGAACGAGGCCGTGCGGCGCCTGGCCCCCGCGATCTTCGGTCGCGAGGTCACCCTCGCTCCGGCTGCCGAGTACGTCGCCCTCGGCGCGGCGCGCCAGGCCGCCTGGGCCCTGGCCGGGACGAACGAGCCCCCGCAGTGGCACCTTTCCGGATCCACGACCCTCGAGGCGGAGCCCACGCCCCAGGTGCTCGAGGCCTACCGTGAGCTCGAGGAGCGCACGGAGACGTGGACGTGAGCACGGGCAAGCCGGCGTGAGCGGGGAGAAGCAGGCGTGAGCAGCGAGAAGCAGGCGTGAGCACGGTGCGCATGCTCCCCGAGCCCGCGCTCGCGGACAGGCTCCCCGGACGCTGATCCGGACGGCCCGATCCCACGAATCGGACGATTCGACATAGACGGACTTCAGGCAACAGGCTCGTGGCGTGGGTCTCACTCGCTAGACTCCACGCGAACCGCGCTCCGTCGGCCGCTCCGGCGGGGCACGACCTCTGTCGAAGGAGACGCCATGCCGTTCCGCAGCCCGTACCCGGACGTCGAGATCCCCGATGTCACCCTCTACGACCTGCTGTTCACCTCGCTCACCGAGGAGGACCTGGAACGGCCCCTGACGATCGACGGGTCCAGCGGAGCGGAGACGAGCTACGCCGAGCTGCGCGACCAGGTCAACGCGATCGCCGGCGCCCTGGCGGCTCGGGGCGTCGGGCAGGGCGACGTGGTGGCGCTGCACTCCCCCAACTCCCCCGCCTTCGTCGCGACCTTCCACGGGATCCTGCGCGCAGGTGGCACCGCGACCACGGTGGGGGCCATGGCCACTGGCAAGGAGATCGCCACGCAGCTCGAGGATTCCGGAGCGCGTCTGCTGATGACCGTCTCGCCGCTCCTGGACGCGGTCCGCGAGGCGGCAGCGCTGGTGGGCCTCGCCGACGACAAGATCATCGTGCTCGACGGCGCCGACGCGTTCGAGTCGCTCACCGATCTCATCGCCGAGAACCGCCCCGCACCCGAGGTCTCCGTGGATCCCTCCACCGACCTCGCGGTGCTCCCATATTCCTCGGGCACCACCGGGCGCCCCAAGGGAGTGATGCTGACCCATCGCAACCTGGTCGCGAACGTGGCCCAGGCCGCCGAGCTCCTGGGCGTGCGTCGGGACGACAACCTGCTGGCAGTGCTGCCCTTCTACCACATCTACGGGATGACGGTCCTGTTGAACCTCGCGATCCTCAAGCGCGCTTCGCTGGTGACGATGCCGCGCTTCGACCTGCCGGAGTTCCTGCGCATCATCCAGGACCGTCGGTGCAACTTCGTGTTCATCGCCCCTCCCATCGCGGTGGCCCTCGCCAAGCACCCCCTCGTCGACGAGTTCGACCTCTCCGTCGTCTCCAGCGTGTTCTCCGGCGGCGCACCGCTGGACGGCGAGGTGGGCGGAGCGGTCGCACGGCGACTGGGCTGTTCGGTGCGCCAGGGTTACGGGATGACGGAGATGAGCCCGGTCAGCCAGCTGATCCCCGCCGGGAGGGACGACATTCCGCTGGCGAGCGTGGGCGTCACCGTGCCGAACATGGAGTGCATGCTGCAGGACCCCGCGACCCGGGAGGAGATCCCGGTTCCCGAGAGCGGGGTCAGCGCACCCGGCGAGCTGTGCTGCAAGGGCCCCAACGTGATGCCGGGCTACCTGAACAACCCGGAGGCGACCTCGCTGACGATCGACGACGACGGCTGGCTGCACACCGGTGACATCGGGACGGTCAGCGCCGAGGGCGTGGTCACCCTGATCGACCGCCTCAAGGAGCTCATCAAGTACAAGGGCTACCAGGTCGCACCCGCCGAGCTCGAGTCGACCCTGCTCACCCACGAGCTCATCGCCGACGCCGCCGTGATCGCCGGGTACGACACGGAGGGCGAGGAGGTGCCCAAGGCGTTCGTGGTGCTGCAGGAGGGCGCGCAGCTCACCGAGCAGGAGGTGATGGACTTCGTCGCCGCTCGTGTGGCGCCCTACAAGAAGGTGCGTCAGGTGGTCATGATCGAGGCCATCCCGAAGTCCGCCAGCGGCAAGATCCTGCGCAAGGAGCTGCGGGGCGCCTGAGCCGGTTGGGGCGGATCGAACGACACAGCCCGGCGGGGAGAGCAATCGGCCGACGACGGGAGCTCCCGTCGTCGGCCGTTGCGTGGTGCACGGGGCCGCCGCGACTCAGCGAGTCTGCTGGTCGCCTGCGCCCTGCTGCACGAGTGCCCCGGTGTTCTGGGCAGTTCGCACCACGGCGACACTGAACTCCAGGCCGAGCCGGAAGACGATGATCGCGATCACCGAGGGGATCCAACCGAGCAGGATCGCGAGGATCAGGGGCCAGGCACTGAAGGTGGAGTCGCCGTAGTAGTCCGCAGCGGGAATCGCGAAGCCCATGAAGATGCTGGAGACGATGCTCCAGAGCCACATCAGCGCGGCGACGATCCAGGCGATCGTGTAGAGGAACGACGAGAAGCCGATCGTGATGAAGTGACGGAAGCGGAAGTCGAACATGGCGCGGAAGAACCCGACACCCTCGGCGTGCGATGCGCCGCTTGTCGGCCCCGAGCCCGGCGGGGTTGACGGTGCCGCTCCGGCACCCGCAGTCCCCTGCCATGCGGGGGACTGCGCAGGCTGCGTCCCGTATGCGGACCCCTGCGGAGCACTGTGGGGCGAGGTGTGAGGCGCGGACTGGGCCGCTGACGTCCAACGACCATCATCGGAGGAGGCGGACGGCCCGGATGACGGGTAGGGAGGCTGCTGGGACACGGAGACCTGCTCTCGGTTCTCGAGGGAAAGGGATGGGTGGGCGCACCCCGTCGAGGGGTGCTCGAGACCCTGGAACAGGGCCCGCCCCACCGGCGGACCATGCTCCTCAGCCCCTGTGGAGCAGAGTATCCGAGGTATCGGACATACCATTGCGAACCACCAGTCCAGATTCCCACCACACGACGCCGGCGGCGCCGACGATCAGGGGTGGACGGCGGAGACAGCACGCGTCATCCGCTTTGAGGAATACCGTGCGGGCCACGCGCCCAGTGCAGGCGTCCCGCGGCAGTGATGCAGACGATAGAGCAGTTGCTCGCAACCATGCCTGGAATGTCGCCCGGGGGTTGTATGTTCCCCTCATCCGGGTTCGGAGGGGTCCCGGAAGCTCGGTTCGACGGTGAACCGATCCGCCTGCTCCCTCACCCTGTTCCGTCTGCTCTTCGTTGCCGCCCTGGCAGCGATCCGATCAGCTCTATCCCTCTTCACCTTGTCTGCGGGTCTCCCGCTCATCCTGCCCTGGAGGCACTGTGTCCAGAACCCTGCGCCTGACGGCGTCCACCATCGCCGTCCTGTTCGCATTCCTCGCAACGCTCGTCCTCGCCCCGCCGGCGGAAGCGAGCTCCCGCCCGATCGACATCACCGGGTACAAGGTGGCCGATCAGGTGTTCTCGGCGGATGGCTGCCGGAAGATCACGGTCTCGATGACCACCAAGAAGCAGAAGGACTACAAGGAGTCCTCTCTCGATGTGGATGTCACCCGGAAGGGCAACTTGGCGAACTCGCTCTACTCGTCGAACGGGAAGACCTTGAGCCGCCTCCAGATCTGCCCATGGCTCGACGGCCTGGGCAAGTACACGATCGGTCCGGCCGACGTGTGGGCGGGATACACCAAGCGCGACAGCTGGGGCTCCTACACCGATTACAAGGACTACACCGACTACACGAAGAAGTCCTTCTACGTGCGGGGCAAGGCCAAGGCCTCGCTCTCGTCCAGCCGCAAGGGTCGCACCGTCACGTTCACTGCTAGAGCCAGCACCGTCGACTTCGACTGGACCGGATACAAGAGCTACAACCCGAAGTCGGCCACCCTGCAGGTGAAGTCCGGGAAGCACTGGAAGACGGTCAAGAAGGTCAAACTCTCCAAGGGAAAGGCGACCGCGAAGGTCTCCTCGAGCGCGAAGAAGCAGTACCGCTTCACCTTCCCCAAGACGACCACCCGCACCGGGGCGACGTCCAACACCGTGAAGCGCTGAGCCGTGGTGGGCGACGGGGTCACCCGTCACCCACCACCTCGACGGCGCCGGTCTCCGGAGTCGGGATGGTGCTCGGATGCGTCGAGAGCCGATGCGCGGCATGCTGGGTGCCGTACACGGTCCGTGCGTCCGCACTCCCCCATCGCACCCGTCTGAAAGGACCCCTCATGATCCTCATCAACGTGAAGTTCCCGGTGAAGCCCGAGTTCGCCGACGAGTGGCCCGAGATCGCGCGCGCCTTCACCGAGGCCACCCGCGCGGAGGACGGCAACAAGTGGTTCGAGTGGTCCCGCAGCGTCGAGGACCCCACGACCTACGTGCTGATCGAGGCGTTCACCGACGAGGGCGCCGAGCCGCACGTGAACTCCGAGCACTTCGCGACCATGCAGCAGGAGTTCCCCCAGTACCTCTCGGCGACCCCGCAGATCGTCTCCGAGCAGGTCGAGGCCGAGGGCTGGGGACCGATGGGCGAGCTGCAGGTCGACTGACGGCACTCACGGAGAGGGCGCCGAGGCGCCCTGATCCGTATGAAGGCCGCAGCGGGACGAATAGCGCACCAGGGCGTGTCCACTGCGGCGTCGGCCGACTGCTCTCGCCCCAGGTGGGTGTTCCCTTCTCGTCGGTCCGCCAGCTCCAGCAGGCCTGCTGACCCGTCGGCCATCCCTCCGGCTGCACCTCCCACTCCTCCCCGCGCCCGCGCACCGTCATGTCCAGCAGACCCATCGACGGGTTCGCCCGCTCGACCCCACGGCCGGTGGTGCGGTACGTCAGGAACACCCGCTCACCCACCCGCAGGAAACACGCGATGTAGCCCATCTCCCCGCCGATCGGGGCAGGCGCGTCCCGCACCGAGTACCAGGGGACGGTGTCGTAGCCCATGAACTCGACGAAGGGCTCGACCTCGTTCCACTCTCCGACGGTCACGATCGCGAGGGACACCCCGCTCTGGTGGAGGTAGGTCGCGTCCTGCAGGTGCCAGGCACTGACGGTGCAGCCCTCGCACTGACCCTGGTGCGGGGCTCCGTCGTGCCACATGTGCTGGTAGACCACGAGCCGGTCGCGGCCCTCGAACAGGTCGACGAAGGGCACGGGACCGTCTGCTCCGACGACCTCCGTCCGCCCGTCGACCTCGACCATCGTCAGACGGCGCCGGGCCGCTGCGATGGCATCGCCCTCGTGCGTGTGCGCCTTCTCGCGCACGAGCAGCTCCTCGCGCTGCGCCTCCCAGGCGTCCATGTCGACGACGTCGGGGAAACCGTGACCTGGTGATGCTGTCTGCGTCATGGGGATCCTCCTCCGCGTGCCGAGGAGCCGGTGCGGCGAGAGCCGCGAGGGGCCGGACCTCTCGGACGACGATGACGTGCCACGAACCGTGGCTCTGCTGACGCTAGTGCGGGCAGAGCTGGACCGGATGTCCGAATCTGCGCTCTCGTCCCCGTCCTCGGAGACCCACGGTTCCTACCTCTCCCAGGCGGTGCCCGGCGGGGAGGTGAGGGGCGTGGGCCGGTACTCGAGCAGCTGCAGCCCACCCTCGAATGTCCGCGACTCCACGAGGTCGAGTGAGAAGTCCTCGTCGAAGCCATCCCAGATCCTCTCCAGTCCCGTGCGCCCGGTGATCACGGGGAAGACCACCAGACGGAAACGGTCCACGAGGCCGGCGTGCAACAGCGAACGGCTCAGACTGATGCTGCCCACGGTGGTCAGCGGCCGAGTCGAGGTGGACTTGAGCTCTCGGACCGCCTCGATCGCATCGGTGCTGACCAGGCGAGTGTTCGGCCATGCGAGGGGCTCGTGGAGGGAAGCGGAGAAGACGATCTTCTCCGTGATCGCCATCTGCGCGAAGCTCGTCCTCTCCTGCTCGGAGATGTCGATCTGCTGGGCCTGCTGGGACATCGCGGACATCAGCCGGTAGGTGGTCGCGCCCATCAGGTTCACGCACTCCGGCTGCGCGGCCAGCCAGTCGAGGTACTCGGGGCTCTCGAGCCCCCACCAGCCGGGCTACCCGTCGGCCGCGGCGCAGCCGTCGAGCGACAGGATGAGGTCGACCATGAGCGAGGAACCGGATGCACCGGGACCACCGGTCGGCGTTGCGTGTGCAGAGTGTCCGTCCATGAGGAGTCTCTCGGCCGGGGCGCAGCGGACAGCGCCTGTGCCGCCGAAGACTACTCCTGCGGGGATCGATCCTCTACGGTGAGCCGATGATCCGACGTCTCCTCGCCCGCGCCTACTGGCGAATCAGTCCGTGGCACCTCGACACCGAACCCTCGCCCGGTCGGCCCACGGTGCTCATCGGTGCGCCGCACACCTCGAACTGGGACTTCGTCCTGATGCTCGCGATCGCCTGGCGCATGGACATGGACGTGCACTGGCTGGGCAAGTCGAGCCTGTTCCGCTCGTGGCGCGGCCCTCTGATGCGAACGCTCGGTGGCATCCCGGTGGATCGTGAAGACCCGGGCCGGGTGGTCGACGAGGTGGTCGCCCGCATCGATGCGGGCGAGGTGTTCGGCCTCGTGGTCACTCCCGACGGCACACGCAGCGGGAACAAGTACTGGAAGTCCGGGTTCTACCGGATCGCGCTCCGGACGGGGATGCCGGTGACGCTCGGCTTCGTGGACCGCACGACCATGAGCGCAGGGCTCGGGCCGACCTTCCCTCTGACCGGGGACGTGCCCGAGGACATGGAACGCATCCGGGCCTTCTACGCCCCCAAGTCCGGGCTGCGACCCGCTCAGCGGGTGGAGCCGAGGCTTCGGGAGGAGGATGCTTCGGGGTCGGCCGGAAGCGACTGAGCTCGCACCGGCGGTTCCACCGAGGGCTTGTGGATCCATCGCCGGTCGACCTCGATGAGGATGCGCAGGAACAGGGCTCCGGCGACGACGCCGCCGATCAGATCGGTGACCCAGTGCCAGCCGAGCGAGAGCGAGACGGCCACCGAGTTCACGGTGATCAGCCCGACCAGACCCCACAGCAGGCGCACCACCCGGCGGGAGACACCTGTGCGGGAGGCGATCAGGTAGACGGCGGTGCCGTAGATCAGGACCGCCTCCGAGGCGTGCCCCGAGGGGAAGCTGATGCCCTTGCCGCCCAGGGTGAACAACCCGCCCTCGAACATGTCGGGCTGGCCTATGGAGGGCGCCGGGCGGGCGAGCAGCACCTTGATCCCGCCCACTCCGCCGAGGAAGCCGACCTCGGCGAACAGGACCAGCAACAGCGGCGTGAAGGATCTGGTGCGCCAGGCGATCACGATCGCGACCAGGGACAGCACCGGCAGGCACACGGCCTGGCCCGCGATGGGATCGAGGACCCCCTGCACGAAGGGAAGCGCCTGGGGGAAGTGGTTGCGCAGCCAGTAGTGGCGCAGCATCTCGTCGAAGCCCTGCGCGGGTCCGGCGGCGGCGATGGTCACGATGCCGAGCGCGATCACGAGCGCCGGGAGCGAGGTGAGGCGTGCACGCAGACGTGCCGCCCCCGAGTGGGCGGAGGCGGATTCCAGGGGGGCGCCGACGTTCATGTCCGGCGCCGAGCGTGTGTCGGCGACCATCGTTCCATCACCCTAGATGCCCAGGCCAGGGATGGTTCCACTGTTGGCGAGCAGTATCACTGCGACCCGTCGTGGCCTGCATGTTCGAGCCCTGCCCCCGCGTGTCTCAGGCATCGTCGATCACGTCCCGCCCATCGGCTGCGAGGAACGAGCCGGCGGCCGGAGCAGCGATACCCGGGGCGCGGCGGACGGGGCGGGATCGCGCCCCGCTCGCGACGACGCCTCCCGCGACGTTCCAGCTGCCCACGGCGGAACCGAGATCGACGCTCACCACGTCGTCACCGGCGGTGCGGATCTGACCGCCGACCTCGAGGACCTCGATGCCTCCGCCCTGCGTGAGCCGCAGTGCGCTCCCTGGCCTCGCAGACTGTGTGTCGTCCATCGTGCAGTCACCGGCACCGCCCTCGGTGGCGATGTCTCCTCGCGCGCTCAGAGTGGGCAGCGGGTGCGAGATCTGCACGCCGGTCGCACCGTCGCCGCGCGTGAGCACCGAATCCAGCGCCACCTCGATCAGGGTGCCCGCATGGAGGTCGACAGCGCAGGCGCCGTCCCCCGAGGTGTGCACGGGCGCGTCGACCTCGAGGGTGCCGATGTCGCCACGGTTGGCGATCCCGATGGCACCGGGCCCGTAGGTGGTCAGGGGCGCGTCCACCGTCCACATCATCACGCCGCCGGCGTTGGCGAGCGCGACGTCGAAGGGGCCGTGGGTGGTCACGGTCCCGTGGACGGCGACGGCCCCCAGGACCGCGCCGTCGAGCACGAGCACCCCTGCGCTGAGGAGGCCGTCGCCGTCGGGGACGAGGCCGCCGTCGGTGACGATCGCGCCGGTGCTCAGCGAGGAGACCGCCAGACGCCCGCCCGCTGTCGCGCCGCCATCCCGGCCGCGGCCTGCCAGGACCACTCCGCTGCCGCGCACGGGGGACTCCTCCGTTCCCGCGCGGACGTTCTCGATGCGGGCGGTGATCTGGACGGCGTCGTCGTCCTGCTGGTTCCAGATCGTCAGGGCTCCCTGCACTGCCTCGTCGCCGCCGAAGCGGGGGCGTGCCCGGCGGTCCCGCAGGTCCGCCTCGCGGATGGTGAGGTCGCCGATCTCGATGTGCCCGGAGGTCACCGCGCCGGCGGCGATCAGCGCCACCTGTCCCACCACGGTGACACCGCGCAGGGCGAGGGTCCCCCAGGTCTCCTGGTCGGTGTCGACGCCCACGGCGACCTCGTGCGGAGGTGCGATGATCTCGAGATCCTCGAGCGCGGCGTCACGGGTCAGCTGGAGCCCCTCGGACTCGAACTCGAGGCGCCCGCCGTGCAGGCGGGTGCCGGGACCGAGGACCATGCGCGGCAGACCCGAGATCGTGGCCGCGACCTCGATGTCGCTCACACCCTCCTCGACGGCCTGCAGGAGCTCCTGGGAGTCATGGACCGCGCGGGGGTCCGTCACGTCGGGCTCCTTCGATCGTCGTCAGGGGGATGGGGTGATCGTACGTCGGGACCGGCCATACGGCAGACTCGTCCCGTGGATGATCTGCGCGTGAGGCCGGGCCCCGGCGCCCCTCAGGGCCTGCGGATCCCCGCGAGCGAACTGACCGAGCGCTTCACCCACGCCTCCGGCCCCGGCGGACAGGGCGTCAACACGGCCGACTCGCGCGTGCAGCTGAGCCTGGATCTGCGCACCACGACGGCTCTCGATCCGGTGCAGCGCGAGCGGGCACTGGAACACCTGGGACCTCGGCTCTCGAGCGGGGTGCTGATCGTCACCGCCTCGGAGCATCGCGCACAGCGACGCAATCGGACCTCGGCGCGGCTCAGGCTCGCCGAACTGCTGTGTGAAGCGCTCATGCCGCCACTCCCCCGTCGACCGACGCGGCCCACGCGCGGCTCACAGCGCCGACGGCTGGCCGCCAAACGACACCGCGCCGAGATCAAGGGCAACCGTCGCTCGCCCCGGGAGGAGTGAGCGCGCCGAGCGGACTACTCGCGCAGGAGGCGCAGCAGCCCGCCGGCGCGGGCCGACGCGCGCGGGGCTCCGACGAAGGGGAAGATCTCGCGCAGCGACTCGTCGTCGAAGGGGCCGACGGTCACCTCGTCGGTGCCACTGGTGGTCGTGATCCAGGTGAGACCCTCGTCGCGCGTGACGGTGAGGGCGTCGCCATCACGGTCTGTCAGTTCGTGGGTGGTCATCTGTGCTCTCCTCAGAAGGAACGGTGCGGGGCCGGGGCACTCGACGGCTCCCGATCGATGAACCCATTGTCGACCACACATCCGACATTCCGGATTCGCCAGTTTTACTAGTGGAATCTTCTACCTTATCTACCACGTGGGACATGACGTGTCAGCCGGTGGCCGACCCAGGCACTCGCTCATCGCGGACCTCACCGCGCCCGCAGGTGGAGAAAGCTCGTGCCGTCGTCGAAGACGCGATGCTCCACGGGGCGCAGATCGAGAGCGACGCCCTCGGGAAGGGCACGCAGGCCACCTCCGACGACCTTCGGCACGATGAAGAAGCGGAAGTCGCGAACTCTCCCTGACCCGACCGCCTCTGCCGCGGTCGTCGGACCGAAGATCTCGACCTCCCCCGCGGCGGCCTCGACGATGTCGTCGAGTTCCTCCAGGGTCAGGTCGGACACGAGACATGCCCGACCTGGGTCAACGTCGTCCGCGGTCAACGTCGCTGAGGCCACGTAGTGATCGAGGCCCTGCCACCTGCGGGCGAACTCTCGTTCGGCATCGCTCCAGCTCTCCCCCTCCGGCTCGCTCCGCCAGTACTCCATGAGGGCGAAAGTCCGACGGCCGAGCACCTCCGTCGTGACCTCGGACAGTCGCTGGACATGGAGGGCGAAGACCTCGTCGCCCGGTGCGGACCACTGGAAGTCGCCGTCGGCGTCGGCGGCATAGCCGTCCAGTGACATCGTGACGGTGTAGCTCAGTGTTCCCATGTCCCCTCCATGGCGCTCCGGGAGTCGACGCCCCCTTGCGTCGGCCGGTGCCTCGACAGTGATGGTAGGCATGGAAGCTCGAGAGCGCGAGGGATCCCGCAGACTGCCTGATCAGCCGCGGCATGCTCGCCGGGGTTCACGGCCGGACGCCGGACGCCCGACGGGCGCGTTTCGGGCTACCCCCGGACCGATCCTCCGGTCAGCACCAGTGCGCGGTGCGCCGGCCCCGCGTACCGTCGAGGACATGGCACAGATCTTCGACAACATCCGCGGCATCGGTTTCCAGCGCGGTCCCCGGCGGCTCGTGGGCGGGATCGGTGGTGGTCTCGCGCGCCGGTTCGACGTCAACGTGTGGCTCGTGCGCCTCCTGCTCCTGGCGTCCTTCCTGCTGCCCGTCCTGGGCTTCGCCGCCTACCTGGTGGTCTGGCTGCTGACGCCCTGGCAGGACGGGACCATCCCGGTCGAGCGCATCCTCGGTGGGAAGCGCCCCACCCGTTGAGCCTCCACGGCCCTACGTGAGGTCCTGCCCGTCAGCATTGACCTCGTAGCGGCGCTCGATGTCGGCCGTCGCCAGGCCCCAGGCGCTGCCGGCGACTCGCTCCTGGTGAGCTGCGAAAGCGGCGTCGTCCGTGAAGGCTTCGTCCACCTGCCAGACCAAGGGGTCGGCAGTCTGCTGGACATCGAAGGCCAGGCACCCGGGCTCGGCGCGGGACAGCTCGCGATGGCGGTCCAGGTGGGTTTCCACGGCCGCCAGTTCCTCGGGGCCGGAGCAGATCAGCTGCCCGGACAGTCGCACCGGTGTCATGGTCTGAACGTACTACGCGCCCGCCCGGTACCGGCCGACGCCAAGACCCGGACCCCGCGAGCGGGGCGGAGGGGTACACGAGCGCACGTTGCTCGTCGCCCCGGCGGGTTCGACGGGGTGACGAGCAACGACGACGTCTAGCGGATCGCGCGGTTGACGGCCTTGTGGGCAGCCCGGCGACCGGCGCGCTTGCCCACGGCCTCGGGGCCCTTGGAGACGGCTTCGGCGTCCCCGCTGGCTCGGCGGAGCTTCAGGAGCCACTTCAGCATCGCTGTCAT
The DNA here is from genome assembly GCF_003130585.1 of Brachybacterium endophyticum. Lineage (GTDB taxonomy): Bacteria > Actinomycetota > Actinomycetes > Actinomycetales > Dermabacteraceae > Brachybacterium > Brachybacterium endophyticum. The sequence continues at coordinate 8,362 of NZ_QFKX01000007.1, read as the reverse complement.
CCTCCTTCATCGGCGTTTCCCCGACCCTACGCGCGGTGACCACGCAGGGACAGGGCCCCTGGGCAGGGGCGTGCGCCGCGGACTGCGGGCGACGCGGATGCCGTTCAGGATCACGAGGACCTCGGCGAGCTCGTGGACGAGCACCACGCCGGCCAGGCCGAGAACCCCGAACAGGGCGAGCGGGAACAGCACCACGATGATCGCGAGCGCGAAGATGATGTTCGCCGTCATGATGCGCCGGGCCCGACGCGCGTGGAGCAGGGCGCCCGGGATCAGACGCAGGTCGTTACCGGTGAAGGCGATGTCGGCAGCTTCGACGGCGGCCGCGGTCCCCGTCGCCCCCCATCGCGACGCCGACGGTCGCCGTCGCGAGGGCCGGTGCGTCGTTGACGCCGTCGCCGATCATCGCCGTCGGCCGCTCGGCGGACAGCCGCGTGATCGCCTCGGCCTTGTCCCGGGGAAGGCGGCCGGCGCGGACGTCCTCGATGCCGGCCTCCGCCGCCAGAGCGCGTGCTGTCCGTTCATCGTCGCCGGTGAGCATGAGCGTGTCGAAGCCGTGCGCGTGGAGCATCCGCACAGTCGATGCCGCCTCACCGCGCAGCTCGTCGCGCACGCCGATCACGCCCGCGACATCACCGTCGAGCTCGACGACCACGACGGTCATCCCAGCTTCGGCCAGAGCTTCAGCGTCCTCGCGCAGGTACGCCGGGTCTACCCACCGAGTGCTTCCCACCCGGACGAGGTGCTCCCCCACGCGTCCGCTGATACCGAGGCCCGCATCCTCCCGCACGTCGCATGCGGCAGGGACGCCCTGCGCGGCTGCGCAGATCGCGGAGGCGACGGGATGTGCGCTGCTGACCTCGAGCGCCGCAGCCATGGCCAGCACACTCTCGTCCGTGGAGCCTGCGGCGGAGCGGACCGCGGACACCTGCGGGCTGCCATAGGTGAGGGTCCCCGTCTTGTCGAAGGCGACGGTGCGGATGGTGCCGAACTGCTCGAAGGCGGCCCCCGAGGTGATGACGACTCCGAGCTTCGAGGCCGAACCGATCGCACTGATGACCGTGACGGGAACGGCGATCGCCATCGCGCACGGCGAGGCGGCGACCAGCACCACGAGCGCTCGTTCGATCCAGGTCCATGGGTCGCCGACGACGACCCCGAAGACCGCCACCAGAGCCGCGACCACCAGCACGGCCGGCACGAGCGGGCGGGCGATCCGGTCGGCCAGTCGTGCGCGCCGACCCTTGCGCGCGTGCGCCTGTTCGACGAGGGCGACGATCCGCGTCAGCGAGTTGTCGCGTCCATCTGCCGTCGCCTCCACGCGCAGGGCTCCCGGACCGTTGACCGCGCCGGCGGGGACATGGTCCCCCGGACCCACCTCGAGGGGCATCGACTCCCCGGTGACGACGGAGGCATCGATGCTGGACCGACCCTCAGCGACCACGCCGTCTGTGGCGACGCGCTCCCCTGCGGCGATGATCAACCGGTCGCGCTCACGGATCTCCGTCACCCGGACGGTCGTGAGACCGTGCGCGCCGACGACGTGGGCGGTCTCCGGGACCAGGCTCAGCAAGGCCCGAAGGCCCTCCTTCGCCCGATCCATCGCACGGTCCTCGAGCGCCTCGGCGAGGGAGAAGAGGAACGCCAGGGCCGCAGCCTCGGCGACGTGGCCGAGCAGCACCGCCCCTACCGCGGCGATCGTCATCAACAGTCCGACGCCCAGACGCCCGCGCAGCAGGCGCCGCACGGCTCCGGGCACGAAGGTGGATGCCCCCACCAGGAGCGCGATCCACTGCGCCGCCCCGGCCGCCGTGGCATGACCCGTGACGTCCAGCGCGTACCCACCGAGGAGGCAGAGCCCGGCGACGAACGAGGGCACCAGGGCCGGGTCCTTCCACCATGGCGGTCGGCGCTCCGATCCTTCGTGCGGCCCCTGGGGCGTCCGCACCGGATCGGGACCGCAGCAGGCGTCGTCCTGCGCCTGTGTGACGACGGCGGGCCCGCCGCAGCACTCGTCACTCACCGGGCACCTCCTCACAGGAGGCGCAGCAGCCCGGCACGGTGCACTGCGGATCCAGGCACGGAGTGCTCTCGTCGATCGCGATAGTCGCCTCGAGCAGCGCGGTGAGTGCCGCGGCGATGTGCGGGTCGGCGATCTCGTAGCGCGTCCGACGTCCCTCGTGCTCGGCGACGACGATCCCGCACCCACGCAGGCAGGCCAGGTGGTTGGAGACGTTCGTGCGAGTGAGTGCGAGGGCCCGGGCGAGCTCTGCCGGATATCCGGGCGCATCGAGCAGGGCGATCAGGATGCGCGATCGGGACTCGTCCGCCATCGCGCGGCCGAGGCGGTTCATGACCTCGATACGGCTCGCAAGAGTCAGCATGCACTGACCATACAGCGAACGGTGACCTATGAGGCGACCGGGAGCTGCATTCAGGTGACTCATAATTGCCCATTGCGCAATATTGCCCATTGAGCACGTAAGCCGTACGCTCCTGCCATGGCAGAGACGGGATCCCTCCGCGAACGCAAGAAGGCGGCGCTGCGCGATGAACTCAGCGTCACCACGGTGCTCCTCGCTCGCGAGCGGGGAATCGAGAACGTCCGGGTCGAGGACGTCGTGGAGCGGGTCGGGGTCTCCCGGAGGACGTTCGGCAACTACTTCCCCAGCAAGGAGGCCGCCATCGCCGACCGCCACGTACAGCGCGCACAGACGGCGGCGATCGATCTGCTGGAACGCCCCGCCATCGAACCCGTCTGGGCCGCGATCACGGAGGCCCTGATCACTCCCTACGCCGCGGCCGCGAGCACGGCCGCCCCCTCCGAGAAGGAGCAGAGCGACCTGCTGGCGGTGCTCTCGACCCCTGGCATACGGGCCGCCGTGGACCGCGGGGCACGCGAGGCGACCGAGGTGTTCGCGCAGGCGATCACCGCGCGCCTCGATGCCGCGGCCGGGGATCCGCTGCCCCGCTCCCTGGCCACAGCGGCCCTGTCGACCCTTCTGTGCACGCTCGAGGGCTGGGTGGCCAGCGGCACCGCCGACCCCCTCGAACCGCTCCTGCGCACGGCGTTCGACCGCCTCGGTGCCGGCTTCGACCGTCTCGGGTGAGACGACTCTCCTGCATTCCGAAAGGACCTGATCATGTTCGACGTCATCATCGTGGGCGGAGGTCCCGTCGGCCTGTTCATGGCCTGCGAACTGAAGCTCGCAGGCATCGACCCGTTGGTGATCGAAAAGCTGCCGCAGATCAACCAGACCGACAAGGCCCACGGCCTGACCGGGCAGGTCGTGCGGCTGCTGGACCATCGCGGACTGTTCGAGCGCTGCTCCGGGGAAGCCACCCCGGAGCCCGCCCCGGATTTCTACTTCGGTGCCCTGCCGCTGCCCCTGCACGCCCTCGGCGACCACAACCCCATGTATCTGCTGCCCATCAACCAGCGTGACCTCGAGCGCGTGTTCGATGACCGAGCCGCGGAGCTGGGCGTGGAAGTCCGCAGAGGTGTCGAGATGAGGTCCTTCGTCCAGAACGAGGACAGGGTAGACGTCACCGTCGTCGGCACCGGGCCCGGCGCCGGGACGCGCGAGGAGACGACCCTGTCCGCCCGCTATCTGATCGGCGGCGACGGGGCGCGCAGCACCGTGCGAAAGCAGTCCGGGATCCCCTTCCCCGGGAACACCGATCGGCACATCGTCGCGCGGTCCGCCCTGATCGCCCCCAGTGACCAGCTGACCCCAGCCGGTCCCGGAAAGCTGCATGTCGCCGGCCTCGGTGACATCGCCGAGGCCTTCCATCGTACGGAGCGTGGCGTGGTGACGATCGCGCTCAGGGATCCGGCGCATCCCCTGGTCCACACGACCGAATGGGAGGAGACACCCGACGGCAGCTCACCCGGCGACGGTTCACCGATGATCCTCGGGGAGATGGAGGACAGTCTCGAGCGCGTCCTCGGCGTCCGGATCTCCTTGCTGCCCCCCGCCGAGGGCGAGCCGAGGCTGCTGCGGCGCCTCAGCGGACGGAACACGCGGGTGGCCGAGCACTATCGTGACCGGCGTGCCTTCCTGATCGGGGACGCCGCACACGTGCATTCAGCCGCCGGTGGACCGGGGCTGAACCTGGCCCTGCAGGACGTCGCGAACCTCGCCTGGAAGCTCGCCGCGGAGCTGCACGGGTGGGCTCCGGTGGGACTGCTGGACACGTACGAGTCGGAGCGGAGGCCGTTGGGGCTGCGGGTGTTCATGCAGACGCAGGCGCAGACCGCCCTCATGGGCCCCGCTTCGGACGTCACAGCCCTGCGGGAGCTGTTCGGAGAACTCCTCCAGGAAACCAAGGTCGTGCAACGGATCGCCGACCTGATCGCCGGATCGGACGTCCGTTACGACATGGGGGCGGCCGCGCACGCGAGCCCCACCGGCTGGTTTGCTCCGTCCGAACAGGTCGAGCTCGCGGAGGGCGACGTCGTGCGGATCCCGGAGCTTCTCCGGTCCGCCCGGCCGATCCTGCTCGATACGACGGGGCGCCTCGAAGAGGCCGCGGCACCGTGGCGCGATCGAGTGGACCACGTGACCATCGCCGGGAACGACGGCATCGAGTCGATGCTGATCCGTCCCGACGGATTCGTCGCCTGGAGCGCCACGGACCCCGCCGACGTCACCGACGCCCTTCGGAGCTGGTTCGGGGAGCCGGGGATGTGATGCACCGTCATGGCCGGGTCCCAGCACATCTCACCGGCCCGAATACACGGGGAACTCGCTGGCCTCGCCGTAGTCCTGGTCCTCCAGTGCCCGCAGCGTGGCCATGTCCTGCTCGAAGATCTCGAAATCGACCTCGGCGTTGGAGCGCAGGTGCTCGGGGTTCGCGGTCTTGGGCAGCGAGACCGTGCCCAGCTGGAGCGTGTAGCGGATGCACAGCTGCGGAACGCTGACGTCGTACCTCCGGGCCATCGCCTGGACGTCGGCGTTGTCGAGGATCTGACCGTGAGCGATCGGCGAGTACGCCTCGACGAGGATCCCCTGCGACTCGCAGAAGGCCAGCAGATCGGAGGGTGTGTTGCCGGCGTGGACCAGGAGCTGGTTCACGTGCGGGGTGACGGTCGCCGTCTGCAGAAGGTTCTCGAGGTCGTCCTGCAGGAAGTTCGAGACGCCTATGGCGCGCAGCTTGCCCGCCCGATGCGCCTCCTCCAGCGCCCGCCATGCCTCGCGGTTGCCCTCGGCGTAGTCGCCGCCGCGGAAGTCGTCCCAGGGCTGCGGGGAGTGGATCAGCATCAGGTCCACGTACTCCAGGCCCATCGTCCGGAGGGACTGATCGATGGCGGCGACGGCACCGTCGTAGTCCTTGATCTCGGCGGCGAGCTTGGTGGACACGAACAGGTCCGAGCGGGGCACGCTCGCGGTGCGCACGCCCTCGCCGACCCCCCGCTCGTTGCCGTACGCCTGGGCGGTGTCGATGTTGCGGTAACCGATGGTGACGGCCTCGCGCACCGCCTGCGCCACCTTGTCGTCGTCGATGAACCAGGTGCCGAGCCCCAGCCGGGGGATCTCGACGTCGTTGCTCAGGGTGTAGGTCTGCTCCAGGATGCTCATGCGTTCCCTCCGTTCGTCGGCAGCGCGCCGTACACCTCGTCGGTGACCGGCTCGAGCCAATCGTTGCTGACGCCCTCGCCGGGCGTGATGAAGGCCAGGTGGGAGAACCACGCGTCGGCCTTCGCCCCGTGCCAGTGCTTCGTGCCCGCCGGGACGCGGACCACCGATCCGGGCTCCATGCTGATGGGGTCTTCGCCCTCGGCCTGGTACCAGCCGGAGCCGGCGGTGCACAGCAGGATCTGATCGCCGCCGCCGTTCGCCCCGTGGTGGATGTGCCAGTTGTTGCGGCAGCCCGGTTCGAAGGACACGTTGCTCACCGGGACGCTGCCGTCGGTCAGCGGGGCCAGGTAGCTCTGACCGATGAAGTACTGGGCGAAGGCCTCGTTGGGCTGCCCGGTCGGGAAGATCTGGTCGAAGTCTGCGGTGGTCATGGATTCTTGCCTCCGGGGACGGCGCCTGAGGGCCACAGCGACCCCCACCTCACCGTACGGCAACAGGCTCCGGTCGCGTCGGCGAGGCCACCACTGTCGCGAAACTCAGGGGGCCACCTCTCCTCCCGTTCCGCACCCCTGCCCCCTCGCGGCGGGGCGGGCGCGCGGTCAGGACTCGTCGTCGGACGCTCGTTCACGCACACCCGACCACAACGTCATCCCGCTCCGGGACCGCCGCGGTCCGTGATCTTGTAGATCTCGCCCTTCTGGTCATAGGTGGTCCACTCGCCCACCGGCTGTCCGGCGTCGAAGTGCCCGGAGCGTTTGAGGGTGCCGTCCACCCGGTACCACTCCCAGTACCCGACCGGATGGCCGTCCTCGATCACGCCCTTGGACCACCGGCTCGTCCCGTTCGCGTGGTATTTGATCGTGAAGCCATCGATGACGTCGGTCTTCTTCTCGTCGGCAGCCATCTGTCCCCCGCTCGTCATCGGTCGGTCCGCTGGACGTTGACCCGGATTCCATCACATCCGCGCGCAGCCGCCTCGGTCGCGGCGCGCACGAAGGTCGCCACATCGGGCGACGTCGAGGATTCCTGCCAGGCGAGGACGAGCGTGGCCGGAACGGCGTCCGTCACAGGGCGCCAGACCACGCTTACGGGCAACCGCTCACGAACCGACTCCGGGAGGAGCACGACCATCCGCCCGAGCTGCACGAGCTGCAGCACCTCCTCCAGATCGGAGACCGGACGGCCGGTGCTGCGCGCCAGCGACTCCGGCCAGAGAGGGTGCGGCTCGGCCTCCAGCTCCACCATGGACACCGCCGCGAGCCCCGCCAAGCGGTGCCCCTCGGGCAGGAGCACCACCTGGCGTTCCGTTCGAAGATCGGTCCAATCCAGCCCCGCCATGTCGTTCTGGGGCCGATGCAGGAGGGCGAGATCCGCTCGCCCGTCACGCACCATCTCGCCGCGCTCGGCGGAGTTGAAGACGAGCTCGATCGGTAGCGCGTCCGGCGTCTCGGCATAGTGATCGAGGATCGGTTTCAGGAGCGCGGCATCGCCGCCCGGTTTGATCGCCAGTACCAGGCGTCGCATTCCCCTGCCCACACGCTGTGTCTTCCGCGCCGCAGAGGACACGGCACCCAGAGCGCGGCGACCCTCGACGAGGAGGGTCTCCCCAGCATCGGTCAGGCGCACGGATCGGCTCGTGCGGACGAAGAGCGGGACGCCGAGGCGGCTCTCGAGCAGCCGGATCGCTCGGGAGAGAGGAGGCTGCGAGACACCGAGGCGTTCGGCGGCCCGACCGAAGTGGAGTTCCTCCGCGAGTGCCACGAAGTAGCGCAGTTCGCGAGTCTCCAGATCCATACCTGGAGGGTATAGGTGGAGGCTCATTCGGTCTTGGTCCGGTGGGCGACGAGTGCTTGACTCCCACCATGGAGGACGACGCACGCATCGCGTTCATCACCGGTGCGAACAGAGGAATCGGGCGGGCTGCAGCGCACGGGCTGGCGACTGCAGGTCTGACCGTGGTGATCGGCTCACGACGTCTGGAACACGGCCGAGCAGTCGCCACGGACATCGTGCGTGCCGGCGGTGAGGCGATGGCTCTCACCGTCGACGTCCGCGACCAGCGCAGCATCGCGGATGCGACGCAGGAGATCGATGACCGGTTCGGCCGACTCGACGTGCTGGTCAACAACGCCGGGATCTCCGGTGAGGTGGACGCGCAGACTCCGGGATCCGCCGACCTCGACGCCGTGCGGGACGTGTTCGAGACCAACCTGTTCGCGGTGATCGCGGTGACGGAGTCGATGCTCCCACTGCTGCGCCGCTCACCCGCAGGTCGCATCGTCAACGTCTCGAGCGGCACGTCGTCCATGGGATGGACGTCGGATGCCACGCACTACATGAGTCGCAGCCCAGGGCTCCTGGCGTACCCGACGTCGAAGACCGCTCTCAACATGCTCACGATGCAGTACGCGAAGTCTCTTGCCGGCGACGGCATCATGGTGAATGCCGTCGCCCCCGGCGCATGTGACACCGACTTCACGGCCGGGATCCCTGGGGCGATAACGCGCACAGCGGACGAGGGGGCGGCTGTCGTCGCTCGCCTGGCGACGCTCGGGCGAGAGAGTCCGACCGGCGGGTTCTTCGATGACGACGGCAGCGTCCCGTGGTGAAGCAGCGGGCGAACGATGGCGGCCGGAATCGTGGCCGCTATCGTGCTGCGTACCTGGATCGGCAGGTACTGAGGCCGAACGGTGATGCGACTAGGGCGTGTCTCCCATATGTGAGCGTGTAGGGGCGAGAAGGTCGAAGGATGAGCACTTCCGCGGCATCTCGGCAACAGA
>NZ_QFKX01000006.1 GCF_003130585.1 Brachybacterium endophyticum | reverse complement strand
AAGCACGCCATCTCCTACCGAGCCTGCGTGGTCCTCTGCGCGGTCGTGGCCTGGTTACGAAAATAGGAGACGCGCCCTAGATGTCCAGAGATCCTGAGACGGCTCGTCCGATGCTCGCGGCGCGTGGAACTGATAAGCGACGATGCAGTGCGAACATATATCAAGATAGCCGCGCGTTCACGATGACGCCGTCATCGCGCTTGCGGCTGTGATCTCCGTCCTCCAAGGTTTCGCCGAGAGCGGTCGCCTCCGGATCCCGCCGTGACCAGTATCCGTCGATCTCGTGTGCCGTCAGACCAATCCGTTTCGACCACTGCGTCGAACCATCCCCGTCCGCCGAGTCTCTGATTTGCGGACGAGGACCGGATCCCGACGCCGAGGAGGCACTGATCATGTTCTACCGTTTCCGTCGTACCACCCTCACCGCTGCGGTCCTCGCTCTCGTGGGCATGGGCCTCGCCGTGCCCGCTGCGAACGCGGCGGAGACCGAGCCCGACGAGACCGCGGCATCGAGCTCCCTCGTCCAGGGGCCTCTGATCAACGGGCCCCTCGTCGACGTCGACGGTCTGCTCGAGACGCTCCAGCTGGGCCAGTTCCAGCAGTGATCGCAGCACCGAGCACGACGACCCACTCCCACTGCGTTACGAGGAGCACGCCCCTGTGAGGATGCGCAGGAACATCGCCCCTGAGCCATCGGGGCGGATGCCGCTCACGCCGGCCCAGCGCGGTATCTGGTACGCGCAGAAGCTGGATCCGGAGAACCCCTCTTTCCAGATCGGGCAGTACCTCGACCTGGAGGGTCCCATCGACCCCCTCTTGCTGAACATCGCCCTGGTGAAAGCGGCCGCGGATCTCGACGCTCTCAGCATGCGGGTCCTGGAGGACGAGGACGGGCCGTTCGGAGAGATCCACCGGCCTCGACCCGGACAGCACCTCGTGGAGATCCGCGATCTCTCGCACCTGCCGCGCCACGAGGCGGAGAAGATCTCGCACGAGGTCATGGACCATGAGATGTCCACCGCCCGTCCCGTGGAAGGCGGGGACCTGCTGGGGGCGACCCTGTTCCTCGTCGGCGAGCGCCGATCAACCTTCTTCCTGCGCATCCACCACGTGCTGATCGACGGCTACTCGGCCGTGGTCGCCCTGCGCTACATCGCAGGGGCCTACTCGAGGCTGGCCCGCCTCGTCCCAGGGACGCACGTCCCCCGGGCGCTCGCACCGGCGCTCGCCCGCGTCGGGGCGAGCTTCCCCTCGCCTCTGCCCGCCCTGGGGGACCTCCACCAGGAGCTGCGCGACTACGAGGCCTCCGACCAGCACGCGGCCGACGCCGAGCACTGGGAGCGGGCGATCGCCCGCGCGGCGCCCCCGGTGGGCCTCGAGGGCCGTTCCGACGGCATCGCCCGCGACGTGGTCCGGATCGACGTGCCCCTCGGCTCCGAGCGCGCACGCCGCCTGGCTCGACTCGACCGGGAGCTGCCCAAGACGCTCATCGCCTCGGTCGCCGTCTACCTGTCCCGGATGACCGGGGCCGAGGTCGTCCCCGTCGGACTGCCCGTCACCGCCAGGCGGGGACGCATCGCCCGGAACACTCCCTCCATGCTCTCCAGCGTCCTGCCGCTGCGGATCCCGGTATCGCCCTCCGACACCCTGGCGACCGTGGTCTCCGGAACGGGGCGGATCGTCCGCGACGCGGTCGCCCACCAGCGCTTCCGCATCGAGAACATCGACGACGCGCCGGACGATCCCGGCCCCTCGGTGAACCTGCTTCCCGTCATCGACAAACTCCGCTTCGGGAGCGCGAGGGGAACGGTGCACATCCTCTCGACGGGCCCCGTGCGGGATCTGTCCATCGTCCTCGGCGATCCCCGCAGCGAGGCCTCCGACCCCGTGCTGCGGATGGAGGGCGACGCCGACCTGCACACGGTCGAGTCTCTGTCGAGGCACGGGGATCGGATCCTCCGTCTGATCGACGCCGCGCTCGAGGCGCCCGCTGCGACGACCGTCGCCGCCGCGCCGGTGGTCGGCGCCGCCGAGCGGGAGCGGCTACTGGACGGGGGCAGAGGCTCCCGGGCCCCCGTGTCCCCGGGGACGCTCCTGGACTCCGCCGCCGCCACCCTGCGCGCCCGCGGCGAGCAGCTCGCGGTCACCGCACCCGACGGCGAGCTGAGCTTCCGCGAGCTCGACGTCCGCGCGACGCGGATGGCACGACATCTGGTCCGCGAGGGCGTCCGTCCGGGCGATCGGGTGGCCGTGAGGGTCGGCCGCACGGTCGAGCTCCCGGTGCTGATCCTCGGCATCCTGCGGGCAGGGGGCGCCTTCATGCCCCTGGACCCCGCCTACCCCGTCGGCCGGGTGGCGGACATGATCAGCGATGCCGAGCCCGCCGCGCTGCTGACGACGTCGCAGCAGCTGGCCAGGGACCGGGAGGACGGTGCCGCGTTCGACGTTCCGACCACCGTGATCGACACCGACACCGCGTCCTGGTGCCGGCGGACGGAGGATTCGACGCCCCTTCCCCCGATCGGCCCGGACGACCTCGCCTACGTCATCTTCACGTCGGGCAGCACCGGGCGCCCGAAAGGTGTCGCCGTCGAGCACCTGTCCCTGCATGCCCTGCACGAGCATCATCGACGGACGTGGCACGATCCGGCCTCCCAGCGGCTCGGGCGGCCCGTGCGTGCCGCCCACACCGCCGGACTCTCTTTCGACGCCTCCTGGGACCCGCTGCTGTGGCTGATCTCCGGCCATGAGCTCCACATCGTCGACGACGAGACCCGCCGGGACCCCGAGCGCCTCGCCGCCCTCCTGGACCGGGAGCGCATCGATGCCCTCGAGACCACCCCATCCTTCGCCGAGGCACTGATCGACGCCGGGATGCTGGACCGCGAGCACCGACCGAGCGAGATCGCCCTGGGCGGCGAGGCCGTGGGCGAGGAGCTCTGGGCGGCTCTCGCGGCCCGTGACGACGTGCATGCAGTGAATCTCTACGGGCCCACCGAGTCGACGGTGGACAGCATGGTCGCCCCCATTGCGACCGGCCGCCGCCCGCATCTCGGCGCCTCCGTGGCCGGCAGCCGCCACTACGTCCTCGACGCAGCGCTGTCCCCGGTCCCCGACCGTGGGGTGGGCGAGCTGTATCTGGCGGGGCACGGGGTCGCCCGGGGATACATCGGCCGACCGGACCTGGACGCCCAGCGCTTCGTCGCCGACCCGTTCGCCGCAGACGGCTCCAGGATGTACCGCACGGGCGACCGGGTCAGGCGCCGCCATGACGGCACGCTGAGGTTCCTCGGACGCACCGACGACCAGGTGAAGATCCGCGGCTACAGGGTCGAGCTGGACGAGGTCGAGGCCGCCCTGCGCCGGCAGGAGGGCGTCGTGGCCGCCGCGGCGATCGTCCGCGGGGAAGGGCCGTCCGCGCGGCTCATCGGCTACGTGTCGACCGGCGGGACCGGAACCTCGGCCGGCCCCGGCGCCGCCGCCGGTAAGGGAGCCGAGGCGGCGGAGTCGATCCGCGGTGCTCTGCGCGAGCACCTTCCCGACTACATGGTGCCCGCGGTGGTCCTGTCGCTGCCCCGGCTCCCGGCCACGGCCAACGGGAAGATCGACCGCTCCGGCCTGCCCGATCCCGCCACGCTCACCGGCGGCGGCGCCTCCCGCCCTCCCCGCTCCGCCGCCGAGCGCGCCGTGGCCACCGGCTTCGGCGCCGTCCTGGAGCGCACCGACATCGGCGTCGACGAGGACTTCTTCGCCGCCGGCGGCCACTCTCTGCTGGCCACGAGGCTCGCCTCTCGGCTCAGCGCCGACCTCGATCGGGGGGTCACCGTGCGGGACGTCTTCGAGCATCCGACGGTCGCCGCCCTCGCCCGCGCCCTGCAGGACTCCCCCGGCGCGGCCGTCTCCCCGCGCCCCGAGCGCGGCGCACGTCCCGATCCGGTTCCGGCGTCCCCCAACCAGCGCCGCCTGTGGTTCCTCCACCAGCTGGAACCGGACTCGGCCGCCTATGCGGTCCCGATCGTGTTGCATCTCGAGGGAGCCCTCGACGTCGGCGCTCTGCGGGCGGCTCTCGACGACGTGATCTCCCGCCACGAGCCCCTGCGCACCCTCCTGCCCGCGGAGCACGGCGAACCCGTCCAGCGGGTCCTCCCCGCCGATCAGGTGCCCTCGCCCCTCCTCTGCGTCGAGGTGCCGCCGGCCCGGGTGGACGCCGTCATCGCGACGGAGACCCGGCGTCCCTTCGATCTCACCCGGGAGATCCCGCTGCGCGCCGTGCTGCTGCGCTCCGCCGCGGACCGCGCGACCCTCGTGATCACGATGCATCACATCGCGACCGACGGCTGGTCCCTGGCGCCGTTCGCCCGTGACCTCGGCGACGCGTACGCGGCGCGGCACGAGGGACGGGCCCCCCATCTGCCGACGCTCCCCGTGGACTTCGCGGATGCGGCCGTCTGGCATCAGGACCGGCTCGGCGACGCGGAGGACCCCCACAGCCAGCGGGCGGTCCTCACGGCGTTCTGGGAGCGCACCCTCGCGGGCGCGCCCCCGGAGATCTCCCTGCCGCGCGATCGCCCCCGAGGGGCCGCGAACCCGGGGGACACGGCGCAGCAGGGCGTCGGCGAGATCCGCCTCGACCTGTCCCCACGGCACCACGCCGCCGTGCGCGCGCTCGCCGCCGCGCACCGCACCAGCCTGTTCATCGTGCTGCACACGGCCCTGGCCGCGGCGCTGCATCAGCACGGGACCGGCGATGATGTGGTGCTCGGGACCCCTGTCGCCGGGCGCGCAGACGCCCGGCTGGAGGACCTCGTCGGATTCTTCGTGAACACCGTCGCGCTGCGCACCTCGCTGCACGGCGACCCGCGCCTCGACGAGCTCCTCGAGCGCGTCCGCGCCGCGAACACCGACGCGTACGCGCACCAGGACCTACCCTTCGACGCCGTCGTCGAAGCCGTCAGGCCTCCGCGGAGCCCCGATCTCCCTCCTCTCGTGCAGGTGCTGCTGACGCTCCAGAACGCACCGGCGGCCCGGCTCGACCTGCCGGGCGTCGACGTCGATGTCCCCGCACCCTCCACGAGCTCGGGGGTCAAGGCCGATCTCCTGGTCGACGTCACCGCACCGGAGGGCGAGGACGGTGCGCTCACGGTGGCGCTCGGCTTCGACCGGGCACTGTTCGACGCCTCCACCGTCGAGAGGATGCGCGATTCCCTGGAGCGCGTGCTCGCACAGCTGGTGACGGACCCGTCGGCCCGCCTGAGCGATCTGCCCACCGCGTCGCCCGGCGAGCTGCGCGCCCTGGCGGCACGCGACCGCGGCCCGGAGCACAGCGCTCCCCTCACGATCCTGGAGCGTCTCGCCGCCACCGCACGGACTCGGCCGCAGGGTCCCGCGCTGGTCGACGCCCATGGTGCGCTCACGGCGGCGGAGCTGCTCGCGCGCGTCGAGGAGGTCGCAGCGGGACTGGCCGGGATCGGTATCGTGCGGGGAGACCGGGTCGCTCTCGCCCTCCCTCGCGACAGGGACGCCATCGCCGTCCTGCTCGGCGTGCTCCGGGCCGGCGCCGTCGCCGTCCCGCTGGACGCCTCCCACCCCGATGCGCGCCTCGCACGCGTCCTGGACTCAGCGGACCCACGGGCCCTGCTGACCGGCGATCCCTCGCGGTTCCGCGCTCTGCGCCAGCAGGTGCCCCGCCCGGCCGACGGCCCCCTCGGGTCGTACGGGCCGGCCGAGCCCAGCGCGACGACGATCGTCCTCTCTCCGGGTGATCTGCCGTCGGGCGCATCGGCGCCCGCTCAGCCGGGCATCGAGGACACGGCCTACCTCATCCACACGTCCGGGACGACCGGCGATCCCAAGGGCGTGCAAGTCTCGCACGCCGCGCTCGGCACCCTTCTGCGTCATCACGAGAGGACGCTCATCGGCCCCCTGCGGGACCGTCTGGGCCGAGCAGCCCGGATGCTGCACGTCTCGGGCATCGCCTTCGACGCCGCCTGGGACCCGGTCCTCTGGCTGGTCGCCGGCAGCACGCTGATCATGGCGGACGAGCACGTCCAGGCCGACGCCGAGGCGGTCCTCGACGCGATCGGCCGCGAACGCATCGACGTGCTCGAGACGACCCCCTCGTACGCGAACCGGCTCGTCGAGGCCGGCCTCGAGGACGCCGCCCTCACCGGGTCCGGCTCCCTGCTGCTGGCGCTCGGCGGCGAGGCCGTCCCTCCGTCCCTCTGGGACCTGATCGCCCGCAGCGATGTCCTCGAGGGGCGGAACCTGTACGGGCCGAGCGAGGCCACGGTCGACGCCCTGGTCGCGCCGATCCGCTCTGGGGCCGTGGTCCTCGGGCGCCCCGTCGACGGGGTCGCCATCCGCGTGCTCGACGATCTGCTGCGTCCGGTCCCCGCCGGTGTCGAGGGGGAGCTCTACCTCTCGGGCGCGACTCTCGCCGACGGCTACCGCGGCCGCTCAGCGGAGACCGCCTCCCGCTTCATCGCCGATCCCACCGGCGACGGGGAGCGGATGTACCGCACGGGGGACGTGGTGCGCCGTGGCGCCGACGGCTCGCTGCGCTTCGTGCGCCGCATGGACGACCAGGTCAAACTGCGCGGCTACCGCATCGAGACAGGGGACGTCGAGAGCGCCCTGGAGCGCTCTGCCGGCGTGCGTGCCGCCGTCGTCCGGGTGGTGGCGCCCGGCGGTGAGGGCACGGAGCGGATCGCCGCCTGGGTGAGCGGAGAGGTCGATCCGGAGGAGGTGCGCCGGCGCGCCCGGGACGAGCTGCCCGCCTACATGGTCCCGACGAGCGTGCTCGTCCTCCCGGAGCTGCCGCTGAACGCGAACGGCAAGGTCGACGTCCCGGCGCTCCCGGATCCCCAGCGTTCCGCAGACCCGCATCGCGGTCCTCGCGACGAGGCCGAGCAGCGGATGTGCCACGTGCTGGCGGAGGTGCTCGCCGTGACGGAGCCCGGCCCGGACGAGGACTTCTTCGAGCTGGGGGGCCACTCGCTCCTCGCCGTCCGCCTCGTCGGCAGGATCCGGGAGGAGTTCGGCGCGGCGCTCCCCGTGCGTGCAGTCTTCGACCACCCCACCGCGGCTCAGCTGCTGGCCGACGTGAGGGCGCAGGGGACCGGGACCGAGAGTGTGACCCCGCGGCACCAGGACTCGTCCGATGCCCCGTCCTCGGGTGGGGGCACCGCCGTGTCGGGGCGGCTGCGGGAGTGGGTGCAGGACCATCCGCGCCCTCGCGACGAGGAGCTCCCGCTCTCCCCCGACCAGGAGCGCCTGTGGTTCCTGCACCGCCTCGACCCCTCGTCGGCCGAGTACACGGTGCTGCTCGAGTGCGACCTCGAGGGGGACCTCGACGTCGAGGCGCTCGGCGGCGCGATCGACGATCTCGTGGCCCGCCACGAGATCCTGCGCACCGTCTTCCCCGAGGTGGAGGGCCGAGGAGTCCAGCGCGTGCTCGATCCGCCCGTCGGCATCCTCCAGGAGGGCCCGATCGACATCACCGCGGGATTCGACCTCGCCGCGCGGATCCCCCTGCGCGCCGGGCTGGAGCGGACGGGCGACGAACGCTGGCATCTGACCCTCGCCATCCACCACATCGCGACCGACGGCGCCTCGCTGAGCCCGCTCACACGCGACCTGTCCACGGCGTACAGCGCCCGCTCCGGCGGTATGCGCTCGGCGACCCGCCCGCTGGCCGTGCAGTTCGCCGATCACGCCCGTCACCAGCGCATGCGTCACGCCGAGGACCCGGCGCAGGACCCCCGTCTCGCCGCCTGGGCGGATCGCCTCGAGGGCGCGCCCGAGGAGCTGGAGCTGCCTGCCGACGGCCCGCGGGGAGAGGCCGGCACGCGTCCCGCGCACTCCCTGGTCTTCACGATCCCCGCCGAGGTCGCCGAGTCTCTCCTGCATCAGGGGCGTGCCGCCGGCGGCACCGGGTTCCACACCTGGCTCGCCGCGCTCGTCTCCTATCTGCAGCGCATCGGGGCGGGCGACGACATCGTGATCGGGGCGCCCTCCGCCGGGCGGGACGACCCCGACCTCGCCGACCTCGTCGGATTCTTCGTCACCACTCTTCCGCTCCGGATGCGGGTCGACGGGGCCATGACGTTCGGCGACGTCGTGGGGCGCGCCCGCGAGGCCGCTCTGGCCGCGATGGAGGACGATGGCATCCCCTTCGAGCGCATCGTCGAGGCCGTGGCCCCTGCACGCCGGTTCGGACGCCATCCGCTGTTCCAGACCATGCTCTCCCTCGAAGAGACGGACGGGGCCGTCCTGGACCTGCCGGGCGTCGCCGTCACCCGCGGTGACCCCGAGACGACGGGCGCCGCGAAGGTCGACCTGTCCTTCACCCTCCGGCCCGGCGCCGGAGGCGGCATCGAGGGAATCCTCGAGTACGACGCGGAGCTGTTCAGCGATCTCGCCGCTCGCGGACTCATCGACCGCTGGCGCGCCTTCCTCGGCGGCATCGCCGAGGACCCCGGGTCGCGCTTCGACAGGATCCCCGCGGGGCCGCCGTCGACGCCTCTGACCCCCTGGGCCGCGACGGCACCCGCGCAGAGCGTGCTCGCGGCTCTCACGGACTCCGCCGCCTCGCGCCCGGACGCACCGGCGCTCGTCGGCCCGGATCGAGCACTGACGACCGCCGAGCTCGCCGCTCGCGTCGACGGGATCGCCGGAGGCCTCCGCGCCGCCGGCGTCGGGACCGGGGACCGCGTCGCTCTCGCCGTGCGCCGCGGCAGCGACTCCGTCGCCGGGATGCTCGGCATCTGGAGGGCGGGCGGGGTCGCGGTCCCACTCGACATCGGCCTGCCCGCCGAGCGGGTCATGGCCATGATGCGGGCATCGGCACCGCGTCTTCTGCTGCACAGCGGCCATGCCGGTGAGCAGGAGGCCGTGGAGAGCGCGCGCGCGTCGGGACTCGATGCGGAGCGCATCCTGCCGATCGACGCCCTCCCCGCTGGCGAGCCCCCGCAGCACCTCCCGGAGCCCGAGGACGGCGCCTACGTCATCTTCACCTCGGGCACCACCGGGACGCCGAAGGGCGTCCGGGTTCCCCACCGTGCCCTCACACGACTCCTGACCAGCCACCGCTCGACCCTCCTCCCCGACCCCTCACGCCGCCGTCTGCGACTCGCCCACACCACGGGAGTCGGCTTCGACGCCGCCCTCGATCCCCTCCTCTGGTGCGTCGCGGGGCACGAGGTCCATGTGGTCGACGACCTCGTGCGCAGGGACCCCGAGGCTCTGGTCGCCCTGTTCGCGCGGGAGCGGATCGATGCCTGGGAGGCCACCCCGGGCCATGTCGACGCCCTGCGCGGGCAGACCGGGCTGACAGACCTGCTCGATGGCCGGGACCCGGAGGATCCCTTCCTCCTGCTGCTGGGCGGGGAGCCCGTCGACCCCGGTCTGTGGGACTGGGTGCGCGAGCGCCGCGCGGTCCAGGGGTGGAACCTCTACGGGCCCACCGAGGCGGGCGTCGACACGCTGGTCGCTCCCCTCGCCGACAGCGTGCGACCCGTCCTCGGAGCACCCACCTGCGGAACCGTCGCCCGGGTCCTGGACGCGGATCTGCGTCCGGTGCCCGTCGGCAGCATCGGTGAGCTCTGGCTCAGCGGCCCTCAGCTCGCCGACGGATATCTCGGCGATCCGGCCGCAACCGTCGGGCGCTTCGTCGCCGACCCGTTCGCGGGCGACGGGAGCCGCATGTACCGCACCGGCGATCTCGTCTCCGTGCGGGACGCGGAACCGGGGCACAGAGCGCCCGTCATCGCCCTCGGGCGCATCGACGACCAGGTGAAGATCCGCGGGCATCGGATCGAGCCCGGCGAGATCGCCGCCGTCATCACCGCGCAGGACACCGTCGCGCAGGCGGTCGTGCGCACGGTCGACGGCGCCCGCGGCACCGTGCTCGCCGCGTGGGTGGTGCCGGCGCCCGGCGTGGAGGCCGAGGGCCTGCGGGACCGGCTCGAGCAGGTGCTCGCCGCACGGCTTCCTGAGTACATGCTCCCTTCGGCGATCACCCCGATCCAGGACATCCCGCTGACGTCGAACGGAAAGGTGGACGCGCGCGCCCTTCCCGACCCGACGTTCTCCGGCGGTGCGGGGCGCTCCCCGCGCCCGGGGACCGAGACCGTCGTCGCCGAGGCCTTCGCCGAGGTGCTGGAGGTCGAGGGCGTCCGCGCTGACGACTCGTTCTTCGCACGGGGAGGGCACTCCTTCGTCGCCCGTCCCGCGACGGCGGCGATCGGTCGGGCGCTGGGGCGCGAGGTCCCGATCCATGTCCTCCTGCGCACGCCGACCGTGGCGGGACTCGCCGCGGCGCTCGATGCCGACGAGCACGCCCCGGGGCCCGCGGCCGAGCACGACGCGCTCGGCGTCGTGCTGCCGCTGCGGCCCGACGGCCGGGGCGACCCGCTGTTCGCCGTCCATCCGGCCAGCGGTCTCGCGTGGGCCTTCTCCGGGCTCCTGCCGCATCTGAGCACGACACGGCCGGTGATCGGGCTGCAGGTCCCGGGCCTCGCGCTGTCGGCCGACGGGGACGACGCGGCGGATGCCGACGAGACCCTCGACGATCTGCTGGACCATTATCTGCGTGCCATCCGATCCGTCCAGAGCCACGGCCCGTACCACCTGCTGGGGTATTCGCTCGGAGGTCGCATCGCCCATCGGATCGCCGCCCGCCTGCAGAGCGCCGGTGAGGAGGTCGCCCTGCTCGCGGTCCTCGACGCCTACCCGGGTCAGGATGCGCTGCACGGCGTCCGGGACGAGCAGGAGCGCTGGCGCGCCTTCCTCGATGCCCAGGGAGCGTCGATACCGGAGGGCCGACTGGACGTCTCCACCGTCCTCGCGACCCTCAGGGCGGCCGGCAACGCCCTGGGGAACGTTCCCGCCGCAGCGGCCCAGCGCATGGCGGCTCGCTTCCCGCAGGTGGCGGCGCTCCTGGACGACGCCGCCCTGCCGGTCGTCGACGGCGACCTGGAGCTGATCGAGGCCACCGCTCGGGTGCCGGAGGAGCGCCCCGCACCGGAGGCCTGGGCGCCGTACGTCCGTGGGGCCGTGACCGTGGAGCGGGTCGCCTCGCGGCATTCCGACCTCCTGTCCGATCCGGCGGCGCGCGAGGTCGCGGCGTGGCTCGACACGATCCTCGGCTCCGCCGGATCACACCGAACCGGATCGCCGAGCGCTCCGAATCACTCTCGAACCCGACCTGACGACGGCAGAGGAAGCGCACGATGACCAACCCCTTCGACGACCCCGACGGCACCTTCCGAGTTCTCGTGAACGAGCGTGGCCAGCACTCGCTGTGGCCCGAGTCCGCGGACCTCCCCCGCGGCTGGGTCGCGGTCTTCGGACCCGGCTCGCGCACCGACTGCCTCGGCCATGTCTCGGCCTCCTGGTCCGACATCACTCCCGCTCGGTCCGAGGACGGAGCGCGAGAGGCCTCGTGATCGCCCTGCACGGCCTCGTCAAGCGGTTCGGCGGGCGGACGGCACTGGACGGCGTCGACCTCGAGGTCCCCGCGGGCACGGTGCACGGCCTGCTGGGGCCCAACGGCGCGGGCAAGACCACGATCGTGCGGGTCCTGACGACGCTCCTCTCCCCGGACGGCGGCGACGCCCTCGTCGCCGGCCGCTCCGTGCGTTCGCATCCCGACGACGTGCGGCGCAGTCTCGGCGTCTCCGGCCAGTACGCCGCGGTCGACGAGCGCCTGACCGGCTTCGAGAACCTGCGGATGGTGGCACGGCTCTACGGCATGCCCCGGCGCACGGCCGTCGAGCGGGCCCGGAGACTGCTGGCCGACTTCCGCCTCGAGGACGTCGCCGACACGCTGCTGGCCGGCCAGTACTCCGGTGGCATGCGCCGACGCCTCGACCTCGCCGGCGCGGTGATCGCGCGCCCGCCGGTGGTCATCCTCGACGAGCCCACGACGGGACTGGACCCGCGAGGGCGGCGTGACACGTGGGATGCGGTGGACTCCCTCACGGCGGACGGGGTGACGGTCCTGCTGACCACCCAGTACCTGGAGGAGGCGGACCGGCTCGCCGACTCGATCTCGGTGATCGACCGGGGCCGCATCGTCGCGGAGGGGTCGGCCAGGACGCTCAAGTCCCGCGCCGGGGGCTCGCGCATCGACGTCTCGTGCACGAGGGTCGACCAGGTGCGCACCGCCCGCACGGCTCTCGCCCGGCACGGTCTCGAGGCCGACGCGGACGACCGCGGGCATCGGCTCACCCTGAGCACGGAGGAGGGCGTCGGCGGCCTCGGCCGCGTGCTCCGCGCTCTCGAGGAAGCAGGCATCGACGTCGAGGAGGCGTCCCTGCGACAGCCCACGCTCGACGAGGTCTTCCTCGCCCTGACCGGGGACCAGGAGTCGGGCGGCCGTCCGAGCGGCTCCCGGCGGTCGCCGGAATCGGAGCCGGCACGATGAGGGTCCTGAGAGCCCTCGGCGACGGCAGGGTCATCGCCCGGCGCAACCTCATCGGTCTGCGGCGCACGCCGGGCGCCCTCGTCACCGGGATCGCTCAGCCGATCCTCTTCGTGCTCATCCTCGCCTTCGTGTTCGGTGGCGCGCTCGGCGGCGATCAGTACCGCGAGTTCCTGATCGGCGGGATCCTCGCACAGACCCTCACCTTCAACTCGTCGTTCACCGCGGTGTACCTCGCGAAGGATCTGCAGTCCGGCCTGATCGACCGATTCCGCGCCCTGCCGATGTCGCGCGTCGGGGTCATCCTGGGCAGGACCGTCTCGGACCTCGCCACGAGTGCCATCTCGGTCCTCGTCATCCTCGTCTGCGGGCTCGCCATCGGCTGGCGACCCACCAGTGGGATCGGCTCCATCCTGCTCACCTGCGCCCTGCTGATGCTGTTCGCCTTCGCGGTCTCCTGGGTGGGTGCGCTGATCGCCCTCACAGCGCGCTCGGTGGAGGTCGCCCAGAGCGTCGGCCTGCTGTGGCTGTTCCCCGTGTGCTTCGTCTCGGGCGCGTTCGTCTCGGCCGACATGCTCCCCTCCGCGCTGCAGGCCATCGCCCGCTGGAACCCCGTCACGGCGGTCGCGACCGCCGCACGCGACGGCTTCGGGAACTCGGCCCCTGCGGGCTTCGTGGCGCCCGGCGGCTGGCCGGCGGAACATCCCGCCCTCTACGCGACGCTGTGCTGCATCACCCTCATCGCCGTGTTCGCACCCATGGCGGTCATGCGCTATCGGAGCATCGGCCGTCGGTGATCGCTACCCTCCGGACCACCGTCGACGCCGTAGCGAAGGCCGCGCTCTCCCTCGGCGGCATGCCGTCGCTCGCCGCGCCCGAGGACCTCATCGCGGCCGGCGCGCGCCAAGGGGCCCATGCCGAGCGCACCCTGGCCGGTCGCGTCGCGCTGCGTCTTCTTCTCGCGCACGTGCTGGGCGCTCCTGCTGCGGAGGCGCCGCTGCTGCCGATCGAACGCACATGCGACGTGTGCGGCGTCCCCCATGGGCGCCCCCGGACAGTCGGCGCCTCTCTCTCCGGATCCACCTCGGGCCCTCACATCCTCGTCGCGGTGGCGACGTGCGAGGACCGCGCGGAGGAACCGCCTCCGCTCGGCGTGGACATCCAGGAGCTGCCGCAGGCGCTGTGGAACGGCTTCGACGCCGCGGTCCTGCACCCAGACGAGCACCTCACGGAACTCGTGGACCTACGCGCCCGCGTGAACCTGTGGACCCGCAAGGAAGCCGTTCTGAAGGCCGCGGGCGTCGGCCTCCGCATCGATCCGCACCGGCTCCTTCTCGTGCCCCGCCAGGCGCGGGGGGTGTGGCAGTGGGCGGTGCACGAGTGCTCCCCCTGCCCGACCCTCGGTCTCGTCATCCAAGACCTGCCGGGGACGGTTCCCTGCGCTGTGGCCTCGAGCGCCGTTGATACCCAGCCGATGCTCACCCTCGACCTCCGCGTGCTCCTTTCCTCGGCATGATGATCCAGAAGACCACGGTCTACCCAGTTCGCTTCACCTGCTGCAGAGCCTAGACGAGCCGTTCTCCCCGGTAATCCACCCACTCTCGAGCTCCGGGAAAAAACAGCCCGGGTTTGGTGGAGGCCGCGACACCACGGGAGGGTGAGCATCACGACGGCATCGAGGAAGTATCCCGATGAACTTTGGAAGAGGGCGGGCCATCGACCCGGAACCACGGCCAGCGAGGCCCAGCGGCGGCTTGAGCCGTACAAGGAGAATCGTCGGCTGCTTGTGGGCGCACTTGCCAGCGAGGGCCTGCTCGCTGCGGCGACCGTGGAACCTCCCGCCGCTGTCTGGGATCTTCCCGACCTTCTACGCGTCGAGATGGGCTATGCGCCCGGGATATCAGGGGCGGTGATTTTCCCTGGTCGACGCAGATTCTCACCGTAAGGGGTGATGTCTCAGATCCGGTTCAGCCCGAGGCGATCCAGTCAGCGGCTCACAGTCCGCACGCAGCAGCAGCTCCCGTGCCCGTTGCCGAGCTCGTGGGCGATCCGGCGGTCGGACCACTTCCTGGAGTGCCGCCAGTGGTCGATCAACTCGAGCACCCAGGCCGACAGTCGGGTTGGACGGTGCGCCGGGGCGCTCGAGCGGTCCTCGAGTTCAGCCTCGCCGCGGCCTCGATAGCGACCGACCCATCACGAAAGCGTTGCGCGGGCGACGTGGAACCACACGGCGACGTGCGATCTGACGTTTGTTCTCGACCACGAGGGCCACGGCACGCTGTCTCCCCGAGCACGGACGCTGGGTCGTGGAACGGGTCTCTTCCTGTGAGATGGATGGCATCAGCACCACCCATCGTGCCGGTAAGGTCCGTTCTCCTTTTCCATCCCGGCGACCACAATCTTATGACCCGCAACACCTGTACTGCGGCTGAGCCTCGCGAGCCATGGTGGCCTCCAGAGCGGGAGAGACTGCGGGTCGGCCCCTGCACTCATGTGAGTGGGCGAGTGCTCACGGGACGTGTCGCGAAGGTACTGGCGGTTACGTATTCGGCCTGGCGGAACACGCCTATCCATGGCCCCTCAGACACGTTCACTGACGCGGACTGCCTCGCTAGGCGGTTGAGCCGGGAGCTTGGCGA
Organism: Brachybacterium endophyticum; assembly: GCF_003130585.1. GTDB lineage: Bacteria > Actinomycetota > Actinomycetes > Actinomycetales > Dermabacteraceae > Brachybacterium > Brachybacterium endophyticum. The sequence continues at coordinate 194,820 of NZ_QFKX01000006.1, read as the reverse complement.
CAAGGGCGTCGCCCAGGACTAACCTCTTCACGTCAGGTACGAGTTAAGTACGACTTTCGGCGGGAGGCGCCGTTAGATGCAGTGATTCTTCCTGAACCTCAATGGACCTACCCGGGTCTTCTGTGCAGGTCGCAGCGCGCCAGCGTCCGCCTCACTAGGACGGAAAGCGTTGGGTGGTCGGTAATCCGTAGGTTGCAGGTTCGAGTCCTGCTGGGGGCACCTGGAGCGACGGCCTGCGCGTTCGCCACCGACGGGTGCACCCCGACCAGGCATCACCGCGGTCGCTCCACCCGCGACGTGAGCGGGTCAGGCTCGCACATCGCCATCACCACCCCGGCTCGGCTCACGCGGAGGAAGGGCCGCCACGCAATCACTCCTCAACGGGGTGAGGAGCGCCTCGGCCAGGTCCTCGAGCTGATGGGCCTGCGCCGCCGTGAGGTGGGAGAACACGAGCCGTCGGACCTCCGCGGCATACCCCGGTTCGACGCGTGCCACCATCTCCGCGCCCGTCTCCGTGAGCCGTGCCAAGGTCCGGCGGGCATCCTTCGGATCGCTCGAACGCTCGAGCAGGTTCCGCTTCTCCAGGCGGCCGACGATGCGTGAGAGGTGGGACGGGGTCACGCTCGCCGTCGTGGCGAGCCGCGTCATGTGGACCTCTCGGTCCTGGCCGAGCGAGAGGCACCTCAGCGTCTGGTACTCGGCGTGGCTGAGATCGACGGCGTCCTCCAGGTACGCATCCAGCTCCACGGGCAGCCACATCATCACGCCGACGAGCAGCGTCCACGATCGGTCCTGCTGAGGGGTCAGGGGCTCGCTGTCCGGCATCTGCTCACTGTAACGACACGCGATGCCTCTGCCTGTCACGACACATTCCTTGTCATGGCAAGCGTTTGGTGCAATTGTTTCCGCAGCAAGCATCGAACGGTCCACAAGGGAGAAGTCATGAAGGCTGCACGTTTCCACTCGTTCGGAGGCCCCGAGGTCATCAGCGTCGAGGAGGCCCCCGAGCCGCATGCGATCCCGGGCTCGGTGCGCATCGCCGTGCGCGCGGTCAGCGTGAACCCCATCGACACCCTGGTGCGGGCCGGGGCCCTCCACGAGTTCCTGCCCCTGCCCTTCCCGATCATCCCCGGGCGCGATGCGGTCGGCGTCGTGGACGAGATCGGCGACGGGGTCGAGGGCGTCGACCTGGGTGACGTGGTGTTCGGGCTGGGTGGCATCAGTGACACCACGGCCGAGTTCGCCGTGCTGACCTCGTGGAGCCCGGTCCCCGGCGACTGGTCGACCGAGCAGGCTGCAGCTGCGGGTCTGGCCGCTTCGACGGCTGCCGCAGCCCTCGAGGCGCTCGGGGACATCGACGGGACCACGATCCTCATCGAGGGCGCCTCGGGCGCCGTCGGCACGGCCGCCGTCGCGATCGCCCGCGACCTCGGCGCCACGGTCATCGGCACCGGCAGCCAGAGCAACGCCGACTACATCCGCTCGCTCGGCGCGACGGCCACCTCCTACGGCGACGGGCTCGTCGAGCGGGTCCGCGCGCTCGCCCCTGCAGGCGTGGACGCCGCCCTGCAGCTGGCGAACGCCCCCTCGCTCCCCGATCTCGTGGAGATCGTCGGCGATCCCCAGCGCGTCGTCACCGTCACCGACGGGGACGGTGCGGCCCGACTGGGCGCGCAGCGGATCGATGCCCGCAACGATCCCGCGCTCCTGGACGCCGCGGTCCGGCTCGGTCGGCAGGGCCAGTACATCCCCCGCGTCGATCAGACCCTGCCACTCGCACGCATCTCCGAGGCGCAGGAGAGGGCAGCCACCAACGGCGGCAAGATCGTCGTGGAGATCGCCTGACACTCGGCCGCACCGGTCCGGCACCCGTGATTACCCTGGAAGCGGGGCAGCACCCGCACGCTCCGTGGAGGGTCACGGCGGCCGGGTGCTTCACCGACGCCCCTCGACGACGACGTTGAACAGCGAGGACCCTGAATGACAGCCTCCGTGGTCACACCCCGTTTCACCGAGATCGGGGAGGGTGTCGTCGACAGACTCCCGTCGATCCTCGAGGGGCTGGGCGTGACCGGACCACTCGTCGTCACCGACAGACCGCTGGTCGAGAACGGCGTCATCGACGGCGTGTTGCAGCCGCTGCGCGTGGCCGGGATCGAGGTGGGGATCTTCGACGAGGTCTCCCCCGACCCGACCACCGAGGGCGTCGCCGCCTTGGCGGAGGCACTCGAGGAGGGCGGGTACGACAGCCTCGTCGCCATCGGCGGCGGCAGTCCCATGGACACCGCCAAGGCGGCGGGGATCCTGCGCACCTACCCGGGCACACCGCTGCGTGACCTCAAGGCTCCCCACACCGTCGGCGAGAGCTCCGTGCCGCTGGTGTGCGTGCCGACCACCGCGGGCACGGGTTCGGAGATGACCCGCTTCACGATCATCACCGACGTCGAGACCAACGAGAAGATGCTGATCAGCGGCCCCGGCTGCGTCGCGATCGCCGCGGTCATCGACGTGGACCTGAGCCTGAGCATGCCCCCGTCGATCACCCGCGACACGGGCGTCGATGCCCTCACCCACGGCCTGGAGGCCTTCCTCAGCCATCGTGCGAGCCCCCACTCGGACCTCTTCGCGATCTCCGGGGTGCGCAAGGTACTCGAGAACCTGCCCACCGTCTGGGACCACCCCGAGGACAAGGAGGCGCGGGCCGAGATGATGCTCGGCGCGACCCACGCGGGCATGGCCTTCTCCGCCTCCAGCGTGGCCCTGATCCACGGGATGAGCCGGCCGATGGGAGCGTTCTTCCACGTCCCCCACGGGCGGGCGAACGCGATGCTGCTGGGCGCGGTTCTCGACTGGACCCGGCCCCGCGCCCTCGAGCGTCTGGCGGAGCTCGCCCGCGCCACCGGCGTCGCCGACGCCGCCGCCTCGACCGACGAGGCGGCGGACGCTCTCCAACAGCGGATCGGCGCGCTCCTCGAGAAGCTCGATGTCCCGACGCCGAAGGCGTTCGGCATCGACGAGCAGGAGTGGCTCGCCGTGGTGCCGACGATGGCCGAGCAGGCCCTGGCCTCCGGCTCCCCCGCCAACAACCCCGGCGATCCGAGCGCGGAGGACATCCGGTCGCTGTACCGGAAGATCTGGGGGTCCGCCGCCGCCTGATCAGCTCACCAGGCGATGGGCCCGTCGACGTTGGTGAAGGTGCCCGTCGGCCCGTCCCGCCCGATGACACTCATGGCGACGGCCTGCCGGGCGCCCTCAGCCGGCGTGCCGGTCCCCTGATGATCGTTCAGGTCCGTGCCGATGAAGCCCGGGCACACGGCGTTGACGAGGATGCCTTCCTCGTGGAGGTCCCGGGCGTACTGCATCGTCACGGAGGTCAGGGCCGTCTTCGAGGAGACGTACCCCAGGGCGATCGGGTTCGGGTCGGAGAAGTCGGAGATCGCGGCGAGCGAGCCGGCGCCGCTCGAGACGTTCACGATGCGCGGCGTCTCGGACTCGCGCAGCAGCGGAAGGAAGGCGCTCGTGGTTGCGATGACGCCGAACACGTTGGTCTCGAAGACGGTGCGGATCTGATCGACGACGGCGGAGCGGGGAAGCTGGCCGACCAGGTCCTGGCCCGGAGCACGACTGATCGCTGCGTTGTTGATCAGGGCGTCCAGATGCCCGAATCGCTCCTGGACGGCCTGCGCGGCCGAGCGGATCGACGCCGGGTCGGTGACGTCGAGGGTCACGGCGGTGACATCCCCTCCGGCCTCGTGCAGCTCCCGCGCGGCGGCCTCGCCGCGCTCCGGGCTGCGCGAGCCGATGATGACGGTGTGCCCGAGCTCGGCGAGCTGGGCGGCGATCTCTCGGCCGATGCCCTTGTTGGCGCCGGTGACGAGTGCGGTCAGATGCGTGGTCATGTCGTGCCTTCTCCTGTGAGGTGACGATGCGGGAGGGCGAGGATGCCCGACCCGCGTGACAGGACCGATCCTGCCCCTCCCATGGCGAACCCGGAATAATCTCGAGTCCGGTTCTTCTGCGCTAGCGTACGGACATGACACACGGTGAGCCCCTGTCCGAGATCCTCGATGCGATCGCGGTGCGCAGCGCCGTCTCGGGCGCTTTCGTGCAGAGCGGACGCTGGCGGACCGAGAGCTCGATCGATGTCGATCTGAAGTTCATCGCCGTCCTCCACGGGAACGCGCGCTTGGAGACCGACGGCGTCCGGGGCGCCATCGACCTCGACCCCGGCGACATCGCGATGCTCAACGGCAGGACCCGACTGCGCCTCGACGGTGGCCGCGGGGAGGAGGCTCCCCGCCTGGTCCCGCCGCCCGAAGCCACCACGCCGCTGCCGAACGACGACCGGATCGGAGACGCGGACGCCGTGATCGGCGGTCGGATCGACCTCGATCCGATCGGCCGCGACCTGCTGCTGCGCATCCTCCCGCCCGTTCTCCACGCCCGAGCCGGCGCACCTGCGGGCCACCGCCTCCGCGACCACCTCCAGCGCATCTTCGAGGAACTCGCCGCGCGCCGCCCCGGGGCGGAGTTCGCGGTTCGCCAGCATGCCCAGCTGCTGGTCCTGGAGATCCTGCGATCCTTCGCCGACGACACCGATCTGCCGGCGGGCTGGCTCGGCGTGATCTCGGACGAGTCCCTGCGCCCCGCGCTGGAGTCCCTGCACGCCGAGCCGGCCAGGAGCTGGCGGCTGGACGAGCTCGCCGGCCTCGCCTCGATGCCGCGGACCACTTTCGCCGAGCGCTTCCGCGCGGCCGCGGGCACGACACCCCTGGCGTACCTGCACGACTGGCGCATGCTCAACGCCCAGCGTGCCCTGCGCTCGAGCGACGTGCCGATCGGCGCGCTGGCCCGCGAGACCGGGTATCTCTCCGAGAGTGCTTTCAGCACGGCGTTCACGAAGCACGTCGGCGCCTCGCCCCGCGCCTACCGCAAGGAGTCCCGACTGTCCGCGTGACCACTGCGTCCGGGGGACAAGGGTGTCCGAGTGACGCACCGGCTCCAGCCATGACCAGGATATCCGGCCGTACCGGGCTTGCGGCAAGGCCCCCTCGCGGCGCCAGAATGCTGCGTCGCCGCTGGAGATCCCGGCGTCGAGGAGCGGGGGCACACATGCACGACGTGATCATCATCGGCGGGGGCCCGACGGGCATGATGCTCGCGAGCGAACTGCGACTGCACGACGTGGACGTCGTCGTCCTCGAGAAGGAGGCGGCCCCGAGCCCCCTCGTGCGCTCGCTCGGACTGCACGCCCGCAGCCTCGAGATCCTGGACCAGCGCGGGATCCTCGAGCGATTCCTCGCCCACGGCACGCTGCATTCGGGAGTGGGGCGCTTCGCCGGCATCGAGTCGCCGCACACGGCCGAACTCGACACCGCACACGGCTACACGCTGGGCATCCCGCAGCCGATCACCGACCATCTCCTCGAGGAACGCGCCCAGAAGTTGGGGGCGGACGTGCGCCGCGGCAGCGAGGTGGTCGCCCTGCTCCAGGACCCGGGTCGGGAGCAGGCCACGGTCCGTCTTGACAGCGGCTCCGATCTGATCTCCCGATGGGTCGTGGCCTGCGACGGCGGGCGCAGCGCCACCAGGCGTGCGCTCGACATCGGCTTCCCGGGCGAGGAGGCGAGCACCGAATGGCTGCTCGGCGAGATGGAGGTGACCGCGCCCGCCGAGGAGATCGCCGAGATCTCGCAGCGAGTACGGCGCGAGCAGCGGGGATTCGGCATCGGGCCCTCGTCGACCCCCGGCATCTTCCGTGCGGTCGTCCCAGCGGTGAACGTCGCGGAGGATCGTGCCGTGGCCCCCGACTTCGAGGAGTTCCGCTCGCGCCTGCGTGCCGTCGCCGGCACCGACTTCGGCGCTCACTCCCCCGTCGCCCTCACCCGTTTCACCGACGCGACCCGTCTGGCCGAGCACTACCGCAGCGGCCGCGTGCTGCTCGCGGGCGACGCCGCGCACGTGCATCCGCCCCTCGGAGGGCAGGGGCTGAACCTGGGGATCCAGGACGCCTTCAACCTGGGCTGGAAGCTCGCCGCCGTGATCACCGGCGCGGCCGGAGCCGACCTGCTGGAGACCTATGAGAGCGAGCGACGCCCGGTCGCCGCGGACGTCCTCACGCTCACGCGCGCCCAGAGCCTGTTGATCTCCACGGACCCCGGGGCGCAGGCGGTGCGTCGACTGATGACCGAGCTGATGACGCTCCCTCAGGTCGATCGGATGCTCACCGAGAAGATCGCGTCGATCGCGATCCGCTACGACACCGGCGTGGCCGCCGACGACGCACGTACGGCCGCCGGCCCCGTCCACGACCTCCTCGGACGCAGGCTCCGGGATCTGCCGCTGACCACGGGCCGCCTGTACGAGCACCTGCATGCCGGACGGTGGCTGCTGCTCGACCCGTCGGGGGCGCTGTCGACGGGCCGGTGGGGAGACCAGGTGGACGTCGTCACCGAGCGAAGCGCCGCGCTCGAGGTCCCTGCCGCGCTCCTGCGTCCCGACGGCCACGTGGCATGGGTCGGAGTGGGAGCTGCTGGCGACCAGCAGACGCTCGAGCGCGCCCTCCGGAGCTGGCTGCCACGGTGACCGCTCAGCGTTCGACGGGGAACGCCCCGTTCACCGCCTGGACGACGGCTGCCGGCTCCTCCGCGCGCATGATCGCCCGCACCAGCGCGACCCCCGCGACCCCGGTCGCGGCGAGCGCAGGGACGTCCTCCGGGGTGACGTCGCCGATCGCGACGATCGGCAGGCGGGTGAGCCCGACCAGCTCCTCGTAGCCCTGCAGGCCGAGGGCCGGGCGGATGTGCGCCTTGGTCGGTGTGGGGCGGAACGGGCCGGCGCCGATGTAGTCCAGCAGGTCCGCATCGGTCTCCGCGGCCTCGACGAGCTCCGTGGTCCCGGTGGTCAGTCCGATGATCGCGTCCGGACCGAGCAGCGCGCGGGCATCGGCGACCGGCAGATCGTCCTGGCCCAGGTGGACGCCGTGCACGTGGGCCCCTCGGCGTCGCGCGGCGTAGGCGACGTCCGTCCGGTCATCCAGGACCACCCGGCACGCGGGGGCGGCGTGCCGGACGGCCGCGGCGACCTCCTCGGTGAGCGCGAGCAGCGGGCGCGCGTCCAGGTCCTTCGCGCGGACCTGGACGATCCCGGCGCCGGCCCCGGCCGCAGCCGCGGCCGTCTCGACCGTGTGCCGGTCGGCGCCGGAGGTGACAAGGTAGCAGCGCAGGTCCACCGGTTCCTTCGCGGCGGGCACGGTCGTCGCAGGAGTCGTGGGGGTGGTGTGGGGGCTCATCGCTTCTCCTCGGTGTCGGTGGCCGGGTCGCCGGACGGGGCGGCGATCGCGAGGGCGTCCTCGGCGACCTCGTCGAGCGCGTCCAGCAGCGCCCAGCGGAAGGAGCCGGGTCGGCGTTCCCGTCGCGCGGCCCGCTCGCCGGCGAGGCTCATCCAGACGGTGGCGGCGTGAGCAGCCGCCAGAGCCGACCCTGTGGAGTTCGTCCGCGCCTCGGGCACGTGCTCGGCGGCGGCAGCGCAGGCGGCGGTGAGGGATCCGAGCAGGCACCCGGTTCCGGTGACCCGGGTGAGCAGGGCGTCGCCGCGGGCCACCTCTCGCTGGGAGTCCCGGTCCAGGATCAGGTCCGTCGGCCCGGAGACGGCGACCGCTCCCCCTGTCAGGTCGAGCACCTCGCGGGCGGCGTCGCGAGCGCTCTCGGGGCCGTCCTCGGAGTCGGCGCCGCGCGCTCCCTCCCCTCCCGCCAGGGCGAGGACCTCCGAGGCGTTCCCGCGCACCACCCGCGGGTGCTCGGCGAGGAGCTCGCGGGCCATCGCGGTGCGGACGGGAGGACGGCCGATCGCGGTGGGATCCAGCACCCAGGGGCGGCCGGCCTCGCCGGCGGCGCGGACGGAGACCGGGATGGACTCGACGGCGTCGCTGCTGAGCGTCCCGAAGTTCACCAGCAGGGCGTCGGCGATCCCGGTGAGCACCGGGGCCTCGGGGAGGGTCTCGGTCATCATCGGGCGGGCGCCGGCGGCCAGCAGCCCGTCGGCGACGATGCTCATCGAGACCGTCGCGGTGATGCAGTGGACCAGGGGCTCGCGCTGCCGGACCGCGGCGATCACCGCGGTGGCCTCGCGCAGGTCGGGATCGGTGTGCGGGTCCGTGCCCGCCCGGTGGATCCTCGCCTCGTGGCGTCGGTCGGTCATGTGGCGCTCCTTCTGATTCTGGTTCGTCCTTCGGCGACCTCGTCGAGGTCGTCGTCGATCTCCCGTGCCGCGAGCCGCGGTCCCACCAGCGCGCCGACCACGACGAGCGCCCCGCCCAGCGAGAGCAGCACGAGGACGGCCGTGTGCGCACCCAGCACGGTCGCAAGGCCCGGCAGGTAGAAGGGATAGAGGGCGGGGAGGATCAGCGAGATGCTGTATCCCATGCCGTACCCCGTGGATCTCACGTGCGTCGGGAAGCGCTCGGAGAGGTAGGCGGAGACGGGGCCGTAGGCGGCGACCGTGACCACCTGCAGCAGGGCTGCGAGGACAGCGGCCCGCGCCAGGGTCGTCGAGCCGACGGCCGCCCACCACAGCACCGGGCCCAGCACCGTCGCCGCGATCCCCCAGATCACGAACACGCGGCGGCGGCCGATCGTGGTCGAGAGATGGCCGGCGAGCGCCATCGCGAGCGCCTGCGCGCAGGAGGCGACACCCATGGCGACGGAGACGCTCGTCGCCGAGAGCGCCGTCTCGGCCCCGAGCTGGGAGGTGAGCATGATAACCGTGGTGTTGGTGAGCAGCCACAGGCCCGTCATCAGCGTGAACACCTGCCAGAACGCGCCGGCCCAGCGGCCCGTGAGCACCCCGCGGATGCCGGTGACCGGGGTGGCCCCGTCGGCCGAGGTGTCCACGGCGGGGTCCGACGTGGTCCGGATGCGTCGCGCGATCGGGGCGTCGACCACACGCGTGCGGTAGTAGAGCAGCATCCCGAGCGAGGCCAGAGCGCCGAGCACGAACAGCAGGCGCCACCCCCAGGCCGCGTAGGCGTCGGGGCCGAGCACGACCATCAGCAGCGCGGTCGCAAAGGCGATGGACGCCTGCGCCCACGGTGCCATCGAGAGGATCAGCCCACTCATCAGCCCGCGCCTGCGCGGAGCCGACCATTCCATCGCCAGCGGGATCGCCGCCGAGTACTCCCCGGCCACGAAGATCCCGCCCAGGAATCGCAGCGCGAGGATCATCCCGATCGTCCCGACGCCCAGCAGCTCGTGGGTGGGGACGGCGGCGATCAGCAGCGCGCAGGCCGCGGTGCCGGTGATCGCGACCCGCGTGGTGCGGGTGCGGCCCAGCCGGTCGGAGATGCGCCCGAAGACCATGCCGCCCACGGGGCGACCCAGCATCATGGCGATCACGACGACGGCTCCCGCGCTCGCCGCGACCGCGGGCCCGGCCACCACGGCGAGCGCCGGGGTGAGGGCCGTCAGCGGCAGGAAGACGTGCACATTGTCGATCCAGTTGCCCACCACGCCGGCGCGCAGGGCGGCGCGGCCCGCGGGCGGCAGCTGCCCGTTTCCCGGTTCCGGTGGATGCGGAGGGGGTGCCACCCGGTGCGAGGGCGGCGAGATGCTGCGCGCGGGAGTGCTGCTCCCGGACAGACGTGACCGCACGGCGGACATCCCTTCGTCAGTGCGAACTGCATCAGGTTCCACGGGTGTGATCTCAGCGCCTCATGCGCACCCCGTGTCCGATCAGCCAGTATGGCACCGAGGTGAGCGGCTCGTGACGGCGTCCGCGGCCGCTACGCTGAGAGTGTGAGCACTTCGAACCGTGGAACCGCCGACCGCATCATCTGGGTCGACTGCGAGATGACCGGACTGGACAAGCAGAAGGACGCGCTCGTCGAGATCGCCGTCCTGGTCACCGACGGTGACCTCAACATCCTCGGCGACGGCGTCGACGTCGTCGTCAAGCCCCCGGCCGAGGCCCTGGAGAACATGGGCGACTTCGTGCGCACCATGCACACCGACTCGGGCCTGCTGGACGAGCTGGATGCGGGCATCACCCTCGAGGCCGCGCAGGAGCAGTGCCTGGCCTACGTGCGCGAGCACTGCCCGGAGGCGGGCAAGGCTCCGCTGGCGGGCAACAGCGTGGGCACCGACCGGGTCTTCCTGGACAAGGACGTGCCGGAGTTCGCGGCCTGGCTGTCCTACCGCACAATCGACGTCTCGAGCCTCAAGGAGCTGGCCAAGCGCTGGTTCCCGCGGGTGTTCTACAACACCCCCGCCAAGCACGGCGGGCATCGCGCGCTCGCGGACATCCGCGAATCGATCCAGGAGCTGAAGTACTACCGCGAGGTGCTGTTCGTGGCCGATCCCGGCCCCACGACGGCCCAGGCCCAGGCCGCCGCCCGCACCTTCGAGCTGACCGGCACCCCGTCCGAGGGGGAGCCCGCCGCACCGTCCACGCCGCACGTGCCGTGGTTGCAGCGCGCCACGCACCGCACCTGGCTCGACTCCGAGGCCGACGAGCTGCTCGTGTTCGGGGCCGAGTCCCTGCGCGAGGACGGCGGCTTCGGCTGGTTGGACGACAACGGCGAGCTGGATCCCGACAAGCCCTCCGAACTGTGGCTGACCTGCCGGATGACGCACTGCTTCGCCCTCGCGCACATGCTGGGCAGCCCCGAGTTCGGCCGCTTCGTCGACCACGGCGTCGACTCGCTGCGCAGCGTCTTCCGCGACGACGAGCACGGCGGCTGGTACTCCAAGGTCGCCGGGGAGACGGTCGTGGACGACGCCAAGGAGGCCTACGCCCACGCGTTCGTCGTGCTCGCGGCCGCCTCGGCCACGGCGGCCGGCCGCCCCCACGCCCCCGAGCTGCTCGAGGAGGCGCTCGGCGTCCTCGATGCGAAGTTCTACGACGAGGACGCCGGCATGAGCGTGGACACCTTCGACCGCGCCTTCGCCACCTGCGAGGACTACCGCGGGATCAACGCGAACATGCACACCACCGAGGCGCTGCTGGCCGCGGCCGACGTCACCGGCGACCGCCGCTGGCTCGACCGCGCGGTCGGCATCATGACGCGGGCCATCGACGAGTTCGCCCGCGAGCAGGACTGGCTGCTGCCCGAGCACTTCGACACCAGCTGGAACCCGGTCCTGGACTACAACGAGGACAAGCCCGCCGATCCCTTCCGCCCCTACGGCGCGACCGTCGGCCACTGGCTCGAGTGGTCGCGACTGGTCCTGCACGGCCGGGCGGCTCTGCTGGCCAAGGACGGCGAGGCACCCGAGTGGATGCTCGAGGCCGCGACCGCGCTGATGGAGAAGGCCGACGCCACCTTCGGCGCGGACGGCGAGCCCGGCTTCCCCTACACCGTGGACTGGGACGGTGAGCCGGTGGTCCACGAGCGCATGCACTGGGTCGCCGCCGAGGCCACCGCCGCCGCGGCCGTCATGCACCAGGTGACCGGGGATGCGAAGTGGGCCGACCGTTACGAGACCTGGTGGGAGTACATCAGTGAGCATCTGCTGGACCCCGAGCGCGGCAGCTGGCACCACGAGCTGGACCGGGAGAACCAGCCCCAGTCACGCACCTGGGAGGGCAAGCCCGACATCTACCACGCCTACCAGGCGACCCTGATCCCCCGCCTGCCCGTCACCCCGACCCTGGCCGCCGCGGTGCGCGACGGGCTCGTCGACGAGATCGGCTGACGCCGCCGTCCGTCTCAGCGGCGGTCGAGGGCGTCGTCCAGGCGCTCGATCTTCCCGTCGAGCTCGCCCTCGTGCCCGGGCCGGATGTCCGCCTTCAGCACGAGGGAGACACGCGATCCGTAGCGCCCCGCCGCCTGGGTGGCGCGCTTGACGACGTCGAGGACCTCGTCCCACTCCCCCTCGATTTCGGTGTGGGTGGTCGTTGTTCGACCGCCGCTGCGAGGAACCCTGGCCAGGACGAACCGCTGCTCGATGCGGGCAACACGGTCGTCGCCGCGGAGCTGGACATGCGCGTTGTCGCGGTGGCCGATCACGTGATCGATCTTGAACCCGGCGCGGGCGACGCCGGCGGGACCGTGGTTGCAGCTGGTACGCCCGCCTACGTCGCGGACAAGAGCGTCGGTGCTTCCGCGGGCTACCTTGCCGCCGCACTGCAGGCAGCCACCAACGTGACCCCAATGTGACGAGTGTGTCGCTGTGCGATCTGAACATCGCACAGCGACACACTCGACAGTTTGCCGGCCAGAATCGCGGGTCACCCCCCGCGATTGGGGGACACGCCCTAGCTCTGGGCCTCGCCGAGGCGCGCTTCGGGCGTGAGCTCGGCGTGGAGACCGCCGCCGGTCGCAGCCCGGGCAAGAGCGCGACCCAGCGCAGGTGCCTGCTTGAACAAATTGTGACCGGCCACAAAAAGGACAGAGCCTGCCTCCCACACGGCCACGCCGTCCTCACTCCACGGGAGGTCGGTCACCCAGCAGTGAAGGAAGTCGCGCGGCTCTGGGTGGAGACCGGGCAGCGCCCGTGTCACGTATTCGCGGGCGCGTTCGTCCAGCGATCGAATCGCCGCCGGGTCGATGAAAGTTCCGTCGTCGCGGACGCCGACTGTGTCGCTGAGTCCGACCGAATAGTTGCTGTTGCCCGGTAGCGGCGTCGCGTACACGCCGACTTCGCCGAAGACGCCGCTGCTGTCCTGCAGGCACGCGACTCGTGCCGGGGCGGCGGCTTTCACGTCGAAGGTCAGCCTGACGTGTGCGGCAAGGCGAACCGGCAGCGACAGGCCGACGCTGCGTGCCAGGCGGGCGGTTTCGCGGCCGGCGCACACGACCACCTTGGAGTAGACAGCCCGGTCGGTGACGCTGCGCACCTCGACCGTCCCGTCGGCGCGGGGATCGATGGAGATGACCTCACCGGTGGTGACCGCATCTGCGAGGGCACCCGTGAGTGCCGTGATCGCGGCTCGGGTACGGATCGCGCCGCCCGACTCGTCGAGCACCGCTGGCCCCGAGTACCCAGCGAGCAGCGGCATCCGCTGGGCGACCTCGGCCGCGTCGATCTCGTGCGCTTCCACGCCGCCGACCTGGTCGAGCACCCGCAGCCGCGCCAGGGCGCTGTCTCCGATCGCCAGGACACCGTCTGATGAGACCAGCTCGACGTCGAAGTGTTCGGCCCACTCATCCCATACGCCGCGGCTTTCGCGCGCGAAAGCGACGAGTCGCGGGTCGTCGTGGGCATGCCGGAAGATCCGCGCCTCGCCTGCGGACTGACCCGTCCCGGGCAGACCAGCCTCGTACAAGCGCACCGGCACGCCCTGCTCCCGCAGCGCGTACGCCGTCGACAGACCGACGATCCCGCCCCCGATCACTGCTACCTCGGGTGAACGCGTCGTGGCAACGCCGTCGTCAGTTCGTGTCATCGCGGTTCCCCGATCTGTTGGTGATTAGCGATAGACCGCAAGAGAAGGGGCCGCTACCACGACGTCAGCGGGCTGTGTAAGCCCGAAGTCACCGCGCGCAGCGACCCCTCCTTTCTGGGCCAGTACTCCCGTTCTGTGGTGTCAGGCGGGGAGTTTGGAGCCCAGGACGTCGAGCTTCTCGATCGTCGGTTCGCTGAACAGTTTGCCGGTCTGCTCGCCGAGAGCGGCAGCGACTGCGCCGGACAGGTGCGCGTCGCGGCCGGCGCCATCGGGGAACACGTCGAAGATCCCGAATGAGGACGGGCCGAGACGGATCGCGAACCACGCGATGGTGGCCGGTTCCTCCTCGACGAGCCCTCGCCCGATGCCGAGAAATTCCTGGACCTTGTCTTCCTTGCCGGGCAGGGCCTCCAGCCTGACAAGCAGTCCCTTCGTCACGCTCATGACGTCACCTCTGCCTGGGTCGAATTGCTCGCAAATTTCGCCACGATCGTATCGCAGAACGCAGGCAGGTCGTCGGGTGAGCGGCTGGTGATCAGGTTCCCGTCGACCACGACGTCCTGGTCGACGACGTCCGCACCGGCGTTGCGCAGGTCCGTGCGGATGCTCGGGAAGGACGTCAAGGTGCGACCTCCGACCACGCCAGCCTCGATCAATGTCCAGGGCCCGTGACAGATCGCCGCCACGGGCTTGCCACTCTCGACGAAGTCGCGGACGAAGGAAACGGCGTCCTTGTCGACCCGGAGCTGGTCGGGGTTCACCGTGCCGCCGGGAAGCAGCAGGGCGTCGTAGTCGCCCGCCGAGGCGTCGGCGACCAACCCGTCGACGGTGAACGTGCCCGCTTCGTCCAGGTCGTTCTTACGGGCCTTGATCTCGCCGTCGTGGATCGAGAGGACCTCGGTCTGAGCGCCGGCCCGTTCCAGTGCTTCGCGGGGTTGCTCGAGCTCAACGCGTTCGACTCCGTCGGCGGCGAGGATCGCGACCCTCTTGCCCTGAAGATCTGCTGCCATCTCAGTTTTCCTTCTTTCCGTTCGAGTTGCCGGGCTTGATGAGGACCTTGGTCCAACCCTTGGACCTGGCGTCGAAGTTCTTGTAGGCATCGAGCGCCAGTGGAACAATGACTCCGAGGGCGCAGACGATGGCGATGATCGGGGTACTCATACGGCCGATCGTCCCATGGATAGTGCGTCGTGGGTAGCGGAACGACGCGCCGACTTTTTCAGCGATCACGAGGCGGCTCCGCCGTAGACGATCGTTTGCGGCAGGGCTACCAGACGTCGGTCGGGTCCGAGATCCGCTGGTATGCGACCTGCCATATCCTGCACCGCAGCTTGTCGCCGTCGATCGTCATCTGGACGCCCACGGCGTCGGCCGTCCATCGCTTCACCTGGACGACGCACCGCACGTTCGTATCTCCGAACTGGAGCCAGGCGTGACCCCATATCGTCACCTGCTCGGGAACGATCGTGAGGGGCTGCGCGTGTAGTCGCAGCTGGAGCGAGTCGAGGGTGCGCGGCGGTCCACGCTTCCGCGCCTCGCGTAGCTCTCGCTCTTCACCCCTCTGCGCAGGGAGGTGGGGGTAGCGCTTGTTCGTTCCCACGGGTTCATCGTCGCGGGAACATCGGGCGCTGCCGGGTGGTCTACTCGGCGTTGTCCTTCGGCTTGCCAGGTCGGGGCCAGGGCCAGGCGTCGACGACGGCCCACAGCTCGGACGCCGAGCGCGACACGACCGTGTGCGGCCGGCCTTCGGCCACCACGGCGTCGAGGAACCATGAGACGTCGCGCAGCGCGTCGGTGTAGCCGGAATGGCCGCGGGCGACTGCTCCCATGATCGCGGCGATCTTCTGGGCCTGGCGCACGGTGATCTGCACCGGGAGGTCGTCGCCCTCGTGAGCCCCATTGACCGCGCGCTGGAACGCCTCGGGAGACGTCTCGGCAGCACGACGCCCTCGACTCCATCTGCGTGAAGGTCTTCGAGGAGAAGGTCAGCGGCAAGCTCGATGTCGATGCCCGTCCGGGGCTCCGCGAGGCGATCGAGTACATGAGGGACGGCGACATGCTCACGGTCCAGGAGGTCGACCGGCTCGGTCGCAATCCCCTGGAAGGGCTCATCGTCCTGACCGATCTGTTCGAGCGCGGCATCGCCGTGAAGGTACTAGAGGGCATTGCGGCCGGCGAGCACACCGAGCGGTCGCTGATCCTCGACCTCGCGCTCGCATTGGCCGAGGATCGCCGTCGCGACATCGTCCGCAAGACGAAGAACGGGCTGGAGGCAGCGCGGAAGCGCGGCAAGGTCGGTGGGCGGCCGCGGGTGATCGACGATGACAAGCGCACTGTCATCCTCGCTCGTCGGGAACGGGGCCAGTCCATCCGCGAGATCGGAGCAACCACTGGCGTCTCCGTGGGGGCTGTGCTCGGCGTGGTATCCGAGGAAAACGCGGGGGCCTCCTCGTCATGAGGGACGAGGAGGCCCATCGCATCGAGAGCACGTCCAGTTGAGGATCACCGTCTCGGACGGCTGCGGGAGCAGTTACTACTCATCCGACTCCGAGATCGCCTGTTCGAGCCGTTCGACCTTGGCGTCCAGCTCGCCCTCGTAGCCCGGACGAATGTCAGCCTTGATGACGAGAGAGACCCGCGAGCCGAATGGCTCAACGGCCTCTGTAGCACGCTTCACCACGCCGAAGACCTCATCCCAGGTACCTTCAACCTCGGTGAACATGCTCGACGTCCTATTGGGCAAACCGGAGTCGCGGACGACCTTCACTGCGGCAGCGACAGCATCGTGGACTGATCCATCTTCGCGGCCAGTTCCGGACGGGGCAACGGAGAATGCAAGCAACATGGCGGTTCCCTCCTCAGATTCCTGCGGGCCGGATGAAAGACCCATGTCCTAGGTCGACGATACTTGTGAACATCGAACTGGTGCGGTTGGGGAGGCCGGAGTCGCGCACCACCTGCACGGCGGCGGCGACCGCGTCGTGGACGCTGGCGGCGTCGGACCCCTCGGCGAGATCGCGCACGACCTCGGGGTCGGAGGGCTCACCGGTGGGCTGGACGGAGAAGGCGATGATCATGGCGCCCACTCTCGTCCCGGATCCCTACGCTGGCAAGCCTGGGCGGCGGCCCTGCGTCGGCGGCTGAGCCGGCGCGTCCTGCGACCGCTCGAGTCGCCCTAATCCTGCTACCGCTCGACGTGGGAGGGCTCGCGCTCCTCCGCGGCCGTCGGCTCGGTCCTGGCCGAGCGGGTCGCGGGCGGACCGGTGGGACGCGCCTGGCGGGCCAGGTAGCGGTGCGCGGAGATCGTTCCCGCACGGACGGCGGAGCGGATCAGCCAGTACGCCACGAGGGCGACGAGGATCCAGAAGACCGCGACGGCCGCCAGGATGACGGGCTCCCATCCACCGAGTCCGAGTACGTCGAAGCCACCCATTCCTGAACCCCTCCCGTGGTCCGCCCGGCATCCGGGCCCGATACGTTCCGATCTCACGGTAGCGAACATCCGGAAGTGCAAGGCGTCTCACAGTGCCAGGGCCCGCCGCAGGGTGCGGAGCAGGGTCGACGCCCGGTATGCTTGCATCTCGTTGCGGCCCGCGCGCCGCACATGGTGGTCGTAGCTCAGTAGGTAGAGCTCCTGGTTGTGGTCCAGGCGGTCGCGGGTTCAAATCCCGTCGATCACCCCGCTCGCGGTCCGGACATCCTTCAAGGATGTCGTGAGATCCGACGAGACAGAAGGACCCCGGTGACACCGGGGTCCTTTTCTGCGCCGCAGGGCGCCATCCAGCCCCTGCCATCGAGCCTCGGTCGACACCGTCCGCTCTCCCGTCCCGACCAGTCGGGACGACCCCATCAACGAATGCCCGACTTATGCGTCTATGGGCTGTTACTGCCGGTAATATGCATCCATAGAAGGTTTCGACATGGTGTCCGTCGACATCCCCGCGTCGCGGGTGCCAGCAGAGACCACCGCTCGCCGCGAGCGGCCGCGCCCGACGGCGCACGCCGACGTGGCGTCGGGCGTCGTCAGCGGCACTCCCCTGACTCCCTCGAACCTCGACGACCTCGACGAACCGGGGGTCTGGAGCATCGTCGGAGCCGATCACATCGAGAACGCACCGACGGCCACACCGGGAACCCTCGAGGTCGTGCTGTTCGCGAGCGCCGGAGTCGCGGTGCAGACGTACACGACCCTCGCCCACGGCCCCGGTTCGGCGCCGCAGCTGTACATGCGCACGACCCTGCTGGCGCACGGCTGGACGGGCGTCCCCTGGACCGTCGTGGGCGCCCCACCGGCCGGCACACCGCCCGAGCGCACCGCCCTGGACGACGCACAGGCCTCCGATCACGCGACCCGCGTGGAGTTCGCACGAGCGCGTCGCGGCGGCGGGATCGGCACCGGCGGGCAGCCCGTCGTCATGCTCCGGTTCGACCACTGGCTGGCCGCCTTCCGCGACAAGTGCCTTCCCGTGCTCCGTGCCCACGGTCTCGTCGGCACCCTCAACGTCAACTTCGACAACCTGGGCACGGAGCAGAACGGCGGCGGCTCGATCACCTGGGACGACGTGCAGGCGTGGAACCAGTACGACGGCATCGAGATCGCCAATCACGGCTCCACGCACACCAATGCCTCCACGCGCGAGGCCATCCGGCACGAGATCATGGACGGCCGGCGGAACCTGGAGGCCGCCATGCCTCGCGTCGCAGTGGAGACCTGGCAGGAGCACGGCTCCGCCTACCTCATCGCCTCCGACATCGAGGGCGACGAGGGGTTGGATCTCGGCCGGACACTGGACGCCTTCACGCAGTCCTACGCGGGGCGCCTGGTCATGGCCGAGCACGCCATCGTGGAGGGCAAGGTGGGCGGGTTCTACCCGGCCCTCTCCGGCTCACCGCAGATCGGGCAGTCCCACTTCTCCATCGACCGCCAGAGGAGCGCACAGACCATCGCCACCGTGCAGTTCGCGCAGAGAGCCGGGCGGGGCGTCACGATCTACCTTCACCCGGGGCTGCTGGACACCGTGCGCGTGGGGAACCACCTGTGGGCGGTGAGCTACGGGGCGGACGGCTCTCGCACCCTGACGCCGTCGATCCCCGGTGGCGGCGCGCTCACCTTCACCGACGACGCGGCGCTGCGCGCGTGGGCCGCCGCCAACGGGCACATCGTCCATCAGACGAGTGCCGACTTCACGGCGACCTGCGCCTGGCTCGAGGCCGAGCGGGACGCCGGACGGATCATGGTCATGACCGCCGCGGGTGGCGGTTTCGCCGACGCCTCCCACGCGCGGCGCGAGAACCTGCTGGTCCGTGACCTGTGGCAGGGGTCCGCCTGGGCGCGCAGCGGCTCGGGCCGCGATTTCCGGGCGGTGTCGACCCCTCGTGCCGGTGCCATGTCGCAGCGGTTGTTGCTGTACACCCGTTTCGGCTGGGCGATGGGCGCGGCGCACGAACTCGTGGTGCTTGCGAGGGCTCAGAGCACCACCTCGCTCATGCTCTCGGTGGAACAGCTCGGGAACCCCGACAACTGGTGCTCGACGAGGACGTTCACGGTCCCCGGTGACGGCAAGCTGCACACCTACAGATTGAACATCGCGCTCCCGCGCGATCGGAGCATCCCGCAGATGATCGTGCGGGTGGGCGGGCCGGACCTGACGATCGAGGGCGAGCCGCAGCTGGTCGCCATCTGAGCCCCGTGCACGGGGCGCCCACGTCGTTCCTGTGCGGATCCGAGGAGAATCCGCCGATGAATGGACGCGCATTCTCCTGAGAAAAGGCGAGAGGCCGGGAAATCTGCTCGTCCCGTTTCGTTCACCGGGTGTACACCGACTGCACGACAGGTGTTTTTCCCTGCGGTGAGTTCGACCACGGGACCGAAATTCCATTCCTGCCCCGGCGACACGGGACGGCTCGCCCGGGACGCGCTCCTGCGCTGTCCGGACGGTTCCGAGGGGCCGGTCTCCCGGGTCGGGACACTGCGTGAGCCCTCGGCGGCACGAGCCGTCCCGAACGGCCCCGGGGATCCGGCACAGGCTGCCCCCGCCCCCACTCGACCGACGGGCGCAGGCTCGCCACCGAGCACCTGGATACACGTCTTCGCAGGTCATGCGCGTTCTAGGCGGTGTGCGCACGGCTTCCTCGCTCGTCGCCGCACATCCGGGGCGGGGCACGAGAACCTCCTCGCAGCGTCACCGGGCGGTCGTGCGCGGCCGGCCGAGCTGGTCGGGCCGGACCTGCACACTGCCGCCGCGGCGGCGGAGGGAACTGCGCCGACCACCTCCGGAACGGGGACCGGGCGCGCGGAGTGCGACCCGTTCCCGCGCCCGCGCTGGTCTAGACTCGCCGCAAGCAATTCCGACCCGTGATGCGCCCGCCTCTCGCGGGGACCATCACCCTCCTGGCGTCACCTCACGACCCCTGCAATCAGAGGTAAGGATTCAACAGATGACCGATCCGAAGAAGACGTTCGATGTCGCCGTTGTCGGCTGGTGGTACGGAAAGAATTACGGATCGATTCTGACCTACTACGGCCTCAATCGCGCGATCGAGAGCCTCGGTCATTCGGTCCTCATGGTGCACGAGCCCCTCGGCTACAACGGCTGGCGCGTCGAATGGCCCGACGACATCGTCTCGATGGAGTTCGCGCGTCGCGTCGGGTACGAGTACACGGAGCAGGCCCACTTCCGTGAGCTGCCGGCGCTGAACCAGAAGGCGCGGGCCTTCGTCGTCGGCAGCGACCAGCTGTGGAACCCCCTGATCGGTCGCGTCAACAGCGACCTCTTCCTGGACTTCGTCGACGAGAAGAACGACCGGGTCGCCTACGCGACCTCGTTCGGCAACCGCGGCACGAAGAAGTTCACCCCCGAGTTCATCGCGCAGCACGCTGCGCACCTGCAGCGCTTCAAGGCCATCTCCGTGCGGGAGGGCTATGCGATCGACACCGCCCGCGACATCTTCGGCGCGAAGGCGGACCTGGTCGTGGACCCGGTGTTCCTGCTGCCCCAGGAGCACTACAGCGAGCTGGCGGACAAGGCGACGATCAGCCCCGAGGGCGACTACCTGGCCGTGTTCTTCCTCGACCCCACGGAGGAGAAGAGGAACGTCGCCCAGGCGATCGCGGACAAGCTGGGCGTCGAGTCCATCCGCGTGATCCCGAACCCCGACGACGGGATCGAGCACTGCCGGACCATCTGGGCCGACGAGCCGCGCGCCCACATCCTCGACGAGGACCGCCCGGAGAACTTCCTGCGCACCTACCGCGACGCGGGCTACGTCGTCACCGACAGCTTCCACGGGTCCGCGTTCGCGACGATCTTCGAGAAGCCCTTCTCCTCCATCTTCAACGCGAAGCGCGGGGCGGACCGCTTCAAGAACCTGATGAGCTCCCTCGGGTTCGGCGAGAGCCGTCGCGTGCGCGAGACCGATACGGCGGCCGACATCGAGGCCGACCCGAACGTCACGCGCGAGATCGACTTCAGCACCGCCCGCTCCTACATCGAGAGCGGGAGGGCCTCCTCGACGGAGTGGCTCCGGGACGCCCTCGACCCCAAGACGGAGGGGTCCGCGGCGCTGTACCCGCATCAGCGCTTCACGCTGACGGCCCCCGAGTTCACCACCGCCGGCGACGGCTGGAAGATCCAGAAGCGCGCGAAACAGACCCGCCTGCGGGTCTCGCGCGGGGGCAACGTGCTGGGCAACCTGGTGTGGACCGACCTGCCCGAGCCGCTGCACAAGGGATCGGCCTACCAGCTGACCCTCGATTGGACGCCCACCACCGACGCCAAGACCGTCAACCTCCACGTGCGCAACCCCGAGACCGGGCGCTTCCGCGTGGTCGGTCGCGTGTCCGTCCCCGAGGGCAAGGCGCAGCCCCGCACCGACACGATCACGTTCCCGATCGACGAGGACGGTGCCACGCAGTTCATGCTGGGCGGGATCCACTTCGCCGGCCGCAAGGCGGGCGCGGACATCCGCAGCGTCACGATCGAGCGGATCCCCACCGGCGCCCTGCCGGCCGCCCCCGCCAAGCCCAAGGGAGGCGCCCCCTCCAAGGGCTTCGCCGCCCAGGCCAGGACGCTCGCGCTCAAGGACCACGAGCGCCAGGTGCGTTCCTTCCAGCACGCCCGCTCCCCCGAGGGCGTCTCCGGCGCGCGGGCCCGCATGATCTTCCACGCCCACGCGATCGAGAAGGGGCTCAGCCGCAGCAACTTCCGTCCCGGGTTCGGCCAGCGGGCCGTCCCGGGGCTCGCCAAGGAGATGAACGCCTGGCTCGCCGCGGATCATCCGACCGATGACGACTTCCTGCAGAGCTCGGCCACGGTCATGAACGTCTACTTCGACCGGCACGACAGCCTGGGCACGGACGTCTCCCACTTCCGCCAGCTGTTCTCACCGGCATCGCAGGAGATCATCGACGCCGCGGTCGTCGGCGAGGGCGGGGTGCTGCCCGCCCAGCAGGAGCGCGAGATCACCGAGGAGACGGACCCGGGCCGTCCCTTCCTGGAGGTCATGTACGGACGGCGCAGCGTCCGCGAGTACACCGACCAGCCCGTGCAGGACTCGGAGATCGCCCGTGCCGTGCAGATCGCCATGCAGGCCCCGTCGGTGTGCAACCGGCAGGGCGCGCGTGTGCACCAGTTCGAGGATCCGACGGTGATCAAGGAGGTGCTGGACATCCAGGGCGGCTTCGCCGGCTACGAGATGCCCCCGCGTCTGCTGCTGGTCACCGCCGATCTCGATGCGTTCCTGTTCGCTCCCGAGCGCAACCAGCCCTTCGTCGACGGCGGCCTGTTCATGATGTCGCTCCTGCTCGGGCTCACCCAGGTGGGCCTGGGGTCCGTGCCCCTGAACACGGCCATGGGCACCGAGAAGGAGACCGCGATCCGCAAGCTCATCGACATCCCCGATCACGAGGTCTTCATCTCGTTCATCGGCGTCGGCCACTACCAGCAGGACGTCCTGGTCCCGCGCTCGAAGCGCACGGGTGTGGATCACGCGCTGGTCAAGCACCAGAAGGGCTGACGCCCCTCCCGATCCCGGCCCCGGGGCCGGGCGGGTGCGACGATCACCGCCTCACGCGGCATCGCACCTGCCCGGCCCGTCGCTCAGTCCTCGCTGTTGCGCTCGTAGACCCGCGCGCCGCCCTGCACACCGGCGAAGCGGAAGGGCGCCGTGGTCACCCGCGGCGTCTCGACGTCCTCGGAGCTGCCGAACTGGTTCTCGTGGAGCTGCTCGTACTCGGCGACGGTCACGGGCACGCGCCCGTCCAGCGCCGCCACGGCCGATCCCGCTCGAGCGCTGCTCATGTACCCAGGGCGGACGATGCCGGTGAGCATCTCCCCCGCGCTGCCCGAGCCGTAGCTGAACAGGCCGATGCGCGCGCCGTCGAGCCCGGGTCGGTGGTCCAGCAACGAGGCGAGACCGGCCCACAGGGAGGCCGTGTAGGTGTTGCCGAGCCGGCGGTCGTAGACCGCCCCCTGGACGAGCGCCTCGGGGTCGAGCTCCGCGCCGCTGCGCTGGGCGAGGAACTGCTGGGCCTTGACCGCCATCTTCGTGAACGGCTGGTGGTAGACGAACGCCTCGATGTCCTCCGCGGACGGGCCGCCCTGCTCCTGCAGGTCGTCCCACGCACCCAGCAGGGCGTTCTTGTAGGCGCTGATCGACAGGCGCGCGTTGACCATCGCGGTCGTGGAGTCGTTGGGGCGCCAGAAGTCGTCGACGTCGGCCGAGTAGAGGCCGGAGACGGGCTCGATCTCGACGAGGGACGGGTCGGCGCCGATCAGCATCGCGACGGCTCCCGCACCCTGGGTGGGCTCCCCGGAGGAGCCCAGCCCGTAGCGGGCGACGTCCGCAGTGATCACGAGGACCTTCTCCTCGGGACGCCGGGCGACGATGCCGATCGCGGCCTGAACGGCGGCGGCGCCCGCGTAGCAGGCCTGCTTCAGCTCGACCGATCGCACGGAGCTCGGGAGTCCCAGCAGCCCGTGGACGATCACGGCCGCGGACTTCGAGTGGTCCACGCCGGACTCGGTCGCGAACAGCAGGGTGCGCACGCCCTCGCTGCCGCTGCGTGCGAGCAGCCGCTCGGCGGCGGAGGCACCGAGGGTGACGACGTCCTCGTCGGCCGCGACCACGCCCATCTCGTCCAGGCCGATGCCGCGCGTGTACTTCGCTGGGTCGACGCCGCGGACCTCGGCGAGCTGGGCGAGGTCGAGCACGTGGTGGGAGGCGGCGAGTTCGAGGTCCTCGATCCCGATGCCGCCGCCACGGGTGGCCCCGGTGGTGTCTGTCGTGGTGTCGGTGCTGGTCATGAGTGTGATGCTCCCCTCCGCTCGAGGCGTCGGTGGGCCGTCATCAGCTCACCCGGATTGGTCTGGGCCGCCAGCAGCGACAGCTCGCCGCAGAGCACGCTGGCGGCGATCAGCGCGGCCAGGCGCCGCGAATTCGCGCCCGGCTCGCGCTCCTCGCGGCAGCCCAGGCGCTCCATCGCGTAGTCGACGTGCGCGAGATGCTTGCCGTTGCCCACGGTGCCCACGATCAGGTGCGGGAGGGTGCACGAGAAGTACAGGCCTTCCTTCCGCACCTCGGCGTGGGTGAAGCCCTGTGAGCCCTCGACGATGTTCGCGGCGTCCTGACCGGTGGCGAGGTAGAAGGCCAGGAGCATGTTGGCGTAGTGGGCGTTGGCCGAGCGCAGCGCCCCGGCGATCGTGGAGCCGATCCAGTCCTTGCGCACCACCAGGTCGGTGATCCGCTCGGCGCTCGAGCGCAGCTGCTTCTCGACGATCTCGTGGGGGATCAGGATCTCGGCGACGACGCTGCGCCCGCGGCCCAGGACCCCGTTGACCGCGGTGGCCTTCTTGTCGGAGCAGAAGTTGCCCGAGATCGAGCCGTACTCCAGGCCCAGGTCCCAGGACAGGATCCGCTCCATCAGCTTCTCGGAGGCCTGGGTGACCATGTTGTGGCCCGAGGCGTCCCCGGTGGTCAGCGCGAAGCGCGTGTACAGCAGGTTCCCGACGATCTCGGGGTGGACCTCCTCCAGACGCGCGAAGCGGGAGGTGGAGGAGACGACCTCGCGCAGCTCGCCGATGCGCTCCTGGATCACCATGGAGGCCTCGAAGGCGGTGGCGCCGTCGGGGGCGACGAACAGGGTCGAGCGGGTCATCCGCTCCCCCAGCACGGTGGCGCGGATGCCGCCCTCGACCATCCTCGAGATCCGCGCCCCGCGGCCGACGGACGGCCACAGCGGGGTCTCGTAGGTCGCCAGCGG
This sequence comes from Brachybacterium endophyticum, assembly GCF_003130585.1. Classification (GTDB taxonomy): domain Bacteria; phylum Actinomycetota; class Actinomycetes; order Actinomycetales; family Dermabacteraceae; genus Brachybacterium; species Brachybacterium endophyticum. The sequence goes on along the minus strand of NZ_QFKX01000006.1, from coordinate 170,177 downwards.
CACCTCGATCTCGCCCTCGACCGCGTTGCCGCTCATCCGCAGCGGCCCCACCCAGCGGGTGGGGATCTGCGTGGTCGGCTCGGGCTCGGTGCTCATCGCGGCTCCTGGTTCTCGGTGGGAGGGATGTCGATGGGATGGGACATGGGCGTGGGGACGTCGTGCGGACCCAGGCGATCGTCGAGCGACGCGTGGGACCTGCGGGAGTACGTGCCCGGGTCGATGCCGCGCAGTTCGCAGAACTCGCGGAGCCGCCCCCGCACCAGCAGGTCGCTCGACCGCAGGTCGGCGACCGTGCGGGCGCCGAGCAGGGCGGCGAGCTCCCGGGTGTGCTGCTGCCAGGAGCCGATCAGCTCGATCAGTCCGTCGGCCCCGCCCTCGACCACGGCCTTGAGGAAGGATCCGGCGACGCCCACGGCCTGCGCGCCGAGCGCGAGCGCCTTGACCACGTCCAGCGGATCGCGCACGCCGCCCGAGGCCAGCAGCCGCAGGTGCTCGGCGTGCTCGCGGTGGGCGGCGGCGTCCAGCAGCGCGGCGGGCGCGGACTGACCGAAGCCGGTGAGGTAGGAGTAGTCGCGGGCGGGGCGCCTGTCGTTCTCGATGGCGAGGAAGTCGGTGCCGCCGCGGCCGGAGACGTCGGCCCAGGAGACCCCGATGGAGGCGAGCTGGGCGAGCGTGCGCGCGCTCAGCCCGAAGCCGACCTCCTTGACCAGCACGGGCACGTCGAGGGCGCGGACGATCTGCTCGATGCCGCTCAGCCAGGTCGAGAAGTCCGGGCTGCCCTCGGGCATCACGGTCTCCTGGACGGCGTTGACGTGGATCTGGAGTGCGTCGGCCTGCAGCAGGTCGACGGCGCGGCGGGCGTCCTCGGCGCTGCGCCCCACGCCGATGTTCGCCATCACCAGACCGTCGGGGTTCTCGCGGCGGATCACGCGGAAGGCGTCGGCCGCGGACTCGTCCTCGAGGGCGATCGAGACGGAGCCGCAGCCCATCGCCGTGCGGGTCTCGCGGGCGGCGATCGCGAGCTGCTGGTTGATGCGCCCGGTGGACTCCGTGCCGCCGGTCATCCCGTTGATGTAGAAGGGGGCGGCGACCTCGCGGTCGAACAGCCGGACGGAGAGGTCGACCTCCTCGAGGGTCACCCCGCCCAGGGCGTGGTGGAGGAACTCGAGGTCGTCGAACTCGGTGGTGCGCGCGCCACCGGTCCACTGGGCGGTCGCCAGGCGGACGTGGTCCTCCTTGCGCTCGCGACGCCCGGCGGCGTCCTCGTCGACGTGCGGGACGCGATCGTCCCCGACGCTGTCGTTCATCGCGCCATCGCCTCGTCACAGAGGTGCGGACGCAGCTCCAGGCGCAGGATGTCGTTCTCCCGCCAGCTGGTGAGCACCTCGTCGTCGACCACGCGCGGCGGCAGCAGCATGATGCCGCAGTCCCCGCCGCCCGCACCCGAGGGCTTGCCGGCGGCGCCCTGGGCCTCGGCGAGATCGCAGAGGAAGCGCAGCTGATCGGTCTCGATCGTGGTCCCGCGCAGGCGACCGAGCTTCTGCAGCAGGCGACGGCAGCGCCGGACGATCCCGAGCATGGCCGCGGGGTCCTCGTCCCACACGCTCACGAGCTCCTCGACGGCGCTGCGGGAGTCGGCCAGGAAGCGCGCGTAGTGGGCGTCGAGCTCGTCCTCGCTCATCCTCACGCGGTCCACGAGCCGTTCGGTGGAGGCGGGCGATCCGGTCCAACCCACCAGCAGTCGCAGGGAGCCGAGGTCCCGCAGCGGGCGCACGGTGCACACGTCCCACTCGGGGGCCTCGAGGACCTCCTGGACGCTCAGCGCGTCGCTGAGGGCGAGCAGCCGGGCGCGGTCGGGGGCGGTGTAGGCGATCCAGCCGCCGAAGGTGGAGGCGGCGAGGTCGCCACCCGAAGCACGGGGGGCGACGTGGATGGTGGCCAGGAGCGCGAGCCGGAACCGCTCCATCGGGCTGAGTCCCAGCTCGTAGAAGCGGTTCAGGGCGTCGATCACCGCGACGGTGACGGCCGCCGAGGAGCCGAGGCCGAACTTCCGGCCGCTGGAGTCGTCGAGCTCGGAGTCGATGTGGAGGTCGAAGTAGCGCGGGGACAGTCCGCGCTCGGAGCGCAGACGCTCCAGCAGCGTGATCGCGGCGGTCACGTAGTCGAAGGGACTGTGGTCCACCACGATGGTGTCGCCGTCGGCGTCGCGCACCCAGGTGACCGGTCCGTGGCCGTAGCGGCTGGAGTGGACGCGTCCCCTGCCGATCGCCTCGGTCAGACGCACCGTGAGGTAGCGGTCCACCGCGACCAGGATCGCGGGATGGCCGGGCTCGACCACGGCGTACTCGCCGGCGATGTAGAGCTTGCCGGGGGCTCGGGTCTCGATCATCGGGCGGCCTCCTCGGTCAGGTGGGCGCCGGGGCCGGGGCCGACGATGCGGACCTGCCCGTGGGGCGTGAGGGCGGCGGCGACGTCCTCGGCCGCGTCCGGCGTGGTCAGCACGCAGACGTTCGGTCCGGCATCGGCCGTGGCGTAGGCGAAGGTGCCCTGCTCCCGCAGCGCTGCCGCGGTGTCGAAGGCGGCGACGGAGGCCGGCGCGAGGTAGCGCACAGGCGGCAGGGCCGAGGCGATCACGGCGTGCATGCGCAGGGCGTGGGACTCGGTGATCTCCCCGATCGCCGTGAGGTCCCCGGCCTTGCACGCGGCCACCATGTCCTCGAGGGTGCGCGCGGTCGAGGTGATCCAGGCGTCGTAGAACGGTGAGGTCGCGGCCGTGCGACGCATGCCCTCGCGACTGGAGACCTGCTTCTGGGCACCGTCGACGGTCACGATCACCAGACGCATCTCCGGGGCGTCGATCGGCTCGGCGTAGGAGGTGGCGTCGTCCGTGCCCGCATTCCACACGGCGTAGCGGTCCACCACGGACCGGCAGGCCGACCCCGAGCCACGGCGGGCGAGGCGGCTGAGCGACCGCTGGTCGAGGTCGAGGCCGTAGGCGCGGGAGGCGGCCAGGGCAAGCGCGGCGAAGCCCGAGGCCGAGGAGGCCAGGCCCGCGGCCGTGGGTGCCTCGTTGACCGAGACGACGTCGGCCCGCGCGCTCGACCCGGCGAGCTCGCGCACGTGGTCGAGGAAGCGCGTGGTGCGATCGAGCGCGGTCCCCGTCGCGGGCGTGCCGTTGAGGACGAAGGAGTCCTCGGCGTCGGTGGCCTCCTCGCTCTCGCGCACCGTGACGGTGGTGGTGGTCGCGAAGGCGTCCAGGGTCATGGACATGCTGCCGGCGACGGGGAGGATCAGGTCCTCCTCGGCCTTGCCCCAGTACTTCACCAGCGCGATGTTGGGGTGCGCGCGGGCCGTGGCTGTGCTCATGCGGTCTCCACCGTGGTCTGCCAGGTGCGGGTCGCTCCGGCGGCCCGCAGGGAGTGCTGAAGGTCGGCGGCGCTCTCCACGTCGGGGGCGAGCGCCAGGATGCAGCCGCCGCGGCCGCCTCCGGTGAGCTTGGCACCCAGGGCGCCTGCCGCACGGGCGGCCTCGACGAGCCGATCGAGAGTGGCGTCGGAGACCTCGAGCTCGACGAGCAGTGCCTGGGCCTCGTCCATCAGGGCCCCGAGAGCAACGCGGTCGCCGCTGGCGAACAGGCTCCGGGACTCCTCCACGATCGCACCGAGGCGCCCGATCAGGCCGTCCACGCGGGTCGGGAACGTCGCACGCAGCTCGCGGACGGCGCCGACGGCCTCGGCCGTCGACCCGGCGTGGCCGGAATCGGCGAGGACGAAGACGAATCGCCCGCCGACGGGGACGGCGGTCGTCACGCCACCCTGGAAGAGGATGGGCGCATCGGAGGCCACGGCGCGGCCGTCGAGCCCGCTCGAGCGGCCGTGGGCGATGGTCTCGGCGGCCATTACCACGTCGTGGACGGCCTCGCCGTCCAGGTCGGTCCCCGTGAGGTCGGCGATGGCCCGGGCGATGGCGGCGGCGACCGCGGCGCTCGATCCGAGACCACGCTCGTAGGGGATCCGGGAGACGACCTCGAGGTCGAGTCCCATCGGGGAGCCGGAGGTCAGCGCCAGGGCGGTGTGCACGGCGGTGACCAGGGGGTGCAGACGCTGGGGCGCCTCCTCGGCGCTCCCGTCGTACAGCTCGCTGCGGATCCGGATCTGTTCGTCGGCGCGCGAGTGGACGGTCACCGTGAGGTCGAGGGCGTGCAGGGGGACGGCGATCGCGGGGGTGCCGTAGACGACGGCGTGCTCCCCCAGCAGGATGGATTTCGCATGTGCGTGACCGTGTCCCGTGCGGTCGCCGGGCGCCGTGGAGCGCACCTGCTGCATGCTCGTCTCTCCCTGATCCTCGGCGGACTGCCTGGACTGCATCACCCCGGGGTCCGGCGCACCGGGCCGCACGGGCCGGGCGTCAGGATACGGCTGCGCCGGGAGGACGGGACCACTGCGGTGGTCCTGCTCACCTGCGCGGACGTCGGCCGTGGACATGCTTCGATTCTGGCACGCGGCGGGCAGGGGCGAGCGCGGTTCCTGAGCCGGCCGTGCGAAGGTTCTGTGAACACCCCGCCACCCGACTCACATCCGGGACCAGCCCGGCGTGGAGGGGCCGATCAGCGGCCGCCAGCCGGTCTCCGACATGAAGCGCACGGAGCTCACGCGCAGGCTGCGGCGCTGCACCTCGAGGCGGGTGCCGACGACGGCCTGGGTGATCTCGGGATAGAACTTGGCGGATTTCTTCGACTCGGCCTCGGTGCCGAGGTCCTTGGCCCAGCGCCCGCGGGTGATGGGCTCGCCGCCCACGTTGTAGAAGCCGCTGCGGGCACCGAGCGCGGCGACGAAGGCGCGCCCCGCATCGCGATGGTGCAGAAGGGTGATGTAGTTCTCGGGCTTGCCCAGCAGGATCGGATCGCCGGAGCGGGTGGCCTTGAGGGTGTGCGTGGTCTGCGGATCGCGCCCGAACAGCTGGCCCAGGCGCAGGATCACCGAGCTGCGGCCACCGGTGGCGAAGTCCACCGCGGAGCGCATCTCCCGCACGCGGGGGCGGAACGCCTGGTTGCGCACCGACAGGGGCTCGTCCTCGCCGATCCACTCCGAGCCGTTGTCGGGGTACATGAACACCGTCGACTCCTGGATCAGGCGCTGCACCCCCATGGCCGCGGCGGCCGACGAGATCGCGACGGAAGCGTCCGTGTGCAGCTTGTCGTCCTCGCGCCATGCCAGCGGCCGCATCGCGGCCATCCCGATCGGGACGTGCGCGAGCGTGTTCACCACGACGTCGTGCCCCTCGAAGGCCTGCGTCAGGGAGTCGGCATCGAAGACGTCCGCCACGACGGCGCGGGCACCGCGCCCTTCGACCACCGGGATCCCGCGCTCACGGCGGGTGACACCGGTGACCTCGTGGCCCGCAGAGACGAGCGCCTCGACGGCTTCCTGACCCAGGACGCCGGTGGCTCCGGTCACGGCGATCTTCACGGCCGCACTCCTTCCGCAGATCCCTTCAGTGGCGAGGACGAGTCTAGGCGATGGCCAGTGCTGTTCGCTCGCTCACAGCCTCTGGCCACCGGTTTTGCAGGAGCGCCGCCGCACGGTAATGTCTTCTCCTGTCGGCGCCATTAGCTCAGTTGGTTAGAGCAGCTGACTCTTAATCAGCGGGTCCGGGGTTCGAGTCCCTGATGGCGCACCCGAGAAGAGGCCCCACCGCTTCGGTGGGGCCTCTTCGCGTTCCAACACGGGACGACGTGTCGGAGAATGTGCGGCACGACCGCCGCGGCCGCACTGTCCGCGCCGCGTCTCCTGCTCCCCCCGATCACCACGGAGCACACCGATGCCTTGGCTGCAGTGCACTCGGACCCCGACGTCGCGCGGTACGTGGGCGGCGAACGGCCGACTCCCGAGATCATCGCTGCCCAGGTGGAGAGCTTCACCCAGGCGTGCGACGAGCGCGGCTACGGGCAGAGTGCCGTGTTCTTGCGCAAGGGTGGACAGTTCTTCGGCCGCACCCAACTGCACTACTGGCCGGTCTGGGCGTGCAACCTCAGCTCACGGCCGTAGTCACTGGTCCAGATCTTCGCCTCGAGATTGACGTCGTTGCAGCCGACGCCGGATGCCCGGATCGCCTCCCACATGGTGCTCGTTCCCATAGGCGGCGGCGGTGTCGATGTGGCGATAGCCGCTCCGGAGGGCGGTGGTCACCGCCGCCGTGGTCTCCTCCGGTGGGGTCCGGAACCTGCTGAGGCTCAGAAGCGGGATCTCGACGTTGTGCGCGAGCGCATTCCATGCCCTCCAGCCGACGAGCGTCGTCCGCGGGAAGGTAGGGAATGGCAGTGCACCCCTTCGTGCAGTCACCCGCTACGGCCGGACGCGATAGGCGCGCAACGCCACGACTCTGGCTTCCTCCACACCGTTCGTGTCCTCGACGACGAGGCGAATCGCGGTGGTGGTGACTGCGTTCTCCAGCACGAGACGGCGGCGTCGCTCCCGATTGTCCTCGAGCCGCGCGATCTCGCGCCACACTTCGTCCTCGAGCGCCTCGATCCGAGCGTTGCGCACGAGCGTGGGCATCGTGTCCGACGGGGTGCGGTGATGGTGCAGGTTGATGAGGTCCTCATTGAGGTCGTCGTCGAGGACGATCTCGATGCACGCGACCTCCTGCGTATCCGTCCAGCGCAGCTCGAGCCACGGCTGGGGATCCGCGGAAGCGACGTCGGAGATCCACAGGTTCGGCCCGCCGTAGGGCCGCGCGTACCCACCAACCGCCTTCTGCGCGGCGAAGGCTTCCGTGGCGGACAGTGTGCGGAAGCAGATGCCTTGGCCATGCAGCGTCTCCTTCCAATGCCGCCACTGGTCCGGGTTCCTCTCTCCGTCGGGTAGCTCGCGATGGCGCAGGGTGACCGTCCCTGGTTGCGCGGCAACGCCGCGATGCACTGCGATTCGGGAGTTGCGGCGGAGCACGAGCACGGCGTTCTGTGCCTGCTCGGGCGTCCAGTCCAGGTCCGCTCGGGCCCACGACCGACCACGGACCACCGGGACGACGACGTGGCGTTCGCGCTCGGACGGGAGGTAGTTCTGCGGGCGGCTGACGCTGTGCAGCTCCAGCTCCAGTTCGGTGTCCTCCTCCGCGTCGACCAGGAGCTCCACCGCACCGAGGGCCGGATCCACCGGCAGCACGAGAGCGAGATCATCCACCAGGGCCTCCTGACCGCTGCTCCGTTCCGAGGCGAGACGGGTCGCGGTAGAGGAGGCCTGCGCCCGAGCAATCAGGGCAAGGTTCTCCGGATCATCGTCGGCCACCCCCAGCAGCGAGGCGTCGGCCCGGACCATGGCCCGGTGCAGCGTGTGAACATGGTCGGAGGCGAGCTGCCGCGGGGTGAGGGAAAGCTGGTCCGCCACGCTCGCTGCGATCCCCGCCGCCTCCCCGAGAACGGCGCAGGTGGCCATCACTCGCGTGCTCCCGAAGGCGACGTGGCTCGCGCTGATGTCGCGACCTGCCATCCACAGGTTCGTGACGTTGCGCGAGTACAGCGAGCGCAGCGGGATGTGGTAGTTCCCTTCGGGGTGCCAGTGGCGCGACCCCTTCTCACTCGCATACACCCCTCCGACCGGGTGCAGGTCGATCGACCAGCCGCCGAAGGCGATACGGTCCTCGAATTCGGTCTGTCCCAGGACGTCGTGCTGAGTCAGGAGGTGGTCGCCGACGAACCGACGGTACTCGCGCTTCCCCGGCACGGCGCCGACCCATTCGAGACTGAGGTTCTCCGCCGCGTACAGCCCGGAGTTCTTGATGTAGTCCCAGATGCCGTAGCAGACGGCCTGCAGCTCGTCGCGGATCCGTTCGTTGTCGTGAACGACGTCGAGCTCACCGCCCCATTCGATCCACCAGTAGTCGCATCCGTTCATGCTCTGGCGGATCACGCGGTTCTGGGGGATCGACGTCGCGGCGATGTCGATCGCGAATGGCGGGGCCACGAACTTCTGCGGGTGCCCGACGTCCTTCGTATAGAACAGGATGGTCGAGCCGAGCATGTCCTCACCGGGCTCCTCGGGCGCCCACGATTCCCCGTAGCTCTCGCGCGGTTCGCTCCCGCGCATGCTCTCGGCTCCCGCGAGGTCCCCCACCAGACCGTCCCCGCTGCAGTCGATGAAGGTCGGTGCCGTCAGGGTGATCCGCCGTTCGGACCCGCTCATCCATCCGGTCACGGAATGGATCTCGCGACTCTCTCGAGGACCGTCGGCCTCGACCTCGATCACTTCGGTGTTGAGGAACAGCTCGATGTTTGATTCCGCCTTCACCTTCTCCAGCAGGAGCATGTCCCAGTAGTACGGGTTCCCGTCAGGGTTGCGGAACTGGTTCTCGACAAACAGTTCCCCCATCACTCCGGTCTCGCGGGCGAAGAGATGGATGCCGTGCGCCGTGGCGCCACAGACCCAGACGCGCACCTCGCTCGAGGAGTTCCCTCCGAGAACGGGCCGGTTCTGCACGAGGACGACGCGGCTGCCTTGTCGGGCGGCGCCGATCGCGGCGCTGACGCCGGCGAGGCCTCCTCCCACCACGACGATGTCGGTGGTGACAGATTCGGTGAGCATGGAGTTCCTTTCGAAGGACGGGGAGGGTGCCCTGTACTGGGAGAGGACCGGGCGAGGTCAGGGCGCCTCGGAAAGGTCCTCGGTTCCATGTGGGCCCTCGAAGGTGCCGTCGTCGACGAAACGCATCGTGGGGTCCGCGGATCGTCGCTGGGCGACGAGGAGCCAGAGCAGGCTGGTCATCAGCGTGTCGCTCTCCCGCCCGGCGAAGTGCTGCGTCCAGACTGATCCGTTGCGAACTCCGGTGTAGAGCGAGAGCGCCGCCTCCTTCGCGAGGGCGGAATCTGGCGATCCGTGCACCGCGATCGTGGTGGCCCCGACGCGACGGGCCGCCCGGAGCAGCTGCCGCGCCTCCGGATCCTTGCCGGAACGGTTCAGTGCGAGGACCACGTCCCGCTCGGTGAGGGTGCGGGCAACCAGATCGAGGGTGCGAGGACCGCTGTCGTGCGCCCAGACCGGGACACCGATCCTCAGTAGCCGCAGGTACAGCTCTCGGACGGAGACGGAATCCGCCCATTCGCCGTGCAGATGCACTCGCTCCGCCCGGGTGATCGCCTCGGCGGCGCGTTCGACCAGCGGAAGATCGATCACGGCGGCCGCGTCGCGGAGAGCCCGTGCCGCGGTGCCGGCGAGGATGTCCAACACGTCGCGGGATGCATCCCCGGGAGTGATCGCGGTGCCGATGTCCCGCTCCCACCCCGACTGGGCGGTGCGACCGTTGTCGAGCGCGATCGCCGATCGCAGAGCGGGGTAGCCCTGGTACCCGATCTTCCGAGCGAAGCGTGAGACCGTCGCCGGCGCCGTCTCCGCGGTCGCGGCGAGCTTCGTAATCGAGGACTCCCCGGCACGCAGTGGATCGGCGAGGATCGCCTCGGCGATCCGCCGTGGACCGCCGCCCAGCTCGGGGACGATCTCCCGAATGCGGTGGAGCGGCGATGCCTGAGCGATGGTGCCGGAGGTGTTCATCTGTCCTCGTTCGTGAGTGCCGAGTTGTTGTCCTGACGGTGGCACTATTTCAGGGCGCTCTCGGTCATCGCCGCGACGAAACGTCGTTGGAAGATCAGGAAGACCAGAAGGATCGGCACGATCGAGATGACCGAGGCCGCCATCGACAACCCTGCCGCCATCGCCCCGTTCTCGTCGGTGAAGCTCGTCAGTCCCATCGGGAGAGTGAAGTTCTCCGGCGTGGAGAGGAACACCAGGGGTGTCTCGTAGTCGTTCCAGGACCAGACGAAGGTCAGGATCGCCAGCGCACTGATCATCGGCATCGCGTTGGGCAGGTAGATGCGGGAGAAGATCTGTATCTCGCTGGCGCCGTCGAGCCGGGCGGCCTCGGCGAACTCCTCCGGCTGGGAGACGAAGTACTGACGCATCAGGAACGTCCCGAGCACCGTGAACATGCCCGGCAGGATCAGGGCCCACAGGGTGTCGTACAGGCTCAGCTTCTGGAAGTACACGAAGCGGGGCACCAGCAGAAGCTGGGCCGGGATCAGGGACGTGGCGAGGTATCCGACGAAGACGGCTCCCCGGCCCGGGAAGCGGAGCTTGGCGAAGGCATAGCCGGCCAGCGTGGCCGTGGTCAGCTCCCCCAGCACGCGCAGCGCGGCGACGCAGACCGAGTTCCCGAAGGGGATGAGGATCGAGTTCTCACCGAACAAGACCTCCGTGTAGTTCCCCCAGTGCGGATCGCGCGGGACCCACTGCATCGGGATCGCGAACGCCTGCACGTCGGGCTTGAGCGACGTGGAGATCATCCAGGCGAATGGCAACAGGAACACGAGGGCGAGGATCCACAGGGGCACACCCCAGGACCAGCGGCGGATGCGATCGCGACGTCGACGCAGGGCATGGCGTCCCGCGATGCTCGTAACGGACGTGGTCTCAGTCATGGAGGGCCTTCCCTCGCTGGGCCCGCCACATGAGCAGCATGATGGCGAAGATCCCGATGAAGGTCACCAGCCCCACTGCCGAGGCGTACCCGAAGCGGTAGAACTGAAAACTCGTCTGATACATGTAGAAGGAGAGGGTGGTCGTTGATTCCCCGGGACCGCCTCCGGTGATCAGGGCGATCATGCCGAAGGTCTGCGAGATCCCGACGAACAGGGTCACCAGCAGGAAGATGGTGGTGGGCAGCAGCGAGGGCCAGGTGATCGCCCGAAAGCTGGCCCACCGGCCCGCTCCGTCGATGCGGGCCGCCTCGTACAGCTGCGTCGGGGCGTCCTGCAGCGCAGAGAGGAATATGAGGTTCGCGTAGCCGGCTTGCGCCCAAATCGTCACCAGGATCAGGGCGGGGAGCGCCCAGTGGGAGGAGGCGAACCACTGCGGCAGGTGCTCGAGGCCGAACAACCCCAGGAACTGGTTCACCAGTCCGGCCGACGGATCCAGCAGCATCTGCCAGGTCATGCCGATCGCGACGATGTTGACGATGTAGGGGACGAAGAACGCGGCACGGAGCAGACCTCGGGCCGGCAGGTCGCGGTTCAGCGCGAGCGCGAGGGCGAGCCCCACCACGAGCGTCAGCGGGACGGCGACGCCGGCGTAGACGATCGTGATCAGCAGGCTGCGCCAGAAGGTCGGGTCCTGGAAGACCGCGATGAAGTTGGCGAGACCGACGAACTTGATCCCGCCGAAGCCGGAGACCAGGTTCCACTGCGTGAACGACAGCAGGATCACCGAGATCAGCGGGATGAAGGTGAAGGCCACAACGCCGAGCAGGTTCGGGGCGATGAACAGCCAGCCGACGAACGGCTTCGGGTCCGACGGTGCACGGCCCGTGCGGCGCCTCGCGCTCGGGGCCGGCCGCGTGCCGACCGGGGCAGGGGAGGTCTGTGTGGTCGACATGTCAGTCCTCCTGGAACCGGTCGATGAGCGCCTGGGCGTTGTTGTCGACCGTCTTGATCGCCTTCTGCGGGGTTTGCTCCAGGAGCCAGCACACGTCCCGCTGCTGTTCGTACTTCTGTGTGATCTCGGCGTACGCCGTCAGCTCTGTGTCCAGGTGAAGGCGCGGATCGTCCTCGAAGAGGGTCCGACGGAAGGAGTCGACGTCGAAGAATTTCTCCGCGTCCTCCCCGAGGATCCCGGAGAGGAGCTCGTCCTCGTCCACGTCGCTGATGATGGAGATGTACCCGGCGTGGACCATGTCCTGCGAGCCCTTCAGCAGCCAGAACTTGCTGAACTCCCACGCCAGTTCCTGTTTGGGACTTCGCGAGTTGATCTGGATGAAGGCCCCGTACTCCCCCGTGTTCCAGTCCCCGCCCGCGCTGGTGGGAACGGGGGCCGCCGCGACGGTGAAGTCGTGCGGGTACTGCTCCTGGTCCGTCAGGAAACGGAGGCTGTAGGGAGCGGTGATCCACAGCCCGAACTCCTCGGCGATGAAGACGTTCTGCTGGTAGGCCTCCAGCTGGCGCGCCACGGCCTGCGACCAGGGATACAGCACGCCCTCCCGGATCAGCTGCGCGGAGAGGTCGAACTGCCGCAGGAAGGAGGGATCGGAGAAGTTCGAGTCGCCCTTCGGCGTGAAGCGATAGTTCGGTCCGAGTTCGATCCGGGCGATGTCCGGCAGGGTGTAGGAGCCGTACTTGCCGGCATCGGCGAACGCGCGGAGGGCCTCGAGATACTCATCGAGCGTCCATCGGCGGGGAAGGTCGACCCCTGCACGCTTCCGAAGTCGCTCGTTCAGCAGCACCATCTGCGGGATACGGGTCGTGGCGAGCGCCGTGATCTGGTCGCCGTCGAAGAGCGCCTTGGGCTCGTCCTTGTCCAGGAAGGTCTTCAGCTCGGGGGTGCTGCGCACCTGATCAGCGACGTCCGCGGCCAACCCGGAACTGGCGCGCATGGCGAGGTTCGGGACGCCGTAGGTGAAGAAGACATCGATGTCGACCCCGCCCTGGAGTGCGGTGTTCAGCTTCAGGTTGCCGCGGTCGTCGTTGACGTACCGCGTGTACTTCACCGTGACGTCGGGATGCAGCTTCTGGAAGCGGTCGATGATCTTCTGCGGTCCGCTCTCGGCGGGGATCCCTCCCCACACCTGCAACGTACCCATGTCCTTCGCCTCGTCCGAGGAGCATCCTGCGAGGCCGGCGACCCCGGCGGCCGCGCCGAGCACTCCCGCCAACCGGCGCCGACCGAACGGCGGACCCTGAGGTGGGTACGGAGGTGTCATGCCACAACCTTCCAACGCTGCGCTGCGTGTCGGGGACCCCGCGTATAGAAGAACCCGACGAGATGCACAACTTTTGCATCAGGCGCCGCCACGGTCAACCCTTGCTGCACATCTTGTGTCTCTCTATGGTGGTGCGACGCGGGGCAGCGCTCCGCTCACCCCACCCGGAGGTCTTCCCCGATGCCGAATCCGCCAGTTCCGCGGACCCCCGCAGGTCTCGCAGGCTCCGATGACAGGGCACCCGCAGGGTTCGACGCCTTCTGGCAGGAGACCCTCGCCGCCCACACGCCCCAGGAACCGCCCCGCTTCGCGCCCCTTGCCACGACGCTGCGGGAGCTCGAGGTCCACGACGCCACCTTCTCGGGTTTCGGCGGCCACGACATCAAGGGCTGGTTGCTGCGACCTCGCACCGCGTCCCCGCGGGCGACCGTGGTCCAGTTCCTCGGCAACAACACGGGTCGAGGGATCCCGGAACAGTGGACGCTGCTGCCGAGCGCTGGTTATACGGCGTTCGTGATGGACAACCGTGGCCAGACGGGTCCCGATTCCGTCGGTGCCACGACCGACCCCGTCTCTGCCACCGGACCCCAGGTGATCGGACGCATGACGGCGGGGATCCAGGATCCGGCCGATCACTATTACCGCCGCCTGTTCACCGATGCCGTCTGCGCGATCGGCGCGCTGCAGAGCAGCGACGAGGTGGACACGGAACGTCTGTTCGTCGCCGGAGGCAGCCAGGGGGGCGCGACCGCGCTCGCCACTGCGGCACTGTGCACGGGTGTCGCCGGCGCGATCGTCGACGTCCCCCTGCTCTGCGACATCCCCCGCGCGGTCGACGCCGCGACGGGCGGGCCGCTGGTCGAGATCCAGCAGTACCTGCGCACCCAGCGCGGCGCGGAGGATGCCGCCCTGCGGACGCTGGCGTTCTTCGACGGCGTCCACTTCGCGGCCCGCGCCCAGACCCCGGCGCTGTTCGCCGTCGGCTTGCATGACACCATCTGCCCGCCAGGGAGCGTTCAGAGTGCCTTCGCTGCCTACGCCGCGCAGGACAAGACCCTATGCACCTATCCCTACGACGGCCACACCAACGGCCAATGGCAGCAGACGCGACGCCACCTCGAGTTCCTGGAGGAGCACTGCGCCTCTCGGTGACCGCGGCGCCCCTTCCCCCAAGACTCTTCGGTCACTCATGTGGTCACCTCTTGGCCCGGGTGGCTCCTCCCGGTCTAGATTCAGGAGCTTAGGACCGCACCTGCTCCTGTGGCCCCGGCGATCAGGACGCGTCGTCCGTCCTGTACATGCGGTCAGTTTGCGCCCTCAAATCAGCGCGAGGGACTCCAGGCAGCAGCGCATCCGGTCGACCTCCAGTGCCCCGTCCGACATGTGCCCCTCCCGGATCTCGAGGGCCAGCATCTCGCAGCAGGCCACGACTACGAGGCACGCGAACACTGCCTCGCCTGGGTCAGGCTCCCCCGGACCCCAAGCCATTCATAGGCCGGGTGCTGGCGGCAGACCTTGACGACGACCTTTGCGTCCGGCGCCGTCCGCACCCAGAGCAGAAGGTTGTGGAAGCTGATCACGATCCGATCGAGGCCCACCGCCGATAGGTCGCACTCCTCGGCGAGCAGCTGCAGGACCCAAGTCCCTACGCCCTCGACGTCGCCGATCCCGAACCGTCGCGTCGGCTCGACCTACGGGTCGGCGTCCTCCACAGCATCTCCGGCTCCGCGCTCGTCCTCATCGCCCCGAGGATACGGACCTGCTCGTTCCTTCATCGACGGCGTGAGCCTCACGACGGCAGGGGCCTCCGAACTGACGACACCCGAGACGAAGGCCCCCACCGTGTTTCCACGGTGGGGGCCTTCGTCGATGGAGCGTCCGGGACGCCCGGCGTCAGTGCGCCGGCGCGCGATGCGCCAGGGCGAAGGCCTCGGCCTCCTCCGTGAGCTCCTTGGCGTGCGCGGTGGCCTCCTCACGATCCGTCGCCGCGGGCTTGGAGCCCCACAGCGGACGACCGTTGCTCTCGGGCACGATGTGCACGCAGATCAGGCCGATCACGCCCGCGATCACCAGGTAGACCGCCGGCCACATCAGGAAGTGGTTCCAGGTCACCAGCGACGTCATCACCGTGGAGGTGGTGCCGCCGAACAGCGAGATCGCGACGTTGAACGAGATCGACAGCGCGCCCGCACGCACCGCCGTCGGGAACAGCGACGGCAGCGTGGAGGGCATCGTGGCGCTGAAGCAGATCAGGCTCAGACCCATGATCAGCAGGCCCAGCAGCACGGTGGCGTCGCTGTGTCCGCGGATCAGGGCGAGAGAGGGGAACGACAGCACGATGAGGGCGATCGACCCCGCCCGCACCACGGCCTTGCGTCCCACCCGGTCGCTCAGCCGACCGATCACGGGGATCAGGACCAGGCACATCACCATCACGATGATCTGCAGGATCGAGGAGGCGAGCTCGGAGACGCCGCCGCTGCCCTGGTACTCGCGGATCATCGGGAAGAACTGCGGCATGAACGCCGTCAGCATGTAGTTGGTGACGTTCCAGGCGAGGACGAGACCCATGCAGGCCAGCAGGTTCGGCCACAGCTGCAGGATCTTCGAGAACTCACCGCCGCGCTTCTTCTCGGTCTTCTCCGCGTCCCGCGCTTCGGCGCGGCCGGAGGACTTGGCGGCCTTCTTCTCCTCGGCCTTCTTCTTGGCCTCGGCGTCCTGCTGCTTCTCGAGCTCGCGGTAGGCGGGCGTGTCCTCGAGCTTGGAGCGGAGGTAGACGCCCACCAGTCCCAGCGGGAGGGCGACGAAGAAGGGCAGGCGCCATCCCCAGCTGAGCAGCTGGTCCTCGGTGAGGACCGCCGTCATGATGGTGGCGATCGAGGCGCCCAGCACGTAGCCGCCGAAGGTGCCGACCTCGAGCAGGCTGCCCAGGAAGCCGCGACGGCGGTCCGGGGCGTACTCGGCGATGAACGCCATCGCGTTGCCGTACTCGCCGCCGGTGGAGAAGCCCTGCACCAGGCGGCAGGCCAGCAGCAGGAAGGGCGCGGCCAGGCCGATGGTGGCGTAGTCGGGCAGGACGCCGATCAGGAAGGTGCCGAGCGCCATCATGATCATGGTCGTGGCGAGCACCGACTTGCGGCCGATCTTGTCGGCGAGCGGGCCGAAGAACATGCCGCCCAGGGGGCGGACCAGGAAGGCGACGGCGAACAGGGCGGCGACGATGATCGCGCCGGCAGGCCCGGCGTCCTTGGGGAGGAAGACACCCTCGATGGTGACCTGCAGGTATCCGTAGACGCCGAAGTCGTACCACTCGGTGATGTTGCCGATGGCGGCGGCGCCGATAGCACGGCGGATCACCGACGGCTCGGTGATCGTCACCTGCTCGGGCCGCCATTTCTGGGGCGTGTAGCTGATCGTGCTCACACACAGCCTCCTGTCTCGTCGGGGGACCCGGCCCGCGGCCGCGGGCGCAGCGGTCCGCCGGTCAGGACAGGGCGTCAGCACCGTACGCCTCTGCGTCCCCTCATGCAGGTCCGGGACCGGGAGATGTGATCGGGCAAGCGTGAAGGCCCGCTGCCGTCGAGAACTGGATCACCTCCGCCGCCGGGCGGGCACGCGTAGGAGCGCCGCCCGGGGCCGGTGGCCCGGGGCGGCGCCTGTCCACGTCCTCTACGACGCGCTGATCACCGTCACGACGTGCGCGTCACCGCGAGGAGGACTCCACGGCAGCGGACTCGCTGCGTCCGTTCTCTCCCCCGCCGCCCTCGCCGGAGCTGCCGGTCCCGCGCGTGCGCAGCAGGCTGGCGGCCGTGGCGACGGCGACGACGAGACCGATGAAGGACAGCGAGAACCAGATCGGGATCTCGGGCACCCACAGCAGCGGCTCGCCGCCGTTGACGAACGGGAGCTCGTTGACGTGGAGGGCGTGCATCACGAGCTTCACGCCGATGAAGGCGAGGATCACGGCGAGACCCTGGGCGAGGTAGACCAGGCGCTCGAGCAGTCCGCCGATGAGGAAGTAGAGCTGACGCAGACCCATCAGGGCGAAGGCGTTGGCGGTGAAGACGATGTACGTCTGCTCGGTGAGGCCGAAGATGGCGGGGATCGAGTCGACCGCGAAGACGACGTCGACCAGGCCGATGGTGATCACGGTCAGCATCAGGGGCGTGACGACGCGCTTGCCGTCGACGCGGCTGAGGAAGCGCCCGCCGTCGTACTCCTCGCTCACCGGCAGGACCCGGCGCACCAGGCGCATCATCCGACCGTCGGTCGGATCGGACTCCTCGGACCCGAAGGCCTGACGCCAGGCGAGCACGAGCAGCAGGGCCCCGAACACGTAGAAGATCCACGAGAGGTTCTCGATCAGCGTCGCCCCGACCGCGATGAACGCGCCACGCAGCACGAGGGCGATCACGATGCCGATCATCAGCACCTTCTGCTGATGGATCCGGGGCACGGCGAAGCCGGTCATGATGATGAGGAAGACGAAGAGGTTGTCGATCGACAGCGCCTTCTCCGTCAGGTACCCGGCGAAGTACTCGCCGCCGTACTCCCATCCGGAGAACACGCCGATGCCGACGCCGAAGAGCAGGGCGAGACCGATGTAGAAGGCCGACCAGCGAGCGGCCTCGCCGATCGTGGGCTCGTGCGGCGTGCGCACGTGCGCGAAGAACTCGTACACGAAGAAGGCGACGGTCACGACGAGGGTGATCGTCCAGACCAGGGGTGAGATGTCCACGGGGACTCCTGAGGGGCTCGGGCATGCGGTGGATGCCAGAGTCTCCTTCGTCCTGGTCCCCCAGAACCGGCGGCCCGGGTCGTGATCGCACGACCGTACTGACGAGCTCGCCGAGGCGAAGTACTCCCTCTGCACCGCAGACGCTACGGATCCCAGGTGAACTGGAGCTGGGAACGGCCTGGGCCGGCGTATGGCCTCGGCCACATCGGCCGGAACAGGTCCGACGAACCGACGGCCTCACGCAGCAACGACCTCACGCAGCATCGGTCTCAGCATCGGCGTCGCGCCCGCCCCCGGCTCCCCGCATTCCCACCTGTGAACTATTGCCCTCCATAGGCTGACCTGTTGGCCTGCCTCGGGAGGCGGGTATAGCTTCGCGGTATCAGTCAGCGTCGCTGCCATGTCGCCGAGGAACACTGCGAGCCATCGCCTCAGCGCCCCGGATGCCCACGATCTGCGCGGACGCCGACATGGCACGGCGTGCCCCCTTTTCGAGGAGTAGCCGTATGAGCCGCACCCTGTTCCAGCCCATCACCCTGCGCGACCTGACCGTCCGCAACCGCGTGTGGGTCCCCCCGATGTGCCAGTACATGGTCGAGAAGGGTGACGGGGTGCCCACCCCGTGGCACCTGATGCACTACGGGTCGTTCGCGCGCGGCGGCGCCGGAGCGGTGATCGTCGAGGCCACCGGGGTCACTCCCGAGGGCAGGATCTCCCCCCAGGACCTCGGGCTCTGGAACGACGCCCAGCGCGACGCCCTGGGCGGGATCGTCGACCTCGTGCACTCCCTGGGTGCGGCGATCGGCATCCAGCTCGCCCACGCCGGCCGCAAGGCCTCGACCTACAGCGAATGGGGCAACGGGGCGCCGGGCACCTCGATCGCGGTCGAGGACGACGGCTGGCAGACCGTCGGCCCGTCGGCCACGGCCTTCGGTGATCTGGCCGAGCCGCTCGCCCTGGACGAGGCCGCCATCGACGGCGTCGTCGAGGCGTTCGTCGCCTCCGCGCGCCGCGCCGTCGAGGCCGGCATGGACATGATCGAGATCCACGGCGCCCACGGCTACCTGATCCACGAGTTCCTCTCCCCGCTGAGCAACTCGCGCACGGACCAGTACGGCGGCTCCGCGGAGAACCGCGCCCGCCTGCTGCTGCGGATCGTGGACGCGGTCCGGGCCGAGCTCCCCGAGGGGATGCCGCTGCTGGTGCGCCTGTCCGCGACGGACTGGGCCGAGGGCGGAGTGCAGATCGAGGACACGGTGCAGCTCGCGGGCTGGCTTCGGGAGCACGGTGTGGACATGGTCGACATCTCCTCGGGTGGCAACAGCCCCGATGCGCTGATCCCCGTCGGCCCCGGCTACCAGACCCCGCTCGCGACCGCCGTGAAGCAGGGCGCCGGCATCCCGGTCTCGGCCGTGGGCATGATCGACGAACCGCGCCAGGCCGAGCAGATCACCGCCACGGGCCTCGCGGACGTGGTGCTGGTCGGGCGAGAGTTCCTGCGCGATCCGAGCTTCGCGATCCGCGCCGCGCTCGCCCTGAACGTGCAGGATGCTCCGATCCCCGCCCCCTACCGGCGGGCCTACCGCCAGCGCGTGCTCGCCGGCTGAATCGCCGCGCCCGACCCCAGGGCCCCGTCCCGGCTCCCTGCCACGCCGGGACGGGGCCCGGCCGTGGATGGCCCGGGTCAGGCACGCCCCGGTTCCAGCACGACCTTGATGCAGTTGTCGTTCTTGCTCCGGAACATCTCGTACGCCGCCGGACCCTCCTCGAGCGGCAGGTGATGGGTCACCAGATCGCCCGTGCCGAGCGGGTCCGACGTGTCCTCCACTAGCGGCAGCAGATCCTCGGTCCAGGACCGGACGTTGCACTGTCCCATGCGGAGCTGGATCTGCTTGTCGAACATCGTCAGCAGAGGCATGGGGCTCGCTGTCCCTCCGTACACACCGCTGAGCGAGATCGTCCCGCCCCGTCGCACCAGAGCGATCGCCTCGTGCAGCGCGGAGAGCCGGTCGATGCCGGCGCGCTCCATCAGGGGCCTGCCCAGCTTGTCGGGCAGGCGGCCCACGACCTTCTGCGCCACCGCGGCCACGGGACTCCCGTGCGCCTCCATGCCCACGGCGTCGATCACGGCGTCCGGGCCCCGTCCCTCGGTGGCGTCGAGGATCTGCTGGTGCGCCTCCTCGCCCTGGGGGAAGGCCTCGATCCCCCAGCGCTCGGCCAGTGCACGGCGCTCCGGTACGGGATCGACGCCGAAGACCCTGGCGCCCTCCCGCGCCGCGATGCGGGCCGCGAACTGACCGACCGGTCCGAGTCCCAGCACGGCGACGCTGCCACCGCGGGGGATGTCGGCGTAGCGCACGCCCTGCCAGGCGGTCGGCAGGATGTCGGAGAGGAAGAGGTAGCGCTCGTCGGCCAGGTCCGACCCCACCGGGATCAGGCCGTGATCCGCGTGGGGGACGCGCAGGAACTCCGCCTGTCCTCCGGGAAGACTGCCGTAGAGCGCGGAGAACCCGAGCAGCGCGGCCCCGGATCCGTGCTCCCTGACCTGCGTGGTCTCGCACTGGGACTGCAGGCCCTGGGAGCACATCGCGCAGGTGCCGCAGGAGATGTTGAAGGGCACCACGACCCTGTCGCCCTCGGAGACGTGCGTGACCTCGCTGCCGGTCTCCACGACGATGCCCATGGGCTCGTGCCCGACGACGTCGCCGGGTGCCATGTAGGGGCCGAGTGCTTCGTACAGATGCAGGTCCGAGCCGCAGATCGCCGTGGACGTGATCCGGACGATCGCATCGGTGGGCTGCTCGATACGGGGGTCGGGGACGGTCTCGACCGAGACCCGTCCGGGCGCCTGCCAGGTCAGTGCTCTCATTCTCGTGCTCTCCTCTTCGACGAGCTGCCACGCGAGGACTCCTCGGAGCCGGGTGGCAGGGGTGGCGATCACCGACGTCGCCACTGTATGGGGAGGACCGGGTGCCCGGACGCCCTGGTGGCCTACCGCCCGTCAGCGGCGTACCCTGCCCCGTTCTCCCGGCGCCTCACCAGCACCCCGCTGCGGGGACGCGTGGGCATCCGGTCCAGGGGGATCGTGAGGTCCTGCGCGGGCAGGTCGAAGTTCTCGCGGGAGAGCCGTCGGACCGTCTCGCGGAGCACCGTGAGCGTCGCCCACTCGCCCGGGCACCTGTGGCCGGTGCGGACGTCCCCCGCTCCCTGGGGGACGAGCGAATAGGGGTGGCGCTCCCACTCCCAGTCCCGGAACCTCTCGGGCCGGAAGCTCTCCGGGGAATCCCAGATCCGGGCGTCGTGGTCGGTCCCGTAGAGGTCCAGGACCACGCGCTCGCCCGCGAGGAAGTCGTGGCCCTCCCAGCGGAAGGGGGAGCTGACGCGGCCCGGGACCGCGGGGAAGAACGGGAAGAAGCGGCGGACCTCCTGGGCGAAGCCCACGACGTCCTCGCTCGGCCCCTCGGCGATCCGCTCCCGCCATTGCGGAGCACGCGCGAGCGCCACCTGCGCGAACAGGACGAAGCGGGTGACCGCGACGAGGGGTCGCAGGACGTTCAGCAGCTCCACGGCGGCCACGCGGGCGGACAGTGCCGAGCCGTCGGCGTCCCGGTGACGCAGCAGGCCGCCCAGCGCGGTGTGCTCGTCGGGCACAGGACCGAGGGCGCGGTGATGTTCGATCACGGACTCGGCCCACGCCTCGGCGCTGCGGCGGCGCACCCTCGCGGCCCACCCCGCGGGCCCGAACGACCCCGCATGGTCGACCATCGATCGGAGCTGGTCCGTCAGCACCGGCGCATCCACCATCCCCGAGGGCACGCCCGCCCAGCTGCAGGCGGTGCGGGTCAGGATCCGGGCCATCACGTCCTCGAGGCGCACCACCGACTCCCCCGCGCGCTGCCAGGAACGGTTCCACTCCCTGCCGAGGATCTCGGCGAGCCGAGCCTGTTGGTCCGGCCCGAGCACCGAGAGGAAGAGCGCCTTGCGCGTGCGGTGGGCCTCGCCCTCGAGTCCTTGCACGGAGCCGACGTCCTGGAGCAGGTGCTGTGTCGTCGAGGGGACGGCGCCGGCACGGGTGATGTCACCGCCGTCGTAGAACATCCGCGCGGCCTCGGCACCACGGACGCAGGTCACCCGGCGCAGGCCGAGCCGCGTCGTGAAGAGGTCCGTCTCCAGCTCGTCGCATCGCGCCGAGATGAAGGTGTAGCCCTCTCTCAGGAATCGGAGGGTGTCGTCCTGCAAGGTCCTCATGGCCGCCCCCTGTCGCCGATCGTCCGTGGTCGGCGGATCTGCTCCGGTGGGCCCGGACGAGGGCCGCGCGCCCTCTGTGGCGCCCGCCACACCGTTGGCGCCACGCTATCCCGCCGGCAGGGCCGCGCACAATGAATCGCTACCGCGCGGTCGCTGTCCCTCTGGGGCAGACGAGCATCCCGCCCGTGATCCTGGCCAAGGGTGCCGGCCCGCCGTATGGTGACGATCCCACATCATCTCCTGCACACCGTGAGAGCGAGCGTGATCGGCATGACCTCGTACGACTACCTGATCCTGGGCGGCGGGCAGGTGAGCGACGACGCGTCCCGCGCGATCCGGGAGCTCGATGCCGACGGGACGATCGGCATCCTCAGCACGGACGTCGATGGCCCCTACACGCGACCTGCGCTCAGCAAGAAGCTGTGGACCGACCCGTCGTTCGACGAGGACCAGGTCCCGCTCGGCACCGCCGAGGACACCGGCGCGGACCTCCGGCTCGAGACCCGCGTCGAGCGGATCGACCGCGACGCCCACGAGGTCGTCCTCGCCGACGGCTCCCGGGTCGGCTACGGCAAGCTCCTGCTCGCCACCGGCTCCGAACCGCAGGGGATCCCCGGCAGCGAGGACGATTCCGTCATCGTGTTCCGCGACTTCGCCGACTACCGCCGGCTCCGCGAGCTCGCAGGGAAGGGCTCCTGCGCCGTCGTCCTCGGGGGCGGGTACATCGGGTCGGAGCTCGCCGCCGCCCTCGTGCAGAACGGCGTGGACACCACGCTCGTCTTCCCCCAGGAGATCCTGGGCGGCGGGCTCTTCCCCCGGCGTCTGGCCGAGCGCCACCAGCAGCTGTTCGAGGAGGCCGGGGTCCACCTGGTGCCCGGCCGGCGCGCCACGGCGGCCCGGCGTCGCGACGACGGGACCCTCGAGGTCTCGCTCGAGGACGGCAGCACCCTGGAGACGGACACGGTGGTCGTCGGCCTGGGGGCGACGCCCCGCGTGGACCTGGCCGCGGCCGCCGGCCTCGAGGTCACCGAGGGCGTGGTCGTCGACGCGCGACTGCGCACGGACGACCCCGCGATCTGGGCCGCCGGGGACATCGTCGAGTACCCCGATGCGATCCTCGGGCGGACCCGCGTCGAGCACGTCGACCATGCCCGGGAGTCTGGCCGCGCCGCGGGGCTCTCGATGGCCGGGGACGACGCGCCCTACGACCACACGCCGTACTTCTACTCGCAGCTCTTCGATCTGCACTGGGAGGCCATCGGCCGTCTCGACGGCGGGCTGCGCACGCGCCAGGTGGACCTCGGCGAGGACCGCGTGGTCGTCTACTACCTCGATGAGCAGAAGCGCCCCGTCGGCGTGCTGCTGTGGAACGTGGACGGAGCGCGGGACAGCGCCCGCCAGGTGCTGGCCGACGCCCCCACCGATCCCGACCAGCTCGACGAGAGGATCCGCTGACATGGATCTCGGACTGCAGGGCCGCACCGCGCTGATCACCGGGGCCGACTCCGGGATCGGGTGGCACACCGCGAAGCAGCTGATCGCCGAGGGCGCCACGGTGTTCCTCACCGACGCCGCCGGCGACGAGCTCGAGGAGGCCGCCGGTCGCCTCGAGGCCCCCGCCGGGCGTCTGTTCCACCACCCGGCGGACGTCACCAGCGTCGAGGAGCTCTCCGAGCTCGGCGGCGTGGTGCGCGAGGCGGTGGGGGACATCGACATCCTGGTGCACTGCGCCGGGATCACCGGGGCCAAGGGGCTCTTCCACGAGATCGACGACGAGGGCTGGACGCACACCCTGGAGGTCGACCTGCTCGGGGCCGTGCGCGTCACCAGGGAGTTCCTGCCCTCGCTGCGCACGGGAGGCTGGGGCAGGATCGTCTACCTGGCCTCCGAGGACGGTGTGCAGCCCTACGACGACGAGCTGCCCTACTGCGCCGCCAAGGCCGGCGTGCTGGCGCTGTCCAAGGGGCTCTCGCGCTCGTACGCGAAGGAGGGGCTGCTGGTCAACGCCGTCTCCCCCGCGTTCATCCACACGCCCATGACCGACGCGATGATGCAGGGTCGCGCCGAACAGCGCGGCCACGGCTTCGACGAGGCCGTCGAGTCCTTCCTCGAGATCGAACGCCCCTACATGGAGCTGGGGCGCCGCGGCGACCCCGAGGAGGTCGCGGCCGTCGTGACCTTCCTCTGCTCGGACCGGGCCTCGTTCGTCAACGGCTCCAACTACCGCGTGGACGCGGGGTCCGTCGCCACGATCTGAGGCCCGCTGACCGGGTCCGTGCTCCCCGTCAGTCCCGGTCGCGTCCGTCCCGACGTTCGCGGTCGCCGGGCAGCGGCCGGCGGGAGGTGCCGCGGAAGGCCCGGTATCCCCAGACCGTCAGCACGATCACCACCGCCCACGACGCCGCGAGGACGATACCGGTCAGCACACCGGGATCGGTGAGGAAGGCACCGATCGCGACCAGCGAGAGCTGGCCGGGGATGCACGCGACGAACGAGGCGATCAGGAACTCCCGCTGGGTGATCCCGAAGGCCCCGGCCCCGTAGTTGACCGGCCAGTAGGGCAGTCCGGGCATCACCCGCAGCAGGAACACGGCAGCGAAGCCGCCGTTCTCCAGGCGGCTGCCGACGGTCTCGGCGTGGCGTCCCAGGACCCGGCCGACGACGTCGCTGCCCAGCGCCCGCGCGAGCCAGTACCCTCCCCAGCAGCCGATCATCACGCCGATGATCGAGAGCGCGGCCCCCTCGGGGACCCCGAACAGCATGCCCGCCGCGACCGCCATGATCGTGACCGGGATCGGGGTGAGCGCGACGGCGGCGTACAGGCCGAGGAAGACCAGCGAGGCCGCCCATCCGTAGGCCTCGATGCGCGCCTGCAGGACGTCCAGGGAGGGCAGCCGCACGGTGAGCGCGAGCCAGACCATCACCAGGACGACGGCTACCAGAGCGAGGGTGCGCAAGAAGGGCAGCGGTGCGTGACCGCGCCCCTCCCCCGGTCCCGTGGTGGTCGCGGCGCCGGGCGCGCCGCCGTCGGGCGCGCGCGTCGCCGAGCCCTCGCCGCGGGGGCCGGCTGCGGGATGACGCTTCGAGGAGGGCGTGACGGGTCCCCGCTCAGGAATCGGAGGACTGCGCGAGGAAGTCCTCGGCGCCGCCGACGAGCTCGACGTGCCCGGTCTCGACGTCGGCCGTGGCCATGGCGGCGACCTCCGCCGCGAACTCGGCGACCGAGTAGAGCTTCCCGGCGGCCTCACGGCGGGCATCGAGGGCGCCCGGCTCCGCGCGGTTCAGCAGCGTCGCGGTGACGGTGCCCTCGATCATGTCGCCGGAGACCACCACGAGGCTGATGCCGCGAGAGGACAACGCGGGGATCTGCTCGGTGATCGCGTCCTCGCCGGCGCGCTTGGACAGGGCGACCTGCTCGTACTGGGCCATGGTCTCGACCTCGCGGATGAAGTGCGCCTGGTGGCTGGTCACGAAGACCACCCGGCCGCCCTCGCCCATCAGCTCGGTACCGGCGCGCAGCGCATCCAGCTGGGCGTCGCGGTTCAGACGCATCGCGTAGTCCTCGCCGAGGTCGGCCTCCATGCCGCCCGAGGCGTTCAGCACCAGGATGTCCAGCCCGCCGAAGGTGTCCACCGCGGCCTGCATCATCCCGCGCACCGACTGCGGGTCGGTGAGATCGGCGCCGACGGCGATCGCATGGCCGCCGGCCTCCTCGATCTCCTTCACGACCTTGTTCGCGCGCGGGGCCTTCTGGCGGTAGTTCACGACCACGTTGGCACCCTCGGCGGCGAGCAGCTTCGCGGTGTCGGCGCCGACGCCGCGCGAGGACCCGGTGACGACGGCGGTCTTGCCTGCAAGGGATGACATGGTGCTCCTTCGATGGGGACGGATCGCCGGTGCGTGCCGGCATCGTCTCGAGGGTACTGGGATGCGGGGGCCCGCGTGCGCGAGCGCGCCGCGTCCGCGTCGCGACGTGCGCGGTCCCACGACGGCGCGGCCGGCGGCCCGGAGCGGAGCGCCCTCAGAGCTCTCGGATCACCCGGGCCGGACTGCCGACGGCGAGCGAATCGGCCGGGACGTCGGAGGTGACGACGCTGCCCGCCCCGATCACGCTGCGCGCACCGATGGTGACGCCGGGGCAGACGATGACGCCGCCGCCCAGCCAGACGTCGTCCCCGATGGTGATCGGCTCGGCGGCTTCCCAGCCCTCACCGCGCGGGTCCGCTTCGAGGGGATGGACCGCGGTGAGCAGCTGGATGTTCGGTCCCAGCTGGCAGCGGGCGCCGATGCGGACGTCGACGACGTCCAGGGCGACGAGCCCGAAGTTCACGAACGTGCCCTCGCCGATGAACAGCCGGCTCCCGTAGTCCACGCGCAGGGGCGCTCGGACGTGGGCGCCCTCCCCGAGCTCCCCGAGCAGCGGGGCCAGGACGCCCTGCGAGGCCTCGGGTGCCTGCGCGTAGATGTCGTTGAAGCGGGCCGTCACCCGCAGCGCGAGACGGTACGCGCGCTGGATCTCGGGGTCCTCGGCGATGTACCAGTCACCGGCCACCATGCGCTCGTGGTGGGAGCGCGGATCGTCCGGGTCCACGGCGAAGGGCTTCATGCCCGAAGACTACGGCGAAGCCGGGGGCGCGGTCATCACGGGAGGCGCATGCCGATCGACGGCGCGGCATCGACGAACCCCACGGACTCGTAGAGCCTGCGGCCGGGAGGGTCGGCGATCAGGGAGATGAAGGGATCCGGCGGCGCCGCCGCGCGGATGCGGGCCACCAGGTCCTCGAGGACCATCCGCCCGAATCCGCGGCCCTGGTGCTCGGGACGGGTCGCCATGTCGGCGATGTGGAAGTATCAGCCGCCGTCGCCGATCACCCGACCCATCGCGAGCAGGGCCCCACCCTCCCCACGCACGACGGCCCACGCCCAGCTGCCGGTGACCGCGGGCGCCGCCTGCTGCGCGGTGCGGGGCGTGAGCCCGGAGCAGAGCCGCAGGTCCACGTACTCCTGGACGGTCGGCGGTTCGTGGAGGAGTCCTGGGAGGGGTGTCGGTCGTGCCATGCACCGCATCCTCGCAGAGGGACCTTGATCGCCCGGAGGCCTCGAGGGCGTGCG
The DNA here is from genome assembly GCF_003130585.1 of Brachybacterium endophyticum. GTDB lineage: Bacteria > Actinomycetota > Actinomycetes > Actinomycetales > Dermabacteraceae > Brachybacterium > Brachybacterium endophyticum. The sequence goes on along the minus strand of NZ_QFKX01000006.1, from coordinate 143,341 downwards.
GTCGCGAGGCGGGATACTGGGGGCATGGACACGGACATGCCCGCGGCCGCCGCCGACGGATCCGACCCGTCACCCGACCCTGCCCTCTGCCCCTGCGGCAGCGGAGCGGTGCTCGAGGTGTGCTGCCGGCCGATCCTGGTGGGCTCCCGGGAGGCCGAGACGGCCGAGGAGCTGATGCGCTCGCGCTTCACCGCCTTCGCGCTGCGCGACCCGGAGCACCTCCTGGCGAGCTGGGACCCGGGGTACCGGCCCACGCGGCGCGAGCTCAGCGCCTCGCTCGACGACGACCTCGCCTGGCGACGCCTGGCGATCCTGGACACCGAGGCCGGAGGACCGGGCGACCGCACGGGCGTCGTCGAGTTCGTGGCGATCGCCCGGGGCTCGCAGGGGAAGATGCGGATGCACGAGCGCTCGCGCTTCCGCCGGATCGCGGAGCATCCGGGCTGGGTCTACATCGACGGGCGGATGCTGGACTGATCCGATCCGCCCGACCGCCCGGGCCGCCGGGCCAGGCTACCGACGCACCGCGCCCCCGGTGCGGGCCTGGGGCCCGCGCCGGGGGCGCGGTGGATGCGGGTGCGCGCGGTCGGTGCCGCGCGAGGGGTGCGGTCAGCGCCGGAAGAGCCCCTTGACGCTCGAGACGGTCTCGTTGACCCAGCGCGACGCCGCGTTCTTGGGGTTCACGCGGTCCAGGAGCTCGTCGATGTCCGACGCCAGGTTGTCCTGGCGACGAGTCGCCTCCTGGCGCATGTCCTCCAGGGACGCCTTGTTCTTCTTGGCCACGGCTGCCTCCGGGTCGGTGTGTGATGACGGCTCCGATCGTATCGTGCGCGCGCAACTGGTGCGTCAGGACCGATATTCTGGAGCGGCGCGCGAGTGGCGGAACTGGCAGACGCGCTGGGTTTAGGTCCCAGTGCCCGAGGGCGTGCGGGTTCGAGTCCCGCCTCGCGCACGATCCGCCGGCTCACCGGCGCGGCGCCCCCATCGACCCCCACAGGAGCATTCACGACGATGACCCTCTTCGGCCTCGTGCGGCACGGACAGACCGACTACAACCTGCACGGACTGTTCCAGGGATCCAGCGACATCCCTCTGAACGCGACCGGACGCGAGCAGGCTCATCACGCTCTGGACACCGCTGCGCCGATCGCCTGGGACGGGGCCGTCTCCTCGCCGCTGCAGCGAGCCCGGCAGACTGCACGGATCATCGCCGAGGACCACGACATCCCGCTGCTGGGCACCGATCCGCGACTGTCGGAGATCGACTGGGGCGAGGCCGAGGGCAAGGACGTCGTCGAGATGGAGACCCGGTACCCCGACCGCTCGTTCCCCGGCAGGGAGGGCCTCCAGCAGGTCGCCGACCGCGGCTACCTCGCCCTGGACGACCTGGCCGCCGATCATCCGGGCCGGTCGCTGCTGGTGGTCGCACACGGCACCTTCATCCGCCTGCTGCTGTCCGGGGTGATCGGGACCCATCTGCCCTCGATCCCCAACGGCACCCTCTCCCTGCTGCGGCTCGAGGGCGAGCAGTGGAGGGTCGAGATGATCGCCGGGGAGAGCATCGAGGAACCGGCGAGGACCGCCACCACGGGGGCCTCCCCGCGCTTCCCCCTGGCCGAGCACCACCTGCGACCCTTCGGGCTCTGACCCCTCCGAAGGCACGTCGCACCCCCGATACCGCCGAGAGAGCAGGAGCAACGATGGCACGCACCGCCGTGGACGCCGAGGGCGCATGGTTCGATCCCGACCGGCTCGCCGAGCTGCGTCGCGCCCTCCCGATCGCCTACGTGGACGTGGTGCCGGTGCGCACCGACGTCGACGGCTCGATCACGCAGGTCGGCCTGCTGCTGCGCGCTTCGGGCAGCGGTCGCATCATCCGGGCGATCGTCTCCGGGCGCGTGCTCGTGCACGAGACCCTGCGGGAGGCCATCGGCCGTCACGTGGAGAAGGACCTGGGCACCATGGCGATGCCCAGGATCCCCGTCTCCCCCGTGCCCTTCACGGTGGCCGAGTACTTCCCGACGCCCGGGCAGTCCCCGTTCACCGATCCGCGTCAGCATGCGATCTCGCTCGCCTACATCGTCCCCGTGGACGGCGAGGCCGCACCGCAAGAGGACGCGCTCGAGCTCACCTGGTTCGACGTGCACGAGCTGCTCGAGGGCGAGGTGCTCTCCGAGCTCGAGAACGGGCACGACGTGATCGTGCGCCGCGCCCTCGCCCACGCCGGCCTGATCTGACCTGGATGGCCGGGGCGTCCGGCCTCAGGCCAGCAGGCGCGCGAGGTCCCCGGCGATCGCCCGGAACGCCTTCCCGCGATGGGAGATCGCGTCCTTCTCCTCGCTGCTGAGCTCGGCCGCCGAGCGCGCCTGGCCTGCCGGCTGGTCCTCGGGCACGAACAGCGGGTCGTAGCCGAAGCCGTTCGTCCCGCGCCGCTCGGTGAGCAGTCGTCCGGGCATCTCCCCGCGCTCGATCACCTCGGTCCCGTCGGGGGCGACCAGCGCCGCGGCGCACACGAAGCGCGCCGCACGGTGCTCGGCGGGGATGTCGCCCATCTGGGCGAGCAGCAGATCGTTGTTCGCCTCGTCGTCGCCGTGGCGGCCCGACCAGCGCGCCGAGAGGAACCCGGGGCTGCCCCCGAGGACGTCGACGGCGAGGCCGGAGTCGTCGGCCACCGCGACCAGTCCGGTCGCCGCGGCCACGGTGCGGGCCTTCAGCAGCGCGTTGCCCTCGAAGGTCACCTGGTCCTCGACGACGTCCGGCAGCTCCAGACCCGCCGCGGAGACCAGCATCGTCTCCTCGAATCCGGGGATCATCTCGGCGAGGATCCGCTGCAGCTCGCGCAGCTTGCCCTGGTTGTGGCTCGCGATGATGACGCGGGCCCCCGCGGGGATCGTCTGTGGGTCCGGGCTCACCGGGTCTCCTCGAGCGCCGCGCGCTGGATCTCCGAGAGCTCGCCGCAGCCGCCCACGGCGAGGTCCAGCAGGCTGTTCAGCTCGTCGCGGTCGAAGGGCGCCCCCTCGGCGGTGCCCTGCACCTCGACGAAGGAGCCGGATCCGGTGACCACCACGTTCATGTCGGTCTCCGCGGTGACGTCCTCGCGGTACTCGAGGTCCAACAGTGCCTCGCCATCCACGATCCCGACGCTGACGGCCGAGACGGAGTCGGTGAGGACCTCGCGGGCGGCAGGGACGGCGGCGTGGCGCTTGCCCCAGGTGATCGCGTCGGCGAGGGCCACGTAGGCGCCGGTGATCGCGGCGGTGCGGGTGCCGCCGTCGGCCTGGAGGACGTCGCAGTCCAGCTGGATGGTGTTCTCGCCCAGGGCCTCCATGTCCACCACGGCGCGCAGGGACCGGCCGACCAGGCGGGAGATCTCGTGGGTGCGGCCGCCGATCTTGCCCTTGACGCTCTCGCGGGAGGAGCGCGTGGAGGTGGCGCGCGGGAGCATCGCGTACTCGGCGGTGACCCATCCGCTGCCCGAGCCCTTCTTCCAGCGCGGGACACCCTCGGTGAAGGAGGCGGCGCACAGCACGCGGGTGCGGCCGAACTCGATCAGGGCGCTGCCCTCGGCGTGGTCGAGCCAGTTGCGGGTGATGCGCACCTCGCGCATCTGCTCAGCCGTGCGTCCGTCGACGCGGGGGCCATTCGGGGTGGTCGCGCTCATGGGCCGCCTTCCATCGTGAGGGTGGCGGGACGGGGCCCGCCGGTCGCCCACGAGGATATCGACGATCGCGAGTGCTCAGCACACGGGGCGGCGCCGTGCGCGCTCAGCGAGAGGTGTCGCTCAGCGAGGGGTGTGCGTTCAGTGCGAGGCGCGGACCGTCTCGGTCTCCACGACGAGAGCGGGCTCGGCCATCGTGATGGGGCCGTGGTAGGTCTCGCGGGTCTCGGCGAGGGACACCGCGGGGTCGGTCCAGGGCGCTATGTGGGTGAGCACGAGACTGCGGGCACCGGCCGCGGTGGCGGCCTCGCCGGCGCGGCTTCCGGTCAGATGGACGCCCGAGAAGCGGTCGTCGCGGCCCTCGATGTACCCGGCCTCGCACAGCAGCACGTCGGCATCCCTCGCGAGCTCGAGGAGACGGTCGCAGGTGTCGGTGTCGCCCGAGTAGGTCAGCACGCTCCCGCCCGCGCTCACGCGCATCCCGTAGGAGGGCACGGTGTGGCGGACGGCGCCGATCTCGAAGTGGAACGGGCCGATCTCGATGTCCTGGCCGTCGTGGATCGGACGGTGATCGAAGGGCAGGCAGGTGACGCCGTCCGGGACGTCCCCCTCGCGCCCGAGCACCGAGCGCAGACGCTGGGCGAGCCCGTCGGGTGCGTGGATCGGCAGGCGCGGCAGCTCGCGCGAGTTGTACGCCCAGAACACCTCGAGGCCGGTGAGGTCCAGGAAGTGGTCGGGGTGCAGGTGCGAGATCACCACCGCGTCGAGCGTGGCGGGGTCGATCTGCGCCTGCAGCGGCCCGAAGGCGCCGCTGCCCAGGTCCATCAGCACTCGCCAGGTGCGGCCGGTCTCGTCCTCCTGCTCCAGCAGGTAGCTCGAGGCGGTGCCGGTGGGGCCGGCGAAGCTGCCGCAGCAGCCGATCACGGTCAGTCTCATGGTGTCACCACCGGGAGTGTCGAGGTCATGGTCACGGCCGGTCCGAGGAACCGGCGCGAGAGGCGGGAGAACATCGAGGGGGTGCCGTCGGCGGCGGCGGTCTCCGCGAAGACGTGCGCCGGCGGGGCGGTCTCGGTGCGCTGGATGCCGGCCATGCGCAGCTGGCGGTAGACGTCGAGACTGGTCTCCTCGGCGGAGGAGACCAGGGTGACCTCGGGGCCCATCACCAGGCTGATCGGCCCGGCGAGCATCGGGTAGTGCGTGCAGCCCAGCACCAGGGTGTCCACCCCCGCCTCCTGGACGGGCGCGAGGTACTCCTCGGCGGCGGCGATGATCTCGTCGCCCTGGATCTCCCCGCGCTCGACGAACTCGACGAAGCGCGGGCAGGCGGCAGAGGTGATCTGCAGCGCGGGCGCGGCGGCGAAGGCGTCCTCGTAGGCGCGGGAGGCCACGGTGGCGGCGGTGCCGATGATGCCGATCCGACCGTTGCGGGTGGCGGCGACGGCTCGGCGCACGGCGGGCTGGATGACCTCGATGACGGGGACGTCGTAGCGCTCGCGGGCGTCGCGCAGCACGGCGGCGCTCGCGGTGTTGCAGGCGATCACGAGCATCTTCACGCCGCGCTCGACGAGGTCGTCCATGATCGACAGCGCCAGCGCACGCACCTCCGCGATGGGGCGGGGCCCGTAGGGCGTGTGCGCGGTGTCCCCGATGTAGAGGAGCTGCTCGCGCGGGAGCTGGTCCAGGATCGCCCGGGCGACCGTCAGGCCCCCGACCCCGGAGTCGAAGATCCCGATCGGCGCGTTGCTCATCTGCCCCAGAGTAGGGAGGTTCTTCCCAGCTCTCAGTGACGCCGCGCTCAGTGCGCGGGACATCACACGAGACGGACTGCCGTCGGGGCGGTGGTCAGTAGTCCTCGATCGCGCGCAGCAGGCTCTCCTGCAGCCAGGTCAGCAGCTCGTAGACGGCGGCGACGACGTCGCTCCCGGCGACCTGGTCGTCCTCGTCCTCGACGGGCTGGGCCTCGGGGACCCGCTCCCCGATCTGCTGCAGCATCTGGAGGGTCTCGAAATCCCCGTCCTGGGTGATCTGCAGCCGATCGGCCAGGACCAGACGCATGTCCGTCAGCCCTCGCAGCCAGCCGGGAACGGCGTCCTCGTCGATGCTGATTTCGCTGCTGCCGGGGCCGCTCCCATCGAGCGTGCGCACCAGCGCTCCGAGATCCTCGAGCTTCTGCTCGGCGAGATCGGCCTGACCCAGACGCCGCAGCTCCTCGGCGACCGCGGGGTCCTCGCTCGCAGCGGGGAACAGACGACTGACGGCGCTGTCGCGCGGACTGCGCGGCGTGCGGGAGGCGTACTCGGCCTCCAGCCGCTCGAGCGGATCCGCGGACCCGGCGGCCTCCCGGACCGGCTCGGCGTCCTCGCGCAGGTCGAGGTCGTGGCGGATGAGCTCGCCGACCTCCTGGGCGACCTGGGAGATGATCGCCTTCTCCTCGCTCTCCAACCGGCAGGCGACCTCCCCGCCGGGGCGGGGACGGAACGCGTGGGCCATCAGTCCTCCTCCGTGCGCTCGAGGGTGGCCCGCAGCCCGAAGGAATGCATGGCCTGCACATCGGACTCGACGCGCTCGCGCGAGCCCCGGGAGACGACGGCGCGCCCCTGCTCGTGCACCTGGATCATCAGCTGATGGGCACGCGAGCGGCTGAAGCCGAAGTAGGTGCGGAAGACGTGGACGACATAGCTCTGGAGGTTGACCGGGTCGTTCCAGACCACGGTCTGCCAGGGCCCGTCGTCCACGCCCTCGAGGAGGGAGTCCTCCTCGGGATCGAGGACACCGACGGGCCGGCTGGTGCGGTCCGGGTCGATCGCGGGGTCGTGTCCCTCCACGGCGTCCTCCTTCCGTGCGGAGCGGGGCTGGATCATGATTCTACGAAGTGCACCTGGCAGCCGAACACAGGTGCGAAGCGAGTGTGGACAACGGGTGCGGGCCGGGCTCACTTGCGCCCGACGAACCACCCTCGCACGACGGCGATGCGGTCCTGGATCTGCTCGGCGCTGGCCTGCGGGACGGCGGGACCCCCGCAGCGGGAGCGCAGGGCGGTGTGGACCTGGCCATGCGGTGTACCGGACTTGCGGGCCCAGGCCGAGACCAGCGAGGAGAGCTCCTTGCGCAGGTCCATCAGCCGTCGATGGTCCACCACGGGGATCTCGCGATCGGCCTCGCTGCCGGCGGTGCCGCCGTTCTTCGAGCGGCGGGCCTGCTGGGTCGCCTGACGCTCCTGGAGCAGCGTGCGCATCTGGTCGGCGTCCAGGAGCCCGGGGATCCCCAGGAACTCCTGCTCGTCCTCGCTGCCGGCCTCTCCCCCGGCGCCGTACTCGCCGCCGTCGAAGAGGACACGGTCGAAGGACGCCTGGGACTCCAGCGCCTCGAAGGAGAGCTCGAGCTGGTCGGAGGTCTGCTCGGGGCGGTTGGCCTCCTCGACCAGGTGGTCGTCCAGTCCTGTCTCCGGGTCGCCCTCGGGCGGGCGACGGTCCAGGACGTGGTCGCGCTCCTCCTCCATGGCGGCGGCGTGCGCGGTCAGGATCGGGACCGAGGGCAGGAAGATGCTCGCGGTCTCGCCGCGGGTCCGCGAGCGCACGAAGCGGCCGACGGCCTGGGCGAAGAACATCGGCGTCGCCGTCGAGGTCGCGTACACGCCCACCGCCAGGCGGGGCACGTCCACGCCCTCGGAGACCATGCGCACGGCGACCATCCAGCGATCGGTCGAGTCGGAGAAGGCCTCGATGCGCTTGCCCGCACCGGCGTCGTCGGACAGGACGGTGGTGACCTGCTCACCGGTGATCTGCTCGAGGGTCGCGGCGTAGGCGCGGGCGGTCTTCTGGTCGGTCGCGATGACCAGGCCGCCGGCGTCCGGGACGTGCCGGCGCATCTCCGTGAGGCGCCTGTCGGCCGCGGCGAGGACGGCCTGGACCCACTCGCCCTTGGGGTCGAGCGCGGTGCGCCAGGCCTGCTGGGTGATGTCCTTGGTCTCGATCGCCCCGAGCTGGGCGGAGACCTCGTCGCCGGTCTTGGTGCGCCAGTGCATGCGACCCGAGTAGGTCACGAACATGACGGGACGCACGACGTGGTCGCGGAGCGCGTCCGCGTAGCCGTAGGAGTAGTCGGCGCGCGAGCGCAGGAAGCCCTCGCCGTCCTCCTCGTAGGTCACGAACGGGATCTGGGAGTCGTCCGATCGGAAGGGCGTGCCCGTCAGCGCGAGACGGCGGGTCGCCGGGTCGAAGGCCTCGCGCACGCCGTCGCCCCACGTCAGGGCGTCACCGGCGTGGTGGATCTCGTCGAGGATCACCAGAGTGCGCTCGGCCTCGGTGCGGGCGCGGTGGAGCATCGGGTTCATGCCGACCTGCGCGTAGGTGATCGCGACGCCCTGGTAGTGGGCGCCGTGGCGGCCCTGGGCGTTGGTGAAGTTCGGATCCAGCGAGATGCCCACGCGAGCGGCCGAGTCGGACCACTGGGTCTTCAGGTGCTCGGTCGGTGCCACCACCGTCACCCGGCGCACGACGCCCTGGGCGAGCAACATCGCGGCGATCTGGAGGGCGAAGGTGGTCTTGCCGGCGCCGGGGGTCGCGACCGTCAGGAAGTCCTTCGGGCTGCGCTCCTGGTACATCTCGAGGGCCTCGGACTGCCAGGCTCGCAGCTTCTGCGCGGTGCCCCAGGCTGCCCTCTCCGGGTACGCCGGGGGAAGGGACTGGGCCGCCGCGGTCGAGGGCCGGTGCGGGTCGTTGGAGGGAGTCGTCAGTGGTGGTTTCACAGCGCGGACCAGGCTACCGCCGCGCTCGGACATCCGGCGTCCGCGGCGCCGCCCGGGGCATGTGAGGAATCGCCGCCCCGGGCGCCGTGACGCGCCCGGGGCCGACGACCCGCCGCCTGCTCAGAGGATCCGACGGCGGGTCAGCGACGCCCGCCGAAGAAGCCCCGGAAGCCGCCGCGACCGGAGCCGCCGCCCTTGCCGGAGTCGCCGTCGCCCCCGTCGTTGGGTTCGCGAAGACCGTCGTGGATCTCCTTGCATTCCGGGCACACGGGGTACTTCTTGGGGTCCCGCCCCGGGACCCAGACCTTGCCGCAGAGCGCGATCACCGGGCTGCCGTCGAGGGCGGCCTGGGTGATCTTGTCCCGGCGCACGTAGTGGGCGAAGCGGTCGTGGTCGCCGTCGTCGGTCTTCTCCTCCCGCTCCTTGACGTCGCGGTCCAGGACAGCGGTCGAACCGGGGGCTGCCCCGGGGTCCTCGCGGTACGGGTCGAGGCGGTCGGGATCCGAGGTCGAGGGCATGGAGGGCTCCTTCCGAGGCGGGCGTTCTCACCCCCGAGAGTAGTCGGCGTGGAAGGATCGGACATCCATCCGGTCCCCGGAGAGGAAGGGCTCCCCCATGACCACCACAGCGACAGAGCTCGGCACGCTCGTGGACGGACTGCTGGAGAGGGCGCGCACGGGAGGCATCGAGGGTGCGGGCGCGGTCGCGGCCGCGATCGACCGCCCGGGGAGCGAGCCGATCACGCGGTCGGGCGGACGCACGGTCAGCTTCGCCGAGGACGGCACGGCGCTGCCGGACGACTCCGGCCCCGACGTCGACCGGTCGGTGACCGACGTCTATGCCAGCTCGCTGTTCGACATGGCCTCGGTGACCAAAGTGGTCACGGCCCTCACCGCCGCGACCTTCCTGGACGAGGGCGCCCTGGGCCTGGGCGACCTCGCGATCGACCATCTGGGGCCGCGCCTGGTCCCGGACGCGCGCATCACCGTGCGCCACCTCCTCACCCACACGGCCGGACTGCCGCCGACGATGCCCCTGTGGCGGATCCAGGGCACGCGCGAGGAACGCCTGGCGGAGGTCGGTGGGGCCGCCCTGCACGCCGCACCGGGCACCACCCACGCCTACTCGTGCATCGGCTTCATCCTGCTCGGCGAGATCCTCACCCGCCTCGGCGGCGAGGACCTGCCGCAGCTGGCACGCCGCCGCGTGCTCGCGCCCGCCGGTGCCGCGACCGCCACCTGGTGGCCGGACGCGGCGGCACGCTCGCGGACGGTCGCCACCGAGTACGCGGAGGATCCCCCGCGCGGTCTCGTGCGCGGCGAGGTCCACGACGAGACCGCCTGGGTGCTGGAAGGCGTGGGCAACGCCGGCCTGTTCGCGACCCTGGAGGACGCCCTCGCGATCGCCCGGGTGCTCGCCGGCCGCGCACCGGGGCCCGTGCTCTCGCAGGGCTTGCGCGCGGAGATGGCCCGCGACCAGCTCACCGCCTCCGTCACGACCGACGCGCCGTGGCGTCAGGGACTGGGCGTGCGGATCGGCCAGGAACTGCCCGACGGGTCCGTCCAGACGACCGTGGTGGGCCACCCCGGGTTCACGGGCACGGCGCTGTGGGCCGATCCGGCCGAGGGCACCGTCGCCGTGCTGCTGACCAACCGCGTCCACCCGCGCCGCGACCGCTTCGAGGTGCTGGAGGCGCGGCGCGAGATCGCACGCCAGGCCTTCGCCCGGGCGGGCACGGCATGAGGGAGCTCCTGCGCTCTCGCACGGGCCGCCTGGTCCTGTGCGCTCTCGCCCTGCTGGCGAACGTGGGCTTCTACCTTCCCAGCGTCCCCTCGACCGGCGGGGTGGGCGGGATCGACACCCTCTACCACGTGGGCGTCTTCGCGCTCACGGTCTGGGCCGTCGGCCGCGTGCTCGCCCCCGCCTCGAGGTTCCCCATCGGCTGGGTGGTGCTGGCCGCCGTGGTCCATGCGCTCCTGATCGAGGTGCTGCAGGGCCTGCTGCTGCCGCACCGCTCGGCCGACCCCCTCGACGTCCTCTCCGACCTGCTCGGGATCGGCATCGGTCTCCTCACCTGGTGGGGTGAGCGGCGGATCAGCGCGAGCGGCCCAGCGAGCGGGACGGATCCGGTGCGGCCGCCAGCAGACGCTTCGTGTACGCGTCCTGGGGATCCGAGATGACGCTCTCGGACTCGCCGCGCTCGACGACCCTGCCCTCGTGCATGACCAGCACCTCGCTCGAGTAACGCCGGGCGCTGCCCAGGTCGTGCGTGATGTAGAGGACGGCGAGGTCCTCCTCGCGCCGCAGGTCGTCGATGAGGTCGAGCATGGACTTGCGGATCGTGACGTCGAGCATCGAGACGGGTTCGTCGGCCAGCAGCACCGACGGGCCCGCGGCGAGCGCCCGCGCGAACGAGACCCGTTGGCGCTCACCGCCGGAGAGCTCGTGGGGGAAGCGGTCCAGGTAGTGATCGGTCGGGCCCAGCCCCACGCGTTCGAGGAGGCCGGCGCAGCGTGCCCGGACCTCGTCGGCCCCGGAGACGTCCTGGTGCAGTCGCACGGCCCGGCCCAGGATGTAGTCGACGCGGCGCAGCGGGTTCAACGAGGCGAAGGGGTCCTGCAGGGTGAGCTGGACCTCGCCGGTGTAACGGCGCATCGACGCGCCGGTCGCGGCCCCGACGTCGCTGCCGTGCAGCCTGATGTCGCCGGACGTGAGCGGGACCAGCCGGGCCAGCAGCCGGCCCAGCGTGGACTTGCCCGAGCCGCTCTGACCGACCAGGGCGGTGACCTCCGCCCGGCGCAGACCGAGGGAGACGTCGTCGACCGCGCGCATCGTGCGACGGCGACGCAGCACCCCGCGCCGCTCCCCCACGGCGTACTCCTTGACCAGGTGCGTCCCCTCGAGGACGATCTCGCCCGCGGTCGGGGATCCGGAGGTGTCGTGCGTGGGCGCGGCGATGCTCATGCGAGGCTCCCGAGTGCTTCGAGGGAGTCCAGGAGACTCCTGGTGTAGGGGTGGCGGGCGTAGCGGTAGATCTCGGCGGCGGGGCCGTACTCCACGAGGTGGCCCCGTCGCATCACGGCGATCGAGTCGGAGATCTCCAGCAGCAGCGCGAGGTCGTGGGTGGTGAACACGATCGCGAAGCCGTACTCCTCGCGCAGCCGCACGATCTGGTCGAGCACCTCGCGCTGGACCAGGAGGTCCAGGGCCGTGGTGGGCTCGTCCATGAAGATCACGTCGGGTTCGAGGACCAGGGCGATCGCGATCGCGACCCTCTGCTTCATCCCGCCCGAGAGCTCGTGGGGGTAGGCGCCGATCCGCTCGGGGTCGATCCCCACCCGCCGCAGGTGCTCGCGGGCCAGCTCGGTGCGGCGAGTGGGCCCCAGGTCGGGACGGTGCACGCGGATCACGTCGTCGAACTGGGAGCCGATCGACGTCACCGGGTTCAGGGCGTTCATGGCGCTCTGGAAGACCACCGCGATCTCGGTCCAGCGGATCCCGCGCAGGCCGCGGTCGTCCAGGGCGAGCAGGTCGGTGCGGGTGCCGTCTGCGTCCGTGTAGGTGACAGCGCCGCCCGCGATCCGGGCGGGCGGCCGCAGCATCCGGGTGATCGCGTTGGTCAGCGTGGACTTCCCGCTGCCCGACTCCCCGGCCAGCCCCAGGATCTCCCCGCGGTGCAGGGTCAGCGTCACCCCGTCCACCGCGTGCACGGTGCCGTGCACGGTCGGGTAGTCCACGCTGAGGGCGTCGACCTCGATCACCGGATCGCCGGTGACGTCCGCCGCTCGGATGACCGGGTCCGCGTCGGGGACGGTGTCGGCGAGCGCGGCGCCGCTGCCGGATGTCCCAGCGGCCCCCGCGCGGGTCGTCGCCGCCGCGGCAGCGGGTCCGCCGGCTCCCCCGGCCGGGAGCTCGGTGCCGCCGGCAGCGGCGTCGGCGGCGGTCGGGTCCGCACCGGCGGCGAGGGATCCCCGCGCGGCGTGACGTCGCGCCGCGCCGGTCCGCAGACGCGGGTTCGCGTACTCGTCGATGCCGAAGTTGATCAGCGCCAGGCCCGCGCCGATGATCGCGATCGCGAGGCCCGGCGGCACGTACCACCACCAGGCGCCGGAGAGCAGCGCCTGGCCGCTCTGGGCGAAGTAGAGCATCGATCCCCAGGAGACCGTGGTCAGCGACCCCAGGCCGAGGAAGGACAGTCCGGCCTCGGAGAGGATGCCGCCGATGACGGAGAACAGGAAGCCGGAGGCGACCAGCGGCAGCATGTTCGGCAGCACCTCGGCGAACATGATCCGCAGCCGGGACTCGCCGCCGGCCCGGGCGGCCTCGACGAACTCGCGGCCGCTCAGCGACATGGTCTGGGCGCGGATCACGCGGGCCGAACCGGCCCAGGAGGTGATCGCGATGACCACGGCGATCGCGAACAGCCCGCGGCTGGGCAGGTAGCCGGTGAGGACGATCAGCAGCGGCATCCCGGGGATCACCAGGAACACGGCGGTGAGGATGTAGAGCAGGTCGTCGGCGACGCCGCGCAGGTACCCGCCGAGCAGCCCGATGATCACGGAGAACACCTGGGAGACGACGCCCGCGACGAGACCCACCAGCAGGGACACGCGGGCACCGGTGACGAACTGGGCGTAGACGTCCTGCCCGGTCTGGGTGGTGCCCATCCAGTGCCGGGCCGAGGGCGCCTGGCGCAGGTCGAAGGAGGTCGCCTGCGGGGCGTGGGTCGCGGTCAGCGGTCCGATCAGGGCGATCAGCACGAAGACCAGGACGATGATCAGTCCGGCGCGGACCTTCCCGCTGCGGGGCACGAGGCTCGAGATGGACATGGGTCAGGCCCCCTGCCGGGTTCGCGGGTCGAGGAACACGTAGGCGACGTCGGCCACCAGGTTCGCGGCGATCACCGCGAGGGAGATGATGAGGAAGAGCCCCTGCATGAGCGGGAAGTCCTGGGCCTGCACGGCGCTGAACAGCGTGTACCCCACCCCGGGGTAGTTGAAGATGACCTCGGTGAGCATCGATCCGCCGACGACTGCGCCGAGGGAGAGGGCGAAGCCGGTGATCGAGGGCAGGATCGCGTTGCGGGCCGCGTAGGTCAGCAGCACGTGCCGCGAGGGCAGGCCCTTGGCCTCCGCCAGCGAGACGTAGTCCTCGCCCAGCACGGTGACCGTCATGTTGCGCATCGAGAGCACCCAGCCGGCGAAGGAGCCCAGGACGATCGTGATCGCCGGCAGCAGGGCGTGGTAGAGGATCGAGCCGATGAACTGCGGGGTCCAGCCCGGGAACAGGATCCGCTCGTAGCCGCCGGCGTTGGGGAACAGGCCCAGGTGCACCGACAGCACCAGCACCAGGATCAGCGCCATCCAGAAGTACGGGATGGCGTTGAGGAAGGTGAGGGCCGGCAGCACGTGGTCGGACCAGGTGCCGCGCCGCCAGGCCAGCAGCACGCCGAGCCCGGTGCCCAGCAGGAAGCTGACCACGGTCGCCACGCCCACCAGCCCCAGGGTCCACGGCAGGGCCCGGGAGATGATGTCGACCACCGGCACCGGGAACTGGCTGATGGAGGTGCCGAGGTCGCCGTGCGCCAGTGCCCTCAGGTAGTCGACGTACTGCACCGGGAGCGGGTCGTCGCTGATGCCGTAGGCCTTGGCGATGGCCGCCTTCGCGGCGGGGTCGATCGCCCCCTGGGAGCCCTCCAGCAGAAGGGTCACGGGGTCCCCGGGCATCAGGCGCGGGATCAGGAAGTTCAGGGTCAGCGCCGCCCAGGCGATGAATGCGTACAGGCCGATCTTGCGGGCGAGATACTTCATGGCTGCCTCCTCTCCGTGCGTTCTCAGTCCGTGGTCCGCGACAGCCCGCGCAGCACCAGGATGCGGTCGACCGGGCTGTAGGGGGCGCCGAGCGCGTAGGGGTGGTCGGGGTCGGGGAATCCCGACCAGTACTGGGTGCTGTAGTTGAACCAGTTCGGGGCGGTCACCAGCGGCAGCGCGGGCAGCTTCTCGACGACGATGTCCTCGATCCCGTCGATGCACTTCTGCTGCTCGGCCTCGTCGTCGGTCGCGGTGAAGTCGCCCAGCAGCGTGTCGGTGTCCTCGTCGTACCAGCGCTGGAAGTTCGCGAGCACCGACCCATCCTTGCTCCTGTGCTCACCCGAAAGCATCGAGCGGTACATGAACCAGGGACTCGCCCCGGCGGAGACCGTCGAGAGGGTGACGTCGAACTTCCCGGCGTTGCGCTTCTCGGTCCAGCTCTCCAGGGAGACGCCCTGCGGGCTGAACTTCACGCCGATCTTCGTCAGCTGCTCGTCGAGCACCTGGGTGACGCTCACCCAGTCCACGAACCCCGAGGGGATCTGCAGGGGGAACTCGAGGCGGGTGCCGTCCTTCGCCGTGCGCACGCCGTCCTCGCCGCGCTCGTACCCGGCCGCGTCCAGCACCTTCTCGGCCTTCTCGGGGTCGAACTCGAACTCCTTCCCCCGGTAGCGCTCGGAGATGTACTGCTCGAAGGTGGGGCGTGGCAGTGCGGTGGGGTGGGGTGGGCCGACGTAGCCGAGCATCGCGATGTCCGCGATCTGCTGGCGGTCGATCGCGAGCGAGATCCCGCGTCTCAGCTCGAGGTCCTGCCACAGCGACTTCTCGAGGTTGAAGGTCAGGTTCACCACGCCCAGGCCCGGGTAGTAGTAGCCGCGATGGTCGGGGTCCTTGTCCACGAAGATCTTGTCGACGTTGGCGACGAACCCGCCGGACCAGTCGATCTCCCCCGCCTGCAGTGCGGTGTTGAAGGTCTCGGTCGAGTACGAGGGGTAGTACAGCTCGGGAACAGCGAAGTCCTGGACCGCCCAGTGCTTCTCGTTGCGCCGGAAGGTGTACAGCTGGGCGGAGAAGCGGTCGAGCACGTACGGGCCGGAGCCCACGGGCTTCTCGATCGCGTCCTTCTCCACGTCGAGGGTCGAGAAGATGTGCTTGGGCACCACGTAGGAGCTGCCGAGCGTCGGAGCATGGGCGAAGGCGGGGCCGTCGAACGAGACCTTCACGGTGCGCTCGCCCGTCTTCCGGGCATCGGTCACCGGCAGGGCGGAGCCATTGGTCGCCGGCTTGTCGCGCAGCATCAGCAGGGAGTACTCGACGTCCTCCGCCGTCAGCGGGTGGTCGTCGGTGAACACGATGCCCTCGCGCACCGTGATCTCGGCGCTGGTGCCGTCCTCGCTGAACTCGATCGCCTCGGCGACCCAGGGCAGCGGGTGCTCGGGATCCATCGCGGTGTAGACCATCAGCGGCTCGTAGATCAGTCCGCTCGCGCCCTGCAGCGCGGTGGGCGCGTAGGGGTTGAAGTTGGGCTGGTAGACCGTGGCGTCGTTGGCGTGGATCCGCAGCGGAGGGTTCTTCTCGTCCGTCCCGGCGGGTCCGCAGCCGGCCAGGGAGGTCGTGGCCAGCAGCCCGAGCGCGCCGGAGGCGCCCCCGAGGACGGCGCGCCGGCCGGGACCGGGCGAGGACGCGCCCGGCTGACGGTCGGGTTCGATGTGGGGACCGAGGGATGTCATCAGCGGGTCCTTCCCTGCTCGAGGGGCTGCATGGCGGCGAGGAGCTCCTGCGGACCGTCCGGGAGCACGTGCGGGTCGCCGGGGAGGTCGAGGAGGAACGGGGTGGTGGTCGTGAGCGGACGGAAGCCGCGCGAGAGGTACAGGCGGTGAGCGGGACCGGCGGTGGAGGTCCACTGGAACCAGGCCCGACGGGACCCGGCGCGTGCCATCGCCTGCAGCGCGGCATCCAGGAGGGCGCCGCCGATCCCGCGGCCGCGGGCCGCGGGCATCACCCCGATCGGCCCGAAGCGCTCGGGATCCTCGCCGACGACGCCGGAGGCCGCGACGCCGAGCAGCTCCCCGAGGGTGTCCCGGTCAGCGGACCGGGGTTCGGCGGGCGCGTCCCGGGCGAGCAGGATCCCCGCCGCCGGGCCCGCCGGGAGGTCCCGTCCGCGGGTCTGCTCCGCGGACCGCTCGTCCACGTGCCGTGCGAGCAGCTGTGCCCAGTCCGGATCGAGGTCCGCGCGCACGGCGGCGATCATCTCCGGCACCTCCTCGGGGGTGCACGGCGCGATCCGCACGCCCACCGGCATCCGTGCCGGAGCCGACGCGGTCGCGAGGTCCTGCGTCAGGTCTCGCTCCATGGCGAGGGCCGACCCTCCCGCCCGGGCACCGCGGGCGCGCAGGAAGGCAGCGGTGGCGGGGTCACGCCGCTCGTCGATGCCGGGGGCCGCATAGCCGCGGGGGCGTCCGCTGATCACGAGCCGCCCGGCTCCCGCGCGACGGGCACGGGCCACGGCGCCGTCCCACAGCAGCGTGCCGAGGCCGCGACGTCTGGCCGACGGGGCGACGACCCCGCTGACGAGATAGGCGACGCCGTCCTCGAGCGCGACGTGGGTGTACCCGAGGGCCCTGCCGTCCTCCTCGGCGATCAGGACGACGGAGCTCAGCGGGTCCGGGTCGACCAGCAGCAGACGGGTCAGCGTCCTCTCGTCGATCGGCTGGGCGCTGTCGCGGGTGAGGTCCGCGAGGGCGGAGAGGTCCCCGGGGTGCAGCCGCTCCCGCACCTGGATGCTCATGCCGGCGACCCCGGGGCGTCGGAGCGGGGCGCCGGTGCGTCCTGGTCCGCGCCGGTCGCGGACGGGTCGAGGAGCGGGTGGGGTGCGGGCGAGGCGGCCAGGATCTCCTCGTAGGAGGCGCCGTCGTCGATGCCCTCGCGCAGCGCGCCGGACCCCCACAGCAGGTCGATGAACAGGGGGCTCGAGGCGGTGTTTCGGCGCCAGAAGTCGCCCGCGCTCGCGGGATGCAGCGCATGCATGGCGGCGAGGACCGTGTGCCCGATCCGCAGCGGGTCGACGTCCTCGCGCGCGACGAAGTCCCGGGGGTCCTCGAGCAGGTGGAGCTGCACACCGTGCACGGCCTCGTCCGCGAAGACCCCGTGCGTCGCGCGCACCTCGAGCTCGCGCACCTCGAGACCGGGCATCCCGGCGCCGCGCAGCGCGTCGGCCAGACGATGGTCGGCCCAGGGCGCGCCGAGGACCTCGAAGGGCAGCGTGGTCCCGCGACCCTCGCTCCAGGTGCAGCCCTCCACGAGCCCGGTGCCGGGATAGAGGGCGAGCGTCGTGGGGGTGGGCATGTTCGGCGACGGCGGCACCCACGGTGCGCTGCCGTCCGCGCCGGGCGCGGCGGTGACCGTCAGGTCCAGGGACCGCTCGAGGTGGTGGGCGGCGGCGTGGCGGGCGATGTCGCCGAGGCGGCCGCCGTGACGCAGGGGGATGTCCATCCGTCCGACGAAGCTCGCGCAGCGTTCGTCCGTCCCCGGTCCCAGAGGGCGCATCGCGAGCGGGGCCGGCCTGTCCAGCACGTGCACCGGCAGGTCGAGCTCGGCGCAGGCCGCCATCGCATCGACCATCGACCACGGGTAGGTGAAGAAGCGGCAGCCGATGTCCTGGAGGTCGACGAGGAGCCCGTCGATCCCGCTGTCGGCGAGCAGCTGCACGAGCGCCGCCCCGTGCACACCGTAGGAGGAGAGCACCGGGATGCCGGTGCGGGCGTCCCGCGTCTCGCCGCCGCCCTCACCCGCCTGCTCGCTGCCCCAGTACCCGTGCTCGGGAGCGATCAGGCAGTGGGGCGTGATCCCGGCGGCCACCAGCGCGTCCACGCCTCGCGCGAGACCGGCGGTCACGGCCGCGTGGTTCGTCAGCAGCCCCGGTCGCCGGAACCCCAGCAGGCCCGGGTCGGCGACGAGGACGTCGAGACCGCTCAGCGGCTGTGACCCGGGGAACATTCCTCGAGAGTAGTGAAGTTCCCTCGATACGTCAGCAGTTACGCGGAATTTCCCTTTTCACGGGTCTCCGGCCGCACGACGGGCACGTCGTGCGGCCGATCCTCAGGAGCTCACGCCCCGGACGACCCGCCGCCTCAGAGGTGGATCTGCTCGGCGTAGACGGCCGGGATGGCCCCGGTGATGGTGTCGACCGTGCCGGCCTCCTCGCGGGCCACGTGTTCGACCGCCGAGGCGACCGCCTTGGTCACGCCCTCGTTGAAGACGCTGGGCACGATGTAGGTCGGGTTCAGCTCGTCCGCGGTCACGACGTCGGCCAGGGCCTTCGAGGCCGCCAGCAGCATGCGGTCGGTGACGTTGGTGGCACGGGCGTCCAGCAGCCCGCGGAAGACGCCGGGGAAGGCGAGCACGTTGTTGATCTGGTTGGCGAAGTCGCTGCGTCCGGTCGCCACGACCTCGGCGTGCTTCGCCGCCTCGGCCGGATCGATCTCCGGGGTGGGGTTGGCCATCGCAAAGACGATCGAGCGCTCGGCCATGCTCTCGACGTCCTGCGCGCTGAGGATGTTCCCGGCGCTCACGCCGATGAAGACGTCGGCTCCCTGGATCGCATCGCTCAGGGTCCCGGTGAGGCCGCGGGGGTTCGTGACCTCCGCGATCCAGGGCAGACGGCCCTCGAGATTCTCGCGCCCCTCGTGGACGATGCCGTCGATGTCGGTGACCACGACGTCGCGGGCGCCGGCGGCGCGCAGCAGACGCAGGATGGCGGTCCCTGCCGCTCCCGCCCCCGAGAGCACGATCCGCACCTTCTCGATCTCCTTGCCGACCACGCGCAGGGCGTTGCGCAGCGCGGCGACGACGACGATCGCGGTGCCGTGCTGGTCGTCGTGGAAGACGGGAATGTCCAGCTCCTTGCGCAGACGGTCCTCGATCTCGAAGCAGCGCGGGGCGGAGATGTCCTCGAGGTTGATGCCGGCGAAGACGGGGGCGATCGCCTTGACGTGGGAGACGATCTCCTCGACCGAGTGGGCGTCCAGGCAGATCGGGAAGGCGTCGATGTCGGCGAAGCGCTTGAACAGCGCGGCCTTGCCCTCCATGACGGGCATGGCGGCGAGGGGGCCCAGGTCGCCCAGGCCCAGGATCGCCGAGCCGTCGGAGACGACCGCGACGGTGTTGCGCTTGATGGTCAGGCTGCGTGCGTCCTCGGGGTGCTCGGCGATCGCCTTGACGACGCGGGCGACGCCGGGGGTGTAGACCATCGAGAGGTCGTCGCGGTGGCGGATCGGTACCTTCGACTCGACCGTGAGCTTTCCGCCGAGGTGGGCGAGGAAGGTGCGGTCCGAGACCTTCCCGAGCTCGACGCCCGGGATGTCGCGCAGGGCGTCGACGACCTCCATCGCGTGGTCGTTGTCGGCGGTGAGGACGGTGAGGTCCGCGCGCATCCGCTCGGGGCCCGACGCGGAGACGTCGAGCGCGGTGACCAGCGCGCGATGCTCCTCGATGCGACCGGTGATGTCGCTGACCGCTGCGGAGTGGGCCGCGAACTCGAGGCGGATGGTGATGGAATAGCTGACTGATGGCGCCGGTGACATGCGCCGATCGTAGCGAGCGTGACAGCCGCCGTGCACCCGCCACGCGGCACGATCGGCGGTCGCTGTCCGAGCGCCCGTACCCGCTGCTCGCCCCGGCCCGCGACGGGGTCGCTCAGCCGGGGACGAGGATGCCTCAGCCGGAGAAGGGATCCACGCTGTCGGCGTAGCGGCCCCACAGGATCGCGGCGGCGCCCGCCTGCTCGTTGTAGCGCTCGGGGTGGTCGGAGACCTGCACGGCCTGCGCGGCGGTGCCGAGGTCCCAGTTCTCGTAGTCGGGGGCGACGGTGATCAGGCCGGGCGCGGTCGCATGGGGGCCGAAGCCCAGGAAGGCGTCGACGGCCCGCTTCTTGTGCCGCACGTCGGCGACGGTGCCCCATCCCGCCGAGGGGCGCTGCTGGAACAGACCACCGGAATCGAGGTCGACCTCCGGCTGGTAGTTGTACAGCCAGGACTCGACGATCGCGGTCGCGAGCGCGATCTGGGTGCCGTGCGCGGTGATCCCGTGTCCCTTGCACACCGCGATGATGAAGCGGGCGTTCTGGACCTGCCAGTCGTCCATCGAGTCCACCGCGAAGCCCTCACGGGTCTCCGGCCGGGTCATGAACTCCTCGCTCCACACGTCGGAGCCGGTGCCCTCCGCCATCGCAGGGGCGGTGGTGGCGAGGGCGGTCAGTCCGATGGTCCCGGCGAGCAGCAGGTGGCGGCGGGAGAGAGTCATGCGAGGCACCTTCGAGGTGGGAGGGATCCGGGAGCCGGAAGAACGTCGACGACGCTAGCGAGCCGCTGCATCGCTGTGAACAGCGGGTCTGTCCGGTTCGCCGGGTCCCGTCGCGCGCGTTTCCTCGCCTTTTGCACGAGCATGACGTCCTTGACCCGAGCGGAGCGACGGCGCCGTGGCCTCGTCGTGACCGGTCGAGCGCCCGTTCAGCGGACGATCAGTGCACTGCGAGACCGTTCCGCCCCTTCGCCCACGGTGAAACGCAAAAGTTGCGTATGAGACCGACGGTCGTGGGTTGATGCACACAGATCAGGTCACCTGTGTCACGTCGTTCGGTTCGAGACCCCGGAACCCGGGCCCGTCGCAGCTCAGCCGTCCAGGGCTGTGATCGCGGAGCGGATCCGCTTGTCCGAGACCGTCTCACGGGTCCCCAGCGTCTGGGCGAACAGGCTCACCCGGTACTCCTCGAGCAGCCAGGGGATGCGGGCGGCGTCCGCCCGGGCCACGCGGGCGCGGGAGAGCTTCGCACGGGTGCGCTGCCACAGCTGCTCGACGTCGTGGACCTGCCAGGCCAGCTTGGCATCGCGTGGCGGGTTCTCCTCGAGCTTGTCCAGCCGGATCCCGTCCGCCTTTAGGTAGCGCACGAGGTCGCCCAGGTGCTCGACGCCGGCGCGAGAGACGAACCGCTCGCCCACCAGGGACGCCGCGTGGTCACGGATCTCGGTGAGCTGGGTGAGGATCGCCAGCGAGGAGATCCTGGAGACCTTCTTGGACAGGCTCGCGTGGGCGGCGAGCGCGGAGGCCGCGTCCTTGACCGCCTGCGCGGCGGCGGCGTCGTGCTGCTCGCGGACACGGGAGAGCGCCTGCTCGAACTGCTCGTGGGTGCGCACCGCACTCGCGTCGCCGACCAGATGGGCGGTCGCGGCGAGGGACGCGTCGGCAAGCAGTGCGGCGCTCGAGCCGTAGGGCGACTGGGCGACGGCGAGCTTCGTCGGGTTCGGCAGGGCGTTCAGCACGCCCTGCAGATCGGGATGCAGCGAGCGGTCCACCAGGGCGATCACGCCGTCGGGGTGCGCCGTCGCCTGCTCCTCGGCCGTCGCGAGCACCGAGAGGTCCACACGCTGGACCTGCCCGTCGTCCCCGCGGACGGCCACCAGGGCCGGGTACCCGGTGACCTGGAGACCGCCCACGCGGCTGTGATGGACCGCCGGGACGCCGTCCGCGGGGAAGGCGGAGAGGTCGCGTCGGGCGAGGTCCTCGCCCTGGGTGGTCACCGAGTCGTCCATCCGCTTCTTCAGGCTGCGCTGCAGCTGCGCCAGATCGTCCCCCGCCCCGATCCGGCGCCCCTTCTCGTCGACCACGCGGAAGTGCATGCGCAGATGGGCGGGCACCTTGGACAGGTCGAACTCGGGGCCGTACAGCTCGAGGTCGCCCGGGACGCCGGGAAGGCCCACGAGCTCGTCGGCCACGGCCTCGACGAAGGGCTCCCCCGCGTCGGGATCGTCGTCGTGCAGGGTCCCGGCCACGACCTTGGCGCGCTCGGGCGCCGGCACCAGGTGCCGACGGATCGGTTTGGGCAGGGAGCGGATCAGCTCCGTGATCAACTCCTCGCGCATCCCCGGCACGAGCCAGTCGAAACCACGCGGGGTGACGCGGTTCAGGACCGCGAGCGGGACGGTCGCGGTCACCCCGTCGCTCCCCTGCGCGCCGACGTCGCCGAAGGAGTAGGTCAGCGGCAGCGTCAGGTCGCCCTGGACCCAGGTGTCGGGGAAGTCGGCGTGGATCGCGGCGGTGACGGACTCGTCGGCCGCGAGCAGGTCCTCCTCGGTGAGCGTGAGCAGGTCGGGTGTCTCGTGGCGCTGCTTCTTCCACCAGGAATCGAAGTGACGTCCGGAGACGACGTCCGCGGGCACTCGCGCGTCGTAGAAGGCGAAGACCTGCTCGTCGCCGATCAGCAGGTCGCGCCGTCGGGTCTTGGCCTCGAGCTCCTCGAGCCTGGCGATCAGCGCCCGGTTGTCGCGGAAGAAGTGGTGGCGGGTGCGCCAGTCCCCCTCGACCAGAGCGTTCTGGAGGAAGATGTCGCGCGAGAGCTCGGGGTCCACGCGCCCGTAGGGCACCACGTGGTCGGCGATGATCGGCACCCCGTAGAGGGTGACCTTCTCGTGAGCCATCGCCGAGGAGCGCTTGGAGGACCAGAACGGCTCGGAGTGCGAGCGCTTCAGGACGTGCGCGCCGACCTCCTCGACCCAGCTCGCGTCGATGCGGGCGGCGGTGCGCCCCCACAGCCGGGAGGTCTCCACCAGCTCGGCGACCATCACCAGCTCGGGTCGTCTCCGGGCCAGGGCGGACCCGGGCCAGAGGGCGAAGCGGGCACCACGGGCTCCGGAGTACTCGCGGCTGCGGTCGTCGTAGAGGCCGACGTGGGAGAGCAGCCCCGCCAGCAGCGCCTGGTGGATGCGGGCAGGGTCCGCCTCGCTCTGGTTCAGGTGCAGGCCGGCATCCTTGGCCATGTCCTTCAACTGCGAGTGCAGGTCCCACCACTCGCGGATCCGCAGGTAGTGGAGGTACTCGCCGCGCACCTCGCGACGGAAGGCGCTGCCCGAGAGCTCTTTGCGGCGCTCCTGCAGGTGGTTCCACAGGTTCAGCAGCGACAGGAAGTCACTCGTCTCGTCCTCGAACCGGCGGTGCTTCTCCTTCGCCTGCTGCTCGAAGCCCAGCGGGCGCTCGCGCGGGTCCTGGATCGACAGACCCGCGACGACCACGAGCACCTCGCGCAGCGCACCGAGACGGTCGGCCTCGATGAGCATGCGCGCCATGCGCGGATCCAGGGGGAAGCGCGCGAGCACCTTCCCGATCCCCGTGAGACGCCTGCCACCGGGCGCCCTCGGAGCGGCCTCGATCGCGCGCAGCTCCTCGAGGAGGCGCACGCCGTCGGTCACGGCCCGGGTGGCGGGAGGCTCGACGAAGGGGAAGGACTCGACGTCGCCCAGGCCCAGCGAGGTCATCAGCAGCACGACCGAGGCGAGGTTCGTGCGCAGGATCTCCGGCTCGGTGAACTCGGGGCGGCCCTCGAAGTCCTCCTGCGAGAACAGCCGGATCGCGATGCCGGGGTGGGTGCGCCCCGAGCGGCCCGAGCGCTGGTTCGCGCTGGCCTGCGAGATCGGCTCGATCGGCAGGCGCTGCACCTTCGTGCGCTGGGAGTAGCGGGAGATGCGGGCCAGCCCCGAGTCGATCACGTAGGTGATCCCGGGGACGGTCAGCGAGGTCTCCGCGACGTTCGTGGACAGGATGATCCGCCGATGCGTCCCCGCTGGCGGCGGGGAGAAGATCCGCTGCTGGTCGCTCGCGGAGAGCCGCCCGAACAGCGGCAGCACCTCGGTGGGCAGGCGCGAGCGTGACCCGCTGGCCAGATGCGTCTCCAGGCTCTCGCGGATCTCCCGGATCTCGCGCTCGCCGGGGAGGAAGACGAGCATGTCGCCGGGGCCCTCGGCGGCGAGCTCGTCGACCGCGTCGATGATCGCTTCGTCGAGGTCGCGCTCGATGGAGTGGATGTCCTCGAGCTCGTCGGCCTCGGAGGCCTCCTCGGCGGCGACCTCGGCGTCGATCACGAGCGGGCGGTAGCGCACCTCGACGGGGTAGGTGCGACCGGAGACCTCGAGGATCGGGGCGGGGTGCAGCTCGCCGGCCGGGCCCCGGGTCGCAAAGTGCTGGGCGAAGCGCTCGGGGTCGATGGTCGCGGAGGTGATGACGACCTTGAGGTCGGGACGCTCGGGGAGGATCTGCCGCAGGTACCCCAGGATGACGTCGATGTTCAGCGAGCGCTCGTGGGCCTCGTCGATGATGATCGCGTCGTAGCGGCGCAGCAGCCGGTCGGACCCCAGCTCGGCGAGCAGGATGCCGTCGGTCATCAGCTTCAGCCGGGCCCCGCGGGCGACCTCCTTGGTGAAGCGCACCTGGTAGCCGACCGTGCCTTCGCCGAGCTTCTGGCCCAGTTCGCTCGCGATCCGGCCGGCGACGCTGCGGGCGGCGAGCCGGCGGGGCTGGGTGTGGCCGACGACCCTGCCGCCGCTGCCGTACCCGAGCTCGAGCAGCATCTTGGGGATCTGCGTGGTCTTGCCCGACCCGGTCTCCCCCGCGATGATCACGACCTGGTTCTCGCGCAGCGCGTCCACGATCTCGTCGTGCTGCTGGGAGACGGGGAGCTCGGCCGGGTAGGTGATCGCGAGCTGCGGGTCCTCCGCGGGGTTCTCGGGGGTGCTCGGGCGCGCGCTCATGATGGTCCATGCTAGGCGGTCGGCCGCCCCGCGGTCGCCTCGATTCCCTTGCCCCGGCGCAGCGTCACCGGGCCCGCTCGGACCGGGGCGTCGCCCGCGCTCGGACCGGGGCACCGGATGGGGGCATAAGGTGCTGGTGCGGCGCGGTCGCCGCTCCCCGGACGAAGGAGTCACATGCCCCAGCACCACGCCCCCGACGGCGACGACGGCAGCGAGGTCACGGCCCGGGGCGTGACCGGAGGGGGCGACGGGGCCGCCGCTCCGACGCCTCTGCTGATCGGTGCCTACGCAGCCCTGCCGGCGGCGGAGGACCGTCCAGGGTTCTACGCGGGGCTGAGGGAGCACCTGGGGGCGACGGGTCTCGAGGTCCCGACCCAGCACCTGCTCGCGGGAGAGGGCGGCAGCATCGAGGATCTCGCCCGTTTGCTCGAGGATCGCTTCCCCGACAGCGTCCTGACGGCGATCCCCGGCACGATGCAGCACGTGGCCGCCGACCCGAGCTTCGGTCTGGCCTCGCCGGACGAGGACGGCAGGCGCGCGGCGCTCGCGTACACGGCGGGGCTGCTCAGCGCCGCCGACGCCGTGAACCAGCGGATCGGCAGCGCACACGTGCGGCGGGTGCAGATCCAGTCCGCACCGAGCGGTCGGGCCGACGCCGACGCCTTCCCCCGCTCCCTCGCCGACCTCGAGGTCCCCGAGGGCATCGACCTGGTCATCGAGCACTGCGACGCCGCGAACGACCGGGTCGCCGGCGAGAAGCGGTTCCTCTCGCTGCGCGAGGAACTGGCAGCCGCACGCGAGGCCGGGATCGGGCTCACCCTGAACTGGGGACGCTCGGCCGTGGAGTCGCACGACCCCTCCGTGCCCCAGGAGCAGGTCGCCGAGGCAGCAGCCGCCGGGAGCCTCCGCGGCCTGATCTTCTCCGGAGCGGGCGGGAACGCGACCGGTTTCGGGGCTCCGTGGGCCGATGCGCACCTGCCCCTGGACGTCGACGAGCCCGGCTCGCTCCTGACCGCCGCGCGGGTGCGCGAGTGCATGGCCGCTGCGGGCGACCTCGAGTACGTCGGCGTCAAGGTGCAGGCCCCCTCCGATGCCGACGTGAGCGCGCGACTGGGGATCATCGGCCACGTGGTCGAGGCGATCCGGGCGAGCGGAACGGGGCGCGTGGGCACCCGATGAGAACGCGACACTCACGCAGCCGTCTCTGCGCGTTCCGCGCCACAACGCGCAGAACCACGCAGCCTGCCGCTAGTCTTGGGCCGACCGATCCGCGAGGAGGACCAGAGGGATGACGGAGACGATGCGCGCCCTGCGCAAGACGGCGCCCGGGCCGGGGCTCGAGCTCACCGAAGTGCCCGTCCCCCGGGTCGGACCCTGGGACGTGCGCATCGCCGTGCTGCGCGCGGGGCTGTGCGGCACCGATCTGCACCTTCTCGCCTGGGACTCCTCGGCGCAGTCGATGTGCGACACGGTCCCCTTCACCCCCGGCCACGAGTTCTACGGGGAGGTCGTGGAGATCGGCGCGGAGGTGCCGGACGTGCGTGTGGGCGATCGCGTCTCGGGCGAGGGCCACGTGGTGTGCGGCGTGTGCCGCAACTGCCGCGCCGGCCGACGCCAGCTGTGCATCCGCACCCGCAGCGTCGGCGTGCAGCGCGACGGCGCCTTCGCCGAGCAGGTCGTGGTCCCCCACCAGAACGTCTGGGTCCACGAGCACGACGGCCGCGAGGACGTCATCTCCCCCGAGCTCGGCGCCGTCTTCGATCCCTTCGGCAATGCCGTGCACACGGCCCTGAAGTTCCCCCTGGTGGGCGAGGACGTCCTGATCACCGGCGCGGGCCCGATCGGCCTGATGGCCGCGGCGGTGGCCCGCCACGCGGGCGCCCGCTACGTCGCGATCACCGACGTCCACGAGCACCGGCTGGAGATGGCCCGCGCCGCCGGCGTCGATCTGGCGGTGAACGTCGGTGAGCGTCGCATCACCGATGTGCAGCGGGAGCTGGGGATGAAGGAGGGCTTCGACGTGGGCCTGGAGATCTCCGGGCAGCCCAGCGCCCTGCAGGAGATGATCGCCAACATGAACCACGGCGGGAAGATCGCCCTGCTGGGGCTCCCCTCCCGCCACTTCGAGCTGGACTGGACCACCGTGATCACCCACATGCTCACGCTCCAGGGCATCTACGGGCGCGAGATGTTCGAGACCTGGAACGCGATGAGCGCGATGATCTCGACCAGCCCGGTGCTGCGCGAGCGCATCAGCGCGACCGTCACCGACGTGCTGCCGGCGACGGACTGGGAGCGTGCCTTCGACATCGCCCGCTCCGGCAGCGGCGGCAAGGTCGTGCTGGACTGGACCCGGGTCGGCTGATCCGCAGACCCTCAGCCGACCCCCTGCAACTCCCCGGCCCGCTGCACACCGCAGCCCGGCCACCCACCCCGCCCGAGGAGGCACCCCGATGTTCGCCGATGTGAAGGACCAGCTCGCCACCGAGCTCGAGGAGATCCGCGCGGCGGGCACCTTCAAGAACGAGCGCACGATCTCGACCCCGCAGTCCGCCCACGTGGAGGCCGCCGCCTTCGGCGAGCCCGCTGCCGACGTCCTGAACTTCTGCGCGAACAACTACCTGGGCCTCGCCGACGCCCCGCGGTTGATCGACGCCGCGAAGCGGGCCCTGGACGAGCGCGGGTTCGGGATGGCCTCGGTGCGCTTCATCTGCGGGACCGGCGATCTGCACCTCGAGCTCGAGACCAAGGTCAGCGAGTTCCTGGGCACCGAGGCGACGATCCTGTTCTCCTCGTGCTTCGACGCCAACGGAGGCGTCTTCGAGTCCCTGTTCGGCCGCGGGGACGCGATCATCTCCGACGAGCTGAACCATGCCTCCCTGATCGACGGCATCCGCCTGTCCAAGGCCGCCCGGTACCGGTACCGCAACGCCGACATGGAGGATCTGCGCGCCCAGCTCGAGGCCACCCGCACCCAGAACGAGGGGGCACCGGCCCGCCGCACGATCATCGTCACCGACGGCGTGTTCTCGATGGACGGCTACCTCGCTCCCCTGGACCGGATCTGCGACCTGGCCGACGAGTACGGGGCGATGGTCCTGGTCGACGACTCCCACGCGGTCGGCTTCATGGGCGCGACCGGCGCCGGCACGCCCGAGCACTTCGGCGTCCCGGACCGGGTCGACATCTACACGGGCACCTTCGGGAAGGCCCTCGGCGGCGCGAGCGGCGGGTACGTCTCGGGGCGTCGCGAGGTCGTGGACATGCTGCGCCAGAAGGCACGCCCCTACCTGTTCTCCAACTCCCTGGCCCCCTCGATCGTGGCCGCGACCCTGACGGCCCTCGACCTGGTCGAGACCAGCGCGGGCCTGCGCGAGAAGCTGTTCGAGAACGCCGCCCTGTTCCGTCGGCGCATGGACGAGGAAGGCTTCGACCTGCTGCCCGGCGAGCACGCGATCATCCCGGTGATGTTCGGGGACGCGCGGCGCGCCGCCAAGGTGGCCGACGCGATGCTCGCCCAGGGCGTGTACGTCACGGCGTTCTCCTACCCCGTGGTCCCGCAGGACAGGGCACGGATCCGCGTGCAGCTCTCGGCCGCGCACTCGAGCGAGGACGTGGAGGCCTGCGTGCAGGCGTTCGTGACCGCCCGCGGGGCGACCGAGGTCTGCTGAGGCGCGTCCGGACGGACGGAAGATCCAATGAGCGTCCCCTCCACCCTCACCTACCGGGCCACCGCGCGGAGCGGCCGGGTCCCGGCGGTGGTCGGGATCGTGCTCCTCGCCATCACACTGGCCTGCGCCGCGCTCGTGCTGGTCGTGCCCCCGGCCCCGCGCGGGACGGACGTGCTGATCGCGGCGGTCGTCGTCGTGCTCGGGCTCCTGCTGTGCCTCGGCCTGCTCCGTCTCCGCCTGGCGATCGACCTCGACGCCTCGACGCTCCACCTCCGCGGAGGCCTTCTGTTCGGCCGGGCCCTGCGGGTCCCGCGCTCGCAGATCCGGGCCGCACGAGCGGGCTATCACCTGGACGGGGTCGGCTTCGGCTGGGGCCGGCGTCACGAGGGCGCCGGGGACACCATGCTGCGGGCCGGCGGTCCCGAGGTGACGCTGCTGCTGGAGGACGATCGTCGTCTGGCCTTCTCGGTGCCCGACCCCGATGCCCTGCTCACCGCTCTCGGCGCCCCCTCGGCCGACGTCTCCCGGCAGCGCTGAGGAGGTCGGCGCCGGCGCTCGGCTGCATGCCGGCAAGCAGGTGCCTAGGTCCGCGCGAGCCCGTCCAGCATGCGGCGGGCGCCCGCCGCGAGAGCGCGGTGCCCTCTCTCATCAGGATGCGCGGTGTGGGAGAGGATCGCCGAGGCGTACCGCGCGCCCCACGCCGTGCGCGCTCGACCAGCGCGTCCCGTTGCGCCTGCCCCGCGTCCCGGGCCCACGGGGCGTGCCGCAGGTACTCCTGGATCCCGACCCCGGACGTCTCGAGGTAGAGGACCGCGGCGACGTCGCTCGCCGGATCACCTGCCGTGACATCGC
Source organism: Brachybacterium endophyticum (assembly GCF_003130585.1). GTDB lineage: Bacteria > Actinomycetota > Actinomycetes > Actinomycetales > Dermabacteraceae > Brachybacterium > Brachybacterium endophyticum. The sequence goes on along the minus strand of NZ_QFKX01000006.1, from coordinate 114,029 downwards.
CCCAGTCGATGAGACCGAGGCCCTCGTCGGCTGCTCGACCGTGCGCCTCCCCCGCAGGACCGGACGGGATGACGAGGTTCCCGGGGTGCGGGTCCCCGTGCAGCAGCAGATCCGGCCCGTCCCACCCGGGAGCGTCCAGACCTCGCGTCCAGATCTCGCGGATCAGTCGCGACGTCGGCGGGTCCAGGTGCTCGTCCTCGGCGGCGAGCGCCTCCGAGCGCGTCGCGAGCGGCACCCCGCGCACGCCGCTGCGCGCCGTCCCCGCCGGCGCAGGGCGGTGCAGCGCCGCGAGGGAGCGTGCGAGCCGCCCGCCGAGGTCCTGGGCGTCGGCGCCGTCGTGCGCGATCCGATCGGCGACGAGCTCCCCGTCGACCCAGGTGAGCAGCGCGACCGGCCCTCCGGGCTCTCCCGCACCGAGGCTTCCCAGCAGACGCGGGCGGGCGAACGGCAGCGCAGCGGGGAGTGCCCGGGGATCCCCGAGAACGGCGATCTCGCGAGTCAGGAGCTCCCGGGCGATCTCGCGGTGCGGGACCCGGAGCACGGCTCGGGTGCCGTCGGCCAGGGACCCCGCGTGCCACAGGGTGTTGTCCCAGCCCCGCCCCAGTCGACGCATGCGCGGGAGCGCCGTCATCTGCTCCCGCCCGGCGCCGGGCTCGGGCCGGACGCGCACGAGCAGGTCCCGCAGCTGCGCTGCGCTCGGCTCCGCCTGTCGCGAGGTCATTCCCGTCGGGCCCGCTCGTCGAGGTCGGCGAGGATGCGCCGATGGGCGGCGTCGTCCATCGGGTAGAAGCGCATCAGCAGGATCGAGAGCAGCATCGCGGCCGCCGGGAGGGCACCCATCGCCAGGCGGATGCCGTTCACGGCCGAGTCCGACTGGGCGGGGACGCCGCCCTGGTATCCGAACCAGCCGATCATCCAGATGCCGACCGCGCCGCCGAGGGCCTGGGCGAGCTTGCGCAGGAAGGAGAAGACCGCGTAGGTGGTGCCCTCGGAGCGGTAGCCGCTCGCCCATTCGCCGTACTCGACGGTGTCGGCCTCCATGTTCCACATGATGGCATTGACGCTGCCGCTGGAGGCGCCGAACAGCAGCGCGCCGAGGACGGCGAGCCAGAGCATGTCGGCCGGGACCAGCATCAGGATCAGGGCACCGACCACGCCCACGCCCGCGGCGAGGCGGAACAGCCGCGGCTTGCCGAGTCGGCGGATCAGCGGCGGGACCGCCCAGCCGACCACCAGCACGGTGCCGGAGATCGCGGCGACGAACACCGCGAGCAGTCCCGCGCTGCCCAGCACGTCGCGCGTGTAGTAGGCGACCAGTCCGTTCGCGGCGAAGAGTCCCAGCAGGTAGGCGATCGAGGAGGCGCCGAGCATCTGCAGGGCGCGGTTGGAGGCGATCGTGCGAAGGCTGCTGCGCAGGCTCACCCGGTCCACGCTGCGGCGGACGTTCTCGCGGGAGACGGCGAACAGCAGCACGTACAGCGCGAGCGCGAGCACCCCGAGCGGGATCAGGGTGCGGATGAGGGCGCTCTGCAGGGCGTCGGGGTCGCCGGCGTAGGCGCTCAGCGCCGGGCTGATCGCCAGAGCCAGGGCCACCTGCATGATCGCGGTGCCGAAGCTGCGGAACAGGGCCAGGCGCGAGCGCTCCGTCCCGTTGTCGGTCATGGCCGCGGCGAGGGAGCCGTAGGGGATGTTCACGGCGGTGTAGGCGACGCTGCCCATCAGGAAGTAGGCGACGGCGGCCCACACCACGGCCCAGACGGTGCCGTGCAGGCCGGCGGGCATCGCGAAGTTCGCGATCGCGAGGGCGATCAGCGGGATGCTGCCGGCGAGGATCCAGGGGCGGAACTTCCCGATCCGCGTGCTGGTGCGGTCGATGACCGACCCCATGATCACGTCGGTGAAGGCGTCCACGAAGCGCATCACCAGGAAGATCGTCCCGACGGTCGCGGGGCTGATCAGCGCCACGTCCGTGAGGTAGAGCGGGAGGAAAGTGACGGCGAGAGAGAAGGCGAGGTTGTTGGCCGCGTCCCCTCCCCCGTAGGCCAGGAACTGAAGCGGGGTCAGGCTGCGTGCTCCGCGCGAGCGGGGCGGTGCGTCCGTCCCGTGGGAACGGCGCTTTCGTGTGTGGGCGGTCGTCATTGCTCTTCCACGTACCTCATCGTCGGGCGGTGCCCCGAGGCGCCGGTCCCGGCCTCGATGCCGGGACCTCCTCACCGTCGCAGGGCAGCGATCGGGTGGCATCTCGTTCCCGGGTCTTGCCCTCGACGCGCGATGTGCCGTCCCCCACTGCCGGGGACGGCACATCGGTGGCGGGTCGGCAGCACCGGCGGGGCGCCGACGGGGACGAGGGAGCAGCAGCGCTCAGTTCCCCGTGTTCCCCTCGCCCTCCTGGGCGATGGCGAGTGCCTCGGCCTCCACGCGCTCGCGGTCGGCCTGCCGGGCGGCGTCGCGGGGGTAGACGACGTAGAAGCCGCACCAGATCACCGCGTTGATCAGGTACGGGACCACGCAGAACCACAGGAAGGTGACCTGAAGGTCACCGAAGACGTCCGCGATCACGCCGATGTTGATCGAGAGGATCGCGGTGATGCCTCCCTGGACGAAGGAGAACAGGAAGGCGAAGGCACTGGCACCGAGCTTCTTGGGCACCACTGTCGAGACAATGGGCAGCACGCACCCCGAGAAGCCGATCGAGAACACCAGGCCCATGACGAAGGTCGCGACGTAGATGAAGACCCGGTTGGTCGAGTCGATCTGGGTGGCCACGTAGATCGTCGCGGCGAAGCACACCAGGTAGACCTGCATCAGCATGATGCGTCCCTTGTGGCCGAAGCGGGCCGTCACCAGGTCGCCCAGGAATCCGCCGAGGAACGCGGAGAACATCGACCCCAGGGAGAACACGGCCATCACCACGGCCGCCTCGGGGACCTTCATGCCGCGCACGTCCACGAGGAACTGCGTGTAGAAGCTCAGCAGGATCAGCGAGGTGATGAACGGCAGCATGATCACGATCATCCAGATGGTGGGGATGCGGAACAGCTGTCCGACGTCGCGGAAGCGGAACGTGCCGGACTCGGGGTCATCGGTGACGCTCACGGAGGTCACGGCGGGCCTGGGCACCCACAGCAGGATCAGCACGCCCGAGACGATCGAGATCGCGCCCATCGTCCACAGGGCGTAGCGCCACCCCTCGGGGTCGTTGCCGAACAGGCCGATCGCCGGGCCGATGATGATGCCGACGCCGCCGCCGATGCCTCGGACCATGCCGTAGGCCTTGCCCCGCTCGGACTGCTTGAACAGGTCGGGGAGCATGCCGTTGAGCACGGGCTCCGAGGCGACGGTGCCGACGGCCGAGATCGCGAACAGCACCACCAGCACGGTGTAGTTGGGGGCGAATCCGCAGGCGACGGTCCACAGGCCCCAGACGCCGGTGACCAGCACCAGGACCCTCTTGCGGCCGAAGCGGTCGGCGGCGATCGCCCAGGTGGGTCCGAAGATCATGCGGGCGAACATCGGGATCGCGCTGAAGATGCCGAGCTGGGTGTATCCCAGCCCGAAGGCGGCGGCGATGAGGGGGAAGAACGTCTTGGTGAGACCGGACTCGGAGTTGTCGACGGCCTGGGAGAACCCCAGGGCCGCGACGGCGCGGGCACGCTTCGGCGGCTTGGGCGCCTCCGAGCTGGGCGGGGCCAGGTTCGGCAGCCCGGAGCCGTAGTACGCGTATCCCGCGTGCTCGGTGGTGTCGTTGAGATGAGACATCGGTGTCTCCTTCAGGAGGGCCGCAGCACCGCGGCACGGTCGCGCGGCGGCTGGACGCCGCCGAGCGCCGACTGTCGCCCGTCGGCCGATCGGGGTGTGGCCGATTGCACGGTGTTGCCCATCGGGCCGGGCATATCCCCTGGCCACTCCCGCACGTTGCCGCGGGTTGTCACCATGCGGAGGGGCAGAGCGCGGGAAGGGCGTGGCACGGGATGTCCGGCCGGCCGGGTGCCGCGTCCCGGCCCGTCGACTCAGCCGAGCCGCCCCGCCAGGCGTTCGACGTAGTGCTCCGAGATCCGATCCAGGCCGGTGAACTCGACGGTGCGTCCGGCGCGACGGTACTGCTCGCGCACGCCGTCGAGCGCGGCGACGGTGGAGGCGTCCCACACGGTCGCGCCGCTGAGGTCGACGGTGACGTGCTCGGGGCCGCCGGCGTAGTCGAACTGCTCGACGAGGTCGTTGCTGGAGGCGAAGAAGAGCTGCCCGCGCACACGGTAGAGCCCTGGGTGATCGGGGTCCTGCACCACCTGGGTCATGTGGGCGATGCGGCGGGTGAACGCGAGGGCGGCGACCACGACCCCGAGGATCACGCCCACGGCGAGGTTGCGGGTGAACACGGTGGCCAGCACCGTCGTCAGCAGCACGAGGGTCTCGCTGCGCGGCATGACCCCCAGCGAGCGCAGCGAGTGCCAGTCGAAGGTCGTCGCCGCGACCACGAGCATCACGGCGACCAGGGCGGCCATCGGGATGCGGCCGACGGTGTCACCGAGGGCGACCGAGAGGGTGATCAGAAAGACGCCGGCGAGGAACGCGGAGAGACGTGTGCGCGCGCCCGCCTGCTTCACGTTGACGATGGTCTGACCGATCATCGCGCAGCCGCCCATGCCTCCGAAGATCCCGGTGATCACGTTCGCCGCGCCCTGGCCGAGTGCTTCGCGGGTGCAGGAACCGCGGGTGCGGGTGAGGTCGTCCACGAGGGTGGCCGTCAGCAGCGACTCCATCAGTCCGACCAGGGCCATGGCGATCGCGTAGGGGGCGATGACCTGCAGGGTGTGCCAGGCGATCGGCACGTGCGGGAGGCCCGGCACGGGGAGGCTGTGGGGCAGTTCGCCCTGGTCCCCGACGGTCGGGACGTCGGCCCCGAGGCTCACGACGGCGAGGGTGATCAGCAGGATCGTCACCAGTGGGCCGGGGATGCGCCGGGTCAACCGCGGGAACAGCACGATGACGACGACGCCGGCCGCGACCAGCGGGTAGACCAGCCAGGGGACGCCGATCAGCTGCGGGAGCTGGGCGGAGAAGATGAGGATGGCGAGGGCGTCGACGAACCCGACCATGACCGAGCGGGGGATGAACCGCATCAACCGGGCGACGCCGAGGCCGCCCAGCAGCAGCTGCAGCAAGCCGCCCAGGATCACGGTCGCGATCAGGTAGTCCACGCCGTGGTCGCGGGCGACGGGGAAGATCACCAGCGCGATCGATCCCGCCGCGCCGGAGACCATCGCGGGACGCCCGCCGAGGACAGCCGTCGCGCAGGCCATCGTGAAGGCGGCGTACAGGCCCATGCGCGGGTCGAGACCGGCGACGATCGCGAAGCTCAGGGACTCGGGGATCAGGGCGAAGGCGGTGACCAGACCGCCCAACACCTCGACCGTGAGCAGGCGAGGATCGCGCAACGCGGCGAGCACGGAGTGCGGCCGGGTCGCTGCAGGAGCGGAGGAGGGCATGAGCGCGAGTATCCCTCAGCCGGCGCAGGTGGGCTCCCGGCTCGACGGCTCTTCGGGACGAACTCCACGCCCGCCGCCCGGTCAGGGGCCGGGACGGGGAACGGGAGCGGAGCAGGGACCGCCTCACGGCGCGCACCGCTCGAGGCGCAACGCACGGCAAGAGGAGGCCCGGATCGCGGCTGCGGCGATACCGTCTCGTCACCGGCCTCGCGGCCGGGATCATCGTCTCGCCACGAAGGAGTGCAGGTGCCCGACACCTCTCATCACCAGGCCCCTCTGAGCTCGCGCGTGAAGCCCATCCTCGAGGTCGACGGTCTGCGGTTCCGCGACCTCGACGGCGACGGGGAGCTCTCCGCCTTCGAGGACTGGCGCCTCTCCCCCGCCGAGCGCGCCGCCGACCTCGTGTCACGGATGAGCCCGGAGGAGAAGATCGGCCTGATGGTCATCAACTCCCGCTCGATGGGCATCTCCCAGCACGATCCGGAGCTCACCAGTCATGATGGCGCTCTCGACGAGCAGTACCACGCGATCAAGCTGGACCCGCACAACACGGCGGGCGACCCCTACGAGGGCACCACGCAGCAGATCACCGAGATGCACATGCGGCACTTCATCATGCGCGAGACACCCACCGGCTCACGCATCGCGACCTGGATCAACGCCATGCAGGAGGTCGCCGAGAGCACGCGTTGGGGCATCCCCGTCATCGTCGCCGCGAACTCGAAGAACGAGACCGGCGGGTTCAGGATGGGCGCCACGCCCGAGGACAAGGACTTCGCGCAGTGGCCGGGCACCCTGGGTCTCGCCGCCGGCGGCGACGCGGACCTGGTCCGCCGCTTCGCCGAGCTCTCCCGCGAGGAGTGGGTGGCCTCGGGGCTGCGCAAGGGCTACATGTACATGGCCGACACGGTGACCGACCCGCGCTGGTTCCGCAGCAACGGCACCTTCGGCGAGGACCCCGAGTTCAACGCCGCGGCGATCGACGCGGTGATCCGCGGCTTCCAGGGCGAGCGCGGCCTGTGCGCGGACGGCGTGGCGCTGACCACCAAGCACTTCCCCGGCGGCGGCGCCCGGGAGAACGGCTTCGACCCCCACTACGCCGAGGGCAAGTTCAACGTCTACCCGACCCCGGGGTCGCTCGAGACCTACCACCTGCCGCCCTTCCAGGCGGCGATCGACGCCGGCACCTCGAGCGTCATGCCCTATTACGCGATCCCCTCGAAGGAGAAGTCCGCGGCCCCGCAGGGCCGGCTCACCGAGTTCGAGCCGGTGGGCTTCGCGTTCAACCACGAGATCCTCGCCCTGCTGCGCTCGATGGGCCACACCGGCTACATCAACTCCGATTCCGGGATCCTGAACAAGATGGCCTGGGGCGTCGAGGGGCTCTCCGTGCCCGAGCGCGCCGGTGCCGCGATCGCCGCGGGGACCGACATCATCGCCGACACCAACGACGTGCACTCGATCCGTGAGGCCTTCACGAAGGGCCTGTTCTCGCCCGCCCGCCTCGACGAGGCCGCTCATGGCCTGCTCGTGGAGCTCTTCACCCTGGGACTGTTCGAGAACCCGTACGTGGATCCCGCGCACGCCGACGAGGTCGTGGACAACGCCCGCGCCCGCGCCGCGGCTCTCGAGGCGCATCGTCGCTCGGTGGTCCTGGTGAAGAACCCTGTGCGCGCGGGCTCGCCCGTGCTGCCCCTGACCCCGCAAGCGCTGCAGGGTAAGCGGGTCTACGTCGAGCTGTTCGAGAAGGACCTGACCGTCGCGAGGCTCGACGCGCTGCGCGCGAGCATCCGCGCCGACCATCCCGCGGCCTCCTTCACCACCGACTTCCACGACGCCGACGTCGCGATCCTCCTGCCGAACCCCTCGACCGGAGACTACTTCCGCTCCACGGGGCTCCTGGATCTGACGATCGACGAGCACTCGCACGTTGCCCTCGACAAGATCCGCGAGATCCGGCAGAACGTGGAGACGCTGGTGGTCGGCCTCAATGCGGTGATGTCGTGGCTGCCGGGAACCCTCGAGCCCCTTGCCGACGCGTTCCTGATCGGTTTCGACACGCGACCGGAGACCGTCCTCGACGCGGTGCTCGGAGAGTTCGCGCCGACCGGGCGACTGCCCCTGACCTTCCCGATCTCGGCCGAGGCGATCGCGGTCGACGAGAACGGGATCTGCGCCTCGCCCAACGACGTCCCGGGCTTCGCCAAGGAGCAGCACATGGACGGGCGCCCGTACGTGTACGTGGACTCCGAGGGCGGACGCTGGAGCAGCGGGTTCGGCCTGCGGTACCTGTGATCCCGCTCTGATCCTCGGCACCCAACCCGGTGGCGCTGAGGTGCTCCGGACATGACGAAGGCCCCCTCCCCCGCACGTGTCCGTGCAGGTGAGGGGGCCTTCCAAGGGTGGAGACGGCGGGAATCGAACCCGCGTCCGATAGTGCGAAGCGAGGGCTTCTCCGGGCGCAGTCCGTGTTGGCGTTTTCTCAGTCCCGACGATCCCACGGACACGTCGTCGACGGACTCAGTCACTCTGAGGTGTTCACCCGACCCCGATGACGAGGGCCGGCAGCAGTGGCTCCTTTGATGATGGAACGATCCGGGTCAGGAGCACGCCCGGGGTTCCAGACTGCTATCGCTGATCAGGCAGCGAGAGCGAAGTCAGTGCGCTTAGGTTCGGCACTTATTGGTTTCCCAGGAGCGTTGACGAGATGACCTGGGATCCTCGGCCCGCTTCCCCTCGCTGGACAACTACCGTCGAAACCGATCGTCCCCGAGCGTGGGTCGCGTGAAGTCGGCGACGAGGTCGCCGAAGCACTGTGGCTGCTATTCACGAATCAATCCACTCACGCGGGCTTCCCCGCGATCTGCGACCAGTCTACGCGGGTGTCCATCGGGTGGCCAGCGCTTATCGCTCAGCCCACGGTGAACGGCGCAGCACCGGGGCCCGGTCGTACGGTGGGCCGGTGACGAGCTACGAGTTCGAGGGGATGACCTTCACGACCGACCCGGCCACCCTGCGGGAGAGCGTCGACCGCCCCGAGGCCCTGGCCCGCTGGTGCGCGGCGAACCCGGAGGACCCTCGCACGGTCGCCCACCTGCGGGTGCTGGATCGCCTCGAGGAGGCCGAGGATCTGGGTCGCAGGCTGCTCGCCGACCCCTCCCTGCACCCGGTGTCGCGGGCGGTCCGCCGCACTCGTCTGGCCCAGGTCCTGCAGTGGCAGGGACGCTTCGAGGAAGCCGACGAGGAGTTCGCGCTGGCCGCCGAGGAGACCGGACTGTCGGACGACCCGACCTCTGCCAGCTCGATCCTCGCCCTGGCCTCGGTCCTGCAGCAGCGGGCGGCGAGCCGCTTCGAGAACGCGGTGGTCGCCGCGGCGGCCGACAGACCCCGCCTGGCCGAGCGCCTGCGGACCTCGGCCCTGGAGGACGCGCGGCGTGCCCTGGCGATCAGGGAGCGACTCGGAGCGCCCGAGGGCCAGGTGCTCTCCAGCCGCGAGTCGGTGGGACGCCTCGAGCGGGAGATGGCGGGCTGACCAGGGGGATCTTGGCGTGAGGGAAGAGACCGCCGGGCGAGGGTGACCGAGCCCGGTCGATCAGACCAGTTCGCGGCGGCGCATGGCCTTCTGGGCCTCGCGCAGATCCTGCTTCTCGCGCAGGGCCTGGCGCTTGTCCCAGTCCTTCTTGCCGCGCGCCAGGGCGATGACGACCTTCGCGTGCGACCCCAGGAAGTACATCTCCAGCGGCACGATCGTGAAGCCCTTCTCGCGGATCTTCCCGGCGAGCTTGTCGATCTCCGCGCGGTGCAGCAGCAGCTTGCGCTTGCGACGGGCGGCGTGGTTCGTCCAGGTGCCCTTGACGTAGGGCGCGATGTGCACTCCCTCCATCCACATCTGGCCGCCCTCGATGTAGCAGAAGCCGTCGATCAGGGAGGCTCCGCGGTCCCGCAGCGACTTCACCTCGGTGCCCGTCAGGACGATGCCTGCCTCGAACGTGTCGTCGATGTGGTAATCGTGCCGGGCCTTCTTGTTCGAGGCGATGAGGGTCTTCTTCGGGCCGTCGCCCTGCTGCTGTTTCTTCTTCGCCGGCTTGGTGGCGGCCATGGCGCCCCTCCTCACGTCTCGTCCGGTCTGGTTCACTCTTGGTCGTGCACCCGCAGGTGCGGCGCCCCAGTCTATCGGCCGCCTCTCGCGGGTCGCGATGTCTTTTCGCTCGCGGCACAGCCGCGCGCGGCCGGTGGGGTTCCGCTCCCCCATGACGGACTCGGACGACCCCGCGGGCCGGCCGCATCACCCGGGCCGGCCGGATCAGCCGGATCAGCCGACGTAGTTGACCGGGTTGACCGCGGTGCCGTCCTCGTGGATCTCGAAGTGCAGGTGGCAGCCGGTCGAGGAGCCGGTGGTGCCGACGTAGCCGACGGTCTGGCCCTTCTTGACGTGCTGCCCGGCGGAGACCGCGAAGCGCTCGAGGTGGTGGTACGAGCTGGTCACCACGTGGCCGTTCGCCCTGCCGTGGCCGAGGATCACCTTGTTGCCCGCCGAATGGTTCGATGTGGTCCCCAGCACGGTGCCGTCCTTGGTCGCCTTCGCCGGGGTCCCGCAGGAGGCGGCGAAGTCCATCCCCGCGTGCAGCTTGCGGGTGTGGTAGACGGGGTGGACGCGCCACCCGAAGGGCGAGGAACGACGCGCGGTGGAGGGTGCCATCCAGCCGGACTTCGACACGGGCGAGGAGATCGAGGCGCCGCCCGAGGAGTCCGAGCCCGAGCTCTTCTTCTTGGCGGCCGCGGCCTTGCGGGCCCGCTCGGCCTCCTCCTCCTGCTTGATCAGATCGGAGATCTCCGAGTCCAGGGCGGAGCTGCGGTCCTCGAGACCTGACTGGTCGTCCTCGTACTTCGCCTTCTTGTCCTTCAGGTCGGCGGCCTGGCTCTTCTGGGTGGCGTAGAGGTCGTCGAGATCGTCCTTGGCGTCCTGGGCCTTCTTCTTCGCCGTCTGCTTGCGGTCGACCGCCTTCTCGGACTGGTCCTTGAGGTCGTCGATCTCGTCGCGCACGGCGTCCAGGCGATCGGCGGCGTTCTCGGTGACCGACTGATCGGTCTCCAGCTGGTCCAGCCGGGTCCCCTGGGCCTGCATGGTGAGCTGGAAGTTCATCGAGCGGTCCACGGCGTTCTGGGGATCCGCGGCGCCGACGTACACGCTCGTGGGGTCGGGGATGCCGCCGCCCTTGTAGGCGGCCAGGGCGACCTCGTCGAGCTGCTCGTTCGAGGAGTCGACCTCCTGCTTGCCGCTGTCGACCTCGCCGGAGAGCTCGGCCTCCTCGTCCTGCGCGTCGTCCAGCCGCCCGCCGATCTCACGGTCCTCGTCCTCGGCGTCGGAGAGCTCGTCCTTGGCCTTCTGGAGCGTGTCCTGGAGCTCGGGGATCCTCAGCTCGGTCTCGGTGAGGGCGAGATAGGTGTCGGCGAGGTCGGAGTTGACGTCGCTGAGCTCGATGCGCAGGTCGTCGAGCTGCTCGTCGACGCTCGCCTTCTCCTGCTCCTTCTTCTGGCGGTCGCCGTCGGCACTCGCAGAGGTCAGCGGCACGACCATCACCTGGGTGGCGACGAGCGCGAGGGCGAGCACCATGAGCACGACCAGGTGCAGGTGGCGCGACGGGGCGCCTGCCACGCGGACGCTCGGCGCGGCGAGGGCGGACCGACGGTGGTCGCGTGGCGTCATGGTCACACCTTCAGGTAGCGGTTCAGCGAGACGATGGACGAGGCGATCGAGAGCACGGCGCCGACCAGCACCAGCAGCGGCGCGATCCACAGCAGATCGGCGCTGCCCACGGTGATCATCCCACCGCCCAGCGTCGGCGCGAGCCATCCTTCGACCAGGAAGTGGGTGCCCGCCCACAACAGCCCGCCGGCGATCAGGGCGCCGAGGATCCCGGCCACCCCGCCCTCGAGCATGAAGGGCGTGCGGATGAAGACGTTCGAGGCGCCCACCAGGCGCATGATCGCGATCTCGCGCCGACGGTTCGCGATCGACATCCGGATCGTGGTGGCCACCAGCAGCACCGCGGCGATCAGCATCAGGGCGGCCAGGCCCACCGCGAACACGGTGGTCTGGTTGAGCACGTCGATGAAGGGGGCGTAGGCGCTGAGCAGGTCCGTGACCTCGTCGACGCCGTCACGGCCCTGGAAGAAGTCGACCACCGCCGAGGACTTCGAGGAGTCCTTGAGCGTGATGTGGAAGGAGACCGGCATGTCCTTGGCCGAGAAGTCGGAGACGAATCCCTGGCCGGCGAACTGGTCCTGGTAGACCTTCAGCGCCTCGTCCTGGTTCCGCACCGAGTAGTCGTCGACGTAGGGGGCGAGCACCTCCCCGTCCAGCGCATCGTGCACGGACTGGATCTGGGCGTCGGTCGCGGCGCCCCCGGCGCAGCTCGAGGCCGTGGAGTGCGGGGAGCACATGAAGATGGTGACCTGGGATTCCTGGACCAGGGTCGCCTTCATGTCGAAGATCTGCTTCTGCATCAGCAGGCCGGCGCCCACGAAGGTCAGGGAGACCGCGGTGACGATGACGACCGAGATCACCATGGCGATGTTCCGCCACAGTCCGGAGAGGATCTCGGAGGCGATGTAGCGCCCCCTCATCGGGTGCCCTCCTCACGCTCGGAGTCCTCGGGGTAGTCCTCGGCGAAGGCCTCCTCGGCCTCGTCCAGCAGGTCGTGGGGGCGGCGCGGCGGCACCAGGTCCTCCTCGATGACGTCGGTGGCGGCCGGGTCCGTGCTCCGCGAGGATCCGCTGCCGGCAGGGTCCGCGGTCGCTGCGACGCTGCCGCCGGAGCCCTCGCTGCCCTGCTCGGCGTGCGCGGCGCTGCCGGACCTCCGGACGTCCGAGTCCCGAGCTGCCGTGCCGGCGTGGGTGTGGCGGCCCGTGTCCTCGGGCAGGTCCTCGCCGTCCTCGACGTTGCCCGAGATGACGCTCGCGGGGGTCCTGGACTCGTAGCTGCCCTCGGCCTCGTCGCGCACCACGCGGCCGTCGACGAGTTCGACGACGCGGCGCTGCATGCGGTCCACGGCGGCGCGGTCGTGGGTGGCCATGACCACGGTGGTGCCGCGCTCGTTGATCTGGGCGAGCAGCTCGAGGATGCCCTCGGCGGTGGCGGGGTCGAGGTTGCCGGTGGGCTCGTCGGCCAGCAGGATCGAGGGACGGTTCACGTAGGCGCGGGCGATCGCCACGCGCTGCTGCTCGCCGCCGGAGAGCTCATGGGGCATGCGGCGGCCCTTGTCCTCCAGGCCCACCATCTCGAGCATCTCGGGGACCAGACGCCGCACGACCTTGCGGGGCGTGCCGATCACCGCGAGGGCGAACTCGATGTTCTGGTAGGCGGTCTTCGAGGGCAGCAGACGGAAGTCCTGGAACACCATGCCGATCTCGCGGCGCAGGGAGGGCACCCGCCAGGAGGGGATCCGCGAGAGGTCCTTGCCGGCGACGTAGACGCTGCCGCGGGTGGGCGTTGCCTCCTTGAGCACGAGGCGCATCAGCGAGGACTTGCCGGAGCCGGACGCGCCGACGAGGAAGGCGAACTCCCCGCGCGCGAACTCGAGGTCGATGTCCTGCAGTGCGGGGGACTGTCCACGCAGGTACGTCTTGGAGACGTCGTCGAAGCGGATCACGGGGGCCTGCCGTTCGGGAAAGGATGACCACGCCAGGCTAGGGTCCGTCGTCACCGATTCCCGCACGCCCACGCGCGGGCCCCGGGTAAAACCGTGGTCAAGTCCTCCGGTCGCTCACCCGGAGAGCGCCCGGTGCGGGGCGAGAAGGCCCCGCTCGCGGATCAGGCCTCCGCGGCCTCGGCCTTCTGCTGGCCCACGCGCCAGCGGATGCCGGCCTCGATGAGCTCGTCGATCTCACCGTCGAACACGGCGGAGGGGTTGCCCTCCTGATGCTCGGTGCGCAGGTCCTTGACCATCTGGTACGGGTTCAGCACGTAGGAGCGCATCTGGTCGCCCCAGCTGGCCTTGACGTCGCCCGCGAGCTCCTTGCGCTCGGCGGCCTCCTCGGCCTTCTTCAGCAGCAGCAGGCGGGACTGCATGACGCGCAGCGCGGCCGCGCGGTTCTGGATCTGCGACTTCTCGTCCTGCATCGAGACCACGGTGCCGGTGGGCAGGTGGGTCATGCGCACGGCGGAGTCGGTCGTGTTCACGCTCTGACCGCCGGGGCCCGAGGAGCGGAAGACGTCGATCTTGAGGTCGTTGTCGGGGATCTCGACGGAGTCGGTCGACTCGATCAGCGGGATCACCTCGACGGCGGCGAAGGAGGTCTGGCGCCGACCCTGGTTGTCGAAGGGGCTGATGCGCACCAGGCGGTGGGTGCCGCCCTCGACCGAGAGGTTGCCGTAGGCGTAGGGGGCGGAGACCTCGAAGGTGACGGACTTCAGTCCGGCCTCCTCGGCGTAGGAGGTGTCCATGACCTTGGTCGCGTACTCGTGGCGCTCGGCCCAGCGCAGGTACATGCGCAGCAGCATCTCGGCGAAGTCCGCGGCGTCGACGCCGCCGGCGCCCGCGCGGATGGTCACCACGGCGTTGCGCTCGTCGTACTCGCCCGAGAGCAGCGTGCGCACCTCGAGCTCGTCGAGGGTGCGGTGGATCGAGGACAGCTCCCTCTCGGCCTCCTGCGCGGTCTCCTCGTCGTCCTCCTCGGCGGCGAGCTCGACCATCACCTCGAGGTCGTCGATGCGCGAGGAGAGGTCGTCGATGCGGCGCAGCTCGCTCTGGGAGTGGGAGAGCGCGGCCGAGACCTTCTGGGCGTTCTCGACGTCGTCCCAGAGGTCAGGGGCGGATGCCTGCTGCTCGAGATCAGCGATCTTCGCCTTGAGGGCGTCCAGATCCGTCACCTTCTCGATCGACCCCAGGGTCGTGCGCAGGTTCTGGATCTCTTCGGTGAAGTCGATGGTGGCCACGAGAGGCGAGTCTACGGGAGAGCGCCTGCACGGCGAACGAGCGGCGGGATCGGATGCATCACCGCGCGGCCGACGGTCCGGCCCGTGCCCGCACGCTGGCTCGCGCACAGGGCCGGGGTCGAGGTCGGCCCTCTCCCCCGTTCACCGCGCCGTGATCGTGCCCTCTCGGATCGAACGACCGATCTCGCGGCCGGCGTCGATCAGCAGCTCCTCGGCGCGCTCGATCGCGTCCTTCACGTCGTGGGCGCGGGAGACGAGGTCCAGGGCCCTCCCGATCCCGGCCGCGGCGAGCTGCTCGGCGTCGATGTCGACGGCGCCGGCGACGGCGAGGACCGGGATCCCGTGCGCCGTCGCTCGGCGTGCGACCTCGGCGGGACCCTTGCCGGTGAGGGTCTGCTCATCGAGCTTCCCCTCGCCCGTGACCACGAGGTTCGCGGACTCGAGTCGGCCATCGAAGTCGAGGAGTCCGAGGACTGCGTCGGCCCCGGAGGCGAAGTCCGCCCCGAGCGCGTAGAGCGCGAACCCGGCCCCTCCGGCCGCTCCCGCTCCGGGGCGTTCGCGCAGGCACGCATCCGGATCCAGGTGGTCGGCGACGTGGCGCAGCGCGCGGTCGGCGGCCGGGATCGCGCCGGGGTCCAGGCCCTTCTGCGGGCCGAACACGGCGGCCGCCCCCTCAGGACCGAGCAGCGGGCTGGTGACGTCGCAGGCTGCCTGCAGGTGGAGTCCCTCGATGGTCGCGAGAGCGGGAGCGAGATCGGCCGAGGAGAGCCGCTCCAGGCCATCGTGCCCATCCGGGATCGGACGGTCGTCCTCGTCGAGAAGGCGCGCACCCAGTGCGGCGAGCAGGCCGGCGCCGCCGTCGGTCGAGGAGCTGCCGCCCAGTCCGATCAGCAGGCGCGTGGCACCTGCGTCGCGGGCGGCGACGATCAGCTCGCCGAGGCCGCGCGTGCTCGCCCGGGAGTGATCGAGCTCGCCGCCGGGCAGGCGTCGCAGGCCGGAGGTCTCGGCGAGCTCGAGGACCGCGTCCTCGCCCCGCTGTGCCCAGCATGCGGCGATCTTCTCCCCGGTCGGCCCGGTCACCTGCGCCGTGTGCGCGGTGAAGCCGGCGGCGAGCGCCGCCTCGACGGTGCCGTCGCCCCCGTCGGCGATCGGCAGCAGTTCGGTCGACACGTCGGGATCCTCGGAGGCGATCCCGCGGGCGATCGCCGCGGCGACCTCGGCGGCGCTGAGGGATCCCTTGAACTTGTCGGGGGCGATCAGGACGGTGCGCGGACCCGGGCGGGTCGGCTGGGCCTGCTGGGTCGACATCTCTGGCGGCTCCTGTGCGGCGGGGCATCTCCCCTGGCGGGTCTCGAAGCTATCGCATCGGGCGTGATGGGCGCGGCGAGGTCCGGTCCCGCGCGGCCAGTTCGGTCACAGTTCGACGGTGCAGGGCTCACGAACCGATCCCGGCGAGCACGGAGCTGTCGCGAGGGTGACCGGGATCGGGGACGTGCCACGCAGAGCAGGACGATGGCGCCGGCTCCCCCGCGCCGTCCCCGTCGACGTCGCCCGTCTCAGCGCGAGCGCGCACTCCCGCCCACGTCCAACGGGATGGTCACGAGGTCCGTCCTCGTCACCCACCCGATCAACGGTGGATCGGTGAGCGCCGCGAGACGGACCACGACCGTGCCGTCCTCCTCGACGCGAGCCTCCTCGACATGAAGGTCCCTGGTGCGGGGCGAGCCGGGCGGGTAGGAGGCGAGGTAGTCCTCGGCCGCGTCCCGGACATCCCCCGGCCGCAGGCCCGAGCTGTCGTCCTCGCCGTAGATGTTCTCCTCGCCGTAGGCCTGGGACGCGGCGAGAGCGGCTCCGTCGGCCGCGTTCTGCAGACGGTTGCGTTCCAGCTGCACCCCCGTGATCGCGGTGCCGACGCCGATGACCATCAGGACGACGACGAGGACCCCGGTGGTCAGCACGGTCATCGTGCCGTGATCGGCGGCGAGCGCGCGACGTAGGGTACGGACCGTGCTCCCGGGCAGGGAACGGAGCTTCGCGCTGCGCAGACGGTTGCGCGACGGAGTGTGGGAGCGGCGCATCAGAGGTCGCCCCCCGAGGACTCGTCGCGCAGGTCGCCGGGGGCGCGGAACTGGTCGACCTCGACGACGTGCTCCGCACCGATGTGGACCGGACCGTCCTGGCCGAGCATCGGCCCCAGTCCGGGGATGGGCACACTGACCGAGACCTCCGCCGTGACCTCGCCTCCGTGCGTCGCGCACGGATGCTTGCTGCAGCTGATGGTGACGGCGTCCTGCGAGGTGATGCCGTGATCCTCCAGGGTCATGCGGGTCATCGCGTCGGCACGATCCTTCGCACGTCCCGCATCGGGATCGGTCGCATGGATACGGGCTGCGTCACGAGCGATCACGTCGGCGGCGAACACGGCGCCCTGGACGGACCCCAGGGTGAGGACGAGATACAGCGACGGGATCAGCAGGATCACGGCGAGCGCGACGAACTCGACGAGGGCGTTGCCGTCGTCCCGGCCCAGGCTCGTGGCGAGTCGCCTGCGCAGGGGCAGCCGACTCCGCAGATTCGACGCGACGGGGGCGCTCACCATGTCTCCTCGTCGATCGCGTGCCCGTCGACGTGAAGCGTCCCGCTCGGTCCGATCAGGCCGATCAACGGGAAGGTCGCGGTGATCCGCACGCGGACCACGCCCTCGCCCTTCTCGTCGGCGTCGACCTCGACCGCGTAGTCCTCACCGAACCGGTCGTGGACGAGCTGGGCGCCCCGCGTCGCGCCGTCCTCGGGCTCATTGCCCTCGAGCGAGGCCGTGTGGGCCGCCTGGACCGCGGCGTCCGTGAGCGTGTTGCGGGTGTGGACCACGAGCGCGCATTGGATGAGCGTCAGTGCGATCAGGATGATCAGGACCGCCACGAGGGGGAACTCGACGACCGCCGACCCCGCGTCGTCCCGCAGCCGCTGACGTGCCGTGCGGGCGGTCAGCTGGGTCGAGTGCCGTCGCACGTCACCGGACGGAGTTCGTGATGTCAGAGCTTGCGGTTCAGGAAGGGCTCCATGGCGTTGTTGAAGATCTGGACGATCTGATCCGAGGCGACGGCCCAGAGGGCGACGACAACTCGTCGCGGCTCTATCGGGGCACGCAAAGTCAGGGCTTCACGGAGTAGAAGCTCGACATCGACTCGTGGGAGATGATGCGGTTGTGGCGCGGTTCCTGCGGGTCGAACGCATCCTTCCACGGGTCTTCGTCGTGCGTCCGATTCCGCAGCTCCCACCCGGAAAGGCTGCCGAGTCCATCCCATACCGCTTCGATGACCTCTAGGTCGTTGGCGTCGAGAGCAACGCGGCCATCGGCCTCGATATCATCCGCCTCAGCAACCGTCTCGCCCGCATGCTGCTGCCAGAGCTCGTAGACAACGGGGCCGTGAGTCCAGGCCCGGACATGCTCGGTAAAGATCGGTCGACCCAGCCACGCCAGCTTGTACGCCTGGGCGTAGAACACGAGCTTCTGCAGCTTCATGGTCGACATGGGCCCGTGGGACTGGAGGAGGTACTTCGCAACGTCACTCGCGCTAGTCATCAGAACTACCCTTCCTGCTCTCTTTTGCCAGAGTACTCGGCTCGTCGACAGACGAGGTCTGCGCCACGCCTTCGAGCGCGAGGTTCATCAATACTGCGTACGTGCGAATCAGACGTTCGCGACGCTTGTCGAAATAATACTCATCGCGAGAATCGCAAGTAACCATGGCCTGACACTCTAAATCCTTGTCGAAGAGAGCCCAGTTCACGAAAGATCCGTACGCTGGCGGCTCCCCAGTTTCGTATCTCGTTTCGTGAATAAAATCGCTACGCTCCTTCGCGACGTAGCGACCTCGGGAGAAAAGTTCCGGCATGAACTTCGATCCTGGGGCCTCATTGTCGACGAAAGTGGGCCGAGGTGGATCCTCCCTACCTCCCATGTCGCACGCGTAGAGGTTGAAGGTTGTGGCGCTTGCGAGGGGCTCCTCGGTGAGAGGCCCGTCCGAAGGCTCCTTCGTGTTGGCCTGGTCACGCTTGTATACGCACACCCGCACCATGTCATCGAGCCCTTTAGGTTCAAGCCGCTCGCGGAGTTCACTTGCCACGTGTTGAACATATTCAGTCGCTACAATCGAATGCGGATCCGACCGTGACGCTGCCCCTACGCCCTTGAGGATCTTACCGAGAGATCGAATAAGCATTTCAGTGTCGTTTTCGGCCACGTGCTGCACTCGGTGCCTGTCGGCGTTTTTCAGAATCCATGCAGTTAACGCACTTGCAACTGAGGTGAGCGGCACAGTTATGCGTAGCCAGACCGGGCCGTCTAAGGGGCCGAGTATTGCCGATGCCGTGCCTGCCAAGGCGGTCCAACCCATCGAAACGGTCGCCGCGAGCCTCAGTCGTGATCCGCCGAGAGCTAGCCAGTCGAGCGCAGCACCCAACCGCGATGCCTCCCTCAAGTCGCCCTCCTCGGTTGGCAGTAGCGGGCTCAGACACCTCGCTCCAGCGCACTCTAACCGAAGCCTTTCGCTTCGCCGCGACGCTGGCGGCGTGGCGTGCAAAGTACTGCCGGCTCGGAGCGCGCCGAGGAGGGGCGGCGCGTAGTCGTCGACCGAGTGCTCTACTGGCGGCCCGAGGACCGCGACGGCCGTGTGGATCTCGCCAAGGTGGAGGCGGCCGTGCTGCGCATGTGCAAGGCGTACTGCGCGAGGCTGCGGTTCGACCGGATGCAGGCCGAGCAGCTGACGGGGAACCTGGCGCGGTCGGGCATCCGCACGGAGGAGTTCGTGTTCAGCTCAGCCGGGGCGAACCGCCTCGCGCGCCCGGTGTTCGTCGCGCTGCGGGACCAGGCACTATCGCTGCCAGATGACGAGGAGGTGCGCTCAGAGTTCGTGAGCACGCGCATGGTCGAGACAGGGCCGGGCACGGTGAAGCTGCAGAACCCGCCGGGCACACACGACGACATCGTCGCGGCCGTGGGCATGGTGATCTCTGATCTGATGGATCAACCCGAGCCGGGCGGCGGCATGGTGACGGTGCCGAGAGGCCGGGTACGGGCGTCTGGGCTCGCTGAGCGGGTCGCGGGGCGCCCGTCGTTGCGGTTCCCGCAGCAGGCTCGCGCAGCGGTGCAGGAGAGCATGCCGCATGGGCTCAGCCGAGCGGAGATCGGACGACCACGGGGCCGATGAGCGCCATTCTTACTCGGGGTCTTTGCCGGGCTGCGTTGGCGGTTCCTCGACGCCCGCCGTCATTTCCTGGCGCATGAGGTGGGTCAGGAAAGAGACTCCCTGGACCAGGGGGTCCAATGCGGTGCCCCACATCGTCAGGGCCGGATCATCCTCGGTCGTGACGTCTCGCTGACCTTGTGGACTCCACCGGCGGGCCCATTCCTTGCGGCGCTCTTGCTGCGACGAGTGCAGGTCGCGGGCGGCGGACGCAACCTTGTGCGAGGCGAGCAGTTCTACCTCGGTGCGCACGTGCCACTCATCGCGATCGGCTGCCTCGGCCTCATCGGATCTACGCTGCCAGGTGCCCGACACGACGGGGCGAAAAGTCAGGGCCACCCGATCGCTCACCTCAAGGTAGCGACGGTAGACCTCAAGCCTCTCGCCCCGCAGCTGGGCCTCATGGCCCCGATGACGGTCTGCGCTTGCCTGCTCGGTCTGGTGATTGAGCTGGCGCGTGAGGTCTCTTGATTGCTGTTTCGTCGCGCGGACGGCGAGGAATGCCGTCACGATCACGCCCGCGATGGACGCGAGCGGGGTGAGCACACCCGGGGTGAGGAGTAGGTCGAGCACGTGCGCGGGGTTCACGGGCCGAGACTATGCGGTGCGATGCGCGCTGCGGACGATCCGAGCGGATACGTCTGCCGTGGCCGAGGGCCAGAATCTCGCGATCGAGTACGATTCTCGATCACCACCGGGCATCATGTGGCACATGACCAAGACGTCGGTCTCCGTTGGCTCTCTCCTGAACGTCGAGGGCGTCCATAGCCTGCTGACCGGAAGGTGGGCGGATAGCCATCGAGACGCGCAGGATGGAAGCGCATCGCGATGAGACCGTGTCGGGACTGCGGCGCACCGATGGATCGCAGCGAGTACATCGTCGAGGACGACCCGCTCACGCCGCTGCAGTTCGCGATCTGCCGAGGTTGCCGCGTGAGGCGAGAGGCGGCGACTGGGCGAGCCGTCCGCCCACGTCGCACCGCCGCCGGGTCGACGCGCAAGCGCTGCAACAACTGCTCCGAGGTGAAGGACGTTTCCGAGTTCTCTCCCGTCGGAACCTTCGTCACGGGCGAAACCAAATACGGCACGAAGTGCAAAGCATGCAATGCATCGATCAAGCGGGCGAAGCACGTACCTGCGCCGTACGACTGGAGCACCTGGCGCCCGAAAGAGACCAAGATCTGCAGGGTGTGCGGGCTGGAGATGCCTCTCTCCGAGTTCCCCAAGAGCCGGATCTCCACGCATGGTCAGCAGCTCCACCACGGGACATGCAAGAGCTGCGGAGCAGGTAAGTACAAGGATTGGCGTGCGACTCAAGATCCGGCGAGACTCAAGGCGCAGCGCCGAGTCTGGCTGTTCAACCTCGACCATGAGTCGTACGCGCAGATCCTCAGCTCACAGGGCGGCGCCTGCGCGATCTGCGCGACCCCTTTCGCCGAGGACGGCCGAGACGTCTACGTAGACCACGATCACGGCTGCTGCCCCGGCAGGCGCTCGTGCGGGAAGTGCATCCGAGGATTCCTGTGCAACCGATGCAACACCGCGCTGGGCCAGCTCCGAGACAGCCGGGAGATCACAGCAGCAGCACTCAGCTACGTGGAGAGCCCCGCACGTCCCCTCTCAGCCTCGCCGGATGCCTGGTACAGCGAGCAGGATCGCTGGCTGATCTCGCACATGATGAGCGCCGACGAGTTCGCTGCACTTCGCGAGCAGCAGGGCGGCAAGTGCGCGATCTGCGTGGAGCCGAACGCGAACCTGGAGATCGACCATGATCACAGCTGCCACCCCGGGCTGAAGTCGTGTCGGCGGTGCATCCGTGGGCTGCTCTGCCCGCATTGCAACAAGGGCGTAGGGCTACTGCAGGACTCTCCCGAGCGTCTGCGAGGCGCGCTGTCATACCTGGATTGTCGGCCTCTCTCCGACGACCGAGCCGTCCAATGAGAGCACTATTACTCGGTTGGTGTCCCTACCGGGATGGCCGCCGTCATCAGCGTGACACGTACTCGAACGATCGTGGCTCCCGCACCCGCGGATGCACCTCAACGCGGACCTTCCCATACCTGCCGCCCGGCGTGACCGTGATGTCCTCGAGGAGCAGCGTGAGCTCCTCTCGACGTGCGGGAACATCGAGCAGTAGCCAGTCCTCAGCGAGCCGGATGACGTCACGCTCGAGCGGAGGCGGCGCCGCGGCTCGCTCCCTCGCTGCCTCGAGGTCGCCCTGGAGCTGGCACAGACGAGACTCGAACGTCGCTGCTGCGCGCGAATGAGCTTCCTCGCTGATCTTTTCCTCGGCGAGCCTCATCGCTAGACGCCCCATCGCATCATAGGTCTTCTCCAACTCCCGCTCGAGCACCCCCGTTGGATCCTGGACAGTCTGCGGCACATCTAGATCGACGGTGCCCTCGAGTTCGGCGGCGGCCTCTCCTACCCATGTCTCCACGGCCCGCTCCGCGTGGACAGCAAGGGTGATGCCCTGTCCGTGTGCGCGACCCTCGACGCTTTCGCGGCATCGAATCTGCGGCCCGGACTCCCGGGCTGGTCGCTTCGAGTACTGCATCCGGCCACCGCACACCCCGCACCGGATCAGCCCTGACAGCAGGTACTCGGACCGCTCGCCACGCGGCCGCGCCGCCCGCTCCTCCCGGCGTCTCCGGTACCGGGTCCACTCCCCCGGGGTGATCACCGGCTCGTGCGCCCCGTCGAGGTACTCGCCCTTCACAAGCAGCTTCCCTGCACCGAACCCGGAGTCAAGGACGCGGCGCAGCGTCCGCGAGTGCCAGGGCGCCGCCATGACAGACCCGTACCCAGCGGCGGGCTCCGCGCCCGTGGATCGGATCCACTGTGTGAGGGAGTAGACCGACTCTCCGGAGAGGTAGCGGCGGTACGCGTCGGCGAGGATCGGCCCGGTGATCGGATCTGGCATGTGGAGCTTCTGGTCGCGGTCGTACTGGTAGCCGAAGCGGGCCTTCCCGTTGGCTGGTCGGCCGGCGGCGAGGCGGCGGGCGTGGGCTTCGCGCCAGCCGTCGCCGATGCGCTCGGACTCGAAGGCGGCGAACTCGACCATGACGCCGCGGGCGAGGCGGCCCGTGGAGGTGGACGTGTCGATCGCTTCGGTTGCTGACTCGATCGCGCCACCGGCCTGCTCGACGGTGTCGGCGGCGACCGCCCAGTCCTTCCTCGAACGCGACAGTCGCGACCACTTCCACAGGATGATCACGTCAACGCGCTTCTCTTCGACCATGCCCATAACGCGGCGCACAGCGGGCCGGTCGAATGTCCGCCCCGAGATTCCCGGGTCTGCCTCGACCGCGACGACTTCGTACCCCTGCGCGCGGGCGTACTGCCGGCAGGCGGCCTCCTGCAGCTCGAGGCTGATGGACTCTTCCCGGTACGTGGACTGCCGCATGTAGATCACGGCACGCTTCGACACCACGACGGCGACTCCCTCCATTGGTCAGTGTTTCCAGTGAGCGTCGCGCAGTCGCTCGGTGAGGGCAGCGCGTTCACAGTCGGTGAGGGTGTGGAGGCGGTCGACGACGGTCTCGGGCATGACGTCGAGTTCTTCAGCGATCTCGGCCGGGTACGGGGACCATGCGGCCGCCTCGCCGAGCTCGTCGACGCGGATGAGGCCGCACGCGACCTGTCGGTCGATGCCGTTCTCCACCACTGCGAGGCAGTGTCCTTCGTGCCCACGGACGTAATGGACAAGCTCGTGGTCGAGGACGACGCGGCGGTCAACCGCGGTCAGCTGTTCGTCGAGCCAGATCGTGGTGGCGCCGTCGGTGTAGCCCAGCAGGCCCTCGGGCAACGCCGCGTCGAGGATCCGAGGTTCAAGCATGACCGGACGGTAACCGGACACGGCGACATCTCAGCGAGTAGCGTCTGACTTGTCCTTTAGTAGTGGAACACCCTCGAGTTCGACCTTCTTGCGGCGGGCGCCGTCAAGCTCGTCACCGAAGAGGCTGTAGTTCAACCAGTAGAGAGCGCGGAGGCCTCTGATCAGGATGATCGCGAGGATGTAGCCTCCCACGACGAGTGACCATCGGGGACTGAGCGAGTCGGTCGCTAGCAACGAAACTGACACGGCGGCCGCCACTAGGGCCGTGGCCAGGATCGATAACCAGTTACGTCGGATCTCCGGACGGAACTTCTTGAATGCCGCGTTCATCAGCATGTTCGTCGACTGGTACGTCATCGTGCACACGAAAGTGGCCGAGGCCAGCACTAGCGCGCTGAGCGTTCCCAGGGACGTGTAGATCGCGGCCCGCTGGCTACTGAGCGCTGGATCGTCTAGGCCCAACGCCCCGACACCCCAGAACGCCCATGCAGCAGCTGCGACAATCGCTGGCGCCTGGTCATAGATCGGACGGGAAGTGATCCTGTCCATGAGTGTCGGTCTAGGGTCGTCCGGCTTCGTCATCGCCCGCTCCTTCGATGATGGCGTTCACCCTACTCTCCATCTCAGCTCGGACATCTGACAGCCGGGCCATCAACGTGGAGAACTGCACCACCTCGGACTCGCTCGGGTCGACCTCGAACGTGGAGGCGAGGTCATGGGCTGCGAGCTCGAGCACTTCGTGCGTGCCGTCGTCGTTGATGGTTGTGACCTTGCTTCGAGCCGCCGGAGCAATGAACCGCGCCACGTCGTGACGGATCGAGTCGTAGAAGCTGCGCTGGGTCTTGATGCCCTGGGACTGGCTCAGGAGCTCGATCTTCATCGAGATCCTGACGTCACCACCGATGGAGGCAGCAAACTTGTCGGACAGCATCGCAGGGCCCGCGGCGTCGACCACCGGCTCGCCATTGGCATCGAACAGCATCCGGGTGGAGTCGATCGTTGTCTCGAAGGCCTTCGCGCGGTTGACGCCCCTGAACTCGTCCAGCTGGCTGTCGTCGATCAGCGGTTCCACTCCCCAGTGCTTACCTGCTCCGAGCGGCTGAAACATCTCGAGGAAGCCTCGCACTGCACCTTGCTTGACGGCTCCAACGCTGCCCTGAGTGAGGGCGAAAGCATTCCCCACCTCGAAGAACACCACGCCAGTAGAGCGGAACCAGCGTTCGGCCTCCCTCGCTCCCTCGTCCGCTGCTTCGGCGTTCATCGCATCTACGATCGACCCGGTTGCGGGGTCCTCCTTGCTCAGGAAGTCCGGGTCCAACGGCTTGTGCATGCCAAGCATGTACCTGTGGTCATGCTCGAAAGCCTCGAACCGGAGCCCTTCAGCGTTGGTTCGGCTGGGGGTCTCGAGCTCCGAGATGTCCTTGAGCACCTGCTGCCAGTCAACCTGATCGATGTCGACACGGGTGCCGCTGTCGAGCACATACGCGCGAAAGAACCTGGCGTGCTTCTTTCGAATCGGCGTGGCCATCACAAATCATCCCCCTCAGCGTCGCGGTTCTGCTGCTCGCGGGCCTCGCGGCCGCGGTTCCTGCCTCGCTTCGCGGCGACGTCGAAGTCGGGCTGCTCCCACGGGCGCGAGGCACCACTGTCGGACCGAGGTCGGTCCTGCACGTTCAGTCCTATGCCTGTGTCTGCCGGGCCGGCGGACGCCCGCCTCTCAGCAAGGTGCCGCAGCAGCTCGTCAAGCTGCCCGGCCGCCTGCTCGCGTAGCACCCGAAGATCAGCGTGCTCGCGCTCCTCGACCAGATCGAAGACAAGCGGGAGAAGCTCGTTGGTCGGCATGTCGGGCGTCCAGGAGTGCTTACCCGTCTGCGGCAGGGTCGGGTCGATCGGCATCTTGCCGAACGGCACCTCGCTTGTTGAGCCATCTGGCTGAGGCGGATCCGCCACGCGAGTGTCGGTGTCGTCTGGCGTCGGCTGTTGGTGGTCGGTGGCATCCTGCATCTCCCGTACTGCCGCGAGGAGGATCCTGCGGTCGCGTGTGGAGAGGTCGGAGTCCCGGGCGATAGCGACGGCGGCGCCGGCCTCTGGCTGGTCGAGGTCGCGAACGCCCATCGTCTCGAGAGCCGCAGCACCCACGAGGCGCTCCGGAACATCGAGCCCGACTGCGAGGGCATGGATCGTCTCGTACGTGATCGAGCTGATTGGCTTTTTCTTCAGCCGCGCCACGTAGGCGTGAGAAATCGTCCGCCCTGTCCGCTCATCGATGCGCCGCGCGATCTCGCGCAGCGTCCAGCCTCTCGAGTCCTCGACGGACTGGATCAACTGGCCGAGCGGGTGCAATGCGTTCACGGCGGAATCCTCTGCGGTCGGATGACGAAACGCCACCAGGGCGGGCACCGGCACGCGCCCCCAAGTGGACACTAAGAGTTTCGCAGATTGACCAGACGTGCGCGCGTCACAGCAGGACACGCCGTAAACCGCAGGTCAGAACTTGTCGCTTGCATGTGGACACTACGGGGTGCATCATGTGCTCCATCAGTGGACACCTGGACTCGAAGGAAGTACAGTGCATCTCGTCACCGCACCCCCAACTATCGGAGCGATCTGGATGGAGCTCATCAACCGCGACAAGCTCATCCGCCGCATGGACAAGCTCAACGTCTCCCAACGCGAGCTCGCACGCGCAGCAGGCTGGAAGTCGCACAGCTACATGCGGCGACTCATCACCGGCGAGGCCAAAACCCTCAACACGGACCCAGCCCTGCGCATCGCGCACTACCTCCATCTCGACGTCGACGACATTTTCGTGACTCGAGTGGACTCCCCCAGAGCACGGGTGGGCACCCCGGAGCCACAGCGTCGTGTCAAGACAGCCGCCTGACCACAACAAGAAGCGCCCCCACACGGCCAGGTGTGGAGGCGCACGAACCCCGAAGGGAACTCTCATGACTCAGCCTACCGTCCGCGACCAGATCCAGGCCGGCATCAACGCCCGCACCCGCATGGACATGCCACTCGGCACCGGCGTCGCCTTCTCCCGCGCCTACCGGCAAATGCTCGGCCTCGACGGCACGAGCGTCGAAGACGCCGCCCGCGCTGCCCACACCCCCACCGGCCCACCGATCCACGTCCTCGAGGACAAGATTCGCGCCCGCCGCGCGCACGCCTGGGGCCACGCGGCATGAACCCCTACGGCTACGACGTCATCGGCGGTGCCGTCCTGATCACGATCGGCCTCGCCACCTTCATCGGCTTCATCGCCCACACCGCCCTCCTCGAACTCCACCAACGCCACGCCCGCAAGAAGGGACCCACACGATGACCAACCCGACCCCCGACGAGCAGGTCAGCGAACTCGAGGAGCTCGCCATGCACCGCGCCAAGATCGCCGAGGAGACCAAGAACCTCGACACCCTCCGCAAGGAGTACGACGAGAAAATTGCTGCACTCGCCGGAGAAGGCACCACCCAAGCCGGCCCCTACAAGATCTCGGTCACCCGCGCCCGCCGCCTCGACGCGAAGAAGATCGAAGCCGCCTACCCCGTCGCCCAACACCCAGAGATCTACAAGCGTGCCGTCGACACCGACGCCTTCAAGAAGACCGTCGCCGAGAACAACCGCGAGCCCTACACCACCCTCGGCTCCCCAACCGTCCGGATCTCCTGATGACCACCCTCGAGCAGCTCCTCGGCCACAACGAGACCGCGGACACCCGCACGGACATGCTCACGCTGATCGAGAACAGCATCCGCCGGCAGCCCCGGTCGATGCAGAAGCTCATCGGACCCTCCGAGATCGGCACGGACTGCACCCATTGCCTCGCCGCGAAGGTCGCCGGCTGGGAAGAGACCCAGCGCGACACGGCCTGGCTGCCGATGATCGGGACCGCCGTCCACGCCGCGCTCGCCGAGTTCTTCGAGGCCGACAATCGACAGTCGCTCGCCGCTGGGCGCCGAGCTCGTTGGCGTCCAGAGCATCGCGTCGAGGTCGGCTCCATCGGTCCTCACCACATCTCCGGCACCTGCGACCTCTACGACACCGCCACCGGCACCGTCGTCGACTTCAAGATCGTCGGCGCGGAGACCCTCCGCACCGCTAAGGCCGCACCGAAGCCCGTCTATCGCACTCAGGTCCATCTGTACGGCCGTGGCTACGAGAACGCCGGCCACACGCCGGAGCGCGTGATGATCGCGCACCTCCCGAGGAACGCCGTCTCTCTCACGCAGGCCGTCATCTTCGAGGAGCCCTACGACCGGACCGTCGCCCTCGAGGCCCTCGAGCGGGCGAACCGTGTCCACGCGAACGTCACCACCCTCGCGTCCATCTCCGAGGCCGCGCGCGACGAGTGGATCACCAGCCAGCCCCGCGCCGACGGCTGTTTCTCCTGCCGCCGCTACCCGGACTGGGCCACCCAACCGTCCCGGCTCGCCACCGAGCTGGGCCTGACCAACACCCGTCACATGACCAGGAAGGCAGCATGACCATGAACGACCTCTCCTCCCTCGACCAGATCCTCGCCGGCGGCGGCGCCACCGCGAAGTTCGAAGCCCCCGGTGACCTGTACACCGGCGAAATCGTCGACGTCGCCATCCGACAGGTCAACGACTACGACACCGGTAAGCCCGCGTTCTGGGACGACGGCCGCCCCCAGGAGCAGATCGTCGTCACCATCGCCACCAGCGAGACCACGAGCCCCGATGACGACGGCCACCGCAACGTCTACATCAAGGGTTGGGGCGACCAGCTCAAGGCGTTCCGGCAGGCCGCCAAGCAGCTGGGCCGCAACCCCCGCCCCGGTGATCAGTTCACCGCGACCTATGTCGGCGATGGAGAGCGGAAGAACCCGCGGTTCAACCCGCCGAAGCTGTTCCAGTACGAGGTGACCGCTGGCACGGCGGGCCTGTCGAACCTCGTGGAACAGGCTGCAGCGCCCGCCCAGCCGGCCTCCACGGACTCGACTCCCCAATCGGCAGCGCCATCGACCGATTCGACACAGCAGGGGCCCGGTCCGCAGGAGAAGGCGAAGCAGCTGATCCAGCTGGGACTGGACGACCAGACCATCGCGACGCAGCTGCAGATGGACGCCGACGTGATCGGCATCCTCCGCCAGAACCTCGCCGCCTGAAACGGCCGCCCCGGATGGCGCAGCGCGGATCGTCCCCGCGCCGGGGCACTGACCCTGCCTATCGAAAGGAGACCCTCATGGCTTTCGTGAAGATGAAGAAGAACAAGGCCAAACGAGGCCGCGCGTCCGGCGGCCCGAGCATCACAATCAGCAAGGCCCACACGATCAGCCTCAACACCGAAGCGTGGGAGGCGATCGGCTCCCCCGCTCACTGCTACGTGGAGTGGGACGCAGACGACTGCCTGATCCGCCTGGTCGCATGCACCGCCGATGACCCGAACGGCTTCCCCCTCGACGGGAAGGTCGGGCCACGCTTCGGTGCCCGCCAGCTCTTGCGAGATCTCGGCCTCGACCCCAAGGGCGAGACCCGCCGCTTCCCGACCCGGCGCGACAGTCGGCTCTCGCTCATAGCGGACGTGTCGGAGATGCCTGCCGCAGGCGGCGTTGTCCCTCTGAGGCGCACCGCATGACTCGCCGCAGAGTCCTCCTGCATCACGTCGTCGGCACGGCCCGCTGGTGCGACAGCTGCCATCACGAATGCCGCTTCCCCATCTACGCATACGCGGGCGCCGACCCCACCAACGCCTCCGAGATCGGCACCTACTGCCCCAACTGCACCAAGGACACCCCATGATCCACACGAGCCCCTCCGGTACCTCCGCGGACCACTTCGACTACCTCGACAATAGCGAAGACTCCTCCGACGTCTGTTCGGATCCCGTCCACGCGACCGCGACGTCAACGGGCAAGGAGCACGGCCCGTTCCTCCCGGAGAGCATCGCTGACGCGCAGGGCGAGACCACTGAGGCCATCACGCGAGCGGCATCCCGATGACCAACCACGCCTCCGGCTGTACCTGCCCCGAATGCCGACGCCAATGGAACACGAAGGCTCGCCGCCGGTACCGCGAGCAGCATCCGGACGCTGAGAAGCGCGGCGCGCAGACACCACCGGAGCATGGCACTCGCGCCCGGTACGTGCGCCACAAATGCCGGTGCGAGCTCTGCCGCCGCGCCAACGCCGCCTACGCCCGCATGCGCCACGAGGAGCGGGAAACGCTCCACGGGAATCTCGCCCGTGGTGACGACCTCGAGATCCTCGACCGGTCCCTAATCACCCGGGGAAAGGCTCTCGAGGCGGTCGGTTCCACCGAGACCGAAGCACGGCTCGACGAGATCATCCGGCTCCGCACCCAGATCGCCCGAGTCCGTCGGGCCCGCGACAGGGCAAGGACAGCCGCATGACCGCATGCCCCTGCAGGCCAGCACCTGACCAACGCTGCCCGTCGAAGCTGGCCGACTCCTGTTCGTGCTCCCTCCCGGAGGACCACGACGGGCTGCACGCGCACTGCATCCACGCCGCTTCGCTGACCGAGCACCACGCCTACCAGTGGGCCACACCAGCAGAACCCTCTGCTGCCTCGACGTGAGGCCCCCAAACCATCCACTCCGCCATCGACAACCACCTGGGAGGTTCCGCGTGACCATGACCGCCACCCAGCCACACCCCGCACCCCCGCTCACCATCCCCGACATCACAGGCCTCGACACCCTCACCGCCGCCTTCGAATACGCCAAGCACGGCTGGCACGTCGGCCCCGTCCGCCCCGGCACCAAACACCCCGGCTCCATCCTCGGCAAGCAGTGGCAGTCCAAGACCACCCGCGACCCCGAGATCATCGCCGACACCTGGATGACCCACACCGACGCCGGCATCTTCCTCCACGTCGGCCGCTCCGGCGCCATCGTCATCGACGTCGACACCCCCACCAGACTCCCCGACGTCCTCACCACCGCCCTCACCGAACACCCCGCACCCTTCCAACGCACTCGCCGCTCCGACGCCGCCCGCCGCCACTACATCTACGCCCAACCCGCAGGCCGCACCCTCGGCAACGGCCTCGGCCGTCTCCCCACCGGCTGGGGAGACCTCCGCGGCGCCAACGGCGTCATCATCGTCGCCCCCACCACCCACCCCGACCCCGACGGCCACTACGCCTGGGGCCGCACCGGCCCTGTCCCCCAGCTGCCCAACGAGATCGCCGAACTCCTCGCCAACACCAGCACCCCCGTCGACGTCGCCACCGACCAAACGATCCGCGACTTCATCTCCCAGCATGACAGCGGCGACGACCTCGACAAGCTCCGCACCCTCACCGCCACCTACAAGAAGACGATCGCGGCCGGCGACTCCCGCCACCAACGAGCCGTCTCAATCCTCGCCGGGATGCTCAAGGAAGCCGCCGCCGGCTACTATCCCGCCGCGCAGGCGGAGCAGCAGCTGCGCGAAGCGTTCCTCGACGCCGTCGCCCAGCCCGGCCACGGCCAGCAAGGCACCGCCCGCACCGGCCACGCCGCCCTCGAGGAATGGCGCGGAATCCTCGCGTGGGCCGTCGCCCAAGCCGCCCACGCCGACCCGCAGGCCACCATGGAGCGCGCCCAGGACCACGCCCCCGTCGACCTCTCCACCCTCGTCGACACGGCCAGCGCCGCCTCCTCAAACCCGACCAGCGAGAACACAACAACGTCGCAGGCCACGGGCAGCGCCGAGACTGCACCCTCGAGCGACCTCGACCGGCTCCTCGACCCCACCACCGCAGCAGCAGCTGCAAGCGATGAGCCCGCCCCCTCGTGGCGGCCCCTCGACCTCACCGCCATCCTCGACGGCACCTACACCCGGCCCGAACCCACCATCATGCCCCGCACCGACGGGCCCGCCCTGTTCTACCCGGGCAAGGTCCACACCGTCTACGGCGAATCCGAATCCGGGAAGTCCTGGATCGCCCAACACGCCGCCGCCACTACCGTCACTGGCGGCCGCGTTCTCTTTATCGACTTCGAATCCGACGCGCCTGACGTCACCGGCCGCCTCACCGCCCTCGGCACCACCACCGAGCAGCTGCTGAGCGACGCGTTCGCGTACGTCCGCCCCGAAGCATCCCCCCACACCTTCCACGAAGCCGACGAGTTCGCCCAACTCCTCGCCCAACAGTGGGACCTGTGCGTCCTCGACGGCGTTACCGAAGCCCTCGGCCTCGACGGAAAGTCCACCATGGACAACGACGAGATCACCGCGTGGATGCGCGACATCGCCCGCCGCATCGCCCGCACCACCGGCGCGGCCGTCATCCTCGTCGATCACGTCGTCAAGTCCACCGAAGGCCGGGGCAGATTCCCCATCGGAGGACAGGCCAAGATGGCCGCCATCGATGGGGCAGCGTTCCTCATCGAACCCCTCACCCCCATCGGTCCCGGCCTCGACGGCACTCTCACCGTCCGCGTCACCAAGGACCGCCCCGGCGCCGTGCGAGCCCACGCCGGGGCCTGGCGGAAGAGCGACCGCACGCAGGAAGCCGCACGCGTACGCCTCGACTCCACACACGGCGACGGCACCACCACCGTCACCGTGCAGCCACCCGAATACGGAGAACTCCAAGCCGCCGACCCCGACAAGCCATTCCGCCCCACGAAGGTCATGGAAAAGATCTCCCGCATTCTCGAAACAATGCGAGAAGAAACCTCCCTGCGTGGCCTTCTCGACCTCTACAGAGACTCAGGATCGAAGGCACGCCGCGGCACCGTCATCGAGGCCATCAACCACCTCGCCGACGGCGGCTGGATCGTTGAGACCGAGGGGCCCCGCCGGGCCCGCATGTTCCGCTCGGCGAACGTCTACCGGTCCCACAGCGACCCCGACAGCGACGACTTCACCGGCGATCTGGCCACCTACACCACGACCGTTTCCGACCGTTACTCCACTGTTCCCGGAAACGCAGGGGGACCGCTCCCCGATGACCGTTCCCCGGGGCCCCTTACGGGGGGCCCCGGGACGGAACGGTCGAGGGGTCCCCAAACGGAGCACTCAGACCGTGTCCGTTCCCCCGAGCAGACCTACGTCAACCAGTTCACCGGAGAGATCCACGTCGGAGAAGAGGACCCCCAATGGTGACCACGCCGCCCCCCTTCCAGCCGACGCCGTTCCCCTACCAACTCGACGGCGCCTGCGCCGCCGTCTGGAACGGCCACACCCTCATCGCCGACGAACCCGGCCTCGGCAAAACAATCCAGGCCCTCCTCGCCGCACGAATCATGAACACATCCCGCGTCCTGATCATCTGCCCACCCATCCTCGTCACCAACTGGGAAAAAGAAACCCGCCGCACCCGAAACGCGGAATGCATCAACGGAGACATTCTCTCCATCACCGCCGGCAGCAAGACCCCCGAGCAGCTCCTCGGCGCCGGCTACGTCATCGCCCCCGACTCCCTCGTCACCGCCCGCCGCCCGCTCGAGGACCTCCTGGCCGCCTGGGCGCCGGACCTCCTCATCGTCGACGAGGCACACCGGTTCAAGTCCCCCACCGCCCGGCGCACCAAGTCGATCCTGCGACTGAAGAACGCTGCAGCACATCGCATCGCCCTCACCGGAACCCCGATCGTCTCCAGCCCCCTCGACGTCCTCCCCATCCTCCGAATCCTTGGAAAGCTCGAGCCGATCGCGCCGACCGGGCAGGAGTTCGTCGCCGAGTACACGACCCCTGCCCCCTGGAAGGGCGGCCGCCTCCCCATCACCTCCAAGCTCCCGCAGCTCCACCAGCTCCTCGCCGACCACGTCTGGACCCGCCGCACCAAGGCCGACGTCCTCCCCCAGCTGCCTACGAAGCTCCGCGCCCTCCACCACGTCACCCCCGACCCCGCCGCGATCCGTGCCGCCCACGCCGACCTCGACGACACCATCGACACCTGGCTCGAGCGCCACCCGAACCCCACCGACGAGCAGATCAGCGAGCTCGTCGCCGACGCCCTGCCGTTTACCTCCCAGCTGCGCCGCGCCACCGGCCTCGCCAAGGTCCCCGCCGCCGTCGACTGGATCTCCACCCACCTCGACGGCGCACCCGGCGACCCCCTCATCGTCTGGACCATCCACCGCGACGTCACTCACGCCCTCGCCGCCCAGATCGCCTCAGATCGCCCCGAGACGCACGTTCGCGTCCTCGACGGGGCCACGGGCCACCAAGCCCGTGCCGAAGCCGTGGAGGCCTACCAGGACGGCTCAGTCGATGTCCTCATCGGCCAGATCGTCGCCGCCGGCGTCGGCCTCACCCTCACCCGCGGATCCACCGCCCTGTTCGCCGAAACCGACTGGACCCCCGCCAACGTCGTCCAAGCCGAAGACCGGCAGCACCGCATCGGCCAGACCCGGCCCGTGCAGATCACCACCCTCATCGCCGAACACACCCTCGACGCCCGCATCCACCAAGTCCTCGGCCGCACCATCAGCGTCCTCGACGACCTCACCCCCGGCTCCGACCATCACGTCACCCACGGCAGCACCGACACCACCGGGCCCCGCGACATCATCCGCCAACTCATCACCGACCGCCTCACCACCCGACAGGAGACCGCAGCATGACCCGCAGCCGATCCTCAGCGAAAGCCGCCGGCGCCCGCTTCGAACGCGCCATCGCCGACCACCTCGCCCACCAGATCGACGACCGCATCGACCGACGCGTCAAGACCGGCAGCAACGACCGCGGCGACATCGGCGGACTGCGACACATGGGCCAACGCATCGTCATCGAATGCAAGGACTATGGCGGCCGCTACCTCGTCGGCCCCTGGCTCGCCGAAGCAGACATCGAACGCGGCAACGACGACGCCGGAGTCGGCCTCGTCATCGCCAAACGCCGCGGCACCACCAACCCCGCCGACCAGGTCGTCATGCTCACCGTCCACGACCTCATCAGCCTGCTCACCGGCACCCGACCCCAGGAGGCGAACCAGTGACACACCTCGACGACTTCGAGCAGCTCAACCAGATCGCCCGATACCGCAACCGACTCGACGACATCCGCCAATGGGTCCCCCTGCTCACCGACACCATGATCACCATCACCGGATACAGCATGAGCCTCGCCCCCACCCACGGCACCACCAGCCGCCTCCCCGGCGGCGACGCCCTCGCCATGCGCGCCCCCTACGCCCCCGACGCCGACCACGGCGACGACCTCCCCCACCCACAGCAGATTATCCGCGAATGGGTCGAAACCCTCGACGGACACCCCCGGCACACCTGGGCCGAGAACTGGCGACGCCTCCACGACCTCACGCCCGCCATCGTCGAATCCCCCTGGGCCCCTGCCTGGCGGGCCGACATCGACGCCCTCTGGTGGCGCCTCGCCCGCCTCACCGGCAACGCTCCCGACATCACCCCACCACCAACCCGCAGCATCGACGACGTTTGGGACGCCCTCGAGGACAACCCCGATCATGAGCTCACCCGCCGCGATCTCACCCACCTCGGTATCAACCCATCCACCATCACGACGTGGCGACACCGTGGAAAGATCAGCGAGACCAGGCCCGGCCGGTACCGCGCCGGCGACATCCTCCACGCAAGGAGAACCGCATGAGCACCCATCGCATCCAGCACCTCGGCGACGGATGGGCCATCAAGGGCCGCACGATCAAGCTCACCCCACCGACGCCCCGCTACGACCGCGAGAACGTGATCATCCGCGTAGACGAGCATGTCGCTCCCACGGACCCGCCGAAGCCCGAGGGGCACTTCATCGCGGGAGCTCTCGTGTCCGACGAAGGCAACGTGATCTCTCCGCGCATCGAGATGATGCTTCCTGACGGTCTCGCAATCGAGTTCCTCGACGACGTTGCAGGCGGCCAGAAGGCGTGAGACACTGACTTCAGGAATAAGCATGCCCAGAAGCCCTCGAGCACCCACACGGTGGACGGGGGCTTCTCGCATACCCCGGGTCGAGCATCCCCCTGCTCCCCGGTGCGCCGCCCCGGGGCAGGGGCCGGCGCACCCCGCCCCCTGGCATCCACGGTCCGCACCCCCCCATGCCAGGGAGCGGGGCCCAACCGTCCCCACCTCGCCGATAGGATTCGCAGAGAACCAAAAGCGAGGGCTCACACCATGAAGACCAACACGTACCTCGGACTCGTCTCCCTCCAAATGGCCGGGATGACCATCCAGAAGAACCGGCTCGCCAAAGAGCAAGCCGACCGAGACGCCGAGCTGCAGCGCATCACCCAGGAAAGCGCTCAGGTCTCCCAGAACGCCCACTTCGCACAATGGCGCACCACCCCCGAAGGACAGCACTTCCAGCACTGGAAGAACCACGCCCGAGACACCGCGGCCACCATCCAAGCCCGCGACGACGCCTGGAACGCCATCCTCGACACCGCCATCAACAACGCCCGTGACACCGTCGACACCAACCCCGGACGGCACCCCAGCCTCGACAAGAAGATCCGCAACTACGCGATCGCCACCGGCGCCACATGGATTCTCGCCTTCATCCTCGTCGGCATCTCCGACGGCTCCGAGACACCCCTCGGATTCCTCGGCGGCGTCATCGGCCTCCTCGCCATCATCGCCACCGTCCTGCTCGTCCTCACCATCCGGCAGCGCGGACAACTCCGAACCGACGCCCACGCCGACGCACTCCTCGAAGCCGAGACAAACGCTCGCGCCCGCTACGGCAACAGTCCCAGCTGGCACACCAGCCTCTCCCTCGGACACCTCGACGACGCAGCCCGCAAGATCACCGCCCAGATCACCAACGGGCCCCGCGAGTTCCCCGCACCCAGCGACCTCCTCCCCCTCGCGTCGCTCTACAGCACCCGAGCAGTCGGTACCTACCCGACCGACCTACCCAGCGAAGCACAGCAGCTCCTCGACGTCTTCGCCACCGAAGACCGCCAGCGCATTCAGCAACTGCAGGAAGCCCAGCTCCAGTAGCCACCACCCCAGGAGGCGAGCCATGGCAGACCTCCACCCCGGCGACGGCAACGCCGAACGACTCCGCCGCTACTGGACCACCGGCGAAGGCGGCCTCAAGATCCGCTGGGGCACCCCCGGCGACTTCGACCGCTGCGTCCGCCACCTCGAGAAGTACATGCCCGGCCGCGCCAAGGGCTACTGCAACCTCCTCCACAAGCGAGCCACCGGCCTCTACCCCGGCCACCACGGCGGCAAGAACCCCGCCGGCCCCGGCTGATGATCCCGGCCTCACACAGCACACCCCGGCCCCTCCATCGAGAAGCCCCCTCTTCGCTGAACACCCCCACCCCTCATCTCTGAGGAGGCACCCCATGGCGAAGAAGAACACCAGCAAGACCAACAGCATCCCCGCCAAGAAGCGACGCTCCCTCAAGCCCAGCCAGTTCGGCCTCCCCGGCTCCCGCCGCTACCCCGTCGACACCAAGGCCCGCGCCCGCAATGCCAAGGCCCGTGCCGCCCAGCAGCGCAAGGCCGGCAACCTCTCCAAGTCCTCACAGTCCAAGATCAACGCGAAGGCGAACAAGCGGCTCAGGCGGAAGGGATGAAGCGCAGCGGCTGGAACAACCAGCATGCGCGCATGCGTCAGCTGCCCAAGGACTGGCGTCGCATCAGGCAGAGCGTCATCGCACGCGACAGCGGACGCTGCGTCCAATGCGGCGAGCGAGGCACTGACGTCGATCACATCGCGCGAGGCAACGATCATTCGATCGAGAATCTTCGGCTGCTGTGCCGTTCGTGCCACATGCGTCGTACTGGTCGTGATGGTGGAACGGCGAAGCGTCGACCGAAGCGCACGCATCGACCGCCACGTCAGCATCCGGGATTCAGGTCCGATCGCGACGCCGCATGATCGTGCATGCGTATGCAGTGCATGCATACGTACCCAGGGGGTGCCCTCCCCGGGGGCCGGTTTCGCCGCTCCGCGTTTAGGCTCAGAGATCCTGTACGGGTTTCGAGGTCGATCTGACTAGCAGCTACCGCATGAGTATGCATCGGAGGTGCGGACGATGGGCACTCGAGGACCGATGCCGAAGCGCACTGAGTCCCGCCAGCGGCGCAACGCTCCCGAGCGGGATGTCGAGAAGGCCGCGGGCGCTGATGTGGTGAAGCAGCCGCCGGCGTCGCGTGACTGGCATCCGATCGCGAAGCGCCTGTGGAAGGCGATGGGCCAGTCCGGGCAGGCGCGCTTCTACGAGCCGTCGGACTGGGCGGTCGCCTACTCCCTGATGGACGACCTGTCCCACTACAAGAACGGTGCGAAGCGGTCCGGGCAGATGCTGCAGACGATCATGTCGGCGCTGACCGGGCTGATGCTGACCGAGGGTGATCGTCGCCGCCTGCAGATCGAGCTGTCCCGCCCGTCCGCCGAGGACGATGACGATTCGAAGGTCGTGGTGATGGACAAGTGGAGGCAGCGACTCGGGTAGCTCCTCGCGAGCGGACCGTCACCATGCCGGAGGGTGTCCCGGAGTTCACGCTGGGCTATGAGGTCCTGTGGTGGATCGAGGACAACATTCGGCAGCCGAACGGGCCGATGACTGGTCGACCGTTTGAGCCGACGACGGGTCAAGCCCGGTTCATCCTGTGGTTCTACGCGGTCGATCGGGATGGCCGCTGGCTGCACAACCGGGGTGTGCGGCGTCTGGCGAAGGGCTCGGGGAAGTCGCCGTTCGCGGCCGTCCTCGCGCTCGCTGAGCTCCTCGGGCCGGTGCGGGTCGCGCAGTTCGATCCGGACGTGCCGGGCGGCGTGATCGGGATGCCGGTGTCTATGCCGCTGGTGCAGATCGCGGCGACGTCGGAGAAGCAGACGGCGAACACGATGCGCATGGTCCGGGCGATGGCGAACAAGCGGACGCCGCTGGCGAAGAAGTTCGGACTGGATTCCGGGAAGACGTACATCGAGACTCCGTCTGGCGGGAAGCTCGAGCAGATCACGTCGTCGGAGGGGTCCGCTGAGGGCGCCGAGGTGTCGTTCGTGATCGGTGACGAGACGGAGCATTGGACACCTGGCATGGGTGGCCCGGGCCTGATGGAGACGCTCACGCAGAACGCGGTGAAGACCGGGTCGCGGGTGCTGGAGACGTCGAACGCGTGGACGCCTGGTGCGGGCTCGGTTGCGGAGTCGACGTTCGAAGCCTGGTGCGAGCAGCAGGAGGGCGCCACCTGGGCGACGCAGAGCATCCTGTACGACGCCGTGATCGCCCCGCCGAACACGGTGTTGAACGATCAGCCGGAGCCGGGCGAGGTCGGGCTGACGGAGGCCCTCGAGGCCGTGTACGCGGACTGTGGATGGGTTGATGCGGGCAAGATCGACGCGATCCGCAACCAGATCTGGGCGACGAACTACCCGGAGTCGCGGGCCCGCCGGTTCTTCCTGAACCAGCCGAACGCCGCGGAGAACGCATGGGTCACTTTGCAGGAGTGGTCCGTGCTGGCGGAACCGTCACGGTCCCTTGAGGACGGTGAGGAGATCGTCCTGTTCTTCGATGGGTCGAAGAGCAACGACCACACGGCCCTGGTGGGCTGCTGCCTGTCCGATGGGCACGTGTTCACGGTCGGTGTGTGGGCACCGGAGCGCGTCACGGGCGTCGTGAACGTGGCCGCAGTCGAGGGCGCGCTTGCGCGCACGTTCGACCGGTTCACGGTGCTGGCGTTTTGGGCTGATGTCCGGGAGTGGGAGTCGCAGGTGAAGACGTCATGGCCGGAGAAGTACGGCGAGGATCTGCTGCTGTGGGCTGTGCCGAAAGGCAAGGAGCCGGCGGCGATCGCCTGGGACATGCGCTCGCACGCCTACCCGTTCGCGGAGGCCGCGGAGATGTGCTTCGCGGAGATCCAGGACGGCGGGTTCACGCATGACGGGAACTGGGACACGTCCAGGCACATCGGCAACGCCCGTGTGAACGAGACGCGGGGCCGGTTCTCGATCAAGAAGGAGTCCCCGAAGTCGCCGAACAAGATCGACGCCGCGGTCTGTGTGATCGGCGCCCGCATGGTGTACCGGATCGTGAAGACCTCGGATGACTACGAGAAGCGACACAACAAGACGAGGGTGGTGATCTGGTGAGCTTCGAGTCCCTGATCCGCCGCTCTGGCATGCCGCTGCAGTTCACGAAGCTCGAGGGCTACTACGAAGGCACTGTGACCCTGGATTCCCTGGGCGTGTCGCTGCCGCCGCAGGTGCGGGTTCTCGAGCAGGTCGCCCCGTTCCCGAAGTTCGCCGTCGACGTTCTCGCCGAGGTGCTGAACCCGGAGGGATTCACCCTCGCCAGCAGTCAGCAGACCCCTGATCTTCTGCGCCGCTGGTGGCAGGCGAACAACCTCGACACGGCGGTGAAGCTCGCAATCGTCGAGGCGCTCGTGCAGGGCCAGTCGTTCCTCATCGTTGGCCCTGGCACAGGTGACATCCCGCGGATCACCGCGCACCGGCGCGCCGGCATGGCCGTCGAGTACGACCACATGGGCGAGGTGTCGGCCGCCGTCCGCCGCTACAAGTCGGGTGGGGAGGCGTTCGCCGCCCACTACCTTCCGGGCGAGACCCTGTACTACCAGCATGTCGGCGGTGACTGGGTCGAGGTCCCCGGGTCGCGCGTCACGACGGGAGCATCACGGCCAGCGGTCGTTCCACTGACGAACAAGGCCCGCCTCGGCGACGTCAATGGCCGCTCGGAGATCCTCGAGATCGCCACGACCACGGACGCGGCGTCACGGTCGCTGACGAACCTGCAGGTCGCCCAGGAGCTCCTGGCGATGCCGACCCGGTACGTCTTCGCGGACGGCGCAGAGTCCCCGGACTCGATGGAGAAGGCACTGAAGTCCTACTTCGGCCACTTCATCACCGGTCCCTCGGACGGGAAGGCCGGACAGATCCCCGGCGCGGACCTGTCGCAGATCGTCAACACCTACAAGCTGTACGCGCAGATCATTTCGTCGGTGACGGGGATCCCGCCGTCGATGCTCGGCATCTCGACGGACAACCCCTCTTCGGCGGAGGCCATGCGGGTCGCGAAGGACCGGCTGATCGCCCGCGCCGAGGTGAAGCAGTCGATGTTCGGCGACCCGATCGAGGACACGGCTCGTCTCGCTCTCGAGATGCAGGGGCAGAAGGTCGCCGGGCTCGAGACGCTCGAGCTGCAGTGGCGGGATCCGGCGCTCACGTCGGCGTCGGCGAAGTCGGCGAACATCCTGCAGGCGCACGCCCAGGGCGTCGTGTCGGCACAGACCGCTCGGGACTACCTGCAGCTGACCCCGGAGCAGAAGGCCCGGGAGGACGCACGCGGTGACGCCGTCTCCGG
The DNA here is from genome assembly GCF_003130585.1 of Brachybacterium endophyticum. GTDB lineage: Bacteria > Actinomycetota > Actinomycetes > Actinomycetales > Dermabacteraceae > Brachybacterium > Brachybacterium endophyticum. The sequence goes on along the minus strand of NZ_QFKX01000006.1, from coordinate 73,299 downwards.
GATGCGGAACCAGATGGGGGCCTGATGATCCTCGCCGCCTATCGGCTCGCGCTCGACGCGACTCGGCGTGCCGCCGAGGCCGCCATCGGCCGGCTCATCCGGTCGATCTACGACCGCACCGAACGCGACCAGTCGATCCAGGTGCTGACGCCGGCACTGACCGAGGTTGTTCGCTCCTACAGGTCGGAGGCTCACGGTCACGCGGTCGACATGCTCGGTACGCAGGCCGAGGAGCAGACCGGCGGGAAGATCACACCCTACGTGCCATCCCCGTCGGGCTACTCCGAGGAGTCCGTCCAGACGGTGCTGCGAGAAGAGCTGCGTAGCTCGCCTGATGAGGCTGTCCAGATCATCGCTCCGATGCTCGGCCAGCACGTCGAGGATGCGGCACGGCAGACCGTCGTCCGGTCCGTCGAGGACGGTCGGGAGCCGGAGACCGACCAGGACCGGTCGCATTGGTCGCGTGACGCCCTGTCACCGGACCAGTTCAAGAGCCTCGAGGACCGCCAAGCGGACCTGTACCGCAAGCTGCAGGGTCTCGACGGTGTCGACCGGTCCCTGCGGGAGTCGCGAGCCGTGTCGTGGGCTCGCATGCTCACTGGCGCCGAGAACTGCGGGTTCTGCGTGACGCTCGCATCTCGCGGCCCCGTGTACGAGTCGGCGTCGGCGGCAGGCCGGGTCAAGGCGTCCAACCTGTACGACACCACGACGGCCGGGTACGTGAACACGTACCACCCGAACTGCGACTGCCTCGTCGTGCCGATCTACACGTTCACGGCGTGGCCCGGCCGAGAGGACTGGCGGAAGCTCGAGCGGTTCTACAAGGACGCGGTCGAGAACGCCGACTGGGACAAGATCTCCGCGAAGAACCCGAACCTTGCCGCCGTCGAGCAAGCGCTGCGGCGCCTCGAGGAGGCAGGCGACAGCCTGCCGATCACAGACCTGCGCGGCTCCGTCGGAGCAGCGCGGACGGCGGCCTGACCGCCACCATCCGACAGCGACCGCCCCAGGTGGGCGGTCCTCACCATGCCCAGGAGGCACCGATGACCGACGATCAGCAGAAGCCGTGGGGCGACGACGAGAACTTCGACGCCGAGAAGGCGTGGACTCTCATCCAGAACCTCCGCGGCGACGTGGACCGGCTCAAGGCCGACAAGACCTCTCTCACGCAGGAGCGTGACGACGCAGTCAAGGACCGAGACGAGTCCGCGAAGAAGGTCGAAGAGCTGCAGGCAACCGTCCAGCTCACCGACGACACGGTGAAGTCGAAGGAGCAGGAATATGCCGAGCTCTCGACGATCCGTACGAAGGAGAACCTGCTGATCGACGCGGGCCTCCCCCGGAAGTACGCGCCCCAGGTCGTCGGTGACGACGAAGAGGCGTGGAAGTCGTCCGTGCAGTCCCTCGCGGAACTGCGCGGAGAGGCGCCCCAGGAGCGTCGCCTCGACCCGGCCCAGGCGGCTGACCCTGCCGAGCCCTCCGCAGACGCGGCGGCTCGGGAGTTCTTCGGACTCTGACCCCCTCATCTGAAAGGACAGCCACCATGGCTATCACCCTTGACGGACTCTCCGTCCCCCTGCCCCAGGACTGGGCAGCGACCACCATGAAGCAGGCATTCGAGCAGTCCGTCGCCGGACAGCTCTCGCCGTCCGAGCCGATGCCGACCAATGGCAAGGTCATCCCCGTCTACGAGGGTGGCTTCGAGGTCGGCTACACCGCGGAGGCCTCCCCGAAGCCCGCCTCGGACGTCACCTTCACCACCAGGAGCGTGGTCCCGTGGAAGTTCGCCGGTCTCGTCGGCGTCTCCAAGGAGGCCGCCCGCGCGAACCCCGCGCAGATGCTCACGATCATGCAGCAGGACATGCAGAACGCGGTCCAGCGGCAGCTCGACCTCGGCATCTTCTACGGCAAGTCCGCGTTCAACGGGACCGCGATCCCCAACGCGCCCTTCATCAACCAGACCACGAACCGTGTCGGCCTGACCGACGGTGATCTGGTGCCGCAGATCCTCGCGGGCTACGACCTCGCCGCGGTCGACTCCGACCCCGACGGGTTCGCGTTCGACCCCCGCTACCGGACGAAGCTGGCCCTGGCCTCCCAGCAGCAGCTCGCGCCGGCTGGCGGCACCTCCTCCATGCCGAACCTCAACCAGGTCGTCGGCCAGTTCGCCGGTCTCAAGACCGCGTTCGGTCGCGCCGTGTCCGGCCGCGTCGGCTCTCAGCCCGACACCGGCGTCCGCGGCTTCGTGGGTGACTGGGAGAAGCTCCACTGGGGCTTCTCCGAGAACGTCGAGCTGACCCGCTCCGACCAGGCGTCGTGGGTCGACGGTTCCGGGAAGACCTGGAACGCGTTCCAGGACAACATGATCCTCTACCGGATCGAGTTCGAGGCCGGCTGGTACATCGACGCCGACGCCTTCGCCGCCTACGAGGAGGGCACCTCCGAGAGCGGCGGCGAGTGATGCGCCTGCGCAACAAGCGCACGGGCGTCGTGGTCAACAGCGGCCACGACGCCCGCAGCCTCGGACCCGACTGGGAGGTGGACAGCGATGGCGATCGGAAGCCCGCACGACGTCGAGACGTCCCTGATGCGGGATCTGACGGAGACGGAGAACCGGTACGTCGACGACCTTCTCGACAGGGCCGAAAGGCTCCTGCGAGCAAGGATTCCTGACCTCGACACTCGCATCGACGATGAGGCTTTCACAGCGCTCGTCGCCGACATCGAAGGCGAGGCCGTTGCCCGTGTCCTACGGGCTCCGGACAACGGAATCATGCGGCAGGAAGGCGAGGGGAACTACTCCTACTCGCTGAACCTGCAGGTCGCCTCCGGACTCCTCGACATCCTTGACGGCGACTGGGCGAAGCTCGGCATCGGCCGGGTCCGCTCTGTCGCCGTCGAGACGGACGGGTACATCACCGACCGATACCGGGTGCCACCGCAGTGGTGGTTCCAGTACGGCTGGGGCGGTGGTGACCAGATCGCCGACCCAGTCCCGGAGGTGTGGCAGTGAGTCTCCTCGGCCGCGGCCCGCACACGGTGACTGTCACTCCGATGGTGACGGTGAAGGACTCGATGGGGAGCACTGTCGAACCCGGCGCCCCGGTCACCGTCGGCCACATCGCCATCCAGCCAGTGGACGCGGCCGAAGCCGAAGCACTGGGCGTGCAGGCACGCACCAGCTGCCGGGTTATCGGCCGCGGCCCCTGGCCGGGCGGCATCAACTCCACGATCCGCATCGACGCCGGTCCCTACGAGGGGCGCGTGTTCGACCAGGACGGCGAGGCACGCATCTACGGGATGTCGCCCAGGACGGGGCACTTCGACGTCCTCATCACGAGCCGTGGGGCGGAGGGTCACTGATGGCGACAGTCAACAAGAACGCTGGTCTCCTCGCTGCACGCATCGCCGGTGAAGCATCCGAGATGGATCGGGCCGCGAGTAAGGTCCGGTCCGCTGTGACCTCGGAGGCAGCGAAGCACCGCGAAACAGGTGACTTCCAGCGGTCGATCACGTCCGGCAGAGTCCCGGGCGAGAAGGGCGTCACTGACCGTGCCGTGTGGGCCGAGGATCCTGCCGCCTGGTCGATCGAGTTCGGGCACAGAACGAAGAACGGCACCCAGGTGCCCGGCGCGTTCATCTTCTCGAACGCCGCCCGGAGGTTCTGATGGCCGATCTGATGTTCGACCGGTTCACCGTGGACGCCCCGTCCCTCGCCTACGCGCTCGCCTCCACCGCGGCGGCCGACGAGGTGCGTGTCGAATCGCAGGTCGATCCGACAGCCCCCGGGGCACTCCCCCTCGTCATCGTGGGCACCTCAGCGCCCGCGAGCGTCCCTAACGGGCCCGCCGAATCGTCGGCAGCGTTCACGATCTCCCTCCGCTGCTACTCGAGCAGACGCGCCCAGGCGGCACAGATCTGCGACGCCATGTACCGCGGATTCTTCACTGCGTGGCGGTCAGGCACCGCAACCCCCTACGGGTGGCTGTCGAGAATCACCACCACTTCGACGCAACCCACTCCGGTCCAATCGGACCTCGAAGCGGACAACGTGCACCGCTTCGACTGCGTGCTGGACGTCATCGCCCGGCACTGACCACTCACCCCACCGTCACGGCATCCCAGCACATGGGGTGCCGTTTCTCATGAAGGAGCCCTTCCATGGCCACCGCAGACACCGTCAAGCTGCACATCGCCGGCATCGGCCACGTCTTCTACAACGACGTCGACGCCGACCCCCTCGACCCCACCACGTTCAAGTTTCTCGACGAGTCCACCTACGGCGACTGGATCTGGCTCGGCGACACCTCGAGCGAGAACCTCATCGAGTTCGAGACCGACGGCGGCGACACCACGTACAAGCGCACCTGGGATCGCCTCAAGACCGGCGTCGTCCGCGAGGACGAGACCATCTCCGCGACCATCAACTCCGTGAACGCGTCCGCCGAGACGTTCAACCTCGGGTTCGCCGGCCACACCTACGACGAGGCATCCCAGTCCTACACCGTCGACTCGTCCGGCCGCTCCACCGGAAAGGCACTGCAGATCGTCACCGAGGACGGCAGCAACATCGCCGGCCTGTACCTCCCGAACACGGACATCAAGGGATCGTTCCCCACGTTCGACCTCGAGGAGTACATGGAGATCCCCCTGTCGGTCGCGATCCTCTCCTCCCCCGGCACCGGCGCTCTCTGGCAGTGGTTCGAGCCGCGCCCGTACGCCGTCGCCCCCGCGGCCTGACACACCGCCCCACCATCGCCTGCCGCCGCGCCACCGTGAGCCGGCGCGGCGGCAGGTCCCTCTCCACCCCACAGGCTCACGGCTCACACAGAAAGGCTCACACCATGCCCACCAAGACCCCGCAGGACCACAAGACCACCAAGACCGCCCAGGACGCCGAGAAGCAGCAGTCCTTCGCTGACGTCGAAGGGCACAAGCTCCTTGAACCGTTCTCCAAGGTCAAGGGGTCCGACCAGGCCCGTCTCACCGGTCGCCTCGTCCGCCTCGGCCTCCTCGACGAAAGTGGCGACAGCGAGGGCGTCGACCTCGAATCGCTCGACTTCGACGCCGTCGCCGACCTCATCGACTACGTCTCTGAGCACTTCGCCATCGACAGCGCGAAGTTCGACACGTTCACCATGGGGCCCGGTGGCATGGAAAGGGCCATGAACCTCGCCGTCGCCTACGCCGGTGAAATGGGAAAAGACGACGCCTGACCGACTGGGTCGAAGAGCGCCCGGAGACCATCGGTGACCTCTGGGCGCTCTACCGCATCGACTTCCATGAAGCGATCAACGCGCCCCGCACCATCCTGCTCGAGCAGTGCCTGGCACGTCTCGCCGTCGAGCCCGAATCCCTGTGGCGCGCCCAGGAGCTCGGTGGCGAGAAATGGTTCGGCTGGTCCCTGACCACGACCCTCCTGGCGGACCTTCTCGACGGGCAGCAGTTCCAGACCTCCGCAACGGCGGTGAACAAGAAGGCCCGGCTGCGCGACCCGGTGGAACGCCCCGAGGCGAAGAAGGAACAGATCGAAGACCGGCCCGCGTCGGTCGCAGACATGCATTGGGGCAGCGCTCTCGCGTCCCTGCGCACATAGTGGAGGAGGTCCCGGATGGCAGGCGGACAGGTCGGCAGGCTCTCCATCCGGGTCCTCCCCGACACCACACAGTTCCGGCGAGACCTGAAGAAGGCACTCGACCGTGTCGAGAAGTCCGTCAAGGCGAAGATCGATGTCGAACTGAACCTCACGAAGTCGTCGCTGGCGAACGTGAAGCGGCAACTGCAGGGCCTCGAGGCCAAGGTGCCGGTGATGGCCGACCTCGCCCGCGACTCCAAGCAGCGAGTCCAGGACCAGCTCGACGGGATGGAAACGACCGCCACCGTCAACGCGGACCTCGACCATGGGCTTGCCTCGGCGAAGCTCGCCGCGTTCACCCGCCCCCGCTCCCTGCCGATCAACGTCAACATCTCCAAGGCCTCTCTTGCGAAGGCGACCGCTGCCCTCGCTGCCCTGTCCGGCGCCCGGGTCCTGTCGAACTTCGGCCGGAACGTGAAGAACGCGATCGCGAACCTCGACCGTGCCCTGCCCGCGTTCGCCGCCGCGTCCACCGCCATCACGAACCTGGGAAGTGCCGCTCTTGCCGGCACCAGCAATCTCCTGGGTATCGGCGCGGGGCTCGCCTCGATCGCCCCCGCCGCCCTCGCCCTGCCCGGCATCTTCGCCGGCTTCGGAGTCGGACTGGGCGTGATGGTCGCCGCGCTCAAGGACGCCGGGAAGTACCTCGGTGACCTCGGCCCAAAGTTCTCCGCGATCCAGGACAAGATCTCCACCAACTTCTGGGCGAAGGCCGCCCAGCCCATCCGCGACCTGGCGAACAATGCCCTGCCGATGCTGTCAGCCCGCCTGTCCGAGGTGGGCACCGAGCTCGGCGGGTTCTTCGCCTCCATGGCGAACGCCGTGAACACGCCCACCAACCTCGGGTTCATCAACGGGATCCTCGCGAACGTTCGCGACTCCATCGACATCGCCGCCGAGGGCATCGCGAACTTCACCGACGGACTGCTGAACCTCACCAACGCCGGCTCCGCCTACCTGCCGCAGCTCGCCTCCTGGTTCAACCGGATCAGCGAGTCGTTCAACGAGTGGGTCCAGCTGAACACGGACAACGGGCAGCTGTTCGAGTGGATCGACGCTGGTGTCGCCGCCCTGCAGGACCTCGGCCGGGTCCTGGCGAATACCGGCGGCATCCTCGCCGGGTTCGCCACCGCCGCCGCCAACGCTGGCGGCGCGAACCTCGGTGCCCTCGCCGATGGTCTCGAGAAGGTCAACCAGGCCGTGAACGGTCCCGCGTTCCAGGGCGCCCTGACCACCGTGTTCCGGGGTGCGCATGACGCGATGGCCGCTCTGGGCCCGGGCGTGTCCGCGCTCGGTGACGCCTTCGTCTCGCTCGCTCCGACGCTCGCACAGATCATGGTCCTGGCCGGACAGATCGGATCGGTCGCCCTGACCGCGATCAGTCAGGCGTTCCAGAATCCGGCGTTCCAGGGCGGGCTCGTCACGTTCTTCGAGGGCATCCTTGCCGGTGTGCAGGCGCTCGCCCCGGCACTGCCGGCGCTGGCGTCCGCGTTCGGCGCGGTCGCCTCCTTCGCTGGGACTCTCGCATCCGTGATCGGCCCCGTGTTAGGGGCCGCGATCTCCGCGCTCGCGCCCGTCGTGACCGCGCTGATGCCCGCCCTGTCCTCCGTCGCACAGGTCCTCGGTGGCGCACTGGTCGCGGCGATCACGACGGTCGCCCCGTTCATTCAGCAGCTCGTCGGCACGATCGCCACCTGGATCCAGCAAGACCCCGGCCTCGCCGCCGGTCTCGCCGTCGCAGCGGCCGCGGTCGCAGGCCTTGTCGCTGGCGCGGTCTCCCTGATCTCGGCGCTCGCCCCGATCATCGGCACCGTCATCAGCATCGTGGCCGGCCTCGCCGGGCTTGGTGTGACCGCGGGCGCGGTCGGGTCCGCGATCGCCGCGATCGCCCCGATCGTTGCGATCGTCGTCGCCGCTCTCACTGCAGCCGTCGCTGTCGTCGCCGCACTGGTGGCCTCGTTCCTGTACGCCTGGAACACCAGCGAACAGTTCCGCACAGCAATCGCTGGCCTGGGCCAGGCGATCATGGGGTTCCTGCAGCCGGTGATCGACTTCGTCACGGGCACACTGATGCCCGTCCTCCAGCAGGTCGCCACCTCGTTCCTGGGCATGATGCAGCAGATCGGTGACGCGCTGACGCCGCTGATGACCGTGGTCGCGCAGATCGCAGCGCAGATCTATACGCTGCTGACCCCGCTGGTGGAGTTCCTGATGGGCATCCTCGCGCCAGCGTTCACGTTCCTGGGCAACGCCGCATCGCTCGCGTTCTCCCTGATCGGCACCGTGATCTCCGGGGCGCTGGCGTTCATCACCGGGATCCTGCAGGGCTTCCTTGCCCTGTTGCAGGGCAACTGGGCCGGCGCGTGGGCTGCGGTGTCCGCCACCGTCTCCGGTGCCCTTTCCGGGATCCGCGGGTTCTTCACGGCGATCCTGGGGGCCATCGGCTCGTTCGTCGGCGGCTGGATCGGCCGCGTGGTCGGGTTCTTCGTCAGCCTCGGGGCGCGCGCCCTGTCGGCTGTCACCTCGGCCCTGAGCGCGGTCCGTTCGACGTTCTCCTCGGTGCTGTCGGCGGCCGCCTCGGTCGTCTCCTCTGTGCTGGGGCGGATCGTCGGGTTCTTCTCCAGCAAGATCGCGGCTGCACGTTCGGCTGTGTCCTCTGGGCTGAACGCGGTCCGCTCGGTGTTCTCGTCCGTCCTTTCGGCCGTGTCCTCGGTCATCTCGTCCGTGCTGTCTCGTGTGGTGGGGTTCTTCTCCAGCAAGATCTCTGCGGCACGCTCCGCGGTCTCCTCGGGCCTGAACGCCGTCCGCTCGACGTTCTCGTCCGTGCTCTCGGCAGCGGCGTCGATCGTGTCCTCTGTCCTCTCGCGCATCCGATCCACGTTCTCCTCCGGGATCAGCGCAGCTCGGTCCGCCGTGTCCTCCGGGCTGAGCGCGATCCGGTCGGCGTTCTCGAACATCCTGTCCGCTGTCGTGTCGACTGTCGCTGGGAAGGCCGCACTCGTGGTCAACAAGTTCCGCGACATGGGGATGCGGGCGCTGGCCACGATCACCGGGTTCGTCGGACGGTTCACGAGCGTGGGGCGAAACATCGTCCAGGGCATCATCAACGGCGTGTCCGGCGCGGCCGGGCAGCTCACCTCGAAGCTCAAGGGCCTGGCGAAGGGGGCGCTGGACTCTGCCAAGTCCGCCCTGGGTATCCATTCCCCCTCCACCGAGTTCATGAAGATCGGCGAGTACACCGGTCAGGGCATGATCATCGGCCTCGACCATCAGGCCCGCGCCGTCAACGCCGCCATGAACGGGATGGTCCAACCGCCCAGCCTGCCCACGGTCGACGCGGGAGACGTCAACGGCGGCGACGTCGATCTCGGTGGTCTTGATCTGTCCGTCGCGTCCATCGAGCGTCTCGCCGACGCGATGATGCGCCGGCCCCTCCAGATCGGCAACAGGCAGGCCGGAATCCTCGCCGCTGCAGGGGCCGGTTCCAAGCGTTCGATGGGAGGCACCTGGTGATCACGTCACTGATCGGGCCGCGCAGCGCCCTGTTCGAGCTGAAGTACCAGGGTGGCCTGTCCACCGCGACAGAGCGTCCCACGTCGTTCACCACCACCCTCGGCGGGAAGCGCAAGGCCCTGATCGGTCTCAGGGGACGCCGCGAATGGAAGGTCTCCTTCAACCCGGTCAGCTCTCGGGAAATCGCCGGTCTCATCGAGGTCGCACGCATCAGCAGCAGCGTCCTGTGGTATCCGGCAGACGCGCTCGGCGGGAACATGCTGTCCCCGCAGGCCGTCTCCTTCGAGAGCGTGCCCAGTAACGCCGCTCCCGCGGGGCTCGTCGCACTCCCCGACGGTGACGTCGCACAGAGCATCATCCACACCGGAACAGGCACCATCACCATCGGTGACGCGCACGGCACGTTCGAAGGTGTCCCCGTGCGCCCCGGCGAGAACGTCACCGTCGGCGCCTGGGGACTGAACGGAACCCGCTTCACCGGTTTCTGGCGAGACATCAACCTTGCATCCGTGTCCTCATGGTCCACCCCCACCCAGACCTTCACTGGGTGGCAGTGGGCCCACACCACTCTCACACCCCCCGCGGGGGCCGCCTACCTCTCCCTCGCCGTCTCCGCCGGCGCCCAGTACGCCCGTCCCGCTGTCCGCTGGGGCAGCACCGTCACCTCTGGCCCCGGGAAGGGCTGCCCGCAGGCGATCGTCTCCGACCTCAGCGAGGACCTCACGGGCTTCGACCAGAACGGGGCATACGGCTCGATCAACGCGACCGTCACGGAGGTGGGCTGAATGCAGCGAGGACTCCCCTCCGGCCACACCCTCCGCGGAAGCGTCACCACGACCCTCGGCGGCAGAACGGTCGACCCGTCAGCAGTGTCCATCGACCGCGAGTACGCCGACGGGCTCCCCGGCGGCGGGTCGTTCACAGCAGCCTCCGGCGAGGTCACCTACACGCCGGGCGCGGACGTCGTCTCACAGGTGTCCACGCCGTGGGCCCCCACACCGGGTGTCCCCTCCCCCGAAGACACGGTTTCCCTGTCGCTGAACGCAGGTGTCGGCCCCGTGCCAGTCCTGCCCCAGGGTCGCGTCGCGGACGCCTCCGGGGCTCTTTCCTCTCGCGACGTCACCGTCGGCTTCACAGACCTGTACCGGTCGTTGGACCAGTCGATCTCGTGGGACGCGATGGCCTCCCGCATGGTCGCCGAGGGAGACGGTGGCTACTGGCGGAACCCGGGCCTGTTCGGCGTGTCGGTGGTGGACCGGATCTTCCGGCATTGCGGCTGGTACGCGACGCCCTACCGGATCCCGGGCACGATTGTGTCTGCCCCCATGCAGGGGTCGGCGTGGCCGGAGGCCGGGAAGCTGGACCGTGCGGAACGCCTGTCCGTCCCGGGGGCCGCGCCGGGCTGGATCACGTCCCCCTGGGGGATGCAGGCCAGAGACGCGACGCTGACCTACACGCCGATCGCGCAACGGGCCATCTCCGACAACGGCCTCGAGATCACCACCATGCTCCCGCCGGACTCGGGCACCGCCCGCATCGTGTGCTGGTTCGCCGGTCGCCGCGTCCAGCTGGTCTGGTCGGACGTCCAGGTGTTCGTGTCCGTCGAGCAGCCCGTCGGATCATTCGCGAACGTGGTCACGCTCTCCCGCACCGCGATCGGGACGGACGAGGCGATCACCGCGCGGGTCACCCGCCGCGCTGCGGGCCGTGTCGTCGTGGAGATCCGCACCAACCGGGGCACCACGTCGGGCACCGGCGAGACGGCGCTGACCGACGGCGTCATGACCAGCAACCTGGAGACCGTCTCCGTGTACGGCGAGGGCCGGATCGGCGCGTTTCAGGTGTCCTTCCCCTCCGTGCCGTTCAGCATCCAGGGGTGGCGCCCGTCAGCGGTCATCCATGCCCGCGCCGGGATCCCCAACCGTCTGCAGGTGCTTCCGCCGGCGGAGGGTGAGAACTGCGCGGACATGCTCGAGCAGCTCGCGACAGCAGAGTATGCGACCTACTGGATCGATGAGACCGGGGTCCTGCAATGGTGGGACCTCGACCGGCTCGCCGCCCGCGGATCCGTCGCGACCCTCACGACCGCGGACCACGTCACGGCGATGAAGTGGTCGAACAGTCTCGCGTCGGTCTACTCCCGTGTCGTCGTGAAATGGAAGACGACTGCCCTGTCTGTGTCCTTCAAGGAACGGATCGACCTGTGGCAGGGCAACGGGGAGACGATCTCCCCCGGCGACACCCTCGAGGACTTCATCACCGCCCCGGACAACGAAGTGTGGCTGATGCCGGACCTGGCGTTCACGCGCGCCGGCTCCGTCGGCTACTCGTTCGACTTCAATCACGCGATCGGGTCGTTCTTCGGTGGCGTCGTGCCCGGCGAGGGCGACACCCCGGACTACTGGTCCTCGACCGCCGGAGTCCTCGGGTTCACCATCCAAAAAATCACCGACGCCGCCTTCAAGACCACCACCACATGGAACGGCACGGCGACGGTGGTCGCCCGCACCCTGGACTCCGAGGCCGAATCCGCCCTGTGGAGAATCCGCCGCTCGTTCAACCTGCCGATCCTCCGGGGCCGGATGAAGTACATCCTCAACGACGCGGCGACCACATCCACCCAGTCGGGCCCGGCGGGCACGCAGGAGATGACGGTCGATGTCGGCCGGTGGATCCAGTACGAGGACGAGGCACAGAACCTCGCGGACCGTCTTGCCGGCGTCGTCACCACGCCTTCCCCGGAGCTGTCCGACGTCAGCATCGTCCCCGCGCCCGGCCTGCAGTTGGGCGACAAGATCACCATCAGCGACCCCCTGATCTCACGACTGACCTATCAGGGCGTCATCTACGCCGACTCGCGGTCGATCTCCACCAGCGGTAGCGGTCTGGACATGACGCACACCATCCGCTTCCGGCCCACGGCGGTGTCCCGCAATGGCGGCGCCACGTGGGCGGAGTGGGCCAGCACGGTCCGGCCGGACACGTGGAAGCAATGGGCCGCCGACCAGGGCGGCACCTGGAACCAGTGGGGAGCGGATCCCCTCGGAGCGGAGGACTGACATGGCCGAGACCCTGCCCAACGGTGTCGTGGTGCCCAATGCGGACGGCGGCGAAACGATCAGCGTCACCGGTGTGGCGGAGACCCGCGCCCTCGGCGCGTCGGTCGATGCGCAGCTGGCGGTGCTGCTGGCCGGCATGGGTGCTGGCGGATGGAAGGCCGAGGAGATCGGCACCCGCCACCTCGATCAGATGAAGACCCCGGGCGTGTACTGGCAGTCCTACGCCAACTACGCGACCACCGCGCAGGGCTACCCCTACCCGCGGGCAGGGCACCTGATCGTCACCGCCAACACCCTGGGCACCCAGGTCACCCAGCGGTATGTCACGTTCGACCCGAACGCAAACGCGCGCTGGTCCACCCGCAACTACTACGGGACCTGGGACCAGTGGCGCGACATTCCCCTGGGCGGCCAGGACACCGACGACGATGAGGAGGCAAGCCCGGTCTTCCGGGGCGTCGTCGCCTCCGGTACGGACGTGAACACTCTGCGCGAGCCCGGCATCTACTCGGTGCCGACCGTCGCCGTCGCCGGCACCCTGCTGAACTTCCCCACGAAGCGGGCAGCCACCATCGAGGTGTGGTCCAACGACGGTTCGGCGATGACGTCGCAGCGGGTCGTCGCGATGGTGTCTGCGACCGCCCCCGCGGAGATCTATGACCGGGCGACGCTGTCGGCGCTGAACACGTCGTGGGGGCCGTGGTCGTCTCCGGAATGGATCAAGGGCAAGATCGCTGGGACCGCTGACGCCCCGGTGAACATCGACACCTACCGGACGCCGGGAGCATGGGCGATCACGACTCGCTCCAACATCTCCGGTCTTCCCGGTAGTGGGCTCGGCCTGCTCGAGGTCGTCACGAACCAGGGGTTCTCCCTGTCGATGCAGCGGTTCACCGAGCGCGTCGCCAACGACGACATTCGCGTCTGGCATCGCTACTCCCTCTCGACGGGCGGCTGGACCGGCATCGAGTGGGACCTGCTGAACGAGCCCGCGGCTGCAGGCGGCGGGGGCGGCACGGCCAACTCTGGCCGCGCTGTCCAGGCGGACGTGCAGACCTCCGACCACGCCGCCCGCGTGGAGTACGCGCGGGCGCGGCGCGGTGGCGGCATCGGCACCAACGGCGTCCCTGTGGTCATGATCCGCTTCGATCACTGGCTGGTGGCGTTCCGCGACAAGTGCCTGCCCGCCCTGCAGGACAACTCCCTCGTGGGCACCCTGAACGTCAACTACGACAACCTGGGCAATGAGCAGAACGGCGGCGGCTCGATCACGTGGGAGCACGTGCAGGCGTGGAACCAGTACGACGGCATCGAGATCGCCAACCACGGGTCCACGCACACGAACGTGAACACGCAGGCCGCGATCTACCACGAGATCGTCGACGGGCGCCGCAACCTCGAGAAGGCCATGCCGCGCGTGGCAGTGGAGACCTGGCAGGAACACGGCTCCGCCTACCTGATCGCCTCCGACATCGACGGCGACGAGGGCCTGGATCTCGGCCGGTCCCTGGAGGCGTTCACAGAGTCTTACGCGGGCCGGCTCGTCATGGGCGAGCACGCCATCGTGGAGGGCAAGATCGGCGGGTTCTATCCCCCGCTGACCGGTGAGCCGCAGATCGGCCAGTCCCACTTCTCAATCGACCGGCAGTCCAGCGACCAGACGATCAGCACGGTCCAGTTCGCCCAGCAGGTCAACCGAGGACTGACGATCTACCTCCACCCCGGCCTGCTCGACACCATCCTCGTGGGCACCCAGGCCTGGTCCGTGACGTACGGGCAGGACGGCTCCCGCACCGTGACCCCGTCCGGGGCGACCGGCGAGGTGCAGAACTTCCCCACGGATGCGGCGATGCGCGAGTGGGCCACCACCAACGGACACATCGTCTACCAGACCACCGACGACTTCCGCCGGGTGTGCGAGTGGCTCAAGGCCGAGAGGGACGCCGGACGGATCATGGTGATGTCGGCGGGCGGCGGGAACTTCGCCGACATCCACCACGGGCGCCGGGAGAACATCCTTATGCGCGGCTCCTGGTCCGGATCCGGCTGGACCCGCACCGGCGAAGGCGATGGCTACCAGGCCGTCTCCAACGGCAACGCCTCGACCATGTCTCAGGGAATGCTGCTGTTCACCCGGTTCGGGTGGGCGATGGGCGCGGCCCACGAGCTCGTGATCCAGGCGAAGGCAGACACGGCGACCACGCTCACCCTGTCCATGGAGCAGCTCGGCAACCCGGGCAACTGGAAGACGGAGCGGACGTTCGACGTCCCCGGCGACGGCATTCTTCGCACGTACCGCCTGAACCTCACTCTCCCGCGGGACCGGTCGATCACGCAGATGACCGCGCGGGTCGGAGGACCGAACCTGACCATCCAGGGCGAGCCACTGCTCGCCGCGATCTGAATGAAACGTGAGTTACGGGGCGGCTAGGCCCGGAAGGCTTTCTCCCACACGGTACGGAAACGCGGCTGGGTGAATGGGCGAAGGAACGGGTCCAGTGGCATGAACGCCTCCGGGTTGCGCTCGATCGTGTACGTGAGCGCGTTCTGGTCCAGCATCCAGCTGTTCGGCTGGGTCAGCCCATGCGCGAGGTAGCTCTGCACGTCGCTGACGATGTTCGTCTCGAGCGCGTCACGGTTCACGGCCAGGTTCCCCGCCATGTATCGCCGCCACGGCGAGAGGGCGTCGAATCCCCGACTCGTGGGAACAGCGAACGGAACGTGGGTGAGGCTCCGGAAGTATGAGCGCGGGTCTTCGTTTGTCGTGAGGTCGATGTCCATCACGTAGACGCTCGGGTATTGCTCGAGCAGCGCGTCGATCGCGAAGAACCGGGCGCACGCGTAGAACGTGCGCGGCTCCACGACTTCGGCCGGGACTGGTACCTCGTAGATGCGGACGTTGTCCGGTGCGCCCGATCGATTCATCACGGCAAGCGCGGTGCGGAACGCCTGCAGCTCCTCTACAGTGTCGCCGGAGTCGCCGCACAGGATGATGTTGTGGTCGACGTCGGGCATCTGCTGGGCGTAGTGCATGAGGATCGGCGCGTAGATGCGGAGGTAGTTCGCGTCGACGGACATGGCGACGGCCGTGTGGTTCCGTAATCCGCCGGGGTCGGCGGCGAAGACGCTCCGACGGATCGTGTCGGCGAGCTGCTCGGCGTTGTTGTCGATGTCCGGAGTGTCGAAGTAAGTGAGTGCCCCCATGTCGACGTACAGGGCTTTGATCGCGTCGGCTCCCTCTCGGGCCTTGGCGAACTCCCGTGAGGCGTCCTCGCGGGACACGACGCTGAGCACCTTCCCCCGTAGCGCGGCCACGGCCGCTTCGGCGGCGGGCATCGCGTACAGGTCGGGAACGCTTCCGACGCGTTCGCTCATGACCCCGAGCGCAGTCGTGGCTGTCCCAGTGAGGAGCTCTTCGATCGGGAACTGGGTCAGTCCATGCACGGCGTCAAGGGACGCCGCGAGGTAGCGAGTGGTGCGAGTGTCGACGGCCTCGTTGACGCGGAGCGCGACGTCGCGAGCGTTCAACAAAGAGCTGGCCGAGAAGTGCTTGGAGAGCCGTTCAGCGGTGCCACGGTTAAGCGTCCGGAGGGCGGTGCGGAACATGTTCGGCTCGGCTTCGCCGGCGCGGCGGATCACGTCGAGCGGCATGCCGTCGAGGTCTGTGCTGTGCCCGGCTCGAACGGCATCAATGACCTCGCCGGACGAGTCGAGCATCGTGTACTTCGAGGCGTCCCGCCAGCGGCCGTCGAGCTCACGCTGCAGCTTGTACTTCTGGGGCGCCTTCTCCTGGAGGACTTCGAGCATCCCCTCGAGCGTGATGGGGCTGAACGCGAACCCGTCGCCCGTCATGAAGACCACTCGACCAGCACCGATCGACGTAGCATGCGCCGCGATCTCGACTGCGCGCTCTTCCGAGGTCGCGGTCATTGGTCCGACCGCGTGTCTTCGGGAACCACGTACTTGGCGACCGTGCCATCGGTCCCGCACTGATGCCCGAGGTTCAAGAGTCCGGGAAGCGGCAGCCATACAGCTTCGCACTTCTCACAGGTGTATTCACCCGTGTCTACGTCAAGCACGCGCCCTCAAGCCCCCTTCGATCTACCCGCAGGTAGTCCCGTTCCTTGTCGGAACATAGCCAGGCGGGCGCGGGTGCGGGCTGGCTCCGGAGCATCGTGACCATTCCGGGGCCAAAAAGAGACATGTCCGTTATCGACTGCGTAGAGCCTGACACGTTCTGCCCACGCCCACCCTTCGAAGGAGCCCAGATGGACCTCGCAAGCATCAGCGATGACGAGTTCTATGCCCACAAGCGAGATGTGGACGAGGAATCCTCGCGCCGCACCCGCCGCAACGTCCTTCCGGAACAGATCGCCGCGATGATCCACGACGCCACGGACGCCGGGATCAGCGACTCGACGGTCCGGCAGACCGTGGAGACAGCCCTCAAGGACACCGATGAATGACCCCACGGACCGTCACGACGGCGGCGTAGACCTATACGAGGTCGACGAAGACGACCCCTGGATCACGGACGACCAGATCGACGCCTGACCAACCCCCGCAGCACCAAGGCCCCTTCGCCACACGGCAGGGGTCTTTCTCATGCCCACTCGGAAAGGACGACTGTCGTGGTCACCTACAGCAAAATGCCCGCCTCGTGGTCGAACAAGAAGAAGGTCGAACGGCTCCGCAAGGACGCATTCGACTCGCTGACCCGGATGCTGCCGCGCGCCGTTGCCGAGACCGGGGCGAACTTCTCGATCTGGTCGGCGCTGCGCACCCACGCTGATCAAGTTGCCCTGTTCACGGCGAACTACACGCCCGCAGGCCGCGGCCGCACCCTGTCCACCGACCGCTCCTATCAGGGGCGGATCTGGAAGCGAAAGGCCGGCGGGGTCTCCGTCGCGTCCCCCGATCTCGGGTCGAACCATGAAGACGGTCTCGCCGTCGACATTCACCCCGCTGCCATCCAGGCGTGGATCAAGACCAACGGCCTCCGGTTCGGGTGGTCCTGGGACGAGGGCCGCCGCGTGGGCGAGAACTGGCACTTCCGCTACATCGCCTCGAAGGACCAGTACACGTCCGAGGGCCGCCTGAATCACTACGACGTGCAGAAAGCCCTCGGTGTCACGGCTGACGGGAAGATCGGCACGGGAACCGTCGCGAAGATCAAGGCGTTCCAGAAGGCGCACGGGCTGACGGTGGACGGGAAAATCGGTCCAGCCACGAAGAAGAAGCTGCTGGCGGGAAAAGGTGACGCCCCGGCAGTGACCACTGCCGGGGCAACGACGACCGCGAAGCCCGCCACCGTCGTCGCGTCGGCCACGCCCGGATGGATGCCCGGCGCGGACCGCTCGCAGACCTGGACGGGCAACTCCCACAAGGCACCGGTCACGAAGATCGTCCTGCACACCACCGAGGGCGGCTCGTGGCCCACCTACGGGGGCGGTGGATCTGCACCTCACTTCACCGTTCACCGCGATGGCACCGTGCGCCAGCACATCGAGACGACCAAGTCGGCGAAGGCGCTCGAGCATCCTGCCGGGACGCCGGAGACGAACAACGGTGGTTGCATCCAGATCGAGTTCATCGGCTCCTGCGACCGCGCCTACGCCGTGAAGAACGGGTTGTTCTTCACCGAGGACGCCCAGGATCAGGACCTCGCTGGACTCGCCTCCGTGCTCGCGTGGATCTCCGCCGCACACGGCATCCCGCTGACCGCGGATGGTCTCTCCTGGCCGACCACGAACGCCGCCTACACGACCGCTCCGCAGCGCATGTCTGCCTCGCAGTGGGCGGCGTACACGGGTGTCTGCGGACACACGCACGTCGTGGCCAACTCGCACTGGGACCCCGGCGCGTTCCCCGTCGCCCGGCTGCTCGACCTCGCCGGCGGCGCGCCCGCCGCTGTCACCGGCAAGCCCGTCACCACTCCCACGTCCTCGGTCACGCTGCCCGAGGGGAAGGCGCTACTGATGAAGCTCAAGGATCTGCCTGACTTCCCGCTCCTGCGAACGTCGGAGCACAAGTGTTACTACGGCGACGAGTCGAAGCTCGAGGCCGTCTCCGGCAAATCCGCGAACTCCCTCGTGCCCGGGGAGATCTTCGGATCCGGGAAGTCCTCCGGCGCGCACGGCCTCAAGGCCTGGCAGAAGAAGGTCGGCATCACCGCCGACGGCCGCTTCGGCCCCGGCACCGACAAGGCCGCCCGCACCCTGCAGGCGAAGGCCGGCCTCACCGTGGACGGGAAGATCGGCCCGACGACGTTCTTCGCGGCGTGGTTGGCGTGAGCCGCGAGGTCACCGACACGGGCTCCATCGAGTCCCCCGTCGGAGTCATCGGCCACGTCCTGGCCCGCAACCGCACCTGGGCGTTGCGCTACATGGGCGGCAAGGGGCTGGCGATCGCCCTGATCGGTCTTTCGTGGATCGTGCAGCCCTCCGCTGGGCGAGCCGCGGGTATCGAGTGGATGGACCTGATCCAGCCCTGGATGATTGGCGGCGTGTGGATGCTGGCCGGACTGTGGGCCGCCGTCGCCTCTCGCACCCGGGCCCTGGCGCTGCACAAGGTGGCTTGGTTCGGGTTGATCGCCACTCCCGCGATCACGGCGCTCTACTTCACCGTGTCGTGGGTGTACGCCCTGCTGCCCGTCGACGGTGGCTCCCAGCGCGGCTGGATCACGGCCGCGTCTTACGTCGCCTTCTCGATGGCCTATTGCGTGGCGCGACTGCACTTGGAATCGGAGGAGATCTCCGAGGCGTGGGGTGATGACTGAATGGACTCCACCATCATCGGCATCATCGTCTCCGCCGCCGTCACGATCGGCGGCGCCTGGATCGGGTTGAAGGCGACCCGGTCTACGAACCAGGGCACCGACCTCGCCCAGGCAGCCAGCTACTGGAAGTCCGCGGTCGAGCGGCAGGACATCAAGATCGCGGCGATGGACGAAAAAATCGAGGTGGTCACTACGGAGAACCGGACCTACCGTCGCACCCTCGTCGGCGTCATCGAGCGGCTGCAGCGCGTCCCGCCGCCCGCGCACACCCTCGTCCTGGAGTACATCCACGACAACGTCCCATCCCTCAAGGAGAAGTCATGACTGGCACCCGCACTCCTGTCGTCCGATCCGAGCCCGCTGTCACCATCGGCAGCCTGTCCGCGGTCATCTCCGCGGTCATCGCCCTCGTCGTCGTCCTCGGCGTGAATCTTCCCGAGGGCCTCGAGGCCGCGATCATCGGTGTCGTCGCTGCCGCCGGCCCCATCGTTGCCGGGCTCATCTCCCGCACGAAGGTCACGGCGAACTCCAACGTCGTCGAGTCCATCCGAGGCGCGACGGTCGTGGCCGGGCAGGCATCCGAGCTCGCCACCGGCACCAAGGTCCGTGACGTCGGCGCCCTCGAGGGTGTCCCGGACGCTGAGGCTGCACTGACCGCCGACGAGGCCGGGCAGGTCGATCAGGCGGTTCGCGCCCACACGCATCGGGCAGGCGACGATGGCTGACTATCAGTGCGAGGAGTGCGGCGCCCAGTACGGATCTGCTGCGGCAGCAGAGCGGTGTGCTTTCTCGGACGCGGACGCCGACCGTGCTGAACGCGCCCGGCAGCGCCACCGCTGACATACCGTGGCCCTAGGGCGGCCATCGGGGGCTCCGGTAGGGGCTGGTCGCCTCGAGCGGGGTCGTCGCTCCGCTCAAAGTGCCCTCACCTCCTTCCTCGAGATGAGGGCACTTTCCGCAAGTTGTCCCGATTGGTCCCATACAGATCAGTCGCGGCGTACGCTGATTCGTGGCGGCTTCTCCTGACTGAAACCCGGGAGGACTCCGCTGGAGTGACACAGAGAACGCCCCCATCTCCCGTCTTTGGGGGGTGGGGGCGCTTTCTTGCGCCTGAGCGCTCATTGGTTGAGCGTGGCGCGCACGGGGAACCTCCCGCCCTATACCGTGCCGGTGCGGTTCGTAGGCGTCTCTTCCTTCTCTCCGGTCTGAGGAGCACAGCCTCGCCGCGGCCCTCGCCCGCCTCCAGTGGTGGCTGGCGGGCGAGGGCACCTAGCGATACCTCGTGAGCCGGCGTACTCTTCCAGGCGATGGCAGCCCAGACACACGGCCCTGGGAGGTCACCGCATCGCGGAGCATCATCGCTCCACACTGAGACGCCCCCATCTCCTCCGGAGATGAGGGCGTCT
Organism: Brachybacterium endophyticum; assembly: GCF_003130585.1. GTDB lineage: Bacteria > Actinomycetota > Actinomycetes > Actinomycetales > Dermabacteraceae > Brachybacterium > Brachybacterium endophyticum. The sequence continues at coordinate 52,908 of NZ_QFKX01000006.1, read as the reverse complement.
CGCACGTCGTGGGAGACTGACAGCGGAGGGGCGGCGCTCACGGTCTTGGGGGTGACGACGCCGCCTCTCCCTCCGCTTTCCCCAGCGCCCCATCTCCTACGGGAGGTGGGGCACTTTCGTGCATCCAGGTTCAGTCGGCGCGGCGACCTCGACCGGGTCGCTGGGCGTTCCAACGGTCGATCGTCTCGGGCAGCCAGCCACGTGCCGCGTTGTGGCGCGTGCCGGTGATCGCGTCCGGGGTGGGCAGCTTGTAGCGGGAGAGCGTCGCGGGCTTCACGCCGATCCGCTCGGCTACGTCGGCGCGGGCGAGGTAGTGGATCGTCATGCGTTCCTCTTGCTGAGCATCCACAGAGCGGTCACCTCCAAGCCGACGAACACGCCGAGGGTCGCGGTGGCCCAGATGGGCGCGTGGGCGAGGGGCGCGAGGGCGAGCAGGGCGGTGGTGCCGACTGCGGCAAGGGCGATGGGGGTGCGAGTGTTCATGATGGGGCTCCTCTCGTGCGAGGGGGAGGAAGCGCCCCGGGGTCGCCCCCGGGGCCGGTCAGTTACTTCCTGTGCTTCCCCTCTCGGGGCCGTAGCAGGTGGCCGATGGTCACGAGTGCTACGATCGCTCCAGGAAGGCTGACCAGGATTCCGATGATTTGCAGGATCATCGTCGTCCTCCTTCCTATCCCGCCCCCCGGCCTACCCGGGGGGCTTTTCCTGTCTTCGGGGGTCTCCCCCGTCCGACCCTCTTAGTATACATGAGCAATCATGTTTGTAGTGGAGTCCGGCGGCGTACATCACCTCCGCCCGGGATTCGCCGCCTTCCAGACCTTCACCCACCACGGGTCCGGACGCCGGCCGTGCCCGCGCTTCGTGCCCTCGAGGTGGATCCGCTCGAGCAGCCACCGCCGCAGATGCTCCTCGAGCTCGTCGTCCCAGCCGGACCACACGAGTGCCGTATAGACAATGGAGTCATCCGGCGTAGCGACCCGCACCGAGTAGCGAGGCAGCGTCTGGTCGCGGTGCCAGGGCATCGACTCCACGCGCGGACCGCGGATCGTGAGGCGGTAGCCGATGAGGACCGACGAGACGATCTGCTCGATCCGCTCCCCTGCCGCGTACTGGTCGAGATCGCTCATGCACTCTCGACCTGGCACAAACGCGCTGAAGCCGTCAGCGGATGAGGTGCAGGCTTGGGTAGCCGCAGGAACGTCGACTGCTCCACGTGCAGCACGCGCGGCCGCAGCTCCCACACGATCATCTGATACCCCTTATGCATGGACGACAGAATGTCCCGACCCACCTACAAACGCCGTCCAGGGGCCATTCCCCCCGGTCAGCGCAACGATTGTTCAGGCATTAGTCACGAGCGTAATCATCACCCACCCGGGTACGTCCCCTCACTCCTCGGTCTGGGGTTGAGAGGCCGCCGCCCGACTGACTCTCGTCGCTGGCGTGGGGCGATGCGCGGGAGAGGTCGACGCAGCATGGTCTGGCGGTGGACGGTCATCATGGTCTCCTTCTGCAGCCCTTCGACGGTCTCGGGGATCGGGGATGCAGTCGTATGAGATCTGCTGATGAGAGGAGTTCGGGGTAGGGATTGAGGTCGGTGGTGGATGGTGGGGTCGGGGTGGGGGGGGGATCGATGGAGGGCTCACGGGCGGCTCACAGCGCGATGTCCAGGACAGCGAGGCCGGGGAAGATCGCGAACACGATCACCAGCGGCAGGACGAAGAACACCACCGGGATGGTTAACCGTTCGGGATGCCACGCATAGAGATGCCCCGCCAGGTGCGCGAACACCGGACGGGGCGAGACAGCACCTGAATAGAAGGTGCCATCGTGGCGATGGTACATGTAGCACCCGTCCCCCTGATCGTCCTGCCGATGCCCGCTGAGACGCTGTGTGCGCTCGTGGTGATCGTCGGCGGATTCGGCATCACTGCCCTGTTCGTTGCGCTTGAGCGCATCGAGCGGCACCGGCACGTCGCGTGAGCGGGAGCCAGCGATGAGCGCTCGCACCGTAAAAGTGCTATGTATCAGTGTTATATGGTACGTAAAAGGGTGCCGCCGACAACTCCGGGATGAGCGCGGACCCGATGTTCCCCGATGCTCCTGTCATGAAGATGCGCATGGTGAGTCCTCCCCCGCGCGGTGGTGGCGGGAATCGGGATGACCGACGTCCGTGGCGTCAGATCGCCGGGTGGTCCTCACGGATGCTCCCTCCGAAGCGTTCGGGCACGAGGTCGATCTGTGGCACCCCGGTGACGGCCGCCTCGAGGACCGCCTCGGCGACCTCCCCCGGATCACGAGGGGTGGGGGCGTGCCCGGCCTCGAGCTGCGCCGCGTCCGATCGCGACCCCAGGAGCGAGCCGGAGAACTCCGTGGCCGTGATGAAGGGGTACACGGTGGACACCGTGATCCCGCTGCCCTCGAGTTCCGCGCGCGCGACGCCCGAGAGCTGCGCCAGTGCAGCCTTGGAAGCGGCGTAGCCACCGGTCCCCGGGAGGTGCTGGAAGGTGATGCCCGAGCCGATGTTCACGATGCTCCCGCTGCGCCGTGCCCGCATGTGCGGCAGCACCAGCTGCATCATGCGCAGGGGTGCCACGAGGTTCAGCTCGAGCACCTCACGCAGATCCTCGACGTCGAGGTGATCGATCGGGGCCTGGAGCCCGCGACCGGCGTTGTTCACCAGCACGTCGATGCGGCCGTACCTGCTGATCACCGCCTGGACGGCATCGGCGACCGCCTGCTGATCCGTGACGTCGCACGGGAGCGCGAGCGACTCCTCCAACTCGGCCGACAACTCCCTCAGCCGCCCCTCGCGCCGCGCGAGGAGGACTGTCGTCGCCCCCGACGCCGCGGATCGGCGCGCGACCGCTTCTCCGATCCCTGATGACGCGCCCGTCACGATGATGATCCTGCCGGCGAGATCCGTACTCATGATCGCCCCTTTCCGTGAATTAACCTATCACGTGGTCACTATCGCTCGATAGGTTATACCATCAGAGAATGTCCACCAACACCGACCATCGCTTGTTCGAGCTCGCAGACCGCGTCCTCGCCATCGGCCGACATCTGAGAGCCCTCCAGGAGAGCGAGACCCAGACCTGCACCACCGTCGAATCCGCGGTGATCCGACACATCACGCAGAACCCCGGGGCCTCTCCCCACGAGATCGCGAAGGCGACGGTCCTCCACTCCAGCAACGTCGCCCGCACGCTCAGGGCACTCGAGGAGAAGGGCATGGTGTATCGGGAGAAGCACGAGACAGACGCCCGACGCACACGCCTGTTCCCGACCGAGCGCGCGGGCCAGGATCTGGAGGACCTGCACGGCGTCTGGCGCACGGCGCTCGCGGACATCATCGAGGAGCCGGAGGTCCTGGACGCCCTCACCTCTTCGCTCGCCCGCCTCGAGGAGGGCGTGGCGGCTCGTCGAGCCGCCCGCGCCGACCGATAGTCGACCGCCCCGCCGAGGACCCTCCGGCCGGTGGGTCGCCGTCCCCTCGCGACCGTTCTCCCCGGCCAGGACGGCGTCGCGTGGCACGATGGGCGGGTCCCTTCCCCTGAGACCCGCGGAGGCAACGATGGCCGAGAACCCCAGCGGCAGCGCCGAGGACGAGAAGGTCCGTCTGCAGCGGCCCACGATCCTGTACCTCGTCAAGCGCGCGTTCAGCGAGTTCGGTCGTGACGGCGGCACCGACCAGGCCGCCAAGCTGACCTACTTCATGGTGCTGTCGATCGCGCCCACCCTGCTGGCCGTGTTCTCGCTGGCCACGCTGATCCTGGCTCCGGTCAAGGACCAGATCGCGAAGCTGATCACGGACGGCGTGACGAGCTCCGGCCTCGGGAAGCAGGTCAGCGGGCTCGGCGACATCGTCAGCACGACGCTCGAGTCGCTCATGGGGAGCGCCTCCGGCGGCATCATCGCTCTGATCATCGGTATTGCGACCGCCCTCTGGTCCGCCTCCGGCTACGTCAAGGCGTTCTCCCGGACCGCGAACGACGTCTACGAGATCCCCGAGGGGCGCAGCGCCATCCGCTTCAACCTCGGCATGCTCGCCGTGACCGCCACCCTGGTCATCGGCCTGCTGGTCATCGGGATCTCGTTCCTGCTCAACGAGACCCTCGCCGAGAGCCTGCTGAAGCCGATCGCCCAGCCGCTGCACCTCGAGGGCTTCGTCGCCTTCCTGCTGGAGTCGTTCCTGCCGATCTGGGCGTGGGTGAAGTGGCCCGTCATCGTCCTGCTCCTGTTCGTGCTGGTCTCGGTGCTGTACTGGGCGGCCCCGAACATCGCCAAGCCCTTCCGCCTGATCTCCCCCGGTGGCGTGTTCGCGATCGTCGGCATCGCGGTCGCCGCGGTGGTCCTCGCGATTTACATGAGCAGCTTCGCGAGCTACTCCAGCTACGGCGCGATCGGCGGCGTGATGGCCGTCCTGTTCGCCCTGTGGATCATGAACATCGTGATCATCCTGGGTGCCGAGGTCGACGCCGAGTACGAGCGTGCGAAGGAGCTGCAGGCGGGCCTTCCCGCGGAGAACGGCTTCGAGGTCCCGCTGCGCGGCGAGAAGGGCGCGGAGAAGAAGGAGCAGAAGTACGAGAAGCTCGTGGATCAGGGCCGCGACCTCCGTCTCCAGAACCTCCACCGCGACCAGGGCTCCTACACCGGCGAGAACGCGCGGATCACCGCCCGCACGCCCACCGGCTCGATCGCGGAACAGCCCGGCGACGTCGCCACCGAGCCGGCCGACGATGCCGAGGGCTCCGCTCCCTCCGAGGGCCGGAAGGGCTGAGACCCCGTGTGCGGGCGCTTCGCCTTCTTCCAGGAGATCGAGCCGCTGATCGACGACCTCGATGCCGTCGACCTGGCCGATCCCCATCTGCGCACGCGGTGGAACGTCGCGCCCACGGCCCCGATCTACGTGGTCACCGAGTCCCTGGCGAAGGACGACGACCGGGAGCCCGGCGCCCCCGGTGAGGTGCTGCGCGCCCTGCGCGTGGCCCGCTGGGGGCTGCTGCCGCCCTTCGCCGAGGATCTCGCGTTCGGCGCCCGCACCTTCAACGCCCGCCGCGAGTCCCTGGGGTCCAAGCCCAGCTTCCGCGGCAGCCTGTCGCGGTACCGGGCGATCATCCCGATCTCCGGCTACTACGAGTGGAAGCAGGAGGCCGGATCCAAGCGCAAGCAGCCCTTCTTCATCTCCGACCCGAGCGGGGAACCCCTCTACCTCGCAGGCCTGGTCTCCTGGTGGAAGGGCCCCGGCGGCCACGAGGGACCGGCCGCGAGCGGGGACGGCGCCTGGCTGCTGAGCGCCACGATCATCACCCGTGAGGCGAGCGGCACCCTCGCCGACATCCACGACCGCACTCCGCTGATGCTCCCGCGCGATGCGGTCGACGCCTATCTCGACCCTGCCATGGACGATCGCGGGGAGGTCGAGCAGTGGCTGCAGGACGACGCCCGCGTCCGCGACGGCGAGGACCTCGAACTGCGGCCCGTCGACGCGGCCGTCGGGAACACGCGCAGCGAGGGCCCGGAACTGATCGAGGAGACACAGCGGCTCTTCTGAACGTCCCTGCGACCGCGGGCGGAGCGCCGTCCCCCTCCGGGAGGACGACCACGGCCCCGCGATCTCCTAGGCTCGTGCCATGACCATGCCGCTGCCGTCCCGGGGGACGATCGACCCCGAGCCGGTGGACCCGCCGCCGAGCCGTCTGGACGCACCGTTCCGATGGCTCGCGAGCCATCCGCAGATCGTCGACGCGACCGTCTTCGGGAGCATCGCCGCCGTCCTCATGCTCGGGTCGATCCCCCTGGTCAGCACGCTGTCGGTCGATGCCTGGCTGTTCTGGTCGATCCCGATGTTCGTCGCCGGCGCCTTCCTGCGCACCCGCACGGGGTGGGCCACGCTCCTGATCGCGGTGCTCGCCGTCGCCCACTTCCTCGGTGGCTACCCGGTGGTCCTCGGCGACGTGATGATCTTCTACGCCCTGTACTGCGCGACGGTGCACGGCCGCGGACGCGTCCCCACGTTCGCCCTCGTCGCCGGGGTCATCGGCGCGGGCATGCAAGCGGTCGCCACCACGTTCGCGATGCTCTCGAGCGAGCCGTGGTACTTCGTGACCGTCTCGTCCGTCGTCTTCTTCGTCTTCGGCACCGCTCTGGTGCTGGCGGTCTGGGCCACGGGGCGCTACCAGCGGGTGCGCGTCGACCAGCTGCGGATGGCCCGTGAGGCCGCCGCGCAGGCCGTCCGGGAGCGCGAGCAGCGCACCCGCCTCGCCGTGGCCGACGAGCGCGCCCGCATCGCCCGCGAGATGCACGACGTGGTCGCCCACTCGCTGTCGGTGATCATCGCCCAGGCCGACGGCGGCCGCTTCATCGCCTCCCAGGACCCGAGCGCGGCAGCGGACGTCCTGGGCACGGTCGGCCAGACCGGCCGCCGCGCCCTCGCGGACATGCGCAGCCTGCTGGGGGTGCTGCGCAACGACGAGTCGCAGGACCTGGGTCCGCAGCCGGGGCTGGAGTCGCTCGGTGAGCTCGTCGAGCAGGTCCGCGCCGCGGGTCTGCCCGTGGATCTCGTGCGCGAGGGCGACGTCGACGGCCTGCCCGGACCGATGGGGCTGACGCTGTACCGGGTGGTGCAGGAGGCCCTGACCAACGTGATGAAGCACGCCGGGCCGGACGTCAGCGCCCGTGTCCTGCTGCGTCGCGATCCCCACCAGCTCGCCCTGGACGTGACCGACGACGGTCAGGGCGTGGACCCCGCCTCCGACGGTCTCGGCCATGGCCTGACCGGCATGCGTGAGCGCGTCAACCTGTTCCGCGGCACCCTGCACACCGGTCCGCTGCCCGATCGCGGGTTCCGCGTGAGCGTGCGCATCCCTCTGGACGGAAGGACAACCCGATGAGCCCCGAGACCCCTGAGACCCCCGACGACTCCGGCACCGGCTCGAACGCGGCCGCCCCCTCCCCTTCCGCTCCCCTGCGGATCGCCCTGGTCGATGACCAGCCGCTCGTGCGGGCCGGCTTCGCGATGGTGATCGACTCCCAGGACGACCTCGAGGTCGCCCTGCAGGCCTCCGACGGCGCCGAGGCCGTCGAGCAGATCCGCGCCCGCAGGGTCGATGTGGTGCTGATGGACGTGCGGATGCCCAGGATGGACGGCATCGAGGCGACACGACGCATCCTCGAGGACGCCCCCGACGGACGCGAACCCAAGATCGTCGTGCTCACGACCTTCGACATCGACGACTACGTGATGGCCGCGATCCGCGCGGGCGCGAGCGGATTCCTGCTCAAGGACGCCCAGCCCGAGGAGCTGCTCGCGGCGATCCGCACCGTGGACCGCGGCGATGCGGTCATCGCCCCCTCCGCCACGCGACGCCTGATGACCCGGATGGTCAGCACTCCCCCGCCCGGTGAGCGCGACGACTCGATCCTCGAGCCGCTCACGGACCGCGAGAAGGAGGTGCTCGTGCTGATGGCACGGGGCTTCTCCAATCAGGAGATCGGGGCCGAGCTGTTCGTCGCCGAGGCGACCGTGAAGACCCACGTCGGCCGTGTCCTCTCGAAGCTCAACGCCCGCGATCGCGTCCAGGCCGTGATCCTCGCCTTCGAATCCGGCCTGGTCGAGCCCGGCGTCTGACGTCCCTCGCCCGGACCTCATACTCCGGGACGACACGGCTGCGCCACCCCGGTCGGGTGGGAGCGAGCGCGGTCGCGACCGGGTGCTGACGACGCGGGTCCTGCGTCCCGAGATCCTGGTGGGGTACGAATCCGCAGGGGCCGCTGACGGCCCCGCGATCCCCGGAGGACCCGATGATGTGCCCTGACCCCCACCGCACCCACGCTGCCGACCCCGCTCCCGATCTGCCCGCCGACGCCGTGCTGAGCGCCCGCGGCCTGCGCAAGTCCTACGGACAGGGCCAGAACCAGGTGCTCGCGCTGGACGGGGTGGATCTCGACATCGCCCGGGGCGCCTTCACCGCGATCATGGGCCCCTCGGGGTCCGGCAAGTCCACCCTCCTGCACACCCTCGCGGGACTGGACACGGTCGATGCGGGGTCGATCGTCCTGGACGGCACCGAGATCACCGGGCTCGGCGACGACGCCCTGACCCGCCTGCGCCGCGATCGCATCGGCTTCGTCTTCCAGTCCTTCAACCTGCTGCCGATGCTGAGCGCCGAGCAGAACATCCTGCTCCCGCTCGACCTCGCCGGGCGTCGTCCCGACCGCACCTGGCTGCACACCATCACCACCGCGTTCGGCATCACCGAACGCCTGGACCACCTGCCCTCCCAGCTCTCCGGCGGCCAGATCCAACGGGTGGCGATCGCCCGGGCCCTGGTCACCTCACCCGCGGTGGTCTTCGCCGACGAGCCGACCGGCAACCTCGACTCCGCGACCACGGAGGAGGTGCTGCGGTTCCTGCGCGTGAGCGTCGAGGAGTTCGGCCAGAGCGTCGTCATGGTCACCCATGAGCGCGAGGCCGCCGAGCAGGCCGATCGCATCGTCACCCTGGCCGATGGTCGCATCGCGGACGACGAGGTGCTGCGATGAGCCGCCGCATCCGCCTCACCCCGCCCCGCCGTCATCTCGCCGCTCTGATCACCGTGGCGATCTCCAGCGGGTTCCTCGCGGTCATGATCATCGCCGCGAACCTGCTGACCACCTCGCTCTCCGCCGGGGTCACCCAGGCGTACCAGGGGGCCGATCTCGTGGTCGCTCCCGAGGACGCCGGCGAGAACCCGGACGCCGACGCCTCGGCCGCTGCCCCGGACGCCCCCGGGGTGAAGGCTTCCTGGCCGCGGACCGACGGGTACCTGCAGCTGCAGGCTCCCGGGTCCTCCGCGGCAGTGTTCCTCCAGGAACAGGCCGATCCTCCCGCCTCCGTGCAGACCCTCGACCTGACCTCCGGGCGCGACGCCGCGAAGGCCGACGAGGTCGTCCTCGACGAGGCGGCCGCCGACCATCTCGGCGTGAGCGCAGGCCAGGACGTGGTGCTGCCGGCGGACTCACGACTGGACGCCGAGCACGAGGACCTCACCCTCCGTGTCACCGGGATCGCCGCAGGATCGACCAGCACGGCGCTCGGTGGCACCCCGATCGTGCACGTCAACTCCCACAACGAACGGACCCTGGCCGGCGGCGGCCCCGGATCCACCTGGCTGCTCGCCCTGGAGCCGGGCGCCGACCGGGACGCCACGATCAGCTCGCTCACCCACCAGGGGCTGGAGGTGCGCAGCGCACAGGACGTCATCGACGAGAAGACCTCCGAGGTCACGAAGGGCTTCGAGGCCCTCGCGATGGTGTTCGCCGTGTTCGTGGTGATCGCCCTGGTGACCAGCGCCGTGGTCATCACCAACACGTTCGCGGTGACCCTGGCACAGCGCACCCGCTCCCTCGCGCTGCTGCGCACCCTCGGGTCCACCCGCCGTCAGGTCGCCGCGAACGTGCTGCGCGAGAGCGCGCTGGTGGGGTTCGCGGGGGCCGTCCTCGGCATGATCGGCGCGCACCTGCTGGCACAGGCCGCCCTCGCCGGTGCCGCCGCCGTGGGGCTGTTGGACGGCGTCCTGATCGTTCCCGTGACCCTCGCCTCCGTGATCGCCCCGCTCGTGGCGGGAACGGTGCTGACCGCGATCGCAGGGCTGGGGCCGGTGCGCGCGGCCACCCGCGTCGCCCCGCTGCAGGCCCTTCGGCCCGCGCCGCCGGCCCCCGCGCGTCGACTGGGCGTGCGCGGCGTGCTCAGCCTGGTGGCTGTGGTCCTGGGGCTGCTGGCCCTGGTCGGAGCCGTCGGGATCTCCCTGGCGGGGCCGTCAGGACTCGGGATCGCCCTGGGCATGCTCGGCGGCGTCGTCAGCTTCGCGGGGCTCCTGGTGGGGCTCGTGCTGGTCACACGTCCGCTGGCCCGTCTCGCCGGAGCCGCGGCGGCGAGGATCGGTGGTCTGCCCGCCCGCATCGCAGGAGCGAACACCTCCCGCAACCCCCGCCGCAGCGCGGCCACCGTCGCCGCGCTCCTGATCGGCACCACGCTGATGACGATGATGGCCGTCGGCGCACGCACCACGGAGACCACGCTGACCACGGAGCTCGACAGCCGCCGGCCCATCGACTCGGTGGTCACCGCCGAGAAGCTCCCGCGTGCTGCCGTGGAGGCGATCTCCGAGGTCCCCGGCGTGCACAGCGCGCAGGCCACCGAGCGCGGCGACATCGACGTGGGCGCGAAGGAACCGATGACCCTGTACGCGGCGACCCCGGATCAGGTCCGGTCGACCTCGCACAGGCCCGAGCTCGCCGACACGGTCACCAGCGGCACCGTGGTGCTCGGGAAGGAGCGCGCCCAGTCCTTCGGCCTCACCGACGGGCAGGTCCTCCACCTCCCGGGCGCCGACGGGAAGTCCCACGACCTGCGCGTGCACGTGGACGCGAACCTGCAGATGTCCCTGGTCTCCCCCGCCACGCTCGAGCAGCTCCTGGGCTCAGATTCCTCACCCGCCCTGCTGGTCGACTTCGACGACGTGGGGACCGCCCCGCGGGAAGGGCGCGACGCGCTCGCCGTCGTCGGCGACATCCAGAAGGCCGCCGCGGAGAACGGCGCGCCGCAGGCGGAGGTGGATGCATCCGGGGCCGAGCGCGAGATGTACGGGCAGATCCTCTCGGTGATGCTGGGCATCACCGTGGGCCTGCTCGCGGTCGCGGTGCTGGTGGCCCTCGTGGGCGTCGCCAACACCCTCAGCCTGGGCGTCATCGAACGCACCGGCGAGAACGCCCTGCTGCGGGCACTGGGCACGACGCGTGGGCAGATGCGGGCGATGCTCGCCTGGGAGGGTCTGCTGCTCGCCGTGATCGGTGCCGTGCTCGGCATCGCCCTGGGCAGCGTCTACGGGGTGCTCGGGATCTCCACGGTCCTGGGTGGCCAGTACCCGCTGATGATCACGATCCCGTGGGGCCAGATCGGCCTGGTGCTGGCGCTGGCGCTCGCGGCAGGGCTCCTCGCCTCGGCCCTGCCGGGCCGGAGGGCGGCCCGCACGCAGCCGGCGCGCGCTCTCGCCGCGGCCGACGAGTGAGCGCACCGCCCGCCGACGGACCCGCCGCGCGGCGGGAGACCCGGCGGGGTGAGGCGGGCAGCTGAGGCAGGGCTGGTGAGGTGAGGCGAAGGCGGAGCGGGGCGGCGGGGTCAGCGGCGTGTGCCGCCGGTCCCGCCGCCTCGGCGGTCCGTGCTTCCCGCGTTCGCATCGTTCTCGAAGGGCAAGGGGGTCGCGCGCACGAGCATCAGCAGCACCACGAACGCTGCGATCGCCAGCAGCAGGCCGACCCCGCCCGCAACCAGGATGTTGGCCCGCAGCATGCTCGCGGAGACCAGGGCCTGGAACAGCTGCCAGGTGATGCCGAAGCCGAGCCCGAAGCGCCCTCGTCGGAACAGGGAGTAGGCGGCGATGCCCACGGCGAGGGCGAACAGCAGGATGAAGACCGCCAGTCCGACTGCGAGGGAGGCGCCCACGTCCTCCGACCCCACGCGCGAGAGCATGAAGACCCCGAGCGCAGCGAGCGCCAGGGTCTCGACCGCCAGCAGAACGGTTCCCAGACGCCGGGTCGCGGGCCGGTCGGCGGTGCCCGGCTCCTGCGGGGCGGAGGGCTTTTGTGAGGTGGAGGCCATGAACGGCACTCTATCGACAGCCGCCGCAGGATCGATCGGCTGCGGGCAGGCCGGTCCGAGCGTTCGCGGTCGCTGTGGGAAGTCCCACCCAGGAGCCGAGCGAGGGCTCTTGTGGCTCGGCGGGCGTGCTTGAACAATGGAGTGAACCCAGGATCGGCCGCGAGGTACCGGTCCGCCCGTAGATCCGTTCGCCCCTCACGAGGCGACCACCCGCCGCGCCGCGGCTCACGAGCCGCTGCGGGGTGACCCGGAAAGTGAGTAACAGATGGATTGGCGCCACCGCGCGGAATGCCTGACCCAGGACCCTGAGCTGTTCTTCCCGATCGGGAACACGGGTCCCGCGATCACCCAGATCCAGGAGGCGAAGGCGGTGTGCCAGCGCTGCGAGGTCATGACCTCGTGCCTGAAGTTCGCCCTGGAGTCCGGCCAGGACTCGGGCGTCTGGGGAGGCCTGTCGGAGGACGAGCGCCGCTCGCTCAAGCGTCGTAACGCCCGCGCGCGCCGCGCCGGCTGAGCTCCCTCCCCCACTCCCGCAGTCTTCACGCGGCGGGCGGTCCCTCGGGCCGCCCGCCGTGTCATGTCCGACGCCGGTCCGCTCCCGGACTCAGGCGCTCGCCGGATCGACGCTGACGGGGTCCAGGTAGACGTCGATCGTCGCCTGTGTCCCGCCTTCGGGGCGGTTCTCCCAGGTGAGCGCACCGCCGAGCTCCCCCTGCACGAGCGTCTGGGCGATGTTCGTGCCCAGCCCCGTAGGCTGCGTGGACCGCATCCCGGCGCCGTCGTCCTCGATGTGGATCACCAGGTGGCTGCCGGTGCGCTCGGCACGGATCATGAGCGTCCCGCCGGTCTCGGAGAGCCCGTGCTCGACGGCGTTCGTCGCGAGCTCGGTGACCACGAGGGCGAGCGGTGTCGCCTCCTCCGGTCGCACCGGGCCGACCTTCCCCGCTCGCTCGGTGCGCACCTCGACCTGGTGCGGGTCGGCGCCCTCGGTGCCCGCGGCGTGCACCGAGGCGCTCGCGGCGTCCACCGCGAGGCGCAGGCAGCGCTCGATCACCTCGTCGAAGAACACCGCCTCCTCGCTGCCCTGCAGCATGGACTCGTGCACCAGCGCGATGGTGGCCACGCGACGCTGCGCCTCGGCGAGCGCGTCGCGGGCCTCGTCGGACTTCATGCGACGGGACTGCAGGCGCAGTAGCGCCGCGACGGTCTGGAGGTTGTTCTTCACCCGATGGTGGACCTCCCGGATCGTCGCCTCCTTCGTGATCAGCTCCCGTTCGCGGCGCCGCAGCTCGCTGACGTCGCGGACCAGGATGATCGCCCCGCTGCGGGCACCACCCTCGGTGAGCGGGATGGCGCGCAGCGACAGGGTGCCGCCGCGGGCCTGCATGTCCGAGCGCCAGGCGGCGCGGCCCATCAGCACCAATGGCAGCGACTCGTCGACGGGGGCCCGGGTCTGCAGAAGCTCGGTGGTGAGCTCGGCGAGGGTGCTGCCGGTCATGTCGCCGGCGATGCCGAAGCGGTGGAAGGCCGAGAGCGCGTTGGGCGAGCCCCAGATCATCACGCCCTGCGCATCGAGCTCCACGATGCCGTCCCCCACACGGGGTGCACCGCGCCGGGGCGGGATCGGGGCGCCCGCGATCGGGTACGCGCCCTCCCCCATCATCCGCAGCAGACGCTCTCCCAGCTCGTGCTGGCGGACCTCGTTGCGGCTCGGCTCGGTGCTGCGCACCGGGGTCTCGATGGCCAGCGCCCCGATGGTGCGGCCGTCGTGGCGCACGGGGGCGAGCTGCCGCAGCGCCTCCTCGCCCTCGCGCAGGATCGCCGTGGCCTGCTCGGGAGGGGCACCGCCCTCGAGCACGGTCCGCACGCACGAGGAGTCCTCCGCGCCGGCCATGTCGCCGACCGGGTCCTCGTAGTAGACCGTGGGGCCGGTGGAGGGGCGACAGTGGGCGACCGCGAGGGCGCCGTCAGGTGTCTGCACCCACAGCACGAGGTCCGCGCGCAGCAGGTCGGAGAGCAGTCCCCAATCCCCCACCAGGAGCTGCAACCACTCGGAGGTCTTCTCGTCCATCCCGGGCACGTCGGAGAGGTATTTGGCGAGGCTCGGCATGCGCACCAGGATAGGTCCTCGACCGGCTGCGTCCGACATCGGGCCGAGCCGCGGGACCGCCCCGTCGCGGAGGCGACGAGCAGCCGACTCTGCTGGCATAGTTGGGCACCCACGGGCCGCGCGGCCCGGACCGAGCCCACCAGGAGGATCCGTGCGACTGAGCGAGACCATGAACCTGCCGCTGCCGACCGACGGCGTCGCCGAGATGTACGCCGACCCCGGCTACGCGGAGGTCCGTGCGCAGACCCTGCACGCCCGCTCGGGTCGTGCGGAGGTCTCCGGGGAGGCGAGCGGTGAGTTCACCGTCAGCACCACCCTCGAGCTGACCACTCAGGGCATCCCCGACATCGCCCGTCCCTTCGTGGGCCAGAGCGTGAGGATCACCGAGGTGCAGACCTGGGAGGCCCCCGCGGAGGGCGGTGCACGCCAGGGCACGATCGAGCTCAAGGTCGAGGGCACGCCGGCATCGATGAGCGGCCACCTGGAGCTGCGTCCCGACGGCGACGACGCGTCGGTCGTGCGCATCGACGGCGAGCTGACGGCCAAGGTCCCGCTGGTGGGCGGGCGGCTCGAGAAGGCCGCGAAGCCGTACGTGACCAAGGTTCTGCACGCCGAGGAGCGCTCGGCGAAGTCCTACCGGGACGCCGGGTCCGCCTGATTCAGCGCGCCGTGCTCGCGTAGTCCAGGGCTGCGCCGAGCTCGACCGCGTCGAACCACAGCAGGGCGGGATCGGTGTCGTCGGCCTCGGCCCCGGCGGCGTCGAGCTCCGTGGCGTGGGCGCTGACGATCCGGAGCGTCTCCTCGCTCGTCAAGCGCAGCCCGAACGCACCCGCCTCGTCGCCGGCTCCTGCGAGGGCACCATCCGGCAGGTCCCCGGCGAGCACGACGGCGCGCTCGGTCGGCGCGACGTCCTGGAGCGCGCTGAAGACGGCATCCTGCAGGGCGTCGTACTCGAGCTCCTCGAGATCGACGTCGGGACGGTCGGTCCGTGCCTCGTCACCGACGCCCCAGACGATCCTGTCGGCCGCAAGCGGCAGACGGGTCGTCCCGGAGCGCAGCACGGGGGCGTCATCCACGGTCACGGGCACGAAGATCCTCATGTGCCTCATCCTGCCATGGCGCTCTCACGGGCCGGCTCGCTCGTCACGCCCCCGCCGGTGTCCTCCGGGGGTCGCAGGGCCGCGGCGAGGTCCCGCAGCGCTCTGCGCAGGGCGCTGCGCGGAGCGGTCTCCGCGAGCAGCGCGCCGTCCCAGGCGGCACGTCGGCAGACCGAGGAGTCCTCGGGGAGGCAGGTCACCGAGGCGGCCGGCAGTCGCCCCCTGATGAGCTCGGTGACACGGGCGGCGTTCGCCGGTGGCCCCACCCTGTTCACGACCACGTGCATCTCCCCGACTCCCAGTTCCCCGAGCCGGTCCCGCTCCCGCGCCAGGCGGGTGATCGAGATCGGGTCGGCCGAGACCACGGCGATCACCGTGTCCGCGCGGGAGAGCGCACTCAGCGCGGCGGCATTGCGCTGCGGGGCGGCCGTGTCGTAGCTGAGCTCCTCGTCCTCCTCCAGAGGAGCCCCGACGTCGGCGACGACGATCCCACCGCGGCCGCGCAGTCCCGTCCAGACGTCGTCGAGGGAGGCGCGGTGGACCTCCGCCCAGCGGGCGGGGACGCCGATCCCGCTGAGCAGGTGCAGGCGACCGCGCGCCGAGGGCAGGAGCGCATCGAGGGTGTCGGCGTCCAGGGTGTCCCGGGCGGCGGCCCGGCAGGCGGCGACCAGGCCCGGTGATTCGTCGAGGACGCCGAGCATCTGGCTGAGCGCGGGGTTGTGGGTGTCGGCATCCACCAGCACGGTCCCGGTGCCGGCGTCGGCGAGCTCGGCGGCGAGGTTGGCCGCCACGGTGGAACGCCCGGGCGCGCCACCGGGGCCCCAGACCGCGAGCAGGGGTGCCGGAGGGACCCGGTGCTCGTCGGCCTCGTCGCCCTCCCCCGCGTCCTGCACCCACGGCTCCTCGGCTCCGGAGGCGCCCTCCCCGCCGATCGCCCTCTCGCACGCCTCGAGAAGCTCGGGGAGCGAGGCAGAGGCATCCACCACGGTCCGCAGACCCAGGGACGTGCGCGTGGCCGCGCCCTCCTCGGACCGCAGACCCACGACGGCGGTGCCGGCACGCAGCAGATCGGCGGCGGCGTCACGATCCAGCCCCCGGACGCCGAGGTCGATGACGACCACGTCGCCGATGCCGGCCGCGGCCACGGCCGTGGTCTCGGCGAGGTCCGCGCAGCGACGGACGATCCTGGCACCGGATCCGGGCCCGCGGGCGACGTCGTGGACGATGCGCACCTCGTCGCGACCGGAGGCGCACAGGACGATGTCGATCACGAATCCAGGCCCTTCTCCCCCGGGACGCCGATGACGTCGATCCGGTCCCCGGAGCCGAGGGCCTCGAGCACGGCGGGTAGCTCGTCGGAGGGGACGAGCACCTCGATGCTCATCGAGCGCATGCCCAGCGTGCTGCCCTCGAAGACGCGCCGCACGGTCGCGTCCTGGACGAGGTTCTCGGCCAGCGCGTCCTTCTCCTGGTCGTCCGCCTCGGTGCGCCACAGCTCGACCGGGCGCCCTGGCCCCACGGCGTCGGCGACCGCGCTCTCGACGGGGATCACGACGGGACGCAGGTCCTCGCCGCCGCCCTGCCCGATCACGGAGACGGGCAGCAGCTCGCCGGGATGGACGGACTGCAGCGCGGTGGATCCTTCGGGGATGTCCTTCGGCGCTCGCGCGTACCCCTCCGCCTGCTCGCCCAGCCGCACCTCCGCGGAGGTGAAGGAGCTCGCGGTGAGCTCGTCACCGACGACGACCTCGTCCTTGGCGATCAGCACCGTGGTGGTCGCCGAGGCGCGGGAGGCCAGCAGCGCGCCCAGCAGGACGCTGAGCACCACCAGCACGATGCCCACGAGCAGCCGGGGATCCTTCCAGCGCGGCCGGCGCAGGCGCATCAGGGTGGGGGCAGCGGGCACGGTCAACACCTCCGGGGAGCGGGATGCGGACCGGCGGGGACTCGGGGAGCCGATCCACAGGCCAGAGGCTACGGCACCCTCGAAGCGCCCGCCCGGGAACGGGGGGATCCTGTGGACGGAGGCCGACGCGGGGGTCTCGGCCACACGGTGCACCCGGAGCGCGAGCAGCGGTGCCACAATGGAGTCCTTCCCTCCTGAGGAGACGCATGACCCCGCGCTTCATTCCGCTCTCGGACGTCGCCGAGCAGCTGTCCATCTCCGCGTCCCAGGCATACGCCCTGGTGCGCTCCGGTGAGCTGCGCGCCATCAAGGTGGGCGGCCGCGGTCAGTGGCGGGTCGAGCTCAGCGCGCTGGAGGAGTACATCGAGCGTTCGTACGCCGCCACGGAGTCGCTCCTCGAGCAGGAGCGCCTCGGCACCGACGCCGGGTCCCGCCGCACCGACGCCTGACACACCAACGGCGACGGCGACGGCGATCAGTCCCGGCGTTCGGCGCTGAGGACGAGGACCGCCGACAGCAGGATCGTCACCCGACGCGCCGATCCTTCGGCGAGCCTGTCCCCCGTGGCGAGCAGCCGCAGGTCCATCGCGTCCTGCCCCACCGCGGCGATGTGCCCGCGGAACTCTCCTGCCTCGGTCGCGACCTGCACGACCACGCGGTCCCGTGCGAGTGAGCGCAGCTCGTGCCCGAGACCGGACGGACGCAGAGGACCAGGTGCGGCCTCACGCACGCGCGCCGCCAACGATTCGATCATCACCAGCGCACCCAGCGGCACCCATGCCGAGCGGGAGTCCGGCGCGATCCGCATCCTCACCCAGTCCGCGCCCACCTCGGCGAGCTCGCCCTCCACCAGCGCACCGCCGCGCAGGCGGAGCCCGAGATGCGCACCGACCGCTCCGCGCAGTCGATCCATCACCGGGATCTGAGAGAGCTCGGCGCGCGTGAGCTCCTCGGTGACCGCGCGCCTCTCCTCGCTCTCGAGGTGGTCCATGCGCGACTCGAGGTCCTCGAACATCCGCTCCAGGCTCATGAGGACACTCTAGGCGGCGCACGCCGCACACTTGCGAAGCACATCACACCGCGGTATCTTCCCTCACATCGCAGCAAACACCATCAAACTGCATCTAACGCGAAGAACGGCACCGCAGCCTGTTCCCTTCGCACCGGTGCCCCAGGGGGAGACGATGACCAGCACCTCTCGACCCGTTCCCGCGCCTCGCCGACCACAAGGCATCCGCGGCGCGGCCACGATGCTCGTGATCTCGGCGCTCAGCGCGGGCGTCGGCCTCGTGCTCGTGCTCGCCGCGCGCACGCTGCTGACGATGGAGCGATCGAGCTTCGGCACGCAGGCCCTGATCGTCCTCGTGCTGCTCACGGTCGCCTGCGCGGGAGTCCTGCTGTGCGCCTACCTGGCCATGGTGCACGCGATGGCGGGCGTCCTGATGCTGATCGGCCCCCGAGCACCCGGCGCCGGAGCGCTGCTGGGTGCACTGCGGGTGCTCGCCCCTCGCCTCGCCGTCCGCGCGCTGACGACGCTCGCGGTGACGACGACGGCGGCCGGCCTCCTGGCAGGCCCGGCCCAGGCGCACACGCCCACCGCCTCCGCCCCGATCCCTGCAGCAGAGGTCTCCCGGGCCACACCGCTCATCCGTCTGCCGGACCCCGTGGACGAGGACCCCGAGGCGGGCGCCCATGACGATGCGGGGCCGTCCGAGCGTCGAGCGGCACTTCCCGTGGAGAAGCGCGGGGCCCCTGAGCCGGCCGCCCCCTCGGCCACTCCCTCGACCGCTCCCGCGGACGGCTCGGGCGACGAGGACCTGCCCGGGCTCGGCTGGGACGAGAGCCCGGCGACCACGGACGACGCCGCGCCTCACGACGACTCATCTCAGGACACCGCCGCGGCGCCCTCGCCCCGGACGTCCGAGAACACCTCCAAGAACGCCTCCGGACACGACGATCCCGAGCCCCGTGACGGCGGGGGCGACGTCCGCACGGTGACCGTCGAGGAGGGTGATTCGCTGTGGTCGATCAGCGCCGACCTCCTGGGCGACGACGACGTGCCCACCACGGACATCGCCGAGGTCTGGCCCGACCTCTACACCGCCAACGCCGAGCGGATCGGACCGGATCCCGCCCGCATCGAACCGGGCCAGGAGCTCACCGTCCCCGCATCCCTCCCCATCCCCCAGGAGAAGTCATGACGACCGCGAACAACCTCGTCCCCACCGACCAGCAACTCGCAGCGGGGCTCGACCCGCGCGACCCCGAAGCCGGCCTGCGACTCGTCGAGGGCGTGGCCCGATGCGCGGTCGAGATCGTGCGGGACAGTCGCCCCGTCAGCACTCTCTCGCGGGTGGTGGCCCCCGAGGTCTCCGCCTACCTGGCGCGCCGCGCGGCGCTCACGCGCCGGATCCGCGGACTGACCGGGCGCGCCCCGAAGGTACGCCTGGCGATCGCGGGCGTGCGCACCTGCGTCGTGACCGAGAAGGTCGTCGAGGCGAGCGCCGTGGTGCGCGAGCCCGATCGCGCCCGGTTCCTCGCGATGCGCTGGGAACTGCGGCACACCGGCTGGCGGGTGACCGTCCTCGAGATCGGCTGACGGGCCGCGGGCGGACTACCGCTTGGCGCGACGTCCCCGCGCCGGACCCTTGCCGCCTGCGGAGGGACGACGCGAGTCCGAGGTCTTCCCCTCGCTCTTCGCCCCCTTCTCCGCACGGCGCTCCTGCTTGGCGAGGCGCCGGCGCTCGGCCCGCGAGAGCGACGAGGTGTCACGGGCCTCGGATCCCTCGGCCGAGGAGTAGCGCAGGTCGCGGGCGCTCGGCCCGTCGTCCAGTCCCTTCGCGCTCAGCGTGACGCTCGGGGCCCGGGAGGCCTCGTCCGACTCCTCGGACGACTGCGCAGCCGCCTCGGGCTGCTCCGCCTCGGCCCCGTCGTCCGTGACGTCGGCGCCCTCCGCCGACTCGCCCGTCGCCGTGTCGCCCGTCGCCGGGGTGGTCAGGCTGTCGGCGTCGGCCTCGTCCGCCGGCACCGCCCGCGATGCCGCGATGGCGCCGCCGGCCCTGGTCACCAGGTCGCTGACGGCCTGCGGGACGGCGGGCGCGGGCTGGACCTGCACCTCGAGGTTGAAGATGTAGCCGACGGCGTCCTCCTTGATGCCCGCGATCATGTCGCTGAACATCAGGTGGCCCTCGCGCTCGTACTCGATGAGCGGATCGCGCTGGGCCATCGCCCGCAGCCCGATGCCCTCCTTGAGGTAGTCCATCTCGTAGAGGTGCTCGCGCCAACGCCGGTCCATGACCGACATCAGCACGCGTCGCTGCAGCTGGTCCATCGCCTCGTCGCCGAGCTCGGCGCGGCGGTTGTCGTAGGCCAGGTGGGCGTCGGAGAGAATCTCCTCCTTGAGCGTGGCGGCGTCGAGGTTCTCCTTGCCGCCGTGCTCGTCGATCAGCTCCTCGGCCGTGATCGAGACGGGGTAGGTGGGCCGCAGGGTCCCCCACAGCTCGTCGAGGTCGACATCCTCGGGCGTGACCCCCTGGGTGGCGCCGTCGACGGCTCCGCCGATGACCTCGTCGATGTAACGGCGGACGTGCTCGTCGAGCTCCTCGCCCTCGAGGATGCGCGAACGCTCCTCGTAGATCTTCTTGCGCTGCTTGGTCAGGACGTCGTCGTACTTCAGGACGTTCTTGCGGATCTCGGCGTTGCGGGACTCGATCGAGCCCTGGGCACGCTGGATCGCCGAGGACACCATGCGACCGGTCAGCGGCACGCCCTCGTCCACACCGCCGCGGGCCAGCAGCGACTCCGCGGCGTTCGCGTTGAACAGCCGCATCAGGTCGTCCTGCAGGGAGAGGTAGAAGCGCGACTCCCCCGGGTCACCCTGACGCCCGGAGCGGCCACGCAGCTGGTTGTCGATGCGCCGGGACTCGTGGCGCTCGGTGCCCAGCACGTAGAGACCGCCGACCTCGGTGACCTCGTCGTGCTGGGTCGAGACCTTGTCCTCGGCCTCGGCGATCGCCTCGTCCCAGGCCGCCTCGTAGGCCTCCGAGTCCTCCTCGGGATCCAGGCCCCGCTGCTTGAGGGCCTCGTGGGCCATGAACTCGACGTTGCCGCCGAGCATGATGTCGGTGCCGCGGCCGGCCATGTTGGTGGCGACGGTGACGGCGCCCTTGGCACCCGCCATCGCGACGATCCCCGCCTCCTGGGCGTGGTTCTTGGCGTTGAGGACCTCGTGGTCCACGCCCTGGGCGGTCAGCAGCTTCGAGAGGTACTCCGACTTCTCGACGCTGGTGGTGCCCACGAGGACCGGCTGGCCCTGGTGGTGGCGGGAGACGATGTCCTCGACCACCGCGTCGAACTTGGCCTTCTCGCTGCGGAAGACCTTGTCGACCTGATCCTTGCGGATCATCTCCTTGTGGGTGGGGATCGGGACCACGCCGAGCTTGTAGGTGTTCATGAACTCGGCGGCCTCGGTCTCGGCGGTGCCGGTCATGCCCGAGAGCTTCTCGTAGAGCTTGAAGTAGTTCTGGAGGGTGATGGTGGCCAGGGTCTGGTTCTCGGCATTGATCTCCACCCCCTCCTTGGCCTCGATGGCCTGGTGCATGCCCTCGTTGTAGCGGCGCCCGGCCAGGATGCGGCCGGTGTGCTCGTCGACGATGAGCACCTCGCCGTTGAGCACCACGTAGTCCTTGTCCTTCTTGAACAGCTCCTTGGCCTTGATGGCGTTGTTCAGGAACCCGATCAGAGGGGTGTTCAGCGACTCGTAGAGGTTCTCGATGCCCAGGTGGTCCTCGACCTTGTCGATGCCCGACTCGAGCACGCCGACGGTGCGCTTCTTCTCGTCGACCTCGTAGTCGCGCTCGCGACGCAGCAGCTGCACGACCTTGGCGAACTCCGAGTACCACTTGTTCGCATCACCCGAGGCGGGCCCCGAGATGATCAGCGGCGTCCGGGCCTCGTCGATGAGGATCGAGTCGACCTCGTCGACGACTGCGAAGAAGTGCCCGCGCTGGACCCGCTCCTCGGCGCTCAGCGCCATGTTGTCGCGGAGGTAGTCGAAGCCGAACTCGTTGTTCGTGCCGTAGGTGATGTCGCAGGCGTACTGCTCGCGGCGCTCCTCGGGCTGCTGGCCGGAGATGATGCAGCCGGTGCTCAGGCCCAGCGCCCGGAAGACGCGGCCCATGATGTCGCTCTGGTAGCCCGCGAGGTAGTCGTTGACCGTGACCACGTGTACGCCCTTGCCCGCGAGCGCATTGAGGTACGCGGGGAGAGTCGCCACCAGGGTCTTGCCCTCACCGGTCTTCATCTCGGCGATGCGACCGCGGTGCAGGGCGGCCCCGCCCATGATCTGGACCTCGTAGGGGCGCTGGCCCAGGGTGCGGCTGGCCGCTTCACGCACGGCGGCGAAGGCCTCGACCTGGATGTCGTCGAGGGTCTCGCCGTCCTCGAGCCGTTCGCGGAAGCGCTCGGACTCATCGCGCAGCTCCTCGTCGGTGTAGTCCTCGTAGATCGAGGCCGCGTCGTCGACGCGACGGGCGATCGTGGCGAGCCTGCGGACCTCTCGGCCTTCGCCGGCGCGCAGGATCGTGTCGAAGAGGTTGACCACTCGTGCTCCTCGTGGGCGGATCGGGGTGCTGGCCCGGGTCGGGCGCGGCGCCGCCCCATCCTACGTGCCCCATCCTTGGAACGCCGTGGGTCAGAGCACACGCTCCGAGAGGTCCGTGCCACCACGCTCGGCGACGGCCGTCGCCAGGGCCGGGGCGAGATCGCCGACCTCGTGGATCTCGATCGATCCCAGCCCCTGCCAGCGCGCGGCCCGAGCGAGCTCCTGGGCGAGGGCGGAACCGATCCTCTCCGGGCCCTGCATCTTCTCGTTCTTCCGCATCGCCGGCAGCGGCTCGAGGTGGGCCTCGCGCACCTCGAGGACCCCGCGCCGACGGTCGCTGCGCAGGTCGACGCGGGCCATGATCCGGTCGTCCAGCAAGAGGGGCAGCGCGTAGTAGCCGTGGGTGCGCTTCTCTCGCGGGGTGTAGATGCCGATGCGGTAGTCCACGTCGAAGAGGTCCCGCAGACGGGGCCGGTGGAAGGCGACGGGATCGAAGGGACTCAGCAGTGCGGCGGCGCTGACGGGGGCGGGGCGCGGCGCCCCGTGGTGCAGGAGCATCGTCCTCTCGCCCCGCGGATGGCGCACCGTGACCTCGCGCAGTGTGCCCTGGTCCACCATCCTCCCCAGGTGCGGGGTGACCTCGGCCGCACGCAGGCGGAAGTAGTCGGTGATGTCGGCCGGGGTCGCGATGCCCAGGGCGGCCGCTGCGAGCTCGGTGAGTCGGGCGTGCGCGTCCTCGGCGTCGCGGGCCTCCTCGGCACCGGTCTCCGCCTCGAGCCGGTCTGCGTCCCCGGACGGCGCGGCCCTGGTCCCTTGGGCGGGCAGGTCGTAGAGGCGCTCGAACTGGGCGCTGCGGCCCACGCAGTCCAGGCGTCCCGAGCGGAAGAGGTACTCGACGAGCCACTGCGTGTCCGAGCGCCGCCACCCCCATCCCTTCTCGGGCCGCTCGTGGTCCCCGAGGTGCCGGGCGAGACCGGCGGCGCTGATGGGCGCGTTGCGCCCGATCTCCGTCAGCACCCGGTCGATGACCCCGGGATCGGATCCGGCGGCACGTCGCACCGCGCCCCAGTCCCGTGTCGCCGCGCGTCGGCGACGGAAGTCCAGCAGGTCGTGGACCTCGAAGGTCGTGTAGGCGGCCTCGTGGGCGAGGGCCTCCTCCACCAGCCGACCGCGGCCCGGCCGGCTGGCACGGTCCAGCACGCTCGTGTCCCAGCAGCCGCGGCGCGTGAACACCGGCATGTGGTGAGCACGCGCGAAGACGCTGACCGAGTCGATCTGGAGCAGGTGGGTCGTCTCGAGGGTCCGACGCAGGCTGCGCCGGCTGCGCGCGGCGTCGACGGGCTCCTCGGCGCGGGCGCCCCCGATCCCCTGCGCACGCAGGGCGATGCGTCGGGCCGCCGTCCAGCTGAGTCGATCGGACATGGGGTGATCCTAGGTGGGGGCGGGGACGGACGAGCGGGGTTGGAGGGTCCGGGAGGGCAGCGTCGGGTCTCCCTCACGCGGCTCCGCCCGCCGCGCAGGGCGACGGGCGGAGCGATGGGGGTGGACGCTGAGTGCGGCGGTCCTCAGGCGGACCGCGCCACGAACTCCTCCTCCACGGTGTCCTCGACGTCGGCCTCGCCCTCGACGCGCTCGAGCTCGATCACGCCGTAGTGCCATCCTCGGCGGCGGTAGACCACCTTCGGGTTGCCGGTCGCCTCGTCGATGAACAGGAAGAAGTCGTGGCCGACCAGCTCCATGCGGTTCAAGGCGTCGTCGATGCCCATGGGCGCGGCCTTGTGCTTCTTCTCGCGGATCACGACGGGGCTCGCATCCGCCTCGTCCTCGCTCGGGGCCGGCGCGGGGGCCTCGTCCGCCGAGGCGGCGGCGACGGAGTCCTCGGGGAGCAGCGGGATCTCTCCGGTCATGCCCGTCGTGCGCACGCTCTCGGCACCGTGGCCCTTGCCGCGCCCACGGCGATGGTCCTTGCGGCGGTCGCGGGCGCGGCGCAGGCGCTCCAGCAGCTTGCCGTAGGCGACGTCGAGTGCGCCGAAGAGGTCATCGGCACGAGCCTCCGAGCGGATCACGGCGCCGTCGTCATGCACCGTGAGCTCCACGCGTGATGCCTGCTCGGACTGGCGCGGGTTGCTCTCCTCCGAGAGCTCCACGTCCACCCGCATGACCGCGGGCGCGAGCTGGGTGACCTTCTCGAGCTTCTCCGACAGATGGCGGCGGAAGCGCTCCGGGACGTCCATGTGGCGTCCGACGACGTTGATCTCCATGAGGTCCTCCTCGTTCAAACAGATGCGGCCGCCGATCAGCCCGGCCGCTTCGGCTGGTCCGACTGCCACCTCCTGATGCGAGGGATCCACTCGTCCATCGCGAGTGTGACGTACAGCATGGCACGGATCCCCGTGCGGCGTCAGGGGATGGTCCGAGGGGCGGGCATCCGGGCCGCGGCGAGCACGACGGCGCCCTTCACGTCCACGCCGATCCCGGCGAGCCCCTCGACGCACGAACGCAGGGTCGCACCGGTGGTGACGACGTCGTCCACCAGGATCACCGGGGCCCGGTCCCGGCGCGTGCGTGCCAGCGCACGCGGAGCGGGGTACAGGTGGCGGGTGCGGCGCTGACGCGCGCTGCGGCCCTTCTGCCCCTCCCCCGTGCGCGCCGTCAGCCGCTCGAACGGCAGCCCGGTGCGCCGGGACAGCGTGGCCGCGAGCAAGGCCGTGTGGTCCTCCCCGCGTCGCAGCCGCGCCGAGAGACGACTGGGAACCGGCACCAGCATCGCCTCGTCACCGTCGGCCACCGCCTCGACGGCCGGCGCGAGACCGCGGGAGATGGCGGGGACGAGATGAGCCCGGCCCCCGTTCTTCCAGGCCAGCACCAGATCCTGCAGAGACCCCGCGTACTCGCCGAGCGCGTGCACGGGCAGCAGCGAGGAGTGATCGACACCCACCGGCTCACCCACGGGTCCTTCACGGACGCGCGCGGCACTCACCAGCTGCAGTGCGTCACAGGCGGCATCGACACGGACGGGGGTCGATGCGAGCAGCGCCGCGCAGTCCGCGCACAGCAGGCGTCCCTCGGCGCCGCAGGGGCAGACCAGCGGCACGAGCAGCCCGCAGGTCTCCCGCAGCACGGCCGTCAGTGCGTCTCTCATCCCCTCAGCACAGCACCGGAGGGCCCCGCGCACCTGTGTCGCGCTCGCGATGTGGAGATCGGGCGTCGGGGAGGAACGGTCCTGAGGGAGAGCGGCCGGCAGGAGCGGGGAGCAGGCGCGGTCAGCAGGCGCGGTCAGCCGGGTTGGTCAGTAGAACGCGGGGTCGATCGCCTGCAGGTCGACATCCCCCCAGGACGACCCCTCGACCCGCAGCAGGCGGCCGTCGGACGTGCACGCCCAGACCGCCACGGTCATCCCGCTGCCCACCACCCAGTCGATGGTCTCGGGCGGCGCGGGCAGACGGTCGCCGTCCCCCTGCAGCTCCATCACCTGGGCGCGCAGCGCCCCGCTCTCGGTGTCCTCCCCCAGCAGCAGCACCGAGGACTCGTCGTACCAGGTGGCCTGGCGCAGCGACCCCAGCGACGTGCTCAGCTGCACCGGCTCGCTCAACGAGAGCGGGACGCCGTGCTCGTTGCGCACCACGGCGCACAGGTCCAGGCGCGGATCGCCGTCCTCGCGCGAGAGCACGAGCGCACGGGTGGCATCGGCGGCGAGGTCGAAACCGACGAGGCGACGACCGGAGAGCCAGGACGCCCCGACCTTCGCGTCGTCGTCGGGCCGGCGACTCGACAGCGCCAGCAGCGCGGCCGAGGTCACCGTCGTGGGCGCCCAGACGTACCCCGCGTCGTCGATCCGCGGCGGCAGCAGGTCCGGCCCGACGGCCACCTCGCGCCGGTCGACGCTGTCGTCGCTCGAGCACAGGATCACCGCCGCGCTGTCCTTGCGCAGCGCCGCCACCAGCGGCGAGGCCTGCGAGAGGGCAGGAGCGCGCACGGACTCCTTCGCGAGCGCGGGCACCAGCTGATCGGCGTCGGCGGCGCTGATGTCGGCGAGCGAGATCACCCCGGTGCGGCCGGCGGCGATCGGTCGATGGCCGGGCAGGGCGCGGGTGGGGCCCTTGTCACCGGGGTCGGCGTCCTTGCCGTCGGCGAGCATGCGCACGTCCGAGAGCGCGGGCACGGAGCGCAGGGTCGCCTGGATCTGTGCGATCGCGACCCTGCGCCGGCCCGCGCTCAGCGAGGTGATGGTGCCCGGCAGGTCGAGCTGCAGGATCCCGTCGCCGCCCGCGCTGACCGGGGCGGAGGACAGATGTGCACCATCGGGGATCACGGTGCGCACCGCCTTGACCAGAGGATCGGCGGGGCCCTCCTCGAGAGCGGCGAGGGCGGCCGCGGTGACCTCCCGGGCGAAGAACCAACGCGGATCGGGCACCAGGTGCAGCAGGCGAGGCTCGGGGAAGTACAGCCGCGCCGCCCGGAACAGCAGCGAGAAGGCGGAATCGGAGAGGAAGATCCCGTCGGGCGGGCGGCTGATGCGCCACTGGCCGTCCTCCTTCGTCACGCCGAGCTCGACGGTCCGCGCGCTCGGGGAGCCGTGCAGGGTGCGGACGCCGGAGCGGTCCACCTGGCCCATCGCCTGCACCGTGAGGGTCACGGTGCCCTCGTCCTCGGCCGAGACCGCGAGCTCGTCCCCGGCCGAGTACAGCGTGACCCCCGCCCGGGGATCCCAGCTGCTGCGGGCCTCGTCGCTGAGGTACTTGCGGGCGACGCCGAAGTCGTCCTCGGGGCCGACCCCGGCGAGCACGAACCCCGAGACGATCTCCTCGGGGGCCGCGCCATCGGCCGGGGGCTGCGGCTGGACGTAGGGGACGTCGGGATTGGCGGCGCCCGAGAGGGACTCGTGGTGCACGCTGCCGGCGGCCGGGATGCGGGCGCAGCTGGCCAGCACCGCGGAGACGGCGATGGCGGCCCCGCCGCGCACGAGGGCGCGGCGCGACGTCGGGAGGTGATCAGGCATCGTCCGCCTCCTGGGCACTGGTCGAGCTCAGCAGCGGGAGGGCGTCCGCCCGCACCGGCTCCTCCACGGTGACGGTGCCGACGCTCGCCTGCCCCCGTTCCGGTCCCGTGAAGGAGCGTTCGAGGGCGAGCGGGGAGCGCACCAGCTGGGTCCCGGGGCGCCGCGGGAGGGTCAGGCGGAACACGGCACCCTGCCCCTTGCGACCCCACGCCTGCAGCCAGCCGTCGTGCAGATGGGCGTCCTCGAGGGAGATCGCCAGTCCCAGGCCGGTGCCGCCCAGGGTGCGGGCGCGCGAGGGATCGGCGCGCCAGAAGCGTGCGAAGACCTGCTCGGCGTCGTCCGGGCTGAGCCCCACCCCGAAGTCCTGGACGACGACCGCGACGGCGTCGTCGTCGGCCCCGGTCCGGACCACGACGGGCCGACCGGCGCCGTGCTCGATGGCGTTGGTCAGCAGGTTGCGCAGCACCCGCTCGATGCGGCGCGGGTCCATCACCGCCTCGGTCGACCTCGAGGAGAGCACCACGTCCAGCAGCGAGCCGCGCGAACCGGCCAGCGGGCGCGCGTCCTCCGCCGCCCGCATCACCAGGTCGCCCAGATCCATCGGCCGGGCCTCGAGCACCGCTGCGCCCGCGTCGAAGCGGGAGATCTCCAGCAGGTCGGCCAGCAGGGTCTCGAAGCGACGCACCTGGGCCGACAGCAGCGTCGTGGTGCGCGCGAGATCCGGGTCGAACTGCTCGCGGTGGTCCTCGAGCACGGCGGTCGCCATCCGGATGGTGGTCAGCGGGGTGCGCAGCTCGTGGGAGACGTCCGAGACGAAGCGCTGCTGCACACGGGAGAGCTCGGTGAGGTCCTCGATCTTCTGCTCGAGGTTCGTGGCCATCGCGTTGAAGGACCGCCCCACCTTCGCGATCTCGTCGCTGCCGCTGGTCTCGACCCTGCTGCCGAGGTCCCCGGCGGCGATCTTCTCCGCCGCGCTCGCGGCCCGCTGCAGGGGCGAGGTCACCAGCCGCGCCACCACGATCGCGATCCCGACCACCAGCGCCAGCATGACGGCGCCGCCGCCGAGCATCGCGCGCTGGACCAGGACGAGGGTCTGCTGCTCCTGCGAGAGCGAGTACAGGAGGAACAGGTCGTAGGTGCCGCTGCTGGGGACGACCACACGCGTGCCGACCAGCAGCTGGGGCTCGACCGTCCCGGAGGCGTCGGGACGGCCCACGCTGCGCCACACCAGGGAGTCCGAGCTGGAGGCGACCTCGGAGCGCAGATCGGAGTCCACGAGATCGAGCACCGCGCGGTCCGAGGCGATCGTCGAGGTGGAGCTGGTGGTGTCCACGGGCACCAGGGCGGCGTCCCGCCGGGTGCCGCTGTCCGTGCTGCGCAGACCCTGGACGAATCCCGCGGCGGCGTCCTGGGCCTGGGTCGAGGTGGCGCCCGCGGTGCCGTTGAGGGTCTCGGAGAGGTTCAGGCGAATCGTCGTGGACTCGTCGAGCACCTGCGCGCGACGCTGCTCGTAGAGGCCGTCCGAGATCACGGAGGAGAGGTAGGTGCCCACGGTGAACACGGCGATCGCGGAGAGCACGATCGTGAGCACCACGACCCGTACGGCGAGAGTCCAGCGCCGGGGATCGATCAGGTGGCGGGGATCCGTCCGACGCACCGCCCCCAGCAGGCCGGACGCCCGGCTCATGGCACTCAGGACCCGCCGCCCGCGCGGTACCCCACGCCGCGCACGGTGACGACGATGCGCGGATGCTCGGGATCCAGTTCGATCTTCGAGCGCAGACGCTGCACGTGCACGTTGACCAGGCGGGTGTCGGCGCTGTGGCGGTACCCCCACACCTCCTTGAGGAGCGTCTCGCGGGTGAACACCTGCCAGGGGCGGCGCGCGAGCTGGACCAGCAGCTCGAACTCGAGCGGGGTCAGGGGGATCGTCGTGCCCTCGCGGCGCACTTCGTGGCCGTCGACGTCGATCTCGAGGTCGCCGATGCTCAGCTGCTCGGTCGAGGGCGCCTCGCTGCGGCGCACTCGGGCCTTGATCCGCGCGACCAGCTCGTCGGGCTCGAAGGGCTTGGTGAGGTAGTCGTCGGCCCCGGCCTCGAGGCCCTCGACGACGTCGGCGGTGTCGGAGCGGGCGGTGAGCATGAGGACCGGGACGCCCGAGCGTCGGCGCAGGCGGCGGCACACCTCGATCCCGTCCATTCCGGGGAGCATGAGGTCGAGGAGCACGAGATCGGGACTCAGGCGATCGAAGGCATCCAGGGCGGAGGCGCCGTCGGCCGTGGTGACCACGTCGTAGCCCTTCCCCCGCAGCACGATGCCCACCATCTCCGCGATCGCCTGGTCGTCATCGACCACCAGGATGCGTGAGGACGTCGTCATGTCCACATTGTGCCACCTGCGACGCGCATCTCCGGGGACCGACGTCGCTGCAGGTCTCGACCATCGTCGTACGGTGCGACCGCGCCGCGCCCCGTAGCGTGGTGGCGACACCGGAGCAGAGTCGACCGTGCAGGACGGAGGAGACGTGGACGGACCCAGCAGTCCCTGGAGCGCACCCGGAGGGGTGGACCCCTCCCCCGGCCCGCAGGCGCCGGGCCCGCGGGCGTACCCGACGGCGGAGGGCCCCGCCCCGCTGCAGCGTGAGCTCGTGCGCCGTCCCGGACTGTTCCCCCTGCGTCCGCTCGCCCTGGGCGAGATCTTCGGCGCGGGCGTCGGGATCTACCGACGCCGCCCCAAGCTCGTGTTCGGACTCAGCGCCCTGGTCTTCGGCGTCGCCTTCGTGCTGACCTCCGTCGTCGGCGGCATCGGCATGGCCCCCACCGCCGTGCAGCTGCAGTCGATCGCGCAGAGCCCCGAGACCGCGTCCGGCGGTGGTCCCGCGGAGACCTTCGGCGGGTCCCTCGGCCAGATCCTGGGCACGGTGGGCTCCTCGCTGGCCACCTCGCTGATCACGCTCGTGGCCATGCAGCTGGTCCTGGTGGTGCTGACGCGGCTGACGCTGACCGAGGCGACCGGACGCGAGGCGAGCGACGCGCAGCTGCGCGCGAGCCTGCGCAGCCACGGCTGGCGGGCCGTCCTCACCGGGCTGCTCAACTCGCTGCTGACCTTCGTGCCCTTCCTGCTGATCTCGCTGCTGGGCGCGGTCCCTCTGGCGATCGTGCAGGCGCCCCGCTGGTACACGATCGCTCCCGTCTTCCTGTTCCTGCTGCTGGGCCTGCTGGCGGCCCTCTGGGTCTGGGGACGCGTGCTGTTCGCGACGCCGATCCTGGTCACCGAGGACACGGGGCCGATCGGTGCGGTGCGCCGCTCCTTCGTGCTCACCCGTGGACGCCGGCTCTGGCGGCCGCTGGGCATCGCCCTGCTCCTCACCGTCTGCCAGATCATCGCCCAGCAGGCGGTCGCCGGCGTCTTCGGGGTGATCGCGACCGGCATCTACATCGCGGTGCTGCTGGCCTCCCAGGGACAGGCCCTGGTGATCGGGATGATCGTGATGCTGGTGCTGAGCTTCCTGGGCACCTTCGCGGCGACGGTCGTGGTCGCCCCGTTCTGGGCCGCCGGGCTGACGGCGCTGTACGCGGACCTGCGGATGCGCCACGAGTCCTGGGACATCGAGCTGCGGCGTGCGCAGTTCGAGGCGAGCGGCGGGGACGACGCCGGGATCGCACGATGACACCGCCGGTGCCGGCGGCGCCGGTGGACCCCGACGAGGCCCGCCGACGGGTCCTCGAGGAGCTCGCCAAGGGCGAGTACCACCGGGACGACGGCTTCCTGAGCCGGGTGCTGGGTCTGCTCGAGGACTGGCTGGACTCCCTGTCCGGTGGGGCCGGCGGCTCCTCCGCCGCCCTGATCGTGATCATGGTGGTGATCGCCGTCGTCCTGCTCGGGATCGGCCTGCTGGTGGCCCGGCGCAGCGGCCGTCTGCGTCGGGACACGGCGCTGGGGGTGTCCTCGCGACTGGACGCCGACCCGGTGCTGAGCGCCGAGGAGCTGCGGCGCCGGGCACGGGCCGCGGCCGGGGAGTCCCGTCATTCCGATGCGGCCGTTCTGGGCATGCGCGCCCTCGTGCGGGACCTGCAGGAGCGCACCCTGTCGGAGGTCACGGAGGGCAAGACGGCGCACGAGGCCGCTGCGGAGGCCGCGCTCGCCTTCCCCGCCCTGCGCCATCGGCTGCTGCGCGCGGCCGACGTCTTCGACACCGCCGCCTACTCCCGCCACCGCATCGATGCCAAGAGCGCCGAGGACGTGGTGCGCCTGGCCGAGTACGTCGCCGAGGCGACCCCGCGCCTGCTCGCCGGGGAGGACGCATGAGCATCGAGGTGACCTCATGAGCGCCGCCGTGCAGCCGGCGACCGCTGCCCCGGAACGACGTTCCTCACGGGTGCTGGTGATCGTGCTGGCCCTGGTGGTGGGCGTCGCCGTGGTCGTGGTCGCCCTGCGGGGCAGCTTCCGCGACGGTCCCCTGGAGCCGGGGGCGCCCACCGCGCAGGGGTCGAAGGCCGTGGTGCGGGTCCTCGAGGACGACGGCACCGACGTCGAGGTGCGCCGGTACACGGCCGATGCCGCGGACGCCCTCGCCGACGGCGGCACCGTGCTCGTCACCGACCCCTCCACCCTCGACACCGAACAGATGGAGCGCCTCAGCGAGGCCCGCACGAGCGGTGGCGGGCAGCTGGTGCTGGTACGTCCCGACGCCGATGCGCTCAAGGGCCTCGCCCCCGGCGTCTCCCCCGCGGGCAAGGTCACCACCGCCACCTCGCTGCAGGCCGGGGAGGACTGCGGGGCGGCGGGCCTCCAGGGGCGCGCGATCCGCGTCGGACCCGCGGAGGACGTCTCCGACTCGGCAGCGCTCTACCGCGCGGGTCCCCCGGCCGACTCCTGCTACCGCGAGGGCGGGGACGCCGCGGTCGTCGTCTCCGACGGTGTCGTCGTCCTGGGATCGGCGACCCTGCTGACGAACGACGGGGTGGGTCAGCTGGACAACGCCGGCGTCGCGCTCACCGCGCTCGGGGCCGACGAGGCGCTGACCTGGTACGTGCCCTCACCCACCGACCCGCTCGCCGATCAGCAGCCCTCGCTGCTCGACCGACTTCCGGATTTCGCCCTGCCCCTCGCCCTGTGGGCGTGCCTGGTGGCGATCGCCGTGCTGCTCGCCCTCTCGCGCCGCCTGGGCCCCGTCGTCCTCGAGCCGCTGCCGGTGAGCGTGCGCGCGAGGGAGCTGACCGTCGGTCGCGCACACCTCCTGCACCGGGCCGACGGCCACCAGGCCGCGGCGCGTTCCCTGCGCGCTGCCACGTCGCTGCGTCTGGCCTCCCGGCTGGGCGTGCGCCGCGAGGACCGCCTGGACACCCTGGTGGCCGCGCTCCTGCCCCACACCTCCCTGACCGCCTCGCAGCTGCACGAGCTGCTGGGCCCCACCCCCGTGCGCAGCGATCAGGAGCTGCTGCGCCTGACCGAGGCGCTCGACGCGCTCGAGAAGGAGATCGACCGATGAGTGCATCCCCCCAGGAGCCGGCAGGTGCCAGCGGAGCGCGCGAGAGCCTGCGGGCCGTCAGCGAGGAGATCCACAAGGCGGTGGTCGGCCAGGACGCCGCCGTGACCAGTCTCGTGGTCGCGCTGCTGTGCCGAGGGCACGTGCTGCTCGAGGGCGTCCCGGGTGTCGCCAAGACGCTGCTGGTGCGTTCGCTGGCCGAGTCGCTGGACGTGCAGATGCGTCGCGTCCAGTTCACTCCCGACATGATGCCCGGCGACGTCACCGGCTCCCTGGTCTACGACAACTCGACCTCGGACCTCGTCTTCCGCGAGGGGCCCGTGTTCACGAACCTGCTGCTGGCCGACGAGATCAACCGCACGCCGCCCAAGACCCAGTCGGCCCTGCTGGAGGCCATGGAGGAGCGGCAGGTGACCGTCGACGGCGTCCCGAGGGCGCTCCCGGATCCGTTCGTGGTGATCGCGACCCAGAATCCGATCGAGTTCGACGGCACCTACGCGCTCCCCGAGGCCCAGTTGGACCGCTTCCTGCTCAAGGCCGTGCTGCCGCTCCCCGAGCGGGAGCAGGAGATCGACGTGCTGCGCCGCCATGCGGAGGGCTTCGACACCCGGGACCTCGCCGCCGCGGGACTGCGGACGGTCGCCGATCCCGCTGCGCTGCGCACGGCGCAGGAAGAGGTGCGGCAGGTGCGGGCCGAGGAGTCCGTGCTCCAGTACGTGGTCGACGTGTGCCGGGCCACCCGACGTTCGCCGAGCCTCTCCCTCGGCGTCTCCCCGCGCGGGGCGATCGCGCTGCTGCGCACCGCGAGCGCCTGGGCGTACCTCGCCGGCCGGGACTTCGTGACCCCGGACGACGTCAAGACGATGGCCCCGGCGACCCTCTCCCACCGGGTGCGGCTGACCACCGAGGCCGAGCTCGAGGGCTCGCAGGTGCAGGCTGTGCTCGCGGCGACCCTGGCCGGCGTGCCGGTCCCCCGCTGAGGCCGGACGGGAACCCGGACCCCGTGCGCATCGCCCTGACCCTCCGCGGCGCCCTGCTGGGCGTCCTGGCCGTGCTGCCCATCGTGCTCGCCCCGCACTGGATCACCCTGGTGGTGTGTGCGGTGCTGTGGTGCGCCGCGCTGCTGACCGATCTGTCGATCACGCCCTCGCCGCGGCGCCTGGACGTGCGCCGCACCTCCCCGGGCCAGGTGCGGCTGGGCGAGGACGCGAGCGGCCGCCTGCTGGTCACCAACACCGCCGAGAGGCCAGTGGTGCTGCGCCTGCGGGACTGCTGGAATCCCACCGCCGGGCTCGCGGAGCAGAGGGCGGGGCTGCGGCTGCCCCCGCACGAGCGCCGAGCCGTCGAGCAGTCCTTCCATCCTGTTCGACGTGGTCGCCACCGCAGCCGCATCCTCGTGCTCGCCATCCGTGGGCGGCTGGGGCTCCTCGAGCGGCGTGCGCACCGCGTCGTGCCCGGTGAGCTGCTCGCCCTGCATGCCTTCGGCTCCCGGCGCCATCTGCCCTCGCGCACGCGTCGGCTGCGGGAGATCGAGGGCCTCGCGGCCGTCCATCAGCGCGGCCAGGGCACGGAGTTCGACTCGCTGCGGGACTTCGTGGACGGCGACGACGTGCGCTCGATCGACTGGCGCGCCACCGCCCGTCGGCGCAGCGTGGTGGTGCGCACCTGGCGACCCGAGCGCGACCGGCACGTGCTGATCGTCGTGGACACCTCCCGCACCTCGGCGGGGCGCGTCGGGGACGCACCCCGCCTGGATGCGGCGCTCGATGCGACCCTGCTGCTGATGGCGCTCGCCTCGCAGGCGGGCGACCGGGTCGACGTGCTGTGCGCGGACCGCATCCCCCACCTCTCGGTCGCCGCCGGCAACCCCCGCACCGTGCTGCACGACGTGGTCGCGGCGACCGCGCCCGTGGAACCTGCGCTGGTGGAGACCGATTGGGAGATGATGGCCGCCCAGATCGCCCGTCGCGCGCGCCGCGGGGCACTGGTGGTGCTGCTGACCCCGATCGAGCCGGGTGCCGTGCAGCAGGGGCTGCTGCCGGTCGCCGCACGGGTCGCGGCCGAGCACCCGCTGGTGATCGGCTCCGTCGCCGATCCGGACCTGGAGTCGATGGCCGCCGAGCGCGGGAGCATCGGTGCGGTCTACCGGGCGGCGTCGGCCGCGCAGGACGGGCTGGAGAGGGACGGCGTCTCCCGGGCGCTCGAGCGCAGCGGCGCCCACGTGGTGGACGTCGTGCCCGACGACCTGCCGCAGGCCGTGGCCGATCAGTACCTCGCGCTGAAGGCGGCCGGGCGGCTCTGAAGGGCGCCGGCCGCCTCAGGCGGCGACGGCGACGGTGTCGCCCACGGACTCCTCGTCGAGGTCGCCGGTGATCCCCGCACGGTGGACGGTGCGCCCCCGGATCAGGAGCACGGCGAGGAACCCGGCCCAGGCGATCACGCCGATCGCGATCCGCAGCGGTGCAGGCAGCGGGCTGGGGGTCACGAAGGCCTCGAGGACGCCGGAGACCAGCAGCACGAGCACCAGTCCGATCCCCACCGTGATCATCGCGCGGGCGGCGTGAGCGAGGGCCCAGGTGCGCGGCAGCGGGCCGGGCCGCACCCAGGCCCAGAACAGCCGCAGGCCCGCGCCCGCCCCCACGCAGATGGCCGTGATCTCGAGGAGCCCGTGCGGCAGCAGGTACACCAGCAGCGTCCCGATCTGCCCGTGCGCTCCCAGCACCCCGGCCGAGACCCCGATGTTCAGTCCGTTGCTGAGGATCATCCACAGCGGCCACACGCCGGTCACGCCGAGCACCACGGACTGCAGGGCGATCCAGGCGTTGTTGGTCCACACGTTCGCGGCGAACCCGCTGGCATGGCCTTCGAAGTAGTAGCCGACGAAGTCGTGCTCGGCGAGCTGCCGCTGCTCGTCCGCGCTGAGCACGGCCGAGCGCGCCGAGGGATCCACGCCGAACCAGATCCCGCTGATCACGGCGGACAGCAGGAGCAGGGCGCCGCAGACCGCGATGCACCAGCGCGCGTCGTACATCGCCGCGGGGACGTCCTCCCACAGCACGTCGCGCAGCCGGCGCCACATCGGCACCCGCGCCCCGGTGATCCGCAGTCGCGCGCGCTGCAGCAGCACGGACAGCCGTGCCGTCAGCACCGGGTCGGGATTGGTCGAGCGGATGATCGACAGGTGGGTGGCGGTGCGCCGATACAGGGCGATCAGCTCCTCGACGCCCTCGGCATCGAGGGTGCGGGTGCGCGTGAGGAGGCCCAGGCGGTCCCAGTCCCCCTGATGCACGGCGATGAAGGCGTCGGTGTCCACGCTCCCAGACTAGGTGGGGCGCCCACCGGGCACGTGCGACGAAAGTCGAGGCGAGGACCGGCGCGGGTCGACCGGAGGGTGAGGCGCTGCGTGCCCGCCGCTGACAGACTGTCGCCATGACCCCCGCCTCCTCGACCACCGATGCGCTCGTCACCGGTGAGGCCGTCCACCTGGATCTGCGCCCGGCCTCGTTCGCGACCCGGCTGCTGTCCTACCTGGTCGACGGGGCGATCATGCTCTCCCTCTCCCTCGGGATGACCGTCGGCATCTACGCCGCGTCCACCTCGACGGGCCTCGACGCGGGCTTCCTGCAGGCCGGGCTGGTGCTCGCGAGCGTGCTGACGTTCCTGGGGTACCCCGTGCTGCTGGAGATGCTCACCGACGGTCGCAGCGTGGGGCGTCTGGCCACCGGCACCCGGGTGGTCCGTGAGGACGGCGGGCCGGTGCACGTGCGCCAGAGCCTGCTGCGGGCCGTGATGGCGATGCTCGAGATCTGGTCGACCTCGGGCGCCCTCGCGCTGGTGACCTCGCTCGTGGACCGTCGTTCCCGTCGGATCGGGGACCTGCTGGCGGGCACGATGGTCATCCAGGAGCGGATGCGGGCTCCGCGTCCCGTGCGCGAGCAGATGCCCTCCGAGCTGAGCAGCTGGGCCGCCGGCGCGGACGTGGGCCGACTGCCCCTGCCGCTGCTGCAGGACATCCGCGCCTTCCTGCCGCGTGCGGGGTCGCTGAACCCCGAGTCGCGCCGTCGGATCGCGAGGGATCTGCTGCAGCGCACGATGCCCTCCGTGACGCCCGCCCCGCCGCCGGGTACCGATCCGGAGCTGTTCCTGCGTGCGGTCCTGGCCGAGCGGTCGCGTCGCGACGAGGAGCACCTGCGTCGGCGCACGGCCCGCGAGCAGGAGCTCGCCCTCGACGTCCGAACGGTCCCGTTCTCGGCGTGACGCCGGGACCGCAGCGCCGGGGCGGTGCGGCGCCGCGCGCGCAGCGCGCGCTCCCTGCTGATCGCCGCCCCCGTCGGGGTCAGCCGTGGCTCTCGGCCCCGGGCACCTCGCCCTCGGGGACGAGCACGGGCACGCCGCCGCGCACCTCGAAGACGTGCGAGGGATCGTCGGCGCAGATCAGCTGCTCGGCGTCGTGCACGAGGCTCGCGCCGCAGCGCGGGCAGCGCAGGGCCTCACGCAGCCAGGACGGCAGCTCGAGAGCGTCCTCGGTGGATCCGGCGGACGCCGGCCGCGAAGGCTGCGCGGCTCCGCCGTCGGCCGCCGTGGTCGATCGGCTCGCGGCGTCGTGCTCGGCCTGCTCCGCCGTCCCGGTCCCCTCCCCGAGCAGAGCGAGGACCTCCGTCCGGACAGCTCGCATCGTGGTCCCCTCGGCAGCCTCGACGTTCAGCCTCAGCAGGGGCTCGGTGTTGGAGGAGCGCAGCGAGAACCACCAGTGCCCGGCCGCCACGGCGTCATCGGCGTCGCCGGTCCCGATCGCGGTGCCGGCGTCGCCGGTCGTTGCGGCACCGGTGTCGCCCCAGTGGGTCACCGTGAGGCCGTCGAGCTCGTCGATCTCGGTGCCCCGGCGCCCTTCGAAGGCGGCCCGGACGGTGTCCCGGGCGGCCTGTGCGTCCGCGACCCGCAGGTCCTTCTCCCCGCTCGCGGCATAGGGGGAATGCGCCGCGACCAGCTCCGACATCGGCCGGTCGCCGCCTGCAAGGGCTGCCAGCACGTGCAGGGCCGCCAGCAGGCCGGAGTCGGCGTTGAAGAAGTCGCGGAAGTAGTAGTGGGCCGAGTGCTCCCCGCCGACGACGGCGTGCTCGTCGGCCATCACCGCCTTGATGTACGAGTGGCCGACGGGGGTGCGCACATAGCGCCCGCCCGCGGACTCGACCGTCTCACGCACGTGCCGGGAGGTCACCACGTTGGCGACCACCGCGGGTCGCTGATCGCCCGCGGCCCGGGCGCGGTCGATCTCGGCGAGCGCGATCAGCGCCGTGAGAGCGGAGGGCGGCACAGGGGCCCCGGTCTCGTCGACCACCACGCAGCGGTCGGCATCGCCGTCGAAGGCGAGACCCACGTCGGCGCCGTGCTCACGCACCGCGGCCGAGAGCTCGACGAGGTTCTCGGGGTCCGTCGGATCGGCCGGATGGTGGGGGAAGCTGCCGTCGAGGTCGAGGTGGAGACCGATCAGCTCGAGGGTCGGGACGCGCTCGGCCAGGGCCGGCACGGTCAGTCCGGCCATGCCGTTGCCGGCATCGACCACGACGCGCAGCGGCCGGCGCGCGGGGATCCCGACCAGGTGCAGCAGGATCGCGATGTAGTCCTCGAGGCAGTCCAACTCCTCCTGGTGGCCGCCGGGGACCTCGGGGATCTCGCCCTCCCCCAGCAGCTCCTCGGCCCGCACGCGCAGTGCCTCCAGCCCGCTGTCCCTGCCGACCGGGCGGGCACCGGGGAGGCAGAACTTGATGCCGTTGTACGGGGCGGGGTTGTGGCTGGCCGTGATCATCGCGCCGGCCGCACGGTAGAGCCCGGACGCGCAGTACAGCTCGTCGGTCGCGCACAGACCCGCCAGACCCACCCGGGCACCGCGGCGGGCGGCCCCGTCGGCGAAGGCACGCGCCAGCGCCGGGGAGCTGTCGCGCATGTCGTGCGCAAGGATCAGGTCCTTGACCTCGAGACTGTCGGCGAAGGCGGCGCCGAAGGCGCGGGCGACCTGTTCGTCGAGCTGCTCGCCGGCGACGCCGCGCACGTCGTTGGCCAGCACGATGCCCCGGAGGTCAGGACTCATCGGAGGGCCTCACCACGTGAAGGTGCCGGCCTCCACCGGCCTGCGCGCCGGACTGCGCACTCGGGGCGGGAGGCAGAGGGGCCTCCTCCTGCTCGCGGGGGTCGACGGCGGCGGCGAGCGCCACGAGGTCGTCGACCGCGTCCGCACTGCCGGTGACACGGATCATCTCCCAGCCGCGCGGCGGTGTCATGCGCGCGGCGTGCGTCTCGCAGAGGTCGTAGGCGTTGGGATCGGCCGTGCGGGCCAGCGGCCCCACCACGAGGGTGGAGTCCTCGTAGACGAACGTCAGGGAGCTGACGGCGGGGTCGGCACATCCGGTCTTCGAGCAGTCGCGAGCAGGCACGCCCTCGAGTGTACGCAGTGCGAGAGCACTGCCCGGACCTGCGACACGAGCGCGTTAGGGTGCGGTGCATGACGCTCCAGCGAACTTCCTCCGGCCGACGCCGGGACCGCCACGGACGCGGACTGCGCGGGGAGCTCCTGCCCCCGCACCTGCCCGGCCATCGTTCCCGCCGCGAGGAGTTCGACGACACCGTGCTGGAGGCGGCACGCATGCTCGTCGAGAAGTATCCGCGACGGCTCGAGCACCTCGAGGTCGCCGTCGAGGAGGTCCCGATGAGCGACCCCGCGCCGTGGGAGGAGAGCTCGGTCGCGCTGGGGCGCGCCTTCCCCGCCGATCGTGACCATGCCCCGCGCGTGGTGCTGTTCCGGCGGCCGATCCAGACCCGCTGCGCCCTGCCCGGCGAGCTCGAGCTGCTGGTGCGCCAGGTCCTCGCCGACCAGGTGGGGTCCCTGCTGCACCTGGCTCCCGAGGACGTCGACCCCGAGGCCTGGACCGAGGACTGACTAGCCCAGCTGGACGCTCGCCGCGGCGCGATCGGAGGAGCGCGGCAGCACCGGGATGCTCGAGAGCAGGGGCCCGTCCTTCTTCCCGCTCTCGGCCTGGATCCACGTGGCGTGCACCGCATCGGGGTCGTCGGGGACGACGACCAGGCCCGCGACCTCGCCCTCGACGCCGGTGAGGTCCCCGCCGGCGACCTGCGCCGTGGCGCCCTCGGCGAGGTCCATCTGCACGGGCCTCCCACCGCCGCCGTCCTCGCCGACGGGGATCACCGTCGCCGAGGTGTCCGCGTCGGAGGCCAGGGCCAGCGTCCCGTGGGCTCCGCCCGCCGGCAGGGCGAGCACGCCGGCGTCGGTGAGGGCGGGTGCGGGCTGGGTGACGGCGAGGTCCGACGGCGCGCCGATGGTCTTGCCCAGGCGCTTGTCGGACTTCACGCTGGAGCGCACCGCGGTGCTGACGGGCTGGTCGGAGCGGGACGTGATCGTGAGGTCGCCCTGGGCGCCGTCGAGCGGGACGGTGGCGACGGAGCCTGCGGGCACGGTGATCTCGTCGCCGAGACCGGGAAGGTCGACCGGGCCGTCGGTGTCCGAGGCGCTCAGGCGCACCTGCGCGTCACGCCCGCCCTCGTTCATCATCACGACCTGTCCGCTGCCGCCCTTGCCGACCCGGACGCCCGGCACGGTGGCGTCCCGCGAGGGCTCGGGGAGGCCGGAGAGCATCTCCGCGCCCTGAGGCGTCAGACCGTCGCGCTCGGTGCCCTGCAGGGCCATCGCCAGCGGGGCCCCGACGGTGCTGACGCTGACGCCGATCACGTCCTGGTCGGGGACGATCGATTCGAGCAGCACCCGCTCCTGCTTCCCGGGGGCGACCACCACCTGGGAGCGTCCTCCCATGTCGGCGGGGCCGTCGGCCGTGCGCACCTGCACCGACGCCGTGGCGGGGCGGTCGGAGGTGTTGGACAGCCACAGCGAGGAGCTGGCCCCGCTGCGGGTGCTCGACCCCAGGAAGGTCGCCTCGGTGGTGGGTGCGGCGCAGCGGGTGAGCGCCATGGAGCGGAAGTCGCCCGTCGTGGTCGTCGAGGCCTGCACGGCGTCCCCGACCACTTCCTGCGAGGACCCGGACAGCGTCAGCTCCGCAGGCTTGGTGGCCTGCGGGATCGTCAGGGCCGCGGCGCCGAGGTCCGCCGCCCGCGCCTTCTGGCCCGCCGCCTTCCGGTCCGAGCTCTTCGTCTCGATGGTCGGGGCGAGCGGATCGCCGTTCTCGTCCTGCCGGGTGGTGGAGGCGGCGACCCTGCCGTACAGCAGCGAGGAGTCGGCGTCGAGGGCCAGGCCCCGCACGCCCACCACGTCCGAGGGCCCCTTCGAGGCGAGCTCCGCGTCGCCGCCGGTGTCGGCGAGCGCATCGGGCACCGTGAGCGGGCCGGGGCAGACCAGACCGGTCGTGCTCGGCGCGGCCGTGGAGCTCTCGTGCTTCACGTCGCCGCGCGGGGCGAGGGCGTCACCGGGTGCGAACAGGGCGATGCCGCCGACGGCGAGCAGCGGCAGCACGGACAGCAGGCCCAGCAGCGGGCGGGCGCCGCGCTCCGTGCGCTCACCGTGGGGCGCGTGGGTGTCTCGTGCGCTCACAGGGCATCACTCTCCTCCCAGGGAGCGGGACCGCGTCGGCGTCCCGGCCCGGCCCTCCACGGCACCGCGACCACGGCGGTGATCAGGACGGTCACCGCGAGCAGGAGGGCGAGGACGACTCGCCGGGGATCGTCCCGGCCGATCTCGAGCTCGCCGTCGGCACCGGCGGGCACGGTGAATCCCTGCGCCCAGCCGTCCACCGTGACCGGTGTCAGCTTCGCGCCGTCCAGGTGCGCCTCCCACCCGCTCTCCCGGCGTTCGGAGAGCACGACCGTGCGCTCACCCTGGTCGGCGTCCAGACGGCCCTCGGCGTCGACGACGCCGCTCGGCAGCGTCGTCTCCACGGCGGCGGAGGACCCGTCGCCCGCGCGCACGCTCACCCGCGATCCGGGATCCACCACGCGCCACAGGCTGCCCGAGCTGCTCTCGGTGACCTTCTCGAGCTGCGGGGAGGAGTCCAGGTCGTCGACCAGGGACGGGGCGTCGTCACGGGCGCCGGGGACGACGACGTAGCCGATCGCGAGGCCGCGCAGCACCTCCGGGTGCTGTGCCGGACCGGAGGAGAGCAGGCCGCCGGTCGCCTCGCGCAGCGCGGAGGAGCCGGGGTCGGAGTCCACCGCCCCGCCGCCGCGCACGGAGGCGAGGGCGCGGGCCTCCTGGGCGCCGGAGCTCTGCTGGGCGTTCTCACCGCCGTCGACCACGAGTCGGGCGCTGAGCGCGTCCTGGTCACCGCCCTCGGCGGGCTCCAGCACGAGCACGCGTCCGCGGTCCTGCGAGGTCCCCAGATCCCTCGCGGCCTGGGGGATCCTGCTCGCGTCGGTGCGGTGCACCTGCAGCGCGGAGGGCAGGCTCACCGCCCAGCCGATGGTCGCGATCAGGCAGAACGCGGCGACGGCCCCGGCGATCACGCTCGAGGCGGCGCGCCGCGCAGCGCCCTCCCGGCCGCTGCGGCGCGCGAGCACGTCGACGGTCGCGGCGCAGCCGATGAGGAGGGCGAGCAGCGCGAGGCTCAACAGGCCGCCCGCCGGCACGCTGCGGAGCTCGTCGGCGCCGATCTCGCTGGGCAGAGCGCGGGCCAGGAGGACGACGCCCAGGCAGAGCGCGGCGATCAGCAGCGCGAGACGTCCTGCACGGCCGGCGGCAGCCCTCTGGAACGGGGCGACGAGGGCGGCGAGCAGCACCGGGAGCATCAGCAGGTAGGGCGCGAGCTCGGCGGCGTGCGAACCGATCAGACCGCTCAGCGGCGTCCAGGCGGGCGCCGGGACCGGCCACAGGGCGAGCAGACCGAGCGGGGAGGACGTCCCCGCGACGGCGGGGACCCCGGCCACGTGCAGGAGGGTCGAGGGATGCGCGACGAACGTGGGCAGGTACGGCAGCTGCAGTGCGAGGGAGGGGACGAGCACCCAGATCAGACGCGCGCGCCGCCCGGGGACGAACGGGGCGAGCAGGGCGAGACCGAGGCCGACGAGCAGCACCAGCGCGGGCTGGACGGCCCCGATCACCAGCAGCAGCAGTCCCCCGGCCGCGGCGGCGGAGACGCTGGCCTGGGACACCTTGTGCACGAGGCCGATCGCGCGACCGACGGCGAGGGCGAGCAGGGGCAGCAGCAGGTGCACGAGCACGAGCGGCCAGGCCCCCGAGCTCAGCGAGGCGAGCAGCGGCGGGCCGACAGCCCAGGCCACGGCGAGCGCGAGTCGTGCGCCCACGGCGCGGGTGAGGGCACCCGCGGCCCACCACGCGCCCATCGCGGCCAGCGGGATGCTGAGCACGAGGAGCACGGCCGGGGCCACCTCGGGCAGCGGCACCGCGGTGACCAGGCGCATGAGGGCGTCCCCCGGGCCGCGGGCACCGAGGCCGCCGGCTCCTCCGGGCACCCAGCTGGACCAGGCGATCTGCAGGCTCTCGCGCCAATCCGGTGCCAGGGTCATCAGCTGCGGGCCCTCGAGGTGGCCGCGCGCGAGCAGCGGGCGCACGCCGATCATGCCGCCGATCAGCGCGAGGGCGGCCAGGATCAGGGTCCAGACGCCGTGGCGGCCGAAGTCGGCGTCGTCGGCGCCGTGGCTGGTGCCGGCGATCCCCCAGGTCGTGCGGCGGATACGACGGGCTCGCTCGTCGTCGGCGAACAGGCGGGTCCACACGGCCTCGCCGCGGCGGCGGAGGGCCTCGGTCCGCGGCAGGTAGAGCGGCGCGAGCCGGCGACGGGGGACCCGTGCGCGATGGGAGGCGGCGGCGCCCCGGGCCATCACCGCCGGCGCCCGGCGATAGGCGGCGAGCGCCGCCGTCAGCTCGGCGAGCGCGCGACGCGGCGACTGGGCGGCGACCTGGCCGATCATGCGCGCGAGCGTCCCCAGCGGGATGCTGAGCAGCAGCGTCAGCAGGGCACCCAGCAGGGGCCTGTGCTTCAGCAGCAGCAGGAGCTGGCCGCGCCGGTGCTCGTGCACCAGCGCCGGCACGTCACGATGCCGCTGCGGGACCAGCACGCGGGAGTCCGCCGCGACCTCGACGCGCTCCCCGCCGCGCCAGACCCGGTGCCCCAGGTCGACCTCGGCGAAGGGTGAGCCGAGCGCGGGATCGGTGCCGCCCAGGCGGGAGAGGGTGCTCTCGCGCACGAGCATCCCCGGCAGCGCGACACCCAGGACGTCCTGGCGCCAGTCCGACTGTCCCTGGTCGATCTCCCCGGGCTCGACGCCCGTGACGATCCGGCCGCTGTGGGTCAGGGTGAGCCCCACGTCCACGAGCACGTCGGCGTCGTCGGCGGTCGACCGTCCGCGCCGCTCGAGGTCGTCGGCATGATGCGGGGGCCGCAGGCGCTTGGAGCCGATGACGGCAGCCGTGGGCGAGGACTCGGCGGTCTCCAGCAGTGCACGCAGCGAGGAGCGTCCCGGCAGGGCGTCCTCGGTCAGCAGCCAGAACCAGTTCTCGGTCTCGGCCGCGGCGCGACGCCGCCCCGCGGTGGACGAGCCCATCCCGGTACCGCCCTCGCGCAAGCGGGTGGGCACCTGCGCGGTCTGCTCGGCCTCGCGCACGAGGCCGCGCTCATGGGCGTCGCGGTCGATCTGGCGCATGTGACCGCCCGCTCGAGGTGCGGCGTCCCGGGACTCGAGGGCGTCCTGGGCGGAGAGCACACCGGAGGACAGGGACCGCAGGATCTCGCGCATCGCGCTGGCCAGCCCGGCCGCCGCGGGGATCCGCAGCACGTCGGCGACGGCGCCGTCCGCCACGAGCTCCTCGACCTGCTCCTCGCGCTCGGCCCCTGGCTCCCCGCGCAGCACGACCGCGACGCGATCCGCCGCCC
The DNA here is from genome assembly GCF_003130585.1 of Brachybacterium endophyticum. Taxonomy (GTDB): domain Bacteria; phylum Actinomycetota; class Actinomycetes; order Actinomycetales; family Dermabacteraceae; genus Brachybacterium; species Brachybacterium endophyticum. The sequence goes on along the minus strand of NZ_QFKX01000006.1, from coordinate 8,216 downwards.
TCTCCTGGGCGGAGAGGGCGGCGAGTGCGTCGTGCAGCAGGCTGGGATCGTCACCTGCACCGAGCAGGACGACGGCGGTGACGGTGCGGGCGGTCACTGGGGGCGAGCGCGGTCAGACGGCGCGACGCTTGAGCTTGCGCCGCTCGCGCTCGGAGAGCCCGCCCCAGATGCCGAACCTCTCGTCGTTCTCGAGGGCGTACTCGAGGCATTCGGCGCGGACCTCGCACGAGACGCAGACCTTCTTGGCCTCTCGTGTGGAGCCGCCCTTCTCGGGGAAGAACGCCTCGGGGTCCGTCTGTGCGCACAGCGCACGCTCCTGCCAGGAGACCTCGGCCTCGTCGCCGTCGGCCACCAGGGCCAGGAGCGAGAACTCCTCCGACTGCGCATCATCCTCGTCGCGCATGCGTTCCATCGGCACAGTTCCTTCCTCAGGTGGACGCTTCACGTCGTGGGCGCCGTCACGGCCGCCCGTCGGGCTTCGGGATGAGGCGGGGGGAGCCGCCGCGGTCACCCTAAAATACACCCGTGTAACTCTTCCCCGTCAAGCGGGACCAGGAGTGTGACCCGCGCGCGACCAGGAGATGCGATGACCACCCGACCCGGATCGGCCCCCTCGAGCGAGGATCGGGGCGTGCGGATCATCCCCCTGCGCTCCCTCCCGGAGGTCCGCGAGGGCGACGATCTCGCCCAGCTGCTCGTCGGCGCTCTCGGGCGAGAGGGCCTCGAGCTGGTCGACGGCGACGTGCTGTGCGTGTCCGCGAAGATCATCTCGAAGTCGAGGGGACTTGTCATCCCCGCCGAGCGCAAGCAGCGCACCATCCTCGAGCAGACCGTGCGCCTGGTCGCCCGTCGCCGTCACCTGCGCACCACCACCTCGATCGTCGAGGTGCCCGCCGGGCCGGTGATGGCCGCCGCCGGCATCGACGGCTCGAACGCGCCCGAGGGCCTGCTGGTGCTGCCCGAGGACCCGGACGCCGAGGCCGAGCAGCTGCGGGACGCCCTGGCCCGGGCCGGCGCCGCCGACGTCGCCGTGGTGCTCTCGGACACCTCCTCGCGGATCTGGCGGGTGGGAGTGGGCGACATCGCTCTCGGTGCCGCGGGCCTGCGTGCGCTCGAGGACCTCCGAGGCACCGAGGATGCCGAGGGCCGCACCCTGCACGTGACGCGTCGCGCACTGGCCGACGAGATCGCCGCCGCAGCGGATCTGGTGAAGGGGAAGGCGAGCGGGGTGCCCGCCGTGATCGTGCGAGGGCTCGAGGGCGCCGTGGTGCCCCCGGACTCGGCGGTCCCGGCGCGTGCCCTCAGCCGCACCGACGCCGGCGACTGGTTCCGACGCCCGAGCCTCGAATCGGTCTGGCAGTCCCTCGGTCTCTCCCCCGAGCAGGAGCCGGTGGCCGCCATGGACCCCGAGGACGATGCCGTGCGGCTGAGGAGAGCGATCGACGTGGCCCGGACCCCGTCGCTCCCGGGCCCCGCCCCGCTGCTCTCGCGCGAGGGCGGTGGCCTCCTGGAGCCGGAGGGGGACGTGCCGCTCGGCGGCGACGAGCACGCTCCGCGCCGCCTCCTCGTGCACCCGGCCGCCGACACCGGGGTGGCATGGGCGAGCGCCGGGATGCTCCTGGAACGGCTGCGGGTCGCGATCGGCGCGGAATCTATCGCCCGTCCGCTCCCGGTCGGGGTGCGTCTGGGCGACGTGCGCGAGGACAGCTCCCGCGGGAGGATGGGGCGATGACCCCCACTCCCCCGCCGCTGACGGATCTGCGCGCACTGCTGAGCGCTCTCGAGCAGCTGGGACCGCGTCCCTGCCTGGTCTGGTACGAGCCCGAGGGGCGCATCGAGCTCTCGGGCCATGTGCTCGCCAACTGGGTGATCAAGAGCGTCGGCCACCTCGAGGCCGAGATCATGCTCGAGGCCGACGAGCTCGTCGTGCTCGATCTCCCGCCGCACTGGAAGCGTCTCGTGCTCGCCCTCGCCGCCTGGGGGCTCGGCGCACGGGTCCTGGTCCCGCAGCAGGACGGCACGATCCCGGCCGCGGCGGACGAGGAGGTGCGCGTCGTCGCGACGGATCGGCCCGGCACACCCCTCGCCGACGAGGCCGACGAGGTCCTCGCGCTGGCGCCGCAGTCCCTGGCCCTGCGCTTCGAGGGCGACCTGCCCGCACTGGTCCACGACTGGGCCCGCGAGGTCCGGGCCCACCCCGATCAGCTGAGCGTGCCCCTGGGCCGGTGGGCCGGCCCCGCCCCGGCCGCTGACCCCGGGCACCGCCTGCTCGTCGCCGCCGACGGGCTCGAAGATCCGGCGGGGACGCTCGCCGCACTCCTGTGCGGGCGCGGGATCGTCGGCTCCGCTCACCCGCTGACGGCCGAGCAGGCGGAGCAGGAAGGCGCGAGGCCCCTCGACGCCCCGCCCGGGTCGGCCCCCTCCGAGGCGGACTGACGGAGGGCCGCGGCGCCCGGCGCCCGACCTCGTCCGGACACCGGGCCCCGTTCGGTGCTCAGCCGGCGGTGCGTTCGGCCGTGCCCTCCGCCGTCGTGGCCGGCCCCTCGACCTCGGTGACCGGCGCCGCGTCCGCGGCCGTCCCCGTCGATCCCGCGGGATCCTTCGGGTCGGCGTCCCGCACCGGGGCCGGGTGGGCCGCGAAGGTCTTCTCCCAGGCCTCGAAGGACGTGATCTCGCGGGCCGCCCTGCGGTAGGTCTCGCGCAGCTGGTTCCAGTGACGGTAGAGATCCGCGTGCGTGCGCACCGTGCGGGTGAGCATCTGTCGCATCTGCTCGGGGCGGCGCTTGTACCAGGACAGCTGGGTGCCGCCGACGTTGGAGACCACGGCGCTGTCGTAGTGGGCGAGGCGCCACCAGTGGGCGTCCTGATGGGCGATCTCCGCCTGCGGGTTCGAGCGGGAGGTCTCCTTCGGCTGCGCGAACAGCTGACGTGCCATCTGCCGGGCCGTCCACAGGGGCAGCGTGCGGCGGTGCGGCGGATGGACGTCTCGCCCCTTGCGCGGGGGCTTGGTCACCCGCACGGCCGGGAAGTCGTCCGCGTCCTTCTGCGAGAGGGAGTCGTCGAACTCCTTGGTCAGAGCCTTCAGCTCCGGCAGCTTGGTGCCGATCTCGCCGTGCAGGACCAGCGGGCCGCGCAGCACGTCCTCCTGGGCCATCAGGCGCGCGGCCTCCGTGTAGTACTGCATGGAGAACAGGTGCTTGAGGTCGATCCCCTGCGACTCCGTGATCACGTGCCCGCCGTGGTCGTACACCGAGTGGAGCAGCGCGGTGATGATGCGGTTGCGCTCGTGGAAGTAGATCTGCCAGTCCAGCGCATCGCTCTTGTCACCCCAGGTGATGTGCCAGACGGCCGCGCCCGGGAAGGAGACCGTGGGGTACCCGGCGGCCTTCGCCCGCAGGCCGTACTCGGCGTCGTCCCACTTGATGAAGACGGGCAGGCTGAGCCCGATCTCCCGGACCGTCTCGGTGGGGATCAGGCAGGTCCACCACCCGTTGTAGTCGACGTCGGCGCGGCGGTGCAGCCAGGGGGTCGCCGCGAGCGGACCGTGGGCGAAGTCGTGGCCCAGCCAGCCGCCGGGCGTGGCCACCTTCGGCTGGATCGCCCAGGGGTCCACGCTCTCGCCGAAGGCGTGCAGGACCGAACGGTTGTTCAGGTCGAACATGTGGGCGCCCACCAGCGTCGGCGTGGTCGCGAAGTCGGCGAAGGTGATCATCCGCAGCAGCGACTCGGGCTCGATGTCGATGTCGTCGTCGCAGTTGATGACGTAGGTCGAGCGCCCGTTGGTGGCCGCCTCGTACATCCCGCGGGAGAAGCCGCCGGAGCCGCCGATGTTGCCCTGCTCGATGAGCTGGAGCTGGTCGCCCATGGCGGCCTGCAGGGGCTCGAGCTCCTCGTGGTCGGAGAGCCTGTCCGATCCCTGGTCCACCACGTACATCACGTCGAGCGCGGCACGCAGGTCCTCGTCCTTGCTGATCACGCGGATGTTGTCCAGGCAGTAGGGGACCTTGTTCATCGTGGTCATGCCGATCGAGAACGTGCCCTCGGTGCGCGCGAGCTCCGCCGGTGCGCTCCACTGGGCGTCGACGACGGTGAGGGGCTCGCTCCCGGCGATCACGTCGAACCAGTACCAGCCTCCGTCCCCGAACGCGGTCAGGGGCAGCTCGAACACCGTCTCGCTCGCACCCCGCACGATCCGCATGTCGTGGCGCTGGATCACGCCGCGCGCGTTCGAGCGGTAGACGATCACCTGTCCCTGCCCGACCGTGCGCACGCTCAGCCGCACCTCCCGCACCGGGGTCCAGCGCCGCCAGTAGGACGCTGGGAAGGCGTTGAAGTAGGTGCCGAAGGAGCGCAGGGTCTGCGCGGCGACCTCGACGCTGTGGCGAGCGCTCAGCTCCTCGAGGTCGGGCCGGACCGAGCTCCCGGAGCCGCCGGGCTGCTCGGGGCCGTGGTGCGTCTCGGTCCCGCCGGTCCCCAGCCCGAAGGAGGCCGAGGCGACGCCCGCACGGGACGCCTGCGCCTCGATGTAGAGGGGGACGATGTCCGGCGTGGGCTCGAGCGGCATGATCAGCCGCTGCAGCACGCGATGGGTGGTCGCCTCCGCCTCGTCCTGGCCGGAGGCCGGAGTGGTCGTCTCAGGGGTGCTGGTGGTGCTCACTGGGGATCCTCCTGGCCGCACGATCGGCGCGCGGCGGTCGGTTCACTTGCGCAGCAGGTCGGGAAGCTTGTTGTCGGCCAGGGTCAGTGCGGAGCCGATGGCCATGTGCATGTCGAGGTACTTGTAGGTGCCCAGTCGACCGCCGAACAGCGTGCGCGGCTCGGCGTCCGCCATCTCCCGGTAGGCCAGCAGGGTCTCGCGGTCCGTCCCCGAGTTCACGGGGTAGTACGGCTCGTCCTCGCGCGCGGCGAAGCGCGAGTACTCGCGCTGGATCAGCGTGCGGTCCTTGGCGTAGTCCCGCTCGGGGTGGAAATGGCGGGGCTCGATGATGCGGGTGAAGGGGATGTCCGCGTCGGCGTAGTTCATGACCGAGGTGCCCTGGAAGTCGCCCGTGGTGTCCAGGTGCTCGGTCTCCAGGTCGATCGTGCGCCACTTCAGGTCGCCCAGCTGGTACTCGAAGTAGCGGTCCACCGGCCCCGTGTAGACCACAGGCAGCTGCCCGCGCACGGCGTCGCGGTTGTACTCCTGGGAGGTGTCGAAGTAGTCGGTCCCCAGACGCACCTCGATGTTCGGGTGGTCGGCCATCCGCTCCAGCCAGGCGGTGTACCCCTGGGCGGGCAGGCCCTCGTGGGTGTCGTTGAAGTAGCGGTTGTCGTACGTGTAGCGCACGGGCAGGCGCGAGATGATCGAGGCCGGCAGGTCCTTGGGGTCCGTCTGCCACTGCTTGCCGGTGTAGTTCTTGATGAACGCCTCGTACAGCGGGCGGCCGATCAGCGAGATGCCCTTCTCGTCGAGGTTCTCGGGGTCCGTGCCCGCGAGCTCCCCGGCCTGCTCGGCGACAAGGGCACGTGCCTCGTCCGGCGTGTAGGCGGCGGAGAAGAACTGGTTGATCGTGCCCAGGTTGATGGGCATCGGGTACACCACGCCCTGATGGGTCGTGTACACCTTGTGCACGTACTTCGTGAACTCGGTGAACCGGTTGACGTACTCCCAGACCCGTTCGTTCGAGGTGTGGAACAGGTGGGCGCCGTACTTGTGGACCTCGATGCCCGTGTGCTCGTCGACCTCCGAGTAGGCGTTGCCGCCGATGTGGTCGCGCCGGTCGATGATCACGACCTTCGCGCCGTGCTCGGAGACCGCGCGCTCGGCGACGGTCAGTCCGAACAGTCCGGAGCCGACGATCAACAGGTCAGGTGACGCCACGGGGATCCCTTTCGACGGGGGTTGAGCGGTGGCATCACACTAGCCCAGAGAGGCCGGTCATCCGGCCTTTTCGCGCGCTGATCAGGGCTTTGCCCGCAGATCCCACCGTTCGCTCACGGACCCGTCACCCGCGGGCCCATCCCGTGTCACCGTCCGTTCACCACCGCTGGATCGCGATGCGGCGCAGGTCACGCCTTCACTGCATCCTCTCGACCAGGAACCGGTAGCCCAGGCGTCGCATCCAGCCGGGGGCGAAGCGGTACGCGGCGCGGCGCACGAGGTTGGCGGCGGCTCCCTGGGGCGTGGTCACGCGGTCGCGCAGGAGGATCCACTGCAGGCGGAGGTCCGACCCGAACATGCGCGCCCCTCCCCGGCGCGCGAACAGTCGAGAGTCCACCCGGTAGTCGACGAGCACGGCGGGAAGGTTCGCGCTGCGGGCGCCGCCCAGCAGCATCCGTTCCCACAGCCAGTAGTCCTCGAGGTGGTCCAGCTCGCGGTAGCCGCCCACGGCCAGGGCGACATCGCGGCGCATCATCACGGCCGGGTGCTGGAAGGGGCTGTGACGTGGCAGGTAGCGGAGGATCTGCTCGTGGGTGAGCGGACGCGTGCGCAGCGGACCGGTGCCCACCGGGACCTCGTCGGAGAACTCCTGCAGGCTCGCGCTCAGCAGATCCAGCTGCCCCTCCCGCATCGCCGTCTCCTGCACCTGCAGACGCTCGGGGCGGCAGAGGTCGTCGGCGTCGGCGCGCGCGATCAGATCGGTGCGGGCCGCCTCGAGCCCCCGCTGCAGGGTGCGGGCGAGGCCCTGGTGCTCGGCGGCGCGCAGCACGCGCGCGGGGCCGTACTCCCCCGCCTCGACGCTCGCGACGACCTCGTCGAGCTCGGCGGTCAGCTCCCCGTCGACGGTCAGCACCAGCTCGGCGGGGGCGAGGGTCTGGGCAGTGGTCGCCGAGGCCAGGGCCGCGGCGAACCTGTCCGCCCGGTCCCCGCGCCAGACGGGCATCAGCACGGTGATCCCGGCGGCGGGCGGGGCGGTCCCCTTCGCCGCGGTCGTCATCGTCCGGCCGCTCCGTCGATACGGCCCACGGCCTCCGCCGCCTCCGGGTCCGCCGCGAGCACCTCCGCGGAGGGCCGGGGGCCGCCTCGCAGGGCGTCCCGCAGGCCGCGCAGGCCGATCGGGGCGAGCTCGGGGTGACGCACGAGCTGGCGGGCCCATCCGCGCACCGTGGCACCTCCGTACATCGCGCGCTCCCAGAGGGCGAAGGACCGCGTGCGGGTCAGCGCCCAGAGCCGGTTGCGCACGTCGTAGTAGAAGCGGTCCCCCGGCGAGGCCTGGGCGTTGGCGAACACCTTGGTGCGGTGCTCGACGACGGACCCCGGCACGTGCAGGCCCCGGCCACGACGCAGCAGGCGCCCGGTGTGCTCGAAGTCGTCGGACCAGATGAAGTAGTCGGGATGAGGGAGGCCCAGGCGGCGCACGTCCTCCCCGCGCAGCAGCACCGAGACGTAGCTCGCGGTGCGGATCGGATGACCGCCCGATCGGGCGGCCGCGCGCTTCTCCCTGGCGCTCGCCCCGACCCGGGTGCGCGACAGGTTCATGGGATGGGCACGGCCGTCGATCCACTCGGCGCGCGAGCTCAGCACCGACAGGCGCAAAGGGCTCTCGCGCTCCACCGTGAGAAGTGCCTCGAGCGCGCCGGGGCGCGGGATGGTGTCGTCGTCCATCAGCCACACCCAGTCGGCGCGGTGATCGACCAGGGCCCGGGCGATGCCGCTCGCGAACCCGCCGGCGCCGCCCACGTTGAGGTGCAGGTGGAGGACGTCCGCGCGCAGCGGATGACGGTCGGCGACCTCGCCCGAGGCGTCGGTCGAGGCGTTGTCGATGACCACGACCGCGTCGACCGGTCTGCTCTGCGCGGCGAGGGCGTCCAGGCAGTCCTGGAGCAGCTCCGCGCGGTTGTAGGTCACCACGACCGCGACGACTCTCACATCCTCGTGCTCGTGTGCGCTCGGGTCCACGGGGTCTCCTCCGGGGTGGGCGATCAGCGGCAGGTCACGGCGGTGACTGCACTCGGGTCGAAGTGTACGGATCCGACGTGAGGAACGCCCATTCGACTCCCGCACGCTGGGCGCGTCGAGGTCGCGGGTCTAGTCTGTCGCTCACGCGCGCCGGCCCCGCTTCCCCGCGCCGGCGCACACGACGGAAGGATCCTGCCCGTGGACGACCGGGACGAACGCTCGGCACGCCCCTCCGACCAGGAGGACCCGTTCGACGACATCCCGCGCAGCGGATCGTCGCGCCCGCGGGCGCCCAGGCCGGGCGCCCCGCGCCGGCCGGCGCCGCGCTCGCGCGCCC
>NZ_QFKX01000005.1 GCF_003130585.1 Brachybacterium endophyticum | reverse complement strand
CGGCACCGGCGTCGGCAGCGCCCTGTTCAACGACGGCGAGCTGGTGCCCAACACCGAGCTCGGCCACGTCCTCTACGAGGGTGACAGCTACGAGAAGTACGTGGCGGACTCGGTGCGCGAGCGCGAGGAGCTCTCGTGGGAGGAATGGGCCGAGCGTCTGCAGGGCTACTACGCGCTCCTGGAGTTCCTCTTCTCCCCCGACCTGTTCGTCGTCGGCGGCGGCATCTCCAAGAAGCACAAGAAGTACCTGCCGCTGCTGGACCTGAAGACGCCGATCGTGCCCGCCGAGCTGCGCAACGAGGCCGGGATCATCGGGGCGGCGACCCTCGCCCGCAAGGAGCGCAAGCGCGCACGCAAGCAGAACGGGAACGGGAACTGAGCTCGCGGGACGCAGCTCCGGGGCCACGGGCGTCGAGGCGCGCACGGCCGGACGCCGGGGCGGACCAGTCGGCCTGTAAGCCGGGTTCTGTGATCGGCAGTCATCCCTCTCGGATCGCCGTTGCCGACGATCTCCAGCGGCCTACCCGGGGACTCGGTCCGGCGACCTGCGTGCGTCCCCTGTCTGGCCTTGCTCCCGGTGGGGTTTACCCTGCCGGTCCCGTCACCGGGACCGCGGTGGTCTCTTACACCACCCTTTCACCCTTACCGGCCCTGCGACGCGAGGTCACGGGCCGGCGGTCTGCTCTCTGTGGCACTGTCCCGCGGATCGCTCCGGGTGGGCGTTACCCACCACCGTGCCGGAAGGAGCCCGGACTTTCCTCGGCCCCGCGGCGCACCACGAGGATGCGCACGGGGACGCGACTGCCCGGCCGACTGGTCCGTCACGGATCCTAGCCCGACCACCTGCCCCGGCGCCCCTCGACCACGCCCGCCAGGTCACATCTCACCTCTCGTCCGCGCGTCCGCCGCGCCCGGGCGTCACCACCCCACCGGAAGGACCCCCGTTGCTCATCCTGCTGCCGCCGTCGGAGACGAAGACCCGACCGGAAGCATCCGCACCGCCGCTCGACCTCGGCAGGCCCGGCCGCACCGGCCTCGGTCCTGCCCGCGAGACGATGCTGAGGGCGGCCGCGGCCACCGCTCGGGGCCGCGAGGCGCAGAGCAACCTCGGTGTGCCCGCCGGCGCCCCGGAGCTCGTCGAGCGCATGCGAGGGATCCACGAGGAGCCCGCCGCTCCCCCGCTCCAGGTCTACTCGGGTGTGCTCTACGACCAGCTGGAGGGGGCCGGCCCCGGACCGGATCGTCAGGTGCTCGTCCAGAGCGCGCTGCTGGGCCTGGTCGATGCCGGATCCGACCGGATCCCCGCCTACCGCCTCTCCGCGGGCTCGACCCTTCACCGTCTCGGCAAGGCTGCCTCCTGGTGGCGCCCGCACCTGAGGCCCGTCGTGCCGCGCCTCCTCGAGGAGGTCGCCGCCTCCCCGAGCCCCCTGGTGCTGGACTGCCGCTCGGGCGCGTACCGCACGATGATGCCGGTGCGCTCGACCGATGCCGTGCGAGTGCTCGAGGTCGCGCCCGTCCAGGAGAAGGCCGGCCGACGCAGCGTGATCTCGCACGACGCAAAGCGCTACCGGGGTGTGCTCACCCGCGTGCTGCTGGAGGATCCGCGTGCGATCCCCGACGCCGAGGCGCTGGTCGCGTTCCTCGCCGAGACGTTCGCGGGGCGACTGGACGTGGAGCTCGACGGCGACCGCCTGGTCCTCGTCGACAGGGTGGACTGAGCCCCGTCAGAGCCGCGGACGTGGGGCTGCGAAGATCAGCCCGCCCGGCCCGACCACGGATCGGTGGAGAGCGAGGAGATGCCGACCTCGAGCTGCGGGAGCGCCTCGCCGAGCAGCTCCTTCACATGGGGCAGCCACAGGGCCTCGCTCGCCGAATGGGCGACGTCCAGCACGGCCGGCACGGCCCGCTCCGAGGCCGCCGACTCGAGGTGCTCGAGCACGGGATGGTGACGCAGATCGGACGTCACGAAGGCGTCGGCACCGCTCGCCGTGGCGGCCTCGAGCAGCGAGTCGCCCGCGCCGGGCGCCAGGGCGAGGGTGCGCACCGGGCGGTCCGGATCGCCGGTGAAACGGATCCCCTGGACGGTGGCGGGGACGCGCTGTGCGATGCGCTCGGCGAGAGCACCCACGGTGGTTGCCTCGGGGAGGCGGCCCACGACTCCCAGTCCGACCAGTCGTGAGGCGTGCGCGGCGTCCGCTGACGCCGGGTCCCCGGGGCCCCCGGCGAGGGCGCGGGGCTCCTGGAGGTCGAGCGCGCGGATCCAGGCGCCGACCGTGCCGCGGCTCGAACGATCCACGTTCGTGTGCCCGCACCACAGGGCGGTCCCGGAGCGGATCAGCTCGCCGACGACGGCTCCCTTACCGGTGTCCTCGGGAAGGAAGCTCACCCCGCGCAGGAGCAGCGGGTGGTGGGTGACCAGGAGCTGCGCGCCTTGGTCGATCGCCTCGCGCACCACCGCGAGAGTCGGATCGACGGCCAGGTGCACGCGGTCGACGGATGCGCCCCGTGCACCGACGACGAGGCCCGCCCGGTCCCAGTCCTCGGCCCAGGCGAGCGGATAGGCACCTTCGAGGACAGCGAGGACGTCGGCCAGTGTCGAGGCGGTCGGCGCCGGGGCGGCGTCGGTGCTCACGCGGACCATCCGAGAGCGCCCCGTGCCTCGATCAGCGCGGACTGGTAGGCCTTCCAGGACATCAGCACGCACTTGACGCGGTTGGGGAACTTCGCGGCGCCCTGCAGCGCCACGGCGTCCCCGATGATCTCCTCGTCTCCCTGCTCCTCGCCACGGGCGTGCATGACGCGGTCCAGGTGCTCGGCGACCGGTTCGTTCTCGCTCGTCGTGTGTCCGATCAGCAGGTCGCTCATGATCGAGGCGGAGGCGCGGCTCATCGCGCAGCCGGTGGCGTCGTAGGAGATGTCCTCGACGACCGGTGCATCGGCGTCGCCGCCCAGGTGCAGGCGCAGCGTGATCTCGTCCCCGCAGGTGGGGTTCACGTGGTGGACCTCGGCCTCGAACGGCTCGCGCAGCCCCGCGTGCAGGGGGCGCTTGTCGTGCTCGAAGACGATGTCGGTGTACAGGGAGCTCAGGTCCATCAGGGGCCCTCTCACTCGAAGCGTGCGAAGAAGTCGATGACGGCGCCCATGCCGTCGATCAGCGCGTCGATCTCCGCCGTGGTGGTGTACACGGAGAACGAGGCGCGGGTGGTCCCGGCCAGCCCGTAGCGACGGTGCAGCGGCCAGGCGCAGTGATGGCCCACGCGCACCTCGACACCGCGCGAGTCGAGCACCTGCCCGACGTCGTGCGGGTGGCGCCCGGCGAGATCAAAGGAGACGGCGCCGGCGCGTTCGGTGGTCACCTCGGGGCCGATGACGCGCACGCCTGGCAGCTGCGAGAGCCCCTCGACGGCGCGCCGGGTCAGGCCGCGCTCGTGCGCGGCGACCGCGTCCATGCCCAGGGCGTCGAGGTAGTCGCAGGCGGCGGCGAGACCGACGGCCTGGGAGATCATCGGGGTGCCGGCCTCGAAGCGGGCGGGCGGCTCGGCGAAGGTCGTGCGCTCCATGGTGACCGTCTCGATCATCGACCCGCCGGTCATCACCGGTGGAAGCTGCGCGAGCAGGTCGTCGCGGCCCCAGAGCACCCCGATCCCCGTCGGGCCCAGCATCTTGTGGCCGGAGAAGGCCGCCGCATCCACGCCGAGAGCGGGCAGGTCGACGCTCATGTGCGGCACCGACTGGCAGGCATCGAGCACCACCAGGGCGCCGACCTCATGGGCACGGGAGGCCAGTTCGGCGACGGGATTGACCGTGCCCAGCACGTTCGACTGGTGCGTGAGGGCGAAGACCTTGGTGCGCTCGGTGAGCAGCGAGTCGAGGTCGGTGAGGTCGAGGGTGTAATCCTCGGCCAGCGGGATCCAGCGCAGCGTCGCACCCGTCCTGCGGGCGAGCTCCTGCCAGGGCACCAGGTTCGCGTGGTGCTCCATCTCGGTGATCAGGATCTCGTCGCCCTCGCTCACGCGAAGCTGATCGGACCGACTCGAGTCCGGGTCGCCGAGAGCGTAGGCGAGCACGTTCAGCGCCTCGGTCGCGTTCTTAGTGAAGGCGATCTGCTCGGGCCGGGCGACCCCTACGAAGGCGCCGATGCGGGCCCGGGCGGACTCGAAGGCGTCGGTGGCGGCTTCGGCGAGCCGGTGGGCGCCCCTCTTGACCGCGGCGTTGTCGCGGGTGAGGAAATCGATCTCGGCGTCGAGCACCTGCCGGGGTCGCTGTGAGGTCGCGCCGGAGTCCAGATACACCAAGGGGGTCTCCGCGTCGAGCATCCGATCCAGGATCGGGAAGTCGCCGCGGATCGCGGAGACATCGAGCGGGGCGGGTGCGGCGGGCGCCTGCGACAGGGTCATGCGGGCCTTCCGATGGTGGGGCCGGACCCGCCACCGGGTCCGGGTTCCGGGCCCCGCCAGTATAGGAACCGGGGACGTGCGCCGGGAGGGCGCGGTGGGCCGCGCGACATGCGGCGACATGCGCCGAAGGACGTGAGAGGCTGACCACGTGGCTTCGTCCCTGTATCTCGTGTTCGGCATCGTCATCCTCGGCTGCCTCGTCGTGGCCATCATCCGCCTCGTCCAGCGCGTGCGGCACGATCGGGCGCATCCCGCTCCTCCGCGCAGCGGGGAGGAGAAGGACCGCGACCGGCGCACGGCGATGATCTGGGGCGTCGCCCTCCTGATCCTGATCGCCGTCCTGCTCGGTGCCTACCAGCTCCTTCATCTGCCCAGCTGAGCGATGCTCGCGCCACGGCAGGACGCCCTCATCGCACGGCTGCGTGCCGCGGGCAGCGTCTTCGCCGAGGAGGAGGCACGGCTGCTGCGGACCCACGCCCGCGATCCAGATGATCTCGAGACGATGGCCGAGCGTCGGGTCGCCGGGGAGATGCTCGAGCACGTGATCGGCAGCGTCGCCTTCGGCGACCTGACCCTCCGGATCGGCCCCGGCTGCTTCGTGCCCCGCCGACGGTCCCGCCTGTTGGCGCGGCTCGCCGTCGCGTCGAGCCGGACGGCGGCCGGACGGCGCAGCCCGCAGCCGCCGGTGGTCCTCGAGATGTGCGCCGGCATCGCTCCCCTTCTCGCCACCGTGCACGCCGCCCTGCCCGGCGCGCGGCTGCACGCGGCCGACATCGACCCCGTCCCGCTCGCCCGGGCGCGGGAGAACCTGCCCGGCACCGCACAACTCCACCGAGGGGACCTGTTCGCCGGTCTGCCAGCCGATCTGCGCGGACGGGTCGACGTGCTCGTCGCGGTCCCTCCCTACGTCCCGGACTCCGCCATGGACCTGCTGCCCCACGAGGTGCGTGAGCACGAGCCGCGCCGTGCGCTGCTCGGCGGCAGTGACGGCACGGGCGTGATCGCACGCCTCATCGACGAAAGTGAGGTCTGGCTCGCCGCGGGCGGCCGGATGCTGCTGGAGATGAGCGCGGGACAGGCACGGGACCAGCGCGAGGCCCTCGCCCGCTCCGCGTCGCCGTACACCGCCGCCCGCGTCCACACCGGGGCCGACGGTCACACCGGCGTGCTCGACCTCGTGCGGGCGGAGACGTCGTCACCCCGCCCATGAGCATCTCCGTCCCGAGTCCCCGGTCACATCCCGCGGGAATAGACGTGCATCCCCGAGCGTTGTGTCCCAGAGTGGTGCGCTGCAGCAGCCACGGACCAGGCGCCTTCCACGGGCACGACGGCGAAAGACCCCGTCCCCCGCGCCGGTCCGGCGAGCGACTCCCGACTCCCGCAGCTGCTGCACACGAGCGCAGAGCGACGCCGGGGCGAACGCCCCACGGCGAGGCTCCCGCCGCTCCGCACCCGCCGGTGAGAACCCGGCAACCACAGACATCACGTCGGCCCCGGTCGGCGTCGCCATCCGTCGGCCCTGCGCCGACGACGAAGGAGAAGAACCATGCAGAACCCGACACGAGACCGACACGCGACAACGCCTCGGACCGCCCAGGACCGCGCGACCACCCGCCCCGTGGTCGTGCGCGACCAGAGCGCCGGAATGCGCTACCTCAGCCGGTCCTCCCGGCCCACCGCACTCTCGACCACCTGGGAGGACGGAAGGATCTACCCCGTGATCGAGGTGGACCTGTCCTCCGAGCACCGTCCGCGCCGCCCGCGCCAGCTGACCGCGGCCCGCTGACAGGATCCGGGCATCCGCACGGCGCGGGTGCCCGGACGCATCGACCTCACGCCGTCCGGCCCGCCTCCAGGGCGAGCAGGCTCCGTGCGGTGTCGAGGACCGTCTCCTCCACCGGTCGCGTCCGCCAGCCGAGCTCGCGAGCGGCCTTGCCCAGCAGCGGCTCGCGGCGCACCCCCGCATCGGCGGCCGGACCGCGCAAGGACCTCACCGGCACGGCGAGCCCCTTGAGCAGCCAGGTCGGGATCCGCCGGCTGGGCACCCTCGCCGCCTCGTCCCCCAGACCCGCCCGCAGACTGCGTGCGATGCCCGCGAGCGAGGAGTACCCGGCGGCGGCGATGTACCGCTCCCCGGCCGCACCCGGGTGGGTCATGGCGAGGAGGTGGAGGTCCGCGACGTCGCGCACGTCCGCGATCCCGAAGCGGATGTCGGGCAGCACGCGCGGCCGACCCTCCAGCAACCCCCGCACGATGCCGAGCGACCCCGAGTAGTCGGGCCCGAGGACGGGACCGAAGATCCCGATCGGGTTGATCACGACCAGTTCCGGTCCAGCAGCTTCTCCTCGTACGAAGTCCCAGGCCGCGCGCTCCGCGATCGCCTTGGACCTGATGTACGGGGGAAGCGGAGTATCCGTGGGGGTCCACGCCGTCTCGTCGAACGCGCCGGGCCGCGGATGCCCGTAGCCGATCGCCGCGAACGACGACGTCAGCACGACACGACGCACGCCCGCGTCACGGGCGGCCCGCAGCACCCGGAGGGATCCGTCCCGGGCCGGCGCGATCAGCGCGTCCTCGTCCGCGGGTGCAGTGGAGGGGAACGGCGAGGCCACGTGCAGGACGTGCTCGACGCCCTGGACGGCCTCGGCTCACCCGGCGTCGGCGGTCAGGTCAGCCTCGACGACCGTCAGCCGGTCCTCGGCGTCGACTCCCCCGGCTCGCACCATCGCCCGCACGTCCGCCTCACGGGAGCGCGAGCGCACCGTCGTGCGCACGCTGTGACCGCCCTCGAGCAGGCGCACGATCACGTGCGCGGCCAGGAAGCCCGACCCTCCGGTGACAAGAACCTCTGTCGTCATGCTCCGCATCCCGCCTTCGCTGCTCACCTCGATGATCGCCTCCCATGGTCCGCCGCCGGTGCACCCCGTTCCAGGCCGGGCTCACCCTGGTACCCGCGGGGACAGGGTGAGCGGAGTCCGACGGCCGGAGCCCGACGGCCCGCTGCCCGCTGCCCGCTGCCCGCTGCCCACGATCCACGGCCGACGGCCACGAGGCTCGCCGGCTCTCGCCGCTACCGGATCTCGCCGGCCTCCCGCTGCGCGGCGAGGTCGGCGAGCCGGTGGAAGGGCTCTTCCGAGGGGCTGCCGGGTTCGGCGTGGTACGTGACCAGGAGATGATCGGACTCGGGGAGCACGAGCTTCTGGTACCGCAGGTCCAGGTGCCCGACGAGAGGATGGTCGAGCTCCGTCGCCCCTTCGTCGCGGACCTTGACGTCATGCCGCTCCCAGAGCGTCCGGAACCGTTCGGAGCCCTGAGTGAGCTCGGTGATCAGCGCAGCGACCTCGGGATCGTCCTCATGGCCGGCGGCCACCGAGCGCAGGAACGGCACGGTCTTGGCCGTCATCGCGTCCCAGTTGCGGTAGAGCGCGCGCATGTCGGGTGCAAGGAAAGCGGCCTTGAGAGGGACCGCGCCGGGTGCGAAGTGCTCCGTCAGCGCCACGGCGAGACGATTGGCCGCCAGCACGGTGAACCCGCGCCCCTGCACGTAGGCGGCGGTCCTCGGCCACCCGTCGATGAGCGACTGCACGTGCGGTCCCGCCGTCTCCGCCGTCGGCGCCCTCGACGGCGGTCGGGCGGGCCTCGCGATCGTGTCCAGGTACGAGATGCCGTCGGCGTCCAGACGGAGAGCCCCAGCCAGGGCCGCGATCACCTGATCGCTGGGGCGTTGATCTCGTCCCTGTTCCAGCCGCAGGTAGTACTCGGGGCTGATGCCCGCGAGCATCGCGACCTCCTCCCGCCGCAGTCCTTCGACGCGGCGGCGCCCGCCGGAGTGGAGACCGACGTCTTCGGGTTTCAGCTGTCCACGCCGGGCTCGCAGGTAGTCGCCCATTCTCGTCGTGCCCATGGAGTGCACGCTAGTCGTCCGGCTGTCGGTGGGCGATCGGTGCGCGCGCCGGGGACGGGTCAGCCGGCAAGCGCCATCGCGGGATCCATGCAGCCTCCGCTCCGTCGTGGGAAGGGGTACTGCCGGTGGGTCAAGAGGGACTCGAACCCCCGACATCCACGGTGTAAACGTGGCGCTCTGACCAGCTGAGCTATTGACCCTGGGCGGGGCGCGGCTCCCGCGCTCCGTCCGATCGGCGCGCGTCGACGCGCCACCGATCCGTGCGGCGTCTCAGGAGGGGCGGCTGGCGAGCCGGGTCCCCGTCCACTCGGGCGCGAGGTTCAGGATGCCCATGGTGCGCAGACCCGACGTGCCCGCGGCCTCTTCGATCTCCGCCGGGTCGACGTGACCGTCGCGGCCGGTCTTGGGGGTGACCACCCAGATCGGACCGCCCGGGGAGAGCATGGTCAGGGAGTCGACGAGAGCGTCGGTGAGATCGCCGTCGCCCTCGCGCCACCACAGCACGACCGCGTCGACCATCTCCTGGCTGTCCTCGTCCTCCAGGTCCGCGTCGATGATGTCCTCGATGGCGTCGCGGAGCTCGAGGTCGACGTCATCGTCGTAGCCGAACTCCTGGACCACCTGGCCCTTGCTCAGCCCGAGGCCCTCTGCAGCGGGACCGGACGGGGTGACGTCTACCGACGGTGACAACGAAGACTCCTTCACGAACGGGGACAGCGTTCCGGAGGGGCGTGACCCCCTCCTGCTGGCCGTGAGTCTATGCCAGGAGATCGCGCCGGTCACATCCCTTCGCCCCACGAGTCCCCGTGGACGGGACGTGAGCGAGGCATCACCCACACCCGGCACCGACGGCGGGCTCGGCACCTGCCCCGCGGGTACGCTGTTCGCTGACGAGGTCCGGGGTCTGTCCCCGATCGGCGATTCGCATCGGCGCGACCCCCGGATCCACGCCCTGCTTCGGAAGAGAGAAGGACAGCGTGACCACGAACGACACCCCGCGTCCCATCGGCATCAACCTCCCCGTCCATGCGGAGGATCCGGATCCCGAGGAGACCAAGGAATGGCTCGACTCGCTCGACGAGCTCATCGAGCACCGCGGTGACGATCGCGCCACGGACGTCCTCCAGCATGTGATCCAGCGCGCCCGCCAGGCGGATCTGCATCTCCCCGACTCGCTGATGACGGACTACGTCAACACGATCGAGGTCGACGAGCAGCCGGAGTACCCCGGCGATCTCGCCCTGGAGAAGGAGCTGCGCAACATCATCCGCTGGAACGCCGCGATGGTCGTCCATCGCGCCCAGCGTCCCGGTGTCGGCGTGGGTGGTCACCTCTCCTCCTACGCGTCGATCGCCTCCATGTACGAGGTCGGCTTCAACCACTTCTTCCGCGGCCGCGACCACGAGGGCGGCGGCGACCACGTGTTCTTCCAGGGCCACGCCTCCCCCGGCATCTACTCCCGCGCCTTCCTCGAGGGCCGCCTCACCCAGGAGCAGCTCGACGGCTTCCGCCAGGAGAAGTCCAGCGACACCGGCATGCCCTCCTACCCGCACCCGCGCGCGATGCCGGACTTCTGGGAGTTCCCCACGGTCTCGATGGGCATCGGCCCGGTCAACGCGATCGAGCAGGCCTCCTTCGACAAGTACCTGATGAACCGCGGCCTGAAGGACACCTCCCAGCAGCACACCTGGGCGTTCCTGGGCGACGGCGAGATGGACGAGGTCGAGTCCCGCGGCGCCCTGCACATCGCCGCCAAGGAGCACCTGGACAACCTGACCTTCGTCGTCAACTGCAACCTCCAGCGCCTCGACGGCCCGGTGCGCGGCAACGGCAAGATCATCCAGGAGCTCGAGTCGCAGTTCCGCGGAGCGGGCTGGAACGTCATCAAGGTGGTCTGGGGCTCCGGCTGGGACCCGCTGTTCCAGGCCGACGACGACGGCGCGCTCGTGGACCTCATGAACGCCACCCCCGACGGCGACTTCCAGACCTACCGCGCCGAGTCCGGCGGCTTCATCCGCGACAACTTCTTCGGGCGCGATCCGCGCACGAAGGCGCTCGTCGAGTCGATGAGCGACGACGACATCTGGTGGAAGCTCAACCGCGGCGGCCACGACCCGGAGAAGATCTACGCGGCCTTCAAGGAGGCCCTCGAGCACACCGGGCAGCCCACCGTGATCCTCGCCCAGACGATCAAGGGCTACCGGCTGGGCAAGAGCTTCGCGGGACGCAACGCGACCCACCAGATGAAGAAGTTCACCCTCGAGGACCTCAAGACCCTGCGCGACACCCTGCAGATCCCGATCACGGACGAGCAGCTGGAGTCGGACAGCGTCTACGACGCCCCGTTCTACGTCCCCGAGGACGACTCCCCCGCCATGCGGTACATGAAGGAGCGTCGCTCCGAGCTGGGCGGTGGCGTGCCCTCGCGCAACGACACCCACAAGGCCATCGACCTGCCCGGCGACAAGGCCTACGAGGTCGTCAAGCGCGGTTCGGGCAAGCAGGAGATCGCCACCACGATGGCCCTCGTGCGTCTGCTCAAGGACCTGATGAGGGACAAGGAGTCCGGCAAGCGCTGGTTCCCGATCATCCCCGACGAGGCGCGCACCTTCGGCATGGACTCGCTGTTCCCGACGGCCAAGATCTACAACCCCGACGGTCAGAACTACATCTCGGTGGATCGCGACCTGCTGCTGGCCTACAAGGAGTCCGCGCAGGGCCAGATCAAGCACATGGGCATCAACGAGATCTCCTCGACCTCGGCGTTCACCGCGGCAGGCACCTCGTACGCCACGCACGACCTGCCGATGATCCCGTTCTACATCTTCTACTCGATGTTCGGGTTCCAGCGCACCGGCGACTTCTTCTGGGCCGCCGGTGACCAGATGGCCAAGGGCTTCGTGATCGGCGCGACCGCGGGCAAGACCACGCTCGCCGGCGAGGGCCTGCAGCACATGGACGGCCACTCGCCGATCCTGGCCTACACGAACCCCGGGACCGTCATCTACGACCCGGCCTACGGGTACGAGATCGGGCACATCATCCGTGACGGCCTGCAGCGCATGTACGGCGAGGACGACCGCCTGCAGGAGGTCTTCTACTACCTCACCGTCTACAACGAGCCGATCGTCCAGCCCGCCGAGCCCGAGGGGCTCGACGTCGAGGGACTGCTCAAGGGCATGTACGAGCTCGAGCCGGCGCCCGAGGGCGACGGACCCAGCGTGCAGCTGCTGGCCTCCGGCGTGGGTGTGCCGTGGGCGCGCCACGCCCGCGAGCTGCTCGAGAAGGACTGGGGCGTGCGTGCCGCGGTCTGGTCGGTGACGTCGTGGACGGAGATGCGCAAGGACGCCCTCGAGGCGGAGGACCACAACTTCCTCCACCCCGAGGAGGACCCGCAGGTCCCGTGGATCTCGCAGCGGCTGGAGGGCGTCGAGGGCCCGTTCGTCGCCACCAGCGACTACGACTACCTCGTGCCCGACATGATCCGCGAGTGGATCCCCGGTCGCTACGGCGTGCTCGGTGCGGACGGCTTCGGCTTCTCCGACACCCGCCCTGCGGCGCGGCGCTTCCTGAAGATCGACGCGCACTCGATGGTCGTCAAGGCGCTCCAGCTGCTCGCCAAGGACGGCGCGGTCGACCCGTCGCTCGTGCAGAAGGCGATCAGCCAGTACGACCTGCTGAACAGCAACGCGGGAGAGTCCGGATCGTTCGGAGGAGAGTCCTGAGCGCCTCGGCCGACACCGCGGGGGTACCCGAGGCAGCGTCCTCGACGCGGACGGTCCTGACCGGGATCGTCCGCGTCGACCGCACCTCGCTGGACTCCCCCGCCCAGCAGATCCATCAGTGCATCGCCCGCGCGATCCAGGACGGGCGTCTCGTCCCGGGCACCCGCCTGCCGACGGTGCGTGCCCTCGCGGCGGAGGTCGAGGTCGCCGTCAATACGGTCGCCAAGGCCTTCCGCCGCCTCGGCGAGGCGGGACTCGTCATCACCCGCGGCCGTGCGGGCACGGTCGTCGCCCCGCTGGACACCGCCGGCACGCGCGCCGAGCGGGCGGCCCGGGCCTACGCCACCACCGTCGCCGAGCTCGGCTACGACGCCCAGGCCGCGTCCCGTCTGCTGGCGGCGGTCTACGACGAGGCCGCCGCGAGCGTCGGTAGCGACTGACGCCCCGCCCCGCGCCTCATTCCACCCGATCCCCACCCATCCACGGAGGTTCCCGTGCTCGCCATCGTCTGCCCCGGTCAGGGCGCCCAGAAACCCGGATTCCTCGCTCCCTGGCTCGAGCTGCCCGGCGCCCGTGAGGCGCTCGCATCGATGAGCGAGGCCGGGGAGGTGGACCTGGAGACGCACGGCACCACGTCGGACGCCGACACCATCCGTGACACCGCCGTCGCCCAGCCCCTCCTCGTCGCGGCCGGCATCCTCGCCGCCGACGCGCTCGCCCCCTCCGCCGGCGATGCTGCAGGCTCTCTCTCCGCCGGCTCCTTCGCGAGCGCCCCGCCCGCTCAGCTGCTGGCGGGCCACAGCGTCGGCGAGCTCACCGCCGCTGCACTGGCCGGGGTGCTCAGCCCCGCCGATGCGATGCGCCTGGTCTCCGTGCGTTCCCGCGCCATGGCGGCGGCCGCCGCCGAGGAGCCGACGTCGATGGCGGCAGTGGTCGGCGGCGTGCGCGAGGAGGTCCTCGCAGCGATTGAGGCCGCGGGACTGACCGCGGCGAACATCAACTCCGCCGCCCAGGTCGTGGCCGCGGGCAGCGTCGAGGGCATCGCCCAGCTCGGCGAGAACCCGCCGGCCCGCGCCCGCGTGATCCCGCTGCAGGTCGCCGGCGCCTTCCACACCCCCTACATGGAGGGCGCCCGCGAGCAGCTGGCCGCGTTCGCTCCGCAGCTGTCTCCCTCCGCCCCGCTCGTCCCGCTGGTCTCCAACGCGGGCGGCGAGGTCATCGAGGACGGCGCCCGCTACCTCGACCTGATCGTGCGGCAGGTGGCCTCCCCCGTGGACTGGCAGGCCTGCATGGCGGTCTTCGCCGATCGCGGTGTCACCGGCATCCTCGAGGTGAATCCCGCCGGCACCCTCACGGGGCTCGCCAAGCGCGAGCTGAAGGGCGTGGCCCTGCAGAACCTCAACTCCCCCGAGGACCTCGAGGCCGCGCGTGCCTTCGTCGCCGAGCACGACGGACCGGTGGCCTGAGATGACACCGCCCCTGCGTCCCCGGCCGACGGTCGCCGGTTCGAAGGTGCTCTCCTACGGAGCGGCCCGCGGTGACCTCACGGTGCCCAACGACGACCTCGTCGGTCCCATCGACTCCTCGGACGAGTGGATCCGCCAGCGCACCGGCATCATCACCCGGCGACGCGCGAGCGACGAGGTGGGCGTGGCCGACCTCGCCGAGGCCGCGGGACGTGAGGCGATCGAGCGCAGCGGTCTCGCCCCGGAGCAGATCGACGCGATCATCGTCTCGACGATCAGCTTCCCCTACGCGACCCCGTCGCTGGCCACACTGCTGGGATCACGGCTCGGCAGCCCCGCCGCCATCGCCTACGACATCTCGGCGGCCTGCGCCGGCTTCTGCTACGGGCTCGGCCAGGCCGATGCGCTGATCCGCTCGGGCAGCGCCGGCCACGTCCTGGTGATCGGCGCCGAGAAGCTCTCGGACTTCGTGGATCCCACGGACCGCTCGATCTCCTTCCTGCTGGGCGACGGCGCCGGCGCCGCCGTCGTCGGCGCCTCGGACGTCCCGCTGATCGGCCCCACGGTGTGGGGCAGCAACGGTGAGAACTGGGACACCATCCGGATGACCGGCTCGCTCACCGACTTCCGGGACGGTCGCACGACCTGGCCGACGATGGAGCAGGACGGTCGCACCGTCTTCCGCTGGGCGGTGTGGCACACCGCCGCCCGGATCCGCGAGATGCTCGAGCAGTCGGGCCTGGGGATCGAGGACATCGACGTGTTCGTCCCGCACCAGGCGAACATGCGCATCATCGACGAGCTGGTCAAGCAGCTGGAGCTGCCCGCGTCGGTGGTCGTCGGCCGCGACATCGCCGAGACCGGCAACACCTCGGCGGCGTCGATCCCGCTGGCCACGCATCGCCTGCTCGAGGAGGGCTCCGCGAAGAGCGGCGACGTCCTGGTCCAGTTCGGCTTCGGCGCCGGCCTCGCCTTCGCCGGCCAGGTGCTCGTGCTCCCCTGACCCCCATCGCCCGTGCCCGGGCGCGAGATACGGCACCGTGCGGGTGCGTCACACCGCAGGTGCGCGTGGTCGCGGCGAGTCACGGGTAGTCTTTCCCTGCCAGAAGTACACAGACCGAAGGAGAACCCCCATGGCTCACACCGAAGACGAGATCCTCGCGGGCCTCGCCGAGATCGTCAACGAGGAGACCGGTGTCGAGACCTCGGACGTCCAGCCCGAGAAGTCGTTCACCGACGACCTCGACATCGACTCGATCTCGATGATGACCATCGTGGTGAACGCCGAGGAGAAGTTCGAGGTGCGCATCCCCGACGAAGAGGTCAAGAACCTCGTCACCGTCGGCGACGCCGTCAAGTACATCACCGGCGCCCAGGCCTGACCCACCTCGGACGCCCGGAGCCGCATGCTCCGGGCGTCCCTCGTTTCCCGGAGGACATCTCGATGTCAGCTGACAGCACGCGCGTCGCCGTCACCGGCCTGGGCACCTTCAACCCCTTGGGCGGGGATGTCGCCTCGACCTGGAAGGCCGCCCTCGCGGGCACCTCGACGGCCCACACTCTCGACAACGACTGGTCCGAGCGCTACGGGCTCTCGGTCGACTTCGCCTGCACCGTGGCGGAGGACCCGCTCGCCCAGCTCTCGCGCCCCGAGGCGAAGAAGCTCGACCCCTCCGGCCAGTACGCCATGATCGCGGCCCGTGAGGCCTGGGCCGACGCCGGCACCCCCGACGTCGACCCCTACCGTCTCGGCGTCGTCGTCGGGACCGGCATCGGCGGCGTCTGGACGATCCTGGACCAGTGGGACGTCGTCAAGGAGCGCGGCGCCCGCCGCGTGAACCCCTTCACCGTTCCGATGCTGATGGCGAACTCCTCGAGCGCGCACATCGAGATGGAGCTGGGTGCCCGCGCCGGCGCCCACACCCCGGTCTCCGCCTGTGCCTCGGGCTCCGAGGCCATCGCCCAGGCCTTCGACATGATCCGCTCGGGCCGCGCCGACGTCGTGGTCTGCGGTGGCACCGAGGCCTGCGTGCACCCGCTGCCGCTCGCGGGCTTCGCCAACATCCGGGCGCTGTCCACCCGCACCGACGATCCCGAGCACGCCTCCCGTCCCTACGACGTGGATCGCGACGGCTTCGTCCTCGGTGAGGGCTCGGCGATCCTCGTGCTCGAGTCCGAGGAGCACGCCAAGGCCCGCGGCGCGAACGTCCACGCCTACGTGAGCGGCCGCGGCATGGCCTCGGACGCCCACCACATCTCCGCTCCCCTGCAGGACGGACAGGCCCACGCCATCCGCGAGGCGGTGGAGGACGCGGGAGTGAGCGCGAAGGACGTGCGCCACGTCAACTCCCACGGCACCTCGACGCCGCTCGGCGACATCGGCGAGCTGCAGGCCGTTCGTCAGGCGCTCGAGGACGAGACCGATCAGATCGTGGTCAGCTCGACCAAGTCCATGACGGGCCACCTTCTGGGCGGCGCCGGGGCGATCGAGTCGCTGTTCAGCGTCCTCGCCGTGCGCGAGCGTCTGGCCCCGCCGACGATCAACATCGAGAACCTCGATCCCGAGACCCCGATCCGGATCGCGCAGAACGCGCCCGTCGATCTCCCCCAGGGCGACATCGCCGTGCTGAACAACGCCTTCGGCTTCGGCGGTCACGACGTCGCGGTGGTCTTCACCAACGCCTGATCGGCGCGAACCCGCCTGACGACGAAGGGCCCGGCACCATGCAGATGGTGCCGGGCCCTTCGTCGTCAGGGACCCTCATGGGCGCGCAGTCGGGGCGTGCGCAGCGCACGGGTGCGTGTCAGCCCACGCGATGCAGCCAGCGCATCGGGGTGCCCTCGCTGCCGTAGCGGTAGATCTCGAGGTCCTCGTCCCACGGTTCGCCCAGGGCCACACCGATCTCGTGGCGCATCCGCTGGGGGTCCATGCCCGCGCGCTCCATGCAGCCGCGCAGATGGTCCTCGGTGAGCACGGTGTTGCCGGCCCGGTCGGTGACCGCGTGGTGCACACCCAGGTCCGGGGTGCAGCTCCAGCGGGCCCCGTCGGCCTGGGAGGTCGCCTCCTGGGTGACCTCGAAGCGCACGTCGCCCATGCCACGCAGCGCGCTGACCAGACGGGCTCCGGTGTCTTCGCGGCCGCGCCAGGTGAGCTCGGCGCGCACCAGCCCGCGGTGGGCCGGCTGGTCCTCCCAGCGCAGGCGTGCGGGCACGCCGAGGACTCCGTGCGCGGCCCATTCGATGTGCGGTGCGAGGGCTCGCGGAGCGGAGTGGATGAACAGCACGCCCTGGGTCATGACGCCCCTTCCGGTTACCGATGCGTCTTCCCCAACGAACCGGTGTGCAGAAGAAGGGAGGTCGTCCCTGGTCGTGCAGGGTCCAGACTAGAGCCTCTCGCGGATGTCCCGCAACGCCCGCTTCTTCACGGGTCGCTCGAGTCCGTCGATGTAGAGGGCGCCGTCGAGGTGGCCGACCTCGTGCTGGATGAGGCGAGCGGTGATGTCGCGGCCCTCCAGCACCACGCGCTCCCCCTCGAGGTCGGTGCCCTCGCAGCGGGCGAACGCGGCGCGGGTCCGCGGGTACCACAGGCCGGGCACCGACAGGCAGCCTTCCTCCCCGTCCTCCTGGAGATCCTCGGAGAGCTCGGTGATCTCGGGGTTCAGCACGTAGCCGTGGTGACGGCCGCCGTCCTCGTCGTCCAGGCGCCAGGAGAAGGCACGCAGGGTCACGCCGATCTGGTTGGCGGCGACGCCCGCGCGGCCTTCCTGGTCCACGGTGTCCAGGAGGTCTGCCACCAGGGTGCGGACGCCGTCGGTGATCTCGCGGACCGGGTCGCACGGCGTGCGCAGCACCGGGTCGCCGATGGTCCTGATCTCCCGCACGGTCATCGCGCGTCCGCCTCGCCGGTCTCGCCGGTGCCGGCTGCGTCGCGCGCGCCGTCGATGCCCTGGATCTCGTGGTCGACCGGGGTGCCCGGCACGACGGTGCGCTGCACGGTGCAGGAGGCCTCGATCGAGCGGTCGATCACGGTGCGCAGCCGGCGCAGCTCGTCGGCCGAGAGCCCGTCGAGGTCGAGCTGGATCTGCTCGTGGACGGACTCGTAGCGGTTGCTGGTCTCGTCGGACGTGCCGTGCGCCCACAGTCGCAGCGGGAAGTCCTCCCCGAGGCGGCGGGAGGTCGGGATGTCCATGCTCATGCCCGCGCAGCCGATCAGGGCCAGCTTCAGGAGCTCACCGGGGTCGATCTGACCCTCGCCCTTGCCGATCGGGATCTCGACGCCGCGGCGGTTGCGGCCGATCAGTGAGCGCTGGGCGACGCGGTCGGCCCAGACGCTGCCCTCACCGAACTCCTCGGGGAGCGGGAAGGTGTCGTCGGGAACGCTCGTCACGGTGGCCTCCTGGGCTCGGGCGGCCTGGGCCGCGTCGGCGTCCGAGTGGTTCCCGGGCGCGTGCACGAAACAGGTCAGCCCCGGCATGACCGGGGCTGACCTGTTCCATCTGGCTCCCGCGACTGGACTTGAACCAGTAACCGTTCGATTAACAGTCGAATGCTCTGCCGATTGAGCTACGCGGGATCGCGACCTGCACGACTGTAGCAAAGGAGACCGGAGCCGCGCACCTCCGGAGCCCCTCGCGCAGGGCGATTATGACGCAGTCCACGTCGGACGGGAACGGCCCGGGCACGGCGCGCGCAGCAGGAGTGCACGCGCTCGGCGCGGAGGCGTAGCGTGCGCCGGTGACCACACCTCAGAACGCCCCCACCACCTCGCCCGGACCCGACTACGCGTCCCTGGCCGGCGAACACCTGCCCGACCTGATCGCTCTGCGCCGCGCGATGCACCAGGACCCCGAGCTCGGACTCGACCTGCCCCGCACCCAGCAGCGCGTGCTGGAGGCCCTCGAAGGACTCGGGTTGCGGATCCAGACGGGCACAGGCCTCAGCAGCGTCATCGCGGTCCTCGAGGGCGGACGCCCCGGGCCGACGGTGCTGCTGCGCGCCGACATGGATGGCCTCCCGCTCCAGGAGCGCACGGGGCTCCCCTTCGCCTCGCGGACCGGGGCCATGCACGCCTGCGGGCACGACCTGCACACCGCTGCCCTGGTGGGCGCGGCACGCCTGCTCGCCTCGCAGCGCGAGGAGCTGCCGGGCACGGTGATCTTCATGTTCCAGCCCGGTGAGGAGGGCCCCGGCGGGGCCGAGCCGATGATCCGCGAGGGCGTCCTCGGCGTCGCCGGGGAGCTGCCGATCGCCGCATACGGCATCCACGTCGGCCGCGGACCGCGGGGCACCTTCGTCACTCGCGCGGGCACGCTGATGGCGGGGTCGGCGAACCTGCGGGTGCGTGTCCACGGCGCCGGCGGCCACGGCTCGCAGCCCGTGCGGGCGATCGATCCGGTGCCGCCTCTGCTCGAGATCGGGACCGCTCTGCAGACGATGATCTCGCGTGAGTTCTCCGCGGCCGATCCCGTGGTCGCCTCGATCACCCAGCTCGAGGCGGGCGCGGCGATCAACGTCATCCCCGACTCGGCGGCGCTGGGGGCGAGCGTGCGCACGCTCTCCCCCGAGGCCACGGAGCACTTCGGGCAGCTCGCGCGGCGTCTGGCCGAGAACATCGCGAGCGCCCACGGAGCTCGCGCGGAGGTCGACTGGGACATCGTCTACCCGGTCACCGTCAACGACGAGCAGGAGGAGCGTTTCGCCGTCGCCGCCCTGCGGGAGTCGTTCGGGGCCGAGCGCGTCCACGAGTCACCGCAGCCGCTGATGGGCTCGGAGGACTTCTCCCACGTGCTCGCGCAGGTGCCCGGGTGCTACGTGTTCCTGCTGTGCTCCCCCGACGTGCTGCCCGAGGGCGACCTCGCGACCAACCACTCGCCCGAGGTGCTGTTCGACGACGCCGTGCTGGGCGACCAGGCCGCGGCGCTGGCCTCCCTGGCCCACGGCCGTCTGCTGCAGGCGGCCCAGGACGACGTCAGACGATGATCCCGACCACGGTGGCGCTCAGGAAGGACACCAGGGTCGCCCCGTAGAGCAGGCGCAGACCGAAGCGGGCGATGGTCTCGCCCTGCTCCGGCGCCAGCGACTTCGCGGCACCGGCGATGATCCCGATCGAGCTGAAGTTCGCGAAGGAGACCAGGAAGGTCTGCGCGATCGCGGTCGCACGGGCCGACAGCTCGAGCTTCCCGCCCGGGTTCGCGTCGGTGAAGGCGAGCATGGCGACGAACTCGTTGGAGATGAGCTTGGTGGCCATCAGCCGGCCGACGTCCACCGCCTCGGCCATCGGCACGCCCGTGAGCACGGCGAGCGGGGCGAACACGTAGCCCAGCAGCTGCTGGAAGCTGATCCCCAGCAGCGAGTCGAAGACGCCGTTGAGGATGGCCATCAGCGCCACGAAGCCGACCAGCATCGCGACCACCGAGAGGACGACCTTCCCGCCGTCGGTGATGTACTCCCCCAGGACCTGGAAGAACGACTGCCGGGAGTGTTCCGGCTCGACGATCACGTCCTCCTCGGCGCTGAGCGTGTAGGGGTTCAGCAGGGAGACCACGATGAACGCGCCGAACAGGTTGAGCACGATCGCGGCCACCACGTAGCGCGGCTCGATCATCGTCATGTAGGCGCCGACGATCGACATCGACACCGTGGACATGGCCGAGGCCGCGATCGTGTAGAGCCGGTGCTCGGGCAGCGTGGGCAGGATCTTCTTGATCGCGATCAGGTTCTCGGACTGCCCGATCAGCGCGGAGGAGACCGCGTTGAACGACTCGAGCTTGCCCAGGCCCGTGATCTTCGAGAGCACGACCCCGACCCCGCGGATGATCAGCGGCAGGATGCGCAGGTACTGCAGGATCCCGATCAATGCGGAGATCACGATGATCGGCATCAGAGAGGTGAAGATGAAGGGGCCGGAGCCATCGGCCTCGACGTCCACGAGACCGCCGAACACGAACGTCACGCCCTCCCGCGCGTACCCCAGCAGCCCCTCGAACACCGAGGCGATCACGGAGATCACGGCCTGGCCGGCACCGGTGCGCAGCATCAGCAGGCCCAGCACGAACTGCAGGACCAGCATCAGCGCGATGTTCGGCGCCTTCTTCCTCAGCATGCCGACATCACGCGAGGGCAGGAAGGCGAGGGCCAGGAAGACGACGAGTCCGGCGATGCCGACGAGGACGTGCATGGTGTTCCGATCGATCAGGAGGAGGGCCGCGAGGCACCCTACTCGCCCTCGCCCGCGTCGCCACGCTCAAGATCGGTGCGCGGAGCGGACACGCGGAGAGGTTATGCTCGTGGCCATCGTCCAGGGCCAGTAGCTCAGCAGGTCAGAGCAGCGGACTCATAATCCGTCGGTCGTCGGTTCAAGCCCGACCTGGCCTACTCGACCAGGGCATTCAGACCCCCGTCACCATTCGGCTCCACCCAAGTACGATTTAAGTACGGGGTATCCGGGCGGGCAGATCAAGCGAGAGCGGACGCTGACTCGTGGGTGTCCACGCTCTTGCTGTCCACGTACGAGGCCCAGGATGTTGCCGGATCATGGCCCATGACGGACATCATCACGCGAAGATCGACGCCCGCATCCATGGAGCGGATGCCATCGTCGTCGGCAGGGGCTACATCGGCTCGGAGCTCGCGGCCGCGCTGGTCCAGAACGGTGCCGAAGTCGGCCTCTGCTATCCGCAGTAGATGATGGAGAGGGAGCAGGCGCCCACCCGGACTGCCCGGCGCCACCTGCAACCGTTCGAGGATGCCGGCGTGCATCTGATGCCTGGTCGGCGGGTGGACGCGAGACGTCGCCGCGCAGACGGCGTCCTGGAGGTCGTGCTGGACGACGGCACCGCGCTCGCTGCCAACGTCATCGTGGTTCTTCTCGGCGCGACCCCGCGCGTGGACCTCGCGGCCCGTGCGGGCCGCTAGGTCCGGGAAGGGGGTAGCGGACACCCGCCTGCGCACGTCGGGCTCGTCGAACTGAACGGCCGGCGACATCACCGATTATCCCGATGCGATCCTCGGGCGCACGCGGATCGAGAACTTCGACCTCGCCCGCGCATCGGGCGACGCAGCCGGCAGGTCGATGGCGGGAGACGACGCCCCAACGACCACACGTCGTGCTTCTCCTAGCGAAGAGCGCGACCGTCGTCCTCACCGACGTCGGGGAGGACGGGCTCAACGCCGCCGCGCGAGGCCTGCAGGCGCCGCCCGGCAGACTGGTCCACCAGGGGGCCGAGAAACCAGCGTCTAGGACGTCCGCGCACAACCAATGCGGGCGTACTCGCCTCGGCGAAGGGGCTGTCGCGATCCCACCTGGCCGAAGGGCTGCTCGTGAACACGATGTCTTCCGCGTTCGTCCGGACTCCTATGACCGACGCGATGATGTCGCGCCGCGGCGAGCAGAGGGCGCTATTTTTGGCGACGCGATCGGCTCGTTTCTCGAGGAGGAGCGCCCTCATCTCGCGCTGCGTCGACGTGTTCCGTCCGAGGAGGTCGCCGGGGCCGTGACCTTCCTGTGCTCGCAGCGCGCCTCGTTCGTAAACAGGGCGAACGACCGTGTCGACGCGGGGTCGGTCGCGACGATCTGAGCCGAGGGCCCCATTTACCGCTCGGTCCCGAGCATTGCCGAGCCCTCCCTCGCAGCCTTAGCGTCAACGAGAGTTCACGCTGGCCCTCCGACTGGGTTCCTGAACCGTAGCGAGCTCCGGTCGAGCGCCGGGTGGCGGGCCGCACAGCGGTCCGCCGCCCGGCGCGTCCGTGCAGAGGGCCCGCGCCCAGTGCGTTGCCGAGACCCCGGCCATGAGCCCACGATTCGAACCACGGTCGCCGCGCCATCGAGCGGACGCCGTCGTTCCGAGCAGAACGACGGCTGCCACGTGCCCCACAAGATCTCCATCCTGGTGCGCGCTGACGTCGACAGCGCGGCGGTCACGATCCTGGTGACCGGCTGTCTCACCGGCGCCACGCGCGAGGTGCTCGCAAGCCAGATCGAGCGGGCCTGTCTGCTGGACTCCGCATCGCCGCTCGTCGTCGATGCACGCGACGCCCAGCACGACGACCCGACCACCGCTGCATGAGCGACTGTCTCCCCTGGACCTTCTCGTGCAGACATCGCCGGACGCACCGGACCTGTGCAACGAACGAAGGCATCCTGGCGCTCTAGGGCGCCTTCCGCCCCGAGGACGAGGTACACGCCCCATGAGCTCCCGACACCCTTCCCGCGCCGCTCTCGGCCTCGCCACCACCGCGATGGCGGCGGCCGGGGTCGCCGCGCTCGGTGCGCGCGATCTCCTGCAGCGCAGGCACTCGATCCTTCGGATCTACCCCGTGGTGGGCCACACGCGCTGGGCCCTCGAGGCGATCCGGCCCGAGATCCAGCAGTACTTCATCGAGAGCAGCACCGATGGCCGTCCCTTCGATCGGGACACGCGCACAATGATCTACCAGCGCGCCAAGGGCCTCGGGGCGGAGGACGCCTACGGCACCCAGAACGACATCACTGGTGCGGGCTACGACCACATCCTGCACGCCTCCAGCCCTCGCGAGCCGCGCAGAAATCCCCCGCGCGTGCGCCTGGGCGGACCCGACTGCACTCGCCCCTACGACACGGCGATGCTCAATGTGTCCTCCATGAGCTTCGGGTCGCTCTCCGCGAACGCCGTCCTGGCGATGAACCTCGGCGCCGCGATGGGCGGCTTCGCCCAGGAGACCGGCGAGGGCGGGCTCACGCGATACCACCTCGAGCACGGTGCCGACGTCATCTGGGAGATCGGCACCGGGTATTTCGGCTGCTGCACGCCCGGGGGCCGCTTCGACCCGGAGGAGTTCGCCGATAAGGCCGCGAAGCCCGAGGTCAAGGGCATCCTCATCAAGCTCAGCCAAGGCGCGAAGCCCGGCGTGGGCGGCGTGCTCCCCGCTGCCAAGATCACCCCGGAGATCGCACGTGCACGCGATGTCCCCCAGGACCGCGACTGCGTCAGCCCGGCCGCCCACAGTGCTTTCTCCACCCCTGTGGAGATGATGCGCTTTGTGTCGCGGCTGCGCGAGCTGACCGACGGCAAGCCCATCGGCCTGAAGTTCTGCGTGGGAGACCGCTCGGAGGTGCTCTCGATGTGCAAAGGGATGCTGGAGACGGGCATCACGCCGGACTGGATCTCCGTGGATGGTGCGGAGGGCGGCAGCGGCGCCGCCCCCCTGGAGCTCGAGGATCATGTCGGCACCCCGCTCACGGACGGCCTGGTGATCGTGCAGAACGCCCTGGTCGGCACGGGACTGCGGGACCGGGTGGCGATCGGCTGCTCGGGAAAGATCGCAGGCGGCAACGACATCATCCGCCGCGTGGCACTGGGGGCTGATTTCTGTAGCGCTGCACGCCCCATGATGATGGCGACCGGGTGCATTCAGGCCCAGCGCTGCAACACCAACACGTGCCCCAGCGGAGTCGCCACCCAGGATCCCCGCCGCTCACGTGCCGTGGTTGTCCAGGACAAGGGGCCCCGTGTGATGCGCTACCAGCGGGCCACCGTGCTCTCGGCGATGCAACTGCTGGCGGCGATGGGACTCGAGTCCTTCGACGACCTCGGCCCACGCCACGTGCTGCGGCGCATCGACCCGGCGCGCGTGATGACCTTCGAGGAGCTCTACCCCTGGCTCGAGGAGGGCGAGTTGCTCGACGGTGCCCGCGACGCCGCCTGGGCCCACGACTGGGAGATCGCCGAGGCCCACCGCTTCCGGGGCGCTCGCCCCGCACACCAGCGCCATCGCAGGCATCGCCGCGATGACGACCGGGCAGAGGCACACCCAGAGGAGCCACAGCGAGGCAGTCTGCAGGACAACTGAGGGCCGGCATCCGGCCACCCGCACACCAGGTGGCGCGCAAGGGCGCGACCGGACAAGGAGAGCATCATGGCCGAGACCACCGTCAGCGACTTCATCATCGATCGCCTGATCGCTTGGGGCCTCCACCGGTTCTTCGGGTACCCGGGCGATGGCATCGGAGGCTTCGACGGAGCCCTCGAGCGCGCCGAGCGCTCCGGCAAAGACTTCCGGTACATCCGGCCCACCCATGAGGAGATCGCCGCGTTCCTGGCGACCGCCCACGCGAAGTTCACCGGCGAGGCCGGCGTGTGCATCGCGACGTCCGGCCCCGGAGCCATCCATCTTCTGAACGGCCTCTACGACGCGCGGTTGGACAACCAGCCAGTGCTCGCGATCGTCGGCCAGCAGGCGCGGGTCTCGATCGGCACCGACTTCCAGCAGCAGCTGGACCTCGAGCGGCTGTTCCAGGACGTCGCGGGGTACGTCGAGACCGTCACCACGCCGATGCAGGCGCAGACCGTGCTGGACCGCGCCCTGCGCATCGCGTCGGCCGATCGCTGACCGGCCGTGGTCATTCTCCCCGCCGACGTCCAGGACGAGCCCATGGAGGAACCGGCCGACGCCCACTTCGTCTCCCGCACCGGCATCGGCCGTCCCTCGACGCGTCTGCTGCCCCCTGTCGACGAGCTCCACCGCGCGGCAGGGGTGCTCGGCGCCGGATCTAAAGTCGCGATGCTCGTGGGTGCGGGCGCCGCGGGCGCGACCGACGAGGTGCTCGCGGTCGCGGACCGACTGGGCGCCGGCATCGTCACGTCGCTGCTGGGCAAGGACGTCGTACCCGGGGACGTGCCCCACCACACGCAGCAGGCGGGTCTGCTGGGATCGCGCCCCAGCTACGACATGCTCAAGAACTGCGACACCCTGCTGATGGTCGGCTGCAGCTTCCCGTACACCGAGTTCCTCCCCGCCACAGGACAGGCGCGCGGTGTCCAGATCGACCTTAAGGCCAAGAACCTGAGCCTGCGCTACCCGATGGAGGTGAACCTGCTCGGGGACGCCCGCAGCAGCCTCGGCGCCCTGCTGGAGCTCCTCGAGCGCCAGTCGGACCGGTCCTGGCAGGGGGGCATCGTCGACGGCATGCGTGAATGGGACCAGGTCACCGCCCGCCTGGCCGCGACGAAGGCAGACCCCATCAACCCGCGCCTCGTGTTCCAGGAGCTGAACGAGCGCCTGCCGCGCGACGTGATCGTCACCGCTGACGCCGGCAGCACGGCCGACTGGTACGGCCAGCACATCCGTCTCGGCCGCGACATGCAGGGCAGCCTCTCGGGGAGCCTGGCCTCGATGATCGCCGCGATGCCTTACGCGCTCGCCGCGAAGTTCGCCCACCCCGACCGGCCCGTCGTGTGCACGATCGGCGACGGCGCCTTCCAGATGCTCGGCATGAACGAGCTCCTCACCGTCAAGCGCCACTGGCAGGAGTGGGAGGACCCGCGCTTCATCGTGATGGTGCTGCACAACGACGATCTCACGCAGGTGTCGTGGGAGATGCGCGAGGCCGGCGACCCCCGCTACGACACCAGCCAGCTGGTCGAGGACATGGACTACGCCGCGTATGCACGGCTGCTGGGGCTCACCGGGATCAGGATCGAGGACCCGGCGGACGTCGGATCGGCCTGGAACCGGGCACTCGCGGCCGACGGGCCCGTGGTGCTTGACGTACTTACCGATCCGGACGTCCCGCCGCTGCCGCCGCACGTCACCCTCGAACAGGCCCGCTCGATGGCGCAGTCCCTGCTCAAGGGCGATCCGGCCGAGCGCCGGGTGATCGTGGAGTCCGCCCGCAGCGTCGCCGCGGAGCTGTTCGCCAAGGCCAAGCACGTCGTCTCGCGCGAGGGCAGATGAGGCCTCCCGATCCGCGCACAGCTGGTCGCGTCGCCCCGTCTCCCCCTCCTGTGGCGGGGCCAGCGCGACCATAGCCTCGAGGCGGCCCGAACGAAGGCCGACGCGACGACGCGACGGTCTCGAACATGCTGCACACCCTCTCCTCCTCATCCGAGCCGACGGCGGGCGCGAGACCATCGAGGTCCTCGTGCACGGCTGCCTGACAGAGGAGAACCAGAGCGCCCTCGCGCGGCAGATCGGCAAGGCTCGCCGGCTGGATCCGGAAGCCCCCATCGTGATGGACCTTACCCCGGTGCGACACATCGGTTCCGGGTCCCTCAGGGTCATCCGGCTTAATCGCAGCCGTCGATGGAGGCAACGGCGAGGTCCACCAGCCTCTGATGCGCGGTGGATGCAACCCCGCCGCCGGGCAGGAAGTCGCTGAGGTCGCGGAACTCCCGAGCCAGATGCTCGACGCTGTTAGATGCCATGGGGCGATGCTTCTTGGGATGCGGATCTCGGTCGCGTGTCCACGGGTCTCTCACGGTCGCCGAGCGCCCCCAGGGCAACCCGACGGTGTCCACGGCAAACTGCGCGGGCGCCCCTGAGGCGGCGATGAGGCAGAGCTCGTGACCGTGCGCGACATGGCGCACACGCAGATCGAGGAGAACCCGCACGGCCGAGCTCGCGAGCAGCTGCAGGCCCGAGAGACCGAGCGTCAGGTCACGGGAAGCCTCCGCGACCGCTGCGGCCGAGCTGCTCGGTGAGGTGCTCGGTGGAGGTGATGTCGGCAGAGCCCCTGAGCGCGATACGGTACGGATCGTGCTCGTCCTCGGTGATCTTGAGCCCGTCGTGATCGGCGCCCGGAGCGGACGGCACGCGATCTTGGGGTGCGGCGGGGTGGGGCGTGTGCCCCGGCGCTCGGCGCAGCACCCCGCGGCTCCCAAGGTCGCCCGGGCGGCCGCGGTGCGTGATCTCCAGGCGATCGGTGACGGACTCCACGATCCACAGACCGAGCCCGCTGATGACCGACGGCTGGGCGCCCTCGTTCCAAGATCCCTCGTCGGCGACGGATGCTTTGAGCACACCGGCCCCGCCGAGTGCGGCGTCGATCCGCACCGTGCCGACGTTCCGCTTCGGCCGGGCGTGTTCGATCGCGTAGGTGAGTGTCTCGGTGGTGGCGAGATCAAACTCCTGCAGCTTTTCCCGCGAGAGGTCGAGCGGCCTCACCCACTCACTCGGCCTCTCCCGAGCCTCGGGCACTCCACCGACGGTCGCTTGGACACGACCCGCACCGGTCGCTGAGGGGAGACGAGCACATGCGGCGCTGGCGCCGTGATGTCGTCCTGCGCAGTACGGGAGAGCAGCTCGACGGAGTGCTGGCTGGTCCGCTCGGCGGGCAAGGACGGGGGCCCGTGGGCATGGCGGTGTCACGGACGGAGTCCCGGATGACCTCCTCCACGGCTCCCAGGCCCTCGCCGTGGGTGTGGCCTGTGCGCTCGATCAGGCCTCTGTCGGTGACGTCGATCTGCTGGGTGATGACGCTAATGACCCGCTCCTCGGCCCGATAAGACATCGAGGTTAACGCTCGACCAGTCGTTCGAGGCCTTGCGCCGCTACTCCCAGGACGATAACGTCAAAGTCAGAGACTTGGGATTCCGAGAATCCCCGCTGGGGGGGGGCATCGACAAAGTCTTCGGCCGGTGTGGACACGTAGGATTGCCATGGAGTCGGTGCACCCTCTTTGTGCTCCGCCTCGGGCGCGGGGTCGCACTCCGCGCGTGGGCCTGCCGTACTCGCCGCTGACCTTCTGCCTGGCAACGGTCGGCGTTTCATCAGATCACGGAGGGAACGAGAATGTCTGACCGATTCAATGTCGGTGACCATGTCGCGTGGAACTCGGAGGCGGGACTCGTCTTTGGCACGGTGACCAAGGTGCACACAAAAGATTTCGACTACAAGGGCCACACTCACCGAGCGTCGGAGGACGACCCGCAATACGAGATCAAGAGCGACAAGACCGACCACATCGCTGCCCACAAAGGCAGTGTTCTGACGCCGGTCGATGAGTGACGTTTTCTTCACGATCGGGCACTCGACGCGAACGCTGGACGAGTTTCTTGAACTGTTGCGTGACAACGGCGTCGGGCTGATCGTCGATGTGCGGAAGCTCCCGGGGTCGACTCGGTACCCCGAGTTCGACCACGATGTGCTCGCGTCGTCGCTCGAAGCGGCCGGGATCGGGTACCGGCGCGCCGGTGGTCTGACTGGTCGTCGCCGAGTAAGCCGGGACGTGCCGTTCGAGGTCAACGGCTGGTGGGAGAACCGCAGCTTCCACAACTACGCCGACCACGCGTTGTCCCATGAGTTCAAGCAGGCTTTGACAGAGGTGCGGGAGCAGGGGAGCGCCCAGCGTGCGGCTGTGATGTGTTCTGAAGCCGTCTGGTGGCGGTGTCACCGACGCATCATCGCCGATCATCTGCTCGCCCACGACGAACAGGTGCACCATATCCTCGGTGTCGATCACGTCGATCCTGCGCGACTGACCCACGGTGCCACCGTTGGCCCCGGCAACACGGTCACGTACCCTGCCGACGTATGATCGACGCGCACCTGGCTCTCGCCCCGAAATTTTCACGGGAGTGCGGTCATGGACGGTGGGCCAGATAGCGAAAGGCGCTCCTGGCTAGGGGTGGTACGGCTTGTCGAATCTCGCATCGATCCACTGGAACGTGCACCTTCCAGGTGCCCCACCTACCTTGTTCTCCTCCCCTTGTCCGTCGACGTCGCTGAGGTCCCGGCGGTCTCGCGCGCCGGCGCGGTGCTGCTGACCGACACGCTGACCGACACGATCCACGCCACCGGCCTGGCCGGCCGCTGATCACATCAGCGTGACGCGGAGGCTCTTGCCCGGCTTCCACCGGGTCTGTTCTCCTCCGGCGGGCGGGGCTCGAAGATCCTCATCCGCACCGATAGGGCCGGCGGCGCCAAGGGATTCATCCAGTGGCTGCCCACACGCCGGCTAACGTACTCGGTCGGGTTCGTCCCCCTGCTCTACCGCTCTGACGAGGCAGCGTCCGATCCACCGCCGAGAGAGGATGACGTCAGGATCATCAGGCCGAAGTGGACGCCACCACGCACATTGTCCAGACCACCGCGAACTGGATGATCGGAGAACCTCTGGGCGAAGTCGTTCGCCAGCCAGCGCTCGCTGATGACCGCGTAGCTGTGCGAGTGGATTAAGCAGCGTGCCGGGTACGAATGCCAGAAGTGCGGCATCTCCGTGGAGTCAGAGCCCCATCTCATGCTCGAGATCGACCACATCATTCCGGTCTCCAAGGGTGGCCTCAGCGACCTGACGGACCTGCAGACCCTCTGCTGCCGGAGCAACGCCGAAGGACTAGGACCCGCTCAGCGACGACCAGGAGGTCAACGCGACCGGCGAGCTCAGCGACGAAGAGATCGATCGAATAAGCAAGGACCCAGACGACCCCCGCCACGAGAAGGTAAACGGGTACCTCCGCATCCACTGGGACGTCCGCAGCAGCGGCTTCACTCCCCTGATCGATACCATCCAGGAGCAGTACTCGGTTCTGGGAAGAACGTGAAGTTCACGGCGGAGATCGAGGTTCGGAACTTCGACATGTCGAAGTACGTGCCCAAGTTCAAGGTGCTTGACTCTATGGCCATCCGCGCCTTAATCCTCGACTCGCCGGTCGTTCGGGAACTTTCGAAGGCGCCCCGCTCACGGGGAGAACCTCGTCGTGCGGCGAACGATCAGCACCCCGCTCGGGGCCGACCGCCTCACCGTGCACGACGTGGTCGCGAACCGATCCGATCGGACCCAGCCGCACATGGTGCGCTATCACTGCAACCTCGGCTGGCCGCTGCGGGGGCCCGAGGCCGTCGTGCGCTCCCCCTCGTCCACGGTCACCCCCGCGTACACCGAGGCCCTCGAGGCTGGCACCCCGTGGAACTCGCTGGCCCAGCCGCGTGCGGACGCCCGCAACCTCGTGTTCCTCCACGCCCTGCCCGAGGCGGAACGTGCCGTGGTGACGGCTGAGAACTACATGACCGGGGTCAGGCTCGAGATCGCGTTCGACACCGGCACACTGCCCTGGATGCACAGTTGGAAGGTGCTGCGGCACCAGCAGTACGTGCTCGGCATCGAGCCCGCGAACTGCCCGACCATGACCGGACGGGCGCGAGCCGAAGAGGACGGTACCCTCCCGGTGCTCGAGCCCGGTGAGAAGAAGAGCTACACGATCGACGTCAGGTTCCGCGTCTGAGGTGAGCGACCCTCCCCCGGAGCAGTCCACCACGGCGCCGCACCCCTTCACCATCACCGCCGATCTCGCTACCGTGGCCGCATGGCTTCCCACGGCACAGCGGAGCAGCGACGGATCGCCCAGCGGCTGCTCGAGCAGCACGGCACCACCTTCGCCGCGGAGGCGGGCATCACCCTGCGTGACAAGCCCTCGCCGCTGTGGCAGCTGCTGGTCCTCGCCCTGCTGCTCTCGACGCGGATCAGCTCGGACATCGCCCTGGCGACCGCGCGGGAGCTCTGGGCAGCCGGCTGGCGCACACCAGAGCACCTCCTCGACAGCACGTGGCAGCAGCGCGTCGACGCACTCGGCCGCGGGGGCTACCGGCGCTACGACGAGTCCACCGCGACTCGCCTCGAGGACGCCGCGACCCTTCTCCAGGATCGCTGGGACGGGGACTTGCGTGGCCTGCGCGAGGAGGCGGGCGGCGACGTCGGGCGGGTGAAGAAGCTGCTGCAGGAGTTCCAGGGCATCGGCCCGACGGGCGCCTCCATCTTCCTGCGTGAGGCACAGCAGGTCTGGCCCTCCGTCCGCCCCTACGCCGACCCCCTCGTGCACGAAGGAGCGCGGGTCGCAGGGCTCCCCGAGGACGTCGAGGAGCTCGCCCGCCTCGTCGACGGAGAGGAGCTCGCCGCGCTGGACGCGGCCCTCGTCCGTCTCGCCCGCGACCCCGATCTGCTCGGATCGGACTGAGTCCGGGCCCCGCTCGCCCGCTCGGCACCGGCCCTGCGGACGGGTCATCCCCACGTCGCAGTCCCCTGGGAACGTCATCGACGATCGTCTGCACCCTGGCGAGGGACTGCGGGGCTACCGTGAGCTGATCCTGCATCCTCCCGCGCAGGCCGCACATGACGTCGTGAGGAGTCACCATGACACAGCCGCCTCTGCCACCCGGCCCTCCCCCGACTCCGAGCGAAGGCAGCCCCGCGGCTCCCAACGGCCTGGTCGGCCCGGCCGGCCCCGGCGCTCCCGCCGGACCGAACCTCGTGAACGGATCGACCCGCCACGGGCTGTTCGGTCAGCGCGGCATGCGCCATCCGTGGGAGATCCCGCTGCTGGCCGTGGGGGTCGTCGTCACCTTGCTCTCCTACCTGCTCTGGCTGGGCCTGGTGATCATGAGCATCGTCAACGCGATCCGCGGTCAGGGACCGACCCTCCTGGATCTGCAGACCGGCCCGTTCGGATCGCTCGTCATCCAGCTGTTCGCCCTGGTCATGCTCCTGCCTCTGCTGCTGTGGATCCAGCGCGCGTTGCTCTACGCCCAGCAGCGGGCCCAGGGTGTGCGCATGAGCCCCACCCAATTCCCCGAGGGCTATCGGATGGTGGCCGAGGCGGCGCGTCACCACGGCATGCGGCGCGTGCCCGACGCCTACGTCCTGCTCGGGAACGGCATGATCAACGCGTTCGCCTCGGGACACGGGTTCCGGCGCTTCGTGGTCGTCTACTCCGACATGTTCGAGGTGGGCGGCGCCGTGCGCGATCCCGACGCGCTGCGCTTCGTGATCGGCCACGAGGTCGGTCACCTCGCCGCCGGGCACGTCTCCTACTTCCGCCTGCTGTTCACCAACATCCTCGCGCGTGTGCCGCTGCTGGGAACGGCGTTCTCACGCTCCCAGGAGTACACGGCCGACAACTTCGGTTACGCGTTCTGCCCGCAGGGCGCCCCCGGCGTGATGGCGGTGCTGGGCGCCGGCAAGTACCTCAACGCCGACGTCAACGTCAACGAGCTCGCGGATCGCGCGGCGACCGAGAAGGGCCTCTGGCTGCACATCGTCAACTGGCAGGCGAACCACCCGATCACCACCTGGCGCACCCACGCCCTGCGGGACCGGAGTCGTGCCGGCCATCTCTGGTTCCGCCCGGGCCTGTTCGGCGAGGCGCGGGGCGCCTGGTTCGTCGGCGCGCTGCCCTCGGGCAGCACGTTCTCCGATCGCTACCCGACGCCCGAGCAGGCTCTGTCCCTGCTCGAGGCCGCCGACGCGAACAGGCCCGGGGGCACCACGAACCAGTTCGGACGCTTCCCGGGCGTGGACTACGAGGGTCGGCCCGCCATCCGCGAGGTGCAGACCGCGCCACCGCTGGTCTGACCCCGGCGGCCGGGAGGTCTACTCGTCGCGGGCGTGCAGGGCGCGGCGGCGTTCCTGGGCTGCCGTCAGCTGGCCGAGGATGCGCTGGTACTCCTCGGGGTCGGCGCCCGCGTCGGTGCGCTGGAGACGCTGGCGCAGCACGGAGAACTCCCGCGTGATCGACAGCTCGGTGAGGCGGTCCAGGAGCGAGGTCGCCAGGCGCTGCAGATCCTGTTCGTCGCGAGCGGGCAGGGCGAGGTTCGCCAGCTCGATCACGAGCGGTCGCACCGTCTCCCCGGCGATCTCGAGCACCTGGTCGATGAAGCGCGCTGGCCCCAGGCTGCCCTCGACGGCGTCCAGCAGGGTGCCGGTGGCCAGCAGCACGTCCCACACGCCCTGCAGAGCGGGGACGTGGAAGGAGTCGTCGGGCAGCGCGCCGACGCGCTCGGTCTCGAGCATCTGCGGGACCTGGAGCATCACCGCGAGCGACTGGATCTCCACCTGTCCGACGGGGTCGCGGCGGCTGACCACGTCGGCCAGACGCATCATCGGGGCGGGGCCGTCGGCCGGGCCCTGACCCGCCCCGCCCGACGCCGAGGGATGCCCGGCCCCCGAGGCGCTCCCGGCGGATCCGGACGGCGAGCCGACGGGTTCGCCGGGGCGTTCGGCGTGCCGTCCCTCCTGCGCGGACGTGCGGGCGGCGTCGTGGACGGCCCGCAGCACCGTGCGCTCGTCCATCCCCAGCCACCCCGCCAGGCGCCGCGCATACTCGGGACGCATCGCCCGGTCGCGGATCCGCGCGATGACGGGCGCAGCCATCCGCAGCCCCGAGACCTGCCCCTCGACCGTGTCGAGATCGACCTGGGCGAGGACCGAGCGGATCGCGAACTCGAACAGCGGCTTGCGGGTCTCGATGAGATCGCGCACGGCCGCGTCGCCCTGAGCGATGCGCAGCTCGCAGGGATCCATGCCGCCCGGCTCGACGGCGACGAACGTCTGGGCGACGAACCGCTGGTCCTCCTCGAAGGCGCGCAGCGCCGCCTTCTGCCCGGCGGCGTCGCCGTCGAAGGTGAAGACCACCTCGCCGCCCAGGCCGCGGCCGTCGGCGTTCAAGCGCAGGGCGGACGAGGGATTGGTGTCCCCCATGATCCGCCGCACCACCTTGACGTGCTCGGAGCCGAACGAGGTGCCGCAGCTCGCCACGGCCGTGGTGACGCCCGCGAGGTGGGCGGCCATCACGTCGGTGTACCCCTCGACGACGACCACGCGGTGCTGGGAGGAGATCTCCTTGCGAGCGAGGTCGAGCCCGTAGAGCACCTGGGACTTGTGGTAGATCGGCGTCTCGGGGGTGTTGAGGTACTTCGGGCCCTGGTCGCTCTCCAGCAGCCGGCGGGCGCCGAAGCCGATGGTCTTCCCGGTGACGTCCCGGATGGGCCAGACCAGCCGCCCCCGGAAGCGGTCGTAGACGCCGCGCTGGCCCTGGGAGACCAGACCGCTCGCGGTCAGCTCGGGCTCGGTGAAGCCGCGACCGCGCAGATGCTTCATCAGGCTGTCCCAGCCCTCGGGGGCGAAGCCGACGCCGAAGCGGTCGGCGGCCTCGCGGTCGAAACCGCGCTCGGCGAGGAACCGGCGGCCCACCTGGGCGCTGGGCGTGGCGAGCTGCTCGCGGAA
The DNA here is from genome assembly GCF_003130585.1 of Brachybacterium endophyticum. GTDB lineage: Bacteria > Actinomycetota > Actinomycetes > Actinomycetales > Dermabacteraceae > Brachybacterium > Brachybacterium endophyticum. The sequence goes on along the minus strand of NZ_QFKX01000005.1, from coordinate 309,308 downwards.
GTACTCCTCGGCGATCGCATGGGCATCCAGCAGCCGCTGGCGGGTGCCGAAGTCGGGGCGGTCGCCGCGCCCGCCGCCGGACTCCTCGTAGCGGAGCTCGACGCCGAAGCGTCCTGCGAGCATCTCGACGGCCTCGACGAAGCTGAGGTTGTCGATCTTCTGGACGAAGGAGATGACGTCCCCGCCCTCGCCGCAGCCGAAGCAGTGCCAGTGGCCGAGCTGGGGGCGGATGTTGAAGCTGGGGGTCTTCTCGTCGTGGAAGGGGCACAGACCCTTCATCGAGCCGATGCCGCCGCTGCGCAGGGTGACGTGCTCGCCGACGACCTCGTCCAGGCGCGCGGCCTCACGGACCTTCTCGACGTCCTCGCGTCGGATCCTGCCCTGGCTCATCGACTGCTCCTCCCGCTCACAGATCGGACCCCAGGCCCGGGAGCGGGGTGTCGGCCGCGGTCACGTGCGTGGTCCCGCCCCGGTACAGCGACTCGTGCAGGCGCCGGGCCGTGACGTCGGTGAACGAGGCGATCTGGTCGACGATCACGCGGCGGCGCGCGGTGTCGTCCTCGGCATCCTCCCAGAGTTCGGCGAACAGGGGGCTGAGATGCACGCTGCCGGTGTTCCACAGATGGGCGTGGAGGTCGCGCAGGATCTGCTCCTGCTGGTCGTAGACGGGTCTCTGGGCAGCCGAGCTCATCACGTAGGCCGCCGCGAGGCCCTTGAGGACGGAGATCTCGAGCCGGGTCTCCTCGGGGACGACGACCTCCCCGGCGAACCGCGCGATCGGCCCGGTGCCGAAGCGCTCCCGCGTCGCCTCGACGACGGCGCCGGTGAAGCGGCCGATGAGCTGGCTGGCCATGTTCTTCAACGCTGCCGCATCCCGCATCGAGCCGGAGTAGCCGAGCACCCACCAGGGCTGGGACTCGAGACGGTGCAGGGCCTCGTCGAGCACCTCGATGGGGTCCTCGGGGGTGTACCAGTCCTGGACGACGAACAGGGCGGCGGCGCGCTCCATCGGCTCGGCCAGGCGTGAGAGGTCCAGGGCTCCCCCGGTGACGGCGTCCTCGATGTCGTGGACCGAGTAGGCGATGTCGTCGCTGATGTCCATCACCTGCGCCTCGGAGCACTTGCGCATGCCCGGGGCGCCGGAGCGAGCCCACGCGAAGACGTCGACGTCGTCGGGGTAGACGCAGAACTTCGCGGAGGTCGGATCCGGTCCCTCCCCGCGGCGCCAGGGGTACTTGATCGCGGCGTCGAGAGCGGCCCGGCTCAGGTTCAGTCCGTAGGGGCGTGCGCTCCCGATGATCTTCGGCTCGAGGCGGGTCAGCAGACGCAGGGTCTGGGCGTTGCCCTCGAAGCCGCCGATGTCGTCGGCGAGCCGGTCCAGCACCTTCTCGCCGTTGTGGCCGAAGGGCGGGTGGCCGAGGTCGTGCGAGAGGCAGGCGGCGTCGACGACATCCGGGTCGCAGCCCAGCTCGGCACCGATGTCACGGCCCACCTGGGCCACCTCGAGGGAGTGCGTGAGCCGGGTGCGGACGAAGTCGTTGGCCCCGGCGCCCAGCACCTGGGTCTTCGCACCGAGGCGCCGCAGCGCCGAGGAGTGCAGCACGCGGGCGCGGTCGCGCTGGAACGGCGTGCGCGAGTTCGACTTCGGCGGCTCCTGGCCCCAGCGCTCCAGGTCCTCGGGGCCGTAGCCGGCGGGCGGGGTCGCCCGCTCACCGGGGGCCGGGCACTCGGTCGCCCGCCGGTGCGTCGGATTCTCCACGGACGGGCTCATCCTCCCGAGGTGTCCAGCTCGGCCTCGTGGAGGCGGGCACGGTGCTCGTCGGAGAGCTCGCGGGAGTCCATCCAGCCCTCGGGGCAGTGCGCCTTCTTCGGGGTCCCGGCGCGTCCGCGCGGGCCCTCGGCGTCCGCGCCCGGGTACGGGGCGTCCCAGTCCAGGTCGGCGAGCTTGGCGTCGAGATCGGCGAGGGACTCCACGGTCGCGAGGCGGTGCCGCATCTCGCCGCCCACGGGGTACCCCTTGAAGTACCAGGCGACGTGCTTGCGCAGATCCCGCATGCCACGGCCCTCGTCCTCGAAGAACTCCACGAGGAGCTCGCCGTGACGGCGCATGGTCCGGCAGACGTGGCCGAGGTCCGGGGTGATGCGGTCGGGCAGTCCCGCGAAGCCCGCGGCGAGATCGGCGAACAACCAGGGCCGACCCTGGCAGCCACGTCCGACGACGACGCCGTCGGCCCCGGTCTGCTCGACCATGCGCAGGGCGTCCTCGGCCGACCAGATGTCGCCGTTGCCGAGCACGGGGATGTCCGTGACCAACTCCTTGAGGTCGGAGATGGCGTCCCAGTTCGCCTGGCCGCTGTAGTGCTGGACGACGGTGCGCCCGTGCAGCGCGATCGATGCGGCGCCGACCTCCTGGGCGATCAGGCCCGCGTCGCGGTACGTCAGGTGGTCCTCGTCGATGCCCATCCGCGTCTTCACGGTCACCGGAACGTCGCCCGCCGCCTCGACCGCCCCGCGGACGATGCGCGTGAACAGCTCGGTCTTCCAGGGCAGGATCCCGCCGCCCCCGCGCCGGGTCACCTTGGGCACCGGGCAGCCGAAGTTGAGGTCGATGTGGTCGGCGCGGTCCCGCTCCACGAGCATCTCGACGGCGCGGCGCACCGTGGTCGGGTCCACCCCGTAGAGCTGGACGGAGCGGGGTGTCTCGCGCTCGCCCATCGTCACCAGGCGCCAGGACTCCGCATGGTCCTCGACCAGGGCGCGGGACGTCACCATCTCGGAGACGTACAGGCCGCCGTCGTCCTGGGAGTGGAGGGCACCGAACTCGCGGCACAGCAGCCGGAAGGCCATGTTCGTGATGCCCGCCATCGGGGCGAGCACGACGGGCGTGTCGACGGTGTGCGGGCCGATCGTGAGGGTTCGCCGAGAGGCTGCCGGGGCTCCCGCGGAGGAGCCTGCGACAGGGGGCGTTCCCGCCATGGCCTGCACGGTGTCGGGGACGGTGGGCGGAACATCGAACGTGGTCATCACCGCCGATTGTCCCATCCCCCGCGCGGCTTCGGGAGAGGTCCGGGGGGTGATGTGCATCGGGTGCGCCTGGGGAGGGACGCGGGGGCGGCCGGTCGGGAGGATGATGGGGCTGCCCAGCGTGACGAGGCGCCCCCGCGTCCTGTCACCGTCCCCTCTCCCCGGGAGGCCCTGTGCCCCGCGACGCCCACGACTCCCCCGACCCCTACGGCCTCTCGTCCTCCGCTGAGGCCTCGTCCCCCACAGCGAGGAAGCTCGGCATCCTCGCCTTCGTCGACCACACCGGCATCGCCCGGGCACGGTCGCAGGGTCTGGACGACGGACTCGACCTCTTCGAGCGGATGGAGGACCTGGGCATCGATGCCGGATACGTGCGGCACCGCCACTTGCAGGACTACCTCTCCTCTCCCCTGCCGTTCCTCGCCGCCGCCTCCCAGCGCACCAGCACGATGACGTTGGGCACGGCCTTGATCCCGCTGCGCTTCGAGCAGCCGGGCAGGCTCGCGGAGGACGCGGCGAGCGTCGACCTTCTCAGCGGCGGTCGCCTCTACATGGGCGTCGGCTCGGGCTACGCGAAGCAGGACGCCGTCAACGAGCGGGCCTACGGGAGCCTCGAGGGGGACGTCCGTGCCCGCGTGGACAGCGTCCTGGCGGACCTGCTCTCCTTCGTCGACGGCGAGGTCGTCGCCACGGCCGACGAGTTCTTCGAGACGGAGGCGGTGGGCACTCCCCTGCGTGTGCGACCGCAGGCGCCCGGCCTGCGCTCACGCATCGCCTACGGCGCCGGCTCGATCACGAGTGCAGAGCGCGCGGGGCGGCTGGGGATCGGTCTGCAGGTCTCGACCCTGCAGCCGGCCGACGATTCCGGACGGTCCTTCGAGGAACTGCAGGCGGAGCTCATCGAGGCCTACCGGGCGGCGAGCCGGGCGTCCGGGCACGGGGCGGGACACGTCTCCGCCAGCCGCCAGATGCTCCCTGCCATCGATCCCGCGGACCTCGAGGGGCTCGAGGACCTGATCGCGCGCGATCGCGACCGCCAGCAGGCGATGCGCGAGGGCACGGCCGTGATCGGCGGGCGCCCCGCGGCCTTCGGGCGCGTGGTCGCGGGCGACCCCGAGGAGGTCGCCCGCTTCCTCGCCGAGGACGTGGCGCTGCAGGCGGCGGACGAGACGGTGCTCGCGCTGCCCTTCGGTCATCCCTACCCGGTGGTCCGGCGTCTCGCCTCGACCTTCGCGGAGTCCGTCGCGCCGCTGCTGCGAGCCGCCTGGTCCTGACCGGACCGGCCCCGCACAGCGCGGGGCCGGATCCTGCCCGGGGCCGACCGTTGCCGGCCCCGGGCAGCCCGGTCTCAGGCTCCCGCGAGCCGCTGGGCCAGGAAGCCCTTGACCTCGGTGAGGGCGACGCGGCTCTGCTCCATCGAGTCGCGCTCGCGGATCGTCACGGCCTGGTCCTCGGCGGTGTCGAAGTCGACCGTCACGCAGAACGGCGTCCCGATCTCGTCCTGACGGCGGTAGCGGCGACCGATCGCCTGGGAGACGTCGACCTCCACGTTCCACAGGCCGCGCAGCTCGTCGGCCAGGGCCTTCGCGCGCGGGACCAGGTCCTCGCTCTTGGACAGCGGCAGCACGGCGACCTTGACCGGCGCGAGCCGGGGATCGAGTCCGAGGACCGTGCGCTTGTCGACGCCGCCCTTGGTGTTGGGCGCCTCGTCCTCGCGGTAGGCGTCCACGAGGAAGGCCATCATCGATCGGGTGAGCCCGAAGCTCGGCTCGATGACGTACGGGGTGTAGCGCTCGTCGTTCGCCTGGTCGAAGTACTGCATCTTGGTGCCCGAGACCTCGGTGTGACGGCCCAGGTCGAAGTCTGTCCGGTTGGCGATGCCCATCAGCTCGCCCCACTGGGAGCCCTGGAAGCCGAAGCTGTACTCGATGTCGATGGTGCCGTCGGAGTAGTGGGCGCGGTCCTCCTCGGGGACCTCGAGACGGCGCATGTGGTCGGGGTCGATGCCCAGGTCCACGAACCAGTTCCAGCAGTCCTCGACCCAGCGGTCGAACCACTCCTGCGCGTCGGCCGGCGGGGTGAAGAACTCGATCTCCATCTGCTCGAACTCGCGGGTGCGGAAGATGAAGTTGCCGGGGGTGATCTCGTTGCGGAAGGCCTTGCCGACCTGGCCGATGCCGAAGGGCGGCTTCTGTCGCGCTGCCGTCACCACGTTCAGGAAGTTCACGAAGATGCCCTGGGCCGTCTCGGGGCGCAGGTAGTGCAGCCCGGACTCGTTGTCGACGGCGCCCAGGTAGGTCTTCATCAGACCCGAGAACTGCTGGGGCTCGGTGAACTCCCCACGCGTCCCGCAGTTGGGGCAGGGCACCTCGGCGAGGCCGCCCTCGGGGGCGCGCCCCTTCTTCTCCTCGAAGGCCTCCAGCAGGTGGTCCTCGCGGAAGCGGCTGTGGCAGCTGCGGCACTCCACCAGCGGGTCGGTGAAGGTCTTGACGTGCTCCGAGGCCTCCCAGACGCGGGTGGGGAGGATGATCGCGGAGTCGAGGCCGACCATGTCCTCGCGCCCCTGCACGAACGTCCTCCACCACTGGCGGCGGATGTTCTCCTTCAGTTCGACACCCAGGGGCCCGTAGTCCCATGCGGAGCGGGTACCGCCGTAGATGTCACCCGAGGGGAACACGAATCCGCGCTTCTTGGCGAGGGCGATGACGTTGTCCAGGGTGCTGGCGGGGGCCTTGGCCACGGTGGAACTCCTGCGATGCGACGGTGATGGCCTCCCGTGCCGCTCGCGGCGGGGTCCGCCGGGACGGGCGGCGCTCGGGGTGGGCCGGGACGAGCGCCCAGCATATCCGCGATGCTCACCACAAGCGCTGCGCCCGCCTTGCGAGATGCGCGACCCACACTTGATAATCAGTCTCATGTTCGATTCGCCCCCTGTCCCCCGCCCTTCCCGTCGCTCGCTCCTGACGCTCGCCGGCATCGGCGTGGGCGGCCTGGCGCTCGGTGCCTGCGGCGACGGGGGCGCGGGCGGCAGCGGGAAGCCGGTCGTCATCACCGGGTGCTACGGCCTGACCTACGCCGCCCAGCAGGTCGCCGGAGATCTCGCGGAGGTCGTGAGCCTCGCGCAGCCCGGGGTCGACCCCCACGACATCGAGCTCTCCGTCGCCCAGGTCGCGCAGGTCGAGCAGGCCGCCCTGATCCTCCAGATCCCCGGCTTCCAGGCCTCCCTGGACGACGCGATCTCCTCCAAGGACCTCACGGACAAGGCGCTGGACATCTCCTCGGTGGTCACGATGCTCCACGGCGGTGAGGAGGACGCCCACACCCACGGGGGTGACGAGCACGGGGGCGAGGACCACTCCTCCGAGGACGGCGGGCACGAGCACGCCCACGGGGACCTGGACCCGCACTTCTGGAACGACCCGGCGCGACTGGGGAAGGTCGCGGAGGCGATCGGTGAGCGTCTCGCCTCGGCCGACGCCGACAACGCCGACGCCTACACCAAGGCCGGCACCGCAGCACGGCAGCGGTTCGAGGACCTCGATGCCGAACTCGAGAAGACCTTCGACGAGGTGTCGGGGAAGAAGCCGTTCGTGACCAGCCACACGGCCTTCGCCTACCTCGCCGACCGCTACGGCCTCGAACAGATCGGCATCACCGGGATCGATCCCGAGGTCGAGCCCTCCCCCAAGCGCCTCCTGCAGCTGCAGAAGGTCATCCGCGAGCAGCACGTGAGCACGGTCTTCTTCGAGACCACCGCGTCCCCGAAGGTCGCCGAGACCCTCGCCGAGAACGTGGGCGCGAAGGCCGAGGAGCTCGACAACCTCGAGACCCAGCTGTCCGAGAAGGCGGACTACCCTGCGGTCATGCGTGAGAACTGCCGCAAGCTCGTGGAGAGCTGGTCATGAGCGAGGACGAGACCCCGGCCGTCCGGATCCGCGACCTCGGGGTCGACCTCGGAGGCGCCCCGGTGCTGCACGGCGTCTCGCTCGACGTCGCCCCCGGCGAGCTGGTCGGCCTGCTGGGCGCCAACGGCTCGGGCAAGTCGACCCTGCTGCGCGCGATGGTCGGCGTGCAGTCGATCAGCGCCGGCTCGGTCCACCTCTTCGGTCGGCCCGTGCGGGAGCGGCGTATCCGCGCTCGCATCGGCTACGTCCCGCAGTTCTCCGCCGAATCGGGATCGATCCCGGCGACCGCGCGGGAGACCGTGGCCACCGGCCTGCTGGGTCCGGGCCGCTGGTTCTCCCGGCTGCGGGACCCGCGCGTCAACTCCCTGCTGGCCGACGTCGGCCTCCGCGACCAGGCCGAGCGCCCGGTCACGCAGATGTCCGGCGGGCAGCGTCAGCGCGTGATGATCGCTCGCGCCCTCGTGCGCTCGCCGCAGCTGCTCGTGCTGGACGAGCCGTTCTCCGGGGTGGACGTGTCCACCCAGGAGTCGATCGCCGCGATCTTCCGCCGGCTCGCCCAGCGCGGTACCACCGTGGTCGTCGTCCTGCACGAGCTCGGGCCGCTCAGCGAGGGGATCCGCCGTGCGGTGGTCCTGGACCGCGGGCGCGTCGTCCACGACGGCCCGCCCGAGCAGCGCCCGCTGTTCGACCCCGGCCACGACCACAGCGCCCTCCCCGAGGACTGCCTGGGACAGGAGATCCACCCGTGACCATCACTCCCTGGCAGCTGCTGACCAGCGAGATCATGCGCTACCCGCTGATCATCGCCGTCCTGATCGGCCTCACCGCCCCGATCGTGGGCACCTACCTGGTCCAGAAGCGGCTCTCACTGCTGGGTGACGGGCTGGGCCACGTCGCCCTGACCGGCGTGGCGGTGGGCTGGCTTGTCGGCGCCTGGATCAGCGCCTCCCCGCAGGACCTGCTCGCCATCCCCGGGGCGCTGGTCGCCTCCGTGGTCGGCGCGGTCGTCATCGAGATCGTCCGCGAGGTCGGCCACACCAGCCGCGACGTCGCCCTCGCGATCCTCTTCTACGGGGGCATCGCAGGCGGTGTCGTCATCATCCAGCTGGCGGGCGGCGGCTCCCAGAGCCTGATGGGCTACCTGTTCGGCTCGCTCGCCACCGTCACCTCGACCGATCTGGTGATCGCCGTCGTGCTCGCCGTGATCGTGATGGTGGTCGGGATCGGCCTCAGCCGCGTGCTGTACACCGTCACCGGCGACGAGGAGTTCGCGCGCGCCTCCGGACTGCCGGTGCGCGCGATGAACATCCTGATCGCCGTCATCGCGGCGCTGACCGTGACCCTCGCGATGCGGATCGTGGGCGCCCTGATGGTCTCGGCCCTGATGATCGTGCCGGTGGCCGCCGCGCAGAGCGTGGTGGTCGGCTTCACCCGGACGATGCGCACGGCCATGGCCATCGCGGTCGTGTGCAGCCTGGGCGGGCTCGTGCTGACCGCCTACGTGGACCTCCCGCCGGGTGGTGTGATCGTGCTGCTGACGATCGCCTTCTACGTACTGGGGCTGGTGATCCGCCCCGTCGTCCAGCGTCTGCGCGGCCGCGGCGCGGCGGGCACCGGCGGCGGGGCGCAGGAGCCGGACCGGCACCTGTCCACACACCATCGACACCTGTGACAATGGCTCCCATGCAGCGAAACACCCGGCAGCGCACCGCGATCCTCGACGCGCTGGGCCGGCAGGACGACTTCCGCAGCGCCCAGCAGATCCACGAGCAGATGCGGGCCGAGGGCGAGACCGTGGGGCTGGCCACCGTGTACCGCAACCTGCAGTCGATGGCCCACGGCGGTCAGGTCGACGTCCTGGTGACCGACGACGGCGAGTCGATCTATCGCCAGTGCGCGCAGAGCAGCCACCATCACCACCTGGTGTGCCGGGAGTGCGGACGCACGGTCGAGTTCCAGGCCCCGCAGGTCGAGGACTGGGCGCACCGGGTCGCCGACGAGCACGGCTTCGTCGACATCGACCACACCATGGAGATCTTCGGCCTGTGTCCTTCGCACGCCGACACGGCGCGCGGTGCATCCGCCCGCGGGGAGCCGCAGGAGTGACGGAGTGATCGACTGGATCCTCTCCCTGCCCCTGGTGCCCGGCGTGGCGCTGCTGTGGTTGGTCGTGCTGTGCCGCGCCGGCGGCACGTACCTGCTGGGACGGGGAGCCCACCGCCTGGCGCACCGCGGGCGCCTGGCCCGCCTGGTCGAGAGCCCCTCGGTCGAGCGGGCGATCGGCATCGTCAACCGATACGGCGCGCCGGTCGTCGCCCTCAGCTTCCTGACCATCGGCTTCCAGACGGCCGCGAACCTCTCCGCCGGGCTCACCCGGATGCCGCTCGTGCGTTACCTTCCGGCGCTGGTGGTCGGCGGTTTCGCCTGGGCGCTGATCTACGCGACCGTGGGGCTCGCGGTCGTCGTCGCATGGATCGAGCTGTTCCTGGTCAGCCCCTGGGTGGCCGTGCTCGTGCTCGTCATCGTCCTGGCCGTCGTGCTGGGGCTGGTCCGCCGTCGGCGCCGTCGCCGCGCCGAGGAAGGCGCCGAGCAGGAGGTCGTCAGTCCTGCGGATCCTCCGGGGCCTGCTGGGATGCGAGGTCGATCGCTCCCCCGTAGCGACGATCCCGCCTCGCGTACTCCGTGATCGCGCGCCACAGCACGCGCCGGTCCACGTCCGGCCAGAGCTCGGGGACGAACACCAGCTCGGCGTAGGCGGCCTCCCAGAGCAGGAAGTTCGAGGTGCGCTGCTCCCCGCTCGTGCGCAGGAAGAGGTCCACGTCGGGCATCTCCGGATCGCTCAGGTAGCGACGGAAGGACGACTCCGTGATCGCCCGCGGGCTCAGTCGGCCCTCTCGGGCCCGTGCCGCGATCTCGCGGATCCCGTCGACGATCTCGGCGCGACCGCCGTGGTTCACGCACATGTACAGCGTCATGCGCGTGTTGGCCTCCGTCAGCCGCTCGGCCTCCTTGAGCTCCTTGATGACCGAGCTCCACAGCTTCTGCTCCCGCCCCACCCAGCGGATCCTCACTCCCCAGGAGTGCAGGGTGTCACGCTGGCGTCGCAGCACGTCACGGGAGAATCCCATGAGGAATCGCACCTCGTCCGGGGAGCGCTTCCAGTTCTCGGTCGAGAAGGCATAGGCCGACAGGTGGGTGACGCCGATCTGCAGGGCACCGGCGACGACGTCGAGCAGAGCCGCCTCCCCGGCTTCGTGACCCGCCGTGCGCGGCAGGCCCCGCTGGTTCGCCCAGCGGCCGTTGCCGTCCATCACCACGGCCACGTGACCGGGGACGACCTGCGACGGCAGCTCAGGAGCCCGAGCGCCGCTGGGGTGCTCGTAGGGCTCACGGACCTCGACGGACGGGGCAGAGCGGCGTGACGCTCGCGGCATGGGAACTGACTCCTCGACGACGGGACGGACGGCAGGTGGCAGGTGGCGGGCGGCGGGTAGAGCGCCCTCTTCCCGCTCATACCCCGGCCGATGGTATCCGTGCCAGGGATGTGACGGCGCATGTCGGAGCGCTTGGAGTGCGGCCTCTCGGATCCCTAGGCTTCCGGGTGCCCGAGCGGCGATCGCGACCACGCCGCTCACCACCCCGTCGACGCGCCCCTGGAGGCCCCCATGCCCGCAGCCGCGGACTACCCAGCACTGCACGAGACCTTCGCGCCCCTGTTCGAGGAGATCGCCGCAGGCGCTGTCGAGAGGGAGACCGAGCGGCGCCTCCCGAGCGAGGAGATCCGCCGCCTGAACGCGGCCGGCTTCGGCGCCCTCCGCGTCCCCCGCGAGCACGGCGGGCCGGGGGCCAGCATCGAGACGCTCACCCGTCTGCTGATCGATCTGGCACGAGCCGATTCCAACGTCGCCCACCAGTACCGCTCGCACTTCGGCTTCCTCGAGTCGCTGCGCTTCCAGCCCGAGCGGATCCAGCAGGCCTGGTACCCGCGCGTGCTCGCGGGCGCCACCGTCGGCAACGCCTCGACGGAGAAGGGCGGGAACCGTCTCGGCACGCTCGCCACCACCCTGCACGAGACCGCCGACGGCACCGTGCTGCGGGGACGGAAGTTCTACACGACCGGCACCATCTTCGCCGACTACACGCGCGTCTCGGCCGCTCTCGAGGAGGGCGACGGCAGGCGCTTCGCCGTCGTCGCCACCGACGCCCCCGGCGTCACGATCCACGACGACTGGGACGGCTTCGGCCAGAAGCTCACGGGTACCGGCACCACGATCTTCGAGGACGTCCCGGTCGAGGGCACCGCCTTGCTCGAACGCGAACCGGAGAGCGTCGAGGCCGCCCACGAAGCGGCGTTCTTCCAGCACGTGCTGCTGGTCGTCCTCGCCGGCATCGCCGGGGCCGCCCGCGCGGACGCGGCCGGCCTGGTCGCCCGCCGGGCCCGCACCTTCAACACCGGCTCCGGACTCCCCTTCCGCGAGGACCCGCTGATCCAGGAGGCCGTGGGGCGGATCGCCGCGAAGGCCTTCAGCGCGGAGGCGATCGTGCTGCAGACCGCCCGTGCCCTCGACGAGGGCGTGGCAGAGGCAGCCGCCGCCACGTCGCCGTACGGCGAGGGCGCGAGGGGCGAGGGCTCCGGACTGCGGGGCGTCGATCGCGCCGAGATCGCCGTCGAGCACGCCCAGATCTCGGTGCCCGAGCTCGCCCTGGGCGCGGCCCAGGACCTGTTCCTCACCGTCGGCGCCTCGGCGACCTCGACCTCCAAGGCTCTGGACCGTCACTGGCGCAACGCCCAGACCGTCGCCACCCACAACCCGATCGCGTTCCGCGCACGGGCGCTCGGCGACTACTGGATCAACGGCGCGCTCCCGGAGGGACTGAACGCGATCGGCGACGCCACGAAGGGGTCCGCCGCCGGACCCTCCGGAACCGGCAGCACGGGAGGAGACCGCTGATGAGCACGACCCTGGACTCCCCACAGGCCGCGCCGCAGCAGCTCGCCACGCGCCGTGAACGGCGCCGCGTGCTGATCTCGGCGCTGTCGGGCACCACCATCGAGTGGTACGACTTCTACCTCTACGGCACGGCAGCCGCGCTCGTGTTCAACCAGCAGTTCTTCCCGAGCCACAGCGACTTCGCGAGCACGCTGGCCTCCTTCGCCTCGCTCGGCATCGGCTTCCTGATGCGACCCCTGGGCGGCGTGATCGCCGGGCACCTGGGCGATCGCATCGGCAGGAAGTCGCTGCTGGTGGCCTCGCTGCTGGTGATGGGGATCGGCTCCATGCTGATCGGACTGCTGCCGACGTTCGCGAGCATCGGGATCTGGGCGGCCCTCGCCCTGGTCGCCCTGCGCATGGTGCAGGGACTGGCCGCGGGCGCCGAGTGGGGCGGCTCCGCACTGCTCTCGGTCGAGCACGCCCCCGCCGAGAGGCGCGGGCTGTTCGGGTCCTTCACCCAGGTCGGCTCCGCAGCCGGGATGCTGCTGGCCACCGGCGCCTTCCTGCTGGTGCGCACCCTCACCACCGACGAGCAGTTCGCGGCCTTCGGATGGCGGATCCCGTTCCTGCTCTCCGCCCTGCTGGTCGCCCTGGGGCTGTGGATACGCCTGGGCGTCGCGGACGCCCCCGAGTTCCGGGCGGTGCTCTCCGAGGGCCGCCGGGCGGTCTCCCCCGTCCGCGAGATCTTCTCCCGCCACCGGCGCGCGCTGCTGGTGACGATGGCCCAACGGATCGCCCAGAACAGCATCTACTTCCTGATCACCGTCTACCTGCTGAGCTACCTCTCGAGCACCCGCGGTGACGACAGCGCGGGTGTCACCTCCGTGATGATCGCCTCGGCGATCGGCCTGTTCACGGCGCCACTGTGGGGGTGGTTCTCCGATCGCGTCGGGCGTCGCCCGGTGACGGTCTTCGGCTTCGTCGCCATCGCCGTGTTCGTCTGGATCCTCTTCGCCTTCGCCGGGACCGGGCCGCTCGCCGTGCTGCCCGTGGTGGTGGTGCTGGGGATGAACATCGCCCACGATGCCGTCTACGGGCCCCAGGCCGCCTGGTTCGCCGAGCAGTTCCCGGTCGAGGTGCGCTACTCCGGCGTGAACCTCGGGTACCAGCTGGGATCGGTCATCGGCGGCGGCGTGATGCCGATGATCGCCACCCTGCTGTTCCAGCTCGGGGGCGGCACCCCCTGGCTGATCTGCTGCTACGTCACGCTGATCGCGGCGATCTCCCTCGCTGCCACCCTGGTCGCGGCGGATCCGTACGGCCGCCTGCTCGCGGGTCGCCGAGCCGCGGGCCCCGAGCACGGCTCCTGAACCGGGACCGGCCCACCCCTCCCCGCCCACCCTGACAGCTCCGCGTCACCCTGGAGACCTGATGACCTCTCGACCGCTTCTGCTCAACGCCTTCGACATGCTCACCCCCGTGCACCAGTCGCCGGGACTCTGGCGCCACCCCGAGTCGCGCGTCCAGGACTACGACCGCCTCGAGTACTGGACCGATCTGGCCCGCACCCTCGAGGAGGGCGGCTTCGCCTCGATGTTCCTCGCCGACGTGGTGGGCGTCTACGACGTCTACGGCGGCGGCCCCGACGCCGCGGCGCGCGGAGGCGTCCAGTACCCGCTGCTGGACCCGCTGGTCGCGGTGCCGGCGATGGCGGCGGTGACCCGTCACCTGGGCTTCGGTGTCACGGCGTCGGTCTCCTACGAGGAGCCGTACCTGCTGGCCCGGACCCTGACCACCCTGGACCACTTCACCGGCGGACGCGTCGCCTGGAACATCGTCACCAGCTACCAGGACTCCGCGGCCCGCAACCTCGGCCGCAGCGCGCAGATCCCCCACGACGAGCGCTACGACCGGGCCGACGAGTACATGGAGGTCATGTACGAGCTGTTCGAAGGGTCCTTCGCCGACGGCGCGGTCCGCTTCGACCGTGACGCGGGGGTGGTCGTGGACCCGGGCCTCGTCCGGGACGCCGAGCACCACGGCAGGCACTTCGACGTGCCGGGGCGTGCCCTGGCGGCACCGGGCCCCCAGCGCACCCCGTTCCTGTTCCAGGCGGGTGCCTCCTCGCGCGGGCTGCGGTTCGCCCGCGAGCACGCCGAGGCGATCTTCTTCTCGGGCGGTTCGCCCTCCCTGGTGCGCTCCTGGGTCGACTCGGTCCGCGACGGTCTCGAGGAGGCGGGTCGCTCCCGCGATGCGGCCAAGGTCTTCGCCCTCGCGACGATCGTTGTCGACGAGACCGACGAGGCGGCCGAGCAGCGACTCGAGGAGTACCGGGAATGGGTCGACACCGCGTCGGCCCTGACCCTGTTCGGCGGCTGGACGGGCGTGGACCTGTCCTCGGCCCGTCCCGACGACCCGATCGAGCACGTGCGCACCGACGCCAACCAGTCGGCACTGGACTCCTTCACCACCCTCGCGGGCGATCGCCGGTGGACCGTCGCCGATCTCGCGGAGTTCGTGGCGATCGGCGGCCGCGGGCCGGTCATCGTCGGCTCGCCCTCGACCGTCGCCGACGAGCTCGAACGCTGGGCCCGGGAGGCGGACATCGACGGGTTCAACGTCTCGGCCGCCGTCCGGCCGGCCGATTTCGAGCGGGTCGCGCGCCTGGTCTCCCCGGAGCTGCGGCGCCGCGGTGTGCTGGCCGAGCCCGTGGAGGGCACGGCGCCGAGGACGCTCCGCGAGCGACTGGGCGGCGACGGCCCGCACCTGGCGGCCGACCACCCGGGAGCGACTCGCCGGTTCGAGGCCTGAACCCCGGCCGCCGCGCCGACGCCGTCTCCGCCAATGACGACCCTGCCGACGGCCCCGCGCGGGAGCTCAGCGCTCGACGTACCCGAGCGAGCGCACAGCACGCTCGAGATGCCAGGTGATGGTGTCGGCGATCAGCCGACTGGCCTGGTCCCGTGTGGTCTGCTCGGAGTCCAGCACGTTCTCCCAGTCGCCCGCCATCAGGAAGATCATGTGCTCGATCGCCGCCTGACGCACGGCGACCGCGCCGGGACGCCGACAGGCCGAGCACACGAGGCCTCCGGCGGAGACGTCGAACGCGTGGTGAGGGCCGTCGGCCCCGCAGGTCGCGCACACCCTCAGCTCCGGTGCCCAGCCGGCGAGGGCCAGGGTGCGCAGCAGGAAGGAGTCCAGCACGAGGGACGGAGGGATCCGCCCCTCGGCGACGGTGCGCATCGCACCCACCAGCAGGAGGAACCCTCGCTGGGAGGGATCGACGACGTCGTCGGTGAGCCGGTCCGTGGTCTCGAGCATCGCCGTCGCGGCGGTGAAGCGCCCGTACTCCGAGCTGATCGACCCGGCGAAGCCCTCGATCGTCACCACCTGGTTCACGGTGTGCAGGTTCCGCCCGGCGTGGAGCTGGACGTCCACGAGGGTGAAGGGTTCCAGTCGCGCGCCGAAGCGGCTGCCCGTGCGGCGCACGCCCTTGGCCACCGCTCGCACCTTCCCGTGCCGGCGCGTCAGCAGGGTGATGATGCGGTCGGCCTCGCCCAGGGGGTGGGTGCGCAGGACGATCGCGTCGTCCCGATAGAGCTTCTGCATGATGGGTCGAATCTACCGCCGCGGGCCGACGGACGGCGCTCTCACACCCGGTGGGCGACGGCGAACACACGACGGAACGGCAGCACCACTCCGTGACCGTGATCCGGGTAGGCCTCGCGCAGGCGACGCTTGAACTCCTCCGCGAAACGGGTGCGCAGATCGGCGGGCAGAGCCTCGAGCGTGGGGCGGGCGCCGGTGCCGCTGACCCAGTCGAACACCGGGTCCTCGCCGTGGAGGACATGGAGGTACGTGGTCTCCCAGGCATCGACCTCGCACCTCTCCTGCTGGAGCACGCGCAGGTAGTCCTCGGCGTCGTGCGAGGAGGGGTCGTCGATGTCGGCCAGGTGGGGCGCGTACGGCTCCTGGGCCGCGAGCTCGCGACGGATCGCGTGACTGGGCTCCTCGAAGTTCCCGGGCACCTGCAGCGCGAGCCAGCCGCCGTGCGCGACCTGCTCCAGCAGATGCGGCAGCAGGGCCAGATGTCCGGGGACCCACTGCAGCGCGGCGTTGGTCACGAGCACGTCGACCGGGCGGCCGGCTCGCCAGGTGCGCAGATCGGCCTGTTCGACCCGCACGCCCGTGACGCCGCGTGCGCGCTCGAGCATGTGGGGGCTCGAGTCCACGGCGAGGACCTCGGCATCCGGCCAGCGCTCGGCCAGCAGGGCGGTCAGCGTGGCCGGCCCGGCTCCCAGGTCGACCACGAGCGAGGGCGAGGTGGCCCCGATCCGCGCGGTGAGATCGAGGAAGGGCCGCCCGCGCTCGTCACCGAAGGCGAGGTACTGCGTGGGATCCCAGCTGTGGGCCATGTCTACTCTCCGTCCGTCACCACCCTCGGCCACTCACGGGCCGATGCACCCCACTCTATCTTGACGTCAAGATACATAGCGGGGTGCGGGCGCAGGGCCCGCGTACGGCCTCGGTGCGGCTCAGACCCGCACGGAGGACTCCACCCGGACCTCGGGGCGGACCATGGCGACACCCTGGCCGGGCCGCCGCCAGCCTCCCGCCGCCGAGGGATCGTGGCTGATGTCCGCGACGCGCACGACGGCGCCGCGTGGCAACCTCAGCCTGACGACGACCTGCTGCCCGTCACGGACTCCGACCACGCGCAGGCGAGAGAGCGCTGACCCGTCGCCGATCGCGTGGCCGTCCACGGAGGCGTCCCGGAGGCTGTGTCCGTCCACGGCGATCTCGTAGCAGGCCGTCCTCCTCGCCGTCGACCAGGAGCACCACCAGGTCGTTGCGCGCCGCTTCCGGGCCGAGAGCTCGCAGTGACTCCAGGATCACGGCTATGCCCACCCCGGCATCCGCCGCGCCCGGAGCGCCGGGGACGGAATCGATGTGGGTGGCCAGCACGATGGTGCCCGTGGGGTCCGTGCCCGGGCGCGTGGCGACGAGGCTGCGGGTGTACCCGGCCGATCCCTCGCCCTGCGCGGCGAAGTCGCCCATGCCCTCGACCTCACGGACCGAGAGGCCGGCGTCCTCGAGGTGGGACGACAGCGTCTCGCGGGCCGCGTCGTTCGCACTCGACCCGATCGGCCGCGGCCGGGAGACGATCGGGGCGGCGGCCGTCGCGGCGCGGGAGCTGCTGAACGCCTCGGCGGGGCCATCGGCGCCGCGGGGCGGCGTCGTCCCCGGCCCACGGCGCTGAGCCCCGCGACCAGCAGCAGGACGAGCAGGAGGGCCCAGGGCGACCAGCGCGATCGTGAGCTGGCCGGGGGAGCGCGTCGACCCCGGCCGTGGGGAGGGGTCGTGGAGCGGGGACGCCGAGGGATGCCGATCGGGAACCGGTGCCATGCGTCGACGCTACCGACGGTCCCCCGGGGCCGCCTCCTGCTTCGGGAGGAGAAGCTCCCTCGCGGTGCCCGTTCAGCTCCCCGGCGGGACGGCCTCCAGGGCGCCCGCGGCCTCCGCGAGGGCGCTGCGCAGGGCACGCGTGGCGGGATCGGCGCTGCGTCCGGTGCGCACCGCCGTGTGGAGGCGGCGGTGCGGGGAGTCAGTCAGCTCGAGAAGGTCCGCGCCGGTCAGGTGCTCGCGGGCGACGAGCCCGGGGATGATCGCCACGGCGTGCCCGGAGCGGACCAGGTGGGCCTGCAGAAGCAGGTCGATGGTCTCGAAGCGGACGCGGGGCTCGATCCCCTGGGCACGCAGCCGGCTGCGCACCCAGATCCCGGGCAGGACGGTGTCGGGATCCGCTGTCCAGTTGGCCTCCGAGAGATCCTCGAGTCCTCTGGCGCCCGCCCAGGAGCCCTCACGCGGGATCGCCAGCAGCAGCGGGTCCTCGAGGAGTGCCTCGCGCTGCACCCCGGCACGATGCCGTTCGTCGAGCCCGGGGTACTCCTCCCCCAGGACCAGATCGAACTCGTGGGTGAGCAGACCGGCGTAGGCTGCCTCGGCCTCGCGCTGGTGGACCTCGACCTGGAGCTCGGGATGGCGCTCGAACAGGATCGTGAGGGCCGGTGGGATCAGCGAGAGCATGACGGACTGGAAGGAGGCAACGCGCAGCACGCCCGAGAGCACGGGCTTGGTCGCCGCCAGATCGGCCTCCGCACGCTCGACGTCCTCGAGCAGGGTGCGGGCGTGCTGAGCGAGCACACGTCCTGCGGCAGTGAGGACCAGACGCCGCCCGGCCTTCTCGGTGAGCGCGATGCCGACGTCCCTCTCGAGCTGGGTCAGCTGCTGGGAGACGGCGGACGGCGAGTAGGCGAGGCTGCGGGCCGCCTCGTGGACGGTGCCCAGGCGCGCGAACTCGTGGAGGGTCCGCAGGCGTGCGAGGTGCAGCATCGGGGATCTCCTGCCCTCGAGGGATCGTTCGGCTCTGCTTCACGATATCCCTCACGAACTCTCACTCTGCTGATCTTTCGCCCGGGGTGGCAACGGGGAAGACTGAGTGCGTGACCTCCTCCCCCACTCGTTCCGGAACCCACGGCTCCGCGGTGCTGATGATCCTGGGATCCTGCACGTCCCTGCAGTTCGGCGCCGCACTGGCCGCCCACCTGTTCCCCGCGCTGGGGTCGTGGGGCGTGACCGTGCTGCGCCTCGGCATCGCCGCTGTGATCCTGCTCGTGCTGGTGCGGCCCGCCGTGCATCGCTGGCGTCGTGGGCAGTGGCGCTCCGTGGTGCTGTTCGGACTCGCCATGGGCGGCATGAACGGCTCGTTCTACGCCGCCATCGACCGGATCCCGTTGGGGACGGCCGTCGCCATCGAGTTCCTGGGTCCGCTCGTGCTCTCCGCGATCCTCTCCCGGCGCGGGGCCGACCTCCTCTGCGTGCTGCTGGCCCTGCTCGGGGTGGGGCTGTTCGGGGTCGAGAGCCTGATGGGGATCGGGGAGCTCAACCCGCTGGGGGTGCTCTTCGCCCTGATCGCCGGGGTGTTCTGGGCTCTGTACGTGCTCGCCAGTGCACGTGTGGGCAGGGAGGTTCCCGGCCAGGGAGGGCTCGCCGTGGCCGTCGCCATCGGCGCGCTCGTGCTCGCGCCGATGGGCGGGAGCGGCGTGCTGACGGCGATCGCGCACCCCTCCCTGCTGGCGCTCGGGGCCGGGACCGCCCTGCTGGCATCGGTGATCCCCTACAGTCTCGAGCTCGCTGCGCTGCGCCGACTGCCGCGCAACGTGTTCGGCATCCTGCTGAGCCTCGAGCCGGCGATCGCGACGATCGCGGGGGCCCTGCTGCTGGCGCAGATGCCGAGCGGCTACGGCGTGGCGGCCGTCGTCCTCGTGGTCGCCGCGAGCGCGGGCACCACCCTGACCGCCGAGCGTGCCGAGCAGTCGGAGGCCACGCCCGAGGTCGTCGCCCCCGGCGCGGCGGCAAGTCCCGCGGATCCCACGGGTCACGCGGAGTCGCCCGCCGTCCTTCCGGTCCAGGCCATCGCCGAACCGGAGGCGGTCACCGGGGAGTTCTTCGCGCCGGATCTCGCGGAGGGGGATCCGGACGGGCCTGCTCAGCAGGAACCGGAGTCCTCCCCCCGCCAGGCGAGGGAGATCAGCGCGCGCAGCACCGCCTCGTCGACGTCCCGCAGCGAGGTGACGTAGACGCACCCCGCGCCGCGTCGGTGCTTCCCCAGCTGTCCGAGCAGCTCCTCCGCCGCCTCGCCGCCCTGGAGCCCGTACAGCGAGAGGGCGGCCTTGCGCGGGCTGAAGCCCACCCGGAACCAGGTGCCGTGGGAGGTCTTGCCGCGGTACTCCATCGTCCCGTAGCCGATCATGCTGGGGCCCCACATGACGGGATCCTCTCGCGTCACCTCCCTGAACATCGACAGCAGCCGGGCGCCCTCCTCGCGGCGCCGGGCCGTGGGCAGCTGCGTGCAGTAGGCGGCGGGATCCTGGTCGGTCGGTCGGGTCTTCACCACGTGGGCCATGCACGGAGCATACGGAGGGTTCTCCCGGCGCAACAGGGCTCCGGCGCTCCTGCTCTCCCCGGGCCTGCGTCCCTGCCACCCCGGCTGTCCCCTCCCGATGACGGGCGAGGGGCCGACGGTGCGTGCCCGTCGACCCCTCGTGCGCTCCCGACCCGCGTGTCGCGGGCCCGTAGTTCAGTGCTTGGAGCGCTCGGCCCGGTTCAGCGCCGAGACGATCGCCTGCAGCGATGCGCGGGTGATGGAGCCGTCGACGCCGACGCCCCAGAAGATCCGCTCGCCGATCTCGCACTCGATGTACGAGGCGGCCAGGGAGTCGTCGCCCTCGGTGAGCGCGTGCTCGGCGTAGTCGAGGATCCGCAGCTGGACGCCCTGGCCGGCGAGTGCCTTGACGAAGCCGTCCAGCGGGCCGTTGCCGTAGCCCTCGACCGTCTCCTCGTGGTCGTCCACGCGCAGCTCGACCGCGATCCGGTCCGAGCCCTCGCCCGCGGACTCCTGGTGCACGCCGTGGAAACCGAAACGCCCCCAGGTGCGGGCGGGGTCCTGGGCGGGAAGGTACTCGTCGCTGAAGCTGTCCCACAGCGCCGCGGCGGAGACCTCGCCGCCCTCGGAGTCGGTGATGTTCTGGACGATGCCCGAGAACTCGATCTGCAGGCGCCGCGGGAGGTCCAGACCGTGCTCGGTGCGCAGGAGGTAGGCCATGCCGCCCTTGCCCGACTGGGAGTTCACGCGGATCACGGCCTCGTAGGAGCGGCCGATGTCCCGCGGGTCGATGGGCAGGTAGGGCACCCTCCACACCAGGTCGTCGACCTGCTTCCCGGCGGCCTCCGCATCGGACCGCATCCGGTCCAGGCCCTTGTTGATGGCGTCCTGGTGGGAGCCGGAGAAGGCGGTGAACACGAGGTCGCCGCCGTAGGGGACCCGCTCGGGCACGCGCATCTGGTTGCAGTGCTCGACCGTCCGTCGCACCTCGTCGAGGTCGGTGAAGTCGATCTGGGGGTCCACGCCCTGGCTGAACAGGTTCAGCCCCAGCGTCACCAGGTCCACGTTGCCGGTGCGCTCCCCGTTGCCGAACAGGCAGCCCTCGATGCGATCCGCGCCCGCCATGTACCCGAGCTCGGCGGCGGCGACGCCGCTCCCACGATCGTTGTGCGGGTGCAGGGAGAGCACGATGCCCTCGCGCGGGACCAGGTGGCGGCTCATCCACTCGATCGAATCGGCGTAGACGTTCGGGGTCGCCATCTCGACGGTCGCGGGCAGGTTCACGATCATCTTGTGCTCGGGCGTGGGCCGGAAGACGTCCGCGACGGCGTTGCACACGCACACCGCGTACTCGAGCTCGGTCCCGGTGAAGGACTCGGGCGAGTACTGGTAGGTGACCTGGGTGTCCGGGACGGTCTCCTCGTACTTCTTGCAGAGCAGCGCGCCCTGCACCGCGATGTCCAGCACGCCGTCCTCGTCGGAGCGGAAGACGACATCGCGCTGGACGATCGAGGTCGAGTTGTAGAGGTGGACGACGGCGCGGTGGGCGCCGGAGATCGCCTCGTAGGTGCGCTCGATGAGGTGCTCACGGGACTGGGTGAGCACCTGGATCGAGACGTCCTCGGGGATGCGGTCCTCCTCGATGAGGGCGCGCACGAGGTCGAAGTCCGTCTGGCTGGCGGCCGGGAACCCGACCTCGATCTCCTTGTAGCCCATGCGTACCAGGAGCTCGAACATCCGCAGCTTGCGCTCGTGGTTCATGGGGTCGATGAGCGCCTGGTTGCCGTCACGCAGATCGACCGCGCACCAGCGCGGTGCGCGCGTGATGCGGGTGTCGGGCCAGGTGCGGTCGGGCAGCTCCACCCGGATCTGCTCGTGGAAGGGCAGGTACTTGTGGGTGGGCATTCCCGAGGGCTGCTGGGGGGCGTCGCCGTCGCAGCCGACGACGGGGAGCGACGGGTCGGCGGTCGCGGCGCGGGGGGAGCCGGCGTCGGCCTGGGCGGCATCGGTCGGGACTGTGGTCGCAGTGGTGTTCACAGGGGGATCCTTCGACTGCTGGAGCGTGTCGCCGGGTGGGCAGAGGAGCGGCCGCGGCGAGGTCCCGGCGGATCAGGCCTCGACGCGGCGGCTAAGCAGGAGGATCGTTCCCGGCATGTGCGCCACCGTACACCCGGCTCACGGGGCGTTCGAACCGTCTCAGAATCCGAGCCGTCCCAGCTGGCGGGGGTCGCGCTGCCAGTCCTTGGCGACCTTGATCCGCAGGTCCAGGTGGATGCGACGGCCCAGCAGGGCGTTGATCTCCTCGCGGGCGCTGGCCCCCACCTCTCGCAGGCGGGAGCCGCCGCGGCCGATGATGATGCCCTTCTGGCTGTCCCGCTCGACGAACAGGCTCGCCCGCACCACCAGTCGACCCTGACCGGGCTCCACCTCGGCGAAGGGATCGCCGTCGGGATCGGTCTCGGCGATCTCCTCGACGACCACCGCGATCGAATGGGGCAGCTCGTCGCGGACGCCCTCGAGCGCGGCCTCGCGGATCAGCTCGGCGATGCGGTCCTCGTCGCTCTCCTCGGTGAGCGTCCCGTCGGGATAGAGCTGCGGACTCTCGGGCAGCAGTCCCGCGATCACCGACACCAGGTCCTCGACCTGACGTCCGGTGACGGCGCTGATGGGCACGATCGCGTCGACGTCCAGGAGCTGGTCCACGTCGATCAGGTGCTCGGCGATGCGCTGCGACCCCACCAGGTCGCACTTGGTGACGACGGCGACGAACTTGGGGCCCCGCCGTCCGCGACGCATCTCGGCGAGGTCCTCGGCGATGAAGCGGTCGCCCGGCCCGATCTTCTGATCGGCGGGCAGGCAGAAGCCGACCACGTCGACCTCGGTGAGCGTCTCGCGCACCAGATCGTTCAGCCTCTCCCCCAGCAGCGTGCGCGGGCGGTGCACGCCGGGGGTGTCCACGAGGACGACCTGGGCGTCCTCACGGGTGAGGATCCCTCGGATCGCCCGGCGAGTGGTCTGCGGCTTCGAGGAGGTGATCGCGACCTTCTCGCCCACCAGGGCGTTCGTGAGCGTCGACTTGCCGACGTTCGGGCGCCCGACCAGGGCGACGAACCCGGCGCGATGCTCGGACGGCGCCCCCGCGGGCGTTGACTCGGTGGTGCTCTCAGGCATGCTCCTCCTCCTGGACGGACGCGCTCTGCCCCGTCGTCTCGCTGCTCGTCCCGGGGTCGACGACGGGGACGGAGCCGGTCCGGGTGTCCTCCCGCTCCTCCTTGGGGGTCCTGCTGACCAGGACGGTCGCCAGCTGCTTGCGTCGGCCGCCGGTGCGGTCGGCCACCAGGCGCAGCCCGAGCGCGTCGGACTCCGAGCCGATGATGGGGATGCGTCCGAGCGACTTGGTGAGGAGTCCGCCGACGGTGTCGACGTCCTCGTCCTCGATGTCCAGGCCGAACAGCTCTCCCGCGGTGGATATGCTCTCGCGAGCCGGGACCCGGAAGACGCCGTCCTCGAGCTCCTCGATGCGAAGCTCCGCCCGGTCGTGCTCGTCGGCGATCTCGCCCACGATCTCCTCGAGGACGTCCTCGATGGTGACCATGCCGGAGACCCCGCCGTACTCCTCGACGAGGATCGCGATGTGCACGCGCCGGGTCTGCATGGCGTGCAGGACTTCGTCCGCCCCGAGGAACTCGGGCAGCACCATCGGGGCGCGCATGAGCTGGTCCACCGGGCGTTCGGGGCTGGGGTCCCAGGGCGAGTGAATGGTGCGCATGACGTCCTTGACGTAGAGGACGCCCTGGAGGTCGTCGACCGTCTCGCCGATCACCGGGATGCGCGAGTAGCCCGAGCGCACGAACAGACGCATGGCCTTCTCGGCGGTGGTCGCGGCGGTGACCGTGACGATGTCCGTGCGGGGCACCATGATCTCGCGCACGAGCGTGTCGCCGAGGTCGAAGACGCCCTGGATCATGTCGCGCTCGGTGTCCTCGAGCTCCTCGTTCTCCATGGCGCGGTCCACGTACTGGCGCAGCTCGGCCTCGGTCGCGTACGGGCCGCCCGAGATCTTCCCGCCCGGCGTGAACGCGGAACCCACGTGGATCATCAGTCGCGCGAGCGGACCCAGCAGGTTCCGCGCCACGCTGATCAGCCCGGACAGCAGCACCGAGAAGCGCTCGGGCCGCCTGCGGCCGACGGTCCTCGGCGAGACGGAGACCACCAGGAACGAGCCGACGACGGCGATCGCGACCGACAGCAGGGTGGGCAGGACCCACCCGTGCATGGTCTCGAACACGATCGCGGTGATCGCGACCGCCATGATCGACTCGGAGATCACGCGGCCCAGGCTGATCGCGGCCAGGGTGTGCGGGGCGTCCTCGTGCTGGTGCAGCACGCGCCGACGCACCCGCTCGGGCGACTCGGCCTCCTCGAGGTGGCGCTCGAGGGCGGCGCGCGAGGTGCCCAGCAGGGCGGCGTCGGCGGCCGAGAGCAGACCGCCGCAGACCATGCCCAGGACGGCCAGCGGGATGAGGACCAGCAGCAGTGCTGTCACTCGGTGTCCTTGCCGCGGGAGGCGAGGAACGTCAGCAGCAGTCGGCGCTGGAGGTCGAACATGACCGTGCGTTCCTCCTCCTCGGCGTGGTCGTAGCCCATCAGGTGCAACATGCCGTGGGTGGCCAGCAGCAGCATCTCCTCGATCGCGCTGTGGCCGGCGGAGGCGGCCCGGGAGGCGGCGACCGTGGGGCAGATCGCGATGTCGCCGAGCAGACCCTCCGGGGCGGGCGCGTCCTCCGAGCCGGGACTGAGCTCGTCCATCGGGAAGCTCAGCACGTCGGTGGGGCCGGGCTCGTCCATCCACTGGATGTGCAGCTGCTCCATCGCCGACTCGTCGATGAACAGGATCGAGAGCTCCGTGAGCGGGTGCATGTGCATCTGCTCGAGGACGAAGCGGGAGAGGTCGACGAACTCCCGCTCGTCGACCCGGGTGGTGGTCTCGTTGCGGACCTCGATGCTCATCGGGCACCGCCCTTCGATCCGTGGCGGCGCGAGCCGCCCTCGCCGTGGCCGCCGCCCTTGCTGCCGACCTCCCAGCGTCCGTAGGCCTCGACGATGTCGGTGACGAGGCGATGGCGCACCACGTCGCGCGGGGTGAGGCGGCAGAAGGAGATGTCGTCGATGCCGCGCAGCACCTGCTCGACCACCTTCAGACCGCTCGGCTGGCCGCCCGGGAGGTCGACCTGGGTGACGTCCCCGGTCACGACCATGGTGGAGTTGAAGCCGAGGCGGGTGAGGAACATCTTCATCTGCTCGGGGCTGGTGTTCTGCGCCTCGTCGAGGATGATGAAGGCGTCGTTCAGCGTGCGCCCGCGCATGTACGCCAGCGGGGCGACCTCGATGGTTCCCGCGCCCATCAGGCGCGGGATCGACTCGGGGTCGAGCATGTCGTGCAGGGCGTCGTAGAGCGGACGCAAGTACGGATCGATCTTCTCGTTGAGGCCACCCGGCAGGAAGCCCAGACGCTCCCCCGCCTCGACCGCGGGCCGGGTGAGGATGATGCGATCCACCTGCTTGGACAGCAGCATGCGCACCGCGAGCGCCACCGCCAGGTAGGTCTTGCCGGTCCCGGCGGGGCCGATGCCGAAGGTGACCGTGCTGCTCTCGATGGCGTCGATGTACTGCTTCTGCCCCAGGGTCTTGGGGCGGATCGTACGGCCGCGGGAGGAGAGGACCGTGCGGGCCAGCACGGTCTCGATCCGCTCACCGGCGCCGCGGTCGTCGCCGTACAGCTCGGCGGCGCGGGTCACCGCCTCGGGAGTGACGGTCTGCCCGCTCTGGGCGACCTCGATCAGGCTGCGCACGATGTGCTCCGCGCGGCGCACGGCCCGCTCCTCGCCCCGGAGGGTGATGCGGTGGCCGCGGACGGCGACGTCGGCCCCCGGCAGCACGTCCTCGAGCGTGTTCAATGCACTGTCGGACTCGCCGAGGACCTGGAGGGGGCTGAGGTGGTCCGGGATCGCGAGGATGCGCTCGGTGGTCTCGGGAGCAGGTCCCGGTGCGGGGGTGAGAGGGTCTGTCACATCTGTCCTTCTGTGAGCTGGGTGCCCGCGAGCACGTGCGCATGCACGTGGAAGACGGTCTGCCCGGCGCTCGCGCCGGTGTTGAAGATGAGGCGGAACTCGCCGTCGGCCAGATCGTCGGCGAGACGACCCGCGACCCGGGTGACGTGGGCGAGCAGCTCCGGGTCCTCGGAGAGCTCGCGGACGTCCCGCAGGTGTGCGCGCGGGACGACGAGCACGTGGACCGGCGCCTTGGGGGCGAGGTCCTTGAAGGCGATCACCTGGTCGTCCTCGTGGACGCGCTCGGAGGGGATCTCCCCGCCGACGATCCTGCAGAAGACGCACTCGGTCTCGGTGTGCTGATCGGTGCTCATCATGACGCCGATTCTACGGGCCGCGTGGAGTGCGGGCACGGACGTGCAATCGACCACAGGTGGTTCACAGTCCTGGAATTCTTCGGCAGGTTCGGCGTTGACTGGTCCGGAATGGTTCATTCGTCAACTACTTCGTGAGGTCCTCCCCCCATGGCCAAGCTCGGCATCATCGTCTCCAGTGCTCGTCCGAACCGCGTCGCGGACCATGTGGCCCAGTGGGTCTCGTCCGCCGTCGACGAGCGCTTCGAGATCGACGTCATCGATCTGAAGGACATCGC
The DNA here is from genome assembly GCF_003130585.1 of Brachybacterium endophyticum. Lineage (GTDB taxonomy): Bacteria > Actinomycetota > Actinomycetes > Actinomycetales > Dermabacteraceae > Brachybacterium > Brachybacterium endophyticum. The sequence continues at coordinate 282,798 of NZ_QFKX01000005.1, read as the reverse complement.
GCTCCCCGCCTTCGACGAGCCCCAGAGCCCGAAGTCCGGTGCGGACAAGACCACCGATCACGGACGCAGCTGGGGCGAGCGCATCGGCTCGCTCGACGCCGCGGTGATCCTCACCCCGCAGTACAACGGCGCCTACACCGGTGCGCTCAAGAACGCCGTCGACTTCCTCTACAACGAGTGGAGCGGCCTGCCGCTGCTGCTGGTCGGCTACGGCTGGGGCGAGGCCGGCGAGGTCCTGCCGATGCTGGAGTCCCTGATGACCCGCGTGGGCAGCGAGGTCGTGGACACGATCGGACTCGGCTTCCGCGAGGACCTCTCGGTCGAGGGCGAGCTGTTCGTGCGCGAGGAGAAGACCGCGCAGCTGCGCGACGGCATCGTGGTGCTCGAGCAGAAGGCGCTCCAGCCCGTCGGCTGAGACGCCGGAGACAGGCAGGGCTCGACGGCCCTGCAGAGATCATGAACGGCCGCTCCCGGCTTCCGCCGGGGCGGCCGTTCGTGCGCGAGGCGCGAGGCGCGGGGTCCGTGGCAGGTGGGCGGCACGGCGTCACAGGGCTCAGTTGCCGGGGCTCGAGTACCAGCGGGACATTCGGCTGAACACGAGGATGCCCGCGCGAAGGACCAGTGGCCCGACGAACGGCGAGAGTTGCGCGAACAGGAGTGGAACCACCAGCTCGTCGGTGCGGCCCAGCAGCACGGTCATCGGCAGGTAGGCCATGAAGGCGAGCGGGACGAGGAAGGTCAGCAGCCAGTTGCCCACGGTTCCGAAGATCGACATCGGATACGCGCCGAAGTCGGTCAGCACGCGGTCGATGGTGTCCTTGATGCGGGTCACCGGCCCCCAGCGGAAGTCCAGCCCGGAGATGCCGATCTGCAGGCCCGCCTCGACGAGCCCGCCGCCGACCGCCGCGAGGACCAGGTAGAGGATGCGCCCGGAGGTCCAGGTGACGTCGACCAGCTGGGCGGCTGTCACCAGGATCGCGAGCCCCAGCACGAGATCGCCGATGGTCCCGGGGTTGAAGTACCGCGTGAGCATCTGGACCAGCGGGGAGACAGGGCGCAGCAGGTAGCGATCCCATTCACCGTTGCGGATGGCCTGCGCGCTGCCGCGATGCTGCCCGAAATTGATCGTGCACACGCCGTGCGCCGTCAGTCGCAGTCCGTACAGCAGGGCGACTTCGCCGACGCTCCAGCCGGCGATCGCCCCGAAGGCGTGCAGAAGCACCCCGATGAAGGCCAGTTGCGTGCCCTGCAGCGCGGCGCTGCCCAGGAAGGTCACCACGAGGTTCACTCGGTGGACGCGCATGCTGCGCCAGGTGCCCTGCAGGAGCGCAGCGTAGCTGCGCCAGAGCGGCACGGGCCGGGCGAGCGTTCTCCACGTCGCTGTCGAGGCGGGGCGGGGCGCGATCGTCTCAGCCACCGAAGATCACCAGCCGGCGTACGGCCCGACGCCAGACGAGTGCCGCCAGGGCCGCGAGCACGACGATCCAGATCAGCTGCCCACCGATCGCCTGCAGCGTGTGAACGCCCGGCGAGCGGTCCAGGTAGATGCTCAGCGGGGTGAACACCTGCGCTGAGAAGGGCAGCAGCTCGAGCGCTGTGCGCAGACCCCCGGGCATGAACCACAGCGGGATCAGCGCCCCCGAGCTGAACTGCGCGAGCATCCGGTAGATGAGGAAAGCGCCGCCGACCTCGAGGGTCCAGAAGCCCACCAGCCCCACCGTGAAGTTCAGGATCAGCACGATCGTGAAGCCCAGGGCGAGGGAGGCCGCGAAGGCCAGTGCCGAAGCCACGGTGCCGGGAGGTTCGATCGCCCCGATCGCGAGCCCGATCACGAGGGCGCAGAGCACTGCGGGTAGCTGGGCGAGGGAGGCTCCCACCTGTTGCGCGAGCGCCGAGGGGACGGCCGAGATCGGGCGCATCACGTCGAAGGCGATGGCTCCGGTGCGCAGGCGCCCGTAGAGGGTGTCGAAGACGAATGGTTGGAAGACGATCGAGGCGAGAACGCCGAGGATCGCGTAGGTGATCGCGTTGGCATGATCGACGTCCGCGACCTCCGTGCGCGTGCCGTAGACGGCCCGCCAGACCAGGAACACCAGCACGACCTGGAGGCACGCGCCCACGATCCCGCTCCAGATCGCTGCACGGAACACGAACTGCGCCCGCCAGGCCTGCCTGCAGCTCGCGGCGAGCCCCCGCAGCAGGAGGGGCGCCGGCAGGCGCGCTGTCCGAGTCGGCGCCCTGTGGACACGGGGGCGGACATTCGCCGCGCTCTGCGCTCCCCCGGTCATGCGTCCACGCTCCCGGCCAGGTAGATCCGCCGGATGATGTCCTCGACGTCGGGCTCGCGGGAGGTGATGTCGAGGACCGGGAGCGCGTCGGTGACCCTGCTGATCGCCGTTGGCGGCGCGAGCTGCACCGGATCGAAGCGCAACGTGGACAGGACCTCGTCGCCGTCACGCCGACTCGCCCGCACGTCGATTCCATCGACGGCCACGTCCAACGGGACCTCGTGTGGGGTGCGCACGACGAGTTCACGGTAGGGCGCGTAGCCGCGCCGCAGCGCCTCGATGGTGCCGTCGTAGAGGATTCGGCCCTCGTCGATGATCACCACGCGGCGGGCGAGCTGCTCGATGTCGGCGATGTCGTGGGTGGTCAGCAGCACGGTGGTGCCCCGTTCACGGTTGCGCTCGGCGATGAACTCGCGGATCCGCACCTTCGCCACCACGTCCAGTCCGACGGTGGGTTCGTCGAGGTAGAGCACGGGTGGCTCGTAGAGCATCGCTGCCACGATGTCGCCGCGCATGCGCTGGCCGAGCGAGAGCGAGCGCACGGGCGTGTCCAGGAAGGAGCCCATCTCCAGGAGGTCCACGAACTCCTCGAGCGAGCGTCGGTAGTCGGCCCGGCCGAGCCCGTAGAGCCGTGAGATCAGCTCGAAGGAGTCACGCAGCGGCAGGTCCGTCCACAACTGTGAGCGCTGTCCGAAGACGGCTCCGATGTTGCGGGCGTTGGTGCGGCGGTCCTTCCACGGCACGATGCCCTCGACCTCGACGTGACCCGAGGTCGGCACGAGGATGCCGGTGAGCATCTTGATCGTGGTCGACTTTCCGGCGCCGTTCGGACCGAGGTAGCCCACGATCTCCCCGTCGTCGATCCTCAAGGAGATGTCGTCGACGGCGCGCGTGGCGACGCGGCAGGTGCTGAGGAAGGACCGCAGGCCGCCAAGCGGTCCGTCGACGCGGGCGGGCCTGCTGAACTCCTTGACCAGGTGCTCGGCGAGGATCATCGGAGCGTCGCCTCAGCCGGCGGGGTCTCTCGCGAACGGCGGGTGTCGGCAGTGGCGCACATGGGTCAGAAGACTTGCAGGCCGTGACCCAGGACACAAGCACATTCGGTGCGGGTCGGTCACCACCTGCCGACGAGCGTGCTCAGCACGGCGATCGCCGACGGTCCCGCTGTCGAGGAGCGCAGCACCTCGGGCCCCAGCAGGACGCTGCGGGCGCCTGCCTCGCGCAGGCTGTCGAGCTCGGTCGGCGCGATGCCGCCCTCGGGGCCGACGACCACCACGATCTCGGGCACCCGGTCACCGGCGGCCGAGCGCGAGATCTCCTCGGCGAGGCTCATCAGTCCCACCGACTCCTGCTCGTGCAGGACCAGGACGAACGCGCCGTCGGCGGTCCGCTCCGCGAGGTCGTCGGCGAGGCCGGGCGTCGTGCGTGCCTCGTCGACCTCGGGGATGCCGCGGCGGCGGCACTGCTTGACGGCGGCACGGACGGTCGCGAGCCAGCGCTCACGCCCCTTGCGCAGCTTCTCGCCCTTCCACACGGAGACCGAGCGCTGGGCGATCCACGGGGTGATCCGGTCGACGCCCAGCTCGGTCGCCGACTCGATCGCCTGCTCGTCGCGGCCGCCCGTGGCGAGCGCCTGGACGAGGGCGAGGCGGGGTCGCCGGTCGACGCCTTCCGAGGGCGCCTGCAGGAGCCGCAGGTCCAGCTGCTCCTTGCGGGCCTCGCTCACCTCGGCGAGGGCCTGCCGGCCCGCGGCGTCGGTCAGCAGCACCCGCTCGCCTGCGCGGATCCGCGCGACCTTCGCGGCGTGACGCCCCTCCTCCCCTGCGAGCACGTACGCGCTGCCCTCGGCGAGGTCGACGAGGGCGTCGTCGAGCACCAGGAAGGAGGCGGGGGTGTCTGGCACGTGGGCTCCTGGAGCGGTCGGGGCTCAGCGCTCGCGCAGGCGGTCGCGCAGCTTGCCGAACATGGTGTGGCCGCGTCGGCCCGAGGTGGCCGCGGGCTTCTCCTCGTCGCGCACGCTCGCGAGCTTCTCGAGCAGGTCGCGCTGCTCCTCGTCGAGGCGGGTCGGGATCTTCACGTCCAGCTCCACGCGGATGTCACCGCGCGTGGCGCGGCGCAGCGGGGTGATCCCCAGTCCCTTGAGGGTGATCTCCTCGCCGGGCTGGCTGCCGGGCTCGACCTCGACCACGCGCTCGCCGTCGAAGGTCTCCAGCGGGATGCTGGCACCGAGGGCGGCGGCCGTCATCGGGATGGACAGGCGGGTGACCAGGTCGGAGCCCTCGCGCACGAAGACGTCGTGGTCGGTGACCGAGAGCTCGACGAAGAGGTCGCCGGAGGGCCCGTCGGCCTCGCCGACCTCGCCCTCCCCGCGCAGCTGGATGCGGGTGCCGTCCTCGACGCCGGAGGGGATGCGCACCGTCACGGTGCGCTCGCTGGGGACGCGTCCGTGGCCCGAGCACTGGGTGCAGGGAGACTCGATCACGTCGCCGTGGCCGCCGCAGACGGGGCACGGCGCCATCGTGACCATCTGGCCCAGCAGCGACTGGGCGACCTTCTGGACGTGGCCCGAGCCGCTGCAGTTGCTGCAGCGCTTCGGGGAGGTTCCGGGCTCGCAGCAGCTTCCCTGGCAGCGGTCGCAGCCGACGGCCGTGCGGAAGGAGACCTCCTGCTCGGTGCCGAAGACGACGTCGCGCAGCGAGACCTGCGTGCGACGCAGCACGTCGCCGCCGCGGCGCTGACGCGGGGTCGGACCCTGACCGCGCCCGCGCATGCCGGAGGCGCCGGCGAACATGTCGAAGATGTCGGAGAAGTCGAAGGAGGCCCCGCCCGGGAAGCCGCCCATGCCCGGGCCGCCGCCCATGTCGTACTGGCGGCGCCGGTCGGGGTTCGAGAGCGTCTCGTAGGCCTGGGAGACCTTCTTGAACTTGTCCTGCGCCTCCGGGTCCGGGTTCACGTCCGGGTGGAGGGTGCGGGCGAGCTTGCGGTAGGCCTTCTTGATCTCGTCGGTCGAGGCCTCGCGGCTGACACCGAGAAGGTCGTAGTAGTCGTCGTTCACGAAGGAGTTCCTTGCTGTGGCGGTGGTTCTCTGGGGCGCGTGCGCGGTGGGAGCAGGCTCTCTCAGGCCAGGAAGCGGGAGACGTACCGTGCCAGGGCCTGCACGGTGGAGATGCCGGTGACGTAGTCCATCCGGGTGGGGCCGAGGATCGCCAGGTGCGAGCCGTCACGGTACCCGGCTCCCACGACCGACGTCTGTGCGAGCGCGTTGTCGTGGATCTCCTGGCCGATGCGGACCTCGACGGCGCCCGGCTCGGCCTGCATGGACCCCAGGAGGCGCAGCAGCACGAGCTGCTCCTCGAGGATGTCCAGCAACGGCTCGACCTGGATGGGGAAGTCGACGGCCGAGCGGGCGAGGTTCGCGGCGCCGGCCATGATGATGCGGTCCTCGGTGCGGTTCTGGGCGAGCGACTGCAGCGCCCCGACCACCTCGCGGACGGCGTCCTGGTTCCCCGGAGGCGTGCGGGCCAGGAGGTCACCGAGAGGGCTGTCCAGGGCGGTGACCTCGCGGCCGACGACGGCCTGGTTGAGCCGAGCACGCAGATCGGCGAAGAAGTCCGTGTCGTACTCCGGCCCGCGACCGGCCACCAGGGGGATGGTGCGCTGGTCGACCTGTCCGGACTCCGTGATCAGGACCACGAGCAGGAGAGCGTCGGCGACCTTCACCAGCTCCACGTGGCGCACGCGGGCCTGGCGGACGGCCGGGTACTGCACGAGCGCCACCTGCTGGGTGAGCTGTGCGAGCAGACGCACCGTCCGGGTGAGGAGGTCGTCGAGATCCCCGGCGTCGTCGAGGAAGGAGCGGATCGCCCGCTTCTCCGGAGAGGACAGCGGCTTGACCGCTGCGACGTGGTCGACGAACGCCCGGTAGCCCTTGTCGGTGGGAACGCGGCCGGCCGAGGTATGGGGCTGGGTGATCAGCCCCTCCTCCTCGAGCAGCGACATGTCGTTGCGGACCGTCGCAGCGGACACACCGAGGTCGTGACGGTCCAGCAGGGACTTCGAGCCGACGGGTTCACGGGTGGCGACGTAGTCCTCGACGATCGCGCCCAAGATCTGGAGTCTGCGCTCCTCCATCTACTCACCTCCTGCTGCTGCTCCTCCGGCCCGTGCGTGCCCTCGAGCGCGCCGGGCCACCGACACGCTGGCACTGTTGGCTTCCGAGTGCCAATCCTACGCGCCGGGGCCGGGGTTCACAGGGAGGTGTTCGCCACCGGTGTACGGTGTCGGCCGTGTCACCGCGATCCTTCCCCGACCGCTACGGCCAGGACGTCCTGTCCTCGCCCGCGCCCGCGCACCACCGCCGCGCACCGCAGGTCACAGACGTCCCCGCCACCCGCGACCTCGTCGTCGAGGAGGCCGCGACCGGCTTCACCGGTGCCATCGTGCGCCTGGAGAAGATCGCCGGGGAGCTCGTCGTCGAGCTCGAGGACGCCAAGGGCCGCCGGCGCGGCTTCCCGATGGGCCCGGGGTTCATGATCGACGGGCGACCGGTGCGTCTCCTGCCGCCGCAGCGCAGCGCCGCGCCCGCGCCTGCGCGTCAGCGCTCGGCATCGGGGTCGGTCTACGTGCAGGGGGCTCGCGCACGGACGGCCCGCGCCTCCCGGATCTGGGTCGAGGGCAAGCACGACGCCGAGCTCGTCCAGAAGGTCTGGGGGCACGACCTGCGCATCGAGGGCGTGGTGGTCGAGATGCTCGACGGCGCCGACAACCTCGCCGAGCGGGTGCGCGACTTCGCCCCCGGGCCCGACAGGCGGCTGGGCGTCCTCGTCGACCACCTCGTGAAGGGGTCGAAGGAGACACGCCTGGCGGAGGAGACCATGCGTCTGCCCGGCGCCGCCGGGAACGTGCTCATCCTCGGCCACCCCTACGTCGACGTCTGGCAGGCCGTGCGGCCCGCCCGCGTGGGTCTGCAGGAATGGCCGCACGTGCCGCGCGGCACCGACATCAAGGTGGGCACCCTGCGGGCCCTCGGCTGGCCGCACGCCGAGCAGGCCGACATCGCCCAGGGCTGGCAGCGGATCCTGTCGACGGTCCGTTCCTACGCCGACGTCGAGCCGACCCTCTCGGGACGGATCGAGGAGCTCATCGACTGGGTGACCACGGAGTCGTAGTCCCCTGGGGGTCTTCCCCCGGTAGCTGCACAGGCTCTCCCCCGCGCGCGAGCGCTTCCGTCCCGGTACTGTCGTGTCGTACGGACCACCCGCAGCGCCCGCACATGACGTGGGGTCGCGGACCACACGGACGAGGAGCGACCTGATGAGTGAGAACACCGACCCCGTCGACCCCTACGGCCCCCGGCCCGACGGCAAGGACAGCTGGGCCCAGCACAGCGACGGGGAGGGCCTCTCCCCGCAGCCCGGCGCCGCCCGATCCCCTGAGGGCACGTCCGCAGCCGACGGATCCGTGGCGGCATCCGGCTCCAGCAGCGCCCCCGGCTCCGGCTCGATCGAGAACGAGTTCTCGGCACCGCGCCCCTCGGGGGATGGCGCGAGCTCGTCGTCCCAGCAGAGCACTGCCCAGGACCCGTCCGCGCCCTATGGCCAGGGTTCTCCCGCTGACCAGGGCGGATACCAGCAGTACGGCGCAGGTCAGGACGGTCCTCACCAACAGGCCGGCGGCGCCCGGCCGGGCGGTTACCAGTATCCGGGCGGCGCCCAGGACCAGGGTTCCGCTCAGCAGCCCGGTGGGAACCAGCAGCCCGGTGGATACCAGCAGCAGCGCGGATACCAGCAGCAGGGCGGCTACCAGCAGGCGCCCGGGGCGGCTCCGTCGGGCGACTGGTCGAACACTCCCCCGCCCCACATCAAGGGCGTCTCCCCCGTGGCCATGACCGGACAGCCGGTCAGCGAGCCGGACGTGAAGCTCTGGTCGATCCTGGCCCAGGTGGCTTCCATCGTCGGCAACCTGATCGGCCTCGGATTCCTCGGCTGGCTCGGCCCGCTGGTCATCTTCCTGGTCTACAAGGACCGCAACCGCTTCGTCCGCTACAACGCCGCAGAGGCGCTCAATGCGGCGATCGCCGTTGTCATCGCCTCCATCGTCCTGTGGATCGTCCTGGGAATCTTCGCCGTGATCACTCTCGGGTTCGGCAGCGTCCTCTTCCCGCTCGTCGGGATCCCGCCCCTGCTGCACATCATCTTCGCGATCATCGGCGCGGTGAAGGCGAACGATCGCCAGTGGTGGAACTACCCGCTGAACATCCGCTTCGTGAAGTGAGCTGACGCGAGGTCACCGGCGCACGTCGCCGCAAAAGGTGCGAGGCCCCGGATCCGCTCGGATCCGGGGCCTCGTGCATGCGCGACCGCAGCGCTCCCGACAGCGCTCGGCCCAGGGGCCGCCGTCACCTCCAGGTCACCCCGTCATCCTCGTACTCGCGAAGGCGGTAGAGCATCATCTCGCGCAGCAGGTCCGTGGGGACCGGGGCGTCGTAGGGCAACTTGACGCTGCCCTTGCCGGTCTCGAACCCGGTGAGACGCTCGGCGAAGGCCTCGCGGGTGCTGGGGGTGAAGACGGCGTTGGCGTGCCGGGCGTGCGTGCTGAGCACGAACAGGATCATGGTCCCGGGGTGCACCCAGGCGGGGTTGCCCCACTTCAGCTGTTCCTCGGCGTCGGGGACCGTCTCCCGGGCGAGCTCGCGTATCCGAGTCGCCGTCTCCCGTGCGGGATCGGGCAGCTGCTCGAAGTACTCGCGCACCGTGGTCGGCTTGCTCATGGCGCCAGTGTGGCACCGCCGTGGATGCTCAGGGCACCAGATCGCGGATCACGGCGTCCGCCAGCAGACGTCCCTCCCGCGTGAGCACCGCCCGGCCATCGGCGAGCGCCGTCGCATCGAGGTGTCCGCGGTCGCGGTGCACAGCGAGCATGCCGCGGGTCTGCTCCGGGATCTCCGCGACGGCGAGGCCGTCCACGATCCGCAGCTCCAGCATGATCCGCTCGAGGAGGCGATCGTGCTCGCTGAGCTGCTCGGACTCCTGGACGGGCAGCTCGTCGCGGGCGAGGAGCCCGGCGTAGCGACTGGGATGCTTGACGTTCCAGGCCCTCATGCCGCGGCGATGGCGGTGCGCCCCCGGCCCGATCCCCCACCAGTCCGCGCCCCGCCAGTAGGCGAGGTTGTGGCGGCAGCGCTGCTCGGGCGTGCGCGCGAAGTTCGAGACCTCGTACCAGCCCAGCCCGTCCGCCACGGCGAGGTCGTCGATCATCTCGTACTTGTCGGCCATGTCGTCGGGGTCCGGAGCCGCGATCTCGCCGTGTCGCAGCCGCCGGGCCATGGCGGTGTTGCCCTCGATGATCAGCGAGTAGGTGGAGAGATGGTCGACCCCGCAGGCGAGAGCGGAGCGCACGGAGGTCTCGACGTCCTCGAGCGTCTCCCCCGGCGTGCCGTAGATCAGGTCGAGGCTCACCGAGAGCCCGGCCTCGCGCGCCCAGGCGACGGCCTGCGGCACGCGCTCGGGATCGTGGGTGCGGTCGAGCGTGGCCAGGACCGAGCGGACCGCGGACTGCATCCCGAACGAGACCCGGGTGACGCCGCCGTCCACGAGGGTGCGCAGCGACTCGGGGGTGACGGAGTCGGGGTTCGCCTCGGTGGTGACCTCGACGTCCTCGGCGAAGGGCACGAGCGAGCGCAGGTGCCCGAGCATCGCCACCAGGTCGTCGGCCGGCAGCAGGGTCGGGGTGCCGCCGCCGAAGAAGACGGTGGAGACGCGGTCGTAGGTGACGCCGTGGGCGGCGTCGTCGGCCACGGTCAGGTCCATCTCGCGCATGGCGTTGGCGGGGTACTCGCGCTGGGATCCTCCGCCGCCGAGCTCGGTCGCCGTGTACGTGTTGAAGTCGCAGTACCCGCAGCGCACCGCGCAGAACGGCACGTGGATGTAGACCGAGAGGTCTCGGGAGCCCACGTGACCGCCCGCGGTCGGCGCGGCTGCGGGGGCCACCGCGCTCACTTCTTCTTCGAGTCCTTGCCCTTGTCGCCCGAGTCGCCGCCGCCGTCGGAGGAGAGCGCGGCGATGAAGGCCTCCTGCGGGACCTCCACGGACCCGATGTTCTTCATGCGCTTCTTGCCCTCCTTCTGCTTCTCGAGCAGCTTGCGCTTACGGGAGATGTCGCCGCCGTAGCACTTGGAGAGCACGTCCTTGCGGATCGCACGGATGTTCTCGCGGGCGATGATGCGCGAACCGATCGCGGCCTGGATCGGCACCTCGAACTGCTGGCGCGGGATCAGGTTCTTGAGCTTGCCGGCCATCTGGACGCCGTAGTGGTACGCCTGGTCCCGGTGGACGACCGCGCTGAAGGCGTCGACCGGCTCGCCCTGCAGGAGCATGTCGACCTTGACCAGGTCCGCGGCCTGTTCGCCCTCGACGTCGTAGTCCAGCGAGGCATAGCCCTTGGTGCGGGACTTCAGCTGGTCGAAGAAGTCGAAGACGATCTCGGCGAGCGGCAGGGTGTAGCGCAGCTCGACCCGGTCCTCGCTGAGGTAGTCCATGCCCTGGAGGTTGCCGCGCTTGGACTGGCACAGGTCCATGATCGCGCCGATGAACTCGCTCGGGGCGAGCAGGGTCGCACGGGTGATGGGCTCGCGGATCTCGCGCACCTTGCCCTCGGGGAAGTCCGAGGGGTTCAGGACGTCGACCTCCGTGCCGTCCTCCATGGTGAGCTTGTAGATCACGCTGGGGGCGGTCGCGATCAGGTCGAGGTCGAACTCGCGCTCGAGCCGCTCGCGGATGATCTCGAGGTGCAGCAGGCCCAGGAAGCCCACGCGGAAGCCGAAGCCGAGCGCCGTGGAGGTCTCGGGCTCGTAGTTCAGGGCGGCATCGTTGAGCTTGAGCTTGTCCAGGGCGTCACGCAGCACCGGGTAGTCGGAGCCGTCGATGGGGAACAGGCCCGAGTAGACCATCGGCTTGGGCTCGTCGTAGCCGGGCAGCGGCTCGTCGGCGCCGCGGCGGGACGAGGTGACGGTGTCGCCGACCTTGGACTGGCGCACGTCCTTCACGCCGGTGATCAGGTACCCGACCTCGCCGGGGCCCAGCCCCTTGGTGGGGATCGGCTCGGGCGAGATGACGCCGAGCTCGAGCAGATCGTGCTCGGCCCCGGTCGAGAGCATCTCGATGCGCTCGCGGGCGGAGAGCTCGCCGTCGAAGACGCGCACGTAGGTGACGACACCGCGATAGGTGTCGTAGACGGAGTCGAAGATCATCGCCCGGCAGGGACCGTCGGCATCGCCGGTGGGCGCCGGCAGGGTGCGCACCACGTGGTCGAGGAGCTCGGGGACGCCCATGCCGGTCTTCCCGGAGACCCGCAGCACCTCGTCGGGCTCGACTCCGACGAGCTGGCCGATCTCGGCGGCGTACTTCTCGGGCTCGGCACCGGGCAGGTCGATCTTGTTGAGCACCGGGATGATGGTGAGGTCGTTCTCCATCGCCAGGTACAGGTTCGCCAGCGTCTGGGCTTCGATGCCCTGGGCGGCGTCGACCAGCAGGATCGCGCCCTCACAGGCGGCGAGCGAGCGCGAGACCTCGTAGGTGAAGTCGACGTGCCCGGGGGTGTCGATCATGTTCAGCGCGAAGTTCTCGCCGTCGACCTGCCAGGGCATGCGGACGGCCTGGCTCTTGACGGTGATCCCACGCTCACGCTCGATGTCCATGCGGTCGAGGTACTGGGCACGCATCGCGCGCTCCTCGACCACGCCCGTCAGCTGCAGCATCCGATCCGCGAGCGTCGACTTGCCGTGATCGATGTGCGCGATGATGCAGAAGTTCCGGATGCACTGCGAGGGCGTCGAGGCGGGCTGGATGTCGCGCGCCTCCTCGGCGGTAATCCTCGGGGTCACCGGCATCCGTCCTTCCGTCGCGCTCTGAGTGGGGTCGAGCCCGGGGCGCGCGGGGCCCCGGGACGTCATCCCATGGTCTCACGGGCCGACGCCACCCCCGGACAGCGGGCCGCCGATCTCACGTACGGCGTCGGCGGCCTCGCGCTCAGGCCCCCGGCGGCAGGTCGGGATCGAAGTACTGGGCGTCGATCGCCCGCGAGGCCGCCGAGGCGGCGATCTGGACCTGCTCCATCTCCCTCTCGAAGTCCTCCATGACATCCGCGAGGGGCCGGAACCGCAGGCTCGCCTCGATGCGGCCGACGATGCGGCGGGCGGCGTCCTCGGTGCCGAAGCGGTCGAAGGTCTGACCGTGGAGCTTCCCGAGCACCTCGAGGGCCTCGTCGGCCTGCAGCAGGCAGTGCGCGATCGAGCGCGGGAAGATCCGGTCCAGCAGCAGGAACGCGACGGCGTCGTCGACGCGCACCTGGCCGCGGAAGGAACGGATGTAGGCCTCGTCGGCGCTGCACGATCGCAGCAGCATGATGGTGGTGGCGCCAGTGGTGTCCGTGGGGTCGTGGGACTGCAGGATCCTCGAGAACATGTCGATGCGCTCGAGCTGCTGCCCCAGGCGCAGGAACAGCCAGGCCTCGTCCCGGGGCAGGGAGGCGTCCACCAGGCCGGTCACCACCGCGCAGCGGTCCTTCGTGGTCTGGAAGAAACGGTGCATGCGAGCGGGCCGCAGGCTGCGCGGCAGCTCGAGGGTGGTGGTGTTCAGGGACTCCCAGACCTCGGTGGGCAGCACCTCGCGGGCGCCCCGCGCGTTCTCCCGCGCGACCTTCAGCGCCCCGGCGATCGAGGACGGGTTCCCGCGGTCGATCGCGAGCTCGTCGAGCACGGCCTGCACCGAGAGGTCCTGGTCCTCCTCGTGGGCGGCACCGAAGATCCTCATCACCTCGGCGCAGCGGGGGCCGCGCTCGGAGCCGGTGTCCTCCATGATGGCCTCGAGGTTCACCTCGAGGATGCGTGCGGTCTGGTCGGCCCTCTCCACGTACCGGCCGATCCAGAACAGGGAGTCGGCGATCCTACTCAGCATGGCGACGTGCCTCCTGCTCGGTCCCGGTGTCCTGGCCGTCCGCGCACTGCGGCCCCTCCGGCGAGTCCGGCTCCTCCGACGTGCCCGGCTCGTCCGGCGTTCCCTGCTCCTCCTCGAGCTCCTGCAGCTCGTCCTCGTCGAGGATCGGGATCGCGGCGGTGGCCGTGGCGGGCTCGCTCCGCTCCCGCTCCCGTGCCGTGAACGAGGGTTCCTGCTCGCCCTCGACCGGTTCGAGGTCCTCGGACCCCTGTTCCGAGCGGGACGAGTCCGTGCTCTGTGACTGACCCTGGGTGACGGCTCCCCCACCCTGGGTCGGGCGACCGCGGGAGGACAGCACGAAGGTGTCCTTGGAGCCGCCACCGCGCGAGGAGTTCACGACCATCTCGCCCTTGGGCAGGGCCACCCGGGTCAGTCCGCCGGGCAGCACCCAGACGTCGTCGCCGGAGTTCAGGGCGAAGGGGCGCAGGTCGACGTGGCGCGGTTCGGGCCCCTCCTCGACCAGGGTGGGGATCGTCGAGAGCTGGACGACGGGCTGGGCGATCCAGCCGCGCGGGTCCTTCTGCAGTCTCACCCGCAGCTCGTCGAGCTCGGTCGCGGACGCCGAGGGACCGATGACGATGCCCTTGCCCCCGGAGCCGTCCACGGGCTTGACCACGAGCTCGTCGAGCCGGTCCAGGACCTCCTCGCGGGAGCTCGGATCCTCCAGCCGCCAGGTGTCGACGTTGGGCAGGATCGGGTCCTCTGCCAGGTAATAGCGGATCAGGTCCGGCATGTAGGTGTACGTCAGCTTGTCGTCGGCCACGCCGTTGCCGATCGCATTGGCGACCACGACGTTGCCCGCCAGGATCGCCCGCACGATGCCGGGGACCCCCAGCATGCTGTCGGGACGGAACACCTCCGGGTCCAGGAAGTCGTCGTCGGTGCGCTTGTAGATCACGTCGACGCGGCGCAGCCCGGCGGTGGTGCGCATGTAGACGCGGTCATGGGAGACCACGAGGTCGGGTCCCTCGACGAGCTCGACGCCCATGGTGCGGGCCAGCAAGGAGTGCTCGAAGTAGGCGCTGTTGAACCGTCCCGGGGTGAGCACGACGACGGTGGGCTCCCCCTCGGTGTCCTCCGGTGCAGCCGCGCGCAGGGTCTGCAGCAGCCGCCCGGGGTACTCGTCGACCCGGCGCACGGGCTGCTGGCTGAAGAGCTCGGGGAAGGTGCGGGCCATCGCCCGGCGATTGGAGAGCACGTAGCTGACACCGCTGGGCGTTCGCGCGTTGTCCTCCAGCACCCGGAACCCCCCGGAACCGTCGCGCACCAGGTCGATGCCCGAGATGTGCACGCGCACACCGTTGGGCGGACGGTAGCCGCGCATCGCCTCGACCACGTAGGTCGAGGACTCCACGAGCTCGGCGGGCAGCACACCGTCGGCGACGACACGACGGTCGGTGTAGACGTCGTCGAGCAGATGCTCGAGGGCACGCACCCTCTGGGCGACGCCGCTCGAGACCATCGACCATTCCTCGGCGTCGATCACGCGCGGGATCGGATCGATCGGGAAGGGTCGCTCCTCCCCCGCGTAGTCGAAGGTGATGCCCTGGTCGAGGTAGGCGCGTGCCAGGGATTCGGCGCGGACGCGGAACTCCTCCTCCCCGAGCGTGGTGAGCGCATCGGCGAGGAAGGCACAGCTGTCGCGGGCTCCTCCGTCGGCGTCGAACATCTCGTCCGTGCCGGTCGAGCCCTGGTAGCTCGAGAACAGGGGTGTGCTGGACATGCGCTCTGTCTACCATGGTGCTCGGCGCGAAGCAGGTCCCGACCACCGTTCCGGCGCGACAGGGCAGCATCCGCCCCCTCACCGATCCCGACCCCGGAGTTCCCCGCATGGCCCTCGGCTCACAGCTCGGCTCGATCCTCACCCGTCTCGCGCGGTCCCGCACCGCCCGTCGCGCAGCCCGCGACCTGGGTCGCAGCGCGGTCGAGGCGATCCAGGGCAGGCAGGACCGCGGCGCCCGCGCCGGCGATGCCCCGGCCGACGGACGCTCCTCGCGCGAGGCCGGCGGCCATGCCGCGCTCGCCGACCGCTCCTCCTCGCCCGCGCCGAGCATCTCGTACTCCCCCAGCGCGGACGGTGACGCCGACCCCGGCGAGATCGTCTGGGGCTGGGTCCCCTTCGAGGAGGACATGGGCAAGGGCAAGGACCGGCCCGTCCTGGTCCTCGCCCTCGAGGACGCCGCGGTCGGAGGGCACGACGGGTCCGGCCAGGTCGTCATCGGCCTGATGCTCACCTCGCGCGATCGCGGCAGTGGCACCCACACCGATGCCCACGGCTCCACCTACGTCGACATCGGGACCGGCGCGTGGGACCGCGAGCAGCGCCCCTCCGAGGTGCGGGTGGACCGGCTGCTGCGGCTGCCCGCCTCCGCCGTGCGACGCGAGGGTGCGAGCATCGACCGCTCGCGCTTCGAGACGGTCGTCGCCGAGACCGGGCGCGTGCACGGCTGGCGCTGACCCGCCCGGCCCTGGGACACGGGCCGCGATTGCGGGTGCACCCGCTCGCCGCTCCTGGCGCGACACGTCACATGGGTGCGGTGAAACGCCGCGTGGCTGGTAACATCCTGGCTTGTATGTGTGACATACCGCCCGGTGTATGCACACCCGGCAGCCCGCCGTGTCTGGGCGCGCCGGAGTGAGCGTTCCCGGGTGCGTGACCGCGGCAGCGACCCGGCACCGACGTCTCCAGGCGAATCCCCACCGCCCGTCCCCGTCGAGGCCGTTCCTCTGCAGCCGCGGACGTTCCACCACACCCCAGAGCAAGAGAAGAGTCCCGTGGCAAACATCAAGTCGCAGATGAAGCGCAACAAGACCAACGAGAAGGCCCGCCTGCGCAACCGCGCGTACAAGAGCGAGCTGAAGACCTACTCGCGCAAGGTGCGCGCTGCCGTCGCCGAGGGCGATGCCGCCGGTGCGCAGTCCGCTCTCCAGGTCGCCTCGCGCAAGCTCGACAAGGCCGTCTCCAAGGGCGTCATCCACAAGAACCAGGCCGCGAACCGCAAGTCCGGTCTCGCGAAGCTCGTCGCAGGCGTCGCCGCCTGAGGCAGCCCCTGCCGCTCACGAGGGCCCCGCACCGATCGGTGCGGGGCCCTCGTGCGTTCGGGCCGGGCGGCCCGGGCGGTCAGCGGGAGCGCTGGGCGCGCGAGATCTCGATGATCATGCGCTGCACGGCCCAGCGCGGGTCCCGTGCGGCACCTTTGACCTCGTGGTCGGCCTGCGCGACGGCGTCGAGGGCCCGCGCCAGGGAACGGTCGTTCCAGGCGCGGGCGTCACGGGAGAGGTTCCGGATCATCCAGTCCGGCATGCCCAGGCTCCTGGCTGATGCGCCGGGCGCGCTGACCTTGGCCAGGCCCCGCATCTTGGAGGCCATCGCGGCGACCAGCGGGACCGGGTCGGCTCCGGCCAGCAGCGCCTGCTGCAGCAGCACGAGCGCCTCGGCCTCGCGTCCCGCGATCGTCGCGTCCGCGACCGCGAAGGCGGTGGTCTCGACCCGGCCGGCGGTCACGCCCCGCACGTGCTCCAGCGTCACCGGCCCGGCCTGCTCGCCCTCCTCCGGGGTGGTGTCCTCGATGAGCTGGCGGCTGATCGCGGCGAGCTCCGAGAGATCGGTGCCGAAGGCGTCCACCAGTGCCGCCGCCGCATCGGGCTGGATGCGGCGACCGGCGCGGGTGAACTCGGCGGTGACGAAGGTCTGCTTGTCCCCGGCCCGTTTGAGGGGGTCGGAGGGAACGCGCGGGACGCCTGCCTTCTTGAGCGCATCGAGCAGCTTCTTCCCGCGGTTGCCGCCCCGATGGACCAGCAGCAGGGTGACGTCGTCCTCGGGTGCGGTGATGTACCCGGAGATCTCGTTGACCAGCGCCTCGGGGGCGGACTGCAGGTCGGGAACCAGCACCAGGCGCCCCTCCCCGAACAGCGACGGGCTGGCGACCTGCATCAGGGCGCCGGCGACCGCGTTCTCCCCGCCGATCTCGTGCACTGCGACCTCGGGGTCGCGTTCCCGCGCGAGCTGCTTGAGGCGCTCCACGGCGCGCGCGGCGATCAGCGGCTCGGTGCCGTGGATCAGCACCACGGGGGCCAGGTCGACGCTGTGCCAGGCGACGTCGGCCATCGGCAGCTCCTTTCGGGACGTGGAGTGAGCGGATCGGGCGGGGTGGGGTACGGCTGAACGATCCTATCCGGGCCGCCCGACGCCTCGCGGCACCAGAGGCTGGTCGGAGGTGAGGACCACGGTGCCGTCGACGTCGGTGCGGGCGCTGCCGGCACCCTCGCGCCGGGCGATCCCCAGCGCCTGCGCCGTGGGGTGGCCGAAGCTGTTGTCCCTGCCCGCGGTGAACAGCATCAGCTGTGGGGAGAGCGCGTCGTAGAGCGCCGGCTCCTGACGGCGCGAGCCGTGGTGCGCCGTCTTGACGACGTCGGCCTCGCGCACGCCGCCGGCGAGGAGCTGCGCCTGGGCGATCGGTTCGAGGTCGCCGAGGCCCACGTACCGCGTGCCGTCGGGCCAGGTCGCGGCGATCGTCACCGAGCAGTCGTTGAAGTCGTCGTCCTCTCCCCCGGTCTCCCGGGAGGAGGCCTCCCGCACGGTCGCCGCAGAGGGTGGCCACAGCACCTCGAGCCCGAGGTCGCCCTGGCGGCTGGTGGTGCCGGTCGTCGCGACCTGCGTCGGCGCGCCGGGGACCGTTCGAGCAGCGGCTTCGGGGAGGGGGCAGACCCACTGGGCCAGGGGCGTCCGCCGGCCCGTCAGTGCCTCGATGCCGCCCACGTGGTCGGCATGCGGGTGCGTGAGGACCAGCAGGTCGATGCGCTGCACCTGCATCCTGTCCAGGCAGCGGCGCAGCGCATCCGGATCGGGTCCGGTGTCCACCAGCACGGTCGCCGGGTCCTCGCCCCTTGCGGCGTCCTCGCGCAGCAGGACGGCATCGCCCTGGCCCACGGCGCAGGCGGCGACACGCCAGTCCTGGATTCCCGAGCCCGGCAGCGGAAGGCGCTGGTAGACCGGCGGCGCCAGGACGGCGACCAGCACCGCCGCCAGCACGAACCGCACCGCCCGGCTGCGGTGGCCCAGTGCGGCGATCACCACCAGTGCGAGCACGCCGAGAGCGAGCACGACACCGGCTGCGCCCTCCGGGACGGCGATCCTCGAGCCGGGCAGCCCGTCCGCGGTCCGCGCCACCAGGATGATCAGGTGTGCGCCGCCGGCGCAGACCTGCCACAGCACATGGGCGATACCCGGCACGAACGGACTCAGGACCGTCGCGACCATGCCGATCACGGTGGCGGGCCCGACGATCGGGGCGACGGCCATGTTCACCCCGACCGCCCAGATCGAGATCTCGGGGGTGAGCAGGATCAGGACCGGCGTGCACACGGCCTGCGCGGAGAAGGGGACCGCGAGGACGAGCGCCCAGGTGCGGGAGACTCTCTCCCCGCTCACCGCCACCAGTGCACGCGCGAGCACGGGAGCGAGCAGCAGGATCGCACCGGTCGCGAGTGCCGAGAGCAGGAAGCCGATCGACGCGGCCCGGGCCGGGTCCAGGCTCGACCACAGGGCGATCGTCGCGCTGAGAGCCGCGAGCGGTGAAACACGAACCCCGAGGAAGCGCGCGACGAGGATCGGTGCGGCCATGGTGGCGGCGCGCAGGACGGAGGGTTCGTCCCCGACCAGGGCGACATAGGCGGCGCCCGCGAGGCCTGCGAGCACCAGGCGGGGTCTGCGCGGGATGCCCAGCAGCAGACACGGCACCAGCACCGCACCCAGGACCAGCGCGATGTTCGCGCCGGAGACCGCGACGAGGTGCGAGATGCCCGCGCGACGCATGATCTCCTCGGTGCTCTCGCTCATCCCGCTGGTGTCCCCGGTGGTCATGCCGCGCGCGAGAGCGGCCTCGTCGGCGGGCAGGTCGGAGGTCGATCCCCGTGCGCTCTCCCGGATCCTCGCCGCCGGTCCGTGCGGCGTGGAGACCACCTCGAGACGCGTGACCGCGAGGACGACGAAGCCGTCGGCGGAGGCGACCGTCGCGCGGAGCCGCAGGTGGTCGTGATCCCGAACGGCTCCGAGCGTCTCCTGGTCGCCCGTCAGCAGAACGCTCGAGGAGGCCCAGAGCATTGCGGCGTCGACACCGATACGCACGGGACCGGCGGGAAGGCGCGCCATGACCTGGCGGCGGTCCTGTGCCCCTGGCAGTGACGAGGAGCTCGCGGCGGCGTCGCCGCTCGCGACGGCCTGTGCCTCGAGGATGCGGCCGCTGCCCGCGGCATCCTCGAGGGTGAGCGCTGCGGCTTCCTGTCGCCCGGTCGCGGGCACCAGCAGGACGGCACCGAGGGCGAGGAGGACGAGATGAGCGCCCACGGCCCGGAGCACCCGCGGCCGGCGGACGCAGACCGCGACGAGCAGCGCGAGCAGGGCCAGAGCGAGCATCGCGAGCAGCTGGATGCGCACGCCGGTGGCGATGCCCAGGACGGCAAGCCCCCAGAGTGCCGTCGCTGCGGGGAGGATCCGCAGATCTGCGCGGGTCCCCATCGGTCAGACGGTCGCCCGGGGGCGGATCTTCTCGAGGGTCGCCGGGCCGATCCCGGAGACCTCGGTGAGGTCGTCGACGCTCGCGAAGGGTCCGTTCTGCTCGCGGTGCTCCACGATCCGCTCGGCGATCGCCGGGCCCACGCCGGGCAGCTCCTGGAGTCCCGTCGCATCGGCGGTGTTGATGTCGACCGCGGCGCCTGCGCTCGGTCCCTCCTCCGCCCCCGGCCCTGCCGAGATGGGATCCGGCGCGGCGGTGTCTCCTTCTTCGCTGCCCGCCGCGGGCCCGCCGGCACCGGCTGCGGCAGCGGGTGCCTCCCCCTCGGTGGGAACGTGGACCTGTTCGGCGTCGACGAGCACGCGGGCCAGGTTCACCGAGGTCAGATCGGCCTTCGCCGTCCGCCCGCCTGCGTCCTCGATGGCGTCGGCGACACGTGCACCGGCGGGCAGCTCGACCACGCCGGGCTCCTTCACCGCGCCGGAGACGTAGACCACGACCGTCGACGACTCGTCGGTGCCGACAGCGGTCTCCTGTGCCTCGGCCACCGCCGCCCCGCGCCCTCCCTTGTCCGCGCGGGCGTCCTCGGCGGAGCCCTGCGGAACCGGCGGGGCGCCTCCCTCCGACTCGTGCTCGGCACCGGTCGGCGGGCGGTCCGCGGCGGACGGAGCGGAGTCGCTCGTCGACCTCGCCCCGGCGGGCGCAGATGCCACCGGATCCGCTCCTGCGGTCGCCACGGCGCTCCCCCGTGAGGTGAGGTGGACGGCGCCCACGGCGATCAGCACCAGGACGGCGAGACCTGCCAGGGCCGCGGGTGAGGGACGAGGGATGCGCTGCCACCAGGGGTCGGCGGCGGCCTCACGGTGCGCTCGCACCTCGACGAGCGGCTCGGGGCGTTCGTCCCGTCGTCGGTGGCGGCCGGGACGGGCTCGCTGAGCGTGCCCGGCGCTGCCCCGTGCGACGGCCCCGGCGGCACGTCCGGACGGGGGCTGTGCGGTCTGACGCTGACGGGAGCGCGGGTGTCGGGACATGCCCGCGACAGTAGGGACGCGAGCGCGCGGCCGCGCGTGCCGGAGCCAGGATGGGGACAACCGCACCCTGGGGAGGACTGCGGGAGCGGCCCGTCAGCCCAGCCCGAGGACCGCGAGCCACTGCCTCCAGAAGCCGGCGAGGATGACGATGGCGACCAGGAGGTACCACGCCACCGTGAGCACGATCCAATGCCGCAGGACCCGGCCGAGCACGCCCCGCGCCGGGAGGATCCCGCGCTCGACGGTGCTGGCGAGCAGGGCGAAGAACATCGGGGCGGTCACGACCCACACCACGAGGCACCAGGGGCACAGGGCGTGGATCACGAAGATCGCGGAGATCGCGAGGAAGTGCACGAGGGCGAAGGCGAAGACCATCCCGCCGAGCGCCGCCCAGCGGAACCAGACGGGCAGGGCCGCTCTGGAGGCGAGCAGGGCGCCGGTGGCGCCCATGATCGCGTAGCCGCCCAGGCCGATCGCCATGTTCGGGATGCCCAGCGCGCTCGCCTGCCAGGTCTCCATGACCGTCCCGCAGGAGATGAAGGGGTTGACGTCGCAGCCGAGCTGGGCGCCGGGGTTGGCGCTCAGGAAGATCTTGTCCATGAACAGCGCGAGGGCGGCGATCCAGCCGATCACCGCTCCGACCAGCAGGACCAGTCCGACGCGGCGGTCGCCCGCGCGCTTCTTCGCGGCGCGCTCGGCCGCGAGCTCGGCATCGACCTCGGCGCGCAGCGCCGCCTCGTCCGCGGCGGCGTCGGGGCTGCTCTGGCTCATCGGATCCTCCTCAGGCATGGGCGGGCTCCAGGGGATGCTCGTGGTACCAGGCCGCGAGGCGCTCGAGCCCCTCGTCGAAGCCGACGGCGGGGATCCACTGCAGGCGCTCGCGGGTGCGTCGCTGGTCGAACCAGTGGGCGGTGGACATCTGCTCGGCGAGGAACTCCGTCATCGGCGGCTCGTCCTGCCCGGGGCGGATCGCCCAGACCTTCTCGGCGAGGCGTCCTGCCAGGCGCGCGAGGGAGCCCGGCACGTGCAGGCTCGGTCGCGGGACCCCGGCCGCCTCGCAGAAGCCTCCCAGCACGTCGCGCACGGTGCGGGGCTCTCCGTTGGAGACCACGAAGCTCTCGCCGTGGACGTGGTCGATGCGGTCGAGGGCGGCGAGGATCGCGTCGGCGGCGTTGTCCACGTAGGTGGTGTCGATCAGGGCCATGCCGTCATCGAGGATCGGGAGGGTGCCGCGGCGGCCGCGGTCCACGATCCGACCCACCAGCTGGGTGTCCCCCGGTCCCCACACGATGTGGGGACGGACGCTGGTGACGAGCAGGCCGTCCTGGCCGTCGGCCGCCATCGCCTCGAGCTCTGCAGCGGCCTTGGTGCGGGCGTAGTTGCCCCGGGCGCGCTCGGGGTCGGCGGGAGTCGCGCCGAGTCCGACGATCGAGGTGCCGAGGTGTGCGACCGAGGGCGAGGAGATGTTGACCAGACGCCCGCCCCCCTGCGCGCGCAGGGCGTCGAGGACGTGACGGGTGCCGTCGATGTTCACCGCACGGAAGTCCGCGACGTCCCCGGCGAAGGAGACCTTCGCCGCCAGGTGGATGACCGCGTCGACCCCGTCGGCCGCAGCGAGCACGTCCGCGGCGCTGGTGAGCGATCCGCGCACGTCCGTGACGCCGGGGATGTCCGCGCCGCGGCGCTGGAAGGCCCGCACCTCGTCGCCGCAGTCACGCAGGGCGCGGGCCACGGCGCCGCCGAGCATGCCGGAGGCGCCGGTGACCAGGACGGTGCGGCTCACAGGCCCGCCTTCCGGCCCTGCAGCGTCTGCTCCGCCCAGGCGGAGAGCTTCGCGCGGTCGATCTTGGAGTTGTGACGGATGTCGGTGGGCAGCGACGCGGTGGTGAACACGGCGGCGATCTCGAGGCCGGTGGCCTGCTGCACGGCGTGGCGCACGGCCTCCTGGAGCGGGACCTCGGCCGGTCGCGGGGTGCGGGCGCGGCCGGGGCGGTAGCCGTCCTCGGTCTCGAGGACGACGACCACCTGCTGGGTGCCGCGGGGTCCGACGGCCGCGGCACCGGCCCGGCGCACCGTGGGGACGGACTCGGCAGCGGCCTCGACGCGCACCGGCGTCACCAGGCCGTCGGCGGTCGCGAGCACGTGGGCCGTGCGGCCCTCGACCCAGAGCCGTCCGGACTCGTCGAGGTGGCCGACGTCCCCGGTGGCGTGCCAGCCCTCGAATCGGCTGGCCTTCGCCGTCGTGCCCCACAGCATCAGGTAGCGGTCGCGCACGTGCGGCGCGCGCACGAGGATCTCGCCGGTGCGGCCCGGATCGGTGCTGATCTCTCCCGTGGTGGCGCCGTTCTCGTCCATCACGGCGATCGCGATCTCGGTGCGTGCCACGGCCCTTCCCACGCACACCCCGGCGCCGTCCCCGGCCGCCTCGATGCCCTCGAGGTCGATGGCGGCCACGGCCAGGCATTCGGTCATGCCGTAGGGGGTGAGGGCACGCGCTGCGGGCATCACCTGCCGCAGCTCACGCAGCAACGGAGCCGGGATCGGGGCGCCCGCGGAGAAGAAGCTCGGCACCCGGGCGAGCGCGGCGCGTCCCGTCTCGTCGAGGTCGTCGGCGGTGTCGATGATGTTGCGCAGCGCGGCCGGGGCGGTGAACACGGCCGGGGAGCCGAGCGCGTCGACGGCCGCGGCGAGGGCGGGGGCCGTGAGGTCTCCGGGGCGGGTGATGTCCATCGAGGGCACCACCGAGGGCGCGCCCAGCGCGGGCCCCAGCAGCGCGAACGGGGCGAACCCGGCGACCAGCCCGCGGTCGGCCTCCAGCTCCAGGGTGTCGCCGACGGCGGCGAACATAGCCCCCATCTGGCGGTGGGTGAGGACCGCGCCCTTGGCGGGGCCCGTGGAGCCGGAGGTGAACAGGACCGCCGCGTCGGCGTCCTGGTCAGGCCAGGGTGCATCGAGCGACGCCCCGAGCGCGCGCATCTCGCGACCCTGGGTGGCGAGCTCCGCGATCGACGTGTCCACGCCGAGGGCCGCGCGGTCGACCGTGGGCAGCTGCGGGACGCTGATGCGGCGTCCGGGCCATCCCAGGGTGCGGGCTCCGACGAGGGCCTTCTCGATGCCGATGATCCAGTCGGGATGGGAGCCGACGACGGCCCGGGTCAGCCCGTCGGTGCCGAGTCCGGCGTCGGCGATGACCGCGACCGCCCCCAGGCGCAGGCACGCGTACAGCACGGCCGTGAGGTCCGCGCCGGGGGTGATCAGCACGCTCACGCGGTCCCCCGGCATGATCCCGTGGGCGCGCATCCCTGCGGCGATGTCCTCGGTGCGCTGGGCCAGCAGGGACCAGCTGATCTCTCGGGAGGGCTCGCCGTCCTCCCCCAGCTCGACCACGGCGGGCAGCCGGGCGGTGGCGGGATCCGAGGCGCGGCGACTGATGGCCTCGCCCAGGTGCATCTCCGGCGCCTGCTGCGCGTAGTTGGAGACCGGTCGCAGCGTGTCCCCGCCCTCACGGGGGCCACCGGCGTCACCGAAGGTCCGTGCGAGCCAGTCGGAGACGAGCCCTGCGACGTCGGCGTCCTCCCACACCAGGTGGGAGGCGCCTTCGAAGCGGTGCGCGTCGGCGTGCGGGACGCGCTCGACGAGGTCCCGCAGGTAGTGGTCGGAGAAGGTGACGTCGCGCGGTCCCCAGGCGAACAGGGTGGGCACGTCCATCCCGGTGATGCCGCCCGCGAGTCGCTCGAGCGTGGCGCGGCTGGGATGGTTCGCGCTCGCGGGGATGTCGGCGACAAAGGTCTCGATGCCGCGACGACGTGCACGGGTGCGGTAGGGAGCGAGGTAGGCGTCCTGGACCTCGCGGGGAAGCGGCGGGTTCGACAGCGCGAGGGTGGTGCGCAGGAACGCGTCGGTCACCGAGGTGCTGAGCGGCAGCATCGCCGGGGCCGTCGCCAGCTGCAGGGCCCGCGGGAGGGATTCGCCGAGCTCCTGGTGGATGCCGGTGTTGGTGAGGATCATGCCGGCGACGTCGTGGCGGTTGTCCAGCGCCCACCCCACCGAGACGATCCCGCCCCAGTCGTGGCCGACCGTGACCACCGGGCCGCGCAGCGAGAGCGTGTCCGTGAGCAGCGAGAGGTCGGTGATGCGGTCCTGCAGGCGGCGCTCGGTGCCCGTGCGCTCGGAGAAGCCCATCTCCAGCTGGTCCACGGCGATCACCCGCCAGGGGATGTCCTCGCGGATCAGTGAGCGGTACAGGAAGGAGTAGGTGGGGTTGCCGTGGACGGCCAGCAGCGTGCCGCGCGGCGTGACGCCGCGCTCGGCGAGCAGCGGAGCGGAGTCCAGCAGGTGCCAGCTGCGCAGCTCGCCGTCGTGATCGCGGGCCTCGACGACCCGGGAGGCCCGGGGATCGACCCCGGGCAGCTCGGGCGCACCGGCGGCGGCGCGGGGCGTGCGGGCGAAGGCTGCGCTCACCACTGGACCTCCATCATCGCGGTGTTCAGACCGGAGCCGACCCCGAGCAGCAGCACGCGTTCGCCGCGCGCGATGTTCTCCTGGTGTCGCGCCAGGGTCATCGGGACCGCCTCGGAGGCGACGTTGCCCCATTCGGGGAACGAGATCGGGATGCGCTCCATGCCCACCCCGGTGATCTTCGAGAAGTTGCGGGTGTAGACCATCGAGACCTGGTGCGGGATGACGTGCTCGATGGAGGCGAAGTCGTGTCCGGCGGCGTTGGCGTCCTTCCAGGTGTCCAGGATCAGCTCGATCCCGTTCTCCAGCAGGCCCTCGCTGTCGGTGCGCATGTCGTCCATGTCGCCGATGCACAGCTCGTGGTGCTCGGTGCCTGCCCGCGCCTGGGTGACCGTGATCCGGTGGCCCTCGGGGTGGGCGTCGGCGCGCCCCAGCACGGCCGCTGCCGCGCCGGAGCCGAGGGTCAGCGAGGCGAACTGGTTGTTGAAGTCCTCGCGCGTCGCGCCCTTGGCGTTCAGGCGCCCGATGGTGCCGTGCTGGACCTCCTCGATGTCCTCGGCGCCCACGATCAGCGCGTACTGGATCTGGCCGGACTCGATCATGCCGGAGGCGACCGTCATCGCGTTGACGAAGCCCAGGCAGGCGTTGGTGATGTCGAAGTTCATGCAGCTGCGGGGCATGCCGAGTGCGTCGTGCACGGAGGTCGAGACGGCGGGCTCGAGGTGCTGACGGGAGACCGAGGCGTTGATCAGCACGCCCACCTGGTCGCGGGTGATGCCGGCCCGGGACATGGCGCGCTCTGCGGCCAGCACGATGCCCTGCTTCCAGCCGGACTCCTTGTCGCGCCACCAGCGGCGCTCGTGGACCCCGGCGACGCGCTGGAGGATCCCTCGCGGCAGGCGCAGGCGGCGGCGGGCGGGGGCGAGCATCTCGTCGATCTCGTCGGAGGACACGGGCACCTGGGCCTCGGTGGCCTCCACCGCCAGCAGCGCCGTGTTCCTATGGACGAATCCCGAGTTCTCGCTCACACCGGTCACCTTCGCGCGTCGTAGTCTCTGCGGCGTCCCCGGGGCAGAGGGTCCGCTCGCGGCATTCTTTCACCCCGATCCTGGGGCGGTGCGGGGCCCGTGTCCGATCACACCCGGGTCCCGTGGGCAGGGAGGCGGGTGGTCAGCCCGTCCTCTCGGCCCTGTCCTCCGGCGCCGATCCTCCACGCAGCAGCCGCTCGTCCAGATGGTGGCCGAGGTGGTGCCGGGCGAACAGCAGGCTCTGGCGCAGCAGGTCCTCGCGATGGGTGGGGCGCTTGCGCGATCCGCCGCGGGTGCTGATCTCCAGCAGCACGGATCCCTGCCAGCCGCGGTTGGCCAGGCGCCGCAGCACCTCGGCACAGGGCTGGGTGCCCTCCCCCGGCGGCAGGTGCTCGTCCTTGGTGGTGCGCCCGGTGCCGTCGGCCAGGTGCAGGTGGCTCAGACGGTCCCCGAGCCGGTCGACCATCGCCAGCGCGTCGTCGCCCGCGGTGGCCGCGTGGGAGAGGTCCACGGTCACGTGGTCGTACTCCTCGTCGGTGGGGTCGTGGTCGGGCAGGTAGACCATCGCCTCGCGCACGCCCAGGCGCCACGGGTACATGTTCTCCACCGCGATCGCGATCCCGTACTCCTCCTCGAGGCGATGCACGCCGCCCACGAAGTCGCGTGCGTACTCGCCCTGCCAGCGGAACGGCGGGTGCGCGACGACCGTCGGGCAGCCCACCTCCACGGCCATCTGGACGGTGCGCTCGAGCTTCACCCACGGGTCACGCCCCCACACGAACTGCAGGAAGAACAGGGTCGGCGCGTGCAACGAGAGGATCGGCTGGTCGTACTCCTCGGCGTAGGCGCGCAGCAGGTCGGGGTCCCGGCTGGCGTTGTCGACCGAGACCATCACCTCGACGCCGTCGTAGCCGATGTGCGAGGCCAGACGGAAGCAGTCCTCGACCCCGAGCGGGAACACCGAGGAGGTCGACAGGCCCACCGGGATGTGGCGCCGGGGCTGCTGCTCGCTGAGGGCGGCTCCCGCGCTGAGGCGACGCGTCAGGTCCTCGCGGCCGGTGTGCTTGGCCGTGTTGGTCCGGGTGATGGGCTTGCGCGGCGCGCGCTGGTGGAGCGTCGAATGCCGGGAGCGTGCTTTCACGAGTCTCTCCTTCGGGCCGGGGACGACGCTCACCCTAAGCCAGCCCACCGGGGCACCGCCTGGGGATCAGCCGGTCGTCGGCCGGGAGGAGCCGCCCCTAGACTTCTGCGCATGCCCGCACGCGATCTGACGACCGAGGACCTCGCAGCCTACCGACGGCTGACGGCCGAGGCCTTCGGGGGCGTCCCCTCCGAGGTGCCCGCGCCGTTCTCCCCGGCCCAGATCCCGATCGGCATCGACGCCGCCGTCGTCCCCGGGGACGAGCGGACGATGCTGGCCGCCGGTGCCTGCATCCGCCGCGACGAGATCGCACTGGGCGGCGGCACGGCCTCCTGCGGGGGTATCGGCGGACTCGCCGTCCATCCCGCCCATCGCGGCGTCGGCCTGTTCTCCGAGCTCATCGATGCCGCCCTGGGCCGCTGCGCCGCCGAGGGCATGGCGTTCTCGATGCTCTACCCCTCGAACCCGGCGATCTACCGGCGCCACGGCTACCAGCTGATCGCGCGCACACACGCCATCGTCCTGCCGCTGGGCGAGCTGCAGCGGGTCGCCCGGGTGCCCGGGCGACGCACGGTCGCGGTCACCGAGCACACCATGCCCCGGCTCCGTGCGCTCTACGAGGAGCTCACCGCCGGGGACAACGGGATGCTCCGCCGGAGAGGTCCGCTGTTCCCCGAGGGCCTCCCCGCCGCGCCGTGGGGCGCGATCCTGCTGCAGGACGACGAGGGCCGGGATCGCGGCTACCTCTCCTTCTCCAGGATCTCCCCCGGGTCCGACGGCGCCGGCCTCGAGGTCCACGAGGTCCTGGGCCGGGATCGCGAGGACCTCCTGGCTCTGCTGCACCACCTGGGCAGCTGGTCGACGGTCACCTACGCGGCACGGCTCCGCCTGCGCACCGAGGACCCCGTCCTCGACCTGCTCCCCGGCGGGGGGCTGCGCACCCCGGACGACATCGTCCCGCTGGTGATGATGCGGCTGGTCGACACCGCCCGTGCGCTGCGCGCCAGGCCGGCTCCCGAGCACTGTCGCGGGACGCTGGACCTGTGGGTCGAGGACACGACGCCCGCCGCCGCCTCCTGTCGTGCCGCCGGTGGTTGGCGAGTGGACGTGCACGACGGGGCGATCGAGGTCGAGCAGCTGGATCCCGATGCCGCTCCCGCGTCGCTCGAGGGCTCTCTCGGCCGCGTCGAGCTCGACGTGCACGCGGCCGCGCTCCTCCTGAGCGGTGGGCGCTCGCTGGCCGATGCCCGCCGCCTGGGGCTGAGGGCCGAGTCCGATCCTCCGGCCGAGCGCCTGCTCGACGCCGTGCTGGCCGGGCCGCGCCCGAGCGTCATGGACGCCTTCTGACCCGACCGGCGGCCCGGATCCGTGCTGCCCCCTCCACGATCGCCCGATCGCCCGATCTCCCGCCTCCCGACCACACCCGAGACCCCGGAGCCGCCACCCCATGTCCAAGCTGCACTTCAAGTACGGAGCGATGAACTCCGGGAAGTCCGACACCCTCATCAAGACGGCGTTCAACTACGCCGAGCGGGGCCTGGCGACCCTCACGGTCAAGCCCTCGATCGACACCAAGGGCGAGGACTGGGTGGTGGCCCGCGGTGGCGCCAGCCGCCGGGTAGACGTCCTCGTCGCGGAGGACGACGACCTGCGCACCCGCATCACGGCCGCGGCCGATGAGCTCGAGGCCCGGCCGCTGCACTGCGTGCTCGTGGACGAGGCCCAGTTCCTGACGCCCCTGCAGGTGGACCAGCTGTTCCTGATCGCCAAGACCGAGGGCATCTCGGTGATCTGCTACGGCTTGCGCACGGACTTCCTGACCCGGGAGTTCCCCGGCAGCAGGCGTCTGTTCGAGCTGGCCGACAACTTCGAGAAGCTGCCGACGATGTGTCGCTGCGGCTCCCAGGCCGAGTTCAACTGCCGCACCGTGGACGGGCGTCCCGTCTTCTCCGGCGACCAGGTCGAGATCGAGGACCGGGCCGAGGTGCGCTACGAATCCCTGTGCGGGGCCTGCTTCATGCAGGAGCAGGAGCGGGCGGGCGTCCGCGTCATCGGCTGATCCGAGCGGCGGGCGGACCAGCGGAGCCGCCGGCGCACGCCCGGAGCCGCCGGCCCGGTTGCCCCTGCCGACCCGATTGCCCCTGCCGGCCCGGTTGCCCCTGCCGTCAACACAAGAGCGCGCCGACCCCGCGGGGTCGGCGCGCTCGCTGACGTGATGGGCACCGCGGGTCGCTGCATCGGGGATGCCGCGACCCGCGGTGCAGGGGCTCAGCGGTCCCCGGCGCTCAGCGGCTTGTCGCCGACCTCGGCGTCGCCACCGGCCGTGCTGTCGGTGGACGCGGAGGAATCGGAGCTGCTCGCACCGTTGCCCTCATCGCCGCGATGGGTCGCACGGTCCTTCACCGCGGAGGCGGCACCGGTGGCCGCTCCCTTGACGGAGTCGGCGACGTCCGGGGCCTTCTCCTTCGCGCGCTGCGCGAAGGCGCCGGCGTTCTCCTTCGCGTCGGCGGCCTTCTGCTGCACCGTCGGATCGTCGGCGAGCTCGCGGGCCTTGGTCTCCAGCGTCTCGTACGGTCCGCGGCCCATGCGGGAGCCGGCGAAGAAGCCGAGCACGAGGCCGAGCAGGAAGATGACCTTCTTCATGATGTTCTGCCTTCCGTCCGGGGCAGCTTCGGACACTGCCGCAATGGACCCATCGTGGCACACACCACCCGGTGCGCAGACGTACGATGACGGTCCCACGGGATTGCACGAGTCCTGGGACGAACCGGGCACCGTCGCCCGCACCCGCCACGGGCGGGATGATCACCGTCCTTGCTCCGCTCCGGCTCCGGTGGGAGCGTGCGGGGAGTGCCCGCCGCGATGAGCTTGACGAACCAGGAGAACAGCGTTGCCCACCACCACGGGGATCCGCACCACGTCCATTGCCCCGGAGACGGTCGCTGCGCAGGTCAGGGACTGGGTCCACGAGGCCGCCGATCGGCCCGTCCCCCGCTCCGCCCAGCTGCTGGCAGATCTGTTGAAGGACCCCAAGGGGCTGGACTTCACCGTCGCCTTCGTGGATCGCGTGATCCGCACCGAGGACCCGCGGGCCGCCGCGAGCGAGCTGAGGCGTCTGGCGGCCGACCCGCCGGCCTTCCTGCCCGCTCCCCTGCGCCGCGTGATCTCGTTCGGCGGCGCGACCGCGCGCACGCTCCCCCACGTGGTGGTGCCCACGGCCCAGGCCGTGATGCGCCGGATGGTCTCGCACCTGATCCTCGACTCCCGTGACCCGTACCTGGCGCGCTCCGTGCGACGCCTGCGCAACGAGGGCACGGACCTGAACATCAACGTGCTCGGCGAGGCGGTGCTCGGCACCCGCGAGGCCGGGCGGCGACTCGCCGCGGTGCGCTCGATGGTGAGCCGCGAGGATGTCGACTACGTCTCCATCAAGGTCTCCTCGATCGTCGAGCACCTCTCGCTGTGGGGTGCGGAGGAGACCGTCGACCACGTCGTGGAGACGCTGCTCCCGCTCTACCTCGATGCGGCCCGCCAGGACTCCCCCACCTTCCTCAACATGGACATGGAGGAGTACCGGGACCTCGAGCTCACCCTGGACGTGTTCGAGAAGCTGCTGGACCGCCCCGAGCTGATGGACCTGCACGCCGGCATCGTCCTGCAGGCCTACCTGCCGGATTCGAGCGCGGCCATGGAGCGCCTGCGTCGCTTCGCCACGGACCGCGTGGCCCGCGGCGGCGCCCCCATCAAGGTGCGCGTGGTCAAGGGTGCGAACCTCGCTCTCGAGCGGGTCGACGCCTTCCTGCACGGACTGGACCGCGCCCCCTTCCACAGCAAGGAGGAGTCCGACGCGCAGTACAAGCGGATCCTGCTGGACTCCCTGACCGAGGAGAACCTCCGGGCCGTCCACCTGGGCATCGCCGGCCACAACCTGTTCGACGTCGCCTTCGCCCACCTGCTGATGGGCGAGCGCGGTCTCGAGGGCACCGACGCGGTCGAGTTCGAGATGCTCGCCGGGATGGCCCCCGGTCAGCAGCAGGTCGTGCGCGAGGCCGTGGGCTCCATGCGCCTGTACGTGCCGGTGGTGACCCCTCACGAGTTCGACGTGGCCGTGTCCTACCTCGTGCGTCGTCTCGAGGAGAACGCCTCGAGCGAGAACTTCATGTCGGCCGTGTTCGAGCTCGAGGACAGCGAGGAGCTGTTCGCACGCGAGCAGAAGCGCTTCGAGGCCTCCCTCGCGCGGGCGATCGAGCAGGAGCCCGTGGCCACGAACCGCGATCAGGACCGCGCGGCCGAGGCGCGCGGCGACCTCCCCGAGCTGGGCTCGTCCGTGATCCCGGCGCTGCCCGGGGCCTTCGCCAACACGCCGGACACCGACATGTCCACGGCCGTCAACCAGGCCTGGGCGGCCGGCATCATCCACCGGGTGCGCACCTCGCGTCTGGGCATCGACGAGATCGAGGCCGCGCACGTGAGCACCCACGACGGCGTCGACGCCGTCTACACCAGGGCGCTCGCGGCCCAGAAGGAGTGGGCCGCCCGCGGGTCCAGCGAGCGCACCGAGGCCGTGCGCCGCGTGGCCCGCGTGTTCGCAGCCCATCGCGCCGACCTCCTCGAGGTGATGGCCTCGGAGACCGGCAAGGTCCTCGAGCAGGGCGACGCGGAGATCAGCGAGGCGATGGACTTCGCCCTCTACTACGCCGAGCAGGCGGAGATGCTCGAGGAGCTCGAGGACGCGGTGCTCACGCCCCGCGCCCTGACCCTGGTCACCCCGCCCTGGAACTTCCCCGTCGCCATCCCCACCGGGGGCGTGCTCTCCGCGCTGGTCACCGGGAGCGCCGTGGTCATGAAGCCGGCCCCGCAGGCCAAGCGCTGCGGTGCACTCATCGGCAAGCTCATCCACGAGGCCGGCATCCCCGAGGACCTGGTGCAGATCGTCGACGTGCCGGAGGACGAGGTGGGCAAGGCGCTGATCACCGATCCGCGCGTGGACCAGCTGGTCCTCACCGGCGCCTACGACACCGCCGCGATGTTCGCGTCCTGGCGCCCCGAGCTGCCGATCAAGGCCGAGACCAGCGGCAAGAACGCGATCATCGTGAGCCCGCACGCGGATCTCGACCTGGCCGCGAAGGACGTCGCGATGAGCGCCTTCGGCCATGCGGGCCAGAAGTGCTCGGCCGCGAGCCTGGTGATCACCGTCGGCTCCGTCGCCCGTTCGCGGCGCTTCTCCTCGCAGCTCGCCGACGCCGTGATGAGCCTGCACGTCGGATACCCCACGGATCCGACCGCGCAGATGGGGCCCGTGATCGAGAAGCCCGAGGGCAAGCTCGCCGACGGCCTGCACACGCTCGGCGACGGGGAGCGCTGGCTCGCCCAGCCGCAGATGCTCGACGACAGCGGCCTGCTGTGGAGCCCCGGTGTGCGCGAGGGTGTGAAGGAGGGCTCGGAGTACCACCTCACCGAGTACTTCGGACCGATCCTGGGCATCGTCAACGCGGACACCCTCGAGGAGGCGACCGCGATCCAGAACGGCACGGCCTACGGGCTCACCGCCGGCCTGCACTCCCTGCACGACGGGGAGATCGCCTGGTGGACCCAGCACGTCGAGGCCGGGAACCTGTACGTCAACCGCGGGATCACCGGCGCCATCGTCGAGCGCCAGGCGTTCGGCGGCTGGAAGCGCTCCGCGATCGGCGAGACCTCGAAGGCCGGCGGCCCGAACTACCTCGTGCACCTGATGGACGCCTCGGACGTCGTCGGCCGCCGCGCGCCCGACGGCACGATCCGTGACGAGGAGGCGTGGCTGACCACCGCGCGGACCTCGGACCGTGCGCACTGGGCGAGCACCTTCGTGGCCCGGGATCCCCAGGACCTGCACGGCGAGATCAACGTGCTGCGGTACGTGCAGATCCCGACCGTGGTCCGCGCCGCCGAGGGTTCCCGCGCCGTCGAGCTGCGCCGCGTGCTGCACGCCGCCCGCACCGTCGGCGCGGACATCGAGGTCTCCGTGGCCGAGGAGGCACTGCGCGAGATCGCCTCGGCCGATGCCGGCTCCGGCGTCGAGGTCCGCGTCGAGTCCGCCGAGGACTTCGCCGAGCGGGTCGAGACCCTCGAGCGCACGCGGATCCGGCTCGTCGGCACGGCCGACGAGGCGCTGCTGGAGGCGATCTCGCGGCGCGTCGAGGTGGCGCTGTTCCGGGGAGCCGTCACGGCCAGCGGTCGCATCGAGCTGCTGAGCTTCCTGCACGAGCAGGCGATCAGCGCGACCGACCACCGCTACGGCAACATCCTGCCCGAGCGGCTCGACGTCACGGGCGGCCGCGGCTACGAGCGCGGACGCGACTGATCCCACGTGGCGGCGCGGCGGTTTGGGCCGCGCCGCCACCGAGTCCTAGCATCGGCCCGTCCATGCAGCCCCCCGAGCAGAAGGACGGCCATGTCCGGACAGACGGATCCACCCCCAGGGTCCTCCGAGCAGGATCAGCCAGGAGGTGCGGGCGCCGCTCAGCGGCCCGTCCCGCAGCGTTCCTCGGTCACCCGGCCGCGGCGAGCCCCGCGCTCCCACCGCTCGGAGGGGCCCGCCGTGGAGCGGCGCAGCACGAGCAGCGCACCGGCCGCGGCGTCGGCGTCCTCCCAGCAGGCGGCTCCCACGTCCGGCCAGGCGGCGCCGACACCCCCGCCGGAACCGGCAGCGTCGCCCCAGGGGCCGGAGGCCGCATCGCCCGCTCCGAAGAAGAAGGCCCGCGACCCGCTGCTCGACAACGCCCGCGCGATCCTGATCGCGCTCGTGGTGGTCGGCCACACGCTCGAGCAGATCCACACCCCGCTCGCGGAGATCGTCTACACGTGGATCTACTCCTTCCACATGCCGGCGTTCGTGGTCATCACCGGGTTCCTCTCGCGCTCCTACCGCAGTGAGCCGCGCCAGGTCGCCCGCCTGCTCACGAGCATGCTCATCCCCTACCTGATCTTCCAGGTCATCCACACCGTCGAGAACAACGTGATCGACGGCAAGCCGATCTCGATCAGCCTGTGGGACCCGTCGTGGACGATGTGGTTCCTGCTCGCGCTGGTCTTCTGGCGGCTGTTCACGCCCGTGCTGCGCGTGCTGCGCTACCCCCTCGTGTTCGCCGTCGCCATCTCGGTGATCGCCCCGCTGGACTCGCAGGTCGGGACGGAGCTCACCTGGGCCCGCGTGCTCAGCTTCCTGCCGTTCTTCGTGCTCGGCTTCGTCGCCACCCCCGAGCACCTGCGCAAGCTGCGCGACCTGCCCGGTGCGCGCGCGATCGGAGCGGTCGCCCTGGTGGGCGCCTTCCTCGTCGCCGTCCTCACCCACGGGATGTTCAGCACCGACATCTTCACCCTCTCCCGCAGCTACGCCGACATGGACGTGGCCGCCTGGTACGGGGTCGTCACCCGGATCATGGTGCTGATCTGCGGGACGGTGCTCTCCCTCGCCGTGGTGATGGTCTCCCCGCGGCGCCACCACTGGTACACCGAGATCGGCGTGCAGTCCCTGACCATCTACCTGGCCCACGCGGCTCTGCTGCAGATCCCGAGGAACCTCGAGTGGTCGGACGCGGTCACGAAGGACTGGCAGACGGTGATCGCGGTGGCGATGGCGCTCGCCCTGGTGGTGCTCCTCTCGCGCGGCCCCGTCGTGCGTGCGCTCTCCTGGGTGACCTCTCCCCCGATCGAGAAGTTCCTGGTGCGCGAGCCGGAGGGACGCAGCACGGCGCCGGCCGCGACGAAGCCGTAGCCCCGGCACGCCACCGCCTCCCACGCGGGTCCTGCGCACGCGGACCCTGCGCACGGACACGGAGGGCCCCGACCCGCACGCTGCGGATCGGGGCCCTCGTGGCTCTTCGGCGGGCGCTCAGCCGCCCAGCACGGTCCCGTCGGGGATCTGCTCCGGGTCGTCCGGACCGACCACGGCATCGCCCCGC
Organism: Brachybacterium endophyticum; assembly: GCF_003130585.1. GTDB lineage: Bacteria > Actinomycetota > Actinomycetes > Actinomycetales > Dermabacteraceae > Brachybacterium > Brachybacterium endophyticum. The sequence goes on along the minus strand of NZ_QFKX01000005.1, from coordinate 247,406 downwards.
GCCACGACGTCCTTCCCGAAGGTGTGTCGCCCCTCGACGCGCAGCGAGGTGGCCTCCTTCAGCGACGGGACGCGCTGGGGGAAGCGGGCGTCGAAGTCGCCGATCAGCTTGTAGTGATCGGAGTCCAACGAGACGCTCGGCGCCGACTCCACCTGCTGGACGAGCGCCTGCTTCTCGTCGAGCTCGTAGGCGTCCGAGCGGACCAGCAGCAGGTCGCTGGTGGCCTTGACGGGGAGGAAGCGATCCCGGCCGACGACGATCGCGCTCGCGCCCTCGAACACCTCGATCGCCGCGCCCATGGCGGACTCGATCTGGTAGACCTCCGGGCTGGTCTTGTCGGAGGGGTCGACGGTCTTGGTGTTGCGGATCAGCGGCAGCGGCATCACGCCGTCGTTCGCGCGCAGCACCTCGTCGAGCTTCTCGAGGTCGAGCCAGAGGTTGTTGGTGTGGAAGAAGGGGTGGCGGTGCTCGTCGGTGAAGAAGTCCATCTCCTCCTCGGGCGTCTGCGCCGTGTCCCGCAGGATCAGGCGACCGTCCGAACGACGCACGGCCAGGTGCCCGCCCTTGCGGTCGGCGGGCGTGCGCGGGCACAGCTCGGCGGCGTAGGGCGCGCCGGAGGCGGCGAACCAGCCGGCGAGCACCGGGTTGGGCAGGGTCCCCAGGTTGTCGGAGTTCGAGACCGAGGCGTAGCGGTACCCCGCATCCAGCAGCTTCCGGAGCACGCCCGAGGTCTGCAGGGCGGTGTAGAGGTCGCCGTGACCGGGCGGGCACCACTCGAGATCGGGATCGGCGCCCCAACTCACGGGCGTGAGGTCGTCGGTCCGCAGCTTGGGCTCCTTGTTCTGCAGGAAGTCCAGCGGGAGATCGCCCACGGGCAGGTCGGGGTACTGCTCGAGCACCGCGAGCGTGTCGTCGCGGGTGCGGAAGGAGTCCATGAACAGCAGCGGCAGGGACGAGCCGGTGCCGCGCCGGGCGGCGAGCACCTGCTCGACGATGATCTGCAGGAACGACTTCCCGTCCCGCACGGGCAGCAGGGACTTCGCGCGGTCCATGCCCATCGACGTACCCAGGCCGCCGTTGAGGTTGATGATGGCGAGGCGGTCGAACGCCTCCTTCGCCTGGAAGGGGTCGATCGTCACGTCGTCCAGACGCGGCGGGTCCAGGTAGGGCTGGATCGTGTCCTCGGGGATCGATCCGGTCACGCCCTCCTCGAGCTGCTGGTAGTAGCGGGAGAAGACGTCGATCGCCGTCGGGGCGACGCCCCCGTCGCGCATCTTCTGCTGTGCTGCGGCAAGGCCTTGGGTGCTCATGCGGCCAGCGTATCGGTCCTCACCGAACCCCTCCTGCGGCACGTCGGGTCCGCGGGGGCCCGGCGGGTCCGTAGAATCGGGGACCATGAGCACAGTCCTGTCCGCGGTCGCCTGGCCGTACGCCAACGGTCCCCGCCACATCGGTCACGTCGCCGGCTTCGGCGTCCCCTCCGACGTCTTCTCCCGCTACATGCGCATGGCGGGCAACGACGTGCTCATGGTCTCCGGCACCGACGAGCACGGGACGCCGATCCTGGTGGAGGCGGACAAGGAGGGCGTGAGCGCCCGTGAGCTCGCCGACCGCAACAACCGGATCATCGTCGACGACCTGGTCGCACTCGGCCTGTCCTACGACCTGTTCACCCGCACCACCACCCGCAACCACTACCAGGTGGTGCAGGACATGTTCGTCGCGGTGCGCGACAACGGCTACATGCTCGAGCAGACGACCTCCGGGGCGGTCTCTCCCTCGACCGGTCGCACGCTGCCCGATCGCTACATCGAGGGCACCTGTCCGATCTGCGGCACGCCGGGTGCGCGCGGCGACCAGTGCGACGCCTGCGGCAACCAGCTGGACCCGACCGACCTCATCGACCCCGTCTCCCGCATCAACGGGGAGACGCCGGAGTTCATCGAGACCACGCACTACTTCCTGGATCTGCCGGCGCTGGCCGCGGAGCTGGGTCGCTGGCTCGACGAGCGCGAGGCGACCGGTCTGTGGCGCCAGAACGTCATCCGCTTCAGCCAGAACATCCTCAAGGACATCAAGCCGCGCGCGATGACCCGCGACATCGACTGGGGCATCCCGGTGCCGGGCTGGGAGTCCCAGCCCACCAAGCGCCTGTACGTCTGGTTCGACGCCGTCATCGGCTACCTCTCGGCCTCGATCGAGTGGGCGCGCCGCCAGGGCGATCCGGAGGCCTGGCGGAAGTGGTGGAACGATCCCGAGGCCCTCACCTACTACTTCATGGGCAAGGACAACATCGTCTTCCACTCGCAGATCTGGCCCGCCGAGCTGATCGCGCAGAACGGCAAGGGCGACAAGGGCGGACAGCCGGGCCGCTTCGGCGAGCTGAACCTGCCCACCGAGGTGGTCTCCAGCGAGTTCCTCACGATGGAGGGCAAGAAGTTCTCCTCGTCCAAGAACATCGTGATCTACGTGCGGGACGTCCTGGAGCGCTACCAGCCCGACGCACTGCGCTACTTCATCTCCGCGGCGGGTCCGGAGAGCCAGGACGCCGACTTCACGTGGTCGGAGTTCGTCTCGCGCACCAACAACGAGCTGGTCGCCGGGTGGGGCAACCTCGTCAACCGCACCGCGGCGATGATCGCGAAGAACGTCGGGGAGATCCCCGCGGCCGGTGAGCTCGAGGACGTCGACCGCGCACTCCTCGACCAGATCCGCGAGGGCTTCACGACCGTCGGCCATCTGATCGAGATCCACCGGCAGCGAGCCGCCATCGCCGAGGCGATGCGCCTGGTGGGCGAGGCGAACCGCTACGTCTCGGAGACCGAGCCCTTCAAGCTCAAGGCCCCGGAGCAGCAGGAGCGCCTGCGCACGGTGCTGCACGTGCTCGCCCAGGCCGTCACCGATCTGAACACGCTGCTCTCGCCGTTCCTGCCTTTCTCCGCGAACCAGGTGGAGAAGGCGCTGGGCGGTGCGCGCGTGATCGCTCCGCTGCCGGAAGCACGAGAGGTCGACGATCTCGACGGCGGCCCCTCCTACGCGATCATCACGGGCGACTACACCGGCGTCCCGGCCTGGGAGCACCGCGAGGTCGAGGTCGGGCGTCCGGTCGCCAAGCCCTCGCCGATCTTCGTGAAGCTCGATCCGAAGGTCGTCGACGAGGAGCTCGACAGGCTCGACACGGAGGCCTGAGGCCCCTCGCCTCACCCCGCTCCGCGGCAGGCGTCTAGGCTCGTTCCCATGACCTCGGCCGCCAGCAGCCCGGACGCCGTCGTCGTCGGTTCCGGCCCCAACGGGCTGGCCGCGGCGGTGGTGCTCGCCCGTGCGGGCCTGTCGGTGCAGGTCCACGAGGCCGAGCACGTGCCCGGCGGCGGTGCCCGCACGATCGACCTGGGGCTCGCCCCGGGGATCGTCCACGACATCTGCTCGGCCGTCCATCCTCTCGCGATCGCGAGCCCGTTCCTGGGCGCGTTCGACCTTCCCTCCCGTGGGGTCGAGCTCGTGGTCCCGGAGGCCTCCTACGCCCAGCCGTTGACCGACGAGCCCGCTGCGATCGCGTGGCACGACCTCGAGCGCACCGCCTCCGACCTGGGACGGGACGGTCCGGCCTGGCGGCGCCTGCTCGGCGTCGCGGCCGCGAACCCGGGCGCGCTGGCCGCGCTGGCCCTCGGTGACAAGCGCTCGATCCCGCCGCAGACCCTGTCCCCTCGCGGACTGGCCACCGCCGCGGCCCTGGGCCTGGGCACCCTCGCCCAGGGATCCCGCGCCTGGGACCTCTCGCTGCGCACCGAACGTGCCCGGGCCCTGCTGACGGGCGTCTCCGCCCACACCATCAGCCCGCTGCCCTCGCTCGGTGCGGGCGGGACGGCGATCATGCTCGCCGCGCTCGCACACGGGCCGGGCTGGCCGATCCCCGTCGGCGGGTCGCAGGCGATCACCGCCGCGCTCCTGGAGGACCTGCGCGCCCACGGGGGCGAGGTGCTCACGGACTCCCCCGTCCGCGACCTGCGGGAGCTGCCACCCTCCCGCGCCGTCCTCCTGGACACGCCGGCCCACGTCGCCCTGCGGATGTTGGCCACGAGGGCACCGCGCAGACTTGCGCGGGCGATCCGTCGCTTCCCCGCCGGCAGCGCCGCCGCCGCCACCGTCGACCTGGTGCTCTCCGGCCCGATCCCCTGGAAAGACCCGGACGTCGGACGCGCCGGGACCGTGCACCTGGGCGGGACCCGAGCGGAGATGGAGCGCGCAGAGCTCGAGGTCACCGCCGGCCGCATGCCCGAGAAGCCGATGGTGCTGCTGAGCGACCCGACACTCGTGGACCCCTCGCGTGAGGTGGACGGCCTCCGGCCGATCTGGGCGTACGCGCACGTGCCGCTCGGGGACCCGCGCGACCCGACCGAGGCCGTGCTGCAGCGCCTGGAAGAGGCGGCCCCGGGGGTGCGGGACCTCGTGGTCGCCGCGCACGGCATCCCCGCGGCGGAGATGTCCCGGCACAATCGCTCGCTGGTGGGCGGTGACATCACCCAGGGCCGCGCGGACCTCGCACACCTGGTGGTCCGGCCGACGGCCGCCTGGGACCCCTATCGACTGGGCGACACCGGCGCGTGGCTGTGCTCCTCGGCGACGCCGCCCGGGCCGGGTGTGCACGGCATGAGCGGTCTGCACGCCGCCCGGCGAGTGCTGCGGGAGAGTTTCGGGATCCGGCGGCTGCCGGAGCTCGGTCCTGGCGCCTGACCACAGGCCGTCCGACCGAGGACGACCCGGCGCCCGAGGAACACCCGGTCGATCGCGGACGCTCGGGGTGGAGATCTGGCACCATCGGACCCATGCGATGCGAACAGTGCCGACAGAAGATCCGAGGCACGGCCCGGACATCGATCACGGGCCGCACCCTGTGCTCGCGCTGCGCGGACCGTCTCACCGCGGCATCGGTCGGCGGCGCCGTCAACGGCGGGGTCGGCGGAGCCGTGGCCACCGCCGGCTGGTTCGAGCGGGTCAAGAAGTTCACACGAGGGCGGCGCTCCGGGAGCTGAGTGCTTCCCCGGCAGCGGCTCCTCGAGCGGCTGCGAGCCCGCGTCCGAGATCCGCGAGCAGGTCCTCGACGTCCTCGAGCCCGATGCTGAGGCGCACCGTTCCGGGCCCGACCCCGCAGGCGGCGCGCTGCTCCTCGCGCAGGTGCACGTGGGTCGTGCTCGCCGGATGACAGACGAGAGAGCGCACGTCACCGATGTTGACGGCCAGGGAGAACAGCTCGAGCGCGTCGCAGAAGGCGGCCGCTGCCACCTCCCCTCCGGCCAGGTCCACGGAGAACACCCCTGCGGCACCCTGCGGGAAGTCCCGCGCGAGCAGGTGACGGTCGGGGCGGCCCGGGGAGCTGGGGTGGTTGACCCGCTCGATGCCCTGCGAGTCCTGCAGGGCCCCGACGATGCTCAGCGCGCTCGCGCTGATCCGCTCGAGTCGGAGGTCGAGGGTCTCGATGCCGACGAGGACCTCGCGTGCGCTCTGGGCGGGAAGGGTCGCCCCGAAGTCGGTCACGTACTTCGCACGTGCATAGGCGATCAGGCCGGATCCTCCGCGCTCGTACTCGTCGGCGAAGGTGACATGGAAGCGGGAGTTCGGCTCCGTGAGTCGGGGCCAGCGCTCGGGACATCGCCGCGGATCGAAGCAGCCCGTGTCCACGAGCAGACCGGCGAAGGTCCCGCCGTGGCCGGCGAGGTACTTCGTGGCCGAGTGGACGACGACGTCGGCGCCGTGCTCTCCCGGCCGGTAGAGCGCGGGGCTGGCGAGGGTCGAGTCCGCGACCACGACCGCCCCGTGCCGATGGGCGATCTCGCTGATCGCGTCGATGTCGGCGAGCTCGGCCCCGGGGTTGGCGATCGACTCCACCAGCAGCACGCGGGTCTCGGGACGGAGCGCCGCGCGCCAGGCGTCGAGATCCGCGGGGTCCACGGCGGTCCAATCGACCCGCAGGTCCGCGAGGGTGTCGTCGAGCAGCTCCGTGGTCCCGCCGTACAGGCGCGAGGAGGCCACCACGTGCGTGCCCGGCTCGAGCAGCGCGCACAGGGCGATCGTCATGGCGGCCTGGCCGCTGGCCACGGCGATCGCATCGACGCCGCCCTCCAGCGCCGTGATCCTCTCCTCGAGCACCCGGGTGGTGGGGTTGCCCGAGCGGGAGTAGGCGAACCCCTTGGTCTCGCGCGCGAACAGCGCTTTCAGGGAGTCGTGCGACGGGTGGGCGTAGGCGCACGTGGCGTAGACCGGGGGCACCATCGGTCCGTGCTCCCCGCGGGCGTCCCATCCGGCATGCACAGCCTGCGTCGACATGACCTCTCCTCCCGTGGAACGGACTCCCCCACTGTGGCGCGCACGGCGGCGCCGGTCCCAGCAGTGTGACCGCGTGTGTCCGTCCGACGGGGTCCTGTCAGTCCGCTCCGGTGCGATCCCGGGGTGCGCCGCTCTCGTCCCACAGCCCGGAGCTGCCACGACGGTGGGAGCCCACCAGGTGGGTGTCGACGATGCCCAGGGCCTCCATCAGCGCATACATCGTGGTGGGGCCCACGAAGCGGAAGCCCCTGCTCTTCAGCTCCCGGGCGAGCGCTCGGGACTCCTCGGAGGTGGTGGGGACCTCGGAGAAGGTCCGGGGCGCCGGGCTGCGAGGGGGCCGGTAGGACCACACCAGATCGGCGAGGGTGGAGCCCGCGGGCAGGTCGCCGCGTGCTCCGATCCCCTCGGTGCCGCGCAGGGCGAGGGCGGCCCGCGCGTTGGCGATGGTCGCCTCGATCTTCCCGCGGTGACGGATGATTCCCTCGTCGGCGAGCAGCCGGGCGACGTCGTCCTCGTCGAAGCGGGCGACCGCGTCGGGATCGAAGCAGGCGAAGGCGCGCCGGAACCCCTCGCGCCGCCGCAGGATCGTCGCCCAGGAGAGGCCGGACTGGAAGCCCTCGAGGGCGAGTCGCTCGAACACCTCGTCCTCGCCGTACAGGGGCATCCCCCATTCATGGTCGTAGTAGTCCTGCAGGTCCTGGTGCCTGCTCGCCCAGAGAGGTCGGGCCAGCCCGTCCTCGCCGATCACCAGCTCCTGCAGGGGCTCACCCGCGGTCTCGTCCATCGCCGCTCAGTCCTCGATGCGGCCGACGGGCTCGCGCTTCTCGGCCTGGAACTGGTCCTCGATGCGGCCGTCGGCCCAGTAGGCGGAGATCGAGACCCGCGACTTCTCGATGCCCCGTTCCTTCACGAGGTTCCGTCGGATCTGCTTGATGACACCGCGCTCCCCGTGCGCGAAGACCTGGACGTCGTCGGTCGGGATCTCGAGCTCTGCGACCTCGTCGACGAGCTGGGATCGCTCGCCCTGCACCCATCGCACGTCGATGCCTGCCGGGTGGTCGAGTTCCTGCCTGTCCTCCGCGTGGTCGAGGTGGATCAGGGCCACGCCGCGCGCGGCGGGATCCATGGCCTCCAGGGCCGAGGAGATCGCCGGCAGCGCGGAATGGTCGCCGATCAGCAGGTGGAAGCCGCTGTCGGGGTTCGGCGAGTACTTGCCGCCCGCGCCGCTGACGGCGATGACGTCGCCGGGCAGCACGGCATCGGCCCAGGCCGCCGCGATGCCGTCGATGGTGCCCTCCCCGTGGATGACGAAGTCCAGCGTGATCTGGCCCTTCTCGCGGTCCCAGTGGCGCACGGTGTAGGTGCGGCGCGAGGGCAGGGACTCGGGCGCCCTCTCGCGCAGGCCCTCCAGGTCGTAGGGAGGCTGAAGGCCGCTGCCCGGCTGGGCGAGCAGCAGCTTCACGTACTTGTCGGTGCAGTCGTTGTCGCGCAGCAGGCTCACCTGCTCGCCGCCCAGCACCACCCGCAAGAGATTCGGGGTGATCCGCTGCTTGCCGATGACCTCGAGCACCGCCTGCACGCGCTTGGGGCGCTGGGGGCGCTCGTCCTGCTCCGCGGCGGGAGTGTCCGGTCCGTTCGCATGCGTCATGTCCTCGACTCTACGGCAGGCGGCGGAGTCCGATCCATGGCTGCGGTGCAGGTCGCACGCCGTGTGGGGACATGTCCGGCACCGGGTGCGGCGCCTCCTCGGATCAGCTCCCGCCGGGCGGCTGAGGACTGGCCGTGGAGAGTTGTCCCGGAGCGGTCTCAGACGGGTTCTGCGAAGGCCGGCAGCAGCGCCGGGAGGTCCTCGATCGTGGTGATCACCGCATCGGGCCGCACCTGGGGATCCGCGGGGTGCACCCGTGCCGATTGCCGCTGCGCGAGGTCGCGGAGGAAGCCCCGCAGGGCGCCCTGCCCGACCTCGTCGCAGGGGCCGTGCACGGCGGTCGGCGCCCAGGGGCAGTACAGGATCGCTCGCGCGCCGGCGCCGTGCGCGCCGAGCACGTCGTCGTCCAGGCGGTCGCCGAGGTGGACGAGCCCTCCGCCGTGCTCACCCCGTGCCGCCGCGAACATCGCGGCGGCGGGCTTCGGGGCGCCGACGGCGTCGGCCGTGACGACGTCGTCGATCACCTCGGTCAGTCCCACCGCGCGCAGAGCGGGGTCCTGGTAGCGGCGCCAGCCGTTGGTCAGCACGACCCGTCTCCAGCCCCGGGCGCCGATCGTGCGCAGGACGGGGACGGTCGCGTCCTCGAGCAGGAGCGTGCGCTCGTCGGCCACCTCGGCGAGACGCTCGGCGATGTCGAAGGGCACGACGGCCTCGCGTGTGGCGCAGATGCGCGCCACGGTGGCCTGCCAGTCGTAGGCGAGGGCAGGGTCCTCCCCCACCAGGCGGTGCCCCTCGGCGATCACCTGGTCGTGGATCCCGGCGATGCCCTGCTCGACCTCGATGTCGCGGCCGAGGTCGGCGATAACGGTGCCCAGGGCGCCGTGGATCAAGGTGGCGTCGAGGTCGAGTCCCAGGGTCGGAGCGTCATCCATGCTCAGCGACGATAGCGCCGGGCCGCTGAGCGCGGGCTCGGGAGCGGGTGCACAGGGATGCTCAGGCCACGGCCTCGAGCGGGACCTCGGCGTCGGTCTCCTCGTTCTCCTCGGGAGCGCGGACGAACCAGGCCAGCACCACCGGGACCAGCGCGATGATCCCGGCGACCAGGAAGGCCGTTCGGGCGCCGGGGGCCCCGGCCGCGCTCGTGCTCAGGCCCTCGGCCTCCCCCTGGTGCAGGATCGAGGAGTACAGGCCGATCAGCACCGCGACACCGGCCGCGCCGCCCACCTGCTGCAGGGTGTTCAGGGCCGCGGAGCCGTGGGAGTACAGACGCCGGCGCAACGAGCCGAGCGAGGCGGAGAACAGCGGGGTGAAGGTCATCGCCAGCCCGACCGACATCACGGTCTGCACGACCATCAGCACGGGCCAGGCGGTGTCCTCGCCGACCGTCGAGTAGAACAGCAGCGAGGCCGCCACCACGATGGTGCCCGGGATCAGCAGCACCCGCGGGCCGTGACTGTCGTACAGCCTGCCCATGAACGGGCCCAGCACGCCCATCAGGATCGAGCCGGGCATCAGGATCAGACCGGACAGCAGCGCGTCCAGCCCCGCCACGTTCTGGAGGTACAGCGGCAGCAGGGTCAGGGTCCCGAACATCGCCATCGCGACCACGCCCATGATCACGACCGAGAGGGTGAAGTTCCGCGAGAGGAAGACCCGCAGGTCCAGCAGGGCGTCGTCACGGCGCTGCAGCGAGATCTGGCGCAGACTGAACAGGGCGAGCAGGACCAGGCCGACGATGATCAGCACCGCGGCCGATCCGGCCGCACCGAGGCCGGGCAGCGTGGAGCCCCCGCCTCCGGACCCCGCGGACTCGGCGGAGCCCAGCAGGCTCAGCCCGTAGACGATCCCGCCGAAGGAGAGCGCGGAGAGGACGACGGAGAGCACGTCCAGGGGCACGCGGAGCGTCTCCCCCAGGTTCGTCATCCAGCGGGCGCCGAGCAGCAGGGCGATCACGGCGATCGGCAGCACGATCCCGAACAGGTAGCGCCACCCGAGGGTGTCCAGGACGGCACCGGACAGGGTGGGGCCGATGGCGGGGGCGAGCGAGATCACGAGGCCCACGCGGCCCATCATCCGGCCGCGGGAGTGGGCGGGGACCACGTTCATGATGGTGGTCATCAGGAGCGGCATCATGATGCCGGTGCCGACGGCCTGCACGACCCTTCCCACCAGCAGCTGCGGGAAGCCCAGCGCCGTCAGGCAGATCAGGGTGCCCAGGGAGAAGGCGGTGATCGCGGCGAGGAAGACCTGCCGTGTGGTCAGGCGCAGCAGCAGGAAACCCGTGGTCGGGATGACCACGGCCATGGTGAGCATGAACCCGCTGGTGAGCCATTGGCCGTTCTCGGGAGCGACGCCCAGGTCGGCGTTCAGGTGCGGAATGGCGATCGCCATCGTGGTCTCGTTGAGGATCGCGACGAAGGCGGCGATCAGCAGCAGCCAGATCACCCGCATCCCCTGCGGGTCGATCTCGGGTGCCGACGGCGCGGTGCGGGAGGCATCGGAGGAGGACATCGTTCTCCTGGGGTCAGGGCGGCGGACGCCGGAGCGTGGGACGCGGTGTCGGAGGATCCTCGAGCGCGTCGGGATCGGCGATGGGGTGACGGTGACGAGGTACGGGCCGCCCCGATGACGACAGCGCCGGATCCGGCGCCAGGCATCTGCGCGGAACGGCACCTCGGGGAACGTCGGCGCCCGGGGAAGTATTCCCGCGTGGCGGCCCGGATGTCACGGGCTTTTCCACCGCGGGCGGTGAACCGCTGCCGGCGTGCGTCCCGGCCGCTAGCCTCGAGGGATGAGCGACCAGCAGCACCAGCACCTGCCGACCGGACCGGCACCCGCACCGACACCCGCAGCTCAGCGCGGCCAGGGGTCGGCCCAGGGGACGAGCTCCCCCGTGCAACGCCCCGGGGCCCCCGGCACGGTGACCGCGGCGGTGGTGATCAGCTGGATCGCGCTCGCGCTGTCGGTGATCGGCGTCGTGCTCATGGCCGTTCGCGGGGCTCTCACCGGGGTCTCGCCGACCGGCCAGCAACTGGGTGCATCGTTCGTCAGCGTCATCATCGCGCTGGTGCATCTCATGGTCCTCGCCATCGTCGCCGTGCTCGTCGCACGGCTCCCCCGCAGCGTCGGCACCGGCACGAGGACGTGGCTGACGTTCCTCGTCCTCGGCCAGATCTTCTACAACGCCGGCAACGGCCTCGCGCCGACCATCCTGCTGTGGATCGCGGTCCTCGTCCTCCTGTACCTGCCCGCGTCGAGCCGCTGGGTGCGCGGCACGCGCGAGGCCGACGAGGCCGAGCGGGCGCGTCGGCGCGAGGCATGGCACGCACGCCAGGGAGCGGCGCCGGCCGACGGGAGCGAGGGCCGGCCCCGGTGACGGCCGCTGCATCCCAGCGGACCACACCGCCGGACCTGCTGGGCACCTGGACCCTGACCCGGACCATCGAGGACCGAGCCTCCGGCGAGCGGCTGCACGTCACCGGCAGCACCGAGCTCTCCCGGCGGGAGGACGGACGAGTGGCGTGGACCGAGACCGGGACCATGGTGCGCGGTGACGGCAGCCGCATCCCGGTCAGCCGCGAGCTGCTCGTCGAGGAACGGGTGGAGGGATGGATGGTGCTGTTCGCCGACGGCCGTGAGTTCCATTCCTGGGCGCCGGGCACACAGGTGGTGCATCCGTGCGGGAGCGACGTCTACGACGGACGCATCGACGTGCCCGGGGACGGGAGCTGGCACGTGACCTGGCACGTACGGGGGCCTCGGAAGGACCTGAGCATCCGCAGCACCCTGAGCTGACGCCGCCACGCGACCACGACGCCGCCGAGCGGGCTCACCCGCGCGGGCGCACCCGCGCGAGGGAGTTCGCTCACGCCGGCCACCGTTTGGCCGCCGACGGCGCGATGCTTACGGTTGACCCCTCACGCACCGCCGGTGCGCTGCGGTACAGCCTGGTCCTACCCGAGGAACGTCCGTGCACTACGCCGATTCCGTGGCCGATCTCGTCGGCTCCACTCCCCTGGTCCGTCTGCGTCGCGTCACCGAGGGGATCGACGCGACCGTCCTGGCCAAGGTCGAGTACCTCAATCCCGGTGCGTCCTCCAAGGACCGCATCGCTCGCACCATCATCGACGCGGCCGAGAGGGAGGGCAGGCTGCGCCCGGGCGGCGTGATCGTCGAGCCCACGAGCGGGAACACCGGTGTGGGGCTGGCTCTGATCGCCCAGCAGCGCGGCTACCGGACGGTCTTCGTGGTGCCCGACAAGGTCGGCGCGGATCGCCGGGCGATCCTCACCGCCTACGGAGCCGAGGTGGTGGTGACACCCGCCGCCGTGGCGAAGGAGGACCCTCGCTCCTACTACAGCGTGGCCGACCGCCTCACCCGCGAGATCCCGGGTGCCTTCCAGCCCAACCAGTTCGTGAACCAGGGCGGGCCGCTGGCCCACTTCCAGACCACGGGCCCGGAGATCTGGCGCGACACCGACGGGACGGTGACTCACCTGGTCGCCGGCATCGGGACCGGCGGGACGATCACGGGAGCGGGCCGGTTCCTCAAGGAGGCGTCCGAGGGGCGCGTCCAGGTGATCGGCGCGGATCCCGAGGGATCCGTCTACTCGGCCGACCCCTCGGATCCCGACCAGGTCCACGCCAACCTCGTCGAGGGCGTCGGGCTCACGTTCTTCCCCGAGACCTTCGACCCCGTGATCGTGGACGCCTTCCACCGCGTCCACGACGCCGAGTCCTTCGCGATGACCCGACGGCTCGCCCGCGAGGAGGGGCTGTTGGTGGGCGGATCGAGCGGCATGACCGTCGTCGCGGCGCTGCGGGCGGCGCGGGAGCTGCCCGCCGAGGCGGTCGTCGTCGCGGTGCTCCCCGATCATGGCCGGGGCTACCTCGGCAAGATCTTCGCGGACGACTGGATGCGCGAGCACGGTTTCGACGTCGAGGAGCAGACCTCCCTGGTGCCCGAGGAGGTCCGCCGGGAGCTCGCCGAGTCGCTCGAGCACCCGAGCGTCTGAGACCTGCCCGTCGAGCCCTCCGGCGGACGTCGCAGCCGCCTGTCGCAGCCCGGAGGAGCCGGTGGGGGTGCTCGACGTCAGCCGGCGGCTGCGCGTCGCTTCTCGACCGCCGCCCGCAGGTGGCGTGCGGTGCGGCTGTGCTCCGTCGTGGCGACGGCATCGGGCGTGCCCTCGGCGATCACCTGTCCTCCGTCGTCCCCGGCGCCCGGTCCCATGTCGACCAGGTGGTCGCAGGCGGCGAGGGTGCGCACGTCGTGCTCGGCGATCACGACGGTGCTGCCGCCGTCCACGAGCTTCTGCAGCTGGCCGATCAGCAGGTCGATGTCGGCCGGGTGCAATCCCGTGGTCGGCTCGTCCAGCAGGTAGAGGCTGTGCCCGCGCGGGGCGCGATGCAGCTCGGAGACCAGCTTGATGCGCTGAGCCTCTCCCCCGCTGAGCGTCGGGGCGCTCTGCCCCAGCGACACGTAGCCCAGACCGATGCCGGTCAGCAGCTGCAGGATGCGGTGTGCGGCGGGGACGTCGGCGAGCAGCTCGGCGGCGTCGTCGACGCTCATGGCCAGCACGTCGGCGATGCTGTGCCCGCGGTACTCGACCTCGAGGGTCTCGGGGTTGTAGCGCCGGCCCCGGCACACGGGGCAGGTGGTGGTCTCGGTGGGCATGAAGAGCAGTTCGATGCTGACCACGCCGTCGCCCAGGCAGTGCGGGCAGCGTCCCTGCGGTTGGTTGAAGGAGAAGCGCCCGACGCCGAAGCCGCGCTCCTTCGCCGCCGGCAGGCTCGCGAACAGGCGGCGCACCGTTTCGAAGAGACCGGTGTAGGTCGCGAGGTTCGAGCGGGAGCTGCGGCCGATCGGCTTCTGGTCGACGACGACCAGACGGTCGATCGCCTCCAGGCCCTCGGCCGAGGTGCTGTGCAGCTCGTCGACGCCGAGGTCCCACAGCGGCACGCCTTCGGTGAGCGCATCGGTCGCGGACTCGCCGGCGGTGCTCTCCGTGTCGTCGGCGGGGGACTCGTCGAGCCGATCGCGGACGGCGTCGGCCAGCACCGTGAGCACGCTGGTCTTGCCCGATCCGGACACGCCCGTGATCGCGCTGAGAGCGCCCAGCGGGAGGCGCACGTCGGCCCCGTCCAGGTTGTGGCCGGTGACGCCGTGCACGGTGATCCAACCGCTCGGGGTGCGCGGGGCGGGTGGCCCGGGCACGACGGGTGGGTCCTCGCGCAGATAACGGGCCGTCGCCGAGCCGGTGACGTCGCCCAGCCCCTCGGCGGGCCCGTTGAACAGGACGTCGCCTCCGTAGCGCCCGGCCCCGGGGCCCATGTCCACGATCCACTCGGCGGAGCGGATCAGGGTCGCACTGTGCTCGACGACGAAGACGGTGTTGCCCTCGTCCCGCAGGCGGGCCAGGGCGTCCAGCAGCAGCTCGGTGTCGCTGGGGTGGAGGCCGGCGGAGGGCTCGTCGAGCACGTACAGCACGCCGAACAGTCCGCTGCGCAGCTGCGTGGCCAGGTGGAGGCGCTGCAGCTCTCCGCTGGAGAGGGTCGAGGTGGGACGGCCGGTGGCGAGGTAGCCGAGCCCCAGGTCGATGAGGGTCGCCAGGTGTTCCTCGAGCACGTCGACGAGGGCGAGCGCGGCCTGGTGCCGCTCGGCGGCGAGCTCCTGGGTGTCGGGATGGGTGCGGGCGCTCGCCAGCAGCTCCCGCAGGTCCACGAGCGGCAGCTGGGAGGCCTCGGCGATGTCGTGCCCGGCGATGGTGACGGCGAGGGCCTCGGGGTTCAGTCGCTTGCCGTGGCAGGCCGGACACACCTGGTCGGACATGAACGCGGCGGCCTTGGCGCGGTTCCGCGCCGAGGGCGAGTCCTTGAACGTGTGCTCGACCCACCGCTTCGGGCTCATGTAGGTGCCCTTGTAACGCCGGTCCACCGCCACCGTCGGCTGCTCGTCGGTGGTGAGGACCCAATGGCGGGTCCCGGCCGGGAGGCTCCGGAAGGGGGCGTCGACGTCCACGCCGAGGATCCGCAGGATGCGGCGGTAGTTCTTGCCGCCGAAGGCACCTGGCCAGGCGGCGATGGCGCCGTCCTCGATGCTGAGGTCCGCATCCCCCACCAGGAGTGACTCGTCGACCTGGAGCTGTCGCCCCAGTCCCGAGCACACCCGGCAGGCGCCCACGGCCGTGTTCGGCGAGAAGCTGTCGGAGTCCAGCGGGGCGGCATCCCGTGGGAAGGATCCGGCGAGGTCCGCGGGCCGGTAACCCTCGGGATAGGTGCCGGAGCGGGAGAAGAGCATGCGCAGCACGTTGGAGATCCTCGAGACCGTCCCCACCGAGGAGCGGGAGCCGGCGCTGTGCTGCTGGCGCAGGGCCACCGCGGGTGGCAGTCCGGAGATGCGGCGCACCCGCGGTGCGGCGCCCTGATCGATCAGCCGACGCGCATAGGGCGAGACCGATTCGAGATAGCGCTGACGGGACTGGGTGTAGAGGGTCCCGAAGGCGAGCGAGGACTTCCCGGATCCCGAGATGCCCGTGAAGGCGACCACCGTGTCGCGGGGGATGTCCACGTCGAGGTCGCGCAGATTATGCTCGCTCGCTCCGCGCACTGAGATGCGGTCGATCCGCGGGCGCTCGGATTCGGTGTCCATATGCTCCTCGCTCTCGGGGCCGGGGCCGCTCGGACGACGAAGGCCCCCACCATCCGGTGGGGGCCTTCGACACGAGTCACTGTCTCACGGTTTCTCGAGTGGAGCTAAGGGGAATCGAACCCCTGACCTCTTCCATGCCATGGAAGCGCGCTACCAACTGCGCCATAGCCCCGTATCGGGTGCCGGAGCGGTTCTGACCTCTCGGTCCGCCGCAACGACTCGATGAGTCTACAGGCTCCCCAGCATCACGTGAAATCGGGTGGGACGTTGTGTGACAGCAACCTCATCAGCAGTCCGTCGGCATCGCTGCGCAAGGGTTCGAGCAGGCTGCGGTGGCAATTCCCCATCCCGCCGATGCCGTGGAAGGCCCGCGGGTCGAGCCCGATCAGGGCGGTCACGCCCGCGCGGATCGCCGCGCCGTGGGAGACCACGAGCACCGTCCCGCCGGGCCTTTCCTCGAGAGCGCGCAGGCATGCGGCGGCGACCCGCTCCCCCACCACCGCGCGGTCCTCGATCCCCACGCCCGGAACCGGCTGACCCGCCCGCCAGCGGGTGTGGAGATCCGGCCAGTCCGTCCGGATCTGCTCCCCGGTCAGTCCCTCCCAGGACCCGAAGCTCTGCTCGATGACGCCGGGCTCGATCTCGATGTCGCTGAGGCCGCATGCCTCGGCGATCACCTGGGCGGTGTCGCGGGCGCGCCCCAGCGGGGAGCTGAGCACGGCGTCGAAGTGGTGGCCGGCCAGGGTCCGGCCGATCGCACGGGCCTGGTCCCGACCGGTCGCGTTCAGGGGGATGTCCACCTGTCCCTGCAGGCGCCCCTCGCGGTTGTGGTCGGTCTCCCCGTGGCGGACCAGCAGCAGCCGGCTGCGAGGATCGCTCATGCCGGGGCGCCGGATCCGTCCGCCTCGGGACCGTGGTGCTCGTCGAGCTGAAGGTCGACGACGGGCGCGTCGCGCCAGAGGCGCTCGAGGGCGTAGAAGGCGCGGTCCTCGGAGTGCTGGACGTGCACGACGATGTCGCCGTAGTCGAGCAGCACCCACCGGGCGTCGCGCTCCCCCTCCCGGCGCAGCGGCTTGCGTGAGTGCTCCTTGATGAGCTCCTCCTCGACGCCGCCGACGATGGCGCTGACCTGTCGCTCGGACGAGCCGCTGCAGACGATGAACACGTCGGTGATCACGACCTGCTCGGAGACGTCCAGGCCGATGACCTCCCCGGCGAGCTTGTCGGAGGCGGCCTGCGCGGCAGCGCGGGCGAGGTCGAGGGATTCGGGCGAAGCGCTCACGCGGAGGTGACCTCCAGGTCGGAGAGAGTGGCGGGTGACGGGGACGGATCGGCTGCGGCGGCCGCACCGTAGAGATGATCGGCGAGACCCTGCGCCTGGGCGGAGCCGGGGCCGAGGACGCCCGTGGCGAGCAGGACCACTAGGGCGATGATGGCGAGGGCGATCAGCACCCAGACGATCCACAGCAGGGGCCGTCCCCGGCCCTGCTCCGGGCGGCTGAGCACACGACCCTCGAAGCGGGGCGCGGGCTTGGGGCCCGGCGCCTCGGAGACGGTGAGCTCGCCGAGCTCGACGCCGTCGGCGTCCCGTTCGATGGTGGCGGTGGACGTGCAGGAGCTCGAGGGCGCGGATGCGGCGGGACCGGACGTGGACCGCGACGCGCTCGCGGGGGCGTGGCCCCCGGCGCTCGAGTGCTCGCCGCGTGAGGCGCCGGCCCCGTCGGCCTCCGCAGCCCCGTCGGCCGCCGCGGCGTTCTCGCCGCTGCTCTGCGCCGAGCCGTCCGTGTCGCCGGCCGTCGCGTCGTCGCGCGCCTCGTCCGGATCCGGCTCGACCTCGACGATGCGGGCGCGCTTGCCGAACTTGCGGAGCTTGGGGACGGGGGCGTCGGCCGTGGGCGGCGCGACCGCACCGCGGGAGGCGGGCCTGCCGGCGGGAAGGGCCGAGCTGCTCGTGCCCTCGTCGACATGGGAGCTGCCCGCGGACGCGGCAGCCGCATCGGCGGGCCCGGCTTCGTCGTGCGACGGCTCCGAGGGTGACGCGGAGGTGCGCGGCTGCTCCCCGGTGTGCTGGGCCGCGAGGACCTGCTGCTGGGCGGTCTCCTCCGGCGTGAGCCGACGTGCTCGGCGTCCGTGGCGTCGGGTCGACTGCTCGGCGTCGCTCTCACTCATTGCCGTCACCTCCTGTGTACAGGGCGTACTTGTTGATGTACTGGACCACGCCGTCGGGCACCAGGTACCACACGGGCTGGTCGGCGGCCACGCGCTCGCGGCAGTCCGTCGAGCTGATCGCCATCGCGGGGACCTCGATCAGGGTGACGCGGTCGGCGGGGAGCCCCTCGGTCTCGAGCTCGTGGCCCGGTCGGGTGACCCCCACGAAGTGCGCCAGCTCGAAGATCTCCCGGGTGTCCTTCCAGGTGAGGATGGACTGCAGGGCGTCCGCACCGGTGATGAAGAACAGGTCGGCATCGGGGTGCTGGTCGTGCAGGTCCCGCAGGGTGTCGATCGTGAAGGTCGCGCCGGGGCGGTCGATGTCGACGCGCGAGACCGTGAACACGGGATTGGCCGCCGTCGCGACCACCGTCATCAGATAGCGGTGCTCCGGGTCCGAGATGTCCTTCTCGGCCTTCTGCCACGGCCGGCCGGTGGGGACGAAGACGACCGCGTCGAGACCGAAGACGCTCTGCACCTCGCTGGCGGCCACGAGGTGGCCGTGATGGATCGGGTCGAACGTCCCGCCCATCACGCCAATCCGTCGCCGCTGGCCCTCCATCCGTCAGTGCCGGGTGGAGTCCGAGGACGTCGACCCCTGGCCCTCGCGCTCATGCGAGCTGCCGTGCCCCCTCGCGGGGCGCTGGTTCTGGCCGCTGAACAGGTAGGTGATGCCCAGGAGGATTAGCAGGCCGATGAACATGGCTCCGCCGACGAGGATCGGCGGGACGCCGCCCTCCTCCGCGTGAGAAGCACCCTCGGCGAGGATCATGACGTGGTCGAGCATGAGTGCACCTTTCGATGAACGTGAACGCGCCCATCATCCCATAGCCTGCGCGGGCTCGGCCCCGTCGGCCGTCCGCGTCGTGCGCGGATTCTCAGGGGCGGCCCCCGCCCGAGCGATCAGGGGCGCACATGGCCCTCGCCGATCACGATCCACTTGGTGGAGGTGATCTCGGGCAGACCCATCGGCCCGCGGGCATGCAGCTTCTGGGTGGAGATCCCGATCTCGGCGCCGAAGCCGAACTCGGCGCCGTCGGAGAAGCGGGTGGCCGCGTTGACCATCACCACCGCCGAGTCCACGGCCGTGGTGAACAGGCGCTGGGAGGCGAGGTCGCGGGTCAGGATCGACTCCGTGTGCCCCGAGGAGTAGCGGCGGATGTGGGCGATCGCCTCGTCGATGTCCTCGACCACGCGCACGGCGAGGTCCAGCGAGAGGTACTCGGTCTCCCAGTCCTCCTCCGTCGCGGGGACCACGACCGGATGGGGCCGCGAGTCGGCGCCCTCGGCGCGGGAGAGGATGCCCTGCGCGGTCTCGTCGGCGTGGAGGGTGACTCCGTGCGGGGCCAGAGCGCTCGCGATCTCGGGCAGCGCCTGCTCGGCGGCATCGCGATGCACCAGCAGCGTCTCGAGCGCGTTGCACACGCCGATCCGCTGGGTCTTGGAGTTCTCGACGATGGCGGCGGCCTGCTCGACGTCGGCGGAGGCGTCGACGAAGACGTGCGTGGTGCCGGTGCCGGTCTCGATCACCGGCACCTTCGCCGTCTCGACGACGCGACGGATCAGGCCCGCTCCGCCGCGCGGGATCAGCACGTCCACCAGGCCGCGGGCGCGCATCAGCACGTCGGCCCCTGCGCGCGCGTGCTCGTCGATGCCGACCACGAGGTCCCGCGGCAGTCCCTGCTCCTCCAGGACGTCCTGGAGCACGGCGATCAGTGCGGTGTTGGAGTGCAGAGCGGCCGAGCCGCCGCGCAGCACCACGGCGCTGCCGGCCTTCAGCGAGAGTCCCGCTGCGTCCACGGTCACGTTGGGGCGCGCCTCGTAGATCATGCCGATCACGCCGAGGGGCACTCGCACCTCGCGCAGCTCGAGGCCGTTGGCGAGCAGCCCGCCGCGCACCACCTCGCCGATGGGATCGGGAAGGGATGCCGCGTCGCGCAACTGCTGCGCGATCGCCGCCACGCGGTCGGAGTCCAGCAGCAGGCGGTCCCGCAGACCGGCCTCGATCCCGGTGGCGTCGGCCTCGGCGATGTCGCGAGCGTTGGCCTCGATGATCTCGGTGTCGCGGGCCACGAGGGCATCGGCCATCGCGCGCAGCATGGTGTCCTTGCGCTCGCGACTGAGGGCGGCGAGAGCGGGCTGGGCGTCCTTCGCGCGTGCTGCGGCCTCCAGCACGGCGCTCTCGACGGAGGGCGTCGAGGCATCGCCGGCGCTCGGGGCCTGCGCGCTGCTGTCACCGCTCGCGGCAGCGGGCGCGACCGAGGGGGCGGCCCCGGCCGGTGCCGCGGTGTTCGTGATGGGCGTCGATGTCGTCGTCTCGTCCATAACTCCAGACTAGAGGGACCGCCCCGCGAACCCCAGCGGCGTCCGCCGACGGCGATATCGACCTCGGCGGTGCGGGACAATCAGGGCATGAACGACTCCGTCCGCCCTGCTGCCGGTCCGACCGATCTCCCCTCGGAGTCCGGGGCCTCCGCCCCTATCGTCGTGGTCGGCTCCATCAACGCCGACCTCAGCACCCGGGTCTCTCGTCATCCCCGCCCGGGCGAGACCCTGCACGGCACCGGCGGCCAGGTGCGCCCGGGAGGGAAGGGTGCGAACCAGGCGGCCGCGGCCGCTCTGATGGGAGGCCGGGTGGCGATGGTCGGTGCCGTGGGCACCGACGCCATGGCCTCCGATGCCCTCTCCGTGCTCGAGGGCAGCGGCGCCGACCTCACGGCGGTGCGCCGGGTCGACGGGCCGACGGGGCTCGCGGTGGTGACGGTCTCCGAGGACGGCGAGAACACGATCGTCGTGGTCCCGGGCGCGAACGGCGCGATGGACGCGGACGCCGTGGGCGCATGCTCCGAGGTCATCGCCTCCGCGCGAGTGGTGGTGCTCCAGGGCGAGATCCCCCGGGAGGGCATCGAGGCCGCCGCGCGCCTGGCCACGGGCCGGGTGATCCTGAACCCGGCCCCGGTGCTGGAGCTCGATGCGGAGGTGCTGTGCTCGGCGGACCCGCTCGTGGTCAACGAGCACGAGGCAGCGCTCGTGCTCGCCCAGCTCACCGCGGGGCCCGGCAGCGTCGACGGCCTCTCCCCCGCCGACCTCGCCCGGGCGCTGCACGAGGCGGGGATCCGCACGCTCGTCCTCACCCTCGGCGCCGCCGGCGCGCTCGTCGGCACGCCGACGGCGGATGGCTGGGACCTGCAGGAGGCGCCCGGGCTGAGCGTGGACGCGGTGGACACGACCGGCGCGGGCGACGCGTTCGTCGGGGCCCTCGCGGTGCGTCTGTCCGAGGACGCCGCCCTCGTCGACGCGGCGCGCTTCGCGACCCGTGTCGCGGCGGCCTCGGTCACCCGGGACGGCGCCCAGTCCAGCTACCCGCGCGAGGGCGAGGGCCTGCCCGGGAACGGTTGAGAACCTCCCGGGCCCCGCGGGACCCGGCCTCTACTTCCGCTCCTTCTTCGAGGAGGCCCCGCCCCCGCCGGTCGCCTCGGCGACCGGCGAGGTCATCAGCACCATGTCGTCCCGGTGGACGACCGAGCGGCCGTAGCGCTCGCCCATGCGTGCGCGCAGCTCCTTCGTGGTCAGTCCCGCCATCGCGCGCAGGTCCTCGCTGCTGTAGGTGACCAGGCCTCGGGCGATCACCTCGCCGTCCGGGGCGGCGACGTCCACCGGCACCCCGGCGGGGAACGCTCCGTCCACCTCGGCGATGCCGACGGCGAGCAGGGAGCGGCGGCGGGAGCGCAGCGCATCGGCCGCCCCCTGGTCCACGACCAGCGTTCCGGCACCACGGGTCGCGTAGCGCAGCCACACCAGGCGGGAACGCCGGCGACCCTGCTGGGCGGGGAAGAAGGTTCCGACGTCCTCCCCTGCGACCCCGCGCCCGAAGTTCTCGGCGGCGGTCAGCAGGGTCGCGGTGCCGGTGCTGGCGGCGTGGTGGGCGGCGTCGAGCTTGGTGACCATGCCACCGGTGCCCACCGACGACCCCACCGATCCGACGTTCACGCCGGTCAGCGCCGCGAAGTCCTCGACGACGCTGAGGCGCTCCGCATCGGGCTCCGCCGGATTCTTGGTGTAGAGGCCGTCGACGTCGGTGAGCAGCACCAGCAGGTCCGCCCCCAGCAGCTGGGAGGTGAGGGCGGCGAGACGGTCGTTGTCGCCGAAGCGGATCTCGTGGGTCGCGGTGGTGTCGTTCTCGTTGACGATCGGGATCACGCCGAGCTCGAGCATCGCCTCGAGGGCCGTGCGCACGCTGCCGTAGGTCTCGCGGCGGATGACGTCTGCTTCGGTGAGCAGCACCTGCCCGGTGATCCGGCCGTGCGCCCCGAAGGCGGCGGACCACGCCGTGGCCAGGAGTGCCTGACCGACGCTCGCGGCCGCCTGCTGGGAGGGGACGTCCTTCGGGCGGGCATCGAGCTCGAGGGGACGCAGAGACGCGGCGATCGCGCCGGAGGAGATCACCACGACGTCCCAGCCGTCCTCCAGGAGGTGGGCGATCTGGTCGGCGATGATCCGCAGGCCGGTCTCGTCGAGATGACCGTCCTCGCGGGTGAGGCTCGAGGAGCCGATCTTGACCACGGCTCGACGAGGCCCGGGGATGTCGGTGCGGGCCTGCAGGCGCGCGGGCTGGTGCGGTTCGTCGATGGTCGTGGGCATGCTCAGTCCTCCTGGTCGTCGATCGTCGGGTCGGCCCAGTGCCCGGCGCGGCGCTCCTCCTCCATCGCCTCGATCCGCTGCATGCGGGATGCGACGCGCTCACGCTGATCCTCCCGCTTCTCCTCACGGGTCGGACGGTGATGGTCCTCGAGGCGGCGATCGGTGCCGCGGCGGCCGAGCAGCTCGGCGCCTCCCACCATTGTGGGCTCCCAGTCGAAGACCACGGCGTCCTGTCCAGGACCGATCAGCACCGTGCTGCCGGCCACGGCTCCCGCACGGTACAGCTCCTCCTCGACGCCCAGCCGGGCGAGCCGGTCGGCGAGGAAGCCCACGGCCTCGTCGTTGCTGAAGTCGGTCTGGCGCACCCAGCGCTGGGGCTTGTCGCCGATCACGCGGAACGCGTTCGCGCCGTCGTACTGCTCGGTGACGACGGCGAAGCCCTTGTCGTCACGGGAGCGCGGCGTGATCACGATCGGTGCCGGCTCGAGGGCGGGCAGCTCCTCGCGTGCCGTCTCGACGAGTTCGCCGAGGGCGAAGCCGAGCTCGCGCAGACCCTTGTGGGAGATGGCGCTGACCTCGAAGACGGGCACGCCGCGCTCGGCGAGCTTCTCCCGCACGAGGTCTGCCATGTCCGAGCCGTCGGGCAGATCGGTCTTGTTGAGCACCACGACCGTCGGGCGCTCCATCAGCGGTGTGCGCTCGGCGGTCTCCTCGTCGAGGCGCTGCGCGTAGGCGGTGAGCTCGCTCTCGATCGTCTCCAGGTCGCCGACCGGGTCACGGTCGGACTCCAGCGCGGCCGCGTCCAGGACGTGCACGATGACGTGGCAGCGCTCGATGTGGCGCAGGAAGTCCAGTCCCAGACCCTTCCCGCTGCTCGCACCGGGGATCAGTCCAGGGACGTCGGCCATGGTGAAACGGTGCTCGCCGGCCTGGACCACGCCGAGGTTGGGAACCAGGGTGGTGAAGGGGTAGTCGGCGATCTTCGGGCGGGCAGCGCTCATCGCCGCGATCAGGGAGCTCTTTCCCGCGCTGGGGTACCCCACGAGGGCGACGTCGGCGACGCTCTTGAGCTCGAGGACGAGGCTGCGCTCCTCCCCCGGCTCCCCCAGCAGGGCGAAGCCGGGCGCCTTGCGCTTTGGGGAGGCGAGCGCGGCGTTGCCCAGTCCGCCCTGGCCGCCGCGCGCGGCGACGAAGCGGGTCCCCGCGCCGATCATGTCCGCCAGCACGGCGCCGCTCTTGTCGGCGACCACCGTGCCGTCCGGGACGGACAGCACCAGGTCCTCGCCGTTGGCGCCGTGGCGCAGGTCGCCCTTGCCGAAGTCCCCGGAGAGCGCGCGCTGGTGGGGCTTGTGGTGGTAGCTCAGCAGGGTCGTCGTGGAGGGATCGACCTCGAGGACGACGTCTCCTCCTCGGCCTCCGTTGGCACCATCGGGCCCGGCCAGCGGCTTGAACTTCTCGCGGCGGATGGAGGCGGCGCCGTTCCCGCCGTCACCGCCGGTGACGTGCAGGACGACGCGATCGACGAAGGTGGCCATGGGAAGGGTCTCCTGCTCGGTGGGGTCGGGCCCGCGGGCGTGGAGGCCCGCGGGATGCACGAAGGGGCGGAGCTGGTGCTCCGCCCCTTCATGAGGTGTGCTGCCTGGCAGCCTGAGGGACTCAGGCGCCGGCGATCACGTTGACGACGTTGCGGTCGCGCTTGCGGCCGAACTCGACGGTGCCCTCGGTGAGGGCGAACAGCGTGTCGTCGTTGCCGCGGCCGACGCCGGCACCGGGGTGGATGTGGGTGCCGCGCTGGCGGATGATGATCTCGCCCGCGCCGACCTGCTGGCCGCCGAAGCGCTTGACGCCCAGACGCTGCGCGTTGGAGTCACGACCGTTCTTCGAGGAGCTTGCGCCCTTCTTGTGTGCCATGGAAGAACCTTCTCTCGTTCAGCCTTGAGGGGCGACGCTCAGGCGATGCCCGTGATCTTCAGACGGGTGAGCTCCTGGCGGTGGCCCTGACGCTTCTTGTAGCCCGTCTTGTTCTTGTACTTGAGGATGCGGATCTTCGGACCGCGGAGGTCCTCGACCTTCTCCGCCGAGACGGTGACCTTCGCGAGGTCGTCCTTGGTCGAGGTCACCGTGTCGCCGTCCACCAGCAGGACGGGGGTGAAGTCGACGCTCTGGCCCGCCTCGCCGGTGACGCGGTTGATCACGATGGTGTCGCCGACCGACACCTTCTCCTGACGACCGCCTGCGCGGACGATTGCGTACACCACGTCACTGCTCCATCTTGGTTCGTACTGGGTCGTCGCCTCCCACCGCTCCGCCTCGCGCACTCCTGGGGCGGAGTGCTGGGCGGGTGACGACCGGGTCGGGTGCGCGACCGGGAAGGTCGCAGCTCCGCCGACCCTGCGGCCGGGAACGACGATCGACGCGTTCTGCGCCGAGGGACAGCCTACGAGGCGCGGTCGGACCGGTCAAGGCACATGACCGGTCCGACCTGCGTTTTCACTGCTGTACAGCTGTGGAACGCATCACGCGTCGCCGGAGCGCTCCGCGCCCTGGTCCGCGGGAGTGACCTCGGTCGCCCGCTCCGGCGTGTCCGCCTGGTCCTCCGCGGTGGGCGCCTCGGACGCGGTGGCGCCGGGCTCCTCAAACGCCGTCGCGCCCGACTGCTCCTCGGACGTCTCGCCCTGGACGGAGACGACCTCCCCGTCGACGACGACCTCCGGGTGCTCCTTGGAGCCGGTGGCCGCGGCGATCGAGGCGATCGTGGCGCGGGCGAGGGCCCGTGATTCGCTGTCGGACTCCAGACGGTGGACGTCGCCCGAGCGCTCGCCCGCGGCCTCCTCCGACTCGTCCGCGGAGCTCTGCGCGTTCGAGGACCCGCCGCCGTTGCCGCCCTTGGACTTGCCCTTGCGGCGACGCGAGCCCTTGCCTCCGCCCTCGTCCTCCTTGGGGGCCTGGTGCTGATGGCTCACCCCGTCGAGGTCGACGATCATGCCGCGGCCCGCGCAGTGCTCGCAGGTGGTCGAGAAGGTCTCGACCAGGCCCGCTCCCACCCGCTTGCGGGTCATCTGCACGAGGCCGAGCGAGGTGACCTCGGCGACCTGGTGCTTGGTGCGATCGCGGCCCAGGCACTCCACGAGACGACGCAGCACCAGGTCGCGGTTGGACTCGAGCACCATGTCGATGAAGTCAACGACGATGATCCCGCCGATGTCCCGCAGACGCAGCTGGCGGACGATCTCCTCGGCCGCCTCGAGGTTGTTCTTGGTGACCGTCTCCTCGAGGCTGCCACCGGCGCCGGTGAACTTGCCGGTGTTGACGTCGACCACGGTCATGGCCTCGGTCCGGTCGATCACGAGCGATCCGCCGGAGGGCAGGAAGACCTTGCGGTCCATCGCCTTCAGCAGCTGCTCGTCGACGCGGTGCTTGGCGAAGACGTCCTTCTCGCCCACGTGCTGGGTGAGTCGCTCGAGCAGGTCCGGGGCCACGTCGGAGACGTACTCGTGGATCTCCTTGTGCGCATGGTCGCCCTCGACGACCAGCGAGGTGAAGTCCTCGTTGAAGACGTCGCGGACCACCTTGATGGCGAGGTCGGGCTCGACGGAGAGCGAGGCGGGCGCCGACTTCGACTTCTGCGCCTTCCGGATCTTGTCCCACTGCTTGCGCAGGCGCTCGACGTCGCGGGTGAGCTCCTCCTCGCTCGCACCCTCGGCGGCCGTCCGCACGATCACGCCGGCGTCCTCGGGGATCACCTGCTTCATGATCTTCTTCAGCCGTGAGCGCTCGGCGTCGGGCAGCTTGCGCGAGATGCCCGTCATCGAACCACCCGGCACGAACACGACGTAGCGACCGGGAAGGGAGATCTGGCTGGTCAGACGCGCACCCTTGTGGCCGATGGGATCCTTCGTGACCTGCACGAGCACCGGGTCCCCGCTCGAGAGCGCGAGCTCGATGCGGCGCGGCTGGCCCTCGAGCCCGACCGCGTCCCAGTTGACCTCGCCGGCGTACAGCACGGCATTGCGGCCCTTGCCGATGTCGACGAACGCGGCCTCCATCGAGGGCAGCACGTTCTGGACCTTGCCGAGGTAGACGTTGCCGACCATCGAGGTGTGCGACTTCTGGGCGACGTAGTGCTCGACCAGGACGTCGTCCTCGAGGACGGCGATCTGGATGCTGCCCTTGCGCTCGCGCACCACCATGGAGCGCTTGACCGACTCGCGGCGGGCGAGGAACTCGGCCTCGGTGATCACGCTGCGGCGGCGTCCGGCATCGCGGCCCTCCCGGCGCCGCTGCTTCTTGGCCTCCAGACGGGTGGAGCCCTTGACGGCCTTCACCTCGTCGCGGGCCTCGCGCACCTTGACCACCGTGTTGGGCGGATCATCGGGCGAAGGACCGTTGTCCGAGGACGACGACGACGAGGAGGAGCGGCGGCGACGGCGACGGCGACGCGAGCTCGAACTGCCCGCGCCGGACTCCTCGGAGCCCTGCTCGTCCTTGTCCTGCTCGTTCTTGTCCGCCGCGTCGTCCTGCTTCTCGGCCTTCTCCTCGGAGTCCTTGCGGGACCGGCGCTTCTCGCCCGACGACTCCGAGTCCTCGTCCTCGGTGCCGTCCTGGGAGTCCTCGGTGGCGTCCTGGGAATCCTCGCCGCGGCCACGACCACGGCGTCCACGGCCTCCGCGGCGACGGCGACGGCGCGAGGAGGAGGACTTGCCGTCCTCATCGCGGTCCTGGGTGTCCTGCTGCTGGTCCTCCGCGGAGGTGTCCTCCTCGGAACCGTCGTCGGTGCCCTCGGGCGCGGTGGTCGCCCTGCTGGCCGACTCCTCGGGGGCGTTCGCCTCGGCCTGCGGGCGGGTCGCCCGACGCCGGCGGGTGCCCTTGGCTGCGGTGCCGAAGGACAGCTCGGAGCTGCCTCCCTCGTGCTCCTCCTCGGAGCCCTTCTGCTCGGGGACCGACGTGCGGGACTCCGAGGTGGGGGCCTGGAAGATCAGAGAGGCGAAGTCGATCTGCGACTGCTCGCGGCCGGTGCGCTCGGGAGCCTGCACGGGAGCGTCGGCCCGACGGTCCGCGAGGGCCTGGAGGTCCGCGGCGATGCCTGCTTCCTCGGGCTCCTCCGTCTCCGAGCTCTCCTGCTCCTCGCCCTCGTCCTCGGATGCGCCGGTGGACGGCTCGACGGCGGTGCCGGCGGCGTCCTCGGTCTGCTCCTCCTGAGCGGCTGCAGCCGGTGCGGCCTCGGGAGCGACGGGCTCGGACTCGGGGACGGACTCGGGAGCCTGATCCGCGGGAGCGCTCTGCTCCGCGGCGGGCTCGACCGGTGCGCTCGGAGGGCCTGCCGGGGCCCCGGCGGCGCGGCGACGACGGCGCGTGGGCGCCGCGGCCGGCGCGGGAGTCTCGACGGGCGCGTCCGTGGTGGTCTGCTGCCCGGCGACCGTGGTGTGCGCCTGTGCCGCAGCGGTGGCGTTCGGGGTGTCGGTGTGCTGGGGGGCGCCCGCCGGGGAGCCGGCGCGCCGACGCGGACGCTTCGCCCTCCCGCTGCTGGTGCTCTCCGACGACGTCGACGATCCGGGGGTGCTGATGTCCTCAGCCATGGGGCTGCTCCTCATAGAGGGTCCGTCGCACCCCGGGCCCTGCGGTCATCGTCCTGATGGACGGAAGTCGTTCGCCCTCCTCGGCGCGCAGCTCCCGTCGGGGAGCGCGGCGATGTCGGCAGCTCGACGCATCACGATCGCGCGAAGCGCGGTATCGGTGCGCGGCAGGTCCGACTCCGAAGAGGTTCTTCCCCCGGGTGCGCGGAGGAAGAGCGCTCCCGGCAGTATGGCACAGCGTCGGTGCCCAGGCGCGGACCCCGTCCGCATCACGAGCCGATCCCCGGAGCGTGACCCATCCGGCAGATCCCCGGCTCCGGGAGAGGACCATCGTCCCTGTGGACCGCTCACGGGCGGTCCTACTGTGGTTCCACAAGCGGCGCACTCGCACGTCGCACCCTCGCCCCAGGGAGCACCATGGAAGCCCTCGACCTCGCTCGGTGGCAGTTCGGGATCACGACCGTCTACCACTTCCTGTTCGTCCCGCTCACGATCGGGTTGTCGCTGCTCGTGGCGATCATGCAGACCGTGGCGATGCGCTCGCGCGACGCGGTGCGCAAGGACGCCTGGACGCGGCTGACGAAGTTCTTCGGCTCGATGCTGATCGTCAACTTCGGGATCGGCATCGCCACCGGGCTGGTGCAGGAGTTCCAGTTCGGCATGAACTGGTCGGAATACGCACGGTTCGTGGGTGACGTGTTCGGTGCGCCCCTCGCCCTCGAGGGGCTGGCGGCGTTCTTCCTGGAGTCGGTGTTCCTGGGTCTGTGGATCTTCGGCTGGGGGAAGCTCCCGGAGAAGATCCACCTGCTGACCATCTGGTGCGTCGCCCTGGGCACCACCGCCTCGGCGTACTTCATCGTCGCCGCTAACTCGTTCATGCAGCACCCGGTGGGGGCGTCGCTGAACCCGCAGACCGGACGCGCCGAGCTCGACCCCGACAAGGGCGGTCTGTTCGCGGTGCTCACGAACATCACCACCCTCGCCGCGTTCCCCCACGTGGTCGCGGGGGCCTGGCTGGTGGCGGCGGCGTTCGTGACCGGTGTCGCCGCCTGGCACATGGTGATCCACCACAACAAGGCCCGCGAGATCGGACTGACCACCGAGGAGGGCGCCGCGCACGACACCCAGGCGCGCACCGTCTTCCGCCCGGCCCTGCGCTTCGGCGTCATCGCGATGTTCATCGCCGGCCTCGCCCTCGTGATCTCCGGGGACCTCCAGGGCCAGATCATGTTCAAGCAGCAGCCGATGAAGATGGCCTCCGCCGAGGCGCTGTGCGAGACCCAGACCGGGGCGGACTTCTCGATCCTCACGGTGGGCGGCCCCGACGCCTTCGCCCAGGACTGCTCGAGCGTCACCCACCTGATCGAGATCCCGAACGTCACCTCCTTCCTGGCCACCCACACCTTCGACTCCACGTTGCAGGGCGTCGACCAGCTGCAGCCGCAGTACCAGCAGCAGTTCGGGGAGACCGTCACCGACGTCCACGGGGACACCCATCAGGCCGATTACCGTCCGAACCTGTTCGTCACCTACTGGTCGTTCCGCCTCATGATCGGGCTCGCCGGCTTCAGCGCGATCCTCGCCTTCTGGGCCCTGTGGATCACCCGCGGGCGCGGTGAGAACGCCCGCACCAGCGGCTCGAACCTCTTCCGGTGGTTCGCGGTGCTCGCGATCCCCATGCCGTTCCTGGCGAACTCCGCCGGCTGGGTGTTCACCGAGATCGGCCGCCAGCCCTGGGTGGTGGTCCCGAATCCCGAGGACCCCACCGTGCACCTGATGACCCAGCAGGGCGTCTCGCCCCACGGCTCGGCGACGGTGATCGCCTCGCTCGTGTGCTTCACGGTGGTCTACGGGGTGCTCGCCGTGCTCTGGTTCGGGCTGATGCGCCGTGCGGCTCTGAAGGGCATACCGATCCCCCGGCGGGACCGGAAGACCCAGGAGCTCGACACCCCGACCCTGTCCTTCGACTACTGAGGCGGCGACGTCATGGATCTCCTGCTCCAGCCCACTGCCCTGCAGACGCTCTGGTTCTGCCTGATCGCCCTGATGTTCACCGCCTACTTCGTCCTCGAGGGCTTCGACTTCGGCGTCGGCATGAACGTGGCCGCCCTGGGGCGCGGTCGCGGCGCCGCGGCGAGCGAGCGTCGCGGCACCATCCTGAAGACAGTCGGCCCTGTGTGGGACGGCAACGAGGTGTGGCTGATCGCGGGCGGCGCCTGCCTGTTCGCGGCCTTCCCCGAGTGGTACGCGACGCTGTTCTCGGGCTTCTACCTGCCGCTGCTGCTGATCCTGCTCTCGCTGATCCTGCGCGTGTGCGCCTTCAAGTGGCGGGAGAAGGAGCAGGGCCACCGCTGGCGCACCGCCTGGGACGTCGTCCATGTGATCACCGCGCTGCTTCCGGCGCTGCTGTGGGGCGTGGCCTTCGCCAACATCGTCGCCGGCGTCTCGATCGACGAGCGCAGCTGGGTGACCACCTCGATGCTCGGCCTGCTCTCCCCCTTCGGCCTGCTGGGCGGGATCGTGTTCGTGCTGCTGTTCTGGTTGCACGGCACCCTCTACCTCGCCCTGCGCACCCGTGACCCGCTGCGCTCCGACGCCCGACGGCTCGCCTCGATCCTCGTCGTGCCGACGTTGATCGCTGCAGGGGTGTTCCTGGTGTGGGAGCAGCTCACCGCCTCCCACACCGCGCTCACCTGGATCCCGCTGGTGATCGCAGCGCTCGGCCTGCTCGCCGTGATCCCGGCGAACCTGGCCCGCCGCACCGGACTCGCCTTCACCGCGAGCGCGATCGCGATCGCCGCCGCGGG
Organism: Brachybacterium endophyticum; assembly: GCF_003130585.1. Taxonomy (GTDB): domain Bacteria; phylum Actinomycetota; class Actinomycetes; order Actinomycetales; family Dermabacteraceae; genus Brachybacterium; species Brachybacterium endophyticum. Next base: position 216,561 of record NZ_QFKX01000005.1, on the reverse strand, counting down.
TGTGCAGCTGTTCGGCGGCCTGTTCCCCTACGTCATGCCCGCGGCGAACCGGGCGGCGAACTCGCTCACCGTCGCGAACGCGTCCTCGAGCGGCCACACCCTGGGGGTGATGGCGATCTCCGCGGCGATCTTCCTGCCCCTCGTCATCGCGTACCAGATCTGGGCCTACTGGGTGTTCCGCCATCGGGTCGAGGGCACGGACTCGGACCAGGACGGGCTGTTCGAGAGGGCGCGCCGCGGGTACCGCGCGGCCTTCGAGCAGGAGTGAGCATCAGCCGCGCCCCGCTCGACCCGCGCCTGCTGCGCGAGGTCCGCGCCGCCCGTGTCCACGTGCTGCGCACGACCGCCCTCGGCCTCGTGCAGGCGGCGGCCGTGATCGCCACCGCTCTGATCCTCGCCCACCTGGGCTCCGACCTCCTCGTCCATCACCGCTCCCCGACAGATGCCCCTGGTCTCCTCGTCGGCCTCGTCCTCGCACTCATGGTCCGCGCTCTCGCCGTCCTCGCCGAGCAGCGATCCGCCCACCGGGCCGCGACCGACGCGATCGCCGACCTGCGCGGACGACTCGTCGAGCATGGGGCGCGTCTGGGACCGCGCGCCGCAGCCGGACGCGGCGCCGACCTCACCACCCTCGCCACCACCGGCGTCGAGAACCTCCGTCCCTATCTGGTCGGCTACGTGCCCCAGCTCCTGCTCTCGGCCACGGTCACGCCCCTCGTCCTCGTGACGATCCTGTGGCAGGACCCGCTCAGCGCCCTGGTCGCGGCGGTCACCCTGCCGCTGGTCCCCCTGTTCATGATCCTGATCGGGAAGCTCACCGTCGGCCGCTCCGAACGCCTCCTCGCCGACACCCGCAGCCTGTGGGCGCAGATGCTGGATCTCGTCGAGGGCTTGCCCACCCTGCGAGCGCTGGGCCGGCAGAAGGGTCCCGAGACGATGGTGCGTGACCTCGGGGAGCGCCATCGCAGCTCCACGATGGGAACGCTGCGCTTCGCCTTCCTCTCCTCCATGGTCCTCGAGCTGCTGGCGACGCTGTGCGTGGCCCTCGTCGCCGTCGAGATCGGTATGCGCCTGGTCTACGGACAGATGGAGCTGGCGCCGGCGATCGCCGTGCTCGTGCTCGTCCCTGAGGTCTACCTCCCGCTGCGGCAGGTCGGTGCCCAGTTCCACGCCTCGACGGACGGCGTCGCCGCCGTCTCCGCCTCCCTCGACGTGCTCGCCGAGCCCGTCCCGGCCGACGGCACCGTCGACTGCCCGGACCTGCGCACCTCGACCCTGCGCCTGGTGGACGTGTCGGTCCGCTCCCGGGACGGCCTCGCCCCGCACCGGGCCTCCCTCGAGATCCGGCCCGGCACCGTGCACGCGATCGCCGGCCCCAGCGGCAGCGGCAAGACCACCGCGGTGCAGGTGCTGCTCGGACTCCTCGAGCCCGACGACGGCCGGGCCGAGGTGGTCACGACCGACGGCTCCGTGCACGACGTGCGCTCGGTGCGTCGGCAGAGCTTCTACACCCAGCTCGTCCATCTGCCGCAGCGCCCGGTGCTGCCGCTCGGCACGATCCGCTCCGTGCTCGCCGAGGTCGCCCCCGAGGGGACCGGCCAGGAGGCTCTCGAGGAGGCGGCGCGCGCAGCCGGCCTCGACGACGTCGTCGCGACGCGCGGCTGGGAGGCACCGCTCGGGCGCGGCGGCAACGGCCTGTCCCTCGGGGAGCGCCAGCGCCTCGCGCTGGCACGGGCGCTGCTCTCCCCCGCACCCGTGGTGATCCTGGACGAGCCCACCGCGCATCTCGACGGGGCGAGCGAGGAGAGAGTCCTCGAGCTGGTGCGGTCCCTGCACTCCGCCGGCCGTACCGTCGTGCTGATCGCCCACCGCTCCCCGCTGCTCGAGGTGGCGGACGTCGTCAGCGAGATCGCACCCACGACAGAAGAGGAGTCGGCGCCGGCGGCACTCGGGTCCTCGGTCGGGACGTCGGCCGAGGTCGAGGCGGGTGAGAGCCGATGACCCCGCTGCGCCGCCTGCTCGGCATGCTCGAGATCCCGCCCGCGCGTCTGACGGCAGCGGTCGCGGCCGGCTCCGCGACGCTCGGTGCGGCCTTCGCCCTCGCGGCGGTCTCGGCCTGGCTGATCACGACCGCCTGGACGATGCCGAACGTGCTGGACCTGACGGTCGCCGTGGTCGCGGTGCGCGGTCTCGGCGTCTCCCGCGGGGTGTTCCGCTGGGCCGAGCGGATGCTCACCCACGACGTCGCCCTGCGCGGCGTGGTCTCGCTGCGCACGAACCTGTACATCGCGCTGGCGAGACGGCGCGACGACTCCCTGGCCCGGATGCGTCGCGGGGACCTGCTGGCACGGCTCGGGGACGACGCCCAGGAGCTCGGCGATCTCGTGATCCGCGCGATCGTCCCAGGGCTCGTCGCCCTCGTGATGGCCGGCGCCGTGGTGGTCACGATCCTCCCGCTCAGCATCCCGGCGGCGCTGTGCATGCTGATCGCGCTGCTGATGGCGGGCGTGCTGGCGCCGATCACCGCCCATCGCGCCGCGCGCCTCACCGAGACGGCCGTGGTCACCACCCGCTCCGACCTCACGGCCGACGCCCTCGAGGTCCTGGACGATGCGAGCGCGCTGCGGGTCCAGGGCCGCCTGGAGGGGCGGCTCGAGGGCCTGGCGCGGGCGCAGCGGGCGCACGACGCGGCGATCGACCGGGCGGCACTGCCCTCGGCCCTGGCTTCCGCCACAGTCCCCGCGGTGATGGTCCTCGCCCTCCTCGGCTCGGTGGTCGCGGCGGGCGCCGCCTGGATGGGCGGCGGCGCGAGCGCCGGCGCCGTCGGGGTCCTCCTGCTGCTGCCGCTCAGCAGCTTCGAGGCCGTCACCACGCTGCCCGCCGCCGCCTCGCAGCTCGCCCGCTCCCGCGCTGCGGCCGGCAGGCTCGCGGCGGCCGTCGGCCCTGACGCCCTCGAGACCGATCCTGCGGCCCCGACCGAGGGCGCCACGAGGGCCCCGGACGCGTGGACCGGAGCCGATCGGGGCCGCGGCACCGCGCCCGGGTCCGCTCGAGCCCCCGTGCTCGAGGCCCGCGGACTGCATGCGGGGTACGGTCCGGAGGCCGTCCGCGTGCGCGCCCTGGATCTGCACCTGGCGCCCGGGGAGCGCATGGCTGTCGTCGGCGCGTCGGGGACAGGCAAGACGACGCTCCTGCTGACCCTGGCCGGGCTCCTCGAGCCGGTCGCCGGCAGCGTCTCGCTCGACGGCTCCGGCCTCGCCCACCTGCCGGAGGAGACCGTGCGTGAGCGCATGATCGCCTACCCGGAGGACGCCCACGTCTTCGCGACCACGCTGCGCGAGAACCTGCGGGTGGTGCGCAGCGGCGTCACCGACGACGTCTGCCTCGAGGCGCTGCACGCCGTCGGGCTCGCGGACTGGCTGGGCATGCTGCCCCGGGGCCTGGACTCGATGCTCGGCGCGGACGGCACCACCGTCTCCGGAGGGGAGCGCCGCCGCCTGCTGCTGGCCCGCGCGGTGGTGCGCGCGGCCCCGATCACGCTGCTCGACGAGCCCACCGAGCATCTCGATCTCGCCCGCGGGGACGATCTGCTGCGCCGTCTCCTCGACCCCACCGACGGCTCGCTGCTCCCGGTCGGGACCAGTACCGTCGTGGTCACCCATCGTCAGGAAGCCATCCCGGCCGGCACGCCCGTGCTGCGGATCCGGCCCGACGGCACCAGCGAGCTGAGGAGGATGCCGTGAGTGCGAGCGAACCGATGCCGCCCTCTCCCGCCGACGCCAGCCTCCACGACCTCGCGGCGGCCGTCGCCGCCGGGGGCGACGTCGAGGACCTCCTGGACCTCCTGGTCCGCGCGGCGGCGGACCGGACGGGCGCATCGACCGCCGCCCTCGTGCTGCCGCAGGGCCCGGGCGCCTGGGCCCTCGAGGTCGCCCACGGCCTGTCCGTGCCCTCCCTGCTGGGAGCAGCGGTCCCGACGGGCAGCGCGCTGCACGCGGCCCTGGCCGGGACGGATCCGACCGGCGTGGGCGCGGTCCGCGAGCTAGAACTGGAGGGCACCGCCTGGAGTGCCGTCGCCGAGATCGTCGAGGCCGGCGAGCAGGGCGTGGGCGCGCTGCTCGTCCTGGACACGGACGGTGCGGCGACCCTGGAGCACGCGCGCACGGCTCTCGAACCGCTCGCCCTGTTGATCTCCCTCTCTCTGGATGACCGTCGTGGCTCCGGGGAGCAGGACCTGGACGACGAGCGCCGACGCATCGCGCGCGACCTCCACGACCTCGCGATCCAGGAGCTCTTCGCCGTCGGCATGGAGCTCGAGGCGCTGACCTCGGCCCTGGACGGCGCCGCGGGCGCGGTCTCCAACGCCTCGATCCGCCGCACCGTGGAGACGTCCCTGCTCGGCATCGAGACCGCCGTCGCGCAGATCCGACAGATCGTGCAGTCCCTGCGCCGCGAGCGCAGCGCGGCGACGCTCACCGAACGTCTGCGCCACGAGGCGGGCCTGGCGACCGCCGGCCTCGGCTTCGCCCCCGCGCTGCGCCTGCCGCGGGTGCCCGCCGAGATGGACGCCGAGGTCCCCGAGGAGATCGCCGAGGACGTCGTCGCCGTGGTCCGTGAGGCCCTGGCGAACGCGGCCCGTCATGCCCACGCGAGCGCCGTCGCCGTGTCGGTGACGCTGTTCTCCGAGGGTGTGGACCGCGTGGTCCAGGTCGCCGTCTCCGACAACGGGCGCGGGATCGATCCGGGAGTGAGCCGCCGCAGCGGCCTGGCGAACATGTCCAGCCGAGCGCGCAGGCACCAGGGCTGGGTCGACGCGATCTCCCTGGAGCCGGGCACGATGATCAACTGGCGGGTGACGCTGCCACCGGCGTGAGCCCGGCGTGTCTCAGGGCTTCCAGCCGGCGCGCCGTCTCGCGGCCACCATCGCTGTGACCTGGGTGCGGCGTTGCAGGCCCAGGGCCTGAAGGATCACGGTCACGCGGTTCTTCACGGTCTTCTCGGCGATCCCGAGCTGCTCGGCGATCTCCCGGTTGGAGTGACCGTCACCGATCAGTTCGACGATCCTGCGGTCCGAGGCCGACAGCTCCGGCCCTTCGGAGGGGCGATCCTCGGGCCAGATGCTGCCGCCCTCGTGGACGGTCAGGATCCCCGCCACGATGTCCGCCGCGCGAGCGGACTTCAGCATCAGGCCCTCGGCACCGGCCGCACGGGACTCCAGGACCGCCGGCTCGTCGTCGAAGCTCGTGAGCACGAGGATCCGGGTCGCCTCGGCGAGGGCGCGCGCCTCCCGGATCACGTCGATCCCGGTGCCGTCGGGCAGCTGCAGGTCCACCACCAGCACCTCGGGGCGGATCGCCGGCAGACGCCGCACGGCCTCGGCGACGCTTCCCGACTCCCCCACGATGCGCAGTCGCGGATCCGCGTCGACGACCGTCGCGATCCCTCGGCGCACCACCTCGTAGTCGTCCACGAGCATCACCGAGATCGGAGCCTCGACCACCGGGTCACCTCCAGGTCCTGAGCGTGGGGCCGCCGACGGCCAGTGCGACCTGTCGTCCGATCATCACGGTAGCGCAGCCCACTGGGACGCTCTCGAGTGCCCAGGTCCTACCATCGACGCAGGCCGGTGGCGAGAGACCGAGCGCGACGAGGAGGCTGCCGTGGAGGATCCGACCCCAAGCGGGACACCCGCTCACGAGCGACGCGACGAGGGCGATCATGGGGGCGCCGCGCACCACGACGGCGTCCACCACGACGGCGGGGAGCAGGGCTCCTCACAGTCCCACGACATGTCGCAGATGGCGGTCGGCGCGACCCTGCACTGCCTGACCGGCTGCTCCATCGGGGAGATCGTCGGGCTGATGGTCGGTGCCGCGGCCGGATGGGCCAATCTGCCGACGACGGTGCTGTCGATCGCCCTGGCGTTCGTGTTCGGCTACTCCCTCTCGGCCCTGCCCCTGGTGCGCGGCGGCATCGGCGTCGCTGCCGCGCTCGGCCTGGTGCTCGCCGCCGACACGATCTCGATCGCGACCATGGAGATCGTGGACAACCTCGTCATGCTGGTGATCCCCGGGGCGATGGACGCCGGGCTGCCCGATCCGCTGTTCTGGCTCTCGATGCCGATCTCCCTGACCATCGCCTTCTTCGCCGCATGGCCCGTCAACCGCGCCCTGCTGCGACGGGGGAAGGGCCACGCGGTCACCCACCATGCGCTCGGTGAGGGCGCCACCATGCACAACGCCCCGCTGGTAATCGGCATCAGCGCTTTCCTGGGCGGCGGGTTGATCGCCTCGATCGGGACGATCCTGCAGTGAGGCAGGTGCTCACCGGGGCCGGCGACGAGCTACCGGGACGAGACCCGCAGCGGCCGCTGACACGCCGGGCAGTAGAAGCAGGAGCGCTGCTGCAGCACGGCACGGCGGATCGTTCCCCCGCAGCGCGGGCAGGGCTCGCCCTCGCGTCCGTAGGCCGCGAGCGACCGGGCGAAGTAGCCGGAGCGTCCGTCGACGTTGACGTAGAGGGAGTCGAAGCTCGTCCCGCCCACGTCCAGGGCGCGGCGCATCACCGCCTCGGTGCCCTCCAGGACCCGCACTGCGCGACCCCTGGTCAGGGCGTTGCCGGGGGTGTCGTAGCGGGTGCGGGCGCTCCAGAGCCCTTCGTCGGCGTAGATGTTGCCGATCCCGCTGATCAGGGACTGATCGAGCAGCAGCGCCTTGACCGGTGCCCGGCGGGTGCGCAGCACCGCGATCGCGGCGTCGCGGTCCAGGGAGGGATCCAGGAGGTCGCGGCCGATGCCGGCGACGTCCTCGGGCAGCAGGTCGTCCGGCGAGCCGTCGCTCGCGGGCAGGCCGTCCTCGGTGGCGACCAGGGGGCTCGTCCACAGTCCACCGAAGATCCGCTGATCAACGAAGTCCACGAGGGTGCTGCCCTCGAGGTGCAGCACCACGCGCCGGTGGACGTGCGGATCGCTCGCCGGTCCCTCGCCGCGGGGCTCGCCCGCCGCGGGATCGGGTGGCGGCAGGAGCACGGCGCCCGTGCCGTCCGTCGCGGAGGCCTGTGCGGGCGACGGCACCGACGCGCCGGTCCGCACGCGCAGCTGCCCGCTCATGCCCAGGTGGGTCATCAGCGCCTGTCCGGTCTCCTGACCCGCAGCGTCCTGCAGGCGCCACCACAGGAACTTCCCGCGCCTCTCCAGGCGCGCCACGCGGGTCCCCTCGACGGTCCGCGCGAAGGCCTCGGGGCCACCCTGCTGGCGGCGCAGGGAGCGCTGCTCGAGGACCTCGACGCGCTCGATCGTGCGCCCGTCGACGTGTGGCGCGAGGCCACCCCGGACGACCTCGACCTCGGGCAGCTCGGGCACGGCCTCAGCCCCGCGGCAGCACGGTCTCGCCGCGCGCGTCCAGGACGCTGCGCACCGCATGCTGGGCGGCGGCGAGCTCGGCGTCCTTCTTCGAGGCTCCCTGCCCGCTCGCGGTGACGACGCCGGTGATGGTGGCCTCGGCGGTGTAGGTCTTGGCGTGCTCGGGACCGGCCTCGGTGATCTCGTAGATCGGCACCGTGCCGGTCTCCGCCGCGATCTCCTGCAGGCGGGTCTTGAAGTCGTACCCGGCCTCGAGGATCTCGTCGCTCTCCAGCAGCGGTCGCAGCAGGTCCAGCACGTAGCGGCGGGAGACGTCCTGGCCGCAGGAGAGGTGCACGGCGCCGATCAGCGCCTCCATCGTGTCGGCGAGGATCGACGCCTTGTCGCGCCCTCCCGAGAGGTCCTCGCCGCGGCCGAGCTTGACGTAGGAGCCCAGGTGGATGCGTCGGCCGATGAGGGCGAGAGCGCGCGTGTTGACCGTCGCCGAACGGCGCTTCGCGAGGTCGCCCTCCGGCAGGCCGGGGTGCACGGTGTACAGCTCCTCGGTGACGGCGAGCTGCAGAACGGCGTCACCGAGGAACTCCAGACGCTCGTTGTGCGGGATCTGCTCGTGCTCGTAGGAGTAGGAGCGGTGGGTCAGGGCGAGGTCCAGCAGACCGGACTGCGTGAGCTGCGCGCCCTGATCGGGGAACAGCGGCAGGGTGGCCAGCAGCTCTTGCGGGTCCTTCGCTGAGGTCGTCTTCCGGGCGCGCGCCATCAGCGCTGCCCGTCGGCGCGGTCCTCGGGCGAGCTGCCGGCGTCGGTCCCGTCCGCCGGGGAGTCGCCCTCGTCCGGCAGCAGGCCGCTCAGTGCTGCCCAGCGGGGGTCGATGTCCTCGTGGTGATGGTCGGGGTCGTCCTCCAGTCGCGCCCCGCACTGGGCGCACAGGCCCATGCACTCGGGCTTGCACAGCGGCCGGTCATCGGACTCGAGGGCGATCACGTCGTGGACGAGCGGCCCCAGGTCGACCTCGTCGCCGCTGAGGGTGGGGACGTCCTCCTCCTCGTCCGCCTTGACCTTCTCGGGGTAGCTGAAGAGCTCGTCGATGCGGGCATCGACCTCGCGCTCGAGCGGGTCGAGGCAGCGGGAGCACTCGCCGCTCACGCGGGCCTGCACGGTGCCGCCGACGTAGATCCCCTCGACCACGGACTCGAGCTCCGCCCCGACCTGGATGGTCTCTCCGGTGGGGACGGTGAGGGCGAGGTTGCCGACGGTCTGGTCGGCAATCGTCACGGCACGCTCCACGTGGCGGTGGGAACCCGGCTTGCCGATCAGGTCCACGACCTCGAAGCGCAGATCGAGGTCATCGGGCGCAGGGATGCTGGTGGAGATGTTCACGCCCCCAAGGATACGAGCGGGAGGCACCACGGGTCGCGGGGCGCGCGGACCGGGGTGAGCGGTCCGACGTCCATCGCGGCCCTGTCCGGCTGCGACACGGCGGTCGGGAGCCGGCAGCGCGCCGGTCAGGAGGAGGACAGCGCGGAGTCGAGCGCCCGGCGCGAGGCCTCCGGAAGCATGTCCTCGACGCTGCCGCCCAGGTGGGAGACCTCGCGCACCAGGGTCGAGGAGATGTGGGCGTAGCGGGAGTCGGTGAGCAGGAAGACGGTGTCCACGTCCGCGAGATGCTGGTTCATGCGGGCCATCGGCTCCTCGTAGGCGAGGTCCATCTGTCCGCGGATGCCGCGCACCACGGCTTGCGCATCGTGCTCGCGGCAGAAGTCCACGAGCAGGCCCTGCGGGAGGACCTCCGAGGTCACCGTCCGGTCCAGCCCCTCGGCGCGCACGGTCTCGTCGATCGCCTGCTGACGTGCCTCCAGCGAGAGCAGCCCCTTCTTGCTGGGGTTGTGCGAGATCGCGATGATCAAGCGGCTGCACAGGCCGGCCGCGCGCCGCGCCAGATCCAGATGACCGAGGGTGAAGGGATCGAAGGAGCCCGGCAGGACGATTGTGCTCATGACCTCAGACCCTACTGGGTCGGGTCCTGCCGGGGAGTGTCCGGGCCCGCCTGCTGGGCGTGCCATTCCTCGGCGAGGACGGCCCAGGTCATCGAGTCCACCCACCCGCGGGTGACGTGCAGGCTGTCCGCGCGGTGGGTGCCCTCGCAGCGCATGCCGATCTTCTCCATGATGCGCCAGGAGGCGCGGTTCTCGGCGAAACAGAGGGCGGTGACCCGGCGCAGGCCCATCTCGGCGATCGCGATGCATAGCAGCTCGCGGGCGAACTCGGTGCCCAGCCCCTGCCCGGAGTGGTCCGGATGCATGACCCAGCCGAGCTCGGCCATGGTGTGCCGGGTGCGTGAGCGAACGGCCTCCTGCCCCCAGGGGTCCAGGGTGGTGATGAGCCCCGTCGCCGCGATCTCGCCGCACGTCCCCGCGCCCGCTCCGCCGTGCGGAGACCGCTCCCCCACGATCCGCCAGGGCAGCCCCTCCTCCCACCGCTGCCGGTGGTACTCGAGGCTGTGGGGGCGGCCCGAGGTCCATTCGTGGACATCGGGCCGCTGGTACCAGTCCCAGATCGCGTCGGCGTCCTCGCTGCGCGCGCGACGCAGCACGAGACGGTCGGTGCGGAAGGGCCAATCGAGGTCGCCCAGGGTGGTGCTCACGCGGCAACCGTACTCAGTGCGGGGCGTGCACCGGTGTGGATCACCGGGAGGTGAGCACGGTCAGTCCTCGTGACTCGCGTTGAGGGCCTCGATGACCTGCGGGTACTCACCCCGGATCTCGGCGTACCGCAGGACCTTCACGGTCTCGACCTGGATCTCCCGCGGCTCGGGGTCCGTCTCCAGGATGTCCATGACCTCGTCCGCGAAGGCGTCCAGCCCCATCGCGCGCTCGCTCTCGGCCTGCCCGGGCATCAGGTCGGTCTGCACGGCCGGCGGTTCGAGCTCGAGGACGCGCACCCCCGTGCCCTCCAGCTGCAGGCGGATCGACTCGCTGAGCATGTGGATGGCCGCCTTGGACGCGTTGTACGTGGGGGTGATCCTCAGGGGCGTGAAGGCGAGCCCGGAGGAGACCGTCATGATCGTCGCGTCGCCGCGCGCGACGAAGTGGTCGAGCAGCCCCGCGATCAGGCGGATGGGGCCGAGCACGTTGGTGGTCACGATCGCCTCGGCCGTCTCCAGCAGCCCCTCGGACCTGGTCCAGTCCTCCGCCTGCATGATCCCTGCCATGGCGATCAGCATGTCCAGGTCGGGGTGACGGGAGAGGACCTCGGCTGTCGCGCTCCGGATGCTCTCCGGATCGGTGGTGTCCAGGCGGATGGTGTCGAGGCCAGGATGCTCGAGCGACAGGCTCTCGAGCAGTTCGGTCCGGCGCCCACCGATGATGACGGTGTTGCCGCGAGCCTGGAGCCGCAGGGCGAGGGCGAGCCCGAGGCCGCTGGTGGCGCCGGGGATGAAGATGGTGTGTCCGGTGATGTCCATGTCGGGAGCCTCGCACCCGCTGCGGGAGCGCACCAGAGAGGGTCGATCGGGGGATCACGGATCCCTGGTTGCGACGTTCCCGCTCCGGGATACTGCATGCCATGGACGTGGACCGGATGGATGAACGACGCGGGATGGATCGTGAAGCTCTGGCTGCCTTCCTCGTCAGCCGTCGTCACCGCATCTCCCCCGCCGACGTGGGCCTCCCCCTCGGTGCCCGTCGCCGCACGCCGGGCCTGCGCCGCGAGGAGGTGGCTCAGCTCGCGGCGATGTCCGTGGACTACCTCAGCCGGCTCGAGCAGCGCCGCGGACCGCAGCCCTCCTCCGAGATGCTCGTCGCGCTCGCCCGCGCTCTCCGCCTCACCGCCGACGAGCGCGACTATCTCTTCCATGTCGCAGGTCACAGCGCACCCGACCGTCTCGCCGTCGCCGACCACGTCTCGCCGGCTCTGCTGCGGGTGCTCGACCGGCTCTCCGACACCCCGGCGATGATCCTCTCGGCTCTCGACGAGCCGCTCGTGCAGAACGACGCCGCGCGGGCGCTGTTCGGCGACGCCTCGCAGCTGACGGGGTGGGAGCGCAGCGGGATCTACCGGTGGTTCGCGAGCCCGGAGACCACTCGGGGCATCTACCCGCCGGAGCACCATGCGCAGCGCAGCCGGGCTCTGGCCGCGACCCTGAGAGCGGCCTACGGCTCGATGGGCCCGCGCTCCCGCGCCGGCGCTCTCGCCCGTGAGCTCGCGGGGATCAGTGAGGAGTTCCGTGAGCTGTGGGATGCGCACGTGGTCGCACAGCGCTTCGAGGACCACGAGGTGCTCGTGCATCCCGAGGTCGGGGAGATCGAGGTGGACTGCCAGGCGCTGTTCACGGAGGACGCCTCGCAGGTGCTGCTCGTGATCACCGCGCCCCCGCGCACGGGGGCCGCGCAGAAGCTCGAGCTCGTCGCCGTGCTGGGGACGCAGACGGCGTCGTGATCCATTCCGGGGGCCTGAGGGGCCCAGCGACGCGTCGTCATGCAGTGCTCCGGACGGTTCTGTTCGCTCCGCTGACAGCGGAGCGGACTGTGCTCGCGTGCACGCCGCAGTAGCCTCCGTTCATGGATGCCACCGAACCGCTGCTGCGCGAACTGGTCGGAGCGGCCCTGCGCCGCGAGCGCCGCCGCCAAGGTCTGACGCTCGCGCGGCTCGCCGAGGCGAGCGGTGTGAGCATGCAGCACCTCTCCGATGTCGAACGTGGTCAGAAGGACCCCTCGAGCGAGGTGCTGTCCGCGATCACCGGTGCGCTCGGGATCAGCGTCTTCGAGGCGGGGCGACGTGTGGCCGATTCCGCCGTCGTCGGACCGCGCACGGCCGTCGTCCTGGACCTGACGGGCCGGACCGGTTCGAGGACGTCGCGGTCGGGCCCGGCCGGCATCCCGCTGACTGCTTCGCCCTCCACGATGCCCGGGGGCACGCTCCTCAAAGTCGCCTGAGCTCGAACGATCCCGGTGGGTCCCCGGGTCGCACGCGGTGGACCGCGTCGAATCCCTCGGACCCGACCGGCTCCTCGAATGCGGCGTGATAGCGGAGCGCGGTCTCCGGGTCGAGCACGACGTCGTCCGGGTGCTCCCCGCGCCTCGCCGTGAGCCGACGGAGCGCGACCTCGCGCGGGGTGCCGAGGAGGACCAGCGCCAGGGTGAACGTGCCGGGAGCTCACCTGCGTCGCAACACGTGATCGGCCAGCCCGTAGTCGACGGCCGCCTGCGCATCCAGCACCCGCTCCCGCTCCAGATCGGCCCGTACGGTCGCGAGGTCCGTCGCGCTGTGCTCGGCGATCACGGCTTCGAGCTCCCGGCGCACTCTCTCGATCTCCTGGGTGGCGAGGATCAGGTCGGGCACGGCGCCCCGACCGCTCGCCTCGAGGGGATGCAGGACCACGCGGGCGTGCGGGAGGACGGCGCGCATCCCCGGTGTCCCGGCGGCCAGCAGCACCACGGGCGCGGCGACCACCTGGCCGATGCAGGTGACGGCGACGTCGCTGCGCACGTAGTCCAGGGCGTCGTGGATCGCGAGCACCGCCTGCGCGTCGCCGCCCTCGGAGTTGAGGTACAGCTGGATGGGCCGGTCGGGCGCATCGTTCTCCAGGTGCAGGATCTGGGCGATGACGGTGTTGGCGACCCCGTCGTCGACCGGCGTCCCCAGATAGACGATCCGGTCGCTGAGCAGCCGGGAGAACACGTCGGCGCTGCGCTCCGCGCCCTGGGAGGTGCGCTCGGTGACGGAAGGGATCGTGTAGCTGCTCATCGGGCGTCTCCTTCCGCGACGATCCCCGCGGTGCCCCGGCGACCCTGCCCCGGCGGGAACGGGAGGACCTGCGACAGGTCGTCGAGGACGTGGTCGCAGAAGCCGTAGACCACGGCGTCCTGGGCCTCCCAGATGCGGTCTCGCTCGGAGTCGCGGGCGATCTGATCGCGGGAGCGGCCGGTGCGCTCGGCGGTGATGTCGATCAAGAGGTCGCGCCCACGTCGCAGGTCCTCGGCCTGCAGCTCGATGTCGGCGGCGCTGCCGCCGAAGCCGGCGGACCCCTGGTGCATGAGGACCCGGCCGTGCGGGAGGATGAAGCGCTTCCCGGGCGTGCCCTGGGTGAGCAGGAACTGACCGGCGCTGTACGCCATGCCGAGGGCGACGGTGCGCACGTCGCACGGGACGAGATCCATGAGGTCTCCGATCGCGAGCATCGCGGGCACGAGGCCGCCCGGTGAGTTGATGAGCAGGGTGATGTCGCGGCCGGGGTCCTCCGCGGCCATCAGCACGAGCTGGGCGCACAGCCGGGCGCCGTTGTCCTGGTCGAGCTCCTTGTCCAGCAGCAGGATCCGTTGATGCAGGAGGCCCCCTGCCGTGCGCTCGGCGAGAGCCGGCAGCGGGGTCGAGGTGTCGTCGGCGCTGGCCGTCCGGGATGTGTGTGCAGTGGTCATGTGGTGACCCTGGCCCCTCGGATGCGCCGTTGGTCGAGTCTCCGCGCTGTGCGGATCCACGCTGCGCTGATCCGCCCTCGGCGGAGCCCTCGTCGGCGTCGACAGCGGTGCCCACCGCGGCGGCTTCGCGACCCGGGCGCGCAGCTGAGCGGCGCGATCGCCTCTTCCCACCGACGCACGCCGCGCCACTACGATGGAAGGCATGGAGCACGCGGAGCGATCAGCAGCGATGATCACCGTGTCCGACCGCAGCGCGGAGGGGTCACGAGAGGATCGTTCGGGCCCGATCGGTGCACGTCTGCTCGAGCAGGACGGCTGGTCGGTGACCGCCGTCGTCGTTCCCGACGAGGCCCAGGCGATCACCACCGCCATCCTCACCGCTGCCGAGCGCGGCGACGCCCTGATCGTCACGAGCGGCGGGACGGGCCTCGGCCCGCGGGACGTCACCCCCGAGGCGACCCTCCAGCTGCTGGACCGCGAGGTCCCGGGGATCGCGGAGCGTCTGCGAGCGATGGTCGCGGATCAGCTGCCCGCCTCGATGCTCTCTCGCGGCGTCGCGGGGGTCCGCGGTCGCAGCCTGATCGTGAACGTGGCGGGTTCCCCCGGCGCCGTGCAGGACGGCATGCCCGTGATCCTCGCCGTCGCCTCCCACGTCGCCGACCAGGTGCGGGGAGGCGATCACCGGTGATCATCTCCGCCGCGCTGACCGACGCGCCGCTGGACATCTCGGCGCACCTCGATGCCGTCGCCTCTCCTCACGCCGGAGCGACGGCCGTGTTCGTGGGCACGGTGCGCGACAACGACCCGGAAGCCGGCGGCACCGTCGAGCGGCTGGACTACTCCGCCCACCCCGATGCCGAGCGCCTGCTGGGTCAGATCGCGGCGACCTGCGACGCCCCGGACGTGCGCATCGCCGTCTCCCATCGCATCGGCTTCCTCGCCGTCGGCGAGACCGCGATCGTGGCCGCCGTCTCGAGCCGCCACCGTGACGCCGCCTTCACGATCTCCCGCGAGGTCGTCGAGCGCGTCAAGGAGCGCCTGCCGGTGTGGAAGCGCCAGGTCGAGGCCGACGGCACCGCCGAGTGGATCGGCCTGGGTTCCCTCGCACCAGGAGCGAGCGCATGAGCACCGCCGTCCACCCCACGCCCGTCGCGCTGCCCACCCCGACCGTCCGGGTGCGCACGGCCGATTCCCCGTCGGCCCCGACGAGGCCCCCCGCGTCCGACGACGTCTGGGACGGCCCGCTGGTGGACAGCTTCGGGCGCGTTCACCGGGATCTGCGGGTGTCGCTGACCGACAAGTGCAACCTGCGCTGCACCTACTGCATGCCCGCCGAGGGCCTGCCGTGGCTGGCCAAGGAGAACGTCCTGACCACCGACGAGATCGAGCGGGTCGCCCGGGTCCTCGCCCGGCTCGGCATCGTCGAGGTGCGGCTGACCGGCGGGGAGCCGCTGCTGAGGCCGGACATCGTCGAGGTGGTACGCCGTCTCCACGCGATCGAGGGCCCGCAGGGTCCGCTGGAGATCTCGATGACGACCAACGCGATCCGTCTGGACCGCGTCATGGAGGATCTGCAGGATGCGGGGCTCGCACGGCTGAACATCAGCCTGGACACGGTCGACCCCGAGCGCTTCACGACCCTGACCCGGCGCGAGCGCTTCTCCGCCGTGCAGAAGGGCATCGCCGCCGCGCGTGAGTCGGGACTGCGTCCGCTGAAGATCAATGCGGTCGCGATGCGTGAGGTCAACGACGACGAGTTCTGCGACCTGCTGCGCTTCGCCATCGACCAGGAGGCCGAGTTGCGCTTCATCGAGCAGATGCCGCTGGACGCGGGTCACGTCTGGTCGCGTCACACGATGGTCGACGGCGAGGAGATCCTCGAGAAGCTCTCCGAGCAGTTCACGCTCACTCCCGTCGGCGACCGCGGATCCAGCCCCGCCGAGGTGTTCGCGGTCGAGGGCACCGACGCGACCGTCGGCGTCATCGCCTCGGTGACGGCACCCTTCTGCGGTGCCTGCGACCGGGTGCGGCTCACGGCCGACGGCCAGCTGCGCAACTGCCTGTTCGCGCGGGAGGAGTCGGATCTCCTCACGCTTCTGCGTTCCGGCGGTTCGGACGAGGACGTGGCGTGGATGATCCGCGCGAGCATCGGGGCCAAGCGCCCCGGGCACGGGATCGACGACCCCGGTTTCCTGCAGCCGGACCGGCCGATGTCCGCGATCGGGGGCTGAGATCCGGGCCTGCTGCGACTCGAGCATCTCGGCTCGACCGGCTTCGACAGCGTCCGGCGGGGGCAAGCTGCTCGGATCAGCCGCCCGCGAAGGGTGGCAACACGTCGACCGTGGCGTCCTCGCCGATGACCGCTGCGTCCTGGTCGGTGCGGGTGCCGTCCACGAGCAGGGAGCACAGGCCGAGCACGCGCGCGAACTCCGGTCCGTGGCTCTCCTCCAGACGGCGGCGCAGCTCGCCGAGCTCCATCGGGCCCGTCAGCTGTGTCTCCTCGGTCCCGGCGGCGTCGGCGGCGCCCGCGAACAGGCGCACCCTCATGACCGGCTGCCCTCCGGGCCGGGCCGAATGCCGTCGGTCTCGTCACCCTCGGCGGGGTGCTCGTCCTTCCAGGCGGCCAGCTGCGTGGTGACGACGCCGGCCGCGTCCTCGAGGTCCCGGCCGCTCGCCACCGCCAGTCCCAGCAGGTAGGTGGTCACAGGGCCTGCGGGGCGGGTGACGCCGTGGGCGACCTGGCCGGTCAGTCCCAGCAGCCGGTTCGTGGCGACATCTTGGGGATCGAGGTCCAGGGCGGGCGCGAGCCGCTCGATCCAGTCGTCGACCTCGGGAGGTGTCTCGCGGGGCATGGGATCTCCTCTGCTCGGTGACGAACGTTCGATGACGAACGGTGGATGACGAACGGCCCCGTCCGGGCGCGGGCTCGTCCATCATTCCAGGTGTGGGAGGGGCGCTGCGGCAGGGTCCCTCAGCTCTCGGCCCGCCGCCACCTGCCGCTCTTGCCGCCGGTCTTCTCCACCAGTTCGATGCGGTCGATCGCCACGGACTTGTCCAGGCCTTTCACCATGTCGACGACGGCCAGCGCAGCGACGGAGACGGCCGTCAGGGCCTCCATCTCCACCCCCGTACGGTCTGCCGTGCGCACGGTCGCCCGCAGCTCGACCCCGCCCTCGGTGATCTCCGCGTCGAGGACCGCTCCGTGCACACCGATCACATGGGCCAACGGCAGCAGCTCGGGTGTGCGCTTGGCGGCCTGGATCCCGGCGATCCGCGCCACGGCGAGCACGTCCCCCTTGGGGACCGTCCCGTCGCGCAGGGCGGACACGATCTCCGGCGTGCAGGTGACCACCCCTCGCGCTGTCGCGCTGCGCACGGTGGGCGTCTTCTCGGTGACGTCGACCATGCGGGCGCGGCCGTCCTCGTCGAGGTGGGTGAACGGCTGGGATGCGGAGTCCTCCGGCTGAAGGGAACTGCGATCCCGGGGGTCGCTGTGGTTCATGAGAGCACCATGACGTCGATCTCGTCTCCTTCGTCGACTCGGTCGGTGGCGGCGGGAACGAGCGCCAGATGCTCGGCGGCCGCGAGGGAGACCACCAGGTGCGAGCCGCTGCCACCCGCACTGGCGGGCGCGACGGTGTGCTCGTCCATGATGGCCGGGAGCGCCTGGGCGCGCCCCACCGGGCAGCGCCAGGAGCTGCGGGCACGACGGGTGACGACCGGCCGCAGCAGATCGTGGTGGCCCGCGAGGGCACGCAGCGCCGGGCGCACGAACATCTCGTAGGAGACGGCGACCGCCACGGGATTCCCCGGCAGGCAGAACACGGGCGTCACCCCGTCCACGAGTCCGAACCCCTGGGGCTTGCCGGGCTGGATGCCGACCTTCTCGAAGCGCACACCCAGCGGGCCGAGCGCGTGCTTGGCGACGTCGAAGGCACCGACGCTCGCCCCACCGCTGACGATCGCGGCATCGGCCTCGAGAGCCTCGACGTGACGGGCCAGCTCGTCACCGTCCTCGTCACGCCACCAGCTCACCTCGGCCACCTCGAATCCGTCGGCCTCGAGGGCCGCAGCCAGCAGGACGGAGTTGGACTCCGGGATCTGCCCGCGACCGAGCGGCTCGCCGGGTGCGACCAGCTCGGACCCGGTCGAGAGCACGGCGACCCGGGGTCGGCGCACCACGGCTACCCGCGAGTACCCGGCCGACGCCACCGCCGCGAGCCGCCACGGCGTGAGCTCGACGCCCTCCGCCACGGCGACGTCCCCGAAGGGGGTGTCCTCGCCCTCGCGGCGGATGTGTGCCGAGGGTCGGGGAGTCCTGCGCACGGTGATCCAGGCCGGCGGGGCGTCCGGGGTGTGCCGGCCGTGGGTGTCGGGGGCGTCCTCGAGCTCGACGTCCTCGATGGGGACGATCGCATCGGCCGTGGTCGGCGTCGGCGCGCCGGTCATGATCCGTACCGCCTCACCGGGGCCGACGGGCGGGTCCTCGGAGCTGCCGGCCGGGACGTCGGCGGTGACGCGCAGCCGCGCGCCCTCGCCGGCGTCCTCGGCGCGGACCGCGAACCCGTCCATGGCCGAGTTGTCGAACAGCGGCACGGGGTGCCGGGTGCGCACCTCCTCAGCGGTGACGAGACCGCGCGCGGCGGCGAGGTCGACCTGGTCGGCAGGGAGGCGCCGTACGGCGTCGACCAGGCGGGCGCGGTGCTGCTCCCAGGGGATCATGAGGCCCCGACCGGGGTGACGTCGCCGTAGCCTCCGGCCAGGACGCGGATGTCGGCCCGAGGGTGTGCTGCGGCCAGGGCGTGCGCCGCGACGCGTGAGCGCGGACCCCGCTGGCAGTAGACGACCACCGACCGATCCACGGGGACCTGAGCGGGGTCGGTGAGCACCCGGGCGAGCGGGATGTGCAGGGCACCGGGCAGCATCCCGGAGGTGACCTCGGCGTCCTCGCGCACGTCCAGGAACAGGGCGCCCTCGCGCTCGGCCGCGGCGACATCGACCCGCGGGATCGGGCGGCTGCGCTCCGCGGCCGTCAGGGGCACCTCCCGCGTGCGGGCGCCGAGCGCATCGAGCACGAGCATCCGGCCCAGCAGCGAGTCACCGATCCCGCAGATCAGCTTGATGGCCTCCATCGCGAGGATCGCACCGAGCTGTCCGCACAGCGCACCGATCACGCCCGCTTCGGCGCAGCTGGGCACGAGCGCCGGATCCGGAGCGGAGGGGAAGACGTCGCGCAGCGTGATGGCCGGGCCGGCGGTCGGCGCGGACCAGAAGACCGTGGCCTGGGCGTCGAAGCGCAGCACCGAGCCCCACACCAGCGGGATCCCGAGGGCCTCGCAGGCATCCGCGATGGCGTAGCGCGTGGCGAAGGTGTCCGTCCCGTCGATCACGAGGTCGTAGTCGGCGAGGAGATCCGGGGCGGTCGTGGGATCGAGCCGGGTGAGGTGCGGGCGCAGATCCGTGTGCGGGGAGAGACCTGCGAGTCGTGCGACCGCGACCTCGGCCTTGGGGCGACCGACGTCCTCCACCCCGAACAGGACCTGGCGCTGGAGGTTGGTGGACTCGACACGGTCGAAGTCGATGATGCCGAGTCGACCGACGCCGGCCGAGGCGAGGTATTGCAGGACCGGGGATCCCAGTCCGCCGGCGCCGACCACCGCGATCCTCGCGGCGGCGAGCCGCCGCTGCCCCACCTCGCCGATCTCGGGTAGACGCAGCTGTCGCGACGCCCGCTCCGCCTCACCGGGAGGGAGCGCGTCCACGGGGTCCAGGAGCGGCGGCAGAGGCATGAATCCATCGTAGTCTCGCCGCACCCACCCGCATCTGCGGCTCGTGACTCCCTGGGAGCGCGCAGATGCGGCTCCAGTGGTGTACTAGGGCCATGACCACATTCCGCGTGAGCGAGGCGGCTCCGCTGCTGGGCGTCAGCGACGACACGGTGCGGCGCTGGATCGATGCCGGATCACTCCCCTCCAGCCGGGACGAGTCGGGACGCACCGTCGTCGAGGGTGCCGACCTCGCCCGCCGCCTGGCCTCCGGCAACGGCCAGACCGACCCCGTGCGACGGGGGTCCTCCGCCCGCAACCGCTTCGTCGGCATCGTCACCGGGATCACCCGCGACACCGTGATGGCGAAGGTCGAGATGCAGTGCGGCCCGCACCGCGTGGTCTCCCTGATGTCCTCCGAGGCTGCGGACGAGCTCGGTCTCGAGGTCGGATCCCTCGCCACCGCCGTCGTCAAGGCCACCACGGTGATCGTCGAGACGCCGTCGGCCACTTCCTGATCCCCCATCCCGAAGGACTCCTCATGCTCAGCACATCCGCATCGCCTCGCATCGTCACCCGTCTGCGCACGCTCGGGGCCGTGCTGACCGTGTCGGCCTTCGCCCTCGCGGGCTGCTCCGGGGGCAGCTCCGAGGGTTCGAAGGGATCCGATGCCGGCACGGAGGACGTGAAGCAGACCATCACGATCTTCGCGGCCGCATCGCTCCAGGGCCCTCTCGACGACGTCGCGAAGGCCTTCACCACGGCCCACCCCGAGTACGACATCGCCCCCATCGACTACGACGGCTCGCAGGCCCTCGCGACCCAGGCGATCGACGGCGCCGACGTCGACGTGCTCGCCTTCGCCTCCGAGGCGAGTCTCGATCCGCTGACGAAGGCGGGGATCACCGACTCGTCGGAGATCTTCGCGACCAACACGCTCGAGATCGCCGTCGCTCCCGGCAACCCGAAGAAGATCACCTCCTTCGACGACCTCACCGCCACGGGGACCTCGCTCGTCACCTGCGCCTCCGAGGTCCCGTGCGGTCAGGCGACCGACACCGTCGAGAAGGCCACCGGCACCACGCTGAAGCCTGTCAGCGAGGAGACGAACGTGACCAGCGTGGTCAACCGGGTCTCGCAGGGCGAGGCGGACGCCGGCCTGGTCTACACCACCGACATCAAGGCCGCGGGCGACAAGCTCGAGGGCGTCGAGTTCCCCGAGTCGAAGCAGGCGGTCAACAAGTACCCGGTCGCGGTCCCGACGAAAGCGAAGCACGCCGAGGGCGGGAAGGTCTTCGAGAAGTTCCTGCTCTCGGACGACGGCCAGAAGGTCCTGCACGACGCAGGCTTCGGCGCGCCGTGAGCACACCGGTCTGGCTGCGGGGCATCGCCGTAGCGGGCCTGGCCGTGCTCGTGCTGCCGCTCGCGGGGATGCTCACCCGCGTGCGCTGGTCCACGCTCGGGGAGGACCTGCTCTCGCCGACGACGCTGCAGGCACTGTGGCTGTCGCTGTTGACGGCGGCCTGCTCGACGCTCGCCTGTCTGGTCCTCGGCTTCCCTCTGGCACTCGTCATAGCGCGGGCCTCCGCACGCCTGGCCGCGGTGTTGCGGGCGGCGGTGATGGTGCCGCTGGTGCTGCCGCCCATGGTGGGCGGCCTCGCGCTGCTCTCGCTGCTGGGGCGCTCCGGCGTGGTGGGAAGACCGATCTTCGAGGCCACCGGGCTGTCCCTGCCGTACACGACGGCGGGTGTCGTGGTCGCCCAGACGTTCGTCGCGATGCCCTTCCTGGTCATCACTCTCGAGGGGGTGCTGCGCACGTCCGGGCAGGGGCACGAGTGGGTAGCGGCCTCGCTCGGGGCGAACCGCTGGAGGGTGCTGACCCGAGTGACGCTGCCGCTGGTGGCGCCCGGGCTGGTGGCCGGGACGGTGCTCGCCTTCGCCCGCGCCATGGGCGAGTTCGGCGCGACAGCCCTGTTCGCCGGTAATTCGCAGGGCATCACCCGCACCATGCCGCTGGCGATCTACACCGCCTACAACGGGGTGGGCGTGAGCCAGGACTCCGCCCTGGCCCTGTCCCTCCTGCTGCTGATCAGCGCCATCGTCATCGTCGCCGGGCTGCGTTCCTGGCGGGAGGAGGCCGTGCGATGAGCACAGGCGCGAGGGGGACGGGCGCGACGGACGAAGGCCCGAGGAGCGGCGGCACGACGCATCGAGGCTCGGGGCTCTCCGCGCAGATCGAGGTCGAGCGGACCGCTTTCACGGTTCGTGCCGATCTCACGCTCGCCCCCGGTCAGCGTCTCGCGCTGCTCGGTGCGAACGGGGCGGGGAAGTCCACGATCCTCGGGGCCCTCGCCGGCACGGTTCCTCTGAGCGCCGGTCGGATCTCCCTGGGCGAGGCCGCGACCGAGCGCGTCCTCGATGCTCCCGGTCGCCGCAGCGTCCCCGCCCACCGCCGAGCCATCACCTTGCTCGAACAGCGCCCGCTGCTGTTCCCCCACCTCGACCTGGTGGGCAACGTCGCCTTCGGTCCGCGGTCGCGTGGCTCGGGCCGACGAGCATCCCGCGACCTCGCCCTGGAGTGGCTCGAGCGCGTGGACCTGACGGATCACGCCCGTCAGCGCCCGTACCGGCTCTCGGGCGGTCAGCAGCAGCGGGTCGCCCTCGCGCGCGCCTTCGCCGCCGGGCCGTCGGTGATCCTGCTCGACGAGCCCTTCGCCGCCCTGGACGCCGAAACGGTGCCGCGGGTGCGCGGGATGCTGGACCGGGAGCTCACCCGCACGGGCACCACCGCAGTCCTGGTCACCCACCAGCTCAGCGACGCGTGGGACCTGGCCGACACCTGCCTCGTGCTCGAGGCAGGCCGCGTCCGCGAGCAGGCCTCCCCCGAGCACCTTGTGACTGCTCCGCGCAGTCGTTTCGGCGCCCGACTGGCCGGATTCGGAGCGATCGAGGGCGAGACCAGCGCGCAGGGTTTGCGGGTCGAGGGCGTCCTGCTGCCCGGGCGCCCTGACCCGGGCTCCCCGCCGCGCCGCGGCGTGCGCGCTCTCGGCATCGCCTCCCCCACCGACGTGGAGCTGCTGCCGGGCACGGCGGACGCATCCCTCGCCTCCGTGCCCGGCCGGGTGATCGGCGTGCGCGCGAGCGCCGGCCGTGTGCTCGTGGAGGCCGACAACGGCCTGATCGCGGACGTGACGACGCAGCGTGCGACCGAGGTCGCCGGGCAGGGTCTCCCCGTGGTCGGCTCGCGCCTGGGCTTCGCGCCTCGCTCCCTGCGGCTCGTCGGCCTCGACGTACCCTGAGGGCATGGGACGCATCACCGCGAAGCGGCCGGTGACCCGGATCCGCCTGGACTCCGGGACCACCCGCAGGCCCGACACGCTCGCCGTCGAGGAGCCGCTGGAGATCCGCGCCGACGGCCGGCCGGTCGCGGTCACGATGCGCACGCCCGGCCACGACGTCGAGCTGTCCACAGGATTCTTCCTCTCCGAGGGGATCATCCGCGACGGCGGCGACGTCCTCACGGCGATCCACTGCGGCGGCCCGGGCACGGGCCTCGGCGGCGAGGCGAACACGTACAACGTCCTGGACGTGTCCCTGGCCGCGCACGTGCCGCCGCCGGATGCCGCGACCGAGCGGAACTTCTACACCACGAGCTCCTGCGGGGTGTGCGGGAAGGCGAGCATCGACGCGGTGCGCACGGTCTCCGCCTTCGGGGTGACGGATGAGGATCTCCGCCTCACCCCCGAGCTGATCGCCTCGCTCCCGGAGACACTGCGCGAGCACCAGGACGTGTTCGACAAGACCGGCGGTCTGCATGCCGCAGGGCTGTTCACCGCCGACGGCGAGCTGCTCGTGCTGCGCGAGGACGTCGGCCGGCACAACGCCGTGGACAAGGTGGTGGGGTGGGCCGCCCAGAAGGGCCGACTGCCCGCCCGCGGAACGATCCTGCAGGTCTCCGGGCGAGCGAGCTTCGAGCTCGTGCAGAAGGCCGTGATGGCCGGGATCCCCGTCCTCTCCGCCGTCTCCGCCCCGTCGTCCCTCGCCGTCGAGCTCGCCGACGAGGCAGGGCTGACGCTGCTGGGCTTCGTGCGGGGACCGCGGCTGAACGTCTACACCCACGCCGCGCGCGTGCTCGCTCCGGGCGCCGCTCCCGGTGCCGGCGAGGACGCGGCGGACGACGTCGCAGCAGCGCCCGCGATCATCCCCTGAGACGCCCGGCGTAGCGCGCCGGGGTCTCACCCGTGACCGCGCGGAAGTCCCGGATGAAATGGGACTGGTCGAACCAGCCGAGGTCGAGGGCGAGCTGTCCGAGCGTCCGCGGATCACCGTGGTCGATCGCAGCGGTCGCATCGATCACCCGTGCCCGCATCAGCATCCGCTTCACCCCGACACCGAGGTTCCGGTCGACCAGGCGCTGGAGAGACCGCGCGGAGAACCCTGAGCGCTCCTCGAGCTCGGCGAGGGTCCGTGTCCGTGGATCCTCGAGCAGGGCCAGGACGTGTCGCACCGCGGGCATCTCGTGGGAGTCGGCAGGATGCGCTGCCATCAGCCAGGCATCGAGGCGAGGGGCTGCCTGCTCCGCATCGGCCGGAAGATCACCGATGCCGTGGAGGGAGCCCGATGTGTCGGGGAACCAGTCGGAGGCGGGCACGGTGCGATCCCGCAGTGCACGCAGGTCGGCATGGACGAACGCCGTGGTGCCGCCGAGGGCGAACTTGACCCCCAGCACGCTGCCCGATCCCGTGAGCTGCACGTCGAAACGGCCGCGCGTGACAGGGCCGGTTATCCAGTCCCCCGCCCCATCGGTGCCGTCGCGTCGCACGCCCCCGCGCTCGATCGTCAGATGGAGCGACGGATCATCGAGGGTCGAGACGGGGAACATCTCCCCGGGGCCGAGCTCCCACCGCACGGACCAGTAACGCTCCACCCACGGGGTGAGCGAGGGAGCGGGCACAGCGGACCCGTAGACCGCGCGCCCCAACAGGTCCTCGGGACGCAGGACATGGCCGTACATGTGGGCGGGCGGGACATGACCGCGAGCGGATGTCGCGTTCGTCCAATCCGCGCCGGCGCCCATGGCGGCAGTCTGGCACGCATGAACGACACCGCACTGGCCCGCCTCGCCATGATCACCCTGGACGCCGCCGAGACCGCTCCCCTGGCCCACTTCTGGTCCGGAGTGCTGGGCTGGCCCATCACGGTCCTCGAGGAGGAGTACGCGATGCTCGCCGGCCCCAGCAGCGCGCTCGGCATCGGTCGCATCCCCGACCTCCAACCTGTCAGCTGGCCTGACGACGGCCGCAAACAATTCCACTTCGACCTGGCCGTGACCGATCCGGAGGCCGCGGCCGCCCGGTGCGTCGAGCTCGGCGCGACACGGGTCGATCCACAGCCCGGTGAGTCCTGGATCGTGCTGCAGGATCCCGCAGGCCACGCCTTCTGCCTCACGGACGAGAAGAACTGGGGCTGAGGCCGCGGCCCCGTCGAGGTCAGTGCGCCACAGGTGGGCGGGACCGGGTAGGAGCCGCCTGGCGTGCATTCGGCGATACTGACGCACGTGACGCCCGCCGATGCCTGCTCCTCACCCCGCCCGAGTGCGGACGAACCCTCCTTCCGCCTCGACGTCCCCGTCCTCGCCGATGCGGACGCCCTCGCCGAGGTCCACAACCAGGCCTGGCGCGAGGCCTATGCGGGGATCGTCCCGCAGGCCGCCTTCGACGACGCCGCTCTCGAGCGCCGCCGCAGCATGTGGCACCGGATCCTGGAGACGTGGGATGCCGACCTGCTGCACGAGCGCATCCGCATCGGTCGCCGGCCCGGCGGCGCACCGCTCGGCTTCCTCATGATCGGTCCCGCTCTCGACGAGGACGCTCCTCGGTCTGTGCAGCTGCAGACCCTCAACGTCCTCGCGTCGAGTCATGGGAGCGGGCTCGCCCAGGCCATGGTCGCGGACCTGCTGGGGGATCGTCCCGCCTACCTGTGGGTGGTGGAGGCCAACCCGCGCGCCCGGCGCTTCTACGAGAAGGTCGGGTTCGCGGCCGACGGCGGCGTCACCGTCGATGCGTCCCTCGGGGATCTGCGGGAGATCCGCATGTCCCGCTGACCGGTCGGCGCTCGACGATCAGTCCGTCTGCGGCCCGCCGTACTGCAGGACCGTCTCGCCGTAGGCCTTGGCGCCGTCATCGGCCCAACCGCCCGGCCACTCGATCGGCCGGCTCCTGCTCGAGCGCTCGATCACGACGAGGGCATCGTCCGTGAGGGCGGGGCGCACCGTGACCAGCAGCTGCTCGAGGGTCTCGGTCGCCACCTCGTAGGGCGGGTCCAGGAAGACCAGGGTGAAGATGTCACTGGGCCCCGCGGTCTCCGCGAGGGAGGCTGCCACCTGCTCGGCCTTCGCGGCGCGCACGTCGCAGCGGTCCTCGAGACCGAGCTCCGCAGCGGTGCGGCGCAGCTGCCGCGCCGTCGCACCGTGCATCTCCACGAGCGTCGCGGACGCGGCGCCACGGGAGAGGGCCTCGAAGGCGAGGGCCCCGGTGCCCGCGTAGAGGTCGAGGACGCGGGCGCCCGTGATGGCGTCCCATCCCTGGAGGCGGGAGAACAGGGCTTCACGTACCCGGTCCGAGGTGGGACGCGTGCCCTTGCCGGGCGGGCCTGGGATGGTGCGCCCACCCAGGGCACCGGCGATGATGCGCGGCATCTCAGCTCCTCTCGACGTTCGGGTCGGCGTCGCGCAGACGGCGCTGGACGGCGGCGGCAAGCTGCGGGTGGTCCTCGAGCTCCACGTCCCCGGCCACGAGGTCGAAGGCGTCGTTGCGGGCGCGGGCGATGATCTCGGAGTCCCGCACCACGTCGAGGTAGCGCAGGGTGCGGTGCAGACCGGACTGCTCCTCCCCCACCAGGTCGCCCGTGCCGCGGCGCTGCATGTCCAGTTCCGCCAGGGCGAAGCCATCGGTGGTGGCGGCGACGCTGGTGAGGTGATCGGAGGCCTCCGATCCGTGCGGGGCGCGGGTGTCGAAGAACGCGATGCCGGGGTACTCGCCGCGGCCGATCCGACCGCGCAGCTGGTGCAGCTGGGAGACACCGAACCGTTCGGCGTCCAGCACGATCATCACCGAGGCGTTGGGCAGGTCCACGCCCACCTCGATCATGGTGGTGGCGACCAGCAGGTCGACCTCCCCGGCGACCATCGCATCCATGACGTCCTGCTTCTCCTGCCCCGAGAGACGTCCGTGGAGGATCCCGATCCGGACTCCCTGCAGTTCGGGACGCGAGGCGAGACGCTCGGCGGTGTCGGTGACGCTGCGCGGATCCATCCCCGGGATGCCCGCGAGATCGCCCGGACCGATGTACTCCAGCAGGTCGTCGGACGAGCCGCGGCCGCTCGAGTCGTCGATGCGCGCGCAGACGACGAAGGCCTGCCGGCCCTGGCGGATCTCCTCGGCCGTGCGCTCCCACATCCGCGCCTCCCAGCTGGGGTCCTGCTCATGGACCACGTAGGAGGACACACCGGGGCGTCCGGCGGGGATCTGCCGCAGGCTGAGCACGTCCAGGTCACCTGCCGTGGCGAGGGCCGCCGTGCGTGGGATCGGGGTCGCGGTCATCACCACCACGTGGGGGCTCTGCCCCTCGGGCCCCTTGGCACGCAGCCGGCGCCGGTGGTCGACGCCGAAGCGGTGCTGCTCGTCGATCACCGCCAGGCCCAGGGAGGCGAACTCGACGCTCTGGGTGAGCACCGCATGGGTGCCCACGATGATGCCGGCGGTGCCGCTGGTGATGTCCAGCAGGGTCCGCCGTCGCTCCGCGGTGGGCTGGGACCCGGTGAGCAGGCGCACGGTGGTGGCATCGGGATGCGCATGCATGTGGTCGGCCGCGCCGAGGTCGCCGAGCAGGCCACGGATGGTCCGGTGGTGCTGCTCGGCGAGGACCTCGGTGGGGGCGAGGAGCACGGCCTGGTATCCGGAGTCGACGGCCTGCAGCATCGCGCGCAGGGCGACCACCGTCTTGCCCGATCCCACGTCACCCTGCAGCAGCACGTTGGTGGGGTGCGAGCGCGCCAGCTGATGACGGATCGCCTCGCCGACCTCGGCCTGCTCCTCGGTGAGCGTGAACGGCAGGCGGGCGTCCAGGAGCCCCTGTAGGGGATCGTCGGCGCGCAGGGCCGGCGCCGGGGTGCGCGCGTCCAGGGCCCGCCGCTGCGCGAAGATCGTCTGCAGCACGAACGCCTCCTCGATCACGAGGTGACGCATGCCTTCGGCGATCTCGTCGGCCGTGTGCGGGGCGTGGACCTTGCGCATCGCCTCGCCGAGCGTGGGCAGGTGCTGGGCGGCGAGGACGGTGGGCGGCAGGATCGTGGTCAGCTGGCCCGCGTACTCCACGGCCTTGGAGTATGCGGCCCGCATGGTGCTCTGCTTGGTGCGACCGCGCAGGGAGTAGACGGGGATCGGTCGCATCGCCGTGACGAGCGCCTCCTCGCTGGCACCGACGAGGTCGTAGCGGGGGTTGGTGATCTGCGGTGCGCCGTGGTTGTAGCGCTCATCGAAGTGGACGGTGCCGAAGACGACGATCCGGGTGCCGGTGGCGAGCCGCTCCTGGTGCCAGCGCACCTGGTGGTCCTTGGGCAGGAAGAACGTCAGGGTCAGACGGTCCGTGCCGTCGCTGACCAGCACCTCGAGGATCGAACCCGGCCGACGCTTCATGCGCCGGGTGCGCGAGTCGACGACGTCCACGATCGCGCTGACGTCCTGGCCCTCGTGCAGATCCCGCAGACTGCTGATGGGACCGGGGATCACGTGACGCAGGGGGATCAGCCGCAGCATGTCGTCGAGGTCCTCGGCCCCCTGCTGACGCAGGGCCTTCAGCTCGGTGTCGGTGAGGATCTCCCCGAGCTCGGGCACTCCGGAGGAGCGACGTGTCGTGCCCGCGGCCCGGCTCGCTCCGTTCGTGCCCGCTGCCATCGCGCCTCCCCTCGTACCTGTCGTGGCTGTCGTGCTGCGTCGGGCGCAATGGCCTGCACCGCCGCGCGCGGCTGCGAGACAATGGTGCCACCTACCAGGGCGGCTGTGTCTGAATCCACAGCGCACGAGCCTCTGCCCGGTTCCGACCGACCACACCCGTGGGCTATGCTGTCGGAGTTGCCTTGCGCGACCGCATGCCCTGTGGTCGACCACGGTATGCGGGACCTCCGACGATCGAGCGTCGGCCGGGACGCGTCCGTCGGGTGAGGCACCCGCAACGATTCGACTTCAGGAGACGACAGTGGCTGCTTCCACGTGTGACATCTGCGCCAAGAGCCCGAGCTTCGGCAAGAGCGTGTCCCACTCGCACCGCCGCACCTCGCGCCGCTGGAACCCGAACATCCAGACCGTGCGCACCGTGATCAACGGCACCCCCACGCGCATGAACGTCTGCACCTCCTGCCTCAAGGCCGGCAAGGTGCAGAAGGTCGGCGCCTGAGCAGGACCCGCCCGGCCCGCGTGGCCGCGTGACCCCTCGGGATTCACCTCGGAGCCCTCACCATCACGGTGGGGGCTTCCGTGCGTCCGGGGTCGTCCCGTCGATTCGGGGGCGTCCCGTGCGTCCCGCGGGTCGTCCGGGCAGGTGCTGCCGCCGGCCCCCTCGGCTTCCTTCGCGGGCGGATCGGTCGAGGCGACGCCCTATCCTGTGCAGATGCCCGACGGTCTCGACGACTTCCGCGTGCTCCTCGCCGACCCCGACCTCGAGGTCGCCGTCAGCGATCTCGACGGTGTGCTCCGTGTCTTCGACTCCGCGCTGTGGGATCGGCTTGGCACCGAGCTGGGTCTCGGGTCGGGGGCCGTGTTCGAGGCGATCCTGCGCAATCCCCTCCTGGAGGACGTCACGCGTGGCCGCACCACCCACGCGCAGTGGCGCGAGTCGAACGTCGCCGAGCTGATCCGCCGGGGTGCAGAACCCGAGGCAGCACATCACGCCGTCTCCACCTGGGCCGCGGAGAGAGGTCACCTGGACCCCGACGTCCTCGCTGCCCTCGTCGACGCACAGTCGCGCGACGTAGACGTCTTCGTCTTCACCAACGGGACCGACCGCGTGCGGCAGGAGATCGCAGAGCTGCGGGCGTCCGAGCAGCAGCAACCCACCGCGGGTCCGACCGCTGGACGGGATGCGGGACTGCGCGAGCTGCTCGACGTGCAGGGCGACCACGTGCTGAACTCGGCCGAGCTCGGCGCGATCAAGCCCGATCAGGAAGCTTTCGAGGCCGGGCACCGACGCATCCAGCAGGTGCTCGGGCGCACCATCCCGCGCCGAGCCGTCGCCTTCCTCGACGACAGCGCGAACCACGTGCGCGCGGCCGAGGAGTTCGGGTGGCGGGCGGTGCGGCTCACCCGAGCGTGAGGGAACGCGGCCGGGAAGCGGGGACCCCGGGCTTGCTGGTCTCCCCCACCGGGTCATGAGGTCACCAGGGCTTCGGAGGGACCAGCCGGCCCCGGCTCAGGCCGGCCCCGGCTCAGGCCGGCTCCGGCCCAGGCCAGCCCTGTCCCGGCCCCAACCCGGGCCCACCCCTGTTTCCGGGCCCGACCAACCCCTCAGTCGAGCGGCGGCAGCCCGAGGTTCTCCCGCAGCGTCGACCCGGTGTACTCGGTCGGGTAGACGCCGCGCTCCTGGAGGCGCGGGACCAGCTCGTCGACGATGTCGTCGAGTCCGCCGGGCACCAGCCACGGCGTGATGTTCAGCCCGTCGACCGCGCCGTACCGGGCGTACTCGGCGAGGCGGTCGGCGACGCCGTCGTAGGAACCGGCGAAGGTGCTGCCGCGGGAGCCCTGACGCGAGCGGGCGAACTCGAGGATCGACAGCCCCTTCTCGGCCGCCTCCTCGCGCCACTCGCGCGTGAGCTCCTCGGCCTTCTTGAACTGGAAACCGGCGCCTCGTGTGACACCGGATTCGGAGACCTCGGGCTTGACGTCCGGCAGCGGCCCGTCGGGGTCGAACTCCGAGAGATCCCTCCCCCAGTACTGCTCGAGCAGGGCGATCGCCTGCTCCGGGCCGACCTGGTTCTCCCGCAGCCAGTGCAGCTTGTCCTGGGCCTCCGCCTCGGTCGGGGCGAGGGCGAACTCGGCGCCCGGGTAGATCCGGACCTCGTCGGCGGAGCGGCCGGCGGCCAGCGTGCGCTCGACGATGTCGTGGCGGAAGTCGATCGCGCGCTCGAGGTCGCCGAAGGGCGAGAAGATGACGTCGGCCGTGCGGGCCGCGAAGTCCCGGCCCTCCGGGGAGATGCCGGCCTGGAAGAGGACCGGCTCGCCCTGGCGGGAGCGCGGCAGCTTGCCGCCCGCGCGCACGTGGTAGTGGTTGCCCGCGTGGTCGACGTCCTCGCCGCGCCAGATCTTCTTCGCCACGTCGACGAAGGCCTCGGCGTGCACGTAGCGCTCGGAGTGGTCGATGTAGCCGCCGCGGCGGAAGTTCTCACCGGTCCACGCGTTGTCGGTGGTGACGATGTTCCAGGCCGCGCGGCCGTCGCTCAGCAGGTCGAGGCTCTGGAAGCGCCGTGCGAGATCGACCGGGTCGTTGTACGTGGTGTTCTGCGTGGCGACCAGACCGATGTTCTCGGTGATCGAGGCGAGCGCGGCCAGCAGGGTCTGCGCGTCCGGGCGTCCAGCCACGTCGAACTCGAGCGGGACGCCGCGGTGCTCGCGCAGGCGCAGGCCCTCGCCGAGGAAGAACGCGGAGAACAGCCCGCGCTCGGCGGTGGTGATGAGGCGCTCGAAGGATTCCCAGGCGACCTGGTCGCCGCTCTCGGGCGCCTTCCACACGGTCGTGGAGTTGACCCCCTGGTAGAACACGCCGAGGCGGATCGTGCCGCTCGGGGTGTGGGAGGGGTGGATCGGGTGCGCCGACTCCTCGGCCGACGGCCCGGTGGTGGGGTTCTCGGTGACGGTGCTGCTCATGCGGCGGTCTCCTCGGGGCTGGTGCGGGCGCGGTCGGAGCGGCGCGCGGGATCGATGGTGACCTCGGGGCGGGGTAGACCCAGCTGGTCGCGCAGGGACGCGCCGGACGCGGGCGCGGGGGCGATGAGGTCATCGGCCCGCAGCTGGGCGGCGGCGTCGGCGAGCCGAGCGGCCAGAGCTGCCGGAGCAGCGGTCTCGGCCTCGGCGCCGGCCTCGACGAGGCCGATCAGACGGACCACCCGGGGCGTTCGCCCCGGAGCGTCGGCCTGCTGGGCCGTCGCAGCGCCGAGCGCTTCACGCACGGCCCCGGCGATGTCCTGGGCGGTCGCCTCGACGTCGACGCGCACGTCGATCGCACGCCCGTCGGCGCCCTGCTCCGCGACGGCGGCTCCGACGCTCTGCCGGTCGGCGTCCGCGACCAGGACGGGGAGCTGTCCCTGCGGGGAACGCGGGGTGATCGAGGGCCCCTTGACCGAGAAGCTCTGGCCTTCGAAGTCGGCGTACTGCAGGCGCGCGGCGTCGACGAACACGCCGGTGCTGATGTCGCGCACGACCGCGTCGTCCGTCCAGGAGTCCCAGAGCAGGCGGGAGGCGGCGAGGACGTCGGCCGCCTCCTGCTCCCGCGCCGCGTCGTCGAGCGCCTCGCGGCCGACGGCCTGGGCGGCGGCGTCGTCGGAGCGTGCTTCGACGAGCCACCCGGCGCGGCCGTGGCTGATGTGGTCCAGGCTCATCAGCTGCGTGGCCAGGTGGAAGGGCTCGACGTCGATCGCGTCGGTGCGTACCAGGACCGCGAGCGCCCGGGTCAATGGGGCGAGATGCGAGGCCACGTGGATCGGGTGGAGGTCGCCGGCCTCGGCGTCGCCGCTGACGCTGAGGCCGCCGAGGCCCGCGGCGTCCAGCGCCGGCGCCAGCTCACGCAGTGTCGGCAGCGCGGATGGGGCGGAGGGCAGATCCAGTGTCAGGACGGGCGGTGTGCTCATCACGGGTTCTCCTTGGTGTGTGCGCGGCTGGTCTTCACGGCTTCCGAGCCCAGTCCCCAACGGTCGAGGACCTTGGCGTAGGTGCCCTCGTCGATGGTGGCCTGGAGCGCCTTGGCGTAGACCTCGGCGATGCCGGTTCCGCGTTTGAAGGTGGCGGCGACGAGCGTCTTCCCGGGCGAGAGCTCGTCGATCTTGCCCTGGGTCTCGACGTCGTCGCGGGTGGAGGCGACGTAGTTCATGGTCTCGAAGGGGGCGAAGTAGGCGTCGACCCTACCGGATCCGAGGGCGAGGAGGACATCGGCATCGCTCGAGAAGTTCTTGAGCTCGGCGGGGTCCTTGCCGTCCTTCTTTAGATCCTCGTTCCAGCGCATGAGCAGGGCTTCCTGGTTGGTGCCGTTGCCCACGGCGATGATGCGACCGCTGACCGAGTCGGGCTCCCCGAGGCCCAGCTTCGCGCCCTTCTTCACCAGGAAGGTCATGAAGGCACGGCGGTAGGAGGCGAAGTCGAAGGTGTGCAGACGCTCGTCGTTGATGCCGACGTTGGAGTGTACGACCTCGAACTCGCCGGTCTTGAGCTTGAGCGGCCAGTTCTCCCAGCTGGTGATCTTCAGGTCCAGCTCGAGGCCGAGCTTGTCGGCGGCCAGCTGGGCGATGTCGGGCTCGGAGCCGATCGGGGTCTTGTTGTCGTCGGCCATGAAGCACAGGGGCGGTCCGCCCACCACGGTGGTCGCTACCGTCAGCTTCCCGTCCTTGCGGAAGGTCTCGGGAACGGCCTTGGCGAGCTCCTCGTCGACCTTCGTGCGGATCCGCTTCTGCTTGCCGGAGGTGTCGATCGGGCTCGAGCCGCCGTCCGAGGAGCCGCCGCTGTCGGATACACCGGAGGTCCCCGAGGCGCTGCTGACGGTGGTGGGGTCGGCGCAGGCCGCGAGGGCGGCGAGAGCGGGCAGCGATGCGGCGCCGGCGAGCATCCCTCGCCGCGTGAGAACGCGGCCGGGTGGCTGCAGGTGGCCGCGCGGTGAGCGCGAGGCGGAGCGGGCTGGGGTCATCGGGTCTCCTGGGGCGTGGGGGCGAGCGTGGTCGCAGTGGTCATCGGGCAGGCGCGGGACTGACGTGGTCACTGTGCCGGCTGTGCACGCTCATCCGGCGTGGATGCGCTGGAGGAAGCCACGGGTGCGCTCGTGGCGGGGTGCGTCGATCACCTGGGCGGGCGTGCCCTGCTCGACGATCCGTCCGCCGTCCATGAAGACGACCTGGTCCGCCACGTCCCGCGCGAAGTGGACCTCGTGGGTGACGATCAGCAGGGTGGTCCCGGCGCGGGAGAGCTCGCGGATCACCGAGAGCACCTCCTCGACCAGCTCGGGGTCGAGGGCGGAGGTGGGTTCGTCGAACAGGAGCACCTGCGGGCGCAGCGCGAGCGCGCGAGCGATCGCCACCCGCTGCTGCTGACCGCCCGAGAGCCGACGGGGATAGGCGTCGGCCTTCGCACCGAGGCCGACCACCTCGAGCAGCTCCTGCGCCCGGGCGAGGGCCTCGCGCTTGGGCACCCCGAGCGCGCGGCGCGGGGCCTCGGCGACGTTCTGCAGCGCCGTCATGTGCCCGAACAGGTGGAACTGCTGGAAGACCATGCCGACGCGCGTGCGCTGGGCCAGCACCTTCTTCTCCGGCAGCTCGACCAGGAGATCCCCCCGCAGGTCGTAGCCGATGATCTCGCCGTCGATCGCGACCGCGCCCCGGTCGAGGGCCTCGAGGTGGTTGATCGTACGCAGCAGGGTCGACTTGCCTGAGCCGCTGGGCCCGAGGACGGCGGTGACGGTGCCGGGCTCCACGGTCAGGTCGACGCCTCGCAGCACCTCGAGGTCCCAGTAGGACTTGTGGGCCCCGCGCACCTCGACGCGTGCGCCCTTCCCTCCCTGGAGGGCGGCACGGGTGCCGGTCCGGGGGTCCCGGTCCTCCGCCCGCGCGTCGGGCCCGCCGTCGGGTCGGCCGTCGGATCCCGTGGGCTTGCTGCCGGTCGATGTGTCGAGGACGCTCATGCGTGCACCTCCGTGCGGTCGCGGCCCTTCGCGCCCAGGTTCGCCCGCAGACGCTGCAGCGGGGTGGGCGGGAGCGTGCGCACGGCTCCCTTCGCGAAGTGTCGCTCGATGTAGTACTGGGCGATCGAGAGCAGCGAGGTGATGACGATGTACCAGAGGGTCGCGACCATCAGCATCGGCAGCACCTGCTGGGTGCGCCCGTAGATCAGCTGCACGGTGAAGAACAGCTCGGCGTGGGCGATGACGTAGACGATCGCGGTTCCCTTGACGAGCCCGATCACCTCGTTGAATGCCGTGGGGAGGATGGCGCGCATCGCCTGCGGGAGCACGATGCGCAGGTGTCGGTGACGGGCCGGGATGCCGAGGGCGCTCGCGGCCTCGACCTGGCCGGCGTCCACGGAGAGGATGCCGCCGCGGATGAGTTCGGAGGCGTAGGCGGCCTGGTGAAGCCCGAGACCCAGCACCGCGGCGATCAGCGGGGTCATCAGCGTGCTGGTGCGCTCGTCGAACAGGGTCAGGTCGGTCATCGGGATGCCGATGACGATCCTGTCGTAGAGGTACCCGAGGTTGAACCAGATCAGCATCTGCACCAGCAGCGGCGTGGAGCGGAAGATCCAGGAGAACGTCCACGACAGACCCGCTGCGAGGCGTGATCCGGAGAGCCTCATCAGCGCCAGCACGAGACCGAGCCCGAAGCCGAGGACCCCTGCGAGCACCGTGAGCTTGAGGGTCTCCAGCAGCCCGCGGATGATCGAGCGCGCGAGGAACCAGCTGGCGACCACGTTCCATTCCCATCGCGGGTTCAGCACGATCAGCACGAGGGCGAGGAGCACGAGTGCCCCCAGCACGGCCACCACGATGCGGCGCACGGGCCGATGGGCCGGCGCGATCCTCAGCCTCGCGATCCCCTCGTCGCCGAGCGCGTCGAGGGAGGAGGCAGCGGGGGCTCGGTCCGGAGCACTCGCGTCGGCATCCGCGCCGCTCGAGCGGAGCGTGCGGGATGCCGCTTGGCGTGCGGTCAGTGTCACGGGTGCGCCTTCCATCGGACGGTCTCGGACGGGTCGGCTGACGGGTCCGCGAGGCAGGGTGTTGTGTGAACGCACGTAACACCCCTGTTGCAGTTATGGACCGTATAAGCGAGTCTTTCGTTGTGGCAAGCGAGGACGTCAGCTCCGGACACATCACGACACAGACGGGAGGCCCGATGGGCAACAGCGCACGGATCGTCATCATCGGTGCGGGCCCGCGACCCTCTGGCCTGCTGGAACGCCTCGGCGCCAACGCCGAGGAGCTGGCCGGACACCGTTTGAGGATCGACCTGGTGGACCCGCACACCCCGGGTGCCGGTCGCATCTGGAGCGCTCACGAGAGCCCCCTCCTGCTGATGAACTCGAGGGCCAAGGACGTGACGATGTTCACCGACGAGGCCTCGCGCATCGACGGCCCCGTCCGCCCCGGGCCCTCGCTCGCGGAGTGGGCGAAGGCCATCCGCGACGGGGACATCGAGGCGCCCACCGCCGGCACCGAGCGCCTCGCCGAGATCCACGCCCTCACGGACGAGTCGTTCCCCAGCCGCCGCGTCCAGGCCCTCTACCTCGAGTGGGTCTTCGGTCGGGTCCTCTCGGGCCTCCCCGAGGACATCGAGGTCCACATCCACCGCCGCACGGCCGTCGACCTCCGGGCCCGCAGCCAGGGCTGGCAGGTCGACCTGGACGACGGCACCGAGCTGCCCGCGGATCTGCTGCTGGTGACCGTCGGCCATGCCGACGCCGAGCCGACGCCCGCCCAGCAGCAGCTGGCCGACTTCGCCGCGCAGCACGGGGATGTCTACTCCCCGCCCTCGCATCACGACGGGGTCGACCTCTCGGCGCTCGCGCCCGGTGAGGACGTGATCCTGCGCGGCATGGGGCTGGGGGCCGTGGACCTGGTCGCGCTGCTGACCGAGGGACGCGGCGGCACCTACTCCCCCGCCCCGCTGCCGGAGGATCCCGATCGCCTGGAGTACGAGCCGTCAGGCCAGGAGCCCGTGCTCTGGCTGGGTTCGCGGCGGGGCACCCCGTTCCGGTCGAAGGTCCGCGGCGAGGACGTCCCGGCCGGTCCGTCCGAGCTCGTGCACCTCACGCCCGAGGCGCTCACCGCCGCGGAGGACGAGCACGGCGAGGTGGACTTCGAGAACTCCGTGCTGCCGCTGATCGCGGCCGAGATCCGCGAGGCCGTCCCGGACCTCGATCTCGGCGGGCCGTCGGATTCCGGCTGGGACCTGGTCTCCGCGCTCGACGATCCCCTCGTCGGGCTCTTCTCGGCGGAGGGCCGGCGCTCCGGCGAGGAGGCGCTGCGGCGCACCCGCGACGTGGTCGTCTCCCACATCGCCGATGACCTCAGGGAGCGCACCGGCGAGGACCCGCAGCGCGCCCGTGCACTGTTCCAGGTGCTGCTGCGCATCACCGGCGGCCTCGCGCGACAGCTTCCCGCCGAGCGGCTCTCCCCCGCCTCCCGCGGCAGCTACCCCGGACTGTGGCACTCACTGTTCAGCTTCGTGTGCTCGGGGCCCCCGCCCCACCGCCTCCAGCAGATCCTCGCCCTGGAGCGGGCGGGACTGGTCCACTTCCTGGGCCCGCGACTGCAGGTGCGGGCCGACGAGAGCACCGGACGCTTCAGCGCCGAGGGAGCGGGCGGCGCCCGCGTCGAGGCACGAGCGCTCGTCGACGCCTTCCTGCCCTCCCCGACCGTCGAGGGCTCGGCGAACCGGTTCCTCCGCGTCCTCGGTGAGCGCTTCGCCGCGCCCGATCCGCACGCGCCCGGTCGCCTCCGCACGGATGCCGACGGCAGGGTGCTCGACGCCGAGGGCGCCCCGGTCGCGGGCCTGTGGGCCGTCGGCCCGGCGACCTCGGAGTTCCCTCTCGGCGCCTTCGCCCGGCCGCGGACGGACGCGCCGGTGTTCCGTCGCAACGACGCCCTCGCCCGCCGACTGCTCGCCACGGCGGAGAACCGGGTCTCCCCCGGCCCCGCGCAGTCCGACCGACCTGCGCAGGAGCTCGAGATCGTCGGGGCCGGCAAAATCGGCACCGCGATCGCCCGGCAGGCGGTGCGCAGCGGACTGCACGTGCACGTGCACAGTTCGCGTGACCCGCGGTCCCTGCGTGCTCGCATCCCCGGTGCCGTGGCGCCCTCTGCAGCAGCCCGCAGCGCGGCTGCCACCCCGGGCGAGATCGTGGTGCTGACCATGCCCTTCCATGCGGTCTTCGACCTGGATCCGGCGGAGTTCGAGGGCACGGTCGTCATCGATGCCACCAACCCCTGGGGCGAGCAGGACGTCGCCGCGATCGAGTCGGCGCGCGAGCGCTACGGGGCGGAGCTCTCCAGCAGCGAGCTGGTGGCAGCCCATCTGCGCTCCAGCCGGGTCGCCAAGGCACTGAACCACATCGGCTACCACGACCTCGAGGACCACACACGGCCCGCCGGGGCCGAGGACCGGCGCGCCCTCGCGGTCGCCTGCGACGACGAACCGACGGCGGCGGCCGTCGGCGATCTGCTGGACCGTCTGGGCTTCGACGCGGTGCTCGTGGACGGCCTCGCCCAGGCGCGGCACCTCGAGCCCGACGGCGCCGTGTTCGGGTCGGTCGCCTCCCGTGAGGTCCTCACCGCCGCCCTGGAGGCCGCCGACGCGGCGGTGCTCACGGCCGCCTGAGGTCGGTGGGCACCGACCGGCTCCCGCCGGCCCGCCGGTGGGAGCCGCTGCCTGCTTGCGGTCCGGGCGGACGCGGGCTTGGCTGAGCCCATGACCGCCTCGCAGCCCACGATCCTCGCCACCAGCGGCGGGTACGTCCCGCATCCGCGTCTGCGGTTCGGGTTCGGCCCGATCATGGACCTGGCGATCGACCTGGCCTCGGAGCGGGGCCGGGTCGATCCCACCGGCACGCCGCGCATCTGCAACATCGCCACCGCCTCGGGCGATGACGCCCGGTTCCAACGCGACACGGAGGAGGCCGCACGGGAGGCGGGCTTCGCCCTGCACCACCTCTCCCTGTTCCCCTCCCCGAACGTCGAGGACGTCGAGGGCTACCTGCGCGGGTTCGATGTGCTCTGGGTCAACGGAGGCTCCGTCGTGAACCTGCTCGCCGTCTGGCGAGCGCACGGTCTGGATCGGATCCTGCACACGCTGTGGCGCGAGGGCGTGGTGCTCGCCGGGATCTCCGCCGGCTCGCTGTGCTGGCACACGGGAGGGGTCACGGACTCGTTCGGTCCGGATCTCGTGCCCGTGACCGACGGTCTGGGATTCCTCCCGTGGGCCAACGGCGTGCATTGCGACAGCGAGCGGGCGCGGCTGCCCTTGCTGCGAGAGCTCGTCGCCGACGGCACCCTCGGCACGACACTCTGCACCGACGACGGCGTCGGATTGCTGTATCGCGCTGAACAGTTCATAGAGGCTGTAACTGAGCGCGAGGGTGCGGGCGCTCGTCGGCTGCGTCGCGCACCGGGGCACGAGGCGGGGACCGCACGCGTCCTCGAGGAGGAGCTCCCGGTGCGTCAGCTCGCGGGCGCCGTGCCGCGCGGAGCCTGAGAGGTCTTCCGCGCGACGAACGAAGGCCCGGCATCCGCGTCCTGTCGGAGCGGGTGCCGGGCCTTCGCCCGTGATGCTCGGAGGATCAGGCGCCGACCGGCGCGTCCTCGAAGCTCGCGGTGTCGATGACGGCGCGGAAGTACACCTCGCCGTTGACCACGCGATCGTAGGTGGCATCGACCTCGTCGATCCCGATCACCTCGATCTGGGCGCCGATGCCGTGCTCGGCGCAGAAGTCGAGCATCTCCTGGGTCTCGGCGATGCCGCCGATGTTGGAGCCCGCCAGCACCTTGCCGCCCCCGATCAGGGAACCGAAGTGCAGGGGCTGCGCGGCCGGCGGCAGCCCGACGACGGCCATGACGCCGTGCGGCTTGAGCAGCCCGAGGTACTTGTCCAGCGGGATGTCGGCGCTGATCGTGTTCAGGATCATGTCGAACTCGCCGCGGTGCTGCTCGTAGAAGCCCTCCTCGGTGGTCGGGAGCATCTCCTTCGCACCGAGGTCGATCGCGAGCTGCTCCTTCTTGCGCGAGCGCGAGAGCACGGTGACCTCGGCGCCCTTGGCCGCCGCGATCTGCACGCCCATGTGGCCGAGGCCGCC
Organism: Brachybacterium endophyticum; assembly: GCF_003130585.1. Lineage (GTDB taxonomy): Bacteria > Actinomycetota > Actinomycetes > Actinomycetales > Dermabacteraceae > Brachybacterium > Brachybacterium endophyticum. The sequence goes on along the minus strand of NZ_QFKX01000005.1, from coordinate 176,936 downwards.
GAGACCGAGCACGGCGACCTTCATGCCCTCCTTCACGCCCCAGCGGGCGATCGGGGCGTAGGTGGTGATGCCCGCGCACAGCAGCGGGGCGGCGACGTCGAAGTCGAGGCCGTCGGGGATGCGGCACACGAAGCGCTCGTTGACGACGACCTTCTGGGAGTAGCCGCCCTGGGTGATGGAGCCGTCGACGTCCTTGACGTTGTAGGTGCCGACGTTGCCGTTCAGGCAGTCCTGCTCCTGGCCGTTGCGGCACTGCTCGCACTCGCCGCACGAGTTGACCATGCAGCCCACGCCGACGCGGTCGCCGACCGAGTAGGAGGTGACGTCCTCGCCGACGGCGGAGACGACGCCCGCGATCTCGTGGCCGACGGTCAGCGGGAAGTGCGCCTCGCCCCACTCGTTGCGGATGGTGTGGATGTCGGAGTGGCAGATGCCCGCGGCCTTGATGTCGATCACGACGTCGTCGGGGCGGGGGTCGCGGCGCTGGATCTCGGCGACGCGGTAGGGCTGGTCGGGCCCGGTCTTCTGCAGGGCCTTGACGGTGATGGGCACGTTCGTCTCCTCGGAGCTCGGGTGCGGATGGTGCCCGCGGAGCAGACGGCGCTGGCCCCGAAGGGGCGATGGGGCTGCGCGTCCGGCGGGCGACTGCACCAGCTTAGACCTCCCATCACCAGCTCGAGGGGGTCACGAGATCCTCCGGACATCGCTGGACGCGTTCCCAGGAATCCCGCCGTCGGCCGTACGTACCGCCGTCGGCCGCGTGTCCTGTGTGACGTACGGATCCAAAGCCCTGGGGCGAGATCCTGGTCAGTCGGAGGCCGCGGTGGCAGGCTGTCGGCTCGTGGTCACAGAACCAGACCGTGCAGAACCGGGCCGCGCCCCGGCGACTGCGGTCGCCTCCGCCCCGCACCGCGCCCCGCTCGACACCGACGGCCGCCCCCGGCGTCGCAGGCCCGTCGCCGCCCTCATGCTGGGAGCCGCGGGCGTGGTGTTCGGTGACATCGGCACCAGTCCCCTGTACTCGCTCCAGACGGTGTTCAGCACCCACCACAACGCCGTCGCCCCCACCGAGCAGGACGTGCTCGGTGTGATCTCGATGATCGTGTGGTGCCTGATCCTGATCGTGACGGTCACCTACGTCAGCGTGATCCTGCGGGCCGACAACCAGGGCGAGGGCGGGATCCTCTCGCTCGCGAACCTCATCCAGCGCAAGCTCGGCCAGCGCTCCACGCAGGTCTCCGTCGCCCTCGTCCTCGCGGTGGTCGGTGCCTCCCTCTTCTACGGTGACTCCGTCATCACTCCGGCCATCTCCGTCCTCAGCGCCTTCGAGGGCCTGGAGGTGGTGGGCCCGGGATTCGCTCCGTGGGTCGTCCCCGCGGCGGTGGCCGTCCTCACCTGCCTGTTCCTGGTGCAGCGCTGGGGCACGGGCGCGATCGGGAAGGCCTTCGGACCGATCATGGTCTGCTGGTTCCTCGTGCTCGCCGCCCTGGGGCTGCCCCACCTGATCTCGAACCTGTCGATCCTGCGGGCGGTCTCCCCGAGCTACGCCATCGTGTTCGCCCTGGACCGCCCCCTGGTGGCCTTCGTCGCGATGGGAGCGGTCGTGCTCGCGATCACCGGCGCGGAGGCGCTCTATGCCGACATGGGCCACTTCGGCCGTCGCCCGATCGCGCTCGCCTGGTTGTGTCTGATCCTTCCCGCCCTGCTGATCTGCTACTTCGGCCAGGGCGCGCTGATCCTCGCCGATCCCAGCGCGGTGGAGAACCCGTTCTTCCGCATGGCTCCCGTGTGGGCGCGGCTCCCTCTCGTGCTGCTGGCGGCCATGGCCACGGTGATCGCCTCGCAGGCGGTGATCTCGGGGGCGTTCTCGGTCTCGCGCCAGGCCACCCGCCTCGGACTGCTGCCGCGTTTGAAGGTCCTGCAGACCTCGCGGGTCCACGGAGGACAGATCTACCTGCCGGTGGTGAACCTGCTGCTGTTCGGCGGCGTGCTGGTGCTCGTGCTGGTCTTCCGGTCCTCGGAGTCGCTGGCATCGGCCTACGGACTCTCCGTCACCGGGACGCTGCTGCTCGAGCTCTCGCTGTTCCTGCTGCTCGCGCTGAGGGTGTGGAACTGGCCGCTGTGGCGCGTGGCGACGATGGCGGTCGTCGTCGGCGGACTCGAGCTCGCCCTGTTCGCCGGCAACGTCGTCAAGATCGCCTCCGGCGGCTGGCTGCCCCTGGTCATCGCCGGCGCCCTCCTCGTGATCATGCTGACCTGGCGGCGCGGTGCCCGCGAGTACTTCGGCAGGCGACGCTCGATGGAGGGGCCGATCGACGAGTTCGTGGTGCAGATCCGCGAGCAGAAGGTGAGGCGGGTGCCCGGGCTGGCCGTCTACCCGCACGGCGACCCCGCCACGGTCCCGCTCGCCCTGCGCTCGAACGTGCGCTTCAACCGCATGCTGCACCGGCACGTCGTCATCATCACGATCCGCAACATGGGCGTGCCCCACGTGCTGCACGATGCTCGCGTCGAGGTCAGCGACCTGGGCGACCCGCACGACGGGATCGTGCACGTGACCTACCGCGTCGGGTTCAACGACTCCCAGGACGTCCCGGCCGCCCTCGCCGACGCCGTGGGGCGCTCGGACGAGCTGCACGTGGATCCGTCCACCGCGATCTACTTCCTCTCGGTCTTCCGCATCGAGCAGGGCGAGGACCGCTGCATGCCCCGCTGGCAGAAGAAGCTGTTCCGGCTGCTCGAGAGGCTCTCCTCGAACAAGACCCACGCCCTGCGCCTGCCGCAGGAGCGCACGGTCGTGATGGGGGTCGAGACCCAGGTCTGAGCGGCTTATCGGGCACGATGCCCCGAGCCGTCAGAGAGCGGCCCTGCCGACCTTCCAGTAGCCGGTGAAGACGATCCGTTTCTTGGGGACGCCGTTGGCGACCAGGTGGCGTCGACCCTCGGCGACCAGGGCCTGCTCGCCCGCCAGGTACGCCTGGAGACGGGCGCCGTCGGACGGGACGAGCTCGCGCAGCGCCTCGAGCGCGAGCACTCCGGGGCGATCGTGCGGCTCCTTGCGCGGGAGCCATCGCACCTCGACGTCCTCGGGGGCCTCGTGCTCCTGGGCGTCGGCCTGCTCGGGGATCTCGATCAGCGCGGTGCCCGCTGTGCTGCGCGGCAGGTCCCGCAGGATCCCGAGCAGAGCGGGCAGGGCCGATTCCTCGCCGACGAGGAGCACCGAGGACGCATCCTCGTCAGGGTCGAACCCGCGCCCCTGGTCGATCATCATCACCTGCTCGCCGGCGCGGGCGCGCTGGGCCCAGGGGCCGGCGATGCCCTCGTCGCCGTGGGCGACGAAGTCGATGTCGAGCTCCCCCGCCTCGGGCCGCAGCTCGCGGATCGTGTAGCTGCGCACGGGCGGTCGCACCCCCGAACCAGTCGTCAGGTACTTCAGCGCCCCGGCGATCCCGAAGCCCTGCGGGACCCGCGAGTAGTCGGTGGGGCCGTCGGTCCGGGGCAGGAACAGACGCACCCACTGGTCGAACCCGTGAGCAGTGAACCCGGTCAGGTCCTCTCCCTCGAGGGTCACGCGGACCATGTGCGGGCCGACCTGCTCCCGACGTGCGACGGTCGCCAGGTGATGACCGCGGAAGCGGCGGGCGTCGAGGAATGCCATGGACGGGGTGACCTCCTGGGAGCGGACTCTCAAATGAGGTGAGCCTATCCGAACTCAGCCGAAGTGGTCGAAGCCGAGGTCCGCGATCGGCTGTCCGTCCATCCGCAGCGCGGTTCCCTCCTCGCTGCCGCGCGCTCCGGCCTGCGCGGCACGGACGATGCCGATGGTGCGGAACCCGCTCGGGACGTCACCCGGGTCGAAGGTCGCCAGCAGTGCGTGCTCCTCCCCGCTCCCCAGCACCCACTCCCAGGGATCGATCCGCTCCCCCGTCCGTTCGCCGATCCGCTGCGCCGAGGTCGCGAGCCGCTCCACGTCGCGGCCGAGGACCTCGCGGTCGAGGTCGATCTCCACCCCGCTCGCGACGGCCAGCCGCCCTCCGTCCCGTGCCAGCCCGTCGGAGACGTCGATCATGGCCCGCGCGCGCCCGGGGCACTGCGTCCAGCCCAGGGAGAGGTCCGGATCCGGCGCGTCGTGCCAGGCCACGAGACCGCGGGCCCAGTCCTCGTCGGGATCGTTACCCGCACCGGCGAGCACGAGGGCGAGGCCCGCGGCGGAACGGCCGAGCAGGTCGCTCCCCACGGCGAGCACCTGGCCGGGCCGGGCGCCGGAGCGGGTGATCGGCTCCTGGTCCACCGCCAGGGCCCCCACCGCGGTCACCGTGATCGAGAGCGCGTCGGCCGCGCCGAGGTCGCCGCCGACCACGCTCACGCTGTCGCGGGCGCAGCGCTCGGCGAGGCCGGCGCTGATCCCCTCCAACAGCGCCGCACCGGTCTCGCGCGGCGCGGAGACGGACACGACCACCGCCTGCGGGCGCGCGCCCATCGCCGCGACGTCGGCCAGGTTCTGCACGGCCGCCTTGTGGCCGATCCATGCGGGAGTCGTCCCATCGAGCAGGAAGTCGTGGCCCTCGGTGAGCGTGTCAGTGGTGATCACCAGGCGCGGCGAGGCGAGGCGCACCACGGCGGCGTCATCGCCCGGGCCCAGCTCGACGTCGGCTCCCTGGGTGAGTCCGGGTGTGATCCGCGCCAGCAGGCCGGACTCGGTGAGGTGCTCGATCCGCGTCATGTCCCCAGTGTGCCCGAGGGCCGGGCCGATACCCTCGTCGTGTGCGTCCGCCCGTGTCCTTCTCCCGCGCCCTGCGCCCGGCCGCCGCCTCGTTGGCCGCGCTGGCAGCGCTGGCCTGCACCTCGTGCGCGACGATCCAGGTTCCGGCGGGGCCGGATGCTGCGGACCCGGCGTGCGCGGACGTGGTGCGCAGCGCACCGCGGACCCTGCTGGACCAGTCCCGGCACACCACGTCGAGCCAGGGGACGCTTGCCTGGGGCTCCGGGGACGAGGCGATCGTGATGCGCTGCGGCGTGACCCCGCCGGGTCCCACGTCGAAGATGTGCACGACCCTGACCGACGAGCACGGCAGGGAGGTGGACTGGATCGTGGAGGACGACGGCTCCTCCGACGGGGTCGTGCGCTTCACGACCTACGGCCGCAGCCCGGCGATCGATCTGACGGTGCCGCGGGAGGTCGCGGGCGACCAGCCCTCGGCCGCGGCGCTCGATCTCACCGAGGCGGTCTCGGGGATCTCGGCGAGCCGGAACTGCCTGAGCGTGCAGGACGTGCAGTAGCAGCCACCCCGGATCGCGGGCCTCAGCGCAGACCGATGCGCCGGCTGCGGGCCTGCTCGATCAGATCCGTGATCAGCTCGGTGTACCCGAGCCCCATGGTGTCCCAGAGCACGGGGAACATGGAGGACGGGGTGAAGCCGGGCATCGTGTTGACCTCGTTGACCACGACCTCGTCGGCCTCCGTCACGAAGACGTCCACGCGGCCCAGTCCCTCCAGCCCCAGGGCGGAGAAGGCGCGCGCGGCCACGGCGCGGACCTCCGCGACCGCACGATCCGACAGCGCGGCGGGGACCTGGATGTCGATGGTGCCCTTGCCGAAGTACTTCGACTCGTAGTCGTAGAAGTCGAGGTCGTCGCCGACGATCACCTCCCCCGGGAGGGTCGTGCGGGGCTCGCCGCCGGCCTCCCCGGCCAGCACGCCGCACTCGACCTCGCGGCCCACGACGCCTTCCTCGATCAGGATCCGCGGGTCCTCGGCGAATGCCGTCTTGACCGCCTGCTCGAGTGCGGAGGGATCGGTCACGCGCGAGACGCCCAGGCTCGATCCGGCGCGGGCGGGCTTGACGAACCAGGGGGCGCTCAGGCGCTCCTGCACCCGCGTCGTGACCTCGTCCGCGCGCGCCGACCACTCGTCCTCGTGGACGCTGATCGACGGTGCCGAAGGGATCTCCGCCTGCTCCAGAGCGGCCTTCGTGGCGGTCTTGTCCATGCAGGTCGCCGAGGCGAGCACCCCGCTGCCCACATAGGGGATGTCCAGCAGGTCCAGTGCGCCCTGGATGGTGCCGTCCTCTCCGTAGGCCCCGTGCAGGAGGGGAAGTACCACGTCGATGTCGGCGAGGGGCTGGAGGCGCCCGTCACGGACGACCCGCAGCGTGACGGGCTCGCCCGGTCGCTTGGCCGCGGCGGGCAGCAGCACCTCGTCACCGGCCGACGGCACCTCGGGCGGAATCGACCCCTGCAGCTGCCAGTCGGCGGGATCGTCGCTGACGTGGATCCAGCGCCCGTCGCGGGTGATGCCGATCGCGACGACGTCGTAGCGCTCGCGGTCGACGGCGCCGAGTATGCCGCCGGCGGTGACGCAGGAGATGCCGTGCTCGCCGGAGCGGCCACCGAAGACGAGGGCGATCGTGGAGGTCATAGCGGCAGGGTAGTCATTCGGGTCGGACGGATCGTGCGAGCAACGCCGTGGTGACCTGCTCGATGGGTGTGCCGTGGTCCACCACGTCGACGACCCCCCGCGTGATGGGCATGTCGATTCCCGCCCGCCGGGCGATCTCGTCGACGGCCCGTGCCGTCGCCACGCCCTCGGCGGTCTGACCGACCTCGTCCACCGCGGCGTCGAGGTCCAGGCCGCGTCCCAGGGCATGGCCGAGCCGGTGGTTGCGGGAGAGCGGGGAGGCGCAGGTGGCCACCAGGTCCCCCATGCCTGCCAGGCCCGCGAAGGTGCCGGCGCTCCCGCCCAGGGCCACGCCGAGTCGCGTGATCTCGGCCAGCCCGCGGGTGACCAGGCTCGCGCGGGTGTTGTCCCCGTAGCCGAGGCCGGCGGCGGCGCCCACCGCGATCGCGATGACGTTCTTGACCGCCCCGGCGATCTCGACGCCCAGCACGTCGGTCGAGGTGTAGGACCGGAAGGACGGAGCAGCGCACCAGCCGGCCACGGTGCGGGCGAGGTCCTCGTGCTGCGCGGCGACCACGCTCGCACAGGGCTGACGCCGGGCGATCTCCCCGGCCAGGTTCGGCCCGGAGAGCACGGCGATGCGCGCGGGGTCCACGGCGCCCGCCTCCGCGATCACCTGGCTCATCCGCTGATCGCTGCCACGCTCGATGCCCTTGGCCAGCGATAGGACGGGCACCTCGGGCAGCAGCGTGCCTGCGTCGCGCCAGGCCGTCAGGTTCGCCCGCAGGCTCTGGGCCGGCAGCGCGAGCACGACGCCCTCGGCCCCGTCGAGCGCCGCGGCGACGTCGGTGGTCGCCGTGACGACGTCGGGCAGCGCGGTCTCGCCCAGGTAGTCGGGATTGCGGTGCGCCTGGCGGATCGCCCGGGCCGTCTCCTCCCGGCGGGCCCACAGCACCACCTCGCACCCCGCGTCGGCCAGCAGCAGCGAGAAGGTGCTCCCCCAGCTGCCGGCGCCGAGCACCGCGATGCGGGTCATCGTTCGAGGCCCCGGATGCGCCGGGTGGTCATCGGCGCGGCGTCGTCGGCTACTCGCCCGATCACGCGTCGCGATCCGTGCTGCGGCCGCCTGCGCGCCCCAGGAATCGGCCACGCGAGATGCTGCGCCGCTCCGAGCGCTCGGAGAGCTGTGCCGGGCCGGTCGTGCGCGGGCCCACCTGCCGACGGCGCACCGTGGTCGGTGCCCGTCGGGCGAGGGCGTTCACGGCGGCGGCGTGCATCAGCCGACGGGGCGCCCAGGCGAGGCGTCCGCGCACCGATCGGTACTTCACCGCGGTGGTGACCTGCAGCAGCTCCCCGCCGGGGAGCAGTGCGACGCCGATCCGCAGCGAGAGGTTCTGGTCGTCGTCCTTGATCAGAGCCTCGCTGCCGCGCACCTCGTCGGCCACGTACTGCTTCTCGGGCGGCGGGACCATGTCGAACAGGCGCACGGCCTCGTCGCGCAGCGCCCGCAGGCCGCGGGTGCTCAGCGGCGTGTTCTCGTGGGAGAAGATCGCCTCGGCCCACACCCGGGGGTCCTCGATGGCGACACCGCGGGTCGGGACGATCACCACGTCGCAGTAGTCCGGGACGGGGATGTCGCGCAGCGCCAGCGAGCTGATCGCACCGCTGGGCGCCTGGGCGCCCTCCCCGGCCGACGACTGCTGCGAGGCGCGTGCGGACGGGTCGTCAGCGTTGCGGTCCTGCCGGTCCACGAGCTGCCCGTTGAGGGTCTCGTCGCGCTGCTCTGCCATGCCTGTCAGTCCTCCCAGTACTCGGCGCCCAGCGCGGTGAGCTTCTCCCGGAAGCTCTCGTAGCCGCGGTCGATCAGGTCGATCCCGTGGATCGAGCTGATCCCCTCGGCGCCGAGCGCGGCGATCAGGTAGGAGAAGCCGCCGCGCAGGTCGGGGACGGTGATGTCGGCCCCGTGCAGGGCCTTGGGCCCGGAGATGACGGCCGAGTGGTTGAAGTTGCGCCACCCGAAGCGGCAGCTCGAGCCGCCCAGGCACTCGCGGTAGACCTGGATCCGCGCGCCCATGTCGTTCAGCGCGCTGGTGAAGCCCAGGCGGTTCTCGTACACGGTCTCGTGCACGATCGAGATGCCCTCGGCCTGGGTGAGCGCGACCACGAGCGGCTGCTGCCAGTCGGTCATGAACCCGGGATGCACGTCGGTCTCCATCGCGATCGAGCGCAGCGGCTCGCCGGGATGGAAGAACCGGATGCCGTCGTCGGTGATGTCCAGTCCCCCGCCGATCCGGCGGAAGACGTTCAGGAAGGTGGACATCGGCTTCTGCTGGGCGCCCTGGACGAACACATCGCCCTTGGTGACCAGAGCGGCGCACGCCCAGCTGGCCGCCTCGATCCGGTCGGGGATCGCCACGTGCTCGTAGCCGCCCAACCGCTCGACGCCCTCGATGGTGATCGTGCGGTCGGTCTGCAGCGTGATCAGAGCGCCCATCTTCTGCAGGACGGCGATCAGGTCCTCGATCTCGGGCTCGACCGCGGCGTTGGTCAGCTCGGTGACGCCCTCGGCGCGCACGGCCGTGAGCAGGACCTGCTCGGTGGCCCCGACGCTCGGGTACTCGAGGTGGATCTTGGTGCCCTTGAGGCCGTTGGGCGCGGTGATGTGGATGCCCAGCTCGCGCTTGTCGACGTGCGCACCGAACTCGCGCAGCACGTCGAGGTGGTAGTTGATCGGGCGGTCACCGATCCTGCAGCCACCGAGGTCCGGGATGATCGCCTCGCCCAGGCGGTGCAGCAGAGGGCCGCAGAACAGGATCGGGATCCGTGAGCTGCCGGCATGGGCGTCGATCTCGGCGGCGTGCGCGCGCTCGACGTTGGAGGGATCCATGCGGATCAGGCCGGTCGCCACGTCGCGGTCCACCTTCACACCGTGGACCTTCAGCAGCTCGGTGACGATCGCGACGTCGCGGATGTCCGGCACGGAGCGCAGGAGGCTGGGCTCCTCGCCCAGCAGGGCGGCGACCATCGCCTTCGAGACGAGGTTCTTGGCGCCGCGAACGGTGATCTCACCCTTGAGGGGCCGCCCGCCGCGCACGTGGAATGTCGAGGTCATATCGTCCTTGAGCCGTTCGGGGACCCCGGGCCGGGGTCCTTCCTTGGATCGCTTCACACTACCGGAGCGAGCCTGGCCGAGCCTGGACGCCCTCCGGACGCGTCGCGCCGTGCTGCGAGGTGCGGATCAGGGGGCCGTGCGCGCCGGGATCGTCCGCGGCATCCAGCGGGGGCGACGCTCCTCGAAGGCGGAGATCTCGGTCTCGTGGCGAAGGGTCAGCCCGACGTCGTCCAGGCCCTCCATCAGCCGCCAGCGGGTGTAGTCGTCGATGTCGAAGCGGAAGGTCGCCTCGCCCGCGAAGACCTGCTGGTTCTCGAGGTCGACAGTGACCTCGGCGCCGGGCGACTCCTCGAGGATCTTCCAGATCTGCTCGATGTCGTCCTGCGAGAGCTTGGCGGCGACCAGACCCTGCTTCCCGGCGTTGCCGCGGAAGATCTCGGCGAAGCGGCTGGAGAGCACGGCCTTGAATCCGTAGTCGCGCAGCGCCCAGACGGCGTGCTCTCGCGAGGAGCCGGTGCCGAAGTCGGAACCCGCGACCAGCACGGAACCCGTGCTGTAGGGCTCGCGGTTGAGCACGAAGTCGGGGTCCTTGCGCCAGTTGACGAACAGCCCGTCGTCGAAGCCCGTCTTCTTGACGCGCTTGAGGTAGACGGCGGGGATGATCTGGTCGGTGTCCACGTTGCTGCGGCGCAGCGGCACGCCGACGCCGGTGTGGGTGGTGAACTTCTCCATGGTCGGATCCTTCGTGAGGTCGTGTGGCCGGCGGGTGAGCGTGAGCGCGGGGCGGGGCGGGCGCTGGGGCGGTGAGGCGCTCAGGCGCTGGATGACGTGAGCGCGGGAGTCGCCGGGTCAGGCGGTGCGCAGCCCGTTCGCCGAGGGAACGCCGGGCGCTCGCGAGGGCCTGCCTCCCGGGCCGACGTCGCCCGGCTCTCCGAGATCTGAGGGCGAGCTCAGGGTGCCGCGCACGGCTGTCGCCGCGGCGACGACGGGCGAGACCAGGTGGGTGCGCCCGCCCTTGCCCTGTCGGCCCTCGAAGTTGCGGTTCGAGGTCGAGGCGCAGCGCTCCCCCGGCGCCAGCTGATCCGGGTTCATCCCCAGGCACATCGAGCAGCCGGCCTCGCGCCACTCGGCACCGAAGGCCAGGATGTCGCGGTCCAGCCCCTCCTGCTCGGCCTGCATCTTCACCCGCGCCGAGCCCGGGACGACCATCACCCGCACGTCCGGGTCCTTCTGGTGGCCGCGGATGACGTCGACGAAGGCCCGCAGGTCCTCGATGCGGGAGTTCGTGCAGGAGCCCATGAACACGGTGTCCACCCGGATGTCCTTCAGCGGCGTGCCGGGCACCAGGTCCATGTACGCCAGAGCGTTCTCGGCGCTCGCCCGCGAGGTGTCGTCGGTGAAGTCCTCCGGGGCGGGCACCTTCGCCGAGAGCGGCAGCCCCTGGCCGGGGTTGGTGCCCCAGGTGACGAAGGGCTCGAGCTCGTCGGCGTCGATCACGACCTCTTCGTCGAAGGTGGCGTCCTCGTCGGTGCGCAGCGACCTCCAGTACTCCACGGCCTCGTCCCACAGCTCGCCCTGCGGGGCATGGGGACGATCCTTGACGTACTCGAAGGTGGTCTCGTCGGGGGCGACCATGCCGGCACGGGCCCCGGCCTCGATCGACATGTTGCAGATCGTCATCCGCCCCTCCATGGACAGGGAGCGGATCGCTTCGCCGCGGTACTCGAGCACGTAGCCCGCGCCCCCGCCGGTCCCGATCTTCGCGATCACCGCGAGAATGATGTCCTTCGCGCTCACCCCGGGCTTCAGGGTGCCGTCCACGGTGATCGCCATGGTCTTGAAGGGGGTCAGCGGCAGGGTCTGCGTGGCCATCACGTGCTCGACCTCGCTGGTGCCGATGCCGAACGCGAGGGCGCCGAACGCGCCGTGGGTGGAGGTGTGGGAGTCCCCGCAGACCACGGTGATGCCCGGCATCGTCAGCCCCAGCTGCGGGCCGACCACGTGCACGATCCCCTGCTCACGGTCGCCCAGGGGATGGATGCGCACACCGAACTCCTCCGCGTTGCGGCGCAGGGTGTCGATCTGGGTGCGCGAGGTGATGTCGGCGATCGGCTTGTCGATGTCGATCGTGGGGGTGTTGTGGTCCTCGGTCGCGATGGTCTGGTCGACGCGACGCAGGGGCCGACCCTCCTGGCGCAGACCGTCGAAGGCCTGCGGGCTGGTCACCTCGTGGAGGAGCTGGAGATCGATGTAGAGCAGGTCGGGCTCGCCGTTCTCCCCGCGGCGCACCACATGGTCCTTCCACACCTTCTCCGCGAGCGTGCTCGCCATGGCTCCCTGTCCTTCCTTCGTGTGCGTCCGACGCCCTCGCCGGCCGCGCCCCGCACCCACCGGGACACATCCGACAACGCATCGGATCCCCTCCATCGTCACCAGGGGGCTGCAACTGCGCACTTGCGTCTCACTCAATAAGACGGCAGTATCGGAGCATGGACACCACCACGGAAGAGGGCGGCAGCGGCGTCGGCGTGCTCGACAAGGCCGCGACCGTCCTCGGAGCACTCGAAGCAGGACCCGCGACCCTCGCGCAGCTCGTGCAGTCCACGGGCCTGGCCCGGCCCACCGCGCATCGCCTCGCGGTCGCTCTGGAACATCATCGCCTGGTCGCGCGCGACATGCAGGGGCGTTTCATCCTGGGGCCGCGCCTGGGCGAGCTCTCCTCCGCCGCGGGCGAGGATCGCCTGCTCGCCGCCGCGGGGCCCGTCCTGACCGCCCTGCGCGACCACACCGGCGAATCGGCCCAGCTCTACCGCCGCCAGGGCGATCATCGGATCTGCGTCGCCAGCGCCGAGCCGCCCATCGGTCTACGCGACTCCGTGCCGCTCGGCTCGACGCTCACGATGAAGGCCGGTTCCGCCGCGCAGATCCTGCTGGCCTGGGAGGAGCCGGACCGTCTGCACCGCGGCCTGCACGGAGCGCGCTTCACCGCCACCATGCTCTCGGCCGTGCGCCGCCGCGGTTGGGCGCAGTCCATCGGTGAGCGTGAGGCAGGCGTCGGCTCCGTCTCCGCCCCCGTGCGCGGCCCGGGCGGACGCGTGATCGCGGCCCTCAGCGTCTCCGGCCCCCTCGAGCGCATCACCCGCCAGCCCGGACGCCTGCACGCCGCAGCCGTCATCAGCTCGGCGAACCACCTCAGCGAAGTCCTTCGCCGCGCCGGTTCCTGAGGCGGGGTGGGGCGGGGCTCCTGAGACGGGGCGGGCAAGCGGAGCCGGGCGCCGGGTCGCCAGGGCCTCGCGCGTGGCCTGGACGGGACGAATAGCGCATCATCTGCGAAATACTGCAGATGATGCGCTATTAGTCCCTCGCAAGCCCGGCGGCCACTTCGACAACGCCCCATTCACGTGCCGGGCACCCCGAGATCCCCTGCGGTCCGGCACTCCGGCGGCCCGGGGGCCCGGAAGGCCGCTCCTCCCGGTCAACTAGGGCTTCGACGGGACTCAGAGCGCATCGTCTGCCATATATGGCACACGATGCGCTCTGAGTCCCTCGGAGGCCCAGCGAACCGGCGGGTCCGTCAGCTCCGGCCCGTCGACGCCCCGAGCCATCCGGGCAACAGGGCCCACAAGAGGATTCCGGCCCGGTCCGCCGCCCCCGCCCCCGAACGACAAAGGAGCCGGCATCGCGAACGATGCCGGCTCCTGCTCGTACCCCGTACCGGATTTGAACCGGTGTTACCGCCGTGAGAGGGCGGCGTCCTAGGCCGCTAGACGAACGGGGCCTACGTCGATCCGAGGATCAACGGTGCCGATCCGGAGACCGGCGAGTGGATGCGAGATCCATGCTGCAGGTGGGAACCTGCGACAGGCCCGGAAGGCCTGCTCGTACCCCGTACCGGATTTGAACCGGTGTTACCGCCGTGAGAGGGCGACGTCCTAGGCCGCTAGACGAACGGGGCGCGGACTTCGTTCTCCCTCGCACGAGCGAGGGGTGAAGCGCTGGGGTACCAGGACTCGAACCTAGAATAACGGTACCAGAAACCGTCGTGTTGCCGATTACACCATACCCCAAGGTCAGCGGCTCTTTTGCTGAGGACCGGAGCCCTCGGCGCGAGTGCCGCAACGAAATGGAACATTACCCGTTCCGCCCTCCACCGAGCAAAGCCTCAGCCCGGCGGAGGGCTGTGAGGTCTCCCACCTCGAACCGTCATCGCAGGTCAACCGCTGTTTCTTCCCGATCGGAGAGCCTCGAAGAGGCTGACGGCCTGAGGACTACGCCACGCGGACGACACCGCACGGGCTGCCGCCGACGCGCGACCCCGCCCGCGCAAGGCCCCCGCCGTACGGTCCTCAGGCGAGACCTGCGAACACCTCTCGGCCGGCGCGCAGGCGAGCCAGTGACGACTCGCGTCCCAGCAGCTCCATCGACTCGAACAGGGGCGGGGAGATCCGTCGGCCGGAGATCGCACTGCGCAGCGGGCCGAAGGCCAAGCGGGGCTTGATGCCCATGTCCTCGACGATGGCGGCGCGCAGCACCTCCTCAAGCCGGGCGGTGGTGAACTCGTCGTCGCCGAGGGACTCGACCTCGGTGATGGCGCGGTCGATGACCGCCGCGGGGTTCTCGCCCATCTTCTTGGTCGCGTCCTCGGCGATCGTGAGGTCACCGTCGGCCGTGAAGAGGAAGCGCAGCATGTCGGGCGCCTCGGCCAGCAGGTTCATGCGGGGCTGGACGAGAGGCGTGGCCGCCTCGAGGATCGCACGCTCCTGCGCGGTGACCGGATCGGCCACCAGGCCGGCCGCCTGGAGGTAGGGCACCATGCGCTCGGTGAACTCGGCCTGCGGCAGCATCCGCATGTGGTCGGCGTTGATCGCCGTGGCCTTCTTGAAGTCCACCCGTGCGGGGTTGGGATTGACGTCGGACGCATCGAAGCGCTCGACCATCTGCTCGCGCGTGAAGATGTCCTGGTCGGCGCTGTAGCCCCAGCCCAGCAGCGCGAGGTAGTTGACCATGCCCTCGGGCAGGAAGCCCTGCTCGCGGTAGTTGAACAGGTTCGACTCGGGGTCGCGCTTGGAGAGCTTCTTGTTGCCCTCGCCCAGCACGTAGGGAAGGTGCCCGAAGCGCGGGATCACCTCGGTCACGCCGACCTCGATGAGCGCGCGGTAGAGCGCGATCTGTCGTGGCGTGGAGGAGAGCAGGTCCTCGCCGCGCAGCACGTGGGTGATGCCCATCAGCGCATCGTCGACGGGATTGACGAGTGTGTAGAGCGGCTGCCCGTTGGCGCGCACCACCACGAAATCGGGCGTCGACCCTGCCTTGAACGTGATCTCGCCTCGCACCATGTCCTCGAAGGTGATGTCCTCGTCGGGCATGCGCAGGCGCCAGACGGGCTCGCGTCCCTCGGCGCGGAAGGCGGCCTTCTGCTCCTCGCTGAGGTCGCGGTCGTAGCCGTCGTACCCCAGCTGCGGGTCACGGCCCGCCGCCTGGTGGCGGGCCGTGGTCTCCTCGGCCGTGGAGTAGGACTCGTAGATGAAGCCGCCCTCGGTGAGCTTGTCGATCACCTCGCGGTAGATCTCCCCGCGCTGGGACTGGCGGTAGGGGCCGTGCGGGCCACCCACCTCGACGCCCTCGTCCCAGTCGATGCCGAGCCAGCGCATGGCCTCGAGCAGCTGGTGGTAGGACTCCTCGCTGTCGCGCGCCGCGTCGGTGTCCTCGATGCGGAAGACGAGCTTGCCGCCGTGGTGGCGCGCGTGCGCCCAGTTGTACAGGGCCGTGCGCACCATGCCCACGTGCGGGGTGCCGGTGGGGCTCGGGCAGAAGCGCACGCGCACGTCTGCGCCGGTGGCCTCGGAGGTGGGTGCGGTGGCGGGAGCGTGGGTCACGCGGATGCTCTCCTTCAGGATGCCGTGCTGACGGCGAATGGTGGGGTGTGGTGCGGGGCCGGGGCCGGGGCCGAGGCCGGGGCCGACGGGCCCTCTCAGCGACGCACGACGGGATTGGTCAGCGTGCCGATGCCCTCGATGGTCACGTCGATGACGCTCCCCTCGGCGACGGGTCGCACGCCGGCCGGGGTCCCGGTCATGACGACGTCGCCGGGCAGCAGGGTGGTGACACGGGAGATCTCGGAGACAAGCTCGGGCACGCCGCGGAGCATGTCGGCCGTGGTGCCCTGCTGGGCGAGGTCGCCGTCGACGGTCGACCCGATCGCGAGGGCCGCGGGGTCGACGTCGGTCTCGATCCAGGGGCCGAGCGGGCACGAGGTGTCGAACGTCTTGGCGCGGAACCACTGGCTCTCCGCGCGCTGGGAATCGCGCGCCGTGAGGTCGTTGCCGCAGGTGTAGCCGAGGACGACGTCGGCGACCTGCTCGGGGTCGATGTCCTTGGCCATGCGCTGGATGACGACGGCGAGCTCGGCCTCGAGGCTGACCTCGGTGCTGTAGGAGGGCAGGACGATCGGGTCCTCCGGGCCGATGACGGCCGTGTTGGGCTTGAGGAAGTAGAGGGCCTGGGCCGGCACCTCGGTGCCCATCTCCTCCGCGTGCGCGGCGTAGTTCTTGCCCACGCACACCACCTTCGAGCGGGGGATGACGGGAGAGAGCAGTCGGACGTCCTCGAGGGGGTACCGCTTCCCGCTGGGGCGGATCTCCGTGTACAGGGGGTCTCCGGTGATGCCGTAGACATAGTCCGTGCCGTCCTTCTCCTGGACGATGCCGAAACTGGGGTCCTCACCGGTGGTGAATCGGGCGATGCGCATGCCTCCAGTCTAGGCGGGCGGGCCGCCCGGGCGATCCGACGGCCCCGCACGGCGGCGGGCGGGCCCGACCACACCGGCCGACCGCGCGCCCTACGGCGCGCCGACCCCTCGCGGACGACCTGCCACACTGGGGCGGTGCCCCTCCCTCACCCCGCTCCGGAGCCGCCGGTCCTCACCGACCGGGTGGCGGCCCCGCGCACGGTCCTGGCGGCGAGCGAGGCCGCGGCGGAGCGTCGCGCGCACGAGGAGCGGGCCGACACCCTCACCGCCGGACACCGTGAGCGTCGCCGACGCGGGGAGAAGCACCCCGTCGAGGACTTCCTGTTCACCTACTACCCCTTCTCCCCCGCCCGTCTGCGCCGCTGGCACCCCGGTTGGCAGTTCGCCTACGACGCCGCCGCCGACCCGGGGGCCGACGAGGGCACCGTCGGGGACGTCCACGAGGGAGAGCGCTCGTGGTACCGGGACCAGGAAGCCGGCGAGATCATCGCGCGTCGCGCCGACGTCGATCGGTACCTCGCGGAGCGGGCGGACGCCCTGGGATTCATGGCCCGGCTGCTGCGCGCCTCCTCCCTCCAGGAGCGTCGGCCGAACTTCGGCTGCTTCGGTCTGCACGAGTGGGCCATGGTGTACCGCCTGCCCGACGGGGCGCAGCGCCACGAGGACCTGCCGCTGCGCCTGGGCAGGGAGCGGTCCGACGCGGTCGTGGAGAAGGAGCGTCTCGTGTGCTCGCACGTGGACGCGTTCCGGTTCTTCACCGAGGACGCGACCCCCAGGAACTCCCTGACGCCGACGCGCGCGACACAGGTGCGCCGCGACAACCCCGCCTGCCTGCACGTGGGCATGGACCTCTACAAATGGGCGATGAAGCTGGTGCCGCTCGTGCCCTCGGATCTCGTGCTCGACTGCTTCGAGCACGCCCGCAGCACTCGCGTGCTGGACATGGAGGCGAGCCCCTACGACGTCCGCCCGCTGGGGTACGGCGTGGTGCCGATCGAGAGCGAGAGCGGGAAGGCCGAGTACGCGCGCCGGCAGCGGGAGCTCGCCGCCGGGGCGGACGTCCTGCGCGAACGCATCCTCGAGGTCATCGAACCTCTCGCCGCGCTCGTCACCCCACCGTCCGACTGAGGCCGCGGACGGCCCGACCTGTACGAAGCGCAGAACGCGCGTGCGCACGAGCCACGGACGACAGGGACGGGCCGGCACCCGAGGGTGCCGGCCCGTCCGTGGTTACCACCCGATGCAGGTGATGAGGTCCGCGAGGATCAGGACTTGGATGCCTGGTCGTAGGTGGACTTGATGACGTCACCGAAGTACGGGCCGTACATGACGTTCGGCTGGGTGGTGTAGCCGAAGCTGTTCACCGAGTTCTGGGAGCCCGAGGCGTCGCTGCCCAGGAACCAGGGGCCACCGGAGGAGCCGCCGGTCATGTCGCAGTCGATGGCCAGGTCGTCGGTGTCGCCGACGGTGTCGTCGGTCGCGGTGGCCTGGCAGTTCTCGAGGGACTCACCGTCGAAGGGCGCCGCGGCCGGGTAGCCGTAGGAGGTCTCCTGTTCACCGCGCGGTCCGTTGAAGGACAGGGCGGAACCGCCGACGGCGTCGGTGAGCGTGTCCGAACCGCTCTCGGGCTGGACGACCGCGAAGGCGGCGTCGTAGTTCATGTCCTCGCTCGAGATCCACTGCTGGGTCGAGTAGAGGTCGCTAGCGGTCCAGAGGCCGTAGGGGGTGTCACCGTGGTCGTACCCGGGGGCGAACGTCCAGTTGGTGGCCCACGTGCCGCCCTCGTTGGCGCAGTGGCCGGCGGTGGCGACGGTGCTCTTGTTGCCGGAGGAGACCGCGTTGCCCGAGCACACGTAGTCGCTGCCGCCCTGGGTGAAGAAGACCTTGCCGATGTGGTCGGTGCCGGCGGCCGTCTTCTCCGAGGTGGCCGACCTGGTCTGCACGGCGGGATCCGCCTTCTGCGAGGGCACCTCGGAGGGATCGGAGCTCTTGACGTCACCCGAGGGGGCGTCCTTGTCCGAGACCAGGTTGTCCGCGGACTTCGCGTTCTCCATGCGCTCGGGGGTCCAGTATTCCTGCGCCGCCTTCTGCTCGCTGACGGGCTTCTGGACGCTGTCGCCCTCCCAGACGTCGTCGTCGGGGCCCGCGCTCGCCATCGAGGCGCTTCCCAGGACGAGGCCGGCGGCGAAGAGACCGCCGCCGGCGAGATGGAGACAGCGGCGCAGCCGCGAGGTCTGAGGGGGATCGGTGGGTGTCGGGGCGGTGTGAGGAGTGGTCACCGTGTGTCCTTTCACAGGGATGGGGCGGTCCCGACGGGGCCGCGGCCGTCACGCTAATCCATGTGATCCGTTACACAAAGTCACGCCATACGGGTGCATCCGGACAAGGCGGGACACGTCCCCTGAAGAGGAAACCGGTATCGAACAGACCCCTCCTCAGCTGCGGGTATCGCCGTTTCCACAGGTGGGACAGCGATCGGTGTCCTCGGGGTCGACAGGATCGTCCTCGGATCGAGAATTCGTGTCCGAAGATGTCGGATCGCGGCGGATCTCGGCGGGTCGCGCGGCGCGACGGCGCGCCTCGTCCCAGTACTCCGAGGCCGACGGCGCCTCGTTCTCGCGCGCCTGTGCTGCCGGGTCGTCCGATCGTCGTGGGGTCATCACTGTCCTCCTGTCGCGGTCGATCCCGCTCGGGCGGTCGACCTGGGAGCAGGTGGGTGCCCGAGCGAGGTCAGATGATCATCGCATCCGTGCGCCCTCAGGGCGTCCGTCCCCCACGCCCCTGGCAGACTGTCCCCATGGCTTCCCTGACCCCGTTCCTGCCCCCTGCGCCCGCCGATCAGGAGCAGATCGTCGACGGTTTCGTTGCCTCGCAGGAATCGGCCGGTCGGACCCTGTACCCGCATCAGGAGGAGGCGCTGCTCGCGATCGCCGCGGGTGATCACGTGATCGCCGCGACCCCGACCGGATCGGGCAAGACCGCGATCGCCTATTCCGCCGTCTTCGCGGCCATGGCCCGTGGCCAGAAGGCCTATTACACGGCGCCGATCAAGGCCCTGGTCTCCGAGAAGTTCTTCGACCTGGTCGCGATGTTCGGCGCCGAGAACGTCGGCATGATGACCGGCGACTCCTCGGTGAACCACGACGCCCCGATCATCGTGTGCACCGCCGAGATCCTCGCCAACCACGCCCTGCGCGACGGGCCGACCTCCGACGTCCGCGTGGCGGTCATGGACGAGTTCCACTACTACGGCGACCCGCAGCGCGGCTGGGCCTGGCAGGTGCCGCTCGTCGAGCTGCCGTCCTGCCAGTTCGTGCTGATGAGCGCGACCCTCGGTGACGTCTCCTTCTTCGTCGAGGACCTCGAGGCCCGCACGGCCCGCGAGGTGACCGTGGTGGACGACGCCCCGCGTCCAGTGCCGCTGGACTTCCGCTGGTCCCTCGACCCGCTGCCGGAGACGATCCAGACGATCCTCGAGGACCGCGACGCCCCCGTCTACATCGTCCACTTCACCCAGAAGGACGCCCTCGAGCAGGCGCAGGCCCTGATGGGCACGAAGATCCTCGCCGAGGGCGACAAGGATCGGATCCGGGACCTGATCGGCGACTTCCGCTTCTCCAAGGGCTTCGGCCAGATCCTCTCCAAGCTCGTGCGCCAGGGCATCGGGGTCCATCACGCCGGGATGCTCCCCAAGTACCGGCGTCTCGTGGAGCGGCTCGCCCAGTCGGGGCTGCTGAAGATCATCTGTGGCACCGACACCCTCGGCGTCGGCATCAACGTGCCGATCCGGACCGTGCTGCTGACGGGTCTGGCGAAGTTCGACGGCAAGCGGATGCGTCTGCTCAACGCCCGGGAGTTCCACCAGATCGCCGGCCGTGCGGGACGCGCCGGGTTCGACACTGTCGGTCACGTGGTGGTGCAGGCCCCGGAGTGGGCCGTCGAGTTCGCGAAGGAGCAGGCCCGGGCTAAGGCACGGGAGGAGGCGGGCAAGGCGCCCAACAACGCCAAGAAGCGCAAGAAGGAGCCCAAGCCCCGGATCCCCGAGGGCGCGGTCAACTGGACCGAGCAGAACATGACCAAGCTGATCGAGTCCCCGCCGGAGACGCTGCGCCCGCACCTGCAGATCACCCCGTCGATGGAGCTCGCCCTGATCGCCCGGCCCGGCAGCGCCGTCGCCTCCGCACGGCACCTGATCATGGAGTCCCACCAGACCAGCACCCAGAAGCTGCGGCTGATCAAGCAGGCCACCGACATCTTCCGCGGCCTCAAGGAGGCGGAGATCGTCGAGACCCTCACCGAGAAGGACCATCTGGGCCGCCGGATCTCGCTGGTCGAGGACCTGCAGCTGGACTTCACGATGACCCAGCCGCTGGCGCCCTTCGCGATCGCGGTCATCGACTCGCTCGACGAGGAGTCGGAGTCGCTGACGATGGACACCGTCTCGATCGTCGAGGCGATCCTCGAGGACCCGATGCAGATCCTGCTGGCCCAGCAGAACGCGGCGCGGGGCGAGCTGCTCGCGGAGCTCAAGGCCGACGGCGTGGAGTACACCGAGCGGATGGCCCTGCTGGACGAGGTGACCTGGCCCAAGCCGCTCGCCGAGGATCTCGAGGCCGCTCTCGAGATCTACCGGAGGAACCGGCCCTGGGTGCGCGAGGGCGACCTCTCCCCCAAGTCGATCGTCCGCGAGATCTACGAGACCGGCCAGACCTTCAGCGAGTTCGTGCAGCGCTACGGCCTGCAGCGCTCCGAGGGCATCGTGCTGCGCTACCTCTCCGACGCCTACCGCGCGCTCTCCCGCACGATCCCCCAGGACCTTCGCACCGAGGACCTCGAGGACGTCATCGAGTGGCTCGGTGTGCTGGTGCGCGGCATCGACTCCTCGCTGCTTGACGAATGGGAGGCCCTCACACACCCCGAGGAGGACGAGGACGCCGCGAGCGAGGTCCGCCCCACCTCCCCCCGTGGCCTCTCGGCCCAGACCCGGGTGCTGCGCCAGATGGTCCGCGCCGCCCTGTGGCAGCGCGTCGAGCACTTCGCCTTCGAGCGCGAGGAGCGACTGGGCGAGCTCGACGCGGCCTCGGGCTGGGACCGCAAGGCCTGGGCGCAGGCGATGGACGAGTACTACGACGCCTACGACAACGTGGGCATCGACGGTTCGGCCCGTTCCCCGCAGCTGCTGCAGATCCGCGAGGAGTCCAAGGTCTGGCACATCCGTCAGGTGATCGACGACCCCGACGGCCACCACGACTGGGGCATCGAGGCGGAGCTCGACCTCGAGGCGACCGACGAGGCCGGGGAGCCTGTCCTGGCGATCACCCACGTGGGCGAGTTCGGGGCGCTCTGAGGCGACCCGAGACGGCGCGCCCAGGAGCTCGGCTACCGGAGGTTCGACCCCGTCGCCGAACCCCTGCCGCCGGTCCGCGGGTCGCGCTCAGCCCTCGTCATCGCCGAGGCGCCTCTGCCATGCGGCGTGCTGGTCCCAGGTGTCGATGTCCTGCAGCGCCTCCACCGGCACGGCGACGGCGTGGAGGTCGAGGTGGGCATGGACGGACCGCACGGACCGATCACGAGCCCCACCCTCCTCCAGTGCTCGCTCGATCGCCTCGCGGCCGGCGAGGAGGGCGAGCATCTCGCGGCGCCCGTCCGGGCCGCACGCCACGACCCCGTCCGCTGCCGTGACCTGCTCGCGTGCGTGTTCGCGTGCCCGCAGCAGCGGACCGACGAGCAGATCCGCCCCCGGCATGTCGCACCCCAGGATGAGGACGTCGTCGGGGCCCGGCGCCTCGTGCGCGCCGCTCGACGCAGCACCGCTGGCCCCTCTCTCATCGATCGCCCGGCGCAGCGCCGCAAGACCTGCGGCGATGCCGGCGACCGGCCCACCCGAGGGCGGATCCTCGAGAGTGTGCAGCACGCCCTTCGGGACCTCCACCTCCGCGGGCGCGACCACCACACGCGGAACGCAGTCCGCGCCGGCGTCGAGCACGATGTCCACGAGTCGGCGGCCGCCCAGCAGGACTTCGGCCTTGGAGACCCCGCCGAGCCGACGGGCACCACCACCGGCGAGGACGATGAGCGCAGGGGCGGACGACGTCCCCGGGGCCGTGGGCGCGTGGTGCTGGCCTGCGCCGGAGGAGCCGGCGGAGCCGGAGGAGTTGGCGGAGCCGTACGAGCCGGCGGAGCCGGAGGAGCTGGCGGAGACCACTAGGCCTCAGCGGGCTCGAGATCGAGGTCGACCATGAGCTCGTTCGCGAGCGGTTCGAGGGCATCGCGCACTGCATCCTCGCCGAGGCTCTCGGGGACGCGCACCAGGGCCTCGGCCTCGAACAGCACACCGCCGCCCTCCGGAGTGTCCGTCGTCCAGGAACGGAAGGAATCGATGCTCACGCCCTGCTCGGCGAGCGCGCGACTGATCTGACGCACCATGCCCGGTCGGTCCTGGCCCACCAGACGCACACGCAGCGGCTCGGCGGAGGGCGAGGCTGCTTCCCCGGGGATGGCCCCATGGGCACTCCCGCCCTCGGGGGCGCGGGTGACCTCGATGCTCCACCCCACCTCGGCGAGCAGCTCCGCGACCGACGCCTCGAGAGCTGTCGCCCGCTCCTCGGGGATCTCCACGAGCACGATGCCGGCGAAGGTGCCGGCGAGCTGCGCGAACTGGCTGTCGAGCCAGTTGCCTCCCTGGTCCTCGACCACGCGGGAGAGGGCCGAGACGAGTCCTTCGCGATCCTCACCGATCGCGGTCAGCACGAGTTGTGTCATGCGCACGAGCCTAGAGGACCGGGCCGTCTCCCCCGCGTTCCTGACCGAGATGCGTGCGCAGCCGCGCGGCCTGACGCATGAGATGGTCCCGTTCCGGGACGGTGTCCGCTTCTCTCGCCGCCTGCGCGTAGAGCCCGGCCGCCGTCTCGAGCTCCCCTGTCCTTTCCCGCAGGTGCGCCTCGGTCGCGGTGCGACGGGGGACGCTCGACGGGATGGTGTCCAGCTCGAGGAGGGCGGCTCGGGGGCCGTCGGCCTCGCCGAGAGCGACGACGCGGTTGAGGGCCACCACGGGGCTCGGCGCGAGGAGCATGAGCTCGTCGTACCACTCGAGGATCTGGACCCAGTCGGTCTGCGAGGCGCTGGGCGCGTCGGCATGGAGTGCAGCGATGGCGGCCTGCACCTGGTACGGGCCGAGGGCGTCCCGGGCGAGGGCGCCCTGCAGGATGCCGACAGCCTCCCGGATCGCGGTGCCGTCCCAGAGGGCGCGGTCCTGCTGGGCGAGGGGGACGAGGGCGCCGCCGGTGGTGAACCGTGCTGGTCGGCGGGCGTGGTGGAGGAGCATCAGAGCCAGCAGCCCAGCCACCTCGGGATGATCGATCGCGAGGTTCAGCTGCCGGGCCAGGCGGATCGCCTCGGCGGAGAGGTCGAGGTCGCCGCCGTACCCCTCGTTGAAGATCAGATAGAGGACGCGCAGCACCGTGGCGATGTCCCCCGGCGCATCCAAGCGGCGCCCGGCGGGAGAACGCTTGGCCCGCGTGATGCGCTGGGCCATGGTCGCCTCGGGGACCAGGTGGGCACGGGCGATCTGCGCCGTGGTCAGTCCGCCCACGGCGCGCAGGGTCAGCGCGGTGGCCGCGGAGGGTGAGAGCGCCGGGTGCGCGCACAGGAAGAACAGGTCGAGGGTGTCGTCCGTGGTCGGGACCGTGACATCGCTCCGCTCACCCCAGCCTGTGGCGCTCACGGGGTCATGCGGTGCAGCACGCTCCTCCCGCCGGCGACGTGCATCCTCGGCACGTAGTTGGTCGAGGTGGCGGCGCCAGGATGTTGTCACCAGCCAGCCCAGCGGATCACGGGGCGGATCGTGGGCCCATGTCGTCACGGCCTGGAGGAGCGCCTCCTGTACCGCGTCCTCGGCCTCGGCGAAGTCGGCCCCGCGACGTCGCACGATCGCGATCGTCGCGGGGACCAGCTCCCGCAGGTGGTGCTCGTCCATGGTCTGGTCGGACGGGCTCGCGACCGGGACTCAGCCGTCGGCCCGCAGGTGCTCACCCAGGAAGGGGCGCACCTCGAGCCATTCGTGGATCGGCTTCCCGTCCTTGCCCGGTGCGGCGGAGAGCTCTGCCGCCAGCTCCAGTGCCCGCTCGCGACTGTCGACGTCGATCACCATGCCGCCGGCGATCAGGTCCTTGGTCTCGGCGAAGGGACCGTCGGTGACGGGCGGCTTCCCCTCCCCGCCGTAGCGCACCCACAGGCCCTCGTCGGCGAGCGCGCCGCTGGTGACGAACTCTCCGGACTCCTGGAGACGGTCGGCGAAGTCGTTCATGTACTCCATGTGGGCGTCGACCTCCTCCGGTGTCCAGGTGTCCATCGGGTGGTCGTTCACCCCGCGCGGTGCGCCGCGGTAGTGCTTGAGAAGCAGGTACTTGGCCATGACGGTCCCCTTCGCTCGTGCGGCCCATTCTGGTCGCATTCACCTCTGGGTCGGAGCCGATCGATCGTTCTCGACATCTGGCCATGATCGGATCTCACCGCGGCCGCCTGGCCTCGATGAGGTGGCGGCTGGAATGGGCGACGAAGGACCCGTCGGCCCGGATCTGCTCGTGGAGGTCCCGAAGGCGATCCCGGTACCGCTCGACGGTGAAGTCGGGGATCCACCAGATCACCTTGCGCAGCAGGTAGACGACGGCCGCGACATCGAAGATCTCCATCCGCAGCCGTGCCGTGCGCAGGTCGAGGATCTCCAGACCGGCCGCGCGGGCCTCGGCGCACTCGACCTCCGGGTCGCGGCCCCGTCTGGCGTCGGGCGCCGGTCCGAGGAAGTACTCGATCAGCTCGAAGGCACTCGCCGGGCCGACGTGCTGGGCGAGGTACGTCCCGCCCGGTCGGAGGACCCGTGCGATCTCCGTCCAGTGGATGGTCGCCGGATGGCGGCTGGTCACCAGATCGAATGCGCCGTCGGCGAAGGGCAGGGGCGGTTCGTCGGGGTCGGCGACCACGGCGACGCCGCGCAGGTGCAGCCGTGCCGTCGCTGCTGCGATGTTCGGTGCCCAGGACTCGGTGGCGACGGCGACCGGCGGGAACGTCCCGGCCTCGGCGAGGACCTCTCCCCCGCCGGTCTGGATGTCCAATGACGCCGTGGCGGTCGTGAGCTGCTCGGCGAGCAGACGGGCGTAGCCCCACGGAGGCCGTTCCTCGGTGGCGCGGCCCTCGAGCCAGGAGAAGTCCCATCCGGAGACGTCGGCCGAGGCGCCGACCTCCAGGAGGTCCTCGAAGTCCGATCTCATCGCCTCACCGTAGGGGGCCGAGTCGATCAGGGCCAGATCAATCCATGGTCGGCCCCGCGCCACCGCCCTCCTGCGGGCCGGCGGATCCCGACCCCAGCGTTGCGGCACCGGCCGGTCTCCGGACTACCGCCTCACGGTTCTCTCCTGCAGAGCCGTCTGCATCACTCGCCCGCTCTCCCAGGCGTTCGCGCCCTGTGCCACCTCGGGGACGGGGATGTCGCCGCGGCGTTCGCGGTTGCGCTCTGTCGAGACCCCGACCTCACGGTCTCGCGTTCGGAGCAGGTCCTCCCGCACCTGACCGTCCTCGGTGAAACCCATCATCAGCTGCGGAGCGCCGTAGGGGAACTCGTGGACGTCGTACTGCCAGGTATGGAAGGTCTTGCCGTAGGTCTTCACCAGGTCCTCGAAGTACGCATGCTCGGCGATCTCCGGGACGCCCGGAGCGGTGAGGATGCCGGACGAGATCTCGTAGTGATGGCTGTGCCACAGCGTCTTCTCCTCGTCGGGCAGAGCGCGGAACCGGTCCTCACTGATGATGTACTCGATGCCGATCAGACGGGCGTCACGAGCATTGCGGTCGAAGATGACGCACTGGTGCAGGTCGTGCTCCAGATGGATGCAGAAGTGAGCAGCGTGCACCTGGCGTCCGGTGTCATCGGCGTACATGTGCAGACCGTCCAGGTACGTGCTCATCGCGTCCAGCGGATACTTCCGCTGCAAGAAAGCAGATCCCAGATCGAGCGCCCTGTGCTTCCAGGGGTGGCCTCGGCTCGTGCTCAGAGCGTTCAGGGCCTTGCCTCCCGCGAGAGCCGCTGCAACGGCGCCGACGCCGAGCACGAGTCCACCGGAGAAGCTCTTGGTCGATGAAAGTGCCATGCTCCACCCTAAAAGGCTCTGCTGCACCTGCGCACGGGCACGAGGACGCTCGACGCCTCGGACCACCGACGTCTGCGGGGAGCCGCCTCGACGTTGAGCCGGCTCAGACCATGGTCGGTGCCGCGCCACCACCCTCCCGCAGTCCCCTCGATCCCGCCCCCTCGTCTTTCGTCGCCTCTCATCGCGACGTCCCGCTAGAGCTGTCCACCAAACGTTGACACAGGGTGCTTGGCGGCGGAACGTCGAGGGCATGAGCACCTCACACGCAGATCCGGCACCGACCTCCGATCGTCCCGACCCCCTCGAGCCCCCTGCGGCGCATCTCTCGGAGCGGGAGAACTCCCGCCCCCGGGCCGCCGTCGTCCCGCCGGTCGTCCACGACCAGGTCCCCTGGAAGCGGGTGGGACTGTTCATCCTGATCAGCTACGCGATCCTGGCCCTCTTCGCGCTGCCCTTCTGGTTCCTCTCCGATGGCATCTCCAGCCCGCTCTTCACCCCCGTGATCGCCGTGGGCATGTGGGCACCCGCCATCGCATCACTGATCCTCGCCAAGGGCGTGGAGCGGACGAGCTGGCGCACCCGGGTCGGCCTGCGCTTCCGCGGTCGCTGGCGGAGCATCGTGGTGTGGTCGCTGATCGCCGTCGTGGCGGTCGTCGTGGTGCACGCGCTGAGCGCGGTGATCATGGTGCTGCGCGGAGTGCCCGGCGACCTGACCGGACGGACCTGGATCGAGATGGGCACCCGGCAGGTGTCCGACATGGCCGGCACCGACGTTCCCGCCATCGCCTTCGTCCTGGTGGCGCTCGTGAGCTCGCTGCTCGGCCTCGTCATCACCTTCGTCGCCGCACTCGGCGAGGAGATCGGATGGAGGGGGTGGCTCTGGCCCGCTCTGCGTCCCCTGGGACGGGTGCGCGCGATGCTCGTGATGGGCGCGATCTGGGGGCTGTGGCACCTCCCGATCATGCTGATCGGCTACAACTACGGCGGCGTGGCGCGCTACATCGCGATCCCGATGTTCATCCTGCCGTGCATCGCGCTGTCGCTGCTGTTCTGCGCTCTCACCGACCGGGCGGGCGGGAACCCGATCCCCGCCGCGTGGGCGCATTCGGCGGTGAACTCCCTGGGCGCGACCGTCCTCGGCTTCGTCAGCACCGCGGGCACCGGTGCCGCCATCGACCCTCTGATCGACACCGTCCTCGGCGTGGTGGGCATCGCACTGGTCGCCCTCGCCGGGATCGTGATCGCCCCGTGGCGCACCCGCGCCCCGATCGTGCACGGTCTGACAACCCCGGCGCACTCGGACAGACTGAGCGCGTGAGCACCGAGAACCCACACCGCACGGCGGACCCGGACGCGCAGCTCCGCGAGGAGCTGCGCTTCGGCGCCTCCCTGTGCACCAGCGCCCTGGAGAGTGCCGAGCTGTCCGGCGAGGAGTCCGTCGCCGCGGCAGCGCACCTGGTGGCCACCGCCGACAGGACGCTGCATCGACTGGTGGCGTCAGCGCGCGATCAGGACATGTCGTGGACGCAGATCGGCGCCCTGCTGGGAATCACCCGGCAGGCGGCCCAGAAGCGCTTCTCCTCCCCTCCCCGGCGCGTGCTCGCCGCGGCCGATCCACCCGATCCTGCCCTGGTCGGCCTCGCCGCCGAGGTGATGGACCAGGCGGTGGCGGGCGGGACCGAACTCCTCGACCGGATCGCCGGCCCGCACCTGGCCCGGGTTCTCGGTGAGGGAGGGATCGCGCCGGTGCTCGCGGGCGTCGAGCCGATCTTCGGGCGCAGGCTCTCCCGCTCGGCGCCCGAGGCGCGAGTGATCGCCCGTGTCACCGTCGTGCATGCGCGGGAGCACCGCGAACGGACCGATGCGGTCGTGCGCGTCAGCCTCACGGCCGACGGCCGTCTGCTGGGACTGCACTACGACTTCGCAGAGCCGGAGCAGGCGGACTCGGACCCCGCCGCCCCGGAGCACCGGAGTCGTTGACTCCCCCTGATCCGTGAACGACAGTGGACCCGTGCTGATCCGACCGGAGACCTCTGAGGACACCCTCGCGATACGGACCGTCACGGCCGAGGCGTTCTGGGGCCAGGAGCACAGCGCGCCGCCCCAGGAAGCGGACGGCGCTCCGGGAGAGGCCACGCTCGTCGGCCTGCTGCGGGACGACGAGGCGTGGATACCGGGCTTCTCGCTCGTCGCCGAGCACGAGGGCCGGGTGGTCGGCCATGTCGTCGCCACCCGTGCCCACGTGGAGAGCTACGACGCCCTCGGCCTGGGCCCCCTGAGCGTGGCGCCCGAGCTTCAGCGACAGGGCGTGGGCAGCACCCTGATGACCGCGCTGATCGACGCCGCGGACGAGCGGGGCGAACAGCTCATCGCCCTGCTGGGCGATCCCGCCTACTACAGCAGGTTCGGCTTCTCCCCCGCCGCCGACCTCGGGATCCAGGCGCCGGACCCCACCTGGGGAGCAGCGTTCCAGGTCCGGCCGCTCGGGGCGTACGACGGCTTCACCGGGGTCTTCCGCTACGCCGAGCCGTTCTCGAGGCTCTGACGTGAAGTGCCGGCAACGCTCAGGGGCGCCCCCTCTCGTCATCCTGCGAGGAAACTCGGCCTCGGGGAAATCCACCGTGGCGCGACGGGTGCAGCGCGAGCTCCCCCGCTCGGAGGTAGCCGTGATCGGCCAGGATCACGTGCGTCGGGAGCTCCTGTGGGAGCGCGATGAGGGACCGAGCGAGACCACCGGACTGATCACGGCGATGGCGCGTCACTGCCTGTCGATCGGCCGCATCACCGTTGTCGAGGGGATCTTCGGCGCCGAGCGCTACGGCGAGATGTTTCAGGATCTGCTGGACGAGCATGACGGCCCCTCACTCGTCTTTTACCTCGATGTGTCCCTCCCCGAGACCCTGCGGCGCCACGCGAGGAAGCCCATCGCCGACCATGTCAGCCAGCAGGAGGTCTCGTCCTGGTATCGCGAGCACGATCTCCTCCGTGTACCCGGTGAAATGGTCCTCGGCGAGGAACTGAGCGAGGACGCCCTGGTCAGGCGGGTGCTCGACGACCTCCAGGGCGTCCGCGACGCAGCGCAGCGGGAGCAGCGCACGTCCGGGGATACCGGGTCAGCTCACTGACCACCGGGCCCGGGCTCACACCAGGTGCACCTCCCTCTGTCGCATCTGCGGAAGGAGGCCGCCGAAACGCGAGAACATGGCCGAGACGATCGGGGCGCGCATGCGCGCCATGCGACGGGACTGGGCTCGCACTGCCGCAGGGCTCGCCGGGGTAAAGAAGTCCAGACCGTCGCGGCCCATCTTCTGGTACTTGGTGATGTAGGGACGCAACGTCTCCTCCCATCCGTCGAGGGCTGATGCCACGTCGTCGGAACGGCCCCGGAGGCGCAGCCCCAGCAGATTCGCCGCGGCCATGCCCGAGGTCGCCCCCATTCCCGAATACAGGGTCGGGCACTATGCAGCGTCCCCGACGAGGACGACGCGACCCTGGTGCCAGGAGTCCAGCTCGACCTGCTCGGTGGGACCGAACTGAGTGGGCCGACCGTCCTCCAGCTACTCGATCGCCGCCGAGAGAACTGGCCCGAGCCTGGGGCCGTACACCTCCCGCAGTCGATCCGCCGGCGGTACCGACATCTCCGCTCGCACGTCATCGGTCCGATACGAGAACAACACGGTCGAGGGACGGTCGTCGAAGGGGTAGACGTGGAAGGAACGCCGAGCCTCGGTCAAGCTGGCCGAGATTCCTCGAGGCAGCGTCGGCAGGTCGTCGTTGAGAGCGAAGGCGCAGATCATCGACCCGAGGGGCCGCAGGGCAACGCTGTCGGGCGCGAAGGCGAGACGGCGGATGCTCGAATGCACGCCGTCGGCGCCGACCACGAGCTCCACGTGATCGACGGTCTCGGAGCCCGCAGTGCTGCGCAGCGTCACGTCGACGCCACGTTCGTCCTGTTCGAGCGCCACGGGAACGGTGCCGTAGCGGATCTCGACGTCGGGAACTGCTGCGATCAGGGTGTCGTAGGCCGCGCTCTCGACGTCCCCGCGCATCGTCAGATACGGGTCGACCGGGATGTCGGCGAAGCTGCGTCCGGGGGCACGGCGGCCGTCACGGTCGATCGAGTAGGTCATCGTCTCCTGGGGCCTGTGGTCCACGAGGCGGCCCCCGATCCCCAGGTCCTCCGCGGCCTTCTTGGCGGAACCGAAGACGGCCATGAAATAGCCGCCCGTCCGGCGCTCCGGAGCGCGCTCGATGATCAGCGGATCCCAGCCCGCCCGGTGGAGTGCCAGCGCACTCGAGATACCGCTGATGCCCAGCCCGACGACAAGCGCCCGGGGGCGCGTCCTCTGCTCCATGTCGATGCCTCCTCTTCCGCACGTCGATCACGTCCTCTGCTGCACGCGATCGCCTGACAGTCGGAACACCTTGTTCCACTTGTAATTGGAGCATACTGCTCCGGATAGACTGACGCCAGCAGCTGGACTCGAGATCCCGGTGACACCGGGCACAAGACGGGAGGCGCCACCGTGAGATCCGATGCACGTGCCAAACGGGGCGACATCCTCCAATCGGCGTGGGGAATGTACGCGGAGAAGGGGCCGGAGGTGCCCATGCGCGCGATCGCCCAGGCCGCACGGGTCGGCATCGCGACCCTGTACCGACACTTCCCGACTCCCGACGACCTTCTCGTCGGCGTCCTGGGGGAAGCCTTCTCGAGGGTCGCCGCGATCACCCGGGAGCACTTGGAGTGCTGGGACGACGATCCAGCACGTGCGTGGACCGGTCTCGTTCGTGCGCTCGGGGCACTGGAGTTCGGTGCGCTCGCCTACCAGGTCGAGGCCCGGGTGCTGAGCTCGTCGACCCTGCGGTCATCCGTGGACGGGCACGCCGATCCGGCGCGCGCCCTCGTCAGTGAGGCCTGTGATCGTGCACGTCGGGAAGGGCTGCTCGACGAGGACGTCTCAGCGGAGCGATTCTTCTCGGGTCTCGCGATCGTCACCAGGCCGCTGCCCCACGTCATGGAGCAGCTCCTGCCCGACCAGAGAGCGTGGTTGGTGGACACCTACATCCGAGGGCTGCGTCCCGCCGACCGGCCGGCCTGAACGGGGGCCGGTCGGCAGAGCGCCGTCGCGCTCAAGCGAGCTTGTGCAACCACCCGTGACGATCCTCGACGCTCCCCTGCTGGATGCCGGTGAGCTCCTCGCGCAGCTGCAGCGTCACCGCGCCGGAGCCGCCGTCGCCGATGGTCCATGATCCCTTCTCGGAGCGGAACTCGCCGATGGGGTTGATGACCGCGGCGGTGCCGCAGGCGAACATCTCGGTGATCTCGCCGGAGGCGATGTTCTCGGTGACCCAGTCCATCGACATCTTCTGCTCGGCGGGCTCGAGGCCCCGGTCGCGGGCGAGCTGCAGGATCGAGTCCCGGGTGACGCCCTCGAGGATCGCGCCGGTCAGCTCGGGGGTGAGGATGCGGCCGTCCTTCGTGATCGCCATGACGTTCATGCCCGAGAGCTCGTCGATGCTGGTGTGCGTCTCGGAGTCCAGGAACAGCACCTCGTCGGCGCCGTGCTCGGCCGCCTCCTTCTTGCCCAGCAGCGAGGAGGCGTAGTTGCCGCCGCACTTGGCGGCGCCGGTGCCGCCGGCGCCGGCGCGGGCGTAGGAGTCGGAGACCCAGACCACCAGCGGCTGCACGCCCCGGGGGAAGTAGGCGCCCGCGGGCGAGGTGATCACGTAGTAGTCGACCTGGTGGGCCGAGCGCACGCCCAGGAACGCCTCGGAGGCGAACATGAACGGGCGGATGTACAGCGAGTCCTCACCGCCGGCCGCCGGGACCCAGGGCTCGTCGGCCGAGACCTGCGCCGTCAGCGAGGCCAGGAAGTCCTCGGTGGACAGCTCCGGCAGGGCGAGGCGCCGCGCCGAGCGCTGCAGCCGCTCGGCGTTCTTCTCGGGGCGGAAGGTCCACACCGACCCGTCGGCGTGGCGGAAGGCCTTGAGCCCCTCGAAGATCTCCTGGGCGTAGTGGAAGACCGCCGCAGCCGGGCTCAGCGAGATCGGCGCGAAGGGGACCACCTCACCGCCGGTCCAGCCGTCATCGACCGTCCAGCGGGCATGGGTCATGAAATCCGTGAAGTGCTCGCCGAAGCCGGGCTTCGCGAGCACCGCATCGCGGTCCGCATCGGACTGCTGACGGGACGGATCGGAGAGGGGGAACGACAGGGTGGACATCGGGGCTCCTTCGGGACGACTCGAGCAGGATACGGCGGGCGTGCGGCTGTCGGAGGTCAGCGGCTGCGTACGCCGGCTACCAGCGCGTCGCCGATCTGCGCGGTGCTCCGCTCCCCGAGCTCCCCACGGCGGGAGAGGTCCTCTTCGACCGCCGCGCGCACCCGGGCGGCGGCAGCGGCGTGACCCTGCTGCTCGAGCAGGAGGGCGACCGAGAGCACGGTCGCGGTGGGGTCGGCCTTCTGCTGGCCCGCGATGTCGGGGGCGGAGCCGTGCACGGGCTCGAACATCGACGGGAACGCCCCGGTGGGGTTGATGTTGCCGCTCGCGGCGAGACCGATGCCGCCGCTGATGGCACCGGCGAGGTCGGTGAGGATGTCCCCGAAGAGGTTGTCGGTGACGATCACGTCGAAACGTGCCGGATCGGTGACCAGGAAGATGGTCGCGGCGTCCACGTGCAGGTAGTCGACCTCGACGTCCGGGTGCTCGGAGCCGACCTTCTCGACGATGCGGCGCCACAGGTGCCCGGCGTTCACGAGCACGTTGTGCTTGTGGACCAGGGTGAGCTTGTTCCGCCGCGCCTCGGCCTGCTCGAAGGCGAAGCGGACCACGCGCTCGACGCCCACGGCGGTGTTCAGCGAGACCTCGGTGGCGACCTCGAGATCGGTGCCCTCGCGCATGGTGCCGCCGTTGCCCACGTAGGGGCCCTCGGTGCCCTCGCGGACCACCACGAAGTCGACGTCGCCCGGGTCGGCGAGCGGCGAGGTCACGCCCGGGGCGAGCCGGGTGGGGCGCAGGTTCACGAAGTGGTCGAAGCCGAAGCGGAGCTTGAGCAGCATCCCGCGCTCGAGCACGCCCGAGGGGATGTCGGGGTCGCCCACGGCGCCCAGCAGGATCGCGTCGTGCGTCGCGAGAGCGTCCATGTCCTCGTCGGTGAGGGTCTCACCGGTGCGGTGCCAGCGTCCCGCGCCGAGATCGAAGTCCGTGGTGGCGACCTCGACGCCATCGGGCTCGAGAGCCGCGCGCAGCACCTTGAGCCCCTCGGGGACCACCTCGTGGCCGATCCCGTCGCCCTCGATGACGGCGAGTCGGATGCTCTGCGTGCTGCTCATGGTCTCTGCGTTCTCCTTCATCGGATCTGCGGGTGAGGGGGTGTCCGTCGGCCGGCGGGGTGTGTCCGACCGGCCGACGGGCACGGGTCGTGCTGCTGCGGACTCAGTAGGTGATGTCGACGGCGACGCTGGCGGCGGCGCCGACCTTCTCACCGATCTGCTCGGCGAGGTCCTGGTCGACGCTCTGGTCGAGGGTGAGGACCACGATCACCTCTCCCCCGGCGGTCTCCCCGCGGCGGGAGACCTGCATGCCGGCGATGTTGATGCCGGCGTCGCCCAGGATGGCGCCGTAGGCGCCCACCAGGCCGGGCTTGTCCTGGTAGGTGATCAGCAGCAGGTGGTCGCTGAAGGGCACGTCGAGGTCCAGTCCGTCGACCTCGGTGAGCTTCTGCGCCTGGTCCGTGCCGGAGAGGGTTCCCGAGACCGAGACCACGCGGCCGTCGCGCAGGGTGCCGCGGATCTGCACGACGTTGCGGAAGCGCTGGGAGTCCTCGCTGGTCACCAGGTCCACGCGGATACCGCGCTCCTCGGCGAGGACGGGGGCGTTCACGTAGCTGACCTGCTCGGTGACGACCTGGCGGAAGACGCCGCGCAGGGCGGACAGCTTCAGGGCGGTGACGTCGCGGGAGGCGATCTCGCCGCGCACCACGACCTCGAGCAGCTCGGGGCCCTCGCCCGCGAGCGCGGTGAACAGCTGGCCCAGGCGGTCGGCGAGGGCGATGCCCGGACGCACCAGGTCGTCGATCGCGCCGCCGGCCACGTTCACGGCGTCGGGCACCAGCTCACCCGCGAGCGCCAGGCGCACGGAGCGCGCCACGGCCACGCCGGCCTTCTCCTGCGCCTCGGCGGTCGAGGCGCCGAGGTGCGGCGTGAGCGTGATGTTGGGCAGCTCGAGCAGCTTCGCGGCGGTCTCGGACTGCGCCGGCGGCTCGCTCGAGTAGACGTCGAGACCCGCGCCGGCGATCTTCCCGCTGCTGAGCGCGTCGTACAGCGCCTCCTCGTCGATCAGACCGCCGCGGGCGGCGTTGACGACGTGGAGGGAGGGCTTGGCGAGGGCGAACTGCTCGGCGCCGATTAGGCCGACGGTCTCGGGCGTGCGCGGCATGTGCACGCTGACCACGTCGGACTCGCGCATCAGCTCGTCGAGCTCGACCACACGGGCGCCGAGATCGGCCGCACGGGCGTGGTTGACGTAGGGGTCGTAGGCGAGCAGGTGCACACCGAATGGCCGGAGGCGCTCGGCCACGAGCTGTCCGATGCGGCCGAAGCCGACGATCCCGACGGTCTTCTCGAACAGCTCGACACCGCTGAGCTGCTTGCGCTCCCAGCGACCGTCCTTGACGGAGGCGTCGGCCCGGCCGAGATTGCGCAGCGAGGAGAGGATCAGGGTGATCGCGAGCTCTGCAGCGGAGATGATGTTCGAGGTCGGCGCGTTGATCACCATGACCCCGGCGTTGGTGGCGGCGGGCACGTCGACGTTGTCCAGGCCCACGCCCGCGCGGGCGACGACCTTGAGGTGGTCGGCCGCGGCGTAGACCTCGGCGTCGACCTGGGTCGCGGAGCGCACCAGGAGCGCATCGGCTTCCTTCACCGCTGCCAGCAGTGCGGGACGGTCGGTGCCGTCCACGTGGGTGATCTCGACGTCGGACCCCAGGACCTCGAGGGTCGCGGGCGACAGCTCCTCTGCGATGAGCACGACGGGACGCGTCACGGAATCTCCTCCGGTACGGATGATGGTCGTCGCACGCATCCTCGGGAGCGACGGGTACAGCGACACCCTACTGGCCTGTCCGGCATACGGTCAGGGGGATCAGCGGGTGAGACATCGCGAGGTGACGACGGCAGCGGGGCGGGCAGGACGCAGCACTCGCCGCGTCCCGCACACACCACCACGACGACGGCGGGCCCTCCCCGAAGGAAGGACCCGCCGTGACGTCCCGGCCGACGCCTGACTCGCTCGGTGCGAGGATCAGCGCGCGGCGCTGCCCTCCACGTAGTCGGAGTCGAGCTGGTCGTTGTTCCACGAGAACATGCCGCGCAGCTCCTTGCCGACCTTCTCGATCGGGTGCGCAGCCTCCTTCTCGCGCAGCTCGTTGAACTCGGGCGCACCCTTGTCCTGGTCGTCGATGAAGCGCTGGGCGAAGGAGCCGTCCTGGATGTCGGACAGGACGCCCTTCATGGCCTTCTTGGTCTCGTCGGTCACCACGCGCGGGCCGGAGACGTAGTCGCCGTACTCGGCGGTGTCCGAGCAGGACCAGCGCTGCTTGGTGATGCCGCCCTCGTTCATCAGGTCCACGATCAGCTTGAGCTCGTGGAGGACCTCGAAGTAGGCGATCTCGGGCTGGTAGCCGGCCTCGGTGAGGGTCTCGAACCCGGCCTGGACGAGGTGGCTCACGCCGCCGCAGAGGACGGACTGCTCGCCGAACAGGTCGGTCTCGGTCTCCTCGGTGAAGGAGGTCTTGATGACGCCGGCGCGGGTGCCGCCGATGCCCTTGGCGTAGCTGAGCGCGAGGTCCCAGGCCTGGCCCGAGGCGTCCTGCTCGACGCCGACGATGTCCGGGATGCCGCGGCCACCCTCGAACTCGCGGCGCACGGTGTGACCGGGCGCCTTGGGGGCGATCAGGATGACGTCCACGCCCTGCGGGGGCTTGATGTAGTCGTAGCGGATGTTGAAGCCGTGGGCGAAGGCGAGCGCCTTGCCCTCGCCCAGGTTCGGCTCGATCGACTCGGCGTAGATGGTGCGCTGGTTCTGATCGGGCGCGAGGATCATGATGACGTCGGCCCACGAGGTCGCGTCGGCGACGTTCTTGACCTCGAAGCCCAGCTCCTGGGCCTTCTGGGTCGAGCTCGAGCCCTCGCGCAGCGCGATGGCGACCTCGACGCCGCTGTCACGCAGGTTCAGCGCGTGGGCGTGGCCCTGGGAGCCGAAGCCGACGATCGCGACCTTCTTGCCCTGGATGATGGACAGGTCGGCGTCGTCGTCGTAGAAGATCTCGGCCACAGTGTGCTCCTTCGTTGATTGTCGGCTGTTCGGGCGACGGTTCCATCGTAGTCCGGGGACAGCCTGGGATGTCTTACGTGTTGAGAAGTGGACTTCGGTATCTGAGACTGCGCTCAGTCCTCGAGGACCTCGTCCACGAGCGACCCGGGCCCGCGGCTGATCGCGACCGCGCCGGACTTGACGATCTCGCGGATCCCGAAGGGCTCGAGCATGTCCAGCAGCGCGATCAGCTTGTCCTCGGTGCCGGTGGCCTCGATGGTGACCGCCTCGGCACCGGCGTTGACGACCTTCGCGCGGAACATCTGGACGATCTCGAGGACCGAGGTGCGGGTCGCGTTGTCCGCCCCCACCTTGACCAGCACCAGCTCGCGCTGGACGGTGCGGCGGGGCTCGAGATGCACGATGCGCAGGACGTTCACCAGCTTGTCGAGCTGATGCACGATCTGCTCGAGCGGCTGCTCGGCGACGTTGACGACCACGGTGATGCGCGAGATCTCCGGGTGCTCCGTCGGCCCCACGGCGAGGGAGGAGATGTTGAAGCCCCTCCGAGCGAACAGGGCGGAGACGCGCGTGAGCACGCCGGGCTTGTTCTCCACCAGAACCGAGAGGGTCTGGGTGTCCGGGGGCGCGATCGAGAAGGTGCGCGCGGAGTGCGTGGAGTCGGTGTCGGGCTGATCCTGTGTAGCGGTCATGGTTCAGATGTCCCTCTCCCACTCGGGGCTCATGCCCTGGGCGATCTGGATCTCGTCGTTGGAGACGCCGGATGGCACCATCGGCCACACCATGGCGTCCGCGCTGACCTGGAAGTCGATGAGCACGGGGCGGTCGTTGATCTCCATGGCCTGCTGGATCGTGGCGTCGATGTCCTCGTCCCGCTCGCAGCGCAGCCCCACCGCGCCGTAGGCGTCGGCGAGCTTCACGAAGTCCGGGACGCGGCGCGTGCCGTGTCCGGTGTTGAGGTCGGTGTGCGAGTACCGGCGCTCGTAGAACAGGTTCTGCCACTGGCGCACCATGCCAAGCGAACTGTTGTTGATGACCGCGACCTTGATCGGGATGTCGTTGATGACGCAGGTCGCGAGCTCCTGGTTGGTCATCTGGAAGCAGCCGTCGCCGTCGATCGCCCACACGGTGCGATCGGGGGCCCCGACCTTCGCGCCCATCGCGGCCGGCACCGAGTAGCCCATCGTGCCCAGGCCCCCGGAGTTGATCCACGAGTTCGGGCGCTCGTAGTGGATGAACTGGCTGGACCACATCTGGTGCTGGCCGACGCCGGAGACGAAGATCGACTCCGGTCCGGACAGCTCCCCGATCCGGGAGATCACCTTCTGCGGCGCGGTGTGGCCGTCCTCGGTGGCGGTCCACCCCAGAGGGTAGGTCTCGCGCAGCATGTCCAGGAGCTGCCACCAGTCACCGAGGTCGCGAGCGCCCTCGCGCTCGATCCGCTCGCGCAGCTCGGCGGTCAGCGCCGTCGCCGACGCTCCCGCGTCGCCGATCAGGGCGACGTCCGCGTGACGGTTCTTGTCGATCTCCGCGGGATCGATGTCGATGTGGATGACCTTCGCGCGCGGGGCGAAGGAGTCGAGCCTGCCCGTCACCCGGTCGTCGAAGCGCGCGCCGACCGCGATGATGAGGTCGGCCCGCTGCAGCGCGGAGACCGCGGCCACGGTGCCGTGCATGCCCGGCATCCCCAGGTGATGGGGATGGGAGTCCGGGAGCGCGCCGCGCCCCATCAGGGTGGTGGTGATCGGGGCGTCCATGAGGTCGACGAGCTCGCGCACCTGCTCGCTCGCGCGGGAGCGGATCACGCCGCCGCCGACGAGGAAGGCGGGGCGGTCGCTGGCCATGATCAGCTCGGCGGCCGCGCGCACGTCCTTCACCGGCGGCTCGGTCACGGGGTGGTAGCCGGGGAGGCTGACGTCATCGGGCCACACGAACTCGGTGATGCCCTGCTGGGCGTCCTTGGTGACGTCGACGAGGACGGCCCCGGGGCGGCCGGTCGAGGCGATCTCGAAGGCCTGCTTGATGACCGTCGGGATCTCGGCGGGGTCCTTGACCAGGAAGTTGTGCTTGGTCACGGGCATCGTCATGCCGACGATGTCCGCCTCCTGGAAAGCGTCGGTGCCGATGAACACCGAGCCCACCTGACCGGTGATCGCGACCATCGGGATGGAGTCCATCTGGGCGTCGGCGATGGCGGTGATCAGGTTGGTCGCTCCCGGACCCGAGGTCGCCATGCACACGCCCACCTTGCCGGTCGCGTGCGCGTACCCGCTCGCCGCGTGCCCGGCGCCCTGCTCGTGGCGCACCAGGATGTGGCGCAGCGTCTCGGCGTCCATGAGCGGGTCGTAGGTGGGAAGGATGGCGCCGCCGGGGAGGCCGAAGACGACGTCGGCCCCTGCGTGCTCGAGCGACTTGATCAGTGATGCGGCGCCGGTGACTCTCTCGCCTGTCATCGGAACTCCTTCGGTCTTCGCGGATGGGGCTGTGCAGATCCTCGGCCGACCTCCCCCGCTCCACCCGATGCGCGGCTCGGCCCCGCGTGGGCATCAAAAAGCCCCTCGGCCTGGGGCTCTCGAGGGGCGCGCGGGACGTCTCGCAGTGAACGGTGGCGTCAGCCGCGCTCTGGAAGTACGAGAATGATCGTCTGCATGATGGCGACTGTAGTGCGCCCCACATGGCCGCGGCAAACCGTCCATCCTGCGAGATGGGCGCCTCGCCTCGTGGACCCGTCGGCGGGGACGAGGGCGCGTGCCTGATCACCGGTCCGGTGGGCCGAGGCGCGCCACGTGCGGACGACGAGCAGGTGAACGGCAGGTGTGCTGCTGCCCCTTCCCCGATCGCCGTCCGGCATCCCCCGGGCCGACGCCGCTAGGGTGAGGGCACTCGTCGCCGGTCCTCCGGGTCCGCGGCGACCGACCGATCGGCCCTCTCAGGCGAAGGAGAGCCACCGTGAGCACCTCCCCCGCTCGCTCCGACGACCGACCACGCGAGAACCCGCGCGAAGGCGACGCGTCCGCGTCGGACCAGGCACGGACCGAACGCCTCCGCCGGCTCGCCGAGGAGGGCGCCGCCGAGCTCGCCGCGATCGAGGCGAGCGGCACCCCGCAGGAGATCGCGGCCGCCGCGAGCGCCTGGGCCGCTCGCACCTTCGGCGACTCCCTGGCCGTCGCCTGCTCGATGGCCGACTCCGTCCTCCCCGAGGTGGTGGCCCGCCAGGCGCCCGGGGTCGACGTGCTCTTCCTGGACACCGGCTACCACTTCGCCGAGACGCTCGAGACCCGAGACCGCGTGGAGCGCGAGCTCGACGTGCACATCGTCGACGTGCGCGCGAAGGCCTCGGTCCCCGAGCAGGACGCCGAGCACGGACCGCGCCTGCACGACCGCGACCCCGGTCTGTGCTGCGCGATGCGCAAGGTGACGCCGCTGCGCGAGACCCTCGCCGGCTACGACGCCTGGATCACCGGCGTGCGCCGCGACGAGGGCCCCACCCGTGCCGACTCCCCGCTGGTCACCTTCGACGACGCCTTCGGGCTGGTCAAGATCAACCCCCTGGTCACCTGGACCCTCGAGGAGGTCAACGGGTACGGCTACGAGCACCACCTCCCGATGAACCCGCTGCTGGAGCAGGGCTTCCCCTCGATCGGCTGCGCGCCGTGCACCCGCCGCGTCGCTCCCGGCGAGGACCCGCGTGCCGGCCGCTGGGCCGGCTTCGAGAAGACCGAGTGCGGTCTGCACGCGGGCGACGACGCCGAGGACGACCTCGCCGACGAGGGGAGCAGGGACGAACCCATCTCGGTGCGCAACCGGATCACCCTCACCCCCGTCGACCACCACCGATCCGGGGAGCGCCGATGACCCAGGTGACCACCGCACCGACCCTCCTGGACGCACTCGAGGCCGAGGCGATCCACATCATCCGCGAGGCCCTGGGCCAGCTCGAGCGCCCGGTGATGCTGTTCTCCGGCGGCAAGGACTCGATGCTGATGCTGCACCTGGCCGCCAAGGCCGTGTGGCCGGCACCCGTGCCCTTCCCGCTGCTGCACGTGGACACCGGCCACAACTTCCCCGAGGTCCTGGACTTCCGCGACCGCACGGCCGAGAAGTACGGCACGGAGATCGTGGTCGCACGGGTCCAGGACTACCTGGACGACGGGCGCCTGCGGGAGCGTGCCGACGGCACCCGCAACCCCTTGCAGACCCTCCCCCTGCTCGATGCGATCGAGGAGGGCCGCTTCGACGGGGTCTTCGGCGGCGGTCGGCGCGACGAGGACAAGGCCCGTGCCAAGGAGCGCGTGGTCTCCCTGCGCAGCGCCTTCGGCGAGTGGGACCCCAAGAACCAGCGTCCCGAGCTGTGGAGCATGTACAACACGCGCCACCGCCCCGGCGAGCACGTGCGTGTCTTCCCGCTGTCGAACTGGACCGAGCTGGACGTCTGGCGGTACATCGCCCGCGAGGGCGTCGACCTGCCCTCCCTCTACTACGCGCACGAGCGCGAGGTCTTCGAACGCGACGGCATGCTGCTGAGCCCCGGCCCCTGGACCGCGCCCCGCCCGGGCGAGACGGTCGGCGTGCGCCGCGTGCGCTACCGGACCGTCGGGGACATGTCCTGCACCGGCGCCGTCCCCTCGGACGCCGCCGACGTCGGTGCGATCGTGGCGGAGGTCGCCGCGAGCACCCTCACCGAGCGCGGCGCGACCCGTGCGGACGACCGCCTCTCCGAGGCCGCCATGGAGGACCGCAAGAAGGAGGGGTACTTCTGATGACGACGACCGAGGGGACCCAGGAGGCCGAGGCGCGGGAGATCGAGCGCCTCACGGAGTCCACGACCCTGCTGCGGATCGCGACCGCGGGCAGCGTGGACGACGGCAAGTCCACCCTCATCGGACGCCTCCTGCACGACACCAAGTCGGTCATGGCCGATCAGCTCGCAGCCGTCACCGAGGCCAGCCGCCGGCGCGGCTGGGCCGGGGAGCTCGCCGATCTCGCCCTGCTCACCGACGGCCTGCGCGCCGAGCGCGAGCAGGGCATCACGATCGACGTCGCCCACCGCTTCTTCGCGACCCCCACCCGATCCTTCGTCCTCGCCGACACCCCCGGCCACGTGCAGTACACGCGCAACATGGTCACCGGCGCCTCCCGGGCCGATGCGGTGATCGTGCTGGTCGACGCGCGCCACGGCATCGTCGAGCAGACCCGCCGCCACCTCGCCGTGAGCGCCCTGCTGCGGGTGGGGCACGTGGTCGTGGCCATCAACAAGATCGACCTGGTCGAGGAGCCCGAGCAGGTCCTCGAGAGCGTGGAGCGCGATCTCGCCGCCCTCGGCGACGTCCTCGCGCTGCCCCCGACCACCGCCGTCCCGGTCTCGGCACTGCACGGTGACAACGTCGTCCTCCGCTCGACGCGGACTCCCTGGTACGAGGGACCGACGCTCCTGGACCTCCTCGAGGAGCTGCCGCCGCTCGCCCACGAGGCCGACGAATTCTTCCGGATGCCCGTGCAGCTGGTGATCCGCCCGCAGCAGGGCGCCGTGGACCCGACGATGCAGGACTTCCGCGGCTTCGCCGGCCTCGTCACCGCCGGCGCCGTGGAGGTCGGGGACCCGATCGAGGTCGCCGCGTCGGGACTGCGCAGCGAGGTCACGGCGATCTGGCAGGCGGGTCGGCCGGTCCTGCGCGCCGAGACAGGTCTGTCGGTCACCCTCGAGCTCGCCGACGAGGTCGACGTCTCCCGCGGCGATCTGCTGGGCGCGGCCGGGACGCTGCCGGAATCCGGCGACGAGGTCCGCGCCGTCCTGTGCTGGCTCGGAGGGTCCCCGCTCGTTCCCGGTGCGCGGGTGCTGATCGCCCACGGCACCGCGACGGCGGCCGCGAAGGTGACCTCGATCGACGGCCGCCTGGACATCGCCTCGCTGACCCGCACCGAGGCCGACCGTGCCGAGCTCAACGACCTGGTCGAGGTGACGCTCCGACTGGCCCGTCCCCTGCCCCTGGAGTCGTACACGACCTCACGGGAGGGCGGTGCGCTCGTGGTGATCGACCCGCAGGACGGCACGACCCTCGCCGCGGGCATGGTCGACGGCACGCTCGGGAGCTGAGAGCGCGGAGCCGGGAACCGGACACGGAGAAGCCAGCACCGAGCAAGGAGCGCCGACATGCCCCAGCTGCTGATGATCGCCCTCGCCGGCTTCGCCGCCCAGATGGTCGACGGCTCCCTGGGCATGGGCTACGGGGTCACCTCCGCCTCCATCCTGCTCGCCGTCGGGGTCGCCCCCTCGCTGGTGAGCGCGACCGCGAACATCGCGCAGCTGGGCACCACGCTCACCTCGGGGCTCGCTCATCACCGCGGCGGGAACGTCGACATGCAGGTGCTGGGGCGCCTCGCGATCCCGGGCGGCGTGGGCGGTCTGGCCGGCGCCCTCCTGCTCACCGCCCTGCCCTCCGACGTCACGACTCCGATCATGGCCGGGATCCTCACCGTGCTCGGCGCCCGGGTGATCCTGCGGTTCCTGCGCGGCAGGACGCGCGCGGCCGACGAGGCCACCGCTCCCCCACTCGGCAGCTGGCACCCGGGCTGGCTGATGCCGCTGGGCGCGGTCGGCGGCGCCGTCAACGCGGTGGGCGGAGGCGGCTGGGGGCCGGTCGTCACCTCCGCCCTGCTGACAGCCGCTCCGCTGCCGCCGCGCCGCGTGATCGGGACGGTCTCGGCGGCCGAGTTCGTGGTCACCGTGTGCGCGACCCTCGGCTTCCTCGTCGGCCTGGGCCTCGGCGGGATCGACTACCCGATCGTGCTCGCCCTGCTGCTGGGCGGGGTGCTCGCGGCACCGCTCGCCGCTCGTCTCGCAGGCCGCCTGCCGGCCCCCGTCCTCGGCGTCGCCGTGGGCTCGCTGATCCTCGCCCTGAACCTGCCGACGCTGCTCGGCACCCTGGGAGTGGGCGAGGGCCTCACGGCGGGCGTGCAACTCGGCCTGATCGGACTCGGCCTGGTGCTCATCGCCCTGGTCGCCGTGCGGCTGCGGGTGCAGCGCGGCCGGGACCAGGGCGAGGAGCGCGGGAGTGAGACGCGCAGTGCAGGGGCGCGCCGGGCGGAGGAGCCCTCCGCCGGTCAGTCCAGCGGACGGCGCGTCGCGCCGTAGGTCGCCGAGCGCACCAGGTGCGCGTACACCTTGAGCGCCTGGCTGACCTGGCGCTCCCGGCTCTCGGGCTTCCAGGGCAGGCTCCCCTTGGCCGCGCGACGCCGGGTCAGCTCGTCCTCGGGGACGTCGAGCTCGAGCTTGCGGGTGTCGACGTCGATGATGATCCTGTCGCCGTCCTCGACCAGACCGATCAGCCCGCCCTCGGCGGCCTCCGGGGAGATGTGGCCGATGGAGACTCCGCTGGTGCCGCCGGAGAAGCGCCCGTCGGTGATCAGCGCGCAGGCCTTGCCGAGCCCGCGCCCCTTGAGGAACGAGGTCGGGTAGAGCATCTCCTGCATGCCCGGCCCGCCCTGGGGCCCCTCGTAGCGGATGACGACGATGTCGCCCTCCTTGACGGTCTTGTCGAGGATCTTCTGGACGGCCTCCTCCTGCGAATCGCAGACGACGGCCGTGCCCTCGAAGTGGAAGAGGTCCTCGGTGATGCCCGCGGTCTTGATCACGGCGCCGTCGGTCGCGAGGTTGCCCTTGAGCACGCAGAGCCCGCCGTCCTTGGTGTAGGCATGCGCGACCGCGCGAATAGCCCCGCCCTCGGCATCGAGATCGAGCTCGTCCCAGAGGTTGGCCTGTGAGAACGCCTGGGTGGTGCGCACCCCGCCCGG
Organism: Brachybacterium endophyticum; assembly: GCF_003130585.1. GTDB lineage: Bacteria > Actinomycetota > Actinomycetes > Actinomycetales > Dermabacteraceae > Brachybacterium > Brachybacterium endophyticum. The sequence goes on along the minus strand of NZ_QFKX01000005.1, from coordinate 132,411 downwards.
TGCAGCCCGGAAGAAGGTCTTCGCCTCCTCGCTGGTCTCGCCGCTGCGGATGTCCCACTCCCCCAGCCAGCTGTCGAGATCGGGAGAGTGCACGGAGTGGACCGAGTGGTCCAGCAGTCCGCCCCGGTTCATCTCGCCGAGGATCGCGGGGATGCCGCCCGCCCGGTGGACGTCCTCGATGTGGTACTTCTGGCTGTTCGGCGCGACCTTCGAGAGGCACGGCACGGACCGCGAGAGGCGGTCGATGTCCTCGAGCCCGAAGTCGATCCCGCCCTCGATCGCGGCGGCGAGGATGTGCAGCACGGTATTGGTCGATCCGCCCATGGCGACGTCGAGGCTCATGGCGTTGCTGAACGCCGCCTTGGTCGCGATGTTACGCGGGAGCACGGACTCGTCGTCGTCGCCGTAGTAGCGCTTGCACAGGTCCACCACGGTGCGCCCGGCGCGCAGGAACAGCTCCTTGCGCAGCGCGTGGGTGGCCAGCGTGGTGCCGTTGCCGGGCAGCGAGAGGCCCAGCGCCTCGGTCAGGCAGTTCATCGAGTTCGCGGTGAACATCCCCGAGCAGGAGCCGCAGGTGGGGCAGGCGTTGTCCTCGATCTCGGCGAGCTGGGCATCGGTCACCGACTCGTCGGCCGAGATCGCGATCGCGTCCACGAGGTCCAGGCGGTGGTCGACCACGCCCTCCACGGGCTTGCCGGACTCCATTGGACCGCCGGAGACGAAGACGACCGGGATGTTCAGGCGCATCGCGGCCATCAGCATGCCGGGCGTGATCTTGTCGCAGTTCGAGATGCACACGAGCGCATCGGCGCAGTGGGCGTTGGCCATGTACTCGACGCTGTCGGCGATGATGTCCCGGCTGGGCAGGGAGTAGAGCATGCCGCCGTGGCCCATGGCGATGCCGTCGTCCACGGCGATCGTGTTGAACTCCTTGGCGACGCCGCCGGCCTCCTTGATGGCGCCTGCGACGAGATCGCCCATGTTCTTCAGGTGCACATGGCCGGGCACGAACTGGGTGTACGAGTTCGCGATCGCGACGATCGGCTTGCCGAAGTCGGACTTCTCCATGCCGGTCGCGCGCCAGAGGGCGCGGGCACCGGCCATGTTGCGGCCATGGGTCGAGGTTCGAGAGCGCAGTTGGGGCATATGCCCATTTAGCCACGTGGGCAGGTCAGGCACCAAGACGGCGTTACTACTAGTGGTGGAACTGATAGTTTTCAGCGCATGGACGATCCCTCCCGCAAGGAACTCGGCGGCTTCCTGCGCCGCCGCCGCAACGAGGTCGAGCGCTCCGACTACGACCTGGCGCCCGTGGGACGCGGACGGACGACGGGACTGCGGCGCGAGGAGATCGCCTTCCTCTCGGGCGTCTCGGTCACCTGGTACACGTGGCTCGAGCAGGGACGCGACATCAATCCCTCACGTCAGGTGATCGACGCCGTCGCGGTGAACCTTCACCTGACCGAGGCGGAGCACGACTACGTGCTCGGCCTGGCGGGTTTCACCCCGCGGCCGCGACCGGACCTGGCCGAGCCCGAGCCCGTGCCCTCCCACGTCCAGCACCTGCTGGACACCCTGGACCCTGCGCCGGCCTTCGCCCTCACCGCGCACTGGGACATCGCCGCCTGGAACCGCAGCTACGAGGGGCTGTTCCCCGGCGTGCTCGACGCCGATCCGGCCGAGCGCAATCTCCTGCAGTTCATCTTCACCGACGAACGGGTGCGCGACATGCTCCCCGAGTGGGAGCACACCAGCCGGCAGTTCCTCGCCGAGTACCGCGCGGAGGCCGGCGGGCGCATCAGCGGGCCCCAGCACGTGCGCCTGGTGACGCACCTGCGCGCCGTCAGCCCCGACTTCGCGCGCGCATGGGACGCCCACGAGGTCGAGCGCTTCGCCTCGAGGGTGCGGACCTTCGAGCACCCCCGAGGCGGCCACCTCGTCTTCGAACAGGTCAACCTCGTCCCGCAGGACGTGCAGGACCTGCACATCGTCGCCTACCTTCCCACGCAGGACTGCGCGAGCCCGGACGGGGTGAGGCGACTGCGCGAGGAGGGCTGACGCCCTCGGTGCCCCTCAGCGCGCCACGGGGTTGGGCATCGTCCCGGCGTACAGCAGTGACTCGGCCTGGTTGCCGATGTCGACCATCTGCAGCGTGTTGCGCAGCTGGAGGCGGTTCAGGCACGAGTGCGCGAACGCACCGCTGCGCAGGTCCACGTCGCCGGCCAGCCCGCGGGCCTGGCCCGGGTGGCGGGACTCGTAGGCGTCGAGGCTGCGGGCGACCAGACGCCAGAACGACTGCGCGTCCAGCAGGCCGTCGGCATCGAGGATGCCGGAGAGGTGGCGCAGCACGCCGTCGAACACGTCGGTGAAGATCGACAGGGCCTTCTCGTCCCCGGGGACCCTCGCCCGCATCCGCTCGATGTTCTCCGACAGCGAGCGCGGGCCGAGCACGGCCGTCTCCTCGCCGATGTCCTTCATGAACGCACCCACCACGCGCTGGTCCTTCACCCGCAGGATGAGGTTCTCCCCGTGCGGCATGAAGACGACGTCGTGGGCGAGGAGGGCGTGGACCAGCGGCTGGAGGTAGGCGCCGAGGTAGTCCTCGACCCAGGTGCTGGGGGCGATGCCCGAGGCGCGGATCATGCGGGAGACGAAGGCGACCCCCTCGTGGTCCCGGTGCAGCAGGGCCGCCATGGTCATCGCCCGCTCGCCCTCGCCGAGCAGGGGCAGCGGGTTCTCCCGCCACAGCGCCGCGAGCATCTTGCGGTGCGGGTTCGTGGTGCGGGTGCGGTGGTAGACGTCGCCCGTGTAGCCGAGCGCCGAGCGCTCGCGCAGCACCGAGAAGCCGAGGTCGGCGAACTCGGGATCGCCCTGGACGAGGCCGTGCACCCAGTCGTTGATGGCGGGGGTGTCACGCATGTAGTGCGGGGAGAGTCCGCGCAGGAAGCCCATGTTCTGGATGGCCAGCGCGACCTTGACGTACGGGGCGCCCGGCCGCGTGAGGTCGAAGAAGGTGCGCAGGGACTGCTGGGGCTGGAACTCGTCGCCGCCCGCCCCGAGCGGCACCAGGTCCTGCCGGGCGACGTCGGCCGCGAAGGTCAGCGACAGGCGGTGGTCGACCTGCCAGGGGTGCATGGGCATCAGGTGGTAGTCGGCGGGGTCGAGCCCGCGATCGGCGATCCGGGAGTCGAAGCCCTCGCGCTCCTCGGGGCTGAGCGCCCCCGCGAGGTGGTCGGCGGCGCCGTATCCCTCGCCGAGGCTGAGGTGGCTGAGCTCGCGGCGCACCGCGACCCACTGCAGGCGCGTGCGACGTCCCTGCTCGGGGGCGAAGTCGCGGTAGTCGGTGAGCGAGTAGCCGATGCGGCCGCTGCCGGCGAGGAACCCGGGGTGCCCCTCCGTCATGGCCGCCTCGATCTGCTGGAGTCCCGCACCGAGCAGGTCCTCGGAGCTCGGCCGATGTCCCTCGCGGGCGTCGTGGAGCTTGGCGCAGGCCGCCGCGAAGGTCGAGGCGAGCTCCTCGAGGTACGTGGAGACCAGGTCGTCGGGGATCCCCAGCACGTCCTGGAAGGCGACCACGAACTCGAGCACGTCGATCGGGGCGTGCATCGGGGCCACCCCGGGGCTGCTCTCTCCCCCGGTCTCGAGCCGCACCAGGGAGTCCTCCTCGATGAGCCAGTGCTCGAGCGGCAGCACGCGCGCGCGGAACCGGTAGCGCACGTGCGCCGCCTCGTCCGACGTGGCGTCCTCGGAGCGCGGCACGGTCAGCTCCCACCAGTCGTCGCCGAGCTCTGCGGGCTCCAGGATCCGCTCGTGCGAGAACTCCGCGACGGCCTTGGCGAGCAGGTGACGGTGCACGGCGTCGGCGACGTCCGGGCGCAGGTGGGCGTGGGGGTCGGGCGCACCGCCGCCCAGCGGCGAGGCGGCGAAGTCCTCACGGGTGCAGATGCTGAGGGCCGCGCGCTTGGTGTGGCCGTCGGCGGTCAGGTCGATCTCGCGCAGCAGGCGGAAGCCCGCGGCGGCGTTCTTGGCCAGGATCGCGGTGTTGCGATGGTCGGGCTCGACGACCACGCGCTCGGCGCCGCGCTGCTCGAAGCAGAAGCGCATCACCTCGCCCATCACCTGCCGGGTGAAACCGCGCTGCGGCTCCCCGGCCGGCGGCCCGGTCAGCAGGTGCATGCCGAGGTCGCCGGCCCGAGGGGTCAGCTCCTTCGCGGGGATGAGGATCGTGGGATCGTACGTCTCGACGTAGACGACCTCCTCGCCCCCGCCGTCGGCGATCGTTCCCAGCCACCCGGCTTGGGCCGGGTCGGCGTCGATCTCGCGCAGGTAGTCGCTCACCTGCTGCGGGGAGTGGTCGGTCATCTCCCAGAACCGCGCGCGCGGATCGGTGAGCCAGGCGTGGAGCCGCGACGCGTCGCGGTCGGGGTCGAGGGGGCGGAAATCGATCTGCACGGGGTCTCCTGAAGGGTCCTGCGTGGAAGGTGCGGGGCGCGCGGTGCGCCGGGTCAGTCGTCAGCGGGCAGGCCGAAGGTCTGGAAGGCGATGCGACGCTCGATCGGGTAGGGCTCGCGGCCGGTGATCGCGGCGAGCACGACGGACGCGCGCCAGGGGCCGAAGCCGAGATCGGGCGCGGTCACGCCGTGGGTGTGCTCCTCGGCGTTCAGGACGTGGATCCGCTCCTGGTCGTCGATCGTGTACTCGCGGGTGACGTCGAGCCGACCCTTCGCGTCCCGCCGGATCCGCTCGCCGAGCGGGGCGAGCAGTGCGGGGGCGCCCGAGCGGTACCCGGTCGCGGCGACCACGGCCCCGGTGCGGTGCTCGCGGCGGGTGCCGAGCTCGCCGTGCTCGAGGGTGAGCACGTGCTCCCCGCTCTCGGCGTCGTAGCGTGCGGCGGTCACCGCGGTGTCGGTGAGCAGGGTGGTCGGCGCCTCGGCACCTCCCTGCGTGAGGCGGTAGAGCAGGTCGTGGATCTCGTCCACGAGGTCGGCGCTGATGCCCTTGTACAGCGAGCGCTGCTCCCGGCCGAGGGTCTCTCGGCGCTCCTCGGGCAGGGAGCGGAAGAAGTCGGTGTACTCCGGCGAGGTCATCTCGAGCGTCAGCTTGGTGTACTCCATCGGGAAGAAGCGTGGTGAGCGGGTCACCCAGTCCACGCGGGTCCCGCGCTCGGTGGCCTCCTCGAGCAGGTCGCGGTAGATCTCCGCCGCAGACTGCCCGCTGCCCACGATGGTCACCGACCCCGACTCGAGCAGCTGCTCGCGAGCGGGCAGGTACTGCGAGCTGTGCAGGACCGGCGGGGCCGAATCGTCGCCCTCGCCCTGCTCGGCCAGGCCGGCCAGGGCGGGAGGCAGGACGGGTGCGGTGCCCACGGAGAGCACCACGTGGCGCCCCCGGTGCTGCTCCTGGCCGACGACGGCGCCGTTCTCGTCGAGCACGTCCGCCGTGACCAGCAGGTGCTCACCCTCCTCGGCGACCGAGCTGACGCGCCGGCCCCAGCGCAGGGTGCCGAGCTTGTCGGCGACCCAGCGGCAGTAGCGGTCGTACTCGGAGCGCAGCGGGTAGAACGACTCACGGATGAAGAAGGGGTACAGCCGGCCCGTCTCCTTCAGGAACTGCAGGAAGGAGTAGGGGGAGGTGGGATCTGCCATCGTCACCAGGTCGGCGAGGAAGGGCACCTGGATGGTCGCCCCGTCCAGCATCATCCCGGGGTGCCAGGAGAAGGCCGGCGCCTGGTCGAGGAAGATCCCGTCGACGTCCTCGAGGGGATCGCTGAGTGCGGCCATGCCCAGCCCGAAGGGGCCGATGCCGATGCCGACGAGGTCGTGGACGTGCGCGTCGTCGGCGCCCTGCGCGGGCGCGCTCGGATCGGCGGCGCTCATCGGGCGCTCCCCTCGGTGGCCAGGCGGCTGCCGGCGAGCAGCCCCCGCCCGGTGGCCCGGACCAGGTCGAGCACGGCGGCGACGTCCATGACGGTCGTCTCGGGGTTCAGCAGCGTGAGCTTGAGCCACGGGGTGCCGTCGATCGTGGTGCGTGCGACCATCGCCCGCCCGGACTGGAAGAGGATGCGGCGGATGAGGGCGACGTGGCTGTCGGCCGTGGCGTCGTCCACGTCGCCGGGCTGGAAGCGGAACAGCACGGTGCTGAGGTCGCTCGAGCCGAGCACGGTGAAGTCGCGATCGGCTTCGAGCAGACCGCGCACCTCGGTGGCGAGATCGCACACGGCGTCGACCATCTCGCCCAGGCGCTGGGCGCCGAGCGAGCGCAGGGTCGTCCACAGCTTGAGCGCGTCGAAACGGCGCGTGGTCTGCAGGGACTTGTCGACCTGGTTGGGCTCGGCCTCCTGCGAGGCGGCCTCCGCGGCGGGGTTGAGGTAGTCGGCGTGCCAGGCGGCGGCCCGCAGGTGGGCGGGCTCGCGCACCAGGATCGCGCTCGAGGAGACCGGCTGGAAGAACGTCTTGTGGAAGTCGACGGTCACCGAGTCTGCGAGCTCGATGCCCGCGAGCAGGTGGCGCCGACGCTCCGAGACCAGCAGGCCGCCTCCGTAGGCGGCGTCCACGTGCAGCCAGACCCCTGCCTCCTCGCACACCTCGGCGATGCGCGCCAACGGGTCGATGATGCCCCGGTCGGTGGTGCCGGCGGTGACGGCGACTGCCATCGGAAGGTCGCCCTCGTCCGCGAGATCCGCGAGCCGTGCCCGCAGGTCCTCGGGGTCCATCCGGCCCTCGGCGTCGGAGTCGACCGCGATCACGGCGTCGGTGTCCAGACCCAGCAGGAGCGCGGAGCGGGCGACGGAGAAGTGGCTGGCCTCCGTGGTGAGCACCCGCAGGCTCGCGAGGGCCTCGGGCCGCGGTCGCGAATCCTCGCGCAGGGCGCGCTCCCGCGCCAGGAACAGCGCCTGCAGGTTGGACTGCGTGCCACCGGAGGTGAAGACGCCGTCGCCGTCCTCGAACCCGACCTGCTCAGTGGTCCAGCGCACGAGCCGCTGCTCCATGAGGGTTCCCACGAGGGACTGGTCGAAGGTGTCGACCGAGGTGTTCACGGCGGCCAGCATGGCCTCGGCCGCGACGGCGGGCAGCACGACGGGGCAGTTCAGGTGCGCGAGGTAGGACGGGTGGTGGAACCACACGGCGTTCGCCGCGTAGAGTTCATCGGCCTCGGCGAGGGCCGCGCGGTTGCCGATCCCGCTGCCATCGAGGTCCACCGCGTCCACGAGGTCCTCGAGGCGAGCACGATCCGGCCCGTTCGACGGGGCGTCGACCGTGCGGAAGCGGGCCGCGATCGTGTCGACGACGTCGTGCAGGAGATCGGCGTAGTCGTCCGCGCTGTCGCCGGTGAGCAGGGATCCCGTCGTGCGGGAGCCGGGAGCGGCGGCGTGGGTCGGGAGGTGTCCGGCGGATGCCGGGAGCTCGTGCGCAGAGGTCTGCGGGAGCAGCTGGGACATGGGGGTCGAAACCTTCCTGCCGGTGGGACGGGTGCCCGCCCCACACCCGTTGAGGGATGCCTACCCTAAGTGCGTCGCGGACGGCCCGCGCAAGCCTTCCGTGAGGCCTCATGAGATAGCCGACAGTTCAACGGCGGCCGAAGGACCCGCAGGACAGCGCCCATATCGGTTGATTCCGGCAGTGCAGGTGCTTCTCGCGGCGGAGCAGGGTCCTGGCACGGATCACGGAGGATCGTTGCCGACGAGACCGTCGACCGCCTACCGGATGATCGACGCCTGGGGCGCTCCGGCCCGAGCTCGAGAGCTCGGGATCGGAGGTCCTCGAGCAGGCCGGATGAGGCGGTGGGGAACTCACCTCCCGACGGCGGTCCTGGAACGACAGGAGCGCCGCACCCACGAGGGGTACGGCGCTCCAGCGCAGTGCTTCGAGGGGATCAGCCCTGGACGCCCAGCTTCTCCATGATGATCTCGCGCACGCGGCCGGCATCCGCCTGCCCGCGTGTGGCCTTCATGATCGGGCCGATGAGGGCACCGATCGCCTGCACCTTCCCGCCCTGGATCTTGGCGACCACGTCGGGGTTGTCGGCGATCGCCTGGTCCACCGCGCCGGTGAGCACGGAGTCGTCGGAGACGACCGCGAGCCCCTCGGACTCGACGATGGCCGACGGGTCGCCGCTGCCCTCGAGCACCTTGCCGAGGACCTGCCGGGCGATCTTGTCGTTGATCTTCTTCTCGTCGATCAGGCCCTGCAGCTCGGCGATCTGCGCGGGGGTGGCCGCGAGCTCGTCGAGCTCGACGCCCTGCTCGCTCGCGGTCCGGGCCAGCTCGCCCATCCACCACTTGCGGGCGCTCTGGGCGCTCGTGCCCGACTCCACGGTCGCCTCGATGACGTCGAGGGCGCCCGCGTTGACCACGTCGCGCATCTCCAGGTCGCTGAAGCCCCACTCCTCGCGCAGTCGCCGGCGGCGTGCCGCCGGCAGCTCGGGCAGGGTGGCGCGCAGCTGCTCGACCCATTCCCGGCTGGGGGCGACGGGCACGAGGTCCGGCTCCGGGAAGTAGCGGTAGTCCTCGGCGTCGGACTTCACGCGCCCGGCGCTGGTGTGCCCGTCCTCCTCGTGGAAGTGACGGGTCTCCTGGACCACGTGCTGCCCGGCATCGAGGATGCCCGCCTGGCGGGAGATCTCGTAGCGCACGGTGCGGTCGATCGAGCGGAAGGAGTTGACGTTCTTGGTCTCGGTGCGCGTGCCCAGCGGCGCCTCGGCGCTCTCGCGCAGGGAGACGTTGACGTCGGCGCGGACGTTGCCGCGCTCCATCCGCGCCTCGGAGACGTCGAGGGAGCGGAAGATGTCCCGCAGGGTCCGCACGTAGGCGGCGGCGACCTCGGGGGCCCGCTTGCCCACGCCCGGGATCGGACGGGTCACGATCTCCACCAGCGGCACGCCCGCGCGGTTGTAGTCCACGAGCGAGTGGGTCGCGCCCTGGATGCGGCCGCTGCCGCCCACGTGCGTGGACTTGCCGGCGTCCTCCTCCATGTGGGCGCGCTCGATCTCCACGCGCACGATCTCGCCGTCCTCGAGCTCCACGTCCACCCAGCCGTCGTGCGCGATCGGCTCGTCGTACTGGGAGGTCTGGAAGTTCTTGGTGAGGTCCGGGTAGAAGTACTGCTTGCGCGCGAAGCGGCAGGACTCGGCGATCTCGCAGTTCAGCGCGAGGCCGATCCGGATCGCGTACTCCACGGCCTTCTCGTTGACCACGGGCAGCGTGCCGGGCAGGCCCAGGCTCACCGGCGTGATCGCGGTGTTGGGGTCGGCCGCGAAGATGTTGGGCGCACCGTCGAACATCTTGGTCGCCGTGCCCAGCTCCACGTGCACCTCGATGCCGAGCACCGGGTCGTAGCGGTCGGTCGCGTCCTCGTAGTCGACGAGGTCGGTCTCGATGGTCGTCATCACTTCACCTCTCCGGCCAGAGCAGGGGCCCGATCCAGCAGCGGACCGCCCCAGGAGTCCTCGAGCAGGGCCTCCAGGGCGCCGCCCGCCCTGTACAGGCGCTCGTCGGCCCGGGCGGGGGCGAGGAACTGGATGCCGGCGGGCAGGCCGTCCTCCGCGAGCCCGCTGGGCAGGGACAGCCCCGGGACGCCCGCGAGGTTCGCGGGGATGGTGGCGATGTCGTTCATGTACATCGCCAGCGGGTCGTCGGTCTTCTCGCCGAGGCGGAAGGCGACGGTCGGCGCGGTGGGCGAGGCCAGCACGTCGACCTTCTCGAAGGCGGCGGAGAAGTCGCGCTGCACGAGCGTGCGCACCTTCTGGGCGCTGCCGTAGTAGGCGTCGTAGTACCCGGCCGAGAGCGCGTAGGTGCCCAGCAGGATGCGTCGCTTGACCTCGTCGCCGAAGCCGGCGCCACGGGAGGCCTTCATGACCGACTCGGCCGTCGGATGGTCCTCGGGGACGACCCGCATGCCGTAGCGCATGCCGTCGAACTTGGCGAGGTTGGAGGAGGCCTCCGAGGGCATGATCAGGTAGTAGGCGCCGAGCGCGTACTCGAAGTTCGGGCAGGAGACCCGCACGATCTCCGCGCCGGCGCTCTCGAGCTGGGCGAGCGACTCCTCGAAGCGGGCACGCACCTCGGGGGCGAAGCCCTCGCCCTCGAGCTGCTCGATGACGCCCACACGCAGGCCCTTGACGTCCTGCCGACGGGCCGCCTCGGCGAAGCCCGGGACGTGCTCGGGAAGCGAGGTCGAGTCGCGGGCGTCGTGCCCGGCGATCAGCTCGTGCAGCAGCGCGGAGTCCTCGACGGTGCGCGTGCAGGGACCGGCCTGGTCGAGCGAGCTCGCCATCGCGATCAGCCCGTAGCGCGAGACCGACCCGTAGGTGGGCTTGACGCCCACGGTGCCGGTGACCGAGGCGGGCTGACGGATCGAGCCGCCGGTGTCGGTGCCGATCGCGAGGGGCGCCTCGTAGGCGCCGACGGCCGCGGCGCTGCCACCGCCCGAGCCGCCCGGGATCCGGTCGCGGTCCCAGGGGTTGCGGGTGGGCCCGAAGGCGCTGTTCTCGGTGGAGGAGCCCATCGCGAACTCGTCCATGTTGGTTTTGCCCAGGATCGGCAGCCGCGCGGCGCGCAGCTTCTCCACCAGGGTCGCGTCGTAGGGCGGCACCCAGCCCTCGAGGATCTTCGAGCCCGCGGTGGTGGGCATGCCCTTGGTGACCACGACGTCCTTGACGGCGATCGGCACACCGGCGAGCGCATGAAGCTGCTCGCCCGCCGCCCGCCGCTGATCGACGTCGCGCGCGGTCGAGAGGGCCTCGTCCTCGCTCACGTGGAGGAAGGCGTTGAGGTCGCCGTCGACGGCCCCGATGCGATCCAGGTGGGCGCGGGTCAGCTGCTCGGAGGTGACGTCGCCGTCGGCGAGCGCCTTCGCCTGCCCTGCGGCGCTGAGGCGCGTCGGGTCGGTGCTCTGGGAGTTCTGGGTCATGCTCACTCCTCCCCCAGGATCTGCGGGACCTCGAAGCGGCCGTCCTCGGCCTCGGGGGCGCCCGAGAGCGCCTCCTCCTGCGTGAGGGTCGCGGTGACGACGTCCGTGCGGAACACGTTCGTCATGGGGATGGGGTGACTGGTCGCGGGGACGTCCTCGGTGGCGACCTCGGAGACGGATGCGACAGCGTCCATGATGGCGTCGAATTCGCCCGCGTAGCGGGCGATCTCGTCATCGCTGAGCTGGATCCGTGCGAGGTCGGCGAGGCGTGCGACGTCTTCTCGTCCGATCGCTGGCATGAGATCCATTCTAGGGGCCGACGCGGCGCCGGTCGGACGGCGCCGCCCGTGATCGCCTCTGCCCCTGGTGACGTCGGGACGAACTCTTCGCGCGCCGGCGGGGGCTCATTCCTCCACCCGGTAGTGGTACGCACCGATCCGACGGGACCCGAGCTTGCGGTAGAGGGCGAGCGCGGCAGCGTTGTCGGTCTCGACCTCGAGCAGAGCACGGGTGGCGCCCTGCACGGACGCGGCGGCGAGCAGAGTCCCCACGACGGCGGTCGCGAGGCCCTCGCCTCGGTGGTCGGGATCGGTGGCGATCTGGTTCAGCACGGCCGATCGGGCGCGGCCGTGGTCGACCAGGGCGGCGCGGCCGACAGCGATCAGCGTCACGCCGGAACCCGCCCCGCTCTCGGGAGGTTCCTCGTCGATCGCTACGTGGACGGCAGGCGTCCCGGCGAGGATGTCGTGCAGGGTCTCGCGCGCCCCGTCCCCGTCACGTGGCGACAGCCTCCACGAGGCCGTGAACCAGTCCTCGGGCAGCGGGCCGGTCTCGATCCGTGCGCGGGGATCGGGCGCGGGCAGCTTCTGATCGAGAGGCAGCTCGAGGAGGTCGCACGGCGCCTCGATCGTGAAGCCGCGATCGGCGAGAGCAGCGTCGACACCCTCGTGCCCGTGATCGGGCAGGATCCGCACCAGCTCGCGCTCACCGGAGGCCGAGGAGAGTGCGAGCACGCGGTCCAGCGCCGCGGCCAGACCCTCGGGGTCGCTCGGCGGGTCGATCGGGACGATGCAGTTGGCGCGCCGGCTCACTCCCCGCGATCGCAGGATCGCGAAGCCGTCCACGTCCAGGCGCGAGAGCGGGCGCCATCCCGCCACGAGGGTCTCGACGAGGCGGTCATTCGAGAACTGGTCCGTCCTCCTGGCGCCCGCGGATTTGCGCTTCGTTCGGCTGGACCTGCTGGTCTTCGGAGTCACTGTTCGATCGTAGACGAGCACGGAACGCGTCCGACGTGGCCCACTAGGCGCCCCGCGAGCAAGCTGTCACTCATCGGAGGCGGCCGAATGGGGCGCAAGCGCTTCGGGCTTGTAGAACCGCTTCTCGCCATCATTGACGACTGCGACGCGCAGTCGATCCTCGGCCCGGACGTAATCATCCACATCAATCATCCCGCTCTCACCGACCAGGTCCCGCACATCGACCGCACGAATCAGTCCTCGCTCACCATTCTTGTCTTCCGCCAGCGCGTAACGAGGGCCGGTGTTAACCACAACCACATCTGTCACCGCCAGATCGACCCTCGCCAACTCCTCCGGGGCGGTAGATGCCTGATCATTCGCCTGATCGATCGCTCCCTCCATGTCGTCAGCGACGCAGTCAGCCAGCCGATCGACCTCGGCGAGCAAGTTGGCCATGGTGAGCGCCACCTCGTCATGGAAGGGCGTCTTCTGGATAGCAGAACCGGGCTTGTAGGAGTTCTCGTGCGTCAGCTCTCCCCGAGCATCTTGAAGGCGCGTCTTGATCTGAACCTCGACGATCGCCGGCCGCTCTCCCGCCACGTCCCATTCGAAGATCAAGTGGTTCGCTCTGTACCCGGACGGCTTCGGCTCACGGGCGTAGTGTTTCGGCCTCTCTGCGAGTCGGATCCCGGAACCTGACCGTGCGGCCTCGTCCGCGAGTCGCTGCGTGATCAACTCCTGATCTCGAGTCGACTTGCACAGCACCTTCGTCGCCGCAAGATCGTGGATCAGGGTTTCCAGATCGTTGGACGATGGATCTCCCACATCGTCATCGAACTTCCGCAGGAGCTTTGCCGTCGCTCGTCGCTCGTCCTTGATCCGCCCCTCGTGGACCTCCAAACGATGCTTGTCCTGGGCATCGTCCAGGGCGGCGGCACACTGTCGCTCGAGCCAGCTGTTGACCTGGTGAAGTGCATCCACCCAGACTCTTCGGCGGCGTCTGTAGATCTGCTCAACTTCTTCTGCGGTGTTCATATCGACCGTCTTCGCCCCCTCGCGTCCGGCCTTCACGATTCTAGACATACGGCTGCAGTTCGCTGCCTCGTCGCTTCTCTACACCAGCCCTCTGACCACGTATCGGAAACCACGGGGCTCGCAACTGCAGGCCCCCGTGCCTCCGAAACGTCCGGCGGATACAATCGTGCCTCTCGTCCCCGATACCTCTCAGCGTCGAAGGTGATCGCATGTCTCTGGACCCCAACATCGACTACCACTCCCACGATCCGGAGGACGGCAAGGACCTGTCCGACGATCCCGCGATCCGCGAGGCCCAGGAGCTCGAGGCGCGCATGCGCCAGGCCCTGGCCACCAAGGAGGATCCGCTGCGTGAGGGCGAGAGCACGTCGGCTCGGATGCACCGCGGGGAGTGAAGGGCACGGGCGTGAGCACGACGCTCCTCCCCCGCCTGCCATCGTCCACATCGGTCGCGCCGTCCCGCGAGGATGTCGTCGGCCGATGACACACTGGCGCCCATGACAGCGAGCGCCGCCGAGACCCATCCGCAGCTGCACGCCGAGGCCCTCGAGGCGCTGCGTGCGCTCACGGGGAGGCAGGACGCCGCCTTCCACCCCGGCCAGTTCGAGGCGATCGCCGCGCTCGTGGACGAGCACCGTCGCGCTCTCGTCGTCCAGCGCACGGGCTGGGGCAAGTCCGCCGTCTACTTCCTCTCGGCCCTGCTTCAGCGTCGCCGCGGTGCGGGACCGGCGCTGATCGTCTCCCCGCTGATCGCCCTCATGCGCGACCAGGTCTCGGCCGCCGCCCGGGCCGGCGTGCGCGCCGAGGCCATCAGCTCGGCCAATCCGACGGAGTGGTCGCAGATCGAGCAGCGTCTCGCGGCCGACGAGATCGACGTCCTGCTGGTCTCGCCCGAACGACTGGTCAACCCGCGGTTCCGCGCGGAGCAGCTCCCCCACCTCGTCGAGCGCTGCGGACTGCTGGTGATCGACGAGGCGCACTGCATCTCCGACTGGGGTCATGACTTCCGGCCCGACTACCGGCGCCTGCGGGACCTCGTGGCCCAGCTCGGACCGCAGGTCCCCGTGCTCGCGACCACCGCCACCGCCAACTCCCGTGTGGTGGCCGACGTCGAGGAGCAGCTCGGCGTCACCGCCCAGGCGCCCGACGGCACCGCGGGCGGCGTGCTCACGCTGCGCGGTCCGCTGACGCGGGAATCGCTGCGCCTGGGCTCGCTGACGCTGCCGGATGATCGTCAGCGCCTGGACTACCTCGTGCGCCACCTCGACTCCTTCGAGGGCTCGGGGATCATCTACACGCTGACGGTCTCCGCGGCCGAGGACCTGGCGACCCTGCTGAACCGGCCCGACCGCCCGGTGCGCGCGTACACGGGCCGCACCGATGCCGAGGACCGTGCGCAGCTCGAAGCCGATCTCAAGGACAACCGCATCAAGGCGCTGGCCGCGACGAGCGCCCTGGGCATGGGCTTCGACAAGCCGGACCTCGGCTTCGTCATCCATCTCGGGGCGCCGAGCTCGCCCGTGGCCTACTACCAGCAGGTCGGCCGCGCCGGCCGTGCGACGGACAGCGCCGACGTGCTGCTGCTGCCCGGCCGCGAGGACCGCGCCATCTGGGAGTACTTCGCCACGGCCTCGATGCCCTCTCAGGACTCTGCCTCACAGGTGCTGACCGCGCTCGCGGAGTCGGACGCACCGCTGAGCACCCCGGCGATCGAGGCCCGCGTCGACGTGCGCCATTCTGCCCTCGAGCTGCTGCTGAAGGTCCTCGCTGTCGACGGCGCGGTCGAGGCGGTCAAGGGCGGGTGGATCGCGACCGGCCGCCCGTGGGAGTACGACGCCGAGCGCTACGAGAACGTCGCCCGCACCCGCCGGCAGGAGCAGCAGGCGATGCTCGACTACGAGCGCCTGGGCCGTGACGAGAGCGGGCCCGAGGCCGTCGCAGTGGACCCGGCGCAGTGCCGCATGGTGTTCCTGGCCCACCAGCTCGATGACACCAGCGCCGTCCCGTGCGGTCGCTGCGACGTCTGCGCGGGCGCCTGGTATCCCTCGCCCGAGGACCCGGCTTCGTCGCCGTCGAGCGGCGGTCCCGCGGGAGAGATCCCGGGCGACGGCTCCTCCGACGGAGCCGACGCCCAGGTCACGGCGCTCCTGGGAAGGGTCGGCGTGCCCGTCGAGCCGCGCAAGAAGTGGCCCCAGGGTCTCGACCAGCTGCACGTCGGCGGAGCATCGGGGGCCCCGCCCAAGGGGAACATCCCGCTCCAGGAGCGCAGCGAGGAAGGCCGAGTGATCGCCCGGATGTCGGACCTGGGGTGGGCGGTGCCCCTGCGGGGGCTGCTGCGCACCGACGAGGACGGGAACCGGATCGACGCAACCGTGCCCTCGGCCATCGGTTCCCGCATCGTGGAGGTCCTCAAGGAGTGGAACTGGGACCAGCGCCCGGTCGGGGTGGTCGCCGTCCCCTCCACCACGAGGCCCCAGCTCGTGCGGTCCCTCGCCACCGGCATCGCTTCGATCGGCCGCCTCGAGGACCTGGGATCGCTCGGGCTCGCCCCGGACGCCGGTCCCCTGCACGGCGCCCGCAACAGCGCCTTCCGGGTCGCCGCACTATGGGACCGTTTCGTCGTCACCCCCGAGCTCCAGGAGCGCCTCGACGCCCTGGACGGCGCGCCGATCCTCCTGGTCGACGACGTCGTGGACACGCGCTGGACCGTCACGATCGCGGCGCGTCTGCTGCGCCGCGCCGGGTCCGGGCAAGTGCTGCCGCTCGCGCTCGCGCAGGAGGCGTGAGACGTACGCTCGGTGAATCCGGACGTCGGCAGGAGCAGGAGATGACCGTGGACGTGAGCGCCCTGGCGATCAACATCGCCGTGCC
The DNA here is from genome assembly GCF_003130585.1 of Brachybacterium endophyticum. GTDB lineage: Bacteria > Actinomycetota > Actinomycetes > Actinomycetales > Dermabacteraceae > Brachybacterium > Brachybacterium endophyticum. The sequence continues at coordinate 116,360 of NZ_QFKX01000005.1, read as the reverse complement.
CGAGGAGCTGCAGTGGACCGATGAGCGGCGGGGCCAGGAGTTCCGGCTCACGAGCATCACCGTGCGGCTGCTCCCGGACGCGACGCTCGCGGCCAAGGCCTACGGGCGTCCTGTCGGAGGTGGTCGCGGCGGCTACGTCTCCTTCTCGGTGCCGGATTCCCCCGAGCTGCACGACCTCATCGAGGCGGGTGCCAGGGAGGCGGCGTCGAGGTGGGCCGGTCAGAAGGGGCTGGGCTGAGGAGAGGCCGAGGAACGATCGGCCGGGCTCGACCTGACGATAGGTCAGCGTGCTGGAGCCGAACCGTCGCTCCACGACGGATCCCGTCCCGTCAGTGCGATGAGCCGATCCTGCGCCGGCGCGGAGTCCGCGATCGGCACCGGTGGATCGAACAGTCCTTCGGAGTCCTCCATCGGCGGCAGGGATTCCAGGAAGGCGATGAGCGCGCTCACGTCCTCGGCCGAGGCCTCGAACGGCTGCCCGGTCGCTCGCGCCAGCTCCCATCCGTGGACGACGAGCTCGTCCAGGACGAACATCCCTGCCATCGACGCCGGGAGCGGCACGCCACCTTCGACCGTCTCCCCCTCCCAGGCATCCGGCTCGGCCCATGCCCGCACGAGATGGTCCAGCTGCTCGGTGATCCGATCGCCCCACCCTGGACGTAGCTGGTGACGGTCCCCGTCGCGCAGCTCGTCCTGGGGCACCGACTCCTTCCGCGCGGCGGCCTGCAGTCCGCGGGAGAGCCCGTCGACGTGCTCGAGCAGGTCTCCGACCAGGTAGTTCGATGACGGCGTCGGCCACAGCAGATCGTCCTCCCGCACACCCCGGGCGAGCGCGGCGAGCTGTACGGCAGCGGGGCTGAGATCGCGCGGAGAGGTCATGTGCCTACCGTGCCAGAGCCGGGACAGTCGGTAGGAGAAACCAGTCATCGACCGCGCACTGGCCCCAGCTGTCGTCCCCTGCCGCTGCCACCGTGCCGTCGGCGCGCACGGCGAGGGAGTGAGCGGTTCCGGCGGCGATCGCCACCACGTCCGTCCCCGCGGCCGATGCACAGCGGCCCGTCGGCGTGGGCGCCGTCGACAGGACGCTCCCGTCCTCCCGCAGCCCGAGCACGTGATGGCTCCCGGACGCGATCGCGACGATCCCGGCCCACTCGGTGACGGCTCCGCGGCCGTCGCCGTGGTCTCCCGCCAGCACTACCGTGCCCTTCGCGGTCAGCCCCACGGTGTGCAGGTGCCCGGCGGCGACGGCGCGCAGCCCACCCCATTGGCCGACGTCGCACTGCCCACGGCGGCTGTTCCCCGCTGCCCGAGCCGTGCCGTCGGCGGCGAGACCGACCGTGTGCCAGTCCCCGCAGCACACGTCGACGATCTCGCGCCAGGTCCCGACGCCGCAGGCGCCCTCGCCGGCGCGGCCCACGGCGAGCGCGGTGCCGTCGGACCGTACGCCGACGCTGCGTCGCCACCCGGCCGCGATCGCGACGACCCGTGACCACTCGGCGACCTCGCACTGGCCCTGGGCGTTCCATCCGGCGGCGAGCACGGTGCCGTCGGACCGCAGGCCCAGGGAGTGGGATCGCCCGGTGTTCGCGGCAGCGTGGACCCCGCCCGCGGCGACGGAGACGAGATCGGTCCAGTTCCCGACGTGCTCGGCTCCTTCGGGATCGGCGCCGGCGGCGAGCGCGGTGCCGTCGGGGCGGATGCCGAGGGAGTGCCGTGGGCCGGCGGCGAGGACGCGGTGGGTCGGTCGCAGGGGCGCGATCACCGCCGCGTCCTCCGCGTCCGGGTTTTCATGACGCGTCGTCGGCCGAGTCCTTGTCGGAGGCGCCGTCCTCGGAGGCGCCGTCGTCGGATGGTCCGTTCTCCAGCAGGTCCTTGAAGCCGTCCTCGTCGAGGATCGTCAGCCCGAGGTCCCGCGCCTTGTCCTCCTTGGAGCCCGCGTTCTCGCCGACGACCACGAAGTCGGTCTTCTTCGAGACCGAGCCCGACGCTTTGCCGCCGCGGGAGATGATCGCCTCCTTGGCGCCGTCGCGTGTGAAGTCGTCGAGTCCTCCGGTCACCACCACGGTGAGCCCCTCGAGGGTCTTCACGAAGCCCTCCTCGACGTCGTCGACCATGCGCACGCCCGAGGCGGCCCAGGCGTCGACGAGCTCGTGGTGCCAGTCGAGCTCGAACCACTCGTGGACGCTCTCGGCGATGATCCCGCCCACGCCGTCGGTCTCGGTGAGCTGAGCAAGGTCGGCCTCGCGGATCGCATCCATCGAGCCGTACGCGGTCGCCAGCGAGCGCGCCGCCGTCGGACCTACGTGCCGGATCGACAGCGCCACCAGCACCCGCCACAGCTCCTTGGACTTCGCCTTCTCGAGCTCGTCGCTCAGCACCTCGGTGTTCTTCAGCGTCGAGGACGCCTTCTGCTGCTTCCAGGCGTTCTCGCGCTTGTAGTGGCGGAACGTGGGCCGTGACCAGAAGGCGGGCTGGATGCGCCAGTCGCCCGTGACCTCCCCGTCGCGCCGCTCCGGCTGCCACACGGACACGTCCCGGAGGTCCTCGGCCGTCAGGTCGAAGAGGTTCGCGCCCGTGGTCACGACCGGGGTCTGCAGTGGCGGCAGCAGAGGATCGTCCTCGCTGGTGATCCGCAGCAGCGGGACGCCGTCGGCCCCCTCGACCTCCTGGCCGTTCTTGAGGACCACGAAGTTCTCGAGCTCGGCGTCCGCGGCCTCACGGATCGGCAGGTAGACGTAGTGCCCGCTGCGCAGCGCGGCGAGGGCCTCGGCCCGGCGCTTGTCGGGGTCGGTGAGCGCGATGGCGCTCTCCTCGCCGAGCGACTCGATGTCGAAGGCGCCACGGGAGGCGGCGTGCTCGATGCGGCCGGTGACCTGGCTGGGGCACGATTTCGAGTTCGGGCACCTCCAGTCCTTGTCCCCTTCCTTCGCCGGACCGATCGGGGTCCCGCAGGCGGGGCAGTCGGTCGGCATCACGAAGGCCCGCTCGCTGCCGTCCCGCAGGGCCTCCACGGGCCCCAGGATCTCGGGGATCACGTCACCGGCCTTGCGCAGCACGATGGTGTCACCGATCAGCACACCCTTGCGCTCGACCTCGAACTGGTTGTGCAGCGTCGCCAGCTGCACGGTCGACCCCGCGACCTTGACCGGCTCCATCAGACCGAACGGGGTGACGCGCCCGGTGCGTCCCACGTTCACGGGGATGTCCAGGAGCTTCGTGGTCACCTCCTCCGGCGGGTACTTGAAGGCGATCGCCCAGCGCGGTGCCCGCGAGGTGGATCCCAGTCGCCGCTGCTGGGCGAAGGAGTCGATCTTCAGCACGATCCCGTCGATCTCGTGCTCGACGTCGTGCCTGTGCTCGCCGTGGTGCTCGATGAACTCGTGGACCTCCTTCAGGGAGTCCAGCACCCGCCAGTGCGGGGAGGTGGGCAGGCCCCAGTCCTTGAGCTGCTCGTAGACCTCGGACTGGGACGCCAGGGTGACGCCCTCGTGCACACCGATGCCGTGGACGTAGACGGCGAGCGCCCGCGAGGCCGTGACATCCGGATCCTTCTGGCGCAGGGAGCCGGCCGCTGTGTTCCGGGGGTTCGCGAACTCCTGCAGCCCGGCTTCCCGGCGCTGCTCGTTCAGCTCCTCGAAGGCGGCCGTCGGGTAGAACACCTCACCGCGGACCTCGAGGACCGCCGGTGGGTTCTTCGTGTCCAGGCGCTCGGGCACGTTGTCGATCGTGCGGACGTTCCGCGTCACGTCCTCCCCCACGCGCCCGTCACCACGGGTCACGCCCCGGGTCAGCACGCCGTCCTCGTAGATCAGGTCGATCGCGAGCCCGTCGATCTTGAGCTCGCTGAGGTAGTGGGCCTCGGCGCCCTCGCCGAGCCCCTCCCCGGCGCGCACCGCCCACGCGTCGACCTCCTCGAGGCTGAACGCGTTGTCCAGGCTCATCATCCGCTCGAGGTGCTCCACGGGCGCGAACCCCGCGGCGACGTCCCCGTGCACGGTCTGCGTGGGCGAGTCCGCCTTCGCCAGCTGCGGGTTCTGCGCCTCGAGCTCCTTGAGCTCTCGCTCCAGCTCGTCGTACTGCGCATCGGCCATCGTCGGCGCGTCGTGGACGTAGTAGTCCTCGATCGCCTGCTCGATCTGCGCGGTGAGCTCAGCCATCCGCTCCTGCGCGTCACGCGTGCCCTCGTCGGGGGCGTCGTCGCGGGCGTCGTCGGCCGACGGGGTCTGTGCAGGCGTCTTGTCTCCACTCACCCCGCCATTCTCCCCCATGGTCGCGGATGAGGAGAGGGCGATCGGCGCCGGGGCGCCCTAGGGTGTGCCGCGTGGATCCCACCATCACTCTTCGCGAGGCGACGCCATCGGACCTCCCTCCGCTCGAGGAGATCGAGGCCGCGGGCGATGCCCTGTTCGTCGAGCTGTTCGGTCCCGATCCCTTCGGACCGGAGCCGAGGGAGGCCGGCGAGGACCGTGCTACGCAGCCGGGTGTGGTGATCGTGGCCGTCGAGACCGGCACGGTTGATGGCGGCAGGTCGGGAGAGCGGGTGGTCGGTTTCGCTCACGTGCTCGAGGCCGGCGCTGAAGACGGGGAAGGTCGCGGCGCTGAGGGCGAGGCGCACCTGGAGCAGCTCGCGGTGCTTCCCTCCCACGCACGACGCGGGATCGGCTCCCGGCTCGTCGAGGCCTGCTGCGCCTGGGCACGTCGACGGGGGCACCGCCGGATCACACTGCGCACCTATGCCGACGTGCCCTGGAACGCGCCCTTCTACGAGCGCTGCGGGTTCCGGGAGGTCCCGCCGATCGACACGCCGTTCCACCGCCGGCTGGTCGAGGCGGAGCAGGCCGTGGGTCTCGATCGTCACGGCCGACGGGTGGTGATGGCCCGGGGGCTCGACGGCGATACTGGGCGCCAGGACGACGGCGTGTGATGGTCCGGAAATACTCGTCGGTGCACCCGCGCCGGGTGACCGTTCGAGTCCGGTTCTCCACAATCGGAGCCACCTTCCGTCCTGCACCCCGACTTCTCCACAATTCGCGACGTGCCCTGGGGTTTCCTCTCACCCCGTCCTAGGCTCGAGGTATCGGACGAACAGTTCGAAGGGCGCCGAACAATGCGCCCTAGAGGCCACGAGGGGGTGAGCACGATGACGATGACCGATCCCGGAACGGAGCAGCTGATCCTCACGGACGACGACGTCTTCGGGCCCGTTCCCACCGAGGACTGCGCCTCGCTCCCGTGCGTCCCCCTCCTGAGCGCCACCACACGCACCCCGGTCACCCGTCAGAACGCGTCCCGCCACGTCCAGGTGTCGCCCACCGTCGCGGTCGACGAGCGGGTGGAGACCATCTGGGACCAGGGCGTCCATGAGGCCCGCGAGCTGGCGCACGGCCAGCGGATGCTCGCGCTGTCCTGGAAGGGACGTCACCTCCCCGAAGCCGATCGCGACGCCATCCGCTGCGAGGACATCGCGGTGGCGACCGCACTGCGCTGCACGATCGACCAGGCCCAGCGCCGCATCCGCGATGCTCATCGCGCCGTCGACCTGCTCCCCCACACCCATGGCCTCCTGGGCGAGGGACGTTTCCCCGCCGCGTGGTTCACCGAGCTGCTCACCCGCACGAGTGGCCTCACCGACGACGAGATGGCCGTGGTCGACGTGACGGTGAGGTTCTGGGACGTGGGAATCGCCCCCGAGCAGTTCACGCGGTCCCTGGGCTCCGTGATCGCCCGGATCCTCTCCCGACGTGAACTCCCACCGCACCTCGCACCCGAGAACCGTCGCCGCGTCGACCTCGAGCAGGGGCCGGTGCCCGGACTCGCTGCGATCCGCATCCAGGGCCCCTCGCACGAGGTCGTCGCCTACGCGCGCCGCCTCGATACCGCTGCCAGGGCCGTTCAGAACGCCCAGCGACACGCCCTCGAGGACGGCTCCCCGATCCCCTGGGATCCCGAGGGCGAGGTGCTCGAGACCGGGATGCCCCTCCCTCTCGCGAGGATCCGCTACCTGCTGACCACCCTCACCGCACCGGACACCCCGCGGGTCCACGTCCCTGCCGAACGCTTCCGGCTGGGTGTCACCATCCCGGTCATGACCCTGATGGGGCACGACGACGCCCCGGGCCTGCTGGACGGTGCGATCCCGATCCCTGCCGACATGGCTCGCGATCTCGCGGCCGGCCAGGCGGACTGGGAACGGATCCTCACAGATCCCGCGGGCGGGGAGTTCCTGCCGCTGCCCACCGATCGCTACCGACCCACGCAGGCGATGCTCGAACATCTGCGCGACCGCAGGGGCACCTGCGGATTCCCCGGCTGCGACCGCTCGGCGACCCTGGCAACTGAGGCAGACCACGTCGTCGAGTTCGATCACGATCATCCGGCCTCCGGCGGATCGACGTCCGTCGGGAACCTGCACCTGCTGTGCTGGCAGCACCACGCGATGAAGACCGCCGGCGTGATCGATCCCGTCCGAGTGGAGCCGCACGACTCCCCCACCGACCGGCGCGGCACCCTGTGGGACGTCGGCGAGGGGCTGCGGGTGTTCCTCGAGGACGACACCGACATGGCCACGCCCGACGTCGTCGCCGACCTCGAGCACGCCTGGGACGAGCTCCGTGAGGCACGCACCAAGCACCGGCGGGCACGGGACGGGCTTCCGCCCGAACGCCCGCCGGGAACGTCCCCGCCATCGGCCCCGGCGCCACCGCCGCCGTTCTGACCGAGCCACTCCCCACGGGACACTCACCTCTGCGCCGAGCATTCCCGCCTGCACCGACTGATCACCGATCGACCGCACCCGGCCGTACTGCTTCGAATGAAGCATGTGCACCGGGTACGAGTCGTGCTCGGGCGAATACTCGGCGACGGATCACCAGGATCGCGCCGTGCCCGAGCCGGAGATGGCGGCGCCGTGGACTACCTGCCGCGATCACCGAACTCCGCGATCACTGCCTGCAGCGCGCCCTCGACCCGGCCGGGCAGGACGCCCCTCCACACCGCGCGCAGTGAGCGGGTCATGTCCACGCCTCGCACCGGCACCTCCACCAGCCGTCCTTCCCGCAGTTCCCTCGCGACGGCGAGCCTGCTGAGCACGGCGCACCCCGCGCGTCCTGCGACCGCTGTGCGCACCGCGGCGTTCGAATGCAGCTCGAGCGCGGGCTCGGCCAGCCGGCGCGGTGCCAGAGCACGTGCGAGCACGTCGCGGGTCCCCGATCCCTCCTCCCGCACCACCAGAGGCGTCGCCGCGAGGGTGTCCGCATCCAGTCCCGCCTCCCGTACTCCCGAGTCCGTCGCCCAGGGATGTTCGGGAGCCACCACCGCCACGAGTTCGTCCTGCGCCACCTCCAGGGTCTGCAGCTCCTGCGGCATGTCCGGCCCCTCGATGAAGCCGAGCTCGCCCCTGCCGCGGCGCAGCGCCGCGAGCACCCCGGCCGTATTGACCACCTCGAAGGTGACGGCGCCCTCGGGGTAGTCCGCCGCCAGCGCGGCCAGGAACGTGGGCATCAGCTGCTCGGCGATGGTCTGCGAGGCGAGGATCCTCAGAGGCCCGGAGCCGCTCGCGGCCCTGACCTGTTCGACCAGACCATCGGCCGCATCCAGCACGCGTCGCGCGTGCTCGACGGCGGCCCTGCCCGCGGCCGTCGGCTCCGATCCGCGCGCTCCACGCTCGACCAGGCGCGCACCGAGACGGCGCTCCAGGCGCGAGAGCTGCCGGGACGCGTTGGGCTGGGCGAGGCCGAGGGCGCTCGCCGCAGCCGAGACGCTGCCGAGGTCGACAACCGCCACCAGCAGCTCGAGCGAGGCCATGTCGGGACGGGACGCGTCATGCAGAGGCATATCGCCGATGATATGAGGTGCAGCAGATCGCCCACTACTGCCCGACAGCAGCCGGCGACAGGGTGGAGTCATGCCCCAGGCCACCCCTCCGCCCGGTCTTCGCACCTCAGCGCCGGCAGCGACACCCTCCTCCGCTCCCTCGTCTGCGCCGCGAGGCCGCTTCCGCGCCGGCCGCGCGCTCCCCGGGCTCCTCCTCGCCTTCGCGGTCGCCGCTCTCGCCTTCGGTCTCGCCCAGCTGGTCCCGATCGCCTCGCCGGCGCTCACCGCGATCGTCCTGGGCGCGCTCGGTGCGAACCTGGGCCTGTTGCCCGACGTCGCCAGGCCCGGGCTCGACGTGGCCGCCAAGCCCGTCCTGCGCATCGGCATCGTGCTGCTCGGCCTGCAGCTCGCGATCGGCGACGTGGTCGCGCTCGGCCCCCTGACCATCGTCCTGATCATCGCCGTGGTCACCATCGGCATGCTCAGCGGCGTCCTGATCGGCCGCGCGCTGAAGATCCCGGCTCAGCAAGCGCTCCTGATCTCCTGCGGGTTCTCCATCTGCGGGGCTGCGGCCGTCGCCGCCGCGGGTGGGGCGATCACGGCCCGACGCCGCGACGGTGAGTCCCAGCAGGAGGCCGACGAGCGCCTCGAGACCCGGATCGCCATGGCCGTCGCGCTGGTCGTCGTGTTCGGGTCGCTGATGATCCCGCTGCTCCCGCTGGCGGCCCGCCTGATGGGCCTGGACGCATCAACCACCGGGACCTGGGCCGGCGCCTCGATCCACGAAGTCGCCCAGGTGGTGGCGGCGGGAGAGCTCGTCGGAGGCGGCGCGCTGGGCATCGCGGTGCTGGTGAAGCTGGGTCGTGTGCTGATGCTCGCACCGGTGATCGCCGTCCTGACGGGCCTCGAGCGCCGTGCCGCGCGGGTGGACGCCACGACCGCCATCGGCGACGCGGGCGGAAGCACCTCGGATCAGCCCCGTTCCGTGCGTCGTCAGCCGCTCGTGCCCTACTTCGTCCTCGCGTTCGTCGTCATGGTGTGCATCCGCTCCACGGGCGTGGTGCCCGATGCGCTCGTCGACGTCTCGAAGCCGGTCCAGTCCCTCTTCCTCGCCGCGGCCATGTTCGCCCTGGGCACCGGTGTGCGCGTGCGCCTCCTGCGACAGGTCGGCGGACGACCCGCGGTCCTCGCGGCGCTGGTGACGGCGATCGTCGCGGCCGTCGGCCTGGCCGGTGCTCTCGTGGCCGCCTGACGCGACGTTCCGGCGGTCCGTAGGCTGTCGGTATGCACCGATACCCCGCACTCCCGTCGCAGACGCTGCGGGATGCGCGCACGCTGAAGCCGGCACTGCCTGGCGACGTCCCCGCCGGCTCCCCCGGCCCCTCCGGCAGGCGGCAGTGAACCGTCGCTCCTGGGTTCGCCTGGACAACGCCTCGAACATCTTCCTGGCCGCCCGCAGTGACGTGGACACGAAGGTGTTCCGCCTGAGCGCCGAGATGGACGAACCGGTGGATCCGGGGATCCTGCAGGAAGCCCTCGATGCGACCTTCGAGCGCTTCCCGCTCTACCACGCGGTGCTGCGACGCGGCGTGTTCTGGTACTACCTCCAGGACAGCGACCTGCGGCCACGAGTCGAGCCCGAACGCGGCCCCACCTGCGCCCCGCTCTACCAGGCGGGCCGGCTCGGCCTCCTCTTCCGCGTCATGCACCATCGCCGGCGGATCATCCTCGAGGTCTTCCACGCGCTCTCGGACGGCACCGGCGGGCTCTGGTTCCTCACGGACCTGCTCACCGAGTACGCGCAGCGCACGCTGTCCGCCGCCGCGAGCAGCGTGCCCGGGGACTCCGCCACCGACCCGGCCCCCGGCCCCTCGGGGACCGTTCCACCGGCCCCCGAGATCGCCTCGTTCTCCCCGTACGAGCTCGAGCCGGACAGCTTCGCGCACTACTTCCGTCGTCGCCGTCGGCGCAGTGGTCGGTCATCGCGCTTCGCGGACGCCTTCGCCTCCGCCGCTGCGCCGGCACCACTGGGCCTGCAGGGGCTCTCCCCCAGCCCTTCCGCTGATGCACGGGCCGACGGATCCGGCACCGGGACCGGCTCCGATGCCGGGACCGGGCATCCTCGCAGGATCCACCGGGTGCGCGGCACGCGGACGCCCGATCTCCGTACCCGCGCCATCGAGCTGACCATGCCCACGTCCGCGCTGCTGTCGGAGTCCAAGGCGTCCGGAGCGAGTCCGACGATGTTCTTGACGGCGCTGTTCCTCGATGCCGTGCGCGCCTCCTCGGGCGGACTCGGCGCACGGCGCACCCTGAGCGCCTCGGTGCCGGTGAACCTGCGCCAGTTCTTCCCCTCCACCAGTGCCCGGAACTTCTTCGCCACGATCCGCATCGCGCACACCTTCGACGCCCGGCCGGGGTCCCCGGCCGATGAGCCCGGCGCGATCTCCCGCTCGCTCGAGGCGGAGTTCCGGCCCCAGGCGAACGCCCGGGCGCTCGCCCCGAAGGTCGCGCGCTTCATCCGGGTCGAGCGCTCCCCGCTGCTGCGGATCGTGCCGCGCCCGCTCAAGGACCTGGTCCTGGGATGGGTGAATGCTCGCGAGAACAGGCGTCTCTCGGTCGCGGTCTCCAATCTCGGACGGGTCGTGCTCCCCGAGCCGGCGGCCTCACAGGTGGGCCGGGTGCTCTTCCAGGTCTCGGCGGTGCGCCCGCAGTTCTGCGCGATCTCCCACGGCGAGGACTTCACGGTCACCTTCACCTCCCCGTTCACCCAGACGGACCACGTGCGGGAGTTCGTGCGCTCGCTGACCGACCGCGGGGTCCCGGTGCGGGTCGCGGCCGCGCGTGTCACCGAGCACGAGCTGCAGGAGGTCGCGGGATGAGGCGCTGCGCGGCCTGCGCTGCCGGCATCGAGGGCGAGTGGGACCGGTGCCCGCTGTGCGGAGCACAGCTCTTCGGCCATCCCTCCCCGGACCCGCTGCCCAGCGTTCCTCTGCGGTTCTCCCGCCGCCGGTTGCTGCGGATCCTCGTGCTGGTCTCGCTCGCCCTGATCGCCCTGTCCTTCGTGGTGCAGCTGTGGCTCGGGCACCGGCCCAGCCAGTTCGGTGCGGAGCGCTCGGTGTGGCTGGGCGTGTGCACCATGTGGCTGGTGACGCTGATGGCGGTGCGAGGGCGCCGTCACCTGGCACGCGGGACCCTGCAGCTGGTGGTGGTCATCTCCCTCGTGTGCACCTACTGGGACTATCTCACCGGATGGAACAGCTGGTCGCTGAGCTTCGCGGTGCCGATCGTGTGCGCCTGCGCGATCGTGGCGCTCGCGATCCTCGAGCAGACGGTCCGCCATGAGGCAGGAGAGCATGTCGTCTACGGATCCCTGACCGCGGGACTGGGGATCGTTCCGATCGTCTTCCTGCTGCTGGGATGGGTCACCACGCCCATCCCCTCGGCGATCTGCGTGGCCGTGGCACTGCTGACCCTCGCCATGCTCTTCGTCGAGCGGGGCGGGGAGATGCGCCACGAGTTCGGCAAGCGCCTGCACCTCTGAGGACCTGCACGTCACTGCGTTCCGACGCCCGCGCGGCCCCGTACGTCTCCGCATCCTCGCGCGTCTCTGCGGCCCCTAGCGCTCGATGCGCTCCGCCCATGACGGGGCGACCCTCATCAGCGCCCGCAGATCGTCCTCGCCGAGCAGGTCGTCGTGCGCACCCTCCGCAGCCGGGTCGGCCGTCGCCGAGCGGGCGGAGGCCGGACGGTGCGCCATGAGGGTGAAGCCCGCCAGCTCCCGCGGACCGTAGCCGAGCTCCCGCCAGCTGTGTGCCACGGCCTCGAGGACGGGCTCGGCGCGACGGGGGTCGAGGACCAGGTCGAGCTCGAGGCCGGCCTCCCTCGCCTCGGCCAGGTCCTCCCAGGTGCGACGTCCGGTGCCGTGTCCGGCGCCGCGGGTGCCCTGCCCGCCGATGACCGGGAGCGCAGCGGGCGAGAACGCCAGGTGGCGGGCGCCGGCGGTGCGGGCAGCCCCCAGGAGCGAGGGCTCGGTGCCCGGTGCCAGGGTGATCCGTCCGGGATCGAGGTCGGCGCTCTCGCCGAGGGCCTCCAGCAGCACCTGCCAGAGCCCGCCGATCTCGGGTGCGGGCAGCGCCGGGTAGCGGCGGTAGCCCGACGGGGTGGGGATGCGCCCGGCCAGCACCGGCATCGCGGCGGAGTCGTCGAGGTGCAGGTGCACGTCGGCTCCGGGCACGTGGGAGCGGACCGCTGCCACCTCGCCGGCCAGGCCCTCGGCGAGCAGGTGCGGGAGATCGCGGAGCGCGCCGCGGTCGCTGAGGGTGCGCTCCCCGGACGCCAGGAACGTGGAGGCTGCGAGGGTGAGCGGACCGAGGGCGCTGACCTGCAGCGGTCCCTCGTACCCGAGGAGAGCGATCCGGGCCGCTTCGAGCACCCGTGCGTGGAGCTCACCAGCCACACGCCAGGCACGGCCCGCCCCGGGACCGATCCGCCACCCGTAGCTGGTGAGGTCGCCGGTGGTGCCGGCGAGCAGGGCCAGGGACTGCGGGAGCATGTGCCGGGCGGCCTCGGGGACCCCGCCACCGCCGCCGGTCCCGAGCACCGTCGGGAGGAACAGCCGGGTCGCGATCTGGTCCTCGAGGTCGTCGCCCAGCAGGCCGCGCAGACGGGTGAGCGCCTCGAGGCGCAGCGTGTTCTCGTCGAGATCCCGGGCGCGCTCGTCCGTCGGGATCCGCCAGGTGCCGTCGCCGGCGAGGGTGACCAGGGCGCTCATGCGGCGCGACGCTCGAGGGTCGCCGAGGCGATCACCCGGTCCCCGTCGTACAGCACCAGGGTCTGGCCGGGGGCGACCCCGCGCACCGGGGAGCTCAGCCGCACCACGAGGCGGTCGTCGGCCCTCTCGATGATGCCGGGCAGGGCCTCGCCGTGGGCTCGGATCTGGGCGCTCACCTCGCGGCCGGCGGCGAGCGGCTCGAAGGGGATCGGCGCGGACGCCTCGAGCAGGGTCGTCGAGAGCAGCTCGGCCGCCCCCACCACGACCTGCCGGGTCTCGGGCTTCACGTCGACGACGTACCGGGGTGCGCCGTCGGCGGCGGGGCGCTCGAGGCCCAGCCCGCGGCGCTGGCCGACGGTGAACCCGTGGGTGCCGCGGTGCTCGCCGAGGACCGTGCCGTCGGCGTCGACGACCTCACCGGGTGCCTCGCCGAGGTTGCGCTCGAGGAAGCCGCGGGTGTCGCCGTCGGCGATGAAGCAGATGTCGTAGCTGTCGGGCTTGGTGGAGACCCCGAGCCGGCGCTCACGGGCCTCGGCGCGCACGGCCTCCTTGTCCTCGAACGCTCCCAGCGGGAAGACCGAGCGCGCGACGGCCTCGGGGCCCATCACCGCGAGCACGTAGGACTGGTCCTTGGGGAGGTTACGCGCCCGGTGCAGGGACGGCGCGCCGTCGGGCCCGTCGGCGCGCACGTCGGCGTAGTGGCCGGTGCACACGGCGTCGAAGCCCAGCGCGCGGGCGCGCTCCATCAGGGTCGCGAACTTGATGTGCTCGTTGCAGCGCACGCACGGGTTGGGGGTGCGGCCGGCGGCGTACTCCGAGAGGAAGTCCTCGACCACGAGATCGTGGAAGTCGTCGGAGAGGTCCCAGACGTAGAAGGGGATGCCGATGCGCTCGGCGGCGCGGCGGGCGTCGGCCGCGTCCTCGACGGTGCAGCAGCCGCGGGAGCCGCTGCGGGTCTCGGCACGGTTCTTCGACAGCGCCATGTGCACGCCGACGACCTCGTGACCGGCCTCGTGGGCGCGCGCGGCCGCGACCGCGGAGTCGACGCCGCCGCTCATCGCTGCCAGCACCTTCATGGGATCCTCGCCTCCTGCTCAGCTGCCGCGCGGAGCTCTCGGGCCGGGCGGCCGGTCCAGTCTACGAAGCGAGGCCGGTGCGCGGTGTGCGCGGCGACGAGCGCTTGCTCACCGCGGCACCGCTCACCGCGTCAGCGCACCGAGGGCGCGGGCGCGCTGGATCGCCTCGGGCAGGGCCGCGAGCACGCGGTCCACGTCGCCGTCCTGCGTGGACCAGCCCAGCGACAGCCGCAGGGCGCCGCGGGCCAGGTCCGGGTCGACCCCCATGGCGATCAGCACGTGGCTGGCCTGGGTCACGCCCGCCGAGCAGGCGGACCCCGCGGAGGCGTCGATCCCCTGCTGGTCGAGCATGAGCAGCAGCGCGTCCTGGTCGCAGCCGGGCAGCATCACGTGGACCACGTGGGGGCTGCGCGGCGCCGCGGCCGCGGTCACCACGGCCTCCGGATCGATCGCACGGATCCCCTCGCGCAGGCGCTCGGCGAGCGCACCCAGCCTCGCGGACTCCGCCTCGCGGTCGGCCAGCGTCCTCTCGAGCGCGGCGGCGAGAGAGGCGGTGTGCGGGGCGTCGAGGGTCCCGGGGCGCACGCCCCGCTGCTGGCCGCCGCCGGTCAGCCCGGCGACGAAGGGGATGTCGGGGCGCGCGACGAGCAGCCCCACCCCGACGGGCGCGCCGATCTTGTGGCCGGTCAGGCTCAGCATGTCGACCGTGTGCACCGGGAGCGGGACGTGGCTGGTGGCCTGGACGGCGTCGGTGTGCACGAGCGCGCCCGCCGCATGGGCGATCTCGGTGATCGCCTCGAGGTCCTGGATCACGCCGGTCTCGTTGTTCACCAGGGCGACGCTGACGACGGACACGTCGCCGGGGGCGAGGGCCCCGCGCAGCGCGTCGAGATCGAGCAGTCCCTCCGCGGAGACGGCGATCTCGCGGTCCTCGATGGTGGGGGTGAGGGAGCGCGCGGTCTCCAGCACGGCCGGGTGGTCGGTCGCGCAGACGGCGACCGCCCGGCGGGAGGGATCGGCCGCGTGCGCGGCGAGCGCGGCGCCGCGCACTGCGATGTTGTCCGCCTCGGTGCCGCCGGAGGTCAGCGTCAACCAGGAGACGGGCACGTCCAGGGAGTCGGCGAGGGATTCCAGCGCATCGTCCAGCACGCCGCGGGCGTGCCGGCCGGAGCCGTGGCGGGAGGTCGGGTTCCCCGGCAGCGAGGAGGCGGCGAGGAAGGCGTCGCGCGCCTCGGGGCGCAGCGGTGCGGTCGCCGCGTGGTCGATGTAGACGCGGTCACCAGGGCTGGGAAGGGTCACTGCTGTCTCCGTCCTGCGAGTCCTCGCCGTCGCCCGAGTTCGCGTCCTTGTTGCGTTCGTCGAGGTCCTCGGACTTCTTCTGGTCCTCCGAGTCTCCCTGGGTGGGCTTCTCCTCGTCGGGCCCCTTGCCCTCGGGGTCGTCCTTCTTGGGCTCGCCCGGGTCCATCGCGCCGCCGTCGCCCTTCTCCTGGTCGCCGGAGCCGCCCTTCTCCTCGCCCTTCTCGCGGGCGTCGGGATCGTTGCCGGCCTCCTTGTCGGCCTCCTTGCGTTCCTTCTCGACCCGCTCGCCGTTGCCCTTGGTGGTGCCGGAGTCCTCGTTACCCGAGCCCTCGCCGCCCTGGCCCTCGCCCTGGCCGCCACCGCCCTGGCCTTCTCCCTCACCGCCGCCGCCCCCACCGGCGCAGGGCTCGAGCACCTGCTCGGCCTCGTGGAGGCGATCGGCACGGTCGCCGGCGTCCTCGATCTGGTTGGCCTGGCGCTCGATGGAGATCGCGAGGTTGTTGAGGATCTTGCACTGGGCGTGCTGGGGGGCGTTGATGTCGATGTGGCCCTCCCACTCCTTCAGAGCGGTGCGCAGCTCCGTCTCGGCCTCGGCGTCCTTGCCGTCCTGGAGCAGGTCCGTGCCCTTGCTCAGGTGCGGCAGGTACGGCTCGAACCAGTTGCCGTTCTGCACGGGCCACAGTCGCTCGATCGCCTGGGGGTACTTGCCGTCGCCGTAGGCGGCTCCGTGCCAGGCCTGGGTCAGCGGCATGGTCACGAAGCGCACGGCGAGGAGGGCCAGGACGAGCAGGGGGATCCCCACGATCGCGAAGGCGATCAGGCGGATCCGGCGCAGCAGTGCGGTGTCCAGGCCGTAGTCCTGCGGACGGCGCGGCTCGGGTGCCTCCAGAGGGCGCTCGACCTCGTCGGCACCACCGGCGCCGTCGGTCTGCGGGGCGTCGGGCGAGGCGAGGGTGGAACTCATCGGAGATCTCCTTCCCCGGCGCGCTCCCGCACGGACGTCAGCTCACGCCGATCGCGCCGACGGGGCAGACGATACGTCATCTCCCCCAGCTCCCAGATGAACAGGCAGGCCAGGGGGATCGCCGCGATCCAGTACCAGTCACGGAAGCTCGCGACGTCACGTCGCGACTCGATGGGCACGGGCTTCAGGTCGATCCCGTCCATGGTGCCCTCGATCGCCGCCTCGGGATCGGTGCGGTGCAGGTACGGCACGCCCAGCTGGTCGGCGATGGTCTGCAGCTGCTTCTCGTCGATCCTCGAGGTGCCCTTCTTCCCCGAGGAGTCGGTGATGTACTCGCCGTCGGTGCCGGCTCCGGAGGCCCGCATCGGTCCGCCCTGCGGTGTCCCGTAGCCGAGCACGCCGCCCGCATCGACCATCGGCTTCAGCTGATCGAAGCTCTGGGAGTCCTTGCCGTCGGTGTTCTCGCCGTCGCTCAGGAAGTAGACCAGCACCTGGGAGTCGGGGTCGTCCGTCCGGGCGTCGGAGACCGCCTCGGTGAGGGTGTCGAGCGGACGGTCGACGTTCGATCCCTTGGAATGGGCGGTGGGCTCGGTGCTGAGGGTGTCGATCCAGGCCTGTGCGGCCCCGGCGTCGGTGGTCAGGGGCAGCTGTGAGGCGGCCGTGGAGTCGAAGGAGATGATCGAGTAGCGCGAGCCCTTCGTCATCGACATGACCCTGTCCATGTCGCGCTCGACGCCGTCCAGGCGCGGCGTCCCGTCGGCGTAGTCCTCGGCGTTCATCGACCCGGTGCGGTCGACCACGAAGAACACGTTGGCGTTCATCCGCTGGGTCTGCTCGGTCTCCGTGTAGGTCGCGGGGCGCAGCGCGATGACGGCCAGCAGAGCCACCATCAGCGCCCGGCGCACCCACGCCCAGCGCTGGCGGGGCCGGCGGACCATCATCACTACAGCGAGCGCGAGCAGGGGCACGAAGATCAGGATCGTGGCCCACAGCGGGATCAGATGCTCCAGGTGCATGCTCTCCCCCTCACCGGTTCCGCCAGCCCACGACCAGCACGCCCACCAGGGCGAGCAGGGTGAACACGAAGGCGAACAGCGGGTGATCCGTGCGGATCAGGGTCGGGGTCGCGCCCATCTTCTGGGCCTGGGTCTGCTGGATCTCGGTGATGATCGAGGGGATCGCGTTCGGGTCCGAGGATTGGTAGAGCGTCCCGTCGTGCTTCTCGGTGACGCTCTTGAGCTCGTCGAAGCACTCGTCGCCGCACTCGTAGGCCCCGGGGTAGAACGTGTAGAGGTCGATGTTGCGGTCGCGGACGGACTTCGCCGCCTCGTCGAGGCTGAAGATCGGCTCGCCGTTGACCTCGTTGTCGGTCGCGAAGATGATCGAGCGGCTGCGGTCGGTCTCCGCGTGGTCGAGGAGCTGGCCGCACGAGGCCAGCCCGTCGGGGATCACCGAGGCCTGGTCGTCGATGCCGCGGGTGCCCTCGACGAAGTCGGCATACTTCTCGACCTTCTCCTGCGGGTAGTCCCGGTTGCCCAGTCGGTACCCGAACTCGTCGAAGTCGATGGCCTCGGCCCCCTCCTTCAGCTCACGCTGGACCAGGTCGTAGTCGTCGGTCAGGGGGAACACCGTGCGCGAGGTCGAGTTGAAGATCGACAGCGAGATCCGCTCCCCCTGGAAGTCGTCGACCATGTCCGCGAAGGTCTGCAGGATCTGGGTGTCGTACTCGTACATCGAGCCGGAGATGTCCAGGCACAGCACGATGTCGCGGTCGGCGAACTCGGGCGTCTGCACGCGCTCGGTGGCGACGCGTCCGGCGAGCACGGAGGCGGCCAGCAGTCCGAGCACGGCGATGCCGACCTGGACCACCCGCAGCGCCCGGGCCAAGCGCTGGCTGCGCACGAAGCTGGGCACCCGCTCGAGGAAGGCGGAGTTCGCGACCAGCACCGGTGCCTTGTGCATCGAGCGGCGGTGCCAGAAGGTGATCGCCCAGACCACGATCCCGGCGACCAGCAGCAGCAGGGCCACCCACCACAGCGTCATGACCATCGCCGGATCACCTCCCGCGCACGGTGCACGGACTCCTCGAGGCCCACGTCGCTGGAGGGGGCGAAGTCGGGCTCGTAGAGATCGCCGATCAGGGCGCCGACGTCATGGGTGCGCGGATCCGCGAGCAGCGAGCCGACATCCTGGCTGGTGACGTCGTGCCCGGTGGTGCGGCGCACGAAGCGACGCATCACGGAGGTCAGCTCGTGGTGCCCGGCGCGGGCGTCGAGGACCCCGTCCTCGTGCCGGGACCCGATGTCGTTGACCGCGCGCAGGAACTCGGCCTTCAGCCCCTCGGGCTCGTCGGGGCGCAGACGGTACGCACGGCGGGCGACCACGGCGCGGGAGATCCGCAGCACCGCGACCACGACGGCCGCGATCACGATGAGGCACAGCACCGCGAGGATCAGCCAGGCGATCGAGTACTGCGGCGGGTCGATGATCGTCTCCGGCGAGGGGTCGGCCAGGAGTTCACGCATGGGCATGGCGGTACTCCCTCGCGCGCAGCATCGCGATCATGTCGGCGACGACGGCGTCCTCTCCCCCTGTCAGCAGGTGCGTGACGTGGAGGCCGTCGAGCATCTCGCCGGTGGCCTCCCGTCGCGCCCGCCGGTAGTTCTCCACGTCCCGGGCGACCCGCGGGGAGACCCGGGCGAGCTCGGAGATCTCCCGCGGCTGCTCGACGTCCACGACCTCGTGGTCGAGGTCGGCGGGCTGCAAGGGGTCGGCGTCCCCGATCCGGATCACCAGCACGTCGTGGCGGGTGGTCAGCCGGCGCAGGATCGAGTGGTCCTCGATGGCCGGATGCGCCTCGTCGGTGATCAGCGTCATCAGGGTCGAGCGGGAGGTGACGCGGAAGGCCCGCTCGAGCAGCCAGGACACGTCCGAGGGCTCCGAGGCGGCGCTGGTGGACTGCTGGATGGTGCGCAGCAGCAGTTCGAGGTGGCCGTCGCTCGAGCGGGAGGGCAGCTGGACGGGGCGCGCCTGCGACCCCGCCACGAGGCTCACCAGGTCGCCGTTCTGCTGGGCCAGGAAGCACACCAGCCCTGCGGCGGTGACCATGGCGTCGCGCTTGGAGGTGCCGTCGGCCGCGCGGGTCGCCATCGCCGAGGACGTGTCGGCCACGATCGACAGGTGGCGCACCCGCTCCTCGTTGAACTGGCGGATCAGCGGCTCGCCGCTGCGGGCGGTCGCCTTCCAGTCGATGTCGGAGATCTTGTCGCCCGGCTGGTAGTACTTCAGGTCGTCGAAGTCCTCGCCGCTGCCCTTGAACAGCGACCTGCCGCGCCCCTGGATGAGCCCGCGCGCACGGTTCGAGGTGTACAGGTCCACCTGCGCCTTGACGCGGGTCAGCAGCGAGGTCGCCATGCCTGCTCCTCGCTCAGGGCATCGGCACGGCGTGGAAGACCGCGTCGATGATCTGCTCGGGCGTGACGCCGCCGGCGATCGCGTCGAAGGTGAGCACGAGACGGTGGCGCAGCACGGCGTAGCGCATGGCGCGCACGTCGTCCGGGGTGACGTAGTCCCGCCCGTGGAGCAGGGCGTTGGCCTGGCCGACCCGCATCAGGGCGAGGGAGCCGCGAGGGCTCGCGCCCACCCGCACGCTCTGGGTGAGGTTGGCGACCGGGCGCGGCCCGGAGCCGCGGGTCGTGAACACCAGGTCGATGATGTAGCGCTTGACGGTCTGGTCGACGTAGACCTGGTCGACCATCTCCTGCAGGAAGCGGATGTCCTCGAGCGACACGGTGCGGGCTGCGGTGCGCGGCGCCGTCAGGGTGCCGCTCGTGGAGCGGTCCAGGATCTCGTGCTCCTCGCCCGGACGCGGGTAGGTCAGCACCTCCTTCATCAGGAAGCGGTCCATCTGCGCCTCGGGGAGGACGTACGTGCCCTCCTCCTCGATGGGGTTCTGGGTCGCGAGCACCATGAAGGGCTCGGGCAGGCGGTGGATCTCCCCGCCGATCGAGGTCTGGCGCTCCTGCATCGCCTCGAGCATCGCCGACTGGGTCTTCGCGCTCGAGCGGTTGATCTCGTCCAGCAGCACGACGTTGGCGTGGACGGGGCCCAGCTGCGTGGTGAAGGTGCCGGAGCCGTAGTTGAAGATCTGCGTGCCGATGATGTCGTTGGGCATCAGGTCCGGCGTGCACTGGATCCTGGAGAAGGTGCCGGAGATCCCCGAGGCGAGCGCGGAGGCGGCCGTGGTCTTGGCGAGGCCCGGCACCGATTCGAGCAGCACGTGGCCACCGGCGGCGAGCGCGGCCAGCAGGGAACGGCGCAGGTTCTCCTGGCCCACCACCCGTGACTGGAACACCTCGGTGATGGCCCGGACGATGTCGCCCGCGCGCTCCATGTTCGCCGGCGGGATCGCGGGCTGCCCGGGCGCGAAGGACGCCTCGGCCCGGATGGGGGCCGGATGCGCGGGGCTCTCCTGTGGCTGCTGGCTCATCTGCGGGCGTACTCCCGTCGCGTGGGATCGTGCGGCGTGCGGGGCGCCGCATCACCCGGCACCTCGTCGATCCTATCCTCTCCGGAGGTGGTCGGACGGGGCGCCCGCGACAGCATGCGAACGGCTATCGTGAGGCGACCGGCGGGGCGGATGAGATCGCGGTCACCCCGACAGACCCAGTGAACAGGAGCGTCCATGGCCCCCACGTCACCCTCCGCGCGGACGGACAGCTCCCTGTCCGCCGGCATCGGCCGGATCCCGGTGATGGCGGCGGGACCGGTCGTGGACGACGACCGCTTCCCCGCCTCGTGCGCCGTCGGCGAGAGCGTGCGGGTATGGGCCAACGCCTTCCGTGAGGGGCACGACGCCATGGGGGTGCAGCTCGTGCTGCGGGACCCCGAGGGCGGCACCACCCGCAGGACGTTGGAGTCCGCGAACCCGGGTCTGGACCTGTGGGAGACGCGGATCCGGCCGGATGCCCCCGGGCACTGGTCCTTCTCGGTCGAGGCCTTCGCGGACCCGTACGCGACCTGGGCTCACGTGGCCGAGGTGAAGATCCCGGCGGGGATCGACGAGGACCTCGTGATCGCCGAGGGACAGCAGGTGCTCACGCGCGTGCTCGCGGAGATCGAGGACGGCGAGCGGCCCGCGGAGGACGCACCGGTGGTGCGCGCGGCCCTGGCGTCGCTGGGGACCACGTCCCTCTCGCCCGCCGCGCGCGTCGCCCCGGCGCTCGCGGAGGACCTCCGCCGCGTCCTGACCGAGCGGCCGCTGCGCGAGGGCGTCACCGTCCACGGTCCGCACGAGCTGATCGTGCACCGCCGCCTCGCGCTGGTCGGCTCCTGGTACGAGTTCTTCCCGCGCTCGGTCGGTGCCCGCTTCTCCGAGGGCCGCTGGATCGGCGGCACCCTGCGCAGCGCCGCCGGCGAGCTCGACCGGGTCGCGGCGATGGGCTTCGACGTCGCCTACCTGACGCCGATCCATCCGATCGGCGAGACCTTCCGCAAGGGCCGCAACAACACGCTCGATCCTCGCCCTGGCGACCCCGGCTCGCCGTACGCGATCGGCTCGGCCGACGGCGGGCACGAGGCGATCCACCCGGACCTGGGGACGATGGAGGACTTCGAGGCGTTCGTCGGCCGCGCCCGGGAGCTGGGCCTGGAGGTCGCCCTCGACATCGCCCTGCAGTGCTCCCCCGACCATCCGTGGGTGCGCGAGCACCCCGAATGGTTCGTGGTGCGGCCCGACGGCAGCATCGCCTACGCGGAGAACCCGCCGAAGAAGTACCAGGACATCTACCCGCTCAGCTTCGACACCGACTACGACGGCCTGTACGCGGCGATCCGCGACGTGCTCGAGGGATGGGTGCGGCGCGGCGTCACCCTGTTCCGCGTCGACAACCCCCACACCAAGCCCGTGCGCTTCTGGCAGGAGCTGCTGGCGGAGTTCGACCGCAAGCACCCCGAGGTGATCTTCCTGGCCGAGGCCTTCACCCGGCCCACGATGATGCACACGCTGGGCAAGGTCGGCTTCCACCAGTCCTACTCGTACTTCACCTGGCGCCATACGCCCGAGGAGCTGCGGGAGTACCTGCTCGAGCTCGCCGAGTCCGCCCCCTACATGCGCCCGAGCTTCTGGCCGACGACCCACGACATCCTCACCCCGTTCATGAGCGCCGGTGGTCGCGCCGCATTCCGCCTGCGGGCGATCCTCGCCGCGACGCTCGTGCCCACCTGGGGGATCTACTCCGGCTACGAGCTGGTCGAGGACGTGCCGCGGCCGGGCGCCGAGGAGCAGATCGACAACGAGAAGTACGAGTACCGGCCGCGGGACTTCGAGGGGGCGCTCCAGCGCGGGGTGAGCCTGGAGCCGCTGCTGACCCAGCTGAACCTGATCCGCCGAGAGCACCCCGCCCTGCAGACCCTCACCGAGATCGTCTTCCACGAGGCCGAGGACCCGCAGGTCGTCGTCTTCTCCAAGCATCTCGACGGCTCGCAGACCGACTCGGGCCGTGCCGACACCGTCCTCGTCGTCTCCCTCACCCGCTTCGACGCCGGCACCGCGAGCACGATCCACCTGGACCTCGCGGCGCTCGACGTCGAGGCCCCGTTCGAGGTCGAGGACCTGCTGACCGGTGAGCGCTTCACCTGGGACGAGGACCCCTTCGTGATCCTCTCCCCCACCGATCGTCCCGCGCACGTGCTGCGCGTGGTCCGCACGAAGGAGTGACCCCATGACCCCGAGCGCCCCGACCCCGAGCACGGCGCGCCGCGCTCCCCGTGAGATGCCGGTCGGTGCCCACGAGCTGGGCGCCACCGCGACCGGCAGCTACCACGACCCGCATTCCGTGCTGGGCGTGCACACCTACGACGGCGGCGTCACCGTGCGCACGCTGAGGCCGCTGGCCCACGAGGTGGCGCTGGCCCTGCCCGACGGCACCGTGCACCCGATGCGCCACGAGTATGACGGGATCTGGGTGACGGCCGTGGACCGTCCCCACCTCGACGCCTTCACCATCCGGGTGACCTGGGCCCCGGGGGCCGAGCCGGTCGAGCTCGAGGAGCCCTACCGGTTCCTGCCCAGCGTGGGCGAGCTGGATCTGCACCTGATCCGCGAGGGCCGCCACGAGGAGCTCTGGCAGGTGCTCGGCGCCCATGTGCGGGAGATCGACGGCGTCGCCGGGACCACCTTCTCCGTCTGGGCGCCCAACGCCCGTGCCGTGCAGCTGATCGGCGATCTGAACGGCTGGGACGGTCGTGGGCACGCGCTGCGCTCGCTCGGCGGCTCCGGTGTCTGGGAGCTGTTCGTCCCGGGGGTGGGCGACGGCGCCGTCTACAAGCTGCGGATCCTCGGGGCCGATGCCCAGTGGCGGGACAAGGCCGACCCGATGGCGCGACGCACCGAGATCCCTCCGGCCACCGGCTCGATCGTCACCTCGAGCAGCTACGAGTGGGGCGACGACGCCTGGCTCGCCGAGCGCGCCCAGCACGATCCGCTGACCGCCCCGATGTCGATCTACGAGGTGCACCTGGGCAGCTGGCGGCCGGGCCGCAGCTACCGCGACCTGGCCACCGAGCTGGTGGAGTACGTGCAGCAGACGGGCTTCACCCACGTGGAGTTCATGCCCGTGGCCGAGCACCCCTTCGGCGGCTCCTGGGGGTACCAGGTCACCGGGTACTACGCCCCCACCTCCCGCTGGGGCTCCCCCGACGAGCTGCGCCACCTGATCGACGCGCTGCACCGCGCCGGCATCGGCGTGATCATGGACTGGGTGCCCGCCCACTTCCCCAAGGACGAGTGGGCCCTCGCCCGCTTCGACGGCACACCGCTGTACGAGCACGCCGACCCCCGCCGCGGGGAGCATCCCGACTGGGGCACCTACGTGTTCGACACCGGACGCAGCGAGGTGCGCAACTTCCTGGTCGCCAATGCCTGCTACTGGCTCGAGGAGTTCCACGTCGACGGGCTGCGGGTCGACGCGGTCGCCTCGATGCTCTACCTCGACTACTCCCGGGACGACGGCCAGTGGGTGCCCAACCGTGAGGGCGGGCGCGAGGACCTCGAGTCCATCGCCTTCCTGCAGGAGACCAATGCGACCGCGTACAAGCGCGCGCCGGGCATCGTGATGATCGCCGAGGAGTCCACGTCCTTCCCCGGGGTCACACGCCCCACCGACGCGGGCGGCCTGGGCTTCGGCTTCAAGTGGAACATGGGCTGGATGCACGACACCCTCGAGTACATCGGCGAGGATCCCGTGCACCGGCAGTACCACCACGGCGAGCTCACGTTCTCGATGGTCTACCAGTACTCCGAGAACTTCGTGCTGCCGATCTCCCACGACGAGGTCGTGCACGGGAAGAAGCCCCTGCTGCGCAAGGCGCCGGGGGACGACTGGCAGCAGGCCGCCACGCTGCGCACCTACCTGGCGCTGCAGTGGACGCACCCGGGCAAGCAGCTGCTGTTCATGGGCTGCGAGTTCGGGCAGTCCTCGGAGTGGAACGAGTCGACGGGCCTGGACTGGTGGCTGCTCGAGCACGACATGCACTCCGGGATCCAGCGCCTGGTGACGGACCTGAACGCCCTGCTGCGCGAGGAGCCCGCGCTCTCCGAGCTGGATCAGGATCCCGACGGCTTCGCCTGGTTGCTGGCCGACGACGCCGAGCACGACACGGTCGCGTTCCTGCGCCGTGACCGCGGCGGGAACCCACTCGTGGTGGTCCTGAACTTCTCCCCCGAGCCCTGGCACGAGCACCGCGTCCCGATGCCGCTGGGCGGGGCGTGGGACGAGGTGCTGAACTCCGACGCGGCGGTCTACGGCGGCAGCGGCGTGGGGAACCTGGGCAGGGTCGATGCCGAGGACGTCCCGGCCGGCGGGTACGCACACTCGGTCCGGCTCACGGTGCCTCCGCTCGGCGCGCTCGTGCTGCGCCCCGCGTCCCGGGGCTGAGGCGCCTCAGTACAGGAGGTTCGCCAGGCGCTTGCGCGCCGGGCCGACGCGCGGATCTTCCGGACCCGCGACCGCGAACAGCTCGAGCAGGCGCGCGCGCAGGCGGTCCCGGGACTCGGCGTCGGCCCCGCGCAGCTGGTCCAGGAGCCGGGAGAAGGCGTCCTCGACGTGCCCGCCGAGCATGTCGAGATCGGCGACCAGCAGCTGGGCGTCGACGTCCTCGGGGTGCTCGGCGGCCGCGGTGCGGGCAGCCTCCAGCTGGGCGTCCTTCGTGCGATCCATGAGGTCGACGGTGGCGAGCCCGGCGGTCGCCTCGGAGTCGGCGGGGTTCTGGTTCAGGTGCTCGGTGAACGCGGTGCGCGCGCCCTCGAGGTCCCCGGCCTCGATCGCGTCGTAGGCCGTCTGCAACAGGGGCGGGAGCTCGGCCTGCGGGCTCGCCTCGCCCTCCTCGGCCTCGGACGCCGCGGCGGCGTCGGCCCCTGCGGTGTCCAGTCCCGTCTGCTGGGCGACCTGGACCACCTGGTCCATCAGCCCGGCGAGCTGCTCCTCGGGGACGATCGACTCGGCGACCGGCTGGATCTGCCCCTGCAGGAGCAGCATCAGGGTGGGCAGCTGCTGGACGCGCAGGGCCGCGGCGACGCGGGGCTGGGCGTCGGCGTCCACGACCGCCAGGCGCAGCGCGCCCGACTTCGCGTCGACGGCGCTGCGCAGGGCGGCGAGGAACTCGTCCATGCCGGGCACGCGGCTGCTAGTGACCACGAGCACGGTCGCGGTGGTCTGGGAGTCCTGGATGACCTGCTCGAGGTTCGTCTCCTCGACGGTGACCTCGTACTGGCCGGTGGAGCCGCTGCCGGCCTCGCCGGCGGGCTTCTTGAGGGAGGACAGGTCGATGACGCCGTAGGGATCGGTCATGGGGTTCTCCTCAACGATCGGTGGTGCGGGTGCGGCGACGGCAGGGGCTCATTCGCCGCGGGCGTCGAGAACGGCGCGGGTGGCGCCGATCGGCTGGATCTTCTTCTCGGAGCCCTTCGGCGGGATGTACAGGGCGACGGTGGTGCCGTAGTCGCGTGAGTACTCCTTGGTGAACGTCCGGGCGCCGATGATCGTGGTGTAGATGTTGTCCTCGCCGTAGCTGACCTTCGACCCCTCGTTGATGGACAGCTTCCGCGTCGAGGTGAGGGTGCCGAGGACGATCGCGCCGCCGTCGTCGGTGCGCAGCCCGCCGACCTCGCCCTTCACGGGGGTGTACTCCTCGTGGATGGTACCGATCTCGTCCTTGTCGACGCCCTTGTTCAGCTCGCGACGCTCCTTCCAGATCTGCTCGAAGGTGGTCTGCTTGAACGGGTCGTCGGCGAGCTGGTGCTTGCGGTCCTTCTTGTCGCCCGAGGAGAGCACCGCGGCGTAGAGCTCGAGCGCCTCCTTCGGCGTGACCAGCAGGTCTTTCTCGTCGGCGGTCACCGCCGCGCTGCCGACCTGGGCGGAGGGGACCGTGGGCATGTCGATGCCGGCGACCTGCTGCGCCCAGCCCCACGTCGAGTAGGGCGACTTCGCGTCCTTCTGCTGCAGGATCATGAAGTAGGGCGCCGCATCGGAGGAACCGTCGGCCTCGACGAGGGCCAGCGCGGTGCGCGGGAAGTCCTCGGAGGTCGAGGTGATTGGGACGACGGCCTTCTGACCCGGACGGGTGAGAGCCTTCTTCGCCCAGCCCTTGTCCTTGTCGATGATGGCGTAGGTGGCCTTGCGGAAGGAGGCGGCCGAGCCGGTGACGCGGGGCGCCAGCTCCCCGGCCTTTCGGTCCTCGTCCGCCGCCTTCAGGGCGTCGTGGATGTCGCCGAGGTAGGCCGACATCTGGTCGCCGGTGACCGCGGGGGTCGGGCTCTCGAGCTCGGGTCCGGAGGGGACGGCCGGTGGGGCGTCCTCCTTCGACCCGCACGCCGCGAGCAGCCCGCCCAGCGCCATCGCGCCGGCGCCGCTCAGCACGACGCGCCTGGTGACTGCGCTCATCGCTGCTCCTCCTCGGTCTCCGGCGTGCTCGCGCGGTGCCTGTGCGGGCGACGCGGGGGCGTCGCCGGGTCCTCGACGCGGTCGAGGACCTCGGTGGGATCCTCCGACCCCTCGGCGGACTCGTGACCGGAGCGCTCGCCCTGGCCGGGTCCGACGGTGATGGGCGCGGTCGGCCCCCAGACGTCCTCCTCGGCGGCGGGCTCCGTGGTGGGCTCCGTGGCGGGCTCGGCGGCGGGTTCCGTCGTCGCCTCGTCCGCGGGCTCGACCGCGGCGCCCTGCTCGTCGCTCTCCTGCGAGGCGTCCTGCAGGTGGTCCAGGCGTTCGGTCTCGGGCTCCGGAGCCTGTCCCTGGTGGTGGTCCGCGTCCGCGTCCCGATCGGGCCGGGCGTCCCGGTCCTGCTGCTCCTGCTCCGCGTCCCGGTCCCCGTCCTGGGGATCGGTGTCGTCGCGGTGCGCGTGGTCGGCGGCGACCGCCGTGCCCGCGGCGCCTGCGCCGACCGCTGCGGTGCCCGCACCGCCGCGCCCGGCCGTGGCGCCTGCTTTGCGGCGCGAGGAGCCGACGGAGACCACGAGCATGACCAGGCCGACGATCAGGAGCGTCGCTCCCGCGGCGTAGGCGTAGGGCACCCATTCGTTGGTCTCGTCGACCGGCCAGGTGATCGACACGCTGTCCGCGCCCGCCGACTTCCCGTCGGTGACCAGGAGGATCGCGCGGTACGGCTGAGGGGACTTCTCGGTCTCCTCGGCGTGGAAGTCCGCGATGTCGATCGAGGCGGGGCTCTTCGTCGTCTCCACGCTGCGCCAGAGGTCGGAGTGCGTGGGATCGGAGATCGTGTCCTCGCCGTCGGCGTCCACGGCCTCGGTGGTCAGCGTCTGCCAGTCCGAGAGCCCGGTGATCCGGGTGTACGCGGTGCCGTCGAGGTAGGCGTCGATGTCCTGGTTCGAGGCGGTGATCACCGAGACGTCGGAGGAGCCGGTGACCTTCACGGTCCCCTGCGTGCCGCCCACGTACAGCACGCCCGGGTCGATGACCACGGCGGGGCCGGCGTCGGAGAGGTCGACGCTCGCGGTGCGCTCGGGGGACGGCGCCCAGGTGGTCTCGCCGAGGCGCCCCAGGAGGAGCCCCACCAGCCCCAGCACCACCAGGACGCTAGCAATGATCTTGTAGATGATGACGATCTCCTCGTTCGCACCGAATCCCTCTCACGATACGAGAGACGGGCCGCGAGCACACCCTCTTCGCGCCCGAGCGTGAGCGTGAGCACGCGCGCTGCGATGCCCGGAGCATGCGTGCACTGCCGTACGCTGACCGGGTGCGTCTCGTCGTTGCCAAGTGCTCGGTCGATTACACCGGCCGCCTCACCGCTCATCTGCCCCTGGCCACGCGCCTGCTCATCGTCAAAGCCGACGGCAGCGTGCTCGTCCACTCCGACGGCGGCAGCTACAAGCCGCTGAACTGGATGAGCCCTCCCTGCCGCCTGCGCGTGACGGATCGCGCCGACGCCGAGGACGCGGCCGAGGACGCAGCGGCGACCCTTCCCGAAGAGGACTGGGTCCAGGAGTGGGACGTCGTCCACGACAAGACCGGGGACCGCTTGCGGGTGCGCCTGGTGGAGATCCTGCAGGACACGTCCATCGAGCTCGGCATCGACCCCGGTCTGCAGAAGGACGGCGTCGAGGCCCACCTGCAGGCTCTCCTCGCCCAGAACATCGAGACCCTCGGGGAGGACTGGTCCCTGGTGCGACGCGAGTACCCCACCGCGATCGGTCCGGTCGACATCCTGGCGCGGGACGCGGACGGCGGCACCGTCGCGATCGAGATCAAGCGCCGCGGCGAGATCGACGGCGTCGAGCAGCTCACTCGCTACCTCGAGCTGCTGAACCGCGATCCGCTGCTCGCCCCGGTGCGCGGCATGTTCGCCGCCCAGGCCATCAAGCCGCAGGCGAAGGTGCTGGCGGGCGATCGCGGCATCGACTGCGTGACCCTCGACTACGACGCGCTGCGCGGCATCGACGATGCCGAGAGCCGTCTGTTCTGAGGCCACTCCCCCACGTCCCGTCCGCGAAGGAGCACCGATGCCCGCCGATCACCGCCACGAGCCCTCCCTGCAGGCCGAGCTGGCCCTGCGCGGCACCGCCCTGCTCGAGCAGGGCGTGGTGACAGATGCGCTCGTCCTGATCGCCGAGGGCCGGATCCTCTTCGTCGGGAGCGCCGAGGCCGCGCCGTCGCACGAGGCAGCCCGCACCATCGACCACCCCGGACTGATCCTGCCGGGCCTGGTGGACCTCCATTGCCACGGCGGCGGCGGTGCCTCCTTCCCTGACTGCGACGATCAGCAGGAGGCGCTGGTCGCGGTCCGCGAGCACCGTCGCCACGGGACCACCTCCCTGGTCGCCTCGCTGGTGACGGCCTCCGCCGAGGAGCTCACCTCGCGGGTCGAGATGCTGACCTCCCTGGTGGGCGAGGGCGAGGTCGCAGCGATCCACCTCGAAGGGCCCTTCATCTCCGAGGTGCGCCGTGGCGCCCAGAACCCCTCGCACATCAGCTCCGGCGATGCCGCGCTCGTGCGCCGGCTCTGCGAGATCTCGGACGGGGCCATCGCGACGATGACGGTCGCCCCGGAGACCGCGAACGCCGACGAGGTCGTGCGCGCCCTCGCCGAGGGCGGCGCCGTCCCCTCCCTGGGGCACACCGACTGCTCGAGCACGCAGATGCGCGAGGCGATCGCCACGGCCGGGGACGCCCTGCGCCGCTCCCACGGCCGATCCCCGCGCCCCACCGCCACTCATCTGTTCAACGGCATGCGTCCGATCCACCATCGCGACCCGGGCCCCGCTCTCGCCGCCCTGGACGCCGCTGCACAGGGCCACCTGGTGGGCGAGGTGATCGCCGACGGCGTCCACCTGGCCGCCGAGACCGTGGGACACGTCTTCGACATCGCCGCCCCGGACTCCCTGGTGCTGATCACCGATGCGATGGCCGCCGCCGGGATGGCCGACGGCAGCTACCGCCTCGGGGCCCTCGACGTCACCGTCGAGGACGGCGTCGCGACCCTCGCGGAGGGTGGGTCGATCGCCGGAGGGACCGCGCACCTTATCGACGTCGTGCGCTTCGCCGTGCGCGAGGCGGGCGTGGATCTGACCACGGCCGTGCGGGCCGCGAGCGCCGTGCCGGCCCAGGTTCTGGGCGCGCAGGACGAGATCGGGTCGTTGCGAGCAGGGCTGCGAGGGGACGTGCTGCTGGTCGATGAGCACCTGCGTCCCGTGCAGGTCGTCCGCGGGGGCGAGCTGGTCGAGACCGCCCGCGCCGACTGATCCTCCCGCGCTGCGGGCGTCAGTCCGCGTCGCCGCGGACGGCACCCGTGGGTGCCGCCTCCTGCCAGGCGATCACCGCCGAAGAGGTGGTGAAGGGGACCATCAGCCACACCGGCTCGCGCCCCCGGACCTGGAACTCCAGCTCGGCTCGCTCCCCCTCATCCTCGCCCTCGATGCTGTGGCGCACCACGTCGAGGATCTCGCTGCGGCGCAGGGCGACCTCCCCGCCCGGCAGCAGGGCGTCCGAGCGCCGCCAATACAGGCCCTCGGAGGAGAAGCGCAGCCGTCCTCCGCGCCAGACCCCACGACCCTGCCGCGCCGCGGGCCTCCACAGGTAACAGTCGAGCAAGCCCCGCGCGAGGACGATCGAGCGCACCAGCACCGCGAGCGCCAGCAGGACGACGAACGCCCCGACCACCACCAGGGTGATCGGGACGTTCACGTGGGTCATGGCCGCGTTCGTCGCCTCAGTTGGCCGAGGCCCGAGCGGCGTGATCGACGGCGATCGTCACCACGTCGCCGTCCATCGAGACGAAACCGCCCTCGACGTCACGCTCGGTGGCCTCGCCGTCCTCGCCGATGATGCGCACCGCGCCGCGATCCAGGATCGCGAGCGTGGGCTGCATGCGGGGCAGGATTCCCATCGACCCGTCGGCCGCGGGCACGACGACCTGCGCCGCCTGCCCGCTCCACACGGTGCGATCGGCGGAGACGAAGGTGACCTCGAGGGTGCTCACTCTCCGAGCTCCTTCTGGAGGTTGTGCCAGTTCTCCATCACCATGTCGATGCCGCCGACGTTGAAGAACGCCTGCTCGGGGATGTGGTCGAACTCGCCGTCGCAGATGCCCTTGAAGGACTCGATGGTGTCGCGCAGCGCCACGTCCGAGCCGTCCACGCCGGTGAACTGCTTGGCCAGGTGGGTGTTCTGCGAGAGGAACTGCTGGATGCGGCGGGCACGGGCCACCGTCACCTTGTCCTCCTCGGAGAGCTCGTCCACGCCGAGCATCGCGATGATGTCCTGCAGCTCCTTGTTGCGCTGCAGGATCTGCTTCACCCGGTTGGCGACGTCGTAGTGCTCCTGGCCCACGTAGCGCGGGTCGAGGATGCGCGAGGTCGAGGTCAGCGGGTCGATCGCCGGGTACAGACCGCGCGAGGCGATCTCACGGGAGAGCTCGGTGGTCGCGTCCAGGTGGGCGAAGGTCGTCGCCGGGGCCGGGTCGGTGTAGTCGTCGGCCGGGACGTAGATCGCCTGCATCGAGGTGATCGAGTGGCCGCGGGTGGAGGTGATGCGCTCCTGCAGCACGCCCATCTCGTCGGCCAGGTTGGGCTGGTAGCCCACCGCCGAGGGCATGCGGCCCAGCAGCGTGGAGACCTCGGAGCCCGCCTGGGTGAAGCGGAAGATGTTGTCGATGAACAGCAGCACGTCCTGGCTCTGGACGTCACGGAAGTACTCCGCCATGGTCAGCGCCGAGAGCGCCACGCGCAGTCGCGTGCCCGGGGGCTCGTCCATCTGGCCGAAGACCAGAGCGGTCTTCTCGATGACGCCCGACTCGGTCATCTCCTCGATGAGGTCCCAGCCCTCACGGGTGCGCTCGCCGACACCGGCGAACACGGAGACACCGTCGTGGTTGTTGGCCACGCGGTAGATCATCTCCTGGATGAGGACCGTCTTGCCCACGCCGGCGCCGCCGAACAGGCCGATCTTGCCGCCCTGCACGTACGGGGTCAGCAGGTCGATCGACTTGATGCCGGTCTCGAACATCGTGGTCTTCGACTCGAGCTGGTCGAAGTTCGGGGCGGTGCGGTGGATGGGCCAGCGCTCGGAGACCTGGAGGGACTCGCCCTCGGGGAGGTTCAGAGCGTTGCCGACCACGTCGAACACGGTGCCCAGAGTGGCGTCGCCGACCGGGACCGAGATCGGCGCGCCGGTGTCGGTCACGGCCTGGCCGCGCACGAGACCGTCGGTGGGCTTGAGCGCGATCGCGCGCACCATGCCGTCACCCAGGTGCTGGGCGGTCTCCAGGGTCAGGACCGTGGGCTCGAGACCCGCGCCCTCGACCTGGACATCCGTGGTCAGGGCGTTGTAGAGCTCGGGGATGTTCCCCGGGGGGAACTCGATGTCCACGACCGCGCCGGTGACGCGGGCGATGCGGCCGGTGCCCTGCTCCGCCGGGGCGGCAGCGGGGTCGGTGGTGACTGCGGTGCTCATAAGGTTCTCTCCAATGTCAGGCCGGCGCTCGGAGCGCGTGCGGCGGCTCAGCGTTCGGTGCGACCGGATCCCGAGAGCGCGTCGGCGCCGCCGACGATCTCCGAGATCTCCTGGGTGATCTCTGCCTGGCGTGCCGAGTTGGCCAGACGGGTGAACTTACGGATCTGCTGCTCGGCGTTGTCCGTCGCGGTCTTCATCGCGCGCTGGGTGGCGGCGTGCTCGGACGCCATCGACTGCAGCAGCAGGTTGACGATGCGCGACTCGAGGTAGCGCGGCAGCAGTTCGTCCATGACCGACTCGGCATCCGGCGCGAACTCGTAGAGCGGGTACTGCGGCGAGCCCTCCCCCTCGGCGGCGTCGACAACCTCGAGCGGCACCAGGCGGGTCGCCCGTGCGACCTGCTGGAAGCGGCTCACGAAGCGAGTGCCCACGAGGTAGGCCTCGTCGAGGTGGATCTCGGGGTCCTCGCTCTGCAGGTCGTCGGTCAGACGCTGCGCGATGTCGTGGCCGAGAGCGGGGATCTCGGACTCCGAGTACGGCGCCCAGGACTGCACCGGCGGACGGTTGCGGAAGGTGTAGTAGGTCTCGCCCTTGCGCCCGACGACGTACAGCACGGGCTTCTTGCCCTCGTCGATCAGACGGTTGGCGAGCTCCTCCGCGGTGCGGATCGCGTTGTGCGAGTACGAGCCGGTCATACCGCGGTCTGCGGTGATCAGCACGATCCCCGCGCGACCCGTCTCGCTGCGCTCCTGGTCGAGGAACGCGTGATCGACGTCCCCGGAATGGGTCGCGACGGCCCCGATCGCACGCGTGATCGCGTCCGCGTACGGCGTGGTCGCGAGCACCCGGGCGTGGGCCTTGGCGATGCGCGATGCCGCGACCATCTCCTTGGCCTTGAAGATCTTCTTCATGCCCTGAGCGGAGGTGATCCGCTTCTTGTACTCCCTCTGCTGTGCTCCCATGTCTCTCCTTCGCGGGATGCTCCGGCCTGGTCCCGGCGACGCCCTGCCCTCACGGGTGGGCGTCGGACCGGATCATCCGCGGACGATGCGCTCCTGGTCGATGTCCTCGTCCTCGGCGCTCTCGTTCACGTCGGTGACCTCGGACGCCTGGCCCTTGCCGGCCAGGAAGTCACGCTTGACCTGATCGAGCAGGTCGGCGGCCTCCTGCTGGGACTCGTCGGAGAACTTCTTCGAGGTGCGGATGTCCTCGAGGACGTTGCCGTTGTGGCGCAGGTGCTCGAGCAGCAGACCCTCGAACTCGCGGACGTCCTCGACCTCGATGTCATCGAACTTGCCGGTGGTGCCGGCCCAGATCGAGATGACCTCCTCCTCGACCGGGTAGGGCGAGCTCTGGGGCTGCTTGAGCAGCTCCATCAGACGGGCGCCGCGGTTCAGCTGCTGCTTGGAGGCGGCGTCCAGGTCGGAGGCGAACATCGCGAAGGACTCGAGGTCGCGGTACTGGGCGAGGGAGATCTTCAGCGTGCCGGAGACCGACTTCATCGCCTTGATCTGGGCCGAGCCGCCCACGCGGGAGACCGAGATGCCGACGTCGACAGCGGGACGCTGGTCGGCGTTGAACAGATCGGACTGCAGGAAGACCTGGCCGTCGGTGATCGAGATGACGTTGGTCGGGATGTAGGCCGAGACATCGTTGGCCTTGGTCTCGATGATCGGCAGACCGGTCATTGAACCGCCACCCATCTCGTCGCTGAGCTTCGCGCAGCGCTCGAGCAGACGGGAGTGCAGGTAGAAGACGTCGCCGGGGTAGGCCTCGCGGCCCGGCGGGCGACGCAGCAGCAGGGAGACCGCACGGTAGGCCTCGGCCTGCTTGGTGAGGTCGTCGAAGACGATCAGGACGTGCTTGCCCTCGTACATCCAGTGCTGGCCGATGGCCGAGCCCGCGTAGGGAGCGATGTACTTGAAGCCCGCGGGATCGGAGGCGGGGGCCGCGACGATCGTCGTGTAGTCGAGCGCTCCGGCCTCCTCGAGGGTCGCGCGCACCGAGGCGATCGTCGAGCCCTTCTGGCCGACGGCCACGTAGATGCAGCGCACCTGCTGGTCGGGATCGCCGGAGTCCCAGTTCGCCTTCTGGTTCAGGATCGTGTCCAGGGCGATGGTGGTCTTGCCGGTCTGGCGGTCGCCGATGATCAGCTGACGCTGACCGCGGCCGATCGGGGTCATCGCGTCGATCGACTTGATGCCGGTCTGCATCGGCTCCTTGACGCTCTTGCGCTGCATGACCGTCGGGGCCTGCAGCTCGAGGGCGCGCCGGCTGTCCGACTCGATCTCGCCGAGGCCGTCGATGGGGGCGCCGGTGGGGTCGACCACGCGGCCCAGGAACTTGTCGCCGACGGGCACGGAGAGCACCTCACCGGTGCGACGGACCTCCTGGCCCTCCTGGATGCCGGAGAACTCGCCGAGGACGACGATGCCGACCTCGCGGAGCTCGAGGTTCAGCGCCAGACCGAGCGTGCCGTCCGCGAAGCGGACCAGCTCGTTGGCCATGACGCCGGGCAGACCCTCGACGCGGGCGATGCCGTCGGCCGACTCGGTGACGCGGCCGATCTCCTCGCGGTCGGGGGTCTCGGCCTGGTAGGTGGACACGGCGGTGTCCAGGGCGTTCCGGATGTCCTCCGGGCGGATCGTGAGCTCAGCCATCGCGGTGCTTCGCTTCCTTCTCTGCCCCGACAAAGGGGGGCGGTGGTCGTCAGATGAGGGGTCGTCGGTGCGCGGCCGTCAGGCCACCAGGCGGGTGCGTGCCTGGGCCAGGCGCGCGAGAACCGTCGCGTCGTAGAGGTCGTCCCCGACCTGCACGCGCAGGCCGCCGACGACCTCCGGGTCCAGCTCGAGATTGATCTGCACCTCGCGCCCGTAGGCACGGGTGAGGATCGAGGCCAGGCGCGACTGCTGCTCGTCGCTGAGCTCCCGCGCGGTGCGCACGATCGCCAGCAGGCGACGACGACGCGCGGAGGCGAACTCGGCGAAGCCGAGCAGCCTGCGAGCGGGCTTGACGTCGGTGCGACGCCCCACGGCTCGGCGCGCGAGGGCGACGGTGAGCGGGAGTGCACGAGCGCCCAGCAGGCGATCGATGACACCCGTGCGCGCCTCGGGGTCCTCACGGGCGCCGTCGAGGGCACCGCTGAGCGGTCCGCTCTCGTCGATCACGCGGGAGATCTGGAACAGCTCCTCCTCGACCTGCTCGAGCACGCCCTCGTGGGCGGCCTGCGCGAGCAGCGCCTCGACGCCGAGCTGTTCGAGGGCGTCCAGGACGTCCTCCTGCTCGGACCACCGACGGCCCACGACCTCACGGGCGAGCTCGGAGGCGACGGGGCCGACGCGATCGGCGAACAGCGACGTCACGACGTCCTGCTTGACCGAGGCCGGCCGGCCGCCGTCGCTGAGCATCCGCACCAGCTGATTGCTGGAGTCGATCGCGTCGGCGATGGCGAACAGCTCCTCGGCGACCTGCGGCAGCGACACGTCGTCGCCGCGCAGCAGCTCGTGGGACCGCTGGGTCACCTCGCGCAGGGAGGTGGAGGAGGTTCCTCGCATCTGGTGTCCTTATCGGGTCGCGGTCTGGGAGGACTCGAGGTCGTCCAGGAACCGGTCGATCACGCGGCTGGAGCGCTCGTCGTCGGTGAGGGACTCGCCGACGATCTTGGAGGCCAGGTCGCTCGCGAGCGCTCCGACCTCTCCCTTGAGCTGTGCCGCTGCGGTGGTGCGCTCCGCCGTGAGCTGCTGGCGCCCGGCGGTGAGGATGCGCTCGTTCTCGGCCTCGGCGCGTGCCTTGGCCTCCTCGATGATGGCGGTGCCGTCGGCACGCGCCTTCTCGCGGATCGAGGCCGCCTCCTGGCGAGCCGCAGCGAGCTCCTGCTCCTGTTCGTTCTTGAGCTGGTCGGCCTGCTGCTGGACCTCCTCGGCCTTCTTCAGACCGCCCTCGATCTTCTCCGAGCGCTCGTCGAGCACGGCGTTCAGCCGCGGCAGGATGAACTTGGTGAAGATGACGGCGAAGATGACCAGGAAGAAGAGCGACCAGATGATCTCCTGGGGCTCCGGAACCAGGATCTTCCAGCCCGGGACCTCACCCTCTGTACCTTCGGCGAGAATCATGGGTGGGGTCCTCAGCTCTGGAAGAGGAAGCCGGTGACGATCGCCAGCAGCGTCAGGATCTCGGTGAAGGCGATACCGATGAACATGGTCGACTGCAGGGCGCCGCGAAGCTCGGGCTGACGGGCGGTCGCCTCAGCGGTCTTGCCGACGATGATACCGATGCCGATGCCCGGGCCGATGGCCGCGAGGCCGTAGCCGATCGACGCGACGTTGCCGGAGAGCTCTGCGAGGGTGGTGGCGTCCACAGGGTTTCCTTTCGTTGTGCCGACCGGGAGGACGGCGCGCTTGGGGTGAAGCAGGTCGGACGGGTCAGTGCTCGTCCGACGTCGCCATGTTGATGTACACGGCGGTCAGGATGGTGAAGATGAAGGCCTGCAGGGCGGCCACGAAGATCTCGAAGCCGTAGATCCCGATCGCGAGAGCGCCGGAGAACGGCGCGACCGCGATCAGGGCGCTGCCGGAGAACAGCAGCCCCTGCGTCAGCCCGATGAACACCACCAGCATGATGTGCCCGGCGACCATGTTCGCGAGCAGTCGGATGGTCAGCGAGGCCCAGCGGATCACCGCGAGCTGCAGGAACTCGATCGGGATCAGCAGCAGGTAGATCGGCTTCGGCACGCCGGGGGGCATCGTCTCGTGCTTGAGGTAGCCGCCCAGGCCGTGCTTCTTGATGCCGAAGAAGATGTAGACGACGAAGGTCCACAGGGCCGCCAGCAGCGGCAGGCCGATCACGGAGGTGCCGGCGAGGTTGAGGCCGGGGATCACGCCCGCGAGGTTCATCGAGAGGATGAAGAAGAACATCGTCACGAGCATCGGGGCGTACTTCTTGCCCTCGCGCAGCCCGAGCGTGTTCTCGATGATCGAGTGGTCGACGAACTCGATGATCATCTCGACGACGCTCTGGGCGCGGCCGGGGACGAGCTTGGCGCGGGAGGCGATGATCGCCATCACCGTCAGCACGACCACCAGGATGATCAGGCGCACGAGCTGCACACGGTTGAACTCGAAGGGCGTGCCCGCGAAGAGGATCCCGTGCGGGAAGAACTCGGCGATGCTCGGCGAGTGGAACTCGAACCCCTCGGCGAGGAGGGACGGAGTGGCGTCGGCGGTGTTCAGCGCGATCTCCCGTGGTCGTCGTGTCGGTATCCGGGCCACCGCGAGCTGCGGCCGGACCCAGGGCCCGATGGCCTCGGCCGTCGCTGGCGTCAGCGGTATGGATGGTCGTGCAGTGTCCGAGTCACCCCCGGCAAGGGACCGGGGTATGTCGCACGGGGTGCCGCCATGCCGCGACCAGGGGCCGGGCGGGGGGAGGCGGGGGCACCGGGATCATGACTCACCGTGGGCATCGGTCACCCCGTGGGGGTGGGATGCGGAGCGTCACGGACCCCGATCCGGGCCGCGCGAAGACACCTCGAGCATATCAGAGCGTCACTGCTCCGAGGGGTGTTCGGCGACCTCCAGACGGGCCCTGCTGCGCACCATTCCGACGGCCTCCGTGACCGCCGCCACGAGCGCCCCGGCGAGCAGCGCGAGGCCGAGCCACGGGCGCGAGAGCCAGGCGGCGTCACCGAGCAGCAGTAGGGCTATGACCAGCAGGAACATCTTCACCAACCAGCTGCCCATGAGCACGACAGCGGAGGAGGTCGCGGGCAGCGGGCGAGCGATCCGGGCACTGACCAGTGTGGGCAGGGTCACCAGGAGAGCGAGGCCACTCCCGACCAGCGCGCCGGGCAGCGCGCCGGCGCCCCCGAGGGTCGCCGCGGCGGCGATCACGAGTAGGTCGATGACGATGCCGGCGAGGATCGCGCGCAGCAGGGCGCGCATCAGCAGACGGTCGTTGTGGGCGCGGGCACGGGCGATCGCGTCGCCGCCGGGAGCGGTGCCGGCGTCGGCGTCGGTACGAGCGGGGCGGCGGGGGTTCTCGTCGGGCATCTCAGTCCTCGGTGCGGGCATGGGCGTGAGCGCGGTGGGCGGATCGGCGGCGGATGCGGGTGACGGGGTCGATCGTCAGGATCACGGCGACCAGCACGCCGATGCCCCAGAAGATCACCACCGAGCGCATGTCGACCAGGGCGGGCAGCAGCATGCCCACCGAGATCAC
This sequence comes from Brachybacterium endophyticum, assembly GCF_003130585.1. Lineage (GTDB taxonomy): Bacteria > Actinomycetota > Actinomycetes > Actinomycetales > Dermabacteraceae > Brachybacterium > Brachybacterium endophyticum. Next base: position 77,759 of record NZ_QFKX01000005.1, on the reverse strand, counting down.
TCCAGCCCACAGGTACATGATCAGCACGGCGCCGAGCTGGGAGTGGCCAATGTCCAGCAGACGGTGGTGCAGGTGGAGCTTGTCGGCATGGAACGGCGAGTGGCCCGAGCCGATGCGGCGCACCACGGCGAGCACGAAGTCCAGGAACGGGATGAACATGACGCCGATGGGCAGCAGGATCGGGAGGAACTGCCCGATGACCTTCGCGTCGGAGAGCTGCGCGGTGTCGACCTGCCCGGTCACGGTGATCGTGCTCGCGGCCAGCAGCAGGCCCAGCAGCATCGACCCGGAGTCGCCCATGAAGATCTTCGCCCGCGGCAGATTGTGCGGCAGGAAGCCCAGACAGGCCCCGACCATGGCGGCCGTGATCAGCGCGGCGAGCGAGGAGTAGTCGGTCGTGGAGGCGCTGCGGGTGAGCAGGTAGGCGTAGACGAAGAACGCCATGCCCCCGATCGTCATCACCCCGGCGGCGAGGCCGTCGAGGCCGTCCACGAAGTTCACGGCGTTCATCGAGACCACGACCACCAGCACCGTCAGGATGATCGCGCTGCGGGAGGAGAGCAGGGTGACCCCGCCGATCGGCAGGGAGACCAGCCGTACGCCCTCGGCGGCGAGCAGCAGTGCCGCGAGCACCTGGCCGGCGAGCTTCGTGACCCAGTCCAGGTCCCATTTGTCGTCGGCCGCGCCGAGCAGCGCGACGATTGCGGCGGAGATCAGGATCGCCCAGGGCTGACTGGACTCGTGGAACAGGCCGTGGAGGAACGGGATGCGACTGGCGATCAGCATGGCCGCGGCCACGCCGACCAGGATCGCCAGACCTCCCAGCCGCGGCGTGACGACGGTGTGCACGTCACGCGAGCGCACGGCCGTCATCGCTCCCAGGCGACGCGCCATCAGGCGCACAGCGGGCGTGACCAGGAAGGTCACCGCCGCCGCGAGCAGGAGGACGAACAGGCAGATCCTCACGCGGGGCGGTCCCCGCTGCCGGGGTCGCCTGCATCCCTCGCTGCCTCGGGCGCATCACCCGTGGCACTGGTCCACTCGCCCTCGGGTGCCGGGCCCTCCCCCGCCGACGCGCCGTCCTCGGGGGCGGTCGCGCTCAGCGGTGCGGCCTCGGCGGCCGCGAAGGCGTCGTCGCCGATGCCCTCGACCCTCTCGCCCTCCGGAGCGCTCTCCTCGGCGGCCCGGGGGGCGTCCGTCCCGGCCTCGTCGCTCGCGGCCTCGTCGCTCGCGGACTCCTCGGTCGCGGGCTCCTCGGTCGCGGGGACGGTGAAGATGTCGCCGACGGCCTCCACGATCTGCTCGCGGGTCAGCGCTCCCTCGCGCACGATCTCGGCCGGCTCGACCGTGGTGTCGATGATCGTGGACGCGGTGCCCAGGCGCGCGGGGCCGCCTTCGAGGTACACCTCGACACGGTCGCCGAGCTGGGTGGCCGCGTCCATGACGCTGAGCGCGGAGGGCCGGCCGTGGCGGTTGGCGCTGGAGACGGCGAGAGGTCCGGTGCGGCGCAGGAGCTCGAGAGCGATCTCGTCGTCCGGCATCCGCAGCGCGACGGTGCCGCGGGTCTCGCCCAGATCCCAGTTCAGGGAGGGCTGGGCGTTCAGGATCAGGGTGAGCGGGCCGGGCCAGAAGGCCTCGGTCAGGCGCTCGGCGTACTCGGGGACGTCGACCGCGAGCCCCAGCAGGACCGCGGGATCCCCGACGAGCACCGGCGGAGGGACGTCGCGCCCACGATCCTTGGCCTCCAGCAGCGCCTGGACCGCGTCCGGGGTGAACGCGTCGGCCCCGATGCCGTAGACGGTGTCGGTGGGGAGGACGATCAGCAGGCCGTCGCGGATCGCATCGTGCGCGGCCTGCAGGGCGTCGTCGCGGGTGGTCTCGTCTCGGGTGTCGTACACGCTCACGGCGCTCAGTCTCTCATCTCGTGGTGGGGGCGCCCGGTGATCTCCCGGACCGCGACCAGGAAGCGGTCGCGCCCGGTGAGGTCACGGACGGTGCGGATGGCGCGGAAGGCTCCGGTCGCCGCGGCGACCTCTCGGGCGGCCGCGCCCTGGACGTCGGCGTGTTCCATGACGAGCAGGCCCCCGTCGCGCAGCAGCCGGGCCGCGAGAGCGACGACGGCGCGCGGAATGTCCAGGCCGTCCTCTCCCCCGCCGTACAGGGCGCGGGCGGGGTCGTGATCGGTGACCTCGCGGTCCCGCGGGATCGCACCGGAGGGGATGTAGGGAGGGTTGGCCAGGACGGCGTCGACCTCGGTGAGGTCACCGAGCAGGTCCGGATCCGTCACGTCCCCGGCCCGGACCTCCGCCCGTCCGGATGCGATGCGGGCGAGGTTGCGGGCGGCGAGGTCGCGCGCGGCCGCGTCGATCTCGACCGCGATCACGCGGGCGGCGGGGGCCTCGTCGAGGACGGCCGCGGCGATCGCCCCGCTGCCGGTGCACAGGTCCACGACCGTCGTGACCCGCTCTTCGCGGGCGTGCTCCAGCAGCACGTCGATGGCGACCTCGGTCTCCGGTCGAGGGATGAACACACCGGGGGCCGTCTCCAGCTCGAGACGACGGAACGGGGCGCTGCCGAGGATCAGCTGCAGCGGCTCGTGCGCCTCCCGCCGGGCCACGAGCTCCTCGAGCCGCTCGGCGAAGTCCGCGGGGAGGGCGTCGAGCAGGACCAGCGGGCCCGTGCAGTCGGCCGCCGCGCCGAGCAGGCTGCGCGCCTCGGCACTGGCCGAGACGATCCCAGCCTCCCCCAGGCGCCGCGTGGCGCGGGCGAGGGCTTCGCGCAGCGCGAGCCGCACGGTCTGCGGGTCCTCCGCGAGGCTCGGGGCGACGTCCCGCGGGACGCCCGACGTGCTCACAGCTCCGCCTCCGCGGCGCTGCGCAGGCGCTCCTCGGCCTCCGCGCGGCGGGAGGAGTCGATCAGCGCATCGAGGTCGCCGCCGAGGACCTGCTCGAGATTGCCCGCCTTGAAGCCGGTGCGGTGGTCGGTCACGCGGGACTCGGGGAAGTTGTACGTGCGGATCCGCTCGGAGCGGTCGACGGTGCGCACCTGGGAGCGACGGCTCGCGGCGGCCTCGGCGTCCTGCTCGGCGCGGCGGGCGTCCAGCAGTCGTGACCGCAGGATCCGCAGCGCCTGCTCGCGGTTCTGCAGCTGGCTCTTCTCGTTCTGGCAGGAGACCACGATGCCGGTGGGCAGGTGGGTGATCCGGACGGCGGAATCGGTCGTGTTCACGCTCTGCCCGCCCGGCCCGGAGGAGCGGAAGACGTCGATGCGGAGATTCGCCGGCGCCATCTGCTCGCTGAGCAGTTCCGCCTCGTCCGTCTCGTCGGCCTCCGGCATGACCAGGACGCCGACGGCCGAGGTGTGGATGCGGCCGGCGGATTCCGTCACCGGGACCCTCTGCACGCGGTGCACCCCGCCCTCGTACTTGAGATGGGCCCAGACCCCGTCCGCCGGGGCCCCCGAGCGGGCGGCGCGGACCGAGACCGTGGCGTCGCGCAGACCCCCCAGGTCCGAGTCGGTGGAGTCGATGACCTCGACGCTCCACCCCTTGGTCAGGGCGTACTGGCGGTACATGCGCAGCATCTCTGCGGCGAAGAGGGCGGACTCCTCGCCGCCGGCTCCCGCCTTGATCTCGAGGATCACGTCGCGGGAGTCGTCCTCGTCGCGCGGGGCGAGCAGTTCGCGGAGGTGGTCCGCGTGCCCGGCGGCCTCGGACTCGAGGCGGTCGGCCTCGCTCGCGAAGTCCGGGTCCTCGGCGGCGAGCTCGCGGGCGGCCGCGGCATCCTCTCGGGCACCGCGCAGAGCACGCAGCGAGGTGATGATCTGGTCGACCTCGGCGTAGCGTCGGCCGACGCGGCGTGCGCGGGCGGCATCGGCGTGGAGATCGGGGGCGGCCATCCGCTCCTCGAGGTCGGCGTGCTCCGCCTCGAGGGCGCGCAGTCGTTCCTGCGGGAGCCCCTCGAGCTCGTCGGCAGGGTGCGCCACGGCCGCTCCTCGGATCAAGGGCCCGGCGCTCGGGCGCGCACAGGGCCGGGATGACACGACGCCGGCGGCTCCCCTGGGGGAACCGCCGGCGTCGGAAGCTCTGTCAGCTGGACTTCTTGCCGTAGCGGGCCTGGAAGCGTGCCACGCGACCGCCGGTGTCCAGGATCTTCTGCTTGCCCGTGTAGAACGGGTGGCAGGCCGAGCAGACCTCGGCGCGGATCTCGCCGTCGCCCTTGGTGCTGCGGGTGGTGAACGTGTTGCCGCAGGTGCAGGTCACCTGGGTCACGTGGTAATCCGGGTGGATGTTCGCCTTCATGATCACTCCTTCTCGGGGTCGCTGGGTCGGTGCCCGACGGGCACCGTGAACCAGAACCGACGCCCGATTGTGCCACGCACGGGCGCGCCGGCACACCCTTCGGTCCGCGGGGGTGACGAACTCCCCACCGGGTGTGTGCCCGGGCGTGCGCCCGAGGATGAGCCCGGGGGCGTGGTCGATCGTCCGACGGTCGGGGCCTCAGGCGGACTCGCGCACGATCAGCCGGTAGGGGACGGTGCGCACCGCGCGCTCCTCCCCCGCGCTCAGCCGGCCTGTGTACAGGCCGTCGACCACGTCCACGGCCTCGCGGGCGACCGTGGCCTGGTCCACCCCGATCGTGGTCAGCTCCGGGGAGACCAGGGCTCCCAGGGCCAACCCGTCCACGCCCGCCACGCGCACGTCCTCCGGGACCCGCACGCCGCGCGCCCGCAGCTGCTTGAGCACCTGCAGGGCACCCACGTCGTTCCAGGCGACCAGCGCATCGGCACCGCCTGCGAGCGCGGCGTCGAGCTGGACGGTGGGCCCGCCGTCCGCGAGGGGCTCGACGCGCGCCCGCTCCACCACGGCGCCGATCGCCGTTCGCAGCCGCTGCGCGCGACCGCTGGGCTCTCCGCGCGCGGTGTCGAGCACGACCACGTCCTGACAGCCCTGGCGGCCGAGATGGTCGGCGAGGGCCGTCAGCGCCGCGGAGTCGTCGAAGCGCACCCCTGCCGCCCCCGACCCGCCCTCGGGCAGGTCCAGGCGCACGAGGGGCATGCGGGCGGGCACGGCCTCGTCCGCCGCCTCCGGGAGGCTGTACCCGAGCAGCGCGTCGGCCCGTCGCATCAGCTCCCCGGCCACGGTGGCGGGGTCGCCCCCGCCGTCGGACTCGGAGACCACGACGTTCCACCCGCGGGTGGTGGCCTCGCGGATCACGGCGACGGCGATCTCGGGGAAGAAGGCATTGCCGAGGTCGTTGACCAGCAGCCCCAGGGTCGGCGGCCCCTGGGAGACCAGCCCGCGCCCGAAGCGGGAGGGGCGGTAGTTCAGCTCGTCCGCCGCGGCGAGCACGCGCTCCCGCGTCGCGGAGCTGATGCCGGGCATGTCGTTCATGGCCCGGGTGACGGTCTGCCGGGAGACCCCTGCCCGCTCGGCGACGTCCACGATCGTCGCGCGACGATCCACCCCGTCGGACGTGCGCCCCGCCCCGCCCCTCGATGTCACACGGTCTCCTCCCGCAGGTCCAGCCAGGCGACCTGCTCGGCGGTGAGCTGCACCGAGAGGCCTTCCATAGAGGATCGCATCTCGGTGATCGATCGCGGACCGAACAGCGGGAAGGTCGGGAAGGGCTGGGCGAGGACGTAGGCCAGGGCGATCGCGGTGGGCGGCACACCGAACTCACGCCCGAGGGTACGGGCCCTCTCGAGCCGCTCGAAGTTGGCGTCGGAGTAGTAGCAGCGCACCAGCTCCGCGTCGGAGCGGTCCTCCGGGGCCGCCCGCCCGGTGAAGAACCCCCGCGCCTGGGACGACCACGGGAACAACGGGATCTGTCGCTGCTCGAGCCAGGCCTTGGATGCCGGGTCGGTGGCATGGACGCAGCCCGCCCACGGCACGTCGAGCGCCTCGGCCAGGCCGAAGTGGTTGGAGACCAGGCTGAAACCCTGCTTCCCGTGGGCTCGGGCATAGGCATCGGCCTCGTCGATGCGTGCCGGTGTCCAGTTGGAGCCGCCGAATGCGCGGATCCGGCCGGCCTCGAGGTGCTCGTTCAGGACGTCGACGAATTCGCCGACGGGGATGTCGAGATTGTCCCTGTGCATCATGTAGAGGTCGGCGTAGTCGGTCTGCTGGCGCTCGAGGGACTCCAGCAGCTGGCGCGTGAGGGACTCGGGATCGCAGTGCGGGGTGTGCGCACCCTTGGTGATGACCACGACGTCCTCGCGGATCCCGCGGTTGGTGATCCACTGGCCCAGCTGCTCCTCGTGATGGCCGCCGCCGTAGATGTAGGCGGAGTCGAAGGTGGTGCCCCCGGACTCGACGAAGGCGTCGAAGAGGGCGGAGGCATGGGCGAGGTCCGGCTGGTTGTCGCAGCCCATCACCAGTCGGGAGATCTGCTTGCCGACCCCGGGGATCTCGCCGTAGGGCATGGCGGCGTCCTCCCGCACCCGCAGCGCCTGCCCCGAGACCGTGGGGATCGCGGCGTCCTCCCGCTCGAAGGGGTAGCGCAGGCCGATCTGCTCGCGCCAGGAGTCCAGCAGACGGGCCTGGGCGAGGCTCGAGGCGAGGTCGACCTCCGGCACCTCACCCTCCCCTGCCGCGGCCGCCCGGGCCAGCGCATCGGCCTCGAGGGCATAGGGCCAGGCCCGCTCGACGGCGATCTCGCGCCGTTCCTCCCCCACCACGTCGACGCCGATCACGGTGTCCTCGCCGAGGGTCCAGGGGTCACTCAGCCGGATCACGCCGCGGGTGCCGGTGACGGTGGCGCCCTGCGGGTCGGCGAGGCGCACGCCCGTGCGCAGGCTCGCGGTGGCGCCGCCCGGGAAGGTCAGCTGGGCCGTGGCCCATTCGTCCACGCCGGTGGGGCCGAGGCTGCCGGCGCCGACGAGGCCCGTCGGGTCCAGCGTTGCGCGTCCCTCGGCGGCACCGGCGACGAACCGCGCGAAGGAGAGCGGGTAGCAGCCGACGTCCAGGATGCCCCCGCCGGCGATCGCGGGATCGAACAGCCGGCCCTCGCGTCCACCGGTGTCGAAGGAGAAGGAGGCGTCGACGTGGACGAGGTCACCGATCGCACCCTCGCGCACCAGGTCCAGCACCTGGATCGTCTGCGGGTGGAAGCGGTACATGAAGGCCTCGAGCAGGACGCGTCCGCTGCGGCGGGCGGCGTCCGCGATCGCCATCGCCGTGCCGTGGTTGGGCGCCAGCGGCTTCTCGCACAGCACGTGCTTGCCGGCCTCGAGCGCCGCGATCGCCAGCTGCGCGTGCCCGGTGTGGACGGTGGAGACGTAGACCGCGTCGACGACCTGCGAGGAGAGCACGTCCTGGTAGCTGCCGATCACGCTGTCCGGCCCCTGCTCGAGGGAGAACTCCTCGGCGAAGGCGCGAGCACGCGCGGGATCGCTGCTGCCGGCCCCCACCAGCACACCGTGCTCGCTGTGCGGGAGCTGGCTCGCGAATCGGCGGGCGATGGAGCCGGGGCCGAGCACGGCCCAGCGCAGTCGGGTGCTCATGGGCTGACCTCACTGTCGATGGTGTTCCGAGGGTCGTGAACGTTCACGACAGCGGTCACGCTACACGCGGCACAGGCCATCGGCAATGGCGTCGGACGGTCGGAGCCGACGGGCGACGAGCCCACCACGGAACCGACGCGACCCTGTCGGCGATGCTTGACACCGGGAGGGGCGACTGCGATAGTCCAGCCACCCGTGAACGTTCACGGCCAGCCTGCTCGACGATGAGGAGAGCTCATGACATCACCGACGCGACGCGCGCTGCTGCGGGCCGCCGGGGTCACCGGTCTGCTGACCGCCCCGCTCGCCGCCTGCGGCACCTCCCCCACCATCTCGGAGGATCCCGACGAGCTGGTGCTGTGGTACTGGGACAGGTCCGCGAGCCCCGAGCTGCTGACGAAGGCCGCGCGCTCGATCCCGGGCACGGCGTCCCACGTGCGTGCCGACGCCATCGGCACGACCTTCGACACGAAGCTGCGCACGAGCCTGGCCGGCGGCGCCTACATCCCCGACATCACCTACATCAACTCCAACAACGCTCTCTACTTCCGCAACGAGAACCAGTTCCTGGACATGAACGAGCTCGGTGCGAAGGAGTACGCGAGCGACTACTACCCGTGGAAGTGGGACCTGGGCACCACCCCCGAGAACCGCTTCTGCTTCTTCCCGCTCGACATCGGCCCCACGGGCTTCTTCTACCGCCAGGACGTGTTCGAGCAGGCCGGTCTCCCCACCTCGCCCGACGAGGTCTCCGAGGCCGTCCGCACCTGGAAGGACTGGATCGACCTCGGCGCCGAGCTCCGCAAGGCCACGGGCTCGGCTCTGGTCACCACGGCCCAGTCGATCTACGAGCAGTTCCTCAACGCCAGCGCCGAGCGCTACCTCGACGAGCAGGACGCCCCGCTCTACACCAAGGACGGCTCCGCGGTCCGCGAGGCCTGGGACACCGCGATGGCCGCGATCTCCGCGAAAGTGACCGCGGGGATCCCGGAGGCGCGCAAGACGGATCAGAACGCCGGGTGGTCCAGCGGGAAGATCGCCGGGAGCGTCAACGCGGCCTGGTGGTCGCAGGTCCTGCAGGAGTCCGCGCCCGACTCCGAAGGGCTGTGGCGCATCGCCGATCAACCCGTGCGCCCGGGCAACTCCGGTGGCTCGTTCGCCGCGATCCCCCACACCTGCAAGGACCCGGAGGGTGCCTTCGCCTTCATCCGCTGGATCAACACCCCGGCCCATCAGGCCGAGGCCTACAACGACGTCCAGCTCTTCCCCTCGGCGCCGGACTCCTATGCGAGCGACACCATGAAGTACGGCGGGAGGTTCTTCGGCGACCAGGATCCCCTCGAGTTCTTCTCCCGCGCCGCTGAACACGTCCCCACCTCGTTCATCAGCACCTGGGAGAGCGTCATCTCGGGGTACTTCACCCTCGAGATCACCAACGTCGAGACGGCCGGGAAGGATCCGGACCGCGCCTGGGCAGACGCCACCGCCGCCGCCGAGAAGGCACTGCGCAAGAGAGGGGTCCTGTCATGAGCGCCCTGAACGCCCCGCCCGCCGCCGCTCCGCTGCGCACGGGGGACGGCGCCGTCCCTCGCAGCCGTGCCCGCGGCTGGCGCGGGATCCTCACGCACTGGCCGCAGTACCTCGCGATCGCACCGTTCTACGTGCTGTTCCTGGTGTTCGGCCTGTTCCCCATCGTCTTCTCGATCGTGCTGTCCTTCACGGACTGGGACGGCATGGGCGACATCCACTTCGCGGGCCTGTCCCAGTACGTCTACCTGGTGCAGGACTCACGGTTCTGGAACGCCGTGGCGAACACCTTCATCATCTGGATCCTCTCCACCGTCCCGATGCTGTTCCTCGCGCTCGTGATCGCGTTCCTCCTCCACCAGAACATCCGCTTCCGCGGCATCTACCGCGTCGCGTTCTTCCTCCCGAACGTCACCAGCATGGTCGCGATGGCGATCGTGTTCGGATCCGTCTTCTCCGACACCTTCGGGATCGTGAACTCGGCGCTGACGGCGCTGCACCTGGACAGCGTCCCCTGGCTCTCCAGCAGCTGGGGCATCAAGGTGACGATCGCGGTGATGGTGATCTGGCGCTTCACCGGGTACAACGCGATCATCTACCTGGCCGGGCTGCAGTCCATCCCCACCGACCTCTACGACGCCGCCAAGACCGACGGCGCCTCTACGTGGCAGATCTTCACCCGGGTCACCATCCCCCTGCTGCGCCCGATCATCCTGTTCACCGTCATCACCTCGACGGTGGGTGGGTTGAGCCTGTTCACCGAGCCGCAGGTGCTGCTGGGCGATGCCGGCGGCAACGGCGAGGCCGGGATGACGATCGTGCTGTACCAGTACAACCAGGCCTTCACCCAGTTCGACTTCGGGTACGGCTCCGCGATCGCCTGGGCCCTGTTCGTGCTGGCCTCGGTGTTCGCGATCATCAACTGGCGACTGCTGAGCGAGCGATCCGAGACCCCGCGCCGCCCCCGCACCAGGAGGACCCGCTGATGACCGCTGCGGAACCGACACATCGGCCGACGGCCCCCACGAGCTCCGGCTCCACGGCGTCCCCCTCGCCGTCGCCGACCTCCTCGACGCCCCCGCGGGCGCGAAGGGCCCGTCGCACCAGGGCCGACCGCGCGGCGATCGCCCGCTCCCGCTTGGAAGCCGTCCTCACCCACCTGCTGGTGATCCTGGGCGTCCTGCTCTCGGTGTTCGCCTTCTACTGGCTGGCGGTGATGTCGACATCGACGTCCGCGGAGATCTTCGGGTACCCGCCCAAGCTGACGTTCGGCAGCCACTTCGCCGAGAACCTGCGCCACCTGACCTCGAGCATCGACATCGTCTCCGCGCTGGTGAACACCATCGTCGTGGCGGGAGCGTGCGCGGTGCTGGTGATGTTCTTCGACTCGCTCGCCGCCTTCGCCTTCGCCAAGTTCGACTTCCCGGGCAAGAACGTGCTGTTCGTGGTCATGATCGCGACGTTCCTGATCCCGGGGAGCCTGTCGCTCGTGCCGAGCTTCATCCTGATGTCCGAGATCGGATGGGTGGGGACCCTGCAGGCGCTCATCGTGCCGGGCGCCGCCAACGCCTTCGGCATCTTCCTGCTGCGCCAGATGGCCGCGTCCGCGATCCCGAACGAGCTCATCGAGTCGGCACGCATCGACGGCGCGGGGTTCTTCTCCACCTACTGGCGGATCGGGGTGCCGATGTTGCGCGGAGGCCTCGCGTTCCTGGGGATCTTCACCTTCATCACGGCGTGGAACGACTACGTCTGGCCGCTGATCGTGCTGGTGGACCCCGGGCGGCAGACCCTGCAGACGGCGCTGCAGAACCTCAACTCCCTCTACCTCACCGACTACGGGATGGTGATGACCGGAGCGCTCGTCAGCGTGCTCCCGCTGATCGGGGTGTTCATCATCGGCTCGCGACACTTCATCGCCAACATCGCGGCGGGCGCCCTCAAGGGGTGAGGACCGGGGAGCATCCTTCCTCGCCCTTCGGCCTCACCCCGGGCGGAGAACGACGAACGCTGCGTCGGTGGCGGGACGAGTCGATCGTTCCGCCACCGACGCAGCGTTCGGTCTCGCGGGCCGGTGCCCGGGAGAGCGCCGCCGGCGTCAGTCGGCCGAGCGGCCGCCCACGCTGGGGGTGTTCTTCGAGACGGTCATCAGGAACTCGGTGTTCGACTGCGTCTTCTTGGTCCGCTCCAGCAGCAGCTCGAGCGCCTGCTGCTGCTCGAGGGAGCCGAGCACGCGGCGGAGCTTCCACATGATGGCCAGCTCCTCCTTGCCCATGAGCTCCTCCTCGCGGCGGGTGCTCGAGGCGTTGACGTCCACGGCCGGGAAGATGCGCTTGTCGGCGAGGTTGCGCGAGAGACGCAGCTCCATGTTGCCGGTGCCCTTGAACTCCTCGAAGATCACCTCGTCCATCTTCGACCCGGTCTCCACGAGCGCCGAGGCGAGGATGGTCAGCGAGCCGCCGTTCTCGATGTTGCGGGCGGCGCCGAAGAAGCGCTTCGGCGGGTAGAGCGCGGAGGCGTCCACACCACCGGAGAGGATCCGGCCCGAGGCCGGTGCGGCCAGGTTGTAGGCCCGCGAGAGACGCGTGAGCGAGTCCAGCAGCACCACCACGTCCTTGCCCATCTCCACCAGACGCTTGGCGCGCTCGATGGCGAGCTCGGCGACGATGGTGTGGTCCGAGGCGGGCCGGTCGAAGGTCGAGGCGATGACCTCGCCCTTGACCGTGCGCTGCATGTCCGTGACCTCCTCGGGGCGCTCGTCGACGAGCACGACCATGAGGTGGGCCTCGGGGTTGTTCGTGGTGATCGCGTTGGCGATCTGCTGCATGATGATCGTCTTGCCGGCCTTCGGGGGCGCGACGATCAGACCGCGCTGGCCCTTGCCGATCGGAGAGACCAGATCGATGATGCGCGGCGCGATCGCGTTCGGGGCGGTCTCCAGGCGCAGTCGCTCGTCCGGGTACAGCGGGGTGAGCTTGGAGAAGTCCACCCGCTGCTTGGCACGGTCGATGCTGAGCCCGTTGACGGTGTCGACCTGCAGCAGCGGCGCGTACTTGCCCTGCTGGTTGTTGTTGTTGCGACCCCGGCGGTTGCGCCCTCCGCCGCCGCCCTGCTGGGGCTGGTCGTTGCGCTGGTCGTCGCCGTCCTTGGGGGCGCGCACCAGGCCGGTGATCGCGTCACCCTTGCGCAGCCCGTTCTTGCGCACCATGTTCATGGAGACGTAGACGTCGCTCGCACCGGGCAGGTAGCCCGTGGTGCGCACGTAGGCGTTGTTGTCGCGCACGTCGAGGATGCCGGCGACGCTCACCAGCTCCTCGCCCTCGCGCACCTGCTCGTCGTCGCTGGTGTTGCCCTCCTGCTGAGGGTTCTCGCCACCGTTGCGACCCCGGCGCTTGCGATCCCGGGTGCGGTTGCGGGACCGGCGGTTGCGCCCGTCCTCGCCGTCGCGGTCGTTGTTGCGCCCACCGCGGTCCTCGCGGTCGTGCTCACGGTCGTTCCGGCCCATATCCGTGTCCTCACCCGTGCGATCGGGCAGCTCGATGTCCTCGAGCCGGGGGCGCTCGCCGCGCCCGCCCTGATCGCCACGGTCGTTGCGGTCATTGCGGCGCGAGCGGTCGCCACGGTCGTTGCGGTCGCCACGGTCGTTGCGGTCGCCACGATCGTTCCGGTCGTTGCGATCACCTCGGTCGCCACGGTCCTTGCGGTCCCCGCGCTCGGGGCGGTCGCCGGCGTCCTCGCGGCCGCCGCGGTCCTCGCGCTCGCCACGACCCCTGCCGGAGTCGCGATCCCGGCGCTCGCCGCGGTCACGTCGGTCCGAACGGTCCTCGCGCTGCGGCTTCTCCGCGCGCTCCTGACCCGAGGTCTGCTCGTCGCCCTCGCGAGAGGGGAGCTCGATGCCCAGCTCCAGGGACCCGGCGGGCTCGGCCGCGGAGGGCTCCTGGATCGTGCGGGGAGCGCGGGCCGGCGCCTGGCGGCTCGGCTCCTCGCTGCGGGGCGCCGCCTTCTCGGCCGGAGCCTGCGAGGGCGCGGAGGTGGCCGCGTCGGCGCCGTCGGCGGGGGCGGAGTTGCCACGCGGCGAGCCGCCGCCGGTGATCGCGTCGATGAGCTCGCCCTTGCGGAGGCGACGCGCCCCCTTGATGCCGAGACCCGCAGCGATCTGCTGCAGCTCGGGAAGCTTCTTCGCCGCGAGCGACGCGCTGTCGCCCTGCGGTGCGGTGGTGTCGTTCACCCAGGTTCCTTCCTGTGGATCGCGCGCTGCGCGTCCGTGATGAGTGCGTGGGCTGCCCAGCGACCGGGCCGGCGATGCCGACGGGATCCACGGCAGTCCTCTCCCCGGGGCGGCCGTGCGTTCTCGCGCACGGGAGCACACGAATGCGGCGTCGCCGGGGAATCTCTGGGGTACGTCCTCACCCTCGACCGTTCAGCACTCTCGGTGCGGTGGTCTCCGGGTCGTGGTCGCCGGCGCAGTGCCGGGCCGATCACGTGATCGGACGCGGATTCAAGGTACCACAGGCACTGCACCGTTCGACGAGAGTCCGACACGGGCGATCCGCCATCCCGTGGGATCGTCGACGACACGGCGCACGAGCGGAGCGAGGGCACCGTCACCGCCCGCCATCACCAGCACCGACGGACCGGCGCCGGAGATCACGGCGGGGTACCCTTCGCTGCGCAGCACCCGCACGAGCTCGACGCTCTGCGGCATGCCGGGTGCTCGATGGTCCTGGTGCAGACGGTCCTCTGTCGCCGGGAGCAGCAGCGCGGGGTCGGTGGCGAGGGCGTGGACGAGCAGCGCCGCCCGGCCCGCCGTGAAGGCGGCGTCCGCGTGGGGGACCGTCTCGGGCAGCAGCGAGCGCGCGGAGCTGGTCGCCAGCGTCGCCGACGGCAGCAGCACGACGGGGTCGATGCCATCGGGGGCGACCTGCAGCCGCACCGCGCGGGCGCCCACGCGGTCCGTCCAGGAGAGCACGACACCGCCCAGCAGCGCGGGCGCGGCGTTGTCGGGATGGCCCTCCATCTCGGTGGCGAGGTCGAGCACCGACTGGTCGTCGAGGGCCTCGGGGTCGCCGAGCAGCTGGCGCGCGAGCATCAGGCCGGCCACGGTCGCGGCCGCGCTCGAGCCCAGGCCCCGTCCGTGGGGGATGCGGTTGCGGCAGTGCAGGCGCACCCCGACCTGCGGGGCACCGGCATGGTCGAGCCCGCGGCGCAGGGCCCGGACGACCAGGTGCTCCTCCCCCGTCGGCACGTCCTTCGCGCCCTCGCCCTCGACGGTGACCTCCACGGGGCCGGTCGTGGCCTCCAGTTCCAGGTCGTCGTGCAGGGCCAGCGCGAGTCCCAGGGCGTCGAAGCCGGGGCCGAGGTTCGCGCTGGTGGCGGGCACGCGCACGGCGACCCGCTCGGTCGAGATCCTCACCTGCAGCTCCTCACAGACCCATCGCCTCGGCCGCCGCCTCGACGTCCACCGGGATCACGGTGGGCGTGAGGTCCTGGCGGCTGAGGGCGGTGTCGATGTCCTTGAGGCCGTTGCCCGTCACGGTGATCGCGATGGTGGCGCCGCGCGGGACCTCGCCCTTGTCGGCCTGCTGGAGCAGCCCGGCGACGCCCGCGGCCGATGCGGGCTCGACGAAGATCCCGACCTCCGAGGCCAGGAGCCCCTGGGCGTCGAGGATCTGCTCGTCGGAGACGGCGTCGATGAGTCCTCCGGAGTCGTCCCGGGCGGCCACGGCGAGGTTCCACGACGCCGGTGCGCCGATGCGGATGGCGGTCGCCACGGTCTCCGGGTCGGTGATCGGACGGCCGGCCTTGAACGGCGCCGCGCCCTCGGCCTGGAAGCCCCACATGGCAGGGGCGGACGAGGTGATGCCCTTGTCGCGGTACTCGGTGTACCCCATCCAGTAGGCGGAGATGTTGCCGGCGTTGCCGACCGGCAGGACGTGGATGTCCGGGGCCTTCCCGAGCGCGTCGCAGACCTCGAAGGCACCGGTCTTCTGGCCCTGCAGGCGGAACGGGTTCACGGAGTTCACCAGCTCGACCGGGTGCGCGGCGTCGAGCTTGCGGGCGATCTCCAGGCAGTCGTCGAAGTTGCCCTCGACCTGGATCAGCCGGGCTCCGTGGACGACGGCCTGCGCGAGCTTGCCGGCGGCGATCTTGCCCTGGGGCAGCAGCACCGCGCAGGTGATGCCCGCCCGCGTCGCGTAGGCCGCCGCCGAGGCGCTGGTGTTGCCCGTGGAGGCGCACACGACCGACTTCGCGCCGTCGGAGACGGCCCTGCTCATCGCCGAGACCATGCCCCGGTCCTTGAAGGAGCCGGTGGGGTTCATGCCCTCGACCTTGATGTGCACGTCGGCCCCGACCGTCGCGGAGAGCGTCGGCGAGTGCACAAGCGGGGTGCCGCCCTCACCGAGGGTCAGCAGGGTGTCCTCGTCCGAGAACGGGAGGTGCTCGCGGTACTCGGCGAGGACGCCGCGCCACTGGTGTGCCATGCGTGTCATTCTCCTTCGATGCGGATGACGGAATCGATGCCCAGGACCGCGCCGGAGCTGTCGAGGTCGTCGAGCGCCGATTCCAGTGCGGACTCCAGCGCCCGGTAGGTCGCGATGCCGATCCGGGCGCGCTCGGGATCGCCTTCCGCAGCGGGCACGGTCTCCTGGTGGATCGTGGAGATCGAGATGCCGTGGGAGGACAGGGTGCCGGCCACCTCGGCGAGCACGCCCGGCTTGTCCTGCACGGTCAGCGAGACGTAGAAGGCGTTGCGCAGCCCGTCGAGCGGGATGATGCCGAGGTCCGCGTAGCGCGACTCCCGGGGGCCGAATCCGCCGTGGACGCGCTGACGGGCGACGGTCACGAGGTCCCCGAGCACGGCGGA
The DNA here is from genome assembly GCF_003130585.1 of Brachybacterium endophyticum. GTDB lineage: Bacteria > Actinomycetota > Actinomycetes > Actinomycetales > Dermabacteraceae > Brachybacterium > Brachybacterium endophyticum. Next base: position 61,864 of record NZ_QFKX01000005.1, on the reverse strand, counting down.
GGCGGTGGGCGCACCGCCCGCACCCTGGCCGTAGAACATCAGGGAGCCGGCGGCGTCCGCCTCGACGAACACCGCGTTGTAGGCCTCGGAGACCGAGGCCAGCGGGTGGCTGTCGGGCAGCATCGCCGGGTACACGCGGGCCGAGACCCGCTCGGTGCCCTCCTCCTCGACGCGCTCGACGATCGAGAGCAGTTTGATGACCCGGCCCATGCGGCCGGCCGCGGCGATGTCCTCCGGCGTGACGGTGGTGATGCCCTCGCAGTGGACGTCGGAGAGGGAGACCCGGGTGTGGAAGGCCAGCGAGGCGAGGATGGCGGCCTTCGCTGCCGCGTCGTGGCCCTCGATGTCCGCCGTCGGATCGGCCTCGGCGTATCCGAGCTCCTTCGCCGTCGCGAGCGCGTCGTCGAAGGAGGCGCCGGTGCGCGTCATCGCATCCAGCACGTAGTTGGTGGTGCCGTTGACGATGCCCAGCACCTTCTGGATGTGGTCGCCGGCGAGGGACTCCCGGATCGGGCGCACCAGCGGGATCGCCCCGGCGACGGCGGCCTCGAAGTGGAGGTCCACGCCGTTGGCGTCGGCCGCCTCGTAGAGGGCGACCCCGTCCTTGGCGAGCAGGGCCTTGTTCGCGGTGACGACGCTCGCGCCGTGCGCCATGGCCTCCAGCAGCAGGGTGCGGGCGGGCTCGATGCCGCCCATCAGCTCCACGACGATGTCGGCGTCGCGGATCGCGAGGGCCGGGTCGTCGGTGAGGAGCCGGCGGTCCACGTGCTCCCCGCGGTCCCGGGCGAGGTCGGTGACGGCGATCCCGGTGACCTCGAGCGGGGCGCCGATGCGATGGGTGAGCGCGTCCGCGCTGGTGCGGATCACACGCAGCACGTCGGCTCCGACGGTGCCGGCGCCCAGGACGGCGACGCGCAGCGGTGCGTGGTCGGGCAGGGGATCTGTCATCAGGGGTCCTTCCGCGTTCTCCGGGTGGCGACGCGATGTCCGGTGTGGCCTGCGGTCACGCTGCACTGTATCCGCACCGTACGAGCGAACGGGTCGCCATGGGTCGCTCTGTGTCCTCGGCCGAGGTCCCTCGACCGGTCGTCCTCAGCCGACGTCGAGGGCCAGCAGGTCGTCCTCGCTCTCCCGGCGCACGAGGGTGCGCCACTGGCCGTCCTTGACGGCGATCACCGCAGGGCGGGGCACGTGGTTGTAGTTGGAGGCGAGGGAGTAGCAGTACGCGCCGGTGACGGGGACGGCGACGAGGTCGCCGCGCTGCACGTCGAGCGGCATGTACTCGTCCTTGACGACGATGTCGCCGCTCTCGCAGTGCTTGCCCACCACGCGCACCACCTCGGGGGCCTCGTCGCTGACGCGGCTCGCCAGCAGGCACGAGTAGTCGGCGTCGTACAGGGCGGTGCGCACGTTGTCGCTCATCCCGCCGTCGACCGAGACGTAGAGACGGTGGTGCGGCCCGCCCAGCCGGACGTCCTTGACGGTGCCGACGCCGTACAGGGTCAGCGTGGAGGGGCCGGCGATCGCGCGACCGGGCTCGAAGGCCACGTGCGGGACCTCGAGCCCGAGCTCGTGGCACTCCTTCTCGATGATCCCCGCGATGCCGCCGGCCAGCTGCTCCGGGGTCGACGGCGTGTGCTGGGTGTTGTACATGACGCCGAACCCGCCGCCGAGGTCGAGGTGGTCGATCGTGTGGCCGAGCTCGGCCCGGATCCGGGCGACAAGGTCGAGGACCCGCCGGGCGGCGACCTCGAAGCCGCCGACGTCGAAGATCTGGGAGCCGATGTGCGAGTGCAGCCCGTGCAGGGCGAGCCGGTCGCTCGCGAGCACCTGCTGCACGGCCGTGAAGGCGTCGCCGGAGGTGATCGAGAGCCCGAACTTCTGGTCCTCGTGGGCGGTCGCGATGAACTCGTGGGTGTGCGCCTCCACGCCCGTGGTGACGCGCAGCATCACCGGAGCGGTGACGTCGAGCTGGCCGGCGATCTCGGCGACCTGCTCGATCTCGGGCAGGGAGTCGATCACGATCCGGCCCACGCCCGCCTCGAGCGCGCGCCGGATCTCGCTGTCGGACTTGTTGTTGCCGTGCAGGGCGATGCGCTCGGCGGGGAAGCCCGCACGCAGGGCGATCGCGAGCTCACCGCCGGTGCAGACGTCCAGCCCCAGCCCGTCCTCCTGGACCCAGCGGGCGACCGCGCCGCACAGGAAGGCCTTGCCCGCGTAGTAGACGTCGGCTCCGGCGTGCGGGGCGAAGGCCGTGGCGAAGGCGTCCCGGAAGGCGCGGGCGCGCTCCCGGAAGTCGGTCTCGTCGACCACGAAGGTCGGGGTCCCTGCCTCCTCGGCGATCCTCGTCACGCTGACCCCTCCGACCTCTAGGGCGCCCTCGGCGTCCCTGCGGCAGGTCGAGGACCAGAGCCCGGGGATCAGGGCGTTGACGTCGGCGGGATAGGGCAGCCAGGTGGGGGCGGCGTCGTTGCCGTGCAGTGCTCCTGCTTCATGGGCTCGCATGGCGCGAGGCCTCCTCTGGGTCGGGCTGGTCGGCGGGTCGGGCTGAGGGGTCCGGGCGGGCCGTGCCGCACCGGGCGGCGCAGAGGGCCGCGGCACAGAACTCCCGGGGAAGCCTATGCGGCGGGCGCCGCGCTGCGCAGAGCGCGTCCACGCTCTGAGGCCCCGCACGAGGCCGCGCGCCCGGAACGTGCACCTCCCGTCCCGTGCGGGCGGGGTGCGGTGCTCGCCCCGTGCTCGGACAGCACGCACCGACCACCACCGACGTCGCAGGTCAGCGCGCGCGTAACGGATGATCTGCTCCCCCGCTGCGAGTGTCCGTCCGCGACGGCCGGGCGGTCCGGGTGACCCCGCCCACTTGCTAGTGTCGTCGGTGTCATCCACCACCCCGAGGAGGCCCCCATGCCCACTCATGATCTCGTCGTCGTCGCCAACCGGCTCCCGGTCGACGCCAAGACCCTTCCCGACGGCGCCACCGAGTGGGTGACGAGCCCCGGCGGCCTGGTCACCGCGATGGAGAGCGTCATGCGGGGTGTGGATTCCGGGGCCTGGGTGGGATGGGCCGGCTCCCCCGGCGAGGCGCCCGAGCCCTTCGAGGCCGACGGCATGCACCTCTACCCCGTCGCTCTCGACGGGACCGACATCGAGAAGTACTACGAGGGCTTCTCCAACGCCACCCTGTGGCCGCTCTACCACGACGTGATCGTGGACCCCGTCTACCACCGCACCTGGTGGGACACCTACGTGAGTGCGAACCGGCGCTTCGCGCACGAGGCCGCCGCGGTGACGGCCCCCGGTGGCACCATCTGGGTGCACGACTACCAGCTGCAGCTGGTCCCCGAGATGATCCGCTCCGAACGGCCCGACGTACGCATCGGGTTCTTCAACCACATCCCTTTCCCGCCCGTCGAGCTGTTCAGCCAGCTGCCCAAGCGCAACCAGGTGCTGAGGGGCCTGCTGGGCGCGGACCTGGTGGGTTTCCAGCGCGAGAGCGATTCGCTGAACTTCCTCAACGCGGTGCGCCAGCTGCTGGGCTCCCACATCGACCAGCGCACGGTGACCGTCCCCGGGATCGGCGCCGTCGAGCCCCGTGAGGTCACCGCCCAGACCTTCCCGATCTCGATCGACACCGAGGCGGTCGCCGAGCTCACCGACGATCAGGACATCCACGAGCGCGCCGCGCAGCTGCGGCGGGAGCTCGGCTCCCCGAAGAAGATCGTGCTGGGCGTTGACCGCCTGGACTACACCAAGGGCATCCGTCACCGCCTGAAGGCCTGGGGCGAGCTGCTGAACGACGGCGTGATCGACCCCCGGGAGACCGTTCTCGTCCAGGTTGCCACACCGTCCCGCGAGCGCGTGGACGCCTACCGCCAGCTGCGCGACGAGGTCGAGCTGACCGTCGGGCGCATCAACGGCGACCATGCCCCGATCGGGCGCCCCGCGATCTCCTACCTGCACCGCTCCTTCGACCGCAAGGACATGACGGCGCTGTACATGGCGGCCGACGTCGTCCTGGTGACGGCTCTGCGCGACGGCATGAACCTGGTGGCCAAGGAGTACGTCGTCTCCCGTCCGGACGTGCAGGGCGTGCTGGTGCTCTCGGAGTTCGCGGGAGCGGCCGACGAACTCCGGGCCGCCCTGCTGGTGAACCCCCATGACATCGACGAGCTGAAGTCCGCGACCCTGCGGGCCCTGACGATGCCGGCCGAGGAGCAGCACGAGGCCATGACCTCCCTGCGGCGTCAGGTGCTCGACCACGACGTGCAGTCGTGGGCGCGGGCGTTCCTCGAGGAGCTGCAGAACGCCGGCTCCCCCGCCGCCCCGGTGGAACGGACCGTGCGTCTGAGCGGTCATGACGCCCCGGGCCGCGAACAGCTCGACGACGCGCTCGCCTCCTTCGCCAGGACCCCCCGGATCCTCGTGGCCTCGGACTTCGACGGGGTCCTGGCGCCGATCGTCGCCGACCGTGACGCCGTGCAGGCGGACCCCCGGTCGATGGGTGCCCTGCGTGACCTCACCGAGCTCTCGGGGGTGAACGTCGCCCTGGTCTCCGGGCGTGCCCTGGAGAACCTCCACCACCATGCGGGCATGCCCAGTTCGGTCGCCCTGGTGGGCTCGCACGGCGCCGAGGTGGGCGCCCTGCCCTCGGACCTCCATGCCGATGTGCTCGACGCCGGCACGATCACCATGGACGAGAACCGCCAGAGCCTCCTGGACTCGATCACCCGCCGCCTGCAGAACATCGCCGACCAGTACCCCGGCTCCGAGGTCGAGGTAAAGCCTGCCTCCGCCGTGCTGCACACCCGTCAGGCCAGGGGCCGCGGCGCGGGCAACGCGACCGAGGCGGCCCTCGAGTACGCGCGCACGCTCCCCGACGTCACGGTCACGCCGGGCAAGGAGGTCGTGGAGTTCTCCGTGGTCGACTCGCACAAGGGCACCGCGGTGCGCGCCCTGGCCCGGGCGGCCGCCGCCGACGCGGTGCTCTACCTCGGGGACGACGTGACCGACGAGAACGTCTTCGCCGAGCTCACCGACGAGGACCTGGGCATCAGGATCGGCGAGGGCGACACGTCCGCGTCGTTCCGGATCGAGGACACCGACGACGTCGCCGAGGTGCTCGAGCGTCTGCTGGAGCTGCGCAGGGAGAGGTGACGGGCCCGGCGCGGGCGTCGGTCCCTCCCCGGACGCACGACGGAGCCCCCGGTCCCGGATCTCGAGGATCCGGGGCCGGGGGCTCTTCCGGTGCCCGCGACAGGATTCGAACCTACGACCTTCTGCTCCGGAGGCAGACGCTCTATCCACTGAGCTACGCGGGCGGACCGAGCCAGTCTAGCGCGAGGACGCGGTCGTGCACGTCCGCACCCGGGCTCGTCGCCGGGAGTGAGGCACAGGTCTCAGACCTGGAAGCCGGCAGGCAGCGGCAGCTGCGCGCCGTGCAGCACGGCCGAGGGGTCCGCGGCGATGCCGAGCCCGTCAGCCTCGGCGTCGGCGCGCACGAGCAGGTCGCCGACGGCGGCGATCATCGCGCCGTTGTCGGTGCACAGGCGGATCGGCGGGATCCGCAACTCGACGCCCGCGGCGTCGCAGCGCTCCTGGGCGACCGCCCGCAGACGCTGGTTCGCCGCGACCCCGCCGACGATCACGAGGGTCTCGAGGCCCTTCTCCTGGACCGCACGCAGCGACTTGGTGACCAGCACGTCCACGACCGCCTGCTCGAAGGAGGCGGCGATGTCGGCGACCGGGACGGCGTCGCCGGCGCGCTCGATGGTCTCGACCGTGCGCGCCACGGCGGTCTTCAGACCGGAGAAGGAGAAGGCGTAGGGGGCGTCGCCGGGCCGCAGCATCGCGCGAGGGAAGGAGAAGGCCTCCGGGTCCCCGCCCACGGCGGCCTTGGAGATCGCGGGGCCACCCGGGTATCCCAGGCCCAGCAGGCGGGAGACCTTGTCGAAGGCCTCGCCGGCGGCGTCGTCCAGGGTGTCGCCGAGGTGCTCGATGGGGTCGCGCACCAGGTCCTTCACGTGGAGGACGGAGGTGTGCCCACCGGAGACGATGAGGATGACCGCCTGCTCGGGCAGCGGCCCGTGCTCGAGGGTGTCGGCGGCGGCGTGGCCGGCCAGGTGGTGCACCCCGTACAGCGGGACGTCGAGCGACCAGGCGACCGACTTGGCCGCGGCGAGGCCGACGTGCACGGCAGTCGCCAGGCCCGGCCCGGAGGTGGCGGCCACGTGCGTGATGTCGCGCAGGTTCACGCCGGCGTCGTGCAGGGCGATCTGCAGGGTCGGCACCGCGGCCTCGAGGTGGGCGCGGGCGGCGATCTCGGGGACCACTCCCCCGAACTCCGCGTGCTTCGAGGCGCTCGAGGCGAGGCCCTGGCCGAGCAGCTCGCCGTTGCTGACGAGGGCGAAGCCGGTCTCGTCGCAGGAGGATTCGACACCGAGGACGACGGGCACGGTGCTCACTTCAGCAGCGACATCGGGTTCGAGTACGTCCCGGACTCGTCCATCTTGGCGAAGTGCAGGTGGCAGCCGGTCGAGCGACCGGTGGAGCCGGCCTTGCCGATCACGTCACCCTGATCGACCTTGTCCCCGACCTTCGTGTCGAAGGAGGAGAGGTGGTAGTAGCCGGTGATGACGCCGTCGCCGTGGTCGATCTTCACGCGGTTGCCGGAGGCGGAGTTCTGCTCGACGGCCACCACGGTGCCGGCGCCGGCGGCCCGCACGTCGGATCCGCAGGCGGCGGCGAAGTCCACGCCGTCGTGCTCCTTGACGGTGTGCAGGACCGGGTGGACACGCTTGCCGAAGCCCGAGGTGATGCGTGCGTCGACAGGGTGGATGAACCCCTCCTGGGACTCCCCGCCCAGCTTCTCGATCGCCTCGGCGTTGGGCGACTTCTTCACGCTCATCGCGGCGTCGGCATCGGAGGCGGAGTCGGTGCCCGCCGCCGAGTCGCCGACCTCCTGGATCGCGACCGGCGCGGACTGCTCGGCGACCGCGGCGCGGGCGCTCTCGGCCTGCGAGGCGCTCTGGCCGCCGGCGATGCTGGGCAGCGGGGAGGTCTGGCCACCGGCGCTCGCGGAGGCGAGCGGGAAGGCGATGGTGGCGGTCGCCAGGGCACCCAGCACACCCACCTTCGCCACACCGGCACGGACGGCCGAGTCACGATGCGAGGCATGGCCTGTGTGCAGGTTGCGCACGTGTGCGCGGCCGAGGGCGCGGTGGTTCGCCACGGGGGTGCTCCTGGGGGTCGATCGGAGACGCGAGGGTCCTCTGGTGCCCGGGTGCGACGCCGGACAGGGGAAGGACGCGTCGCCGAACAACGCGGATCAAACTACCGCTCGCGCGCGGCGCACCGTTCCGTGGAGGGCGGACATTGCCGAACCTTTGCCGCAGCTCGCCCGGAGGTAAAGAGACTTGACCGGACAGGTCGAGGGACGTGTCGGACGTGTCACGCCCGCGAGCGCTGCATGACGTCCTTGACCTCGCCCACCAGCTCCTCGAGGACGTCCTCGAGGAAGACGGCGCCGACGCTGCGGGACGTCGGTGCGTCGACCCTCGCCAGGTGGGCGCCGTTGTACTGCATGGCGCGCAGCGTCTCCTCGATCTCGTCGTCGGAGGCCACCGAGACCACGGCACGCACGATCCCGGGATGGATCGGACGCTCGTAGTCCTCGTCCGGGGCGTCGGCCGGCAGCAGCACGTCCTTGAGGTGCACGTACCCCACCAGGTCCCCGGCGTCGTTGCGCACGCCGATGCGGCTGTAGCCGGTGCGCGAGACGATCTGCTCGATCTGGGCGGGCGTGACGTCGTAGGTGACGGTGATGACCTCGGTCATCGGCACCATCACGTCGCCCGCGCTGCGATCGGAGAACTGCAGGGCGCCCTGCAGCAGGCCTTGTTCGTCCTCCAGCAGGCCCTCGCGTCGCGACTCGTCGACGATCGCGGAGATCTCCTCGGCGGTGAAGCGGCTCTCGACCTCGTCCTTCGGCTGCACCCCGATCAGGCGCAGCACCATGTTCGCGGTGTGGTTCAGCAGCCAGATGATCGGGGTGAACACGCGCGCCACCATCACCAGGGGCGTGGCGAGCACCAGCACCGCGCCCACGGGCACGGCGATCGAGATGTTCTTGGGGACCATCTCGCCGAAGACCACGTGGAGGTAGGAGGCGATCAGCAGGGCCACCACGAAGGCGATCGGGTGGGTGAGCACCACGGGCACCGAGAGGTGCTCGAGCAGGGGCTCGAGGTAGTGCGCGATCGCGGGCTCGGCGACGGCGCCCAGGGTCACCGAGCACACGGTGACGCCGAACTGGGCGGCCGCGAGCATCACGGAGACGTGCTCGACGGCCCACAGGGCGGTCCTCGCACCCGGTCGGCCCGCCTCGACGAGCGGTTCGAGCTGGCTGCGCCGCGCGCTCATGACGGCGAACTCGGCCCCCACGAAGAAGGCGTTGCCCACCAGCATGGCGAGGCCCAGCAGCAGGGCTGCGGAATCACTCATCCTCGTCGGCCTCCTCGGTGCGCACGAGGATGTCGGGGTCGATCACCGACAGCCTCACCTGGTCGACGCGGCGGCCGTCCATCTCGAGCACCTCCAGGCGCAGTCCCCCGGTCTCCAGGACGTCACCCCGCGAGGGCACCCGGTGCAGGGTGTCCATGACGAGTCCACCCAGGGTGTCGTACTCGCTGGACTCCGCGACGCGCACGCCGAGCTCGCGGCGGATCTCGTCGGGCCGCATGAGCCCGCTGACGGACCAGCCGTCCTCGCCGTCGGGGAGGAACCGCTCGGGCTCGTCGTCGTCGTGCTCGTCGCTGACCTCGCCCACGATCTCCTCGATCACGTCCTCGAGCGTGACGATGCCGGAGGTGCCGCCGTACTCGTCGACCACGACGGCCAGCTGAGCGCCGACGTCGCGGAGCTCGAGGAGGAGGTCGTCCAGCGGGACGGTCTCCGGCACGCGCGGGATCTCCGCCATCAGCTCGCTGACGGGTGTGCGGGATCGGCTCGCACGGGGCACGCCCACGGCCTGGCGCACCTGGACCACGCCGACGATGTCGTCCTCTCCCCCGTCGGTGACCGGGAAGCGGGAGTGCCCGGTGGTGCGCGAGAGCTCGAGAACCTCCTGGGCGCTGGTGTCCGCGCCCACGCTGACCATGGCCCCGCGGTGGGTGAGGACGTCGCCCGCCTCGCGGTCCCCGAGCTGCAGGGTGCGACTGATCAGGACGGCGGTCCCCTCGTCGAGGGTGCCGGCACGTGCGGAGTGACGCACCAGGGACTCCAGCTCCGCGGGCGAGCGGGCGGCGGAGAGCTCCTCCTGCGGCTCGATGTTCACCAGGCGCAGCACGGCGTTCGCGGTCGCGTTGAAGACGGCGATCAGGGGCTTGAAGAAGACGGTGAAGCCGTGCTGGAGCGGCGCCACGATGCGGGCGGTGCCCATCGGTGTGGCGATCGCGAGGTTCTTGGGGACCAGCTCCCCGAAGATCATCGAGAAGGCGTAGGCGATCACCATCGCGACGATCACGGAGGCCGGCACCGCGACCGACTCGCCCAGACCCGCCAACCGTCCCAGCGGCGCGAGCAGACCGGCCAGCGGGTCCTGCACGGCGAAGCCGAACAGCAGGGTGGTGATGGTGATGCCCAGCTGCGCACCGGAGAGGTTCGTCGAGAGGTGCGTGAGCGCGTGCAGGACGCCGCCGGCCCTCTTGTCGCCGTCGTCCCGGGCCTTCTCGACTGTGTGGCGGTCGAGCGCCACCAGGGAGAACTCGGAGGCGACGAAGACCGCCGTGCCCAGCGTGAGAACGATGCCTGCAGCAAGCAGGATCCACGTCATCGGATGATCTCCCCACGGGCGGGGAGGGCGCACATCCGCGGCACGGTGCTCGTGCCCGTCCGGATGCGCGCGCCGGTACTCGGCACGGGCGAATCGCTCATAGTGCTGGAGAGTCTATAGGGGCCCCGTGCGCGCGCGTCCAGACTCCGCGGGCGCACGTCACGACTCCGTGGGCGCACGTAACGCCCTCTCATGGACCTCCCACTTCCCTCCCGGTCCCCATGAGGGTGCGCCGTTACAGTGACGCCATGTCCAAGAGCGCCCAGAGCGAGCTGCCCAGCCGCCCCACCCGCGTCGTCGTCGTCGAGGACGAGCCCACGATCACCGGGGCGATCGCCGACCGACTGACCGCCGAGGGCTGGGACGTCTCCACCGCCCTGGACGGCCCGTCGGGTGTCCGCACGGTCAGCGAGGTGCGGCCCGACGTGGTGGTCCTGGACGTGATGCTGCCGGGGTTCGACGGCCTCGAGGTGTGCCGTCGGATCCAGGCGGAGGAGCCGGTGCCGGTCCTCATGCTCACCGCCCGCGACGACGAGACCGACATGCTCGTCGGCCTCGGCGTGGGCGCCGACGACTACATGACCAAGCCGTTCTCGATGCGCGAGCTGGTGGCACGGCTGAAGGCCCTGCTGCGCCGGGTGCGGCGGGCCGCGGCCGTCCCCGACCCGGCCGCCGGCGGACCCGGCGAGCAGCCCGCGATGCTGCAGCTGGGCGACCTCGTGATCGACCGCGCGGCCCACCGCGTCACCCGTGCCGGGGCACCCGCTCACCTGACACCCACGGAGTTCGACCTGCTGCTGTGCCTGGCCACGGCCCCCGGGACCGTGCTCACCCGTGAACAGCTGCTGGCCGACGTCTGGGACTGGGTCGATGCGACCGGGACCCGCACCGTCGACTCCCACGTCAAGGCGCTCCGTCGCAAGCTCGGCGCCGACCTCGTGCGCACCGTCCACGGCGTCGGCTACGCACTCGAGCTCCCCGACGAGGACGAGGAGGAGGGCGAGATCGGGGCCGAGGTCGCCACCCAGACATCGTCGACCTCGCCCGTCGCACCCGCGCCCACCTCGGACGACGACCCCCGCTCCCGGGCGACCCCGTCCCTCCCGGACGACGAGCCGGGGCGGTCCTCCTGAGACGCCCCAGCCGCGCCACGGTCCAGGAGTCCCTCGAGTCGCTCGAGGTGCGGCCGCTGGACCGCCTGCGCTCCTTCAAGGTCAAGCTTGGCGTCCTGGTCGCCGTCAGCGTCTGCGTCGCGGTCGTCCTGACCTGGCTGAGCCTCGCGGCAGACATGCACCCCCTGCTGACCCTCCCGCTGGTGGTGATCGCGGCGCTCGTGGTCACCCAGATCCTGGCCCGCGGCATGACCTCCCCGCTGCGGCAGATGACCAGCGCCGCGCGGGCGATGGCGCGTGGCGACTACTCCCAGCGCATCGAGACCTCCAGTCGCGACGAGGTCGGCGAGCTCGCCGACGCCTTCACCCGCATGGCCACCGAGCTGCAGACCACCGACACGGTGCGGCGCGACCTGGTCGCCAACGTCTCGCACGAGCTGCGGACCCCGGTCGCCGGGCTGCGGGCGCAGCTGGAGAACATCGTGGACGGCGTCACCGAGCCGGACCCGGCCGCGCTCGAGGTCGCGCTCACCGAGACCGAGCGGCTCTCCGACCTCGTGGACGACCTGCTGGACCTCTCCCGGATCGACGCCGGCGTGATCGACATCGATCTCGAGGAGTTCGCCCTCACCCCGTTCCTCCACGAGGCCGTGGACGCGGCCGACATGGGAGCCCGCGCGCGGGGACGGGATCTGCGCTGGGCGATCGAGGTCGAGCCCGCGGACCTCACCGCCACGGCCGACGCCCCACGCATCCGCCAGGTGATCGCGAACCTCCTGGACAACGCCTCCCGCCACTCCCCTCCCGACGGCCGGGTGCGCGTGCGCGCCGAGCGCACCACGCGGGACGACGGCGTGCTGATCCAGGTGCGCGACGAGGGCCCCGGTATCGCCCGCGCGGATCGCGAGCGGGTCTTCGAGCGCTTCCAGCACGGCGGCGGCTCGGACGGCAGCGGCGGCACCGGCCTGGGACTGGCGATCGCCCGCTGGGCGGTGGAGCTGCACGGCGGCACCATCGAGGTGATCGACGATCCCCGTCCCCGCACCGACCCCGACCGCTCCTCGGTGATCCGCCTGACGCTGCCCGACATGCCCCGCTGACACGCGCCCCGACGCGGCCGCGACCGCCCCCGCGTGATGTGCCCCTCCCCGGGGTGAGGAAGGACTCCGTCCGGGACGCGCAGAACCGCCGACCACGGGCGCAGGGACCCCCGCCCTCGGTTAGGGTGGAGATGTCCGCTCCATTCGACGTTTCATGAAGGTTGGCGATCGCAGAGTGTCACAGAAGACACCCCTCTCCGATTCCGTTGACGAGGAGCCCGAGTTCGGGCCGAACCAGTGGCTGGTGGACGAGCTCCACAACCAGTGGCGGAACGATCCCTCGAGCGTCGATCCCAGCTGGGCGGAGTACTTCCGCTCACGGACGCCGGAACCCGCCCCTGCCGGCAGCTCCGACTCGTCGGCATCCACGCCGGCCGCCCCGACGCAGCAGGCGGCCGCTCCCGAGGACTCGTCCTCGTCCTCTTCCGCCGATGCCGGCTCCCCTGCCCCCGCAGCGAACGAGCCTGCGTCCGACGACTCCTCGTCGGCCCCGGAGCAGACGTCCTCGTCCTCGGCCGAGACGACGTCCGCCGATGCTTCCGGTGCGGCCCCCGATGCCGCATCCTCCGATCATTCCCGCACCTCCCAGAAGGACGCCCCTTCCGTGAACGACAAGCCCGCCGCGAAGGTCTCCGACACCTCCGACCGCCCGATGCGGTCCACCACCCCGGTCGAGACGATCCCCGAGAGGGAGGTGCGCGAGCCGGTCCCGGTCAAGCTGCGCGGCCCGGCCGCCGCGGTGGTGCGGAACATGGACGAGTCCCTGCAGGTCCCCACCGCCACCTCGGTGCGCGACGTGCCGGTCAAGCTCCTGTTCGACAACCGCCTCGTCATCAACAACCACCTCAAGCGCAACCGGCGCGGCAAGGTCTCCTTCACCCACCTGATCGGCTGGGCGATGGTCGAGGCCATCACCGAGATGCCGGACATGAACAACGGCTTCGACGTCGACGAGAAGGGCAAGCCGCTCCTCCTCAAGCGCGAGGACGTGAACTTCGGCCTCGCGATCGACATGCCGCGGCCCGACGGCTCGCGCTCGCTCGTGGTCCCCTCGATCAAGGCCGCCCAGCAGCTGGACTTCTACAGCTTCTGGGCCAGCTACGAGGAGATCGTCAAGCGCGCCCGCAACGGCAAGCTCACGATGGACGACTTCAGCGGCACCACGGTGACCCTGACCAACCCGGGCGGTATCGGCACCGTCCATTCGATCCCGCGCCTGATGTCGGGCCAGGGCACGATCGTGGGCGTCGGCGCGATGGACTACCCCGCGCAGTTCCAGGGCGCGAGCCAGGCGACGCTCGCCGAGCTCGCGGTCTCGAAGGTCATGACGCTGACCTCGACCTACGACCACCGGATCATCCAGGGCGCCGCCTCCGGCGAGTTCCTGAAGCTGATGGCGGACAAGCTCCTGGGCAAGGACGGCTTCTACGACCGTGTCTTCGGCTCGCTGCGGATCCCCTACGAGCCCGTGCGCTGGGTCGCCGACAACCCCCTGCACGACACCGAGGCCGAGAAGCTCGCCCACGTCATGGACCTGATCCATGCGTTCCGAGTGCGCGGTCACCTGATGGCCGACACCGATCCGCTGCAGTACCGCGTGCGCACCCACCCGGACCTGGACGTGCAGACCTACGGTCTGACCCTGTGGGACCTCGACCGCACGTTCCCCACCCGCGGGCTGGGTGGCCGCAAGGAGGCCACCCTCCGCGAGATCCTGGGGATCCTGCGCGACGCCTACTGCCGCACGGTGGGCGTGGAGTACATGCACATCGCCGATCCGGAGGAGCGCCTCTGGATCCAGGAGCAGTTCGAGTCGCCGCGCAAGGAGTACTCGAAGGACCAGCTCGCCCACATCATGGATCGCCTGAACGCCGCCGAGGCGTTCGAGACCTTCCTGCAGACCAAGTTCGTGGGCCAGAAGCGCTTCAGCCTCGAGGGCGGCGAGTCCGTGATCCCGTTGCTGGACTCGATCCTCTCCGACGCCGCCCACGGTGACATCGCCGAGGTCGGCATCGGCATGGCCCACCGCGGCCGCCTCAACGTGCTCACCAATCTCGCCGGCAAGAGCTTCGGCCAGATCTTCCAGGAGTTCGACGGCTCCACGCCGGGGCTGGGTTCGGGTGACGTCAAGTACCACCTGGGCACCGAGGGCACCTACACGGCCGAGGACGGCACCACCACCAAGGTGTACCTGGCGGCGAACCCCTCGCACCTCGAGGCGGTCAACCCCGTGCTCGAGGGCATCGTGCGCGCCAAGCAGGACCAGATCGAGAGGGTCACCGACTTCCCGGTGCTGCCGATCCTGATCCACGGCGACGCCGCCTTCGCCGGCCAGGGCGTGGTCACCGAGACCCTGAACCTCTCCGAGCTGCGCGGCTACCGCACCGGCGGCACGGTGCACGTGGTCATCAACAACCAGATCGGCTTCACCACGCTGCCGGACTCCTCGCGCTCCTCGTTCTACTCGAGCGATGCCGCGAAGACCACGCAGCTGCCGATCTTCCACGTCAACGGCGACGACCCGGAGGCCTGCGTGCGGGTCGCCGAGATCGCCTTCGCCTACCGCGAGAAGTTCCACCGCGACGTGGTCATCGACATGATCTGCTACCGCCGACGGGGCCACAACGAGGGCGACGACCCGGCCATGACGCAGCCGCTGATGTACAACCTCATCAAGGACCGCCCCACGGTGCGCAAGCTCTACACCGATGCGCTCATCGAACGCGGCGACCTCACCGAGGACGAGACCGCAGCGCTGGTCAAGAACTTCCAGCAGCACCTGGACCAGGCCTTCACCGACGCCCGCAACGCCTCCAGCGAGGCGGACCCGAACAACTCGGTCCAGGGTCTGGACCTGCCCAGCTCGCAGCGCACCGGCGAGATCGTCGTGCCCGACATGACGGCCGTCAAGGCCGAGGTCCTCGAGCGCATCGGCGACGCCCACGTCGACACCCCCGAGGGCTTCACGGTGTACCCCAAGCTCGTGAACCTGATGGAGAAGCGCAAGGAGATGTCGCGCTCCGGCGGCATCGACTGGGCCTACGCCGAGCTGCTGGCCTTCGGGTCGCTGCTGATGGAGGGCACCCGCGTCCGCCTGACCGGACAGGACACGCGCCGCGGCACGTTCGTTCAGCGCCACAGCGTGCTGATCGACAGCCTGAACCAGGACACGTACACGCCGCTGCTGCACCTCTCCGAGGACCAGGCCCGCTTCAATGTCTACGACTCCTCGCTCTCGGAGTTCGCGGCGCTCGGCTTCGAGTACGGCTACTCGGTCGAGAACCCCAACGCCCTGGTGCTGTGGGAGGCGCAGTTCGGCGACTTCGTCAACGGCGCCCAGACGGTCATCGACGAGTTCATCTCAGCCTCCGAGCAGAAGTGGGGCCAGCAGTCCTCCGTGGTGATGCTTCTCCCCCACGGGTACGACGGCCAGGGACCCGACCACTCCTCCGCCCGCATCGAGCGCTTCCTGCAGATGTGCGCCGAGGACAACCTGCGGGTGTCGATGCCCTCGACGCCGGCCAGCTACTTCCACCTGCTGCGCCGCCAGGCCCGCACCGAGCCCCGCAAGCCGCTGATCGTCTTCACCCCGAAGTCGATGCTGCGCCACAAGGCCGCCGTGAGCAGCCTCGAAGACTTCACCGAGGGCACCTTCCAGCCCGTAATCCCCGACACCACGGTGGATCCGTCGAAGGTCACCCGCGTGCTGCTGACCAGCGGAAAGGTCTACTGGGACCTCGAGGCGGCACGGAGGTCGCAGGGCATCGAGGACGTCGCCATCGTGCGCCTCGAGCAGTACTACCCGCTGCCCGCCGAGGAGCTCCAGGAGGTCCTCTCGGCCTACCCCGACGCCCAGCTGGTGTGGGTCCAGGACGAGCCGCAGAACCAGGGCGCATGGGGCTTCATGGCTCTGAACTTCCCCGCCGCTGTGGGGCGTACCCTGCAGGTCGTGGCGCGACCCGCCTCCGCCTCCCCGGCCACCGGTTCCGCGAAGAACCACAAGGTCGAACAGGAGCATCTGGTCGCGCAGGCACTGCAGAACTGACGAGGAGACGACGTGGAACAGCCCGCCCCCCGCTCGGTCCCGGTCCAGCGGACCGTCCCGGCCGCCCCGGCCCCCGCGAGCGACAGGCCGATCCGCCTGATCGCCCTCGGCGAGGAGCTCCTCGCCGGTGTGGGCGATGCCCGCGCCCTGGGCTGGCTGGGGCGCGCCGTCGCCAGGGAGCAGGGTGCACGCCCGCGCATCCAGCTCTACACGAGCGCGATCCCCGGGGAGTCCTCGGCCTCTCTCGCCGAGCGCTGGGACGAGGAGGTGCGGGTGCGCGCCGACGCCGACGGGCTCGCCCAGGGCCTCGTCGAGCACCGCGTGGTGCTCGGTCTGGGCAGCGCCGACATCGACCAGGGCGTGTCCCTGGCCCGCTCCCGCCTCAACCTGGCGAAGGTCCTCGACGGCCTCGAACGGATGCGGATCCCCTCCTTCGTGGTGGGTCCGCCTCCCAGTGCTGATCGCGAGCGTTCGGCGTCGCTCGTGGAGCTCTCCGGAGCCTTCGACGACGTCTGCGCGCGCCGCCGCGTGCCCTACGTCGACACCGTGCGATCGCTCGAGGGCCACGACCAGTGGTCCTCCGATCTCGCACGCACCGGCACCGATCGCCCGGGGCAGACGGGCTACGGCCTGATGGCCTGGCTCGTGCTGCATGGTGGCTTCGGTCGCTTCCTGGGCACCTCCGACTGATCGACCCCCGAGCCTGTGACAGAATGCTGAGGTTGTCTGTCCGGGCCGAAGGAAGGAGAGCGTGATGAGCAAGCGCGGTCGCAAGCGCCGGTCCCGTCGCAAGAACGGCGCCAACCACGGCAAGCGTCCCAACACCTGAGGCGCGCGCTGCACAGCGAGCCGCCCCGCTCGGCCCATCGGCCCGGCGCACGGCCCCGTGCAGCACCTGAACATCGACGAGGCCCCCTCCGTGCGGAGGGGGCCTCGTTGCGTGTTGGGGGGGGTGGGCGCGGGGATAGGGCGGGCCTCGTTGCCTGCCAGGGCTGCGGGGAACCTCGAGCTCGGCACCGGCCCCAGGGCTTCGGGCACCGGCCCCAGGGCCTCGGAGGGACTAATAGCGCATCATCTGCCATATTTGGCAGATGATGCGCTATTAGTCCCTTAGGAGCCCAGACCCTGATGCGAAACGCTCTCCCGGTCGGCTCGACCCGACGATCAGCCGGGCATCCGCCGGTCCGTCGACCCGTCGAACCGCCGGTCCCCGGATCAGCCGAACTCGGTGCGTCGGTAGGTGGTGGAGCGGAAGGTCGCGCCGTCGGGGCCGTGCTCGACCTCGAGACGTCGGTACTGCACGCTGATGCGCTCGCGGAGCGTCGCGGGGGCCGTCTCGGCCTGGCAGCAACGACGCACCAGGTCCTTCATGGCGCGCAGGCGGGCGAACTCGGCGGCGCACTCGGGGCACCCCTCGGCGTGCTCGGTCATCCGCGCGACGACGTCGGCGGGCAGCTCGCCGTCCAGCGCCTCCTCGAGACCGAAGCGAAGGTCCCGGCGCTCGGAGTCAGTCGCACCACCGGAGTCGGGCGCACTGCCGGAGTCGGGCGCACCGCCAGCCTCTGCACCGGCCTCGCCGCGCATCTGCGGGTCCTGAACCGGGCCCTGGCGCGGGTCCTGCTCCGGCTCCACTCCCGGGCCCGTCCCGGAGCTCATCTGCTGGCTCATCGTTCCTCCTCCCCGTCGTCCTGTCCTTCGTGCGGCTGGTCCCGGAGGAAGCCGCTCGCGCGCGCGTAGTCGCTCAGCGCGTCCCGCAGCTGACGACGGCCGCGGTGCAGTCGGGACATGACGGTGCCGATCGGGGTGTCCATGATCTCGGCGATCTCCTTGTAGGCGAACCCCTCGACGTCCGCGAGGTAGACCGCCATCCGGTAGTCCTCCCGCAGCTCCTGCAGGGCCGTCTTCACGGCGGTGTCGGGCAGGCGGTCCAGCGCCTCCGCCTCCGCCGAGCGCAGACCGCGGCTGGTGTGGGACTCGACCTCCGCGAGCTGCCAGTCCTCCACGTCCTCGCTCCACGACTCGCGCGGCCGGCGCTGCTTCTGCCGGTAGGAGGAGATGTAGGTGTTGGTCATGATGCGGTACAGCCAGGCGCGCAGGTTGGTGCCCGGCGTGAACCGGTCCTGGGCCCGCAGCGCTTTCAGGTAGGTCTCCTGCACCAGGTCCTCGGCGTCCTGCGGGTTGCGCGTCATGCGCAGTGCACCGCCGTAGAGGGAGTCGAGGTGCGCGAGCGACTCCGCCTCGAAGTCGAAGTCGGCGGGAGCGGTGCTCGCGCCATCGGCGCCGGGGGCACGGTCGCCGTCATGATCGGTGGTGGTCATCAGGCTCCACGGTACGTCACGGGTCCCCGCCGCGAACGGGCTACGAGGATCCACCGCAGCCGCCGAGAGGGCGTCGGCAGTGGTCACGTGTCCGGTCGTCCCGGGAACCGCAGGTGCACGGGGAGCAGACCGATCGGCCACCAGGGTGCTGCCCACGCTCGCCCTCCTGCGTGCTTCGTCTCGACGATCCACCCGCGCCGGATGGATCCTTCCGTCCTCCGTCAACGCCGACGCGGACCCGGATGTTCCCTGCGGCCCCACGCGGGCCGCCGGACTGTGAGCGCGCACGCACCCCTCCTGCACGCGCGATAGGCTGGTCACATCGCCGGGTCCGTCCCGGTCGACCATCGACCCCGAGACGTGAGGACACCATGTCGCTGATCCGCCGCATCGCCCGCCCCGCACTCGCCGCTCCCTTCATCTTCCAGGGTGTGCGCACCGCGATCTCGCCCGAGCGTGAGATCGAGATCGCGCCCTCGGCCTTCGCGCAGCTCGACAAGACGCTGGAGAGCTCCCAGGCCCCGGGCTTCGTCGACGCCCGCGCCGTGCTCCGCGTGAGCGGTGCCGTCGCCGCGACCGCCGGTCTCGCCTACGCCAGCGGCAAGGCGCCGCGCGCCGCCGCCGGCGTGCTGCTGCTGACCACGAGCGTCGGCCTGGCCGGTCGCAAGAAGATCTGGGAGCTGCGCGGCGAGGAGCGCCTGGACGAGATCAAGTCCCTCCTCAGCGACGTCGGTCTGCTGGGCGGCGTGATGATCGCGGTCCTGGACCGCGAGGGGCGCCCCTCGCTGGGCTACCAGTGGGGCCAGTTCGTCGAGCACAGCCAGAAGCAGGCCGAGCAGCGGCAGCGCAAGCTCTCCAAGAAGGCGGGCAAGGTCTCGGAGAAGGCCGGCGAGGTCTCCAAGAAGGCCGGCAAGAAGGCCGACGACGTCACCAAGCAGGCGCAGAAGGCATCGCAGAAGCTCGCCCAGCAGCACGGCTGATCGATGTCGGAGGTCACCTGGACCGCCCCTCTCGCCGACGGTCCCGTGGACGCGCTCGTGCGCGTGCCGGGGTCGAAGTCCCTCACCGCGCGCTGGATGATGCTGGCGGCGATCGCCGAGGGGCCCAGCGACCTGACCGGTGTGCTGGTCTCCCGGGACACCCGTCTGATGCGCGACGCCCTCGAACGCCTGGGCGCGAGCCTGAGCGTCGAGGGCGAGGCGCTGCGGATCTCCCCGATCCCACCGCCCGCCGAGCATCCGGTCGACCCGATCGAGATCCACACGGGTCTGGCGGGCACGGTGATGCGCTTCGTGCCGCTGCTGGCGGCGCTGCACCACGGGGATGTCGCCTTCACCGGTGACGACTCGGCCCTGCTGCGGCCGATGGGGCCCGTGATTGAGGCGCTGCGCTCCCTGGGCGTCGAGGTCACCGAAACCGGCGAGGCGGGGCATCTGCCCTTCGTCGTGCACGGCAAGGGCACCCTCGGCGGCGGCAGCATCGACGTGGACGCCTCGGCCTCGAGCCAGTTCATCTCGAACCTGCTGCTGGTCGGCGCGCGCTGCGAGCAGGACCTCCGCATCCGCCACGTGGGCGAGTCGCTGCCCTCGCTCCCGCACATCGAGATGACGATGACCGAGATGCGTCGGGCCGGTCTCGAGGTGGACCACGCCCAGGAGGCAGACGGCACCCACGTGTGGTCCGTGACCTCCGGGCCGGTCGCCTTCGAGGACGTGCGGATCGAGCCGGACCTCTCCAACGCCGGCCCGTTCCTTGCCGCCGCGCTGGTCACCGGGGGCGAGATCGCCATCAGCGACTGGCCCGAGCAGACCGATCAGCCCGGGGACGCCTTCCGCACCCTGCTGACCCGCATGGGCGCCGAGTGCTGGCGCGAGGAGGGCGACGTCTGCTTCCGCGGCACCGGCACGATCCACGGTATCGACGCCGACCTCTCGGCCACCGGGGAGCTCACGCCCACCATCGCCGCCCTCGCGGCGCTCGCGGACTCCCCCAGCCATCTGCGCGGCATCAAGCATCTGCGGGGCCACGAGACCGACAGGATCCATGCCCTGGCCACCGAGCTCTCGAAGCTGGGCTGTCGGACCGTCGAGCACGAGGACTCCCTCGAGATCCACCCGGGCCCGCTGACCGGCACCGAGTTCGAGACCTACGAGGACCACCGGATCGCCACCGCCGGCGCGATCATCGGCCTGCGCGTCCCGGACGTGCAGGTGGTGGACATCGCGACCACCCAGAAGACCCTCCCCGATTTCGTGGGCATGTGGCTGGCGATGCTGCACACCGACGACGAGGCGGTCGATCAGCGGTGAGCCGCAGGATCCGGGACCTGGACGAGTCCGACGTCCGGATCCGCCCCAACCGCCGGGGCTCCCGCCCGCGCACGAAGATCCGTCCCCGGCACGAGGACGCCGAGGACGCCTTCGTCACGGCCGTGGACCGGGGCCGCTGGCGCACGGTCATCGGCTCCGGCACCGACGACGAGCGTCTGGTCACCGCGATGCGCGCCCGCGAGCTCGGTCGCACGCCGATCGTCCCCGGCGACGTCGTCGGCCTGGTGGGCGACACCAGCGGGAGGGATGGCACGCTCGCGCGGATCGTGAAGGTCCAGAAGCGCAGCTCGTTCCTGCGCCGCAGCGCCGACGACGACGACGCGACCGAGCGGCCCCTGGTCGCGAACACGGACCTGATGGTGATCGTGACGGCGCTGGCGGACCCCGAGCCCCGCGGTGGCATGATCGACCGCTGCCTGGTCGCCGCCTGGGTCGCCGGGATCCCTGCGCTGCTGTGCCTGACGAAGTCGGATCTGCGGGATCCCGAGGACTTCCTCTCCCAGTACGCGCCGCTGGGGGTCGAGCACGTGGTCACGCACCTGGACGAGGCCGGTGAGGTGTCGGGGATCGAGCAGCTCGCCTCGCATCTGCAAGGGCGTACCAGCGTGCTCATCGGGCACTCAGGGGTCGGCAAGTCCACGCTCCTGAACTCCCTGGTGCCCGGCGCGGACCGCGCCACCGGCAGCGTCAACGACGTCACCGGCCGCGGCCGGCACACCTCCTCCTCGGCCCTCGCCCTGCGCCTGCCCGACGACTCCGGCTGGGTGATCGACACGCCCGGCGTGCGCTCCTTCGGACTCGGGCACGTCTCCCCCGAGGAGCTCCTGGAGGCCTTCACCGACCTCGCGCTGCTGGCCGAGCAGTGCCCGCGGGACTGCTCCCATGCGGCCGACGCGCCGGACTGCGCGCTCGACGGGGCGGTCGAGCGGGGTGAGGCCGGCCCGGCGGGCCCGGAACGTCTGGCCTCTTACCGTCGGTTGGACGAGGCGCTGCGGCGCAACGACCCCTGGGAGGCGTGAGCGCGCCGAGCCCCGGACCGTGCGCAGCGGCCCGCGGTTCGGGCGCGCACCGAGCGGCGCACGCGAGGCCGTAGGGTGTGGCCATGTCTTCCTACGCCGATGATCTGCGGCTCGCCCATGTCCTCGCCGACGCGGTCGACCAGCTCACCCTGTCCCGCTTCAAGGCCCAGGACCTCGCGATCGAGACCAAGCCGGATCTGACCGAGGTGACCGACGCGGATCGTTCGGCCGAGGAGCTCGTGCGCAGCCAGCTCTCCCGTTCGCGGTCGCGCGACCAGGTGATCGGCGAGGAGTTCGGCTCCAGCGGGCACTCGCCGCGGCAGTGGATCATCGACCCCATCGACGGCACCAGCAACTTCGTGCGTGGTGTGCCGGTGTGGGGCACGCTGATCGGGCTCGTCGAGGACGGCGAGCCGGTGGTGGGCCTGGTCAGCGCCCCCGCGCTCTCGCGCCGCTGGTGGGCGGGCGTGGGCACCGGCGCTTGGACGGGCACGCGCCTGAACTCCGCGACCCGCATGCAGGTCTCCGAGGTCGACGAGATCGAGAGCGCCTCGCTGTCCTACTCCTCCCTGCACGGCTGGGCCGACATCGAGCGGCTCCCCCAGATGCTCAACTTCATGCAGCGCTTCTGGCGCACCCGCGCCTACGGCGACTTCTGGTCCTACATGCTGCTGGCCGAGGGCGCCGTGGACGTCGCCACCGAGCCCGAGCTGAAGCTGCACGACATGGCAGCGCTCGCCCCCATCGTCACCGAGGCGGGCGGCCGCTTCTCCTCGCTCGACGGGGAGGACGGTCCGTTCGGCGGCAACGCCGTCGCCACCAACGGCCGCCTGCACGAGGAGACCCTCGAGGCCCTCGCCGCCCGCGACTGATCCCGGGGCGGGCAGCGGCGTGGAAGTCCCTGCGCCGGTACCGCCACGGACCCTCGTCCGAGCCGCGGCACGACGGGCATGCGCCCGGGCCCGGCCGATACGATGGAGCGGTCCACGCGCCGCGCGGTCCGTCGGCCCGCGCGCGCACGTTCCCGGAACCCGCGAAGGACCCCACCCATGACGATCAAGCGCGTCGCCCTGCTCACCGCCGGTGGCTATGCCCCCTGCCTCTCCTCGGCCGTCGCCGGTCTCATCGAGCGCTACACCGAGCTGGTCCCCGACGTCGAGATCATCGCCTACAAGCACGGCTACTGGGGTCTGCTGTCGGGCGAGAAGATCGTGGTCGACGACGAGGTCCGCGCCCACGCCGGCGTGCTCCACAACTACGGCGGCTCCCCCATCGGCAACTCCCGCGTGAAGCTCACGAACACCGCGGACCTGGTCAAGCGCGGACTGATCCAGGAGGGTGAGGACGCTCTCGAGGTCGCGGCCAACAAGCTCAAGGCCGACGGCGTGGACGTTCTCCACACCATCGGCGGCGACGACACCAACACCACCGCCGCGGATCTCGCCAAGCACCTGCACGACAACGGCTTCGACCTGCAGGTCGTCGGCCTGCCGAAGACGATCGACAACGACATCGTGCCGATCCGCCAGTCGCTGGGAGCGAAGACCGCGGCGGAGCAGACCAGCGTCTTCGCCCAGAACGTCCTGGCCGAGCACGGCTCGAACCCGAGGATGCTGATCATCCACGAGATCATGGGGCGTTCCTGCGGCTACCTCACCGCGCAGGCGGCCGAGTACTACCAGCAGTGGCACTCCCAGCAGCAGTGGCTGCCGCAGATCGGGCACTCGGCCGAGCGCTGGGACGTCCACGCGGTGTTCCTGCCGGAGATGGCCCTGGACATCGACGGTGAGGCCGAGCGCCTGAAGGGCGTCATGGACTCCGCGGGCTGCGTGAACATCTTCCTGTCCGAGGGCGCGGGCATCCCCGAGATCGTCGCCGAGATGCAGGCGCGCGGCGAGGAGCCCGAGAAGGACCCCTTCGGCCACGTCAAGCTCGACACCATCAACCCCGGCCAGTGGTTCGCGAGGCAGTTCGCCGAGAAGCTGGGCGCCGAGAAGGTCATGGTCCAGAAGTCCGGCTACTTCGCGCGTTCCGCGAAGGCCAACGCCGACGACCTGCGACTGATCAAGTCGATGACCGATCTCGCGGTGCAGGTGGCCCTCGAGGGCGGCACCGGCGTGATCGGGCACGACGAGGAGCAGGGCAACCTGCTGCGCGCGGTCGAGTTCGAGCGCATCGCCGGCCACAAGGCCTTCGACATCTCCCAGTCCTGGTTCCAGGACGTCATGGGCCGGATCGGCCAGAAGGTCGAGCCCGCCGAGGCGAACTGATCCCGCGCGCCCGTCGTCCCCTGGGCGGCGGGCGCGCGTGCTGGTTCCCGGCCCGCTGTCACCGGCCGCGAGCCGGCTCAGCCTCGGTGCTGGTCGATCTCCGCGTAGGACTGCAGCCAGGCGTCGGCGATCAGTCGGTGCCCGGCGATGCTGGGATGCACGCCGTCCTCGGCGATGGTCGCGGGGGTGTGGCCGTCGGCGTAGGCGCGCTCGAGGATCTCCTCGGTGTCCACGATCGCGTGCCCGAACTCGCGGGCGAGATCGCGGACCCGGGCCACCTTCTCGTCGAGGTCCTCGTGGTAGCGGGCCTTCTCCTCGTCGATGTCGGCGACGAACGGGAGGATCAGGATCACGGGCGTTCCCGGACGGATCGCCGACAGCTGGTCCAGCAGGTACCGGTACTCGGCCTCGAAGTCGTCGGCCGAGGTCGCGTCGTCGCTGTCGTAACGGCGCCAGGTGTCGTTCACGCCCACGTAGATCGTGACCACGTCCGGGGCGTGGTCGAGGCAGTCCGGATCGAAGCGGCTCACGAGGTCTCGCACCCGATCGCCTCCGATCCCCGTGTTCACGACCGTGGATCCCGGCTCGTGGGCGGCGATGTGCTCGGCGATCAGCCGCACGTACCCGAAGCCGAGGTGCTCGGGATCCTCGCGCCGTCCGGCATCGGTGATGGAGTCACCGATGAAGAGCAGACTGCGGGAGGGGACGGCGTCGTTCATGCGCAGATCTTCTCAGAGCGCGCAGGGAACCGCCTACGATCTCTCACATCCGGTGGTCTCCGTGCCCCGGCCCGCACCGACCGCTGCCGAGAGGCCCTCATGCGCCTGCGTCCACCGTCACGCGCCGTCTCCGATCACACCGGCCGCGGCGGCCCCGAGGCCACGACGGCCTCGATCGGGCCGCACCGGGTACTGCATCTCGAGGACGTCGCGGGCGGGTCGGGGGAAGCGGACGGCGCGCCGACCGTGGTGCTCGAGGCCGGCGCCGCGTCCACCCGTTCGATCTGGGCGCTCGTCCGGCAGGGGCTCGCGGGGCACGTGCGCTCCGTGGCCTACGACCGGGCAGGCCTGGGCAGGAGTCCGGCCGCCGCGGGACCGCGCCGGCTGGAACAGCTCGCCGACGATCTGAACGCACTCCTCGACACGCTGGAGGTCACCATCCCGGGCGGAGCAAGCCCAGGATTCGTCCTCGTGGGTCACAGCTGGGGCGGTCCGATCGTGCGGCTCGCCGCCGCGCACAGGCCAGAGCGGATCCGCGGGCTGGTGCTCCTGGACCCCGCCGACGAGCTGTGCGAGTACTACTTCACGGCAGGTTTCTCCCGCATGAACCGGATACAGGGTGTGCTGTTCCCTCCGCTGGCGTGTCTGGGCGTGCTGGGTCCGATGTACGCGAGGACCGTGCCGATGCTGCCCGAGCGTGCGCGCCGGGACTCCCGGGCCGAGATGTACACGCCGAAGGCCGTGCGCACGCAGATCGCAGAGAGTGCTGACATGGCCGGTGACCTGGTCGAACTCCGTGATCTCGTCGCGGCGTACGACGGACCTGCTGTGCCTGTCACCGTGGTGTCCGGTGCGAGCAGCGCAGGCGTCGGGGCGTCGCTGCGAGCGCAGCTGAACGAGGCGCACCGGCGGCGAGCAGAGCGAGGGGATCCGGGGCGGTTCGTTCTCGCCGAGTCGTCGGGGCATCTGGTGATGCTCACGCAGCCCGAACTGGTCTGTGCGGAGATTCTGCGTGTGGCCCGTCTCCAGAGGCGCTGACGGACATCAGATCCCATCGTGCGCTGCCCGCCACGCTCGGACTCCGGGAAAGCAGAAGGCCCCCGGTCCGTTTCCGGACCGAGGGCCTTCATCTCGTAGCGGGGGCAGGATTTGAACCTACGACCTCCGGGCTACTGCGGCCAATACTGGGAGTCCCCTGGCAGTTTGGCACATCAGCGCAGCTCATCTGCACATACATGATCTCCCAGATCGCTCCAGAAGCTCCTCCATTCCTCCGGATTGAGGGATTCTTGCGTATAGGTTTGCGTATAGGTTTGGGCCATGACGAAGAGACGCGCACTGGCCGCGAGGACCAGACTCAGCGAGGGCGAGCACAGCATCGATCGGGCACAGGTGACGGACCTCCGAGATGAGGCCGGCAAGGTCATCAGCCGTCGGCTCGCGTGGTCGATCCTGTTGCCGGGCGACGCGAAGCCCACGCGCAGGTTCACCCAAGGTCCTCCCCGGAGTACCGACACGGCGATCCGCAACAAGGCACGGGCTACTGCTGTAGACATGCTCGAGGAGCACACTCGAGGCGGCGCGTCTGACTGGACCCGACGCTCGTCGCTCAGCGAGTTCTGCGAGGCCGTCGTCAGGCCCGACATCATCAATGCGCCCAACCTCTCCGAGATGACGCGCAAGGCATACGCGGCATCGCTCGATCTGCTGCTCGGCAAGTGCGATGGCCAATCGCACGAAGCGGTTCAGCACGACAAGGCGCTGGGCCCCAAGACGATCCAGGCCGCCACCAAGATGCTCGCGATCGAAGCCTGCCTCAAAGAGATCTCGGAGCTCCACGGCAAGGAGACTTCCCGTCGAGCTCGTTCAGTCCTCACTGGATGGGTGTTCCGCAACCTCCGCCGTCACGAGCTCCTCGAGACCAACCCGATCAAGGGAGAACGAATCGACCTCACGTCAATGGCTCGTCAGCGAGAAGGCGTGTCTTCGGGACCTGCCGTTGCCCTCACGCGAGACGAATACAACCGCGTCGTGGACTACTTGGTCGCGATGGACCCGTCGCAGGGAATCGCCGCGCCCAGGAGGGGGCGCTGGGGACTCGAGCACCGCGTGACGATGCGACGGAACATGATCTCGTTGACGCTGATCCAGGCAGGAACCGGCCTGAGGATCTCGGAGGCCCGACAGGCGTGGCGAGGGCTGGTCCGCGACGACGTCGAGCACGTCTCGATCGATGTTCATCAGTCGATCGCCAAGGGAGGTATCCCCCGTCTTGCCCACGTGCTCGACCAGCGGACGACTTGGCGCATTCGGGAGCTTCTTCTTGCCCACCCAGAAGACCCCGAGGACACACTGATTGTCGGCCAAGCGGGCGACAGGACTAAGGTCTGGGAATTGGCCAAGGTGCGAGCTGAAGCCCGGGCACTGTACGACCAGCTCGCGTACGCGCTCGACATCGCGAAGCTGTCGATGCCGGGACACCTCACGCACATCTGGCGCACGACCATGAACATGCAGTTGATGGCAGCGGGTGTACCCCCTGCCGCTCGCGCGCAGCAGTTGGGGCACACCGAGCAGGTCGCGTTGGACTACTACACCTCGGCGATGCCCATCGAGATGGCCGCGGAAGCAAGCGCCGCGATCTTCGCCGGCTGATGCGACCAACGCTCTCATCATTCCGAGGCACCTTCTGGGAGTAACTGTGGCAATAGGAACGAAGGTCGCGTATTATGGGGGTATTCAGCTTTAGAGGTCGGCTCAGCCTGGTTCGCCGCCGGGTTTCCGCCTCGATTTTGGCGTTCTGGGTGGCGACAGACCAGAACACGCGGCCTAGTGCACCACCACGGGGCCGTGCTCAGTGTGATGCGGCAGGGAACGATCCGCCCCCGACGCAGGTCAGTGCAGCGGAGCCGATGCAACCTGCCGGAGCACTGCACGCAATGACCGAACTGACCATCACTCCTCTCACCTTCCGAGGGGATCAAGCTGCCGCCTATCTCAACCTCTCGCCGAAGACCCTTGCGAAAATGCGCATGTCAGGGACGGGCCCCCGTTATGCCAAGCTTCACGCTGGCCCGCGCGCTGGCATCCTGTACCGCGTCGCAGATCTTGACGCGTGGGTCGAAGAGCGACTTGTCGGAGGTGGCCGACGATGATCGATTTCATCTTCACCCCTGACGACGAAGAGTTCCTCGTCGATGTTCCCGCAATCGAGATGGAGCCGCCTTGCGAAAACTCCCCTTCCGACCAGTTGCGGCGCATCAATGCACGGGTCGAGATGATCAATACTCTCGACGACACGGTGCATCTTGGAGGGCGTCTCAGCGGACTCGTGACCTCCGCCCAATGGGAGGTTATGGACCACGATCTCGCCGACTCGGGCGACCGATACGACGGTGATGCGGCTGATCTGGGTCGCGTAGCCGACGAACTCATGGACGAGTTCGACGAAGCGATAGCTGCTCTGCTTCTCACGCGCCTGACGCTCGACGAGAAGTGGCGTGGCTACCGGTTGGCGCGCGAGCTCGTGCGCCAAGTGCTGGAGATCCTCGGTCTTCTGCCGCAACAGACGATCGTGGTCTTCAGGCCGGAGCCCCTCACGCCGGACGGACCGATGGAACTCGGCTCCGACCGCGACGTAGCGCTCGCTCGGCTATGCGCCGCCAACGAGGAGCAGGGCTTCAAGCGATGGCGAAGCGGGCCCGTATGGTGGCTCCCGCTCAATGCATCGCGCTAGAGCCTCATCTTTAGTCTCCTGCCAGCCTCGTGGCGAGGGTGTTCGTCGAAGAGACCCACTCAAAGTTGGCTCGCCACATCTGGCTCCTCCGTCGGCGACGAATATCCCCGTGCCCCGCCACTACGCGCCCTCCGACATCCATAGCCACCGTCAGCAGTTCGCTGCGGCCCCGGACCTCGTTGAGTTCGATCTTGCTCAGCTCGCGGTCGAGGAGCTGCAGAGCGGCGTCGAGGTCCTCAACTCGGCGCTTGTAGGCGTTCACAGGTGGATCCCCACGTTCGTGTAGTAGTCCCAGCTGAACTGAGGATTCTCGGACAGGACGACAGGCAGGGCCGGCGTCTCGGTGTTTTCGAGGGTGCACAGGTTCGGAAAGGCGTACACAGGTCGCCGGCTCACGCCGGGTTCGGGGAGGGCTGCATGCCCTTCTGGATGTCGACGAGTCGGTCTCGCAGCGCCCGGGTCTTGTCCCCGAGCAGCTTGCTGACGGACCGGCGGTCTCCCCGGCCTCCTCCGAGGAAGAGGATCCACAGCAGCAGAGCCGCGACCACCACGTTGAACACGCCCCACGCGACGTCGCCATCGAGGAAGTAGCGCACCGCGGAGATGAGGTCATTGGCGATGATCGCCCCCATGACCACGTCGTGGGCCCGGTTCATCCGAGGCGTGCGCAGGGCGATGATCTGGGAATTCAGCTCGAGGGCCTCGAGGCTGCTCGTGCGCAGAATCCTGCGGAACGCGAGGAAGATGCCGAGCGCGTGACGGAAGGCGACCGAGGCCGCGACGAGCATCACGAGCGAGGCGAGCGCGTGCAGCAGATCGAGCGGTCCGACCGACGCGGCGGTCAGGTCTCCGATGATGATGGCGAGCGCACCGAGGATGAGGAGGACCTCCATCACGGCGATGACGAGGTAGAGCCGCAGCGGATTGAACATCGGGGCAGCCGCCTTTCAGGGAGTCGAGGGATCAGCGTGTCGGCTCGAAGGAGCCCGTGGTGTAGTCGATGGCGTACTCGGCGGCCGTGTTGGCGACCTCGACGTGCTCGTCGATCGATCCGTTGCAGGAGCGGATGTCGACGGTGACGGTGCGCGGGATGAGCTCGTCACCGGTGTAGCGCGGCGTCGCCGCGTAGTACAGCGGGCAGCCCTCGGCGTCGGCGGAGTCGAGGTAGTCGCGGGCGGCCTGTTCAGTGTGGGCCATGCCGCCGGCGTACTGGCCATCCTGTTGGGTGGAGCCGACATTCTGCGTGCGCGTGCCCATCACGAGGTTCTCGTGGCTGGGGTCGCCACCGAGGGAGTCGGCGACCAGGTGCGAGCGGTTCCAGAACCAGCCGTGGTAGGCCTTCGAGCCGGTCACGTCCGGCAGCGCCGGGATGTCGACCTCACCGTTCACGTCCCAGCCTGCGGGGTCCACGTCGATCTCCTGGCGTCCGGAGGCCTGTGCATGCTCACGCAGCTCGGGGGTGAGCTTGCCGTAGGCGCACGTGGCGCGCTCGAGGTCATCGAGCGGGCAGTACGTGACCGCGCCGGCCTTCGCGTCCTTGTGGTCGATGTGGGCCTTGCCGGTGACGGTGAAGTAGTCACCGTCGAAGTCGAGATCGGAGGTCACCGGACCGGCGCTGCTCGCCGTCGACGACGCACCCGCGGTGAAGTCCTCGAGGCCCGGCACCCCGTGAAAGAGGGCGACCCCGATCCCCAGTGCCAGAGCGGCAACGAGAGGGACGGTGGTGCGTGAGGACATGGGGGCTCCTTCAGAGGACTAGAGATCAGCCGGAATCTGCGAGGACATTGGTGTGATCGATCGGGGCGCTCGTGACCAGGTCTTCACCCTCAACGTGCATGGGATCGACCAGGGTATTGATGAGCACCGACATCGGCTCGCTCAGGGCAACGCTGTGGGAGCAAGCCGGCACCCTTCGGGGCAGCACGGACCATGAATCGGCCGAGACGCTCCCGGCGCAGACCCGGGGCAGCTTCGCTGCACTGCGGTGGAGCTGCGGCGCACATAAGCGCACCCCGGCGGGCCGAGGGGCCGCACCGGGGTGTTGAAGGTGTGTCAGACCGCGCGCACAGCAACCCGCTCTCCCGAGCCGACGTAGAGCGTCGAGTCCTGCAGGCGTGCCCCGCGCAATCCGTTCGCAGTGGATCAAACATCTGGGCGTCGGACGACTCCCGTGTGGGAAGCCGGGGCATCGATGGCGGGCGTACGGATAGACTCGGTGCTGGTGTGAGCTTCCTTAGACGATGGCACTCATGCCGCCGCGGCCCTGACAGGTGCAACTGTCAGGGCCGCCTTTCATGGTAAAGGGATTGGATATTCGCCTGGCTACAGCGGGACACGCAGCGTCGTTCAGTCGTTGTCCACGTCCCAGAGGAACCCACCGTTGCTCTCGTTCTGATCGCGGCGGTACGCGCGCCGTTGCTCCTCCTTCTCATACTTCCGGCGGGCCTCCGGAGTGATGTCGCCGTCGGCGGAGTTCTTCTTGACCCACTCGTCGAAGTCGCGCTCGAGGTAATAGCGGTCCACGGGGCGTCCGGGATATGTGCGCCAGGCGTTCGGGCGACGGGTGTTGCCGACGCCCTTCTTGAGCTTCATTCGCTCATCCCAACTGTCCCGCAGCCGAATGGTGAGGTCATGGCTGATGCACTCCTGGCTGAAGTCATCCAGCCGACGGAACTCAAGCTCGTTTTGAACCTGATCCCAGCCGCGGAGGCGCAACGCTTCCCCGTAGGCAACCCATTTTCGCGATTCCTCTTCTATCCGCGCGTTACGCGCAGCGGGGTCCTCAACGGCGGCCTTGGGCATCCCAGGGGCGGCGG
This sequence comes from Brachybacterium endophyticum, assembly GCF_003130585.1. Lineage (GTDB taxonomy): Bacteria > Actinomycetota > Actinomycetes > Actinomycetales > Dermabacteraceae > Brachybacterium > Brachybacterium endophyticum. The sequence goes on along the minus strand of NZ_QFKX01000005.1, from coordinate 30,570 downwards.
ACGACCCGTCGGCTCGGGACCTCTTTCCTCGCGACTTCCTAGAGGGCGCTTGCCCTAAGAGCCGATTCCTGGTCTCGTCTAGGGACCTAAACAGGTTAACGTCCCTACCCCACCAAAAGATCATCCCCTCAATGAGACGGAAGAACGCCCCGCCGATGAGCAGCAAGTCCATTGTGACAATGTCCGTGCGCGCGGCTGCTTCGGTTCCGGTTTCGAAGAACAGCAGGACAAACCCGAAGGGACCTATGAGGATCGACAGGGGGACACTGAACGGGGCCACGATGATGGCATGCAGAATAATCGGAGCGACGTAGGCGGGCTGGATGTCCCAATGGTCGCCCATGAAATGGTAGATCGACCCACCACTGACAAGAATTTGCGCTATCAGGAACAATCGCGTGATGCCACGGAAGAATCCGTACCATCGAGTTCCCGGCATGACGGTATCCCGGAGAGGCTTCTTGCGAAGAGCTCTCACGCGCCACATCCCGAACAGGATTGCCGCGATAAACGCGACCGTCGGGATGTAGATGATCGCTTCCGCGGTTGACGTGAGGTTGTTGAACTGCACTATCGACCAGATGACGGTTCCCCAGCACACGAGGTAGAGCAGAACGTACACGCGAGTTCGCAGCAGGAGATTCACTGTGGTCTCCGAAGGGTGAGAAGTGGCAGGGAAGGGTGCAACGTTGGTCGTCCCCCAGGACGCCGTGGCGGGCCTGCGGCGTTCGATCTCCCTGGTCAGCGGTGACGGGATGCGAACTCGGACGGGCAGAATTGTACGACGCCCCGAAGCGCAGAATGGGTGCATCACCCGAAAGTGAAGGGTGGGGGTGAATTAGTCACGCACGGGCAGGTCCACGGCGTCCTTCACTGCAGGCTTCGAGGGTGCTTCGAGGGTGGAATCTGTGGGCCCCGGTGCGCTCAGCGCTGCGCGGCGATCTTCGACGTCTCCTTCGAGACCTTCGAGAGGGTCGTGTAGCCGGACTTGCGGCCGGTGATCTTCACCGTGAGCTGCTTGCCCTTGGCCGAGCTCGGGACGACGAGAGTGTACTTCGTCGCACCCTTGATGGCGACGCCGTTCGCGTACCACTGGTACGTGCGCGTGGTGCCAGCGGTCCACGTGCCCTTGTGGGCGGTGAGCTTCGAGCCGACGCGCAGGGTGCCGGTGATCGTCGGCGTCGAGGCCTTCAGCGTCTTCTTCTTGCTGCCGCCCGGCATGACGCCGTACGTGTAGTCGACGGCGAGCCGGGCATACCCCTTGGCAGTGGCGACGAAATAGACCGAGACCTTCTTGCCCGCGGCCGAGTTCGGGACGCTGAAGGTGGCCTTGGTCGCCCCCTTGACGTCCTTTCCGTCGATCCGCCACTGGTACTTCACTTTCGCGCCCTTGGGCAGCAACTGGGGCTGTGCCTGGATGTACGTCCCAAAGGCGCTGTAGAAGCCCATGTATGTCGGCATCGCAGGCAGTTCGACGCGAGAGAGCGACCACTCTGCACTATCCGTCTTGTACCCCTTTGCCGTGACGACTGTGTGCAGGGAGAGCTTCTTGCCGACGGCCGAGCGAGGAATGGCGAAAGAGGACTTCGTCGCCCCCTTGACGCTCGCGCCGTTGAGCCGCCATTGATACTTCACAGCCGCGCCCTTCGGCAGGCCGATGAGCGAAGCTGAGACGCTCCCGCCAGCGTGCATTTTCCCGTCGAAACTCGCAGACGGGGTATACGACAGGTAGAAGTTCATCTCGCGCAGATCCGAGCCAGCAGCATTCGCCGTGCTCTCGCCGCCGAGCGCCAGCGCACCGCCGAGAAGGACGCCGGGGAGCAGGGCGAGGGTGCGCCTGGAGAAGCGGGACGCCTCGGGTGCCGGCGGAACGTGCTGCAGGGAATCGTTGATGGTCATGTCGGCTCCTGGGGAGTGGGGTGGTGGGGCACTGCGGGACGGAGGGGCGAGACGCCGGCTAGTTGGGCCGGGTCTCGACGGGAGTGGTCTTGGGGAGGTCGTTCAGGCTCTGGCCGTCGCTGAGCACGAGGCTGACGCAGCCGGGGTGGTTCTTCTCGTGCGAGAGCGCGGAGTCGTTGTCCTCGGCCCAGCTGACGTGGCCCTCGTAGGACCGACCCTGGTGCTCGAAGCGGACGGAGGTCGCGAGGCGCAGGGCGTTGATGTCGCCCGCCTGGACGACGCTCATGACGGAACCTTCTCGGTGTTCTCGGTGCCGGTGGGCGACATGTGCAGCCAGATCGCACGATCGAGCGCCCGCACCTCGACACCGAGCTCTCGGGCAGCATCGGTGACCAGCTGCGTGGCGCGGGCGGACCTGACCGTCTCCCCGACGGCGCGGGTGAGGAAGCGGCGGACCATGACGTCGGGCTTGGTCAGCGAACCAACGCCGGCGTTCATGCACAGGTAGTCCCACGACTGCGGGCCGAGGCCCTTCACGCGGACCCAGGCACGTCGCACGTCACGCTCTTCGTGGCGCTCGCGCAGCTGCGCGGCCGTGGTGATGCCGAGGTCGTGCAGGTTCATCAGCGCCTCGTAGATGCCGACCGAGCGCGCCTGCCGCGTACCCGGCAGCGGGGTGCGGTTCTGCAGCACGGCAAGGGCGAAGGATTCCGGTCCGCCGGCGGCGTCCATCGCAGCCACCAGATCAGGTCCGGAGTCCTTCTCGGGATCAGCGCCCGCCGCGGCGCGGTGGGCCCGGTAGCGGCGCAGGAGGTTCCGCACGGAGGTGCTGTTCGCACGCAGGGAGTGGGCGGAGTTCAGGGCGCACAGGGCGAGGGAGTCGCGCATCTCCACCGGGGCACCCCACGTGGCGGGGTCCCCGAGCTCGGCGCGCACGGCGTCGAGGACGCTCTGCAGAGGATCACTGGTCATGTCCGGAATCTAGCGGAACATCCCGACAGATGACGCATCATTGAAAAAGTTGTGACCGTCGGTCACCAAGCCATCGTCTACTCGCCGGTATCCGCAAGCCCGCCGGGGGTCTGGGTGGGCCGTGTCCTGCGCGCCGTACTGCGACCCTCGCGGGCGTGCGGACGACAGTCGTGCCTGCTCAGCAGCCAGTGCACCCAGGTAGGTCCGCGGCCCAGCTGCTTCGACAGCGTCTGCATGGGCACCCCGTCCTCGACGACCGCGAGGCAGGCCACTGCAAGCGCCGCGCCTTCGACGCCGGCGGTGTCGCGGTGGCCGGGTCGCGCCCGCGGTGCCGGCGGGCACGCCTCGTAGAGCTCGCGGAGGTTCTGGAGCTCCTCGTCTGTGGGCTCGCGCCGCGTCGACAGGCGCGGGTAGCGAGTGGAAGGTGCGCCGGTGGCGCGTTCGATCGCCGTGCGCACGGCAGTCCTGGAGCAGTCCAGATCCTCCGCGATCTGCTGGATGCTCTCTCCCTGCTCCCGCCGCCGAGCCGCCTCGGCGGGGTCCACGACGGGCCGCTGGCCCCAGCGCCGGTACGTGACCGGGTGCCGCTCGGCGACGAGCCGCTGCACGGTGCCTGGATGTAGCTCGAGCCGCTCTGCGATCTCGCGCCAGGACTCCCCCGCCTCGTAGCGCTGAAGCGCCTCGAGGGCGATCTGCTCGCGCTGCCCCTCGGTGAGCCGGCGGCGCATCAGAGGGTCCTCGCGATGCGGACGGCCCCCACGATGTCCTCGGCGCGGAGTTCTCTGGCTGTCGCCTGGAGCATGCGGCCCGGGGCCCAGGTCGAGGGATCGAAGATGGCTTCCCAGGAGAGTTCGATCTGCTCGCGAAGATCAGCCGGCCACTGCCTCATGGGCAGGTCCGTGTACGGACGGGAGCGCGCCGTGAACTCTGCGTCTGTCGCTTCCCAGCGCTCGTCCCAGCTCGCTTCGCTCTCGCCCGGCCGCAGGGGTACGTGCACGTACCGGTTGGGCACGACGCACCAGTCGGCGATGTCGCTGATGAGCACGCGACCGCGGGCCATGCGCACGGTCAGCAAAACGTCACCGCGAGCGCGCCGGGCACTTCGGCAGAGGTCGCGGCGGCTCGTGAGCGCGTACAGCCACACCATTCCGCCAGGAGCGCCGGGGACGCCGCGGCGGTCCATCTGCTCGAGCATCCAGGCGTAGGCCTCCTGGAACTCCGCGTCGCCACGGCTGGGGTCCCCGACGAGCACACCGGTCGCCATCAGCTGCTCGTAGGCCTCGAGGGTCTGGATCGTGTGCAGCGTCAGCACCTCGGCGGCCGGATCCGCCGCGACGCGCAGCGGGGGCGCGAGGAACCAGGGACGCACCGGGAGTCTCACGCAGCCGGGCTCCCTACTGGCCATGGCGACGGTTGAACACGTCTACGTAGACGTCCTCGTCGATCAGGCCGCGCTCGATGGCTGCGCTGACCTCCGACCAGGTGCCGGGTGGATCGACGCTCAGCCAGTCGTACCCGTCGGTGGTGCCCTCCTTGGTGTAGGGGTACCGCACGAGCTCGTCGACCAGCTGTTCGCGGTCGAACTCGCCGGCTGCGTAGCGCTGGCAGATCTCCATCGGCGTCGCGCCGGCGAAACCGTCAAGCAGCTCAGGATCTCGGCTCGCGACCTCGAGCATCTTGTGGATGGTCGGCTGCGCCACTTCGACCAGCCTTGCGATCTTCCGCTCGGACAGACCCGTCTCGTACAGGCGCTTCACCTCGCGGCGAATGTCCAGCTCGAGCAGGTCGCGGCGATTGCGCAGGCGACGAACGCGCTGCGCGGACGCGTCGATGGTCGTCTCGCTCATGCTCAACACCTCCTCGCTGCCCAGTCTGCACCAGACCGATAGCCAGCACTATCGGAACCGTGGATCCGGCCGACGCGGGGGCCTTCTGCGGCGCAGCAGAAGCCTGTAGAGTCGAGAGGCGGCAACCGCCTGGAGCTCACGTACGTGGGTGAAACCAGGGGGCCGAGGGGGTTATGCGGGACGGATGAGCCGGCCGAACCTCGGTGCCGCGCAGCTTCTCCCCGAGCGGGAGCGCGAAGGCCCCTTCGATCTCAGGATCGGAGGGGCCTTCGGCGTGTGCGGATCTCGTTCGAGGAACGCCGCTGAGGCACGATGGGGATATGCACCCTTCACCAGCGTGGAGACGCGCTCGCACAGCAACGATCCTGCTCGCCCTTCTCACTGTCGCCCTGTCGGCGATCAGCTGGACACGAGACGGCGCGCTGTTCGATACGGGAGTGGGTCTCGCTCTGACCGCCGCCCTGGCCGCCTTCGTGGTGTTCCTGTACTACCGGTCCCAAGCCAGGTCGCTGGACCGGGACTGAAGCAGCATCTCAACGGCCACCTGCTCGCGACGCTGCTCTGTGCGGCGTCCGCGCATCACAGGTGTCGCGTGGGGTCCATCCGCTGATGCAAGATCCTCACGATGACGACGGCGTCGTCGCGCACCAAGTAGAAGAGCAGGTGACGGCCGATCCCGTACCGACGGTATCCAGCTCGAACCTCGTCGGCGGGCCGCCCTCGAGAGGAATTCTGCGCGACCCGTTCAGCAGCCGCATGGAGCTCGAGCACATAGGTCTCGGCATGCCCCGCATCCCAGTGCTCTTCGGTGTAGTCCCAGATCTCCGAGAGGTTGACTCGCGCGGCAGGCGTGAAGAGCAGTGCGCTCATCGCCGCTTGTCAGCGATGAAGGAGTCGATGTCCAAGGCTTCGGGTGCACCGCTCTCCTCGCCGACGACGAGTGCCGACCGCAGAGCGCGCATCTGCGATTCGTGGTCCTCGAGCAGCCGCAGGCCGGCGCGGATGACCTCGCTCGAGGTGCGATAGCGTCCCGAGGCGACCTCTTCAGCGAGGAAGCCTGCGTAGTGGTCGTCGAGACTGATGGAAGTGTTCTGGGCCATGAGCCGTGTACCAATTCTTGGTATCGGTGGCGGGCGGCGTGCTCCTGCGTCACTCGAGAGGGCTGGCCTCCCATGTGTCCACGGTGTCTGTGAGCTCCACGTAGCTCATCTTTTCGGGAGCGGCCGGGCCGACCAGCCATTCGACCCCCTTGGCCGTCGGGCGGACATCGTCGGTCATGTACTTGTCGTTCACGTCGGCGGCTTGATTGTTGAGCGCGTCGTACTCGTCTTCGCTGATCTCGGTTCCGTCAGCGAGCGTGTAGTAGTACCCGTCGTTGACGTCCGTGGGGCCGTCGTCGAGCAGGGCGGGGGTCAGCTCGTCGAGTGCGTTCCACGCGACCTCGTATTCGAACTGCTCACCCTCGCCGGACACCAAGGCGGCGGCCTGCACGTTCGCAGCCTCGGACCCCTGGGCGTTGTCCACGTCGACCTTGATGCACTCGACCGGATCGCCGCCGGCGTCCTTGACGAACGCGACGATGTCTTCGGGGCAGTCCGCGGGGACCGTCAAGAGGTAGTTGGTGTATCCGATGACGGTGAACTGGCCCTGCGAGAAGAGGTCGCCTTGCGGAGCGCCAAGCGCGGTCTCCTCGCCAGCGCACATTCCCTCAACTTCGTCGAAGTCCTCGGGCGCGCAGTCCGCCTCTTCCGAGCCATCTCCACCGTCGTCCATCGGGGCAGTGGAGCCGCCGCCATCACTCTCCGACACGCCGCCACCATCGCTCTGCTGAGCCTGCGCGGTGGGCTCAGACGCGGATTCCTCGGTGTTGCCGCACCCGGCGAGCATGAGCATCGCGGCGAGCGGGACCGCGAGAGTGCGGAGAGTACGGGACATGAACAGCTCCTTCGATTTCGCTGGGGTTGAGCTGAGAGTAGGCGGCACGGACGACAATCCAGACGCTTCGTGATGGAACCGTGATGATGATGCGATCAATCGCGCCCTTGGAACGTCCCCAGGGCGCTCGACAGCCGTGGACTCGCTGTCGGTGAGGTCTTCGAGTCGTCGCGCCGCACCCGAGGGGGAACCTTCGGCTCAGGCTGCACGCGCTCGCATCAGCCGCGCATGGCCGCGCTGATCGCCCAGCACGTCGCGAAGCCCTGACCGTCCCTGCGGACAGCGCGTCACGCGTGTCGGCCCGGGCTCCAGGCAGCCGCCAGAGCCGCCCGGATCTCTGCAGGGCGTTGGGCGAGATCGACCTGTCGCACGGCGACGGGGATCCCGTCGATCTCGACATCCAGGTTGCGGCCCGCGGATCCGTCCACGAGCGCGCCCAACAGGAGTGCTCGGGTCTCCCCCACGAACTCGCTGCGGAACACCGAGGCGTAGGAGACGAGCTGGCGGACGTAGCCGGGCTTGAGCATCGTCTTGCCCTGATGCTGGGTGAAGATCGGAGCGAACTTGCACTCCACGATCACCTGCTGCCCGTGACCGCGGATCACGACGTCCGCGTTGAGGTTCGGCAGGAACGCGAGGTCGTCCGGGCTCCCCGTCGCCGGCCACGAACGCCGCTCGGCAGCGACCGAGTATCCGCGGGGCGAGAGGTGGTGGCGGTAGAACCCGCGCACAGCCTGCTCGAACAGCCGCCGGAGCGCCCCCTCGTCGCGCAGGATCTGCGGCAGCTCGGACTCCCCCGGGCTGTGCTCGGGCGCGCACATGTCGCGCACCAGGGCGCTGAGCGTCAGCAGGGTGCGGTCCTCGGCGTCGAAGTGACCGAACTGCTCGGTGGAGAGCTCAGCCGGCGTCGGAGTCACCGGGCTCACGCCCGAACGCTCGAGCATCTGCGCTGTCGTCAGGCAGTGCCGGCGCACCGGCTCGGAGACCGCTCGGCGCGAGGCATGGCGCAGCGTGACGAGCATCGACCTGTAGCGCGGCAGATCGACCGTCTGCTCGTCGTAGCGGCAGAGCACCCGCCCGGACTGCATCAGCTGACCGCGGGCGGTCCCCAGGTGGTCGATGCGGCCGCGCACGCGGGTCAGCGGCTCGACGCGGCGGCGGTACCCCCGCGCGAGCATCGTGCGGACCCGGCGCTCCACTCGCGTGGCGAGCACGTCGGCCAGAGCGTCCAGAAGGTCGTTGTCGCGTTCCCCGCGCAGCAGTCGTTCTCGGTCCTCGCCCGTGAGCTTCTCGAGCAGGTCCGAGGCGTACAGCAGCAGGAACCAGACGCTGCGCACGTCGATACGGGTCGACCCCGCACCGGCAATGAACACCTCAGAGCTCCGCGAGCAGCTGCTGGACCACGCCCTCCACGGCGGCCGGGTCGTCGTGCCAGTACTCGCTCAGCTGGGGCGCGACGGAGGTCTCGACGACGGCTTCGAACCACGGCCACAGCTCGCTAGCTTCGACCTCCGGGGTGAAGAACGAGTGGCCGATCCGGAAGGACGCCCCGAGGTTCGGGTCCGCGGCGATCTGGTCGTTCATCGCGATCACGCGGCGCGCGATCTCCTCGATGTCCGCCGCCGGGGCCATGCGGAACCGGTCTCGCAGATGGCTCTTCCAAGTGTCGTTGAACTGCGGCTCGAGCTCGAAGAAGGAGAACCGCCGGCGAAGGGCGAAGTCGACCAGCGCGAGCGACCGATCCGCGGTGTTCATCGTGCCGATCACGTAGAGGTTCTCGGGCAGGTGGAAGCGGTCCTCGCCCTCCCGGGTGTAGGTCAGCTCCAGGGCCTCACGCTCGGAGCGCTTGGTGTGCTCGAGGAGGGTCAGCATCTCGCCGAGGGCCTGGGCGGGGTTGCCGCGGTTGAACTCCTCGATGATGATCACGTGCGGGATGCCCGGCTCCTCGCGCGCGAGCTCGGCATGCTGCAGCAGTGGCCCGTCCACGAGTTCGAGCGTGCCATCGCCTGCGGGTCGCCATCCGCGCACGAAGTCCTCGTAGGACGTGCCTGGGTGGAACTGCACGGCTCGGACGCTCGCCTCATCCTCGGAGCCGATCAGCGCGTAGGCGAGCCGGCGGGCGAGCCAGGTCTTGCCGGTGCCCGGTGCACCCTGGAGGACGATGTTCTTCGTCGAGTCCCAGCGGTCAACGATCCGGCGCAGCTCCTGCGGAGAGTGGAAGGCCCCGTCCTCGATGATCGACTCCACGGTGTAGGGGGCAGCTTCCAGCTCTTCCCCGTTCTCGACAGCAGGCTCCTCATCGAAGTCGAGCCAGCGGTCGGACAGCGGCGGCTCGTAGAAGTTGGGCAAGGGGCCCGGCGACGGCGACATCCACTCCCGCAGGGCCGCGAGATCGACGTCGAGATCACCACTCGCCGGTCGGCCCGTCTCCTCCGGGTAGAACGCCTCGATGATCCACTCCTTGTCTATGTCGACGACGATCGGGAAGAAGTAGTCCGGATGTCCCAGGTAGATGAGCGAGCCTCTCAGGGTTCGCTCCGGTGTTCCGGGCGATTTGTTCACGATCTTGCGCCAGGCGAGCGGCTCGTCGCGCCCACGGTCGAGCTCGTCGGTGGTGAGCGTGCGCAGGTAGCGCACGAACTCGATCAGCATCGACAGTTGCTGGAAGCGGCGGGTGCTGAAGGCAACGCCGCCTCGGAAGACCGGCTTCTCGAGCGCCTCGCGGATCGCATCAGGTATCTCGTACTCACCACTCGCGTTCTTCAGTACGCGTTCGATGTTCCTGACCTTGGTGGCGGGGTGGAACTGCATCAGCGGCAGCATCTGCAGCAGGAAGAGCTCAGCGAACAGCACACGGACGTCGTCCGCGACCCCGTCCAGCTGCAGCTCCAACTTCGAGAAGAAGTCGTTGCCCGAGACGTCCGGACGGTTCACGAAGCGTGCGACGAGGACCTCGAGGTTCTCGTCGGTCCACACGTCGTGATCGGTGAGCACGGAGCCCCCGCTGCGCGCGCACTCCAGCAGCCGCACTGCCTCACGGCTGACCGGCCCGTCGTAGTCGATGACATCGCACTCGGGTGGCTCACCCTGGATCGGCACAGGAGTTCCCTCGAGAGCGTCGGCATGCGCATCGTCGAACTCCGCAAGCACCTCCTCGAGCTGCTGGGGCGTGATCCGTCCCCGCGTGACGTTCCATTCGCCGACTTCTTCGATCATTCCGCGGTTCAGCCGCCACGGCTTGTACTTGGGGTGCTCGGGGTACTTCTTCCGCAGAAACTCCCGAACGTCGTTGTTCGGGTCCAGGCTGAGCTTCTCGGAGAGGTCGTTCGCTTCCCACGTCGTCATAGGGATGACCGTAGCGGGTGGGTGCGACATTTGGACGTCGATCGCCGGCCACTGATCAGGCGGAACAGGGTCCCGATGGGGTTCACATGTACCCGTGAGGAGGGCTCGACCTCACTCCAGCTCGACGGGTTCGATGAGCGAGGGGTCCGTTCGGTCGACCTTGCGGGCGTTGTTGACCTCGCGGCTGACCGGATGGGTCACGAGCGTCCTGGCGATCTGCTCGGAGACCTCACCGAGGCCCTGGTGGAGGTCCGCCTTCTCGTCGGGCCCGAGCTTCCCGGGTGCGAGCCACTCCCCCAGCTGCTCGTCGGGCAGGTAGGCGGGCATGCGGTCGTGGACGTCGCCGGCGGCGTCCTTGGCCTCGCGGGTGATGATCGTGAAGGTGATGTCCCAGGACTCCCCGTCCTCGGCCTTCTTCGCTGCGGCGAGGCCGGCTGCGTTCAGCAGACCGCCGTCCTTGGGATGGACGAAATAGGGCTGTTTGCTGCCGTCCTCCTGCTCGACCCACTCGTAGTAGCCCGTCATCGGGACCACGACGCGCGAGCTCGCGAACGGGCCGCGGAACATGCCGTTGGTCGGAACCGTCTCGTACCGGGCGTTGATGGGCCGCGGCCCCTTGTCCTTGGCCCAGGACGGGTGCAGACCCCACCGGGCCGGCTCGAGGGTCCGCTGGATCTCGCCGTCCTCGTCGAAGTGCTCGCGCACCACCGGCACGAGCGTCGAGGGGGCGATCGAGAACACCGGCGACCAGTCGCGCTCCTGCTGGTCGGCCTTGGTGGCGACGTAGGCATGGAGCAGCCCAGCCTCGTCGTAGTCGAGCACGAACCGTCCACACATCACGCGCCTCCTCGTCGTCGATGGGAACGAGCGTAGTCAGCACCGACCCAGAGCGCACCGAGCCCAACTCGCCCGTTGTGTTTCTGGTGTTTGCGACTAGAATGAAGGCATGACCACTGGCGACTGGCTGACCACGGGAGAGACGGCGAGCATGCTCGGCGTCTCTCGCCAGCATGTCGTCGATCTGTGCGACCGCGGCGAGCTGTCGTTCTCCCGCACGGGATCCCATCGCCGGGTCCGGCGCACCGAGGTCGAGCGACTCCTGGAGCCGCAGCTGACGCGGGAGCAGGAGAAGAGCCTCTGGCTGCATCGGGCGCTGCTCGGACCGCTCATGCGCGAGCCCGAGACGGTCCTGGACCGGGCGCGGGAGAACATCCGCACCTGGCAGACGCGCCACCGCCCGGATGGGATGGCGAGCCGCTACCTCACGCAGTGGAACGACGTCATCGACGGCGGGGTCGACGAGGTTGCCGCGGTGCTCACGAGCCCCGACGAGCACTCGAGCGAGCTGCGACAGAACACTCCGTTCGCGGGCGTCCTCCCGGATCGCGATCGAGTGCAGGTGCTGCGGTCCTTCCGCGAGCACTGGGACCGCAAGCACGCGGCCGCGTGAAGCGCCTCGAGCTCGCTCACCTCCTGCGCGCAGCCTGCGACATCGCCGGCGACCGCGAGGTCTTGGTGATCGGCTCCCAGTCCATCCTGGGTGCCTTCGACGAGGACGACCTCCCGCCCGCCGCGACGGCGTCGATCGAAGCCGACATCGCCTTCCTCGAGGACCCCGACAGGACCAAGGCCGACGACGTCGAGGCAATCATCGGCGAGATGTCCTCGTTCCACCAGATGAACGGCATCTACGCCGAGGGCGTGCACATTGAAACAGCGCTCTACCTGCCGCCCGGGTGGCGCGAGCGGCTGGTCAGCTGGCCTCTGCAGTCGTCAGATCCCGCGGAGCCTCGTTTTCTGGAGCCGCACGACCTCGCCGTCGCCAAGCTCGGGGCCCACCGGCCCAAGGATCTCGAGTTCGTCGATGCTCTGCTCCAGGCGCGGATGCTCGTCCTCGAGGAGTTACGGAGCAGGGCCGCGCTGCTGCCCGACGAGCACGCACCCACCCGGGACCGAATCCTCGGCTTTCTCAGCAGCTACCCAAGGGGACCGCAGCGCAGTCGCGCGTGAACGCTACGGCGTCGACAAGATCGGCCGTAGACCCTGGCCACACCGAAGCAAGGACGCGCTGAGAGTGCAGTAAGATGCGCGAAACGGGAGAGGGGAACGGGCGGGCATGGAACCGGAGATCAGCGAGGAAGCAAAAGTCTTCAACAGCAAGAGGCGGCTCGCTAAGCGGGTAGCTCAACTCGAGCCCGGGGACACGCCGTTCTACATCGGTTTCACGCCAGGATCGATGGCTGGCTTCGATAGCTTCTTTCTGTCGACGTACACCTTCGCCTTGTTCGAGTTCTCGAAGGTGAAGCACAAGTTTGCGTACGACTTCGTGACCGGTTACGACGAGACCGAAGATGGCACCATCGTCATGCACCTGCAGGACGACTCGGATCTCCCGATCAAGAAGCTCCGCAAGGAAGAGCGTCTCGCGCTGAAGGCTGCTCTCGAGACGTTCCCAAAGATGGGGCCCAACGCAGAGGCATGGCACGCCTGGCAAGCGCGCCGGAAGGAACTCAGCGACGGGTACGTGCCGACAGGCAAGGAGCTCGCGAAAGCCAACCGCGCCCAGGAGCGCGAGGCAGCCGCTGCGTCACGCGAGTCTGAGCGAACATCTCGCGAAGTGCAGCGGAAGGCCCACGAGGAGCGTCAGCGCTCGCTCCAGGCGCGGGCCGCAACAAAGACCTGGCCCAACACACGACTGCCACTGGGTCCACCGAACAAGGCCGGAGGCTTGACCATCCTCCAGCACTGCGAGGAGGGCGAGGAGCCGTGGTTCATCCTCACCACTGTTCTGGCCGGCTGCATGGCCTGCTTCGAGGATCGCCTCATGATCATCAAAGCCGGAAACATGCAGGGACTCATGGCCGGGACACTGTTTGGCGGTCGGAGCACGACGTTCTACTACTCGGACATCAACGCGATCGAGTTCAACAAACAGTTGGGCGGCAGCGTCCTCGAGATCCTCACCGCGTCGTACCAGGGGACCGACAATCACGATTTCTGGCGCGGGACAACGAAGAGTCGCAACTCGAATTCGGGCGACCCGTGGACACTCAGCAACACCCTACCCATCGACAACGGCGTGTACGCGCGAGCCCACGCGGAAATGTCCGAACTGCGCCGGCGAATCTCTGAATCGAAGCGTCCGACGGTGAATGTGACGATGCCGAGCGCTCCGCAGTTCGCCCCGACGCCTGCCGCCCCGAGCGATGATCTCGTGTCCCGTCTAGCCAAGCTCGCGGAGCTCCGTGACGCCGGCGTGCTGACCGAGTACGAGTTCGCCGCAGCGAAGGCACGCCTGCTGGCGGGGCCGAGCGCGTAGGCACGCGAGCTCGGAGTCGAGGCTCTGGCGCGCAACGAGGCGCTTCCGAAGTCTGCGTTCGAGGCAACGACGGCGGTCAGGATGACGACGTAGGTGGTGTCCTAGTTCAAGAGAGCAGGGGCATCGTCGGCCATCTGCATCAGGCACACGGACTCCCCCGCTATGCAGTCCTGGATAATCGGGTCCCCCCATTCCCCGGCCCATGCGTCCGGGTACATGAAGCCATAGTCGTCGTTCCAGACCGAGGTATATGGGCCGCCAGCATCCCATCCCCCAGCGGTCCGCGACATCATCGTGTCCTTCTCGGGCGCTTCGATGATCATGAAGCTCCCAACTCCGGGCGTGGTGATGTCGATACACGACTCCGAATCGGCGTTCATGATCCAATCGTTCTCGCACTGTGCACCGAGCTCAGCGACTGCTGCCTTCATGCTGTCCGGGTTAAAAAGCCCCGTGGCGTCCGCAGTCACCGGTTCAGCCTCAGAAGGCGTGGACGAGGTCGACTGCTCAACCGTCTCGCTCTCACCGGGCGCAGTTTCTCCGCACGAGGCCACCATCATGACGGCGAACAGCACCGCGACACCCTGCTCCTCTTCGCCATGGAGCGAGTATGCACCAGCCTTGCACCAACAGGGCTCTTGGACGAGTCTGGCCGCCGGCATTCGACCTCAGAAAGTGGGTGTGTGGTGCGATGATGCGGTCGCGATCCCTCGCAACTTCACTTCGATACCTGTGAGGCCACTGCGGTGAACAGCACCCATGATCCCCAGCGCAGAGTGCGCCCTGAGAACCCTCAGCGATCGCGGCCCGTCGAGAAGACCCACCTCGCAAGGATCCAGCTGAGGAGTTCAAGCATGCGGGGCGCGCGGAGCAGGGCGGCTCCCCCACCGAGCACAGGAAGACCCGCGCGGCTGCCGAGGGCTGGTTCGTCCTCACGCGGACCCCGCGCCGGCGGAAGGTGCTCACGATCGCAGCAGTGGCCCTCGCCGTCGTGCTGGTTTGGGCGCTGATGATCAACACCGCGTCGAGAACGCGCTCGCACGACATGGAGAACCAGATGGTGAACCTCTGCAATCTGGCGCTCTCGGACCGGCTCTCGACAACCGGTGGCAGTGACGTCCAGATCGCCCCGAGCGCCGAACTCACGATCGACAAGCTCTCCGACGGCGTCCGGCTCTCCACGCGCGTCAATAGCGATGACGGCACCGAGGCCATGCGCTGCACGGCGTACTTCGCCGAGGGATCCACGACCAAGATCGGTGCCGTCGACAGCGATTTGGGGCGATAGCGATGGGCAGAGTCTACAAGTTCGAGCGGCCATGCCGTTCTGGCACAAGCGGAACCGCTACCTCAGTGAGCACTACCGCCATCTCGACGGCGTGCGGATGAGACCGATCGAGGGATGCACCCAGAGGGCAACCGCCGACCGGGTCGATCGAGTTCGCGGCCTCTCAGCGAGTGCAGGGACCGACCTGCCTCGGCAACGAGTCAGTCGCAGACGCGACCGTCGGCGGCGCGATCCACCTCTTGCTGGGGCTCCGCTACAACCGCCGGCGCAAGGCATTCGACGCGGAGGCAGGGAGAGCTCGTCTCGCCGTGATCTACAAGAGCCTCCAGGAGAGCGATCCGGTGTGGGATGAGGTGCGGACTCTCTTCCGGAAGCAGCTGAAGGTTATCCGCGCCGATGATCCGCGCCAGGCCGGAGATCTGGAGACGTCGCGCGGCTGTCGATCGTTCTGGCCCTGCACGAGACCCTGCTGCACCGTCCGGAGCTCTCGGTCGATCCGGAGTACCGCCACAGCCAGCTCTCTTCGGTCGGAGTGAAGCACATGCTGTCCCTCGCGGACCCCGATGAGGCTCGGGCCGTGGTCGGTATGTTCGATCTCGCGGTCCGGACGCTCACGGCACCGTCGCAGGCCGATTTACTGCTCGGGTCGCCGCAATGCGGCCACGGAGCCGCGGACCTCTTGCTGGACGGGACGCTCATCGAGGTGAAGTCAGGCCGTGGCACCCGAGCGAACACCGTGCTGACCGGCGACGTGATCTGACAGCTCCTGGGCTACATGCTCTCGGTCCCGCCCGAGCTCGAGGATCCTGCGCCGGTCGCGAGGGCCGGCTGGTGCTTCACGCGGTACGGAGTGCTCTAAGACTTCCCGATCGAGGAGATCCCGAGCCAGCTGTACGGCGACTCACTCTCCCTCGAGGACGCGCGCGAGGCGTTCCGACGCGGGGTGCCACCAGGCGAGGTCTAGCGAGCCCGCGCCTGAGATTGGCTGGGACGGAGTGGGCCCCGAGGGAGACTTCCAGTGAACCTTTGTGGGGATTCGTCCGATCCCGGATAGCTGAGGAGACTTAGCTCGCCCAAGTGCGCGATTGATCCGACGCTCATGCGACCCGTGAGCGACTGCCGTGAAGGAGCCAACCCGGGTTTTAAGGTGCGGCTGCGGTCCGCAATGAGTCAGTGCTGGTCGTCGTTCGATGAATCATCCGCCACTTGAATGACAAAGGGACGTTCCCCACGGCGCACGTACCGTCCACGCCCAGGCGGCATTCTCTCGGGGTAGACCCGTGGCAGGATCTGTCCCTCT
The DNA here is from genome assembly GCF_003130585.1 of Brachybacterium endophyticum. Classification (GTDB taxonomy): domain Bacteria; phylum Actinomycetota; class Actinomycetes; order Actinomycetales; family Dermabacteraceae; genus Brachybacterium; species Brachybacterium endophyticum. The sequence continues at coordinate 14,665 of NZ_QFKX01000005.1, read as the reverse complement.
GCACGGTCACCAGACATCAACAAAGCGGCACCACCTGTCTCGTGGGTGCTCAGCACGAATGGCGAGTACAGGGCACGGGAGGAGCCGGCAACGGGTCGAGTGAGGACGACGTGGAACTTCAAGTCGCGCGCGGACGGGAGATGAGGAAGCAAGGGTGTGAAGGGCTCCATTCCTCCCGCTGACACGATGTCGTGGTCGTCGATCAGCAGAACAACCCGCGGAGTCGACGCGCTCTCTTCCTGCGACCTCTCGGGACGCTTGTCCAGCTCGGTGGCGATAGAAGAGGAGAGTCCCGCCGCCTGGCGCACGGTGCGGGCATGAGCGGCGAGGTATTCATCGGGGATGCACGGAGCAACCTTGCTCCGTGGGTCGACCACCGCGATCGCGATCTCATCTGGCGTGAAGCGCTCCATGAGCCCTGCGGCGATCGTCCGCAGCAGTGTGGACTTCCCGCTCTTGGCATCGCCGAGCACCAGCAGGTGCTGATCGCTGTCGAGGAATTCCCACGACGTGTAGTCCATCGTGTCCTGCCGCAGCCCCAACGGGATGGCATGCGGGTCGTCGACTGCGTCCGGAAGAGTATCCAGCGCAAGATGGGAGGGAAGAAGGCGGATCGGAGCCGCAGTGGGTCCGGACCATGCCGCCGACGAGCGCTCGGCCAGGTCAGCGAGAGCCTTGGAGACATCCGCCGCGTCGTCCTCTTCCAGCACCGGAAACGAGATCTGCCCCAGGAGCGAATCTTGCGACAGCGCTCGTCCCGGTGTGTCTGAGGGGATCGTTGCACCGAGCTTTCGATCGAGGATCGAGTCGCTCGGGTCGTTCAGACGCAGTTCGATGCGATTGCCGAAGACAGATTGGTGCGCCATCCGCATCTCGCCCCAGCGTCCCATCGTGATCACCAGGTGGATGCCATAGCTGGACGCTTGAAGCATGAGCGACGTGAACGTGTCCTCGAGCTTCGGGAAGTCCGAACGGAGCGCACCGAAGCCGTCGACGAGAAGCACCACATCCGCGCTCGGGACCTCAGGAATCTTGCCACTAGCGTGCAACTCTCTGAACTCGACCATCGAGTCGATGTGCCGCTCGGTGAAGAGCGCTTCTCGCGCGCGCAGCATCCCCGTGAGCTCCTCGAGGAGACGCTGCATGCGTCCCTCGTCGCCACGCGTGGCAACACCGCCGACATGGGGGAAGCCCTCGAGGCGGCGAAGACCCGAGCCGACGAGGTCCAGCCCGTAGATCGCCACCTGCCGTGGCGTGCACGTGAGCGCAAGAGAGACCGCGATCGTGCGGAGCGCGGTGCTCCGTCCCGTCTGCGGTGCACCGACGATCGTTGCGTGGCCACCGGACTTGGTGAGATCCAGCAGCCACGGACTCTGCTTCTGATGCGCCGGATCGTCTTCCAGACCTAGGATCGCGGTGAGGGGGCTCTCCGCGACTTGAACCTGGGGAAGCAGACTCCCCAGTGTGAGCACCGGAGGGAGGGGCGGGAGCCATACGGCTACCTGCTTGCGCTGGTCGCCGTGCATCCGGTCGACCACCTCGTCCACCAGGGTTCGACCCACCTGGGGACGCTCGAGGCTCGTCACCGGAAGGTCTTCATCGGAGCCGCCGTCGCCACTGGCGATCGTGTTGTACGTGGGCACGACAATCACTTCAGGACGCTCGGAGTCGGCCTCCACTTGCCCAGCGAAAGGTACGGGCCCGGAGACGTAGCCCGCCCGGAACCTCGTGTACGTGCTCGTGTCGACCTTCAGGTAGCCATAACCGGGAAGCGCCGGGAGGTGGAATGCGTCGGTCGAGTTGAGCACCATCTGCGACTCCGACTCACTGAAGGTGCGCAGCGCCAGGCTGTAGGAGAGGTAGGTGTCGAGCCCCTTCAGATGCCCGCTCTCCAGTCTCTGGCTGGAGAGTAGGAGGTGGACCCCGATGGAGCGGCCGATGCGGCCGATCTGGAGGAAGAGGTCCACGAACTCGCGCTCCGCAGTCAGGAGCTCGCCGAACTCGTCGATCACCACGAACAGGTGCGGCAACGGCGGGAGTTCGGGACGTCTGCGTCGCAGCTCTCGATAGTGCGTGATCGATGGCGAGGAGTCCGCTTCTTTCAGCAGCTGCTGTCGGCGCACTACCTCTCCCTGGAGCGACGATCGGGCACGGACCGTCAATTGCGGATCATCTGCGAGGTTGTCGATCAACCCGGCAAGGTGCGGGAGCCCGGAGAAAGGCGCGAACGCGGCTCCGCCCTTGTAGTCCACGAGGACCATCGAGAGGTCCTCTGGAGAGTGGGTGAGCGCGAGGGAGAGCACAAGCGTGCGCAGCATCTCGGACTTGCCCGATCCTGTCGCACCGATGCAGATCCCGTGGGGACCCATCCCCTGCTGAGCGCTCTCTTTCAGGTCGAGGTGCACGGGAGACCCCGCGTCGTCCACAGCGAACGGGACGCGGAGGAAGTCTGCGGGCCCTCGTGGCTCCCACATCGGTTCGGCATCTACTGGAGACTCTATGTCGATGCCGAGAAGGTCGACGACGTCCATCGCGGAGTCGTCCTCGCTGCTGGCTGCAGCCACAGCGTCAAGAGTCCGCTGTCGTGCGAGCTGACGAGCAAGGGTCTCGAACTGCCAGGCGGGCATCTCGTCCGGGTGGAACGCGATGGGACCTTCATTCGCCCGGCGAGCTGAGAATTCGATTTGGGGTTCCCCGGTGAGGTCGATCCGGACGTCGACGTCGTCGGGCTCATCGAGGCGGTTATCGATCAGATGGACGATGCTGACGCCCAGGTCTCGAGGGTGCATCGTCGAGTCGGGAAGGGTCACCGAGCGCGCCGGTTCCCCATGCTGGTCCGCGACGATCACGAGGTGCGAGCCCAGCCCGCGCTCCTGACCGACGCGCCGAGTGGTCGCAGCAGCATCCGCACGGTCGACGAGTTCCGGCCCCAGAACTGACGACAGTGAATCGATGCTGGGGGCAACACGCCGCGCGGGTAGGCCGCCATCCAGCAGATGAGCGGACCTCGCATGCGGGAGCAGGTCAAAGCCCTCCCAATCCGAACGCGCGCTGCGAGGGAATGCCACTGCGAGGAGTGCATCTTCAGGCAGTTGATGCGCCGCCAGCTGCGCGATGAGTGAACGCGCGACCCCTACAGTCCGCTCACGTGGACCGATCACGGCCACGACTCCGTCGCGGTGAAGGTCAAGGAGTGTCGGCAACCCTGAGACCTTCCCGTGCGTCGCGCGCAGGAGCTCCGCTTCGGCCAGCAACGACGGATCGGGAGGCTCGATCGGGGACTCGGCCGGCGGGATCGTGAGCTCGAACCACGGGACCGAAGCTGTTCCTACACGAGCCTGCAGGTGGTCGACATCAGCACGTCGGCGCTCCCATCTCCTCGCGGGATCGCGGGCGAAGCTGAGAAGCCCGTTTGGACCGGGGTGCAGCGTGCGCGATGCGTCGGCTGCTTCTCTGGACCGGGTCTCGAGATCCTCCCGCGTGCGCTCGAGGTAGTCGAGGTAGCGCTCGCGCTGGATCCTGATCTGGCGAACTGCCCGGCCCCGGCTGGAGACGGCGAAGCCGACGCCACCGACGATCGCGACGAGGAAGATGACCGCGGCCAACATCAGGAAGAGCGGCTGTCCATTGCGCAGGACGACCATCATCGTGACCGAAGTCAGCGCCCCAATCACCGGAAGGATCATCTGGAACGGCGTCGAGACGGAATTCTCGGTGAGAGCCGGAGGCGCTGCGAGTTCGTCCGGCTCCGGGCGCTCGATCGGGTGGACGCTTCGCGTAGGTCGCTCGGACCTGCGTCGACGTCGCGCCCTCGGTTCGTCTGAGCGAGCCCTCATGGTATCCGTCATCGGCCCTGGCCCCTCCTCTCGCTCTGCACCGCGTCCGTCACTGCGGCAGTGAGTCTGAGCAGCTCGTGAGAAGAACGCTTCAACTGGTGGTAGCCCCAAGCTCCCCGATCGGTGCGACGCGAGTCGAACGGAATGACGAACGCCGGTAGCGAGGCCGACTTCAGCAGGTCACGAGTCGCGGGAACAGCTTCTCTGGAGACGTCCACGGCGCACATGAGGGTCGGCTTCTGCACGTCAAGTGCGGTCGCGACGTCGTAGGTCCGTTGGATGGCAGCTCGCGACGCAGAGCCCACGAGACATAGCGCGTGGCTCCACAGCAGCGAATCCCGGAGCTCATTGAGGGTCATTGCTCCGGCGTCGAGGATAGTCAGCCCGGGATCGCCTCTCCCTGGATGGAGCTGATCGCCGACTCGATTCGGTCCCGCGACGCCCGCACCCATCGCCAGCCGTTCCTGGTCGACCTGGACCTCCTCGGGCATCGTCGGCAGCGATGCGGAACCATTGACCAAGTGCCTGAGGTGCACCGGCTCGGACCTCAGCTTCGAGAGCATGATCGCGAGCTCAACAGCAACGGTGGAGCAGCCTTCGCCGGGATGAAGGGAAGCAACGGTCACTCTCCGGCGCAGTGGCAATGGTGCCGTCGCCCTTTGATCCAGATCGACGAGCCTTCTGGAACCGCTCGCCGTGGAAGCCCTCACCAGGGTACCGATCCGCGTCATCGAAGCACCGCAAAGAGGTCGTCGAAGATACCGAGAGCCCCGAGCAGACACGGAACCGTCGCGAGGACTGCGAGGAGCTCGAGGGTGCTGGCGTATCGACGCATCCGTGCGCCCGTCACCTTGGGAACGCGAACGACCGTCAGCACACCCCAGAGTACGGCGAGCACGAAACACGCCGCCGCCTTCTGACCATCCGAGATCGCCGTGGTGCTCACGAACCACACCGACCACGGCACGAGGACCGCGAGGAACAGCGCTATGCGCTGGGGGATCAGCGGGAAGATGCGGGCGCGCAGCAGCACGACAGCAGTCAAGGACACCGCGAGGCCCGACTCCCACGCACTAGCTCCCAGGAGGGCGTGAAGGCAGTAGGAGATGGGGATGGCCAGCGCTACTACCGTCCATGTCAGCGCTGAGTACGCATCTCGGATGGCCGTGAGCACTTCGACGCGGTCGCCCGACTGGCCACCGATCGTGAGGTCGTCATAGCGAGTGAGTCCGCTGATCGACATCGCGACGCCCGGGAGCAGGCCAAGTGCAGCCACGCAGATGAACGCGAGGATCCCGCACAGAAGTGCCGGGGCGACATCCAGCGCAAGACCAACTGACAGCAGGGCCGACGTCACAACCCCGACTAGAGCACCGAGGCCCACCGGTCGAGAACTACCGCCCACCCCCAAGATCAGTCCGAGAATCGCCCACCAGCCCAAGACGACCAGGCTGGCCATGGCAGGCCAGCGCCCCTCTACGAGAATCGAGCTCGCGATAGGGGGCATCGCACCGAGCGCCAGTGCCGCGAACACCGACGCAGCGGATCCTGCTGATCGCCGTGAGGCTACAACTCCCAGGGCCGTCACTAGAGCCACTCCCCCGAGCATCGCGAGGACGCCGATGAGCGACGCTGCGAGTACGTAGGACGTCCCTACGAGCGTGGAGATCCCGGTCAGCAGCACGAGCGCGATCCTGGTGGCGGAAGTTCCCCATGCATCAGTCCTGGTCCGTGCCGTGTCGCCCAGCGTCAGTGTCACATCGGCTACGTCGGGAGACGCAGGCGCGTCATCGAGCGTGACGACGCGGAACACGGCCCCCTGGGGGACAGACTGCTCCTTGAGGGTGCCCTCGTGCTCGAGCATCGTCCCCGCGGAGTCCACGAAGCCGACATCGAGCCCGCCTTCGACCGCTTCGTCCAGCACGTCGAGTATCTGAGGGGCGAGGGAACCGACGGGAGCGTCGTCCGGAAGCACCAGATCCGCCCTCTTGCGACTCCCCGCGACAGTGATGCGCGTATAGGCCACGACTACTTCCCCTCGACGACTTCCAGCTTGTCAGGATCCACCGTGACGCCGCTGGCGGGATCGGTGTAGTACCCGGTGTCCGGGTCGTAGTACCACCCAAGTCTTGTGTCGATCAAACGACCCTGGGGGTCGGTCGCGAGCATCGTGTCGGGGTCGACCTTGAAGCCGGTCTTCGGGTCGATGTACTCGCCCGTCTTCGTGTTCTTGAGCAGGCCCGTGTCCTCGACCTCCTTGTACGGCGGCCTAGCAGGAATCGGGTTCGACTTGGCTGACTCCTGGAACGCAGTGATTGCCTTCTCGTCTTTCTGCTGGTCCAGGTACCCGAGCACGAATCCTGTACCCATGCATGCAATGCATGCGACTGCAGCGATGACGAATGAGCCCAGCAGTCGCCCAACGTTGGAGTTGACCTTGCGGCGCTCGGCCCAGTGCCCATGGATGAACGCGGCCCCCAGGCGTTCTCTGTGGGTCTTCGTCGATTCGATAAGTATGCGGTCCGGATCGATCACCCAGTCTCACCGCCTTCGTGCCGCGCAACGCTGAATCTTCGGTCTCCCAGCAGGAATCCCGATCCGAACTGGACCGTTACTGATGTCCCGAGCGTCACAGGCTCCTGCTCCCACCCCTTGTCAATGAGCGTGGGGTGGACGTCGGAGATGGGCGTGAGCTCGACACCTTCAGTGATGGGGGCGACGGCTGCGTGCACTGGATCGAGAGTGTGCCCGAAGTCGGCGAGGGCCACATAGCTCGAGCCGAGCTCGCCAAGGGATGGGCCGTCGCGCCCGATGAGTGTTCTGCCCGTGACGGAGTGCCTCACACCGTCGTCCGAGATGATCGTCGATGCCGAGCTCAGCCCCTGTCCCCTGCGTCGAGGGGGTGGGGGAACTGTCACTGGCCTCGCGGCAAGGCGAAGGGGGTCGACTCCACGCCGAACGTCCAGGGTCAGACGACCGCGTCCCCGCCACCGCGGTGCCGCCGGCATCAACGAGTCGTCTTCGACCGTGCGCAGCCCGAGGAGAAAGTGCCCCCCGCTTCGGCCTTTGCGCCACCTCAACCACCACCAGGTGACCCCCAGCGCCGCGAGCGCGAGCAGCGGCAGCGCGACCCGCGCGGCCGTGGTGAGTTCAGCAGCGATTGCGCCCCACAGGACGAGGGCCGTCCCGATGACGACGAACACGGCATCGAGCACAATCGACCACGCAGAGGCGCTCCGGCTTACGGAGGGGCTGGCACCGGGCCCGGAGGCATCGAGCGCGTCGAAGTCAGGGGGGCTCGCACGTGTCGCAGCCCGCACGTCGTGGTTATTGATCCGATACACCCCCTGTTCACAGCGATTCTTCAGCGCGACGTGCTGCCGCTCGGCCGACGGGCCAGCGGCCCCGGCGTTGTCAGTGCCGCTCGAGGAGGTTACTGTCTTTTGGCGTCGCCGTCATAGACGAGCGCCACAGAGTCGAGATTGCACCTCACGACTGAACCTGCACGATCACACGCACGAAAGGTCCCAGCATGGGTACGAGATTCTCGATGGAGGCGGACACACTCGTCCGTCTGGGCAAGCGCACCAGCAGCGAGAACGACGACTTGGGCACGCAGGTCAAGCGTCTCGTGGACGCGGCTGAGCCTCTCTCCGGGACGTTCAATGGACCGGCGCGAGCCTCGTTCGACTCGTTCAAGGGGAAGGTTGACGAGATCGCGACGGCCTTGAACTCGGCTCTTGCCGGGATCGTAGGGTCCATCGAAGGTCAGAACACGGCCTTCCAGACCGGCGCGGAGGAAGGAGCTGCCACGCATCAGTCCCATGAAGGCGCGGCGGACTTCACGTCAACAGGTTTCCTCACCCGGATCGGGCCCTCGCAGGGCTGATTCCGACCACCCCACAAACCCCCACCCTGGCCACAGGGACCTGAGCGAGGAGACAGAGCGCTATGGCGACGCACAACCAGCAGGATCGCAACGACTACGACATCTCTACATCTGAGACGGCCCAGAGCAACTTCGAGACGGTGGCGGGGCAGGTCGAGTCGTTGCTCAGTCGTCGCGACCAGGACGTCAAGGCAGCGATGGCCGACTACCAGGCCGATGGTGTGTCCGACGAGTACGCAGCGCTCGAGAAGAAATGGAACGACGCCGGCCAGCAGGTGCGCGAGGTGATCCGCGCGATCCGGACCTCCCTCGAGGAGAACGATGACGTTGCCCGCCGCACTATGCAGAGCGCGCGCAACGCAATCCCCGGCTGATGCCCACGGAGGTTCACCCCCTTGCAGATGCATGGGGCGACGACTACCTCGTATACGAGGTCGATCATCGACGGGTCGGTCTGAGCCCAACGCTCGCCGCCCTCCTTGAGGACGCTCGCCGGTCGCAGATGAAGCCGGTGCTGGTGACTCCCGAAGGGTCACATCTGTCGTGGTTCCTCGTCGACGCACTTCGGAACGCCGGCGGACACTGGATGGTCCGACATACCGAGGGGCGGACGTACGACGGCTTCCACGGGTTCTCCGTGAGCTCCTACGAGGATCTCTGGGATTCTCAGCTGCACGAGTCCCCCGTGGACCGCGCATTCCCCGTGTCCACGGTTCGCCCGGGCCGGGCACTGATGTGCGAGGTCTACTCGAAGGAGCGGGCAGAGGACCGAACGCGCATCGGAGCTCTGACTGAGTTCCTCGTTCGGTCTATCTCCCCCGCACGACTCACTCGCTGGGACGTTTCAGAGCCGCTCGCCCATGTCTGGAGCATCGACTCGATTACCCGGTCCCTGCGCAGCCAGATGCCCGTCACGCAAGAGCACCTTGCACATTCGAGCTCGAAGTCTCGTGCCGTCGCGGCGAGCACTCGCGTTGCCCGCACCCACAGCGGACTCCTCGAGCATTCACGCGCTGTCGTGGAGCTGGATCCGCTGCCGGGCGCTCAGGAGCGAGAGAGCCCACGTGCGCCGAGTTCTCACCCTGCGATCCTTCCCCTGTTCGAAGGACTCGTTGACCAGTTCCGTCCCACGATCGCCACGGTTTCGCTCATGGATGTCGACAACGTGGACGGGGTCCTCGGTTGCTCGGTGCGCCGGCACGTGCCCGAGGAACCCCTCGCCGTTCTGCTGGGCCCGCAGGCTGTCCGAGACCTGCGGATCGACATCGATGCCATCAGCGCCCGGCACGACGTCACATCACTCGGACTCTCGAGGGCACCGAGCATCGCTCTTCGATTCACGGGCCCGGATCCCGTGTGGAACCAGATGCTCGCCTTCATCCACGACTTGGACGAGGAGCGGCTGGCATCGGCCCTGGCGTTGAACATCGACATGTTGAGGAGCTCCCTCGATGCCCCGTGAAGTCGCTGTGATCTCAGACGTGCCGGTGACCCGGGACGTGGCCCTTGGGCTCGCACCCCAACTGGCCCCGGGAGGGCAACTGCTGGAGTTCCCGGCCGTGCCGCTGCTGTATCTCGTCGATCTGCGGCGGGAGCCGCTGCTCACAATTGGGCCGACCCGGGCGCTAGACGACTTCAGCGCCGCAGCGGCCTCCCTCAAGGAGCCGGGGCCACGCGGACGATACTGGACCGACCTCTTGATTCCGTACAGCTCGCTCGAAGACGGACAGCGGGCCGCAGCGAATCTCGCAAGCGCCGTGGGCGGCACAGTTCAAGGAAAATGGTGAAGAATCCGTGACGAAGTGGAAGATTGAACCGATTTCCGTCCAGTCGCTTCTTGAAAAGTTCTCGGAGGAGAACGACTCTCTTGCGGAGAAGCTCAGCGAGGATACTATTCAGGGCTGCTATTCCGGCCTGGAGTGGGGAGGCTCAACTACTGCCGCCGTCCCCGAGGCTCTCACGAACCTGTTCGAGGATCAACAAGCGAATTTCGACACGATCATGAACGGAATCTCCGCCGGCGCAACTGGCGTGAACAATGCCACCATCGCCTACAACCGGGGGCAAGAGGACATGGCCGGGACATTCCAATCAAAGGCAGTTGCGGCAGCCGATGACGGCGATTTCAGCTACTTCGATGACCACGGATATCTGAACTGAGGGCGTCCCCATGACTACCGCAATGACCCATTCCATGGACGGCGGCGTGAGCGCGGGTGGCGCTGTCAGCGCCGATGGCCTTATTAGCCTCTCGGCCCTTCCGTGCCGCGCGTTCGACCTCTTCCCGGAGTACATCCAGGACAGCGCAGACGCCCTCCGTGCGCTTGGTACGGGCGTCAACGACCAGGTCGCCACCATGAAAACCACCTGGTCGGGGCTCAGTGGATGCTACGAGGCTCCCGAACAGGAGCAGGTCTACGCACTGATGGACAAGCCTGCCGATGCCGCGACGGACTTCAAGGGTCGGTTCGATAAGGCGGCCGGCTACCTTGACACGTACGCTGCGGATCTCGACACCATCAAGGGCGAACTTCAGCACTTCGAGAGCGACACTCAGAAGTTCATCACCGAAGCGCTCCAGGGATACAACGAACCGGTCCCCCACCTGGCCACCCAGACCTCCGCGCCCGAACTGGAAGAGCCCCAGACCGAGCACGTGGCGTGGAACGAACACAAGGAAGCGATCAACAAGAACGAGCGCTTGCTCGGCTGGTACAACCAGATCATCGCAAAGATCTCCAAGGCTGCTTCGGATTGCGCCAATGGCCTCAACTCGCTGCAGATGGGATCGAAGGAAGCGGCGGTCAAGCCGATAACGCTGGACGAGCTCAACCAGGCGTCCGAGCAGGGGCAAATGCCATGGGGTGCTCCCGTGGAAGAAGACAAGAACACCTTCGAGCTCATTGTCGATGGTCTCATCGTGGAGCCCGTAAAGGGTGTAGGGGCTCTCGCGGGATTCGACGGCGACCCGAGCACGGCCCGCGGCGACACGAGGGCGCAAGCATGGAAGGGCCTCGGGATGTTCGTGGGGGGCACCGTGGCCGCGCTCTCGCCCACGACCTATCTGGGTCTGCTCCTGCCGCCGGACTCGGTCTTTGGGGGGTATGCGAGGACCATGCTCAACTCCGCGGCAACGGGCTGGGGCGGAATGATCGGCTGGGACCACCAGGCTCACCTCAACGGCGAAGACGGATGGCACAAATACAAAGAAGACGGGGTTGCGGCATCCGTCGTCAGCGTTGTCAATGTGGGTTCACTCTTCACCGGAGTGGGAGCAGTGGCGACCGGAACCAAGACACTGGTCAAGGGCGGGAAAGCGGCTGCGACTGCCGGAGGCAAGTCAACGAAGCTGACGAAGTACGCCAAGGGCGGAGCGTCGGGCTCCACAGCAGCCAAGGTGAGCACAGCTGTCGCCGACCTGGTGGTGCCCGGCGGCGGCTGGGTGCTCTCAAAGGGGTTCCGCGCCTTCGACATGCCCGACGCCCCGGCCATGAATCCCGCTTCGATTGCGGACGATCTCGGTGAAGGCGCGGGCAAGGGCCGCGGGGCGCATGACCTGCCTGCTGCTGACCGTGAGAGCGGCAGTTCAACTTCGGCCGCTGACGCCACCGGTGCCGCGTCCAGGCCCGGTTCATTAGGCAACCGAACCCCTTCCGACGTTGCGACTGATGCGCAAAGACCGGCAGGAGACGCCCCGGATTCGCACGCGCAGGGTTCCAACTCGGCCGACTCCGCGGGCCGCTCTTCCGGGCACAGCGATCGCGCGGTTCCCGAGGGGAGCACTCCGCGGAGCCACGAGAGCTCTGGGCCCGAACACGGCTCCTCCTCCAAGCCGGACCAGGACGTTGATGGGAAGGCGGGAAACACCGCAGACTCGCATGCGCAGGGCTCTGGTTCCGCCGGCTCCGCAGGGCGCGCCGCCGGGCACAGCGAGAGCGCGAGCCCTGAGGGCCGTGCCGCCGAGACATCAAAGAACACTCCGGCGAACCACGACGCCGCACCGGAGGCGGACACCGCCGGCGCGGACCGAACTGGAGACATCGCAGACTCGCGAGGAGAAGGTTCGGGCTCCACGAGTCGTGCAGACGCACACGGCGAGGACACGAGCCATGGAGGGAGGGCCCCAGAGAGCACGGACCGCGTCCCGGCAGGGCACGATGCCGCCAAGGGTGCGGATGCCGCTGGCGCTTCGGAACGAGCACGAGATAGCTCCAGCACCGCGGGACGCGACACCACCGCGGGTGGCTCGGCCACTCACGCAGCCGAACACGGCGAACGCGAATCCGGAGCATCAGGAGACCCCGCTGGACGGGACCACGGCTCATCTGCTGCGACGGGAGACGGGCGCGCAGCACCGACAGCTCACGATGGCCATCGTCCGGACCCCATTTCCGAACCGGAGGGGGGCAAGGCTGATGGGCAGGACGTTCACACCGGCCAGGAAAGCCATGCCCACGAGGGCCTCCGGGGGCATGTTGATAGTTCAACCCATGGATCTTCTGATAGTTCACAACCCGATACCGGGGCTGAGACGGACGGATCTACCGCGCCCCAGCATGCTTCGGCCGGATCACAGTGGCAGCCGCCCCACGTCGATCATCAGGTTACAGTCACAGATAACATCGGATCGCGGACTACTTTCCCCCCGAAGGGCTTTACCACGGAGCCTCACACCGCGTATGAGGTGCCGGATCGGGGAACGTATTACACGGATGGTGAGGGCAACGTTTCGCACGTTGTCACCGACTACGGCCCGTCACACACGCCAAATCCAGACCTGAACAAGCCAGCCTCGAACACGACCTACGTCGTCAATGACCGTCATGTCTTCGTGACAGACTCCAAGGCTAGAACCGTCGAGGTGCACGCACCACACCTCGAACGTGCAGAAGCTGCACGGTCTTCGCACATCCAGCAGAACGTTGGGCACGCATCAGGACCCGGGTACGACGGTGGCCACTTGCTGCAAAACGCACTTGGTGGCGGTCGAGAGCGCATTAATATCGTCGGCATGCTTGAAGAGGTTAATCGGTCCGGCTCCAGCAAATACGCCGCACCCGCCGAAAACTACTACCGGCTTGAGAGTGAGCTCCGAACGGCAGCGCTCAAGGGGTCGGATACTTCGATGGACATTTATGTGAGATACTCAGATGGCTCGACACCAACGGAGTTCATCGTAGAGTATACTGTGGACGGTATGCCCAGTATCGAAAGGTTTAGGAATGTTCGATGAGGCCAACGGTGAGGTCCCCGCGATGATTCGCCAGGGGCAGCTCACAGACGAGATCGCCACACGCATCCCCGAGCGCGTTACCGGCGATTGGTCGCGCCTGGAGTTCGAGCCCCGGATGCTTTCGATGTACTCACAAATGCGCATTGACGTTACGTTCTCGGACGGTACAGTTGGATACGCGTTGCCTCCGCATGAAGTTACCGACCTCCTTGAAGAGCTCCGTAAGGTCATGTACCAGGAGGAAGCGGGAACATGGTTTTCGTCGCGATGGGTCTTGCAGAAGTCAGGTTCGGGAGATATCGACCTAGACGTGACATTCAATTTTGATTCAGAGCCGGAGTGGAGTCGCCCGATTTCTCCGTCAAATTATGCGCTGGATTTTGAGGATTTCCCTCGAAGTTCAGAGAACGTGCCATCCTGGTTGCACGAACGAATCCAAGAGGCGGAACGCGAACGGAAGTGATGTTCTTCGGTTCGCGGCAAGTAATCTAAATTGAAGGCAAAGCCCACTATTTGGCTTCCGGTTGCCTTTTTGAGGCTGAACAGAGGTAGAGGGCACAGACCGCTCTGGGTGTGCGAAGAAGACGGCGTAGCCGTATTCGAAAATAGTTGCGGACACATTCTGGCTACTACCACACGTTTGACCATTAGGGTCAGGAATTCTTCCTTACGGCCCCGGACGCTTGCCACAACCGAGTAGGCGCACCGTCGGGGTGTAGACGGTTCGCCTACTCGCGGTGATTGCAGTGGCATCGCGCCGAGGTTCTTACCGCGCGCGGATCACGGCGGTCTTGTGGGACCTCTTCGAGACGGTCGTGTAGCCGCTCTTGGAACCGGTGACCTTGACCGTGATCCTCTTGCCCTTCTGGGCGGAACCGAGCACGAGAGTCGTCTTCGTCGCGCCCTTGATCGCGCGACCATCTGCGTACCACTGGTACGAGAACTTCGTTCCAGAGCTCCAGCTGCCGGCCGTCGCCGTCAGCTTCGATCCCACTCGGGCGGGGCCCGAGATCTTCGGGGTCCAGGCAGACAGGATGCCGAGCGCGACGGGCTTCAACACCCGGGAGGTATGCGAGATGGTCGTGTAGCCGGCCATGCGACCGGTCACGGTGACCGAGAGTCGCTTGCCCTTCAGGGAAGGCGTGACGGTCATCGAGGACTTGGCCGCGCCGCTGATCGCCTTGCCGTTCGCCTTCCACTGGTAGGTGAGCTTCGTGCCCTTGGACCAGGTACCCGGCTTCGCGTAGATCTTCTGACCGATGCGGCTGCTGCCCGACAGCCCAGGCGTCGCCGAGACCATGGTGCCGGGGGCGACGGGCTTCGAGGTGCGCGAGGTGTGCGAGACGGTCGCGTAGCCGGCCCGCTTCCCCGTCACCGTCACTGTGAGGCGCTTGTCCTTCAGTGCCGGCGTGACGGCCATGGACGACTTGGTCGCGCCCTCGATCGAGACGTCGTTCGCCTTCCACTGGTACGACAGCTTCGTGCCCTTCGGCCACGTGCCGGCTGTCGCGATGATCGTTCTGCCGACGCGGCTGCTGCCTGACAGGCTCGGGGTGGGACCGGTCATGGAGCCGCGCTCGACCGGAGCGGTCGCGTCCGAGGTGCGTTCAGCCGACGTGTAACCTTCTAGGGCGTGTCTCCCATATGTGAGCGTGTAGGGGCGAGAAGGTCGAAGGATGAGCACTTCCGCGGCATCTCGGCAACAGA
>NZ_QFKX01000004.1 GCF_003130585.1 Brachybacterium endophyticum | reverse complement strand
CAGTAATGTGTGGAGCTGACTGGTACTAATGGCCGACGACTTATCAACACAAATATTTGTTGTTTGCGTGTGTTCGCGTCCACTGTGTGGTTTTCGGGGAACAACCCCTGGACCCCGTGTTCTGCCCCTGTTTTGTGTGGGGTGGTTGGGGGTTTGTGGGCTGGTGTGTCTCGTGGTGTTACGGCGGTCATAGCGTTGGGGAAACGCCCGGTTCCATTCCGAACCCGGAAGCTAAGCCCTTCAGCGCCGATGGTACTGCACTCGGAAGGGTGTGGGAGAGTAGGTCGCCGCCGGACATTCTTTGTGAAGGAAAGGGGTTGTGGCTCGTCACGAGCTGCTCCCGCCACCAGGGTTCGTGGTGGTGGTCGAGCGCGGTGACGAGCCACAACCCTTTTCTCATGCCGTTTTCCCCTCGTGCTGTCTTCCCCTCGGCGTGCCGCGTGCTGCGGGGCGGTACCTCGGGCCTGCATCGTCCCGGTGTGCTTCATGTGGTGCCACCGTCATCTCCGGGTCGTGCAGCGATGGGCGCTCCCACGTCGTGGTCTCCTTGGTCGCTCTGACCGAGGACGGGCAGTGCTCGCCTCCTCCCCGGTCCGGCACGCGCCGTTAATGGCACGCCCGCGATCGGAGGCGTACTCGTCTGCGGCGTGCGCCACGCCCTTCGTCGCGTCGCTCGTGGACTCTGTCACCGGACCGGCCCGAACTCTCGGAGGCCCCCGACCAGTCGCTTAGTCTGGGGAGACAGGCGGTACTCATAGAGATTCAAGGGTGGGGCACACGTGGCGGAGCATGACAGCGAGGATCGGCCCAAGAGGTCGAGCGAGGGACGCGCCGGGTCGGGTGGGGGATCAGAGCGTCGGCACGCGCCCCAGCGAGGGAACGAACGCCACGGTGCATCCGGCGAGCGCCGTGCGCCCTCCGGTGATCGGCGTTCCGGCGGATCTCGCGAGAACCGCGGTGGGTATTCCGGTCGTGGCCGGGAAGGATCGGACAGGACTCGCTCGAACGACCGTCGTCCCTTCGGGCAGCGCGACGGTGACAAGAGCTCGTACCGCTCGGATGCCGATCGGTCGGAGCGTCGCGGAGCGCGACGTGATGACGACCGTCGCCATGGTGGCCGCTCCGACGACCGGCGCTCCGGTGGCCGTTCGTTCGACGGCCGCGGCCCCCGCCGTGATGATGACCGCCGGGGCCCCCGCCGTGATGATGACCGCCGCGGTCCCCGCCGTGATGATGACCGTCGCGGCCCCCGCCGTGACGACCGGCGTGGTGGTCCCCGTCGTGATGACCAGCGTCGCGGATCGCGACCGGAAGGCGACCGTCGCGGTGGTCCGTCGCTGCGCCCGGGGGAGGAGCGCCGCAGCACGCGGCCGCCGGAGCCCCCGCTGGACGCGGCGATCACCGGCGGCGAGCTTGACCGCGATGTGTCGGCCGAGCTGCGTTCGCTGAGCAAGGAGACGGCCGAGCGCACCGCGCGTCACCTGGTCGCCGCTCTGGACGCCCTCGAGCAGGACGACCTGTCCCTGGCATTCGAGCATGCACGGTTCGCAGCGAGCATCGGCGGACGCGTCGCCATCACTCGCGAGGTCTTCGGGATCAGTGCGTACCGGACCGGTGAGTTCCGCACCGCGATCCGTGAGTTCCGCACCGCCATGCGCATCTCCGGACGCGTGGACCTCCTTCCCATGCTCGCCGACTGCGAGCGTGGGCTGGGCCGGCCCGAGCGCGCCCTCGAGATCGCGGTCTCCGATGAGGCAGCGAAGCTCGACGTCAGCGGGGCGATCGAGCTGATGATCGTGGTCGCCGGGGCCTACGCGGACACCGGGGACGTGCAGACCGCCCTGCAGACCCTGGAGGTCCCGGCGCTGCGCAGCAAGGTCGACGGCAAGTGGCAGGTGCGCCTCTGGGTCGCCTACGCGGATCTGCTCGAGCGCGCCGGTCGGTCCGACGAGTCCCATCGTTGGCTCACGCTGGCGGCCGATGCGGACACCGCCCACGAGACCGACGCTGCCGAGCGTCTGGGCCGTGAGGTGCCCGCGCCGGTGGAGGAGGACCTGCCATGGGACGACTCCGAGGAGCTCAGCATCATGGATGCGTTCGACGAGACCGCCGACGCCGAGGATGAGGACCTGCCACCGGAGGACCAGGACGAGCGCGTCCAGGACCAGCAGGACGCGGATCAGCAGGGCCAGGACCCGCAGGGCCCGGATGACCAGCAGGAGCCGGACCATCAGGGTCAGGACGAGCACGTCGAGGACCAGCACGGCCGGGACGAGCAGGACCGGGACGAGGACGACGGCCAGGACCGGGACGGGTCGGCGGACGACGCGGACGTCGACCTCTCCGCTCCGGAGGAGAGGGCATGAACGCGCGGCCAACGGAGCTCAGCCTGCTCGAGCGGTACGACGCGCTCCTCCTCGATCTCGACGGCACCCTGATGCATGGCTCGCGCCCGATCCCGCACGCCGCCGACGCGGTGCGCAGGGCCCGGGAGAGGTCCCTGAGCATCGGCTTCGTCACCAACAACGCCTCCCGCAGCCCCGAGGAGGCGGTCGCGCACCTCGCCACCGTCGACGTCGAGGCCCGCAGCGAGGAGATCGCCTCCTCGCCGCAGATCGCCGTGCAGCTGCTCGCCGAGCACGCGCCGGCGGGCTCCCGGATCCTGGTCCTCGGAGCGGACGGACTGGCCGATGCCGTCCGCGGGGCCGGTTTCCAGCCCGTCCGCGAGGACGCCGAGGACGTGGCCGCCGTCGTCCAGGGCTTCGCCCCGGACCTGGGCTGGAAGCAGCTGGCCGAGGGCGGGTACGCGCTGCGCCGCGGCCTGCCCTGGATCGCCACCAACACCGACGCCACCCTGCCCACCGAACGCGGGATCGCCCCGGGCAACGGCTCCCTCGTGCACGCCCTCGTGCATGCCACCGGGCGCACGCCGATCGTGGCCGGAAAACCGGAGCCCGCGATGTTCTCCCTCGCCGCGAAGTCCCTCGGGGCCCGTCGGCCGCTCGCGGTCGGGGACCGCCTGGACACCGACATCGAGGGTGGGAACCGCGCCGGCATGGACACCCTCATGGTCCTCACCGGCGTCGATGACGCACGCACCGCGCTCCAGTCCCCTGCCGTGCGCCGGCCCACCTGGATCGTCGCAGATCTCTCGAGCCTGACGGCCCCGGCCCCGGACGCCGTCCTCCAGAACGGGAGCGCCCGCTGCGGCGCGGCCACGGCGCGCCTGGACGGGCAGGACCTCGTCCTCTCCGGTCGCGTCGACAGTCCGCAAGCCCTCACGGCGGCGCTCGCCCTGCTGCGCGAGACGCATCCGGACCGCCCCCTGGAGGGGGAGGTGCGCACCGAGACCGGCGCCCCGCTGCTGGCCGCTCCGCCCCTGGCGCCATGAGCACCAGGCTCGATGTCGCCTTGGCGGCACAGGGCCTCGCGACCTCCCGCACCCACGCACGACGCATCGTCGAGGAGGGGCGTGCGAGGGTCGACGGCGTCCGTGCGGACAAGCCGTCCGCCCCGGTGGACCCGGATTCCCGGCTCGACGTCGTCGACGTCCCCCTCGGGGGTGAGTACGCCTCCCGCGCCGCCCACAAGCTGCTGGGCGCTCTCGCGGCCTTCGGGGTGGACCCGGCCCATCGACGTTGCCTGGACGCCGGCGCATCGACCGGGGGTTTCACCGACGTCCTCCTGCGAGGGGGTGCCCGTGCCGTGAGCGCCGTCGACATCGGCCACGGGCAGCTCCTCGCGCGCCTGCGCGAGGACGAGAGGGTCTCGTCGCTCGAGGGCACGAACATCCGCGGCCTGGATCCGGACCGTATCGGAGGCGCGGCGGAGCTCGTCGTCGGCGACCTGTCCTTCATCTCCCTGCGCACCCTGATCGCTGATCTCGCTCGACTCACGGCCCCCGGCGGGGACCTCCTGATGATGGTCAAGCCCCAGTTCGAGGTGGGCCGCGCCCGCCTGCCCCGCTCGGGCGTCGTCACCGACCCCGCCCTGCATCGGGCGGCCGTGGTCGGTGTCGTCCAGGAGGCGTGGGCCCACGGACTGGAGCTCGTCGGGGTCGCCGCGAGCCCCCTGCCCGGCCAGGACGGCAATCGCGAGTTCTTCGTGCACCTCCGGTCCGCGGATCCGCGACCCGCCGGTGCGGCGAGCACGCTGGGCCAGGCCGCCTATGACATGATCGACCAGGCGGTCAGGGGGCCGAGCCTGCCCCCGCCGGCGGCCGACGGAACGACGGAAGGGGCTCACCGAGCATGAGGCGCTTCCTGCTGTACGCCCACTCCGGGCGCACCTCGGCCCTCGAGGCGATGATGACCGTCCTGGCGGAGCTCGGGAACCGGGGAGTGCGCGCCGTGCTCACCGACGAGCAGTACGACGAGATCCGGGAGACGCCGCCCGAGGGGCTCCCCGCGGGCCTGTTGGACATCCTGGACTCCGAGGAGGTCGACGTCGTCGACGCCGTGTCCGCGGCCGACATGGTCGAGCTCGGCATCGTCCTGGGCGGCGACGGCACCATCCTTCGGGCCCTCGAAGTGGTGCGCGAGGCCGGTGTCCCCGTGCACGGCGTCAATCTGGGCCACGTCGGCTTCCTCGCCGAGAGCGAGGTCGAGGAGCTGTCGACCACCGTGCGCCGCCTGCTGGACGGCGACTACGAGATCGAGGAGCGCGCGACCATCGACATCGTCGTGCGCGGCCCGAAGGACCAGATCCTGCACAAGGACTGGGCCCTGAACGACGCGAGCCTGGAGAAGGCCGACCGCCAGAAGATGATCTACGTGGTCATCGAGATCGACGGACGACCCGTCTCCTCCTTCGGCTGCGACGGGGTGCTCTTCACCAGCCCCACCGGCTCCACCGCCTACGGCTTCAGCGCCGGCGGCCCGATCGTCTGGCCGGAGGTCGACGCCTTCCTGGTGGTGCCTCTCGCGGCGCACGCCCTGTTCTCCCGCCCCCTCGTGCTGGGCCGCTCGAGCGAGGCCGCGATCGAGCTCACCGTGGACAACCGCGACGAGGGCGTCCTGACCTTCGACGGCCGCCGCGCCTTCGAGATCCGCGCCGGCATGCGCGTCGAAGGGCGTCTGTCGCCCCGCTCGGTGCGGCTCGTCCGACTGACCACCACGCCGTTCGCCGACCGTCTCGTCGAGAAGTTCCAGCTGCCCGTCGTCGGCTGGCGCGGACGCGCCGGCCGAGACATCTGAGCGGGAGCCGCCGTGCTCTCCACCCTGCGGATCCGCCACATCGGCGTCATCGACGACGCGACCCTCGGCTTCGGCCCCGGCTTCACCGCGCTGACCGGTGAGACCGGCGCCGGCAAGACCATGATCGTCACCGGGCTGACGATGCTGCTCGGAGGCCGGCTGGATCGCGGCAGGGCGGGGACCGCCGGGACCGTGGACGGGACCCTGGTCCTGGACGGGCACGACGAGCTCGTCGCCGCCCTCGACGAGCTCGGGGCGGAGGACGAGGCCGGCGAGGTGCTCGTGGTCCGGCGCGTCACCCGGGACGGTCGCTCGCGGGCGCAGATCGGCGGGGTGCCGGTGCCGATCGGGACCCTCGCCCGTCTGGTCGGCTCCGCGGTCACCGTCCACGGCCAGTCCGACCAGGCACGACTGCGCGAACCCGAGCAGCAGCGCGAGGCCCTCGACCGCTTCGCCCAGGACACGGTCGGCCCGCCGCTGCAGCGGCACCGCGAGCTGTGGGCACGTCGGCAGGAGCTGCAGACGCGCGTCGAGGAGCTCGAGAGCCTGGTGGCCGAACGCGACCGCCGCGGAGCCCAGCTGCGCACGGCGCTCGAGCGCCTCGAGGAGGTCGACCCGCAGGAGGGGGAGGACGAGCAACTGCGTGCTCAGCTGGACCGTCTGAACCATGCCGTCGACCTGCGCGGCGCCGCCGAGCAGGCCTCCGTGCTGCTGCTGGGCCAGGACGAGGGACCCGCTGCCGGCGCGCTGCTGGATCTGGCCATCGAGCAGGTGCGCACCGCGAGCGGCACCGACCGCGAGCTCTCCGAGCCGCTCGAACGCCTCGAGAGCCTGCGGCTGGAGCTCTCGGACGTGGCCGCGGAGCTCTCCCGCTACGCCGACGGGATCGATGCCTCGCCGGGCAGCGTCGAGCAGGCCAACGAGCGACTGCACGAGGTCACCACGCTGCTGCGCGACCTCGGTCCGTCCCTCGGCGGCGCCGACACCATCGGCGAGCTCCTCGAGGCCTCCCGCGGAGCCGCCGCCGACCTCGACCGCTTCGACGGCGCCGAGAGCGAGCTGACCCGCGTGCAGGGACAGATGGGCGCCCTGCAGGAAGCGCTGGACCAGGCCGCGAGCGACCTCAGCGCGGCGCGGCGCGAGGCTGCCGACCGCCTCGCGCGAGCCGTCGAGACCGAGCTCGTGCACCTCGAGATGCCCCAGGCGAGCCTCGCGGTGGACGTCAGCGAGCAGCCCGCCCGCGCCCACGGGTGCGACAGGGTCGTCTTCCTGCTGGCGCCCCACCCCGGTGCCGACCACTTGCCCGTGGCGACCGCGGCCAGCGGCGGCGAGCTCTCGCGCGTGATGCTGGCTCTCGAGGTCGCGCTGGGCTCCTCCCGTGAGGACCGCACCGCGGCCCCCGTGTTCGTCTTCGACGAGATCGACGCCGGGATCGGCGGGCGCGCCGCACTCGCCGTCGGCCAGCGGCTGCAGCGCCTGGCCGAGCACGCCCAGGTCATCGTCGTCACCCACCTGCCGCAGGTCGCCGCGCACGCCTCCACCCACCTGCAGATCGTCAAGCACAGCGAGGGCGGGGAGACCAGCTCCACCGTCGAGACCCTCGACGAGCAGGGACGCATCCGCGAGCTCGCCCGCATGCTCTCGGGGGAGACCTCCGAGCTCGCCCTCGCCCACGCCCGCGAGCTGCTCCAGGACTCCGCCTCCGAGGGGGCGCCATGAGCGTCTCCACCGGCACCGTCCTGGGCACCGCCCGCATCGGCAAGCGGACCAAGGACCTCACCAAGCGCCTCGAACCCGGCGACATCGCGGTCATCGACCACGAGGACATCGACCGGGTCGCCGCCGAGGCCCTCGTGGAGAGGGCACCGGCGGCCGTCGTCAACGCCGCCCGCTCCACCTCCGGCCGTTACCCCAACGCCGGACCGCAGATCCTGGTGGACCACGGGATCGTCCTCGTCGACGACTGCGGGGACGAGCTCTTCGCGAACGTCGCCGACGGAGCCCTGCTGACGATCGCGGAGGGCACCGTCCGGGCCGGCGCGAGCACCGCCGCCACCGGCATCCGTCAGAGCCCCGAGTCCATCGCCATGGCGATCGAGGAATCCCGGGAGAATCTCTCCGAGCAGCTCGAGCTGTTCGCCCGCAACACCCTGGAGTACATGCTCCGGGAGAAGGACCTGCTGCTGGACGGGGTCGGCGCACCCGAGGTGCGCACCGCGCTCGACGGACGCCCGGTGCTCATCGTCGTGCGCGGCTACCACTACAAGGAGGACCTCGCGACCCTGCGGCCCTTCCTGCGGGAGAACCGGCCGGTGGTGATCGGGGTCGACGGCGGCGCCGACGCCGTCCTGGAGGCCGGGTGGGACCCCGACATGATCATCGGCGACATGGACTCCGTCTCCGACCGGGCCCTGGCCAGCGGTGCCGAGCTCGTCGTCCACGCGTACCGCGACGGCCGCGCCCCCGGCCTGGAGCGCCTGCGCGAGCTCGGACTCCAGGACAGATCCGTGGTGTTCCCGGCCGCCGGCACCAGCGAGGACATCGCGATGCTGCTGGCCGACGAGAAGGGCGCCAGCGTCATCGTCGCCGTCGGCACCCACGGCACCCTCGAGGAGTTCCTCGACAAGGGGCGCGCCGGCATGAGCTCGACCTTTCTGACCCGACTGCGCGTGGGCTCCAAGCTCGTGGACGCCAAGGGCGTCTCGCGCCTGTATCGTCAGCGGATCTCCACGCCCCAGCTGGTGCTGCTCGCCGTCGCCGGGCTGCTCGCCCTGGCCGTGGCCATGTGGGCCACACCGGGCGGACAGGCGACCTTCCAGCTCCTCGGAGCACGATGGGACGACGCCCTGTCGTGGTTCACCTCGCTGTTCGCCACTCGACCCGCCACCGGAACCTAGGAGCCACGGTCCGTGATCGACTTCCGCTACCACCTGGTCTCCCTGATCTCCGTGTTCCTCGCCCTCGCGGTGGGGATCGTGCTCGGGGCAGGCCCGCTGCGCGAGAACCTGGGGTCCCAGCTGACCGGGCAGGTCGAGCAGCTGCGCACGGAGAAGGATGGTCTGCGCGCCGACAACGAGTCGCTGACCTCCCAGAACGACGAGCTGGGGGCGTTCATCTCCAGGACCGGCCCGGATCTGGTCTCCGGGACCCTCCACGGCCGCAGCACGGCCGTGGTCTACGACGACGATTCCGTGAAGTCCCCGGCCGACTCGGTCTCCTCCCTGCTGGACGAGGCCGGGGCCGACACCCCGGTGTCCGTGAAGCTGCAGGGCTCCCTGTGGGACCCCTCCCAGGGGCGGAGCCGCGCCGAGGCACTCACCGAGCTCGAGAAGATCGACGGCTCCGTGGTCGCGGGCGCGAAGAAGGGCGCGGACTCCAACGCCGAGGCCCTGACCACCGTGACCGGGACCCTCCTGACCGACGGCTCCCTCGGCGCCGGCAAGCGCGAGCGGATGTGGGCCGTGCTCACCGATGCTCGGCTGGTCGCCGTCGACGGCTCGACCCGCGCGAGCGTGGACTCGGTGGTGATGGCGAGCGCGGCTCCGGACGACCTGGCGGTCGCGGGCGACGACTCGAAGACCTCCTCCGAGCGCACCCGGCTGCTGCTGCAGGCCCAGACCGGCCTGCTGCAGGCCCTGGTGGACACGAGCATCCCCACGGTCGTCTCCGGTTCGACCCCCACCAACGACGACAGCGCCGGACTGCTGCGCACGGTGCGCGGTGACTCGCGCTTCAAGGGCGTCTCGAGCGGGGACCGCCTGCAGTCCCCGGACGGGCCGACGATCGCCGTGCTGGCGCTGGCCGACCAGGTGCGGGGCACCACCGGCAGCTACGGGACCGCGTCCGATGCCCAGGACCGGGTCCCCGAGGTCCCCGGCGGCTCCGGCGCGGGCGACGACGGCGGCAAGGACACCGGCGGGAACGGCGGGGGCGAGGGATGAGCCGTCCCGATCCCCTGCGGGTCCTGCGTCGGCACAACCACGCCGGCCGCGAGGTGACCCTCGCCGAGGGCATCGCCGTCGCCGGCGGCGCGGTCGCCCTGCTGGCCGTCGGGCGTCGCCGTGTCGATGCGGTCGGCGTGGCCGGGATCGGCGCCCTCGGCCTCGCGGACGACGTCCTCGAGCCGTTCCTGCGCGCTCGCGGGATCGCTCCCAGCAAGGGTCTGCGCGGACATCTGGGCGCTCTGCGCCGCGGCACGCTCACCACCGGTGCGGCCAAGGCGCTCGGCATCCCCCTGCTGTGCCTGGGGACCGCGGCTGCCGTTCCGGGGCGCACCGCCGCGGGGGTCGTCCTGGACGGCGCCATCTCCGCGGGCGCTGCGAATCTCGCGAACCTGCTGGACCTGCGACCGGGCCGCGCGCTCAAGGTCACGACGGCCTGCGCGGCGCTGCTCGCGCTGCCATCCGGCGGCGGCGCCCGCGACACCGGCGGGCGCGATCTCGCGGTCCTCGCCGGAGCGCTGGGGGTCGCGGCCCTCCCCACCGATCTCACCGAGCGCGGGATGCTCGGGGACACCGGCGCCAACGTGCTCGGCGCACTCGTCGGCTCCGCGGCCGCCCGGCGTCTGGGGCCCGCCGGTCGACTCGGCGTGCTCGGGGTCCTCGGTGTGCTGACGCTGGCCAGCGAACGGGTGAGCTTCAGCGCGGTCATCGACTCCCGGCCCCTGCTGCGTCGACTGGACCATCTCGGTCGGCGCGTCCCGGACACGTCCTCAGCGGACGTCTCCTCGTCCGCGGCGGGCGCTGCAGCGACGGAGGAGGGCGCATGAGCGGGTCGGTTCCCGATCCCACTCTCGAGGGCGCCGGCAGCGGCCCCGAGGCCCCGGGGTCGCCGGGCGCGACCGCGCGCGCGATCGTCCGCGGCGCGACGCTGATCCTGGTGATCACCCTCGCCGCCCGCATCATCGGATTCCTGCGCTACCTCGTCTTCGGTGCGAGCGTCGGTGCGGGCGACGTCGGCACCGCCTACGCGAGCGCGAACCTGGTCCCGAACCTCCTGTTCGAGGTCGCCGCCGGCGGCGCGCTCGCTGCCAGCGTGGTGCCCCTGGTCGCCGGGCTCGTGGACAACGACGTGACGGGGGAGGGGCGCCGCCGGGCGGACACCATCATCTCGGCGCTGCTGACCTGGATGCTGCTGCTCACGGTGCCGCTGGCGATCCTGGTGGCCGCGCTCGCGCAGCCGATCGCCACGCTCGTGCTCTCCAGCAGCGACACGGACGACGCGGTGCTCTCGCTGGGCACCACGATGCTGCGGATCTTCGCGATCCAGCTGCCGCTGTACGGGGTGACCGTCGTGCTCGGGGCCTATTTGCAGGCCCGCAAGCGCTTCTTCTGGCCGGCGCTGGTGCCGCTGCTGTCCTCCCTCGTCGTGATCATCTCCTACCGGCTGTACGCCGCGGCGGTGCCGGCCGTCGCGACGGCCGGCTCGATCTCCCCGCTCGCCCAGGGGCTGCTGGCGTGGGGCACCACCGCCGGCGTGGTGGTGATGGCCCTCGCGGTGCTCGTGCCCGCCCGTCGTGCGGGACTGCGCCTGCGCTTCGCCGTGCGGATGCCCCCGGGGATGGCCTCGAAGGCGCTGCGACTGGCGGGAGCGGGCCTCGGCACGGTCGGGGCCCAGCAGCTCGCCCTCGCCCTCGTGCTGCTGCTGGCCATGCGCACCGGCGGCACCGGCACCCTGCCGGTCTTCCAGTACGCCCAGGCGATCTACCTGCTGCCCTACGCCGTGCTCGTCGTCCCTCTGATCACGAGCGTCTTCCCGCACCTGTCCGAGCAGCGGCTGGTCGGGGACCTGCGCGGGTTCGCGACCACGGCCCGCGCCTCCCTGCGCTCGGTGGTGGTGATCGCGACCGTCGGAGCGGCCACCCTGTTCGCCGCCGGCCCCGCGATCGAGGCCTTCTTCCACCACATCGACCGTGCCGGGGCCGACGGGGTCGGGGCGGCGGTCGCCGCCCTCTCGATGGGACTGCTGCCGTATGCGATCACGATGCAGTGCACGCGCCTGCTGTCGGCCGCGATGCGCGCCCGTGACGCCCTCGTGGTGGGGTCGATCGGCTGGGTCGTCGGCGGGGTGCTGATCGTGGGCGTCGCCGCCCTGTCCACCAGTCGCAGCGCCGCCGTCGCCGCGACGGCCTTCGGCCTCGCTCTGAGCGCCGGCATGTGGGTCTCCGGCATCACCGCACTGGTCCGGGTCGCCGACCTCCTCGAGGGGCCGGGCTCCGGCGCGCCGCTCGCGCGGGTGGTGCCCGTGGGTGCGCTGGTCTCGATCGCCGCGGCGATCCCCGGGCTCCTGCTGGGTCGGGCGCTCGTGGACCAGGGCACCTCGGAGCTGCTGTGCGTGCTGATCGGTCTGCTCACCGGGGCCACCGGCAGCCTGCTCGCCCTCGGCGCGATGATGCTGACCGATCGCTCGACGGCCCTCGGGCTGCTGCGCCGCCTCCGCTCACGACGGGCCGACCGAGCATGAGCGGCGCGGCACCGGGCCGGGCGGGCGGTCCCGCCGCTGCCCGTCCGCGGGTGCTGATCGTGGAGCCCACCGCGAGCGGAGGGCTCGCCGCGCACGTGCGCATGGAGCGGGAGGTCCTGCAGGCGGGCGGCGCCGTCCCCGTCGACGCCGCCGTGCGGATCCCCTCGCGCCCCTCGCCGCGGGACCTGGTCACCGTGCGCCGGCTGCGGACGGCGATGCACCGGGGAGGCGGCCCCGACGGCGTCGAGGCCGTGCACGCCCACGGTCTGCGCGCGGGTGCGCTCGCCGCCCTCGCCCGCGGCGGCCGTCCTCGCAGGCCCCGACTCGTGGTGACGCTGCACAATCGGGTCGACGGTCCGCTGCCCCTGCGCGTGATCGGACGGGCGCTGCTCGCCACGATCCGCCGGCGCGCCGACGTGGTGCTGACCGTGTCCCCGGACCTCGACGCGCTGGTGAGGGGCGTGGCCGCGCTCGAGCACGCGATCATCCCGGCGCCGTCCGGCCAGGGCTCGGGCAGCGCCGCGGAGGAGAGGCCTCCCGCCCGGGCCGGCGCGGGAGCCCGACCCCCCGAGGGCGAGACGGCGGAAGAGGGATCTCCGGCCGCTCGCACGCTCGAGGTGCTCACGGTCGGCCGGCTCGCCCCGCAGAAGGGTCTGGACGACCTGCTCGACGCCGTCGCCCACATCGGCCGCGTGCCCGCCGCCCCGCGCGTGCACGTGAGCATCGCCGGCGACGGGCCGCTCGAGCCGCACCTGCGCAGCAGGATCACCACCGAGGGCCTCCCGGTGACGTTGCTGGGCAGACGCGAGGACGTCCCCGCCCTGCTGCGTGAGTGCCAGGTCGTGGTCTCCGCCGCGCTGTGGGAGGGCCAGCCGGTCTTCCTCCAGGAGGCGCTGCAGGCGGGCCGTGCGGTGGTCGCGACCGATGCCGGCGGCACCCGCTGGGTCACCGGGGACGCCGCACGGCTGGTCGAGGTCGGGGACACCCGGGCGCTGGCGCAGGAGATCCTGGCGATGGCCGACCCCGGGGCGCGAGGCCGCGCCGCCGACGCCTCGCTCGCACGTGCCCGAGAACTGCCCGGGCCCGGCGAGCTCGCCCGGCAGCTGTCCGACGTGCTCGGGATCGCTCTGTCCGACCCGTCGCGCCGGGAGCGCGGAGGAGCCGTCTGATGCTAGGTTGAGATTCCGTGGCAGACAGCAGCGTGAACCCCCCGCAGACCCCGTCCGCATCGATGGCTCGCCCCGGCTCCGGCCCGGCCGCCAAGCCCTTCCGGAATCCAGGCACCACCAAGCACATCTTCGTCACCGGCGGTGTCGTCTCGAGCCTCGGCAAGGGGCTCACGGCCTCCTCGCTCGGGATGCTCCTGAAGAACCGCGGACTGCGGGTGACGATGCAGAAGCTCGATCCCTACCTCAATGTGGATCCGGGCACCATGAACCCCTTCCAGCATGGCGAGGTCTTCGTCACCGAGGACGGTGCCGAGACCGACCTGGACATCGGCCACTACGAGCGCTTCCTCGACGAGAACCTCTCCGCCGACTCCAACGTCACCACCGGCCAGGTCTACTCCGGCGTCATCGCCAAGGAGCGACGCGGCGAGTACCTCGGTGACACGGTGCAGGTGATCCCGCACATCACCAACGCGATCAAGGAGTCGATGCGCGCGCAGGCGAGTGACGACGTCGACGTGATCATCACCGAGATCGGAGGGACCGTCGGCGACATCGAGTCCCAGCCGTTCCTCGAGGCCGCCCGTCAGGTGCGCCAGGACGTCGGCCGCGACAGCGTGTTCTTCGTCCATGTCTCGCTGGTGCCGTTCATCGGGCCCAGCCAGGAGCTCAAGACCAAGCCCACCCAGCACTCGGTGGCCGCGCTGCGCTCGATCGGCATCCAGCCCGACGCGATCGTGCTGAGGGCCGACCGGGCCCTGCCGACCTCCGTCAAGTCGAAGATCGCCTCGATGTGCGACGTCGACCTCGACGCCGTCGTCACCTGCCCCGACGCCCCCTCGATCTACGACATCCCCCACGTGCTGCACGACGAGGGACTGGACGCCTTCGCGATCCGC
Organism: Brachybacterium endophyticum; assembly: GCF_003130585.1. Lineage (GTDB taxonomy): Bacteria > Actinomycetota > Actinomycetes > Actinomycetales > Dermabacteraceae > Brachybacterium > Brachybacterium endophyticum. Next base: position 337,579 of record NZ_QFKX01000004.1, on the reverse strand, counting down.
CGCCTGGATCTGCTGAGCCACGACGTGGACTGGTCCACGTGGGACTCGCTGCTCGAGCGCGTGCACCATCCCGAGTACGAGGTCACCGTCGGCCTGGTCGGCAAGTACGTCGACCTGCCCGACGCCTACCTCTCGGTCACCGAGGCGCTGCGCGCCGGCGGTTTCCACCACTCGACCAAGGTCCGGATCGCGTGGATCGAGTCGGACGCGTGCCAGAGTCCCGACGGTGCCCAGGCCGCCCTCAAGGACGTCGACGCGATCGTCGTGCCCGGCGGCTTCGGCATCCGCGGCGTGGACGGCAAGGTGGGCGCCCTGCGTTACGCCCGCGAGAAGGGCCTGCCCGCCCTGGGCCTCTGCCTGGGCATGCAGTGCATGGTGATCGAGTACGCCCGCACCGAGCTGGGCTGGGAGGACGCGCAGTCCTCGGAGTTCGAGCCGGAGACCGCCCATCCCGTCATCGCGACCATGGCCGAGCAGGCCGACATCGTCTCCGGTGAGGGCGACCTCGGGGGCACCATGCGCCTGGGCGCCTACGACCACGAGCTCGTCCCCGGCAGCCTCGCGGCCCGCACCTACGGCAGCACCCGCGTCTCCGAGCGCCACCGCCACCGCTACGAGGTCAACAACACCTACCGGTCCGAGCTCGAGGACGCCGGCCTGGTGATCTCCGGCGTCTCGGCCGACCGCTCGCTCGTGGAGTTCGTGGAGCTTCCGGCCGAGGTCCACCCCTTCTACGTCGGCACCCAGGCGCACCCCGAGCTGAAGTCCCGGCCCACCCGTTCGCACCCGCTGTTCGCCGGTCTGGTCGGTGCTGCCGTCGAGCTGCAGAAGTCGACCCGCCTCCTCGAGGTCCGGGCCGATCACAGCGAGCACAGCGGCGAGGAGCCCGCCGTCGCCGCCGGCGCCCGGACGCCTGCGGGCGAGGGCACCGAGGACGAGGCCGAGGACCGGGCATGAGCGAGGCGCTCCGGGACGTGGCCGGGGCCCGTCCCGTCACCTCCCGGAGCGTCGTCCACCGGGGGGCGATCTGGGACGTCGTGCGCGACGAGGTCGACTTCGCGCCGGGTGTCGCGTTCGCCCGCGAGTACATCGCCCATCCCGGGGCGGCCGCGATCCTCGCCGTCGACGGTCCGCTGGACGGTGATCCCTCGCAGGTCCGGGTGCTCCTGATCCGCCAGTACCGCCATCCCGCCGCCCGCACCTTCTGGGAGCTGCCCGCGGGGCTGCTCGACCACGAGGGCGAGGACCCTCTCGAGGCCGCCGGCCGGGAACTGGCCGAGGAGACCGGGTACGCGGCGGGGTCGATGCGTCACCTGTTGGACATCCACCCCTCGGCCGGCAGCTCGAGCGAGCTGATCCGGATCCATCTGGCCACGGACCTCACGCGCGCGGAGGTCGACTTCGAGCGCGAGGACGAGGAATCCGAGATCGAGGTGCGCTGGGCTCGTCTCCCCGACGTCCTCGGGGCGATACGGGCGGGAGAGCTCACCAACGCGACCCTGGTCGCGGCCGTGCTGGCGCTGCGGGCCCTCGGCACCTGAGCGCGAGCCTCAGCCCGCGGCCGGGGAGCGCGTGGCCGTGCCGGCGAGGACGGGAGCGACGATCCCCGCCTGCCAGTCGCGCGCCCCGAGGCCCGTCAGCTGGGCGTGGATCTCCTCGGCCCCGCCCGGCGTCTCGTGCTCCCACACCCACTGGCGCAGCAGGCTCGGGGTGATCAGGTTCTCCGAGGGGAGGTCGAGCTGCTCGGCCCGCTCGGTGACGGCGCCGCGGATCACCTGGTAGCGCTCCCAGACCAGCGGCCACTTCTTCGACCACAGCTTGTGGGGCGGAGGGTAGGAGGGCTCCGCCCGAGGGGGCAGGTGCGCCTCAGGGGCCATCGCCCCCGAACGCGCCGCCTGCCACCAGGGCTCCTTGCCGCGCAGCGACTTCGGCAGAGCGGCCAGGAACGCCGTGTGGGAGACGGTCGCGACCTTCGCGGCGTCCACGATCGCGCGGTCCTTGATCACGCGGTGCGGGGAGAGGTCCTGGGCGCGGGCCAGCTCGTCGCGACGCTCCCACATCGCGCGCGCGGCCGCGAGCTGCTGGGAGGAGCGCAGCGCGCCGATGCCGTGCAGGCGGCGCCAGGGCTCGGCGCGGGTGGCCGGGAGCGGGTGCGCGAGCTCGTGGGCGAACTCCTCGCGCGCCCAGCCGGTCTTGCCGGCTGCCTCGAGTCGGGCGGCGAGCACGTCCCGCACCTCGACGAGGACCTCGACGTCCAGGGCCGCGTACACCAGCCACGGCTCGGGCAGCGGGCGCGTGGACCAGTCCGCCGCCGAGTGCTCCTTGGCCAGGCGGAGCCCCAGGGTGTCCTCGACGACCGCGCCGAGCCCCACGCGGGGCATCCCCAGCAGGCGGGCCGCCAGCTCGGTGTCGAACAGGCTCCGCGGCCGCAGGCCGATCTCTCCCAGACTGGGGAGGTCCTGGGTGGCGGCGTGCAGGACCCATTCCCGCTCGTTCATCAGCGTGAGGAAGGTCGAGGGGAGGGTGAAGGCGAGGGGATCGATGAGAGCGGTCCCCGCGGCCTCGGTGCGGATCTGCACCAGGTAGGCCTTCGCGCTGTAGCGGTAGGAGGAGGCGCGCTCGGCGTCGACCGCGACGGGCTCGTCGGGATCCGCGGCGGCGGCCTCGCACCAGACCAGCAGCGGCTGGATGCGGTCGATCACCGGCACCAGGCCGTCGCGCGGCGCGCTCAGCGGGGTGGGGTCCGGACTGTCGGCGGGGGAGGGGGTCTCGACCACGTGCTCAGTCCTCCCTGTCCGCCGAGCTGTGGCGCGAGCGCGCCCGGTGGGACGGCACCAGTGGCGCGACCTGCGCGGGAGCGGGAGGGAGACCGCCTGCGGCCGCGAGCATCGCGGTCCAGGCGGAGAAGTGCGGGGCCAGGTCAGAGGAGGTCGGGGTCCAGGAGACACGCATCTCGACGTCGACCGTGGAGGCCCGGCCGGCCAGTGCGCCGTAGCTCTGCGAGACCACGCGTGTGGCGGTGCAGCCCAGCTCACGGGCCTCCGCGTCGAACAGCTCGAGCGACTCGGTGACCCACGACCAGGCGACGTCCCCGAGCATCGCCTCGATGGCGAACTCCGGCTCGAGCTGCGCCTGCACCAGGACCACCATCCGGTACTCGCCCTTCCAGGTCTCCTCGCCCGCCGGATCGTGCAGCACCACCAGGCGGCCGCTGGCGACCTCCTCGTCGTGCAGGACCACCTCGCCCGAGGCGGCCCAGGTGTGGGGCGCCATCCGGCCGGGGGCGGGGATCGGGGCCCATTGCACCTCTGCTCTCAGCGGCGCACGGGTCATCTCCTCGATAGCCGTGCTGAAGGCGCGGGCGGCTGCAGGGAACTCGTGAACGGGCACGGCGGCGAGCCTAGCCCGGGGCCGTGCGCGGGTGATCGAGGCGCGCCGTGACCGTTCCCGGGAGCGTCCGGCAGCGACGCCGAGGCGCGGATCAGCCCTCGTGGACGAGGCTCAGGGAGTTGATGCAGTAGCGATCGTCGGTCGGGGTCGCGAAGCCCTCGCCCTCGAAGACATGGCCCAGGTGCGAGCCGCAGTTCGCGCAGCGCACCTCGACGCGCCGCATCCCCATCGAGGTGTCCTCGAGGAGCTCGACGGCGTCGTTGTCGCGCGGCGCCCAGAAGGCGGGCCAGCCGCAGTGGGCGTCGAACTGCTCCGCGGCGCGGAACAGCTCGGCCCCGCACGCGCGGCAGGCGTACGTCCCGGCGGGGCGCACCTCCTCGTACTCGCCGCTGAAGGGACGCTCGGTACCGCCCTCGCGGAGGACCTGGTACTCCTCGGGCGTCAGTCGCTCGCGCCACGCGGACTCGTCGAGCTGGATCGGGTACTGGCCGCTTCCGATCGGTCCGTTGCTCATGACTGGTTCCTCCGTTCGAGGGCTGGGCACATCGCGTGCCCGTCTGCGTATGGTCCGATCCTACGGCCGACGTAGACTGCCCGGCATGATGCGCCTGATCACGTCCCGCACGGCATCCACGAGGCCGGAGCGGCGCGATCCCGAGGGCGCGGGAGCAGCACGGCAGGCTCCCCGGGGCCGGTGGTCGAACACCCTGGTGGTCGGTGCGGTCGGCGCCGTGGGGGCGTTCACCCTCAGCGCAGCGGCGCTGACGGCCGCGGCGCGCGTGATGGCGCGCATCCCCCTGACCCCGCAGATGTCCCGCCACGCCAGGCCCGACCAGGCCGTCCGGGCCGTCCACGCCGACCGCGTGCACCTGGACGCGACGGCGGAGGCGCGGCGGGAGGGGTACCTAGCGCTGCGCCAGTCCGGCGGCGCCGCGCACGTGCGTCTGGGGACGGTGCTGGGACGGCCGACGCCCACGACGGTGGCCCGCTCCCTGCTCGCGCAGGACACCGACACGCCTCTCGAGGTCGGCCCCGCGGGCAGCGACGGATTCTTCTGGGCGGGCACGCCGGAGACCGCCCACGGCCTGCCCACGACGGAGGTCGAGATCTCCTCGCCCGTCGGCCCGATGCCGGCCTGGCTGGTGCCCGGGGACGGTGACCCCGCTGCGGACGGGGAGACCTGGGTCGTGCTCACCCACGGCCACGGCGCCACCCGCGGCGAGGCGCTGCGGGTCCTCCCGCTGCTGCACTCGCTCGGTCTGACCACCCTCACCCTGACGTACCGCAACGACACCGGGGCCGCGGTCTCGGCCGACAGCATGCACCACCTGGGTCTGGACGAGTGGGAGGACACCGAGGCCGGCATCGAGTACGCCCTCGCGCACGGCGCCCGACGGATCGTGCTGATGGGATGGTCGATGGGCGGCGGCATCACGCTGCGCACGTCCCTGCACACCGCCCACCCCGAGGCGATCTCGGGTCTCGTCCTCGATTCCCCGGCGGTGGACTGGCAGGACATCCTCACCTACCACGCCAAGGCGCTGCGGGCCCCGGCCCCGCTGCGCCGTCTGGCCCTGTGGATGATGACCAGCGTCCTCGGGGCGCGCGTGGTGCGCCTGCACGAGCCCCTCGCGCTCTCGGAGATGCACGCCGAGCACTTCGCCGCCCGACTGGACCATCCGACGCTGCTGATCCACGCGCTCGAGGACACGACCGTGCCCACCGGGCCGAGCGCGCACCTGGCCTCCCTGCGGCCGGACCTGGTGCGGTTCGTGCCCTTCGCCGGGGCCAGCCACACCAGGGAGTGGAACCGGGACCCGGAGCGGTACGAGCGACTGCTCGCCGAGCATCTCGTCGGGCTCCTCGGCCTCGAGGTCGACGTCGAGGCGCTGCAGCTGCCGACGAGGTCCCCTGCTGCCGCCCCGCTCGAGGGGTCGATCGGCACCCGCGTCTGACGCCCCGGCGACCGGGGAGCCGGTGACGTCAGGGGAGACCTGCGGCGCGACGGTAGCGGGTGATCGTCGCGTGGCCTCCCACGGCGAGCAGGTCGAGCTCCCAGTCCGTCCGTGAGGCCTCGCCCTGCAGGACGCGCGGCGAGTGGCCCCCGAGCGTGCGGTGGGTGGTGGAGAAGCAGAGCTCGTCGAGCTCGCCGGCGGCGGCGAAGCGCGCGAGCGAGGTGGTGCCGCCCTCCAGCTGGATCGCGCGGTACCCCCTCTCGGTGAGAGCCCTGCGGATCGCCGTGGGGTCCTCCGCGCTGATCACGTTCTGCTCGGGCAGCCCGCTGCGCTCGATCGCCTGCTCGCGATGGGCGGCACCTGTGACCAGGAGGGTGGGCCAGTCCGCCCGGATCGAGTCCGGCAGCTCGCCCGTGCGGGACATGATCGCGAGCGCCGGCCGCGCCGCCCCGGACGGACGGAGCGAGGGCTCCAGCAGGTCCCGGCGGCCCCGTGGCCTGCGGTAGTCCTCGACCCGAACGGTCTCGGCGCCGACGAGCACCACGTCGGTCACGGCCCGGAGCACCGAGAAGACGAAGGAGTCCGTGGGGTTGCGCAGGGGACCGCTGGTGCCGTCGTCGCCGATAATGGCCCCGTCGATGGTCGCGTTCATCATCGCGCGGATGCCGGGGCGCCCGGGATCGGTGGCGTACAGGTCGGCGAGCTGGCGGGCCCCGGCGTCGTCCTCCGTGATCTCACGGGGCGACGCGAGCGCACGGCCCCCGTTCCACAGCAGCTGCACGATGATCCTCCTGGTCCGGACGCGGGCACCCGGTCGGAACCCGGGGACGGGCCACGATGATCTCGCACCTCGTGGCTGTGCGGCCAGTCGGGACCGTCAGCCCCTAGACTGGTCGGCCGTGACCGAGTCCCTCACCGAGCGCACCCCTGCCCCGTCCCTCGATCGCCTCGTCGCCGATCTCGTGCCCCCGCCCCGCTTCGCGCGGGCCCGCCTGGACAACTACGTGCCCGATCCGCAGTACCCCTCCCAGGCCGAGGCGAAGGATCGCATCGCCGAGTTCGCGCGCGGCATCGGTCGCGGTCGCTCCACGGGAGGACTCAAGGGGCTGTTCCGCAAGCGCCCGACGGCCGCCCGCGGCCTCTACCTCGACGGTGGTTTCGGTGTGGGCAAGACCCACCTGCTCACCTCCCTGTTCCACGTCACCTCGGGCCATCGCGTCTACGGCACCTTCGTGGAGTACACGAACATGGTGGGGGCGCTGGGCTTCACCAAGGCCGTGGACCTGCTGGCCGACGCGTCGCTCGTCTGCATCGACGAGTTCGAGCTCGACGACCCCGGGGACACCCTGCTGATGACCCGGCTGATCCGAGAGCTCTCCGACCGCGGTGTCGCGATCGTGGCGACCTCCAACACGCTGCCCGAGGCGCTGGGCGAGGGACGCTTCGCCGCCCAGGACTTCCTGCGGGAGATCCAGTCGATGTCCGAGCGCTTCGACGTGCTGCGGATCGACGGCGAGGACTACCGGCGGCGCGAGGCCGTCGAGGAGGCCCCGGCCCTGCCGGAGCGGACCGTGCGCGAGCACGCCGACGCGACCCCCGGCGCGACCCTCGATGCGCTCCCGCCGCTGCTGGCCCACCTGAAGACGGTGCACCCCTCCCGCTACGGCGCGATGCTCGACGACGTCACCTGCGCGCACCTGACCGAGGTCGCCACGATCGCCGACCACAACAACGGTCTGCGGTTCGTGGTGCTGGTGGATCGGCTCTACGACCGGGAGATCCCGGTGCTCGCGAGCGGTCAGGAGGTCGCGGGCATCTTCACCGACGAGCTGCTGCGCAGCGGGTACCGCAAGAAGTACTACCGCTCGCTCTCGCGTCTGACCTCGCTCGCGCGCGACGGGGCGAAGATCCTCGAGGCGGCGTAGACCCGCTCCGCGCTCAGCGACGCCCGACGAGGACGCCGGGTCCCTCCAGGCCGGCGGCTCGGGCGCTCGACCCGGTGCCGGGTGCCGACACCGAGCCCTCCCGCCGCACCGCCCCGAAGGACGCGAGCAGCTCCTCGCCCTCGCGTGTCTCCCAGGTGGTGGTCCCGGCGCCCCGGGAGACCAGGATGCGCAGAGCGCCCCGATGCAGGATCAGCGAGTCCTCGTCGAGGACCTCCACGCGGACCTCCCGCAGGTCGGGATCCCGCAGCTCGGGGACGCCGCGCCGCAGGGCGATCAGGGTGCGGTGCCACGCGAGCATCTCGGCGTGGGCGCCCCGGTCCCGCTCGTCCCAGTCCAGGAAGGATGCGGTGAACGTGTCCCGGGACTGGGGATCGGGGACCTCGCTCTGGTCCCAGCCCATCTCGGCGAACTCCTCGCGGCGCCCCTGCGTGACCATCCGTCCCAGCTCCCGCTCGTGGTCGGTGAAGTACCTGAACGGTGCCGAGCAGGCCCACTCCTCGCCCTGGAACAGCATGGGAGTGGGCGCTCCCAGCAGGATCAGGGCGATCGCGGCGGCGTGCTCGGTCGCTGACAGGCCCTGGTGCACGCGGTCCCCGTGGGCGCGGTTGCCGACCTGGTCGTGGTCCTCGAGGAAGGTGACGAAGGAGTGCGCGTCGTAGCCCGCCCTCGGATCCGGATCCACCGGCGAGCCCCAGGTGCGCGAGCGGAACGTCGAATGGGTGCCGGCATGCTCGAACACACGGGTGAGGGTGCGGGCGAGCACGTCGACACCGCCGAAATCGACGTAGTACCCCTGGCGCTCGCCGCTGATCCATGCGTGCACCGCGTGGTGGACGTCGTCGGCCCACTGCATGTCCATGCCGAGGCCGCCGCGCGCGGTCGGGGTGACCGTGGCGGGATCATTGCGGTCGGACTCCGCGATCAGGGTCAGTGGTCGGCCGATCTCCTGCTCCCAGTCCGCGACCGCATCGGAGAGCTCGGCCAGGAGGTGGCGCGGGGAGTCGTCGCGCAGCTCGTGGACGGCGTCCAGGCGCAGTCCGTCCAGGTTCATGTCCACGAGCCAGTGCCGGGCGACCTGCAGCAGGAAGGCCCGCACCTCGTCGCTGCCCTCGTCGTCGAGGTTCACCGCCCAGCCCCAGGGCGTCTCGTGCCGGCGGGTGAAGTAGGGACCGAAATCGCCCAGGCGGTTGCCGTCCGGTCCCAGATGATTCATCACCACGTCGAGGACGACAGCGAGGCCGCGGGCATGGCAGGCCTCGACGAAGCGGGCGAGGGCTGCGGGGCCGCCGTAGGGGGCGTGCACCGCGCTCAGCGCGACGCCGTCGTACCCCCAGCCGCGCTCGCCGGGGAAGGACGCCAGCGGCATCAGCTCGACCGCGTCGACCCCCAGCTCCACGAGCTCGTCGAGCCGGCCGATCGCCGTGTCCAGAGTGCCCGTGCCGCCGTCGGGCGCGGGCGCGAAGGTCCCCACGTGCAGCTCGTAGAGGACGCCCCCGCGCAGGTCCCGTCCCTCCCACGGGGCGTGGGGGAACAGCGCGGGGTCCACGATCTCGCTCTCGCCGTGGACCCCGTCGGGCTGGGACAGCGACCGCGGGTCCGCCAGCCAGTCCCGCTGCTCGTCCAGGCGGAAGGCGTACCGGGTGCCCGGTCGCGGCCGCACCCCCGGCAGACGGTGCCAGCCGTCGGCGGAGCTCTCCATCAGCTGCTCGCCGCCGTCCACCCGCACGTGGACCCGGTGGGCGGCGGGCGCCCAGACCTCGAGGGAGCGCGGATCGCGCCAGGGGACGGGGCGAGCGGCGCTCATCGGGCCTGCCCGGGAACGTCCTCGCGGACCAGCAGGGCGGTCGGCCACTCCTCGAGCAGGGTGGAGAGGCGCACCGTGCCACTCGTGACCCGGCGTCCGCTGAGCAGGTCGTGCCAGCGGCCTTCGGGGAGCACCGCCACGGCATCGTCGAAGCCTCCGCGGTGGGAGAGACCGTGGGCCAGGCGGGTCAGGACGGTGATGACCTCGAGCTCGCCCTCGCCGACGGCCCGGCCGAAGGCGACGGCATGGGACGTGGAGGTCGGCACGGCACGGTACGCGGCGGTGCGCCCGCCGAAGAGATCCGGACGCCGTCTGCGCAGGGACAGCGCCCGATGGGTCAGCCAGAGCTTCTCGTCGGCCACCCCCTCGGGCCGGACGCCCTCGCGCAGTCGCCGCAGGCGCGCGGCGTACGACCCGTGATCCACGTCCCGACGGTTGTCGGGGTCCACGAGCGAGAGCTCGACGCTCTCGGTGCCCTGGTAGACGTCCGGGACACCGGGCATGGTCAGCTGCACGAGCTTCTGGCCGAGGATGGCTGCGCGCTGCGCCGGCAGCGTGCGGCGGGTGAGCTCGCTCAGCAGGCGATCCACGGCGGGGGAGGCGAGCGCGGCGCGTGCCATGGTGCGCACCTGCTCTTCGTAGACGGAGTCCTGCCGGGTCCAGGTGGTGAAGGACTTGGCCTCGCGCATCGCCTTGTCGAGGTAACCCAGCAGGCGCTCCTCGTCGATCCGGGGGACGGGCGCGCCGGGCAGCTCCCAGGTGGCCAGCAGGGTCTGCCACAGCAGCAGACGGACCGCTCCGTCGACCTGGTCCCCGATCTCCTCGCCCACGGCGCGTTCGAGGGCCGAGACCGTGGACGCCCACTCCTCGGGGATCTCGGTCAGCACGGCCAGGCGCGCCCGCACGTCCTCGCTGCGCTTGGTGTCGTGCGTGGACAGCGTCGTCATCGAATCCGGCTGCGTGTGGACCATCCGCCGGCAGTGCTCGTGCAGATCGTCGCCGTCCACCCCGATCCGCTCGGGATCGGCCCCGACCTCCGTGACCGGCAGGAAGCGCGGGAAGCGGTAGAAGGCGGTGTCCTCGCGGGCCTTGGCGTGCACCGGGCCGCAGGTCTGTGCGAAGCGCACGATCAGCTCGGAGCGGTCCGCGCTCGCCGTCCTCCCGGCGCTGCCGACCTCGTCACCGCACACCAGGGCGAGGACGATCCGGAGGGCGTCCAGGACGTCCTCGTCCTCGCCGAGGCCGAGACGAGCGCGTCCGGCCGCGGCCTCGAGCACCGCCCTCTCGCCGCCGTTCGCGCTCTCCCCGGGCACGATGTAGGCGCGATAGCGGTCCATCGCGGCGAGCAGCGCGACCAGCACCTGCTGGATGTGTCGTCGGGTCGTGTCGCGCAGGCGGATGTCCTCCGCGCAGATGCGGTGGACGAGGTCCGTCAGGCGCTCCACCTCCGCCCACAGGCTGGTGGAGATGATCAGGTCCGTGGACTCCGCCGCGACCTCCTCGAAGGGACGCAGATCCCCCGTGGTGCGCTGCCACAGCTGGGTCAGCCCCGCGGCTCCGTGCGGGTCGTGGAACAGCCCTCCCACCCGCCACAGGGCGTCATAGCCCGTGGTCCCCTCGCAGGGGAGGTCGCCGGGGAGCTGCTCCTCGCCCTCGAGGATCTTCTCCACGACGACCCAGGCCCCGCCGGAGGCGTCCTGGAGGTCGCGCAGGTAGCCGCGCGGATCGGCCAGACCGTCGATGTGGTCGATGCGGAAGCCGTCGATCACGCCCTCGGAGTGCAGGTCCAGCAGCAGGGAGTGGGTCGCGGTGAACACCTCGGGCAGCTCGACGCGCACCGCGGCCAGCGTGTCCACGTCGAAGAAGCGACGGTAGTTCAGCTCGTCGTCGGCGACTTTCCAGTAGGCCAGTCGGTACCACTGGTGCTCGAGGAGATCGGCCACGCCCAGCTCCTCCGTGCCCGGGGTGATCGGCAGCACGTGGTCGTAGTACCGCACCACGTTCTCCTCGCGCACCGAGCCGTCCGGCTGGGGGACGCCGGTGCGGGTCACCTCGATCTCGCCGTCGGCCAGCACGCTGCCGATCGGACGCCCCAGCACGGGCATCAGGATCGAGTTCTGCGCGGAGATCTCGACGTCGAACCAGGAGGCGAACGGTGAGGCGGGCCCGTCCCGGAGCACCGACCACAGGGCGTGGTTGTGCCAGACGGGCGTGGGGATGGCCATGTGGTTCGGGACGACGTCGACGACCAGCCCCATGCCGTGCGCGTGCGCAGCGTCCGCGAGCGAGCGCAGCGCCCCCTCGCCGCCGATCTCCTCGCCGATGCGCGCATGGTCGACGACGTCGTAGCCGTGGGTGGAGCCCGGCGCCGCCTGCAGGACGGGGGAGCAGAACACGTGCCCCACTCCGAGCTCGGCGAGATAGGGCACGAGCCGGGCGGCGTCCTCAGCGGTGAACCCCGCATGCAGCTGCAGCCGGTACGTGCTGGTGGGGACGATGCGGCTGCCGGGATCGGATGCGGACTCTCGGGCCACGGGCGGTGCTCCTTGTCAGCTGTTCTCGCGGATGCTCGACGGGGTCCTCAGCCGCGCTGGGGAGCGGCCGACGGGATCACGGGCGCCCCGAGCGGACCGGCGCTCTGGACCGACGGCGACCAGCCCCCGTCCCGAGGAGGGAGAGCAGCGCCCTCGCCGCGGCGGCGCTCGCCGAGGGCGCCGCCGGCCTCCTCGCCCCGGTCGCCGGCGACATCCGCGTCCTCGGGATGACGTCCCAGGATCAGCACGGAGTAGGCGGGGCGGGTGATGGTCCGTCCCGGTTCGAGCATCTCGCCCAGGTCGTGCTGATGCGCGGTGCCGGAGGCGACGTACCAGGCCGAGCCCAGGTCCTCGGACGGCAGGCGGAACTCCACGTCGTTGCCCGCCCAGTTGAACAGCATCAGCGCCGAGTCGTCGACGATGCGCCGCCCGCGGGCGTCGGGCTCGGGGATCGCGGAGCCGTTGAGGAACACGCCCACGCACTTGTTCAGCGGATCCTCCCACTGCTCGGGCGTCATCTCCTCGCCGTCGACGCCCAGCCAGAGCACATCGGGCAGGGCGCCCTCCTCCGCGCACGGGGGCGTCCCACCCAGGAAGCGGCGGCGCCGGAAGATCGGGTGCGTGCGACGCAGCGCGATCATGCTGCGCGTGAACTCGAGCATGTCCTGGGCGTCCTCGTCGAGGTCCCAGTCCACCCACGAGATCTCGTCGTCCTGGCAGTACGTGTTGTTGTTGCCGTTCTGGGTGCGGCCCATCTCGTCGCCGTGCAGGATCATCGGCACGCCCTGGCTCACCAGCAGCGTCGCCATCAGGCTCTTCGCCCGCCGCAGGCGCAGGGCGAGGATGTCGCCGTCGTCCGTCGGTCCCTCGACGCCGGAGTTCCAGGAGCGGTTGTGGCTCTCGCCGTCGTTGCCGTCCTCGCCGTTCGCCTCGTTGTGGCGCTCGTCGTAGGAGACCAGGTCGCGCAGGGTGAAGCCGTCGTGCGCGGTGACGAAGTTGACGGAGGCGATCGGGGTGCGCCCGGTGTGCTGGTAGAGGTCCGAGGAGCCGGCCAGGGACGAGGAGAAGCCGGGGAGCACGCCGTCCTGCGCGCGTCCGGCGTCGCGCATGGTGTCGCGGTAGCGGCCGTTCCACTCCGACCACAGCGGGGGGAAGCCGCCCACCTGGTAGCCGCCCTCTCCCAGGTCCCAGGGCTCGGCGATGAGCTTGACCTGGGAGATCACGGGGTCCTGCTGGATGATGTCGAAGAAGGCCGAGAGCCGGTCCACCTCGTGCAGCTCGCGGGCCAGGGTGGAGGCCAGGTCGAAGCGGAAGCCGTCCACGTGCATCTCGGTCACCCAGTAGCGCAGCGAGTCCATGATCATCTGCAGCACGTGCGGCGTGCGCATGGCCAGGGAGTTCCCGGTGCCGGTGGTGTCGTAGTAGTGGGCCTCGTCGTCCTCGACCAACCGGTAGTAGGCGGCGTTGTCGATGCCGCGGAACGAGAGCGTGGGCCCCTTGTCGTTGCCCTCGGCGGTGTGGTTGTAGACCACGTCGAGGATCACCTCGATGCCGGCGGCGTGGAGGTTCTTGACCATGGTCTTGAACTCCTGGACCTGCTGCCCGGCGTCGCCCGCGTAGGAGTACTCGTTGTGCGGGGCGAAGAAGCCGATCGTGTTGTAGCCCCAGTAGTTGCGCAGCCCCTTGTCGAGCAGGTGCCCGTCCTGGACGAACTGATGGACGGGCATCAGCTCCACCGCGGTGATCCCGAGCGACTGCAGGTGCCGGATCACCTCGGGGTGGCCCATCGCGACATAGGTGCCGCGGATCTCCTCGTCGATCCCCGGGTGGAGCATGGTGAGGCCCTTGACGTGCGCCTCGTAGACGACGGTGTCGTGGTACTCGTGGGCCGGCGGATGATCGGTGCCCCAGTCGAAGTACGGCGAGACCACGATGCCCAGCATCGTGTGCGCGGCGGAGTCCTCCTGATTGCGCCGCTCGGGGTCCTCGAAGTCGTAGGAGTAGAGGGAGGGGTGGTTCGAGGCCATCCCCGAGACCGCCTTGGCGTACGGGTCCAGCAGCAGCTTGCTGGGGTCGCAGCGCTGTCCCGCGAAGGGCTCGTACGGCCCGTGCACGCGGTAGCCGTAGCGCTGTCCCGGCTGGACGGCCGGCAGGTACACGTGCCACACGAAGGCGTCGACCTCGGTGACCTCGATCCGGGTCTCGGTGCCGCTCTCGTCGAGCAGGCACAGCTCGACGCGCTCGGCCGCCTCCGAGAACAGGGCGAAGTTCGTGCCGCTGCCGTCGAACGTGGCGCCGAGGGGATAGGGCCTGCCGGTCCAGATCTGCATGGATGCACAGTACCCGCGCGACCGCCCGATCCCGGACGGGCGCTCAGGACCCCTCGGGCCAGTCCTCCGGACTGTCGGCGCCGCCCTCGACGACCTCCTCCGAGGCACCGGGACGATCGGTCCAGGAGTCCTGGGGGCGGTAACCGAGGTCGAGCATCGTGTCGGTGATGTCCCAGCGACGGTTCGGGTTCGCGGAGATCGCGTAGTACAGGCCGAACGTCACCTCGGCCTCGATGGCGCTGCGCACGGCCCGGGCGGCGTCGTCGGGGGAGAGCCACATGGCGCGCAGCAGGTCGACGTCGGTGGACAGCGGGTCCTCGGACATCCAGCCGATGCGCAGGGCGATCACCTCGAGCCCCGTGTGGTCGTGGTAGTAGCGGCCCAGGGCCTCCCCGAACACCTTCGAGACGCCGTAGAGCGAATCCGGCCAGGGCACCTGACTCGCGTAGACGGGCCACTGCTCGTGCCGGTCGTAGCCGCCCATCGCGTGGTTCGAGGAGGCCAGCACCACCCGTCGCACACCGGCCCGGTGCGCGGCCTCGAGCACGTTGCGCTGACCGACGATGTTCGCCTCGAGCACCGCCTCCCACTCCGACTCCGGGGAAGCCGAGCCCGCGAGGTGGACGACGGTGTCGACGCCGTCCATCAGGGCGAGGACCTGCTCGTAGTCGGAGATGTCCGCGGTCAGGAGACGCTCGCGCAGAGCCGGGTCGTCGGTGTGCCGGCCGTGGGGGAGGATCTCGTACTCCTCGTCGAGCCTCTCGAGCAGGGCGGTGCCGACGCCTCCCGTGGCACCGGTCAGCAGGATCCGTCGCTTCGCATCATCGCTCATGGGGACATTGTCGGATGCCCGCCGGCGACAGGCCAGGGGATCGGCGGAAGAGACCGAACGGTGAGGGCGGCGCGAACGAGGTCCGAGGAACGGAAAAGGCCCCGGTCATCGACCGGGGCCTTAGGGGTGGGCGATACTGGGATCGAACCAGTGACCTCTTTCGTGTCAGGAAAGCGCGCTACCACTGCGCCAATCGCCCGATGCAGCACTGCTGCGAGGAGACGGAGCGGACGACGGGACTCGAACCCGCGACCCTCACCTTGGCAAGGTGATGCTCTACCAACTGAGCCACGTCCGCGTATCGGCATCGGGCGTCCCGAGGGGATCGTTCCGTGCTGACGAGCCGCAACACTACGGGGCTGGCCGCAGCGGATGCAAATGCGCGTGACGGGGAGCACCGAGGTGCCGCGGTCCGTCGCGGGCCGGTGGCCGGTGGCGCCTCCGCTCGCCGTGCGGAGCGCGTGCCCGGGCGTCCGGCGACCCAGGAGCGAGGGTGGTTCATGACACAGCCCGAAGTGGCCTTCCGGGTTCGGGTTCACGCCGCTGGTGGTGTAATCTCGTCCAGGTCCGATCGGGAGTTCCGCTCCTCGGGAGGGCACCGTGGATCCCGCAGCAGCGGGGCCGACGGGCGATTGGCGTAGTGGTAGCGCGCTTCCTTCACACGGAAGAGGTCACTGGTTCGATCCCAGTATCGCCCACGAGCGGATCCTCGGATCCGTCTCATGCGGACGTGGCTCAGTTGGTAGAGCATCACCTTGCCAAGGTGAGGGTCGCGGGTTCGAGTCCCGTCGTCCGCTCCGGGAGGCGGCGCGCCCGACACTGTCGGGAGCGCCGTTCCGTATGAGGGGGCCGTCCTGGTGGCGGTCGCCTCTCCCGGTGGGTTGGCCGAGAGGCGAGGCAACGGCCTGCAAAGCCGTGTACACGGGTTCGAATCCCGTACCCACCTCGACCCCCGCCCCTGGGCGCGGAGGGACACGGGCGATTGGCGCAGTGGTAGCGCGCTTTCCTGACACGAAAGAGGTCACTGGTTCGATCCCAGTATCGCCCACCACCAGAGCCCCGACCGGCAGAGATGCGGGTCGGGGCTCTTTCATGTCCCGACGTGCTCCGTGTGGTCTCCATGGCGGCGTTCGCACGGCACCTCCGGACCGCGCGATAGTCTCCTGCACGGTCGGGTTCCCTGCAGCGTCGCCCCGGCCGCTGGGCGTTTCCCGGCGCGACTCCGCCGGGGCTTCGCCGGCACGGCTTCCGGACGGCGGCCCCGCCCTCTCCCTTCCCCACTCGATGACGAGGAGTTCCCCATGTCGGTTCTCGACCGCGACGCGATCGTCGCGCCCGTGAGATTCAACCGCTGGCTGATCCCACCGGCGGCACTCGCGATCCATCTCAGCATCGGCCAGGTCTACGCCTTCTCGGTGTTCAAGGCGCCGCTGATCGAGCACTTCGGCTACAGCGAGGGACAGGGCGAGGTCGCCACCGGGTGGATCTTCTCGCTGGCCATCGCGATGCTCGGGATCTCCTCGGCGATCGCCGGGACCTGGGTCGAGCGGGTCGGTCCGCGCATGTCGATGGTGACCTCCGGGACCTTCTGGGTGGTGGGTTTCGCGGTCGCCGCGCTCGGGGTGGCCACCGGGCAGCTGTGGCTGGTCTACCTGGGGTACGGGGTCATCGGCGGCATCGGTCTGGGGATCGGGTACATCTCCCCGGTCTCGACCCTGATGAAGTGGTTCCCGGATCGGCCGGGTCTGTCCACGGGCCTGGCGATCATGGGCTTCGGCGGAGGTGCGC
The DNA here is from genome assembly GCF_003130585.1 of Brachybacterium endophyticum. Taxonomy (GTDB): domain Bacteria; phylum Actinomycetota; class Actinomycetes; order Actinomycetales; family Dermabacteraceae; genus Brachybacterium; species Brachybacterium endophyticum. The sequence continues at coordinate 321,000 of NZ_QFKX01000004.1, read as the reverse complement.
TCATCGCCAGCCCCGCCTCGAACGCCCTGATGGCGGCGTACGGCGGCGGTGTGGAGCACCTGGCCGACGGGATCACCGGGACCTTCCTCACCCTCGCCGTGATCTACCTGGTCGTGATCGCGCTCGGGGCCTACGTGATCCGTCTGCCCCATCCGGACTGGAAGCCGGCCGGCTTCGATCCGGCACGGGCGACGGCCAAGCCCCTGCAGTCCGCGGGCGATGTCTCCGCGCGGGGCGCCGTGCGCACGCCGCAGTTCTGGCTGCTGTGGGTGGTGCTGTTCGCGAACGTCACGGCAGGCATCGGCATCCTGGAGTCGGCCTCCCCGATGATCCAGGCGTCCTTCGGCATCACCGCCGTCGCCGCGGGCGGCTTCGTGGGACTGCTGTCGATCTTCAACATGGGCGGCCGTTTCGTGTGGTCCACGGCCTCGGACTACCTGGGCAGGAAGAACACCTACATCCTGTATCTCGGGGTCGGGATCCTGATGTACCTGCTGCTGGTGACCGTCGGCTCCCACGCCCTCGCGATCTTCGTGATCTCGGCGCTCGTGATCATCTCGTTCTACGGCGGCGGCTTCGCGACCGTCCCCGCGTATCTCAAGGACCTGTTCGGCGTGTACCAGGTGGGTGCGATCCACGGCCGCCTGCTGACGGCGTGGTCCGCGGCCGGGATCGTCGGGCCGCTGATCGTGAACTCGGTCGTGGAGACCCAGAAGACGGCCGGCCTCGAGGGCTTCGCGCTGTACCGCCTGGCCCTCGTCATCATGATCGGTGTGCTCGCGGTCGGCCTGGTGGCGAACCTCCTGATCCGCGCCCTCGACCCCCGTCACTTCGAGGGCCCCGACGTGGTGGCGAAGAAGGCCGAGCACGACCGCGAGGCGGCCGCGCGGGCCTCCTCCGCACGGCACGGGGAGGACGGCCGGGCGACCTCCGCGGTGCACACCGTCGTCGCGGGCGTGCTCGCCCTCGTCGTCGTGGCGGGTCTGCTCTACGGAGTCGTGCAGACGCTGGTCAAGGCGGCGGGACTGTTCACCGGCTGACCCGACGGGGCGGCCCCGCCGTACGCGCGGCGGGGCAGAGCGGGGGCGGCGGGGGCAGGGCGGAGTCGCTCTCCTCTCCCGAGGTGCGAATGCGCTCGTGGTCGGGGCGCGTCCCCGGATACGATCGCGGGTGGAGCCGGCATCGTCGGCCGGCTCGAACCGACCAGCAAGGAGCACGCCCGTGGCCCAGATCGCCATCACCCTCGACGGATCCCCGCAGCAGATCGAGGAGGGGACCACGGGCACCACGCTGTTCGAGGGGCGTTCCACGATCGTCGCGCTGCGGATCGACGGCGAGCTGCGGGACCTCGACACCGCCCTGTCCGGGGACCAGGAGGTCGAGGGCGTGGACATCACGAGCGACGACGGGCTGGCGATCCTGCGCCACTCGACCGCCCACGTGCTGGCCCAGGCGGTGCAGAAGGTCAACCCCGAGGCGAAGCTCGGGATCGGCCCGCCCGTCACCGACGGCTTCTACTACGACTTCGACGTCGAGACCCCCTTCACCCCCGAGGACCTCAAGGCCCTCGAGAAGCAGATGGGACGCATCGTCAAGGAGGGCCAGCGCTTCGTGCGCCGCGAGGTCTCCGACGAGGAGGCGCGGACCGAGGAGTCCTCCGAGCCCTACAAGCTCGAGCTGATCGGGTTGAAGTCCACCGCCGACGACGCCGCCGAGGGTGCGAACGTCGAGGTCGGCGAGGGCGGTCTGACCATGTACGACAACGTCACCAAGAAGGGTGAGGTGGTCTGGACCGACCTCTGCCGCGGGCCGCACCTGCCCTCGACCAAGCACATCGGCAACGGCTTCGCCCTCACCCGTTCGGCCGCGGCCTACTGGCGGGGCAGCGAGAAGAACCCGATGCTGCAGCGCATCTACGGCACCGCCTGGGCCAGCAAGGACGACCTCAAGGCATACCAGGAGCGCATCGCCGAGGCCGAGCGCCGCGACCACCGCCGACTGGGGTCCGAGCTCGACCTGTTCTCCTTCCCCGACGAGATCGGCTCCGGGCTGCCCGTGTTCCATCCCAAGGGCGCCATGATCAAGATGGAGATGGAGGAGTACTCGCGCCGTCGCCACGTGGAGGCCGGCTACTCCTTCGTCTCCACCCCGCACATCACCAAGAAGAACCTCTTCGAGACCTCCCGCCACCTCGAGTGGTACGCCGACGGCATGTACCCGCCCATGCACCTGGACGAGGAGCAGGACGCCGAGGGCAACGTCACCAAGCAGGGCCAGGACTACTACCTCAAGCCCATGAACTGCCCGATGCACAACCTCGTCTACCGCTCCCGCGGGCGCTCCTACCGGGAGCTGCCGCTGCGGCTGTTCGAGTTCGGCAGCGTCTACCGCTACGAGAAGTCCGGCGTGGTCCACGGGCTCACCCGCGCCCGCGGGTTCACCCAGGACGACGCGCACATCTACACCACCCGTGAGCAGATGCGCGACGAGCTCGCGAGCCTGCTGACCTTCGTGCTCGACCTGCTGCGCGACTACGGTCTGGACGACTTCTACCTCGAGCTCTCCACCCGGGACCCCGAGAAGTCCGTGGGCGACGACGAGACCTGGGAGGAGGCGACCCGCACCCTCGAGGAGGTCGCGAACGCCTCGGGCCTGGACCTCGTGCCCGATCCCGGGGGTGCCGCCTTCTACGGCCCGAAGATCTCGGTGCAGGCCAAGGACGCCATCGGCCGCACCTGGCAGCTCTCCACCATCCAGCTGGACTTCTTCGAGCCCGAGCTGTTCGAGCTCGAGTACACGGCTCCCGACGGGTCCCGGCAGCGTCCGGTGATGATCCACCGTGCCCTGTTCGGCTCGATCGAGCGCTTCTTCGGCGTGCTCCTCGAGCACTACGCGGGGGCGTTCCCGGTGTGGCTCTCGCCCGTCCAGGTGGTCGGCATCCCGGTGGCGGCCGAGTACGTGCCCTACCTCGACGAGGTCGCCCGCAAGCTGCGGGAGCGGGGAGTGCGCGTCGAGGTCGACTCCTCCGACGACCGCATGCAGAAGAAGATCCGCACGCACACCAAGGAGAAGGTGCCCTACCTGCTGATCGCCGGCGGCGAGGACCAGGAGAACGGGGCCGTCTCCTTCCGTCTGCGCGACGGCAGCCAGGACAACGGCATCCCCGTGGACGAGGCCGTCGAGAGGATCGTCGAGTCGATCCGCACGCGCGCGCAGGTGTGAGCGGCATGGAGACGGAGGACCCGAAGGACTTCCCCGGAGACCCGGACGACATGCAGCGCCTGTGGACGCCGCACCGCATGGTCTACATCCAGGGCGAGGGCAAGCCCGAGGACCCCTCGGACGATGCCCAGTGCCCGTTCTGCTCGGCGCCCTCGAGGTCGGACGAGGAGGCGCTGATCGTCCATCGCGGCGAGCTCGCCTTCGTGATCCTGAACCTGTTCCCGTACAACAGCGGCCACCTGATGGTGTGCCCCTACCGGCACGTCGCCGACTACACCGACCTCACGGAGGCCGAGGTGCTCGAGGTCGCCGACCTCACCCGCACCGCGATGCGCGTGGTCCGCGAGGTCTCCTCGCCGGGCGGGTTCAACCTGGGCATGAACCAGGGGGAGGCCGGCGGCGCCGGGATCGCCGCGCACCTGCACCAGCACGTGGTGCCGCGCTGGGTCGGGGACGCGAACTTCCTGCCGATCGTCGGCCGCACCAAGGCGCTGCCGATCCTGCTCGCCGACACCCGCGAGCAGTACGCCGCGGCCTGGCCGAGCGGCGAGGAGAGCTGAGTGCGATGAGCAGCGCAGCGGGCGCGAGCACCGGGTACGGCTACGACGTCGAACGGGTCGATCCCGAGGCGCCCGAGCGCCTGCGGCACGGAGCCGGTGGCCGCGGGCGTCGTCGACGCCCCTGGGTGCAGGTGCTGGTGTGGGGAGCGGCCATCGCCGCGCTGCTGCTGGTCGCCGCGGGGGTCTGGTTCTTCGCGATCCGGCCGCTCGGGACCGGGACCGCGCTGGTCGCCTTCACCGCGGCCCTGGTGCCGGTCTCCCTGGTCCTCGGCGCGGTGTGGTGGCTCGACCGCTACACGCCGCAGCCGCGGCTGACCCTGGTCTACGCCTTCGTGTGGGGCGCCGCCGGTTCCGTGGCCCTCACGTTCCTGATCGGCGGGGCCTTCACCTGGTGGATCACGCCCCAGGACGCCGGCGAGTCCGTCGCGAGCTTCCTGGCAGCTGTGGTGCAGGCCCCGATCGTCGAGGAGTCGATGAAGTCCGCAGGGCTGATCGCCCTGCTGCTATGGGGACGCCGGTTCATCGCCGGCCCCCTCGACGGCGTCGTCTACGCGATGCTGATCGCCGGAGGGTTCGCCTTCACCGAGAACATCCTCTATTTCGGGCGTGCCTTCCAGGAGGCGCAGGCCGCGGGCGAGGTCGGCGGCTTCTGGCAGACGTTCCTGCTGCGCGGACTGCTCTCCCCGTTCGCCCACGCGAGCTTCACCTCGCTGTGCGGGCTCGGACTGGGGATCGCCGCCGAGCGGCGCTCCCTGATGCTGTACCCGGGGCTCGGGCTGGGCGGGCTGTCGCTGGGCATGTGCCTGCACGCCCTCTGGAACGGGTCGACGTTCTTCATCCAGGTCGACCAGGCCGCCCCGATGGCCGGCTTCCTGCGGTACTACCTGGCGATCCAGCTGCCCCTGTTCCTGATCCTCGCCGGGATCATGACGTTCCTGCGCCTGCGCGAGAAGCGGATCGTGCGCACCCAGCTGTCCGCCTACGGCCGGGCGGGATGGTTCGCGCCCCATGAGGTCGGGATGATGGTCTCGATCCGCAGCCGGCGCCGGGCCGAGACCTGGGCCGGCACCCACGGCGCCGTGCCCCGGATCGCCATGCGCGACCTGATCCGGGCCGCGGTCGACCTGGCCATGACCCGTCACGGCGTCCTGCACGGTCGGCCCACGCCGAAGACCCGTGCGCGGGAACGGGAGCTGCTCGAGCGGATCACCGCCGACCGCCGGCTCATCGGCGCTCTCACCCAGCCCGTGGTGCCCGCACCCCGCGGCGGGGAGGGCGCGACCGGCGACGCCGATTGGAGGGCCTGAGGGTCCGGAGCAGCGCTCGTCGGCCGTAGACTGTCGGGGTCCGGACCGAAGGATCGACCAGTCGAGGAGACACATGTCGGGTCACTCCAAGTGGGCGACGACCAAGCACAAGAAGGCCGCGATCGACGCCAAGCGCGGCAAGCTGTTCGCCAAGCTCATCAAGAACATCGAGGTGGCGGCTCGTACGGGCGGGGCCGACCCGACGGCGAACCCGACCCTGTACGACGCGATCCAGAAGGCGAAGAAGACCTCCGTCCCCAACGACAACATCGACCGCGCGGTCAAGCGCGGCGGCGGGCTCGACGGCGGCGCGGTCGACTACCAGACGCTGATGTACGAGGGCTACGCCCCCGGCGGCGTCGCCCTGCTCGTCGAGTGCCTCACGGACAACAAGAACCGTGCGGTCTCCGAGGTGCGACTCGCCTTCACCCGCAGCGGCGGCAACATGGCCGACTCCGGGTCGGTCGCCTACATGTTCAACCGCAAGGGCGTCGTCACCGTGCCCAAGGAGGGCAACACCGAGGACGACCTGCTCGAGGTGGTCCTGGACGCCGGTGCCGAGGAGATCAACGACGAGGGCGAGACCTTCGAGATCATCTCCGAGGCCGGTGACGTGGTCGCCGTGCGCACCGCCCTGCAGCAGGCCGACGTCGACTACGACAGCGCCGAGGCGCAGTTCGTGCCGAACATCCGCACCGAGGTCGACCTCGACGGCGCCCGGAAGGCGCTGAAGCTGATCGACGCGCTCGAGGACAGCGACGACGTGCAGAACGTCTACTCGAACCTCGACATCCCCGCCGACGTCGCCGCCCAGCTCGACGAGGACGAGGACTGAGTCGGATCCCTCCAGGATCCCGACCCGTCCCGCGCGCTCGCGCCGCCGCCATGAGGACGCACGACCCACGGCTCGCATCCGGGGCGTCAGCACGATGACGCTCCGGGTGCTGGGTGTGGACCCCGGCCTCACGCGCTGCGGATACGGCGTCCTCGACGCCGGGAGCGGCCGCAGTGCGAGCCTCGTGGACGTGGGAGTGGTGCGCTCGAGCCCCGAGGACGGGATCGACCTGCGTCTGCTGGAGATCTCCCGCGGGCTCGAGGCGAAGATCGAGGAGCACGCGCCCGACGTGGTCGCGATCGAGCGGGTGTTCAGCCAGAACAACACCTCGACCGTCATGAGCACCGCCCAGGTCTCCGGGGTCGCGATCCTGCTGGCGGCCCAGCGCGGCATCCGCATCGCCATGCACACGCCCTCCGAGGTCAAGGCCGCCGTCACCGGCAGCGGGAGGGCGGACAAGAAGCAGATCCAGACGATGCTGGTCAAGCTGTTGAAGCTGGACGCACCGCCGAAGCCGGCCGACGCCGCCGACGCCCTCGCGATCGCGCTCACCCAGCTCTGGCGAGGCCCCGGGCCGGTGCGCCTGGACGGCGCCGGACGGGCGCGCACGAGTGCCCAGGCCGTCTGGGCCGAGGCGGAACGCAGCGCCCGGCGCGCCCGGGAGTCCTCGACCTCCCGCTTCTGATCGAACACGCGTTCTAGGGTGGTGCCGTGATCGCTTCTCTGACCGGAACCGTGGCCTCCATCGGCCTGGACTCCCTCGTCCTCGACGTCCACGGCGTGGGCTACCTCGTGCGGACGACGCCCTCCGCCCTCGCCCACACCCGTCACGGCGCCGAGCTCACGCTGCACACCGAGCTGGTGGTGCGCGAGGACTCCATGACGCTGTTCGGCTTCCCCTCCTCGGAGGACGCCGAGACCTTCCGCATCGTCCAGTCCGTCAGCGGGATCGGCCCCCGCCTCGCCCTCTCGGTGCTCGCGGTCCTCTCCCCGGAGGACCTGCGCCGCGCCGTCGCCGCCCAGGACGTCAAGGTCATCACGCGCACCCCCGGCATCGGCCCCAAGGTCGCCAGCCGCATGATCCTCGAGCTCGGCGGGAAGCTCGCCGCGCCCACGAGCGAGGAGCCCGGCGCGGAACCCGCCGGCGACACGGACGCCGGCGGTCCCGAGGACCCGCTGGACGCTCAGGTGATCACCGCCCTGTCAGGGCTCGGGTGGCCGGACAAGGCCGCGGCCGACGCCGTCGCCGGGGTCCACCAGGAGGCCGATGCGCCCGAGGACGCCGCCGGACTTCTCCGCGCGGCGCTGCGCCGGCTGGGAGGCAGCCGGTGAGCCCCGAGGAGGCGCACGGTGCCCAGGGCGCCGGTCACGACGGCTTCGGGCCCGGGAGCGAGGAGGGCGACGTCCGCTCGGTGACCAGCGCCGAGTCCGGCGCACTGGAACGTGCGGCCGAGGCGGCCCTGCGCCCCAAGCAGCTCGCCGACTTCGTGGGGCAGGAGGTCGTGCGCGAGCAGCTCTCGCTCGTCCTGGACGCGGCCCAGGGGAGGGGCCGGCCGCCCGAGCACGTGCTGCTCTCCGGGCCGCCCGGACTGGGCAAGACCACCCTCGCGATGATCATCGCGACCGAGCTCTCGGTGCCGCTGCGCATCACCTCGGGCCCCGCCGTCCAGCACGCGGGCGACCTCGCCGCGATCCTCTCCGCCCTCGAGGAGGGGGAGGTGCTGTTCATCGACGAGATCCACCGTCTCGCCCGCCCCGCCGAGGAGATGCTCTACATCGCCATGGAGGACTTCCGGGTCGACGTGGTCGTCGGCAAGGGGGTCGGGGCGACCTCCATCCCGCTCGAGCTGCCCCCGTTCACGGTGGTCGGCGCCACCACCCGCGCGGGTCTGCTGCCCGCACCGCTGCGCGACCGCTTCGGCTTCACCGGCCACCTGGACTACTACCGCTCCGAGGAGCTGCACCGGGTCGTCACCCGCTCCGCCCAGCAGCTCGAGGCCGACATCGTCGACGAGGCGGCGGCGGAGATCGCCTCCCGCTCGCGCGGCACCCCGCGCATCGCCAACCGTCTGCTGCGCCGGGTGCGTGACTACGCCCAGGTGCGCGGCAGCGGCCGTCTCGACCTCGAAGCGGCGCGCAGCGCCCTCGAGGTCTACGAGGTCGACGCCCAGGGCCTCGACCGGCTGGACCGGGCGGTGCTGCGGGCCCTGTGCACGCGCTTCGCCGGTGGGCCGGTGGGCCTGTCGACCCTCGCCGTGTCGGTGGGGGAGGAGACCGAGACCGTCGAGACGGTCGTCGAGCCCTACCTCGTTCGCGAGGGGTTCCTGACCCGCACCCCGCGCGGACGCATCGCCTCCCCGATGGCCTGGTCGCACCTGGGACTGCAGGCGCCGGAGGCCGCAGCGGGGACGACTCCGCCGCTCGGGCGGTTCTGACATCAGGGTTCCACCGCGTTAGCAGGAGGCGTTCGGGGAGGGCGGGTAGAGTGGTGCGGGTGCGCGTCGGCCCGACCCGATGGGTCCGCAGCACTCGCCCGTGCGGTGACACCGCACCCGACGATCAGAACGCGACCCGCCGCGACCGTGCGTGCGGGGACGCCCGAAAGGACCCCCGTGAAGTCTCTGCTCCCACTCATCGTGATGTTCGGTGCGATGATCCTGCTGATGGTCTGGATGTCCAACCGTCAGCGCAAGGCTCAGGCGGAACAGCAGAAGAAGGTCGCGGCCCTCGGTGTCGGCGACGAGGTGCGCACGCACTCCGGCTTCTACGGCATCATCGCCGACCAGTACGACGACGTCGTGATCCTCGAGACCGAGTCCGGTGCCCAGACCAAGTGGGCGCGCCAGGCGATCGCCGGCGCCGCCGCCCCCACCGGTGACGCCGGCGGTGCGCAGGCCGCCGCGCAGCCCGAGGGCTCGGACCGCGAGCTCGGGGCACCGGCCGATCCGGCACCCTCCGAGGAGCGGCCGGAGCAGCAGGACGGCACCTCGCGTCCCGCCGACGGACAGGTCCCCGGTGTGACCTCCCGCGGCGACGAGTCCGGCTCGGCGCGCTGACCCCGCCCCTCCCTGTCCTGGCCACCGTCCGCTGAGGAATCGCATATCGCATGTCCGCACGCCGCACGTCCCTGGGGGGACTGCTTCTCCTGATCGTGGTCCTGACTGCCGTCGTCGTCGGCGGCGTGTGGAAGGGCGGCTGGCAGGCCTCCCCGAAGCTCGCCCTCGACCTCGAGGGCGGCACGCAGATCATCCTCCAGGCGAAGACCACCGACGGGTCACCCATCGATGACGACTCGATGGACCAGGCCCGCGAGATCATCTCCCAGCGCGTGAACGCGATGGGGGTCGCCGAGACCGAGATCAGCGTGCAGGGCGGGTCGAACATCGTCGTCGACGTCCCCGGGACTCTCGACCAGAATACCCGTGACGCCCTCGGCCAGACCGCGGCACTGTCCTTCCGGCCGGTGCTCGGCACCCTGGATCCCAGCGGGAGCGGCGGATCGGCGAGCGACAAGGGCGGGGACGACCCCTCGCAGGAGACCTTCACCGGGTCCGTCACGCTGGACGACCCCCTGGCCCCGAACTCGACGTCCGAGGCGACCGGCAGCTCGGACGGCTCCGACGGCGGCAAGGGCTCCGGCGGTGGTGAGGACGCCTCGGGCCTCCCGGCCTCATGGTCCGAGGACTGGAACACGACGACGCTGCAGAAGCAGGCGCAGGCCGTGGACTGCAGCGACTCGAAGGCCCAGCAGGAGGTCGTCTCCTCGGCCGACAACTCCAAGCCCGTCGTCGCCTGCTCGAACGACGGGTCCGCGAAGTACGTGCTGGGGCCCGAGGCCCTCCCCGGCACCGCGGTCAAGAACGCGAGCGTGGGCAGCGACACCAACTCCTCCGGGCAGTCGACCGGCGGGTACCTCGTGAACATGCAGTTCACGCCCGAGGGCAACAAGACCTTCGGCACCATGACCAACGCCCTGTACGGCAAGAAGGGCGCGACCGACAGCTTCGCCATCGTGCTCGACGGGCAGGTCATCTCCGCCCCCTACGTGCAGACGCCTTCGAGCAGCGGCGCCTCCATCAGCGGGAACTTCGACCAGGACACGGCGCAGCAGCTGGCCGACCAGTTGAAGTTCGGCGCCCTGCCCCTGCAGTTCGACATCCAGTCGGAGCAGCAGATCTCGGCGACCCTGGGCGGCGACCAGCTCGAGAAGGGTCTGATCGCGGGCATCATCGGGCTCGTCCTGGTGGTCGCCTACGCCGCCCTGCAGTACCGGGTGCTCTCGATCGTGACCACCTCCAGCCTCGTGGTCACCGGGATCCTCAGCTACCTCACCCTGACCGTGCTCTCGCACATCCCCGAGATCGGCTACCGGCTCTCGCTCGCGGGCGTCACCGGGCTGATCGTCGCGATCGCGTTCACCGCCGACTCCTTCATCGTCTACTTCGAACGCGTGCGCGACGAGATACGCGAAGGGCGCGGCGTCGTCTCGGCCGTGGACCACGGCTGGGACCGCGCCAAGCGCACGATCCTCGCGTCGGACGCCGTGAACCTGATCGCCGCCGTCGTGCTGTACGTCCTGTCCACCGGCAGCGTGCGCGGCTTCGCGTTCACGCTGGGGCTGACGACGATCATGGACCTCGTGGTGGTGTTCCTGTTCACCCACCCGCTGCTGCAGTCGCTGGTCCGCACCCGGTTCTTCGGCAAGGGTCATCCGATGAGCGGTCTGGATCCCGCGCAGCTGGGACGCAAGGTTCCGGCCTACGCCGGGCGCGGGCGCGTTCGATCGGCCGCGGAACGAGGGGACGTCAGCGGCGAGGACATGCCCGAGCGCGAGACGCTCGCCGCGCGCAAGGCCCGCCTCGCCCGTGAGGCACGCGAGGACGGAGGGGACGAACGATGAGGACCAACACCGCGCGCCTGGGCAATGCCCTGCACTCCGGGCAGGCTTCCGTCCCGATCGTGCGCCGTCGGCGGACCTGGTACCTGATCAGCGTCGTCGTCGTGATCCTGCTGGGAGCGATCGCGATGCTGCGCGGACCCAACCTCGGCATCGAGTTCACCGGCGGCTCGGAGTTCCAGGTCTCCGGGGTGAGCTCCGCCCAGGAGTCCCAGGCGCGCGACATCGTGCGACAGACGGTCCCGGACAACGAGCCGAAGGTGACGATGATCGGCGGCAGCACCGTGCGCGTGCAGACCGCCCAGCTCGACACCGCCCAGACCCAGCACGTGGCCGGGGACCTCGCGAAGGCCTACGGCGTCCACGCGGACGACGTCTCCACCTCGTTCATCGGCCCGGTGTGGGGCAGCGACATCACCTCGAAGATGGCGCGCGGCGTGGTCGTGTTCATCGCGCTGGTCGCCGCCGTGATGGCCCTGTACTTCCGGAACCTCAAGGTCTCGCTCGCCGCGATGATCACCCTCGTGCACGACATGGCGTTCACCGCCGCCGTGTACGGCGTCGTGGGCTTCGAGATCACCCCGGCCACCGTGATCGGCTTCCTGACGATCCTCGGGTACTCGCTCTACGACACCATCGTCGTGTTCGACAAGGTGCGGGAGAACACCGCCCACCTGCGGGACCAGACCCGGACGACGTACGCCGAGGCGGTCGAGCTCGCCGCCAACCAGACCCTGATGCGGTCGCTGAACACCTCCATCGTGGCGCTCCTCCCGGTGGGATCGATCCTCGCCATCGGTGCCTTCGTGCTCGGCGCGGGAACCCTCAAGGACATCTCGCTGGCGCTGTTCATCGGCATCTTCGTGGGCACCTACTCCTCCGTGTTCCTCGCCCCCGGACTGGTGGTGACACTGCGTGGCGGGGAGAAGGACCTGGCCGCCCACCGCGACCGCGTCCTCGCCGCCCGCGGGGGAGCGGAGTACCGGCGGCCCACCGAGGGGGCCGGAGCCCCTGGCGCCGCGGATCCCGCCGAGAGCGACGCAGCGAGCGTCGCGGCGACGGCCGCGGGCGCCGACACCCCCGTCAGGAGACGACGATGACCCCCGCCCTTCTCGAGCCCTCGCAGCTCGAGGCGCTCATGTCCTCGCACATCGAGACCTTCCCGGACTTCCCCGAGCCGGGTGTCCTGTTCCGCGACATCACACCGCTGCTGCGGGACCCCGAGGCCTTCCGGGCGATCATCGGCCACTGGGGAGCGGTGCTGCCCAAGGAGATCGACCTGGTGGTCGGCGTCGAGGCCCGAGGGTTCGTCCTGGGAGCCCCGCTGGCCCTCTCGCTGGGAGCCGGGTTCGTGCCCGCCCGCAAGGCAGGGAAGCTGCCGGGCAGCCCGCGCAGCATCAGCTACGACCTCGAGTACGGCAGCGCCGAGATCGAGATCGGCGTGGACTCGCTCCCACGGGGCACCCGGATCGTGGTGGTCGACGACCTGCTCGCCACCGGCGGCACGGCCGCGGCGACGATCGAGCTCGTGCGGGAGTTCGACGTCGAGCTGCTGGGCGTGTCCTTCCTGCTCGAGCTCGAGGGCCTCGGCGGTCGTGACCGGCTGCCCGCGGGCGTGCCGGTGACGGCGCTCTCGACGGTGCCGAACTGAGCCCGCGGCACCGGCACCACGCGGGTGGTGCGGCCCCGGGGCGTGGGTGCCGGGGAGACCTCGTCGACACTCGGTGGATGCTGGGAACGCAGAGTCTCCGCGCAGTCGTAGACTCGTGAGACTTCTCAGGAGGTGCGGATGAGCGAGCACGGGACCACCCCCCGTTCCGAGAGCCGGCCGGTGTCCTCGCACCGGCGCTCCCGCTCGCCCTTCTCCTTCCTCGTCGGCCGGTCCTCGCCCGCGAGCCCGAACCCGAGCTCTGCCTATTTCGAGCCTCTCGTGCAGGCCGTCACGGCGGTCCATCCCAAGGAGGATCTCGGTCTCCTGACCCGTGCCTTCGCCGTCGCCGAGAAGGCCCACCAGGGGCAGTACCGCAAGAGCGGCGACCCGTACATCACGCATCCGGTCTCGGTCGAGATGATCCTCGCCGAGCTCGGCAGCCCCCAGGAGGTCCTCGCCGCAGCCCTCCTGCACGACACCGTCGAGGACACCGACTACTCGCTGGACCAGCTGCGCAAGGATTTCGGCGACGAGATCGCGGTGATGGTCGACGGCGTCACCAAGCTCGACAAGGTCACCTACGGCGACGCCGCCCAGGCCGAGACCGTCCGCAAGATGATCGTCGCGATGAGCCGCGACATCCGCGTGCTGCTGATCAAGCTCGCCGACCGCCTGCACAACGCGCGCACCTGGCGTTACGTCGCGGCGGCCTCCGCCGAGCGCAAGGCCCGCGAGACCCTCGAGATCTACGCCCCGCTCGCGCACCGCCTGGGTCTGAACACGATGAAGTGGGAGCTCGAGGACCGCTCCTTCCAGGTGCTGTACCCGAAGGTCTACGCCGAGATCGTCTCGCTCGTCGCCCAGCACGCCCCGGCCCGTGAGCAGTACCTGGCCTCGGTCTCCGGCCAGATCCAGGAGGATCTGCGCAAGGCCAGGATCAAGGCGTCGGTGACCGGGCGGCCCAAGCACTACTACTCGATCTACCAGAAGATGATCGTGCGCGGCCGCGACTTCGCCGACATCTACGACCTGGTGGGCATCCGCGTGCTCGTGGACACCGTGCGCGACTGCTACGGGGTGCTGGGCATCCTGCACTCGCGCTGGTCACCGATCCCGGGGCGCTTCAAGGACTACATCGCGCTGCCCAAGTTCAATCTCTACCAGTCGCTCCACACCACGGTGATCGGGCCGACGGGCAAGCCCGTCGAGGTGCAGATCCGCACCCGGGAGATGCATCGACGGGCGGAGTACGGCGTCGCCGCCCACTGGAAGTACAAGGCGATGGCGGGCAGCGATGCCGGCACCAGCACGGGCTCGGGCGAGGTGGCCTGGCTGCGCCAGCTGATGGACTGGCAGAAGGACACCAGCGATTCCGGCGACTTCCTGGACTCCCTGCGCTTCGAGATCAACAGCCAGGAGGTCTACGTCTTCACGCCCAAGGGGGACGTGATCGCGCTCCCGCAGGGAGCGACCCCCGTGGACTTCGCCTACACCGTCCACACCGAGGTCGGGCACCGCACCATCGGTGCCCGGGTGAACGGCCGGCTGGTGCCGCTGGACTCGGCACTGAGCACGGGGGACGTCGTCGAGGTGTTCACCTCGAAGGCCGAGGGGGCAGGCCCCAGCCAGGACTGGCTGGGCTTCGTCAAGACGCCGCGTGCCCGCACCAAGATCCGGCAGTGGTTCTCCAAGGAGCGCCGCGAGGAGGCGCTCGAGAAGGGCAAGGACGAGCTGTCCAAGGCGCTGCGACGCCAGGACCTGCCGATGCGCCGCCTGCTCACGCACGACACCCTGCAGTCGGTGGCGCTCGAGCTGGACCAGAACTCCGTGGACGCCCTCTACACCGCCATCGGCGAGGGCCACATCGGCGCCCAGCACGTGGTGGAGAAGCTGCGGGCGACCTTCGGCGGCGCCGACGGCGCCGAGGAGGACGTCGTCGAGACGACGCTGCCCTCCAAGGTGCTCGCGCGACCCTCGAGCGCCCAGCGCCACACCAGCGAGACCGACCAGGGTGTGATCGTCGACGGGCAGAAGGACCTCTGGGTCAAGCTCGCCAAGTGCTGCGCTCCGGTGCCGGGTGATCCGATCGTCGGCTTCGTCACCCGCGGCTCCGGGATCTCCGTGCACCACGCCGACTGCAGCAACGCCCAGCTGCTGCAGAAGGACCAGTCCGATCGGATCGTGGACGTGCACTGGTCGGGAAGGATGGGATCGACCTACCTGGTCCACATCAAGGTCGAGGCCCTGGACCGTGATCGCCTGCTGACGGATCTCGCTCTGGTGATCGCCGATCAGCAGGTCAACCTGCAGTCCGCGGCGTGCCAGTCCCATCGGGACCGTCTCGCCACCGCCTACTTCTCCTTCGAGCTCGCCGACCCCTCGCACCTGCAGGCCGTGATCGCCCAGGTGCGCAAGGTCGAGGGTGTCTACGACGCCTACCGTGTGACCGCCGACGGCAAGGTCGTCGAGGGCTCGGGCGCCTTCGAGGCCTGAGGCCCCGGTCCCAGCAGCAGGCGCGCCGGCTCGCCCCGAGCCCACTGCTCGATCGCCCTGGCATGGTGGACGGCGCGCTCGCGCGGGGTGCCCTCCGGGCAGGCCCGCAGCCGCGCCTCGTCGTCCCGATGGATCGTCTCCAGCAGTCCGAGGCCCCTGCGCGTGCCGCGATGGCCCCCGGCCGCACGCAGGTGCGTCTCGATCTGCTCACTCGTGCACAGACCGACCTGCACCAGGGTGCCGGCGGCCGCGGCGGCCCCCGCACCCTCGAAGCGCAGCAGGTCCGCTGCCGTGCGCGCGGGCGTCGTCACCGGCGCCCCGGAGATCTGCTCGACGTCGCAGGGCGTGAACCGTGCGTTGCGCACTCGCGTGCCGGCGGGCAGGGCGCTGCGATGGGAGCTCGTCATCAGGTCGATGGGATCCGGGAACTCCGTCCCGATGTGCACCCACAGGGCGGAGCGACCCGCCAGCACGTGGTGCGGCCGCAGCCTGGCACCGATCGCGCAGCCGACCAGGAGCGCCCGGTCACCGGGACGGGACACGTGGTCACGGGGCACCAGCCGCCCCGGTCCGATGCGCACGAGGGACCCGTCCTTCACGCAATGATCGTGGGAGGGGACGTCGGGCCAGCAGGCGATCTCCTCGACGAGAGCGGCGGCGAGGTCCGCCGCCTGCAGCGACCAGGCCGAGCAGGGCGCAGGGGCGGGTTCCTCGGCAGCACGCATGCGGAGAGGATCCTCGCCGCGCCGCCGCACGGCAAGGTGCCCGCCCACGATTGTGGACGGGCACCTGTCGGGGAGGGAACCGCGGGCGGGGTCGGGGGAGAGGTCAGCCCAGGTCCCGTGCGGAGCGCTCGATGACCTCGAGCCACTGACGACGGGCCTCGAGCGCCTCCTCGGCCTTCCTGATCCGCTCGGGGTCCCCGCTCTGACGGGCGCGATCGAGATCCTCCTGGTAGCTCGAGATCGCCTCGTGGAGCTGGGAGGAGGCTCCTTCGACACGGGCGCGCGTACGGGGATCCGTGCGGCGCCACTCGTCCTCCTCCGCCTGGCGCAGGGAGCGCTCGACCGTGCGCAGCCGGTCCTCGATGCGCCGCATGTCGCTGCGGGGCACCTTGCCGGCCTCGTCCCAGCGGTCCTGGATGCTGCGCATGGCCTCCTTGGCCTTCTCGAGGTCGGTGCTCGGGTCCAGGGCCTCGGCCTCGGTCAGCAGCTCCTCCTTGCGGGCGAGGTTCTCCTTCTGCTCGGCGTCGGTCGCGCGCAGGTCCTCGTTGCGCGCCGTGAAGAACGTGTCCTGGGCGGCCTTGAACCGTGCCCACTGGGCGTCGTCCTTCTTCCGGTTGCCGCGAGGCGCCGCGCGCCACTCGTCCATCAGGGAGCGGTAGGCGCGGACCGTGGGACCCCAGTCCGTCGAGTGCTGCATCTCCTCGGCACGACGGATGATGTCCTCCCGGACCTTCTCCGCCTCGGCGTGCTGCTCGTCGAGATGGGAGAAGAACTGCCGACGCTTGCGGTCGAATGCGCTGCGGGCGCTCGACAGCCGCTTCCAGAGGGCGTCCTCGGTGGCGCGGTCGAGCGAAGGGCCCTCCTTCTGCATCCGCTTCCACTCGCCGACCATCCCGCGCATGCGCTCCCCGGAGCTCTTCCAGCTCATGCGCTCGGGGTCCGTGGCCACGAGCTCCTCGATCGACTCGACGAAGGCGGTGCGCTCGGTGGTCGCGGTCTCGCGGGCCTCCAGGCGCTCCTGCTCGAGGACGTGGATCTTCTCCTTCGCCGCCTCACGCAGCTCGGCGGCCCGCGCCCGCAGGGCGGGGATGTCCCCGATCACCTGCGGCTCCTTCATGTTCTTGCGCAGGTTCTCCAGCAGGCGGTTCAGGTCGGCCTGTGTGAGCGCCGGCGCCGCGAGCCGCTGCTGGGTGACGTCGAGGAAGGCCACGAGGTCCAGGTAGCCACGCGCGAACGGGGTGAGCGCCTCGTCGCGGTCGGTCGAGGTGGCCGGACCCAGCTCCCGCTTCTGCGTCCCGTCCTGGACGACCACGACGCCGTTCTCGTCGATGTCGCCGAAGGCCAGCGCCTGCCGGATCGAGTCCTCGTCGTAGTCCTGGACCGGCGGTGCGACGGGGATCAGCGGGGCCGAGGGCTTGCGTCCCGCCAGGGCCGCCGGGCTCGGGGGCTTCGGCCGCGGCGCGGGTCGAGGCGTGGGACGCGGGGTGGGAGTGGGGTCGGGAGTCTCGGACTCGCTCACGGGGAGCTCCTTCGGTCGTTCCGCTGGGTCGCGGGGCACTGCCGTCGGCAGGGACGGCGTCATGATCGTGGCGCATCGCACCATCGCGTCGAACTCTACCGTCAACAGGACGACCCGGCGTCCGGCATCGCGCCGTGGTCCCAGCGCACGGGCCGATGTCCTCATCCGCTCCGCGCAGGGTCGATAATGGAGGCAGGGACCGCCGCGCGAGCTGCGGTCCCTCCTGCGCCCGCGCATCGAAGGAGCACCCTGTGGCGAAGATCAGCGCCCTGTCCGGATTCCCCGAGCACCTGCCCGAGCAGCGACTCGTCGAGCAGCACGTCATCGACGTGTTCCGTCAGGTCGCCGAGCTCCACGGGTTCGTGGGCATCGAGACCCGCGCGGTCGAGCCGATGGAGCAGCTGCTGCGCAAGGGCGAGATCGACAAGGAGGTCTACGTCCTGCGCCGGCTGCACGCCGAGGAGGACGAGGCCGCCGAGGCCGACGCCGCGCGCCAGCTGGGTCTCCACTTCGACCTCACGGTGCCCCTGGCCCGGTACGTGCTGGAGAACCAGAACGCGCTCGCCTTCCCCTTCCGCCGGTACCAGATCCAGAAGGTGTGGCGAGGGGAACGGCCCCAGGAGGGGCGCTACCGCGAGTTCTACCAGGCCGATCTCGACATCGTCGGCCAGGACGTGCTGCCCTCCCACCAGGAGGCCGAGGTCGCCATGGTGATGGCCGAGATCCTCGCGCTCCTGCCGCTGCCCGGGTTCACGATCCACGCGAACAACCGCAAGCTCTCCGAGGGATTCTTCCGCTCGATCGGGTTCGCCGATCACGAGCCGGTGCTGCGCACCATCGACAAGCTGCCCAAGATCGGTCCGGAGGCCACCGCACAGCTGCTGGTCCAGGAGGCGGGCGCCACGGAGGAACAGGCCCGCGCCTGCCTCGAGTTCGCCACGATCCGCACCTCCGATTCCTCGTTCGCCTCCCGTGTGCGGGAGCTCGGCGGCAGCGGTGAGCTGCTCGAGGAGGGCATCGAGGAGCTGACGGCGGTCCTCGAGAAGGTCAGCGAGAGCGTGCCCGGGGTGATGCTCGCCGACCTCTCGATCGCCCGCGGCCTCGACTACTACACGGGGACCGTCTTCGAGACCTTCGTGACCGGCCACGAGTCCCTCGGGTCGATCTGCTCGGGAGGGCGCTACGACCGCCTGGCCTCGGACAACCGCCACACCTACCCGGGCGTGGGGCTGTCCATCGGCCTGTCCCGCCTGGTCTCGCGTCTGCTCTCGGCCGATCTCGCGCGCCCCAGCCGCAGCGTGCCCACCTGTGTGCTGGTGAGCGTCGCCTCGGAGGAGACCCGGGGGAGGAGCGAGGCGGTCGCCCGGGCCCTGCGCGGACGCGGGATCCCGACCGAGGTCTCGCCGACCTCGGCGAAGCTCGGCAAGCAGATCAAGCACGCCGACCGACGCGGCATCCCCTTCGTCTGGTTCCCCGCCACGGCCCCCGACGGTGCCGACGGGCACGAGGAGGACGGAGCGGGCGACGCGGTGCGCGACATCCGCTCCGGTGAGCAGGTCGCCGCCGACGCCACGAGCTGGGAGCCGCCGACGGCGGATCGCGGTGTCGAGGTGCGTCCCAGCGCTCCCTGAGACGGCCCGCCGTCGCGGAGATCTGCATCACCGCAGCGGCAGCCGGGAATGTTGAGTGGCGTACGCGCGTTGCGCAGGGCATGGCTACAGTCACGCTGACGTCCGAGAACCACGACGAGACCGTCAAGGACGGCATCGCCCTCATCGACTTCTGGGCGGGCTGGTGCGTCCCGTGCCAGCGCTTCGCCCCGATCTACGAGGAGTCCTCCGAGCAGCACGAGGAGGTCACCTTCGCGAAGGTCGACACCGAGGACCAGCAGGAGCTCGCGATGCGCTACGGCGTCACCTCGATCCCGACGCTGGTGGCCTACCGCGACGGCATCCCTGTCTTCCAGCAGGCCGGTGCACTCCCGCAGGCCGCCCTCGAGGACCTGATCACGCAGATCCAGGGCCTGGACATGGACGAGGTGCGCAAGACCTACGCCGAGGCGCAGGCCCAGCAGTCCTGATCTCCGCTCCCGGCGCCCCGCGCCGGACCGTCGGGAGTCACTGACCTCGACGCCTCGCAGGAACCACGAAGCCCCCGCACCGGATGGTGCGGGGGCTTCGTGCTGGGCCGAACCCGCGGTCTCAGCGACCGCCGTGGGGGCGCTTGCCCTCGCGACGGGGCCCGCCGAAGCGGTGGCCGCCCTCGTGGCGCGCGCCGTCCCTCGAGTCCCCGCGGCCACGGCCGTGCTCGCGACGGCCTCCGGTGCGGGGCCCGCGGTCCTCGCTGATGCGCAGGGTGCGGCCGGCGATCTTCGCGTGACCGATCCGTGCGATCTGGTCCTCACGCAGCGAGCCGCGGATCTGGACCAGCGAGAACGAGCCGAAGATGTCGATCTTGCCGATCGACTTCCCGTTCAGCCCGCCTTCCCCGGTGATCGCGCCGACGATCGCGGCGGGCTTGGCGCCGTGGGAGTGCCCCACGGAGACCCGGTAGCTGGTGAAGCCCTTCTCGGGCTGACCGGGGGCGGGCCGAGAGCGTCCGTCGCCGCCGTCGCCGTCGCGGTCGTTGCCCGATCCCTTCAGCCGCGCGCCAGTGAACTCCTCGTCCTCCTCGGTCTCCGCGCCGGGGCCCTGGTCGCCCACGGCCGTGGCCGCGAGGACGGCCGCCAGCACGCGCGGGTCCATCTCGGAGGACTCCAGGAACGTGTCGATCTTCTCGAGGTACAGCTCGAGGCGCCCGCGCTCGGCGCGCTCGCCGACGGAGGCCAGCAGCTTCTCGGCGCGGTGGGCCGAGACGTCCCGCGGGGAGGGGATCGTGATCTCCCGGAGCGTCTGCCGGGTGGTCTTCTCGATCGCCTTGAGCTTGCGCCGCTCGTGGGGCGCGACGAAGGTGAGGGCCTCACCGGTGCGACCCGCGCGGCCGGTGCGGCCGATGCGGTGCACGTACGCCTCCGGCTCGCCGGGGACGTCGAAGTTCACGACCAGGCCGATCTTCTGGACGTCGAGACCGCGGGCGGCGACGTCGGTCGCGACCAGCACCTGCAGCGATCCCTCGCGCAGGCGCTCCACGATCTTCTCGCGCTCCTTCTGGGGCACGTCGCCGCTGATGGTCGCGGCGACCACACCGCGGGAGACCAGAGCGGTGCCGACCTCCTCCGCGGCCGAGCGCGTGCGCACGAAGACGATCGCGGCCTCCGCGTCGGAGGTCGCGAGCACGCGGGTGAGCGCCCCGGTCTTGTGGCGGAAGGGCACAACGGCGAAGCTCTGGGCCACGTTCGTGGTCGTGGAGGCCTGACGCGAGACGCTCACCCGCACGGGCTCGCTCATGTGCTCCTCGGCGACCCGCTGGATCGCCGGCGGCATGGTCGCCGAGAACAGGGCGACCTGCTTGGAGTCGGGGGCGTGGGTGAGGATCTCGTCGACGTCCTCGGCGAAGCCCATGCGCAGCATCTCGTCGGCCTCGTCGAGGACCAGGTAGCGCAGCGTCTCCAGGCGCAGGTTGCCGCGCTTGAGGTGGTCGATGACGCGGCCGGGGGTGCCCACGACGATCTGCGTCCCGCGGGAGAGCGCGCGCTCCTGCGGGCCGTAGGGGGAGCCCCCGTAGACGGAGGTCACCGAGAGGTCGGTGACGTTCTGGGCGAAGCTCGCGATGGCCTCGGCGACCTGCATGGCGAGCTCGCGGGTGGGGGCGAGGACGAGGGCCTGGACCGAGCTGTCGGAGGCGTCCAGCGCGGTGAGCATCGGCAGCCCGAAAGCAGCGGTCTTGCCGGTGCCGGTCTGGGCGACGCCGATGACGTCGCGACCGCCCAGCAGGTGCGGGATCGCCTCGCGCTGGATGGGGGAGGGCGTGGTGAAGCCGAGCTGGTCGACGGCGCGCCGGATCACCGGCGGCAGGTCGAGGTCGGCGAAGGTGGGCTCAGCGGGCTCAGCGGGCTCAGCGGCCTCGGCGGGCTCAGCGGCCTCGGCCAGATCGACGGCAGCGCGCGAGTCGGGCCGATCCTCCGTGCCGGTCTCGTCGTGCGGGCCGGTGGAGTGGCTGGGGGCGGCGTCGTTCATGGTGTCCTTCGACTGCGGGGGTGGGGCGGACCCGCCGGCAGTGCAGGTCGGGACGAATATCCAGGATACGGAGGGCACCGGGGCCCGGCACAGGGGCGACGGGGGCGAGATCGCTCACCCCGCGATAGCATCGGTGGGTCCACACCCCACCGTCGAAGGACTTCTTCCGTGCTGCGCACCCATTACGCAGGTGAGCTCCGCCCCGAGCACATCGGCCAGACCGTCACCCTGACCGGCTGGATCGCCCGTCGCCGCGACCACGGGGGCGTGACCTTCCTGGATCTGCGCGACATCAGCGGCGTCGCCCAGGTCGTCGTCCGTGAGGACGAGGCCATGCACCTGCGCAACGAGTACGTGCTCAGGGTCACCGGAACCGTGGACCGTCGGCCCGAGGGCAACGAGAACCCCGCGCTGCCCACCGGGGAGATCGAGGTCACCGCGAGCGACGTCGAGGTGCTCAACACCTCCGCACCGCTTCCCTTCCAGCTCGACGACCACACCGAGGTCGGCGAGGAGGCGCGTCTGCGTTACCGCTACCTCGACCTGCGCCGCTCGGGCCCCGCCCAGGCACTGCGTCTGCGTTCGCAGATCAACCGCGCCGCCCGCGAGACGCTCCTGGACGACGACTTCGTCGAGATCGAGACGCCGACCCTGACCCGCTCGACCCCCGAGGGGGCCCGCGACTTCCTGGTGCCCGCGCGCCTCGCACCCGGGTCCTGGTACGCCCTGCCCCAGTCCCCGCAGCTGTTCAAGCAGCTGCTCATGGTCTCGGGCATGGAGAAGTACTTCCAGATCGCCCGCTG
The DNA here is from genome assembly GCF_003130585.1 of Brachybacterium endophyticum. Taxonomy (GTDB): domain Bacteria; phylum Actinomycetota; class Actinomycetes; order Actinomycetales; family Dermabacteraceae; genus Brachybacterium; species Brachybacterium endophyticum. The sequence continues at coordinate 298,873 of NZ_QFKX01000004.1, read as the reverse complement.
CTACCGCGACGAGGACTTCCGCGCCGACCGTCAGCCCGAGTTCACCCAGCTCGACATCGAGATGAGCTTCGTGGACCAGGAGGACGTCATCGCCCTCACCGAGCGTCTGCTGGCGAACGTCTGGAAGGTCGCGGGACGTGACATCACCACGCCGATCCCGCGGATCACCTACGAGGAGTCGATGCGGCGCTTCGGGTCGGACAAGCCCGACCTCCGCTTCGATCTCGAGATCACCGAGATGACCGAGTACTTCCAGGACACTCCCTTCCGGGTGTTCCAGTCGCCCTACGTGGGTGCGGTCGTGATGGCGGGAGGTGCCTCGCAGCCCCGCCGCACCCTGGACGCATGGCAGGACTGGGCCAAGCAGCGCGGCGCGAAGGGACTCGCCTACGTGCTGATCCAGGAGGACGGTTCGCTCACCGGCCCCGTCTCCAAGAACATCTCTGAGGCGGAGAAGGCCGGACTCGCCGAGAAGGTCGGGGCCAAGCCCGGGGACTGCGTGTTCTTCGCCGCCGGCGAGCCGAAGTCCTCGCGCGCCCTGCTGGGCGCCGCGCGCGGCGAGATCGCCGAGCGTCTGGGCCTGATCGACCACGACGCCTTCGCGTTCGTGTGGGTCGTGGACGCTCCCATGTTCGAGCCCGCGAGCGACGCCGTCGCGGCCGGGGACGTCGCCGTCGGCTCCGGCGCCTGGACGGCCGTGCACCACGCCTTCACCTCGCCCAAGCCCGAGTTCCTCGACAGCTTCGACACCGACCCGGGCAACGCCCTGGCCTACGCCTACGACATCGTGTGCAACGGCAACGAGATCGGCGGCGGCTCGATCCGCATCCATCAGCAGGACGTGCAGGAGCGCGTGTTCCGTGTGATGGGGATCGACCAGGAGCAGGCGCGCGAGAAGTTCGGCTTCCTGCTGGACGCCTTCGCCTTCGGCGCCCCGCCGCACGGCGGCATCGCCTTCGGCTGGGACCGCATCGCGGCCCTGCTCGCGGGCACCGACTCGATCCGCGACGTGATCGCCTTCCCGAAGTCCGGTGGCGGCTACGACCCGCTCACCCAGGCTCCCGCGCCCATCACCGCCCAGCAGCGCAAGGAGGCAGGGGTGGACGCGAAGCCCAAGCGAGCCGAGGGGGGCGACTCCTCCGCGGATGGCGCGGGCACCGAGGACTCCTCGAGCTCTCGCAGCTGACGGGCAGGGGCCGGCCGCAGTGCCGGCCCCGCGCCTGATCCACGAAGGGCGGGCCGACTGCTTCTCAGCAGGCGGCCCGCCCTTCGTGGTCGGGGCCTCGTCCGGGGGATCGGGGCCTCGTCGGGGGGAGCGGGAAGGTCAGCGCACCTCGTCGCCGTGGCGCACCTGCGCACGCGGCAGGCGCCAGCGCCGGATCTGCAGCGAGCGCATGATGCCGTAGCCGACCAGACCCTGGCGCACCTCGCCGAAGCGCTCGGTCAGGCGTGAACGGATGCGGCGGCGCAGCACCAGGGAGTCGATCACGCACAGCAGGATCCCGCCCCACAGCACGACCAGCATGATCACGCTCATGCTCGTGTACAGCTGCGGCATGATCAGCGGCAGCAGCAGGGCGGCCAGCATCAGGATCAGGGCGACGGGGAAGAAGAGCTCGGCGACGTTGCGTCGCGTGTCCACGACGTCGCGCACGAAGCGGCGCTCGCTGCCCTTGTGCTGGGCAGGCATGTGGGCCTCGTCGCCCGTCATCATCGCCTGCTGGGCCTGCTGACGTTCCTGGGCGGCGTGCGCCCGGTCGCGGCGGCGGGCCTCCTTGCGGTCCGTCACCACGATGGGGCGGCGACGGGCGGCCTCCGCCTCCTTGCGGGTGCGGGTCGGGCGCCCCTTCCCCTCGCTGTGCGACGGGGACGAGGTGACGCCGGGGACCTCCTCGCCGCCGCGGCGGGGAGTGGTCGAGGGCTCGGACTCGGAAGACTTGCGCGGACTCACCGGGCCAGTCTAGGCGGAGCGGAGGGCGGCTTCGACCCGGCGCGACCGACGTGCCCGTCGGCTGCCGACACAGCGCTACGGTGAGGGGCATGTCCCACCACAGCGCCCCTTGGTCCCCGTCGTCCGACCCCGCCGATCCCCGCGCGGTCGAGCAGCTGCGGGAGAAGCTCGAACCGATGCTCCCGCGAGCGATCGAGGACCTCTCCGCCCTGGTGCGGATCCCCTCCATCGCCTTCCCCGGGTACGACCGGGCGCCCGTGCACGAGAGCGCCGAGGCGGTCGCCTCCCTGCTGCGTGACGCCGGCATGTCGGAGGTGTCCATCACCCACGTCGACGACGGCGCCCCGGCGGTGATCGCCCGCCGCCCCGCCCGCGAGGGGATGCCCACCGTCCTGCTCTACGCCCACCACGACGTCCAGCCCACCGGGGACCCGGCGAGCTGGACGACGGATCCCTTCGAGCCGACGCGCAGCGGTGATCGTCTGTTCGGGCGCGGAGCGGCCGACGACAAGGCCGGCGTGATGGCGCACGTGACCGCGCTGCGGCTGGTGGGGGAGGAGCTCGCCGAGCTCGGCGTCGGCGTCACCGTCTTCGTCGAGGGCGAGGAGGAGGCGGGATCCCCGACCTTCCGCCGGTTCATCGAGGCCCACCGCGATCAGCTCGAGGCCGACGCGATCGTCGTCGCCGACTCCGCGAACTGGGCCGTGGGCACACCGGCCCTGACCACCAGCCTGCGCGGTGTCGTCGACCTCACCGTCACCGTGCGGGTCCTCGAGCGCGCCGTCCACTCGGGGATGTTCGGCGGGCCGGTGCTGGACGCGCTCACCCAGATGGGGCGGCTGGTCTCCACGCTGCACGACGACGAGGGGTCGGTCGCCGTCCCCGACCTCGTGCGCGCCGAGGCGCCCGCGGTGGAGATGCCGGAGGAGGACTACCGGCGCGACGCCGGCATCCCCGCGGGGCAGCCCCTGGCCGGCACCGGGTCGCTCACCTCGCGCCTGTGGTCGGCGCCCGCCCTCTCTGTGATCGGCATCGACGCCCCCAGTGTGCGCGACGCCTCCAACACCCTGGTGCCGGCGGCGCGGGCGAAGATCTCGCTGCGCATCCCCCCGGGGCAGGACCCGGCGGCGGCCATGGACGCCCTGGTGGACCACCTGGAGCGCAACGCGCCCCGCGGCGCCGTGGTCGAGATCGAGCGCGGGGAGCAGGGGCGTCCCTTCCGCGCCCCTGCCGACACGCCCGCGATGCGCCTGGCCCGCAGTGCATTCCGTGACGCCTGGGACACCGAGCCGGTGGACACGGGACTGGGCGGCTCGATCCCGTTCATCGCCGACCTGCTCGAGGTGTTCCCGGGGGCGGAGGTCCTCGTCACCGGTGTCGAGGACCCCGACTCCCGGGCACACGGCGTCGACGAGTCCCTGCACTTGGGGGAGTTCTCCCGGGTCTGCCTGGCCGAGGCGCTGCTGCTGCGCGGAGCCGCTTCGCTCCCGCGGCGCGAGGTGTGAGCTGACCGGCGCTGGTGCACCGAGCGCCGCGCAAGGCGTAACCTGGAGGTACCTGCAGTGAGGAGGAACCCGGATGACCACCATCGATACCGAAGCGCCCGCCCATGCGGTGACGCTCACCAGCGGGGCCGCGGCGAAGGTCACGTCCCTGCTCGAGCAGGAGGGCCGCGATGATCTGCGACTGCGCATCGCGGTGCAGCCCGGCGGCTGCTCCGGACTGATCTACCAGCTGTACTTCGACGAGCGGCTCATGGACGGCGACGGGACCGTCGACTTCGACGGTGTCGAGGTCGTCGTGGATCGCATGAGTGCGCCGTATCTCGCAGGTGCGACGATCGACTTCTCGGACACCATCGAGAAGCAGGGGTTCACGATCGACAACCCCAACGCAGGCAGCTCCTGCGCCTGCGGTGATTCCTTCAGCTGACGCCGTCCGAGGTCCTTCGGGACCCCAGGTCCCTGCGACGGGCCCGCACTCGCTCCGCCACCGGAGCGGGAGCGGGCCCGTCGTCGTCATCTGTGCACGTCGTCACGGCAGCCGACACCGGATCCTGAGAGCTGAAGACAGGCGGGGGAACGCGTATGATGACGCTGTGCCGTCATGTTCGTCCCCACGGGTCCGACCGCTGGTCGTCGGCGGCGAGGATCCTTCCCTCGCCGGCGCTGCCGCGATCGCCCGCACGGGATCGACCACGAGACACGTCACCGGGTCTGCCCCGACCCGCGAAGCACACGTCCTCCGCGCACGCGGCGCGCGCTGCCCCCGGCATGCGGCACACCGTGTTCCCCGACGGAGGGCCGACGAGTGGAAGGTCATCCTGTGATCCCCCAGTCCCCGCAACGACCTCGGCGCCTGCGCCGCGTGGCCGCTGGTCTCGCTCTGGCGACGATCGCGCTGGCCGGCTGCACGCCGGCGCAGAAGCGCGGCTTCCTGCCCGGCGCCGACGACGGTGTCCAGATCACCGACAAGACCGAGCGCATCACGCAGCTGTGGACGGGATCCTGGATCGCGCTCGTGCTCGTCGGGCTGGTCGTGTGGGGGCTCGCCATCTGGTGCGCGATCGCCTACCGCCGCCGCAAGAACGACACCGGCTACCCGGTGCAGCTGCGCTACCACATGCCGATCGAGATGATCTTCACCCTCGTCCCGGTCGTCATGATCATGACGCTCTTCTACTTCACCCAGCGCGACGTCGGTGACATCGTGGATCAGAAACCCGATCCCGATGTGACGGTCAACGTGGTCGCGAAGCAATGGAGCTGGGACTTCAACTACGTCGACGCCGACACCCACGAGGACGCCGGGGTGCAGTCCTTCGAGACCGGCACCCCCGGCGCCGCCGACTCGCTGCCGGTGCTGTACCTGCCGGTGAACAAGTCGGTCGAGTTCCACCTGGACTCCCGCGACGTGGTCCACTCGTTCTGGATCCCGGACTTCCTCTACAAGAAGGACCTGTTCCCCGGGCACACCAACTCCTTCCAGGTCACCCCGACCCGTGAAGGCACTTACGCCGGCAAGTGCGCCGAGCTGTGCGGCGAGTACCACTCGGACATGCTGTTCAACGTCAAGGTGGTCTCCCAGGAGGAGTACGACAAGCACATGCAGGAACTCCGGGACAACGGGAACGACGGTCAGCTCGACAACACGCTGAACCGCAACCAGGAGGACTGGAACATGCGCGAGAAGGACGACGCGGCCAACGGCCGCACCGGAGATGAGGTCCACCAATGAGCACCCAGGTTCCCACGGCGCCCGTGCGCGAGGGGGTCACGTACCAGCCTGCACGTGAGTCCTCGCTCGGCCGGCGCTTCGTCAAGGTGATCACGACCACCGACCACAAGGTCATCGGTCTGCTCTACCTCGGCATGGCGTTCTTCTTCTTCTGCTTCGGCGGTGTGCTGGCGCTGATGATCCGCGCCGAGCTGTGGGCCCCCGGCCTGCAGGTCGTGGTCTCCAAGGACCAGTACAACCAGCTGTTCACGATGCACGGCACGATCATGCTGCTGATGTTCGCGACGCCGCTGTTCAACGGCTTCGCCAACTACTTCGTGCCGCTCCAGATCGGCGCGGTCGACATGGCCTTCCCGCGTCTGAACATGTTCGCCTTCTGGATCACGCTGTTCGGCTCGATGATCGTGGTCGCCGGCTTCCTCACCCCCCAGGGCGCGGCCTCCTTCGGCTGGTTCGCCTACGCCCCCTTGTCGGACACCACGTTCACACCGGGACTCGGCGGTGACCTGTGGGTCTTCGGCCTCGGATTGCAGGGCTTCGGCACCATCCTGGGCTCGGTCAACTTCATCACCACCATCATCTGCATGCGCATGCCCGGCATGACCATGTTCCGGATGCCGATCTTCACCTGGAACGCGCTGATCACCGCGCTGCTCGTGCTGATGGCGTTCCCGGTCCTGGCCTCCGCGCTGCTGGCACTCGGAGCGGATCGACGCTTCGGGGCCCACATCTTCGACCCGGAGAACGGCGGCGCGGTGCTCTGGCAGCACCTGTTCTGGTTCTTCGGCCACCCCGAGGTCTACATCATCGCCCTGCCGTTCTTCGGCATCGCGACCGAGATCTTCCCGGTCTTCAGCCGCAAGCCCACCTTCGGGTACAAGACGCTCGTGTACGCGACGATCTCCATCGCGGCCCTCTCGGTGACCGTGTGGGCGCACCACATGTACACGACCGGCGCCGTCATGCTGAACTTCTTCAGCTTCATGACGATGCTGATCGCCATCCCCACCGGCGTGAAGTTCTTCAACTGGGTCGGCACGATGTTCCGAGGGTCGTTGACCTTCGAGACACCGATGCTGTTCTCCCTGGGCTTCCTCACCACGTTCCTCTTCGGTGGCCTGACGGGCGTGATCCTGTCGAGCCCCGCGCTGGACTTCCACCTGTCCGACACCTACTTCGTGGTGGCCCACTTCCACTACGTGGTGTTCGGGACGGTCGCCTTCGAGATGTTCGCGGGCTTCTACTTCTGGTGGCCCAAGATGTTCGGGTACAAGCTGAACGAGAAGCTGGGCAAGTTCCACTTCTGGATGTTCATGATCGGCTTCCACCTGACGTTCCTGATCCAGCACTGGCTGGGTGTGGAGGGCGCTCCGCGTCGTTACGTCAACTACCTCGCCGAGGACCAGTTCGACTGGATGAACAAGCTCTCCACGGTGGGCGCTTTCGTGCTCGGCGCCTCGACGCTGCCCTTCCTGCTGAACGTGGTCATCACCCACGTCCAGGCGAAGAAGATCGAGGTCGACGACCCGTGGGGCTACGGCGCATCGCTCGAGTGGGCGACGTCCTGCCCGCCGCCGCGTCACAACTTCCATTCCCTGCCGCGCGTGCGCTCCGAGCGCCCCGCCTTCGACCTGCACCACCCCGAGGTGGGGGCACAGTCGCACCTCCTCGCGGAGGAGCCGATCAAGAACCCGAGGAGCAACTGACACATGCGCACCACCGCCCTGATCTTCTGGATCCTGGCCGCGTTCTTCCTCGTCGTGACGATCGCCTACGGCATCCTGACCGGCGTCTGGTCGCCGCTGGGCATCGAGACCGCTGGGTTCCCCGCGTTCATCATGGTCTCGCTGCTCGCAGCGCTGATCGCGACCACCCTCACCTGGGCCTCGCGTCGGTTCCCCGACCGCGCCGAGGAGAACCCCGAGGCCGAGGTCTCCGACGAGGCCGGTGTCCAGGGAAGCTTCTCCCCGTACAGCTGGTGGCCCATGTGGACCTCCATCGGCGCGGGCCTGTGCTTCCTGGGCATCGCGGCTGGCTGGTGGATCCTCGCCATCGGCACGATCTTCGCGATCGTCGGCCTCGTTGGCTGGGTCATGGAGTTCTCCCGCGGGCAGCACGCCCACTGAGGATGAGCTCGAAGCCGAGCAGACACCCCTCAGCAGGCCGCAGCGCTCAGGCCGCACGCGGCGGACCGCTCACACGATCCCCGCAGCACCCCGTCTTCCCGGGGAGCTGCGGGGATCGTCCTGTGTGGGGCCACAGGCCCGGACGGTGTGGGTGCGGTGGTCGTGGCGGGCACGGGACGGTGCCGGGCTCGGTGGGATGACCTCGGGACCACGCGCTCGCATCGCGACGTCGCGCGTCTACTGGAGGCTCCCGGGTGCGTTCGATGGCTCCGGGTGAGGTCTCGACGTCCTATGAGGCGTGAGCCCTCACGTGGAGCCATCGGCGGACACTGACGAGAGGTGCCACGACGCGGACGGTGGGCGGAGGCGTGGACCGGCCCGCCGTCACAGCCGATCCCCCCCCAGGGCCCTGAGAGCCCGGAAGCGCCGACGCGGAGGAGACCGGAGGCACCGGCGTGTCATGATGTGGCTCTCGGCGCACGCCGCGCGACAGAGGACGCGCGTCCGCACGCGAGCGGCAACGGACCTACGCCAAGGCTCACTTTCAGGCCCGGAGTCGGCGGACGTCGGCCCGGTCGCCGGGGTCGTTGAGGATGGTCGAGGCCATCGCGGTACCGGGGGAGAGGAGCTCACGATGATCGGAGGCATGCCGCGACGGCTGCGCGAGGCAGAGCTGGTGGTTCGCGGACTCTTCGCCGATGCCGGGGCACTGGAGCGCGCCCGCGAATGGGCGCGGAGCCTGCTGGCGCAGCGGAGGATCAATCCCCGCCGACGGCCCCGCCGGGCCGTTCGCGCACTGCTCGCCGCCGAGCCGCGACTGACACCGGTCACCGCGCGCTGGCTCGTCGCTCATCTCGATCGCGACCCGCGACCCGGTGAGGGGGCGCGTCCACCGCAGCTTCGCTGACGCCGTCGAGTGCCGTGCTGGTGCGCAGTGTTGAGGAGCGAAAGCCGGGGGAGAGATGCGCCGCCGTCCATCCACGGGTCGGATCGCTCATCGCCCTCGTCGTCTGACCGCTGAGCGGTTCACGACGATGCGTCGCGGCACGTGTCGTCATCGCGGCGGCTTGCTGTCACGTCCACAAACGTCCCGAGGGTCGGTGCTGGACGTCAGGGCGCCAACGCAGCCATACGGCGGCGTTGCCTGACCATGGCGGCTCCGTGGCAATGAAGCCCTCCCGTGCGTAGAACGTGGCCGCTCTCGAGTTCTGCGGGTCGTACTCCGTCAGAAGATCGCAGCCATGTGATCGGGCTCGTTCCTTGGCGGAGCCGACGAGCGCGTGCCCGACTCCCGAACCCTGCTCCGAGGGCAGCACGTAGAGCTTCCACAGGACCAGGTCATCGTGGAGCTCGTCGACCTCGGTCATGCCGATCACCCGGCCCGAATCCTCGGCGACATCGATCCGCCCCGCGGCGATGCCGGCGCCGATCTCCTCGGCGTTCCAGTACGAGTCGATCCCGCCCATCACGTATTGGGCGCCCTTGACGGCACCGTAGGTCGGTGGCCAGACGGCGACGCCGACGAACCTCACCGCGGGCAGATCGGCGGTGACCGCTCGGCGGATCCTGATACTCATGACGGACAGTGTCCCAGGGTACCGAGCGCACCGCAGGTCTCGGAAGGAGAACCCCTGCCGGTTTTGCCTCCCCCCCCCCCCGGACGACCACAGACAGCAGCGGGCCCCGAACGGAAGAACCGTTCGGGGCCCGCTGCTGCGATGCCGGGACGAGGTCAGTGGCGCCGCGCGTCCGGCGTGGTGTAGTCGCCACCGGTGAGCTCGTCGATCCGGTGACGCTCGTGACCGGCGTGCTCGAGGGCCTCCCGCAGCTCCGAGGGCGCGACGGGCGCGACGCGGTCCTTGAAGAAGAACGAGGTCGCAGCGGCACGCAGCGAGGAGACACCCTTGCCGGCCTTGAGCGGACGGTAGTCGTCGTGCTGGACCAGCACCCAGCGGTCGAACTCGTTGAGCGGCTCGTGGATCTCCAGCATCTGGCCGTCCTCCATGCGCACCACCTTCGAGGTCTCCTCGCCGTGGAGGGCGAGGTCCCGCTTCTGGCGCTGCATGGCGATGCACAGTCGCTTGGTCACGTAGAAGACGATGATCGGTGCGAGGAAGAACGCGATGCGGAACGTCCAGGTGAGGTCGTTGATCGACAGGCGCAGCTTCAGGGCGATCAGGTCGTTGGTCGCGGCCATCGCCAGGATCAGGTACTCCGAGAGCCAGGCGACGCCGATGCCCGTGCGGACCGGGGCGTTGTACGGCAGGTCCAGCAGGTGGTGCTCGCGGTCATCGCCCGTGACCCACTGCTCGATGAACGGGTAGAGGGCGAGGAAGACGAGCAGACCGCCGTAGACCACTATCGGGAGCAGGATGTTCAGGGAGACCGTGTACCCGAAGATCGTGAACTCCCAGCCCGGGATCAGGCGCAGGCCGCCGTCGGTCCAGAGCATGTACCAGTCCGGCTGGGATCCGGCCGAGACGGGGGAGGGGTCGTAAGGTCCGTAGATCCAGATGGCGTTGATGGCGGTGGTCGCGGAGATCAGCGTGATGATGCCGAACACCAGGAAGAAGAAGCCGCCGGCCTTGGCCGCGTACACGGGGAAGACGGGGAAGCCGACGACGTTGCGCTCGGTGCGACCGGGCCCGGGGTACTGCGTGTGCTTGTGCAGCACGAGCATCACCATGTGGATCGCGATCAGGCCGAGGATGGCCGCCGGGACCAGCAGGATGTGGATCGTGAAGAAGCGCGGGATGATGTCGTGCCCGGGGAACTCGCCGCCGAACAGCAGCATCGAGATGTACGTGCCGACGATCGGGATGCCCTTCATGAGGCCGTCGACCACGCGCAGGCCGTTGCCCGAGAGGACGTCGTCCGGGAGGGAGTAGCCGGTGAAGCCGGCGACCATGCCCAGCACCATCAGCGCGAAGCCGACCAGCCAGTTCAGCTCACGGGGCTTGCGGAATGCTCCGGTGAAGAACACGCGGAACATGTGCACGAAGATCGCGACCATGAACACCAGGCAGGACCAGTGGTGCATCTGGCGGAACAGCAGCCCGCCCTTGACCTCGAAGGAGATGTGGAGCGTGGACTCGTAGGCCTTCGACACGTGCGCACCCTGCAGGGGGGCGTAGATGCCGTTGTAGACGACCTCGTCCATCGAGGGGACGAAGAACATCGTCAGGTAGGTGCCGGAGATCAGCAGCACGACGAAGCTGTAGAGCGCGACCTCGCCGAACATGAAGGACCAGTGGTCCGGGAAGATCTTGCGGCCCATGAAGCGGAGCAGGCCGGCGCCCGAGACGCGGCGGTCCAGCCAGTCGCCGCCGACGGCGCCGAGCCTGAGCATGCGTCCGTCCCCGGAACCCTGGGAGGCGGGGGCCTCTGCCTCCGTGGAGGGGCGAGTGGGAGTCGTGGTCGACATCAGATCACTTGTCCTTGTGCAGATCCCAGAAGCTGGGACCGATCGGCTCGGGGAAGTCTCCGCCGGCGACGAGGTAGCCCTCGGCGTCGACCTCGATCGGGAGCTGCGGGAGCGGACGGTGCGCCGGGCCGAAGATCACCTTCGCGCCGTCGGTGACGTCGAAGGTCGACTGGTGGCAGGGGCAGAGCATGTGGTGCGTCTGCTGCTCGTACAGCGCCACGGGGCATCCGACGTGCGTGCAGATCTTCGAGAACGCGAGGATGCCCTGGTAGCCGTTGTCCAGGCTGTCCTGGTTCTGTCCGAGCTCGGGATCGATGCGGATCAGCACGGTGGCGGCCTTCGCGCGCTCCTCGAGGTAGTCCTCGAGATCCTCGGTGAGGCCCTCGGGCATGACGTGGAAGATCGAGTTCATCGCGACCTCGGATGCCTTGATCGGCGTCCCGTCGGTGTCGCGGGTGATCCGCAGGCCCTTCTTCCAGAAGGTGTGGTGCAGCTTGCTGCCCGGCAGGGGCCCGAAGGTCGACAGCGGGGCGAGCACGGCGATCGGCAGCGCGGTGAGCGCCGCGATCATCGCGGTGACGATCACGGGGCGGCGGGCGATGCCGGACTCGTCGAGCCCGTCGGTGATGATGCCGGCGGCGACCTCGCGGGTCTCGTCGGAGCCCTCGATGTGATGACGCTCCTCGACCCATTCCTCGTCGGGCATCAGGGTCTTGGCCCAGTGCACGGCGGCGGCGCCGATGAAGAACACGGCCACGGCGAGTCCGACACCGGTGAACAGGTTGGACCAGCGCACCGCGTGCAGGGTGCCCGGCTCGCCCAGCAGGTTCGTGCCCATCGGCGTGAACACGAAGTAGGAGGCGATGAAGACGACGGTGCCCAGCACGGAGAGCAGGAACAGTCCTGCGACCATCCGCTCGGCGCGCTTCTCGGCGCGGGGGTTCTCGTCGGCCTGGCGGTGGACGTGCGGCGGCAGGCCCGGGTTCGGGAAGCCACCGCCCTCCTTCGGGGCGACGGTGCTGACGGTGCCGGAACTGCGGGGGGATTCGGGATTCTCGTTCACGTGCTCGCTCACTTGGCCTTCGCCCCCAGCCACACGGCGCAGCCGACGAGCAGGGACAGCACGATGGTCCAGGCGTACAGGCCCTCGGTCACGGGACCGAAGGAGCCCAGGGAGATGCCGCCGGGAGAGCCGTTCTCCTCGAGGGCGCCCAGGTAGGAGACGACGTCACGCTTGTCCTTGGCGGAGATGTTGTCGTCGTTGAAGACGGGCATGTTCTGCGGGCCGGTCTCCATGGCCTCGTAGATGTGCTTGGACTCGACGCCCTGCAGCGGCGGGGCGAACTTGCCGCGGGTCAGGGCACCGCCGGCGCCGCCGGCGTTGTGGCACATCGCGCAGTTCACGCGGAAGACGTTGCCGCCGTTCTCGAGATCGGCCTTGGAGGCGTCCAGCTGGTCCTCGTCCGGGACCGAGGGGCCGGGGCCGAGGGAGGAGACGTAGGCGGCGAGCTGACGGGTCTGCTCGTCGTTCATCTGCGGGGCCTTGCGCCAGGCCTGAGCACCGGAGTTCTGCATCGGCATGCGACCGGTGCCGACCTGGAAGTCGACGGCCGCGGCGCCGACACCGATCAGCGAGGGACCGAGCGTCGCGCCGCTCTTGTCCTGCATGCCCTGGGCGTTGGTGCCGTGGCAGCTGGCGCAGTTGGCGAGGAACAGGTCCTTGCCGGCGTCGACGTCGTCCTGGGAGTAGGACTCGGCCTGGGCGTCGCGGGGCTGGAACGCGGCGTACAGGCCACCGGTCGCGGCGAGCGCGAGCAGCAGGATCACGACGAACGCCAGGGGGTGGTGTCGGCGCGCTGCGAGTGCCTTCACGATGAGGACCTCGTTTCGGTGTGCGGGGCGGGCGGGAAGCGATCCCTCGGGGCAGGAGGGACCCGGACGATCAGAAGAGGGAGGAGAAGAAGTCGAAGTGCCACGGGACCGTGCCGTTCAGCAGCGGGTCCATGAGGTACACGACGAAGAACAGCCCGATCCAGACGACGTCGACGAAGTGCCAGTAGTAGGAGATGCAGATCGCGCTGATCTTCTCGTGCTGGGTGAACTCCTTGGCGGAGAACGCCCGCGCGAGGACGAACAGGAAGGCGATCAGACCGCCGATCACGTGCAGGCCGTGGAAGCCGGTGGCGAGGTAGAAGATCGAGCCGAAGGGCGTGCCGTTCAGGGCCACGCCCGCCTCGGCCAGCTCGGTGTACTCGTAGGCCTGACCGGAGACGAACACGGCGCCCATCAGGAAGGTCAGGGTGTACCACTCGACGACGCCCCACCCGGCGATGTTGAAGATCGAGCCGGTGCGGGCCTTGCGGAACTCGCCCTTGGCCCAGGGCAGCGATCCCTCGGCGGCCATCACACCGATCTGGCAGGTGACCGAGCTGAGGACCAGGATCACCGTGTTGGCGATCGCGAAGTCGTGGGTGAAGTGCTCCCCGCCCTGGATGAAGGTCTCGGGAGCCATGGCGTGCAGCGTGAAGTACATCGCGAACAGGCCGGCGAAGAACATGAGCTCGCTGGAGAGCCAGACGAGCGTCCCGATCTGCGTGGAGTTCGGGCGGCCGACTGCGGGGGCAGGGCCAGTGCGCTGGGGCAGGGTCGCAGTAGTCACGTCACCATTATGCCGTGTCGTCAGATTCAGTGCCCCGGGTACACGGCCGACCAGGGGAACCGCTGGGGCACGAGGCCCTGACGGACGATCCCAGCATAACGCTCACGACACGCTGTCACGAACCTGGACACGCTCTGTGGCGAGGGCCTCCCAGCTGGGGATCCTGTCATCCGGCCGGCCACGCACGGACGGGCCCCGGGGTGGGATGATCGGCACATGACTGAGGAGACTGCGAGCTGGGCGGCGCTGACCGCTCGACTGGTCCGCCACGAGGATCTCGAGCCCGCGCAGGCCGCTTGGGCGATGGACGAGGTCATGAGCGGGAACTCCTCTCCCGTGCAGCTGGCCGCGTTCCTGGTGTCCCTGGAGTCCAAGGGGGTCACGAGCCGGGAGCTGGGGGCGCTGGCCGACCGGATGGTGGCCCACGCGCGTCCACTGGACGTCGAGCGGCGCGCCGTCGACATCGTCGGCACCGGCGGCGACATGGCGCAGACCGTGAACATCTCCACCATGGCGTCGATCATCATCGCGGCCTCCGGACGTCGCGTGATCAAGCACGGCAACCGTGCCTCGACCTCACGATCCGGCTCCGCGGACGTGCTGGACGCCCTCGGCGTGCGACTGGACCTCCCCGTCGAGGACACCGTGCGCGTCCTGGACGAGGTCGGCATCGCGTTCCTCTTCGCGCAGGTGTTCCACCCCTCCATGCGGTTCGCCGCCGAGGCCCGCAAGGGCCTGGGGATCCCGAGCGTGTTCAACGTCCTGGGGCCGATCACCAACCCGGCGCGCCCGCTGGCGAGCGCGGTCGGCGTCGCCAACAGGACGATGGCTCCGACCATCGCCCAGGTGTTCGCCGGCAGGGGGACGAGCGCTCTGGTGTTCCGCGGCCAGGACGGTCTGGACGAGCTCAGCGTCGGCGCGCCCTCCGACGTCTGGGAGGTGCGCGGCGGCCAGGTGCGCCAGCACCTCCTGGACCCCGAGGAGCTGCTGGGGGTTCCCCGTCACGGCATCGAGGCGCTGCGCGGCGGCACCGCCGAGGACAACGCGGATGTCGCACGGGGCCTGTACGAGGGGACCGGGAGCGCGGCGGTGCGCGATGCGGTGCTGCTGAACGCCGCCGCCGGGCTGCTCGCCCACGACGGCATCGATGACCCGTCCCCCGAGGGCGATTTCGAGGATCGCTTCCGCGGCGCCTTCGCCGAGGCGACCAGGGTCCTGGACTCGGGGGCGCCCGCGCGGCTGCTGGCCGACTGGGCGAGGGCCGCCGCGCGGAACTGATCCGGTCAGTCCACCGCACCCAGGTCGAACGCGACATCGAGGTCGTCGCTCGAGTAGGTGCGGAAGGCGATGTTCGTCGAGGTGTCGACGACGCCGTCGATCTTGCTGATGCGGTCCGCGATCACCCCGGCGAGATCCTCGTGCTCGCGCACCCGGACGATCGCGATCAGGTCGGCATCTCCCGTGACGGAATAGACCTGCTCCACGCCGGGCACCGCGGTGATCTCCTGCGCAGCCTCCGGGATGCGGTCGCTGCGGGCGTTGATCGAGACGATCGCGGTGATCATGGCGGTCCTCCTGGCCTCGAGAGGCGATGGTGGGGTGGTGCCGGACGCGGCGCCGTCCCGCCAGGTTAGTCCGCTGCGGCGAACGCCGCCTGGAGGGTCTGCGGATCGAACCGGGCCCGAGCGGGGACGGACCAGGTCCCCTCGACCTGCACGATCCGCATGCCCTCGCCCGAGAGCCAGGACAGCAGCAGTTCGGACTCCTGGTGGTGTCCGTGGCAGAGAGGCCCTGCGGGGAGGTCCTCGACCAGCTCCCCGCGGCGTGCGAGCTCGTGCGCCACCGGCACCGGATCCATGCCGCGCGGGACGATCGCCGTGCCCACGTGGCGCCCCCGCCGCACCGCCAGCAGCTCCCAGCCGCCGCCGGGATTGCGGTCCGGTTCCGCCGGGCGGGCGGCGACGAGCATCGGACAGGAGGCCAGGGCGCGCAACCGCTGGGCCCTCGCGGCCGCCTCCAGGAAGGTCTCCGCCACGCCGCGGATCCTGGCCGCGTCCTCGTACCGGTGCCCGCGCACGTGGGAGCGCATGCGACCCGCGGCGTGCGCGACGAGGGCCGACGGGTCCTCGAGCATCAGCGCGCGGATCCGTGCATGGACACCCGGTTCGAGCTTCCCGCGGGGACCGGCCCCGCCTCCCTCCAGCGCCGCCCCGCGGCCCATCACCGCGTCGGTCAGCAGGGCGCGCAGCCCCTCGACGTCGTGGCGGGACCGCAGCGGACCGATCTGCGCCGAGCCGTCCGCCTCCTCCCGCGCGATCCGCGCCGCGCGGAGCCCCTCGGCGCCGGGGCCCAGCCGCAGCCAGAGTGCCTTCTCGGGTCGCAGGCCGTGCCGGTTCGCCGGCGGCTGCTCGCGTGCGATCACCCGCAGCTCGCGCACCGCGGCCTCGAGACGTGAGGCGCACTCGATGCTGCGGACCTCGTGGATCCTCGGGATCACGTCGAGCACCCGCTTGCGGGTCTCCGAGGCGCTGAAGTAGGTCCGCACCCGCGAGCGCAGATCGTGGGACGTGCCCACGTACAGCACGGCGCCCTCGCGATCGACGAACTGGTAGACCCCCGGGACCGCCGGGACGGTGTCGGCGAGGTGGCGCTTGCGGGCCTGCGCGGGGGTGACGCGCCGATGGGCCGAGGCGAGGTCCTCGACGGTCTGCGCGCCCCGCTCGCCGAGCCGCTCGATGATCGCGTGCAGGACGTCGACCGTCGCGCGCGCGTCGGACAGAGCGCGGTGATCGGGCGTCACCTGGGCGCCGACGTGCCGCGCGAGCGTCCCCAGCTTGTGGTCCCGGACCTCATCGCGGCGGTACACGGTGCGGGCGAGGGCGAGGGTGTCCAGCACGGTCGGCTGCGGCCACGTCACCTCGACGCGGGCGGCCTGCGCACGCAGGAAGCCGACGTCGAAGCGGGCGTTGTGGGCGACCAGCACCGCGTCGTGGGCGAAGTCCAGGAACATCGGCAGCACGGTGGCGATGGTGGGGGCGCCGCGCACCGTCGCATCGCTGATCCCCGTCAGGGAGGCGATGTAGGCGGGTATCGGCCGCTGCGGGTCGACGAAGGTGCGGAACTCCCCGAGCACCTCGCCGGCGCGCACCTTGACCGCACCGATCTCGGTGATGGCGTCCTGCGTGGGATCCGTGCCGGTGGTCTCGAGGTCCACCACGACCATCTCCGCCTCCGCGAGCGGAGTGCCGAGGTCGCCGAAGCTCAGCTGTCGACGGCGCGCGGAGGGTGTCATGCCCGCACGGTAGACGCCGAGCCTGACATCCGAGCGGCCGCGGGGTATCAGTCCTTGTTCGGCTGCTCCTGCTTGGGACGCGAGTAGATGGTCTCGATGAGCGAGGCGTAGTCCTTGGTGACCAGGTTGCGCTTGAGCTTCAGCGAGGGAGTCAGGTAGCCGTTCTCCTCGGTGAAGTCGGTGTCGATGACCTCGAACACCCGGATCGACTCGGCACGGGAGACGGACTCGTTGGCGCTGTCCACGGCCTCCTGCAGGGCCGCGTGGACGGTCTCGTCCTGCGCGGCCTCGGCGGGGGTCATCTCGGGCAGTCCGTGGTTCTTCAGCCAGGTCGGCAGCATCTCGGGATCCAGCGTGATGATCGCGGCCACGAAGGGCTTCTGGTCCCCGACCACGATGCACTGGCTGATCAGCGGGTGCGATCGCAGTCGGTCCTCGAGCGGGGCGGGGGAGATGTTCTTACCGCCCGCGGTGACCAGCAGCTCCTTGGTGCGGCCGATGATCGTGATCGAGCCGTCGTCGTCGAGGGAGGCGAGGTCGCCGGTGCGGAACCAGCCGTCGGTGAAGGCCTCCTGCGTGGCCTCGGGGTTCTCGTGGTAGCCCTTGAAGACCATGACGCCCTTGACCAGCAGCTCGCCGCTGTCGGCGATCGCGACCGCTCCGCCGGGCAGCGGCGGGCCGACGGTCCCGGGCTTGACGGCCCAGGGGAGGTTCACGGCGACCGGGGCCGTGGTCTCGGTCAGCCCGTAGCCCTCCAGGACCGTCACCCCGATACCACGGAAGAAGTGCGCGAGGCGGTCGCCGAGCGGGGCGCCGCCGGAGACCGACCAGCGCACCTTGCCGCCCATCGCGCCGCGCAGCGTGCGGTACAGCAGGGCCTCGAACACGGCGTGCTTGGCTCGCAGGACGAGGGGGACGCGTCCGGCGCTGAGAGCCTTCGAGTAGGCGATCGCCGTGTCGGCACCGGCATGGAAGATCCTGCCCTTGCCGCCGGTGATGGCCTTCTGCTCGGCACCGTTGTAGACCTTCTCGAACACCCGCGGCACGGCCAGAAGGAAGGTGGGCTGGAAGGCGGCGAGGTCGGGCAGCAGGTTCTTGGTGTCCGGGGTGAACGCCGTGGTCGCGCCCGCGAGGGTCTGGGCGACGTGCAGGAGCCGGGCGAAGACGTGGGCCAGCGGGAGGAACAGCAGGGCGCGGGACCCGGGCGGCAGGACCTCCTCGCCCAGGAACTGCACCGCGCTGCGGGAGGTGTCCACGAAGTTCGCGTGGGTCAGCTCGACACCCTTGGGACGGCCGGTCGTGCCGGAGGTGTAGATCAGGGTCGCGACGTCGGCGAGACGGCGCGAGGTGCGCCGCTCCTCGAGCTCCTCGTCGCTGATGGCGCTGCCGCCGTCCGCGAGGGCGCCGAGGTCGGAGTCGTCGATGACCCAGATCTTCTCGAGGTCCGGCAGCTCCCCGCGCACGGACTCGAGGTCCTCGCGGTGGCGGGTGCTCTCGACGACGGCGAACCTGGCGCCGGAGTTGCCCGCGATCCACTGCACCTGGGAGGGCGAGGAGGTCTCGTAGATCGCCACGGAGACGGCGCCGCTGAACCACAGCGCCCAGTCCACGAGGACCCACTCGAAGCTGGTGCGGGCCATGATCGCGACCACGTCGCCGGGGCGGACGCCCGCGGCGATGAAGCCCTTCGCCAGCTCCTGCACCCGCAGCAGGAAGTCGGTCGAGGTGAGGGGGCGGAAGCTGCCGCCCTCGTCGCGCAGCTCGAAGAGCGGGACGCCGGCGTGGCGGCGGTGGCGCTCCAGCAGCAGGTCCGTGACGTTCTCGTCCTCGCGGCTGGTGTGGTTCGCCGGTGTGCCGAACTGCTTCACGAAGGCTCCTTCGGGCGGGGCGCTCGGGTGCTGGCGAGCTGCCCCGCGCGGTTCTGATCATGGGGGTCGCGGTCGTCCGTCGGCGTCCTCGCCGGCGCCGCGGCCCCGTCGTTCCCGTGCATCCTACGGCAGGTGGGCCCGTAGGATGGGACGGCGCGGGAGAGGTCGGCGGGAGCGCGGACCGCTCGCGCGCGATCCCCACACCGTGCGCCCGGACCGTGCGCGCCTGCTGCTGCGAAGGAGACCCATGCACTCGATCGGCGTCGACATCGGCGGAACGAAGATCGCAGCGGGCGTCGTCGACGAGAACGGTCGGATCCGCGCGCGCACGCGGCGGGACACCCCGGCCACCGACCAGGACCTGATCGAGGGGGCCGTGGTCGACGCGGTCCAGGAGCTGCGTGCCGACCACGAGATCGCGGGTGTCGGCATCGGTGCCGCCGGCTTCGTGGGGGCCGACCGACGCACGATCGTATTCGCGGCGAACCTGGCCTGGCGCGATGCCGCCCTGGCCGACGGGATCGAGTCCCGCATCGATCTGCCCGTCGTGGTCGAGAACGACGCGAACGCCGCCGGCTGGGCCGAGTTCCGCTTCGGCGCCGCTCGCGAGGCCGGCGACATGCTCATGCTCACCGTCGGCACCGGACTGGGAGGGGCGCTGGTGATGGACGGCAGGCTGGTGCGCGGCAGCGGCGGCTTCGCGGGCGAGGTCGCGCACATGAACCTGGTGCCCAACGGCCAGTGGTGCGGCTGCGGCCGACGCGGCTGCCTCGAGCAGTACACCTCGGGCACGGCGCTCGTGCGGATGGCGAGGGCCCGCGCCGCCTCCTCGGACGCCCTGTACGCGCCGCTGCTGTCGCGGGCCGAGGGCGACATCGCCCGGATCGACGGGCCCACGATCACCGATGCCGCGCAGGAGGGCGACGAGGGCGCGATCGCGCTGCTCGACGAGCTCGGGTACTGGCTGGGCTACGGCGCGGCGAGTCTGAGTGCGGTGCTGGACCCGCAGATGGTCGTGATCGGGGGAGGCGTCGGGGCAGCCGGTGACCTGCTGCTGGATCCGGCCCGCCGTGGTTACGCCGAGGAGCTGGTCGCCCGCGGTCATCGCTCGCTCGCCGAGTTCGCGATCGCGCGCACCGGCAACAGTGCGGGGATGATCGGCGCCGCCGACCTCGCGCGTCAGGCGGCCTGAGGCCCCAGGGGTCTCGGGCACGCGCGGGGTCGGGCCGCACCCTCAGACCTGGGCGCCGTCGGTCGGATCCGACCGGTCCTTCGGGATGTGGGCGAGCAGCGAGATCAGCCCGCCCACGGCCGCGGCGCCGCCGAGCGCGCCGAGCCAGGTCGGGATCGAGTCGAGCACAGCGGCCAGGAGCGTCAGCACCACCCCGCCGATCAGCGCCGTCCAGGACCACACCATCGCGTCGCTGGCCGGCGGCAGGTCGGGGTCCGGGGGCTCGAAGTCCTCCGCCGCCTCGGCCTCCTCCGTGTCCTCCGCCGACTCCTCGTCCTCCCGGTCGGAGGGCAGACCCTCGGTCTCGAGGATCCGCGTGAACTCCGCGTCGTAGTCGCGCTCCGGATCCTCCCGCCCGGGATCGTGCGGCGTGCTCATGGCCTCTCCGTCCTCTCGCCGTTCTCCGACTCGTGCGCGTCGAGCATGGACTCGGCGAGATGTGTGCGAGAGCGCTCGAACAGCGCCCCGGCGTCGTGGTCCAGGGTCGCCAGGTGCCCGCTGCGGGGCAGTGTCAGGCGCTGCGGCGTGGTGCCGATCCCATCGGCGATCACGTCGCTCGAGCGGGCGGGCACGGTGCGGTCCTGCGGGGAGACGGCGATCAGGGTCGGCATCGTGATCGACGCCAGCTGCGCACGGGTGCGGCGCACGAGGGTGCGCATCTGGCCGACGGACCGCACCGGGGTGCGCTCGTAGGCCTCCTCGATCACGCCCTCCCGGCGGATGTCCCCGCCGAGGCCTCCCACCGTCGGGACCAGGCGCGAGAGCAGCGGGGCGAGTCCCCAGACCGGTGAGTCGATCATGGCCGCGTTGACCAGCACGAGCGCGCCGATGCGCGGAGCCACAGCGGGGTCCTCGGCGAGGGCGGCGGCAAGCGTCCCGCCCATCGAGATCCCTCCCACCGCGATGAGACCGTGGGCGGCCTGCAGGGCGAGAGCGTGCTCGCGCACGTGCTCGTACCAGTCCTCCCAGCGTGAGCCGGCCATCTCCTGCCAACTGCGGCCGTGTCCCGGCAGCAGCGGGGCGTCCACGTCCCACCCTGCGGCGGCGTGGTCCTCGGCCCAGGGCCGCACGGCGTGGGGCGTGCCGGTGAACCCGTGGCACAGGAGGAGCCCGCCCACCGGGTTAGAGTGAGGCGCGCTCCGCCACGGCTGGGACAGCTCGCTGAAGGTCATGCTCCATGGTCGCACCGTTCGTGCGTCCGCGGCGCGGCCGACGGGGCCGGCCGTCGCGGCCCTCCCGATCCCCACCCCCATCGACAGGTCACCGACGATGCTCTACGAGGTCGCCAAACCGATCGTGCGCGAGGTGCTGCGTGCGGTGTACGCCCCGCAGGCCCACGGCCTCCACCACATCCCCGAGCAGGGCGCCGCGATCCTCGCGAGCAACCACCTCTCGGGCGCCGACACGGTCTTCATGCCCGCGCAGGTGCGTCGCACCGTGCACTTCCTGGCCAAGTCGGACTTCTTCGCCGGCACCTCGCTGCCCTCGCGCGCGCTCGGCGCGCTGCTGCGCGGCCTCGGGGTGATGCCCGTGGACCGCACGGGCGGCAACGCCTCGCACAGCGCCCTGCAGGGAGCGCTGGACGTGCTCGAGTCCGGCGGTCTGCTGGGGATCTATCCCGAGGGGACACGCAGCCCCGACGGGCGACTGCACCGCGGCAAGACCGGCATGGCGCGTCTCGCGCTCGCCACCGGTGCCCCGATCATCCCCATCGGGATGGAGGGCAGCTTCGAGGCCCAGCGTGGGCGCCGGTTCATCCCCCGGCGCCGCCCGCGGATCATCGTGCGCGTGGGTGCCCCGATCATGCCGGCCTCCGTGGCGGGGGAGGGTGAGGGCGCCCACGAGGACGCCGCCCGCCTGCGGGAGCTCACCGACCTGGTGATGTCCCGGATCCAGGAGCTCACCGGGCAGGAGTACGTGGACCTCTACGCCGCGGACGTCAAGCGCGGCGGGACGCCGGACGGACGCTGAGCGCGCAGCGCCGGCACTCCTTAGTAGGGTGACCCGGTGACCTCCACGACCCGCACCACGCCGGCCCGCGCCCACGCCTTCTCCCTCTCCTCGACGAGCGAGGAGCTCGCCGCCCTGGGGACCTGGCGCGAGTACCCGCGCGTCCAGCAGCCGGCGTGGCCCGACGAGGCCGAGCGCTCGGCCGTCTTCGACCGTCTGCGCACGGCGCCCCCGCTGGTCTTCGCCGGCGAGGTCGACGTGCTGCGCTCGCGACTGGCCGACGCCGCCCGCGGTGAGGCGTTCCTGCTCCAGGGCGGGGACTGCGCGGAGACGTTCGCCGATTCCACGGCCGACCGGATCAGGGCGAAGATCCGCACGATCCTGCAGATGTCGGCCGTGCTGACCTACGCGGCGTCCGTGCCCGTGATCAAGATGGGTCGGATGGCCGGCCAGTTCGCCAAGCCCCGTTCGGCCGACGACGAGACCCGCGAGGGCGTCACCCTCCCCACCTACCGCGGCGACGCCGTCAACGGATACCCGTTCACCGCCGAGGCACGCATCCCCGACCCGCAGCGGCTGTGGGAGATGTACACCACGAGCGCGCAGACCCTCAATCTGCTGCGCGCCTTCACCAGCGGCGGCTTCGCCGACCTGCGTGAGGTGCACAGCTGGAACCAGGGGTTCGTGCGCGGCCCCGGGTACGACCGCTACGAGCAGGTCGCCCAGGAGATCGATCGGGCCGTGCGCTTCATGGAGGCGATCGGTGCCGACTTCGAGGCGCTGCAGAGTGTGGACTTCTACGCCTCCCACGAGGCGCTCCTGTTGGACTACGAGGAGGCGATGAGCCGCATCGACTCCCGCAGCGGCGAGATCTACGGCTGCTCCGGTCACTTCCTGTGGATCGGGGAGCGCACCCGCCAGCTCGACGGCGCGCACGTGGAGTTCATGTCGCGCCTGCGCAACCCGATCGGGGTGAAGCTCGGGCCGTCCACCAGCGTCGACGATGCGCTGCGCCTCATCGACCGTCTGGATCCCGACCGCGAGCCCGGCCGGATCACGTTCATCACCCGCATGGGTGCGCGACAGATCCGCGACGTGCTGCCGGCCCTCGTGGAGGGTGTGCGCGATGCGGGGGCGACCCCCGCGTGGGTGACCGACCCCATGCACGGCAACACGATCACCTCCTCCAACGGGTACAAGACCCGACGCTTCGAGGACATCCTCGACGAGGTCGTGGGCTTCTTCGAGGTGCACCGCGCACTGGGGACCGTCCCGGGAGGACTCCACATGGAGCTCACCGGCGACGACGTCACCGAGGTCCTCGGCGGCACCGGCCACATCGACGAGGCGGGACTGGAGCGCCGCTACGAGACGCTCGTCGACCCGCGTCTGAACCACCAGCAGTCCCTCGAGCTGGCCTTCCTCGTCGCCGAGATGCTGGGTCGCCAGAACTCGGGTTCCTGAGGCATCGGGCCCGGAAGCGCCCCCGCCCCCGGCCCGCTCGAGCCGAGGGCTCCGGCCCGGGACGGCTCGAGCGGGCCGGGTGCAGCGGGTCAGAACACGGAGATCGTGATCGTGGATCCCTTGGCGGCCTTCTCGCCGCCGTTGGTGGACTGGGCGTAGACCGTCCCGAGCACGGGGGCGCCGCGGTCGTACTGCACCTTCGGGGTGAAGCCCGCCTTCTTCAGCGTCTTTGTGGCGTCGTCCTCGCTCTTGTTGAACACCGAGGGCACCTTGACCATCTCGGGCCCGCTCGAGATCGCCAGCTCCACCGTGTCGCCGCGGTGGCCCGTGCCGTCGGCGGGGGACTGCGCGGCGACCTTGCCCTTGGGGACGTCCGAGGAGTGCTTCGTGCTGGTGGTGACGGTGAAGCCGGCGTCCTCGAGAGCCTTCGTCGCCTGGTCCTCGCTGCGACCGGACTGGTCGGGGATCGAGATCGGCGTGCGGCCCTTGGACACGACCACGTGGACCTCTCCGCCCTTGGGCAGGGCGTCGGCCTTCGCGGACTGGGAGATCACCACGCCCTGGGGGACCTTCTCGGAGTACTCGCCCTCGTCCTCGACCAGCTTCAGCCCGCGGGACTCGACCTGGTCCTGGGCATCGTCGAGACCGCTCCCGGTGACCTTGGGCACGGGGAACGTCTCCACACCCTTGGAGACCACCAGCTGAACGCTCTGGTCGCGCTTCAGCACGGTCCCCGGCGCCGGGGTCGAGGAGATCACGTGACCCGACGGCACGTCGGAGCTGAAGGACTCCTTGGTGGTCGTCTCGAGGTCCTGGGAGCTCAGCGTCGAGTCCGCGGCTCCCAGGTCGGTGCCGGCGAGGGAGGGGACGGTGCGGTCCCCGCCCGGCCCCTGGTGCAGGTACCAGTGACCGCCGGCCCCGGCGCCCCCGAGCACGAGCGCGAGCACGGCGGCCGCGGCAGCGCCGCGCAGCACGCCGGAGGTGCCACGCAGCGGACGGGCGAGGTGGCGTCCCCGTCGCGTCGGCACCGCGGGCAGCGCGACCTCGCGGGCGACCGTCCCGGCCTCGTCATCGCTCTCGGAGAGGCCGTGGGCAGCCGGCGCAGTCACCGGTGGGGCGGCAGCCACCTGCGCGGATGACGGCTCGTCGGCGTCGCCCTCGGTGAGGTCGGAGGCGACGAGGGCCTCCTGCTCGGACGTGATCGGTCGCTGCCGATCTCCCGCCAGCGGGAAGGAGCTCGCCGTCGCGGCGGCCGCGAGGTCCACGTCCTCCAGATGCGCGGTCACCCGGGGGACGTCCTGGGTGTCCGTGTCCTGCGGCGCCGCGGGGGCTGCATCCAGCACGCCCGCCGGCAGGCTGCGCAGGAGATCGCGGATCCCGGACAGCAGGTCCGCCGCGGCCCGGGGACGGTGCTGGGGGTCCCGGGCGCAGGCCCAGGTCAGCAGGGAATCGACCTCGCGCGGGACCGTCGCGACACGTGCGGACGGTGCCGGCATGTCCTCGTGCACGTGCTGGAAGGCCACGTGCACGGCCTGCTCGCCGGTGTAGGGCTGGACGCCGGTGAGCATCTCGTAGAGGACGACTCCCAGGGAGTACAGGTCGCTGCGGGCGTCGCAGTGCCCGCGGGTGACGACCTCCGGGGAGATGTAGGCGACGGTGCCGAGCAGGGAACTGCTGGCCGTCGAGTTCGCGCTGCCGATAGCGCGGGCGAGCCCGAAGTCCGCGACCTTCACCGTGCCGTCCTCCGCGAGCAGGATGTTCTCCGGCTTGATGTCGCGGTGGACGATCCCGGCGCCGTGGGCGGCTCGCAGGGCCTCGAGGACCTCGGCCGTGATCCGCAGCGCTTCGCGCACGGTCAGACGACCTGCCTCGGTGATCCTGCCGCGGAGCGTCGTTCCCTCCACGAGCTCCATCGAGAGGTAGATCCGATCGCCGTCCTCGCCCTGGTCGAACACGCCGACCACGTGGGGATGGGCGAGCCGGGCAGCACTGCGCGCCTCGCGGGCGAAGCGACGGCGGAACTGCTCGTCGATCGCGAGGTGCGGATGCATGATCTTGAGGGCCACGGTGCGGTCAAGACGTTCGTCGTGTCCGCGATAGACCGTGGCCATACCGCCGCGGGCGATCAGCTCCTCGACGGCATAGCGGTCATCGAGGAGCACGCCGGTGTCAGGGGAAGTGGCAGGCGCGCTCACGTGGCTCACCATACGGCGCACCCCGCGCACCTCCGTGCAGCGACACGAGCACTCAGTCGACGTTCAGGATGTTCGTCGAGGGCCCTGCACGTGGCACCCTGTGGGGGTGAGCGCATCGCACCATGACCCCCGCGGCACCCAGCCCGCCCGGCCCGAGACCGACGGGCCCACGACCTCCGAGGAGCCGCCCCTCGACGACCTGGTCGGCGCCTGGCTGACCCTCCCGGACGCCGCCGAGGAGCTCGGCGTGGAGGTCTCGGCCGTCCGTCGGATGGTCGACGAGGGCGACCTCGTCCAGATCCGACGCGGCACCCCGAAGGTCCGCTGCGTCCCGGCCGAGCTGATCCTCGAGGGGCGGCCGACGCCGTACATCAGCGGCACCCTCACGGTCCTGCGGGATGCAGGGTTCACCGAGGAGGAGCTGCTGAGGTGGCTGTTCACGCCCGATGACTCGCTCCCGGGGCGCCCGATCGACGAGCTGCGCGCGGGCCGACGCGGCGAGGTGCGCCGACGCGCCCAGGCGCTGGCGGTCTGATCCCGAGGGTGCGGTCCGCCGAGGAGGGCTGACCCTCAGTCCGTCACCTCGAGGCCGGTCAGATCGGTGGCGGCCTCGGCGAGCGCGCGGAGCCCGGCACGTCCCGTCGCATCCAGCCCCGCGGTCGCCTCGAGGACGGTCGCCGCCCGCGTCCGCAGGCCGTCGATGTCGCGAGCGACCGATGCCACGGAGCCCGTGCTGCGCATGAGCTCCTGGACCTGCTGCACGTCCGCGGCCTCGGCGCCCTCGTTCCCGACCACGCGCTCGAGCAGGGCGCGCCCTTCGGCGTCGGCCGCCGCTCGCGTGCGGGCGAGCAGCACGGTGCGCTTGCCCTCCCGCACGTCACCGCCGATCGGCTTGCCCGTCGCCTCCTCGTCGCCGACCACGCTGAGCAGGTCGTCGCGCAGCTGGAAGGCCGTTCCCACGGCCTCCGACCAGTCCGAGAGCGCGGCGATCGCGTCCTCGTCGGCCCCCTGCCCGCGAGCGCCCATCAGCACCGGGCGGCGCACCGAGTAGGAGACCGTCTTCCAGCGGATCACCGCGAGAGCCGCGGATTCCTCGTCGGGCGGGGAGTCGAAGCCTCCGGCCTGGTGCAGCACGTCGAGGTACTGGCCGCTCATCACCTCCGTGCACAGCAGCGAGAACTCGGTGCCGCCGGCGAGGTCGCGGGCCCAGCTCAGGGCGAGGTCGCCGAGGATGATCGCGGCCGCGGAGCCGAAGGCGGCCGCCTCGCCGTCGAGCTCTCTGCGGCGGTGCTGCTCGGCCATCGCCACGTGCACCGCGGGACGTCCGCGGCGGGTGGGGGAGCGGTCGATCAGGTCGTCGTGGAGCAGGGCTGCGGCCTGCAGCAGCTCGATGGCGGCGCCCTCCCGGGCGAGGCCCCGCATCCGCTCGGGATCCTGGGCCGACGAGGAGATCGCCCGAGCCGCCCAGAAGCACAGCCGCGGGCGCAGCAGCTTGCCGCCGACCAGGAAGCCCTCGAGCACGTCGACGAGCTCGGACGCCTCGGGTGCCAGCTCGCCCAACTGCTCACGCCGCTGCCCGAGCTCGGCGGCGAGCACCTCGTCGAGTGTGGCGCGGAAGCGATGATCGATCGCCGCCAGCTCGTTCTGCGGAGACTGCGGATCGACGGGCCCGTCGTCCGTCGGCACGGCGGGTGAGGGCATCGGGCGGCTCCTTGGCGTGGGGACCCTGTGATCCTCCCACGACCCTCACCGATGGTCCTCCCCAGACACCGGGGATCCACAACCGGGAGGGGGACCTTCCTCGGGCAGGTCCCACCGGGGACGCTTCCTCCATGAGCACAGCAACGCCCGACCGCACGCTCCGCGCCGACGACCCCTCCGAGCTCCTCGCCGAGACCTACGTGACCCTGGGGGACGTGCCCCGGGACTGCCTGGTGCTGATCGGTCACGTCGACCGCCTCACCTCGCCGCTGTCGACACGCGTCGCCCTTCGCGATCTGCGGTGCGCCGACGACCCTCGCCCCGTGGGCCTGGAACGACATCTGGGGATCCTCCGCGTCGCCGGCTGCACGGGCGCCTTCGCACTCTCGATCGCCGGGAACGGACTGGCGCCCTCCGACGGGCTGCCGACGACCGCGGGCGTGCAGGTCGAGAACGCACGACGGGTGGCCCTCGGCGTGGTGCAGGCGGCCACGCTCCTCGAGCCGGACGGCTTCGATGTGCCGGAGGTCTGGGTGCTCGCCGACGGGTACGCCGAGCGCTACGCCCTCGAGGTGGATGACAGGGGTGGGGCCCGCCTCGCCGCACCACACCCTCCCGAGGTGCTGAGGAACCCGCAGGACACGCTCGTGGCCGTCCAGGAGGTCCGTGCGGGCCGCGTCATGCCGCAGGACGAGTCCGCCTGCGAGAACACCCTGCGCGGGCTCGGTGACCAGGTGCGGTCGCTGCCCGCCGGTGACGGGCCCGGCGCGAACCGCGGTCGCCGGACATCCTGGCGGCAGCACTGGCAGCAGCTTCCCGAGCTCATGCACCGCGCCGCCGGTCTCGCCGGCGGAGGCGGCGACCAGGCGGCCCCCGACGGCGAGCAGATGACGCTGTGTGAACAGCTCGTGGTGCTGCGTGAACGACTCGCCGGCTCGGGGGCGCCCGCCGCTCTCCTGCGAGCGGTGATCGACCCCGACCCTCCGGCCTCCCCGCGCACCCTCGAGGCTCTCGTCGCCCGGATCTGGCAGGACGGGTCCCTCCGTCCGCCCCGGGCCATCTGCGCAGGTGGAGAGGGGTACAAGGCGATGGAGCGACTCCGCGTGGTGTTCGAGGGGACCGGAGAGCTGCCCCTGACCGGAGAGACCCTCCGGGCATGGTCGTCCGTGAGCGCCTCGCTGGGGATCCTCGCCTGGTGGAACCACCGCTTCGCGCGCGCCGGCGAGATCGCCGAGGAGATGCTGGTGCGCCGGGCGGAGGATCCTCTGGCACCCTTTCTCCTGCAGCTGGCCGATCTCCCGTCCGTCCCGCCTGGCGACCCCCGGGGTGCTGAGGCCGGCGGATCGCGCCCACGCGCCCGCTTCGGACCCCCAGGAGAACGCACCGGATGACCGCCCCCACCGTTCCGCCGCTCGCACGGCCGCTGGTCCCCGCCTCGGGAGCCTGGGGGCCGGAGCAGGGACCCGGCCGGAGACGCTTCGTCGACATCGGCTCGCTCGATCTCGAGAGCGGTCGGACGCTCCCGTCGGTCACCATGGCCTACGAGACCTGGGGGACGCCGACGGAGGACGGCTCGAACGCCGTCCTCGTGCTGCACGCACTGACGGGGGATTCGCACGTGATCGGCGACGCCGGGCCGTCGCACCCGACCGCGGGATGGTGGGGCGACCTGGTGGGGCCCGGCCGGCCCGTGGACACGGATCGGTACTTCGTCGTCGCCCCGAACGTGCTCGGCGGTTGTCAGGGGAGCACGGGGCCGAGCTCGCCGGGGCCGGACGGCCGCCCGTGGGGATCACGCTTCCCGCAGCTGACCGTCCGGGACCAGGTCGCCGCCGAGCGTGCGCTCGCCGAGCAGCTGGGGATCCAGCGGTGGGCACTGGTGATCGGCGGCTCCATGGGAGGGATGCGCGCCCTCGAATGGGGTGTCAGCGCACCCGAGGCCACGGAACGACTGGCGGTCATCGCCTCGAGCGCCCGCGCGAGCGCCGACCAGATCGCCTTCAACGATGCGCAGATCGCCGCGATCCGCGCAGACGTCGGCTTCCTCGGCGGGGACTACTACGAGAGTCACGACGGCGAGGGGCCGCATCGCGGACTCGGGGTGGCGCGCCGGATCGCCCACATCACCTATCGCACGGCCGCCGAGCTCGAGGAGCGCTTCTCGAACCGCTCCCAGGGCGAGGAGGACGTGCTGGAGGGCGGGCGTCACCAGGTCACCAGCTACCTCGACCACCATGCCGACAAGCTCTCGCGTCGCTTCGACGCGAACTCCTACGTCTGCCTCGCCGGCTCGATGAGCACCCATGACGTGGGGCGCGGACGCGGAGGCGTCGCGACCGCGCTGGAACGGATCAGGGCCCGCACGCTTCTCGTCTCGATCTCGAGCGACCGACTCTTCCCGCCCGCGCTGGTGGCGGAGGCCGCCGCGGCGGTCCCCGGCGTCGACCACCGGGTGGTCGAGAGCCCGCACGGCCACGACGGCTTCCTGCTGCCGCACCCCGCGCTGCGCGAGTGGCTCGGCGACCTGCTGGGGCGTTAGGCTCCCGGGACCGGTCGGAGTCCTCGCCCGCACCCTGCGAGGGGTGCGTCGGGGGACCGTCCTCGACGGTCCGGCACGCGGCCGGCCCGTCAGAACCTCTGCAGAAGGGTCCGGGTGCTCCATGAGCGTCGTCGTCGGTTATTCCCCGTCAGCCCAGGGCGATGCCGCACTCGCGGCCGCCGCTCGGGAGGCCCTGCGGGGTGGGGACGGCCTCGTCGTGGCCTCTCATGCATACCACGACCCCGAGACGGGTCGCGCGGTCGCCACCGCGGACGTCGTGCGCGAGGCGCTTGCGGCCACGGGCCTCGAGCAGCTGCCCGAGCTGCGGGTCGTCACCGGTGAGGAGCTGGAGGTGGGGGAGTTCCTGCTGCAGGTCGTCACGGATGCCGCCGCACGGATGCTCGTGATCGGACTGCGGCGCAAGTCGCGCATCGGCAAGCTCAATCTGGGCGCCTCCGCCCGTCGCGTCGTCCTCGAGAGTCCCTGCCCGGTCCTCGCTGTGAAGCAGGCGGACGCGACCGCCGCCTGAGCTCCTCACGGAGACCTCCGTCACACGGGAATAGATTCCCGCTGTTCCTCGTTGCACCCCCCGAGGCTTGACGGCACCGCCCCTTCGTGCGCCCTCACGCAGGTATCCTTATGGGTCGGGTGGTGCTTCGGCCCCACGCACCACCGTTCGCCCGCGACACACCGGTCCGGCCCTGCGAAGGACCGGCGGAAGAAGGAACTCAGTGACTGCTTCGCACACCACCGTCGACGAGAAGACCGCCGCCATCGATGACGCGAAGGACGCAGCTCCCGCCACCACGAAGAAGGCCGGTGCGTCCGCCCCCAAGAAGTCGGCAGCCAAGAAGTCGGCAGCCACGAAGACCGCTGCGAAGAAGACTGCCGCCTCCTCGGGCGCCGCTGCGAAGAAGAGCACCAAGTCCTCCGCGAAGAAGGCCGCTGCGAAGGCCGAGGACACGGCGCCCGTCGAGGAGGACCTCGAGCAGACCGAGGACGAGGACCAGGTCCCCGGCGAGGCCGAGGGCGAGGAGGCCGAGGAGAAGGATCCCAAGGGGGTCCACAAGGAGAACCCGAAGACCGACGAGGAGTCCGGCAGCCTGGTCATCGACTCCTCGGAGGACGATTCCCCGGCCCAGCAGGTCGTCACCGCCGGTGCGACCGCCGACCCGGTCAAGGACTACCTCAAGCAGATCGGCAAGGTCGCGCTGCTGAACGCCGCGCAGGAGGTCGAGCTGGCCGAGCGCATCGAGGCCGGCCTGTACGCCGAGCAGCTGCTCAAGCGCGACGAGTCGATCGTGCGCACCAAGAAGGGCCGCGAGCTCGGCATGATCGTCGAGGACGGCCGCGCCGCCAAGGATCACCTGCTCGAGGCGAACCTCCGGCTCGTGGTGTCCCTCGCCAAGCGCTACACGGGGCGCGGGATGCTGTTCCTGGATCTCATCCAGGAGGGCAACCTGGGTCTGATCCGCGCGGTCGAGAAGTTCGACTACACCAAGGGCTACAAGTTCTCGACCTACGCGACGTGGTGGATCCGTCAGGCGATCACCCGCGCCATGGCAGACCAGGCCCGGACGATCCGCATCCCCGTCCACATGGTCGAGGTCATCAACAAGCTCGCCCGCGTGCAGCGTCAGATGCTCCAGGACCTCGGGCGCGAGCCCACCCCGGAGGAGCTCGCCAAGGAGCTCGACATGACCCCGGAGAAGGTCGTCGAGGTCCAGAAGTACGGGCGCGAGCCGATCTCCCTGCACACCCCCCTGGGTGAGGACGGCGACAGCGAGTTCGGTGACCTCATCGAGGACTCCGAGGCCATCGTGCCGGCCGACGCCGTGAGCTTCACCCTCCTGCAGGAGCAGCTCCACTCGGTGCTGGACACCCTCTCCGAGCGGGAGGCGGGCGTCGTCTCGATGCGCTTCGGCCTGGAGGACGGCCAGCCCAAGACGCTCGACGAGATCGGCAAGGTCTACGGCGTGACCCGTGAGCGGATCCGTCAGATCGAGTCCAAGACGATGAGCAAGCTGCGTCATCCCTCGCGTTCCCAGGTGCTGCGCGACTACCTCGACTGATCCCGACACCTCGCAGCTCACAGCGGCCCGGCACCACTCGGTGCCGGGCCGCTGTGCGTCCGCGGTGGGCGTGAACGCGTCGTGAACAGTTGTTCCGGATCTTCCGGAACTGGTGGTCGACCGTTCCATCGCGGCCTACGCTCGGTGGTGTGCCCCACCTCTCACCCCCGCTCGCGACGGCCGCGCGCCCCGTCCGTCGACCGGTCGTCGTCTTCGACTTCGACGGCACCGTGTGCCTGGGCGAGGGGCCCGTGCTCGCCTACGCCGAGGCCGCCTGCGACCGGATGGAGCCCGCCGACGCGGAGCGCGTGCGCGCGGGCTTCCAGGACTGGCTGCAGGGCGATGCCGCCGAGCAGCACGGGGACGCCTATGTCGCGCTCGCGGCCCTGGCCCGCCCGATCCTCGGCGAGCAGCTCTCCGAGGCGTACCTGGACTCCCGTCGGCGCCTCGTCGAGGAGGACCTCGGCGTCCATCCCCCCGAGGGCCTGACGCAGCTCCTGGACGATCTCGAGGCGGCGGACTGCGAACGCGTCCTGCTGACCAACGCCCCGGCGACCGGGATGGAGCACACCCTTGCACACCTGGGGGTGCGCACCCGCTTCGACCAGATCGTCGTCTCCGCCCGCAAGCCCTCACGGATGCCGACCCATCTGCGCACCCTGCTGGCCGACCAGCCCCCGCACCGACTGGCCTCGATCGGCGACAACTGGACCAACGACGTCGCCCCGGCCGTCGAGCTCGGAGCGCTCGGCCTGCTCGTCACGGGAGCATGGGGGTCCTCCGCTCTCCCTCCCGAGGCGGACGCCGCGCTGCGCGCCCCGCAGCTGGCGGATCTCGCCCCCACTCTGCGGTCCTTCGCCGGGGATCCCGATGCCTTCGCCCTCGCGACCGAGGCTGCGACCCGGTGAGCACCACGCCCACGCTGGCGGCCCGACTCGCCGCCGCATCGCGTTCCCTGGGACCGGCCGAACAGCAGGTCGCCCGGGTGCTCGTGGAGCATGCCGATGAGCTGCCCGACCTGTCCACGACCCGACTGGCCGAGCTCTCGGGCACCTCTCGCGCGAGCGTGGTCCGCACCTGCCAGCGCCTGGGCTACACCGGTTACCAGCAGCTGCGTGTGCTCGCCGTGCGCGACGCCGCCCCGCAGCGCCCGGGGACCGAGGCGGAGCCCGCGGCCGATGCGGTGATCCCCACCGCCCGATCCCTCGCGCTGCAGACGGCCGAGGCCACGGAGATGCTCGTGGAATCGGAGCTCGCGCTCACCGTCGCCGAGGTCTCCGAGGCCCGTCGCGTCCTCGTCGTCGCCTCCGGCCTGAGCGCACCCGCCGGAGCCGCCCTCGCCGCCCGACTGCTGCGCCTGGGCCTGGCCGTGATCGCTCCGGCGGATCCCCTGGACGCCGAGATCGCGGCCGCGGCCCTGGGGGCGCAGGACGTGTGCGTGGCCGTCTCGGCCTCCGGGGTGAACGCCGAGACCCTGCGGTGCGTGCGGGCGGCAGGAACCGCCGGTGCCCGCACGATCGGGCTCACCTCCTTCGTGGCGACGCCGCTCGAGCAGGTGGCCGACCGTGCCCACATCACCCCGCTGCCGCACCGCCACTACCAGGACGAGTTCCACAGTCCCTCCCGGCTCGCCCAGCACGTGCTCGTCGAGGCCATCGGGGTTGCCCTCGAGCATCGACTGGGGGAGAGGGCGAAGGCCGCGCAGGACCGCATCCTCGAGGTGGTGAGCGGCCATGTCGACGAGTGAGGCCACTGTGGCACCCGTCCGCGCGCCGGCTCGGAGCGAGACCGCGCGGCCGCCCCGCGGGCGGAGGGTGCGGCGTGCCCTGAGCTCGCCGATCGCCTACCTCTTCGTCGCCCCGGCGCTGCTGATCTTCCTGATCTGGACCATCGTGCCGACGCTGTACACCTTCCGTGTCTCCACCTTCGACTGGAACCAGCTGAACCCCGCCCTGAGCGAGTTCATCGGCCTGGGCAACTACTCCGACATGGTCTCCGGCGCCACCAATCCCTCGTTCTGGCAGACCTTCGGGGTCTCCTGCTACTTCGTGATCGCCAACGTCGTGGTGGGCACCGTCCTCGCGCTCGTCCTCGCCCTGCTGGTACGGCGCACCTCGCGGATCATGGTCGCCGCGCGCACCAGCTTCTTCCTGGCCTACATCGCGCCCGGCGTCGCCACCGCGCTGATCTGGCTGTGGATCTTCAACCCGCGCTTCGGTCTGGCCAACAGGATCCTCTCGCTGCTGCACCTGCCGGTGATCGACTGGCTGGGCGACTCGCGCTACGCGATGCTCTCCATCATCATCTACTCGGTGTGGCACGAGGTCGGGTTCCTCGTGCTGGTGTTCCTGGGCGGTCTGATGACCACGAGCGGTGAGCTCTCGGAGGCGGCGAAGGTCGACGGTGCCGGCGCCTGGCAGGAGTTCATCCGCGTCACCCTTCCCCAGCTGATCCCGTACGTCGCCTTCGTCGTCATCATCTCCTCGATCTCCTCGCTGCAGGCCTTCACGCAGTTCTTCGTGCTCACCGGCGGCGGACCCGGCTATGCGACCTCTACCCTCGGCTTCCAGCTCTACCAGCAGGCCTTCGTGCTCGGGAACACGGGCTACGGGGCCGCGCTCGCCGTGGTGCTGTTCCTGATCACCCTCGTGCTGTCCGTCCTCCAGCTGCGCATCTCCGCCCGCCTCGCACGGTGACCTCCCCGGACCCCGTGCCCAGAGCGTCCACTGCCTCACCCGACCCGATCCCGCGTCGTCCCGAAGGAACGAGAACCATGGACCACCGTCTCACCTCCGATCACGCCCGCCCCATCCCGACGAACCGCGCGAGCCGCCGTACGGTCCTGGCCGGGGCCGCGGCCTCGGCCGGCGTCCTCGCACTCGGGGCCTGCTCCTCGGGCTCGAAGGGGTCGGACAGCGGGAGTTCCGAGGACGCGGTCCCCCGCTTCGACGAGAAGAAGACGACGACCATCACCTTCATGCATGCGATGTCGGCGGGCGACCAGAAGGAAGCCCTCGAGAGGATCGTCGCCGACTTCGGGAAGAAGCATCCGAACGTCACCGTCGAGCTGCAGGACCAGCCCGACTACGGCACCCTGCAGACCAAGACCAAGGCGCAGGTCGGCGCCGGGAGCGCACCCACCATCGCCCAGGCCTACGGCAACTGGGCCAGCGAGTACGCCGACTCCCAGGTGATCGTCCCCCTGGACGCCTACGCGAGGACCAATACGGACATGGCCGACTTCGCCGAAGGGGTGAAGAAGGACATCCAGCTCAGCGACGGCAAGGTCTGGATGTGGCCGTTCAACAAATCCGTCGTGGTGGTCTACCGCAACGCCGAGATGGTGAAGGAGGAGCCCGCCACCTGGGAGGACTTCGCGAAGATCGCCAAGGACGTCTCGAAGGACGGGGTGGTCGCCCTCTCGATCGATCCCGGCAGCGCGAAGGGACCCGCGGGAGGCACCGCTCTGTTCGAGATCCTCGCGGAGGCCATGGGCGGCCCCGTGTTCGCCGAGGACGGCACACCGCAGTTCGACGAGGAGGGCGGCGTGAAGGCCCTCGAGTACCTCGTGGACCTCAAGAAGGCGGGCGCCCTCGCGATCGCCTCGGGCTACCCCGGCCAGGAAGCGCTGGGAGCCCAGAAGGGCGCTTTCGACGTCTCCTCGGTCGCCTCCTTCCCCTTCAACGAGGAGGCCGTGGGCGGCGCGTTCGAGATGGGCGTGAGCGCCCTGCCCGAAGGGACGTCGGGAGCGGCGAACCAGCTCGCCGGCACCAACATCGTGCTGTTCGCCGACGCGAGCGACCAGGAGAAGGCCGCGGCCTGGGAGTTCATGCAGTTCATCACGACCCCCGAGCAGCAGGCCTCGTGGGCGGCCAGCACCGGTTACCTGCCCGTGAGCGCGAGCTCACTGGAGCAGGAGGTGCTGAAGAAGGTCGTCGACGAGAGGCCCTGGGTGGCCGACGCGGTGGAGCAGATAGACACCGCCCGAGGACTGCCGCCGGTCACCTCCGTCACCGAGGCCTCGGGGCTGCTCTCGGTCGCCCTGCAGAACGCCCTGCAGGGCAAGGCCGAGCCGAAGGACGCCCTGGCCGACGCGCAGAAGAAGGCGGCGGCGCTGAGGTGATGAGCACCCCCAGGACAGCGCCGCCACAGGGACGGGCCGGGTCAGCGCCCGCGCCCGGGCGCCGACGTCGTCGACGCCCGGGCGCTCTCGTGCTCTCCTCGCTCGCCGTGCTCGCGGCGCTGGCCTTCCTGTTCCCCCTGCTGTGGACCCTGTACACCTCGATCTCCACGCCGGCCGACGTGTACACCCTGCCGCCCAGGATCAAGCCGGTCGGCCAGTGGGACGAGTACGTCGCGGCGGCGGGAGAGAACTACGCGCGGGCGTGGGCCGCCGCACCCTGGCCCCGCTATTTCGGGAACACGGTCCTGATCGCCGTCTGCGTGGTGGGACTGACCCTGCTCACCGGCCTGCTCGCCGCGTTCGCTTTCTCGCGCATGCGCTTCCGCGGTCGCGGAGCGCTGTTCCTGCTGGTGATGAGCGTGATGATGGTTCCGCAGACCGTGCTGCTGGTGCCGAACTTCCTGCTCGCCCAGAAGATGCACCTCTACGACACCTACGCGATCCAGATCCTGCCCTGGGGCGCGTCCGTGTTCGGGATCTTCCTGCTGCGCCAGTTCTTCCAGACCCTGCCCACGGAGATCTTCGAGGCCGCGGAGCTCGACGGTGCCGGGGCGGTGCGGATGCTGGTCCAGGTCGCGGGGCCGCTCGCCGTCCCCACCATGGTCCTGGTGGCGTTGAACGCCTTCATGGGCTCCTGGAACTCCTTCGTCTGGCCCTACTTCATGACCAAGTCCGATCAGCTGCGTCCGATCGAGGTGGGACTGCAGACGTTCCAGTCCGAGAACGGCAACGACTGGACCGCGATGAGCGCGGCGGTCGTGTTCACCACCATCCCCGTGATCCTGCTGTTCCTGTTCCTGCAGAAGTACTTCGTGCACGGGACAGTCACCACCGACGGGGCGGTGCGAGGGTGAGCGCCGCGCCCGCGCCGCGTCCCGACACGGAGGGTCCGGGCGAGGCGGGCCCCGAGGGGACGCGAGCCGCCACGACCCTCGAGGTCCACGGCGGGGTGCGGGTCATCGGGGGCACGAAGGTGCTGGTCTCCACGCCTCGTGCCCGGGTGCTCCTGGACATCGGCGAGGACATCCCCTCCGGCGTCGACCTGCTGCGCGACCCGACGCGATCCCGCCCGCGCCAGGCCCTCGCCGACGCCCTGCGTCTGGGCGCCGCGCCGCGGATCCCCGGTCTGTTCGACCCGCGCGCGCTCGAGGCCGTCGGCCCCGGGGCCGAGCAGCTGCGCGTCCTGGCGGACCCTGACCCGCGGCCGACGCTCGTCGTGCTCTCCCACGCCCACATCGACCACGACGGGCTGCTGCCGCACCTGCGGGAGGACGTGCGCGTCCTCGCCCATGCCGACACGATCGCACTGCATCGTGCCCTCGAGGAGGCGGGGGCCACGGCGCCGGGGACGGCGGATCGCCTCGAACCCCTCGCCGAGGGGACGGAGGTAGTCGTCGGGGATCTCTCGGTGCGGATCCACCGTGTCGATCACGACGTCCGCGGCGCCGTCGGGACCCTGGTCCGCGCCCCCGACGGCGTCCTCGCCTACACGGGCGACATCAACCTCCACCGCGACGGCGGCACGCACACCCGCGCGTTCCTCGAGCAGGCGCACGGGGCGGACGTGCTGGTCGCGGAGACCACCATGCTCAGCTTCGATCCGCTGCCCGAGGAGCCCCGCAGCGAGGACGAGGTCGCGCGCATCGTCGCCGAGACGCTCGCCGGGAGCACGGACCTGATGCTGCTGAGCGCCTACGAGCGGGACGTGGACCGGGCGGCGCGACTGATCCGCGCCGCCACCCAGGCGGGCCGCACCCTGGTGTGGCCGGGCGTGCACGCCGCCGTCCTCGCCGCCCTGGGCATCGGCGGGGTCGTGACCTGGGACCCCACTCGGCCCCAGGGCCGCCGGCAGCGACGCGCCGGGGAGCTCGCCGTCTCCCGCGGGGCACGCACCACGGGGCTCGCCGAGGTCGCGGCCGCGCCCGGGCGCTTCCTCGTGCAGATCGACCCCCGGGACTTCGCGTCCCTCCTGGACCTGCCGCTGGGGGAGGGCAGCGCCTGGATCCACTCCCAGGGCGAGCCGTTGGGGCCGTTCATGCCGGACTGGCCGCTGTGGCAGGACTGGCTCGAGCACCTGGGCCTGGCGACGATCCCGGCGGGGTCCTCGGGGCATGCCGGGCCGGCCGCGCTGCACGAGATCGTCGGCGCCGTCGCTCCCGGGCGTGTGATCGCCCTGCACGGCTTCCATCCCGAGCGTCTGCAGGTCGAGGGGATCCCGACGCTGCTGCCGGAGATCGACGTGAGCATCCCGCTGCGACCGGGTGCCGGGAGGTCTGCCCGATAGGTCCCCGTACGCACGGGACGGGGGCACCCACCGTTGGGTGGATGCCCCCGTCCCCGTCCTCGTGCGCGGTGTGGTGAGCCGCGGTCGGCTCAGTCCTCGACCGGCACCGGGCGGGCGTGCAGGCGATCGCTCTCGTCGATGACCTCGGAGGCGATCGGTCGGAACGCGTCCTCGTGGGCGCGTGCATGGTGGGCGCAGAACAGGAGCTCGCCGCCGGCGGAGAGGGAG
Source organism: Brachybacterium endophyticum (assembly GCF_003130585.1). GTDB lineage: Bacteria > Actinomycetota > Actinomycetes > Actinomycetales > Dermabacteraceae > Brachybacterium > Brachybacterium endophyticum. Next base: position 260,469 of record NZ_QFKX01000004.1, on the reverse strand, counting down.
ACCTTCACGTAGGCCTGGGCGCCACAGCGGTCGCAGCGATCGTGCGCGGTCAGTCGCGGGGCTTCGACGGTCGTGTTCATGCCTCATATTCAAGCACTGCGAGCGCCCGCGCGCCGTGATCTGCGCCGCCGGTTCGCTCACCGCGCAACGACGGCCGCCCACCGGCGTCGTGCGCCACGCCGCACGGGCCCGTCGGCCCTGGTCCGAGGGGGAACGGCCGTAGGATGTCGAGCGTGTCAGACAGCACCGGTACCACCTCGTCCAGCTCGCGCTCGCGCGGCGCCACCTCGTCCTCCGGGTCCAAGGGGGAGAAGCAGTCCGCGTACGACGCCCGGCACCTCCAGGTGCTCGAGGGCCTGGAGGCGGTCCGCAAGCGCCCGGGCATGTACATCGGCTCGACCGATTCGCGCGGTCTCATGCACTGCCTGTGGGAGATCCTGGACAACTCGGTCGACGAGGCGCTCGGCGGCTACGGCGAGAGCATCGAGGTGATCCTCCACAAGGACGCCTCGGTCGAGGTCCGCGACACGGGACGCGGCGTCCCCGTGGACACCGAGCCGAGGACCGGCCTCACCGGCGTCGAGGTCGTCTACACGAAGCTGCACGCGGGCGGGAAGTTCGGCGGCGGCTCCTACGCGGCCTCCGGCGGACTGCACGGCGTGGGCGCCTCGGTGGTCAACGCGCTCTCGGCGCGCCTGGAGGTCGAGGTCGACCGCAAGGGCGTCACCTACGCGATGAGCTTCCAGCGCGGTGTGCCGGGCGTCTTCGCGGACGGCCCCGACGGGCCCTCGGCCGATGCACCCTTCACGGCGGCCGACGGCCCCGCGGAGCTGCGGAAGGTCGGGAAGGTCAAGCGCGGCGTCTCCGGCACCCGCGTGCGCTACTGGGCCGACCCGCAGATCTTCATCAAGGGCTCCCACTTCTCGAGCGAGGAGCTGATCCGCCGCGCCCGCCAGACCGCCTTCCTGGTCCCGGGGCTCGGCATCACCATCTCGGACCGTCGGCCCGAGCGCAGCCCCGAGCAGGAGGAGGAGCGCTCCTTCCGCTACGACGGCGGGATCTCCGAGTTCGTGGAGTACCTCGCGCAGGACCAGAAGATCACCGACGTGGTGCGGCTCCAGGGCAGCGGCGACTACACCGAGACCATCCCCGTGCTGGACTCCAAGGGACACATGGTCTCCAAGGAGGTCGATCGCACGGCCGAGGTCGACATCGCCCTGCGGTGGGGATCCGACTTCGACACCACCCTGCGGTCCTTCGTGAACATCGTCGCGACGCCCAAGGGCGGCACGCACACCACCGGCTTCGAGCAGGCCCTGCTGAGGACCCTGCGCAAGCAGGTCGAGAACCAGGCCCGACGGGTCAAGTTCAACGCCAAGAACGAGAAGATCGAGAAGGAGGACACCCTGGCGGGCCTCACCGCCGTGGTCACCGTCCGTCTCGAGGAGCCCCAGTTCGAGGGCCAGACCAAGGAGGTGCTGGGCACTCCCGCGGTCCGTCAGATCGTCTCCAAGGTCGTCGAGCAGAAGCTCACGGAGTTCCTGACCACCACGAAGAAGGGTGAGAAGGAGCAGGCAGGCCTGGTCGTCGACAAGGTCGTCTCCGAGATGCGCGCTCGCATCGCCGCGCGCATGCACAAGGAGGTCTCGCGCCGCAAGAACGCGCTGGAGTCCTCGACCATGCCCACCAAGCTGGCCGACTGCCGCTCGACCGACGTCGAGCGCTCCGAGCTGTTCATCGTCGAGGGCGACAGCGCGCTGGGCACGGCGAAGAACGCGCGCAACTCGGAGTTCCAGGCGCTGCTGCCGATCCGCGGCAAGATCCTGAACGTCCAGAAGGCCTCGATCACCGACATGCTCAAGAACGCCGAGTGCGCGGCGATCATCCAGGTGCTCGGCGCCGGGTCGGGGCGCACGTTCGACCTGGAGGCCGCGCGTTACGGCAAGATCATCATGATGAGCGACGCCGACGTCGACGGCGCGCACATCCGCACCCTGCTGCTGACCCTCTTCCACCGCTACATGCGACCGATGCTCGAGGCCGGGCGGATCTTCGCGGCCGTGCCCCCGCTGCACCGCGTGGAGATCATCCACGGCGGCTCGAAGAAGAACGAGCTGGTCTACACGTACTCGGAGAACGAGCTCAACCGCCTGCTGAAGAGCCTGGACAAGCGCGGCAAGCGCTACAAGGAGCCCATCCAGCGCTACAAGGGCCTGGGCGAGATGGACGACGACCAGCTGGCCGACACCACCATGGATCCGCGCCACCGCACCCTGCGCCGGGTGCGGATCGAGGACGCCGAGGCGGCCGCCTCGATGTTCGACCTGCTGATGGGCAGCGACGTCGCCCCGCGCAAGCAGTTCATCATCGAGGGCGCCGAGGAGCTGGACCGCGAGAGGATCGACGCATGAGCCTCGCCGTCCGCGTCATCCCCTGCCTGGACGTGGACGACGGCCGCGTCGTCAAGGGCGTGAACTTCCAGGGTCTGCGCGATGCGGGGGACCCGGTCGAGCTGGCCCGGCGCTACGGTGCCGAAGGCGCCGACGAGCTCACCTTCCTGGACGTCAGCGCCTCGGCGAGCGGGCGCGGGACCATGCTGGACGTGGTGCGCCGCACGGCCGAGCAGGTGCTGATCCCCCTGACCGTGGGCGGCGGCGTGCGCTCGGCCGAGGACGTGGACCAGCTGCTGCGGGCAGGTGCCGACAAGTGCGGCGTGAACACCGCTGCCATCGCCCGCCCCGAGCTGATCACCGAGATCGCCCAGCGCTTCGGCAACCAGGTGCTCGTGCTCTCGGCCGATGTCCGTCGCGTCACCGAGGAGACGCCCGACGGGCCCGCTCGCGCGGGCTCGGGCTTCGAGGTGACCACCCACGGCGGCCGGCGCGGGACCGGCATCGACGCGATCGCATGGATCGCCGAGGCCGCCGAGCGCGGCGCCGGGGAGATCCTGCTGAACTCCATGGACGCCGACGGCACCACGAGCGGGTTCGACCTCGAGCTGATCCGGCAGGCGCGCGCGGCAGCGGGCGTGCCGCTGATCGCCTCGGGCGGCGCGGGACGCGCCGAGGACTTCCCGCCCACCGTGCAGGCGGGCGCCGATGCGGTGCTCGCCGCGAGCGTCTTCCACTTCGGCACCCTGGGCATCGGTGAGGCGAAGCAGGCGCTCGCCGCCGAGGGCATCCCCGTCCGCTGAGGGCACTGCGATGCGCACCGCAGGGGGCGTCCCGCCGGCACCGTCTCCGTCGCTGCGCCGTCCCACCCGTCGCGCGGTCCTGGCCGGCGCCGCGAGCGGTGCTCTGGCCCTGGTCGCTGGCGGCGGCTGGCTGCTGTGGGACAACCGTCGCATCGTCTCCACCCGCTACGCGGTGCACTCCGAGCGAGTGCCCGCGTCCTTCGACGGCTATCGCATCGTGCAGGTCTCGGATCTGCACTCCGCTCGCTTCGGCGAGGGCAACCGCAGGCTGCTGACGGCGGTGCGCGAGGAGCGACCGGACCTGGTGGCGCTCACCGGCGATCTGGTGGACCGCACCGACACCGATCCCGGTATCGCCCTGGAGACCGCTTCAGCGCTGACCGAGCTGGCGCCGGTCGCCTATGTGACCGGCAACCACGAGGCCGAGTCCGCCCTGCTCGGCGAGCTGATGGAGGGCCTGGAGGAGAGCGGCGTGATGATCCTGCGCGATGCCTCTCGGGCGCTCGCACGCGGCGCGGAGAGAATCCGCCTCCTGGGACTCGAGGATCCGTTCTTCCCCCGGCCGGAGGAGGCCGTCGGCAGGGGACTCGACGAGGGCGCCCGGACACGACAGCGCCTCGCCGGGATCCTGGCGATGACGCCGGAGGGCGCGGATGCGTGGGGGAAGGACCCCTTCACGGTCCTGCTCGCCCACCGGCCCGAGCAGCTGCCGATCTATGCCGAGACGAGGATCGACCTGGCGCTGGTCGGTCACGCCCACGGAGGGCAGGTGCGCTTGCCCGGGGTCGGCGGACTGTTCGCCCCCGAGCAGGGCCTGCTGCCGGCGCTCACCGCCGGGGTGGTGCATCGCGGGCGCACGGACCTGGTGATCAGCCGCGGACTGGGCAACTCGGTCGCACCCGTGCGGGTGAACGATCCCCCGGAGATCGTGACGATCTCGCTGCACCGGGGCTGAGGCGCCGGCGTCCGGGCGGGCACGAGGCTCCGCGCGGACGGCGAGGCCTCACGCCCGGCGGATACGACGAGATCTCACGCCCGGGAGATCTCGTAGCGCGCCTTGAGGCAGTGCGTCTCGCCGGGCGCGAGGGAGACGAAGCCGTCCTTGTTCACGGCGGTCTCGACGCACACGAACTGCCGCCATGCGTCCAGCGGCATGTCGTCCATGTGGGCGGCGCCGTCGCTCCACGGGTTCCACAGCACGGTGCGGCTGGAGCCGTGAGGGGTCACCACGATGTCGCGCTCCAGCACCGGGTCGTGCACGGTGACGGGGGAGGCGACCTCGTAGACCCGGTCCACGGGGCCGTCGATGACGGGTTCGCCCTGCTGCTCGGTGGGGGCGAGGTCCCGCAGGTTGTCGAGGTAGCGCGAGTCCGCGAGGCCCGTGAAGCGGGTCGCGGTGACGTCCCCGACGGAGAGATAGGTGTGCAGGGCGGACTCGAGCTCGAGTCCCTCGCTGCCGGCGGTCACCTCGAGGTGCACCTGCAGGTGGTCGGCGCCGATCACGAACTGCGCCTGCGCGGTGATCCCGGAGCCCGAAGGATCCGCGCCCTCCAGGCCCAGGGTGATCGCCACGGAGTCCGAGTGCACGACGTCGGCGTCCTCGTCGGCCCAGCCGTGGAAGTGTTCCCCGGAGACCAGCTCCCAGCGCGCGGTGCGCAGCCAGCCGTGCGCGGGGGAGGTGCGCCCGTCGCGCCCGGGACCGAACCAGGGGCCGATCAGCGGGATGCCCCCGCGGATCGCCTCGCCCTCGGCGTAGACGGCGTCGGGGCTGGTCCACACCACGTCGTCCTCGCCCTCGGGCACCCACGAGGTGAGGTGGGCGCCGTCGAGGTGGATGACGGCGGAGCAGGCGGGGATGTCGACCACAAGCGCGGGCGTGCCGTGCAGGTCCTCGAGGCTGACTCCCTGGGGCAGATCATCGGGGCGGGTCGTGGTGCTCATGGTCCTATGGTCGCACCGAATCGTCCCGACGAGCAGAGGGTGGACGATTCCGTCGGAACCGTCCACCCCGAGGGCCGGGCCCGTCAGCCCACGGCGGCGACCGGCACGGCCACCGGGGAGCCCGAGCCGTCGCGACGACCCACCGGGCCCGGCAGGTCCACGGGCTGGCCGGCCTCCGAGCAGGCCCGCGCGGGGGAGTTCACCGCCCAGGCGCCGATCAGGGCGTCCTCGCCGCGCAGGAAGCGGTGGCAGCGCACGCCGCCGGTCGCCCGCCCCTTGGCCGGGTACTCGGTGAAGGCACTGACCTTGAGGGAGCCCGTCTGCGTCATCGGCAGAGCACCGGAGGTGCCCGAGATCGACACCACCTCGGCCTCTCGGGTGACGTCGACCGCGCCGAAGGACACCACGTGCGCGCCCTCGGCCAGCTTGATGCCGGCCACGCCGCCCGCTCCGCGTCCCTGCGGGCGCACGCCGGAGGCGGGGAAGTGCAGCAGGTGCGCGTCGGAGGTGATCAGCACCAGGTCGGTGTCACCCGCCTGCGCGTCCTCGGGGAGGTCCACGACGCCGATGACCTCGTCGCCGTCCTTGAGGGAGACGATCTCGAAGCCGTCCCCGCGGGGGAAGTCGAGCGTCACCCGCTTGACCACGCCCTGGCGGGTCCCCAGGGCGAGGCTGCCGCCGCGTGCGAGATCGTCCGCGCCGACCCGCACGAGCCCCACCACCCGCTCGCCCTTCTCGAGCGTGAGCAGGTCGGACAGCTTGGTGCCGCCCGAGAGGCTCGGCGGTCCCGCGGTCGGTGCGAGCGCCGGCAGCTCCACGACGCCCACGTGCAGCACGCGGCCGCGGGAGGTCACGGCGCCCACCTGGGAGCGGGCGGTGGTGAGCACGTCGCCGACCACCACGTCGTGGGAGGAGCGCGATCCCTCGCGGGCGATCTCCTCGGCGTCGCCGGTGCGGGCGATCAGCCCGCTCCCGGACAGCAGCACCCGGCAGGGCTCGTCGGCCACCTCCAGCGGAGCCGCCTGCGAGGCGACCTGCTGAGACCCCGACTCGAGCAGGACCGTGCGGCGCGGGGTGCCGTGCTCGGCGGCGACCTGGGCGAGCTCGTCGGAGACGACCTCGCGCAGCAGCTCCTCGGAGGCCAGGATCTGCTCGAGCCGCTCGATCTCGGCGCGCAGCTCGTCGCGCTCGCTCTCCAGCTCGATGCGGGAGAACTTGGTCAGTCGCCGCAGGCGCAGCTCGAGGATGTACTCGGCCTGCGCCTCGGAGAGGTCGAAGGCGGTCATCAGGGCGGTGCGGGCGCGCTCGCCGTCGTCGGCCGCGCGGATGATCTGGATGACCTCGTCGATGTCGAGGATCGCGATCAGCAGGCCCTCGACCAGGTGCAGGCGGTCCTTGCGCTTGCGCAGACGGTAGGCCGTGCGGCGACGCACCACCGTGAGCCGGTGGTCGATGAACACCTCGAGCATCTGCTTGAGGCCCAGGGTGCGCGGCTGCCCCTCGACGAGGGTGACGTTGTTGATGCCGAAGGACTCCTCCATCGGCGTGTACCGGTACAGCTGCTGGAGGACCGCGTCGGGGTTGAAGCCGGACTTGACCGTGAGCTCGAGACGCAGCCCGTGACGGCGGTCGGTGAGGTCCTGGTAGTTGCTGATGCCCTGGACCTTCTTCGCCTGCACCGCGTCGCGCAGCTTCTCGGCGAAGCGCTCGGGGCCCACCTGGTAGGGCAGCTCGGTGACGATGATGCCCTTCTTGCGGCTGGTGATGTTCTCGACCTTCGTGGTCGCCCGCATCTTGAAGGAGCCGCGGCCGGTGCGGTACGCGTCGCGGACGCCGTCGAGGCCGACGATCCGTCCGCCGCTGGGGAGGTCGGGGCCCGGCACCAGGCGCATCAGCTCCTCGAGCTCCGCGTCGGGGTGCGCGATCAGGTGGCGGGCCGCGGCGATGACCTCGACCAGGTTGTGCGGCGCCATGTTCGTGGCCATGCCGACGGCGATCCCGGAGGCGCCGTTCACCAGCAGGTTGGGGTACTGGGCGGGCAGCACCGAGGGCTGCAGCAGCTGGTTGTCGTAGTTCGGGATCATCTCGACGACGTCCTCGTCGAGCGAGGCCGTCATCAGCTGGGCGGCGCGCGCCATCCGCGCCTCGGTGTACCGGGCCGCGGCCGGACCGTTGTCCAGCGAGCCGAAGTTGCCGTGGCCGTCCACGAGCGGCACCCGCATCGAGAAGCTCTGGGCCATGCGCACCAGGGCGTCGTAGATCGCCGAGTCGCCGTGCGGGTGGAGCTTGCCCATCACCTCGCCGACCACGCGCTGGCTCTTGACGTGCCCGCGATCGGGGCGCAGCCCCATGTCGTCCATCATGTACAGGATGCGGCGCTGGACGGGCTTGAGACCGTCGCGCGCATCGGGCAGGGCACGCGCGTAGATCACCGAGTACGCGTACTCGAGGTACGAGGTCTCCATCTCGCTGGTGACGTCGACATCGACGACGACGCCGTCGATGTTCTCGTCCTCGTCGCCCGCTGTGGTGCTGCTGCGTCGTGCCATGGCGTTCATCCTGCCGCATCGACGTGCCGGATCCGTGCAGGCGGGGGCGGTGATGTCGCCGACGCCCGGGGAGTGCTCAGTATGATCGGGGCATGGGAGCACGAGGCGAGGACGGCATCGGCCGCTCCGACCGGACGCCCGCAGCGGCCTATCCCGCGCACTGGGAGGCCGACATCGCCCTCAGCGACGGCAGCGCGGCGCACCTGCGGCCGATCCTGCCCGAGGACGCCGAGGCCCTCCAGCGCTTCCACACCGCCCAGTCCGAGCACTCGAGGTACCTGCGCTTCTTCGCGCCCATGCCCACGCTCTCGGCGCGGGACCTCGAGCGCTTCACCGTCGTGGACCATCGCGACCGGGTGGCGTTGATCGTGCTGATCGGGGAGAACATCGTGGCCGTGGGCCGCTTCGACCGGATCGAGGACAGCAGCGAGGCCGAGGTCGCCTTCAACGTCTCCGACTCCCAGCAGGGGAAGGGCCTGGGCTCGGTGCTGCTCGAGCACCTCGCGGCCGCCGCCCGTGAACACGGGATCACGACCTTCCTGGCCGACGTGCTCCCGCAGAACAGCCGCATGATCAACGTGTTCATCGACGCCGGCTTCGACGTCCGCCGGACCTACGACGACGGCGTCGTCGTGGTCGAGTTCGGCATCGACCCCACCGAGCGCTCCCGCGCCGTGATCGCCGAGCGCGAGCACCGTGCCGAGTCCCGGGCGATGGAGCGGATGCTGCATCCGCGCTCGATCGCGGTGCTCGGGGTCTCCGCGCAGCGCGACTCCATGGGCGGGCGGATCCTCTCGCATCTCGAGGACTCCGGCTACGACGGCTCCGTGCACGTGATCGCGAAGGACGCCCTCGAGATCGGCGGGCACCGGACCGCCTCCCGGATCTCCGACGTCCCCGGCCCCGTGGATCTCGCCGTGATCGCGCTCGCCCGCGCCGAGGACTGCATCGCCGCGGTCGAGGAGTGCGGCCGCGCCGGCGTGCGTGCCGTCCTCGTGCCCACCGAGGCGTTCACCGCGACCGGAGGGGACGCCCCCGCCGGGGAGCCGGGCCGGGGCGGGAGCAGCGGGCGCGCCGGTCTGCAGCGACGGCTCGTCACCGCGGCACGACGCGAGGGCGTGCGCGTGCTCGGACCGGGATCGCTGGGCTTCCTGCGCACCGGTGAGGACCCGCTGAACGTCTCCCTGATCCCGCACGCCCCCCGCACCGGCGGTGTCGCGCTCGCCGGTCAGTCCGGGGCGCTCTCGGCGATGCTGCTCAGCGGGGTCGACGCACGCGGCATCGGCATCCACGAGTTCGTCGCCGTGGGCAACCGCGCCGACGTCTCGCTCAACGACACCCTCCAGCACTGGCAGGACGACGAGGACGTCCGCGTGATCGCTCTCGCCCTGGAGTCCATGGGCAACCCCCGCAAGTTCACGCGGATCGCCCGGCGGATCACCCGGGACACCCCGCTGGTGGTGCTCAGGCCGCCGGGGACCACCACCGGCGCCCCGCCCGGACACGACGTGCGCCGCTCGACGCTGCCCCGTCGCGCCCTGGACCACGTGCTGGTCTCCGCGGGTGTCGTCCCCACCGGCAGCGTCGACCACCTCACGGACGTCGTCGACGCGCTGGATCGGCAGGGGGTCCCGCCCGGCGATCGGGTGGGCCTGCTGGCCAACACGGCCGCGCTCGGGGAGTCCCTGCGCGGCGCGGCGGACGCCGCGGGCCTGCACGTGGTGCGGGACGACCGCCGCACGCCGCTGAGCACGGACCCGCGCTTCGTCGAGCGCACCTTCACCTCGCTGGCGGCGCTCGGCGACGTCGACGTGGTCGTGGTGGCGCTGCTGGACGCCCTCGGCGAGGACCTCGCTCCGTCCCTCGCGCGGATGGCGCGGACCGCCCGCTCGGCCGATGTGCGCCTGGTGGTCTGCGTGGTCACCGACCATGTCCGCCGCGAGGCACTCGAGGAGGCCACCCGCACCGACGGGGCCATGCCTCCGCTGCACCCCACGCCCTTCCTCGGGATCCGGGCGGCCGCCGGGATGCTCGCCGCTCGACGCGGCGCGATCGGCGGCGAGGCACCCGCCGGCCGTGAGGGCATCGAGCGGGAGCGTGCCCGGGAGATCGTCGGCGAGGCGCTGAGCGCGACCGGATTCCCTGCCGGCGCGCCCCGCACCCTGGACCAGGAGACCACCGCCGAGCTGTTGGCCGCCTACGGCCTGCAGCTGCTGACCTCCCGCACCGTGAGCGATGCGGAGGAGGCCGTGCGCGCCGCCGAGGAGATCGGGTACCCGGTCGCTCTCAAGAGCGCCGATCCGGTCCTCAGCCACCGCTCCGACCTCGGCGGTGTGCGCCTGGACATCTCCGACGCCTCCCAGCTCCGCCAGGCTGTCGGCCTCATGCGCCGGGATCTCGCCTTCTCCGGCGCCGACCTCACCGTCCAGGCGATGGCCGCCCCCGGCATCCCCGTGGTGGTGCGCAGCGTCGAGGACCCGTCGCTGGGACCGGTGCTCGCCTTCTCCCTCGCGGGGGACGCGACCGACCTGCTCGACGACGTCTCCTACGCCATCCCGCCCCTGGACGAGGAGTCCGTGGGGCGCCTCATCGACGGCCCGGCCACCTCTGTGCGCCTGCGCGGTCACCAGGGCCTGCCCGCAGCCGACAGGACGCAGCTCGAGGACCTCGTGATCCGCGTGGGCCTGATGGCCGAGGACCTCCCGGAGCTGCACTCCCTGGTGCTGCACCCCGTGGTCGTGGGCCGCAGCGGCTGCGCCATCGTGGGCGCACGCGCCGAGGTCGCCCACGCCCCGAACCGCAGCGACGGGCTGCGTCGCACCCTGAGCGGCCCGGCCTCGACCTGAGGCGTACCGGCGTCCTCCGGGCTTCCTCCCGCGTGGAAGGATGGGGGACATGTCGACCGCCCTTCCTACCGATCTGCTCGGCGAGCTCGAGACCGCCGGGTACTTCCCGCAGACCGCGGCCGCCTGCGTGCAGCGCGCCCTGCGGACGGCCCCGGTGCGGGCGCACCTGGTGCGGCCGGAGACCACCTTCGACGGCCCCGAGGTGCGCCGTCACCTGACGGTCCTGGTGATCACGGCGCGGCATCTCGTCGTCACCCACCTCGACGACGACCCGGCCGACGAGCTCAATCCCAGCCAGGTGGTCTCGACCACGGAGCGGATCCGCCTGGACCAGGTCCGCACGACCGGCATGTCGCAGGTCTTCGACTCCGACGGCACCCGCGTGCGCGGCAGCGAGGCCGAGGTCACGATCGCCGTCACCTGGGGCGGCAGCCGCCGCCTCGAGCTCGAGCGCACCTGGTGCGAGGACCCCGAGTGCCAGGCCGATCACGGCTGGAACGGCTCCCTCGCCCCGGCGGACCTCGCCCTGCGGGTGAGCGCCCTGGCCGACGGCCAGGACGCGGTCGACGCCGCCGTGCGCTTCCACGACGAGCTGCTCGACGCGATCGACGACGCCGGATGACCCCGTCGCCGGGGAGCGCCGGGAGCCTGCTCGAGGCGCCCTTCGCGGACGGTGCACACCCGGGTCAGATGGACGTGCTCGCGCCGCTGCTCGCCTCGATGTCCGGTGGCCAGGACCTCGTCGTCCTCGTCGACGGGCTCGGGGCTCAGCTACTCGAGGATCATCTCGCCCTCACCCCGACCCTGCGCCGGCTCCGCTCCGAGACACGCACCCTCCGCACGGTCGCACCGTCGACCACCGCGACGGCCATGACGTCGCTGGTGACAGGGATGAGCCCGCTGCAGCACGGGGTCCTGGGGTACCTCACCCGCGACCCTGCTTCCGGGCGCGCGATCAACCAGCTGAAGGGTGCCGAGGACATCGACCCCGGGCAGTGGATGCCGCTCCCGGTGCCCGCCGAGCGGGCCGAGCGCCCCGTGCTGCAGGTGGCCCCCGCCAAGCACGGGCGGAGCCTGCTGACCGGGGTCGCGTTCCGGGGCTGGGAGTTCTTCGCCCAGAGATCCCGCGACGGCCGGGTGGGAGCCGCCCTCGCCGCCCTGCGCGCCGGCGGCGACGGTGCGCTGGTGCATGTGCACGTCGACGACGTCGACCATGCCGGCCACCGGTACGGCATCGACTCCGATCCCTGGCGGGACGCCCTGGCGCAGGCCGACGCCCTGATCGCAGCGCTGCTGCGTCGCGTGCCCTCGGGGACCCGCCTGCACGTCACCGCTGACCACGGCATGGTCGACACCTCACCCGCGCACCTGATCGACCTCGCCACCTCGCCCGCCGTCACCGACCGCCTGGCGGGCGTGGCCGGGGAACCCCGGGCGCTCACCCTGTTCGCGCGCGAGCGGGACGAGGCACCCGATCTGATCAGCGCCGTGCGCGAGAGGGTCGGCGAGGACGCCCTGGTGCTCGACCGCGCGCAGGTGCTGGAGGTCGGCCTGCTCGGCCCCGTCGGCCTCGACGTCCCCGCGCACGTGCAGGGCAGGCTGGGTGACGCCATCGTGCTCAGCCGCGGACGCACCGTCGTGGACGACTCGCGTCGCCACCCGCCGGACAGACGCCCCGAGATCGGCGTCCACGGGTCGCTGACGGTCGCGGAGTCGCTCGTGCCGCTGCTGACCCTGGAGGCCTGAGCGCGCAGGAGCGCCCGGGGCAAGCAGCCCCGGGCGCTCCGCCGTCCGGTGTCGTCGCCCCTCGGCGTCGCTCAGTCGTGCTTGGAGCCGAAGACGATCTCGTCCCAGCTGGGGATGCTCGACCGCTTCGCCCGTGAGGGCGAGGAGGAGCCGTTCTTCTTCTCGCCCTTCTTCGTGTCCTTCTTCGTCCCGCGCCGGGGACCGCTGTCCGGGGCCGGGTCCTCGCTCTTCGCAGCGGTGTCCTGCTCCCCGCTGTTCGCGGACGCACGGGTGGGGACGTCGTCGAAGCCGGGCAGGGGAGTGAGGTCGACCGTGTCGTTGCTGGGCACGGCAGCGGCGGGCCGCTCACCGGCCGCTCCGCGGGTGGCCTCCCCGGTCCCAGGGGTGTGGGTGTCCTCCCGCGGGTCCTCGGTGCCCTCGGCCACGGACTCGTCGAGAGTGCGGCCCGGGACCACGAGCGGTGTGCGGCCGTCCGCCTCCGGGTCCTCGCCCGGGTCGGTGTCGCCCTCGGGGCCCCCGGTGACGTCGAGCTGGTCGTCCTCGGGACGGTCGGTGCCGCCGTCGACGTCGTCCTCGTCGTAGGCCTCCGGCAGGGTGTCCTGGTCCGGGTGGGAGCCGCTGACGGCGTACTCGCGCTCCGCCTCCTCGTCGGCCGCGCGCGTGCTGCGTTGCTCGTCCTCCTCGAGGGTCGACCAGGTGGGCTCCTCGTCCCCGGCCAGCGGGACGGGCCGCAGGCCTCGGCGCGCGTTGATCTGCTCGAGCGCGTCCTCGTCGATCGGGTCGCCGTCGGCGGCGGAGCCGGTGCCGACGGGGCGCTCGTCCTCCGCGGTCTGCTCCTGCGGCGGCACGGAGCCCGGGCGCTGCAGGCTGCGGGGCGTGCTGCGACGAGGCCTGGCGGAGGCGCCGTCGGCGTCCGACTCCTGGTCGTAGACGGAGCTCTTGAGGGAGGTCAGGCGCGCCCTGCCCACGACGGGCTGGTCCAGCGCGTCGTCGTCCAGGCTGAGCCAGCGGGCCTCGTCGTCCTCGGCCACCACGATCTGCCGGATCATGTCCGCGATCCAGTGCGCCTCGCGCTCGCGGCCGCCGGAGCGGAAGACGAGCTCGAGGTTCCAGGTGCCGTCGGGAAGGCGCCAGGCGTCCCAGCGGGTGCCCTCGAGCGCCTGCCGGGCGGCGAGCCGCTCGGTCACGATCGAATCCAGGACCGGCCCGCCCGAGCGGTCCACCTTGAAGGTGCGGGCGCGTTCGGCCGTGAAGCCGCGCTCGGCGAGCACGGGCCCCTCGTACCGGCGCACGTGCTCAAGGTCGATGGAGGCCATCTGGGAGATGTTCTCCGCGGTGTGTCCGGCGCGCAGCATCGCCTGGATCTCGCGGGGTCGCAGGGCGGTCGCCTCCGAGGACTGGATCAGTCCCAGTGCGGGGCGGTCCCGTCTCACGGCGGCGCGCACGGCCTCGTCGATCCGCAGCGTGTACTGCTCGCCGTCGAGATCGCGCAGGACGATGTGCTCACCGTCGTCATGGATCCCGTCGAGCTCGAGCTCTCGCATCGTGGTCCTCTCCCGTCGCAGCAGGTTCCGCGACGTGATCGAATCATAGAACCCGAGTGCGCCGCGACCACGGCTGACGCGCGGGACGCAGCGCCCCGATGGCACCGCGGGGCCGCGATGTTGTGATGTGAGCCCTCCTCTGCAATAATCGCGCCGCATCCGGCGTGGATAGACACCGAGGGGCACGCCGGGGGAGTCCGAAGCCGCGCAGGCCAGCGGCTCCTTTTCTGCCCGGTCACCCGACCCTTCTCCTGATCGAGGTATTGACTTCTGATGGCCACTGATTACGACGCACCGCGCAAGAACGACGACGAGTCCTCCGAGGATTCGATCGAGGAGCTGAAGGGGCGTCGGAACGAAGCCGCGGCACCGACCGTTGACGAGGACGAGGCCGAGGTCGCCGACGGCTACGAGCTCCCGGGGGCCGACCTCTCCGGCGAGGAGCTCTCCGTCCGGGTGCTGCCGCGCCAGGCGGACGAGTTCACCTGCGGCAGCTGCTTCCTGGTGAAGCACCGCAGCCAGATCGACCACGTCGAGGGCACGGTCATCATCTGCAAGGAATGCGCCTGAGCTCGCGCTGAACCCACTGCGACGAGGGCGGGGGCGGTCACCGGATCGGTGACCGCCCCCGCCCTCTCTCGTGCGCCGGTGCTCAGCCCTGTCGGGCGGTGCGGAGCGCCAGTGCCAGGTCCTCGGGACGACGGCTCGAGAGCACCCATGCCGGTGCCGGGTCCTGCTCGTCCAGCACGGGCACCCGGATCCCAGAGTGCACCCATCCGCGCGTGAGGTGGAAGGCCAGGGGCTCGAAGCCGCGCGACATCGCGTCCTCCCAGCCCTCGCGACCGAGCACCTCGGGCTCGCCCAGCAGACCCACCGGGATCTCCGCGCGGCCGGCCCGCAGACGATCGCCCACCACCTCGATCACGGGGCTCGCGAGGACCAGCAGCAGACACATCGAGGCGATGCCGAGGATCCCCGTGAGGATCGCGAAGAAGTGCGAGAGGGGCACCAGGATGACGCCCAGCACACTGCCGAAGGCGATGCCCACGATCCACGTCCCCACACTCGGGAGCAGTCGTTCGCGATGCAGGATCTCCCCCGCGGAGACCGCGTCGGCGGCATCGGGATCACCCAGGTCGGAGGAGGGCGGAGCGGTGTGATCGGACGAGGCGTCGGACATGCGCTCATCGTCTCACGCGCGCCCGGGAGCGGCCTGCGTGCAGATGTTGCGCCTACTCTGGGGACATGAGCATCGACGAGACCACCGAGGCGCCGGGTGAGCCCGCCCCGAGCATGCCGGTGGTGCTGACGAAGGACGCCGTCCTGCCCTACCGGGCCCACGCCGACGACGCCGGGTTCGACCTGGTCAGCTCGGAGGACGTCGTGATCCCGAGCGGAGGCCGCGCGCTCGTGGGCACCGGGGTCGCCGTCTCGCTGCCCAGCGGCACCGTGGGTCTGGTCTGCCCCCGCTCGGGCCTCGCCGTGCGCCACGGGGTGACCGTGCTCAACGGCCCCGGCGTCGTCGACGCCGGGTACCGCGGCGAGATCCGCGTGGCGCTGGTCAATCTCGACGCCGCCGAGGACGTCGCCGTCCATCGCGGTGACCGCATCGCCCAGCTGGTGGTGGTGCCGTTCATCGCCCCGCACCTCGAGGTCGTCGAGACCCTCGAGGACACCGACCGCTCGGACGGCGGCTTCGGCTCGAGCGGCGGACTGCGCGCATCCGCCGGCACGGCGGATCGGAAGGAGTGAGCATGGGACTGTTCTCGAGGAAGAAGGACGCACGGCGCGCGGAGGCCGGGACCAGGGCCGACGCACCTGACCAGGAGACGCCGGAGCAGCCGAGCGGCGCCGCCGAGGAGACCGCCGCGGCGTCGCACGTCGACGCCGATCCCACGGCCGCCCCGGCCACGGCCGAGGCCGTGCCCGCGGGCGAGGACCGGACCGAGGGGACGGTGGAGCCGGACGAGGACCGCTCGCACCTGGAGGACGGTCCCTTCGACGCGGACGAGGCGCCGGAGGAGGACCGCATCGACCTCGGCGGCCTGCAGGTGCCGATGGTCGAGGGCATGGAGCTGCGCATGGAGATGGACCAGCGCACCCATGCCGTCACCGGCGCGAACCTCGTGGTCGAGGGATCCGCGCTGCAGGTGCAGGCGTTCGCCGCCCCGAAGTCCCGCGGCCTCTGGGAGGAGGTGCGCGGTTCGCTGCGCGGTTCGGTCGTTGACCAGGGCGGCACCGCCGAGACCCGCACCGGCCCCTTCGGCACCGAGCTGATCACCCGCTTGCCGGTGAAGAGGGCCGACGGGCGCGTGGGGTACCGCCCCGCGCGGTTCATCGGCGTCGACGGCCCGCGCTGGCTGCTGCGGGCGATCCTCTCCGGCCCGGCCCTCGGCGATGCCGAGGCCTCCCGAACCTTCGAGACCCTCCTCTCCCGCATCGTCGTCGTCCGCGGCAGTGACGCGATGGCACCCCAGGAGCTGATCCCGCTGAATCTGCCCGGGCAGCGACCCGGGGTCGTTCCCGCGGAGGACAACCCCCTCGACCCGCTCGCGCGCGGTCCCGAGATCACGGAGATCGGATGAGCACGCGCACGCCCCACCGTCACGCCGAGAGCACACGGCGGGCCGAGAAGCTCGCCCAGCGCGTGCGTGGGCACTTCGTGGACAGCGAGGTGCTCGACGCGCGCGAGGCCGGCCGTCGTGCCCGCGAAGCGGGCTTCGACTGCGCCCAGGACATCGAGCGTCGGCGGCCCGTGCGCGTCACCGGCTTCGTCAGCTCGGTCGTGATCCAGCCCGCGAGCGCCCCGTGCTCGGTGGAGATCGACGTCTTCGACGGCACCGGGACGGTGACCGCGATCTGGCTCGGGCAGTCCCGCATCCCCGGCATCGGCCCCGGCACCCGGCTCGTCCTGGAGGGCGTCGCCGCCCGTCGTGGCGACCACCGGGTGATGTACAACCCGCGCTACGAGATCACCGGCCTCCCGGACGAGGAGGAGGACGCATGAGCGCGACCGGCGGCGGCTCCGCCGGTGGCTCGGATCCCCGGCCCCGACCGTCCGCCGGCACGCATGCGGCACCGCGCTCGGGCATGGGGTCCGTGCTGGCGGGGGAGGAGTTCTCGGTCTCGGCAGCTCTCGGAGGGCCCCGCGGCGTCCTCGAGTCGGCACTGCCCACCGCCCTGTTCGTCGTCCTGTTCGTCCTCACCCGGTCGATCCCGGTGGCGGGCATCGCCGCCATCGCGGTCGTCGCGATCGCCCTGGTGGTCCGGCTCGTGCAGCGCCAGAACCCCTCCCAGGTGGTCGGTGGGCTGGTCGGGGTGGCGGTGGGTGCGATCTGGGCGATCCGTTCGGGGCAGGGCACCGACTTCTACGTGCCCGGGCTGATCGTCAACGGCGTGAGCGCCGTCATCCTGCTGATCACCATCCTGGTCGGTCACCCGCTCGTCGGCCTGGTGGTCTCGCTCCTGGATCCGCGCGTTGCGGCGTGGCGCTCCCTGCCCGCCGCGCGTCGTGCGTACACGCTCGCCACCTGGATGCTCGTCGGTCTCTACGCCCTCAAGCTGGCCGTGCAGCTGCCCCTGTACCTGACGGGGGCGGTCGCCGCGCTGGGCGTCGCCAAGCTGGTGATGGGGCTGCCCCTGTTCGCCCTGGTGATCTGGCTGATCTGGATGCTGCACCGCTCGGTCGTCGCCCGTCTGGAGGCGACGGAGAGCTCGGCGGACGGGAAGACGGATCCGACCGACGCGGCGGGCGAGGGCCCCCGCGTCCCCTGATCCGAGGCGAGCGCTTCAGCGCTCCTCGGCGCGTGCCTCCGGCTTCTCGTCACCGCGGATGCTCGGGAGCTCCTCGGGATCCTCCGGGGTGCTGGGCGGGGCCAGCAGCTGCTCGAGCGAGGAGAGGCTCCCGGCCTCGGCGAGGAAGAGCAGCTCGTCGTGGGCCTCGAGCCCGTCGTGGGGGCTCGGCGCGAGCGGCTGACCGTCGCGGATGATGCCCACCAGCACGCAGGCCGCGGGCCAGCGCATGGACCCGACGGCCCGACCGACGACGGGACTGCGCCGGGGGATCGTGATCTCCACCATGTCGGTCCCCGACCCGGAGAAGCTGAAGATCTTCACCGTGCGCCCGACGCTCACGGCCTCCTCGACCAGTGCGGTCATGGTGCGCGGTGTCGAGACCGCGACGTCCACGCCCCACATGTCCCCGAACATCCACTCGTTCGAGGGGTGCGAGACGCGGGCGACCGTGCGCGGCACCAGGAACTCGGTCTTGGAGAGCATCGAGGCGACCAGGTTGACCTTGTCGTCACCGGTCGCGGCGACCACGACGTCGGCGGCGGCCACATCGGCCTCGGAGAGCACGGCGAGCTCGGCCGCGTCGCCCTCGACCCACTGCACTCCCGTCACCGAGGAGCGCTTCTCGGGGGAGACCTGCCGGTCCACGAGCGTGACCGAGCGACCCTTGGTCAGCAGCTCCCGCGCGATCGAGCGGCCGACGCTGCCGGCTCCGATGATCACGACCCTCATCGTGCGTCCTCCTCGACGGTGCGGGGGTGCGTCAGCGTGCTCTCGATCTCGGCCAGCCGAGCGGTGGGGACCATCAGGTGCAGCACGTCGCCCTCCTGGAGCCGGGTGGTGGGGTTCGGCAGGACGCCCTCGCCGAGCCGCGTCAGCAGCGCGACCCGTGCCTCCGTCTCCTGTTCGATGCGGGTCAGCGGCACCGCCATCCAGGAGCCCTCGGGCACGACCGCGATCATCGTGACCTTCCCCGAGATGTCCTGGTACTCGCGGCTCGCCGCCCCGGGGATCAGACGCCCCAGCATCTGCGCGCTGGTCCAGCGCACCGTCGCCACGGTCGCCACCCCCAGGCGCTCGTACACCTCGGCGCGCCGGGGGTCGTAGATGCGGGCCACGACGTTGCGCAGGCCGTACTCCTCGCGCACCACCCGGGCGGCGATGATGTTGGAGTTGTCACCGCTGGAGACCGCCGCGAAGCCGGCGGCGGAGCGGATGTCGGCCTCCTCGAGGGTCTCCCGGTCGAAGCCGATGCCCGTCACGCAGCGCCCCGGGAAGTCCCGGCCCAGACGCTGGAAGGACACGGGATCACGGTCGATCACCGTGACCTCGTGCCCGGTGGCGAGAGTCTTGTGGGCGAGCATCGCCCCCACTCGGCCGCAGCCCATGATCACGAAGTGCACAGGGCCACGATAGACCGCCCGGCACGTGGATCTCAGTGGGCTCCGGCGCCAGTAGAGTGGACGCCGTGCCTGGCCCATCCGGAGCGCTCAAGCGACTCGTCCTCGGGCGCGCCTTCGCGACGGACCGTCTGTCCCGCGAACGGCTGCCCAAACGGCTCGCGCTGCCGACCTTCTCCTCGGACGCGCTGAGCTCGGTCGCCTATGCCCCGGACCAGATCCTGCTCACGCTCGCCCTGGCCGGTGTGACCGGGTACGTCATCAGCTGGTGGGTCGCCGTGGCCGTCGTGCTGCTGATGGCCGTCGTGGTCCTCACCGGGCTGAACACGGTCCGGGAGTACCCCGGGGGCGGCGGCGACTACGAGGTGGTGCGCCGGAACCTCCACCGCGGTGCCGGCAGGCTGGTCGGCTCCGCGCTGCTGGTGGACTACGCCCTGACCGTCGCGGTCTCGGTCGCGCAGGCCGCGAACTACTCCTCGGGCATCCTGCGCGTCCTGCACCACCACGAGATGTGGGTCGCGCTGGGGCTGATCGCACTGATCGCGCTGGTGAACCTGCGCGGGGTGCGTCAGTCCAGCGCGCTCCTGGCGATCCCCGTCTACCTGTTCATCGCCGCGATCGGCGTGCTGATCGTGCTGGGCGCGGTGCAGTCGCTGACGGGTGGTCTCGGCAGGGCCCCCAGTGCCGATCTGGAGCTCGTGGCCGACCCCGGCTTCTCCCACGGGCTCACCGCCTTCGGTGGTGCGCTGCTGGTGCTGCGGGCGTTCTCGAGCGGCAGTGCCGCGCTCACGGGCGTGGAGGCGATCGGCAACGGGGTGCCCTCGTTCCGTCCGCCCAAGGCGCGCAACGCGGGCCTCGTGCTGATCGCCCTGGGGGCGATCTCCTCGGTGATGGTGCTCGGGATCATCGCCCTCGCGGCCCGCACCGGCGTGAAGTACGTCGAGGACCCGGCGCACGAGCTCACCCGCGGCGGCGCACCGGTGCCCGGCTATCAGCAGCTGCCCGTGATCGGTCAGATCGCCGAGGCGCTCTCCGCCCCGGGGTCGGCGCTGTTCTATGCGGTCACCGCCGTGACCGGTGTGGTCCTGTTCATCGCCGCGAACACGGCGTTCAACGGCTTCCCGAATCTCGCGAGCGTGCTCGCCGCCGCGGGCAGCTTCCCCAAGCAGATGCGCGTGCGCGGGGACCGCCTGGCCTACTCCAACGGGATCATCCTGCTGGCGGCGGCGTCCGCGCTGCTGGTGTGGTGGACCGGCGCGCGGGTGAGCGTGCTGATCCAGATGTACATCGTCGGGGTCTTCCTGAGCTTCAGCCTGGGCCAGCTCGGCATGGTCCGGCACTTCACGCGGGCCATCCGACTCGAGATCCGCGGCGGGATGCGCCGCACCCTGCGTCTGCGACGGGTCGTCAACGTGATCGGCTTCGTCGTCGTCGCCACCGTGCTGCTGATCGTGGTCACCACCAAGTTCATGCACGGCGCCTGGGCCGCGCTGGTGATCATCGCACTGCTGTGGGGGCTGATGACCCTCATCGAACGCCACTACGCCTCCGTGCGCGCCCAGCTCACGATCCCCGCCACGGGCGAGGGCGCCGACGAGGCGGCAGGTGCTGACGCGGCGGCAGGCGCCGACGTCGGCCCCGGCACGGCCCTCGGGGAGCGGGAGCTCGGGTCGGCGCCCGTTCTCGGACCCCACCTCCCCGGCGCGGGCGACGAGGGCACCGCGCGTCCCTCGCGCTCCCACGGGATCGTGCTGGTCTCGGGGCTGGACCGGCCGACGATGCGCGCCCTCTCCGTCGCCTCGGCGGCCCGGCACACGACCCTCGAGGCGGTGGCGGTCCACGACGAGGAGGCGGACACCCGCGCGGCGGTCGAGCGCTGGCACCGTCTCGGTGCCCAGGTCCCCCTGCGCGTGCTCTACTCTCCCTATCGGGACATCAGCTCCCCGGTGCTCGCCCACGTGCGCAGTCTGCTCTCGCGCAACCCCCGTGACGTCGTGATCGTCTATCTCCCCCTGTTCCTGGTGGGACACTGGTGGCTCTCGCCCCTGCACAACCACTCCGTGCGCCGTCTCGGCGACCGGCTCGCGCATCTGCCGCGGGTCGTCGTCGCGAGCGTGCCGTGGCAGCTCGGGCGGGACGCCGGACCGGCCCGGGGCGCACCACCGCGGGCCGGCAGCACGCCGGCGACCACCGAGGACCACCGCAGCGCCCGCCGGGCGCGCGAGCACGCGAGGAGCTCAGGGCTCCCGGAAAGGTGAGGACGATGGCACGGGAGAACCGGGGGCGCGCGACGAACGCCGAGCCCGAGCGGACGGCTCTCGGCAGGCTGCTCACGCTGACGGTCGGGGCCCCGGCCGCGGGCGGCACCTTCGTCGCCCGGCACGAGGGCCGGGTGGTCTTCGTGCGCGGCGCCGTGCCCGGGGAGACCGTCGTCGCCCGTCTGCTCGAGGACTCCCGCAACTCGGCCAAGGCCCGGTTCTGGCGGGCCGAGACCCTCGAGATCCTCGATCCCAGCCCCGACCGGGTGCCCAGCGTGTGGCCCCAGGCGGGGACCGACGGCGTGGGCGGGGCGGAGTGGGCGCACATCGGTCTGCACGCCCAGCGTCGACTCGCCACGGAGGTGCTGCAGGATCTCCTGACCCGCGCGGGGGTGAGCACCTTCGAGGTCCAGGAAGCCCAGGTCGAGCCCGCGCCCCACGACACCGACGGGCTGGGCTGGCGCACTCGTGTGCGGCTGACCCGCGGGAGCGACGGGCTGCTGGGGATGCGCGGCTGGCGCTCCCACGAGGTCCGCCCGGTGGGGGAGAACCCCCTGGCGGCCGACGAGATCCGTGGCCTCGGCCTGCCCGAGCTCGAGTACGCGCCGGGCGTGGAGGCCGTGGACGCCGTCGCACCCTCCACGGGGCGCCCCGCCGTCGTGCTCGTGGGGGAGCGCCTGGATGCGCGCGAGGTGACGGTGCCCGCGGGTCTGGAGGACGTCGACCTCGCGGTCCTGGGCTCCGGGGGGCTGACGCCCCTGCAGGGTGACGGCATGGTGACCGAGGAGGTCCAGGGGCGTCGTTTCCGCGTCGGCGCCACGGGTTTCTGGCAGGTGCACCGCCAGGCGCCCGAGGTGCTCACCACCGTGGTGCTGCGACTCCTGGAGGCCCACGAGGGCGAGACGGTCTGGGACCTCTTCGGCGGCGTCGGGCTCTTCGCCTCCGCGATCGCCGACGAGGTCGGCGCGGCCGGCCGGGTGCTGAGCGTGGAGGGGGACAAGCGCGCCGGAGCCCTCGCTGCCGAGAACCTCGCCGAGACTCCGCAGGCGAGCGCCGAGACCGGCGACGTGACCGACTGGGTCCGCGCCCAGGGCGCCGGAGCCGATCGCGTGGTCGTCGACCCTCCGCGAGCGGGTCTCGGTCCCGAGCTGATGGGGCTGCTGTGCGAGCGCACCCGCGAACGGATCGTCTACGTCTCCTGCGAACCCTCGACCCTCGCCCGGGACCTACACGTGGCAGAGGAGTCCGGCTGGCGCATCGAGGACCTGAGGGCCTTCGATCTGTTCCCGCACACCCATCACATCGAGTCGGTGGCGGTCCTGACGCCCGCGTCATGATATATTTATCTTGACGTCAAGAGAAAAGGTCCGGACGCGGAGCGCCCGACGCTCCCCGGAGGCCCCCGGAGGGGCGGACCTGCTGCGAGTCGTCGAGCACTGCGAGCCACCGGATCCGCACGCCCCTGCGGATTACGATGGCGACACGCCCCACAATCGAAGGAGTTGCGCTCCGTGAGCACCGTGAACTCGTTCGGCGCGAGGGAGACCCTCGCCGTCGGCGACACCGAGTACGAGATCTATGGCATCGACAGCGTCGAGGGCCACGAGAAGCTTCCCTACAGCCTGAAGGTCCTGCTGGAGAACCTGCTGCGCACCGAGGACGGCGCGAACATCACCGCGGATCACGTCCGCGCCCTGGGGTCCTGGGACCCCGAGGCCGAGCCCGAGACCGAGATCCAGTTCACGCCCGCCCGCGTGATCATGCAGGACTTCACCGGCGTCCCCTGCGTCGTCGACCTCGCCACCATGCGCGAGGCCGTCGAGGACCTCGGTGGCGACCCCGAGAAGATCAACCCGCTCGCCCCCGCCGAGATGGTCATCGACCATTCCGTGATGATCGACGTGGCCGGCCGTCTCGACGCCCTCGAGAAGAACATGGAGCTCGAGTACGAGCGCAACAAGGAGCGCTACCAGTTCCTGCGCTGGGGCCAGACCGCCTTCGACGACTTCAAGGTGGTGCCGCCCGGGACCGGCATCGTCCACCAGGTCAACATCGAGTACCTCGCCCGCACCGTCATGACCCGTGAGGTCGACGGCGCGCTGCGCGCCTACCCGGACTCGTGCGTCGGCACCGACTCCCACACCACGATGGTCAACGGCCTGGGCGTGCTGGGCTGGGGCGTGGGCGGCATCGAGGCCGAGGCCGCGATGCTCGGCCAGCCCGTCTCGATGCTGATCCCGCGCGTGGTCGGCTTCAAGCTCACCGGCGAGATCCCCGCGGCCGCCACCGCGACCGACGTCGTCCTCACCATCACCGAGATGCTGCGCCAGCACGGCGTGGTCGGCAAGTTCGTCGAGTTCTACGGCGAGGGCGTGGGCCAGGTCCCGCTCGCCAACCGCGCGACGATCGGCAACATGAGCCCCGAGTTCGGGTCGACCTGCGCGATCTTCCCGGTCGACGACGTCACCATCGACTACCTGCGTCTGACCGGCCGCTCCGAGGAGCAGCTCGCGCTCGTCGAGGCCTACGCCAAGCGCCAGGGCATGTGGCACGACCCCTCGACCGAGGCGAAGTACTCCGAGTACCTCGAGCTGGACCTCTCCACCGTGGTCCCCTCGATCGCGGGCCCGAAGCGACCCCAGGACCGCATCGTCCTCACCCAGGCCAAGGAGAGCTTCCGCGAGGTGCTCCCGAGCTACGCGGGCGACGGGGCGACCGTCAGCCCCAACGCGGACGGCGGCGACGGGTCCTTCCCGGCCTCCGACCCCTCGACCCCCGACTCGGACAACGAGGGCGGCGGCCGCGCCCCCAAGCACCAGCCCGTCGCCGGGCGGGCCTCGAACCCCACCGAGGTCTCCGGGCACGATTTCGCGATCGACCACGGCATCGTCTCGATCGCCTCGATCACCTCGTGCACGAACACCTCGAACCCGTCGGTGATGATGGCCGCCGGCATCCTCGCCAAGAACGCGGTGAACAAGGGCCTGGCCTCGAAGCCGTGGGTCAAGACCTCGCTCGCCCCCGGGTCCCAGGTCGTCACCGGGTACTACGAGAAGTCCGGGCTGACCGAGTACCTCGACAAGCTGGGCTTCCAGCTCGTGGGCTACGGCTGCACCACCTGCATCGGCAATTCCGGTCCTCTCGCGCCGGAGATCTCCGACGCGATCAACGAGGCCGACCTCGCCGTCACCTCGGTGCTCTCGGGCAACCGCAACTTCGAGGGCCGCATCAACCCCGACGTGAAGATGAACTACCTGGCGTCCCCGCCGCTGGTCATCGCCTACGCGCTCGCCGGCACCATGGACTTCGATTTCGAGAACGATCCGCTGGGCCAGGACGCGGAGGGCGACGACGTGTTCCTGCGCGACATCTGGCCCTCGCCGGCCGAGGTCGAGGACACCATCGCCGAGAACATCTCCCAGGAGATGTTCAAGGACGATTACGCCGACGTCTTCACCGGCGACGAGCGCTGGCGTTCGCTGGACACCCCCGAGGGTGCGACCTTCGCCTGGGACGGCGAGTCGACCTACGTCCGCAAGCCCCCGTACTTCGAGGGCATGGGCAAGGCCCCCGAGCCCGTCGAGGACATCGCGGGTGCCCGGGTGCTCGCCAAGCTCGGCGACTCGACCACCACGGACCACATCTCGCCCGCCGGGGCGATCAAGGCCGATTCGCCGGCCGGTCGCTACCTGCGTGAGCACGGTGTGGAGCGCAAGGACTTCAACTCCTACGGCTCCCGCCGCGGCAACCACGAGGTCATGATCCGCGGGACGTTCGCGAACATCCGCATCAAGAACCAGCTGCTCGACGGTGTCGAGGGCGGGTACACGAAGAACTTCCTGACCGGTGAGCAGGAGTTCATCTACGACGCCGCCCAGGCGTACGCCGAGCAGGACATCCCGCTCGTCGTGCTCGCCGGCAAGGAGTACGGCACCGGATCCTCGCGTGACTGGGCCGCCAAGGGCACCAAGCTGCTGGGCGTCCAGGCCGTCATCGCCGAGAGCTACGAGCGCATCCACCGCTCGAACCTGATCGGCATGGGTGTGCTGCCGCTGCAGTTCCCCGAGGGCGAGAACGCCGAGTCGCTGGGCCTGACCGGCGAGGAGGCCTTCGACATCTCCGGGATCACCGCCATCAACGAGGGCGCGTCCCCGAAGACCGTCAAGGTCGTCGCGACCCGCGAGGGCGCCGATCCGATCGAGTTCGACGCCGTCGTGCGCATCGACACCCCCGGCGAGGCGGACTACTTCCGCAACGGCGGCATCCTGCAGTACGTGCTGCGCTCGCTCGTCGCGGCGTGATCGGCACGATCCCGGAGCGGCCCACCCGCTGACGCGCACCGTCGGCGTCCCCGCTTCGACCACCAGCGCCCCGTCAGGCTCCGGCCCGGCGGGGCGCTCGTGACGTCCCGGCGCGCGAGCCCTGCTCGCGGACGCCGACGAGCCCGCAACCGACCCCTCGAACGAACGGAGCGCTCCATGACCACAGCCCCGATCCCAGCACCATGACCGGCCTGGAGCAGCTGCGCTGGGTCATGGAGCACGAGGGCGACGACGTCCCGTCGATCCGTCGCCTGCTCGGCATCCGCGTCACCGAGGTCGAGCACGGCCGTGTCGCGATGACGGTGACGACGCAGCCGGACTTCGCCAACCCCCAGGGCACCGTGCACGGGGGCGTGACCGCGACCCTGCTGGACTCTGTGATGGGATGCGCGGTCCACTCGACCCTGCCCGCAGACACGAGCTACACGACCCTGGAGCTGAAGGTGAACTACGTCCGCGGCGTCGCACTGGACGGCCGGCAGCTGACCGGCGAGGGGCACACCGTCCACGTCGGTCGACGCACCGCCGTCGCCGAGGGCCGGGTGCTGGACGAGCACGGGAAGCTCGTCGGCCACGCCACCACGACCTGCCTCATCCTGGCGTGAGGTGGATGCAGGCGGAGTCCGGCACCGCCCGGCGGCATCACCAGGGGATCTCTCCGTCGTCGTCGTAGAAGCCCCCACGGGGGCCGTCGTCGGGCAGTGCGGCGAGCCGCAGCGCGACGGCTGCGCCGGCCTCCGGGGTACGGCCCTCGCCGTTGCCGGTGAAATCCGTGGAGACGAGGCCGGGGGAGACGGCGTTGATGATGACGGGCGTCCCGGCGAAGCTGCGGGCGTACTGGGCCGTGATGCTGTTGAGCATGGTCTTGGAGGGTGCGTAGGCGGCCATCCGCGGGCCGGCCTGCAGGGTCAGGGAGCCCATGGAGCTCGACATGTTGACGATCCGGGGTGATGCCGAGCGGCGCAGCAGGGGCAGCATCGCGTTGGTCACCCGCACGACGCCGTACACGTTGGTCTCCAGCACGGTGCGCAGCACATCGAGGTCCAGGGTGGTGGGGTCCTGGGCGCCGCCGTCGGTGCGTCCCGCGATCCCGGCATTGTTCACGAGCACGTCCAGCGTGCCCGCCTCCTTCTCGAGGGCATCCGCGGCGGCGTCCACGCTCTCGGAGGAGGTGACGTCGAGGGCGACGCCGAACGCGTCGAGTCCCTCCTCGCGCAGCGACGCGACGGCTGCCTCGCGCTTCTCCTCGTCCCGCGCTCCGATGCCGACCCGTAAGCCGGCGGTCCCGAGCCCCCGGGCGATGGCGAAACCTATTCCCTTGTTCGCGCCGGTCACCAGCGCAGTCCTCGTCTCGTTCATGCTCACCATCCTCGGGAGGGCGGCACATGCCGTCCAGGACCGATCGGGTGGCCTGTGATACCTGTGCGGTATCGACAGCACTAGGATGACCGCATGGACGAACTGGAGGTCCGCGAGCTGCGCTACTTCTCGGCCGTCGCCGAGGAGCTCCACTTCGGTCGCGCGGCCGAGCGACTCGGCATCGCCCAGCCGCCGCTGTCCCGCGCGATCCGTCGGATCGAGAGCCGCCTGGGCGTCCAGCTGTTCGAGAGGGACCGGCGCGGGGTCGCGCTCACCGAGGCCGGCAGGGTGTTGCAGCGTGAGGCCGGGCCCGCGCTGGACGCGATGACCGCAGCGGTCCGCCGCGCTCGGCGCGCGGGCGCCTCCGAGCGATCGCTCGTGCTCGCGACCAAGGCCGGTGCCTCCCACCAGCTCTTGCAGCGGCTGCTCGAGGAGTGCGCCGCACAGTCCGACCTGCCGCCGCTCGAGGTGCTGCTGTGCGAGGTGGGGGAGCAGGCCGGCCTGCTGCGCACGGGCGCGGCCGACGTGGCGCTCATGCACCGCCCCGTCGACGACCTCGACGGCTTCGACGCCGAGGAGCTGCTGACCGAGAACCAGGTCGCGATCGTCCCCGCCGCGCATCCTCTCGCCCGTTCCGTCGAGCTCACCCTGGCAGAGGTGACCGACGTCCCCGACCTGCCGATGGCGCGCTGGCCGCGTCTGGACGGCACCTACCCGGAGGGCCCCGGCCCCGAGGTGCACACCCAGACCGACATCGCCCAGCGGGTGGCCCTCGGCACCTGCCTCCTGCTGATCCCCGCCTCGAGCAGGGCCTGGCAGTGGCCCGAGCACGTCGCCGTGCCGGTCGTCGACGCACCGCCGCTGACCACCGTGCTCGCGTGGCCCGCCACCAGCACGTCCCCGCAGGTCGCGCGGATCGCGCGGACCGCTGCCCGTCTCGCGGCCTCCACCGAGCAGGGGCCGATCGGGATGTCACGGGAGACTCCCGAACCCAAGACGCCCGGCCTACAGTTGTCGCCATGGACACCGGGGCCGAAGCGCGCGCGCTCCTGACCACGAGCGGTGCGAAGGCCGGCCCCGAGGGCGTCGGCCTTCCCGCCGGGCCGCGCCGCCGCGTGGCATCGGTCCTGCTCACGCCCCTCTTGGCCGCGAGCGTCCTGCTGGGCTGCACGGGCGATCCCGATCGGACATCGCCGGGGGAGCCCACCCGGACGGCGGCCTCGGCGACCAGCGCCCAGGGCTCCCGCGACGTGGACGTCACCACGCTCGGCTCAGGCCTCGAGGCGCCCTGGTCCCTCGCCGTGGACGGGGAGAGGACGCTGATCAGCGAACGGGACTCGGGTCGCATCCTCG
The DNA here is from genome assembly GCF_003130585.1 of Brachybacterium endophyticum. Lineage (GTDB taxonomy): Bacteria > Actinomycetota > Actinomycetes > Actinomycetales > Dermabacteraceae > Brachybacterium > Brachybacterium endophyticum. Next base: position 232,166 of record NZ_QFKX01000004.1, on the reverse strand, counting down.
AGCTCTCGACCGACGGCGACCTGCGCGAGGTCGGGACGATCGAGGGCGTCACCCCGATGGGGGAGGGCGGGCTCCTGGGCATCGCCGCCCGCGACGGCCATCTCTACGCCTACTCGACCGCGGGTGAGGAGAACCGCATCGAGCGCTACGAGCTGACGGGCGAGCCCGGCGCCCTCGGGCTGGGGGAGTCGGAGACGATCCTCGACGGGATCCCGGCGGCGAGCGTCCACAACGGCGGGAGGATCGCCGTCGGGCCCGACGGCATGCTGTACGTGACCGTGGGCGACGCAGGGAACAGCGCCGGCGCGCAGCAGCGCGACTCGCTCCCGGGCACGATCCTGCGGCTCACGCCGGACGGCGGGGTGCCGCAGGACAACCCGTTCGAGGGGTCCCCGGTCTACAGCTACGGGCACCGCAATCCCCAGGGACTCGCGTGGGACGAGGAGGGGACGCTGTACGCCAGCGAGTTCGGGCAGGACACCTGGGACGAGCTCAACCTGATCGAGGCCGGCGGGAACTACGGCTGTCCCGTCGTCGAGGGCATCGCCCACGACGACCGCTTCGTGGATCCCCCTGCAGCAATGGTCGCCTGCCGAGGCCAGTCCCAGCGGCATGGCCGTCGTCGACGGGTCGATCTGGATCGCGAACCTGCGCGGGGAGCGGCTCCGCGAGATCCCGCTGCGGGACACGTCCTCCGCGACCGAGCACCTCGTCGGCGAGCTGGGACGCCTGCGTGACGTCGCCGTGGCCGCCGACGGCTCGCTGCTGCTCCTGACGAACACCACGGACGGCCGCGGTGACCCGCATCCCGACGGCGACCGCGTGCTGCGGGTGCGGACGGGCTGATCACCGCGACGTGCGGCCCGGCGGCGCCGCACCGTCTCAGGCCCCGGCGCGCACCCCGACCCTGAGCTCCTCGCCCTCGCGCGCCGTGAGCACGATCGGCGGCCCGTCGGTGACCTGCAGCGTGTGCTCGGCGTGGGCGCCGCGGGACCCGTCCACGGACATAACGGACCAGCCGTCGCGATCGGTGATGTGGACCTGATCGGTGCCGTGCATGAGGAACGGCTCGACCGTCAGCAGCATGCCCGCACGCAGCTCGGGGCCGGCGCCCGGCTCTCCGTGATTGGGGACGAACGGGGACTCGTGCATCGTGCGGCCCACGCCGTGGCCGCCGAACTCGTGATTGATGACGTGGCCCAGCCGGCGTGCCTCGGCCTCGACCGCGTGCCCGATGTCCCCGACGTGCGCGCCGGCGCGCACCTCCGCGATCCCCGCCCACATCACGGTCTCGACGTCGTCGATCAGGGCGAGGTCGGCGGGATCCGTCGCGTCGGCACCCACCACGAACGAGAGCGCGGAGTCGGCGACCCACCCCTCCAGCTCGATCGCGAAGTCCAGCGAGAGCAGGTCCCCGGCCTCGAGCACCCGTTCGTAGGGACGGCCGTGCAGGACGGTGTCGTTGACCGACGTGCACATCACGCGACCGAAGGGGTACGCCCCGAAGCGCGGGTGGTAGTCGAGGTAGCAGCTGGTCGCCCCCGCCTCACGGATCATGCGGTGCGCCTCGGCGTCCACGTCCAGCAGCGAGTCGCCGGGGCGCACGCTCTCGCGCAGGTGCGAGAGCACCCCGGCGACGAAGCGACCCGCGGGGGCCGCCTGCGCCGTGGTGGGCAGCTCGAGCCTGCGCTCCCGACGCCTGCCCCGGATCATCGCTGCTCCGAGGGTTCGACCACGCGCACGTCGGCCGCGGACTCGGCGAGATCGGTCCACGAGAAGCAGGTCGAGACGATCGCGGTGACCGCGGCGGTGAACAGGGCCGCGCCGGTCATGTGCAGCCCCACGAGGACCTCGGGCAGGCCCGTGAAGTACTGGGTGTAGCCGATCACCGCCTGCAGCGCCGTCACGGCGACGACCAGCCAGGCCGTGCGCCGGGTGCGGCGCGGCGCCTTCATCAGGTACAGGCAGAGCATCAGTCCGACGAGGAGACCCGAGAAGAGCATCACCGAGTCCGCGTGCAGCCAGGAGACGGTGCGGGGATCGAGTCCCAGGCGCATGGTGGCGTCGATGTCGCCCGAGTGCGGACCGGAGTTCGTGGTGAGCGTGCCCAGCAGCAGCACGGCGGCGGAGACCACCGCCATCACCACGGACAGCGCGACCAACGGCGCCGGGACCACGCGTCGGATCCGGCCGTCCCCGTCGTGCACGCGCACCACCAGGACGGCGGAGACCACCACCAGGACGATCGAGATCAGGAAGTGCGGGGCGACGGCGACCGGATGCAGGTGCAGCTTCACGACCACCATGCCGACGATCGCCTGCGCCGCCGTGCCCACGAGCGGGAGGAGGGCCGTGAGGACGAACGAGCGGCCCTTGCCGCGCAGCCAGAGGATCGTGACCACCAGCAGGGCGATCGCGAAGATCCCGAGCACGCCGGTGAGCGTGCGGTTCCCGAACTCGATGAACGGTCGGATCCCCATCGACGCGCTGTAGCGCGGGGTGAACTGGCCCGGCTCGCAGCTGGGCCAGGTCGTGCAGCCCAGCCCCGACTTCGACAGACGGACGACACCGCCGGTGACGATGATGCCCATCTGGCAGATCAGGTTCCCCCAGAAGACGATCCGGACGGCGCGGCGTTTCCACGGCGCCAGGGCGGCGAGGGAGGGCGAGGCGTGCGAGGCGGGCACGGGTGTCATGGGGCGGTCCTCGGGGGCGTGGGTGATGGGCGAGAGGTGCGAACGGTCGGACGAGCCGTTCGGGAGCGGGCGGGAGAGGCGCTCACGCGGAGGTCCAGCGGAACCAGCGTGCGACGGCGAAGCATCCGGCGACCGCCCACAGGATCAGCACGACGAGGGAGCCGGCAGGGAACGAGCCCCCGGCGAGCACCGAGCGCAGCAGTTCCCCGAGGGCCCCCGAGGGCAGCAGGTCCACGAGCCCCCGCAGCAGACGGGGGTAGGACGAGGTCGGGATCGCGACGCCGCCGAGCGCCACGAACAGCACGAACAGCACGTTGGAGACCGCGAGCACGGCCTCGGTGCGCAGGGTCCCGGCCACCAGCAGTCCGATGGCCCCGAACGCGACCGTCCCCACCAGCCAGATCGGGAGCGCGGCGAACAGTCCGCCGACGCCCGGGTGCCAGCCGAGGGCCAGGGCGATCAGGGCGAGCACGACGACCTGCAGCAGATGGACGCAGAGGGTCGCGAGGATCTTGCCGGCCAGATAGCCGTCACGCCCCAGGGGCGTGGTCGCGATCCAGCGCAGGACCCCGCCGCGACGGTCGAAGCCGGTCTGGATCGCCTGCGAGGTGAACGAGGTCGAGATCAGGGCGGTGGCGGCGGTGGCGGCGACCGCGGTGTCGATCGAGGAGACCCCGTCGAGGCGGCCGACGGGCACGAAGCGCAGGGCGATCAGCACCAGCGCGGGCATCAGGATCGCCACCATCAGCTGCTCGCCGTTGGTCAGCAGCACCCTCGCCTCGAGCCGGGCGTGGGCGAGGATCCGCTGCAGGGCCGGTGCGGGCGATGCGGGACGACGCGTCGGCGAGGTGGTCGGGACGGTGCTCATCGGGCCTCCCGTGTTCGTGCGGTGGCGGCGGCGAGGCCGCCGGCGTCCGGCTCGTCGATGAGGTCCAGCAGGACGCTCTCGAGGTCGGCGGCACCACCGGTGCTGAGCTCGAGGTCGACCCCGTGGAGGCGGGCCGTTGCCCGCAGATCGGCGCTCAGCGCCTCGGCGGCGTCCGGGGCGACGCCGCGCGCGCGAGCGGTCACGGTGAGCGTCGCATCGGGAGCGCGATGGGCGGCGATCACCTCGTCGACGGTGCCGGCGGCGACCGTCCGCCCGCCGGAGATCACGACGACCTGGTCGGCGAGCCCCTCGACGTCGTCCATCAGGTGCGTGGTCAGCACGACCGCGGTGCCGGTCCGCGCGAGGGCGCGGATCAGGTCGCGCACGGTGCGTCGGATGCCGGGGTCCATCCCGGCGGTGGGCTCGTCGAGGAACACCAGCTCGGGGCGACCGATGATCGCCAGCGCCAGCGCGAGGCGCTGGCGCTGGCCGCCCGAGAGCCGGCGCACCAGGGTGCCGCCGAAATCCGTGATGCCCAGGTGCTCGGCGACCTCGTCGGCCTCGAGGGGGTAGGCGTAGAGCGAGGCGCCGTAGTGCAGGAGCTGCAGGGCGGTCGCTCCCGAGGCGAGTCCGCCGTCCTGGATCATCACGCCCACCCGGGCGCGCAGGTCCGCTCCGGCCTGCCAGGGGTCCTCGCCGAGCACCTCCACGCTGCCACTGTCGGGCTTCAGCAGGCCGGTGGCGCAGCTGATCGTGGTGGTCTTGCCCGCGCCGTTGGGGCCCAGCAGGGCCGTGACCTCGCCCCGCCGTGCGCACAGACCCGCGCCGTCCAGGGCGCGCACCGAGCCGAAGCTGCGCGTGAGGTCGCGGATCTCGAGGGCGGGGGCGTGGTCGTTCATGTCGCCGACCATGCTAGGCCCCGGCGCCCGAGCGGAACCTGCACCTGTGACCTGGCTTCCGCCCGTGCCCGGAGATCCCGGAGGCGTGGGCCCGCTCAGCGCCCGCTCACGCGCAGAGGCGTGTGGGCCGGGTCGACGACCTCCTCGGCCTTCGGCGGCTGCGGGGCTGTGCCGCCGGGACCCCAGGTGTCGGTCTCGAAGCGATCGCGGTCGTGGTCCTCGAGGAGGATCGAGGCATCCGGGCCCACGGGCACGATCTGCGTGGGGTTCAGATCGGTCTGCACGACGTAGTAGTGCTGCTTGATGTGCTCGACGTCGACGGTGTCGCCGAAGCCGGGGGTCTGGAAGAGGTCCTTGGTGTAGTTCCACAGGTTCGGCATCGTGCGCAGCGGCTGCCGGTTCGCCTTGAAGTGCGAGAAGTAGACGAGGTCGAAGCGCACCAGGGTCGGGAACAGACGCACGTCGGCCTCGGTGATCGAGGAGCCCATCAGGTAGCGCGAGCGGGAGAGACGGTCCTCGAGCACGTCGAGGCTCTCCCACAGGTCGGTGTAGGCCGCCTCGTAGTCCTCCTGGGAGCCGGCGAACCCGGTCTTGTAGACGCCGTTGTTCACGTGGTGGAGCACCCAGTGGTTCAGCTCGTCGATCTGCGCGCGCAGCGGGACCGGGTACAGGTCCGGTGCACCCTCGCGGTGGTGCTCCGTCCACTCGGTCTCGAGATCCAGGGTGATCTGCGAGAAGTCGTTGGTGACCACGCCTCCGCTGGGGACGTCGACGAACGCGGGCACGGTGATGCCGCGCGGGTAGTCGGGGAAGCGGGCGAAGAACGCCTCCTGGAGGCGCTCGATGCCCAGCACCGGGTCGCGGCCGCCCGGGTCCAGGTCGAAGGTCCAGGAGCGCTTGTCGTGCGTCGGCCCGGCCACGGCCATCGAGAGCGCGTCCTCGAGGCCCAGCAGTCGCCGGACGATGATGGTGCGATTGGCCCACGGGCAGGCGCGCGAGACCGCGAGGCGGTAGCGCCCGGCCTCGACCTGCCATCCGCTCGAGCCGTCGGCCGTGATCCGGTCGTCGATGTAGTTCATGTCGCGGGTGAACGGCTTGCCGGCGTGGACGTACGAGCCGGTCTGATCGTGCGATTCCTGTGTGGTCATCGGACACTCCTGACGAAATCGGTGCCCCACCAGGCTAATTGAACGCTGAACTACCGGCAAGGACGGCCGGTGGGGAGCAGGGTGACGACGCGTCCTCGCGCGAGGACCTGAAGGGGCGTGCGGGAAGCCTTGCCTAACGTGCGCAGGCGCACGCCGAACCCGGCCTACCCCCTGCCTTTTCGCAACGTTACGGTTGTAAAATCGGACGGGTCGGCGTCGCCCACGCCGATGCCCGCGAGGGAAGGAGGGCATCCGATGGACTCCCACGACTCGGCTCATGCCACCTGCGGGGACCACCGTGCGTCGAGCGAGGCCCGCGACACCCGCGAGCGCCTGATCGACGCCATCTCCACGCACGGACCGATCTCCGCGCGCGCGCTCGCCGAGATGTTCGGTCTGACCAGTGCAGCCGTACGTCGCCACCTCTCCGCCCTCGAGGCCGACGGTGCGATCGAGGAGCACGAAGTGCCCGTCCACCAGCGCGGGCGCGGACGACCGTCCAAGAGCTTCGTGCTCTCGGCCTCCGCCCACGAGGACCTCGGCAGCGAGTACGACGATCTCGCGATGCTCGCCCTGGACGAGCTCTCCCGCCGTGGCGGGGGAGAGGCCCTCACCCACCTCGCCTGCGCGCGCGTGGCCCCCTGGGAGGCCGAGCTCGCCCAGCGCGTCGAGGAGCTCGAGGCCGCGGGCGAGCACGTCGACCGGGCACGTCGGGTCGAGCTGCTGGCCGACATCGTCACGGCGCGGGGCTACAACGCCACGGTGCGACCCGTGACCGTGACCATCCCGGCCTCGGGGAGCTCGGGCAACCCGCGTACGGTGGAGACGGCCCAGCTGGTCCAGGGCCACTGCCCCATCCAGGACGTGGCGGCGCGCCATCCCGAGCTCTGCGAGGCCGAGACCGCCGCCATCGGTCGGATGGCAGGAGCACCCGTCCAGCGACTCGCGACCCTGGCAGGCGGCGCCCACGCCTGCACCACCCATATTCCGCTCACGGAGGGAAGGACCGCATGACCACCACATCACCGGAGAAGGTGACACAGGAGGACGTCCTCGCGGCCGTCGGCGACTACGCCTACGGCTGGAGGGACGACGACACGGCGGGCCAGAACGCCCGGCGCGGTCTGAACGAGGAGGTCGTCCGCGACATCTCCGCCGCCAAGGACGAGCCCGAGTGGATGCTCGAGCGTCGCCTGAAGGCCCTCAAGCTCTTCGAGAAGAAGCCGATCCCCACCTGGGGCCCGGACATCTCGGGGCTGGACTTCGACGAGTTCAAGTACTTCGTGCGCTCGACGGAGAAGCAGGCCACCAGCTGGGACGACCTGCCCGACGACATCAAGGAGACCTACGACCGCCTGGGCATCCCCGAGGCGGAGAAGCAGAGCCTCATCGGCGGTGTCGCGGCGCAGTACGAGTCCGAGGTCGTCTACCACCAGATCCGTGAGGACCTCGAGGAGCAGGGCGTCCTGTTCCTGGACACCGACACCGCGCTGCGCGAGCACCCGGAGCTGTTCGAGGAGTACTTCGGCACCGTGATCCCCGCGGGCGACAACAAGTTCTCCGCGCTGAACACCGCCTGCTGGTCCGGCGGCTCGTTCGTCTACGTCCCCCCGGGCGTGCACGTGAAGATCCCCGTCCAGGCCTACTTCCGGATCAACACCGAGAACATGGGCCAGTTCGAGCGCACCCTGATCATCGCCGACGAGGGCTCCTACGTGCACTACGTCGAGGGCTGCACGGCGCCGGTCTACACGACCGACTCGCTGCACTCCGCGGTCGTCGAGATCGTCGTGAAGAAGAACGCCCGCGTGCGCTACACGACCATCCAGAACTGGTCGAACAACGTGCTGAACCTGGTCACCCAGCGCGCCACCGTCGAGGAGGGCGCCTCCATGGAGTGGGTCGACGGCAACATCGGCTCCAAGGTGACCATGAAGTACCCGGCCTGCTGGCTGATGGGTGAGCACGCCCGCGGCGAGACCCTCTCGGCCGCCTTCGCGGGCGAGGGGCAGCACCAGGACACCGGCGCCAAGATGGTCCACATGGCCCCGCACACCTCGAGCTCGATCGTCTCGAAGTCGATCTCCCGCGGCGGTGGGCGCTCGTCCTACCGCGGTCTCGTGCAGGTCATGCCGAAGGCCTCCCACAGCGCCTCGACGGTGCTGTGCGACGCGCTGCTGGTGGACCAGAAGTCCCGCACCGACACCTACCCCTACGTCGACGTGCGCGTCGACGACGTCCAGATGGGGCACGAGGCGACCGTCTCGAAGGTCTCCGAGGAGCAGCTCTTCTACCTGATGAGCCGCGGCATGGAGGAGACCGAGGCGATGGCGATGATCGTGCGCGGCTTCATCGAGCCCATCGCGCGCGAGCTGCCCATGGAGTACGCGCTCGAGCTGAACCGCCTGATCGAGATGCAGATGGAAGGAGCCGTCGGCTGATGACGAGCACCGATGTGAAGGGTCCCGAGAGCGCCGGTGACCCTGTCGCCAACGAGGTCGTGGGCGGTGCGGCAGGTGCCGCGCCCGTCCTCGCCCAGGAGGTCATCTCCGAGGAGGACCGCGGCCGCGGCAAGGGGCCGAAGCTGGAGGACGAGGGGATCGCCGTCAAGGACGGCAAGCCCTCGGCCGCGACCCGAGGTGAGCGCCACCGCTCCTTCGACGTCGCGGAGTTCTCCCGCCCCACCTCCAAGAACGAGGAGTGGCGCTTCACCCCGCTGCGCGTGCTCTCGCCCCTGTTCGAGGACCTCGCCACCGAGGACCGCGAGGGCGATCCGGCCGTCGACTACCAGGTGAGCGTGCCCGAGGGAGCCCCCGAGGTCGGGACCCTCGCGCCCGGCCAGTCCCCGCGCGGCGAGGCGCTCGTGCCCGAGGACATCACCTCCGCGGTCGCCTCCGCGCGCACCGATCAGGCCCTGCACCTGCGCGCACCGCGCAACGCCGAGCTCGCCGAGCCCTTCCGGCTGACGGCGCACGGACGGGACGCCGAGCGCCGCTCCAACGCGCACATCGTGCTGCAGACGGAGGAGTCCTCGACCGCGACCTTCGTGCTCGACCACACCGGCAGCACCCGGATGGCCGAGAACGTCGAGATGGTCGTCGGCGACAACTCGCAGATGACCGTGATCTCCCTGCAGAACTGGGAGGACGACGCCCTGCACATCGCGACCCACCACTCGAAGGTGGGTCGGGATGCCCGGCTCAAGCACATCGTGGTCTCCCTCGGTGGCCGCGCCGTGCGCGTCAACGCGATCGGCGAGTTCTCCGCCCCCGGCGGCGAGCTCGAGAAGCTCGGCCTGTACTTCGCCGACGAGAAGCAGTTCCTCGAGCACCGCATCTTCGTGGACCACGCGGCCCCGAACTGCACGTCGAACTCCGCGTACAAGGGCGCCCTGCAGGGCAGCGGCGCACGCTCGGTCTGGGTCGGTGACGTGCTCATCCGCCGTGAGGCCGAGGGCACGAGCACCTACGAGCTCAACCGCAACCTGGTGCTCACCGAGGGGGCGCGCGCCGACTCGGTGCCGAACCTCGAGATCGAGACCGGGGAGATCGAGGGCGCCGGCCACGCCGCCGCCACCGGTCGCTTCGACGACGAGCAGCTGTTCTACCTGCGCGCTCGCGGCATCCCCGAGCTCGAGGCCCGCCGTCTGGTCGTGCGCGGCTTCTTCGCCGAGCTGATCCAGCAGATCGACGTGCCCGAGATCCGCCAGGCCCTCAGCGACTCGATCGAGGACGAGCTGCAGCGGAGCATGAACTGATGAGCGACTCCTTCGTCCGCGTCGCGCGCCTGGAGGATCTCGGCCCCGGGGAGGTCCTCGGCAGCGAGGTCGCCGGTGTCGAGATCGCCCTCGCGCGCGATGAGGACGGGGGAGTCCACGCCCTGTCGGACGTGTGCTCCCACGACGACGTCGCTCTCTCCGACGGCGACGTCGAGGGCTGCACCCTGGAGTGCTGTAAGCACGGCAGCCAGTTCGACCTCCTCACCGGCCGGCCCCTGCAGCTGCCGGCCGTCCGCCCCGTTCCCGTCCATCCGGTCCGCGTCGACGCGGACGGCTCGATCTCCGTGGACCCCGTGCGATCCCTCGCCGGGGCCGACGGCTGAGCCTCCGCCCGCGACCGCCCACCACCTGATCCTCATTCCGAAGGAGACCACCGCCATGTCTGTCCTGGAGATCCACGACCTCCATGCCACCGTCGAGACCCCCGAGGGGACCAAGGAGATCCTCAAGGGCGTCGACCTGACGATCCGCTCGGGCGAGACCCACGCCATCATGGGCCCCAACGGCTCCGGCAAGTCCACGCTCGCCTACTCGATCGCCGGCCACCCCAAGTACGAGATCACCTCGGGCACCGTCACGCTCGACGGTGAGGACCTGCTCGAGATGAGCGTCGACGAGCGCGCCCGCGCCGGCCTCTTCCTGGCCATGCAGTACCCCGTCGAGGTCCCCGGCGTGACCGTCTCGAACTTCCTGCGCACCGCCAAGACCGCGGTCGACGGCGCGGCCCCTGCCCTGCGCACCTGGGTCAAGGACGTGCGCGGCGCCATGGACAACCTCAAGATGGACCAGGTGTTCGCCGAGCGCAACGTCAACGAGGGCTTCTCCGGCGGCGAGAAGAAGCGTCACGAGATCCTCCAGATGGAGCTGCTGAAGCCCAACATCGCGATCCTCGACGAGACCGACTCCGGGCTCGACGTCGACGCGCTGCGGATCGTCTCCGACGGCGTCAACCGCGCCAAGGAGTCGACCGACGTGGGCGTCATGCTGATCACCCACTACACGCGCATCCTCAACTACATCAAGCCCGACTTCGTGCACGTGTTCGTCAACGGCCAGATCGCCGAGCAGGGTGGCCCCGAGCTCGCCGACCGTCTCGAGGCCGAGGGATACGAGCGCTACCTCGCGGGAGCGAAGTGATGACCACCCCGAGCGGATCCACGCAGGACGCGCCGACCGAGGAGGCCGCGCCGGCCGCCGAGCAGGCCGCCGAGGAGCCCTCGGCGTTCGTCGGCGAGGCCGAGGTGATCGAGGCCCTGAAGGACGTCATCGACCCCGAGCTCGGCATCAACGTCGTCGACCTGGGTCTGGTCTACGGGGTCCATGTCGACAAGGGCGATGCCGTGGTCGACATGACGCTGACCTCGGCCGCCTGCCCGCTGACCGACGTGCTCGAGGAGCAGACCTTCGCGGCGCTGGACCCGATCTGCGAGTCCCACCGCATCAACTGGGTCTGGATGCCGCCGTGGGGCATGGAGATGATCACCGAGGACGGCCGCGAGCAGCTGAGGGCCATCGGCTTCAACCTCTGACTGCCTCCCGGGAACATCCCTGACGTGCATGTCTGCAGGTCAGCGGTGTTCTTCGTCCCGCGGGCGGCGCGCTCAGGCGAGGAGGTCGGTCACCTCGACCGTCTCGATGCCGTGCGCCTCGCCGACGCCGGCGTTGGTCAGCGTCCCGCCGTGGGCGTTCAGTCCCTTCGCGAGCGCCGGGTCCGAGCGCAGCGCCTCTCGCCACGGCGCGGAGGCGAGCCGCAGCACGTAGGGGAGCGTGGCGTTGGTCAGCGCCGCGGTCGCGGTCTGCGGGACGCTGCCGGGCATGTTCGCCACGCAGTAGTAGTTCGTGTCGTGGACCGCGAAGGTTGGGTCGTCGTGCGTGGTGGGGCGTGAGCCCTCGAAGCACCCGCCCTGGTCGATGGCGACGTCGACGAGCACGGAGCCGGGCTTCATGGTGCTGACCATGTCGTCGGTGACGAGCTTGGGGGCGCGTCTGCCGGGGATCAGCACCGAGCCGATCACCACGTCGGCCTCGCGGATCTTCTCGGCGAGGTCCAGACGCGTCGAGTAGCGGGTGAGGATCGAGCCCGCGTGCACGGTGGCGATCTCCTGCAGACGTGCGAGGTTCACGTCCATCACGGTCACGTCCGCGTGCAGGCCCATCGCCATCATCGCGGCCTGCTCGCCGACCACGCCGCCGCCGATCACCAGCACGTTCGCCTCGCGCGTGCCCGGCACGCCGCCCATCAGCACCCCCGAACCGCCCAGCGGGCGCATCAGGTGGTAGGCCGCGACCTGGGTCGCGAGACGGCCGGCGATCGCGCTCATCGGAGCGAGCAGGGGGAGCGAGCGATCGGCCCGCTCCACGGTCTCGTAGGCGATCGCCGTGGTGCCGGAGTCCAGGACCGCGCGGGTGAGGCCCTCGTCGGCCGCGAGGTGGAGATAGGTGAACAGGGTCTGCCCCTCGCGCAGGTACGGGCGTTCCTCGGGGAGCGGCTCCTTGACCTTCACGATCATCTCGGCCCCGGCCCAGACCTCGTCGGCGCTGCCGACGATGCGTGCGCCCGCGGTCTCGTAGTCCGCATCGGCGATGCCGGCCCCGAGACCGGCCGTCGTCTCCACGAGGACCTGATGGCCGGCATGGCACAGCTCGTGCACGCCCGCGGCCGTCAGGCCCACCCGGTACTCGTTGTTCTTGACCTCACGGGGGACTCCGATGATCATGCTGCTCCTTCGACGACGGGGAGTGCCCCCGGGCTGCACGCGGCCGGGCCGGCGGAGGACCACGATGTCCTCCTCACCACATCACAACACATCCGCGCAGTATTCGGGGGCGTCCGGCGGGGCTGACTGGCTAGGGTGGTCCGGGCCCCGACGCGGGGCCGCGATCGTGCCCGACACACCCCAGCCCCGTCCGCGAGGAGCCCCGCCGTGATCACCGTCTCCGACCTCGAGATCCGCCTGGGAGCGCGGCAGCTCATGAGCGGAGTGAGCTTCCAGGTGAGCCCCGGCGACCGCATCGGCCTGGTCGGCCGCAACGGCGCGGGGAAGACCACGCTGACCAAGGTGCTCTCGGGCACGCTGCAGCCCAGCGAGGGCCGCGTCGAGGTCAGCGGCGAGCTCGGCTACCTCCCGCAGGACACCCACACCGGTGACCCGCAGCAGCGGGTCGTCGACCGGATCCTCTCGGCCCGCGGCCTCGACGACATCATGGAGCGCCTCCACCGCGCCGAGAGCGACATGGCCGACATGACGATCTCGGACACCAAGCGCCAGAAGGCCATGGACCGCTGGGCCCGCATCGACGCCGAGCTCACCAGCCGCGGCGGCTACGGCGCGGAGTCCGAGGCGCGACGCATGGCCGCGAACCTGGGTCTCGAGGACCGCCTGCTCGAGCAGGAGCTGGGCACCCTCTCCGGCGGTCAGCGCCGCCGCGTCGAGCTCGCTCGGATCCTGTTCTCCCAGGCCGACACGATGATCCTCGACGAGCCCACCAACCACCTCGACGCGGACTCGGTGCTCTGGCTCCGCGACTACCTGATGGGCTTCAAGGGCGGTCTGATCGTCATCAGCCACGACGTCCAGCTCGTCGAGCAGGTCGTCACCAAGGTGTTCTACCTCGACGCCAATCGCGCCACCATCGACATCTACAACATGGGGTGGAAGCTCTACCAGCGACAGCGCGAGGACGACGAGAAGCGCCGCAAGCGCGAGCGCCAGAACGCCGAGAAGAAGGCCACCCAGCTCACCGCCCAGGCCGAGAAGATGCGAGCGAAGGCGACGAAGGCCGTCGCCGCGCAGAACATGCTGCGGCGCGCCGAGCGCATGCTCGACGGCGTCGAGGGCGAGCGCCAGAGCGACCGGGTCGCCTCGCTGCGCTTCCCCAAGCCCGCGCCGTGTGGGAAGACCCCGCTGATGGCCGAGGACCTCTCGAAGTCCTACGGGAGCCTCGAGATCTTCACCGGGGTGGACCTCGCGATCGACCGCGGCAGCCGCGTCGTCGTGCTCGGGCTCAACGGCGCCGGCAAGACCACCCTGCTGCGCGTCCTCGCCGGCGTCGACGCCCCGGACACCGGCGGCATCGTCCCCGGCCACGGCATGCGGGTGGGGTACTACGCGCAGGAGCACGAGACCCTCGACCCGGCGCGCACCGTGCTCGAGAACATGATGAGCGCCGCGGTCGAGCTGCCCGAGGTCGAGGCACGCAAGATCCTGGGCTCGTTCCTGTTCACGGGCGACGACGTCCACAAGCCCGCGGGCGTGCTCTCGGGCGGGGAGAAGACCCGGTTGGCCCTGGCCACCCTCGTGGTCTCGAGCGCCAACGTCCTCCTGCTCGACGAGCCGACGAACAACCTCGACCCCGCGAGCCGCGAGGAGATCCTGGGGGCGCTGGCCGCCTTCGAGGGTGCCGTGGTGCTGGTCTCCCACGACCCCGGCGCGGTGCGCGCGCTCGCCCCCGAGCGCGTCCTGGTGATGCCGGATGCCGTCGAGGACCTCTGGAACCAGAGCTACGAGGAGCTCATCGAGCTCGCCTGATCGCCGCTCACCTCCTCCCCGCGCCCGCAACCGCGGGCGGGGTCCCGTCGCGGCCCCTGCCCGAAGAGTCACGGCCGCTCGTGCACAGCGTTCATGGCGCGTGACGCTCAGGACAGCGTTTAGAGCGCGTACTGTGCGGCATCGACATTCCCGGGTGTCTAGACTGGGCGGCATGTTCGTCCTCACCGTCGACCAGCACGACAGTCGTCGCACGACCGATCGCGTCCCCGAGCTGCTGACGGCGCTCGAGGGTCTCGGGATGCGTCTGCCTCCCGAGCGCACGGCGGGTGACGAGGTGCAGATGCTGGCCGACTCCTCGGACGTCGCCCTGTCGGCGGTCCTGCGGATCCTGGAACTCGGGGGATGGAGCATCGGGCTGGGCATCGGCCCCGTGGAGCACCCGCTGCCCGGATCCGTGCGCGAGGGCCGGGGCGACGCGTTCGTCTCGGCGCGGCTCTCGGTGGAGACCGCGCGCCGCACCAGCTCGGTGCCGGTGAGCGTGCGCACCACCGATCCCCGGCAGCGGGAGCAGACGGAGGAGCTCGAGGCGCTGCTGCGCCTGATCGGGCGGGAGATCCTCTCCCGCAAGCCCGGGCAGTGGCGCGTGGTGCGGGCGATGCGGGAGGACCCGTCGGCGACCCAGGGGGACATCGCCGAGCGCCTGGGGATCACCCAGCAGACGGTCTCACGGGCGTACACCACGAGCGGCTGGCGCGAGGAGCAGATGGTCCACCCCCTGGCCCGCCGACTGCTGGCCATGCTGGACCTGACCTCCGACCGTCCCTCACCCGTGTCATGATCCCCGGCATGCTCGAGTCCCTGCTCGCCCTGCTCGTCGTGCTGCTCGCCCTCGCCGTCGCCTCGCTCGGCGGGTGGCCGGTCTCCGCGCTGGTCCTGCGCTGGTCCCGCTCCCCGCGGCGTGCCCGCCCGGAGCCCGCGACCCGGGAGCTGCCCGTGCTCGAGGTCCCCGAGCGGGAGTGGAAGACCCCGGAGCTGCTGCGCGGCGGCCTGTGGATCGGCCTCCTCGAACGCCTCGCGGTGACCGCCACGGTTCTCGCCGGCCACCCCGAGCTGATCGCCATCGTGGTCGCCCTCAAGGGGCTCGGGCGCTACCCGGAGCTGCGGGCGCACGCGGGCGCCTCCGAGCGCTTCCTCGTGGGCACCTTCGCCTCGATGCTGTGGGCCGTCGGCGTCGGCGCCGTGGGCGTGGCGGCGCTGCACGCGCTCGGCTGACGGAGCGCTCACAGGGGAGCGCACCCAGGCGCCGCACGGGAGTCCGCGCGGCATCCCGGGCGCCTGCTCGAAGGCGCCCGGGGCTGCCCGTCGTGCGAGCTTGGCAACGTCGGGGCGTCCGCGCGCGACCACGACGTCGGGAACAGTGGACGTGGGCGGTAAAGTGGGCGAGCCTGCGGCGTGAGCACCATCGCGCCGCATCCCACGCAAGGCGCGAGAGCGCACCGAGGGCAGCACCGCCCGACGACTCCCGAGGAGACCCATGGCCACGACCAACGACCTCAAGAACGGCCTCGTGCTCAACCTGGACAACCAGCTCTGGCAGGTCGTCGAGTTCCAGCACGTCAAGCCGGGCAAGGGCCCTGCGTTCGTGCGCACCAAGATCAAGAACGTGCTCTCGGGCAAGACCGTCGACAAGACCTTCAACGCCGGTGTGAAGGTCGAGACGGCGACGGTCGACAAGCGCGACATGCAGTTCTCCTACATCGACGGCGACCTGTACGTCTTCATGGACACCAGCACCTGGGAACAGACCAACGTCCCCGCCGACATCGTGGGCGACGCCAAGGACTTCATGCTCGAGGGCTCCGACGTCGTCGTCGCCTTCCACGACGAGAAGGTGCTCTACGTCGAGCTGCCCGCGAGCGCAGTCCTGGAGATCACCCACACCGAGCCCGGCCTGCAGGGCGACCGCTCCTCGGGCGGCACCAAGCCCGCGACGCTCGAGACCGGCCGGGAGATCCAGGTGCCGCTGTTCCTCGAGCAGGGCACCAAGGTCAAGGTCGACACCCGTTCCGGCGACTACCTCGGTCGTGCCTGACGTGCCCGATCCGCTGAACCTCCCCCTGCCCGGTCGCGAGGGCGAGGAGGTCGAGCTGCTGGAGACGCGCCCTGCCAATCCCAAGCGCCTGACCTCCCGCTCCCGCGAACGGGTGCGGGCCATCGACGTCGCCTTCGAGGCCGACGCCCGTGAGCGCGACCTGCTCGACGTGCTCGCCGAGCGCAGGCAGCGCACGGCCGCCCAGACCGCGCTGCCCGAGCGTGCGGTGCACCTGGTCGAGACCCTCGCCGCGCACGCCGAGGAGATCGACGAGCAGCTGTCCACGCACAGCCGCGACTGGCCGCTGCACCGGATGCCCGCGGTGGACCGCGCGATCCTGCGCACCGGCGCCGCGGAGATCCTCCACGACGCCCCGGCCGACGGCATCGGCGCGGTGATCGGGGAGTACGCGACGATCGCCCGCGAGCTCTCCACCGAGGACTCCCCGCGCTTCGTCAACGGCCTCCTGCAGCGGTTGGGAGAGCTTCGCGACATCCTGGGCTGAGACGCCTGCGCGGGCCACCGTCGCTCGCGCTACGATCATGCCGATCGCACCGATCCACCACCCTTTAACCTCGCGTCCCGTGAGACGCGGAAGGGAGAAGATCATGACCGCAGATCGACCGGGCACCACCGCGCCCGGGAGCGAGAAGACCGTCCTGTCCGGGGACGACATCTCCCGCTCCCTCGTGCGCATCGCCCACGAGATCATCGAGACCGGCCACGGCGCCGACGACCTCGTGCTGCTGGGCATACCCCACCGCGGCGTCCCGCTCGCGAGCAGGATCGCCCGCACCATCGCCGAGTCGGAGGGCACCGGGCGCGACCCCGAGTCCCTCGCCGGTTCCCTCGACATCACCCTGTACCGCGACGACCTGCGTCGCAGCCCCGCACGGCTCCCGCATCCCACGCACATCCCAGCCGGCGGGATCGACGGGAAGATCGTGGTCCTCGTCGACGACGTCCTCTACTCGGGCCGCACCGTGCGCGCCGCCCTGGACGCGCTCTCGGCGATCGGGCGCCCCGCCGTCGTGCGCCTCGCCGTCCTCGTCGACCGCGGCCACCGCGAGCTGCCCATCCGCGCCGACCACGTCGGCAAGAACCTGCCCACCTCGCGCAGCGAGAGGGTGGGCGTGCAGCTGGCGGAGACCGACGGCCTGGACGCCGTGGTGATCTCCGGCGCCGCGGCCGGCGGAGCGGATGCCGAGGCCACGGAGGTGCAGCGATGAAGCACCTGATCAGCATCGGCGACCTCGATCGCGCGAGCGCCATCGAGCTGCTGGACACCTCGAGCCGCATGGTCGCCACCCAGGAGCGACAGATGCGGAAGCTCCCCACCCTGGTCGGCACCACCGTGGTGAACCTCTTCATGGAGGACTCCACCCGAACCCGGATCAGCTTCGAGGCCGCCGCCAAGCGGCTGTCGGCCGACGTCATCAACTTCTCCGCCAAGGGGTCCAGCATCTCCAAGGGGGAGTCCCTGAAGGACACCGCGCTGACCCTGCGGGCGATGGGAGCGGACGCCGTCGTGGTCCGCGCTCCCTCCTCCGGCGCGGCGCACAAGCTCGCCCACTCGGGATGGATCGACGTCCCCATCATCAATGCCGGCGACGGCACCCACCAGCACCCCACGCAGGCTCTCCTGGACACCTTCACGCTGCGCCGCCACCTCGGCGGTGAACAGAAGCAGGGGGAGTGCTCGGGCAGCGTCGACGGCAGCGGCCTGGACGGCCTGCACGTGGTCGTCGTCGGCGACATCATGCACTCGCGCGTGGCCCGCTCGAACGTGCAGCTGATGACCCTGCTGGGCGCCCACGTCACCCTCGTCGCGCCGCCCTCGCTGGTCCCGGTCGGCGCCGACGTCTGGCCCTGCGACGTCCTCTACGACCTCGACGAGGCCATTGCCCTGCAGCCCGATGCCGTGATGATGCTGCGGGTGCAGCGCGAGCGGATGCTCGGCGGCGGGTACTTCCCGAGCGCCGCGGAGTACACCCGGCGCCTGCAGCTGACGACGGAGCGCGCCCACCGTCTGCCCGAGCACGCCATCGTCATGCACCCCGGCCCGATGAACCGGGGCTTCGAGATCGCCGGGGGCGTGGCCGACGGCCGCCGCAGCGTGATCGTCGAACAGGTCGCCGCGGGCGTCAGCGTCCGCATGGCCGTGCTCTTCCACCTGCTGGCCTCCAATGCGAGGGAGGAATCATGACCCCCACCGCCGCCGGCTCCACCGCCGACACCACCCCCGACGCCCTGCTGATCCGCGGCGCACGCCCCTACGGCGAGGAGGCCGCCGACGTCCTCGTGCAGGACGGACTGATCGCGGCCGTCGGCCACGATCTCGAGGCGCCGGACGGCGCCGAGGTGATCGACGCCGAGGGCTGCGTCCTGCTGCCCGGCCTCGTCGACCTCCACACCCACCTGCGCGAGCCCGGCGGCGAGGAGGCCGAGACCGTCGAGACCGGCACCCGAGCCGCCGCCCGCGGCGGCTTCACCGCCGTGCACGCGATGGCCAACACCACGCCCGTCGCCGACACCGCAGGCGTCGTCGAGCAGGTCCTGCAGCGCGGGGAGGACGCCGCCTGGTGCGCCGTCGTCCCGATCGGCGCCGTCACCGTGGGACTGGGCGGCGAGCGTCTCGCCGAGCTCGACGCGATGGCCCGCTCGCGGGCCCGCGTGCGGGTGTTCAGCGACGACGGCAAGTGCGTCTCGGACCCGGTGCTCATGCGCCGCGCGCTCGAGTACGTCAAGACCTTCGACGGCGTCATCGCCCAGCACGCCCAGGACCCACGC
The DNA here is from genome assembly GCF_003130585.1 of Brachybacterium endophyticum. GTDB lineage: Bacteria > Actinomycetota > Actinomycetes > Actinomycetales > Dermabacteraceae > Brachybacterium > Brachybacterium endophyticum. Next base: position 213,405 of record NZ_QFKX01000004.1, on the reverse strand, counting down.
CTGACCGAGGGCGCCCAGATGCACGAGGGGCGGGTCTCCGCCGAGCTCGGGCTGACGGGATGGCCGAGCGTCGCCGAGGAGTCGATCATCGCCCGCGACGTGCTGCTCGCCGAGCACGTCGGCTCGCGCCTGCACGTGTGCCACCTGTCCACCGCGGGAAGCGTCGAGATCATCCGCTGGGCCAAGCAGCGCGGCGTCGACGTCACCGCGGAGGTCACCCCGCACCACCTGCTGCTGACCGACGACGAGGCCCGCGGCTACGACGCGGTCTACAAGGTGAACCCGCCGCTGCGCACCCGGGCCGACGTCGAGGCGGTCCGGGCGGGCCTGGCCGACGGCACCATCGACATCGTCGCCACCGACCACGCCCCGCACCCGCACGACGCGAAGGACCGCGAGTGGGACACCGCGGCCTTCGGGATGACCGGGCTGGAGACCGCGCTCGGCATCGTCCAGCACACGATGGTCGACACCGGGGCACTGACCTGGAGGGACGTGGCGAGGGTGCTCTCGGAGACACCTGCCCGGATCGCCCGTGACACGGACCAGGGACGCCCCCTCGAGGCCGGTGAGGTCGCGAACCTGCTGGTGTGGGACCCGCGCCCCTCGGCCGAGGTCGATCCCGAGGCGCACGCCTCACGGGGCCGCAACTCACCGGTCGCCGGCCGTTCCCTGCCCGGGGCCAACCGTCTCACCCTGCTCGGCGGGCGCCCCACGGTGCGCGACACCCAACTCGTGGCGCGCTGAGCGGCCCGGCATGGATCTCACGCGCTACCTCCCGCCCGTCCTCGCCCTGCTCGTCCTCCTGATCGTCCTGGTGCTGCTGGCCCTGTGGGGCTGGCGTCGCCGCGCCGCCCGACAGGGCGACCTCCCCGCACTCCCGCAGCCGATCGGCGGCGGGAAGGCGCTCACGGGGGAGCAGGGCGCCGTCGGCGCCTCCGGCGTCTACGTCGCCACCACCGTCGCCGGCGAGCCCCTCGAGCGGGTCACCGCCCGCGGGCTCGGGGCGCGCAGTCGCGCCGTGCTGGGTGAGGCCGAGGACGCCGGCAACGCCGTGCTGACCGTCGGTCGCCAGGGCGCCCCGGACTTCCTGATCCCCTGGGACGACGTCCGCTCGGTGCACACGGCCCCCGGCATGGTCGGCAAGTGGATCGGGGGCGACGGCCTCCTCGTGATCCGCTGGCAGCTGGGGGAGCGGCTCCTGGACACCGGCTTCCGCCCGGACAGCGCCGAGGACCAGGACCGCTTCCTCGCCCTCGGCCGGGAGCGACGACGTACGGACCTCGGAGGGGAGCGACGACCTGCCGCGCCCGCCTCCGAGGACCGCTCCGATCACCCCGCCACCCCCGACGCCTCCGCGCCGACCCCCTTCACGCCCGAAGCCCGGGCCCCGCAGCCCCGGAAGGAGCAGCCATGACCACCACCGCCCCCGACACCACCGTCGGCCGTGCGCGTCGTGCCGCCGACCCCGCCCTCCTCGTCCTCGAGGACGGCACCGTCCTGCGCGGGGAGGCCTACGGTGCGCGCGGCGCACGCCTGGGCGAGGTCGTCTTCGCGACCGGCATGACCGGCTACCAGGAGACCCTCACCGACCCCTCCTACGCCGGCCAGATCGTCGTCCAGACGGCACCGCACATCGGCAACACCGGAGCCAACGCCGAGGACATGGAGTCCCGCACCGTCTGGGTGCGCGGGTACGCCGTGCGCGAGGCCAGTCGCGTGGCCTCCAACTGGCGCAGCGAGCAGAGCCTGGACGACCTGCTGGCCGAGTCCGACGTCGTCGGGATCTCCGCCATCGACACCCGCATGCTCACCCGCATCCTGCGCGAGCACGGCTCGATGCGCGGCGGCATCTTCTCCGGCAGCACCCTGGCGGAGGCGAGCGAGCAGCAGCTGCTCGAGCGGGTCCAGGCCGAGCCCGCGATGGCGGGCGCGAGCTTCGTGGAGGAGGTGACGATCCCTCAGCCCGTGGTGCTGGAGCCCGAGGGGGAGGCGATCGGCACGGTCGCCGCCGTGGACCTCGGCATCAAGGGCGCGACCCCGCGCAACATGGTCGCGCGCGGCCTGCGGGTGCACCTGCTGCCGGCGACCACGACCCTCGAGGAGCTGCTGGCGACCGAGCCCGACGCGGTCTTCTTCTCCAACGGGCCCGGTGACCCGGCGAGCGCCGAGGACCAGGTCGAGCTGCTGCGCGGCGTCCTCGACGCCGGAGTGCCGTTCTTCGGCATCTGCTTCGGCAACCAGCTGCTGGGACGCGCCCTCGGATTCGGCACCTACAAGCTGAAGTACGGCCACCGCGGCATCAACCAGCCGGTGCTGGACCGCGAGACCGGCAAGGTCGAGATCACCGCCCAGAACCACGGCTTCGCCGTCGACGTCCCCCTCGAGGGCGAGCACACCGCGCCGCACGACGGGGGCCGCTACGGACGCGTGGTGGTCTCCCACGTGGGGCTGAACGACGACGTCGTCGAGGGCATCCGCTGCCTCGACCGACCCGCCTACTCCGTCCAGTACCACCCCGAGGCGGCGTCGGGACCGCACGACGCCTCGTACCTGTTCGACCGCCTCGTCGACATGGTCCGCGCGCGCCACGCCGATGCGTCCGCGTCCGACACCGGTTCCGGGGCCGCCACCGCCCCGGCCTCCGCGAACACCGCCGCCTCCGAGAAGAAGGACTCCTGATGCCCCGCCGCGACGACATCTCCTCCGTGCTCGTGATCGGCTCCGGGCCGATCGTGATCGGCCAGGCCGCCGAGTTCGACTACTCCGGCACGCAGGCCTGCCGCGTGCTGCGCGAGGAGGGCCTGCGCGTCATCCTCGTCAACTCCAACCCCGCGACGATCATGACCGACCCCGACATCGCGGACGCCACCTACATCGAGCCCATCGATCCCGACGTGATCCGCTCGATCATCGAGAAGGAGCGCCCCGACGCGGTGCTGCCGACCCTGGGCGGACAGACCGCGCTGAACGCGGCGATCGCCCTCGAGGACCGCGGCATCCTCGCCGAGTACGGCGTGGAGATGATCGGCGCCTCGACCGAGGCGATCCAGAAGGCCGAGGACCGCCAGCGCTTCAAGGACGTCGTGGAGTCCGTGGGCGGGGAGTCCGCGCGCTCACGGATCTGCCACACCATGGACGATCTCCTGGAGGCCGCCGAGGACCTCGGCTACCCGATGGTCGTGCGCCCGAGCTTCACGATGGGCGGGCTGGGCTCCGGCATGGCCTACGACGAGTCGGACCTGCGCCGCATCGGCGGCGACGGCCTGCACTACTCGCCGACCACCGAGGTGCTCCTGGAGGAGTCGATCCTGGGCTGGAAGGAGTTCGAGCTCGAGCTGATGCGCGACCGCAACGACAACTGCGTCGTGGTCTGCACGATCGAGAACGTCGACCCGGTCGGCGTGCACACGGGCGACTCCGTCACCGTGGCCCCCGCGCTCACGCTCACCGACGTGGAGCAGCAGCGCCTGCGCGACCTCGGCATCGGCATCATCCGCGAGGTCGGCGTGGACACCGGCGGCTGCAACGTGCAGTTCGCGATCCACCCCACCACCGGCCGGATCGTCGTCATCGAGATGAACCCGCGTGTCTCGCGCTCCTCGGCGCTGGCCTCGAAGGCCACCGGCTTCCCGATCGCGAAGATCGCGGCCCGCCTGGCGCTGGGATACACCCTCGACGAGATCCGCAACGACATCACCGGCACCACCCCGGCGAGCTTCGAGCCCACGCTCGACTACGTCGTGGTGAAGATCCCGCGCTTCGCCTTCGAGAAGTTCCCCGCCGCCGATCCCACGCTGACCACGACCATGAAGAGCGTGGGCGAGGCGATGGCCCTGGGCCGCAGCTTCACCGAAGCCTACGGCAAGGCCCAGCGCTCGCTGGACGTCGGCACCTCGACCGTCGACTACGCGGGGCCCGCGCCGGACGCCGCCGAGGTCGCCGAGCTGATCGAGTCCTCCCGCGTCCCCTCGGACACCCGCATGGTCGCCATCGCCCGCGTGCTGCGGGCCGCGGCGGCCGGCATCGTCGATCCCGCCGAGACCATCGAGCACCTCTACGACGCCACGGCCATCGATCGCTGGTTCCTCGACCAGTTCCTGCTGGTCGCCGAGATCGCCGAGGAGGTGCGCGGGGCGGACGTGCTGGACGTCGAGCTGCTGGCGCTCGCCAAGCGCCACGGCATCTCCGACGACCAGATCGGGCAGCTGCGCAGCGTCTCCGGCGAGGTCGTCAAGGGCGTGCGCGAGGCCCTGGGCATCAACCCCGTCTTCAAGACGGTCGACACCTGCGCCGCCGAGTTCGCCTCGGCGACCCCGTACCACTACTCGAGCTACGACCAGGAGAACGAGGTCGAGCCCCGGACGAAGCCCGCCGTGCTGATCCTGGGCTCCGGCCCCAACCGCATCGGTCAGGGCATCGAGTTCGACTACTCCTGCGTGCACGCCGCGATGGTGCTGGGACGCGAGGAGTCCGAGGGTGGCGGCGGCTTCGAGACCGTCATGGTCAACTGCAATCCCGAGACCGTCTCGACCGACTACGACGTGGCCGATCGTCTCTACTTCGAGCCGCTCACCTTCGAGGACGTCCTCGAGGTCTACGAGGCCGAGCGCGCCGTGGGCCCCGTCGCCGGGGTCATCGTGCAGCTGGGCGGCCAGACCCCGCTCGCCCTCGCGCGCCGGCTCGAGAAGGCCGGGGTGCCGATCATCGGGACCTCCCCGGGGGCGATCGACATGGCCGAGGACCGGGGCGCCTTCGGCGGCGTGCTCTCCCGCGCGGACCTGCCCGCCCCGCCCTACGGCACGGCCTGGGCGCTGGGCGACGCGATCGAGACCGCTCGCGAGGTCGGGTACCCGGTGCTCGTGCGCCCCAGCTACGTGCTGGGCGGCCGGGGCATGGAGATCGTCTACGACGAGGCGGGCCTGGTCGACTACGTGGGGCGCAACCTCCCCGAGGGCGGCCGCGCCGAGGCGCCGATCCTGATCGATTCCTTCCTGGACACCGCCACGGAGATCGACGTCGACGCGCTCTACGACGGCACCGAGATGTACCTGGGAGGCATCATGGAGCACATCGAGGAGGCCGGCATCCACTCCGGCGACTCGGCCTGCACCCTGCCGCCGGTGACGCTCGGCAGCGCCGTGATCGAGCAGATCCGCCGCTCCACCGAGGCGATCGCCGAGGGCGTGGGCGTGCGCGGGCTGCTCAACGTCCAGTACGCCCTGGCCCACGGGGTGCTCTACGTGCTCGAGGCCAATCCTCGTGCCTCGCGCACCGTCCCGTTCGTCTCCAAGGCCACCGGCGTCCACCTCGCCCAGGCGGCCTCGCTGATCATGGCGGGTCGCTCGATCGCCCAGCTGCGCGCGCAGGGTGCCCTCCCTCGCGAGGGCGACGGCGGTGCGCTGCCCGAGGACACCCCGATCAGCGTCAAGGAGGCCGTGCTGCCCTTCAAGCGCTTCCGCACCCGCACCGGCCACAGCGTCGACGCGCTGCTCGGCCCCGAGATGCGCTCGACCGGCGAGGTGATGGGGATCGACACCACGTTCCCCCTCGCCTTCGCGAAGTCGCAGCTGGCGATCTCCGGTCAGGGTCTGCCCACCTCGGGCAGCGTCTTCGTCTCGGTCTCGGACCGGGACAAGCGCGGTGTCGTGCTGCCGGTCGCGCGGCTCGCGGCGCTCGGCTTCGACATCATCGCGACGGTCGGCACCGCCGGTGTGCTGCGCCGTTCGGGGGTCCCCTGCCGCACGATCGCCAAGGCCTCGGACTCCGACGCCTCGGGCAGCGTGATCGAGCTGATCGAGGGCGGGCAGGTCGTGCTCGTGCTGAACACCCCCTCGGGTTCCGATGCACGCGCAGACGGCTACGAGATCCGCGCGGCCGCGACCGCGGTGGACGTCCCGATGATCACCACCCTGCAGGAGTTCCAGGCCGCGGTGCAGGCGATCGAGGCGCTGCCCAGCGGGTCCTTCGGCGTGCGCAGCCTCCAGGAGCACATCGGGGAGCTGGCCCGCCACCGCGCGGACCAGGGCGCGCCGTCGGCGCACGGCAGCTCCGAGCACGCCACCGCAGCCGGCACGGTGCGGGCATGAGCGGTGCGAAGGACTCGGAGACCTTCGGGCGGAGGCTGCGCGAGGCCGTCCGGGCGCGCGGGCCGCTCGTGGTCGGCGTCGACCCCCACGAGACCCTGCTGAGGGACTGGGGGCTGGCCGACGACCCCGCCGGCCTGCGCAGCTTCTCCCTGCGGGTGCTGGAGGCCTGTGCGGAGCACGCCTGCGCGCTGAAGCCGCAGTCGGCGTTCTTCGAGCGTCATGGTGCCGCCGGCATCGACGCGCTCGAGGAGCTCCTCGCGCTCGCCCGCGAGCGCGGTCTGCTGACCGTGCTCGACGTGAAGCGCGGAGACATCGGGTCGACCATGGCGGGCTATGCCGATGCCTACCTGCGGCCGGGGGCCCCGCTCGAGGCCGATGCGATCACGCTCAGCCCGTATCTGGGGTTCGGATCGCTCGCGCCCGCGCTCGAGCTGGCGGCGGAGCACGGCAAGGGCGTGTTCGTGCTCGCCCTGACCTCGAACCCCGACGGGCCCGAGGTCCAGCACGCCGTCACCGCGGAGGGCACGGCCATCGCGCGAGCGGTCGCCGAGAGCGCGGGCGAACGCAATCTCGCCGAGCTCTCCGCGACGGGCGCCGAGGACGAGCACGGGTGGGGGAGCACGGGGCTGGTGGTCGGCGCGACCGTCGGCGCCGCCCCGGCGGAGCTCGGCATCGACCTCGCGGCGACCAGGGCGCCCCTGCTCGCCCCCGGGTTCGGCGCCCAGGGCGCGGGGCCCCGGGAGCGTGACGAGGTCTTCGGGCCGGCCGCCGAGCGCGTGCTGGTGTCGATCTCGCGCGGCGTCCTCGCGGCCGGTCCCGCGACCGCGGCGCTCGAGGCCAGGACCCGTGAGCTCGCCGCCGCGTACGCCGTGCCGTCCGCCGGCTGAGGTACCGGATTTCGACACGACGACCCCGAGGAGCGTCAGAAAACGGCGTCTCCGAGCGTGCGAACTGGAGCGACGCGCCGAGAAGAGACGAAATCCGGCGTGCATCGGGTTACAGTCGTGCCACCGCTCCCGCCCGGGACGTGCAGGTCCGCGACGATCCGCGAGGATCAGGGCCGATCGGTCGGACGGCGCGGTGGGACCCGGTCCCCGGGACCCTGGCATCAGGACACCCGTCACCGAACCAAGAACTGAGGTACGACAGTGGCTCTCCCTCCTCTCTCCCCGGAACAGCGCGCCGAGGCCCTGAAGAAGGCCGCGGAGGCTCGCCGCGAGCGCGCCGCCATCAAGTCCCGTCTCAAGGAGTCCACCGGTCGCCGTGGCGAAGAGATCGCCAAGGTGCTCAAGGAGGCCGAGAAGAACGAGGTCATCGGCCGTCTCCGTGTCGCCGCCCTCCTCGAGGCCCTGCCGGGCGTCGGTAAGGTCAAGGCGCAGCAGATCATGGAGGAGATCGGGATCTCGCCCTCTCGCAAGGTGCGCGGCCTCGGCTCGCACCAGGCTGAGAAGCTCATCGCCCACTTCTCCGAGTGACGGGGGAGTCCGCGACCGGCGCCGAGGGCGCCCGCCGCGTCCCGGTGACGGTCCTCGCCGGGCCCACCGCCGTCGGCAAGGGAACCGTGTCCGCAGCCATGCGGGCACGGTTCCCCGACGTGTGGCTGTCGGTCTCCGCGACGACCAGGCCCCCTCGCCCCGGTGAGATCGACGGGGTGCACTACTCCTTCGTGAGCGAGGAGGAGTTCACCCGCCTCGTGGAGAGCGGGCAGATGCTCGAGTGGGCGGTCGTCCACGGCCGCCACCGCTACGGCACGCCCCGGGCGGCCGTCGAGCAGAAGATCGCGCAGCACCGGCCGGTGCTGCTCGAGATAGATCTCGCCGGCGCCCGCCAGGTCCGCGAGAGCATGCCCGAGGCCCTCTTCGTCTTCCTCGCCCCGCCGGACTGGGAGACGCTCGTGCACCGGCTCGTCGGCCGCGGCACCGAGAGCGCCGAGGAGCGCGAACGACGCCTGGCCACGGCCCGCGTCGAGCTCGCCGCCGAGAGCGAGTTCGACGTCACGATCGTCAACGACACGATCGAGGACGCCACGAACCGTCTCGCCACCCTGATCGGGATCCCACCCGCATCCGCCCCCGCCGACGACTGAGTCGCCGGCGTCGTGACCAACCCCGCCCCCGCACGCCTGGCCCCCCGACGTCACGGGGCGTATCCTGGGTGGTCGCACGCGGCACGTCCGTCGTGCACATCGTCAATCGAAGGGACCCTCCGTGTTCGGAACCGAAGCCCAGCCCGAGGGCATCACGAACCCTCCGGTCGACCGCCTCCTCGAGGACGTCGACTCGAAGTACGCGCTCGTGCTCTACTCGTCCCAGCGCGCCCGTCAGATCAACGCCTACTACTCGCAGCTGTCCGAGGGCCTGCTCGAGTACGTCGGCCCCCTCGTGGACGTCGAGAACCAGGAGAAGCCGCTGTCGATCGCGCTGCGCGAGATCGACGAGGGCCTGCTGGTCGCCCGCGAGATCGACGAGGCCGAGCTCGAGGCCCGGAAGCAGGCCGAGTCCGAGTCCTCGCTCGCCCCGCTGCAGCTCGGCGCGGACGCTCCCGAGCCGCCGGTGACCGACCTCTCCTTCTGAGGTCACGTCGATGACTCCCGACGCCGACGTCCTGCGCGGAGCGCGGATCGTCCTCGGCGTGAGCGGCGGTATTGCCGCGTACAAGGCCGCGCACGTGCTGCGCGGCCTTGATGCGTCCGGTGCCGATGTCCGGGTGATCCCCACCCGCAGCTCGCTGGAGTTCGTGGGCGCCGCGACCTGGGAGGCCCTCAGCCACCACCCGGTGACCACGAGCGTCTTCGAGGACGTCGACGAGGTCGCCCACGTGCGCATCGGTCAGCAGGCCGATCTGGTGTTGGTGGTGCCCGCCACCGCCGACCTGCTCGCGCGCGCCCGGACCGGACGTGCCGACGACCTGCTCACGGCGACCCTGCTGATGGCCGGGCCTCGCGCGATGATGGTGCCCGCCATGCACACCGAGATGTGGCAGCACCCCGCGACGCGCGAGAACGTCGCACTGCTGCGCGAGCGCGGAGTGCGTGTGCTCGAGCCGGAGGTCGGTCGACTCACCGGTCCGGACTCGGGACCGGGGCGGCTGCCCGAGCCCGAGGCGATCCTGGCGGCGGCGCGCGCTCAGCTGAGCGCGCCGCGCGACGAGCACGGGGGAGTGGTCCGGGACCTCGTCGGCCGACGGGTGCTGATCACCGCCGGTGGCACCCGCGAGGAGATCGACCCCGTCCGCTTCCTCGCCAACCGCTCCTCGGGCAAGCAGGGCTGGGCGCTCGCGCACGCCGCGCTCGCCCGCGGCGCCGAGGTCACCCTGATCGCGGCCAACGTCGGCCTGGAGACGCCCCCGGGGGCCCGCCGTGTGGACGTGGGCGACGCCGCCGAGCTCGCCGCCGCCGTCGCCGCCGAGCGGGAGAGGGCCGATGCGCTGGTGATGGCCGCGGCCGTGGCCGATTTCACCCCTGCCTCCCGAGCCGTCTCCAAGATCAAGAAGACGGGCGAGGACGACGTCCCCACCCTCGATCTCGTGCGCACCGAGGACGTCCTGGCGACCACGGTCCGCGCCCGCGAGGAGCAGCGGAGCCGACAGGGTGCCGATGTGTCCCCGCATGTCATCGTCGGTTTCGCGGCCGAGACCGGCCAGGAGGGCTCGAGCTCCCGTGAGCTCGCGGAGTCCAAGGCGCAGCGCAAGGGCGCCGATCTGCTGGTGTTCAACGACGTCAGCGCCGGGGTCTTCGGCGCCGAGGACACGGCGGTGGAGATCCTGGACGCCCGGGGCCAGGAGGTCGCCCGCGCCGAGGGCACCAAGACCGTGGTCGCCCACACCCTGCTCGCGCAGGTCGCGAGCAGGCTGGGGCACGTACCCTGGTCCGCATGACATCGCACGATCTGCGCAGCTTCACCTCCGAATCGGTCACCGAGGGGCACCCCGACAAGATCTGCGACCAGATCTCCGACGCGATCCTCGACGACATGCTCGGCCAGGACACGGGGTCGCGGGTCGCGGTCGAGACGATGGTGACCACCGGCCTGGTCCACGTCGCCGGGGAGGTCCGCACCTCGGGGTACACCGACGTGCAGAAGATCGTGCGCGACACCATCCGCCAGATCGGCTACGACTCCTCGGAGAAGGGCTTCGACGCCGACAGCTGCGGCATCGAGGTCTCCATCGGCTCCCAGAGCGCCGACATCGCCGCGGGCGTCGACTCCTCGTTCGAGCAGCGCGGCGGGGGTGCGATCGAGCGCTTCGCCGACCTCGGTGCGGGCGATCAGGGCCTGATGTTCGGCTACGCGTGCGATGACACCCCCGAGCTGATGCCGCTGCCGATCCACGCCGCCCACCGGCTCTCCGCCAACCTCTCGGAGTCCCGTCGCAACGGCGTCCTGCCGTACCTGCGCCCGGACGGGAAGACCCAGGTCACCATCGGTTACGACGAGGACGACGTCGCCCGCAGCGTCGAGGCGGTGGTGGTCTCCACCCAGCACGACGAGGACGTCGACGTCGCCGCGCAGCTCGAGCCCGGCATCCGTCAGGTCGTCGTGGCGCCGGTGCTCGAGGAGCTCGCCGGTCTGGGGCTGGACGTCAGCGACGTGAAGTACCACATCAACCCCTCGGGCCGGTTCGTGATCGGCGGGCCCAAGGGCGATGCCGGGCTCACCGGCCGCAAGATCATCGTCGACACCTACGGCGGCATGGCACGCCACGGCGGCGGCGCGTTCAGCGGCAAGGACCCCAGCAAGGTCGACCGCTCCGGCGCCTACGCGATGCGCTGGGTCGCCAAGAACGTCGTCGCCTCCGGGCTCGCCGCTCGCTGCGAGGTGCAGGTCGCCTACGCCATCGGCGTCGCCGCCCCGGTGGGCCTGTACGTCGAGACCTTCGGCACCGGCACGGTGCCCGACCACCAGATCGCCCGCGCGGTGCGCAAGGTCTTCGACCTCCGCCCCGCCGCGATCATCGACGCCCTGGACCTGCTGCGCCCGATCTACGCGCGCACCGCCGTGCACGGCCACTTCGGTCGCGAGCTGCCCGAGTTCACCTGGGAGCGCACCGACCGCGCCGACGAGCTCGCGAGGGCGCTGTGACGGCCGAGCGGCCCGCAGCGGGCCCCAGCCTCGACCCCGACATCGCCGCGCGCCTGACCCACGACGCGAACGGGCTGGTGGCGGCCGTCGTCCAGGACGCCGTCGACTCGCGTGTGCTGATGGTCGGCTGGATGGACGACGAGGCGCTGCGGCGCACGCTCGAGGAGGGACGCGTGAGCTTCTGGTCCCGCTCGCGCCAGGAGTACTGGCGCAAGGGTGACACCAGCGGCCACGTGCAGTTCGTGCGCTCGGTCGCCCTCGACTGCGACGGCGACACGCTGCTGGTGCGCGTGGACCAGGTGGGTCCTGCCTGCCACCGCGGCACCGAGACCTGTTTCGTGGGCGGCGAGCTGCCCGCGACGGTCCTGAGCCGAGCCGAGCGACGCTCCCACACGGATCCGTCCGAGCCGCCGAACCCGAAGGAGGACACCGCCCGATGACCACGACCGAGGAGTCCTCCCCGGAGGAGGGCGTCTACCCCGAGCTCGTCGCCGGGATCGAGGGGGACGCCCTGGGCGTCGTCCAGCCCGACCGAGAGACCTTCCGCGCCCTCGCGGCGCGCCAGCGGATCGTCCCGCTGACCCTGCGGCTGCTCGTGGACGAGGACACCCCGCTCTCGCTCTACCGTCGGCTGACCGATCCCGACGATCCGCGCGGCACGTTCCTCCTGGAGAGCGCGGGGGAGGGCGAGGGTTCCCGCTGGTCGATCATCGGCAGCAGGGCGAAGTCCGTGCTGACCGAGTCCGACGGCAGCGCCCGCTGGGTCGGCGAGACGCCCGCGGGCGTCCCCACCGACGGCGACCCGATGCAGGCGCTGGCCGCCCTCACCGATGCCTTCCGCTCCGCGCGCCTGCCGCAGCTGCCTCCGTTCACCGGCGGGCTCGTCGGCTTCGTCGCCTACGACGCCGTGCGGTACTGGGAGAAGCTGCCGGACGCCCCGGCCGACGAGATCGGCATCCCCGACATCTCCCTGCTGCTCGCGCAGGACGTGGCCGTCCACGACTCCCACGACTCGACCGTGCTGCTGGTCGCCAACGCCCTGAACCTCGACGGCACGGACGAGCGCGTCGACGAGGCCTACGACGACGCCCTCGCCCGACTGGGCGCGATGCGCGAGGCGCTGCACCGTGAGCTGCCGGCCCGCCCGGCGGTCTACGACGCCGTCTCCGAGGTCTCCCCGAAGGCACGCACCAGCCGGCTCGAGTACGAGGAGGCCGTGCGCGAGGCCGTGCGCGACATCGTGGACGGCGAGATCTTCCAGGTCGTGCCCTCCCAGCGGTTCTCGCTGCCCACGGCGGCCGATCCGCTGGACGTCTACCGGGTCCTGCGCCGGGTGAACCCGAGCCCCTACATGTTCCTGCTGCGCACCGTCGACGGGGAGGGCGCGCCGATCGACGTGGTGGGTGCGAGCCCGGAGGCCCTGGTGACCGTGCGCGGTCGCAGCGCCGGCACCCACCCGATCGCGGGCTCGCGTCCGCGCGGCACCTCTCCCGAGGAGGATGCGCGTCTGGCCGAGGAGCTGCTGGCCGACCCCAAGGAGTGCAGCGAGCACCTGATGCTCGTCGACCTCGCACGCAACGATCTGCAGAAGGTGTGCGAGCCCGGCAGCGTCACGGTGCGCGACCTCATGCACATCGAGCGTTTCAGCCACATCCAGCACATCTCGAGCGACGTCACCGGCGTCCTGCGCGAGGACGCGACGGCGTGCGACGCCCTGCGTGCGACCTTCCCGGCCGGCACCCTCTCGGGCGCCCCGAAGCCCCGCGCGCTGCAGATCATCGACCGTCTCGAGCCCGTGCGCCGCGGCGTCTACGGCGGCACCGTCGGCTACATCGACTTCGCCGGTGACATGGACATGGCCATCGCGATCCGCACCGCCGTGATCAAGGACGGCACCGCGCACGTGCAGGCCGGCGGCGGTGTCGTGGCGGACTCCCGGCCGACCATGGAGCACCGCGAGTCCCAGGCCAAGGCGGCGGCCGCGCTGCGTGCCGTCGCCTCCGCGCAGACGGTGCGTGAGGCATGAGGCGCCTGCTCTCACGGCGCGCCGTGGTCCTGCTCGCCCTGCTGGCCTCCCTCGTCCTGGCCGCGACGTCCCGGGCGACCTGGACCACCGCGAAGGCCGCCGGCTTCACGGGGACCCAGGAATCCGTCGCAGTCACCGGCCAGGACGCGGCCCCCGCCGTCCTCGCCCTCGCCCTGGTGGGCGCCGCGGCAGCCGTCGCGACCACCCTCGCGGCGCGGTGGGTGCGGTTCGTCGCCGGTCCCGTGCTCGTGCTCGTCGGCGTCGGCGCCGCGGTCAGCGCCCTCGGCGTGAGCACCGACACGGTCGCCGCGTCGCGGTCCGCCGTGGCGGAGAAGACGGGCGTCGTGGGCGGGTCGATCAGCGCCGGCGCCACCAGCTGGCCGCTGCTGGCCGTGATCCCCGCTGCGCTGCTGATCGCGACCGGTCTCGCGGTGCTGCTGGTGGGCGGACGATGGCCGCGTCGCCCCTCCCGCTATCAGCGCGACGCGGCCCGCAGCCGTGTGGCGCGCGAGACGGACCCGAGCGAGGACCCCGCCGCCGCCTGGGACGCACTCAGCCGCGGCGAGGACCCGTCCTCTGGTGGTCCTCCGCGCGTGGCAGAATGAAGGCCACCACCCGCACGTCCCCGAGAGGTCTCCATGCCCAGCCTGCACGCCGTCCCGCCGCCGCCCCCGGAGAACGAGGGCAACACCGTCGCCGCCTGGGTCTGCACGGTGGGGGTCGTCCTCGGGTCGATCGTCGCGGCCCTCGGCCTCGTCCTGGTGGACGTGCCGATCATCATCGGCGGTGCGATCGTGATCGTGCTCGCCCTGATCGTGAGCCTCGTGCTGCGGATCGCCGGCTTCGGCCAGAAGAGCCGCCGGGCCCAGGCACGGTGAACGCACCGGCGGGCGCGAGGGGCGCGGTCCTGCCGCTCGCCCTGCTCGCGGCCGCCGGCGCCGCGGCGATCGGCCTGCAGGCGGTCTTCGACCCCTTCACGCAGGACGTGCCGCTGTGTCCCTTCCATCTGCTGACCGGGCTGGACTGCCCCGGCTGCGGGGCCACGCGCGCCGTCCACGCCCTGCTGGCGGGAGATCCCGTGCTCGCGCTGCGATCGAACGCGATGATCGTGATCGCCCTGCCCGTCGCCCTCGCGCTGTTCGTGCGCTGGGGCCACGCCCGGGTGCGGGGCCGCAGCGCCCCGCTGCGGCCCTCGAACACCCTGATGATCGCCCTCGGCGCGCTGGTCCTGGCCTACTCGATCGCCCGCAACCTGCCCGGTCTGGAATTCCTCGCCGCGCCCTCGTTCATCGGGGCGTGAGCCCCGGGGCGGTGCCGCACGCGGCCCCGCCCATCGTCCGATCCGCTTCCGTCTCCCACAGGAGGGTCCGTGAGAACGACAGGAACCGTCCTCGACAGCATCATCGAGGGAGTCCGCGAGGACCTCGAGGTGCGTCGCGAAGAGCTCCCTCGCCCCGCCCTCGAGCGCCTCGCCTCCCAGACCGCGCCCGCGCGGGACGCCCGTTCCGCCCTCGCGGGCGACGGCACCACGCTGGGTCTGATCGCGGAGGTCAAGCGCCGCAGCCCCTCCAAGGGCGACCTCGCCGAGATCGCCGACCCCGCCGCGCTCGCCCGCATCTATGCGGAGGCCGGGACCAGCGCCATCAGCGTGCTCACCGAGGCCCGCCGCTTCGGCGGGTCGCTCGTGGACCTCGACGCCGTGCGCGGCAGCGTCGACGTGCCGGTGCTCCGCAAGGACTTCACCGTCGAGGAGTACCAGGTGCTCGAGGCCCGCGCCCACGGCGCCGACATGGTGCTGCTGATCGTGGCCGCCCTCGACGACGCCCAGCTGCGCGATCTGCACGCCCTCACCCGCGAGCTCGGCATGCACGCGCTCGTGGAGGTGCACACCGGGCCCGAGCTCGAGCGGGCCCTGGCCCTGGACCCCGAGCTCGTGGGCGTCAACGCCCGTGACCTCACCACCCTCGACGTCCACCTCGACCGGGCGACGGAGCTGCTGGGCCGGGTCCCGGCGGAGGTGCTCGCCGTCGGCGAGTCGGCCGTCGCCTCGATCGCCGACGTCGAGGCCTACGCCCGGGCCGGCGCCGATGCGGTGCTGGTGGGCGAGGCGCTGGTCACCGGCGCGGACCCGCGGCGCAGCGTGCAGGACTTCCGGGCCGTAGCCCGCCGGGGCCGGGACGGCGCGGACGCGACACGTACAGCGAGCAGCACCGAGCCCACCCAGGGCCCGCAGGAAGGTGGAGACGCATGAGCGAAGGTCTGTTCCCGCGGCCCGGGACCCCGCTGCGCAGCGAGGCCGGTCCGTACTTCGGCGACTTCGGCGGGCGGTTCCTGCCCGAGGCCCTGGTCCCCGCGCTCGACGAGATCCGCGAGGCCTTCGAGAAGGCCATCGTCGACCCCGAGTTCACCGACGAGCTGCAGCGCCTGAGCCGTGAGTACACCGGCCGCCCCTCCCTGCTGAGCGAGGCCCCGCGGTTCTCCCGCCTGGCCGGCGGAGCCCGGATCCTGCTCAAGCGGGAGGACCTCAACCACACCGGTAGCCACAAGATCAACAACGTCCTGGGCCAGGCCCTGCTGACCAAGCGCATGGGCAAGACCCGCGTGATCGCCGAGACCGGCGCCGGGCAGCACGGGGTCGCCACGGCGACCGCGGCCGCCCTGTTCGGGCTGGACTGCACGATCTACATGGGGGAGGAGGACACCGAGCGCCAGGCCCTGAACGTCGCGCGCATGCGCCTGCTGGGCGCCGAGGTCGTCCCCGTCACCCACGGCTCGCGCACCCTCAAGGACGCGATCAACGAGGCGTTCCGCGACTGGGTGACCAACGTCGAGACCACGCACTACCTGCTCGGCACCGTCGCCGGCCCCCACCCGTTCCCGGTGATGGTCCGCGACTTCCATCGCGTGATCGGCGAGGAAGCCCGTGAGCAGGTCCTCGAGCGTGTCGGCGGCCTGCCCGACGCGGTCGTCGCATGCGTCGGCGGCGGCTCGAACGCCATGGGCATCTTCCATGCCTTCCTGGACGACGAGGACGTGCGGCTGATCGGCTGCGAGGCCGGCGGCGACGGCGTCGACACCGGCCGCCACAGCGCCACCATCGGCGGCGGGACCCCGGGCGTGCTGCACGGTGCCCGCAGCTTCGTGATGCAGGACGAGGACGGCCAGACCATCCCGTCGCACTCCGTGAGCGCGGGGCTGGACTACCCGAGCGTCGGCCCCGAGCACGCCTGGCTCTCCGCGATCGGACGGGCCGAGTACCGCGCCGTCGACGACACCGCGGCGATGGAGGCCTTCGCGCTGCTGTCGATGACCGAGGGGATCATGCCCGCCCTCGAGTCCGCCCACGCCGTGGCCGGGGCCCTCGCCCTGGGCAAGGAGCTGGGGGAGGACGCCACCATTCTCGTCAGCCTCTCCGGGCGCGGTGACAAGGACGTGGACACCGCCTCGACCTGGTTCGGACTGCTGGAGGACACCACACCTCGCGGCGATCTCGACGCCCTGCGGGAGCTGGCCCGTTCCACCGCCGATGCCGCACCCGATGGCAGCGGCCCGGCCAGCACCGCAGCGGACGCCACCGACCGGAAGGACGCACGATGAGCGCCGCCCACGACACCGCAGGATCCCGTCTGCGCGCGGGCGACGCCCTCGAGCGCGCCCGCGCGGAGGGCCGCGCCGCCCTCGTCGGCTACCTGCCCGTGGGATACCCCGACCAGGAGCGGTTCGTGGCCGCCGCGCGCACCCTGGTCGACAACGGCGTGGACATCCTCGAGCTCGGCCTGCCGTACTCCGATCCGGTGATGGACGGGCCCGTCATCCAGGAGGCGGCGACCGCCGCCCTGGCGGCCGGCACGCGCACCCACCACGTGCTCGAGGCCGTCGACGCGCTGCGGGGCAGCGGTGCCGCGGTGCTGGTGATGACCTACTGGAACCCGGTGCTCGCCCAGGGGGTCGATTCCTTCGCGAGGCGTCTCGCAGACGCCGGCGGTGCCGGTCTGATCACCCCCGACCTGATCCCCGACGAGGCCGAGGAGTGGATCGCCTCGAGCGAGCGGGAGGGGCTGGACCGCGTGTTCCTGGTCGCCCCCAGCTCGCCGCGCGAGCGTCTCGAGCACGTGGTGCGCCACGCCTCCGGGTTCGTCTACGCCGCCAGCACGATGGGCGTGACCGGGACCCGGGCATCGGTCAGCGGGACCACGGCGGGGCTGGTGGAGCGCACCCGCGCCGCGGGGGCCCGCAACGTCTGCGTCGGCCTCGGGGTCTCCACCGGGGACCAGGCCGCCGAGGTCGGCGCGTACGCGGACGGTGTGATCGTCGGCTCGGCCTTCGTCAAGGCGCTGAAGACCGACTTCGAGGCCGGGGACGAGTCCCTGAGCACCCTGGCCCGCACCGCCCGCGACCTGCGCGCGGGGGTCGAGAGGTCACGGACGTCCCTGCCCGCCTCCGACAGCGCTGCGCACGGGATGCGCCCGTGATCCTCGCCGACATCCCCAGCCCCACCGTCTCCGCCCTGCACCTCGGTCCGCTGACGATCCACTTCTACGCGCTGTGCATCCTCGCCGGCATCGGTATCGCCCTGTGGTGGGCCACCCGCCGCTGGGAGGCCCGCGGCGGCGCCGCGGAGGACATGTTCGACATCGTCTTCGCCGCCGTGGTCGCCGGCATCGTCGGAGCCCGGATCTGGCACGTGCTCTCGTCGCCGGAGCCCTACTTCGGGCCGGACGGGGACCTGCTGAGCGTGCTGAGGATCTGGGAGGGCGGCCTGGCGATCTACGGGGCCGTGGCCGGCGGTGCACTGGCCGTCTGGTTCATGGCACGCCGCAAGGGCGTCTCCTTCGCGGCGCTGGCCGACACGATCGCGCCCACCCTGATGGTGGCCCAGGCCATCGGCCGTCTGGGCAACTGGTTCAACCAGGAGCTCTTCGGGCCGCCCACGACGCTGCCGTGGGGGCTGGACATCAGCTGCCTCCAGAACGGCGGGACCATCCCCGGCTGCGAACCGGGCACGTACCATCCGACCTTCCTCTACGAGCTGCTGTGGAACCTGGTGGGCGTGCTCGTGCTGCTCGCCCTCGCGCGCCGCTTCGACCTGGGCGGGGGCCGCGTGTTCTGGCTGTACGCCGCGATCTACTCGGCCGGGCGCGCCTGGGTCGACGCGATGCGCACCGAACCGGTGATGATGATCGGTCCGCTGCGCATCCACACGGTGCTCGCGATCCTCGTGCTCGTGCTCGCGATCGTGATGCTGGTGGTGCTCACCCGGCGACGCCGCCGTCGCGGGGGAGAGGTGCGTGCGGCCGACGGCTCCTGGACGCTGCCCGCCGCGGATGTGCCGGCAGCGGCCAGGGCCGCGGGGTCGCCGTCCGCCCACGGCCGCCGTCGCTCCCGGGAGGAATGACCCCGGAGCGCGGCACACCGTGCCTGCGCGTCTCACCATATGACGCCCGCGGGGTCGCACAGCGGACGCAGGCAGTAAGGTGTCCCGACGGCAATCGGGGCCAGGACGGCTCCGCGCCTTCCCGGAACCTTGCCACGGTCCATCGCACCGGCCCCCGGAAGGAACGCCCATGATCCCCCTGCGTTCGCGCTTCTCCGCGCAGCCCGCTGCCACCGGTCTGTACAGCCCCGATGACGAGCACGACGCCTGCGGCGTGGCCATGGTCGCGACCACGCGACGCCAGCCCGGTCACGACATCGTCGACCACGCCCTGCGGGCCCTGGAGAATCTCGACCACCGCGGCGCCGTGGGCGCAGAGGAGACCACGGGCGACGGCGCCGGGATCCTGCTCCAGGTGCCGCACCGCTTCCTCTCCGAGGTCGCCGCCGAGGCCGGCATCGACCTCCCCGCGCCCGGTGCCTACGCCGTGGGCCAGGCCTTCCTGCCCCAGGACGCCCAGGAGCGCGCCCTCGACGTCGAGCGCATCGAGCGGATCGCCGCCGAGGAGGGCCTGCGGGTGCTCGGATGGCGCGACGTGCCCGTGGTCGACTCCCTGGTGGGCCCCAGCGCCCGCGCCGTCCAGCCCCACTTCGCGCAGGTCCTCCTGGAGGACGAGGGCCGTGAGCGCACGGGTCTGGAGCTCGAGCGGGCCGCCTTCGCCGTGCGTCGCCGCGCCGAGCACACCACCGGCGTCTACTTCGCGAGCCTGTCGAGCCGCACCATCGTCTACAAGGGCATGCTCACGACGATCCAGCTCGAGGAGTTCTACCCCGATCTCGGCGACGAGCGCCTGGAGACGACCGTCGCGATCGTGCACTCGCGCTTCTCGACCAACACCTTCCCGGCCTGGCCGCTGGCCCACCCGTTCCGGATGCTCGCGCACAACGGCGAGATCAACACGGTGGTGGGCAACCGCAACCGCCTGCGGGCGGCCGAGGGCCGCCTGGCCTCCCCGCTGTTCGGGGACGACCTGGGCCGGTTGCTGCCGGTGAACACCCCGGGCGCCTCGGACTCGGCGAGTCTGGACGAGGCGCTCGAGCTGCTGAACCTGGCGGGTCGCTCGGTGCCCCACGCGATGATGATGCTGGTGCCGGAGCCGTGGGAGAACGACGCCACGATGGACCCGGAGCTGCGCGCGTTCTACGAGTACCACGCGATGCTCCAGGAGCCGTGGGACGGCCCCGCCGCCCTCGTCTTCTCCGACGGCGACATGGTCGGGGCGAAGCTCGACCGCAACGGCCTGCGCCCCCTGCGGTACTGGGTCAGCGACGACGGGCTCGTCGTCCTCGGCTCCGAGGCCGGGATGATCGAGATGGACAGCGAGCGCGTGGCCCTCAAGGGCCGGGTCGCTCCCGGCGAGCTGTTCGCGGTCGACCTCGTGGGCGGTCGTGTGCTGACCTCCGAGGAGGTCAAGGACGAGGTCGTCGCGAGTCGCCCGTGGCGGCGCTGGCTGAACGAGCAGAAGGTCGACATCGCCGACCTTCCCCAGCGCGAGCCGATCTGGCACTCGCGCTCCTCCGTCGTGCGCCGGCAGCAGACCTTCGGGTACACCGAGGAGGAGCTGCGGATCCTGCTGGGTCCGATGGCAGCCAAGGGCGCCGAGCCGATCGGCGCGATGGGGACCGACACCCCCACCGCGGTGCTCTCGGACCGTCCGCGCCTGCTGTTCGACTACTTCACCCAGCAGTTCGCCCAGGTGACGAACCCGCCGCTGGACTCGATCCGCGAGGCGGTCGTGACCAGTCTCGGCGTCGCGGTGGGGGAGTCGCGCAACCTCCTGGACGCGACCGCCCTGCACGCCCGCCAGCTCTCGCTGCCCATGCCCGTGATCGACAACGAGCAGCTCGCCCGCATCCTCACGATCGACGCGGACCCGGCCACCGCCGACTTCCACACCGCCAAGCTGCGCGGTCTCTACCGCGTCAGCGGCGGTGCCCAGGCCCTCGAGGAGCGTCTGGTGGAGGTCTGCGAGGAGGCGGTGCGCGCCATCGACGAGGGCGCGACCTTCCTCGTGCTCTCCGACCGCGACTCCAACTCCGAGCTCGCGCCGATCCCTTCGCTGCTGCTGACCAGCGCCGTCCAGCACCACCTCATCCGCACGGGTCGTCGCACCCACGCCGCGCTGCTGGTCGAGGCGGGCGACGTGCGCGAGGTCCACCACCTCGCCCTGCTGATCGGCTACGGCGCGAGCGCCGTGAACCCGTACCTCGCGATGGAGACCGCCGAGGACATGGTCACCCGCGGCGTCGTCGGCGGGGTGAGCAGCGACGAGGCGGTCGCGAACCTCCTGCAGTCGCTCGCCAAGGGCGTCCTGAAGATCATGTCGAAGATGGGGATCTCGACGGTCGCCTCCTACCGCGGCAGCCAGCTCTTCGAGGCCGTCGGCCTCTCGCGCGAGCTCGTGGAGCGCTGGTTCCCCGGCACCACCAGCCGCATCGACGGCATCGGCCTCGAGGTCATCGCCGAGGAGAACGCCGCCCGCCATGCGCTGGCCTACCCGCGCGACGGCCTGCGTAACTCCCACCGGCGCCTCGAGGTGGGCGGGGAGTACCAGTGGCGACGCGAGGGTCCGCCGCACCTGTTCACCCCCGAGACGGTGTTCCGCCTGCAGCACTCCACGCGCTCGCGCCAGTACGAGGAGTTCCGTCAGTACACCGACCTCGTGGACGACCAGTCCGCGAGTCTGAAGACCCTGCGCGGTCTCATGCGTCTGCGCACCGACGAGGTCACCCCGATCCCGATCGACGAGGTCGAGCCGGTCTCGGCGATCGTGAAGCGCTTCATGACCGGTGCGATGAGCTACGGCTCGATCTCCCGGGAGGCGCACGAGACCCTCGCGATCGCGATGAACCGGCTGGGCGGGATGTCGAACTCCGGGGAGGGCGGCGAGGAGCCGGACCGCCTGCACGACGCCGAGCGCAACAGCGCCATCAAGCAGATCGCCTCCGGTCGCTTCGGCGTGACCAGCGAGTACCTCGCCTTCGCGCGCGACATCCAGATCAAGGTGGCGCAGGGGGCGAAGCCCGGCGAGGGTGGCCAGCTGCCGCCCGAGAAGGTCTACCCCTGGATCGCGCGCACCCGGCACTCGACGCCGGGCATCGGGCTGATCTCGCCGCCGCCCCATCACGACATCTACTCGATCGAGGACCTCGCGCAGCTGATCCACGACGCGAAGTCCGCGAACCCGGATGCCCGCATCCACGTCAAGCTGGTCTCCCGCTTCGGGGTCGGGACGGTGGCGGCCGGGGTGTCCAAGGCCCATGCCGACGTGGTGCTGATCTCCGGCCACGACGGCGGCACCGGCGCGAGCCCCCTGAACTCGCTCAAGCACGCCGGCACGCCCTGGGAGCTCGGCCTGGCCGAGACCCAGCAGACGCTGCTGATGAACGGCCTGCGCGACCGCATCACCGTGCAGGTCGACGGGCAGATGAAGACCGGTCGCGACGTCATCATCGGGGCCCTGCTGGGCGCCGAGGAGTTCGGCTTCGCGACCGCGCCGCTGGTGGTCTCCGGCTGCATCATGATGCGTGTGTGCCACCTGGACACCTGTCCGGTCGGCGTCGCGACGCAGAACCCCGAGCTGCGCTCTCGCTTCACCGGCCAGGCCGACTTCGTGGTGACCTTCTTCGAGTACATCGCCGAGCAGGTCCGCGAGCACCTGGCCTCCCTCGGCCTGCGGTCGATCGACGAGGCCGTGGGCCGCATCGACCTGCTGGACGTCGAGGACGCGCGCCGTCACTTCAAGCAGCAGGGCCTGGATCTCTCCCCGGTCCTCGCCGAGCCCGAGATCTTCGAGGGCGACCACGTCCGCCGCGAGCGCGGCCAGGACCATTCCCTCGACAAGGCGGCCGACGTGCCGTGGATCGAGGCCGCGGCCGCGGCGCTGGAGGCCGGGGAGCCGGTCGTCATCCGCGACCGGGTGCGCAACGTCCAGCGCACCGTGGGGACGCTGCTCGGTCACCAGGTGACCAAGCGCTACCGCGCCGAGGGGCTCCCGGAGGAAACGATCCGCCTCGAGCTCACGGGCACCGGCGGCCAGTCGCTGGGGGCGTTCCTGCCCAGCGGCATCACCATGGAGCTGCGGGGCGACGCGAACGACTACGTGGCCAAGGGGCTCTCGGGCGGTGTGCTCGCCATCGGCCACGGCAGGGGCACCCCGGCGTCGCTGACCTCGGCGACGATCGCCGGCAACACCTGCGGGTACGGCGCGACCAGCGGCAGGCTGTTCCTGGCCGGCGCCGCGGGGGAGCGGTTCGGCGTCCGCAACTCGGGCGCGACGATGGTCGTCGAGGGCATCGGCGACCACGGCGCCGAGTACATGACCGGCGGCGCCGTGATCGTCCTCGGACCGACCGGGCGAAACCTGGGAGCGGGCATGAGCGGCGGCACCCTGTTCGTCCTCGATCTCGACCGGGAGGACCTCAACCCCGCTGACGCCGCGACCTTCTCGATCACGTCGGTGCGCGAGGAGCATCGCGAGTTCGTGCTCGAGGCCGTGCGCGAGCACGAGCGCCGCACCGGCTCCGACCGCGCCGATGCGCTGCTGTCCGACGAGGAGGACCTGCTGTCGCGGATCGTCGAGATCGCCCCGCGCGCCTTCCTGCGCGTCACCGACATCAGAGACCGTGCCCAGGAGGCCGGCATCGACCCCGATTCCCACGAGGTGTGGAACGAGATCCTGGAGGGTTCCCATGGCTGATCCCCGCGGCTTCCTGAAGACCCGCGACCGCGAGCTCCCCGCCCGCCGGCCCGTGCCCCTGCGCCTGATGGACTGGCGCGAGGTCTACGAGGTCCGTGAGAAGGGCCAGCTCGGCGTGGTGTCGCGCCAGGCGGGACGCTGCATGGACTGCGGCATCGCGTTCTGTCACGAGGGCTGCCCCCTGGGCAACCTGATCCCCGAGTGGAACGAGCTGGTGTACCGGGAGGACTGGCGCGACGCCTCCGAGCGCCTGCACGCGACCAACAACTTCCCCGAGTTCACCGGGCGCGCCTGCCCCGCCCCGTGCGAGTCCAGCTGCGTGCTGGGCATCAACCAGCCGCCGGTGACCATCAAGAACATCGAGGTCTCGATCATCGACCGGGCCTTCGAGGAGGGCTGGGTGACGCCCCAGGAGCCCGAGCGCCAGACCGGCCGCTCGGTCGCCGTGGTCGGCTCGGGCCCGGCAGGCCTCGCCGCGGCCCAGCAGCTCACCCGCGCCGGTCACTCGGTCGTGGTGCTCGAGCGTGACGACCGCATCGGCGGCCTGCTGCGCTACGGCATCCCCGAGTTCAAGCTCGAGAAGCGCCACGTCGAGCGGCGGCTCGAGCAGATGCGCGCCGAGGGCACCCGCTTCCGCACGGGCGTCGACGTCGGCGGCAGCGGGGAGGGGGCGATCTCCGTCACCGAGCTCCGTCGTCGCTTCGATGCCGTGGTCCTCGCGACCGGATCGCAGATCCCGCGCGAGCTGCCGGTCCCCGGCCGCGAGTCCGAGGGCATCCATCCGGCGATGGACTACCTCACGCAGGCCAACCGTCGGGTCGAGGGCGACGAGGTCCCCGGGCAGATCACCGCCGAGGGCAAGGACGTGATCGTGATCGGCGGCGGCGACACCGGAGCGGACTGCCTGGGGACCGCACTGCGCCAGGGCGCGCGCTCCGTCACGACGCTCGCGATCGGCTACCAGCCGCCCACCGAGCGCGACGAGGCCCACCCGTGGCCCACGCATCCCGTGCTCTTCGAGGTCAGCGGCGCCCACGAGGAGGGCGGGGAGCGCAGCTACCTCGCCTCCACGACCGGCTTCGAGCTCGACGAGACCGGTGCGGTCAGCGGCATCCACGTCGCCCGCACCAGCGTGCAGGACGGCCGCCGGGTGCCGACGCCGGGCACGGAGAAGGTGCTTCCCGCGCAGCTCGTGCTCATCGCGATGGGCTTCACGGGACCGCGCCGCGAGGGCGCTCTCGAGGAGCTCGGGCTCGAGATCGATCAGCGCGGCAACATCGTCCACGACCAGAACTGGCGCACGAGCGTCGACAACGTGTTCACGGCCGGTGACTGCGCCCGCGGGCAGAGCCTCATCGTGTGGGCGATCGCCGAGGGCCGCTCGTGCGCGGCAGCGGTCGACGCCCACCTGATGGGCTCGAGCGCGCTGCCCACCCCCGTCCCGCCGCACTCCCGGGCGCTCTCGGCCTGAGCCGGCACGGCCGCGCGGCGGGGCCCGGCGACGGGCACCGCCGCCAGTCGGTCGCGGCGCCCCGCGTCCTCGCGCGGACAGTACACTGGGAGCGACGGATCACAGCGGTGCGACCCGTGGCAGCGCGAGGCCCGGATGCACCCTCGCTGCGACGGGGTGCGCGCCCCACTTACCTCCGATAGATGGGTTGACATGCGAAAAGCCAAGATCGTCTGCACACTGGGCCCGGCGACGAGCTCCTATGAGCAGATCCGCACCCTGATCGACGCCGGGATGAACGTGGCCAGGATGAACCTGAGCCACGGCACGCACGACGACCACGAGAAGGTCTATGCGAACATCCGGCGCGCGGCCGACGATCTCGGCCGCAACGTCGCGGTGCTGGTCGATCTGCAGGGTCCCAAGATCCGGCTCGGGAACTTCGCGGACGGCCCGCACCAGCTCGAGGTGGGCGACGAGTTCACGATCACCACCGAGGACGTCGAGGGCACCAAGGAGCGTGTCTCGACGACGTTCAAGGGCCTGCCCGGCGACTGCCGTCCCGGCGACGTCCTGCTGATCGACGACGGCAAGGTCTCCGTGCGCGTCACCGACGTGAGCGACACCGAGGTGCGCACGATCGTCGAGGTCCCCGGACCGGTCTCGAACCACAAGGGCATCAACCTGCCGGGCGTCGCCGTCTCCGTCCCCGCGATGAGCGAGAAGGACATCGCCGACCTGCGCTGGGGGCTGAACCTCGGCTGCGACCTGGTCGCGCTGTCCTTCGTGCGCGACGCGCACGACATGGACGACGTCCTGCGCATCATGCAGGAGGAGGGCCGCCGGGTCCCGGTCGTCGCGAAGATCGAGAAGCCCCAGGCCGTGCGCGCCCTGCGGGCGATCGTGGGTGCCTTCGACGGCATCATGGTCGCGCGCGGCGACCTCGGCGTCGAGCTCCCGCTCGAGCAGGTCCCGCTCGTGCAGAAGCGCGCGATCGAGCTCGCCCGTCGCAACGCCAAGCCGGTCATCGTCGCCACGCAGGTGCTCGAGTCGATGATCGAGAGCCCCCGCCCCACCCGCGCCGAGGCCTCCGACTGCGCCAACGCGATCCTCGACGGCGCCGACGCGGTCATGCTCTCGGGCGAGACCAGCGTGGGCAAGTACCCCTT
Organism: Brachybacterium endophyticum; assembly: GCF_003130585.1. Taxonomy (GTDB): domain Bacteria; phylum Actinomycetota; class Actinomycetes; order Actinomycetales; family Dermabacteraceae; genus Brachybacterium; species Brachybacterium endophyticum. Next base: position 187,457 of record NZ_QFKX01000004.1, on the reverse strand, counting down.
CGAGGCCGTGCGCACCATGGCGCGCATCGTCACCAACACGGAGGAGAACGGCGCCGACCGGATCCTGCCGCTGGGCACCATCCCGCACACCCGCGGCGGCGCCATCACCCGCGCCGCGGCGGAGATCGGCGGTCAGCTCTCCGCGCAGTACCTGGTGACCTTCACCGAGTCCGGCGACACCGCCCGGCGCCTGGCCCGTCTGCGCCCGAACATCCCCCTGCTCGCCCTCACCCCCTACGAGCACGTGCGCCATCAGCTCTCGCTGTCCTGGGGCATCGAGGCCCATCTGGTCCCGATGCAGAAGGACACCGACGAGATGGTCATGGTGGTCGACGAGCTGCTGCGCGAGCACAAGGGTCTGCAGAAGAACGACCTGGTGATCGTCGCGGCCGGATCGCCCCCCGGCGTCCACGGGTCGACCAACACGCTGCGCGTGCACCGCATCGGCGACCTGGACGGCGCCGAGTCCGCGCGCATCGAGGCCGACAGCATCGCCTCGGGGACCAACGAGAGCTGAGACCAGCTCCTCGAGCCGCTCCAGCCGCTCGAACCACGTCAGCAGGGCCCGCACCGACCGGTCGGTGCGGGCCCTGCTGCATGCGTGCCGGGTGCGGGACTCGAACCCGCACGCCCTTGCGGACAGCGCATTTTGAGTGCGCCGCGTCTACCATTCCGCCAACCCGGCCTGTGGTCACGGGGCAGGTCCTCGGACCCGGCCCCGGGCCGTCGGCCCATGACGTGACGCTGCTCGCCGGAGCCCCGGCTGTGACCGCTCACGCACGTCCCCGCCGAAGCGGCTGGTCTAGGATAACGCGTGGGCGGCACGCGCCGGACGGGTCCGGAAGCGCGTCGCCCCCGCATGCATCAGCGCTGACCGGGCAGGTCCCGTCAGCGAGCCACAGGAAGCGAGCGCCACCCCCATGAACGACGTCACCCCCGCAGAGGTCCCCGAGGACCTCGACTCCGCCGCAGCTGCCGAGGAGGCCCCGGTGAAGGGGACGCGCACCGCGGTCGTCGCCGAGGACGAGAGCCTCATCCGGATGGACATCGTCGAGACCCTGACCGAGGCCGGCTTCGAGGTCGTCGCGGCGGTGGGCGACGGCGTCAGCGCGGTCGAGAAGACCCGCGAGCTGCGCCCCGACGTGGTGGTCCTCGACGTCAAGATGCCCAAGGCCGACGGCGTCACCGCGGCCGAGAAGATCGGCGAGGACAACCTGGCCCCGGTCGTCATGCTCACCGCGTTCTCGCAGGGCGAGCTCGTCGAGCGCGCCCGCGACGCCGGCGCCATGGCGTACGTCGTCAAGCCCTTCACCGCGGCGGACCTGCTGCCCGCCATCGAGATCGCGATCTCCCGCCACGCGCAGATCGTCGAGCTCGAGAACGAGATCGAGGACCTCGGCGAGCGCTTCGAGACCCGCAAGCGCGTGGACCGCGCCAAGGGGCTGCTGCAGTCGAACATGGGCCTGAGCGAGCCCGAGGCCTTCCGCTGGATCCAGAAGACCTCCATGGACCGCCGTCTGACCATGCGCGAGGTCGCCGACGCCGTCGTCGACCAGCTCGGCGGGCGCGGCAAGGACTGAGCGGGGCCGGGCCCGCGGCCCGACACCGGGAGGGCCGGGCGCGGCCCCTGACGCGAGGGAGACGTCGATGAGCCTTTCCCGGCGCACCCTCGTGCGCGGTCTCGGCGCGAGCGTCCTCGGGGCGTCCACGCTGGTCGGCTGTCGGACCGACGATCCCTCGAAGCCCACGGACCCGGCGTCCGGTGAGGGCCCGCCCACGGACGCCGCTCCCGAGGACCCGCTGCGGATCGCACTGGTCACCACCTCCCTGGGGCCGGTCGGGGACGTCCGCCGGCAGGTCGAGGACGCCGTCGCGGAGGGGATCCGCGAGATCAACTACGACGGCGGTGTCTTCGGACGCGACGTCGAGCTGTTCGATCCGCACGTGGTCGAGCACGCGGACGAGGACCTCGGAGCCGTCGCGAAGGAGCTCGGGCCGGACGGGGAGGGCGCGAGCGCCCTGATCCTCGCCGTCGACGACGCCCAGCTCGTCGACGCCCTGCCGGACATCGCGGCCACCGGCATGGTGATCCTCTCCCCGACCTCGAGCTCCACCCGGGTGCGGGCCGAGGGCGGCGACGCCGGACTGCTCTTCCGCCTGGCGCCCACCCAGGAGGCCGTGGCCACCGTCCTCGTCGAGGAGGCCGTCGGGACCGACCCGAAGGACCGCGGGGGCGAACCCGGCACGATCGCCTTCCTGGGCACCGACGACGAGGCCTCGAACGACCTGCGCGACCAGCTGGTGGCCCAGGGGCGCCCCAAGGGCGCGAAGCTGGTCCTGGAGAAGACCTACGGCGAGGGCGAGCTCGGGGACGTGGCAGGCAGGGCGAGGGCGATCGCGAAGGCGAAGCCCGCGATGCTCGTCCTCACCGGTGGGGCGGAGACCACCGACCTCCTGCGTGCTCTGCACACCGAGATCGCCGACGATCGCGGACGCCCGGAGATCGAGATCGCGGTGCGCCTCGTGGGCCCCGCCGTCCGTGACCATGCGCAGGACCATCTGCCCAAGGACGCGCTGTCCGGTGCGAGCGGTCTGCAGGCGGGTGGCCCCGTCCCGGAGACCTTCCGACTGTGGATGCTCAACCGCGACTCCTCGCTGCTGGAGCTGGGGCCTCCCGGGATGGCCGCGGCCACCCAGGCCTACGACAGCCTGGCGCTGATCTGCCTCGCGGCGCGGCAGGCGCAGAGCCTCGAGGGGGCGACCATCGCGGGGGCCGTCCCGGGCGTGCTCACCGGCAGCGAGGAGTGCACGAGCCTCGAGGCGTGCACCACCGAGCTGAGCTCCCAGCAGCAGGTGGGGGAGACGCCCTCGATCGCCTACCGGTGCGCCAGCGGTGACCTCGCCCTCGGTGAGGACAGGGATCTGGTCAGCGGCCAGCTGCGCAGCTTCGACTACTCCGAGAGCGGCGCTATCGGCTCTCCCCAGGCGACCGACTTCGAGCTCGCCGGCGACTGACCGCGGATCAGGACGCCGGGCGCGGCGCCAGCAGCATCGTGGACACCTGGACCGTCGAGAGCAGGCGCTCGTCCTCGTCGCGGACCTCCACCAGGTAGGACGCGACCTGCCGCCCCAGGTGCAGCGCGCTGCAGTGTGCGGTGACCAGGCCGCGGCGGCCCGATCGGTGGTGCGTCGCCGAGACCGACGTGCCCACCGCCTGGGCACCGGCCCCGTGGACGGTGCGGGCCTGCACGTACGCCGCCATCGAGGCGATGGTCTCCGCGAGCGCGATGGTCGCCCCGCCGTGCAGCAGCGCGGCCGGCTGCGTGTTGCCCTCGACCGGCATCGTCATCTCGCCGCCGTCGGCCGCCAGGCGCAGGCACCGGATCCCCAGGCGTTCGGCGAGGGTCCCCTGCAGCACGGCGTCGGCCCGACTGATGTCGGGATCGGGGCCGAGGATGTCGAGCGGTGCGCCGTCGGCGGCGGGCGCCGCAGGGTCGGCGGAGGGAGCGGAGACGGGATCGGAGGAGGTCATGTCCCCAGCGTGCCACAGCACACGTCGCAGCAGGAGGCGCGTGAGCACGGTCCGGCCGAGGCGAGCGCCCAGGGCGTGGACCCGGGGGAGCGGCCGGGCGGGCGTCCCCCGCGCGTGCGAGACTTGGACCATGACCTCGAGTGAGCATCCCGGCAACGCCGCGGCCCCGACCCGGCTCCTTCTCATCGACGGCCATGCGATGGCCTTCCGTGCCTTCTTCGCGCTCCCGGCCGACGGGTTCACGGACGGTCGCGGGCAGTCGACGAACGCCGTCTACGGCTTCGCCCGGATGCTGTTCAACGTGGTCGCCTCCGAGCAGCCCACGCACGTGGCGGTCGCCTTCGACATGGCCGGCGGCACCTTCCGTGACCGGATCTACGACCAGTACAAGGCCGGGCGCGAGGAGACGCCGCAGCAGTTCATCGGCCAGATCGCGCTGATCCAGAAGACGCTGGACGCGCTCGGGGTGAGCTGGCTCGAGGTCCCCGACTACGAGGCCGACGACATCATCGCCTCCCTCGCCACCCGCATGCGCAGCCGGGGTCAGGAGGCGCTCATCGTCTCCAGCGATCGTGACGCGCTCCAGCTGGTGGGGCCCGGCGTCACCCTGCTGCAGCCGGTCAAGGGCGTCACCGAGCTGCGCCGCATGGATCCTGCCGCGGTCCAGGAGAAGTACCAGGTCGACCCCGAGCACTACCCGGACCTCGCGGCCCTGGTGGGCGAGAGCGCGGACAACCTGTCCGGCGTGCCCGGTGTGGGCCCCAAGACCGCCGCGAAGTGGCTCGGGAAGTACGGCTCCCTCGAGGGTCTGCTGGAGCACGCCGAGGAGATCACCGGCAAGGCCGGGCAGTCCCTGCGCGACCACGTCGAGGACGTGCGCCGCAACCGCGTCATGAACGCCGCCGTGACGGATCTCGAGCTGCCCGACGACGACATCGTCTTCACGCTGGGCCGCGGCGACCGGGCGGCCGTCAACGAGGTCTTCGACGACCTCGCCTTCGGGCCCACGATCCGCCGGGACCTGCCGGCCGTGTTCCTGCCCGAGGGCGCCGCGGACGAGGAGCCCGGGGCCGCCGACGTCGAGATGCCCGAGCTGGTCCGTCCCCGCGGCGCCGAGATCGCCACCGCGCTGTCGGGTCCCTTCTCGGGCGGTGCTGCGCTCGCGATCGACGGCAGCTGGGAGCTGGGGCTGGGGGAGGCGACCCGGCTCGCCCTGGCCACCGCCACCGATCTCGCGGTCCTCGACCTCACGGACCTCGACGGGGACGCGGAGCAGGCGCTCGCGAACTGGCTGAGCGACCGCTCGATCCCCAAGACCGCCCACGACACCAAGTACGCGGTCCACGAGCTCTCGCCCCGTGGGCTGCAGGTCGACGGCTGGCGGACCGATCTGGGGCTCGCCGAGTTCCTGTGCCGTCCGGACCAGCGCCCCACCGACCTCGCGGGGCTCGTCATGCGCCATCTGCAGGAGGAGCTGGAGACCACCGCCTCCGGGAGCCAGCAGACGCTCGACCTGGACGGCGGTGGATCCGCCGCGGCCGACGAGGCCCTCGCCCGGGCCGCCCATGCGGTGCACCGCCTGGAGCCGCTGCTGCGTGCGGACCTCGAGGAGCACGAGGCACAGGCCCTGCACGACGATCTCGAGCTGCCGCTCGCCCAGGTGCTCGGTCAGATGGAGGCGGTCGGCATCCAGGCCGAGGACTCGGTGCTCGCCGAGCTCGACGCCGAGCACGAGCGGCAGCAGACGCAGGTCGCCGAGTCCGCCTTCAGCCACATCGGCGGGGACCGCATCAACCTGGGCTCGCCCAAGCAGCTGCAGGAGGTCCTCTACGAGCGGCTCGAGATGCCCAAGGGACGGCGGACCAAGACCGGGTACAGCACCAACGCCGAGACCCTCACCGACCTGTTCGAGAAGACCCAGCACCCGTTCCTGGCGGATCTGCTCGCCCACCGCGACGTCACCAAGATGCGTCAGATCATCGAGACCCTGCGCCGCTTCATCGCCGAGGACTCGCGCATCCACACCACCTTCCACCAGAACATCGCGGCCACCGGTCGGCTCTCCTCGAACAACCCCAACCTGCAGAACATCCCCATGCGCACCGAGGAGGGTCGACGCATCCGCGGCGCCTTCGTGGTCTCCGAGGGGTACGAGCAGCTGCTGACCGCCGACTACTCGCAGATCGAGATGCGGATCATGGCGCACCTCTCGGGCGACGAGGGGCTGATCGAGGCGTTCCGCTCGGGGGAGGACCTGCACAACTTCGTCGCCTCCCGCGTCTTCGACGTCGAGCCCGACCAGGTCGACGGCGCCATGCGCTCGAAGACCAAGGCGGTCAGCTACGGGCTCGCCTACGGGCTCAGCGCCTTCGGGCTCTCCCGGCAGCTGCGCATCTCCCAGGCGGAGGCCACCGCGCTGCGCGACGGCTACTTCGAGCGCTTCGGCGGCGTGCGCGACTTCCTGCGCGAGAGCGTCGAGCAGGCGAGGAAGGTCGGGTACACCCAGACCATCCTGGGCCGACGCCGCTACCTGCCGGACCTGACCAGTGACAACCGTCAGCGGCGGGAGAACGCCGAGCGGGTCGCGCTGAACTCCCCGATCCAGGGCAGCGCCGCGGACATCATCAAGCTCGCCATGCTGCGGGTCGATGCGGACCTGCGCGCGGCGGGTGTCGCCAGCCGCGTCCTGCTGCAGGTGCACGACGAGCTCGTGCTCGAGGTCGCCCCGGGCGAGCTCGAGCAGGTGCGCGATCTGGTGGTCACCGGGATGGGCGACGCCTACGAGATCTCGGTCCCGCTCTCGGTGGGCGTGGGCGTCGGACGCACCTGGCTCGAAGCGGCCCACTGAGAGGGACGCGCGGACTCGGCGCAGGACGGCACGGGGTCGGGAGGCGCCGCGCGGGGAGACGCAGCGCACCCGCTCCGCACCGGGAACGCCCTCGCACGCCGCAGGGGAGGCTGGTACTCTTGACGGGTCTGTGCGCACGCGCGTTCGGACATCCGCTTGTCCACCCACTCATATCTGTCCCGACGGAGTTCCGACCTACATGACCGAGACCACGACCCCCCAGATCGCCATCAACGACATCGGTGACGCCGATGAGATCATGGCCGCCATCGATTCGACCATCAAGTACTTCAACGATGGTGACATCGTCGAGGGCACCGTGGTGAAGGTCGATCACGATGAGGTCCTGCTCGACATCGGCTACAAGACCGAGGGCGTCATCCCCTCCCGCGAGCTGTCCATCAAGCACGACGTCGACCCCGGTGAGGTCGTCGAGGTCGGCGACGAGATCGAGGCGCTCGTCCTCCAGAAGGAGGACAAGGAGGGTCGGCTGATCCTGTCCAAGAAGCGCGCCCAGTACGAGCGCGCCTGGGGCACGATCGAGCAGATCAAGGAGGACGAGGGCGTCGTCACCGGTCACGTCATCGAGGTCGTCAAGGGTGGCCTCATCGTCGACATCGGTCTGCGTGGCTTCCTCCCCGCCTCCCTCGTCGAGATGCGCCGCGTGCGCGACCTGCAGCCGTACGTCGGCCAGGAGATCGAGGCGAAGATCATCGAGCTCGACAAGAACCGCAACAACGTGGTCCTCTCGCGTCGCGCCTACCTCGAGGAGACCCAGTCCGCGGTCCGCTCGGACTTCCTGCAGACCCTGCAGAAGGGCCAGGTCCGCGAGGGCGTCGTCTCCTCGATCGTCAACTTCGGTGCGTTCGTCGACCTGGGCGGCGTGGACGGCCTCGTGCACGTCTCCGAGCTGTCCTGGAAGCACATCGACCACCCGAGCGAGGTCGTCGAGGTCGGTCAGCAGGTCAAGGTCGAGGTCCTGGACGTCGACATGGACCGTGAGCGCGTCTCCCTGTCGCTGAAGGCGACCCAGGAGGACCCGTGGCAGCTGTTCGCCCGCACCCACGCCATCGGCGAGGTCGTGCCCGGCAAGGTCACCAAGCTGGTTCCCTTCGGCGCCTTCGTCCGCGTCGAGGACGGCATCGAGGGCCTGGTCCACATCTCCGAGCTGGCCCAGCGCCACGTCGACCTCCCCGAGCAGGTCGTCTCGGTCGACCAGGACGTCTTCGTCAAGGTCATCGACATCGATCTCGAGCGTCGCCGCATCTCGCTCTCGCTCAAGCAGGCCAACGAGGGTGTCGACCCCGAGGGTGACGACTCGACCTTCGACCCGGCGCTGTACGGCATGTCCGCCGACTACGACGAGAACGGCGAGTACAAGTACCCCGAGGGCTTCGACCCGGAGACCAACGAGTGGCTCGAGGGCTACGACGCCCAGCGCGAGGAGTGGGAGGCCCAGTACGCGGCCGCCTACGAGCGCTGGACCGCTCACAAGCAGCAGGTCGCCGACGCCATCAAGGCCGACGAGGAGTCGGCCGAGCAGGGTGGTGGCGCCCAGCAGACGAGCACCTCCTCGCCGGCCCCGGCGGCGGCTCAGTCCTCCTACCAGTCGGCGCCGACCGACGAGGGCACGCTGGCCTCCGATGAGGCTCTGGCCGCGCTGCGCGCGAAGCTCACCGGCAACTGATCCGCGTGATCGGCTGCGCACCGATCCGCTGATCGGTCGCACGGACGACGGGCGCCACCCCTCGGGGTGGCGCCCGTCGTCGTGTGTGACGGGCGTCCGGGCAGGTGCGGTGCCACCGGGCCGCGCCGACAGGGCACACTAGGGGCATGACCACAGTGCTCGAGGACCATCCGATCCACTCCTGGCTGACCGACATGGACGGGGTGCTCGTCCACGAGCAGTCCGCCCTGCCCGGGGCATCGGACTTCATCGCCGCGCTCCAGCGCTTCGGGCGACCGTTCCTGGTGCTCACGAACAACTCGATCTTCACGCCCCGCGATCTGAGGGCGAGGCTCTCGCGCAGCGGCATCGACATCCCCGAGGAGGCCATCTGGACGAGCGCCCTGGCGACCGCCAGGTTCCTCGCCGAGCAGGCCCCCGGATCCTCCGCGTACGTGATCGGCGAGGCAGGACTGACCAGCGCCATGCACGAGGAGGGGTTCATCCTCGCCGACACCGACGTCGAGTTCGTCGTGCTGGGGGAGACCCGCACGTACTCCTTCGAGTCGATCACCCGCGCGATCCGCCTGATCTCCAAGGGCGCGAAGTTCATCGCCACCAATCCCGACGTCTCCGGACCCAGTGCGGAGGGGCCGTTGCCGGCCACCGGGTCGGTGGCGGCCATGATCACCGCCGCCACCGGCATCCAGCCCTACTACGTGGGCAAGCCCAACCCGCTGATGATGCGCACCGCCCTGAACCGCATCGGAGGGCACTCGGAGACCTCCGTGATGATCGGCGACCGCATGGACACCGACGTGAAGTCCGGGCTGGAGGCGGGTATGCGCTCGGTGCTGGTGCTCACCGGCTCCACCCTCGAGGCCGACATCGAGAAGTACCCCTTCCGCCCCACCACGGTGCTCTCCGGCATCTCGGACCTGGTCCCGCTCGTCGAGCAGCTCACCCCGCTGGAGTCCGTGGAGCTCGACGAGGACTGAGCGGCACCGGCCGGGCGCCGCGCCGCCGCTCCGACCCGACTGGGGCGCGGACGGCGGCGTGCCCTGCCGTGCCCGCGTGAGAGAATCGGGATCATGCTGCGCTGGCTCACGGCCGGGGAATCCCACGGCCCCTCCCTGATCTCCCTGCTCGACGGCGTCCCCGCCGGGATCGAGCTGACCAGTGACGACCTGCGTGCGGCGCTCGCGCGCCGCCGGCTCGGCCACGGCCGCGGGAGCCGCCAGAAGTTCGAGCAGGACGTGGTGCGCATCCCGGGCGGTCTCCGTCACGGGCGCACCATCGGCTCGCCGCTCGCGATCGAGATCGCGAACTCCGAGTGGCCGAAGTGGGAGAAGGTGATGTCGGCCGATCCGGTGGCCCGCGAGGACCTGCTCGTCGACGCCGGGACGGGCGACGAGCGCGAGATCGCCCGCAACCGCCCGCTCACCCGGCCCCGCCCCGGTCATGCCGACCTCTCCGGGATGCTCAAGTACGGCTTCGAGGACGCCCGCCCGGTGCTCGAGCGCGCGAGCGCCCGTGAGACCGCGGCGCGTGTCGCCGCCGGCCGCGTGGCCGCCGCGCTCCTCGAGCAGGCCGCGGGCATCCGCCTGGTCTCCCACACGCTCGGGGTCGGCGGTGTCCGCGTTCCCGACGGGGCCGCGCTGCCCACGCCCGAGGACGCCGAGGCACTGGATGCCGATCCGCTGCGCTGCTTCGACGAGCAGACGTCGGCGGCGATGGTGGCCGAGGTCGACGACGCCAAGGCCGACGGCGACACCCTGGGCGGCGTCGTCGAGGTCCTCGCCTACGGCGTGCCGGTGGGGCTCGGGTCCCACACCCAGTGGGACCGCAAGCTCGACGGACGTCTCGCCCAGGCGATCATGTCCATCCAGGCGATGAAGGGCGTCGAGATCGGCGACGGCTTCGCGACTGCTGCTCGCCGCGGCTCCCGCGCCCACGACGAGATCCTGCCGATCGGCCGCGACGCGGGCGAGGGCGACCCCGCCCTGCCCTCCCACGACGACCGCGAGTACCCTCGCGTGACCAACCGCGCCGGCGGCCTCGAAGGGGGCATGAGCAACGGCCAGGTGATCCGCGTCCGCGGAGCGCTCAAGCCCATCTCGACGGTCCCGCGTGCCCTGCGCACCGTGGACGTGGCGACCGGCGGCGAGGCCACCGCCAACCACCAGCGCTCCGACGTGTGCGCGGTCGCCCCCGCAGCCGTCATCGCCGAGGCCGTGGTCGCGCTGACCCTCGCCGACGCCCTGCTCGAGAAGACCGGTGGGGACAGCGTCGAGGAGATCCGCGCCCACCTGCAGGAGACGACCGAGCTGCAGGCGAGCCGCGGTCACGGCGGCGATTCGTGAGCTCGGAGTCCGCGGAGTCCCCGGAGCGGCCGGAGCACACCGCCCGCCACCCGCTGCCCTCCCCGCCACCGGTGCACGGGCCGCGTCTGGTGCTGATCGGCCCGATGGGCGCGGGGAAGACCACGGTCGGGCGCGAGGTCGCCCGGCGCCTGGGCGTCCCCTTCGCGGACCTCGACGCCCTGATCGTGGATCGGGACGGGCGCAGCATCCCCGAGATCTTCGCCGCCGACGGGGAGGAGGCCTTCCGCCGTCTCGAGGCGCGCGTTCTCGCGCACGCCCTGGCCACCCACGCCGGTGTGCTCGCGCTGGGCGGGGGAGCGGTCGGCGACCCTGCGTCCCGCGCGCTGGTGGCGTCCCACCCGACGGTGCTGCTCGAGATCGACGAGAGCGCGGCCCTGCGGCGCGTGCACGCGGGACGCGGACGTCCGATGCTCGCCGGGGAGGACCCGCTCGAGCGCTGGCGCACCCTCACCGCGGAGCGGCTCCCTCTGTACCGCGAGGCGGCCCGGTGGAGCATCGAGGCGAGCCGCGGGGACGTCCCCGCGGTGGCGCGTCGCGTGATCGCGGCGGTCCGCGAGACGGAGCGCGACCACGAACCCGGCACGACGATCGACCAGGTGGGCGCCGCCGCGCCCGGCACGAAGGAGGACGCATGAGCACGACGGTCATCCCGGTGGGCACGCCGCAGGGGAGCTACGAGGTGCAGGTGGGCCGTGGCCTTCTCCCCGGCATCCCCGCCCAGCTGCCCGAGCGGGCGCGACGGGTCGTGATCGTGCACCAGCCGAGCCTGCGCACGGTCGCCGACGAGTTGTGCGAGGCGATCACCGCGACCGACCGCTCGGCGTTCCTCGCGGAGGTCCCCGACGGCGAGGAGGCCAAGACCGCGCAGGTCGCCGGATTCCTCTGGCAGGTCTGCGGTCAGGCCGAGCTCTCCCGCCAGGATCTCGTGATCGGCCTGGGCGGCGGTGCTGCGACCGACCTCGCGGGCTTCGTCGCCGCGACCTGGCTGCGCGGCATCGACGTGCTGCAGGTCCCCACCACGGTCGCCGCGATGGTCGATGCCGCCGTGGGCGGGAAGACGGGCATCAACACGGCCGAGGGCAAGAACCTCGTGGGCTCCTTCCATCCGCCCATCGCCGTCGTCGAGGACCTCGACGTCCTCGCGGGGCTGGGCGCGAACGACGTCACCGCCGGTCTCGCCGAGGTGGTCAAGATCGGGCTCATCGAGGACACCCGGATCCTCGAGATCGTCGAGGAGGACCCGGCCGCCGTTCTCGACATCGCCACACCCGCCTTCCGCGAGATCATGGAGCGCGCGATCCGCGTGAAGGCCCGCGTGGTCTCCGAGGACCTCACCGAGACCGGTGAGCGGGAGATCCTGAACTACGGGCACACCCTGGGCCACGCGATCGAGCACAACGAGCGCTACCAGTGGCGCCACGGCGCCGCCGTCTCGGTGGGCATGATGTTCGTGGCCGAGCTCTCCCATCTCGCGGGCAAGCTCTCCGAGGCCGACGTCGACCGCCATCGGTCCGTGCTCACCTCGCTGGGGCTGCCCACCACCTACCGTGACCGCCAGTGGCCCAAGCTCGAGGACGCGATGAAGCGCGACAAGAAGAGCCGGGCCGGGGTGCTGCGCTTCGTCGTCCTGGACCGGATCGGCCGCGTCTCCCGGCTCGAGGGGCCCGACCCGGCGCTGCTGTTGGCCGCCTACGCCGCGATCACCGCGGAGTGAGCCGATGAGCTCGCGCAGCGTGCGGATCCGGGACGCGGTCCTGGGAGAGGGGACGCCCGAGATCATCGTCCCGCTCACCGGGACCACACCGCAGTCCGTCCTCGAGCAGGCGGACCTGGCGCTGACCGGGCCTGCCCGCCTCGTCGAATGGCGCGCGGACCTGTTCGCCCCTGATCTCCCCGGGGATCGGCACCGCGAGGAGCTGCTCTTCCTGCTCCCGCTCCTGCGCGAGCGGATCGGGCCCGGGCGCGGCCTGCTGCTGACGGTGCGGACAGCGGCCGAGGGCGGGGGCCGCACGATCGACGACGGCACACTCGAGAAGACGCTGCTGGCGGGCATCGACGCCTCGGCCGATGACGGGAGCCCCCTCGTGGACGCCGTGGACATCGAGACCGCGCGTGGTCGCCGTGCGGTCGACCGCGTGATCGAGGCGGCCCATGGGCGCTCCCTGGCCGTCGTCGGCTCCTCCCACGACTTCGAGCGCACGCCTGCACACGTGCGGATCACGGCTCACCTGCGCGAGGCGCGGGAGCGGGGCGCGGACGCCCCCAAGATCGCCGTCACCCCGCGTCGGGCCGAGGACGTGCTGACCCTGCTCGGCGCGAGCCTCGAGGTCGCCCGCGAGGGGCACGGCCCCCACATCGCGATCTCGATGGGGCCCCTGGGCGCGGTCAGCCGCGTCGCGGCCGAGACGTTCGGGTCCGCGGCCACCTTCGCCAGCGCCGGCGAGGCCTCGGCCCCCGGACAGCTCGCCGCCGAGGACGTGGCGGGGATGCTCGAGGCGCTGCGCCCCTGAGCGAGGGACCCCGTTCAGCGGCACGCGAGCGGCGCCCGGGGGCCAGGGGGCCTCGCGGGGCCAGGAGTCCTCGCAGTACTCACGAGTCCTCGCGGCGCTCCGGCTCCTGAGCGGTGTCCTCGCCCTCCTCGGGCCGGAACCTGGTGGGGGCGAACGATCCGCTCTCGGGATCCAGCACGTCGGCATCGGTGCCCAGGGCTCGGCGCTCGTAGCCGGCGGCATCGACGTCCTCGCTCGTGGAGTCCTCGGCGAAGTCGTCGACGCTCTCGTCGACCACGGGGATCGCACCGGTCTGCAGGGCGACCCGCTGACGCTCGTCCTTGCGCACGCGCCGCACGAGCGACTTCATCTGCGAGGCCGAGAGCGTCACCTGCCATTCGCGCCCGCCGGGCAGGCGCCAGCGCCGCCAGGCCGCGAGGATCGCCAGCAGCGCCCCGAGGGCGACGGCGACCAGCACGGCGGCCGAGGGCAGGCCGAGGCGCACCACCACCCACGTCGCGATCGCGGTCACCAGCGCCCCGGTCGCGTACAGGGGACCGCCGCCGAAGATCGCCGGTACGCGGCCGACGAGGACGTCGCGGATGACACCGCCGCCCACCGCGCTGGTCACCCCCAGCAGGACCGCCGGCAGCGGCTCGAGACCGAAGCCGATCGACTTCGCGGTTCCCGTCGCCGCCCACAGGGCCATCGCGATGATGTCCAGCAGCGTGACCGTGCGTCGCCACCAGGTGGCCTCGGCGGAGACCAGCAGGGAGAACGCCGAGCCCGCGAGAGCGCACGCGAGGTACCAGGGGCCGTCGAAGGCGGCGGGGACGTCCACGCCGATGATGAGGTCACGCACGAGACCGCCGCCGAGCCCGGCGACGATGCCGATGATCGCGAAGCCGACCGCATCGAAGTCCAGACGCGCGGCGAGGGCACCCGCCGCCACGCCCATGATGAACACGCCCAGCAGGTCCAGCCCGCGCAGGAGGTCGTTGGTGACCAGCAGTTCGAGGGGATCCACGGTGACGACGGTACTGCCCCCGGGCGCGCCGTGCGACGGCCTGTGACGCCGATGACCGGTGAGCTGCCGCCCGCGGCCGTCACCCCTCTACGATCGGTGCATGGCCTCCGCACCCGACCCCGCGACCGACCCGGCGGCGGATCCCGCCACGTCTGGCGACCGCCGATCCTCGCGCGATGACGCCACGGGGAAGTCGTCCGCTCCGGCGCGCATCGGCCTGACCGGGGGCATCGGCGCCGGGAAGTCGACCGTCGCACGGACCTGGCGCGAGGCGGGCCTGACCGTGATCGATCTGGACGCCCACTCACGGGCCGTCCTGGACACGCCGGGCGACGGCCTCGAGGAGGCCGTCGAGCGTTTCGGGGAGGGCATCCGCGCCGCCTCGGGCACCGTCGACCGGCCGGCCCTCGCCCGTCTGGTCTTCTCCGACCCCGCGGCGCGGGCCGATCTCGAGGCGATCGTGCTGCGCCGCGTCGACGAGGCGGTGATCGCGGAGGAGGTCGCGGCGCTGCAGGCCGGCGAGACGCTGGTGGTGCACGACAACCCGCTGCTGCTCGAGAAGCGTCGGGAGGACGAGTACGACGCCGTCGTCGCGGTCCTCGCGCGCCGCGAGGACCGCATCGAACGGGTGGTGCGCGACCGCGACAGGGACCGCGCCTACGTCGAGTCCGTGATGGCCGCCCAGGTCAGCGATCTCGAGAGGATCCGTCGGGCCGATCATCTGCTGCTGAATACGGCCGCACCGGAGATCCTGCGTGCGAGGTCCCTGGTCCTGCTCGAGCGTCTGCGGCAGCAGCGGACGGGGACCGCAGACCTGGGGGAGACCCCGCGCCGCTGATCGCGATCAGCGGACAGGATCCGACCGCTGCGGTGCCCCGTGCGCGCGGACGGGGTCGTAGGCTCGTGCCATGCGCCCCGTCACCGATCTCACCCGCTCCGTCCACCCCTTCGAGGTGGTCTCGGAGTACCGACCCTCCGGCGATCAGCCGCAGGCGATCGACGCGCTCGCGCGGAAGATCAACGACGGCGAGCAGGACGTCGTGCTGCTGGGCGCGACGGGCACTGGAAAGAGCGCGACCACGGCCTGGCTGATCGAGAAGCTGCAGCGCCCGACCCTGGTGATGGCCCACAACAAGACCCTCGCCGCGCAGCTGGCGAGCGAGTTCCGGGACCTGCTGCCCAACAACGCCGTCGAGTACTTCGTCTCCTACTACGACTACTACCAGCCCGAGGCCTACGTCCCCCAGTCGGACACCTACATCGAGAAGGACTCCTCGATCAACGCCGAGGTCGAGCGTCTGCGGCACAGCGCGACGAACTCGCTGCTGACCCGTCGTGACGTGGTCGTGGTCTCCTCCGTCTCGTGCATCTACGGCCTGGGCACCCCGCAGGAGTACGTGGACCGGATGGTGCGCCTGGGCCGCGGGGACGAGGTGGACCGCGACGACCTGCTGCGCCGCTTCGTGGACATGCAGTACGACCGCAACGACGTGGAGTTCGTGCGCGGCACCTTCCGGGTGCGCGGCGACACCGTCGAGATCATCCCGATGTACGAGGAGCTCGCGATCCGCATCGAGTTCTTCGGCGACGAGGTCGACGCGATCTACACCCTCCACCCGGTCACCGGTGAGGTGATCCGGGAGGAGGAGGACATCCACATCTTCCCCGCCTCCCACTACGTCGCCGGGCCCGAGCGCCTGGCCCGGGCGATCGACTCCATCGAGTCCGAGCTGGGGGAGCGGCTCACGGAGCTCGAGGGCCAGAACAAGCTGCTCGAGGCGCAGCGCCTGCGCATGCGCACCGCCCACGACCTCGAGATGCTGCGCCAGGTGGGCACCACCAACGGTGTCGAGAACTACTCGCGCCACCTCGACGGCCGCGGACCGGGCACCGCGCCGAACACGCTCATGGACTACTTCCCCGAGGACTTCGTGCTGGTGATCGACGAGTCCCACGTGACGGTCCCGCAGATCGGCGCGATGTACGAGGGCGATCGCTCGCGCAAGCGCACCCTCGTGGACTTCGGGTTCCGTCTGCCCAGCGCGCTGGACAACCGCCCGCTGACCTTCGGGGAGTTCACCGAGCGCACCGGGCAGACCGTGTACCTCTCGGCGACCCCCGCCGACTACGAGCTGGGGCGCAGCAACGGCGTGGTCGAGCAGATCATCCGGCCCACGGGGCTCGTGGACCCCGAGGTCATCGTCAAGCCCGTCAAGGGGCAGATCGACGACCTGCGCGCGGAGATCGAGACCCGGGTCGAGCGCGACGAGCGCGTGCTGGTCACCACGCTCACCAAGCGCATGGCCGAGGACCTCACCGACTACCTGCTGGAGAACGGGGTGCGGGTGCAGTACCTGCACTCCGACGTCGACACCCTGCGTCGCGTCGAGCTGCTGCGCTCGCTGCGCCAGGGCGAGTACGACGTGCTGGTGGGCATCAACCTGCTGCGCGAGGGACTCGACCTGCCGGAGGTCTCCCTGGTCGCGATCCTGGATGCGGACAAGGAGGGCTTCCTGCGCTCGCGCACCTCGCTGATCCAGACCATCGGTCGCGCGGCCCGCAACGTCTCGGGGCAGGTGCACATGTACGCCGACACGGTGACCGACTCGATGCGCGAGGCGATCGACGAGACCAACCGGCGTCGCGAGAAGCAGGTCGCCTACAACACCGAGCACGGGATCGACCCCACGCCGCTGCGCAAGAAGATCGCGGACGTCACCGACATGCTCGCGCGTGAGGACATCGACACCGACACCCTGCTGGCCACCGACTACCGCTCCGGCAAGGAGCGTGTGAACCGGGACCGGGCGCGGGCGAACGTGGTCGACGCGGTCTCCTCGCGCACCGTGGACCTGGGCGACGACCCGGTGGGCAACCTCAGCGCGATGATCGACGAGATGACGGCGCAGATGCACCAGGCCGCCGAGACCCTGCAGTTCGAGGTCGCGGCCCGGATGCGCGACGAGGTCCAGGAGCTCAAGAAGGAGCTCAAGCAGGTCCAGCGCAGCGCGTCCTGAACGGACGCCGAGGGCCCTACTTCTCGGCCTGCCGCTCGGTGATCTGCAGGTCCAACGGGAAATCGACCGGACTACCGGGGAACAGCAGACGCCCGGCGCCGTCGGCGGCCTCGCGCACCGCCGCGGCCGCCGCCTCGGCCTGGGAGGCGGGGGCGTGCACGATGACCTCGTCGTGCAGGAAGTAGGCCAGGTGCGCGCGGGGCGCGAAGGCGGGGCCCGACGGCGTCGCGGCCTCGCTCTCGGGGACCGCCGGGAAGCCGGCCAGCGCGAGCCGCAGGGCCGCCATCCAGGACAGCGCCCACTCCGCCGCCGTCCCCTGCACGACGAAGTTGCGGGTGAAGCGGCCGCGATCCCGGGCCGAGCGCCGGGCCCGCTCCTGCTCGGCCTGGCCGGCGTCCGGCAGGTTCGACGAGCGCTGGGCCGTGGACCACGCCTCCTCGGGCGGGGGAGAGGAACGCCCCAGCCAGGTGCTGACGATCCCGCCGCGCTCGCCCTCGGCGGCGGCGTCGTCGACCAGACGCATCGCCCGTGGGAAGCGCTCGCGCAGCCGCGGCACCACCCGGGCGCTGTCGCCGGTGGTGCCGCCGTACAGGGCGCCGAGCACCCCGACCTTCGCCTCCTGCCGGGTGGCGACGATGCCGGCCTCGACGATCCCCGAGTACAGGTCCTGCCCCGCGCCCGCCGCGGCCATCGCGCGGTCGCCCGACATCGCGGCCAGCACCCGCGGCTCGAGCTGGGAGACGTCGGCGCTGACCAGTCGCCACCCGGGATCCGCCCGCAGCGCGGGACGCAGTCGCCGCGGGATCTGCAGGGCCCCGCCGCCGCTGCTGGCCCAGCGCCCGGTCACCACCCCGCCGGGGACGTAGACGGGGCGGTAGCGACCCTCGTGCACCCACTGATCGAGCCAGTGCCAGCCGTTGGCCGTGAGCAGCCGGGCCATCTTCTTGTACTCCAGCAGCGGTGGGATCGCCGGATGATCGTGCTCCGCCAGTTCCCACTGCGAGGTCGAGGAGACGTCGATCCCGCCGCGGCGCAGGGCCCGCAGCACCCGGGGCGGGGAGTCGAGGCTCAGGATCGGGTCCTCGAGGGCGGCGCGCACCGCGGCACCGACCTCCGCCATCCGCGCCGGCACCTGGTCGCGACGGGGTCGGGGACCCAGGGACTCCGTCAGCAGTCGATCGTGCTCGGCCACGTCCCAGGGGATCCCGGCGGCATGCATCTCCGCGGCGACCAGGGCCCCGGCCGATTCCGCCGCCAGCAGCAGGCGCAGCCGCGAGGGCTCCGCGGACTGCGCGACCGCCTCCTGCTGACGGGCGTGCTCGGCGAGGACCTCTGCGATCTGCTGCGGCACGCCTCCCGTGCGGCCGGCGGCGTCGAGCTCGAAGAGGGCGGTGCCCCGCTGCGGGTCCTGCGCCGCGGTCTCCTCGGGCGTCTCCCAGGCGCTCGCCTCCCGCAGCGCCCGGGCGTCCCGCACCAGCACGGAGCGGGCGAGGATCCGGTGGGCCAGGCGCAGGTCGTGACAGCGGGCGAGGACCACGCCCGCGTCCAGCAGTGCGGGGCACCAGGTGGCGGCGTCGGGGAGCACCCAGCGCGGGCCGACCGCGTCCTCGATCTCCCGGGCCCGCTGCGGCCAGTCCTGCGGGTCCACCTCGTGGCTGCGCAGCGTGATGCCGTCCTCGGCCTGCTCGCGCAGGGCGATCCGCCCGTCGGCCCCGCGGCCGACGACGCACTCACGGGTCGTCGGCGGCCGTGTCACCACCCGCGTTCGCGCCACTCGCCCAGGTGCGGGCGCTCGGCGCCGAGCGTGGTGTCGTCGCCGTGTCCCGGGTAGACCCAGGTGGCGTCGTCCAGGTGGTCGAAGATCCGCTGCTCGACGTCCTCGAGCAGCGAGGTGAACCGCTCGGCGTCCCCGCGGGTCGCCCCGACGCCGCCGGGGAACAGGGAGTCCCCCGTGAAGAGGTGGTCGCCGTCCTCGCCGCCCCGCCACAGCAGGGCGATCGAGCCCGGGGTGTGCCCGCGCAGTCCGATCACCTCGAGGTCGTTGACGCCGACCCTCACCAGGTCGCCGTTGCCGAGCGTCTGATCGGTGGGGGTGGGGATGTCGGGCGCGTCGGCCGCGCCGGCGTAGGTGCGGGCACCCGTCGCCGCGACCATCTGGGCGAGGGCGCCCACGTGGTCGTGGTGGCTGTGGGTGGTCACGATCGAGTCGAGCCGGCTGGCGGGGGAGCCCTCGCGCACCAGGCGCAGCAGCCGGGGCTGGTCCGCGGCGGCGTCGATCAGCAGCTGCGCCCCCGAGACCCGGCAGGTCAGCAGGTAGGCGTTGTTGTCCATCGGGCCGACGGAGGCCTTGCGGATCACCAACGTCGAGGTCCGCCGGGTGGCGGTGGGACCGTCGGCCTCGACGTGGCCGTCGTAGGGCGGTCCGTCCTGCCCTCCGGTCGCCGAGACGACGTCATCGGCGCTCGCGGCGGACTCGTGGTCACGGTTCTCGCTCATGACCCCAGTATGGACCGGGACGAGGGTGCGGTGAGAGGGCGCCGGCCGGCGTGCGAGCGCGCGTTCCCCGTGCGACGGCGACTCGCCGTGGTGGCGGAGCACAGGTCAGCGGACATGCCGCTGTCCGCCGTGCGCGAAGCGCTCCGTGGCAGCGGCCTCATCGCCCTCTCGGACGTCGGCCCGCGCTCGTAGGATGGCCGGGTGAGTGACACCCTTCTGGTCCGCGGCGCCCGCGAGCACAACCTCAAGAACGTCGACATCGAGATCCCCCGGAACCACCTGGTCGTCTTCTCCGGCCTCTCCGGCTCCGGGAAGAGCTCCCTGGCCTTCGACACCATCTTCGCCGAGGGGCAGCGACGCTACGTCGAGTCGCTGTCGGCCTATGCCCGCCAGTTCCTGGGGCAGATGGACAAGCCCCGGGTCGACCTCATCGAGGGACTCTCGCCGGCCGTCTCGATCGACCAGAAGTCCACCAACCGCAACCCGCGCTCGACCGTCGGCACCATCACCGAGGTCTACGACTACCTGCGCCTGCTGTTCTCCCGCACCGGGGTCCAGCACTGCCCCGTGTGCGGGGAGCGGGTGACCAGCTCGAGCGCGGAGCAGATCGTCGACGTGCTGCTGGGCGAGGAGCCCGGCACCCGCTTCCAGCTGCTGGCGCCCGTGGTGCGCGGGCGCAAGGGCGAGCACGCCGATCTGCTCAGCTCCCTGCGCTCCGAGGGCTACGCGCGCGCCCGCATCGACGGCGACGTGCGGCGCCTCGACGAGAGCATCGAGCTGGACAAGAAGTTCAAGCACACCATCGAGGTGGTGGTGGACCGTCTGGCCGCCAAGCCGGACTCCCGGCGTCGCCTCACCGACTCGGTCGAGACCGCGCTGCGCCTGGCCGACGGGCTCCTGGTCGTCGACTTCGTGGATCGCGAGAGCGAGGCGCCGGATCGTGAGCGCCGCTTCTCCGAGAAGCGCGCCTGCCCCAACGACCATCAGCTCGCTCTCGACGACATCGAGCCCCGCTCCTTCTCCTTCAACGCCCCCTACGGCGCCTGCCCGGAGTGCACGGGCCTGGGCATGCGCCTCGAGGTCGATCCGGAGCTGGTGATCCCCGACGAGGACCTCACCCTCGCCGAGGGCGCGATCGCGCCGTGGACGATGGGGCATGCCGACCACCACCAGCAGATGATGGCGGGCCTGGCCGAGGAGCTCAGCTTCTCGCTGGACACCCCGTGGCGCGCACTGCCCCAGCGCGCCACCGAGGCGCTGCTGCACGGCAACGACTTCAAGGTTCACGTGCGCTACCGCAACCGCTTCGGCCGCGAGCGCCGCTACTCGACCGGCTTCGAGGGCGTCATCCACTACCTCGAGCGCCGCCACGAGGACACCGAGTCGGACTGGGCCAAGGACCGCTACGAGCAGTTCATGCGCGAGGTCCCGTGCCCCGCCTGCGGGGGCGCCCGTCTGCGGCCCGAGGTGCTCGCGGTGACCGTCGGGGAGCGCTCGATCGCGGAGGTCTGCGACCTCTCGATACGCGAGGCCCACGGCTTCCTCGGCGGCCTCGAGCTCGGCGAGAAGGAGGCGCAGATCGCTTCCGAGGTGCTCCGGGAGATCGAGTCCCGACTCGGCTTCCTGCTCGACGTGGGCCTGGACTACCTGACCCTCTCGCGCGCGGCCGGGACGCTCTCCGGCGGCGAGGCGCAGCGCATCCGGCTGGCGACCCAGATCGGCTCGGGCCTGGTGGGCGTGCTCTACGTCCTCGACGAGCCCTCGATCGGGCTGCACCAGCGCGACAACGAGCGGCTGATCGGGACCCTCACGCGTCTGCGGGACCTCGGCAACACCCTGATCGTCGTGGAGCACGACGAGGACACGCTGAACGCCGCCGACTGGATCGTGGACATCGGTCCGTTCGCGGGCGAGCGCGGCGGCCACGTCATCCACTCGGGCGATCTGGCGGGACTGAAGGCCAACCCCGAGTCCCTCACCGGCCAGTACCTCAGCGGCGCGCTCTCGATCCCGGTCCCGCCCGTGCGCCGCCCGGTCCAGAAGGATCGACTTCTCACGGTCCTC
The DNA here is from genome assembly GCF_003130585.1 of Brachybacterium endophyticum. Taxonomy (GTDB): domain Bacteria; phylum Actinomycetota; class Actinomycetes; order Actinomycetales; family Dermabacteraceae; genus Brachybacterium; species Brachybacterium endophyticum. Next base: position 165,934 of record NZ_QFKX01000004.1, on the reverse strand, counting down.
GGCGCCCGCGAGAACAACCTCAAGAACGTCGATGCCAGCATCCCGCTGGGCACCTTCACCGCTATCACCGGCGTGTCCGGCTCGGGCAAGTCCACGCTGATCAACGACATCCTCTACTCGGTGCTCGCCAAGGAGCTCAACGGTGCCCGCACCGTCGCCGGGCGCCACAAGAAGATCACCGGCCTGGAGAACCTCGACAAGGTCGTCCACGTCGACCAGTCGCCGATCGGCCGCACCCCGCGCTCGAACCCGGCGACCTACACGGGAGTGTGGGACCGGGTGCGCACCCTGTTCGCCCAGACCTCCGAGGCGAAAGTGCGCGGCTACAAGGCCGGGCGGTTCTCCTTCAACGTCAAGGGTGGGCGCTGCGAGGCCTGCTCGGGCGACGGCACCATCAAGATCGAGATGAACTTCCTGCCCGACGTCTATGTGACCTGCGAGGTCTGCCACGGGGCGCGGTACAACAGGGAGACCCTCGAGGTCCACTTCAAGGGCAAGAACGTCGCCGAGGTCCTCGACATGCCGATCGAGGAGGCCGCGGAGTTCTTCGACGCCGTCCCGGCGATCCGTCGCCAGCTGCAGACCCTGAACGACGTGGGCCTGGGCTACGTGCGTCTGGGGCAGAGCGCGACCACGCTCTCGGGCGGTGAGGCGCAGCGCGTCAAGCTCGCCTCCGAGCTGCACAAGCGCTCCAACGGCCGCACCATCTACGTGCTCGACGAGCCCACCACGGGGCTGCACTTCGAGGACGTGCGCAAGCTGCTCGAGGTCCTCAACGGGCTCGTCGAGAAGGGCAACACGGTGGTCGTGATCGAGCACAACCTGGACGTCATCAAGAGCGCGGACCACGTGGTCGACCTCGGTCCCGAGGGTGGCGACGGCGGCGGCCGGCTGGTCGCGGCCGGCACCCCCGAGGAGGTCGCGCGGGTCGCCGCCTCCCACACGGGCCGGTTCCTGGCCCAGCTCCTCGACTCCGGGAGGCAGTGACCCCTCACGATGGCTGATCCCTCGACCTACCGCCCCGCCACCGGGACGATCCCCACCTCACCGGGCGTCTACCGATTCCGCGACGCCGACGGTCGGGTGATCTATGTCGGCAAGGCGAAGAACCTGCGGGCGCGGCTGTCCAACTACTTCCAGGACCTCTCGGTCCTGCACGAGCGCACGCGGCGCATGGTCACCACCGCGACCGGCGTGGAGTGGACGGTGGTGCGCACCGAGGTCGAGGCCCTCACTCTCGAGTACACCTGGATCAAGGAGTTCGACCCGCGGTTCAACGTCAAGTTCCGCGACGACAAGTCCTATCCCTACCTCGCGGTGACCATGGGGGAGGAGTTCCCCCGCGTGCACGTGACCCGCCGCCCCCGCCCCAAGGGCGACCGCACCTTCGGCCCCTACACGCAGGTGTGGGCGATCCGGGAGACCGTCGACCTGATGCTGCGCGTGTTCCCGGTGCGCTCGTGCAGCGCCGGGGTCTTCCGCCGCGCCGAGCGCGCCGGGCGCCCCTGTCTGCTGGGGTTCATCGGCAAGTGCTCGGCCCCCTGCACCGGGGAGATCTCCCCGGAGGACCACCGCCGGCTCGCCGAGCAGTTCTGCGACTTCATGGCCGGCAACACCGGCGCGCACCTACGGCGCATCGAGGAGCAGATGCGGGCGGCCGCCGCCGCCCAGGACTACGAGACCGCCGCCGGACTCCGCGATGACCTGCAGGCGCTGCAGAAGGTTATGGAGAAGAACTCCGTGGTGCTCTCCGACGCCACCGACGCGGACCTGGTGGCGCTCGTGCAGGACGAGCTCGAGGCCTCGATCCAGGTCTTCCACGTGCGCGGTGGCCGCATCCGCGGTCAGCGCGGCTGGACCGCCGAGATCCTCGACGACTCCGGCCCCGCCGACCTCATGGAGCGGGCGCTCGCGACCCTCTACACCGACGGCGAGGCGCCCGCCGAGATCCTGGTCAGCCACCTGCCCACCAACGCCGAGCAGATCCGCGAGCTCACCGGGCGCCGGGTGGACCTGCGCGTGCCGCGGCGCGGCGAGAAGAAGGAGCTGCTGGAGACCGTCGCCGCGAATGCCGAGGACGCGCTCCGCCTGCACCGTCTGCGTCGCACGGGCGATCTCACCGCCCGCACGAAGGCCCTCGAGGACCTCGGCAACGCCCTCGAGCTCAGCGAGCCCCCGCTGCGCATCGAGTGCTTCGACATCTCGCACGCCCAGGGCACCAACGTCGTCGGCTCCCAGGTGGTCTTCGAGGACGGTCTGCCCAAGAAGAGCGAGTACCGCCGCTACTCGGTCAGCGGTGAGGCCGCCCGGGACGACACCGCCTCGATGTACGACGTGATCCGGCGGCGCCTGCAGCACCACCTCGACCCGAAGCCGGTCGACGACGAGGACTCCCGACGGTTCGCCTACCCGCCCTCGCTGATCCTCGTCGACGGCGGACAGCCCCAGGTCGCCGCCGCCCAACGCGCTGTCGACGACCTCGGGATCACCGACATCGCCCTGGCCGGGATCGCCAAGCGGCTCGAGGAGATCTGGCTGCCGGGGGACGAGTACCCGGTGATCCTGCCCCGCACCAGCGAGGCGCTGTTCCTCGTGCAGCGGCTGCGCGACGAGGCCCACCGCTTCGCGATCACCTATCACCGCTCCAAGCGCGGCCGGGCCATGCAGTCCAGCGCGCTCGACGAGGTGCCGGGCCTGGGCCCGGCCCGCAAGCGCGCGCTGCTGGACCGCTTCACGACCGTGAAGGCGATCCGGGAGGCCGACGAGGAGGCGCTGCAGGAGGTCTCCGGGATCGGACCCCAGCTGGCCGCCCAGATCCTCGCCTCCCTGCGCGGGGAGGAGCCCGAGCCCGCGGTCGACATGGCCACCGGCGAGATCCTCCCGTAGGCCGGGCGACGCCGAGGAGATCACGCAGATCGCAGCTGAACGGGCATGATGTCCGTGGTCCCGGTAGCCTGCCCGCAGCGGGCCGGTATCCTGCTCGGACCGCACGCAGCCGCGCCGATCCCGCCGCCACCGCAGCGGGAACGAGCGGCCCCATCAGTCCTACGAGGAGCAAGGAGCACCGATGGCGTCAGAGGAGATCCCCGGCGCCTCCGCGCCCAGCGCCGAGGTCGGCCCCCAGGATGCGCCGCACGCCGCCGACTCCCCTCCGCCCGACGTCCCGGGCGACGTCGTCGTCATCACCGGACTCGCGGGGGCGGGACGTGAGACCGCCGCCCACGCCCTCGAGGACCTGGGCTGGTACGTCGTCTACAACATCGCTCCGCAGCTGATCCCGGAGCTGTCCGACCTGCAGCAGCAGGCCGAAGGGCGCCCGAACCGCTTCGCCGTGGTCGTCGACCCCCGCTCCGGACCCTTCTTCTCCGAGCTCTCCCGGGTCATCGCGCAGCTGCGCAGCTCGGAGATGCGCGTGCGCCTGGTGTTCCTCACCGCCGACGAGGACACGCTGGTGCGCCGTTTCGACTCCGTGCGCCGTCCGCACCCGCTGCAGGGCGAGGAGGGGGTGCTCGAGGGCATCCGCCGCGAGCGAGAGATGCTCGCGCCCTACCGGCGCCTGGCGGACATCGTCATCGACACCTCGCCGCTGAACGTGCACCAGCTGACGATGAAGATGCGCACCACCTTCGGGTCCCACAGCGAGCAGGCGCTGACGGTGAACGTCATGTCCTTCGGGTTCAAGTACGGGATCCCGATCGAGGCGGACCACGTCAGCGACGTGCGCTTCATCCCCAACCCCTACTGGGTTCCCGAGCTGAAGGCCCTGCGCGGGACCGACGACGCGGTCGCCGCGTTCGTGCTGGCCGATCCCAACGGCGCCGAGTTCGCCTCCCGCTATCTCGAGATGATCCGCCCGGTGCTGCGCGGGTACTCCAACGAGAACAAGCACTTCACGACGATCGCGATCGGCTGCACGGGTGGCAAGCACCGTTCGGTGGCGATGGCGGAGAAGATCGGCGAGGACCTCCGTGAGGCCGGATTCGCCGTGCGGGTGCGTCACCGGGACCTGGGGCGCGAATGACCTCCTCGCGACTTCCCGGGCTGCCCCCGCACCTGCGGCACGGCCCCCGACGCTCCCTGTCGGCCCCGCGCCGTGTCGTCGCCTTCGGCGGCGGGCACGGTCTCGCCGCCAACCTGCGCTCGCTGCGACTGCTGGTCGACGACATCACAGCCGTGGTGACCGTGGCCGACGACGGCGGCTCCTCGGGACGCATCCGGGGGCAGCTGCCGGTGCTGCCTCCCGGCGACCTGCGGATGGCTCTCGCCGCACTGTGCGAGGACTCCGACTGGGGCGCCTTCTGGCACGACGCCGTCCAGCACCGCTTCGCGACCGACGGCGAGCTGGACGGCCACGCCCTGGGCAACCTGATGATCGTGGCCATGTGGCAGATCCTCGAGGACCCGATCGCCGGGCTCGACCGCATCGGCGAACTGCTGGGCGCCCGCGGCCGGGTGCTGCCGATGGCGCTGGACCCCCTGGACATCGAGGCGGAGGTCGTCTTCGCCGACGGCACGCGCTCCACGGTGCGCGGCCAGGCCCAGGTCGCCGAGGCGCCGGGCCGCGTCGAGACGATGCGGCTGATCCCCGAGCGTCCGCGGGTGCCGGACGAGGTCGTCCAGGCGATCCATGCGGCCGACTGGGTCGTCGTCGGCCCCGGCTCCTGGTACACCTCGGTCCTGCCGCACCTGCAGATCCCGGAGATCGCCGAGGCGCTGCGCACCACCAGCGCGCACCGCTGCGTGGTGATGAACCTCGAGGCCGGGGGAGAGGAGATCGAGGGGATGCGCAGCCGCGACCTGCTCTCGGTGCTCCTGGACGCCGCGCCGGACACGCGCTTCGACACCGTGATCGCCGATCCGACGGCCCTGGACGACGCGGTCGAGCTCGCCGAGTTCGCCCACACCCGGGGCATCCGCACGCTGCTGCGGCAGGTGAGCGTCGCCGCCGGCGTGCCCGAGCACGACCCGGTGCGGCTGGCGGCCGCCTACCGCGACGTCTTCGACGGGGTGTTCGGGGACATCGGCCAGGGGGCCGGTGCCGCTCGCAGCACCGGGCAGAACCGACGACCCGGGGCGGAGGGCGAGTCCGTGGTGGACAACGCACCGGGGACCACGCAGAACAGGGAGGGGACCGAGGATGGCACTGACCGCTGACGCCAAGGAGGAGCTGGCACGGATCGAGGTGACCCGGCCCTCCGCGCGCAAGGCGGAGGCGGCTGCGATGCTGCGCTTCGCCGGGGGGCTCCACCTCCAGGGCGGGCGTGTGGTCATCGAGGCCGAGCTCGACAGCGCGGCGACCGCGCGGCGGCTGCGCGCCATCATCGCCGACGTGTACGGCCATCCCAGCGAGATCGCCGTGCTCTCGCCGTCGGGCATCCGTCGCACCACGACCTACATCGTGCGGGTGGGCGGCGACGGCGGCGTGCTCGCGCGTCAGACCGGACTGCTCGATGCGCGCGGCCGGCCCGTGCGGGGGATGCCCCCGGCCGTGGTCGGCGGCGCCGCCGTCGATGCCGAGGCCGCCTGGCGCGGTGCCTTCCTCGCCCGCGGATCGCTCACCGAGCCCGGTCGCAGCTCCGCCCTCGAGCTGGGCTGCCCGGGACCGGAGGTGGCCCTCGCCATGGTCGGAGCCGCGCGCCGGATCGGGATCGCCTCCAAGGCCCGCGAGGTGCGCGGAGGAGATCGCGTGGTGCTGCGGGACGGCGACGCGATCTCCGCGCTGCTGACCAGGATGGGCGCCCACCAGACCGTGCTGGTCTGGGAGGAGAGGCGCACCCGCCGGGAGGTCCGTGCGACGGCCCACCGGCTGGCGAACTTCGACGACGCGAACCTGCGGCGTTCCGCGCGCGCCGCGGTCGCCGCGGGACAGCGGGTCGAGCGTGCGCTGGAGATCCTCGCCGACGAGGTGCCCGATCACCTGCGCGAGGCCGGGCGTCTGCGGATCGAGCATCGCCAGGCGAGCCTCGAGGAACTCGGCCGTCACGCCGATCCGCCGATGACGAAGGACGCCGTCGCCGGACGGATCCGCCGCCTGCTGGCGATGGCCGACAAGCGGGCGGAGGAGCTCGGCGTGCCCGGCACCGACGAGGGGGACGAGGACTCCGACGAGTGAGCGCCACGACGAACCCGGTCGAAACGGTCGTCCGCACCTCGGGACGCGTGAGCCGCGCCACCGAGGATTGATAGACTGATCCGTGGTCGTGATCGTTCCCCCGGGTACCCGAGGGGACGGCGCGGTCGTTCGAGCGTACGAGGGCGTGCGCGACACCCATCCCCGCAGCCACGGCTGCGTTCCAAGGAGGAACCGTGACCATCAAGGTCGGAATCAACGGATTCGGTCGCATCGGGCGCAACTACCTGCGCGCCGCCCTCGAGCAGGGAGCTGACATCGAGGTGGTCGGCGTCAACGACCTCACCGACAACGCCACGCTCGCCAACCTCATCAAGTACGACTCCATCGGCGGTGTGCTGCCCTACGAGGTCAGCCACGACGAGGACTCGATCACCGTCGGCGAGACCACCTTCAAGGCCTTCGCCGAGCGCGATCCCAAGAACATCCCGTGGGGCGAGATCGGCGCGGACGTCGTCATCGAGTCCACCGGCATCTTCACCGACGCCGAGAAGGCGAAGGCGCACCTCGAGGGTGGCGCCAAGAAGGTCATCATCTCCGCTCCGGCGAAGAACGAGGACGCGACCTTCGTGATCGGCGTCAACGAGGGCGACTACGACCCCGCGTCGCACAACATCGTCTCCAACGCCTCCTGCACCACCAACAGCCTCGCGCCGGTGGCGAAGGTGCTGAACGACGAGTTCGGCATCGTCAAGGGCCTGATGACGACGATCCACGCCTACACCTCGGACCAGGTCCTGCAGGACGGCCCGCACAAGGATCCGCGTCGTGCGCGCGCCGCCGCCCTGAACATCGTGCCGACCACGACCGGTGCGGCCAAGGCCGTGGCGCTCGTGCTCCCCGAGCTCAAGGGCAAGCTCGACGGCTACTCGCTGCGCGTGCCGGTCCCCACCGGCTCGATCACCGACCTCACCTTCGAGGCCTCCCGCGAGGTCACCGCCGAGGAGGTCAACGCCGCGGTGAAGAAGGCCGCCGAGGGCCCGCTCAAGGGCATCCTGCGCTACACCGAGGACCCGATCGTCTCCAAGGACATCGAGGGCGACCCGCACTCCTCGATCTTCGACGCGCAGCTCACCAAGGTGAACGGCAACCAGGTGAAGATCTTCGCCTGGTACGACAACGAGTGGGGCTTCTCCAACCGCCTGGTCGAGCTCAGCCAGCTCGTCGGCAAGAGCCTCTGATCCTCTCTCTCCCGAGCTGAGATCCGACGGAGCCCGTCCGGCGCCGCACCCTGTGAAGGCGCGGCCTCGGGCGGGCTCCGCCGCTTCCGTCCGCCCCCTACCGAGGAGTAACCCCGTGCTGAAGACCATCGAGTCGCTCGGCGACCTGACCGGCAAGCGGGTCATCGTCCGCGCCGACCTCAACGTGCCGCTGGACGGCACCACCATCACCGACGACGGCCGCATCCGCGCCGCTCTGCCCACCCTCACCCGGCTCAAGGACGCCGGCGCCCGGGTCGTCGTCATCTCCCACCTGGGACGCCCCAAGGGCACCCGCGAGGAGAAGTACTCGCTGCAGCCCGTGGCGGCCCGTCTCGGCGAGCTGCTGGGCCAGGACATCGCGTTCGCGACCGACACCGTGGGCGCGAGCGCGCGCGAGGCCGTCGAGGGCCTCGTGGACGGCGGGGTCGCCGTGCTCGAGAACCTGCGCTTCGCCGCCGGCGAGACCTCGAAGGACGCGGACGAGCGCCGCGCCTTCGCCGAGGGCCTGGCGGCCCTGGGCGACGCCTTCGTCTCCGACGGCTTCGGCGTGGTCCACCGCAAGCAGGCCTCCGTGTACGAGCTCGCGGAGCTGCTGCCCGCGGCCGCCGGGGAGCTGGTGAACGCCGAGGTCGAGGCCCTGCGCAAGGTGACCGACGATCCCGAGCGCCCCTTCGTGGTCGTCCTCGGCGGCGCGAAGATCGCCGACAAGCTCGGTGTCATCGAGAACCTGCTGACCAAGGCCGATCGCCTCCTCATCGGCGGCGGCATGGCCTACACCTTCCTCAAGGCCCAGGGCCTGGAGGTCGGCACGTCGCTCCTGGACGAGGAGCGCGTGGACACCGTGCGCCAGTACCTCGAGACCGCCGAGCAGAACGGCGTCGAGCTCGTGCTGCCGGTGGACACCGTCGTGGCGGCGGAGTTCTCGAACGACGCCGAGCCCACCGTGGTCGCCTCGAACTCCATCCCGGCCGATCAGGAGGGCATGGACATCGGTCCCGAGACCGCGAAGCTGTTCGGCGAGAAGATCGCCGATGCGGCCACCGTGTTCTGGAACGGCCCGATGGGCGTCTTCGAGTTCCCGACCTTCGCCAAGGGCACGGAGTCCGTGGCACGCTCGCTCGCGGACGCCGAGGGCTACACCGTGATCGGCGGCGGCGACTCCGCCGCGGCCGTGCGCACCCTGGGCTTCGACGAGAACGCCTTCTCGCACATCTCCACCGGCGGCGGTGCGAGCCTCGAGCTGATCGAGGGCAAGGAGCTGCCGGGCATCGCCATCCTCGAGGAGGACCACGCATGACCACCCGCACCCCGCTGATGGCGGGCAACTGGAAGATGAACCTCGACTGGAAGCAGGGGCTCTCGCTCGTCGAGGACCTCGGCGACGCCCTCAAGGGCCTGGACACCTCGGCCGTCGAGGCCGTCGTGCTGCCGCCCTTCGTCGACCTGCGCACCGTGCAGACCGCCGTGGACGCGGGCAAGCTCCCGATCGGCTACGGCTCGCAGGACATCTCCGCCCACGAGTCCGGTGCCTACACCGGCGAGGTCTCCGCGTCGATGCTCTCCGCCCTCGGCGCGAGCTACGCGACCGTCGGGCACTCCGAGCGCCGCGAGTACCACGGCGAGACCGAGCAGGTCACCAACGCCAAGGTGAAGGCCGCTCTCGACGGCGGACTCACCCCGATCCTGTGCGTCGGCGAGCCGCTCGAGGAGCGCAAGGCCGGCAAGCAGGTCGAGTACACCCTCGCCCAGCTCGAGGGCGGCCTCGAGGGGCTCTCCGCCGAGCAGGTCGGCTCGCTGGTCGTCGCCTACGAGCCCGTGTGGGCCATCGGCACCGGCGAGGTCGCGACCCCGGACGATGCGCAGGAGGTCTGCGGAGCGATCCGCGACTGGGTGCGCACCGCCCACGGCGAGGCGGCCGCCGACGCCGTCCGCGTCCTCTACGGCGGCTCGGTGAAGTCCTCGAACGTCGCCGAGCTGATGACCAAGCCCGATGTCGACGGCGCCCTCGTGGGTGGGGCCTCGCTGAAGGCCGACGAGTTCGCGAAGATCGTGCGGTACCTGGAGGCCTGAGCGCCTGGGGCGCGGGGGAGGGGCCGAGGAGGTCGCGTCCCCCGCGCCGAACAGCTCACATCCGCAGGGGCGGGTCCGGACCGGGGCCCGCCCCGTGCCGTATCCTGGCGCAGTCTTTCGTACCCGTGAGGAGGGTCGCCCACGTGGACCTCAACCTGCTGAAGATCATCCTGCAGATCGTCCTCGGGATCACCGGCGTGCTGGTGATCCTGCTGGTGCTTCTGCACCGCGGCAAGGGCGGCGGCCTGTCGGACATGTTCGGCGGCGGCGTCTCCTCGAGCGCGAGCGCCTCGGGAGTCGCCGAGCGCAACCTCGACCGTCTGACCGTCACCCTCGGCATCGTCTTCGGTGCCGCGGCCGTCGGGCTCGGAGTGATCGAGCGCTTCATGTGACATCCGCGCCGCACGGCGCACGAGAAAGCGGCCGGGAGGAGCACTGCTCCTCCCGGCCGCTTCTCTTCGTGCGGGGACCTCAGGACGCTGCCGCGTCTCCTGCCGCTGCCGCATCCAGGTACCACGTCGTGGTCTCGAGCCCGCGCACCGAGGAGGCTGGCACCTCCCACGGGGCGATGCCGCGGTGGGCGTCGGCCACGGCCTGCGCCTTGCCCTCGCCGGCGGCGAGCAGCGCCACGTGACGCGACGAGTTCAGCACCGGCCAGGTCAGCGAGATCCGCAGCGGCGGGGGCTTCGGGGAGTCCACGACCGCGACCGCGCTCGCCCCGTCCAGCTGCTGCGAGGGGTGGCGCGGGAACAGCGAGGCGATGTGCCCGTCGGGCCCGACGCCCAGCAGCAGCACGTCGAAGAAGGCCTCTCCGCGCGTGCGGAACGGTCGGTCGCCGCCGGCCCGGTCGAGCTCCTGGCCGTACCAGGCGGCTGCCTCGTCCAGCGACATGCCGCTCGAGGTCGAGGGGATCGGGTGCAGCTTCCCGGAGGCGAAGGCGATCTTCTCGAGGAAGCCCGTGCGCACGGCCTGGTGGTTGCGATCCTCCGACTCGGCGTCGACGAACCGCTCGTCGCCCCACCAGACGTGGACGGCCTCGGGGTCGACCTCGTGCTCGCTGAAGGCCGCGGGGAGGGCCTCGGCAGTCGCGGTGCCGATGGTGCCGCCGGTGACGACGAGGTGCGCCTCGCCGCGTGCGGAGATCGCCTCGGCCAGATGCGCCGCGACGTCGTCCGCCGCGCGCACGGCCGCCGCCTCCAGGGACTCCGAGACGGCATCGGTCGGCTCGGGCTTGTCCTTGGCGAAGGTGGAGGCGTCCTCGACCTTGGAGAAGGCCTGGGCGAGGGCCTCGCCGTAGACCTCGTCGGGATCCAGGCGACGCAGCTCCTCCGCCAGCAGCTCGTAGAGCGAGCGCTCGGGCATCGGGACCGTCTGGTCCTCCTGGTCCCCGGGCAGGGAGATGACGACCGCATCGCCCTCGCCGCGGCGCAGCTCGACGGTGTCGTCCTCCCGCTCGAGGACGACGGCCTGGGGCCCGGCCGGGGCATCGGGCGTGTTCTCGACCTTCACGTCGACACCCAGCTCGAGAGCCAGCCAGGCGGCGAGCAGGCGCACCGTGAGATCCTTCTTCGACCCGTGCACGGTGACGCGCTGGGGCAGGCCGACGGGCGGGGCCTCGTAGGCCGTCGCCACGAGCCCGCGCCACCGGGTCAGGCGGGCCCACGAGAGGTCCGAGTCGCCGCTCGCGTAGCCGCGACGCAGCCGCTTCAGGCTCGCGACCGGGTCGGAGCTCGAGGCGGCGTCGGTGATCCGACGCTGCGAGATCGACCCCAGCACGTCGTGGACGGGGGAGGAAGGAGCGTCCTCCGGCCACCAGGTGACGATCGGGGAGTCCGGGAGCAGCAGCGGGTTGATCAGCGTGTCCAGGCTGGACATGGTCTCCCCGCGGGCACGCAGGATGACGATCTCGCCGGCCCCCGCGTCGCGCCCCACGCGGATCTCCGCGTCCAGACCGGTGGGCTCGTCGGTGTCGGCGTCGACCACGATCACCCGGCTGGGGTGCTCGTGGCTGGCGCGGACGGCCGCCTCCAGGGGCGCGTCGATGTCCTCGCCGGTCGCGACGATGATCAGCGTGAGAACGCTGCCCAGCGTCGTGGCGCCGAAGGTCTCGCGCATCTCGGTCATCTTCTTCGAGATGGCCGAGCTGGTGGTCTCGTTCAGTGTGGTGATCACGGTCGCCTCCAGGCGCGCCCGTCGCGCGCGAGCATCTCGTTGGCGGTCTCCGGGCCCCAGGTGCCGGGACGGTACGGAGCGGGGGGAAGGTTCTGCGCCCAGTACTCGGTGATCGGGTCAAGGATCTCCCAGCTGAGCTCGACCTCGCGCTGACGCGGGAACAGCGGCGGGTCACCCAGCAGCATGTCCAGGATCAGGCGCTCGTAGGCCTCCGGGGACTCCTCGGTGAAGGAGGAGCCGTACTGGAAGTCCATGTTCACGTCCCGCACCTCCATCTGGGTGCCGGGGACCTTGGAGCCGAAGCGCATGGTCACGCCCTCGTCGGGCTGCACGCGGATCACGATCGCGTTCTGCCCCAGGTCGGCGGTGTCCGTCGAGGAGAAGGGCAGGAACGGGGCGGATTTGAAGACCACGGCGATCTCGGTGACGCGGCGCCCCAGGCGCTTGCCGGCGCGCAGGTAGAACGGGACGCCGGCCCAGCGGCGGGTGTTCACGTCCAGGCGCATCGCGGCGAAGGTCTCGGTCGTGGAGTCGGCGGGGATGCCGTCCTCCTGGAGGTAGCCGCCCACCTCCTCGCCGCCCTGCAGGCCCGCCACGTACTGGCCGCGGGCGGTGTGCAGCGAGAGGTCCTCGGGCAGCGAGATGGCCTCGAGCACCTTCTCCTTCTCCGTGCGCAGCTCCTTGGCGTCGAAGGAGATGGGCTCCTCCATGGCCGTGAGGGCGAGCAGCTGGAGCAGGTGGTTCTGGATCACGTCCCGGGCGGTGCCGATGCCGTCGTAGTAGCCCGCGCGCGAGCCGATGCCGATGTCCTCGGCCATCGTGATCTGCACGTGGTCGACGTAGTTCGCGCTCCAGATGGGCTCGAACATCTGGTTGGCGAAGCGGAACGCCAGGATGTTCTGGACGGTCTCCTTGCCCAGGTAGTGGTCGATGCGGAAGACGTCCTCCGGGCGGAAGACCTTCTCCACGACGTCGTTGAGCTCCTTGGCCGACTCCAGGTCGTGCCCGAAGGGCTTCTCGATGACCACGCGGCGCCAGGAGCCGTCCCGAGGGGTGTTCAGACCGGAGTTCGCCAGCTGCGAGCACACCTGCGGGAAGGCGTCCGGCGGGATCGACAGGTAGAAGGCGTGGTTGCCGCCGGTGCCCCGCGTGCGGTCGAGCTCGCCGACGACCTCGGTGAGCTTCTCGAAGGCCGCGGAGTCGTCGAAGGTGCCGGTGACGAAGCGCAGGCCGCCGCGCAGCTGCTCGAAGGTGGCCTCGTTGAACTCGGTGCGGGCGTGCTCGGAGACGCTCTTGCGGACGTACTCGGCGAAGTCCTCGTGGCTCCAGTCGCGGCGGCCGTAGCCGACCAGACCGAAGGCGGGCGGCAGCAGGCCGCGGTTGGCGAGGTCGTAGATCGCCGGCAGCAGCTTCTTGCGCGCCAGGTCTCCGGTGACGCCGAACATCACCATCGAGCTCGGGCCCGCGATCAGCGGCAGACGCCGGTCACGGGGGTCGCGCAGCGGATTGCGCGGGGTGGGGGTCGTGTTCACGATGGTCCTTCCGGCACGGGGCGGAGCCGCCGAGGGAGCGGCTCCGCCGGGTGCTCGATGGAGTCAGGACCGGCGCTGGGTCCCTGCACGGAGCAGGGACCCGCGCGTCGGCGGGGTGGGTCAGGCGGTGGCGGAGGCGATCGAGGCCGAGACGGTCTCGAGGAGCTCGTTCCAGGCCTTCTCGAACTTCTCCACGCCCTCGCGCTCGAGGACCGCGTACACGTCGTCGAGGTCGACGCCGGCGGCGGCGATCTTCTCGAGGTCCTGTGCCGAGGCCTCGGCGGTGGAGGCGTCCAGGGCGGCGCCGGGCTCCGAGTGGTCCGCGACGGCGTCGAGGGTCTTCTCCGGCATCGTGTTGACGGTGGGGGAGGCGACCAGCTGGTCGACGTACATGGTGTCGGCGTACTCGGGGTTCTTCACGCCGGTGGAGGCCCACAGGGCGCGCTGGACGTGCGCCCCCTTGGCCTCGAGGGCGGCGAAGCGCTCCGAGGAGAACTTCTCGAGGTACAGGCCGAAGGCGACGCGCGCGTTGGCGACGCCCGCCTTGCCGCGCAGCTCGAGGGCGTCGCCGCCGAGCTTCTCCAGTCGCGCGTCGATCTCGCTGTCGAAGCGCGAGATGAAGAACGAGCCGACGGAGCGGATGCCGGAGAGGTCGATGCCCGCGGCGTCGGCCTTCTCGAGGCCGGCGAGGTAGGCGTCGATGACCTCGCTGTAGCGGTCCACGGAGAAGATCAGGGTCACGTTGACGCTGATGCCCGCACCGATCACCTCGGTGATCGCCGGCAGGCCGGCCTTGGTCGCGGGGATCTTGACCATGACGTTCGGGCGGTCGACGATCTCGCTGAGGCGCTTGGCCTGCTCGATCGTGCGCTCGGTCGCGTGGGCCTGACGGGGGTCGACCTCGATCGAGACGCGGCCGTCCTGGCCGTCCGTCGCCTCGTAGATGGGCGCGAACAGGTCGGCGGCGTTGCGCACGTCGTCCGTCGTCAGCTTCTCGACGACGTCGTCGACGTCCTTGCCCTCCTTCGCCAGCGCCGTGATGTCGGCGTCGTAGTCCTGGGCGCCGGAGATCGCGGCCTGGAAGATCGAGGGGTTCGTGGTGACGCCCACGACGTTCTTGGTGTCCACGAGCTCCTGCAGGTTGCCCGAGGTCAGACGGCCGCGGGACAGGTCGTCGAGCCAGATGGAGACGCCGGCGTCGGTGAGGGCCTGGGTACGGGTGTTCTGGGTCATGGGATGAACCTTCCTCGGCGCGGGGCGCCGATGCGATCGACGGGATGATGCGTCCCCGGTGCTGTGACCGGGGAGGCGCCGCGCGGGCGGGCAGTGCTCTCGGGCGCGGCGTGGAACGGGGGCGGGACCCGTGGGCCCCGCCCCCGTCGGCGGATCAGCTACGTGCGGCTTCGATCGACTCCTTCGCGGCGGCCACGACCGCGTCGGCCGTGAAGCCGTACTCGCGGAACAGCGTGGCCGCGTCCGCGGAGGCGCCGTAGTGCTCGAGGCTCACCGCTCGACCGGCGTCGCCCAGGTACTTGTACCAGGACTGGGCGATGCCCGCCTCGACGGTCACCCGGGCGCGCACGGCGCGGGGGAGGACCGACTCGCGGTAGGACTCGTCCTGCGCCTCGAACCACTCGACCGAGGGCATCGAGACCACGCGGGTGGGGGTGCCGGCCTCCTCGAGCTGCTTCTGCGCCTCGACGGCGTACTGCAGCTCGGAGCCGGTGCCGATGAGGACGACGTCGGGCGAGCCGTTCGAGGCGTCCTTGAGGACGTAGCCGCCCTTGGCGAGGCCGTCGGCGCTCGCGTACTCCGAGCGGTCCAGCGTGGGCATCGCCTGGCGGCTCAGGACCAGGCCCACGGGCCCGTCGCGGTGCTCGAGCGTCGCCTTCCAGGCGGCGGCGGTCTCGTTGGCGTCCGCTGGGCGGACGACGGCGAGACCGGGGATCGCCCGCAGCGCGGCGAGGTGCTCGACGGGCTGGTGGGTCGGACCGTCCTCACCGAGGCCGATGGAGTCGTGGGTCCACACGAAGATGTTGTCCACGCCCATCAGCGCCGACAGGCGCACGGCGCCGCGCATGTAGTCGGCGAACTGGAGGAACGTGCCGCCGTAGGCCCGGGTGAGCCGGTCCAGGTTGATCCCCGAGAGGATCGCGCCCATCGCGTGCTCGCGGATGCCGAAGTGCAGGGTGCGGCCGTACTCATCGCCGGAGAACTCCTTGGTGGAGCGCTCGGAGGGGATGAAGGAGGGCTCGCCGTCCATGGTGGTGTTGTTCGAGCCGGCGAGGTCGGCGGAGCCGCCCCACAGCTCGGGCAGCACGGGCGCCAGCGAGTTCAGCACCTTGCCCGAGGCGGCGCGGGTCGCGAGGCCCTTGGCGTCGGACTCGAACACCGGCAGGGCGTCGGCCCAGCCGTCGGGGAGGTCCCCGGCGACCAGCCGGTCCAGCAGGGCCGCGCGCTCGGCGTTGGCCTCACGCCAGGTGGCGATCTTCTCGTCCCAGGCGCTGTGGGCCTCGCGGCCGCGGTCGACCAGCTCGCGGGTGCGGGAGAGGACGTCCTCGGAGACGTCGAAGGTCTTCTCCGGATCCAGGCCGAGGGCCTTCTTCAGCCCCTGGACCTCGTCGTCGCCCAGCGCGGCGCCGTGGGCGGCGCCGGTGCCCTGCTTGGTGGGGGCGGGCCAGGCGATGACGGTGCGCAGAGCGATGAAGGACGGCTTGTCCGTGGTCTTCTGCGCGGCCTCGATCGCCGACTTCAGGGCGGCGACGTCCTCGACGTACTCGGTGCCGCCGTTGGTCCAGTCCACGTGGTGGACGTCCCAGCCCAGCGCCTCGTAGCGGGCGGCGGTGTCCTCGGTGAAGGCGATGTCGGTGTGGCCCTCGATCGAGATGTCGTTGTCGTCCCACAGGACGATCAGGTTGCCGAGCTCCTGGGTGCCCGCGATCGAGGAGGCCTCGTTGGTCACGCCCTCCTGCATGTCGCCGTCGGAGGCGATCACGTAGGTGAAGCGATCGAAGGGGCTCTCGCCCGCGGGGGCCTCGGGATCGAACAGGCCGCGCTCGCGGCGCTGGGCCATGGCGATGCCGACCGCGGTGGCCAGGCCCTGGCCGAGCGGCCCGGTGGTGGTCTCCACGCCCTTGGTGTGGCCGACCTCGGGGTGGCCGGGGGTCTTGGAGCCCCAGGTGCGCAGCGCCTCGATGTCCTCGAGCTCGAGGCCGAAGCCGCCCAGGTACAGCTGGATGTACTGGGTCAGGCTCGAGTGGCCCGCGGAGAGCACGAAGCGGTCACGGCCGAGCCACTCGGTGTCCGAGGGGTCGTGGCGCATGATGTCCTGGTAGAGCAGGTAGGCCGCGGGGGCGAGGCTGATCGCCGTGCCCGGGTGGCCGTTGCCGACCTTCTGGACCGCGTCGGCGGCCAGGGTGCGCACGGTGTCGATCGCGCGCTTGTCCACGTCCGACCAGCCGTCGATTCCCTTGAACGATTCGCTCACGAGTGATTCTTCCTTCCGTCAGGAGCGGCATTGAGAGGCTCGCGTCGCCCGCTTCCCGGGTCGCGCCTCTCAGTGACCCCTCGATCCTATCGCCCTGCCCCGTGGCCAGGGGCAGCCGGGCGCTCGCGCTGGGCGAATTCCCGGTGAGCCTCGTCATGGGGGTCGTGGACGGTCACGGTCCGGGCAACGGGTCGCGGGCACGCGGTGATGTCGGGAGGTGACGAGCGGCACGCGGTGCGGCGCGCCCCACTCCCGTCCCGGGGCCGCGTGGTCCGGCGGGCCGGTAGGATCGAGCGTGTTCGCCCCCTGGACGCAGAGGCGCCCGGAACACCAGGAAGGACGGTGGACGGTGACCGCACCCCACGGCACCCCCGCTGCCGGGACAGCCCGGCGCAGCGTCAGTGCACCCAGGGCTCCGCGCACCGTCGCCGGCACCCTCCGGGCCTACCTGGCCCTGACGAAGCCGCGGATCATCGAGCTGCTGCTGATCACGACGATCCCCACCATGTTCCTCGCGGCCGGTGGGTTCCCGCACCCCCTGCTGATCCTCGACACGATGGTGGGCGGCTACCTCGCCGCGGGCGGCGCGAACACGCTGAACATGTACTTCGATCGCGACATCGACGCGAAGATGAAGCGCACGCGGAACCGCCCCATCGTCACCGGCGAGGTCAGCCCGCGCGCGGCGGTGGTCTTCGGCGTCGCCCTCTCGATCGCCTCCGCCCTCTGGCTCGGGCTGCTCGTCAACTGGGCCTCGGCCGTCCTCGCGATCGCCGCGATCCTGCTGTACGTCGTCTTCTACACGCTCTTCCTCAAGCGCCGCACCTCCCAGAACATCGTCTGGGGAGGGGTCGCCGGCTGCATGCCCGTGCTGATCGGCTGGTCCGCCGTCACCGGCACCGTCTCGTGGACCGCCTTCCTGCTGTTCCTGGTGATCTTCTTCTGGACCCCGCCGCACTACTGGCCGCTCGCCGAGAAGTTCACGAAGGACTACGAGACCGCGGGCGTGCCGATGCTGCCCGTGGTGAGCTCGCGCGAGAACGTCGCCCACCAGATGATCGGGCACACGGTGGCGATGATCGCCTCGAGCCTCGCGATCATCCCGCTCGGCCACACCGGCTGGGTGTACGGGGTCGCGGCGGTCGCCTCCGGCGCCTGGTTCCTGTTCCTCGTGATCCGCTACGCGCTGCGCACCCACCGGGGGATGACCGGGAAGGCCCTCGGCCCGATGGTCGTCTTCCACGGATCCATCACCTACCTCACGCTGCTGTTCGTGGCCCTGGCGATCGACCCGTTCGTCCGCTTCTGAGGGCCGCCGCGGCGCCCCTGCTCCTGCGATGAGCACCGAGACCTCGCACCCGGCCGCCGACGGTCTTCGCGACGGCGACCGTCGCGTCCTCGAGCAGTACCTCAGCCACCTCCGCATCGAGCGCGGGCTGTCGGCGAACACCCTGGCCGCCTACCGGCGCGACCTCACGCGCTATCTGCGCCGTCTCGCCGAGACCGGGACCGACGTCGCGGCGGTCGACGCGCAGGACGTGACGGCGCACCTGCGCACGATCCGCTCCGGGGGCGACGGCGGAACCCCGCTCGCCGCCTCCAGCGCGGCGCGGGCCCTCGCGGCCGTGCGCGGGCTCCACGCATTCCTCGACGCCGAGCGCAGCTCGCGCACCGGCGATCCCGCACGGGGCCTCCCCGCCCCCTCGCGCCCGCGGACCCTGCCCCACCCGATCACGGTCGGGGAGGCCTCGCGTCTGCTCGAGGCGGCGGGCCGTCCGGGCACCGGCTCGTTCTCCACCGAGCGGGCGCTGCGGGACCGGGCACTGCTCGAGGTCCTCTACGGGCTCGGCGCCCGCATCTCCGAGGCGATCGGCCTGGACGTCGACGACGTCGACCTGGCAGCGCGCTCAGCGGTGCTGCGCGGCAAGGGCGACAAGCACCGGGTGGTGCCCGTCGGCCGCTACGCGCTCGAGGCCCTCGAGGCGTATCTCACCCGTGCGAGGCCCTCCCTGGCCGTGCGGGGGAAGGGCACCCCGGCGATCTTCCTGGGGTCGCGCGGAGGACGCCTCACCCGTCAGGCCGCCTGGCAGATCATCCGGCGCGCCGCCGGCGATGCCGAGATCGAGGGGCCGATAGGGCCGCACACGCTGCGCCACTCCTTCGCCACGCATCTGCTGCACGGGGGAGCGGACGTGCGCGCCGTGCAGGAGCTGCTGGGGCACGCCTCGGTCACCACCACCCAGCTGTACACCCAGGTGACCGCCGATTCCCTGCGCGAGGCCCACGCCGCCGCCCACCCGCGCTCGCGCGGGACCGCCCCGGGGCACGGCACGCGCTCGGGGGCTTAGACTTGCGGGGCGCTCCCCGGCGCCGCCGGCACGGCGGACCAGCCCCGCGGACGCCCCGCCCACTGGACCGGTGGCGCACAGACCTGCGGTGAGAACCGACGCCCGGACGAGAAGACGACAGGAACCCCACGTGAGCGACTCCTCGAAGTTGACCCTGGACATCGACCTGGGACCCACGGGTCTCCCGCTCCCGGACTTCCCCGAGCCCCCGGCGCTCGAGAGCCACGGGCCGGCCCGGGTGATCTCGATGGTCAACCAGAAGGGCGGCGTCGGGAAGACCACGAGCGTCATCAACCTCGGCGCGGCACTCGCCGAGATGGGTCGCAAGGTGCTGCTGGTGGACCTCGACCCGCAGGGCGCCCTGTCGGCCGGGACCGGCGTGAACCCCTACGAGCTCGACATCACCGTCTACAACCTGCTGATGGACCGCAGCCACGACGTGCACGACGTGATCCAGTCGAGCACCACCGAGGACCTCGACGTGCTGCCGGCGAACATCGACCTCTCGGCGGCCGAGGTGCAGCTGGTCAACGAGGTCGCCCGCGAGATGGCCCTCGCCCGGGTGCTGCGCCCGGTGATGGACGAGTACGACGTCATCATCATCGACTGCCAGCCGTCGCTCGGCCTGCTCACCGTGAACGCCCTGGCGGCGAGCCACGGCGTGATCATCCCGCTGGAGGCCGAGTACTTCGCCCTGCGCGGTGTGGCGCTGCTGGTGGAGACCATCGAGAAGGTCCAGGACCGCATCAACCCGCGTCTGGACATCGACGGCATCCTGATCACGATGTTCGACCCCCGCACCCTGCACGCCCGGGAGGTCAGCCAGCGCGTGGTCGAGGCGTTCCCCGACCGGGTCTTCCGCACCACCATCAACCGCACCGTGAAGTTCCCCGACGCCTCGGTCGCCGCGGAGCCGATCACCTCGTTCGCGTCCTCCACCAAGGGCGCGGAGTCCTACCGACTGCTCGCGCGCGAACTCGTCGCCCGCGGCTGCGCGGCCTGATGGCCCGGCGCCGGCGCAGCGCGTTCACCCCGCCCAGAACGGTGCGCCTGCGCGACGACCAGGGCCGGACGGTGCGCTCGGGCGCGGCCCAGGAGGCGGACGCGGCACCGTCGGCCGACGCCTCCTCGGGCGCCGAGGAGCCGGCGCGCGAGCGCCTGCAGAAGGTCCTCGCACGGGCCGGCTTCGGCTCGCGCCGCGCCTGCGAGACCATCATCGGCCAGGGACGGGTCAGCGTCGACGGCGAGACCGTCCTCGAGCAGGGGGTGCGGATCGACCCCTCCCGCCAGGTCGTCCATGTCGACGGGCGCCGCCTCCAGCTGGACGACAGTCGCCGCACCGTCGCCCTGAACAAGCCCCGTCACGTGGTCAGCGCGATGCACGACCCCGAGGGGCGGCGGGACCTCACCGAGTTCACCGAGCGCTTCCCCGAACGGCTGTACCACGTGGGCCGTCTCGACTACGAGACCGAGGGGCTGCTGCTGCTGACCAACGACGGCGAGCTCGCCCATCGGCTGACCCACCCCAGCTTCGACGTCGAGAAGACGTACGTGTGCCGCTTCGATCTCACCGGGGCCTTCCCCCGCGGTCTGCTGAAGACCCTGCGCGAGGGCGTCGAGCTCGAGGACGGGCCGGCCCGCGCCGACCGTGCCCGCCTGATCGCCCACGACGGCCGGGAGGCCGTGGTGGAGGTGACCCTGCACGAGGGCCGCAACCGCATCGTGCGCCGGATGTTCGCCTCGCAGGGCCTCGAGCTCACCGCGCTCGTGCGCACCCGGATCGGCCCGGTGCTGCTGGGGGAGCTGGCCCCGGGCGAGACCCGCGAGCTCGCCGCGGGCGAGCTCGGCACGCTGATGGCCGAGGTCGGGCTGTGAGCACGACGGCTCCTCATCTCCCCAGCCCCGTGCTGATCATCGGGACCGGGCTCATCGGCGGCTCCCTGGGGCTCGCGCTGGGCCCCGCGGGGGTCACGGTGCACGTCCAGGACGTCTCCCCGGGCACCACCTCGCTGGCGGTCGAGCTCGGCGTCGGTCGGCCCCGCACGGAGGAGGACGCCCCGCCCGCCCTGGTGCTGGTCGCGGCACCGCCGGACGTCGCCGCGTCCCTGGTCGCCGACGCCCTGCACAGCTACCCCGAGGCCCTCGTGGTCGACGTCGCGAGCGTCAAGCGGGCGGTCCTCGAGTCCCTGCGGGGCGAGGTCTCCGCGGGGCGGCTGACCGAGCAGGACCTCACCCGTTACGTGGGCGCCCATCCGATGGCCGGACGCGAGGTCTCGGGCGTGATCGCCGCTCGCGCCGACCTGTTCCTGGGGCGGCCGTTCGTGATCTGCCCCCACGAGGGCACGGAGCGCCGCGACATCGCGGTCCTGCAGCAGATCGCCGCCGAGCTGGGGTCCCTGCCGGTGGTGATGGAGGCGGCCCGCCACGACGAGGCGGTCGCCCGGGTCTCCCACGCCCCGCAGGTCCTGGCGAGCCTGCTGGCCACCGGACTGCTCGAGGCCGACGAGCAGGCTCTCGAGCTCGCCGGCCAGGGCCTGCGCGACACCACCCGCATCGCCGCCTCGGATCCGCGCCTGTGGGTCGAGATCCTCGGTGCCAACGCCCGTGCCCTGAGGCCCGTCCTGCAGACGATGGGGGAGAGGCTCGAGGGGATCCAGGATGCGCTGCGCACCATGGAGGCGGATCCAGACCCGGGCGTCGGCTCGCGTCGCCGCCTGGCGTCCCTGATCGCGGACGGCAACCGCGGGGTGCATCGCATCCCCGGCAAGCACGGCAGCGGCACCGACACCTTCACGACGGTCTCCGTGATGGTGCCCGACAGCCCCGGCGAGCTCGCTCGTCTGCTGACGGAGACCGGACAGATCGGCGTCAACCTCGAGGACCTCCACCTCGAGCACTCCCTGGGCCAGAGGGTGGGCGTCGCGCACATCGCGGTGATCCCCAGCCATGAGGATCTGCTCACGAGGGAGCTCGCCGCGCGCGGATGGAGCGTGCTCGACGGCTGAGCTGTCCGTATCCTGAGGTGATGGAGTCCCCTGCGCACCCGACCGCGACCGAGCAGCGCGGCGTCACCGTCGCCATCGACGGCCCCGCCGGCTCGGGGAAGTCGACCATCGCCCGCCGCATCGCCGAGACCACCGGCGGTGGCTTCCTCGACACCGGTGCGATGTACCGGGCCGTGGCCTGGGACTGCCTCGATCGCGGAGTGGACCTCGAGGACCTCGATGCCGTCGCCGAGGCGGCCCGCGGCCTCGACCTGGACCTGGGCACCGACCCCGACGGGGCGACCGTCGCGGTGCGCGGCACCGACATCACCGCCGCGATCCGCACCCCGGAGATCAGCAGCCGCGTCAGCGCGGTGGCCACCAACACGGCCGTGCGTCCCGTCCTGCAGCAGCGCCAGCGCGAGATCCTGCGCGCCACCGCCGACGCGCGCGGCCTGTGTGCCGCGGAGGGACGCGACATCACCACGGTCGTCGCTCCCGACGCCGACGTCCGCGTGCTGCTCACCGCCTCCGACGAGGCACGGATGGCCCGCCGCGCCGCCGAGCTGGGTCTCGACGACTCCGAGGCCTCGAAGGCGCAGATGCGTGACCAGGTCCTGCGCCGCGACCGCGACGACTCCGCCGTCTCCGAGTTCCTGACCGCCGCCGAGGGCGTCACCCCGATCGACACCACGGCGCTGGGCATCGACGAGGTGCTCGAGCGCGTGCTCGCCCTCGTCGACGCCGCGCACGCCCGGAACGCGGCAGAGGCCGCCGGGCAGGACGAGGACGACGAGGGGCCCGAGGTGATCACGACGGCCGGACCCGGCGCCGACGCGCCGTCGGACGAGGAGATCGCCGGCGCCTGGCGCGCGGGGCTCGAGGACTACGCGCTGGAGGACGAGGACCTCGCCCTCCTGGAGGACGAGGACGCGGACCTGCCGGTGGCCCCGGCCGCCCGCAACCTGCCGGTGCTCGCCGTCGTCGGTCGACCCAACGTCGGGAAGTCCACCCTGGTCAACCGCATCCTCGGGCGCCGCGAGGCGGTCGTCGAGGACACCCCGGGAGTCACCCGCGACCGTGTCTTCTACGAGGCCGAGTGGGCGGGACGGGACTTCTGGCTGGTCGACACCGGCGGCTGGGAGGACAAGGTCCAGGGCATCTCCTACCGCGTCGCCGAGCAGGCCGAGGTCGCGATCGAGCTGGCCGACGCCGTCCTGTTCGTGGTCGACGCGAACGTCGGCATCACCACCACCGACGAGCAGCTGCTGAAGGTCCTGCGCCGCTCCGACCGCCCCGTGATCCTGACCGCCAACAAGGTCGACGACGAGCGCGGCGAGCTCGAGGCCGCGGCCCTGTGGAACCTCGGGCTCGGCGAGCCCCACCCGGTCTCGGCGATCCATGGCCGCGGTTCGGGCGACCTGCTGGACGCCGTGCTCGAGGCGCTGCCCGAGGAAGGACGCGGAGCGGCGCCGGACAGCGGCCCGCGACGGGTCGCCCTTCTCGGGCGCCCCAACGTCGGCAAGTCCTCCCTGCTGAACCGTCTGGCCGGCGGCGTCCGTGTCGTCGTGGACGACGAGGCGGGGACGACCCGCGACCCGGTGGACGAGAAGATCGAGTTGGGCGGGCAGACCTGGACGTTCGTGGACACCGCGGGGATCCGTCGTCGGGTCCTGCAGTCCCAGGGCGCCGATTTCTACGCCTCGCTGCGCACCCGCTCGGCGCTCGATCGGGCGGAGGTCGCCGTGGTGCTGCTGGAGGCCTCGGAGCCGATCTCGACCCAGGACCTCAAGATCATCGACATGGTGCTGGAGTCCGGTCGCGCGCTGGTGCTGGCCTTCAACAAGTGGGACCTGATCGACGAGGACCGTCGCCGTCAGCTCGAATGGGAGATCGAGAAGGACCTCGCCCACGTTGCCTGGGCCCCGCGCGTGAACATCTCGGCGAAGACCGGGCGCCACGCCGAGAAGCTCGTGCCCGCGCTGCGCACGGCCCTGGACTCGTGGGACACCCGTGTGCCGACCGCGCGACTGAACGCCTTCCTGGGCGCGATCGTGGCCGCGCACCCCCATCCGCTGCGCGGTGGCAAGCAGTCCAGGATCCTCTTCGCGACCCAGGCGAGGACCCGTCCGCCACGGATCGTGATCTTCGCCAGCGGCTTCCTCGAGCACGGGTACCGCCGCTTCATCGAGCGCCGCCTGCGGGAGGACTTCGGGTTCGCGGGCTCGCCGATCGAGATCGGCGTGCGGATCCGCGAGAAGCGCTTCTCGTAGGCTGGCGCCATGAGCGATCCCCATGGCGGCCCGCCGCAGATGCCCTCCGACCCGCCTCCCGGCGGCGCCGCTCCCGGCGGCGCCGCTCCCGGGGGCGCTGCTCCCGGGGGTCCTCCTCCGGCCGGTTCGCCTCCCGGAGGGCCGATGCCGGGAGCGCCCGCGCCGGTGCAGTACCCCGAGCGGTCGTCCCTCCAGACCCAGTCGATCGTCCTGATCGTCGTGGGTGCGCTGTGCGGCGGCATGATCCCGACGATCCTCGGCATCATCGCGCTGGTCCAACTGGACCAGCCCACCACCGCACGGTCGCTGGTGCGCTGGGGCTGGATCTCGCTGATCATCATCGCGGCCCTGATCGTCCTCTTCCTCGTCGCCTCGTTCCTGGTGCCCTCGCTGATGATCGGCCTGATGTTCTGGGCAGACGGGACCGCCTGAGGTGCCGACCCCCGAGTTCGTCCTGGACCTGCGCGAGAAGGTCGGTCACGACCTGCTGTGGATGTCAGGGGTGACCGCGATCGTGCTGGATCGCGCCCACGAGAACCTGCTGGTGGTGCGGCGCACCGACAACGGTGTGTGGACGCCCGTCACGGGCATCATCGACCCGGGGGAGCAGCCGGCGGCGGCTGCCGTGCGGGAGGTCGCCGAGGAGGCCGACGTGACCGCGCGTCCCGTGCGCCTGCTCGAGGTGCGCACCCTGCCCGTGATGACCTACCCCAACGGGGACCGGGCCCAGTACCTGGACCTGTGCTTCCTGCTCGAGCACGTCGAGGGCGATCCCTTCCCGGCGGACGGCGAGAACACGGAGGCGCGCTGGGCGCCGGTCGACGAGCTCCCGGACATGCCCGGCCGATTCCGCGAGCAGCTCGACCTCGCGCTCTCCGGGCGCGCCGAGGCGGCGTTCCGCGCATGAGCGCGGCGCGGGAGCGCGGGGTCGCGCGTGCTGGGGACGTGCTGCGCCTCCCTCTGACCGCACGGGAGGGCGATGCCGCCGAGGTGAGGGTGCTGCTCGACCTGCGCGAGCTCAGGGGGCGCGACCAGGCGGCGGCCGAGCACCTCTCGGTCCTCGGCGAGGGCGTCCTCGTCGAGGTGCGCGTCGGCGGGCGGCTGCTGCTGCCCGGTGCGTGGACCGAGCGCAGCTTGCTGGATCTCGCGGCGGACGGGCAGCATCGACCGGTGCGGGCCGGCGACCTCCGGCTCCCCGCCGTGGTGCTCGGCGGCACCGGGCGCACGACGCTGGCCTGGGGGGAGACCCGGTGGCCGCTGCAGCTGGATGCGAGCGTCGCCATCCCGGCCTCCTGCCGTCCGAGTCCGCACTCGCTGCCCGAGCTGCGCCGCTTGGTGCTGCACGCCTCGGGCCGACGCGCCGAGATCGCCCTGACCCTCTGGCAGGACCCGCGCTTCGACGTCCCCTGGCACGACGTGCGCCTGGTCCCGCGCGCCTCCTGGTGGTTCGAGATCGCGCAGGTACCCGAGGGGATGCGCTACGCCGACGCGGCCGCGTCCCAGGACGTCCGCGTCGATCGTCTCCTGCCCGCCTCGCGCATGTAAGCTTTGCCACGCCGATCCCGGTGCCGCTTTCCTGCGAGCACCGAGACCCTCGACGCGGAGGAGCCTTCCCCATGGACCCCTCGGGCCCCAGACGCCCTGATCGACGCACCGTGCTGCGGTTCACGGCGGGCGCCGCCGTGGCCCTGCCACTGGCAGCCTGCTCCGGCTCCTCGGGGCCCAGCACCGTGCGCATCGCCTACCAGCAGTTCGGCTCGGGAACGCAGCTCTCGAACTGGCTCAACGCGAGCGCGAAGACGTTCACGAAGGACAATCCCGGCCTCAGCATCGAGCTGGTGCCGATCGTCGCCGCCGAGAACGACTACTTCACGAAGAACGAGCTGCTGATGTCCTCGCCGCGGACGTCGGCCGACGTCGTCTACGAGGACTCCTTCATCATGCTCTCCGACGTCGGCGCGGGGTACCTGCAGCCGATGGACGAGGAGATCGCGACGTGGGAGCACTGGGACGACGTCGCCCCGGCCTCCCGCGACGCGTTCACCGCGGAGGACGGACACGTCTACGGCACCCCGCAGACCACCGACACCCGCGCCCTCTACTACCACCGCGACGTCTTCGAGGAGGCGGGCCTGCCCACCACCTGGGAGCCGCGGAACTGGGACGACATCCTCGAGGCCGCCCGCGCGATCAAGGACTCGGACTCCGAGGCCGCGCCGATGTTCATCTTCTCCGGCAAGGCCCAGGGCGAGAAGGCCTCGATGCAGGGCTTCGAGATGCTCCTGTACGGCACCACGTCGCGCCTGTACGACGAGAAGTCGAAGAAGTGGGTGCTGGGCGGGAAGGGCTTCGTCGACGCCCTCGGGCTGCTCAAGACCATGTTCGACGAGGAGTTGACCCTGCCGGTCTCCCAGCACCTGGACCCGAACATCGGCGAGAGCATCTACTCCACGATGCTCCCCGCCGGGAAGCTCGGCATCATCCTCGACGGCTCCTGGAATACCAGGAACTGGGCGAAGGGATCGCCGGGGGAGTGGCCCGAGTGGACCGAGAAGATCGGCTTCGCGAAGATGCCGACGAAGGACGGCCAGGACCCCGGCACGCTCACCCTCGCCGGCGGGTGGGGGATGACCATCCCCCAGTACTGCCGCGACAAGAAGGCCGCCTGGGCCTTCATCGAAGCAGCGACCTCGACCCAGAACTCGCTCGACTTCGCCATCGCCGACAACCACATCACCGTGCGCAAGGACGTCGCGGCGAAGAAGGAGTACCAGGAGTACGCGCCCTCGGTCGAGTTCTTCACCGACCTGCTGGCGACGGCGTACTACCGCCCCGCCCTCCCGGCCTACCCCGAGGTCTCCGCCGCGATCCAGGAGGCCATGGAGGCCGTGATGACCGCGGGTGACTCCCCGGAGGAGGCCGCGGCCGCCTACGACGCCGCGGTCACCGACATCGTCGGCCCCGAGAACGTCCAGGAGGAGTCCCGATGAGCACTCTCGCTCCCTCGACCTCGCGACGCCCGGATCCGCCCGAGCGCTCCGACCCGGCGCCCGTGCGCCCGCGGCGTCGTCGCCCTGCGGGCATCGGCGATCGCCTCTCGCTGCGCCGCACGATCCCGATGATCCCCGCGGCCCTGCTCCTGCTGCTGTTCATGGCCGGGCCCATCATCTACTCGCTCTACCTCGCGTTCACCGACAAGGCGATCCGCGGGGAGGGCGCCTCGAAGACGTCCTTCGTGGGCGTCGAGAACTTCACCGACGCCCTCACCGACGGCGACTTCTGGAACTCGGTCGTCCTCACGATCGTGTTCACGGTGATCTCCGCCGTGATCGGCCAGAACCTGATGGGGCTCGTGCTCGCCCTGCTGATGGAGAAGTCGAACAGGGCCATCAGCTTCGCGGTCACCTCGGTCGTGATCGCCGCCTGGATCCTGCCCGAGGTCGTCGCCGGCTACCTGCTCTACACCTTCTTCTCCGACGGCGGCAGCCTCAACGGCCTGCTGGGCCTGGTGGGGATCGCCCCGCAGACGCTCCTGTTCAGCGCACCGATCGTGGCGGTGAGCTTCGCGAACGTGTGGCGCGGCACGGCGTTCTCCATGCTCGTCTACTCGGCGGCCCTGGGCGCGATCCCCGGTGACATCCAGGAGTCGGCGTCGATGGACGGAGCCGGACCGATGCGGCGCTTCTTCTCGATCACCCTGCCGCTGCTGCGTCCCGCGATCGCGACCAACCTGATGCTGATCACCCTGCAGACACTCTCGGTCTTCGGCCTGATCTTCATCATGACCGGCGGCGGGCCGGACCGGAAGAGCCAGACCCTGCCGCTGTACATGTACGAGCAGGCCTTCTCCTACGGCCAGCTCGGCTACGGCACCGCCGTCGCCCTGCTCCTGCTGCTCATCGGCGCTGCCGCCTCCCTCGTCTACCTCCGCCTGCTCCCCGAGGAGGAGAAGCGATGACCACCACCGAGAACGCCTCCTCCGCCACGGGGGCCACGCCCCCCACCGCCACGGCGTCCACCCCACCCGCCCGGCGTACTCGCAGCACCGGGGGCAAGGGCCCCCGGGAGCGGACCACCGAGCTGGCCTCGGGCATCGTGATGATCGTGATCGGCGTGGTCTTCCTGATCCCGCTGCTGTGGGTCGTCCTGGCCTCGTTCAACGAGAACGCGACCCTCTCGGTGAGTTGGCCCGAGCACTGGAGCCTGGGCAACTTCGCGGCGATCTGGAACGCCGACACCACGTTCCGGCCGCTGGGCAACTCCCTGCTGCTGTGCGGCGGGGCGACCATCGTGACGATGGTGGCCGCGGTGCTGTGCGCCTACCCCTTCTCGCGCTACCGCTTCGCCGCCAAGCGTCCGCTGCTGCTGACGATCATCTTCGCGACCGGCCTGCCCATCACGGCGATCATGATCCCGGTGTACTCCCTGTTCGTGCAGGTCAACCTCGTCGATTCGATGTTCGGTGCGATCCTGTTCCTGGGCGCCTCGTCCCTCCCGTACGCGATCTTCCTGACCAAGGGCTTCATGGACACGGTGCCCGTGGAGATCGAGGAGTCGGCGTGGACCGAGGGGGCGGGCGTGCTGCGCACGCTGTGGTCAGTCGTGCTGCCGCTCATGCGCTCGGGCCTGTCGGTGGCGACGATCTTCACCTTCGTGGGCATGTGGGGGAACTTCTTCGTGCCCTTCATGCTGCTGCTGAGCCCCGACAAGCTCCCCGCGGCCGTCACCCTGTACACGTTCTCCTCCCAGTACGGACAGGTGGCCTACGGCCAGCTCGCCGCCTTCTCGATCTTCTACTCGCTGCCCGTGGTCGCGCTGTACCTGATCATCGGGCGCAGCCTGGGGACCGGGTTCGCCGCCGCCGGTGGTGTGAAGGGCTGAGGGCGGGCGCGCACCACGGAACAGCCCGCGGGGTCGGCGGTGGCCGTTCAGCCACCGCCCGATCCAGGTGCTGCGCACCATCAGGTCGTAGGTGACCAGCAGGACCCCGGTGGTCACCACGAGGTTCGCTGCCACCTTGACCAGCGGCGGCAGGGGCAGTTGCGCCATCGCGATGCCGAGCGCGACGACGATCGGCAGGTGCAGCAGGTAGATCCAGTACGAGGCGTCGGCCAGGTAGCGCACGACGGGGATCTCGCGATCCACGACCCGCGCTGCGAGCCCGAGCAGAGCACGCACCCACGACCACCCCGCGAGAGCCACCAGGACGACCGTGGCACCCTGGCCGCCGACGTCCGCGATCACCAGCACGGACAGGACCACCGCCACGACGAGATCCAGCGGCCACACCCGGGCCATCCGCACGAGCGACGCGTCGTCGGCCTGCAGGAACCACCCGACCAGGAACGCCCCGCCGTAGGCGAGGCTCGCCCCGGCGACCGGGAGTAGGGTGGTCGGCTCCTGGATGCCGCCCACGTCGTCGCCCTGGGCGAGCAGGCCCGCCCCGTAGGGCACGGCCGCCAGCAGCAGTCCCGGGGACGTGGACAGCACGTGGCCGAGCCATCTCGCGGCGCGACCCGCGCGCTCGCTGCCGAGCACGCGGACCAGCAGCGCGCGCACGGCCACCACGACCACGACGATCTCCAGCAGGAGGAGCAGGAACCACAGCTGCCCGGGCGTGAGCAGCGCGAGCAGGCCTCCCTGTGTCGAGCCGCCGGCGGACTCCTCGCTCGGCGGGGCCGGGGGCATGGGACGCCCCAGCAGCAGGTTGCCGCCCACGATCACTACCGGCAGGGACAGCACCGCGAGCGGCCAGAACGCCGGCAGCGGGGCCCCGATGCGCAGCAGACGGTCGCGCAGGTAGGCGCGGACGCCGCGGCGTTGCAGGACCATGCGCCCGAAGTACCCGGCCAGCAGCATGAACAGCGTCATCCGGAAGAGGTGGATGACGATCAGCGTCGGCTGCGCCCAGGGCGCGGTCGTGGAGTCCTCGAACAGCCAGACGGTGTCGGGGATGAACCCGATCACCGTGTGCAGGACGACGCCCAGGAGCAGCGCGGCGGCGCGCAGGGCGTCGAGGTGGTGGAGGCGAGGGGGAACGGGAGAGGTCCCGAGGCCGGGGCCCGGGGGTGTGGATCGGGGCGGGGACTGGTCGTGTGCCATGTCAGCGACGCTAGGGACCAGGCCTTCTGCCCGGATCCGCCCATCGGGAGCGGGAGCATCCGCCGATCGGGGGATGCAGGATCGCTGGCGGCGCAGGGGAGCGCGGGGGAGACTGGTCGCATGCCCGTGGCCTCCGCGCCCCACCATCCGCGGCCGACGACTCCCGTCGGCCGCCCCGGATCGGTGCGTGCGGCGGGGCTCGCGAGCCCGTTGCCGATCGCCGGCTCGGCGGCGGCCTCCGCGCCGGGACCGATCGGTCGGATCCTGACCACGTGGCTCCCGCCTCTGCTCGCGGCCGTCTCGTGGGGCATCGGCCTGGTCGCCGCCGAGGCGCTGGGGTTCGGAGACGTCATCCTGTGGGCGCTGCTGCCGACTCTCGCGACGCTCGTGATACGTCTCGGTCTGACCAGAGAGCTCCGGAGGTGGGGCGCGGGGCACCCGCGGCTGATCGCCCTCTTCGTCCTCCATCAGGCGGTCCTGCTCGTTGCTGTCGCCCTGAATCCCCTCGCGTGCATCTATGCCTTCGTGGGGTACCTCGATGCGCCGCGCTTCCTGAGGGGCCGGGCGGTCCGGGTCTCCGTCGTCCTCACCGCGCTGATCTGCGCGCTCGGTCAGACCGGCGGGTTCGGGGCGATCGCGGCCGTGCCCGCCCTGTTCCTGCTGCTGGTCTTCGTGAACGTCCTGCTGAGCCTGGGCATGATGCACATGGACACCGAACGCGAGCGGGAGGTCGTCGCACGGGAGGCGGCAGCGCGCGAGCTCGCGCGGGCGACCAGCGAGAACGCGGCCCTGCACGAGGAGCTGGTCCGGAGGGCACGGGAGAACGGGGTGGCCGAGGAACGTGCGCGCCTGGCGCGCGAGATCCACGACACCGTCGCGCAGGGCCTGGTCGGTGTGATCCGTCAGCTGGAGGCGGTCCCGCAGGATGGGCTCGAGAGGTCCGCGCGACAGCGGATCCTCACCGCTCGGGACGCCGCCCGCGAGAGCCTGGTCGACGCACGCCGCGCGGTCGACGCGCTCGCACCCCAGCAGCTCGAGGGGAGCGACCCGCTCTCGGGGCTGGCCGAGCTCGTCGCGCGCTGGTCCCGCGCCCATCGCGTGGTCACCATTTTCGATGCGGACGAGGCACCGGACCCGGTCCCTCATCCTCACGCCCTCGTACGGGTGGTCCAGGAGGCCCTGTCCAACGTGGCACGGCACGCCTCGGCAGGCACCGTGGAGATCACGATCGGCGACGAGCAGCGGCATCTCGTGCTGCGGATCGCCGACGACGGCCGCGGCTTCGATCCCGAGGCGGCCCTGGACGAGACCGGTCACGGCCACGGGCTGGCCGGGATGCGCTCCCGGATCCGGGAGACGGACGGGACGCTCACCGTCGACTCCGCCCCGGGAGCGGGCACCGTCATCACCGCGAGGGTTCCCCGATGAGGTCCGCGACCCCTCGGGGCGTCCGCGTCGTGGTCGCCGACGACCATCCCGTGGTGCGGGACGGGCTGGTCGCGATGCTCGGCGCGGACCCGGACATCGACGTGGTCGGGTCCGCCCAGGACGGCGCCGAGGCCCTGACGGTGATCGCCGCCGAGGAGCCCGATGTCGTCCTGATGGACCTGCGGATGCCCGGCACGGGCGGGGTCGAGGCGATCCGGGAGCTGCGGGCCCGTGGTGGCACGAGCACCCGGATCCTCGTGCTGACCACCTACGACACGGACCGCGAGATTCTCGGGGCGCTCGAGTCCGGGGCCGACGGATACCTGCTCAAGGACGCCCGGGGCGAGGAGCTCGTGCGCGCCGTCCACGACCTCGCGGCCGGCCGCCCCGTGCTGGTGCCCGCGGCGCTCGCCGCCCTCACCTCGAGCCGGGGTGCGAGGGCCGCGCTCAGTGCGCGGGAGAGCGAGGTCCTGCGACTCGTGGCGGAGGGCTGCACCAACCGCGCCGTCGCCCGCCGGCTGAGCATCGGCGAGGCGACCGTCAAGACGCACCTCGCGCACGTCTACGACAAGCTCGGCGTCGGCGATCGTGCCTCCGCCGTGCGCACGGCCTGGGAGCAGAGCCTGGTCTGAGCATCGACTGCGGTCGCGAAGACCCGCGTGGTCGGACCGGTCGTGTCGGAGGCGACCGATGACGAGGGGTCAGCGGAAGACGACCGTGCGCTTCCCGTCCAGCAGCACCCGGGACTCGGCCGCGTAGCGGACGGCCTGGCGCAGGGTGAGTGATTCGGCGTCCTGACCGATCTCGCGCAGCTGCGCGACCGAGCCGGAGTGGTCGACCCGGGTGACGTTCTGCTCGATGATCGGCCCCTCGTCGAGATCCGGGGTGACGAAGTGCGCCGTCGCGCCGATCAGCTTGACCCCGCGCTCGTGCGCCTGGCGGTAGGGGTTCGCCCCCTTGAAGCCGGGCAGGAACGAGTGGTGGATGTTGATGCAGCGCCCGGCGAGTGCCTCGCAGAGCTCGGGTGAGAGCACCTGCATGTAGCGGGCGAGGACGACCTGCTCGATGTCGTGCTCCTCGACCGCCTCCAGCACCTCGCGCTCGAAGTCCGCCTTCTGCTCGGCGCCCGTCACCGGACGCGACCGGAACGGCACGTCGTGGAACTCGACGAGCTCACGCAGGGTGTCGTGGTTGGCCATCACCAGCGGCACCTCGATCGGAAGGTGGCCGGACCGCTGGTGGAACAGCAGATCGGCCACGCAGTGGGCGGCCTTCGAGGCGAGGATCAGGGTGCGACGCGGGCGGTCGGCCTCATCGAGCGTCGTCTCCAGGCCGAAGCGCTCCACGACGGGGGCGAGCGCCTCCTCGATCACCGAGCGTTCGGCGGCCGCATCGATCCGCAGACGCATGAAGAAGCGACCCGTGTCGGCGGAGGTGAACTGCTGGGACTCCAGGATGTTGCCGCGGGCCGCGACCACGGCGCCGCTGAGCGCATGCACGATGCCGGGCCGGTCCTCGCACACCAGGGTCAGGACCCAGGTGCGGGCCGCGGGCGTCGGGGAGGTGTCGATCGGCATGGGAAGAGTCTAGGAGCGCGAGCGGTGGGGGCCCTCGTCGTATCGCCTCGTGGGAGGCGGAGATCGCCTCTGGACTTCACGGGCCGACAGGGGGACGATCTCGGTATCCGCGCACGAGCCGGATGCGCGGCCGGGGAGGGAGGTCAGCGATGACGAGGTCGATCCCCACCGTGGTGGTGGGCGTGGTCCCGGGACAGCACTCCCGGGTGGTGGCCGAGGCGGCCACGTTCGCGGAGAGATTCGGCGGCGAGCTCGTGTGCGCGAGCGTGGATGCCTCGAGCTACACGCTCGAGCGCAGACCCGACGGCACGGTGACGGCACTCCCGGTGGATCCCGACGCCTTCGAGGAGATCGTCGAGGAGTTCGACCCCGGTCTGCGCGAGGCGATCTCGACGACTCTCGCGGGACGGTCCGTGTCGTGGTCGACGGTCGCCCTCGCGGGGCCGCCGGCGCAGGAACTCACGCGCCTGGCCGATCAGGTCGATGCCGCGATGATCGTGGTGGGGACGCGCGAGTCGGGGATCCGGGCCTCGTTGCGCGAGTTCCTCAGCGGCTCGGTCGCCGTCCATCTGGCTCATCACCAGCACCGCCCGGTCGTCGTGATACCCCTTGCGGCCCACGGCGAGGACATCACCCTGCCGTGGGAGGACGAGGGGTGAGCACCCGGAGATGCGGCTGACAGTGCGATGCCGCGCGTGGAGGTTTGACGTCGGGGCTTAGCTATCGGTGTCCCGCCTCGAAGAAGTTGACCGGACTCACTCCTCCGTGGTGCCTCACGGTCAACCCGACGGATACGAACAGGCGCCGCCGACCGTACCGAACCCATCGAAGATCCGCAGTTCCGAGAAAGGACCCGCAGATGTCATTCCAGGCATATCTCGACACCATCGAGGACAAGACCGGCCTCACCCCCCGACAGCTCCTCGATGTCGCCAAGAGCCGCGGCTACGACGCCCCGGACATCAAGGCGGGCGTCATTCTTGAATGGCTCAAGGACGACTATGGACTCGGGCGCGGCCACGGCATGGCACTCGTCCACGTCATCAAGAAGGGCCCGCAGATCGACAGCAAGCACGTCGGGACGACCGGTTCACACCGGGACGAGTCCGACCTACTGTGGCTCGACGGAAAGGCGGCTAGGCCGCAGTGATCGCCGCTCTCGCGACGTGGGGCATGACCCTGTGATCCAACATGGAGAGAGGCCCGCCCCGGCGCTAGCCGATGCGGGCCTCTCTCCATCCCTGCAGATCATCGGAAGATCCGATCATCGCAGTCCCGGTCGGGCTGACAGGATTTGAACCTGCGACCCCTTGACCCCCAGTCAAGTGCGCTACCAAGCTGCGCCACAGCCCGAGACCTTCGATCGCCCGGGAACCTCGTTCCGTAACGACCGGAGTCGATGCTACCCCGGAGCGGGCCGTGAGGGCGAATCCGGAACCGCGTGACCTGCGGCACCCTGGCGTGGGAGCGCTCCGTGGGCGCCGCCGACGACCTCGGAGGTGGGTACTTCTCCACGAGCGATACGTCCTGTCGGTCAAGTATTCGTCAAATCTCCACAGCTTTGTCCACGGGGGCGACGGCAGGGCGCCGGGACGTGGGAGGATGGGCCGACCTAGGGAAAGGGGAGCAGCAGTGACCGAGAACGCCGACGGCACGTATGACAGCCTCGACAAGACCTCGACGCTGCATGCGATCCCCACCCAGGATGCGCTCGAGGAGCCCGAGCACGGCCTGAACCAGCAGGACCGCGCGGCGATCGAGAACCTCCCCGACGGCAGTGCGCTGCTGATCGTGCGGAAGGGGCCGAACCTCGGAGCGCGGTTCCTGCTGGATGCGGAGAAGACGGTCGCCGGCCGCCATCCCCACAGCGAGATCTTCCTGGACGACGTCACCGTCTCGCGCAAGCACGCCGCCTTCCTGCAGCAGGGGGCCGACTTCGTGATCCGCGACCTGGGGTCCCTCAACGGCACGTACGTGGGCATGGAGCGCGTGGACGAGGCCGTCCTCCGCAACGGCCAGGAGGTCCAGATCGGCAAGTACCGGCTGACCTTCCACCTCAAGCCCGGTAAGGACTGAGCGAGTGCCGGCCTCTGCCTCGCGCAGGCCGACGCCGTCGGGCAGTGCGCGCCTGAGCATCGGGCAGGTGCTCGATCTGCTCCACGAAGAGTTCCCGGACCTCAGCCACTCCAAGCTGCACTACCTGGAGGCCGAGGAGCTGATCGCTCCCGAGCGCACCGCGAGCGGTTACCGCAAGTACTCCCGGGCCGACGTCGACCGCCTGCTGTTCGTGCTGCGCGCCCAGCGCGATCGTTTCTGGCCGCTCAAGGTCATCAAGGAGCACCTGCTCGAGCACGGGGTCGACGGTGACATCACTTCGATCGCCTCCCGTCCCGGCCCCAGCTCGCAGATCCAGCCGGTGCGCCTGGACCGCCGCGGGTTGATGCGGGAGACCCACGCCGACGAGGACCTGCTCGCCGAGCTCGAGAGCTACGGGATGCTCGAGGAGGGAGCGGTGTTCTACGGGGCCTCCGAGCTCGAGATCGTCCGCGCCGCGTGCGCCCTGGCCGACGAGGGCCTCCATCCGCGCCACCTGGTGATGGTCCGCACCTCGGTCGAGCGTCAGGCGCACATGCTGCGCTCGGTCGCCCAGCCGCATTCGCGCCCCACGGACGCCGCCGCTCGCGGGCAGGCACAGAGTCTCGCGGAGGAGCTCGGGGAGTCCCTCAACACGATGCACAATGCACTGCTCAGGAAGCAGATCAACCGCGGCGGCTGAGCCGGCTGCGGACGGCTCCTGCACCGAACAGGTGCTTCCGGACCACTCCGACCGTGCACGGGGCGCGCTCGTCGCCCACGCGACACGCGTGCGCGGGGGCGGGACGCGGAGGGCTCGGAGGCGCTAGGCTGTCAGCGTGCTCTCACCCTTCCCCATCGGAGAGCCGCAACCGGAGGCGAATGTGAACAGCGATCAGCGCGCGGACCGCGCCACGCAATCGACCGTGCCCGCGGAGGACGCCCAGGGCGTCCTCTTCGACGAGCTCGTCGATGCGCCCGGCGAGTTCGGCTACCGCGGCCCCGCGGCCTGCAAGGCCGCCGGCATCACCTACCGCCAGCTCGACTACTGGGCGCGCACCGGCCTGGTCTCCCCGAGCGTGCGAGCCGCGAGCGGCTCCGGCAGCCAGCGCCTCTACGGCTTCCGTGACGTCCTCGTCCTGAAGGTCGTCAAGCGCCTCCTGGACACCGGCGTCTCCCTGCAGCAGATCCGCGTC
This sequence comes from Brachybacterium endophyticum, assembly GCF_003130585.1. Classification (GTDB taxonomy): domain Bacteria; phylum Actinomycetota; class Actinomycetes; order Actinomycetales; family Dermabacteraceae; genus Brachybacterium; species Brachybacterium endophyticum. The sequence goes on along the minus strand of NZ_QFKX01000004.1, from coordinate 129,360 downwards.
GCCGTCAGTGCACTGCGTGAGCGCGGTATCGACGATCTCGCCCAGATCACCCTGATGAGCGACGGCGCCTCGGTCTACGAGTGCACCTCCGCCCAGGACGTCATCGACCTCGTCCAGGGCGGGCAGGGCGTGTTCGGCATCGCCGTGGGCCGCGTGTGGCGCGAGGTCGAGAGCGAGCTGTCGGTCCTGCCCAGCGTCGACCCGGCCGACGACGCCGAGGCCGCCCTGCACGACGAGCTCGCCGCGCGCCGCCGCGCACGTCACGCCGGCTGAGGGACACAGGACTCCGACCAGGGCCGACAGGGCCCCGGACACAGAGAGGGCGGGCACCCGGGAAGGGGGCCCGCCCTCTTTCTGTCGTCGGGTCTCTCGCCGAACGTGCTCAGCTGTCCTGGCGGGAGTCCATCACGCGCGTCAGCAGCGCATCGAAGTCCTGGGTGAGGCGCTCTCCGCTGGCGCCCTGGTACTCGTGAAGGGGCACGGCGCCGCCCTGGGCCTGCTGCAGTCCCACCCGTTCCTCGATCACCGGCTCGAGCACCAGGTCGCCGAACAGGTCGCGCAGTTCCGCGAGACGGTACTGGTGCTCGACCGAGCGCGGGCGGTAGCGGTTGACGACCAGACCGAGCGGCTTCAGGCGCGGCGCGAGATCGCCCTCGTGCATCTCCTGGGCGAGCTTGAGGGCACGGTCGGCCGCGGTGACGGCGAAGAACCCGGGCTCGCACACCACGAGGGAGCGGTCCGAGGCCGAGAGCGCCATTTGCGTGAGGCCGTTCAGGGACGGCGGGCAGTCCACGATCACCACGTCGTAGCGGTGGGTGCGCTTCTCCAGCGCATCGTGCAGTCGCCGCACCTCGCGGCCCTTGGGGGCCGGGGAGTCCACGAGCACGGAGCGGTGGCTGCCCGGGATGATGTCCAGGTGCGAGGAGGAGTCCTTCGACCACGGGGCGGGGATGATCGCGCGATCCACCGTCTCGGTTCGGGGGGAGGACAGCACCTCGGCGACGTCGGTGCTCGAGCCGGGCTCACCCAGCAGGCCGAGCGTCGCGTCGGCCTGCGGATCGAGGTCGATGACGAGCGCGTTCACCCCCTGATGGAGGGCCGCGGATGCGAGGCCCAGGGTCACGGACGTCTTGCCGACGCCACCCTTGAGGGAACAGACGCTCACGATGAACACGCTGACAGTCTACCGATCCTGCTCCCTCCCTCCGGCACCGGCGCACCGGCGATGTGCGTCGGGTTACCGTGAGGGGCGGCTCCCACCGGGGGAGCGCGGCAGCGGAGGTGAACGGTGGCGTCGGACTCGCTCGAGATCGTCCTCGAGGTGCTCGAGGGATGCGCGGGGCCCGCGCAGCGCGAGGCCGAGGAGCTGGGGGTCGTCCGGGTCGTCTCGCCGACGGAGCTGCGCCTTCGCACCGCCGACCTGGCCGGGCTGCGCGACCTGCGGTGCACGGTCGCCGCCTACGCCGCCCTGGTGGTGCCGGCGCGACGGCCCCGCGAGCTGCTCGAGACCTCCGTCCAGCAGCGGCTGCGCGATCTCGTCGCCCGCATCTCGCGCGTGCGCCCCCGCCCCGTCTTCAACGCCGTGCGGCTGCGCGCGGCGGGCGCGCACAGCCCGGAGATGCAGCGCCTGCAGTCCGCGATCGCCGAGAGCGCGGGGCTCCCGGCCGCCGAGGACGGTGACCTCGTGGTGAGGGCTCGCCGCGGTCGCGATCCGGGCACCTGGGAGCTGTTGGTGCGCCTGACGCCGAGGCCGCTGGCCACCCGCGCCTGGCGCACCGAGGACTACCCCGGCGCCGTCAACGCGACGATCGCCGCGAGCGTCCTGGACCTGCTGGACGTCGGGGCCCAGGACGAGTTGCTCGACATGACCTGCGGATCGGGCACCTTCCTCATCGAGCAGCTGCACCGAGCGGCGCCCGCACGCACGGTGGGCGTGGACCTGGATCCCTCGGCTCTCGACCGGGCGCGCATCCACCAGCGTGCCGCACGTCGGCGAGGGCGGATCGACTGGGTCTGCGCGGACGTGCGCGCGGCGGAGATCGAGGGTGGGTTCACGCGGATCCTCACGAATCCGCCCTGGGGGACCCTGCACGGCGATCACGACTCCAACGAGCAGTTCCACGAGGACCTGCTGCAGCGAGCCGCTGAGCTCGCCGCCCCCGGCGCCCGTCTGGGTGTGCTGACCCACGAGATCCAGCGCATGCACTCGGTGCTCGAGCGGGAGCCGTCCGGATGGCACCCCGTTCTCGAGCACCGCTTCTTCCAGAAGGGGCACCATCCGCGGCTGTTCCTGCTGGAGCGCGCGGTGGGCTCCTGAGCGGAGACGCTCAGAATCCCCGCTGGCCGCGGCGCAGCACGAGCAGTGCCTCGGGGTCGCCCTCGAGGCGGACCTTGGCGACACGGTCGCGGCCGTAGGCCCACAGGATCAGCTCGGTCGGGCTGCCGTGCACACGCACCGACCCGATCGGGTCCTTGGTGCCCACACGGATGCCGCCCTGGCCCGAGACCAGGGTGACGTCCACGTCGGTGCGGACCAGGGCTCGTGCCATCCGGCGCAGCTGGCTGAACAGTTCCCGATCGTGCTCGGGGGCGAGCTCGCGCGGCTGCCAGCCCGGCCGGCCGCGCAGCAGGTCCTCGTGGTGCACGAGGTATTCGACCGTGTTGACCAGCGAGTCGGCGAGCCGCATCGGGGACAGGCGCGGCGGTCCGCTGCGGAACATCTCGACGCGGTCGGCCCAGGTGCGCGCCTGGAGCTTCTTGAGGGACGCGTAGGAGCGGTCGGCGAGCGGGCCGATCGGCAACGAGGGGCCGATCATCAGGTCCTGACGGCTCTCGCGCAGGATCAGGTGCTCGAGCAGGGCGTTGGCGTCCCACTCGTCGATGACGGTGGGGGCGTCCGGCCCGAAGGAGACGAGATCATCGGCCAGGGCGGCGCGCTCGGCGCGGGCCAGCGGCAGGGGGTGGGTGGACATGGCGCCATGATAGGCACCTCGGATCAGCAGCGCCCGGGAAGGTGATCCGCGGGCTGCCGGGAAGCGGCCCGGCAGCCCGCACGAACCCGCGCCCGCAGCCCGTCCGAACCCCTTCGGCCCCGGCCGTCCCCGACGGGCCTCGGCCGTTCCCGGCCCCCGGTCACTCCTGGTTGCTGAACGCGGCGTCGAAGGCGGTCTCGGAGACCGGGTAGTCCAGGGACTTCAGGTGCTCGATGGCCTCGGCGGCGCCGTGCAGGCGGTCCATCCCGGCGTCCTCCCACTCGACCGACAGCGGACCGTCGTAGCCCACCGAGCGCAGCGCCCGCAGGCACGCGTCGAACGGCACGTCCCCGCGGCCGAAGGAGACGAAGTCCCAGCCGCGACGGGGATCGCCCCAGGGTAGGTGGGAGGAGAGCCGGGTGTTGCGCCCGGTGATGCGCACCCGCACGTCCTTGCAGTGCGCGTGGTAGATGCGGTCCCCGAAGTCGGTGATGAAGGAGACCGGGTCGATCTGCTGCCACATCATGTGCGAGGGGTCCCAGTTCAGCCCGAAGGACTCCCGGTGGCCGATGGCCTCGAGGGTGCGCTGGGTGGTCCAGTAGTCGTAGGCGATCTCCGAGGGGTGGACCTCGAGGGCGAAGCGCACGCCGCACTCCTCGAAGACGTCGAGGATCGGGTTCCAGCGCTCGGCGAAGTCCTCGTACCCCTTGTCGATGACGTCGGCGGGCACCGGCGGGAACATCGCCACGTACTTCCAGATGCTCGAACCGGTGAAGCCGGTGACGGTGCGCGCGCCCAGGCGCTGCGCGAGACGGGCGGCGTTCTTCATGTCCTCGGCGGCGCGCTCGCGCACGCCCTCCGGGTCCCCGTCGCCCCAGACGTGCGAGGGCACGATCGCCTGATGACGGAAGTCGATGGGGTCGTCGCACACGGCCTGGCCCACCAGGTGGTGCGAGATCGTCCAGACCTTCAGTCCGTGCTTCTCGAGGATCCCCAGGCGCTCGGCGATGTAGTCGTCGTCGTCCCAGCGGGAGGCGTCGAGGTGCTCGCCGGAGATCGCGATCTCGAGGCCGTCGTACCCCCAGGAGGCCGCGTGCGAGGCGACCTCCTCGAGGGGGAGGTCGACCCACTGACCGGTGAACAGGGTGTGCGGCTGCGCCATGGTGGTGCTCCTTCGCAGGGTGTGTGGCGGAACGTACGGGTGGTGCTGTCAGTGGTGGTGTCAGGGGACCTGGACGCTCGCGCCGTCGGCCGCGTCGGAGGCGATGATCGCGTCGAGCACCCTCTGCAGGGCGAGCCCGTCGGCGAAGTCGGGGGAGAAGGGCACGTCCTCGGTGATCGCGCGCAGCAGGTCGTAGGCCTGGTTCGTGAAGGCGTTCTCCCAGCCCAGCGTGTGGCCGGGCGGCCACCAGCCCTCCACGTAGGGGTGGTCGGGCTCGGTGACCAGGATCCGGGTGAATCCCTGCTCCGCCGCGGGGACCGTGGCGTCGAGGAACCACAGCTCGTTCAGCGCCTCGAGGTCGAAGCGCAGGGAGCCCTCGGTGCCGTAGAGCTCGATCACGAGCTGGTTCTTCCGGCCGCCGGCGAGCCGGCTCGCCTCGATCGAGGCGATCGCCCCACCCTCGAGCTCGAGCGTGGCCCAGGCGGCGTCGTCGACCGTGACCCGCTCGGGACCGTCGGGCCCGGGACGCTCGGGGACCACGGTCTCCAGGCGGCCCCGCACGGAGGTCGCCCGCTGCCCGGTGAGGAACTGGATCTGGTCGATCGCGTGGGATCCGATGTCGCCGAGCGCGCCGGAGCCCGCCGTCTCCCGTCGCAGCCGCCAGCTCATGGGAGCGTTCTCGTCCACGAGCCAGTCCTGCAGATAGCTCGCGCGGGCCTGCAGGAGCCGTCCCAGCCGGCCGCTCTCGACGAGCGCGCGGGCCTGCGCGAGCGCCGCGACCCGGCGGTAGGTGTGTCCGAGCGCGGCGACCTGCCCACGCTCCTGCGCACGGCGGGCTGCCTCGACCATGCGCTCCGCCTCGGCGGTGTCGTTGGCGATCGGCTTCTCGCACAGCACGTGCTTGCCGGCCTCGAGGGCGGCGATCGCGATCTCCGCGTGGAGGAATCCGGGTGTGCAGATGTCGATGATGTCGACGTCCTCCCGCTCGAGCACCTCCCGCCAGTCGGTGGCATGGGACTGCCATCCCAGTCGCGTCGCGGCGGCCGCGACCTTCTGCTCGTCACGGCCGACGATCACGCGCCGCTCGATCGGCGGCACCTCGAAGGCCGCGCCCACGGTGCGCCAGGCCTGTGAGTGGGCCCGGCCCATGAACTCGTAGCCGATCAGAGCGACGCCGAGGGGGCGGGCGTTGGGGGAGGACATGCGGGACTCCTTGACGACAGCGGGTGCGGATTCGTGCGCGGCGCTCACGGGAGCAGGGGAATGCGATCCCGGCGAGCGGCGAGGCCGAGGAGGGCACCGGGGGCTCCTGTGCTCACAGGGTGCGCTCCATCGGATCGAAATCGGCGGGCAGCGGGACCGGCACGGTCGCGCTGGAGGTGACCTCGACGGCGGTGCCACCGGTGACGGCCTCCTCGATGGAGACCATCACGTCCAGGACGTGACCGGCGAGCTCGCCGGTCAGGCGGTGCGGGACCTCGGCGCGGATCGCGCGTGCCATCTCCAGGGTGCCCAGGCCCCTGCCGGTGCTGGGGCCGCTCTCGGGTCGCGCCTGCCAGACGTCCTCGCCCGTGCCCGCTTCGGCGCGCAGCGAGAGGGAGCTGGCCCCGTCGAACACGTTGGGGTCGGGCAGGGCGATCGTGCCGAGCGACCCGGTGAGGTCGAGCTCGGCGGTGTAGGCGGCCCCGGAGTCGAAGGTCAGCAGCACCGTCGCGGTGGTGCCGTTCTCGAAGGTGAGGAGGGCGCTGACCTGGGTGGGGACCTCCACGGGGAAGTCGGTCCCCGCTTTCGGCCCCGAGCCGATGGTGCGTGTGGGGACCGCCTGGGTCCCCACGGCCTGCACGGAGGCCACGGGTCCCTGCGCGAGCACGAGCGACGTCAGGTAGTACGGGCCGATGTCGAACAGGGGGCCCGCCCCGCGCGCGAAGAGGAACTCGGGACTGGGGTGCCAGGACTCGGGACCCGGGACGCGGAACAGCGCGAGTCCGAAGCGCGGCTCGCCGATCGCGCCCTCGGAGATCTCCCGCAGCGCCGACTGGATCCCCGCGCCGAGCACGGTGTCCGGCGCACCGCCGACGCGCAGCCCCTTGTGCGCCGCGCTCTCCAGCAGCGCGGCCGCGCTCGCACGGTCCGTGGTCAGCGGCTTCTCGCTCCACACGTGCTTGCCGGCGGCCAGGATCTGCTCGGAGACGTCCGCATGGGCGGCCGGGATCGTCAGGTTCACGACGATCTCGATGTCCTCGTCCTCCAGCACCACGTCGACCCCGCCGTGGGCGGGCACCGAGAACTCCTGTGCACGGGTGGCCGCCGCCTCGGGAACGATGTCGCCGATCGCTCGCAGCTCGAGATCGGGGAAGGCCCCCAGATGCTCGAGGTACTGGGCGGAGATCGTCCCCGCCCCGATGATGCCGACGCCGACGGGTCCGCTTCGCTGCCCTGCACTCATGCCCTGGGATCCTTCTCGTCGTCGTTGTCGTCATGGTCCTGCAGATATGCCAGGGAGGCGGCGACGCCCTCGAAGATGTCGCCGGCGTAGTCGTCGAACTCGATCACGCCCAGGTGCCCGGCGGAGCGGGATGCGGCGACGATCGCGTCCACGTCGATCTCGCCCCGTCCCAGGGGCTGCTGCTCGGCCTTCGACCCGCTGCGGGGCCCGTCCTTGAGGTGGACGGCCCGGACCCGGTCTCCGAGCGTGCCCAGCAGGGTCACCGGATCGGATCCGCCGACGGCGGCCCAGTAGGTGTCGACCTCGAGGACCACGTCGGGGCCGAGGGCGCCGTCCAGCACCTCGAGGCCCGTGCGCCCCTCGAAGCGCGGATCGGCCTCGAAGCCATGGTTGTGGTAGCCGACCCGGACGCCCTCGCCGCGAGCCGTCTCGGCGGCGGCGTCCAGCAGCTCGGCGGTGTGCCGGATCTCCGCCTCGTCCTTCCACAGATCGGGATCGCGATGTGGCTGGATCACGGTGCCGATCCCGAGCTCGGCCGCGGTGGCGAACAGTGCGCGCTGGTCCTCGGCGCCGAGGAGATCGGCGTGGGTGGTGGGTGCCCTCAGCCCGAGGTCCGGGAGCGCGCTGCGCAGCATCGCCGCGTGCTCGACCAGACCGAAGGGCTCGACCTCGCGGAGGCCGAGGTCCCGCAGGCGCGTGAGCGTGCCGACAGGATCCGTTCCCAGAGCCTCTCTGACGCTGTAGAGCTGGACAGAGATCTGCAACGGGGGCTCCTTCGACGTGGGGGACCGGGGCAACCGGTTTCCTGTGTTCCGCATCACCAGCCTACGAGGTGGTGGGTCCGTGTCAAGAATCCGACCACGCCGCGTGGGTCCCGGTATCGGCCGTCGTGGCGCAGACTGGTGGGGTGCACAGAGACATCAGCGCCCGCATGACCGCCGTCGTCGAAGCCGGGACCGACCTCGCCCTGCTGGTGGCGGTGGATGCGTACGTCCCCAGCTCCGGGGAGTCCCTGCGGGTCCTCGCGGACGGCCGCGCCGTCGAGGCCGACGAGCAGATCACCCCGCGTGGGAACCGCATGCACCTGCTGCACGACCTCCCCGGTGGCGAGCTCAGCATCCAGTACTCCGTGCACGTGGAGGCCGACGCCCCGGCCGCCCCGGTGCAGCCCACGGACGAGGTCACCTACCTGCTGCCCTCGCGCTACTGCGAGGTCGACGAGTTCGCGCAGGTGGTCGCCGACGTGGTGGGCACGGCGAGCGGCCGGGAGGCCGTCGGCAGGGTCGTCGACTGGGTGAGCGGTCACCTGAGCTACGTGCCGGGCTCGAGCACGGTCCAGGACTCCGCGCGCAGCACCTTCGGCTCCCGACAGGGCGTCTGCCGCGACTACGCCCACCTCACGGCGACGCTGCTGCGCGCCGCCGGTGTGCCCGCACGCTGCGTGTCGGTCTTCGCCCCGGGCCTCAGCCCGATGGACTTCCACCTCGTGGTCGAAGCGCTCGTGGACGGCATGTGGGAGGTGGTCGATGCCACGCACCTGGCGCCGCGCGAGTCCATGGTGAGGATCGCGAGCGGTCTCGACGCCGCCGACACCGCCTTCATGACGACGCTGCGCGGCGACGTGGACTTCCGGGGCCTCCAGGTGGTCGCGATCGCCCAGCCCGACCTGCCGGGCGAGGACCCGGGGGCACGGGTCGAGCTGCGCTGAGCGGGTCGGGTCAGTCCTCGCGCGGAGGCTCGGGGGTGCTCGGCCCCTCGTCCTCGTCGTGCTCGGTGTCGTCCTCCCCGTCGAGCCCGGCGAGGTACTTCTCGATCTCGGCGGCGATCTCCTCGGCGTCGGGCACCTCGGAGTCGTCGATGGGCGCGCCGATCCCCATCCGGTCGGCGTTCTCCTCGAGCGAGCGGACCATCTCCTGGAGCTGCGGGGAGGCGGCGACCTGCTGGGCGATGGACTCGCGCACGTTCTCGGCCATCGGCGCGAGGGCGCCGATCGCGATCTCCGGTCCGCCTTCCTCGTGCACGGCGCGCAGCAGCGAGATCGCGGCGTCGGGGTAGTCGAGCTCGTGGAGGTACTGCGGCACCTGCACCGCGAGCCCGACCACGGTGTGCCCGGCGTCGTGCAGACGCATCGTCAGCAGGGAGGTGAAGGAGGACCGCAGGCGGAACGTCGCCGGCACGGGCCGCGGGTGCGAGATGTCCGCGCGATCACCCGCGAAGCGGCTGACCTGGAGCGCACGCGTGTGGGGGACAGGGGCGGGGAAGCCCTGGGCCACCAGCGTCGTCTCGATCCCCAGCTGCTCCACGACGATGCGCAGGGAGGAGGCCACCCGCTCCCACTGGAAGGAGGGCTCGGGCCCGGTCAGCAGGAAGAACGTCTCGCCGGAGGGGTCGGTGACCTCGTGCAGCAGGATCTCGGGACGCTCGTAGTCGGTGAACTCGTCCCGGTCGAGGGTGACCACCGGACGATTGCCGGTGTAGTCGTGGACCTGGTCCATGTCCAGGCGGCCGACCACACGGTTCTCGAGCGAGTTCAGGACGTGGTCGTCGAGGATCTGCTGGGCGTGGCCGGCGTCGCCGAAGGCCCCCAGGGTGACCAGCAGCGTCCGCCCGTGCAGCGCGCGGGAGTCGACGTGGCGCTCGTAGCTGAACAGTGCTGTGGGATCCATGGCGAGTCTCCTGGTCTGCTCTCTCGATCCTGTGGATGATCCGATCAACGCCCACGGTCAGCGCGGTATTCCGGGAGGCGGGTGCTGCGAGGTGTGAAGCGCGCGTCATCCGGGCGGTACCCCACAGGGGCGCGGCGCTCTAGCATCGGTCCATGCCCCAGCCCGATCTGGTCCGCGCCCGCCTGCTGGGCCAGGGTCTCGTCACACGCCCCTTCGGCTCCGCTGCCGCGGCCGCGTCCCATCTGCTCGCCTCGCAGGCGCAGGACCTGCCGGGCGTCGTCGGCTCCCTCGCCCTGCGCCTCGGGGAATCCGACGCGGGCGAAGGTCCCGCTCCCGGGCCCGCTGACGTCATCGCCGCGTTCGACCGCGGCGAGATCGTGCGCGGCTACCCGATGCGCGGGACGGTCTTCGTGACCGCAGCCGCCGACATGCGGTGGCTGACCGAGCTGTGCGCGGAGGGGCCGCTGCGCGCACAGAGGGCCCGCCGCGGCGCGCTGGGCCTGGATCAGGAGCAGGTGGACCGGGCTCGTGCGGTCCTCGAGGACACGCTGGCCGAGGTCCCTGCCGGCCTGCCGCGCTCGGAGCTCCTCGCCGCCTGGCAGCAGGCGGGGCTCGCCTCCGAGAAGGGGCAGGGGTACCACCTCCTCAGCCACCTGGTGGCGAGTGGGGTCGCCGTCTACGGGCCGTGGAAGGACGACGACACCGCGGTCGTGCTCGCCAACACGCATCTGCCTCCGGACAGCGGACTCGAAGGACGGTTCGACGGCGATCGGACCGCTGCCGCGGCGGAGCTGCTGCGGCGCTACCTCCTCGGGCACGGACCCGCGACGCTCCGGGACGCCGCCTGGTGGAGCAAGCTGCCGCTCTCGCTGCTGCGGCGAGCGCTGCCCTCGGTCCTGGCGGAGGTCGAGGAGGCCGGAGCGGACGAGGCGGGGGAGACGCGGTACGCGGCCCCGGGCCTCGCCGAGCAGCTCGCCTCGACCCCGTCGGCGCACCTGGACGCCCTGCAGCTGCTGCCCGGGTTCGACGAGATCGTGCTGGGCCACCCCGACCGCCTCCCCCTGCTCGGCGAGGAGGAGCTGCCCCTGCTCGTGCCGGGGCGCAACGGGATCTTCCGTCGGGGGATGATCCGCCGCGGACGCATGATCGGCTTCTGGCGGCGCGAGGGACGGCCCGGGGACCGACGGCTGGAGCTCGATCCGCTGGGGCCGATGCCGGCGGTGGCACGACGGGAGGCAGAACGCGCCTACGCGACCTTCCCCTTCGTCTCCGCCTGAGAGTCGCGCGGAGGTCCTGGACGTCGTCGGGACCCCGCGTCGCGGCCGACGAGAGCGATCGCGAGGCCCGCGAGCGCGGCGAGCAGGGCGAAGGCCCAGAAGGTGATCGCGTACCCGAGCGTCCCCAGTGCGGCGAGGCCCAGCAGCGGACCGGAGACGATCGCGCCCACGCGCCGGGAGTTGAGGTAGATGCCCGAGGCGAGTCCCGGCCCGGCGATGGCCTCCTGCATCCACGCCAGCGCGATGCCCGACAGGGCGGCGATCGACAAGGCATTGAGGATCTGCAGGCCGACGAGGGCCACCGGCGAGGCCAGCAGCGGCACCACGGCGTAGTAGACCGCTCCCAGGACTGCCCCGGCGGCCAGCAGGGCGGTGGGGCGCAGCGAACGCGTGAGCCGCCCCATCAGCAGCAGGGCCGGGGCCTCGAGCGCCGCACAGGTGCCCAGCGCCGCGCCCGCCCAGACCGGGGCGAGCGCGAGATGGTCGGTCACGAGCAGGGGCATCGCCGTCACCGAGCCGGCGTTCCCCGCCTGCAGCGCGGTGATCGCGGCCGTGACCACGACCAGTTCGAGCCGGCCCGTCCTGCGCTGCTCGGGGAGCGCCGCATCCCCGGTCGTGTCGGGCCCGGAGCCGGGTCCAGCGTCGGGATCGTCCGGGCTCCCCGCGTCACCTGCCTCGGACCGGCGCTTCCTCGCCGAGGCGACCGCGCGGTCCAGCAGGATGCTGAGGGCGATGCTCCCGGCCGCGACCGCGGCGATCAGGAGCAGCACCGCCCGGTCGCCGAACCCGGTCATCACCCCGGTCGCGAGCGGGGGCCCCGCGACCCAGGCCACGGAGAACACGGCGCGCGTGCGCACGACCTGCTCGGAGTCGGCTCCCGAGGCCCTCTGCTGGGCGAACAGCATCCCGGACCACACGCCGGCCGGGCCCGCGAGGACCACCAGGACGATCCCGGCGAGCGTCAGGCTCGAGACCACGGCGAGCGCGAGCACCGTGGCGAGGGTGAGCGCCGCGCACAGGATCATCGGGCGGGTGTAGTCGCCGTGCCGATCGGCCCAGGCAGGGATCAGGATGGCTGCGAGGAATCCGCTCGCGTTCATGATCGCCAGGACCAGACCCACCTCGCCGGGGCCCGCGTCGAACAGGCTCGCCAGCAGGAGGGCGATCACCGGGTTCAGCAGGGCGAGCTGGAGTCCGCCGACGAGCGCTGAGGCGGGGACGAGGAAGCGGGTCACGCGAGCCGATGCTACGGGCCCGGCGCCCGTCGACCAGTCCCCGGGGATGGGGGCACCGGCAGTACCCCCGTCCCCGGGGGCGATGCGCCCACCGGATCGACGAGTCACCTGCCCAGGGCTGGGCCGAGCGCTTACGGTGTGCTGTGTCGGTCCCTTCCGGGGCCGCGGGCAAGGGGGTCACGATGAGCTCGACACTGAGCGATGTCGCCCGGGAGGCGGGGGTCTCCAAGGGCACGGCGTCCAAGGCGCTCAACAACCAGGCGGGCGTCTCGGAGCGGACGAGGAGCCGTGTGGCCGAGGCCGCCGAGACGCTGGGATGGACCCCCTCCTACGCTGCGCGCGCCCTCTCCCGCTCTTCCACCGGTGTGTTCGGTCTCGCCGTCGCCCGCTCCAGCGAGATCGTGGGTGCGGAGAACTTCTTCATGGCCTTCGTCGCGGGGATGGAGGCCGAGCTGTCGCGCAGCGACCGCGCGCTGCTGATGCAGATCGTCCCCGACGTCGACGCCGAGGCGGCCCTGCTGGGCCGCTGGGCGGCAGAGCGCCGGGTGGACGGGTTCGTGCTGATGGACCCCCGCACGGAGGATCCGCGGCTGAGCGTGGTCACGGGATCCGGGCTGCCGGCGGCGGCGATGTCCTGTGCTCCGCTCGGGGAGGGCATCTCGACGCTGCTGGTCGACGAGACGGCGAGGGTGCGCACCGTGCTCTCCCACCTGCTGGACGGTGCACGGGGGTCCCATGACCATCTCGTCTACATCGCGGGCCCCCCGGAGTTCCTCCACGTCGAGCACCGGCGGAGCGCCCTCGCTGCGCAGTGCGCCGAGCGGGGGATCGGAGTCACCGTCCTGACCTCCGACTACCGGCAGGCCTCCGCGAGCGCGTGGATGCGGGAGATCCTCGCCGTGCGGGAGAGGACCGGGTGCCGCGCGGTCATCGTGGACAACGAACTGCTGGCCGCCCAGCTGCTGGTCGCCCTCGTCGGCGAGGGGCTCTCGGTGCCCGCGGACCTCAGCGTGACCGCTCTGGAGAACTCGATCCTGTGCACCGTCACCGATCCGCCGCTGAGCGCCCTGGGCAGGGACGTCGCCGAGAACGGGCGTCAGCTGGCCCGGCTGCTCGTCGACCGGGTCCAGGGAGGCCCGCCGCGCAGTCTCGCGGCGGATCCGGGAACGGTGCTCGCCCGCGGCAGCAGCTGAGCGGAAATGGTGCAAACCGGGCGCACGCGAGCACAGTCGCGCAGCGTAGGAAAACCGGTTGCGATCGTTACGCCTTCGTGACCGCAAGGGCGATGCGGTGATGTCTGCCACACCCTAGATTCGCGGCCAACGGATCAGAGCGGATCCGCGGCTCCAACGGCGGGGCCGATCCTGAGAGGCAGTTGGTCACCATGTCCCAGCGCGTCCCCACCCCACACATCCCCTCGGGCTCCAGCAGGCGCGGCTTCCTCGCGACCTCCGGAGCGCTCGGCGGCACCCTGGCCCTGGCCGCCTGCGGCGGCAACAGCGGCGGGGGATCCGGTGACGGAGGTTCCGGCGACCTCAAGGGCGTCGGCAACAACGGAGCCGCCGGCAAGGGACGCAGCGGAGACGCCGCGGACCACCTGTTCATCGCCGGGTTCCAGTGGGACCCGCCCAGCAACTTCAACACCTTCTCCGCGGCGCCGACCTGGCCCGCCTCGGGCAACGTCGCCCAGTACGTCTACGAGACCCTGCTGCGCTACGACGTCGTCTCCGGCAAGCTGCTCCCCGGCCTCGCCGCGAAGTACGAGGTCGACGGCACCTCGTCGATCGCACTGACCCTGCAGGACGGCATCACCTGGCACGACGGCAGCGACTTCTCGACCGATGACGTCCTGTACACCTTCGAGCTCGGCAAGATCGACCCCAGCCTCGGGGTCGCCTCCTTCTGGGTCGAGGTCGACGAGGTCACGGCCGACGGCAACACCATCAACGTCGCGATCAACCAGGACCGCAAGAACGTGGGCATGGTGCTGGCGACCCTCGCCCAGCAGTTCATCGTGCCCAAGGCGGTCTTCGAGAAGGCCGCGGAGGAGACCGGGAAGAAGATCGCGACCTGGGAGACGAAGGAGTGCATGGGCACCGGCCCCTACACCCTGGAGAAGTCCGACCAGACCCAGATCATCCTCGCCCGCAACGAGAAGTACTGGGGCAAGGACTTCTACGGCGGAGTGCCCGCTCCCACCAAGGTCATCCACCCGATCTTCAAGTCGAACGAGGACGGGAACCTGAAGTTCCAGAACGGCGAGCTCGACGTCATGCAGCAGTTCATCCCGCAGATCTCGAAGATGTGGGACTCGGGCAAGCCGGTCGGGACCTACCTGCAGGAGTCGCCGTACTTCGTGGCGGGCTCGATGCCCATGTTCCTCATCAACACCACCAAGGACGGGCTGAAGGACACCGAGGTCCGCCGCGCGATGGCCTACGCGGTCGACTACGCCTCGATCGCCGAGACCGCGATGTCCGGGTACTCGCCGGACGTCGTGGCCTCTCTAATCCTGCCCGAGGGGGCCGAGTCGGAGTGGCTGGACAAGGACAAGGCGACGTCCGACGGCTGGAAGTACGACCCGAAGAAGGCCGAGCAGATCCTGAAGGACGCGGGATACGCGAAGGGTTCCGACGGGATCTACGCCAAGGACGGCGTGAAGCTCGGTCCCTGGAAGCTGATCACCCCGCAGGGCTGGACGGACTGGAACGCGGCGCTGGAGATCGTGGCCAAGAGCTTCAAGGCCGTGGGCATCGACGCCGCCACCAACTTCCCGCAGCAGGCGCAGGTCACCACGTCCGTCCAGAACGGCGACTTCGACATGGCGTGCTGGTACGTGGCGGGCGCGAACCCTGCGACGCCGTGGCAGCGCTTCAGCGACGTGATGAGCAACGTCGAGCTCGCCGATCTGGGCAAGACCGCCTACCGCAACTACGGACGCTGGGAGAACAGCGAGGTCAACGACCTCCTGGAGGCGGCCGCTGCCGCCGCCGACGACGACACCAAGAAGTCGGCGATCACGGCCCTGGACGACCTGTACCGCAAGGAGGTGCCCGCCTTCCCGCTGATGTACCGGCCCGACGAGTTCTTCGAGTTCAACGCCTCGAACTGGTCGAACTGGCCCACGGAGGAGAACGACTACGCGCCGCCGATGTTCCGCGGGGCGGGCAACCAGTGGATCTTCAAGATCCAGAAGATCGGCGGCTGAGGTGCTGTCGTGAACCTCGGACGCTACATCGCACGCAAGACGGTGTGGTACCTGGTCGCGCTGGTGGCAGCAGTGTCCCTGAACTTCCTGCTGCCCCGGCTCGTCCCGGGCAACCCCGTCGACGTCATCGTCTCCAACCTCACCCGCGGCGGTTCCATCACGGGCGAGCAGCAGAAGCAGATCTACGAGAGCTTCGTGGCCGAGTTCGGACTGGACCAGCCACTGTGGCAGCAGTTCGTGACCTACCTGGGCAAGGTGTTCACCGGCGATCTGGGCACGTCCTTCGCCTCCTATCCGACCTCGGTCAACGACATGATCGGGGAGGCCATGCCATGGTCGATCGCCGTGCAGCTGCCGGCGATCGTGATCGGCTGGCTGCTGGGAAACCTGGTGGGCGCGGTCGCGGCCTTCCGCGGCGGCAACTGGGACCGCAGCGTGTTCACCTCCTCGCTGTTCCTCTCGGCGATGCCCTACTACTGCCTGTCGATCCTGCTGCTCTACGTGCTCGCCGTCGTCGCGGGGGTCTTCCCGGTGGGCGGGGCGTACTCCCTGGGCGGCACACCCTCGCTCAGCCCGTCCTTCCTCCTGGACGCGCTCCAGTACTACTGGCTGCCCTTCCTCTCCTTGGTGATCGTGTTCATCGGCGGTCAGGCCGTCGGCATGCGTTCGATGGCCATCTACGAGCTGGGCGGGGACTACGTGAACTACGCCCGGGCGATGGGGATCGGCGACAACAAGGTCACCCAGTACATCTTCCGCAACGCGATGCTCCCGCAGATCACAGGGCTGGCGCTATCGATCGGCACGCTCGTGGGCGGCGCCCTGATCACCGAGCTGGTGTTCAACTACCCGGGCGTGGGATCCCTGCTGTTCTCCGCTATATCGAACAACGACTACCCGGTGATCCAGGCGATCACGCTGATCATCACCGTCGCGGTCCTGGTCGCCAACTTCTGCGTGGAGATCGTCTACGGCATCGTCGATCCGCGCATCCGCGCCGCAGCGACAGGGGAGAAGTGACATGTCGGCCCCCAATGCACCGCTCACGGACGAGAAGGCCGCACCGCGGTCCAATCCGTTCCGCAGCATCAACCTCTCCTCGCGGTTCTGGATCGCCCTGGTCCTGGTGGCCTTCGTGCTCCTGCTGGGACTGGCCGGCTACGTGTACCCGACCGGCCCGGGGGAGAAGGTCGGCTCCCTCTACGACGCCCCCGGCAACGGGCTCGTCTTCGGCACCGACAACTTCGGCCACGACGTCCTCGCCGTGCTGATGGCCGGCACCCGCACCTCGCTGGTGATCGGTCTGGTCGCCGGCATCGTGGCGACCGTGATCGGCGTCGTGGTCGGACTGTTCGCCGGGTTCGTCGGCGGGTGGATCGAGGAGCTGCTGATGGGCGTCACCAACGTGGTGCTCGCGATCCCCTCGATCATCGTGCTGATCCTGATCTCGATCTCGCTGCCCAAGAGCACGATCTGGTCCCTCGCGATCGTCATCGGCATCACCGCCTGGCCGTGGACCGCGCGTGCGGTGCGGGCCCAGGCGAGCTCCGTCGCCACCCGTGAGCACATCGACGTCGCCCGGCTCTCCGGGTCGCGCCTGCCCGCGATCCTCATGCGGGACGTGCTGCCCTACATCCTGTCCTACACGGTGATGGCCTTCGTGCTGCAGGTCTCCGGGGCGATCCTCGCCGAGGCCGCCCTGTCGATGCTGGGGCTGGGGCCGTCGGGGGCGAACTCGCTGGGGACCCAGCTGCACTGGGCTCTCGCCTTCCAGGCCGTCGGCAGCGGCGCCTGGTGGGCCTTCCTGCCGCCGACGATCATCCTGACGCTGGTCTCCTTCGGCTTCCTGCTGCTGCAGGCGAGCCTCGACGAGGTGTTCAACCCACGGTTGCGGCGGGGCCGGCGTCGCCAGATGAAGCAGGCCGCCGCCCGCCGTGCCGCCGAGGCCGCGCAGCTGGCGTCCTCGCGCAGCGAGCAGGAGGGGCGCAGCGAGCCGGAGGATCGCGGTGAGCACGGCGGGCGGAGCGGATCCGACGGGCCCGCGACGCCGCCCGCACCGACCCCGGTCGCACCGACCCCGGTCGCACCGACCTCGACCGCCACGGCACGGACCCAGGAAGGAGGCCTCGCATGAGCGTCGCCCCCACCGCCCCGCAGACCCCGTCCCGCGAGGGACTGCTCGCCCGCGCGCTCGACGTCACCGCCGTCTACGGCGGGGGCGAGAAGGACTTCACCGCCGTCGACGGCGTCGGCCTCGAGCTGGGGGAGGGGCAGATCCTCGGGCTAGCGGGCGAGTCCGGATGCGGGAAGACCACTCTCGGCAACTCCCTGGCGATGATCGCGACCCCGCCGCTGTACGTCCTGGGCGGCACCCTGGAGATCGACGGGCGCAGCATCGACCTCTCGACCGTCCGCGGCAACGCCGACATCAAGCGTCAGCGGCGGTTCCGCGGAGGCACCGTCTCGATGCTCCCGCAGGGCGCGATGAACGCGATCAGTCCGACGCTGCGGGTCCGCTCCCTGGTCCACGACGTCGTGCGCGCCCACGACCACTCGGTGAGCAGGGACGAGGCCCTCGATCTGGCCCGCGAGCGGCTCACCATGCTCGAGCTGCCGGTGAGGGTGCTGGACTCCTACGCCCATCAGCTCTCGGGAGGCATGAAGCAGCGCGTGATCATCGTGATCTCGACGCTGCTGAACCCGCGGCTGCTGATCGCCGACGAGCCCACCTCGGCCCTGGACGTCTCCAGCCAGCGCATGCTCGTCGAGATGCTGCTCGCGATGGTCGAGCAGCGGATCATGTCGGGCGTGGTCTTCGTGACGCACGACCTGCCTGTGCTCTCGCAGGTCTCGGATCGTCTCGCCATCATGAACGCCGGTCGCATCGTGGAGACCGGCCCCACCGAGCAGATCGTGAACGACCCGCAGCACGACTACACCAAGAAGCTGCTCTCCTCGGTGCTCGACCCGACGGAGGAGACCAGGCAGCGCGGGCAGGCGCGCGGCCGGGGGAGCGAACCGCCGGAGGGACGATCGACCGCCGCGACGGCGCGGCCCGCCCGTTCCGGGGTGCCCGCGCGTCACGCCGGGTCCCGTGCGAGGAAGGGATGAAGGACATGGAGCAGGCAGTGAGCGCCGTGCAGGACGAGGCCGAGGGCACGTACACCCACAGCACGACGAGCGGTGAAGCCGTCCTGGAGTGCGAGGGCGTGAGCAAGGAGTTCAGCGTCGCGGGCGGGAAGGTGCTCGCGGTCGACGACGTCACGCTGCAGTTCCCCGCGAGCAGCGTGCTCGCCGTGGTGGGGGAGTCCGGCTCGGGGAAGTCGACCCTGGCCAGGATGCTGCTGCGGCTCATGCCGGTGACCTCGGGGACGATCACCTTCCGCGGGCAGGACGTCACTCACCTGCACGGACGCCATCTCCGCGGCTACTGGCGAGAGGTCCAGGCGGTCTTCCAGGACCCCTTCGCCTCCTTCAACCAGTTCTTCACCGTCGGGTCCCTGCTGCGCCGCAGCCTGCACCTCGCCGAGGTGCCCGCCGACGAGGCCGACCACCTCATCGAGACCTGTCTGGGATATGTCGACCTGACACCCGGCCAGGCGCTCGGGAAGTTCCCGCACCAGCTCTCGGGCGGTCAGCGGCAGCGGGTGATGATCGCCCGCGCCCTGATGATGAAGCCGACCGTGCTGCTGGCCGACGAGGCGACCAGCATGCTCGATGCGACCTTGCGCGTGAACGTGCTGAACGTCCTGCACGACCTCAAGCACGACCTCGGGCTGACGGTCCTGTTCATCACCCACGACATCGGCCAGGCCTGCTACCTCGCCGACCGGGTCGCGGTGATGGAGCACGGGCGCGTGGTCGAGCGCGGCACCACCGAGGCGGTCATCTTCGATCCCCGGGGCGACTACACCAAGCGTCTGCTCTCCGACGTGCCGGATCTCCGCGGGAGCCTCAAGCGCCCGGCGTGAGGCGGGGCCGCGTCCGCTGAGCGGAACGGTCGGGCGGCCGCGAGAGGACGTATTCATGAGGTGCCCCCGCGCCTGGCTCGATACGGTGAGGCACGTGAACGATGCCGACATGATGCCCGTCGCCGATCTCCCGGAGCCGAGAGAGGGCCGGGGGAGCGCCGACCTCACCTGGGACACCCTGCGCCCCGAGGACGCCGAGCAGCTGCAGGCGCTGTTCGGCGACATCGCGGATGCCGACGGCACGGGGGAGACCATGCCGCTCGAGGCAGCCCGGGATCAGCTGAGCCTTCCCGGTTTCGACCTCGCGCGCGACTCCCTCGCCGTGCGCGACGCAGGGAGGCTGATCGCGACCGCCTCGGTCGACGTCGCCACTCACCCCGACCGTGAGGGTCGTGCGCGGGTGCGCCTGGAGGGCGGGGTCCACCCGCACTACCGCCGTCGCGGCATCGGAGGGCGGCTGCTGGATCGCCAGCAGGAGATGGGGCGGCGCCTGGCCGAGGCCGTCCACCCCGGGCGCCCCGGTCACCTCCACGTCGGGGGAGGACTCGATGGGGCCGACGTGCGCCCGCTGCTGACGGCACGCGGGTTCGAGCAGGTACGCACCTTCCAGGAGATGCTGCGGCCGTTGCCGGACGAGAGCCTCCCGGAACCCGCGCGCATCGACGGCCTGGAGCTCGTCACGCCAGGGGAGGGAGAGTCGGCAGCGGTCCACGCCGCGCACGTGGAGGCCTTCGCCGATCACTGGGGGTCGGCACCCGCGAGCGCCGATCGCTGGGCCCGTCTCTGGCAGGCCTCGACCCGGCGCCCGGAGTTCTCCACCATCGCCCGCGATGCCGACGGCATCGTCCAGGGCTATGTGATCACCGAGGTGTGGCAGCCGCGCCGTCTCTACATCGGCCTCGTCGGCACGCGGCCCGGAGCCCGCGGGCGAGGCGTCGCGACCGCGACGCTGACGCGCACACTGCGTCTGGCAACGCGGTCGGGGGAGTTCGACGACGTCGAGCTCGAGGTCGACGGGGAGAGCCTCACGGGGGCGACCCGGCTCTACGGCCGTCTCGGTTTCATACTGGACAAATCATTTGCCCTGTACAGTAAAGAACTGTCGTGAAACGCTGTAGCGGAACTCGACGTCGACACCGGACCGACCGGCGCCGCTTCCGCACGACGGGCCGGATAGCGTGGAGCCATGGCGATCATCCATCGGGCCGAGCTGACACCGTCGAAGAACGAGATCCTCCACGGTCTGCTGACCGCGCGCGGTTGGCTCGAACCGGGGGAGTTCACTGTGCTCGGCGCGTACAGGTTCGACGATCCTGCAGGTCAGGTAGGGATCGAGTGTCACCTGGTGCGTTCGGGGGAGATCGTCTTCCATCTCGTGCTGAGCTACCGCGACGCTCCGCTCGAGGACGAGGATGCCGACCTGGTCGCGACCATGGAGCACTCGGTGCTGGGCACGCGGTACATCTATGACGGGCTCGAGGACGAGGTCGCGCTGGATTGCTTCCTGAGGGCGATCGCCGGCGCGCAGGACCAGGCCGATCTCGACGTGTACGAGAACGGCGAACTCGTCGAGCACCGGCCGCAGAGCATCAGGCTGCGGCGCGAGGTGGACGCCGGCGTCGAGGTCCCGAGCGTCGAACAGCTCGAGGGTGGCGCGCCGTTCGTCATCGCCCAGAGCATCGGCGGCGTGGACGGAACCGTGCGGCTCGTCGCGGAGTGGTCGGACGGCAGCGGCGTCGTCGCGGCCTTCGAGGTCGCGGATTGACGGTCGGCGGAAGTGTGGACCGGGGAGTCCGCGCGCCTGGCCCTCTTCCGGTCTACTTTACATAACGTGCATTATCGGCGCTTTCCGGGTGTGCCTGAGCCCGGGTGTGTCTGAGGGCGCGACGGCGTGCAGGGACGACGGCTCTGGGCTGATCGCCCGTAGGCTGATGAGCATCGACGACATGGACGACTCGACGAGGAGATCCGCATGATGTTCGGTCCGGCCGACGAGCAGCACCTGCACGTGATGACGTTCAACATCCGCATGGCATCGGGTCTCACGCACCCCGGCGATCCCGACCACTGGCCCGACCGTGCGCCGCTGCTGGACGAACTGCTGCGCAGCGAGCAGCCGACGCTGCTGGGCATCCAGGAAGGAACCTTCCCGCAGCTGCCCGTCGTCCAGCGCGCCCTGCCGCGGCACCGGATGATCGGCTACGGCCGTGAAGGCGGCAGCGCCGGCGAGCACGCCGCGATCTTCTACGACGCGCAGCGGCTCACCGTGACGGCGTGGGACCAGCTCTGGCTCTCGGACGCGCCGCGTACCGTCGGCTCACGCACCTGGGGCAACACCGTCACCCGGATACTGACCTGGGCGCGCCTGCGCGACGAGCCCACCGGGGCGGAGTTCGTGCACGTCAACACGCATTTCGACCACGAGGTGGAAGATGCTCGCGTGCGCAGCGCCGGTCTTCTGGCCGAGCTGGTCACGAGCGAGGAGATGGCAGAGCTGCCGATCATCGTGACGGGGGACTTCAACTCCCCCACGCGCTCCCCTGCCTGGCGCCTGCTGGTCGAACGAGGTCCGCTCGTGGACCTCTGGGACGGCGCTCGCGAACGGGTGACACCCGCCTGGGGGTCGTTCACCGACTACGGGCAGCGGACGGAGGGCGCCGAACGGATCGACTGGATGCTCGGCTCACCGGACGTCCGCGCCGAGCGGATCGGGATCGGCGCGGTGCCCTCCGGCGTCCGTGCGGCGTCGGACCATGCACCGATCCATGCCCTGATCCCCCTGGTCTGAGCGGTCCCGATCCGGCCGGATCGACAGTGATCGACCGGATCGGGGCTCGAGCAGGAGTCGCTCAGATCCCGCGCGGGCTGTACCCGGCGTCGCCGACGAAGGCCTCGAACTCGCTCTCGGTGCCCTGGAAGACGCTCGAGTCACCGGCGAACGGCCCGGAGTCCGAGAACTGCCACATGTCCCAGTCCCACCAGCGGCCCGGCATCTTCGAGGGCCTGGAGGAGCTGTAGTACGCGACCTGGAGCGGCGTGTTCGAGGGCGCGAAGTCGCCGACGACCTCGTCCCACCAGTTGGCGTTGGTGTACACCATCGGTCGGCGCCCGGTCTCGGCCTTGTAGGCGGCGATGAACCCGGAGATCCAGTCGCGCAGCTGCTGCTGGGAGAGCCCGAAGTCGTTGGGGACGCCCGAGACGG
This sequence comes from Brachybacterium endophyticum, assembly GCF_003130585.1. Lineage (GTDB taxonomy): Bacteria > Actinomycetota > Actinomycetes > Actinomycetales > Dermabacteraceae > Brachybacterium > Brachybacterium endophyticum. The sequence goes on along the minus strand of NZ_QFKX01000004.1, from coordinate 107,221 downwards.
CCTCCATGTCGAGCAGGCCCGGAAGGGTCTGGCCGTCGGCGCTCCAGCCTCCGCCGCCGTTCAGGAACGCCTCGCACTGGCCCTCGGGGTCGCCCGAATCGGGGCGGGCGAAGTGGTAGGCACCGCGGATCAGCCCGGCCGACGTCGCCGACCTGTACTGCTGGTTGAAGGTCGAGGAGCGCCAGGTCGCACCCTCCGTCGCCTTGATGAACACGTAACGGGAGCCGGCGGCCTTCTGGGCCGCCCAGTCGACGCTGCCCTGGTACGTGGACACGTCCTGACCGGGGATGCCGGCGGGGATCGAGGCCGCGGAGGCGGGAGCGCTCGCGAGCCCGCCGATCGTCAGGGCGGAGACGCCGACGGCTCCCCCGCGCAGAAGGGCCCGGCGCGAGGACGCCCCGGATCCTGACTCGTCGGATCGGAGGTTCCGGGGGGTGCTGCGCCGCGAGAGGAAGGACGGTCCTGGGGCGCCGGTGGCACGCGCGTGCCGGGGGACGTAACGGGACACGGGATGCTCCTGTGATGGGGGAAGGTGCGACTCCGGAGCGAGCCGCGCCCGGCCACCGTAACCGCACACGAGCCCAGGATCACTGTCACGTCGCTCCCGCGCGTGTCGCCGCGCGCCGTGCCTGGCGTGGCCCGCGGTCCGTGTCAGTGCTCCGCCCGGCGCCCGCTCCCTCGTCCCGCGACGACGAAGCAGCTGACCGAGATCAGCGAGCCGACAACCATCACGACGGCCATCGGCAGGGAGGAATCGGTGCCGCCGAGACCCACCAGCGGGGCGGCCAGCGAGGCGGAGATCGAGAAGCCCAGCCCGAGCATCGCCGAGCCGGTGCCGGCGACCTCGAGCGCCGCCCGGGAAGCGAGCGCTCCCCCGTTGCCGAAGATCATCCCCTGCGGCGCGACGGTCAGGAAGAACGCGGGCAGCACGATCCACGCGGGGGTGTCCAGGAACAGGCTGCCGACGAGCAGCGCGAAGGAGGCGGTCACCACGATGGTGAGGCCGGTCCGGATCAGCGGGCGCGGGTGGAACGAGCGTGTCAGCCGCGCCGAGAGGAAGGACATGGCCATCATCCCGCAGGAGTTGATCGCGAAGCTGATCGAATAGGCCGTCGAGGAGAAGCCCAGCATGTTCTGGACGACGAACGAGGACGCCGAGACGTAGGCCATCAGGGCGAACGCCGAGAACGCGTTGACCAGCATGTAGGCGACGAACTGGCGGCGGCGCAGCAGCATCGCGCAGTTGCGGGCGAAGGTGTGCAGTCCCCCGCTGTGGCGCCTGCTCGGCGGGAGCGACTCGGGGATCAGCAGCAGGGTCCCCACCAGGGAGAGCAGCGACATTGCGGCGATCACGAGGAAGACCTCTCGCCACTGCCCCACCAGCAGGATGAGCCCTCCCAGCAGCGGGGCGACGATCGGGGCTATCCCGCCCACTCCCTGCATGATGTTCATGATGCGGAACAGCTCGGGTCCGTCGGTCAGGTCGATCAGGACTGCGCGTCCCAGCACCATCCCGAAGCCTCCGCCGAATCCCTGCAGGACGCGGAAGACCAGCAGTACGCCGACGTCCGGCGCGAACGCGCACACGATCGAGGCGATAAGACACAGGGAGATGCCGGCGATCAGCGGGACCCGGCGCCCCACCCGGTCCGAGAGCGGCCCGGCGATGATCTGCCCGCTCGCGGTCCCCAGGAAGAACGCGGTGATGGTGAGCTGCATCCGCGAGGCGCTCGTCCCGAGGTCCGCGGTCACGTCGGGGAACGCCGGGATGTACATGTCGGTGGCGAGCGGCCCGATCGCGCTGAGCGTCGTCAGCACCAGGATGACCAGGGCGGTCACCCGTCCGCGCGTCCCCGCGAGCTCGTCCTCGCTGGGGCGGTGGGCGAGCTCGCGGTCGGCCACGTCCTCCAGCACGGGGATGCCCGAGGTGATCGTGGGGACCGAGCCGGTGATGGTCGGGATGTCGCCGGTGAGGGTCGGCAGACCGCCGGTCGCGGTGCTCACCAGCTCGGGATCGGGGCCGGGGTGTCGAGGACGGGGATGTCGGTCGTGCTCGTGGCGCGTCTGTGCGTCGGAGCGGTGGTCGGGGTCGCGGGGGCGCGAGGACACGGAGGACCTTTCCGAGGGATGGATCGCCCGCGCGTCCCGCGTGCGACCGTCCTCGAAGCCTAGTCGCGCACTCCCCGGGCCGCACCGACCTCGCGCCGCCGTCTCATGGCTCGAGAACCCAGCAGCGCGGCGATCGCCGCGATCGCCGCGTAGAGCGTCCCCAGCAGGGCGGTGGCGACCCAGCCCCTGTGCTCGTAGCCGGTCGCGCCGAGCGCCGAGCCGACGGTCGCGCCCACGTAGTAGGCGCTGAGGTAGATCGCGGAGGCGGTCGAGCGCGCCGAGGAGGGGGCGAGACGGGCGACCGTCGCCGAGGCGCTCGAGTGGCCCAGGAAGAACAGGCCGGTCATCACGCCCAGCCCCAGGACGACCCAGACCACGTGCGAGGGCAGCGCGATCCAGTAGCCCGCCGCGACCACGGCGGCCGAGAGCAGGAGGGCGGGCAGCAGCCCGATCCGTCCCACGATCCTCCCCGCCCGGGCGGAGGTCACCGTGCCCAGCAGGTAGAGCAGGAAGACGGCGTTGGCAGCGGCCGGCCCGAGACCGAGCTCCGGCCCCTGCAGACGGAAGCCCACGACCGTGTACGCGCTGTTGAAGGCGGCCATCAGTGCCGCACCGATCACGCACGCCGCGAGCACCCCAGGGATCTCCAGGGAGGCACGGGCGGCGCGCAGCGTGCGCAGCATGGCACCGGACCCGTCGCTCGACGCGGCGCCCGCTGCCGGGATCGCACTCCCCTGCCGCGGGCGCAGCAGCGCGACACCGAGCCCGCACGCGAGGCACAGCAGGGCCATCACGCCCATCGCCCAGCGCCAGGACGCGAACTCGGCGAGGACGCCCGGCAGCAGACGCGAGCACAGCCCGCCCACCGTGTTCCCGGCGAGGTACACGCCCGTGGCGGAGGTGATCGCCTCCGGCGCGATGCGCTCGCCGATCAGGGCGAGGGCGCTGGCGGGCACCAGGGAGATCGCGAGGCCCTGCAGGAACCGGGCGCCGATCAGTGCGACGAGCGTGGGCATCAGCGCGCAGGCCAGACCGATCACGCCGGAGAGCACCAGGAAGACGAGCATCCGGTGGAACAGGCCGCGACGCAGACCCACCGTGCTCAGCGGCACCATTCCCAGTGCCATCCCGAGCGTGGTCGCCGCGACCGTCCACCCGGTCGCCGCCTCGCCGGCGTCCAGCCCGCTGCCGATCTGCGGCAGCAGTCCCTGGGTGTCGTACATGACCAGGAAGACCGCGAACCCTGCCAGGAACACGGCTCCGACCACGCGGCGGTAGCCCGCCGAGCCGTGGGGGTAGCGTGCCTCCTCGCTCGCGCTCGGGGATGCTGTGCTCATGCCGGGCGGGCCGTCCTCATACGGCGGGCGCCTCCTCGGGGGACCGCGTGGCCGAGAGAGCGGCCTGGTAGGTCGGGTCCAGACGCTTGAGCAGCCGGATCACGGCCGCGGTGATCGGCATGACCAGGTACTGCACGGCCACCTTGTAGACGAAGCCGAGGATCGTGTACTGCGCCCAGTCGCCCACGGTGGTGATGCCGATCGCGCTCGCCGCGATGGTGCAGAACAGGATCGTGTCCACGAGCTCGCCCGCGCCACTCGCGGAGAACAGCCGGCCGATCAGGCCCCGCTCCCCCGCCCGGCGCTTCATGCCGCTCATGATCAGGGAGTTCACGCTCTGGCCGGCGGCGAAGCCCACGAGCCCGGCGAGGACCACGATCCACACGGGCCCCAGGGCCATGGTGATCGCCTCCTGCTTGGCCAGCCCGTAGTCGTCCGGGAAGGGCGGCAGGGCGATGATCACCTGGTAGCACAGGGCGGCGAGGATGTTGACGATGAAGCCCATGATGATCGCGCGCCGCGCCGCGCGCACGCCGTAGAGCTCGGTGATGATGTCGCCGACGATGTACGCCAGCGGGAAGAGGAAGAAGGCACCGTCGGTGATGATGTCGAAGCCGATCCCCGGGACCGTGCCGAAGAAGACGCCCTTGGCCGCCCCGATGCCCGAGAGGATCACCACCGCGCACATGATCATCGCGAGGATGTCGTAGTGCGAGGATCCCCGGTCGGCGTAGGCGATGCCGACCGGGCTTCCAGGCTTCCCGGCGGTGCGGCCGGGCGCCGGCGAGGGGGACGCGGTGCTCATGGGGTCTCCTGAGGATGCGGGGCGGGGCGCCCCGACGGATCACCGGGGCAGCGGTCGTGGGCCGACGACCGGGTCGGCCGCTGAGTATTCTCCCCCGTCGGCCGCGCGCTGCGGGACGCAGCTCCCGGCGCCGGTCTCGCCGACCGGGACCAGGAACGCGTGCAGCGTGCCCAGGATCGTCGTGGAGGCGAGAGTGGAGACGTCCTCGCCCTCGAGCTGCTCGCGGGTGATGAGGTCGACGAAGACGCCGATCAGCAGCTGCGCGAGGTCCTCGTACCCCACTCCTCCCCGCAGCTCCACGTCGGGAGCCGTCTCGGAGAGGACCTCGGCGACGGTCGCGCGCAGCAGACGCCGCTGGGCGACCAGTCCGTCGCGGGCCTCCTGCGAGCGCAGGGAGTGGGTGACCGCCTCGGTGTGCAGCAGGCACCACTGGCGGCCGAAGGGGCGCATGACCTCGAACAGCGAGAGCATGATGCCGGCGTCCTCGCTCGAGGGTTCCCCGGGGGCGATGGTCTCGAGGATGCCGTGCTCGGCGCGCACCGCCGAGACCCGCTCGCGCATGATCTGGATCACCTGGTCGGTGGCGAGCGCGAAGGCCGCTCCGAAGACCTCGTCCTTGCTCTCGAAGTTGGAGTAGAACGCGCCTCGGGTGAAGCCGGCGGCGCTCACCAGGTCGTCGATCGTGGCCCCGTCCAGGCCCGTCTCCGCGAACACCTGAACGGCGGCGCGCACCAGGCGCGAACGGGTGTTCTCCTTGCGCCGGGTCTCGTCCCCCACGGGCGCTCCCTGCAGGAGGTCCGAGGCGCGGGTCGACGCTTCCGGATGTGCGGTGTCCATGGGTAACATCTTACCGATACATCCGTGTATCCAGGGCTGTGCTGCACCACACCACCGTGGTCCCTGCCGGCGCCGCCCCGGAGCCCGTCCGGGACCGTCCCACGGCTGGGGAGTTCTCGAGCGATCCTCTCTTCCCACCTCCCTCCGCCGACAGGAGACCGCCACGTGTCATCCACCCTGTACCGCCTCGGACGTGCGATGGCCCGTGCTCGCTGGAAAGCGGTCGGGACGTGGCTCTCCCTGCTCGTGGTCATGGGCGTCCTCGCCGTGGGACTCGGCGGCGCGTTCTCGACCCAGTTCGAGATCCCCGGCACCCAGGCGCAGGAGGGGCTCGACGAACTCGCCGACCGCTTCCCGCAGATGAGCGGGACCGGTGGGCAGCTGGTCTTCGTCGCGACCGACGGCACCACCGTCGACGACCACGAGAAGCGGATCGACCGGACCATGGAGGACGTCTCCGACGTCCAGGGGATCCAGAGCGCTCCCTCGCCGTTCGACGACCAGAGCCCCGGGACCCGCGCGGATGACGACTCGGCCATCATCGGCAGCCTGCAGATGGAAGGGTCGCCCGGGGCCTTCCCCGACGGCGCCCTGGAGAAGCTCGAGACCATCGCCGATGACGCGAACACCGAGGGCCTCGAGGTGCACCTCGGCGGGCAGATCCTGCAGAGCTCCGAGGTCCCGATGGGGCCCGGTGAGGTGATCGGTCTGCTCGCGGCCCTGATCATCCTCGCGGTCGCGTTCCGGTCGGTCGTCCCGGCCTTCATCCCGATCGTGAGTGCCGTGGTGGGGGTCGGCGTCTCGATCCTCGCGGTGATGGCGCTCTCCTCCGCGATGGAGATCCCCTCGGTGACGATCTCGCTGGGCGCCATGCTGGGCCTCGCGGTCGGCATCGACTACGCCCTGTTCATCCTCTCGCGCCACCGCAGCCAGCTGGCGCGCGGGACCGACGTCGAGGAATCGATCGGCGAGGCGACGGCGACCTCCGGCAGCGCGGTGATCTTCGCCGGGCTCACCGTCGTGATCGCGCTGGTGGGCCTTTTCGTCACCCGTATCCCGTTCCTGAACATCATGGGCATCGCGGCCGCCGCCACCGTGTCCGTCTCGGTGCTGGTGGCCCTGACCCTGCTGCCGGCGATCATGGGCCTGATGGGCGAGCGCCTGCGCCCCCGCAAGGTCCGGCGCGCCATGGCCGCCAACGGCGGGGTCCTCCCGGAGCCCGAGCAGGACGCCTCGGCCCGCCCCGCCGGACGCAGCCGGTGGGTGCGCCTGGTGACCAAGGTGCCGGTGGTGACGATCCTGGTGGTGGTGGTCGCGATCGGTGCCCTCGCGATCCCGATCAAGGATCTGCGCCTGGGCCTGCCGGACCTCGGCACCGAGAAGCCGGACACCGATGCGCGACAGACGTACGACCTGGTCGCGAAGGACTTCGGCGCCGGGTACAACGGTCCCCTGCTGGTCACCGCCGACATCATCAACTCCGACGACCCGCTGGGTGCGGTGGACGATCTCGAGAAGCGGATCGAGGACCTCCCCCACGTCCACGAGGTCCAGCTGGCGACCCCCAACGAGGGAGCCGACATGGCCGTGGTGGTCGTCATCCCCGACGGCTCGCAGACGGACGAGTCCACCGCGGACCTGGTGAAGACGATGCGATCGGACTCCTCCTCGTGGGAGAAGGACCTGGACATCTCCGACGTGCGGGTCACCGGTCAGACGGCGGTCGCGATCGACATCACCGACCGTCTCACCGACGCCCTGCTGCCCTTCGGCGTGTTCGTCGTCGGCCTTTCGCTGATCCTGCTGATGGTCGTCTTCCGCTCGATCTGGGTCCCGCTCAAGGCCTCCCTGGGGTACCTGCTCTCGGTCGGGGCGGCCTTCGGTGTGGTCGCGATGGTCTTCGAGTACGGCTGGGGCAACGAGGCGCTCGGCATCCACGTGGTCGGTCCCGTCATCGCCTTCATGCCGATCATGTGCATGGGTGTGCTGTTCGGCCTCGCGATGGACTACGAGGTCTTCCTGGTCTCCCGCATGCGCGAGGAGTACGTGCACACGGGCGACGCCCACGGGGCGATCGAGCGCGGATTCAGCGCGAGCGCGCCGGTGGTGATCGCGGCCGCGCTCATCATGTTCTCGGTCTTCGCCTCGTTCGTGCCCGGTGGCAGCTTCATGCTGCAGCCGATCGCGATCGCGCTCGCCGTGGGCGTCCTCGTCGACGCCTTCGTGGTGCGCATGACCCTCGTGCCCGCCGTGCTCGCCCTGCTGGGTCGTCACGCCTGGTGGCTGCCGCGCTGGCTCGACGCCCTGCTCCCCCGCCTGGACATCGAGGGCGAGGGCCTGGCGGCCGTCCTCGAGCACCGGGAGTGGACCGCCGAGCACGGTGACATGGCCGTGCGCATGGAGGACCTGGTCGTGCCGCTGGTCGGCGAGTCCGGACGGCTCGGACCGCTCACCGGGGCGCTGGAGCCGGGCAGCCTGCTGGTGGCCCGCAGCGCCGACGACGCCGCGCGCGCCACCTTCCTGGACCTGGTGAGCGGCCGGCTGGCCCCGCGCTCCGGGATCCTCGCCGTCCACGACCGGTTGGCGCCCGACGACCTCGGCGCGATCCAGTCGCGCGTGCACCGCATCGGGCCGGGCGAGGACATCCTCGGGCGCATCCGGGAGATCCACGGCCGCGGCAGCGGGCAGCAGCTCGTCGTCATCGACCAGATCACCGATCTCGCCCACGCCGCCGACCTCACCGCCGGCGAGGCCGTCCACCGCCTCGAGGAGCTGATGCGGGGCGGCACCGCCGTGATCGCCGGCTCCCGGGTCGACTCGGGCCTGGAGGCGTCCCAGGCCGAACAGCGCGTGATCGACGCACTCGAGGATCCCGACCGTCACATCGCCCTGCGCGTGCACCGTGCCCCGTCCTCCGCCGCCGTCGTGGAAGGAGCCCACGCATGAGAACGCTCTCCCGCCACATCCCCTCCCTGATCATCGTCCTGCTGCTGCCGCTGCTCGTCGCGGGCATCGGCATGTGGGCGCTGACCGGGCGCGTGGACAACATCGACAAGGTGCCGGCCGCCGTGGTGAACCTCGACGACGGCGCGACCATGAAGGTCGACGGCAAGGAGCAGCAGGTCCCGCTCGGGCGCACCCTCGCCGGGGCGCTCACCCAGCCCTCGACGGCGAAGGACTCGGATCAGGAGACAGGATTCGACTGGTCCCTGACCTCGCAGGACGACGCGAAGGACGGACTGAAGGACGGCACCTACTCGGCGGTCATCGTGATCCCGAAGGACTTCTCGAAGAACCTCGCCTCGATCGGCTCCACCGATGCCGCGAAGGCCCAGGTGCAGGTGTACACGGACGACTCCTCCGGCATGCTCGACTCCCTCATCGGCTCGACGGTGGCCAAGGCCGCCTCCCAGTCGATGGGCAGTCAGTTCACCGAGCAGTACCTGGACAAGCTCTACGTCGGCTTCAACGAGATGCACAAGAACTTCGGTGACGTCGCCGATGGCGCCTCGGACCTCTCCGACGGCGCCGACCAGCTCGACGACGGCGTGAAGAAGTCTGCCGACGGCACCCACGACCTGGCCGACGGCGCCGACGAGCTGGCCGACGGCTCCCAGCAGCTGGCCGACAACGCCCCCGAGCTCTCCAAGGGTGCCGGCGACCTCTCGGACGGCACCTCGGACCTGGCCGACGGGCTCGGTCAGCTCTCCGGCGGTGCCGACGATCTCGCGGGCGGCACCGACGATCTCGCGAACGGTCTCGACGACCTCTCCGGCGGCGCGGACCAGCTCTCGGACGGCACGTCCTCCCTCTCCGACGGGCTGGGAGACCTGGCCGACGGGTCCCAGGGCGTCGCCGACGGCGTGGGCGGGCTGAAGACCGCGCTGCGCGGGGACGGCACCGCCAAGAACCCGGGTCTGGTGCCCTCGGCCGACGCGATCACCGCCGGGATCGCCGGGGACGGGACCTCGAAGAACCCCGGCCTGGAGAAGGGCGCGAAGGACCTCGCCGACGGCGCACAGCAGCTGGGCGACGGGGCGGACGCGGCCTGGAACGGCGACGGCACCGCGCAGAACCCCGGGCTGAAGACCGCCGGCGACGGACTGAGCGAAGGAGCCGACGGCGTCGCCAAGGGCGTGCAGGGGGTCGACAGCGTCGTCCATGGTGACGGGGGTCAGAACCCGGGCATGGACGCCACCGTGGAGGCGGTGCAGCAGTACTGCGTCGACGATCGCGACGACGCCAAGTGCGCCGAGGCCACCGCCGGCCTCTCGCAGCAGAAGGACGGCCTGGACACGGCTCTGGCCGGCGACGGTCAGGGCAACGACCTGGCGTCCATCTCCCAGCAGACCGCGGACGGCGTCGACTCCTACACCGACGGTGTCTCCCAGGTCTTCGAGGGGGACGGCACCGCGCAGAACCCGGGCCTGGCCACGGGCGCCGAGCAGGTCGCCGAGGGCGCCGACACCTTCGGCACCGAGGTTCCCGAGCTCGTGGACGGCCTGCAGCAGTACACCGACGGCCTGCACCGCTTCGCCGGCGGCGTCGACGACCTCGACGACGGGGCGACCAAGGTGGCCGACGGCACCAGGGACAGCGCGGACGGCGCCTCGGACCTGTCCGACGGCGCGCAGAAGCTCGCCGACGGGACGGACTCGAGCGCGAAGGGCGCCCACAAGCTCGCCGGCGGCGCCTCGGACCTGGCCGACGGCGTCGGCCAGAGCGCCGACGGCGCGGACAAGCTGTCCGACGGATCCTCCCAGCTGGCCGACGGCACCTCGCAGCTCGCCGACGGCACGCAGGGGCTCGCGGACGGGGCCTCCGGGCTGGCCGACGGGACCGACCAGCTGGCCGACGGCAACGACAAGCTCGCCGACGGCTCCTCGAAGCTCGCCGACGGGACGGGCGATCTGGCCGACGGCCTGGACAAGGGCGCCGACCAGATCCCGAACTACTCGAAGTCCGAGCGGGACAGGATGTCGAGCCAGGCCTCCCAGCCGATCTCGAGCTATTCCTCCCGGGCCCACGAGGCGGCGGGCGCCGCCACGGCGACCTTCCCCTTCGTCGCCGCCCTGGCCATGTGGCTCGGTGCCTTCGGGATCTTCCTGCTGATGCCCGCCCTGTCCAAGCGGCTGCTGGACGGCGCGGTGCCCATGTGGAAGGTCGTGCTGCGGTCGCTGGTGCCGGGTCTGCTGCTGGCACTCGTGCAGACCATCGCCGTGCTGGCGGTGATCACGGCCATCGGTGTGGACCCGGTCTCGCCGCTCTCGGTGGGACTCGTGTGCCTGGCGGGGGCGGTGATGTTCGCGGCCTTCCACCAGGCGCTGCTCGCTCTGCTGGGCGATCGGATCGGCAGGATCCTCTCGATCGTGCTGATGGTGCTGCAGGTGGTGGTGCTGGTGGGGATCCTCCCGCTCGAGACGGCGCCGCCGTTGCTGCAGTCGATCAGCGGCCTGATGCCGATCACGATCGTCAGTCGCGGTCTGGTGCATGCCTCGCTGGGCGGTTCGCTGACCTCGACCGCGGGGACCCTGCTCGCCATCGCCGCCTGGTTCGCGGTGTCGGTGGTGGTCACCCTGGTGGCCTCGAGGGGCGCCCGGACGGTGCGCCCCGGTAAACACCTGCGGGCCGGTGGTGCGGCCGCCTGAGGCGGACGCGGCCCGGCGGCCCGGGCCTCTCCCCTAGCGGAAGTCCCGGGCCCGGCCCGCGCCGGCGAGCTCGAGCACCTCGACCCCGTCGGCCACCAGGTTCACCGCGCCGGTGAGGTTCTCGACGATCCCGCGGATCACGACCGCCCGGGAGGTGCGCAGCACGGCCCGGTGACGTGACCAGAACCCCTTCGAGCACACGACGTTGAGGATCCCGGTCTCGTCCTCGAGGCTGAGGAAGGTGATGCCGCTCGCGGTCCCGGGCCGCTGCCGGTGCGTGATCACCCCGCCCACGCGGATCCGGGTGGAGTCCTCGGCCTCCCGTGCCCCGCGGATCGAGAGCGCACCGGCGCGCTCGAGGTCCTCCCGCACGAGCGCCATCGGATGGTCCGCGAGCGTGATCCCGGTGGCCCAGGAATCGGCGGAGGCGAGCTCGGCGTCGCTGAGGCCCGGGAGCATCGGCGCATCGGCCCCGATCGCCAGGTGGGGCAGCACGTCGGGCGACTCCTGGGCGGCCGCGCCCGCGCTCCACAGCGCCTGTCGGCGCGAGGGGGCGAGCGAGTCAAGGGCGCCGGCGGTCGCGAGGGCCTCGAGCTGACGGGCGCTCAGCCGCACCCGCCGCGCGAGATCGCTGATCGAGGCGAAGGCCCCGCCCTTCTCGCGGGCGGTGACGATCTCCTCGGCCTTCTCCTCGCCGATGCCGCGCACCTGCTCGAGACCCAGACGGATCGTCGGCCCCTGCGCCGCGAGCTCCCCCTGCACCTGGGGCCTGGCCGATCGCAGCACCTGCTTCTCCTCCTCCGACCAGCCCTCGGGGCCGCGGTGACGGGCTGCCCTGCCCAGCAGGTCCTCGTTACCGGGCAGGCGGTAGGCGCGGTGCTCGGCGTCGGTCTCGAGTCCGGTCCGCACCTCGGAGACGGCGACGTCGACGCCACGGGTCTCCACCCCGTGGCGGCGGGCATCGGCCACCAACGACTGCGGGGAGTAGAAGCCCATCGGCTGGGAGCGCAGCAGCGCCGCGGTGAAGGCCGCCGGGTAATGGCACTTGAGGTAGGCGCTCGCGTACACGATGTAGGCGAAGGAGTAGGCGTGGGACTCGGGGAAGCCGTAGTTGGCGAAGGCGAGCAGCTTGCGCTGGATCGCCTCGGCGTCCTCCCCCGTGATCCCGTGGCGGGCCATCCCCGCGAACAGCTGGTCCGAGAGCGCGAGCATCTTCTGCGTGGAGCGCTTGGAGCCCATCGCCCGGCGCAGCTGGTCCGCGAGCGCCGGGGTGAAGTCGGCGACGTCCACGGCCATCTGCATCAGCTGCTCCTGGAACAGCGGAACCCCGTAGGTGCGGCCCAGGGATTTCTCCAGCAGCGGGTGGAGGTAGGTGGTCTCCTCCTCCCCCGCCCGGCGCCGGATGTAGGGGTGCACGGAGCCGCCCTGGATGGGGCCGGGCCGGATCAGGGCCACCTCGACCACGAGGTCGTAGAAGCACACGGGCTTCAGACGCGGCAGGGTCGCGATCTGCGCGCGGGACTCGACCTGGAACACGCCCACGCTGTCGCCGGTGCACAGCATGTCGTAGACCGCGGGATCCTCCTGCGGGAGGTTGCGCAGGCCGTGGTGCTCCCCGTGGTGCTCGGCCACCAGACGCAGGCAGTGGTCGATCGCGGTGAGCATCCCGAGGCCCAGCAGGTCGAACTTCACCAGGCCGGCGTCGGCGCAGTCGTCCTTGTCCCACTGCAGCACGCTGCGGTCCTCCATGGCCGCCCACTGCACCGGGCACACCTCGATCACGGGACGGTCCGCGAGCACCATGCCGCCGGAGTGGATGCCCAGGTGGCGCGGGGCCTCGCGCAGCTGCTGGGCGAGTTCGACGACGTCGGCGGGGACGTCGGCGTCCGCCAGCGAGCTGAAGGAGCGCTCGATCCTCTTGGACCAGGCGTCCTGCATGCCGACGTCGTAGCCGAGCGCGCGGGCCGCATCGCGCACGGCGAGCTTCGCCCGATAGCTGATGACGTTGGCGACCTGCGCAGCGTACTCGCGCCCGTAGCGCTCGTAGACGTGCTGGATGACCTCCTCGCGACGATCGGAGGCGATGTCGAGGTCGATGTCGGGCGGGCCGTCGCGCTCGGGCGCGAGGAAGCGCTCGAACAGCAGGTGGTGGCCGACGGGCTCGACGGCCGTGATCCCGAGGGCGTAGCAGACGGCGCTGTTGGCGGCCGAGCCGCGACCCTGGCACAGGATCTCCTCCTGCTCGCAGAAGGCGACGATCTCGCGGACGATGAGGAAGTAGCCGGGGAAGTGCAGGTCCCGGATGACCTGGAGCTCGCGGTCGATCTGCGCCCAGGCGCCGGGGACGTGCTCCTCGTCGGCCTCGTCGCTGTCGGTCGCAGGGCGCGGCCCGTAGCGCTCGCGTCCGCCCTGCTCGACGACCTCGACCAGCCAGCTGTCCTCGGTGTGGCCGGCGGGGACGGGGAAGGGCGGCAGGTCCGGGGCGAGCAGCTGCAGGTCCAGGGCGCACTCCTGCCCCAGCCTGGCGGCGGTGGCGATCGCCCCGGGATAGCGCGGGAGCAGCTGTGCCATCTCCTCGCCGCTGCGCAGGTGGGCGGGCCGCGAGGGCAGGTAGGGATCGGCATCGACCAGGGAGGAGCCCGCGCGCAGGGCGGCGTGGACGTCCACCAGACGCGTGTCGGAGGGGCGGGCGCAGTGCGCGTTGGTGCTCGCGGTCACCGGCAGGGTGAGCGTGTCCAGATCCGTCTCCTCCCGCACCAGTCGCGCCCCCTGGACGAGGGCGTCGTGGATCTCGTCGTCCAGGGCGCCTCCCCCGGCCACCAGCTCGACGGCGACGTTGCCCGGGCCGAACAGCTCGAGGAGCCGGGTGATCTCGCGCGCGGCCGCCCGGGCCGCTCCTTCGAGGTCACCGTCCTCCACCAGCGGGCGCACCGCCCGCTGCACCGCGCCCTTGCGGCATCCGGTGAGCACGAGCCAGTGCCCCTCGCGGGCGATCCGGGAGAGCTCGTCCAGACGGTAGCGGGGCGTGCCCTTGCGCCGGCTGTCCAGGTGGGCGCGGGCGATCGCGGCCGAGAGCGAGCGGTAGCCCTCCGCGTCGCGGACCAGGACCAGGAGGTGCTCCCCGTCCGGGTCGGGGACCCCGGTGCGCTCGGGCGAGATCACGGGCAGGCTGCTCGCCCGCTCGCTGTCGGGCTCGTGGCCCAGGGTCAGCTCGGCGCCGTACACGGTCGCCAGGCCCTCCTCGCGGGCGGCGCGGGCGAAGCGCACCGCCCCGGGCAGACCGTCGTGGTCGACGAGGGCGAGCGCCCGCAGCCCGAGCGAGGAGGCCTCGGCGACCATGTCCTCGGGACTCGAGGCGCCGTCCAGGAAGCTGAAGTGCGAGTGGGCGTGCAGCTCCGCGTAGGCGACGTCCGCGCGCGGGACGTGACGGGGCGTCTCCCGATGTCCCGTGTGCTCGACGGTGATCGGGGGCTCCACGCTCGCGGACGCGCGGTCCGAGAGGATCGCCTCGAGATCCTTCCAGGCGGGCGGGCCCAGGAACCAGCGGCTCATCGGATCCTCCTCGCCTCAGTCATGGATCCCCTCCACGGTCCAGGCACCCTCCCGGCTGAGCAGGACGAGGGCGCGCCCGGACTCGAGCACCACCGCGAGGCGCGCGGCGCGTCGGCCGTCGGTCGCCCACCAGCGCTCGTCCAGGACCGTCGGCGCCCCGTGGGAGAGGACGGCATAGGAACGTCCGCCCGCCACGCCGTGGGCGTCGAGCACCCCGGCGCCCTCGCGGGGCACCTCGAGCAGGGCGGGGGCGGCGCTGAGCAGGGCGCGCGCGGTGACCACGACGGCCCGGCCGCCCTCGTCCCGCAGCAGGACGGGCGGCGGGTCACGCAGCACGACGGAGGGCAGCGGACGCGGCAGGGAGCCCGGCCAGGGCCCCGGGCGCGCGGCCGGTCGTTCGCTGCGCCAGGGCACCAGGCGCACCTGCTCGGCGAGCAGCCGGCCCCCGACCTCGACGGGGACCATCACCGCCTCCTCCCCGGCCAGGCCCTGTGCACGGGCGAAGGCGCGGCCGGCACGCTGCGCGGCCTCCCCGGCGCTCCCCCAGAGCGCCGGGGCGCCCTCGCCGGCGGGCCGCAGCTGCACGGGCTCGAGGGCCAGGCGCACGATCTGCCCGGTCTCCTCGCCGCGCATCCGGGCGCGGGTGATCCAGCCGTCGCACTGCCAGCGGATGCGGTCCACGACGTCGGCCGGGGACAGCGCGCCGTCATGACGCCAGGTGCGCTCCATCTGCTGCCCCGAGGCGGTGAGGGCCAGGATGCGCAGCCGGGTGCAGACGAGCCCTCGCGCCACCAGCATCCCGTGCAGCTCCTCGGCCATCGGACGTGCCGCGAAGGCCGCCTGGTCCACGCGCACGAGCGGCGGGTCCAGGCTGCGGGAGACCTCGAGCGGCTGGGTCGGGTGATGCGCCTCCGGCGGCGTCGGCTCGCCGCCGCGCGCGAGCAGGTGCAGCTGGGCGACATCGGGACCGAAACGGGCCGTGACCGAGGTCGAGGGCAGCGCTGCGAAGTCCTCGAGGGAGCGGATGCCGAGCCGCTCGAGGAGATCGATCACCTCGGCGAGGTCCACGCGGCGGGTGCGGGCGGAGTCGGCCGCGGGCTGGTCCCGATGCCCCCACCCGGGGCCGACGGGCGCCTCGCGCAGGGCGGAGATCGCGTGCGGCCCCAGGTAGTTGCGACTGCGACCGGGCCGCACGATCCGCCCGGTGCGGGCGGCCAGCAGCGCGGCGAAGGGGCCGTCGGCGATGCCGACCATCGCATCCCAGCCGGTCAGCTCGGCGACCGCGTCGACGATCGCCTCGGCGAGGGCCTCCTCCCCTCCCCTGTGACGGGCGGGCCCGCGGGCCGACATCAGCAGCACGCCGGGGCGCAGCACGTCCACGCCCGCGGCGACGGTGTCGACCGCCGCCGCGACCAGCTCGAACAGGCCGCTCTCGTGCTCTGCGTCGGCCTCGACGACGACGGCCTCGGGGCAGGCGGCCTGGGCGGCGCGACGACGCATCCCGGCAGCCACGCCCGTCGCGCGTGCGGCCTGATCGGCGTGCGCGACCCGGTGACGGTCCATGACGATCACCGGCGGTGGTGCGGGGGTCTCGGGGGCTGTGGGGGCTTGCGGGGAGTGTGGGGCCTGCGGTGACGTGGTGGTCGCCGGGGCCGTGGTCCGCGCGAGCTTCTCGCGTGCCGCCAGCAGGGGCCAGTGCGGCAGCACGACGGCCGCGATGCGGGTCGCGGTGGGGGTCTGGTCGAGCACATCGGCCTGCGCGGGGCTCATCTCGTCCTCCAGCGCGGGGTCATCCTGCCCTCCTGATCATGTGCAGCGAGGCCGGACGGGCGGGGGCGGCGTGCGGTGCCGGTGCGATCAGGCCGTGGACCTCGGGCAGCACGATGTCGATCGCGCTCCCCTCGGGGATGCCGCGGCCTGCGGAACGTACCCGCAGGGAGCGTCGGCGCAGACGACCGGTGCCCTGGCCGAGCCCCTCCCAGGACTCCTCCTCGATGCGCATCCGGACGTCGGCCCGTCCGGAGGGATCGGCGGTGAGGACCAGGGTGTCGTGCGCACGGGCGCGGTCGGTGAGACTGCGCCGCAGCGACGGCGGGATCCGCAGACGCGGCCCGAGCACGAGCACCCCCACGCCGTCGACGAGTGCCGAGAGCACCTGCGGCAGCTGCGGCATCGCCTCGGTGTCGGTGGCAGTGACCAGGGCGAGACGCTCCGGGTCGAGGCCGGCGTCGTGGGCGGCACGCAGGCCCGCGTCGGGCAGACCCGCGAGCGCACACCAGCCGTCGTCCCCGCAGGCCGAGGCGGCCATCGCGAGCAGGAGCGAGACCGATCCCGCGCCGTCCACCGCGACCGTGCTGCCCGCGCGCAGGGACCCGTGCGGCACCAGCGGGGCGAGCGGCGGCGGCAGCGGCACGCGCGCAGAGGTCTCCGCCGGGGACGGGACCGAGACCGGCGCCGGGGCCGGGCCCGACCCCGGCGCCGCGCTCTCCTGACGGCCGGTGTCCGGGGTGGGACGCGTGCCCGGTCGGACCAGACCCGTCGGACCACCGAGACCACCGGAGAAGGCGGTGCGATCGATCCGGCTCCCGTGCCGGGCCGTGCTGCGCTCGGCGGCACCGAGAGCGGCGCGGGCCCGCGCGAGACGATCCGCGTGCGTCTCCCCCGGATCGCTCCGCTCGTGGCGCGCGTCCCGCGTCTTTCCCGGGTCGCTCCGCGTCTCCTGCGGCTCGTTCCGATCCGCCTCCGGCGCCGCTCCCCCGGGGAGTGCTCGCACATGCAGCGCTGTGCTCATGGTCCACCTCCTCCTTCCCGTGGATCCCGACCGATCGCGAGTCTCGAACAGACGTTCGAATCGTACGCCTCTAGCGCTCGAACGCCACCCCCGGCCGGGGTCGTGCAGCCTTCGCCTGCCGACGGTCGGGAAGTCTCCGTCAGGGGTCGGACATCTCAACTGCGGTGATGCGAGGACGGAAGAGCGAAACGTGATGCACATCACAATAGAACGTACGTTCGAACTATGGTGCTCCGGACCACCGTGGTGTTCGATGGAGACATGGACACAGCAGGCGCGATGGGGCGCTCGGAGGAGCCCGGTGGGGGCGATGGCCGCTCACGTGCGACCACCCTCGCGCGCTCCGTCGTCCTGCGCGCCGCCGCGACCGACGACGGCCGGGCCGAAGCCGTCCTCGCGACGCCGGCGCCGCACTCCGATCCCGATCTGCAGGAGATCGCGAGCGCTCTCGGCGAGCTCGCCGTTGCCCCGGATGCCCCCTTCGGACCCCATGAGGGAGACCTCGGTGCGGCCGAGCTCTCCGGGATCCTCGCCGACATCGCTGCCCTCCGCTCCGCTCTCGGCGCGATCGAAATCCGCGTGGGCGACGCTCTCGACGAATGCCTGCGCGCACAGGACGTCCAGCAGGGAGTTCCCGAGCGGGACCGGGGGCGACGTACCGCGAGCGAGATCCGCATGGCCTCTCGCATCTCCCCGGGACGGGCCTCGGGGCGGCTGCGGTCAGGTCGTCGTCTCGTGCACGACATGCCGCAGGTGTTCGGCGCCCTCGCACAGGGGCGCTTGACGGAGGCCGCGGCGCACGCCATCGGCCGCAGCAGCGGGCCGCTCGACGTCGACCAGCGGCGCGAGATGGACAGCATCATCGTCTCGCGGATACCCGATCTCGACGGCGCTTCCTCGACCCGCTGGGGTCAGGAGGTCACTGCGCTCGTCCAGCAGATCGATCCCGGCAATAGTCAGCGACGGCACGTGGTCGCCGCCCGCGAGCGCAGCGTCACCGTGACGCCCGGTGCCCACGGGATGGGGGACGTCCACGCGCACCTGAGCGCCCTCGACTGCGCGGCGATCCGCCGCAAGCTCTCCCTCGAGGCCGAGGCGCAGGTGGTCGCGGGCGACCCTCGCACCCATCAGCAGATCATGGCCGACCTGTTCGCCGACACCCTGCTGGGTCGGGAGGAGGGTATGGATCCTGTGCATCTGGACGTCGGGCTCGTCCTGACCGAGCGCACCCTGTTCGCCCCCGAGCACGGGGATCCCGCGATGATCGAGGGGTACGGGACGGTCCCACCGGGCGTCGCCCGGGAGGCGATCACCGAACGACTCCCCCGCCACCGGAGCCGGAAGGCGACGAGCGAAGCAGCGGCATCGGACGAGCCCGACACCGTCTTCGATGAGCAGTCCAGGCTCGTGCTGCGTCGGCTGTTCACCCACCCCACCAGTGGCGAGCTGGTGGCGGCCGAATCGCGCGCCCGGGCCTTCCCGCGCGGTCTCGCCCGCATGATCTCCCTGCGCGACGCCACCTGCGCGGGCCCGTACTGCTCGGCGGGGATCCGCCAGATCGACCACATCCGTCCCCACTCCCGTGGGGGTGCCACCACCTTCGACGACGGCCAGGGTCTGTGCGCGTACTGCAACGGCACCAAGGAGCTCCTGGGCACCGCCGAACGGGTCGGTGAGACGTCCGAGCCGCACCTGGTGCATTGGACGTCGCGTCTCGGGCGCACGGCGCGCCTCGCTCCTGCCCCGATCGTCGGCCTGCCGATGGACAGCCGCCCATCGGTGGGCAAGGCGCCGCCAGGGCCACCCCCGCTACCTGCGCCACCACGGGAGAACCGGCCACGGATCCGCATCATCGATCCGGACGAGCTGCCGCCGATCCAGGACGCTCCCGATCCCTTGGGAGAGGACTGCTTCCCGCCGCCCGACAGTGACGTGTTCCTCGAGGAACGACTCGGGCTCATCCCGCTCTCGCACCTGCCGACCGCGGCTGACCTGGATGACCTCTGCCCGTGCTCGCGCGAGGACATCCCCTGTGCACGATGCGCACGGGAGGCCGCGCAGCACTGCGGGGCCTGAACCGTGCGGTGCGGCTCGGCCGGGGTCGACGAAGCCCGGGACGCCGAACGCCGTGGCCGCACGCTGCCCCACCCACGGGTCACGTCATCAATCCTGTTGCCCGCACCACCGCCGAATGGGAGTCTCCCGGGATGAGCACCTACGACGAGACTCGACGTGCCTGGGAGGAGGCCTCCCGCAAGCATGTGCGCGAGTACACCCAGCTCCTGGACGAGGCCCGCACCGCCCAGCTGGCACCGATCGAGACCTCGCTCCTCGCGCCATTCGTCGAGGGGGCCGAGGTCCTCCATCCGCAGTCGGGTCACGGCATCGACGACCATGCGCTCCTGCGTCTCGGAGCGCGACATGTGACGGGCCTGGACTACAGTCCGACGGCCGTGGGTGCCGCGCAGCGCCGGGCCGATGAGCTCGCAGCGTCCTGCACCTACGAGACGGCGGAGCTGCCGACCACGGGGCGTCCCGATGAGTCCGCGGACCTCGTCTACACGGGCAAGGGCGCGCTGATCTGGCTGGTCGACCTGAACGCCTGGGCGCGGGAGATGCATCGGGTGCTGAGGCCCGGCGGACACCTGTTCGTCCTCGAGGCGCATCCGCTCGTCCCCCTGTGGGACTGGGACGCCGACGAGGCCCGGGTCCGCCCCGACCGTGGGTACTTCGCGCCCACCCACGTCAACGACACGTTCCCGGCACGCGGGGCGACAGAGCACCAGCGCACCCTCGCACAGACGGTGATGTCGATCCTTGGCGCCGGCTTCGAGCTGCTCCATCTGGCCGAGCACGCCGAGCCGTTCTGGCGACCCGACGACGCGATGCCTGCCGCGGCCTGGGACGGGCGGTTGCCGATCACGTTCAGCCTGCTCGCCCGCCGTCCGTCCTGACGGAGTGGCGGCAGGCCGGGCGGGCGGCACTCGGCCGGGGCACTCAACCGATCGGTTCCGGCATGATCTCGACGTCATAGCCCAGCGACATGGTGCGATCCAGCACGGGGTCGTGCATCTCCAGGTCCCAGCGTCGACCGAACTGGTCGACGTCCGGGAGCATGATCGGCGTCCCCGAGAGCAGAACGGTCCCGGGCTTCAGCAGGTCCAGGTCGCGGAGCTTCTCGATCCACGCATCCGGTGTCATCAGCGCACCCAGGGCGGCGTCCTGGATCATGGAACGCTCCTCCCCGACCGTCACCCATGCGCGGACCCTGATCTCGTCGAGGTGCTCGCGGATCTCGTCGAGGGGCCAGGCCTCCGCGGCGAGGACGTCGGGAGAGGCGTTCTTCGACCAGGCGACGCCATGGACCTCGAGCGCGCGGTCGGTATGGTCGCACGCGAGGGTCAGGAAGAACCTCTCCCCGTCGTGGAGGAGCGCCCACTCGGCCTCGCCGGACGTGCGGGAATGCTGGACGGTGACGGTGTCGGTCTGCTGGGCCAGGTAGGGCGAGACCGGGTACATGGCCGGAGTGGTCGCAGGTCCGAGGATGCCGAGCTGGGCGAGCTCCTCAATGTGCGCGCGCACCTCGCCCTGGTCGCGTCCGGCGTACCCGGCGTTCAGCAGCTGGGCCACCTCGAGGCGCACGAAGTCGCCGTTGGGCAGGGAGAACTGGAGTGGTGTCATGGGCTCTGCTCCTGGTGTCGACGGTCTGGATCGACGGCCTTGATCCGTGATGTATGCGTACTGTATACAGTTCCCCAGCGCTCGGTACAGCCCACATTCCAGGAGGAACCCATGGGTGATCAGCACGTCGGCACCGCCGACGACGGCACGGGGCGCGCGGGCGCCTCTCAGCCCCCGGTCGACAGGAAGAGCCTCTACAAGGCCTTCGCGGCCGCTCTGTCGGGAACGACGATGGAGTGGTACGACTTCGCGGTCTATTCCGCGGCCTCCGCGCTGGTGCTCGGCACGCTGTTCTTCCCGTCGGAGGACCCCTACGTCGCCACCATCTCGGCCTTCTCGACCTATGCGGTCGGATACGTCTCCCGTCCCATCGGCGGCGTGGTCTTCGGACGTCTGGGCGACATCATCGGACGCAAGCGGGTGCTCGTCATCACCCTGCTCATGATCGGGATCGCGACGTTCCTCATCGGCATCCTCCCCACCTACCAGCACATCGGGACCACCGCCGCCGTGCTGCTGGTGGCCCTGCGCTTCATCCAGGGAGTGGGCGTCGGCGGCGAATGGGGCGGTGCCGTCCTGCTCTCGAGCGAATACGGCGACCCCCATCGCCGCGGCTTCTGGGCCTCGGCCGCCCAGGTCGGCCCGCCCCTCGGGAACCTGCTCGCCAACGGCATCCTCGCGATCCTCACCGTCTCCATGAGCGCGGACAGCTTCCTGTCGTGGGGATGGCGCGTCGCCTTCCTGTTCTCCGCCGTGCTGGTCGCCTTCGGGCTCTGGATCCGTCTGAAGCTCGAGGACACCCCGGTGTTCCACGCGCTGCAGGAGTCGGGCGACCGCTCCGAGAAGCCGCTGAGCGACGTGCTCACGACACAGGGGCGCCAGCTCCTCTCGGCGGTGCTCGCACGACTCGGCCCCGATGTCTTCTACTCGCTCTACACCGTCTTCATCATCAGCTACGGGGTGCAGCACCTGGAGATGGAGCGCTCCCAGGTGCTGGTGTCCGTGCTGATCGGATCCGGACTCCAGGTGGCCTGGATCCCGCTGGCGGGCTGGGCCTCCGACCTCGTCAACCGTCGGCTGCTCTATGCGATCGGTGCGATCGGCGCCGCGGTGTGGAGCTTCGTGCTGTTCGCCGTCGTCCAGCCGGGGTCCGTCGGCCTGCTCATCGTCTGCATCGCCGTGGCCGGGATCCTCCACTCGGTCATGTACGGCCCGCAGGCGGCGTACGTCATCGAGCAGTTCCACCCCCGCCTCCGCTACACCGGGGCCTCCCTCGCGTACACGATCGCCGGTGTCTTCGGCGGCGCGCTCGCGCCGTTGATGTTCACCCTCGTGGCCGGTCCCGAGGGGCGGGGCGCATTCGTCGCCCTCTACGTCGCCGTGGCCTGCACGCTGACGCTCATCGGGCTCGCCCTGGGCCGGAACTCGGCCCCGCAGGAGGATCTGGACTACATCGGCGCCGATCAGAGCGAGGCGGCGCAGTCGTGACGGTGGCGCGTCGCCCCGTCTCCTCGACCCGCGGGCCGACGCTTCCCGGCACCGCTCACGTCAGCAGGAGGACGTCCCTCGTGGTCTTCAGGTGCTGGACGATGCTGCGCTCGGCCGCCGCGAGATCCCGCCCGGCGAGCGCCTCGAGGATCTGCTGATGCTCCTCGCAGACCTGCTCCCGGCGGTTGGGCATCCGGAAGATCGCCTCGGTGCCGACCATGAGCTGACGCGTCCGGATCGCTTCGTAGGCCTCGATCATGTACTCGTTCTCGGTCGACCTGACCATCGTGAGGTGGAAGTCGCCGTCGAGCGCGATGAACGCCTTGGAGCTCGCCATGTCGGAGTCCTGCTTGAGCTCCTCCTGCTGCGCGACCAGGGTCTGCATGATCCCGAGGGGGACGGCGCCGGCCGCGATCGTGAGGTCGGCGGCCCTGACCTCGATCAGCTCCCGGAAGGCGAACAGCTGACGGATCTGCGAGGTCGTCAGAGCGGGGACCATGGCTCCCCGATGCGGGACCAGCTCGATGAGACCTCGCGCGTTCAGCAGCAGCATGGCCTCGCGCACCGGCGTGCGCGAGATCCCGAGCTGGGTCGCGATGTCCTGCTCGCTGAGGAAGGTTCCGGCATTCGACGGGTCCGTCAGCACGACCTGCAGCAGATGCTGGTACGCGGCGTCCCTGCCGCTGAGCTTCCGAGAAGACATACAGCTTGTATACGACATGCAGGGCTCGCGGACAAGACCGCACCGTGAGCAGGAGGAACGAGAGGACCATCGGATGAGGATCGCACTGGCTCAGATCGGCAGCACGCCCTCGGTCGAGGACAACCTCGACCGCATCGCCGAGCACGTGGAGCGCGCGGCACGGGAGCACGCCGAGATCGTGGTGCTCCCCGAGGCCTCGCTGGTCGCGTTCGACGGGGACGTCGCCGGCTTCGCCGCCCACGGTGCGCCCCGTGCCCACCGCCGGATCGCGGAGATGTCCGCACGGTTCGGGATCACCGTCGTCGTCGGGTCCTTCGAGCAGGCGCCGGACGGGCGCATCCTGAACACCCTCGTCGTCGCCTCCCCCGAGGGCGGGTGGACGAGCTACCACAAGATCCACCTCTACGACGCGTTCGGGTACTCCGAGTCGGACTCGATCGCGCCGGGCGACGAGCCCGTCACCCTCGCCGTCGGCGAGGTCCGTCTGGGTCTGTCCATCTGCTACGACGTGCGCTTCCCGGAGCTCTACCGACGCCTGGCGACGCAGGACGCACAGGTGCAGATCGTCGCGGCGTCGTGGGGCGACGGTCCGGGGAAGGCCGCCCAGTGGGATCTGTTGACCAGGGCTCGCGCGCTGGACACGGGATCATGGGTGATCGCTGCTGATCAGGCCGTGCGCGATACCGCGACCGAGGGGACGACCGGGGCTCACCCCCTCGGCGTGGGGCACTCCGGCATCGTCCGACCCGACGGCACCGATCTCGTCCGCTTCGGGAGCCTCCCCGAGATGCGGGTGATCGACATCGACGTGGAGGACTCCGCACGGGTGCGCGCGGGGATCGCCGTGCTGGACAACGCCAGGCTGTGAGGCGACGGGCGTCGCGGCGTCAGGTGCCGAGGTGTGACGGCTGGTCGGCACCCGGTCGACGGGTACGACGCCCGATCACCGGATGCCCGACGCCGCTCTCCGCTGCCAGAACACCACCGCGCTCGCGGCGGCGACGTTCAGCGAGTCCACCTGACCGCTCATCGGGATCACCACGTGCTGATCGACGGCCTGGAGCGTCGCGTGCGCGAGCCCGTGGCCCTCGGCCCCCAGCACGAAGGCGACCTTCCGCCCCGGTGACAGATCCACCTGGTCGAGCGCCACGGCCCCGTCGCTGAGCGCGAGGGCGAGCACGTCGAAGCCCGCGTCGTGCAGCAGGTCGACGCCGTCGTGCGCGGTCTCCTCGCCCGGTGGATGGTGGGCATGCGGCCACGCGCCCAGTCGTGTCCACGGCACCTGGAACACCGTGCCCATCGAGACCCGGATCGAGCGGCGGTACAGCGGGTCCGCGCACTGGGGCGTGACGAGGACGGCGTCCACGTCCAGCGCTGCGGCCGAACGGAACATCGCGCCCACGTTCGTGTGGTCGACGATGTTCTCGAGCACGGCGACGGTCCGCGCCCCCTCGAGCAGCTCGCTCGCCGCGGGCATCTCCGGTCGCTGCATCGCGGCCAGTGCGCCGCGGTGCAGGTGGAACCCCGTCAGGGACTCGAGCAGCGACTCCTCCCCCACGAACACCGGGACGTCGGGGAAGCGGGTGAACAGCGGCGCGAACTGCTCCACCCACTTCTGGGACATCAGGAACGATCGCGGGGCGCAGCCGGAGTCCATCGCGCGCTGGATGACGTTGAAGCTCTCGGCCATGAACAGGCCGCGCTGGACCTCCATGCTCGAGCGCAGTCGCACGTCCGTCATCCGCAGGTAGTCGTCCAACCGCGGATCGACGAGCTCGCTGATCCGGACGATCTGCTCGTCCGCTGCTCTCACGGGGTCAGTCCAGCTGCACGGCGCGTGCGCTGAAGCGCTCGCCGTGCTGCTCGACCACCAGCGGCAGCCCGAAGGTGCGGGTGAGGTTCTGGGAGGTCAGCGTCTCCTGGATGGGGCCGGCCGCCACAGCCGTGCCCTCGCGCAGCAGCAGGGCGTGGGTGTAGCCCGGCGGGATCTCCTCGACGTGGTGGGTGACCAGGACGGTCACCGGCGTCGCCGGGTCCTTCGCGAGCCGGGCCAGGTTGCGCACCAGCTCCTCGCGGCCGCCGAGGTCCAGACCCGAGGCGGGCTCGTCCAGGAGCAGCAGCTCGGGATCCGTCATCAGGGCGCGGGCTGAGAGCACACGCTTGCGCTCACCCGTCGACAGGGTGCCGAAAGCGCGGTCGGCGAGGTCCAGCACGCCGAACGCGTCCAGCAGCGTGCGTGCGCGGTCCAGATCCATGTCGTCGTACTCCTCGCGCCAGCGGCCGACGACCCCGTAGCCGGCGGTGACGACGACGTCCAGCGCCGTCTCGTGGCCCGGGACGGAATCGGCGAGCTCCTGGCTGGCGAGCCCGATCAGCGGACGCAGCTCGAAGATGTCGACGCGGCCGAGGCGCTCGGAGAACAGCTCCACGCTCCCCGAGGTCGGGTGCATGCGCGCCGCCAGCAGACGGATCATGGTCGACTTGCCCGCGCCGTTCGGCCCGAGGACGACCCAGCGCTCCCCCTCGCCGATCCCCACGGAGAGTCCGTCCAGCAGATTCCGCCCGGCTCGGCGGACGACGACATCGTTCAGTGCAGCAGCCTCGGACATGGTCCAGAGCCTATCGGCTCGGATGGCGGCTTCCGACGAGAAACCGCCCGCGACGCGCCGCTCGCACCACCCGCGATGCGAGGGTCACTGCCGCGGGACGGTCGCGTGGTGGCGCGCGCCACAGGGTAAGGTGCCGCGCGTCGTCATCCCCCCACCCCACGCGAAGGAGCGTCCCATGCCAGCCCCGTCCCCCACCCAGGCCGCCGGCCCGGACGCCCCGCGCAGGACCCGACGCGTCAGTCCGCACCTGCTGTACATCCTGGTGATCATCGCGGTGCTCGCGGGCATCGCCTTCGGCCTGATCGCGCCCGACACCGCCGCGGGGTTCAAGGTCCTCGGTGACCTGTTCGTGAACCTGATCAAGATGATGATCGCCCCGATCATCTTCTGCACCATCGTGCTCGGGATCGGCTCGGTGCGCAGCGCGGCGACCGTCGGCCGCATCGGCATCCTCGCCCTCGTCTACTTCCTGATCATGTCGACCTTCGCCCTGGCCATCGGACTGGTCGTCGGCAACATCCTGAAGCCGGGGCAGGGCCTGACCATCCCCGACGGCGGCAGCACGGTCGAGCAGTACGTCGACGAGGCCGAGGCCGCGGGCGGCCTCATGGACTTCATCGGATCGATCATCCCCAAGACCATGGTCAGCTCCCTGACCGACGGCTCCGTGCTGCAGGCGCTGCTGATCGCCCTGCTCGTCGGCTTCGCCGTGCAGGGGATCGGCGGGCGCACCGCCGACGTCGCCCTCGAGGGGATCGAGGTCGCCCGCCGCATCGTCTTCCGAGTGCTGATGATGGTGCTGTGGCTCGCGCCGATCGGCGCGTTCGGTGCGATGGCGGCCGTCGTCGGCGCCTCCGGCATCGGCGCGGTGTGGGAGCTGATCAAGCTGATGATCGGCTTCTACATCACCTGCATCCTGTTCGTGGTCGGCGTGCTCGGGATCATCCTCTACGCCGTCGCTCGCGTGAACGTCTTCCAGCTCCTGAAGTACCTGATCAAGGAGATCATCCTGATCATCGCGACCAGCTCCTCGGAGTCGGCGCTGCCGCTGCTGATGGCCAAGATGGAGCACCTCGGCGTCAAGAAGTCGACGGTCGGCATCGTGGTGCCCACCGGCTACTCCTTCAACCTCGACGGCACCGCGATCTACCTGACCATGGCCGCGATCTTCGTCTCCGACGCGATGAGGATGCCGATGACGATCCCTCAGCAGATCGGCCTCCTCGTGTTCATGATCGTCGCCTCGAAGGGCGCCGCGGGCGTCTCCGGAGCGGGACTCGCGACCCTCGCCGGAGGGCTCGCCGCGCATCGTTCGGACCTGCTGCCGGGCGTCGGCATCATCATCGGCATCGACCGCTTCATGTCCGAGGCCCGCGCCATCACGAACTTCGCGGGCAACGCCATCGCGACCGTCGTCATCGGCACCATGACCCGGACCATCGACCGCGACCGCGCCCGCGAGGTGCTCTCGGGGAACCTCCCCTTCGTCTCCGCCGACGCGATCGACGGCGACGGGACCGATGCAGCCGGGACCGATGGGGCCGGGACCGATGGAGCCGGGACAGATGCGGCCGGAGCCGAGCACGCCGGGACG
The DNA here is from genome assembly GCF_003130585.1 of Brachybacterium endophyticum. GTDB lineage: Bacteria > Actinomycetota > Actinomycetes > Actinomycetales > Dermabacteraceae > Brachybacterium > Brachybacterium endophyticum. Next base: position 80,067 of record NZ_QFKX01000004.1, on the reverse strand, counting down.
TCCGTCGGCGCCGCCGGGACGTCCGACGGGTCCACGGCGCACGGCCACGACGCGGCCGACAGCGACGCCCCGACCCGAGGGTTCTGAGCCGCAGGCTGCTCGTAGACTGGGCGGGATCGGTCCACCGGGTACCGGTCCCGCCCGACGCGTCCCAGGAGGATCCCGTGCCGCACCGTCCGCTCTCGCTGCGCGCGCCCCGCGGGTCCGTCGCCGCCTCCGAGATCGGCGCGGCGATCGACGATCTGCTCGCCGACGTCGCGCAGGACGCGGAGCTGAGCGTCGAGTTCCCTCCCGAGGTCCTGGCAGCGGCCGAGGCGTCCGCGGGCACCTGGTCCCAGGGCGCGACCGCGCACGAGGACCTCCGGGAGATGCCCTTCGTGACCCTGGATCCGGAGAGCTCGACCGACCTCGACCAGGCGATGCACCTCGAGCGCACCGAGCAGGGCTTCCGCGTCCGCTACGCGATCGCCGACGTCCCGCTCTTCGTCGAGCTCGAGGGCGCGGTCGACCAGGAGGCGCGTCGACGCGGCGAGACGGTCTACCTCCCCGACCGTCGGATCCCCCTGCATCCGACGTCGATCTCGGAGGGTGCCGCCTCGCTGCTGCCCGACCAGGACGCTCCCGCCTTCGTCTGGGAGCTCTCCCTGGACCCGCGCGGCGCGGTCACCGACACCCACCTCGGGCGCGCCCTGGTCCGTTCCCGCGAGAAGCTCGCCTACGACAGGGTCCAGGACGACCTCGACGCGGGACGCGGCCACCCGATGATGCTCCTGCTGCAGGAGATCGGCGCGCTGCGCACCCAGCAGGAGGCCGAGCGCGGGGGCGCGAGCCTGAACATCCCCGAGCAGGAGGTCGATCAGGACGGGGAGCACGTGCGCCTCGCCTGGCGCAGCATCCGACCCATCGAGGACGCCAACGCCCAGATCTCCCTGATGACCGGGATGGCCGCGGCCTCGCTCATGATCCGCGGCGGCGTCGGCATCCTGCGCACGATGCCACCTGCCCCCGCCGAGAACGTCGAGCGCTTCCGTCGCCAGTGCGAGGCGCTCGGCGTGAGCTGGCCGGAGGGCCTGGAGTACGGGGCGTTCCTGCGCACCCTGGACTGGCGCGATCCGCGTCATCTGGCGCTGTTGAACCAGGCGGCCTCCCTGTTCCGCGGCGCCGGGTACGTCGCCTTCACGAACAGCGGACAGATCCCCGAGGATCCGACGCAGGCAGCCCTCGGCGCTCCCTATTCCCACGCGACCGCTCCACTGCGCCGGCTCGTGGACCGCTTCGTCCTGCTGACCTGTCTGCACCTCTCCCGCGGCGAGGAGATCCCCGAGCAGCTCGCCGAGGCCCTCCCTCTGCTGCCGGAGATCATGCAGTCCACGACCTCGCGCGCCGGCTCCCTGGAGCGCCGGGCCGTCGAGATCGTGGAGCGCACGGCGCTGGCCGCGATGGGCGGCGTGGTCCTCGAGGGCACCGTGATCGACCGCCGCGGCGGGAGCGACGAGCAGCCCGTCCGTGTCGAGGTCCAGGTGCTCGATCCGCCCGTGACGGCCTGGGTCGAGGCCGATCACGAGCTCGGCGACGTGATCCGGGTCCGCCCGGACCCCGCGGGCGGCTCCGGATCCGCACCCCGTTTCGTCCTCGCGGAGGCCTCATGAGCTCGCTGCCCGAGCCGGACGACACCGGCGCTCACCCCGGTCCCGACGCGATCGCCCTCCCCCGGGCGGCCGCCCTGGTGCTGTGGAGCGCCGCCTACCTGCGCGGGGACATCGGGCCGGACGACGCCGCGGTGCTCGCCCAGGGCAGCGGCCACCGGCAGGTCGGCGGCGGCGGGGAGGACCTGTTCGACTGGATGACGGCCCTGCGCAGGCTCCCCCTCGCGCAGGTCCATCTGGTGCTGCCGGCCCCCGGGCGGATCACCGGTCTGGTCGGCCCGCCCGAGGCCGTCGCCTCCGCGCTCGAGTCCGAGCAGGCGGTCGTGGTCAGCGCCGCGGGGATGGCCGAGCACACCCTGGTCCCGATCGCCGAGGCACTGGGGCCCGACGGCACCCGGGGCACCCTGGTCTCCTGGCGTCGCATCGCCGCGCGCGGCGGGGCGCCCGCTCCCGTCCGAGCCTTCGGCGGTGCACGGGAGACGTTCCTGCGAGCCCTGCAGCAGGCCGCCTCGGGGACGCTGGAGCTGGACCTCGTGCCCGAGGAGGCGATCCCTCTGCAGGCGCTCCCGGCGACCTGGACCTCGGTCCCGCTCCCCCGCCACGTCGGGGCCCCGGCCGAGCACCTCCTGACCCTCGCCGCGCGCACGCTCCTGCTCGCCGATCAGGAGCTCTGGACCGGTTCCGAGCACACCCACGCCCTCAGCGAGGACACCGAGCGGCGCGAGGTCCTGCACACCCTGCGCGACGAGGCGCGCGAGGCGATCATGGAGACGGTCGGGCTGATCATCTCCGACGAGCTCGGCTGAGCGTCCTCCTGACCGGCCTCCGCCCCGCCTCTCAGGCCCGTGCCGCGTGCTCCCTCAGCACCGTCTCGTAGACCTCGAGGGTGCGCTCGGCGATCGACGTCCACGAGAAGTGGTCCGCTGCCCGCTGCCGGGACGCCTCCCCCATGCGCCGGGCGCGCTCCGGGTCGCTGACCATGTCGGTGAGCGTCGCGGCGAGGTCCGAGACGAAGCGGTCGGGATGCGTCGGGGCGCCGGTGCCGTCGGAGACCTGGTCGATCGGCACCAGCAGTCCGGTCTCCCCGTCGACGACGACCTCGGGGATCCCGCCCGTCGCGCTCGCGACCACCGGGATGCCGCAGGCCATCGCCTCGAGGTTCACGATCCCGAGCGGCTCGTAGATGCTCGGGCACACGAAGGTGGTCGCGTGGGTGAGGATCTGCGTGAGCTCGCCGCGGGGCAGCATCTCGGAGATCAGGTGCACACCCTCGCGGGTCTGCTGCAGCTGCTGGACCAGCCCGTCGACCTCGGCGGCGATCTCCGGGGTGTCCGGGGCGCCGGCGCACAGCACCACCTGCACCTCCGGCGGCAGCTCCCGCACGGCACGCAGGAAGTACGGCAGGCCCTTCTGGCGGGTGATCCGGCCGACGAACACGACCGTCGGCGCCTCGGGGTCGATCCCGCGGCTCGTGAGCGCATCGGTCGCCGGGTTCGGGGCCCAGGTGTCGATGTCGATGCCGTTGTGCACCACGTGGACCCGCGCGGGGTCGACGCCCGGGTAGGAGCGCAGGATGTCCTCGCGCATCCCCGCGGAGACCGCGATGATCCCGGCTGCGCCCTCGTAGGCGGTGCGCTCGGCGAAGGAGCTCAGCGCGTAGCCGCCGCCCAGCTGCTCGGCCTTCCACGGCCGCAGCGGCTCGAGGGAGTGGGCGCTCAGCACGTGCGGCACCCCGTGCAGCAGGGAGGCGATGTGGCCGGCGAAGTTGGCGTACCAGGTGTGGGAGTGCACCAGGTCCGCGCCTGCGCAGTCGGCGGCCATCGGCAGGTCCGTGCCCAGGGTCTGCAGGGCGGAGTTCGCGCCGTCCAGATCCGCGGGTGCCCGGTAGGCGGTGGTGTCCGCCTCCTCGCGCGGGGCCCCGAAGCATCTCGCCTGCACCTCGATGTGCGCGCGCAGCACCCGGGTCAGCTCCGCGACGTGCACCCCCGCTCCCCCGTAGATCTCCGGCGGGTACTCCTTGGTCAGCAGGTCGACGCGCATCCGGTCCTCCTGATCGGGCGCGGACGAGGGCCGACGGGGTCGTCCGTCGGGCCGTCCGCGCGGTGTTGGCGGGGTGGGCGTGGGCGGGTGTGTGAGAGCCCCCACAAGGGCATTATGCTCAATCCATGTCCTCCGTGCTCGCCATCGTCCTCGCAGGCGGTGAGGGGAAGCGGCTGATGCCGCTGACCCTCGATCGCGCCAAGCCCGCAGTGCCCTTCGGCGGCATCTACCGGCTGATCGACTTCGCGCTGTCGAACATCGTGAACTCCGGCTACCTCCGCATCGTCGTGCTCACCCAGTACAAGTCCCATTCGCTGGACAAGCACATCGCCTCGACGTGGCGGATGAGCTCCCTGCTGGGCAACTACGTCGCCCCCGTGCCCGCCCAGCAGCGCATGGGCAAGCACTGGTACCTGGGCAGCGCGGACGCGATCTACCAGTCGCTCAACCTGATCGAGGAGGAGAAGCCGGACTACGTCGTCGTGGTGGGCGCGGACCACGTCTACCGCATGGACTTCTCCCAGATGGTCGACGCGCACATCGCCTCGGGCAAGGCCTGCACGGTGGCGGCGATCCGGCAGGACATCGAGGAGTCCGACCAGTTCGGCGTGATCGAGACCGAGCCGTCCTCCCCCGAGGTGATCTCGCGCTTCGTGGAGAAGCCGAAGCAGACCGCGGGTCTCGCCGACGACCCCACCCAGGTGCTCGCCTCGATGGGCAACTACGTGTTCACGGCCGACGCCCTGGTCGAGGCCGTGACGAAGGACGCGAACGATCCCGATTCCGCGCACGACATGGGCGGCGACATCGTCCCGTACTTCGTGGACCAGGGCGAGGCCGGCGTCTACGACTTCATCCGCAACGACGTGCCCGGGTCCTCGGACCGTGACCGGGACTACTGGCGGGACGTCGGCACCCTGGACGCGTTCTACGCCGCCCACATGGACCTGATCTCGATCCATCCCGTGTTCAACCTCTACAACGAGAAGTGGCCGACCTTCGCCGGGGTGCGCAACGTGCCGCCGGCCAAGTTCGTCCACGCCGGGCCCGGACGCGTCGGCTCGGCGGTCGATTCGATCGTCTCGCCCGGCGTCGTCGTCTCCGGCGCGCAGGTCTCCAACTCGGTGCTCTCGCCCGACGTCCGCCTGCACTCGTGGTCGGGGGTCTCGGACTCGGTGCTGATGGACAACGTCTCGGTGGGCAGGCACTGTCAGGTCCATCGCGCGATCATCGACAAGAATGTGGTGATCCCGCCGCGCACCCAGATCGGTCTGGACGCCGAGAAGGACCGGGCGCGCGGCTTCCATGTGACCGAGTCCGGCCTGACCGTCATCGGGAAGGGCACCGTCATCGAGCCCTCCTGATCGCTGCGCCGGGCCCGGTGGGCCGGGAGCCGCCCGCAGCGGGCGGACCGCACCGCGACCGCGACCGTGAGGACCTCATGACCCACCCCACACCCGACGCCGCACCGCGTGCGCTGCTCGTCAGCGACGTCGACTCGACCTTCCTCACCCAGGAGGTCATCGAGCTGATCGCCGACCACGCCGGCACCCGCGAGCAGGTCGAGGCGGTCACGACCCGCGCCATGCGCGGTGAGCTGGACTTCGCGGAGTCGTTGCGAGAGAGGGTCGCTACCCTCGCCGGGCTCGACGCCTCGGTCCTCTCCCGGGTGCGGGAGGCACTGGTGCCGACGCCCGGCGCCCTCGAGCTGTTCGCCCGCGCTCGTGAAGCAGGGGTCCTCACCGCACTGGTCTCCGGCGGCTTCCACGAGGCGATCGACGAGCTCGCTGCGCGCGCGGGCGTCGATCACGTGCTGGCCAACCGGCTCGAGACCGCCGATGGACGACTCACGGGCCGGGTCGAGGGACCGGTCGTCGACGCCGCGACGAAGGAGCGCACCCTGCGAGAGCTGGCAGAACGGCACGGGATCCCCCGCTCCCGGACGCTGGCCGTGGGCGACGGGGCGAACGACGCCCTGATGGTGCAGGCCGCCGGCGTGGGCATCGCCTTCCGGGCGAAGCCCGCGCTCGCCGAGGTCGCCGACGTGCGGATCCAGGAGCCCGACCTGATGGAGGTCTGGCCCCACCTCGAGCGTCTGCTGGGGTGAGCGCGGCGCGGGCCGCAGGGGTCCGCGGACCCCTCAGCCCTCAGCTGCGCACGACGGTGTGCAGCGTGAGGTCGTCCTCCCCGAGGTCCTCCCAGTGCGGAAGGGACCCGGTGAGGACGCACAGGGCTCCCGTGGGCAGACCGATGCGGGCCTGAGCCACCGACGAGGGATCGGAGTCGTCCCCTGACAGGGCCGTGGTGAGCGAGGACATCGTCGGCTCGTGGCCGATGACCATCACGACCCGCTCGGAGTCCTCGGTCTCGTGCACGAGGTCCAGGACCTCCATCGGCCCGCCCTCGTAGATCTCGGACCGGTAGCGCACGCTGCCGTCGAAGCCGGGCATCGCGGAGAGCACGGATTCCCAGGTCTGCCGGGTCCGTTCCGCATCGGAGACGAGCACCCGCGTGGGGCGCACGCCCTGTGCCTCGAGGTACTCGCCGATCATCCGCGCCTGGGTGCTGCCGCGCTCGGTCAGGTCCCGCTCTCGGTCCGGGTCCTGCGCGCTGTCCGCCTTGCCGTGGCGCATCAGCAGCAGGAGTCGACTGTCGGGGTCGGAGGGCATCGGGTCGTCTCACGCCTTCTGTGGTCGGTGTCCGGCGTCGCGATGGGCAGGCGTGCCGGACGCACGGGATCTGCGGGTCTCAGTGTCCCATGCCGAGACCGCCGTCGACAGGCAGGACGGCGCCGGAGATGTAGGCGGCGTCGTCGCTCGCGAGGAAGGCGACGACGCGCGCGACCTCGGACGGCTCGGCGAAGCGTGCCGCCGGGATCTGTCCGAGGTAGCTCTTCTGCAGGTCCTCCGGCAGCGCGTCGGTCATGTCCGTCGCGATGTACCCGGGGGCGACGACGTTCGCGGTGATCCCTCGCGACCCCAGCTCCCGGGTGATCGAGCGGGCGATGCCGAGCAGCCCCGCCTTCGAGGCGGCGTAGTTGACCTGCCCCGGGGAGCCCAGCTGGCCGACCACCGAGCTGATCAGGACGATCCGCCCCTTCTTCTTGCGCATCATCGACTTGATGACCCGCTTGACCGTCCGGAAGGACCCGGTGAGGTTGGTGTCGATGACCTTCTCGAAGGACTCGTCGCTCATGCGCAGCAGCAGCTGGTCGTCCGTGACCCCGGCGTTGGCCACCAGCACCTCGATGGGGCCGTGGGCCGCCTCCGCCTCCTTCACCGCCGCGTCGAGGGACGCGCCGTCGGTGATGTCGGCCGTCAGTGTGAGGGTTCCCTCGGGGCCGTCCTGCCCGGAGCGGGAGGTGATGGCCACCTGGTCCCCGCGGCGCACGAACTCCTCCGCGATCGCGCGGCCGATGCCGCGGTTCGCGCCGGTGACGAGGACGCTGCGGGGCTGGGGGGTCTCGGCGGACATGCGGGGGTGCTCCTTCGATGCGGGGAGGGCGGCTCGCGGGGCGCGGGTGCGCGCCCGGCACGGGCGGTGCCGTGGATCTACGGTGCTCTAGCATACGTAGGGACAGGTGCTCGGGACACCGCGGTGAGCGACCCGGGCGGCGGCACGCTCCTCCCCCACCGGAAGGTCCCTCCTCGATGGCTTACCGCTTCAATCCGCCGCCGAACTGGCCGATCGACGAGCCCGGGTGGACCCCTCCGCCGGGGTGGCAGCCCGATCCCTCCTGGGGACCTGCCCCCGAGGGATGGAACTTCTGGGTCCCGGAAGAAGAGGACGAAGAGCCCGCGGCGCAGTCCCCGGCACCCGGGGCGGAGCCGCCGCTCCCCACCGGCGACGAGGAAGATCACCCTCGCAGCACCGGGGCGTCCACGCCTGCCGACGAGGCCGGATCGTCACGGACCTCGGCACCGCAGATGGGGTACGGGTACTCCGCCGACGACCAGGGCGGGCATGCCTCGGGTGGTTCGAGCGCCCCCGCCCCGCTCCCGGGGCAGTCCTCCGCGGATGGTGCCCAGGGCCCCGCCGGGAACGGGGGATGGTCGAATGCGCCGAACGCGGAGCAGAAGCCGCCCAAGGGCATCGTCGCGAGATTCTGGTGGATCGGCTGCATCGTCCTGGCCTTCCTCGCGGCTCTGCTGCTGATCGTCGGCATCGTCATCGCCACCACCGTCGCGAAGCGCTCGGACGATGCCACCGCCGCACCGCCCTCGGGTGAGGCGTCCACCCGCACCCAGGACGCGACGACCGAGACGGCGGACGAGGACGACGCGGAGAAGACCGTGACCCCCTCCGACCTGCCGACCGTGGCCGCCTCCGGCACGGAGCAGGACGTCGTGGGCCCCGACGGCAAGGGCACCATGACGGTGTCGATGGAATGGAAGTCGGCCAAGGATCTCGACACCAGCTACGAGATCGAGGACAGCGCGTACGGCGAGTTCCTGGTGGTGACCGCGAAGCTCGAGGTCACCGACGGGACGATGAGCATGGGCCCCGGCAACTTCGACGTCGAGACGCCGTACGGCGGCCAGGTCTCCTACGACTCCGACACCTTCGCCCTGAAGGGCGCGGGCCAGGACGTGAACGCGCCCCGGGACTTCTCAGCCGGTGAGGAGTACACCGAGAGCATGATCTACGAAGTGAAGCGAGCGGGCGGCAACAAGCTGGCCTTCGACTCCTACTCCGACGAGTACACCTGGGATGTCGCCAAGTGACCTCGTCCTTCAATCCCCCTCCCCACTGGCCGGAGCCCCCCGAGGAGGGCTGGGCCCCGCCGCAGGGCTGGCAGCCCGATCCTCGCTGGGGGCGTGTGCCCGCGGGGTGGAGGGTCTGGATGCAGGGCGCGCGCTCGCACGGCACGAGCGATGCGCCCCTGCTGGACTCCGAGGACGTCCCCGCGAGCGGCGCACGCGTTCGACGCCGCGTCGAGAAATACCCCGTCAGCGTCATGAACCCGGGGATCTGGTCCGACAACCAGCTCGAGCACGAGGACTACGGCTTCCCCGAGCCGGCGCCCCGGCGTGCTCGCCCCCGCCTGCGCCTGGGGCTGACCATCGCGGCGACCGCGGTCGGGCTGCTGCTCGCCGCCGCCACGGCCGTGGTCTTCGTCCGCCTGACGTCGTACGCGGAGGACTCGCTGCCCGCCGAGTCGCTGGCGCCCGCCGCTGCGGAGGTCGCGACCACGGTATGAGAACGGCCCTGCTCATCATCCGGCGTCTGGTCAGCCGTGACGGAGCGACCATGCTGCTCGCTGCGATCCTGGCCGCGGCCCTCTGCGTGGGCCTGGGCTTCTGGCAGTGGCACCGCTTCGAGACCAAGAGGGACAACGCCCGGCTGGTCGAGACCAACATGACGGCGGACCCGGTCGCCCTCCCCCGCGTGCTGCCCGACACGGATTCGCACCTGGCCGGTGCGGACGAGTGGAAGCAGGTCGAGCTGCGCGGGCAGTACTGCACCGACCCGGACTGCGTGCTGTACGTGCGCAATCGGCCCTCGGACAGCTCGGTGGGGTTCTGGCAGCTGGTGCCGTTCACGACCGACCAGGGCACACTGCTGGTCGTGCGCGGCTGGGTGGACGTGGCCGAGTCGAGCTCCGTCCCGGCGACGAAACCCCCGGTCCCCCACGGCACGACCACGGCGGTGGTCCGCATGCGCGATGCGGAGCCCGTGCTCAAGGGCCGCACGAATCCGCCGGGGCAGGTGCAGACCGTCACCCCCTCTGTGGTCGCCGGGCAGCTGCCCGACCTCGACGGCCCGCTCTACACGGGCGCCTACGGTGAGCTTGCCTCCGAGAGCCCCGCGGCCTCCCCGATGCCGGCTTCGCTCGAGGGGCCGGACACGAGCCTCGGCCCGCACCTGTCCTACGCGGTGCAGTGGTGGCTGTTCGCGGCCTTCTTCCCCGTCGCCGTGGTGGTCCGCACCCGCCGCCAGATCCTGGACGAGGCCGCCGAGAGCGACAGCGCCCCCGGCGTCGAGGCCGAGCACGGCACCGCTCAGGGCATCGAGGCCGGTGACGGCGGTGGGCATCCGGCCGGGTCCGAGGGCGAGCAGGAGGCAGGGCGCCCCGCGGCGCCGAGCGACCGTGATCCGCGCCGAGGTCAGGGCGGTCGCACCGCACGCCGAGGCACGTCGCACGAGGCACGCCCCTCGCGCAGACGCTCGAAGGACGAGGAGGAAGAGGATGAGCTCCTGGAGCACCGACAGCACTGAGAACCCCGGCCGGTTCCTGCCGGGCAGACGCCCGCGCAGGATCGCCCACCGCGGGCTCGCCCTCGACGGTGCGGAGAACACGCTGCGCGCCTTCGCCGACGCCCTCGCCGCCGGGGCGGACATGCTCGAGACCGACACCCGGGCCAGCGCGGACGGCATCGCCCTGGCCGTCCACGACGAGGACCTGCGTCGGATCTCGGGCGATCCTCGCCGCATCGCGGACCTGCGGGAGAAGGACCTCGAGGACGTGCTCGTCGCCGGCGTCGAGCCGCTCGCCCGGCTCGAGGACGTGCTGGGTGAGTTCACCTCGTGTCCGGTCAACATCGATGTGAAGGACGAGGCGGCGATCACCCCGGCGGTCGAGGCGATCGCGCGCACCTGCTCCGCCGACCGCGTCTGCGTGACGAGCTTCCGGGGGTCCGTCGCCTCCCGTACCGCCCGTGCGGTCGCCGCGAGAACGGGTGTCACGCCGATGCGCAGTCCGTCCCGCGAGGTCCTCGTGGGATTCCTGGGGGCTCGGCTGCTCGAGCTGCCGGACCCGGTCGTGCGGCTGCTCCTCAGCCGTTTCGGTGCCCTGCAGGTCCCCGTCTCCCATGCGGGGATCCCCATCGTGACCGCGGCCAACGTCGCCGCAGCGCACCGCGCTGGCTGCGAGGTCCAGGTGTGGACCATCGACGACCCGGAGGAGATGCGAGGGCTGCTCGAGCTCGGGGTCGACGGCATCATCACCAATCGTGTCGACCTGCTCAGCGCGCTGCTCGAGGGACGCGGAGAGGCCGGACCGGTCGCCGGTGACCCGCTGCGGGCCACTCCCCCTCCCTCCCCGCCCGTGACGTGATGTGACGCACGTCGTGCCCGGGGAATGTTCTCGGAGCGCGCGACGTTGTCCCCACTGTCGCGCCGAAGTGCGTGCGCGACCGTCGCCCCCGGAACCGTCAGGAAGGCATCATCGGATGAACAGCCGCAGCCTGCGAGGCACACGACTCGGATCCTTCAGCATGGAGACCGACGAGAACGTTCTCGCCGCTCCGCGTCAGGAGGCGGTCTACGACTGCCCGAACGGCCACGCGATCATCCTCCCGTTCTCCGTCGAGGCCGATGTGCCCGCGGTCTGGGAGTGCCGCTGCGGTGCGACCGCCGTGCTGCGCGACCACGACAAGCCCGACGAGAAGCCGGGCAAGCCCCAGCGCACCCACTGGGACATGCTCCTCGAGCGCCGCAGCGAGGAGGACCTGCAGGCCCTCCTCGATCAGCGCCTCGACCTCCTGCACGCCGGGAAGCTCCACCAGAGCCGCAACTTCTGAGGCCAGGCCGCTGCTGCGCGGCGGCCTGCCCGTCCCCGCACGAGACCCCGCGACCGGATCGGTCGCGGGGTCTCGTGCTGTCCCGGGCCCTGGGCGGGGGCCTCAGCCCTGGGTGATGATCGGGGGCCCGTCGGGAGAGCTGCCGGCATCGGAGGCGTCGTCCCGCTTCTGCGGGGTCACGACGATCTCCCCGTCGATCACCCCGTTCGAGGAGCGACGGTAGAGCACCCGGTGGGCGGAGTCCGATCCGCTGCGCAGACCGAGCCCCTCGACGGTGCGGCGCTGGATCGGGGTGATCAGCAGGATGATCCCGACGACGTCGGTGAGGACGCCCGGGAAGAAGAAGCACAGCGCAGCCAGGACGGTGAAGGCGGGGCGGCTCAGGTGCCTCTGGACGTCACCGGTACCCCGCAGCGCGCGCAGGAGGGAGCGCGCCCGGGAGAAGGACTGCTGCCCGGCGGCGATCAGCAGCGCGACGCCGATGATCCAGCCCACGACCACGATCAGCAGCGCCCACCAGAGCGAGGACTTCACGCCGATCAGGATCAGCAGTGCGATCTCCAGTATCCCCAGGAGAAGGACGCCGAACGGCAGCAGCGGCGCGAGACGAGCGCGCCACGAGCGCCGGGTGCTGCCGGCGCCGGTGCTGCGTGGGGGCGTGGACGAGGACGATGCGGAGCTCATGCGATCACCTGCCGGACGGTTGAGAACTCTCACCGGATACGAGGCGGCCAGCGTATCGGAGGGCGGTGAGCAGCTGCTGTGAGCGCAGTGCGAGACCCCAGAGCGTGACCTTCACGAGGGCCTCGCGGACGATCGCCGAGCTCATCTTGCTGGCGCCCTCGGTGCGCTCGTCGAAGTCGATCGGGACCTCGCGGATCACCGCTCCGCCGCGGGCGGAGCGACGGGTCATGTCCACCTGGAAGCAGTAGCCCTGGGACGCGGGACCCGCCTCGACCAGCTGTGCCGCGAGAGGGGCACGGTAGGCGCGGAAGCCCGCCGTCGCGTCCCGCACCCGCAGTCCGAGGGCGAGACGCGCATAGGTGTTGGCGGCCCTGGACAGGAGCAGGCGTGGCAGGGGCCAGTCGTGCACGCGACCGCCGGGCACCCAGCGCGAGCCGATCGCGAGGTCCGCTCCCCGCTCCACGGCCTCCAGCAGCCGGGGCAGCTGCTCGGGCCGGTGGGAGGCGTCGGCGTCCATCTCCACGAGGACGTCGAACCTGCGGTCCAGGCCGTGGCGGAACCCGGCGAGATAGGCGGGACCGAGACCTTCCTTCCCCGCGCGGTGCAGGACCTCGACGACGGGGTCGTCGGCGGAGAGCTCGTCGGCCAGCAGGCCCGTCCCGTCCGGCGAGGCGTCGTCGACCACGAGCACGTGGGCGTCGGGGACGGCGGCGCGCAGGCGGGCCAGGGTCGGAGGCAGGGCGTCGCGCTCGTTGTAGGTCGGGATCACCACGAGCACCCGCTGAGGGGTCACCCTCGGCCCCCGGCGGCCGTCGCGGCCGCACGGTCCCGTCGGCGCCGGGCCGGCGCCACCGCGCGACGTCCGCCCGCCCCGGCGAGCAGGACGCCGGCGAGCCCGAGACCGGACAGCACGATCTCGGGCCAGTGCCCGGCGGCGACGGCGGGCGTGATGCCGGTGCGCAGCGGGACGTCGGCGACGACGGACCCCTGGGTCCAGTGGTCCTGGTAGTCGAGGGTCCGTCCCTCGGGCGTGAAGATCGCGCTCTGCCCGACGGTCGAGACGTGCACGACGCTGCGGCCGCTGACGACGGCGAACACCTTCGCCTCGGCGACCTGCTGGATCGCCTCGTCGGAGTCCCCGAACAGGGCGTTGTTGGACTGGACCACGATGACCTGCGCGCCGTCGTCGACCACGTCGTGCACGAGGTCCTGATAGGCGATCTCGAAGCAGATCAGGATGCCGACGCCGTGGCCGTCGACGTCGAAGACGCCGGGCTCCTTCCCGGCCTTCATGTCCGAGGAGATCAGGTCGACCTTGTCGCTCAGCGTGCGGAAGAACGAGCGGTAGGGGATGTACTCGCCGAAGGGCACCGGGTGCCGCTTGGCGTAGACGCCGTCGACCTCCCCCTGCTGCGTCCACAGCAGCGAGTTGTTGTAGCGCCCGCCGTCGTCGGTGGGGGTCTGGGTGCCCAGGATGATCGGTGCGTCGGCCTTCTGCGCCTCGGAGGTGATCGCCTGGCCCCGCGCCGGATCCTTGCGGGGATCCCATCCCGTGGAGTCCTCCGGCCACACCACGAGGTCCAGCGAGCCGCCGTTGCCGGCGACACGGGAGGTGGCGGCGTCGGTGGCCTCGAGCTGGTGGGGGAAGATGTCGGGCATCTCGAGGGACTCGGGATCGATCCTGTCCATGTTGCCCTGGACGCCGGCGACCGTGAGGGTGCTGTCCCCCGTGGGCGGGGGGTTCTTGGGCATCGGCACCACCATGGTGCCGATGACCACGCCGATCACCGTGGCCATCGGCCAGACCCCGCTGAGCCCGGTGACCCCGCGGTGACGGCGTCCCAGCAGGGCGAGGATGCCACCGCACAGGAACTGGCCCAGCAGCGCCACCACGAAGGAGAGGCCTGCGGTTCCGATCCACGGTCCCAGGTTCAGCAGCGGGGAGCTGGACAGGGCGAAGCTGACCGAGCCCCAGCTGAGGCCGCCCCAGGGGACGGTCGAGCGCAGCGTCTCGACGCCGACCCACAGCGCGGCGACCACGATCCCCGAGCCCAGCGTGATCCCTCGGCGCACCAGCACGGCACGGGCGAGCAGTCCGTAGACCACGATGTAGAGCGCCTGGAAGGCGCCCAGCGCGAGCCACGGTCCGACCCCGGCGTAGGTCTTCGCCCAGATCGTCAGCGGGACGAAGAAGGCGAGCCCCCACAGCAGCGAGGTGAGGGCCGCGGCCTGCCAGCGGCGGGTGAGCACGGCGGCGTTCAGTCCGGCGATCGCGAAGGGCAGCAGCATCCACAGGTCGTAGGGCGGGAAGGCCGCGATCGCGGCGAGACCCCCCAGCACCGCGAGCACCACGGCGGGCAGGAGCGTCGTGGGCACGACCTGGTCGCGCACGCCGCGGCCGCGGCGATGCACCGATCCCCCTCCCCCGTCCGTGCGCACTGCGCGCGTGGTGCTGCTCATCGGGCGATGGCCCCCGGTGTGTCGTGGACGATCTCGCCGTGCACGAGCGTGCGCAGGGCCCGGGGTGCGCCCTCGGTGAGGTCGGGGAGCATCGGGGTGCGTGAGCGGGGGTCCACGGACCAGGCATTGGTGCGGATGTCCGAGGAGTGCACGGTGAGGTCCCAGGGCTCCCAGACCACGAACGTCGCCTCGACCCCGAGGTTGAGCGCGCCGGGGTGAGGGATGTCCAGCAGACGCAGACCTGCTCGGCTGGAGGCGAGGAAGGCGGCACGATCGCTGATGCGCTGGTCGACCTCGCCCTCGTGCGCGGCGGAGCGCACCCAGCTCCACGGGGCCGCGGCCTCCTCGGCCCCCAGCGAGCCGAAGGCCAGCGGCACGCCCTGCGTGCTGAGGTCCTTCAGGGGCTGCGTCTCGGCGAGCGGCGCGAGCACGCGCATGCCCTCGCGGGTCCCGGGCAGGCCCGGCACGGCGTCGGTGACGCCGCGGGCCAGAGCGTCGCGTCGCCAGTCCTCGTCCACCGGGGAGCCGTCGGACGTCGGCAGGCAGTCGACGAAGCCCGGGGTCAGCAGGCAGCCGGTGGCGTCGATGCGCCGCGCCCGGGGGTGCAGCGCCTCGGCGGTCTCGGTGGGGCCGATCCAGGCGATGCGGTCACCGGAGACCAGCAGCGAGGAGGCCTCCGGGTCCTGGGTGCTGTAGACGACGACACCCGTGTAGAGGACCTCGTCGCCGGCGGCGTCGTCCGAGGCATCGGGAGCGGTCGCGGTCATCAGGGGGATCCCTCCTGGGGGCGTGGCACGGGCGGGTACGGGGCGCGGGCGGTCACCGTTCCATCTCCTGGGCGACCAGCCCCCGGCGCACGCCGACTATGGCATCCCTGGCTGTGAGGGAGACGTGCGGGAGCTCCGAGAGCTGTTCGAGCTGGTCGACCACCTGGCGGCAGTGCCGCACGAAGTCCCCGGGGGTGAGGTCGGCCTCGCCGAGCGCCGCCGCGAGGTGGTGGCCGCTCGCCCAGCGGTGCACGATCGCGCTGATCGCGGGGTCCGGGGCGGCGGTCGGGTCCACGCCGTGGCGGCTCTCCGCCGCGCGCAGCGAGGACGCGATGCGCTCGGTGGTGGCCAGCGCCGCGTCGAAGCGCGTGCCGGGTGGGAGCTCGGGAGCCTGCGGGGAGTCGCGACGGGCCTCGTAGCTGCAGGCGGAGACCATGGCGGCCAGTTCGGGCGCGTCGAGCTGCGCCCACGCCTCCTGCTCGAGGCACTCGGCGACCAGGAGATCCCGGTCGGAGAACAGACGCCGCAGGTGGAGACCGCGCTCGGTGGGCTCCAGATCCCCCGCGCGGCTGCGCTCGAGGTGTCCGAGCTCGGTCAGCAGGCCTGTGAGGCGGTCGAACTGGCGCGCGAGCGAGGAGGTGCGTCCCTCGATGCGTCGCTGCACCCCGGCGAGGTCCTTCTCGGTGCGCGCGAGCCGACGCAGCCAGCGCTCGTGGGCCTCCAGGTCCTCGCAGCCGTGGCAGGGATGGGCGCGCAGCCGCTCCCGCAGCTCGATCAGCTCGGGATCCTCCGCCGCGGTCGAGGGCGGCCTGCCCGATCGTCTGCGGACCTCGGCGCGGGGGTCGTCGTGGTGCCCGCTGAGTCGTTCGCGCAGGGCGCTCGCGGTGTCCTTGCGGACCTTCGAGGATCCCATCCGCTCCGGCCTGGGCAGACGCAGCGTCCCGATCACCGCCGGGGCGCTCGGCACGTCGCCCGGTCGCAGGCTGCGGGTGCGTCCCTCCGTGGTGAGCACCTGGACCTGTGGGCCGCCGAGCACCTCGCGGTCCACGTCCAGGACGACCGCGTACCCCTGCCGCCGACCCCCGGGCAGGGCCAGGATCTCCCCGCGCCGCAGGGAGCGCAGGGTCGATCGCGTGCTGTCGCGGGCGGCGGCGGAGCGCGCCTGGGAGAGCTCCTTCTCGCGCGCGGTCATGCGGGCGCGGATGTCGGCGTACTCGCGCAGGTCGCCGCGCTCGCAGACCGCCGCCTCGCGGTAGGAGGCCGCGGTCTCCTCGAGCTCGTGGGCGCGCCGGGCCAGTCCCACCACGCTGCGGTCGCTCTGGAACTGGGCGAAGCTCATCTCGAGGGTCTCGCGTGCGCGCTCGAGGTCGAAGCGCGCGAGCAGGTTGACGGCCATGTTCGCGGTGGGATGGAAGGCGGAGCGCAGGGGGAAGGTGCGCCGGGAGGCCAGCGCCGCCACCGCGTGGGCGTCGAACCCCGCCGAGGCGACGACGATCGCGTGCCCCTCGATGTCGATGCCGCGCCGCCCGGCACGGCCGGTGAGCTGGGTGTACTCCCCCGGGGTGAGGTCCGCGTGCTCGACCCCGTTGAACTTCGTGAGCTTGTCCAGCACGACCGAGCGGGCCGGCATGTTGATCCCCAGCGCCAGGGTCTCGGTCGCGAACACGACCTTGATCAGGGCCGCCTCGAACAGGTCCTCCACACAGGCCTTGAGCAGCGGCAGCATGCCCGCGTGGTGGGCCGCGTAGCCGTTCTCGGCCGCCCGACGGAAGTGGGCGAGGTCCAGGATCTGCTCGTCCTCGACGCCGATCACGCTGAGCCTCTCGTCGAGCAGGGCCCTGATGCGGGTTCGTTCCTCGTCGGTGGTCAGCCGCAGGTGGGAGCGATCGAGCCGTCGGACGGAGGCGTCGCAGCCCGCCCGGGAGAAGATGAAGAAGATCGCGGGGAGCAGGGCCTCCTGCTCGAGGATGCGCACGACGTCCGCCTGCTGGGGCGGGCGGGGCCCCTGCGGGCGGCCCCCGCGGTCCCCGCCGTGCCCGCGCAGACGATGATGCCCGGCGGTGCCGCGTCGATCGCGGCCACCGGTCCCTCCGCGCGGTCCGCGTCCGCCGTGTCCGTGACGTCCCTTCGCCGAGCCCCGGCCGCCGCCCCCGGGGCCGCGGCCGCCATGGCCCCCGCGATCACCCCGACCGCCTCCGTGTCGTGGCGATCCCCGCGAGCCGCGGTGGCCGTCCACGGGGACGGAGAGCGAGCCGACCTGCTCGAGATCGGGGTTCACGACGGGTCGCGAGGCGGCCCGGGTGCCGGGCGAGAGCGCGGGCTCGCCGTCCTCGTCGACGAAGAGGTCGAGCATCTCCTCGCCCACCAGCACGTGCTGGAACAGCGGGATGGGGCGGGTCTCGGAGACGATCGTGCGGGTGCTGCCGCGCACCTCCTGCAGCCAGGTGCCGAACTCCTCGGCGTTCGAGACCGTCGCCGAGAGCGCCACAAGCTGCACGGCGGGATCGAGGTGGATGATGACCTCCTCCCACACCGGTCCGCGCATCCGGTCGGCGAGGTAGTGCACCTCGTCCATGACCACGAAGCCGAGTCCGTCCAGCAGGGGCGAGGAGGCGTACAGCATGTTGCGCAGCACCTCGGTGGTCATCACGACCACGTCGGCCTCGGGGCGGATGCTGACGTCGCCGGTCAGCAGACCCACCCGCTCGTGTCCCAGCCACTCGCGCAGCTCGTCGTGCTTCTGGTTGGACAGCGCCTTGATCGGGGCCGTGTAGAAGACCTTGCGGCCCTGGGCCAGGGCCAGGTGCACGGCGAACTCGCCGACGATGGTCTTCCCGGCCCCGGTGGGCGCGGCCACCAGCGCGGACTGACCGTCCTGGAGCGCTTCGCACCCGTCGACCTGGAAGGGGTCCAGGGCGAAGTCGAAGCGCTCGCGGAACTGCGCGAAGGGCGTGCCCTGGCGGCGCTGCTCCGCGCGGAAGTCGGCGTAGGCCTCGGACGGCGACGGCATCAGGTGTTCCCCCTGGTATCCGCGGCAGCGGGGAGGTCGGCGAGAATGCGCACCGCTCCTGGCAGGACGCGTGCGCGCACGGGCAGCTGGTTGCGAGCCTCCCCGTCGGCGTAGGCGCGCAGGAGAGTGCTCTCGTGCAGGCCGACGCGGATCTGGTGCACCGGGCGGGTGCTGAAGACGGAGAGGTCGGTGTGGGTGCCCCGGAAGACGCGCGGGAACAGGCGCAGCAGCCCCGTGCGGGAGAGGCCCGCGACGACGGCGAGGTCGAGACGGCCGTCGTCCACGCGGGCATCGGGCACCAGGCGCATGCCACCCCCGAGCACGCCGGTGTTGCACAGGGTCAGCAGGCTCGCGTCGATGTCCTCGCGCGGCCCGCCGTCGACCTCGATCCAGTAGCGCCGCGAGCGGAACGCCGAGATCTCGCGCACCAGGGCGCCGGTGTAGCGCATCCGCGGGGACAGACGGGAGTCGTTGGCACGGGCGTTGACCAGGGCGTCGAAGCCCAGGGAGACGTTGCCCAGGGCGATGCTGCGGTCGATGCCCGTGGGGTCGCCGTCGACACCGGATCGCAGCTCGATCGCGTCGATCGCGACCACGGGACGTGAGAGCGCCTGCAGAAGTCGGCGCACCGATCCCTCGACGTCGGCCTCCTCCATCCCCAGGGCGCGCGCGAAGTCGTTGCCGCTGCCGGCGGGGACGACGCCGAGGCGCACCGGGGTCTCGGCGACGATCCCCGCCCCGAGCGAGACCGTTCCGTCGCCGCCGACGACCACCAGTGCGGTGAGCGTGTCCCGGACCTCCATCGCGCGGGCCCTGGCGACGGCGGCGCTGACGGCGGTGAGCTCGACGACGGAGATGCCCGCGATCCGCAGCAGGTGCGCCACCTGGCGTCCCGTGCGCTGGGCGGCACCACTCGCGGCGGACGGATTCGTCAGCAATCCGATCCGCAGCCGGCTCACCGGTCGTCGTCCTCGTCGAGGGACGAGGGCCCGTCCACGGCCTCCGGGGCGTCGTCGATGGTGCTGGCCCGCTCGTCGTCGAGATCGGTGTCCTCGAGCTTCGCGCGTCGCCTGTCGTTCCAGAGGCTGACCAGGACGGCGGCGAAGTAGAGCGCGATCATCGGGGCCGTCATCGCGATCATCGAGAAAGGATCTGGCGTCGGCACCATCACGGCGGTGAAGGCGAAGCACAGGAAGATGACCCAGCGCCAGGCCTTGAGCATGCTGCGGCCCGAGAGGATGCCCAGGAAGTTCAGCAGCACCAGCACGACCGGCAGGTCGAAGGCGATCCCGAAGGCGAGCATGGTCTTGATGAACAGCTTCAGGTACTCGCCGAAGTCGATGTTCGCGATCACGGCCTCGCTGTTCGGCGCGAAGCCCAGCAGGATCGGGACGGCCTTGTCCATGATCCAGTAGCCGGCGACGCAGCCGATGAAGAACAGCGGGATCGCCGAGCCGAAGAACCCGATCGCGTAGCGGCGCTCGTTCCTGTGCAGCCCGGGGACGAGGAACATCCAGATCTCGTAGATCACGACCGGGGCCGCGAGGATCAGGCCGATGTAGGCCGAGATCTGCATCTTCGTGCCCAGGAAGCTGCCGACCTTGCCGTAGCTGATGCCGGCCTGCAGATCGGGGTTCTGGGACTTGGCGGCGTTGAAGGGCTGCTGCAGGAAGCTGTACACGTAGTCGAAGACGAACCAGCCCACGATCGCCATCAGCAGGATGACGACGGCGCAGACCACGAGGCGGTTCCGCAGCTCGACGAGGTGCTCGTTGAGCGCCATGCGCCCCTCGGGGTCACGGGCACGACGCTTGGTCCTCACACGTCCCCTGCGACCCTTCGAGGGCTCGGTGTCCTCGTCGGAGATGCGGTCTTGCGCCACGGGTGGTTCGTCCTTCCGGCATGCGGGTCCGGGCGTCCTGGACGCCCGGACCCGTCAGCGAGAGATGCGGTCCGGCCCGGTACGGGGGCCGTCCGCACGGAGGTGGTGCGACTCAGTCGCGACGGTAGTCGTCCTCGCCGCGTTCGCGGGTGTGCACGACGTCGCGGTCCCGGTCCCGGTCGTCACGGGGGTCGTAGTCGCGCTCGTCGCGGCGGGAGCGCTCTCCCCGCTCGTCCTCACGGCTGCTGCGCGTCTCGCGCTCGCGGGTGTCGCGGGAGTCGTCACGACGGCGACCCTCGCGCGAGGAGCGGTCGCGGCGATCCTCGCCGTCCTCGTCGTCCTCCTGCTCGTCACCGCGCAGCTCGTCGACCTCGCTCTTGAAGATGCGCATCGACTTGCCCACGTTGCGGGCGAGGCTCGGGAGCTTGCCCGCACCGAAGAGAAGCAGCACCACCAGGACGAGGATGATGATGTGCCAGGGCTTGATCGCACCCATGGTCAGTCCTTTCGTCGGGGCCGCGCCGGGAAGCGGCCTCATTATCGTCCCACAGCGGGACGGGAGTCCGTGGAGCGCGGACGCGCAGTCCACGGCGACGACGTCGCTGCGATGCGCACGCTCGTGGTCAGCCTACCGACTGCCCGTCCCCGTGACGCTCAGCAGCGCCCCAGGAAATGGTCACGATCTCATCTCTGAGCTCGGCGGGTTCGAGCACCTCCGCGGAGCCGCCGGCCTCGATCACCGCGTCCACGAGCGCCGAGCGCACGGGGTCGGGCAGGTGCGCGAAGGACTCCCCGCTCTCGCCGTCGCGGATCTCGTCGGCCTCGAAGGCCTCCGCGATCCAGCGGCCGCCTCCCTGCAGCCGCAGCCACGAGCCGCCCGCGACGCGCCCGGACGAGGAGGCTCCCGCCTCCTGGGACACCGATCCGGGGTCGCTGGTCGCGGCGTCGTCGGGCAGCACCTCGACGATGCGGTCCAGCCGGAAGCGGCGCTCCTCCCCCGCGAGCTCGCAGTGGGCGCGAACGTAGCTGCGCGTGCCGACGGTGAGCAGCTCGAGGGGACGGACGACACGCACGGTGGTGCCCGGCGTCGTCGGCGGTGAGTACCGGATGACGAGCGAGTCGCCCTCGGCGAGGGCCTCGCGGACGGCCCGCAGCACCCCCTGCCGACGCGCCGCACCCGTGCCGCCGCCGACCTCGTGCGCCCCGGCGGGTGCGGGGGCGGCGGAACCGTCGTCCGGCACGCCGGAGGGCTGCTCGGACGGGGCCGGCTCCTGCGCCCGTCCGACTTCCTCGCGCTCCTCCTCGCCGAGGTGGGCGGAGAGCTTGCGGCGCGCCGAGTCGACGACCTCGCTCTCCTCCCCCGCCGCGGGGTCGAGGGTGGCGAGTCCTGCGAGCAGCGCGGTGCTCTCGGGTGCGCTCAGGCGCAGCGGCCGGCGCAGTGCATCGGCGTTGCGCACGCGCACGATCCCGGAATCCCACTCGGCCTCGATGAGGTCCTCCCAGCCGGTCCCGAGGTCGCCGCACACGAACAGCACCTGCAGGTCGGTGATGACCTGTTCGGTGCTGATGGCGAACTCCTCGGCGATCTGCTCGAGCTCGACCTCGCCGCGGCTGAGGACGTAGGAGGCCTCCCCGATCAGTCGCGAGAGATGATCGGTGCCGCTCGGGCTGACGCGGATGCGAGGGCCGCTGCGCGGGGTCGCGCTCTCGAGGGCGGCGAGCTCGGCGGGCCCCTCGTGGACGCGCGCGACACCCGTCAGCACCCCCGCGAGCTCGCGCCGCCACGGCTGCGGGGAGAGCAGGGTGATCCAGCGGGTCTCGGCGAGGACCCGGCGGCGCACCTGTGTGCGCGGGAGCTCGGGGAGCTCGATCCGACGCTCCTCGAGAGGGGCGCCCAGCTGGTCGCGCAGGGCGAGAGCCTTGAACGGCTCGACGTCGAGCACGGCGCGCGCGGTGTCCGCACCGGCGTCGGCGCGCTCGAGCGCCTCCGCGATGGAGGTGTGCCGTGGCCTGTCCGCCGTGGCCCGCCCCTTCAGACGCGGATAGGTCTCGACGCGGGAGGCGCGGAAGAGCCGGGCCTCGGCGCGGTCGACGTCGTGCCCCCACGCGTACCAGCGGCCCTCGTGGACGGCGACCACCCACGGCTCCAGGGTGCGGTCGGAGAGGCGGCCGTCGGCCGTGCGGTAGGAGAACTGGACGCGTCGGGACTGGGTGACGGCCTCGAGCAGAGGTGTCAGGACGGGCAGCGACTCGAGGGATCCTCGAGGTGTGCGGCGCAGCAGGTCCGGGTCCGCCTCGATGCCCAGGCTCAGCAGCTTCGAGCGCACTCGGCGGGCCGCTCCCCCGGCCGCGGCGTCGTCCCAGGCACGGCTCGCCGCGAGCAGGACCGTGTACTCCTGCGGGGTGACGTCGAGAGCACCGGTGCTCTCGCCGCCCGCGATCCGGTAGAGCACGCGCGACTCGTCCCACGTGTCGCGCTCGGAGACCAGCGGCAGTCCCAGCTCGAGGATCGCGGCCTTGTCGCGCTCGAACATCTTCTCCGCCGCGTCGTCGCTCTCGGCGTTCGCGTAGTCGGGGATGACGTCGAACAGCTGGGCGCGGTCGATCCGGGACCGCGACCCGATGGTCATGATGACGTTGAGCAGTCGTTCCACACCTCGAGCAGCCACCGCTCCACCGTAGCGGCACGGCGGCTACGCTGGGCGCATGCTGCAGTGGGAGCGGGGTCGTGTCCTCGACGTGAGGGCCCCGTGGGCCGGGGTGCAGACCCTGCGACTGGAGGTCGAGGGCGTCGAGGGCGAAGTGCCGGCGCTGTCCTATCCCGAGCTCCTGGGCGAGATCGCCGTGGGCGAGGGCGTGCTCGTGAACTCCAACGCGCTGCGTCGCGGCCTCGGCACCGGCGGGCAGGCCCTCGTGGTCGCCCGCACGGACGAGCTCCCGCGGGACGCCGAGCCCCACGGCCACATGGTCAAGGCCCGCTACACACCGATGCAGACGCTGGTCGACGCCCTCGACGACCCGGCCTCCCCGCATCGCGAGGCCCTCGAGCAGGTCGAGGACCTCGGCGGGATGCCGGTGGTCCTGGCGGACCTGCACTCCGCGCTGCCCGCGATCGTGGCCGGCATCCGTGCGACCCGCCCCGATGCCCGGATCGCCTACGTGATGAGCGATGCCGCCGCGCTCCCGGCGGCGTACTCCCGCACGGTCGCCCAGCTGCGCGCGAACGGGGAGCTCGCCGCTTGCATCAGCTCCGGCCAGGCCTTCGGCGGCGACCTCGAAGCAGTCACCGTGCACTCGGCGCTGCTGGGTGCGAAGGCCGTGGTCGGGGCCGACGTCGCCGTCGTCACCCAGGGTCCCGGCAATCTGGGCACCGACACGACCTGGGGGTTCTCCGGGATCCAGGCGGCGGAGGCGCTGCACGCGGCCACCGCGCTGGGTGGCGCGCCGATCGCGGCCCTGCGGGTCTCGGGCGCGGATGCGCGGTCCCGGCACGTCGGACTCTCCCACCACAGCGCGACCCTGCTCGGGCGGGCGGCCCTGGCCCCTGCGGACATCCCTGTGCCGCGGCGGCACGCCGACGCCCACGTGGCGGGATCCGCTCGTCGAAACAGCGCTGAAGAGCTGTCAGTTGAGGGACAGCTGGAAACAGCAGTTCTCCGACGTGCGCTGGCGCGAGGTGTCCGGCATCGGCGCGTGGAGGTCCCGGCGGAGGATCTGCTCGAGGTGCTGGGCGGGTCGAGCGTCCCGCTGCGGACGATGGGCCGAGGGCTCTCCGAGGATCCCGCGCCGTTCGTCTACGCGGCGGTGGCCGGACGGCGGGCAGCGCAGGTGGTGCCGTCGATCGGCACCGGTGCCGAGGCCGACGAGCGCGACTGACGCGCGCCCTGCGGCACGGGGGCCTCAGGCCTCCGTCGAGGAGCCGCCGTCGAGGGTGCCCGTTCCCTCGCCGCGTTCGGTGATCAGCCCGGCCAGTCGACGGGCCGCGCGCATGCCGCTCGCCCCGTCGGTGCGCTGCACGGCCATCACGGAGATGGTGTCGCCGTCGGCCAGGTCGAGAGTCGCCCAGGGGTCTCCGGGAGGGAAGATCACGCCGATGATCTCGGCCCACTCGAGCTCGCGCGTGGTCATCAGGTTGCGCACCACCAGACGGTCCGCGTGGGCGGTCGCGCGCACCGATCCTTCGCGGTGGCAGAACCACAGCACGGCCAGACCGAAGGCGATGAACCCGACGGTGTCGAACAGCCCGAAGCGGGTGAGCACCGAGAGCAGCACGGCGGACAGCAGGACCAGCACGCCGATCACGTAGGCGACGACGCGTGTCAGCCGGGGCCGGAAGACGATCGGCCCGACCTCGCCCTGGGGTTCGCTGATGCTCATCGGTCCACGTCCCGCTCGCTCACATCCGGCACGCCTGGATCGCGGTGACGAGGATGGCGCGGGCACCCGCCTCGTACAGCGCGTCCATGACGTGGTTGGTGTCCGAGACCGCGACCATCGAGCGCACGGCGGACCAGCCGCTGCGATGCAGCTCGGAGACCGTGGGGGCCTCGAAGCCCGGGGTCACGGCGACGGCGCCCTCGAGCTTCTCGGTGGGGATGTCGTAGTCGATCAGCACGTACTCCCGGGCCACCAGCACCCCGCGGATCCTGCGCACCAGCACCTCGAGCGTGTGGGCGGCGTCGTCCTCGAGCTCGAGGTCGACCCGGGAGAAGAGCACGGCCTCGCTGGTCATGATCGGGTCGCCGAACACGTCCAGACCCGCCTGGCGAAGGGTGGTGCCGGTCTCCACCACGTCGGCGATCACCTCGGCCACGCCCAGTCGGATCGAGCTCTCCACGGCGCCGTCGAGGTGGACCACGGTCGCGTCCACGCCGTGCTCGGCCAGGTGGTCCTCGACGAGGTTCTCGTAGGAGGTCGCGATGCGGGCCCCCTGGAGGCTCTCCAGGGTGCGATCGGCGCCGTCCGGGGCGGCGAAGCGGAAGGTGGAGCGGGCGAACCCGAGCGGCAGGATCACCTCGCCGACGGTGCGGGAGTCGGCGAGCATGTCCTGGCC
This sequence comes from Brachybacterium endophyticum, assembly GCF_003130585.1. Lineage (GTDB taxonomy): Bacteria > Actinomycetota > Actinomycetes > Actinomycetales > Dermabacteraceae > Brachybacterium > Brachybacterium endophyticum. Next base: position 55,002 of record NZ_QFKX01000004.1, on the reverse strand, counting down.
GGTGATGCCGACGTCGACCGTCCCCGAGCCGACGTACACGGCGATGTCCCGGGGACGCAGGAAGAAGAGCTCGACGTCGTTGGGCTCGTCGACCAGGACGAGCTCCTTGGCGTTGCTGCGGCGGCGGTAGCCGGCCTCGGCCAGCAGGGCGGCGGTGGGTTCGGACAGGGCGCCCTTGTTGGGCACGGCGATGCGGAGCATGGGGATTCCCTTTCGGGCGGGGCGGCGGAGGGCGGTAGGGGGCGCCGGGCCGGGCTCGTCGGCCGACGCCTCACAGATGTCGGTAGACGTCCTCCAGCGAGATGCCCTTCGCGATCATCATCACCTGCAGGTGGTAGAGCAGCTGGGAGATCTCCTCGGCGGCGGCCTCGTGCGACTCGTGCTCGCAGGCCATCCAGACCTCGGCGGCCTCCTCGACGATCTTCTTGCCGATGGCGTGCACTCCCGCGTCGAGCTCCGCGACGGTGCCGGACCCCTCGGGGCGTTCGGCGACCTTCCTCATGAGCTCCGCGTGCAGCGTCTCGAAATCCTTCACGGCACCAGGGTATCGGTCCTGCGGAGGGTTGCGGACCGCGGTCCGGGGCCGGGGCCCGCCCGGAGCGACGGCGTGAGCTCGGTGCCCGACGGGCCCGGTCAGCGACCGCGGTCCTCGCGGCCGACGGTCGGGTCCAGGTGAGCGGTCTCGACCGTCACCGACCCCTCGGCGCGCGAACGCACCCGCCACCACACGAAGAAGCCCGTGAGGGTGAAGAGGCCGTAGACGACGTACATCAGCCCGCTCGCGTAGTACCCCGCGGAGAACAGCAGCGGGACGCCGACGATGTCCACCGCCACCCAGATCAGCCAGAACTCGACCCAGCCCTTGGCCATGCCATAGGTGGCCAGCAGGCTGCCCATGAAGATCCAGGCGTCGGCCCAGACCGGCTCGTAGGAGCCCAGCGCGCGGAACAGCGGGGTGAGGGCGGCGGTGCCGCCCACGAGGGCGAGCGCGAGCAGGATCCGGGTGCGCCATCCCGCCCACCGCGGTGCCACGGCGGTGCCGCCGTCGCCGCGTGCCGCGCGCCAGCGCCACCAGCCGTAGACGCTGGCGACGATGAACATGACCTGGCGGCCCGCCTGCCCCAGCAGGTCCACGGGGTTCGGCGTCCCGAAGACGGTGCCCAGGAAGACGGTGAGCAGGAGCAGGTTGCCGAGGATCCCGATCGGCCACGCCCAGACCTTGCGCCGCATCCCGCCCAGGGCGCTCAGCAGGCCGAAGACGTTCCCGATCACCTCCCGCCAGAGCAGGAACTGCCCGCCGGAGAACTCGATCCTGGCGTCGAAGAGCCAGTGCGCGAATCCCATCAGCTTCCTTCCTCCCGCAGCGAGGGGTCAGTTGCCGTGGCCGTGCCCGGACGCCAGGGAGCGCAGCGTCCCGATCTCCTCGGCGGCGTCCTGCGCGCGGTAGATCGCCGAGCCGGCGACGAACACGTTGGCCCCGGCCTCGGAGCAGCGTTCGATGGTCTCGCGGTTCACGCCGCCGTCCACCTGGATCGACACCTCCAGGTGCGATGCGCTGATGGCCTTCCGGGCGCGCCGGATCTTGGGGAGCATCGATTCGAGGAAGCTCTGACCGCCGAACCCCGGCTCGACGGTCATGATCAGCAGCATGTCGAACTCGCCGATCACGTCCAGCAGGCTGTCGACGGGTGTCGCCGGGCGCAGCGCCACACCGGCGCGCGTGCTCTTGGCCCGCAGCTCACGGGCCAGACGGATCGGGGCGCTGGCGGCCTCGAGATGGAAGGTCACCGAGTCGGCCCCGGCCTCCGCGTAGGCGGGGGCGTTGCGGTCGGCGTCCTCGATCATCAGGTGGGCGTCCACCGGGATCGGCCCGTGGCGCACGATCTGCGAGACCATGTCGACCCCGAAGCTGAGGTTGGGGACGAAGTGGCCGTCCATGATGTCCACGTGGACGCTGTCGGCCGCGGAGATGCGGTCGAGCTCGCTGCCGATCTCCAGGAAGTCGGCGTTCAGGATGCTGGGGTGGATGAACTCCGCGTCGGTCGAATAGGTCACCGGTGCGTCCCTTCGCTCGGGTCGTCGTGATCGGGGTGGGCCTCGGGCAGGCGGCGCAGCAGGGCGATGAACATGCCGTCGGTGCCGTGCACGTGCGGCCACAGCTGCACGCTGGGGCCGGCGCCGAGGTCGATGTCGGCCGCATCGGCCCGGAGGCCGGCGCGCACGGCGTCGCGGGCGTCGAGCTGCTCGACGTCCTCGCGCCTGCGCAGGACGTCGCGGACGACCAGCAGGGTCTCGGCCACGTGCGGGGAGCAGGTCACGTAGGCGACCACTCCCCCGGGCTCGGTGGCATCGAGGGCGCTGGCGAGCAGGTCGCGCTGCAGACGGCCCAGCGCCGCGACGTCGCCGGGGCTGCGACGCCAGCGGGACTCGGGGCGGCGCCGCAGCGCTCCCATGCCCGTGCAGGGCACGTCGGCCAGCACGCGCGAGAAGCTCGACGGGCTCTTCCCGCCGATCTCGGTGCCGTCGCCCGCGCGCACCTCGACCTCGGCCCCCGCGTCGACGAGGGTGCCGACGGCGCGGCGGACGAGATCCACGCGGTGGGGCTGGATCTCGAGGGCGAGCAGGTCGGCGTCGTGCTCGACGGCGAGGCCTGCGAGCAGGGCGGTCTTCCCGCCGGGGCCCGAGCAGAGGTCCAGCCAGTGGGCGTCGGCGGACCGCACGGCGTCGTCGGCCCCGATCCCGAGCGCGAGCGCCATCAGCTGGGAGCCCTCGTCCTGGACGGCGGCGCGGCCCTCGGCGACCGGGGCGGCGGTGCCGGGGTCCCCGCCCGGCCAGGAGGCCGCGAAGATGCTCAGACGACCGGGCTCGGCGCCCGCGGCGGCGAGCTCGTCGGCGTCGGTCAGCCCGGGCCGCATCACCAGCGAGACCGAGGGCGCGGTGTTCTGCGCGGCCAGCAGGTCGTCGATCTCGCTGCGATCGCGTCCGTGGCCGGCGAGCGAGTCGGACAGGGCCCGCACCACCCACGCCGGGTGCGAGTGCGTGATCGCTAGATGGCCCACCTCGTCCTCGGAGCGCGCGGGGGCCGCGTCGGCGACCCAGGCCTCGAGGTCCTTCTCGCCGATCCGTCGCAGCACCGCGTTGACGAAGCTCGCGGCGCCGGCCCCGACGGTCTGTCGGGCCAGCGCCACCGTCTCGGAGGTGGCCGCATGCGGGGCGACCTCCATGTCCAGGAGCTGGTAGGCGCCCAGACGCAGCACGTCGCGCACGGCGTCCTCGACGTCCTCGAGCGGCCGGTCGATGCACAGAGCGAGGATCGCGTCGAGCCGGCCCTGAGCGCGCAGGGTCCCGTAGAACAGCTCGGTCGCGAAGGCGGCGTCCCGGCCGTGCAGGCGGGAGCGGCGCAGCTGATGGGGCAGCACGAGGTTCGCGTAGGCGTCGTCCTCGTGCACGGCGCGCAGCGAGTCGTAGGCGACGCTGCGGGAGGAGGTGGAGGACCTGCGGCGTTCGGACGGACGGCTCTCGGACCAGCCGCGGCGGGGGCCGCCGCGGCCGCGGGAGCCCGAGCGCTCGCGTCCCTTCTCGTCCCGGCCGTGGCGGGGTGCGCCGCGGTCATCGCGCCGGTCGCCGCCTCGATGGTCGCCGCCTCGATGGTCGCCGCCGCGCCGGTCGCCCGGGCGGCCGCCTCCGCGCGGTCCGTTCTCGTCGCGCCGGCCGTGTCCCTGACCCTGCTGCGGGCTCATCGCTCCTCCTCCTGCGTCTGCTCGCCACCGTGGTCGTTCGTCGTGGCACTGCCGAAGGCCGCGCCCTCGGACAGCCCGGCGCCGCGTGCCCAGTCCGCCGCGCGCATCGGCCGCCGACCGGCGGGACCGAGCTCGGCCAGGGCGAGGGGTCCGGTGCCCGTGCCCATCAGCAGCTGCTTCCGTGTGGCGTGCAGCTGACCGGGCGCGAGCGGCGGCCCCTCGGCGTGCACGGGCTCGAGGGCGAGCACCTTCATCCGCGCTCCTTCCCAGGTGGTCCAGGCACCCGGGGCGGGGCTCATCCCGCGGATGTGCGCCGAGACCTCCGTAGCCGGACGTGCGAGGTCGATCTCGGCCTCGGCCGGGGTGAGCTTCGCGGCGTGCGTGGCACCGTCCTCGTCCTGGACGCGGGGCCGTGCCCGCCCCGCCGCGAGGTCGTCGAAGGTGCGCACCAGCAGCGGTGCGCCGTCCTCGGCCATGCGCGACAGCAGCGTGCCCGCGGTATCGAAGGGATCGATCGCGACCTCCTGCGTCGCGAGGATCGGTCCGGTGTCCATCCCCTCCTCGAGCAGGAAGGTGGTCATGCCGGTGCATTCCTGGCCGGCGAGGACGGCGCGCTGGGCGGGGGCGGCACCGCGCCACGCGGGCAGCAGCGAGAAGTGCAGGTTCACCCACCCTTGGGCGGGGATCGCCAGCGCCGCCGGGGGGACGATGCTGCCGTAGGCGACCACTGCCGCGGCATCGAGCTCGAGCCCGCGCAGACGGTCCTGGACGTCCTCCCCGCGCAGACCCTTCGGGGTGAGCACCTCGATGCCGGCCTGCTCGGCGAGCTCACGCACGGGGCTGGGACGCAGCGTGCGCCCGCGGCCCGACGGCGCGTCGGGACGGGTGAGCACGGCGACGACCTCGTGGGAGGAGTCCAGCAGGGCGCGGAGCGAGGGAACGGCCACCTCGGGGGTGCCGGCGAAGAGGATGCGCATGATCAGCCATTCTACGGGCGCGCGGCGCCGGGGTCGGGGTCAGAAGACGTCGGGGGGATCCAGGCGCACGCGGAGGCTGCCGGGATTCTTGTGGGCGCTGCGCGCGGCCACCCCGGCCCGCAGCGCAGCGGCCAGTTCTCGTGAGCGGGTGACGGGCAGGCGCAGTACGGCCCGGGAGCGGATGCGGTCCTCCTCGTCGGCGACGTCGAGCGGGCCGAAGACCTCGGTCCCGTCGGGCAGGTCGGTGCCCTCGAGGAAGGAGCGCACGGCGGTCCTGTCCCCCACCACCTCGGCGACCTTGGTCAGCGGCGGGAGGTCGAGAGACTGCCGGTCGGTGAGCACCCGGTCGATGAACACCCGCGAGCGGTGGGCGACGAGGTCGCGGATGGCCGGCAGCGTCGCCGTGCCGACGACGAGAACCCTGCCGCCCTCGGCCTGGGGCCTCACCAGGGCGATCGCGTTGGACCACCGCCGCACGGCCTCGACGTCGGCGTCGAAGGCGGCGCGGGCGAGCATCGCGTCGGCATCGAGCAGGAGCGCGGCGGCGTAGCGCGATCCCGGCGCGGGCTCGGCGCCCGGGGTCGCGACCACGATCGCGCCGTCGGGCACGTCGTCGTCCGGGACCGGCCCCTGCGCACCCCCGGCCACGCGGAAGGGCGCGGAGGGGAAGGCGCGCCGGAGCTCCTCGGCGGTGCGGGCGGACCCGATCACCAGGGCGCGCACCTGTGTGCGCGAGCACTCGGGGCAGCGGTAGGCGTCCTCCCGCCTGCCGCACACCACGCAGTGCAGCCCTCCGCCGCGTCCGCGCAGCACGAGCGGCGCGGAGCACTGCGGACAGCGGCAGCGGGTCCCGCAGAAGGTGCACGCGACCGCCGGGACGTACCCGCTGCGCGGGACCTGCACGAGGACGGGGCCGCGCTCGATCCCCTCGCGCAGCACCCGCATCGCCTGCTGCGGGATCCGCGAGCGCCCGCTGGGACCTTCCCGCTCCCGCAGGTACTCGTCCATGGCCTCGATGTGCGGGCGCAGCGTGGTCAGCGGTGCCGGTGCGGGCGGCAGCAGATGCAGGTACCCGCTCTCGGCAAGGGCATCGGTCTGGGGGTCCAGCGAACGGCTCACCAGCAGCAGGGCGGCGCGCTCCTCGGCGGAGCGGCACTGCAGGATCGTCCGCAGGTGCGGGTACGGGGCGCGGGGTTCGACGAGCAGGTCGTCGGCCGGGTCCAGGCAGATGGCCAGCGCGAGGTCGCGCACCGGGGCGAAGGCGGCCGAGCGGTTGCCGATCACCACGCGGGACGCGCCGCGCAGTATCCGTCGGAAGGCGCGGTAGCGCTTCTCGGGGCCGTCGGCGCTCGCGAGCACCTCGTGCTCGATGCCATGGGCCCCGAGGCAGCGCGAGAGGCGCTGGACGTCGCGCTGGTCGGGGGCGATCACGAGGGCTCCGGCGCCCTCCGGCAGCGCGGCGACGGCCTGTGCGGTGAGCTCGTCCCAGGAGTGGGCGGGCTCGAGGACGATCCCCGCCCGCGGGACGGGGCCCTCGGGTTCCCCGGCACGGGAGAGCAGCGCCGGCAGCCCTGCATAGGCGGCGAGCAGGCCGTCGACGGTGGACTCGGCATCGGCCTCAGCGTCGGGGCCGGCCTCCGGATCACCGTCCGGATCGGACTCGGGTGCGGAGTCGGGCGCGGGGTCGGGTGCGACGTCCGCGTCGAGGTCGCTGCTCCCGGACTCCTCCACGGCCTGCTGCTTCTCGGCGGCGGCGCGGTCCGCCTTCTCCGCCCGCGCGTGACGCGGCGGGATCGCCAGGCGCAGCACGTCGCCGACGCTCCCTGCGCAGCGCTCGGCGATCTCGCCGCACACCCGCAGCATCGCCGGGGAGATGACCACGTCGGTGGAGACCAGCCGGGCCAGGGGCGCGAGCGGCCGGTCGGTCGAGGCGTGCTCGCGGCGCTCCAGGACGATGCCGTCGTGCTCCCGTCCCGAGAAGCGGACCTTCACGCGCATGCCGGGACCGGCGGCGGCGAGTTCCGCGGGAACGGCGTAGTCGAAGGGGCGGTCGAGGTGCGGAAGGGTGCCGATCAGCCGGACGGAGGCCACGGGCAGCTCGTCGGCGACGGCGAACCCCGCGGTCGTGCGGGGACGCGTCGCCGGGCGCGACGACGGATCCGCCCCCTCCCCCGTGCTGTCGCGCGGGGCGGGAGCGGATCCGGAGGCGGGAGCGGGGGCCTCGAAGAGCCCCTCCTGTGCGCTGCTCATCTCGCGGGCGTCATCGGCGGCTCAGCGGGAATGGACCGCCACCAGGTCGCACACGAAGATCAGCGCCTCACCGGGCGCAATCACCGGCGGGGCTCCGCGGTCGCCGTAGGCGAGCGAGGCGGGGATCTCGAGGCGACGACGACCACCGACCCGCATGCCCTGCACGCCCTGGTCCCAGCCGCTGATCACCTGGCCGACGCCGAGCTGGAAGCGCAGGGGCTCGCCGCGGTTCCAGGAGGCGTCGAACTCCTCGCCGGAGGAATGGGCGACGCCCACGTAGTGGACGTCGACGACGTCCCCCGCCTTCGCCTCGGCGCCGTCGCCGACGATCTCGTCGTGCGAGGTCAGCTCGGTGGGCGTCTCGGTGCCGGGGAACTCGATCTCGGGCTTGCTGCGGTCCATGGGTCCTCCTGGGGGTGGGGATGGGTGTTCTGGTGGACGGCGGGCCGTCAGGAGCCCTTCGGCGACGCGGCGTCCAGGACGTCGACGACGAACACGAGGGTCTTGCCCGCGAGCTCGCCGCCGCTCTTCTCGTCCGTGCCGTAGGCGTCCTTCGGCGGGATCACGAGCATCACCTGGCTGCCGACGGGCAGATCCGTGAGGTGCTCGTCCCAGCCCTTGATCACGTCGCCCTGGCCCTGGGTGAACCCGAAGGGCGTGCCGCGCTCCCACGAGGAGTCGAACTGCTTGGCGTCGTCCCACGTCCACCCGGTGTACTGCATGACCAGGTGATCGCCCTTCTTCGTCTTCCTGCCGCCGCCGCGGATCAGCATCTCGACGGTGGTCTTCGAGGGCGGGTCGCCCTCCGGCTTCCCGGACAACGAGGGGGCGCCGTCCTTGCCGAGCTTCACGGCGGGGAGGTCGCCGGAGGGCTTCTCCTGCTTCCCCTTCGCCCGCAGAGGGGAGACGATCCGGTCGATGTCGGAGACCTGGACGAGGGAGACCATGGAGCCCTTGGAGTCCTGCTGCCAGCCGGCGAGGGCGACGCGGGACTTCACGGTCGCGGTGGTCAGGAAGTCCTTGGCCTTCGCGCCGATGTCGTCGGAGGTGACCGTGATGCTGCCGGCCGGGGCGCCGTCCCACCAGGACTGCTTGGTCTTGCCGCTGCTGGCGTCGACGTAGAGCGTGCGCCAGATCAGGGTGTCGCCCTCCGAGATCTGATCGCCCTTGCCGGCGACGATCGTGCGCGCGTCCGGCTCCTCGATGTTCAGCGGCGCCGTGAACTTCACCGTCGGCGCCTTCCCGAGGTCCTCGCTGATGGTCACGGCATCCAGCGCCGGCTTCGCGCTGTCGGAGCCGCCGCCGTCGGAGGCCTTCGACGACGAGTCGTCATCGGAGCAGGCGGCGAGGCCGATGGCGGCGGATGCCGCCAGCGCGGAGCTGAGCAGGTTTCGGCGACTGATCACCAGGTGGCCTTTCGTAGCGGGAGGGCGAGATGGCCCACTCCCTCCAGGGTACGGGGTTCAGATGGGGCACGTCTGGACGCCGGCGCCCCGCCCGCGAACGTCTCAGGCGGGATGTGCGGCGTTCGTGCCCTGTCCCCCGCCTTCGGCGCGGACCCTCTCGATCAGGGCGTCGACCTGGGACGACGTGGTCGCGAAGGGGTCCATGACACTGACGGGCATGGCGCCCTGGCGCACGAGCCGCATCGTGGTCCAGTCCGCCACGTGGTCGACCCCGGCGTCCTCCGCGGCGGCGATGAAGCGCCCCCGCAGGTGCGCGCGGGTGCTCGTGGGCGCCGTGGTCCTCGCGGCCTCGACGTCGGCGTCCGCGAGGACGCGCGGCGCCAGGCCCCGACGCTGCAGCGAGGCGTGCAGGCCCTGGGCGGGATCGATGTCGTGGTAGGCGAGGTCGAGGCGTTCGATGCGCGGGTCACCGAGGTCGAGGGCGTGCCGCTGCGCGACCTGCCCGACCATCTTCTCCTTGATCGCCCAGTCCAGAGTGCGCGAGGCCCAGCTGCGATCCCCGGTGAGCACCGCGTCCAGGGCCCGCTGCCAGGTCTCGAGGACCTCGTGCTCCTCGGGGCGCGCGAGCGGCGCGACGAGGTCGAGGTAGCGCTGCTGGACCTGGAGCGCGCTCGCGGTCCGCCCACCTTCCAGGGGCAGCGGCTCGATCCCGCTGAGGTCGCGAGAGACGGCGCGGATAGAGCTGATGGTGTCCTCGAGCTCGGGGACGTCGGCGGCTCGACCGGACTCGATCAGGCGCAGCACCAGGTCGGTGGTCGCGAACCGCAGCCAGGTGGAGACCTCCGACATCGTCGAGTCGCCCACGATGACGTGCAGACGCCGGAAGCGGTTCGGATCGCCGTGCGGCTCGTCCCGGGTGTTGATCAGGGGGCGTGTGCGCGTCGTCGCCGAGGAGACCGCCTCGAACATGTGGTCGCTGCGGCGGGAGAAGACGAAGCGGGAGGTGCCGTCGGCCTCGGTCACGACGCCGCCCGCACCGGTGACGATCTGGCGGGTGACCAGGAAGGGCAGCAGGATCCGCGGCAGCCGGGTGAACTCCCCGCGTCGGTCCACGAGGTAGTTCTCGTGGCTGCCGAAGGCATTGCCCTCGTGGTCCACGTTGTTCTTGAGCAGGTGGATGCGGGCGTCCTCCCCGCGCTCGGCGAAGCGCGCGTTGGCCTGGGCCATCAGTTCGGCCAGCAGACGCTCGCCGGCACGGTCCTGGGCGACCAGCTCCCACCAGTCGTCGCACTCGGCCGTCGCGTACTCCGGGTGGGAGCCGACGTCGAGGTACAGCCGGGCGGCATTGCGCAGGAACACGTTCGAGGAACGGCCCTTGGCCACGACCGGCTTGAACAGCTCCCGCGCGGCTGCCTCGGGCTCGAGGGCGCGGGTGCCGTCCCCGCGCACGCACACGAGTCCGAACTCGGTCTCCAGTCCGCCGATGCGGCGCTCCATCAGATCACTGACCGCCCTTCTGGACGAAGGAGCGCACGAACTCTTCGGAGTTCGACTCCAGGACGGAGTCGATCTCGTCCAGGAGGTCGTCGGCGCCCTGTGCGGAGGCGAAGACCTGACCACCGGCGGCGGTCTCCTCGCTGCTGTTCTCGTCGTCCGACGGGCCGGAACCGTGCAGGCTCTGCTGGGACATGGTGTCTCCTCGGGGTCGTGGGATCAGTGGGACGGGTCGGTGCCGACGGCGCTGCCGGCGTCGGCGTCGGGGCCGGGGACGGTGGCCGTGTCCGCCGCGGCGCGGGCAAGGGCCTCGAGCACATCGGGCAGGGCGGCCTCGGGGTCGAGGCCCAGTGCCTCGCACCAGGGGCGGGAGCCGATGCGGGGATCGGCCAGGCGCACCCGGGTGGTCGAGCCGTCCTCGGCGGCCAGTGTGATCACGTCCCAGCCGGTGGAGGCGACCTCACCCCGATGGTGACGGACCAGGCGGCCGCGCAGGTAGGCGCGGGTGCTCGCCGGCGGCGTGCCCACGGCCTCCTCCACCTCCTGGTCGCTCACCAGGGTGGCGACGCGGCCGGCACTGCGGAGCTTCGTGAACAGGCTGCGCTGGGGGCGGAGGTCGCCGAACTGGAGGTCGATCGCCCGCAGCCGGGCATCGCCCCAGTCCAGGCCCGCGCGAGCGCGGTAGCTCTCGAGGAGCTGGTGCTTGGCGACCCACTCGATGCGGTCGGCCGCGCGTGCCGGCTCGGTCTCCAGGGCCTGGAGCAGCTCCGACCACAGGTCCAGCACCTCGGCGGTCTCCGGATCGGTCCGATCGGCGTGCGCGCTCACCGCTTCGAGATGGGCGCGCTGGATCTGCAGGGCCGTGAGCTCGCGTCCGTCCGCGAGCGGGACCGTCCGCGTCAGTGTGGGGTCGTGGCTGATGTCCCGCAGGGCCTGCACGGGGTCGGCGAGCTCGAGCACGGGGAGGATCCGCGCCCCGCTCTCCTGCTCGGCCTCGAGCGCGGCGAGGACGAGCGAGGTCATGCCCATCTTCAGGAACGTCGAGGTCTCCAGCAGGTTCGCGTCGCCGATGATGACGTGGAGACGGCGGTGGCGCTCGGCGTCGGCGTGGGGCTCGTCGCGGGTGTTGACGATCGGGCGGTCCAGGGTGGTCTCCAGCCCCACCTTCTCCTCGAAGAAGTCGGCCCGCGAGGAGATCTGGAACCCGGGCTCGGTGCCACGGGTGCCCAGCCCCACGCGGCCGGCGCCGACCAGGATCTGCCGGGTGGCGAAGAAGGGCAGCAGCGCCTGGACGACCCGTTCGAAGGGCACGTCGCGCGCGAGCAGGTAGTTCTCGTGGGTGCCGTAGGAGGCGCCCTTGCCGTCGGTGTTGTTCTTGTACAGGGCGACCTCGGGGACGCCGTCGGCGGCGGCGAGGAGCTCCATCGCGCGCTGGGCCACCACCTCGCCCGCCCGGTCCTGCAGGACGGCCTCGCGGGCGCTCGTCACCTCGGGTGAGGAGTACTCGGGGTGGGCGTGGTCGACGTAGAGGCGCGCGCCGTTGCTCAGCACGGTGTTCCCGATCGAGCGTCGCGCGGCCCAGGCGAGCACCTCGGCGTCGCTGCCCTCGGGGGCGATCTCGGGCGCCTGCAGCGGCATGTCCATGTCGATGCTGGGCAGGTGCGCGTCGTGCACCTGATCGGTGAGCTGCGTGGGATGGGCGGCGGCCCGGCGGATCTCGAAGCCGCGGGCGTCGCGCAGCGGCGACTCGTCCCCGTAGTCCCAGCGCACGCGCCGGCCGCGGGTGCCCTCGGCGGGGTGCAGGAGCCCGTAGGCGCCGACCACCAGGTGAGAGAGCGCGATCGAGCTGCTGGCCTCTCCGGTGCGCGCATCGAGCGCGGCGTCCAGGATCCCGAACTCGGTCTCGATGCCCATCACGCGCTCGGTCACCAGTCCGCGGCGGGCGTCGGGGGCCTGGTCAGACATCCCGGGCTCCCTCCTGCTCGTCCTGTGCGGCGAGGATGCCGCCGGCGCGCAGCGGCACCACGTGCTCCACACGGCGTCCGCGCCGGCCCGAGATCCGGGCCCAGTCGTCGGGATGCGCCCCCGAGGGCAGGTCCTCGTTCTCGGTGAACTCCTGGGCCACCGCCTGCTCGAGATGCTCACGGCCGATGCCGCTGGTCCCCGTGTTCAGGTAATCCTTGACCGCGTACTTCTTCGCACGATCGGCGATGTTGCGCAGCGTCGCCCCGGAGACGAAGTCACGGAAGTGGAGGGTCTCGGAGCTGCCGTCGGAGTACTCCAGCCGCACGAAGGCGGTGTCCTCGCCCTCCGCATAGATCCGGTCGACGGCGACATCGAGAAGAGCCTCGTGGTCCTCGCGGACAGGGACGCTCCGGTCGAGGTAGAGCGCGAGGATCTCGCGGGCCGCGGCCGCGTCGGGCCGGCGGATCCGGATCTTCACGTCCAGTCGGCCCGGGCGCAGGATCGCCGGATCGATCATGTCCTCACGGTTGGAGGCGCCGATCACGATCACGTTCTCGAGGGACTCGACGCCGTCGATCTCCGCGAGCAGCTGCGGGACGATGGTGGTCTCCACGTCGCTCGAGAGGCCCGTGCCGCGGGTGCGGAACAGCGACTCCATCTCGTCGAAGAAGACGACGACGGGATGACCCGACTCGGCCGCCTCCCGGGCGCGCTCGAAGACCAGGCGGATCGACCGCTCGGTCTCCCCCACGTACTTGTTGAGCAGCTCGGGGCCCTTGACGTTGAGGAAGAAGGAGCGCTGGAGCGCCTGCTCGACGCTCACTCCCCTGGCCTCCGCCGAGCGCACCGCGAGCTCGTGGGCGACGGCCTTGGCGATCATCGTCTTGCCGCAGCCGGGAGGGCCGTACAGCAGCACGCCCTTGGGCGGGCGCAGCCCGTACTCGCGATAGAGGTCCTGCTGCAGGAAGGGCAGCTCGACGGCGTCGCGGATCGCCTCGATCTGCTCCCCCAGCCCGCCGATCCGGGCGAAGGAGGTGTCGGGGACCTGCTCGAGCACGAGGTCGGTGATCTCGGCCCGGTCGATGCGCTCGAGGACGAGCTGGGCGCGCAGATCGGCGAGCACGTGGTCCCCGGCGTCCAGCGAGACCTCCTCGACCGCGCCGGAGCGGCGGAAGGCGCGCAGGTCGTCCGGGCCCACCTGGACGAGCACGCGGCCGTCCTCGAGGGACTCCTCGACGACGATCACGCTGCCCGTCTCCTGGGTGGGGACGACGTCCACGACGGCGAGCCCCTCGTTCAGGCGCAGCTCGGCACCCGGTCGCAGGGCCTCGAGGTCGATCTCGGCGCTCGTGGCCACGCGGAGGCGTCGACCGTTGTGCAGCACGTCCACCGTGGTGCCCTCGGTGCGGCGCAGGAAGGTCGCATAGGAGTTCGGTGGGTCGCCGACCCGCTCGAGGTCGTTCTTGAGATCGACGATCTGGGCGCGGGCCGACCGCAGGCTGGCGACCAGTCGGTCGTTCTGCGCGACGTAGCGATCGAGCTCCTCGGTCATCTCCTGGTAGGTCTTCATTCTCACCGGTCCCGGCCCTGGCGGATGTCGCGCAGGGCTCGCTTGATCTTGCGGGGGGCGACACCGCGCTCCCCGATGTCCTGGCTGCTCCACTCGCCCGTGGAGCCGCCGAAACCCTCGTTGTCCGGATGGTTCAGCTCGGCCTCGTCCTGGGAGCCCGGTGCCGGTCGGCGGGTGCGACGCAGGGCCTGGGTGCCGTGGGCGGTGCGGCGGGCGGTCAGGAGGAAGCCCGTGTGGGCGTTCATCCGGTGCTCGGGCCGCACGGCGAGCCCCTCGAGGTGCCAGGGACGCACGAAGGATTCCCATGCGGAGGGCTCGGTGAACTCCCCGTGGTCGCGCAGGGCCTCCGCGGTTCGGGAGAGCTGGGTGACGGTCGCGACGTAGGCGAGGTAGACGCCCCCGGAGACGAGCACGCCGGCCGCGGCGTCCACGCACTCCCAGGGGGCGAGCATGTCCAGGACCACGCGGTCGGCGCTCTCGCCCTCGTCGGCCATGCTCGCGGCGACCTCCTGGAAGTCACCGACGCTCAGGGTCCAGGTCTCCGGCGTGCCGCCGAAGAAGGTGTCGACGTTCTCGCGGGCGACCTCGGCGAACTCCTCGCGGCGTTCGATCGAGTGCACGCTGCCGTGCTCGCCGACGGCCCGCAGCAGGGCGGTGGTCAGACCTCCCGAGCCGACGCCGGCCTCGAGCACGCGGGCGCCCGGGAAGATGTCGCCCCACATGAGGATCTGGGCGGAGTCCTTGGGGTAGATGATCGCGGCACCGCGGGGCATCGAGAGCATGTAGTCGGAGTACAGCGGACGCAGCGCCTGGAACGCGTTGCCGTGGGAGTCGTGGACGACGACGCCGTCCCGGGCACCGATCAGGTCCGTGTGCCGCAGGACCCCCCGATGGGTGTGGAACTCGCCGCCCTCACGGAGGGTGATGGTGTGCAGCCGGTTCTTGACGTCGGCGAGCTGCACCTTGTCCCCGAGCACGAAGGGGCCCGTGCGGTCGAGTCCCGGTCGCGCGGCGGGCGGGGCGGGCACCTGCGCCGCCGGGATCGCGGACTCCTGACCGGTGTCAGGAAGGGGAGTCTCATCGGCAACTGGGGTCATGCTCACCAGTCTAGGCGTCAGCGCTGCTGGAGGGCACGATCGACCATCGCGGTGGTGACGACGCCGACGACGTCGCCGCGCTCGTCGACCACCAGGTGCAGGGCGCGACGCTGCTCTTGGATCTCGGCGACCAGCTCGTCGCCCTCGAGGGTGACGGCGAGGCGACCGGGGGGACCGAGCCAGGTGGTGACCGCGCCGACGGGCACCCTCTCGTGCTCCTGGGACGGGACGGAGCGCACGGCGTCCTCGTCCAGCAGCCCGGCGCCGTGCGCGGGGTCGAGCACGAGAACCTGCGGGCCCTGGGCGGGCAGCTGCGAGAGGACGGCGTCCGAGCGGACCAGGGCGACGGGGCTCATCACCTCGCGCACCCGGAGCGTGCGTACGCGCTCGTGCAGGCCGGCGTCGTGCAGGGCCTCGCCGGCTCCGCGCCACAGCATGGCGGCGATCATGAAGCCCCACATCACCAGGATGAGGCTGGTGGTGGAGGGGAAGCGCAAGGCGGTCAGCAGCGGGCCGGCCACCACGATCACGGCGATCACGCGGCCCGCCCAGGCGGTGATGCGGGTGGCCGACGCCGGGCGGCGCAGGAGCGCTCCCAAACCCGCTTCGACGGCGCGCCCGCCGTCCATCGGCAGGCCGGGCAGCAGGTTGAAGACCGCGAGCGCCCAGTTCAGGCTCGAGATCATCGTCAGCAGATGCGCCGTCGCCCCCTCCTGGCCGACGCCGTTCCCGAGCAGGCCGGCGGCGATCGCGAGAACGAGGTTCACCGCCGGTCCGGCGAGCGAGATCAGGACCGAGGAGAGAGC
Source organism: Brachybacterium endophyticum (assembly GCF_003130585.1). Classification (GTDB taxonomy): domain Bacteria; phylum Actinomycetota; class Actinomycetes; order Actinomycetales; family Dermabacteraceae; genus Brachybacterium; species Brachybacterium endophyticum. Next base: position 39,697 of record NZ_QFKX01000004.1, on the reverse strand, counting down.
TCCCACGCGTCGCGCGCGGTACGTCGTGTGCCCGCCCCAGAGCGTGAGCGCGATGTGGTCCACGTGCGCTCCCGAGGCCCGTGCGACCACCGCGTGGCCGATCTCGTGCAGGGCCACCGAGAGCACGAGCGCGAGAGCCACGCCGACGGACAGCGCGAGAGCCGCCCCCGAGGAGATGCCCGGGATCGACTGGAAGCCCGGTGCGACCAGCAGCGCGACCACGGCGATCATGACCAGCGTCGCGGCGGACAGCTGGATGGGTGGAAGACCGGGCAGGCGCAGTCTGGGCGCGGGCATTCGTCCTCCGGGCACTCGCGGATGATCACGGGGTCACCGCACCCTACGCGGCCCACCTGGGGAGACCTAGACTGATGCGATGACCCGCATCGCCATCTGTGCATTCAGCGGCTGGAACGACGCCGGCGAGGCGGCGACGGGAGCCCTCGAGCTGCTGCTGGAGGCGTGGCCCTCGCACACCATCGCGCGGATCCCGGCCGAGGAGTTCGTCGACTTCCAGGTGCACCGACCCGAGACCCGGCTGGACGCCGACGGTCGCAAGGTCATCGACTGGCCCGACACCCGCATCGACCTGGTGACCCCGCCCCAGGGCCCCGAGCTGCTGCTCGTCCACGGCGCGGAGCCGTCCCTGCGCTGGAACGCGTTCTGCCGGCAGGTCCTGGACCGGCTGCTCGGGGCCGACGCCTCACGCCTGATCTCCCTGGGCGCCCTGCTCGGCGACGCCCCGCACACGCGCCCGCTGCCGATCAGCGACCAGGTCGAACCCGGCCGAGCGGAATCGGCCGACCCCGAGACCTACGAAGGGCCGATCGGGATCCCGACGGTCCTCGCCCGCGCCGCCGTCTCCCTGGGCGTGCGCACCTCCAGCATCTGGGTGCAGGTCCCCCACTACGTCTCGCAGAACGCCTCCCCCAAGGCCGTCCTGGCTCTGGTGCGCGCGCTGCAGGACCACGTCAGCGCGCCGATCCCGGTGCGCGAGCTCGAAGAGGACGCGGAGGCCTGGGAGCGGGGCGTCGAGGAGCTCTCGCGCAACGATCCCGACATCTCCGAGTACGTCGCACGTCTCGAGGAGGCGCAGGACGCCGAGGACCTCCCCGAGGCGTCGGGCGATGCGATCGCCAAGGAGTTCGAGCGATTCCTGCGCCGACGCGAGGGCGAGGACTGAACCTCCGGTCAGGCCGTGAGGCTCGCCGTCAGGCCGTCAGCGTGATGCCGAAGAGGGCGTCCAGCGCGGCGGGCACGTCGGCCGGACGCTCCGCGCCGGGGTCCTCGGTCGGGACGGCGCTGCTCGGCACGGACTCGCCGGCGGCCCACGCGTCGAGCAGCACGAGCGCCTGCGGGGTGTCGAGGTCCTCGCGCAGGGCCGCGCGCAGACCCGCGACCACGTAGGCGTCGGCCTGGTCGCCAGCCTCCCGTCGAGCGGCGGCGCGGTAGGCGTCGAGACGGCGCTGCGCGTGCTCGAGGTCCTCGTCCGTCCACTCCCAGTCCGAGCGGTAGTGGTGGTCCATCAGGACCAGACGGATGGCCATCGGGTCGACCCCGCGCGCGACCAGGCGGGAGACGAACACCAGGTTCCCCAGGGACTTGCTCATCTTCTCGCCCTCATAGGCGACCATCCCGGTGTGCGGGTAGGTGCCGGCGAAGGGGCGTCCGAGCGCCGTCGCGTGGGCGGCGCACATGTCGTGATGGGGGAAGACCAGGTCGCGACCGCCGGCCTGGACGTCGAAGGGGAGGCCGAGCGCGCCGCGCGAGATGCACACGCACTCCACGTGCCATCCGGGACGGCCCCGGCCGAGCTCCGCGGCGTCCCAGGCGGGCTCGCCCTCGCGCTCCGCGCGCCACAGCAGCGGATCGAAGATGCCCCGCTTGCCCTCGCGCTCGGGGTCTCCCCCGCGATCGGCGAACACCTCGAGCATCTGCTCCTGGTCCCATCCGCAGACGGCGCCGAGGGAGCCGTCCATCGCCAGGTCGAGGTACCAGTCGTCGCCGGAGGCGTCGGCCGTGGGGACCCGGTAGGCGCGGCCGGAGGCCCGCAGCTCCTGCACCAGGTCGATGATCTCGTCCATGGACTCGCTGACCGAGCGATAGGTCTGCGGGGCGAGGATCCGCAGGTGCTCCATGTCCTCGCGGAACAGGTCGGTCTCGCGCTCGGCGAGGTCCTTCCAGTCGATGCCGTCGCGCGCGGCCCGCTCGAGCAGCGGATCGTCGACGTCGGTGACGTTCTGGGCGACCTCGACCTCGAGACCCTGGTCGAGGAAGGCACGGCGCATGAGATCGGCCGCGTGGTAGGTCGCGGCATGCCCGAGGTGGGTGGCGTCGTACGGCGTGATGCCGCAGACGTAGAGGCGGGCGCGGCTCTGCGTCAGCACGGGGACGGGGGCGATCCGGTCGGTGCGCGAGTCGTGCAGCCGCACCGGGAGTCCGGAGGCGGGAAGCGGGCTGATCAGGGGCGAGTTCCAGGAGCGCACCCGTCGATCATACGGACCCCCGGGCCGCGCGGGATGCCTGGGAGGCATGCCTCACGCGATCAGGCCGTGGACCCCGCGAGCGGATCCAGGACGCCGGTCGTCAGCAGCACGATGAGCAGCAGCCCGGCGCCGACGCGGTAGACCACGAACGGCAGGTAGGAGCGGTTCTCGATGAGCCGCATGAACCACACGATGACCGCGTAGCCGATGCCGAAGGCGACGAGGGTCGCGATGATGATCGCGAGCAGCGAGGGCTGGCCGGCCGCAGCGGCCTCCGCGCTGCCCCGAGCGCTCAGCAGGGGCGGGAGCTCCTTCGCGGCCTTGTAGAGACCCGAGGCGAAGACGGCGGGCACCGCGAGCAGGAAGGCGTAGCGGGCCGAGGCACGACGGGTGTAGCCCATCGCCAGTCCCGCCGTGATCGTGCCGCCTGACCGGGAGACGCCCGGGATCAGCGCGAGCGCCTGCGCCAGTCCGAACAGGATGCCGTCGCGCCAGCTGAGGCGATCGAGCTCCTTGCGCTGGGGTCCGAGGCGGTCAGCGAGGGCGAGCAGGATGCCGAAGCCGATCAGCATCGCGGCGGTGATGTAGAGATTGCGCAGGCCGTGGTCGATCTGGTCCTCGAAGGCCAGCCCCAGGACGCCGATCGGGATGGAGCCCACGATCACGAGCCAGCCCATGCGCACGTCCGGGTCCGACTGCGGCACCCGGCCCGCGAGGGCGCGGCACCAGCGGCCGATGATCCGCGAGATGTCCTTGCGGAAGTAGAGCAGGACGGCGGTCTCCGTGCCGAGCTGCACGATGGCGGTGAAGGCGGCGCCGGGATCGGCGCCGGGCATCAGCAGCTCCCCCACCACACGCAGGTGTGCGCTGGAGGAGACGGGCAGGAACTCGGTGAGTCCCTGGACGATGCCCAGGATGATCGCGTCGAGGACGGACACTTCGGCTCCTGAGGGCGGCGGGGGCGGCGGACAGGTGGGCCCGACGCGGACGCCGAGCCCCGCACACAGTACGCGGCGCCCGCCGCTGTGGCGGGCGCCGCGCAGGTGCTCGAGGCGAAGATCTCGGGTGTGAGGCTCTGATCAGGGCCTCGGTGGCGGATCCGTCAGCGGGTGGGGAAGTCCGCCTCGTCCTCGTCGGTGTCCTCGTCCTCGAATCCGTCGTCGTCGCCCTCGACGTCGAGGTCGTCGTAGTCGTCGTCATCGTCGTCGAAGTCGTCGTCATCGTCCTCGCCGTCGAAGACGATCAGGGGCGTGGCGATGTCGTAGGCGTCGAACAGGGCGTCGTCGTATGCGTCGAAGGCCGTGGTCAGGCCCTCCGTGGCCGCCTCGAGGGCGGGGTCGTCGTCGCCGCGCGAGGAGGCGGCGGCCTCGTAGTGCCGTTCCAGAGCTGCGATGAGTGCGGCGAGGGCCGAACGCGGATCCGTGTTCATGGTTGGACGGTACCGCGTCGATGGGCACAATGGACAGACCTCGATCCCGGGCTCGGGTCATTCCGTGCTCGGACCTCCCTCTCGCTGCTCAGGAGGTGTGCCCCCGTGCCCAGGCCGCAGGGACCCCCGCCGTTCCGCCGACTGCCGCTCCCCGCCGCGCGTACACGGGGCGACCTGCCCGTGGAGCGTGGCCGCACGCCGGAGGACTACGAGTTCCAGGTCCTCGCCGTGCCGCGTGGCACCTCGTTGGGGAGCGTGCGCAGCGCGCTCGCGGCCGAGTCCGAGTACGGGCGCTGGGACCTCGTGCGCACGCGGCTGTACATGGGAGGCGAGAGACGCGTGTGGATGCGTCGACGGATCATCCGGGTGCGCTCGAGCCTGCCGCGCTGAGCCGGCGCGCGCCGGACGGTCCGCTCGGGCGGTTCCGGCACGCACCAGGCCCTCCCCACCGCGGGCTCGTCCACAGACTGGCGAGGATCGCTGCGCGCCACGGCGGACTCTGCTGGAATGCTCGCGTGAGCCACGTCCCCGCCCTGCTGCTCCTGCCTCTGCTCGCGGTCTACCTCCCCCATGCCGTCGTCCTCAGTGCGATCGACGGTGCCGAGCACCGGCTGCCCAACCGCTGGGTCGCCTCGCTCACGCTGCTGCTGGCGGCGGCGCTCGCTCTGCTGGCGGCGCTGCAGGTGGAGCTGCGCCCCCTGATCGGTGCTGCTGCCGTGATCGCGGTCGTGGTGGCCGCGCTGGGCGTCGCCGTCGCTCTCGTCGCGCCGCGCCTGATCGGGATGGGCGATGCGAAGACCGCCCCGGCCGTGGTGCTGATGAGCGCGGCGATGGGGCCGGAGGTGCTGATCGCCGGGGCGCTCGCGACCGCCGTCCTCGGTGGGCTCGTGGGGATCGTGGTGATGGCAGCGACCCGTTCGGCCGGCACCCGCTTCGCCTTCGGTCCCCTGCTGCTGGCCGGCCCGTTCCTGGGCCTGCTGGGTGCCGATGCGGTGCGTGCTGCCCTGGGGACCTAGCGGCCCTCGGATCCCTCGTCCGTGCGCGGCTGCTGCGCGGGGGAGGCGCCGGCGCCGGGGTAGCCGGCCTGCCGCCACGCCTCGTACACCGCGATCGACGCCGCAGACGCCAGGTTCAGCGAACGCCGGGCGGGCAGCATCGGGATGCGCACCCGTGAGGTGATCCGCGGATGCGCGAGCACGTCCTCGGGCAGCCCGGTCGGCTCGGCGCCGAACAGGAGGATGTCGTCCTCCTGGTACTCGACGTCGGCGAAGGAGTCGTCGGTGTGCGCAGTGAAGGCGAAGACCCGCGAGTGCGGCAGGGCGCTCAGTGCATGCTCGAGGTCCGGATGGACCGTGGTGGTCGCGAGGTCGTGATAGTCCAGGCCGGCTCTCCGCAGCTTGGAGTCCTCGAGATCGAAGCCCAGCGGCTCGACGAGGTGGAGCGGGGCGCCGGTGACGGCGGAGAGCCGGATCGCGCTGCCGGTGTTCCCGGCGATCCTGGGCTCGTGGAAGAAGACATGGACCATGGACCGATCTTTTCACCCCGGACCTGCAGATGGCGCGCGGAGGGGTCCTCACGTCCATGGACTTCCCAGTAAAGGGTGGGTAAAGTACGGAGCTGTTCGCGATGCTGCGGCGACCGCCGTCCCTCTCCGCGGGGATCCGGGCCCGGCGTCCGAAAGTCCACAGGGAGGTGGAGATGTCCGCGAGCGCGACGACCCACGAGGAGTCGCTCACACCCGTCGAGCAGCCGCTCGATCCTGCCCCGCCGACGATCGAGATGTCGGAACCGGGCGCCGCGACCTCCCCTCCCCTGCCCTCATCGCCCGCGCTCGTCGCCCCGTCGGCCGCAGCGGCCGTTCCCGCCGCCGAGCCGGGCGCCGTCACCCGCCGACGTCCGGATCCGGTCGAGGACCTGCTGCGCCGTTGTGCGGCGCTGTCCGCTCGTGCCCGGGTCGACGTGATCTCCACCCCGGGCGCCCACTCCCTCGCGGAGCTGCGGGAGGTGATCGCCTCGCTGTTCGCCCTGGAGGCTCCGCTGGATCATCTCGCCGAGGGCCACCTGCCGACGCTCGCCGTCGCCGCCCTCGAGGACCTCCGCCACCAGCTCGCCGAGCACCCGGCGCCCCTCCCCGTGCACGAAGCGCTGCAGGACGTGGATCTCGCTCTCTCCCTGCTGCGGCCCACCCCGCCGATCGTCCGCGCGTGACTCTGTTCACGATCGACCGTGGGGAGCGTTCTCGGTGGTGGAGCCGTGCTTTGTGCGTGCTAGAGTCGCCATGTCGCAACAGCGCGACCACCTCGTCCGGGTGGCGGAATTGGTAGACGCGCTAGCTTGAGGTGCTAGTGACCGTATTAGGTCGTGGGGGTTCAAGTCCCCCCTCGGACACCGACGAAGGCCCCCGATCCGCTCAGCGGATCGGGGGCCTTCTGGTTCACGCCCGCTGCTGCACCCGGGCCGAGCCCCGGCACGCTCCGGCTCCCCGACGGCACCACGTCACCGTCCCCAGGACGGCGCCGTGGGAGATTCAGCGGCTCCCCAGGGCCTCGAGTGCCGCGTCCCGCATGGCGTCGAGCGGCGCTGCCTCGATCCCGAGCATCGAACGCAGCTGCAGGTCGGCCTGGTGGATCAGCATCTCCAGCCCGCTCGCGACCTCTCCCCCGTGTGCGCCGACGAGCGCCGAGAGCGGCGCGGGCCAGGGATCGTAGAGGGCATCGAGCAGGACCAGCGGCATCGGGGGCAGCGAGCGCTCGGACCAGGACTCCGCGAGGGCATGCGCGCCCTCGATCGCGAGGGCGCTGATGACGACGTCGGCCTCGAGGACCTGCTCGCTGCCCGACCAGGGGATCTCGGTGATGGCGATGCCCCGGTGTTCGGCGAGCTGGCGGAGCGGGGCGAGCTTCCCGGGGCTGCGGGCACTCAGCAGCACCCGGCGCACTCCGAGCTCGGCGGCCGCGGCGACGGCCGAGAGGGCGGTCGCCCCCGATCCCAGGATTCCGGCGACGGTGGGATCCGTCGCCCGCCCTGGCGTGGAGCCCGGCAGATGGTCGCGGAGGGCGGCCGTGATCCCGTGGACGTCGTGGTTCTCGGCCCGCCAGCTGTCCTCGCCGGTGCGCAGGAGCGTGTTGGCGATGCCCAGCTCGCGGGACGTCGCATCGTGCTCGTCGGCGAGGTCGTGCGCCTCGACCTTGTCGGGCATGGTCACGCTCAGGCCTTGGAGGCGTGTCCCCTCGCCGTCCCGCAGGAAGGCGCCGAGCGTCCCCGCGGGCACGTCGAAGCGCTCGTAGTCGGCGTCGGTGACGCCGAGGCTGCGGTACGCGGCGGTGTGCAACACCGGGGAGAGGGAGTGGGCGATCGGCGAGCCCACCACGGCGAAGCGACGCATGACCTCAGCCGTCCGTCTTCTGTGCCGAACGGTCCTTCCACTCCTGGACATACTTCTCGTGCTCGGAGTAGGTGTCGGCGAACTTCGTCTCCCCGGTCTTGGTGTCGACCGTGACCCAGTACAGCCACTCGCCCTTGGGTGGATGCACGGCGGCCTCGAGGGTCTCGCGGCCGGGGTTGGAGATCGGCCCGATCGGAAGACCCTCGTGGAGGTAGGTGTTGTACGGGCTGTCCTTCGCGCGCTGCTCGTGCGTCGTGGAGACCGAGTCGCTGTCCGAGACGTAGCTGACCGTCGAGTCCAGCTGGAGCTTCATGGACCCGCCGTGGGCGTCGCCTGCGCCCTCCAGACGGTTCTCCATGGTGCGCACGGCCATGCCGTAGTCGTGCGGGTCGCTGACCTCCTTCTCCGTGATCGAGGCCAGGGTGAGGACCTTGACCCGGTCCTGGTCCTTCACGCCGAGCTCGTCGAGCTGGCCGTCCATCCGCTCCCACATCATCGTCAGCACGTCGCCGGCCGTCGCATCCTCCGGGATGTCGTAGCGGCCCGGCCACAGGTATCCCTCGGGGCTGTTCGCCGCGTTCTTCGGGATGCCGTAGTCGGTGTAGTGGGAGGCGGCCTTCTCGAAGTCCTTCACCGGGATCCCGGTGGACTTCGACATGCGCTCGAAGATCTCCTTCATCCGCATGCCCTCCGGGATCGTCACGCGGGCACCCGTGAGACTCGAGGGATCCATCAGCGCGTCGAGAGCGGAGGACGAGGACATCTTCGTGTTCAGGCGGTAGGAGCCGGGCTGGATCTGACTGGCCTCCTGGGTCGAGCCGAACAGCCGCACGAAGGGTGGGGAGGACTTGATGACGTCGTGGTCGACGAGCGTCGCGGCGATGTCCGAGCCGGAATCGCCCTCGGAGACCTCGACGACGGTCTCCTTGTCGCTGCCCGAGCCCGTGTAGTCCTCCTCCTTCGCCTGCCCGATGCTCACGTGGCCGCTCAGCCAGGAGTAGCCGTAGACGGCGCCGACGCCGAGGGCGCCGACGACGATCAGCACCAGCAGGATCGGCAGCACGTGCAGCGGGGACCGCCTCCGGCGCTCCGGCTCGAGGCCCGCGCCCGCCAGGGGGTGGCGGTCGTCCTCGTCGTCCTCGTACTCGTCGCGTTCGTCGTCCTCCGCGACGTCGTGACGGTCATCGTCCGCGTCGTCGAAGTCCTCGTGGTGGTACTCGTCGTGCTGCTCCGCGCCGTCCTCGTGGTCGCCGTGCTCGTTGTGCTCGTTGTGCTCGTTGTGCTCGACGTCGCCGACGGGCCGACGCTCGTCGGTGGCGGTGGCGGTGGCGGTGGCGGCGACGGTGGCGCGAGGGTCGTCATCGTGACCTTGGCGCCCGTCCTGCTCGGACGGTTCCTCAGTCTCCTCGTGCCGTTCCGACGGGGCCGCGGCGGCGATGCCGGCGGCTCGTTCGGGCGTGGACGCTGTGTCCTCGTCGGCGTCCTCGCGCAGCGCCCTCAAGGAGCGGCGGGCCTCCTCGAGCGCCCGCTGGTGCTCCGGGTCCCGCTCGAGCGAGGCCCGTCGGCTCCCGGCCGCGGCGGGCTGGGCCTCCTCGCCCTGCTCGGGTCTGTCGATCGACTGCTGGGCGGAGCCGTCCTCGTCGCGTCGGGCGCGGCGGCCGTGGGTCCGGGGCCGTCGCACGTGCGGAGAGGGATGGGCTCGCGTGCTGTCCTCCGACTCGCCCTCGCTCATGCGTCATCTCCCTCGACGTCGGTGTCCGCCTCGAGCAGTTCGCCGGGCGCACGGCCCGTGCTGCGCTCGAGATCCAGCGCCTGCTGCAGGATCATCACCGCGGCCACCTGGTCGACGACCGTGCGGTGGCGGCGGCCCTTCCGGCCCGAACGATGGAGAGCCTGATGGGCCGTGACGGTCGTCAGCCGCTCGTCGACGAAGCGGATCTCGGCCTCGACGTCCTGCGAGAGCAGGGCCGCCTGCAGGTCCGTGGCGAAGGCGCGTGCCTTCGCCGCGGCAGGTCCCTCCTGACCGCTCAGGGAGCGCGGAAGCCCGACCATGATGGCACGCGCCTCCAGCTCCCGGGCCGACGACACGACGGCGGCGACCGCCTCCTCCCGCGGCAGCGTCTCGACCGGTGTGGCGAGCAGCCCGTCCAGATCGCTGCGCGCGAGGCCCACCCGCACGTCGCCGACGTCGACGCCGAGACGGACGAAACGCGCAGGCGGCTGTGTCGCGCCGTCCGCGTCGGCTCCCGGTCCCAGCCCGGTCGGCGGCATCAGGAATCGTCGCCGAGGGCGGCGGCGATCGTCGACAGCGCCGCGGAGGCCAGCGCGGGATCGCCGCCGCCTCCCTGCGCCATGTCGTCCTTCCCGCCGCCACGCCCGCCCATCGCCTGGGCGGCGTCCTTCAGCAGGACGCCGGCGCGCTGCCCCTCCGTGCGCGCGGCGGCGTTGGTGGCGACCACCAGGGCCGCCCGGCCGCTCTCGGACCCGGTCACGGCCACGACCGCGGGAGAGTCCTCGCCCAGGCGAGAGCGCAGGTCCTGCGCGAGAGTGCGCAGATCCCCCGCCGCCACGCCGTCCCCGGCATCGTGCAGGAGAGCGCGCACCCCGCCGATCGTGCGGGTGCTCTCGACCAGACGGCCCGCCTCGGCCTGCAGCTGCGCGCCGCGCATCGTCGCGAGCTGCTTCTCGGCGTCGCGGACGCGCTGGGTGAGCGCGCGCACGCGCTCGGGCAGGTCGTCGGCCCCGACGTTCATGATCTCGGAGAGCTGCGAGACCAGCGCCCTCTCCTTGGCCTGGTGCCGATAGGCGTTGAGCCCGACGAGGGCGTCCACGCGGCGCACCCCCGAACCGATCGAGGACTCCCCGACCAGCTGCACCGAGCCGAGCGCGCCGGTGAAGGGCACGTGGGTGCCGCCGCACAGCTCGCGGGACCAGTCCCCGCCGATCGAGACCACGCGCACGATGTCGCCGTACTTCTCGCCGAACAGTGCCTGCGCACCCAGGGCCTTGGCCTCGTCGATGGGCATCTGGGCGTCGGTGACGGCGAGCTCCTGCTGCAGGAGGGTGTTCACGCGTCCCTCGATCTCACCCAGGCTCGACCGCGGGACGGCCTGACCGAAGCGGAAGTCGAAGCGCATCCGTCCGGGCGAGTTCTCCGAGCCCGCCTGGGTCGCGCCGTCGCCGAGCTCCTCGCGCAGTGCCTGGTGCACCATGTGGGTCGCGGTGTGGGCCCGGGCGATCGCACCGCGACGCTCGGTGTCGATCGAGGCGACCGCGCTCTCCCCCGGGTGCGCTCCTCCCTCGACGAGCCGGCCGCGGTGCACCGGGAGGCCCTTCACCGGCGCCTGGACGTCGTCCACCTCGATGATGCCGCCGCCCGCCAGCGAGATCTGGCCCTGATCGGCGAGCTGACCGCCCATCTCGGCGTAGAACGGGGTGGAGGAGAGGACCACCTCGACGCTCGCGGGGGCCTGGACGTCGTCGACCAGCGCACCGTCGACCAGGACGGACTCGACGGAGGTGGCGACGGTGGACTCGGTGTAGCCGAGGAACGGGACGGCCTCGCCGCGCTCGCCCAGCAGACGGTTGTACAGGGCGGTGTCCGTGTGACCGGTCTTCTTCGCCGCGGCATCGGCGCGGGCGCGCTCGCGCTGCTCCGACATGGCCGCGCGGAAGCCCTCCTCGTCGACGCTCAGCCCGACCTCCTGGGCCATCTCGAGCGTCAGGTCGATCGGGAAGCCGTAGGTGTCGTGCAGGCGGAACGCCTCCTCGCCGGGCACGCTGCGGGCACCCGCGTCCCGGACGCCGCCGACGACCTGCTCGAATCTCGCCGTGCCGGCCTGCAGGGTGCGGCGGAACGCCTCCTCCTCGGCGTACACGATGTCGCTGATCCGCGAGAAGTCCGGACCCAGCTCCGGGTAGGACTCCTTCATCAGACCGTGCGAGACCGGCAGCAGCGAGGGCATCGACGGCTCGTCGTAGCCGAGCAGTCGCATGGAGCGGACCGCGCGACGGATCAGGCGGCGCAGGACGTAGCCGCGTCCCTCGTTACCGGGGCGCACACCGTCGGCGACCAGCATCAGAGCGCTGCGCACGTGGTCGGCGACCACGCGCATCCGCACGTCGTCCTCGGCGTCGGCCCCGTAGACGCGACCGGTGAGCTCCTGCGCCGCCTCGATGACGGGGAAGACCTGGTCGATCTCGTAGAGGTTGTTCCTGCCCTGCAGGATGTAGGCGAGTCGTTCGACGCCGAGGCCGGTGTCGATCGCCTTCTGGTCGAGCTCGCCCAGCAGCGGGTAGTCCTTGCCCTTGCCTTCGCCGCGCAGGAACTGGTCGAACACGAGGTTCCAGATCTCGATGTAGCGGTCCTCCGCCTCCGGGGAGCCGGGCCACTCGGCCTGGCGCCCGCTCGGGGCCTCGGGGCCGAACTCGGGGCCGCGGTCGTAGTGCCACTCCCCGGTCGATCCGGCAGGGCCGGGCTGGCCGGTGTCCCAGCAGCTCTCCTCCCACGGCAGCAGGACGATCCGGGACTCCGGGAAGCCGACGGTCTGCACGAGGTGCTGGTAGGACTCGGAGTCCTCCTCCCACAGCGTGATCCACAGCCGCTCGGGATCCAGCCCGTACCCGCCCTCGTCCTGGGAGCTCGTCAGCAGCTCCCAGGAGAAGTCGATCGCGCCCTTCTTGAAGTAGTCGCCGAAGGAGAAGTTCCCGGCCATCTGGAAGAAGGTGCCGTGGCGGGTGGTGCGCCCGACGTTCTCGATGTCATTGGTGCGGATGCACTTCTGCACGCTCACCGCCCGGTCGTAGGGCGCCTTCTCGGTGCCCACGATGTAGGGGATGAAGGGGACCATCCCGGCGATCGTGAACAGGATCGAGGGGTCGGAGGAGACCAGCGAGGCGCTGGGCACGACCTCGTGCTGCTTCTTCGCGAAGAAATCGAGCCAGCGACGATGGATCTCGGAGGTGCGCATGGGGGGCGGGGTCCTTCCTGGGCCGTCCGGACGAGGGACGGGATGGGCGTGGAGGAAGCGGGGCGCGGACGACGAAGCCCCGGTCAGGGTACGTGGAGCACACCTGCCGGGGCACGTCCCGCGCGGCTCACCGGCCGCGCGGGTGTTCGTCGCGAGGGGTCAGCGAGCGTAGTACTCGACGACCAGCTGGACCTCGCAGGTCACGGGGACCTCGGAGCGCTTGGGACGCGAGACCAACTTCGACTTGAGCTGATCCAGCTCGACCGACAGGTAGGAGGGCGTGGCGGCGAGGACGTCGCTGTTGCCCCCCTCTGCGGCGATCTGGAAGAACTCGGAGGCCTGGGAGCGCGGCTTGACCTGGAGGGTCTGCCCGACCTTCACGCGGTAGGAGGGGCGATCCACGATCTTGCCGTCGACCATGATGTGGCGGTGGCTCACGGCCTGACGGGCCTGCAGGATGGTGCGGGCGAAGCCCGAGCGCAGGATCAGCGAGTCCAGACGCATCTCCAGTAGCTCGACCATGCTCTCGCCGGTCAGGCCGGCCTCCTTGCGCGCATCCAGGTAGATGCGGTGGAGCTGCTTCTCGCGCAGGGCGTACTGCGCACGCAGACGCTGCTTCTCCTTCAGACGCACCGCGTAGTCGGACTCGGTGCGGCGGCGAGCACGGCCGTGCTCGCCCGGAGGGTAGGGACGCTTCTCGAAGTACTTGACCGACTTCGGGGTGAGCGGGAGCCCGAGGGCTCGGGACAGGCGCGCCTGGCGACGCGCGCGGGTGACGTTGGTCACGAGGAATACCTCTGTTCGCGTGGTGTGAATCCAGTAAGGCAGCCGCGGATTCAGCGGCCCACTCTATCGGGGTGCTCGATCCCCCTCAACTCACCTGCGCCGATGTCACGCCCGCAGGGCTGTGGAGTCGGTCACGGCGACGGGGCCGGGTCCCACGATCCCGCCGGCGACGAGCTCAGGAACCCCGGACGATGCGGCGCAGCTCCGGGAGGCTGCGGGCGATCGCGGCCTCGGCACCCCGGGTGGTCGGCTCGTAGTAGACGGTGCCGTCCTCGGCGAGGTCGTCGGGCAGGTACTGCTGGGCGGCGACCCCGTGGGGCTCGTCGTGCGCGTACCGGTATCCCTCGCCGTGACCGATCGAGGTCGCTCCGGCGTAGTGGGCGTCACGCAGGTGCGCCGGGACCCCGGCACCGCGACCCGAGCGGACATCGGCGATGGCGGCGTCCAGGGCACGATGGGAGCGGTTGGACTTGGGCGCGGTGGCGATGTGCACGACGGCCTGGGCCAGTGGGATCCGACCCTCGGGCATCCCGAGCATCTGCACCGCCTGCATCGCGGCGACAGCGACCTGGAGCGCCTGCGGATCGGCCATCCCGACCTCCTCGCTCGCGGCGATCACGACCCGGCGGGCGATGAACCGCGGGTCCTCCCCCGCCTCGATCATCCGAGCCAGGTAGTGCAGGGCCGCATCGGGATCCGAGCCGCGCATGGACTTGATGAAGGCGCTGGTGACGTCGTAGTGCTGGTCGCCGGCGCGGTCGTAGCGCAGGGCCGCGCGGTCCACGGCCTGGGCGAGGGTGTCGGCGTCGACGACCTCCTCGCCCTTCATCAGCGCCGCTCCCGCGGCGGCCTCGAGCGAGGTCAGGATCTTGCGGGCGTCCCCGCCGCCCAGTCGGAGCAGGGCGGCGCGGGCGTCGTCGGTGAGCGTGATGGTGCCGCCCAGTCCGCGCTCGTCCGTGAGCGCCCTCTCGATCAGCTGCTCGAGATCGGACTGCTCGAGGGACTCGAGAGTGAGCACGATCGAGCGCGAGAGCAGCGGGGAGATCACCGAGAAGAAGGGGTTCTCGGTGGTGGCGGCGATCAGGGTGACCCAGCGGTTCTCGACGCTGGGCAGCAGGGCGTCCTGCTGGGACTTCGAGAAGCGGTGCACCTCGTCGACGAAGAGCACGGTCTCCTTGCCCGTGGTGCGCAGGCGCGAACGGGCGCGGTCGACCACGTCGCGCAGCTCCTTGACGCCCGCCTGCACGGCGCTGACCTCGACGAACTCGCGGTCCCCGGAGGTCGCCACGACATAGGCGAGGGTGGTCTTCCCGGTGCCCGGCGGACCCCACAGGATCACCGAGGCGGGAGCGGTGCGGGCGTCGTCGGCCGCGACCAGGCGGCGCAGCGGGCTGCCCGGATCGAGCACCTTGTGCTGGCCGACGACCTCCTCGAGGGTCCGCGGTCGCATGCGGACGGCCAGCGGTGCCCGATGGTCGCGGTTGCCCTCGCTCAGGGTGCGCGGCGCGGGCGCATCCCCCGAGAGGCTGAACAGGTCCTCCTCCATCGCTCCAGCGTAGGCGTCAGGACCGACGGGCCAGACCGCGGGCGATCCGGCCGGGCCAGGACGGACCCTCGTAGATGAGTGAGGTGTACCCCTGGACGAGGTCCGCGCCGGCCTCGAGTCGCTCACGGACGTCCGCGGCGGTGACGATGCCGCCGCAGCTGATGATCGTCATCTCGGCCGGCAGGGTCTCCCGCAGGATCCGCAGGATCTCCCGGGAGCGGGCGGCGAGCATCGGGCCCGAGAGGCCGCCCGCGCCGATCCTCTCGATGCGATGCCGAGCCGTGCGCAGGTCGCGCGGGCGATCGATGGTCGTGTTCGTCGCGATCACGCCGTCGAGGCCGAGGTCCCGCGCCAGGGAGGCGACCGCGCGCACGTCGTCGTCGTGCAGATCGGGGGCGATCTTCACCAGGACGGGGATGCTCCTGCCGAGCCGCGAGCCGACCGAGCGAGCCTCCTCGAGGACGGCGGTGAGGATCGGGCGGAGCGCGTCGGTCGCCTGCAGGTCCCGCAGCCCCGGCGTGTTGGGACTGGAGACGTTGATCGCGAGGTAGGAGGCGTAGGGGGCGAGCGTGCGCGCGCTGAAGCGGTAGTCCTCCGCGGCGTCGGGCAGGAGCGTCGCCTTGGTCTTGCCGATGTTCACGCCGATGACCGCGCGCTGGCCCCGCTCGGTGCGACGCACCGAGCTCAGACGCTTGGCGGCCGCGGCCGCCCCGTGGTTGTTGAAGCCCATCCGGTTCACCAGCGCCCTGTCCGCGAGCAGCCGGAAGGAACGGGGACGGGGATTTCCGGGCTGCGGCTTCGCCGTCACGGTCCCGACCTCGACGTGGCCGAAGCCGAGGTCGAGCAGGGCCAGCGGCACCTCGGCGTCCTTGTCGAACCCCGCGGCCAGACCGAAGGGCGTGGGGTGGTCCAGACCCAGGGCGTGGACGGGAGCGGTGCCGGATCCGAGCGGCGCAGGCGTCCGGAACAGGGCGCGCAGGACCGCCGTGCCGCTCGGGACCGACTGCGCCAGGCGCAGGGCCTGGACGGTCGCGCGATGGGCCCACTCGGGGTCCGTGCGCGTCAGCACATGGTCGAACAGCAGTGCATACGGGCGCAGGAGTCTGGACGTGCTCACGGGGCAACCGTAGTTCCTGCGGCGGAGGCCTCGCGGACCTCGGCGCGCCGGTGGACGAGCAGGTAGACGATCGCGACGATCGGCAGGACCAGCGGCACGAACCCGTAGCCGGATCCGAAGTGCGACCACACGGTCGTGACCGGGAAGATCCCCGGGACGAGGGCGGAGAGCGTGCCGACCACGAGGATGCCCGCCAGCTCGATCGCGCACACCCAGAGCGCTGCCCGCGACCGCCCGCCGCGGCGCACCAGGAGGATCGTCACCAGCAGGTAGGTCGCGGCCGAGAGCACGGAGAGCGTGTAGGGCAGCGGAGCCTCTGTGAACTTCGTGGCGAGCTCGAAGGCGGCCCTGCCCGTCGCGGCCAGGGCGAGGATCCCGTAGACGACGATCAGCAGCGTCGCGAAGCCACGCTCGCGCCGGTGCACGCTCCCGGTGGGATCCACGCCGGGCTCCTCGTCCCCTCGCGTCGTGGTGGCCGACGGGAGGGCGACGCCCTCTCCCGTCGCGGGTCGAGGCGGGGGCGTGTCGGTCGGGCTCATAGGGGGCCTCCGGGCCAGATCTGGGGCAGACGCATCTGCAGGACGAACTGGGTCAGCGCGGCGATCGCGATCCCGGCGCTCCCCCATCTGCTGCGCTCGGTCGCGCCCAGCCAGGCGGCGCCGAGCGGCATCACGAAGCCGGTGGCCAGGTAGCCGTACAGGGTGATGCGATCGGGTGCGGGGCCGGCGCTCAGATCGCTCCAGGCGATGACGAGGCCCTCGAGCAGCCACAGCAGCATGATCAGGGCGGGCCCGGCGAGCAGCAGCAGGTCCGCGGCGAGCTGCTTGGCGACGTAGAGCAGGGCGAGCGCTGCCGTGATCCCCGAGGCGACGTAGACGAGAACGGCGAGCACCGCCACGAGCGCTCCCCTCCCGGCGCCCGGCGGCACCGCACAACGAACCTGCGGATCACGGTCCGCGGCCGGCTCGGTCGGAGGGCCGCGAAGCGCCCCCTACGATAGAGGAATGGCCTCCATCACCACATCCTCCTCAGCCGTCACCTCCGTCACTGCCGACGTCCTGGTCCTGCCCGTGCTCACGGGCGAGGGGGACGCCGGTCCGTCCGTGCCGGACGTGCCCGCGCTGGATGCCACCCTCGCGGCCGTCGGGGTCCGCGGCAGCCGTGACGAGCTCACCCGTGTGCCGGCTCCCGAGGGAGTGGCCGCCGGTTCCGTTCTGCTGACGGGTCTGGGCGTCGAGTCCCTCGATCAGGCCGATGCCGTCACCCTGCGTCGTGCCTTCGGTGCCGCCACCCGTTCGCTGGTGGGCGTGGGCGATGCGGCCGTCGCGCTCCCGGGCGGCGATGCCGAGCAGCTCGCCGCCGCGGCCGAGGGCGCGGCCCTCGGGGCCTACGCCTTCACCTCCCACAAGTCCGACGCCTCGGCGAGCACCGCAGCTCTCGCGCGGATCCAGCTGATCGCCGAGGGCGACGCCGCCGCCACGGCCCAGCGCGCGGCGACCCTCGCCGAGGTCGTCGACATCACCCGGGACCTCGTGAACACTCCCCCGAACCTGCTGTACCCCGAGTCCTTCGCGGCGCGCGCCCGGGAGGCCGCCTCCGGGCTCCCGCTCGAGGTGAGCGTGCTGGACGAGAAGGAGCTCGCCGAGGGCGGCTACGGCGGCATCGTCGGCGTCGGCAAGGGATCCGCCCGCCCGCCGCGGCTGGTCCGGGTGCGCTACTCCCCGTCCGACGCCCGCTCCCACGTGGCCCTGGTCGGCAAGGGCATCACCTTCGACACCGGCGGCATCTCGCTCAAGCCCGGCCCCGGCATGGACGACATGACCTCCGACATGACGGGTGCGGCGACCGTGCTGGCCGCCGTGGTCGGCGCCGCCCGTCTCGAGCTCCCGGTCACCGTCACCGCTTACCTCGCGATCGCCGAGAACATGCCCGGCGGCGGGGCGCAGCGTCCCGGTGACGTGGTGACGATGCGCGACGGCCGCACCGTCGAGGTGCTCAACACCGACGCCGAGGGCCGCATGGTGATGGCCGACGCGCTCGTGGACGCCGTCGCCGAGTCGCCCGACCTCGTCATCGACGTGGCCACCCTGACCGGGGCGGCCGTGGTCGCACTCGGCGACCGCACGGGCGCCGTGATGGGGACCGACGACGCCCGGGCCGAGCTGCTGGAGGCCGCGGAGGCGGCCGGCGAGCCGTTCTGGCCGCTGCCCTTCCCCGAGGAGCTGCGCGCCGGGATCGACGGCCGCGTGGCGGATCTGCGCAACATCGGAGCGGGTCGCTCCGGCGGCGCGCTCACGGCCGGGATCTTCCTGCGGGAGTTCGTGGGCGAGACGCCGTGGGCGCACCTCGACATCGCGGGGCCCGGTTTCGCCGACTCGCCCCAGGGATACATGGGCAAGGGGGCGACCGGCATGAGCGTGCGCACCGTGCTGGCGGCCCTGGAGGCCCGCGCCCGCTGAGACGTGCTCGACCCCACCGTGCCGGCCGCGTGGTTCCGGACATCGCCGGGCCTCCACGTGGCCTAGCATGGTGGGGTATCCGGCGTGGCCGCCATCGACCGCGCCAGTTCGGACGACCCGAGGGAGCTCACCGGTGACGGAATCACCCACTGACCAGTTCGACATCGTCATCCTCGGAGGCGGCAGCGGCGGCTATGCGGCCGCGCTGCGCGGCGCGGAGCTCGGCAAGAGCGTCGCCCTCGTCGAGAAGGACAAGTTGGGCGGCACCTGTCTGCACCGCGGCTGCGTGCCCACCAAGGCCCTCCTGCACGTCGGCGAGGTCGCCGACAACGCCAAGGAAGGCAGCACCTTCGGCCTGGACATCGACGTCAAGGGCGTGGACGTCGAGCAGATGCTCGGCTTCAAGGACAAGGTCATCGGTCGCCTGTACAAGGGCCTGCAGGGCCTGGTGAAGAGCCGCAAGGTCGAGTACGTCGAGGGCTTCGGCCGCCTGAGCGGCCCGAAGACCGTCACCGTCGAGACCGAGAACGGGACCCGCACCCTGACCGGGGAGAACGTCGTCCTGGCCTCCGGCTCCTTCTCGAAGTCCCTCCCGGGGCTCGAGCTGGGCGGGCGCGTGCTCGACTCCGAGACCGCCCTGCAGCTGCCCGAGATCCCGAAGAACCCCATCATCCTGGGCGGCGGCGTGATCGGCGTCGAGTTCGCCTCGGTGTGGAAGTCGCTCGGCGCCGAGTCGGTCACGATCGTCGAGGGCCTGCCCCACCTCATCGCCAACGAGGACGAGTCGCTGTCCAAGGCGCTCGAGCGCGCCTTCAAGAAGCGCGGCATCGCCTTCTCGCTCGGCATCTTCTTCGAGAAGTGCGAGCAGACCGAGAACGGCGTGAAGGTCACCCTGGCCGACGGCACCGTCTACGAGGGCGACTACCTGCTGGTCGCCGTGGGCCGCGGCCCGAACACGAAGGACCTCGGCTACGAGGACCAGGGCATCACGATGGACCGCGGCTTCGTGCTCGCGGACACCGAGACCCTCGAGACCAGCGTCCCCGGCGTCTACGCCGTGGGCGACATCGTGCCCGGCCTGCAGCTCGCCCACCGCGGCTTCCAGCAGGGCATCTTCGTGGCCGAGCGCATCGCCGGCCTGAACCCCGCCCCGATCCTCGAGTCCGGGATCCCGCGCGTCACCTACTGCGAGCCCCAGGTGGGCTCCGTGGGCCTCACCGAGAAGCAGGCCAAGGAGCAGTTCGGCGACGACGGCGTCGAGTCCTACGAGTACGGCCTCGGTGGCAACGGCAAGTCGCAGATCCTGGCGACCACGGGCTTCGTCAAGCTCGTGCGCGAGAAGGACGGCCCCGTCGTGGGCGTCCACATGATCGGCACCAACATGTCCGAGCAGATCGGTGAGGCGCAGCTCATCGTCAACTGGGAGGCCTACCCCGAGGACGTCGCCTCCCTCGTCCACGCCCACCCCACGCAGAACGAGGCCCTGGGTGAGGCGCATCTGGCGCTCGCCGGCAAGCCTCTGCACGCCCACGCCTGAGTCGCCCCCAGGAGGAGAAGAACATGTCCGAAACCGTGAAGATGCCGGCACTCGGCGAGTCCGTCACCGAGGGCACGGTCACCCGCTGGCTGAAGTCCGTGGGCGACACCGTCGAGGTCGACGAGCCGCTGCTCGAGGTCTCCACCGACAAGGTCGACACCGAGGTCCCCTCGCCCGTCGCGGGAACCATCGAGAAGATCCTGGTCGACGAGGACGAGGACGCCGATGTCGGCGCGGACCTCGTCGTGATCGGCGACGGGTCGGGCTCCGAGAGCTCGGATTCGGGTGACTCGGGCGCGAGCGCCGAGGCGAGCGAGGACTCCGCCGAGGACTCCTCCGGAGGCGAGGACCTCGCCTCCGACGAGACCGTGGCGCCCTCCACCGAGCAGGGCAGCGACGAGCAGCCGGCCTCCGAGAAGTCCGAGCAGTCCGAGGCGCCGGCCGAGGGCTCCTCCGACGCCGGCTCCGGTTCGGGCGGGGGCGCCTCCGGCACCGATGTGCAGATGCCCGCGCTCGGCGAGTCCGTCACCGAGGGCACGGTCACCCGCTGGCTGAAGTCCGTGGGTGACACCGTCGAGGAGGACGAGCCGCTGCTCGAGGTCTCGACCGACAAGGTCGACACCGAGATCCCCTCCCCCGTCGCCGGCACCCTGCTCGAGGTCCGCGTCCAGGAGGACGAGGACGCCGAGGTGGGCTCGGTCATCGCCGTGATCGGCGATGCCTCCGGTGCTGCGTCCGGCTCCTCCGACTCCCCGCAGGAGAAGCCTGCTGCCGCGAGCGAGGAGAAGGCGGAGGAGAAGCCGGCCCAGTCCTCGGAGAAGTCCGGGTCCTCGGAGAAGCCGGCCGAGAGCACGCCCGCGAAGGCGGAGTCGAAGCCGGAGCAGGCCGAGAAGGCACCGGAGCAGGCTCCGGCCCCGTCGTCCGAGTCCGCCGCCGCTCCTGCGGCCTCCTCGGGTTCGGCGCCGAAGGCCGCTGATTCCGTCTCCGGCGCCGAGGCGTCGGGCTACGTGACGCCGCTGGTGCGGAAGATGGCGTCGGAGGCGGGCGTCGACCTGTCGACCGTCACCGGTTCCGGCCTGGGTGGGCGCATCCGCAAGCAGGACGTGCAGAAGGCGATCGACGCGAAGTCGTCGGCCGCAGAGGCTCCCGCGGCCTCCGCCCCCGCCGGGGCCCCTGCTGCCGGCGCCTCGGCGCAGGCCCCGAAGGTCGAGGTCTCCCCGCTGCGCGGCACCGAGGAGAAGATGTCGCGGCTGCGCAAGATCGTGGCCAGCCGGATGGTCGAGTCCCTGCAGACGCAGGCGCAGCTGACCACCGCCGTCGAGGTCGACATGACGCGCATCGCGAAGCTGCGCGGCCAGGCCAAGGACTCCTTCGCCCAGCGCGAGGGTGCCAAGCTGACCTTCCTGCCGTTCATCATGCAGGCGGCCGTCGAGGCGCTGAAGACGTTCCCGAAGCTGAACGCGGAGATCGACGGCGACCTGATCAAGTACCACGGCTCCGAGAACATCGGGATGGCTGCGGACACCGATCGCGGGCTCGTGGTCCCGGTGATCAAGAACGCCGGCGACCTGAACCTCGCGGGCCTGGCCCGTCAGATCGGCGATCTCGGCAAGAAGGCCAAGGACAACAAGCTCGGCCCGGACGACCTCCAGGGTGCGACGTTCACGATCACGAACACCGGCTCCGGCGGTGCCCTGTTCGACACCCCGATCGTCCCGAACCCGCAGGTGGGCATCCTGGGATGCGGCACCATCGTCAAGCGGCCCGCCGTGATCACCACGGAGGAGGGCGATGAGGTCATCGCCGTCCGCTCGATGATGTACCTGTTCCTCTCCTACGACCACCGCCTGGTCGACGGCGGGGACGCCGCACGGTTCCTGAGCTTCATGAAGCAGCGTCTGGAGGGAGGGGCCTTCGGCTCCGAGCTCGGCCTGTGATGCTCTGAGCGGCGGCCGAGAGGCCTTCCGAGCAGCGCGCATCTGAGCGTGGCGGCCCATGATCCCCGGGATCATGGGCCGCCACGCTCTTCGCTGTCCGGGGCGGATCGCCGTCGACGACCGGTGGAGCCGTCACACCGGGTCGACCTCCCGCACACGCCAGGCGCCGTCGTCACCGCGCTCGAGCTCCAGGCGGATCTCTGCGGCCGGGTGTGCGGCTCGCACGCGGACCACTCCGTCCGGCATCCGCACGCGCAGCTCACCCTGCTCGCTGCTCACCCGCAGACGCGCCGTCCCCTCCTCGTCGTCGATCTTCTCGAGAACGGCGCCCGTGACCTGCGGCCCCTCCCCCGCGACCTGCGCATCGGCGTAGGCATCGCGTACCTGGTCGTCCTGGTCCGCCGCCGGGCTCCCCGGGAGCGCCGCGGATTCCTCTCCCGCCCCGGTCACGTATCCGTGCCGCATGGTGGCGAGTTCCTGGGCGAACTCGCGCGGATCGGTGATCGACGCCTCGACGCCCGCGGGGTCGCTCCGAGGGACGGCTCCGCGCGGGCCAGCGCTCGTCCCCGACCGTGTCTCCCTCGTCGCACCCGGCCCCGTGCCGTGATCCGCGCCGGTCGCGGTGCCGGGATGCGGAGCTTCGGCGGCCCGGTGCTCGGACCCCATGGCCAGAGCCGTCGCGCCGCCCGCGAGGACCAGGAGCCCGCCGGCCAGGACGAGAGCGAGTCGTCGGGGCACAGGAGGGTGACCGCCTCGTCGTCGGCCGGCGAGCGACCTCTCCCCGTTGCGGGACCGCGGTCGAGCGGAGGGAGCGGCACGATGGCGGTGATCGATGCTCTCGGGTCCGAGGATCCCGCGACCGAGGGGCTCGGGATCGGCTCGTGCGGATCCCGCGGGTCGCGGCCCGTCGGCCTCGCTCCTCGGCCCCGCTGCCGGGCCCTGGTCGATACGGCGACGGAGCGTCCGGTCCTGGTCCTCGAGGACCGAATCCACCCAGTGCTGGTCGGCGAGCCGTTCGCGTCCCGCGGGTCCGGGTGCGAGACCGCGCAGATCGGCCAGCACCACGGAACCGTCGCGCCGGGTCCCGAGCCCGCCGCCCGGCGCGAGCCCGACACCCCAGCCTCGGCCGTGCAACGCGTCGACCAACGCGTCGAGATCCTCCCGCGCCGTGACCAGCGCACGACGTTCCGCGCTCGAGGGAGAGGCCCGGTGCGCCTCGGCGCGACGACGCCCGCTCCCGGAACGCAAGGGGACCGAGCGCTCCAGCAGCAGGCCGCCCCCTCCCGCGTCGAGCAGACGCGGGGCGGCCCGCACGGGAATCTCGTTCAGCTCCGTCAGCAGACCGGCCACCAGGTGCAGTCGTTGCGACTCCCTGTCGCTCAGAGCACGCACACGGACCACCACATCGCCGGCCCGCTCCACCAGCAGCACCTCACGGTCCGCGTCCCTGTGCGCCACCTCCAGCACGCGCTCGTCCCCGGACGTCCCCCGCCGGCCCGGCGTCCCGGCATCACGGATCTGCTCCCGGTGGTCCTGTCGTCGCGGCCCCATGGGGCACAGTGAACACCGGTGATGGAGGAGGGCCCGGAACTCATCCACAACGTGCAGGCCCCGGCGCCGGGCGTGTGCTCCCCGGGTGGGCTGCGGCGGTAGTCTGTCGGTCGTGCTCGACGTCATCCGCCTCGGTTTCAGCGACCCGCTCCCCGGTGGGGACCGCCATCAGGAGTTCGGCCTCCCGCCCGGTCCTGTCGAGTTCAACGCCGCCTGGGACGTCCAGCGTCAGGTGCATGCCGACGTGGTCGCGGGGCGTCGGCCGAACACGCTGATCCTCCTCGAGCACGAGCCCGTCTACACGGCCGGCAAGCTCACCGCCGAGGAGGAGCGCCCTCGGGACGGCGCCCCCGTCGTCGACATCGACCGGGGCGGCAAGATCACCTGGCACGGTCCCCAGCAGTTGGTCGGCTACCCGATCGTCACCCTTCCCGCGCCCATCGACGTGGTGGGCTTCGTCCGCGCCCTCGAGAGCACGCTGATCGGCGTCGCGGCCGATCTGGGTCTCGAGACCCGCCCGGTCGAGGGCCGCAGCGGCGTCTGGGTGGTCCGCGAGGGCGAGGACGACCGGAAGCTGGCGGCGATCGGCCTGCGGGTCTCCAAGCGCACCACGATGCACGGCTTCGCCCTGAACTGCGCGAACGATCTGAACTGGGCGCAGAACGTGATCCCCTGCGGCATCGACGACGCCGGGGTGACGAGCCTCAGCTCCGAGCTGGGCCGCAGCGTCCGCGTGGCCGACGTCATCGACACCGTCGAGGCCGCCATGGGTGACCTCGTGGCGGAGCGCACGTCGGCGCGCTCACGCTGACACGGCCGTGACCCCTCCCGGCCCGTAGACTGGCCGGGAACCGCGATACGAGGAGGAACGCGTGACGATCGCTCCCGAGGGGCGCAAGATGCTCCGTGTCGAGGCTCGCAACGCCGAGACCCCGATCGAGCGCAAGCCCGAGTGGATCAAGACCCGCGCCGTCATGGGCCCGGAGTACTCCGCCATGAAGAAGCGCGTGCACGGCCGCGGCCTGCACACCGTGTGCGAGGAAGCCGGCTGCCCGAACATCTTCGAGTGCTGGGAGGACCGCGAGGCCTCCTTCCTCATCGGTGGCGACCGCTGCACCCGTCGCTGCGACTTCTGCGACATCGCCACCGGCAAGCCCGAACCGCTGGATCCGATGGAGCCCTTCAAGGTCGCCCAGTCGGTGCAGGAGATGGGTCTGCGCTACTCCACCATCACCGGTGTCGCCCGCGATGACCTCGCCGACGGCGCCGCCGGCCTGTTCGCCGAGACCTGCAGGCAGGTCCATGCGCTGAACCCCGGCTGCGGGGTGGAGCTCCTGATCGACGACATCAAGGGACGTGGTGAGGCCCTCGAGCAGGTCTTCGACGCCCAGCCCGAGGTGTTCGCCCACAACCTCGAGACCGTCCCCCGGATCTTCAAGCAGATCCGACCGGCCTTCCGCTACGAGCGCAGCCTCTCAGTGCTCGAGATGGCGAAGGACGCCGGGATGATCACCAAGTCGAACCTGATCCTGGGGATGGGCGAGACGCCCGACGAGGTCATCGACTCCCTGCAGCGCCTGCACGACTCCGGCTGCGACATCATCACCATCACGCAGTACCTGCGGCCCTCCAAGATGCACCACCCGATCGATCGTTGGCTCAAGCCCCAGGAGTTCGTCGAGCTCTCCGAGACCGCGGAGCAGATGGGCTTCCTCGGGGTCATGGCCGGCCCGATGGTGCGCTCCTCCTACCGTTCGGGACGGCTGTGGGCGCAGGCGATGAAGAAGCTCGGCCGCGAGATCCCCGAGAATCTCCGCCACCTCGACCAGAACACCCCCGCCCGGCAGGAGGCCTCGAGCGTGGTCGCTCGCATGTCCGCCGCGCAGGCGGGCTGAGACACAGGAAGAACCATGGCACGTACCAAGGACACGGACACCACCGAGGCGACGCCCAAGAAGCAGGGCCGCCTCAAGCAGATGGTGGAGGTCTTCAAGGTCACCCAGGCGGCCGACCGCTCCACCCTGCCCTGGATGCTCGGCGCCTTCGTCGCCGCCATCGTCGTGCTGACGATCCTCAGCAAGCTGATCCTGGGGATGATCTGGTACGGCATCTTCCTGGGTCTGGCCGTCGGCCTGCTCGCCGCGATGTTCATCCTCGCCCGCAAGGCGGAATCGGCGGCCTTCAACCGCATCAAGGGCCAGTCCGGCGCCCCGCTCGCGGCCATGCAGTCGATCCGTCGCGGATGGAACGTCGAGGACGAGCCCGTGCAGATGGACCCGCGCTCGCAGCGGATGATCTTCCGCGCCTCCGGGCGTGCGGGCGTGGTCCTGGTCGCCGAGGACGGCTCGGGGCCCTCGATGAAGCTGCTCGACAAGGAGACGCGTCGCGTCAAGCGCGTGCTGAACAACGAGCCGATCCCGGTGCACCGGATCGTCGTCGGCGACGGCGAGGACGAGACCCCGCTGCACAAGCTCCCCTCCTACATGACGCGGATGAAGAAGTCGCTGACGAAGGACGAGTCGGCTGCGGTCAGCCGTCGTCTGGCCGCCCTGACCCCCTCGGTCCGCAGCGCCGTGCCCAAGGGCATGGATCCCACCCGGACGCGCGGTGTCAGCAAGAAGGCGATGATGCGCGGAGGTCGCTGAGACACCTCGATGCCGCTGCCGTCCCGTGCGGCGCAGAGCCCCCGTGAGTGCCGGTCCCGCCGGCGCCGCGGGGGCTCTCGCATGCGGTCGCGAGGCTGCCGAACGCGTGCCGTTACCATTCCGTTATATTCGTTATCTAAACGTGATCTTATGTCGTCGCAGGTCAGAGGGTTTTACGGGAGGACGGCGAGCGTGTTCGGCACGTGCGTACCGCCAGGTCGCGAACAGGAGGAGTCTCTCCGGAGCAGGGAGGTGGCGCTGCGTGCCATCGGCTTCGTCATGCCCGATCCGGCACGGGCGTCAGCGAGGACGTCGCGAGGTGACGACCTGGATCCGTGAGGTCACGGGCGCAGGGCCCGACGGCTGCGTCACCGCCCGGGAGCGAGCCCTCCGCTCAGCGGCGGACCACCGCGGTGCCCGCGGCGACGTCGTGCAGGGGCTGGGCGTCGCGGTTCCAGATGATCGCCGGCAGCAGCAGGAGCATCAGGACGATCCTGATCAGGGAGCGCAGCAGGATCGGCTGACGGCCACGCACGGGGGTGACCCGCACGGCCATCGCGAACTGTCCGATCGTGATGCCGAAAAGGCTGATCAGCAGCAGGTTCTCGACAGCGAAGAGTCCCAGCGTCATCGCGGGGTCACCGCCGGTGAACAGCTGCGAGACGAGCAGGCACAGGGCCCAGTCGATGAGCAGGGAGAGGATCCGTCGGCCGATGGGAGCGACCGATCCCGAGCCCTCCGCGGGCAGCCCCAGCCGGGAGCCGCGCACGTACTCCTCGTCGGTCGGAGGCCCCTCGAGCCAGGCTCCCAGATCCTTGCGTTCGATCACCGCTCCAGCCTACTGATCACCAGAGGCGAGGGCACCGCGCGCTGCGCCCACGGGTCGTGAGTCCGGCCACGCGGCTCCTGCGGCTGCGCAGGGATCCCCGTCCGGAGAGCTGTGCGTGAGGCCCCGTGAGGGCCGACCCGGCGGCCCGGACCTCTGCGCGGAAGGGTCCGCGCATCGTCCTAGACTGCTGGCACGGGCTGCGGGCATCCCGCAGCCGGACCGTGGGCGGGTCGCGTCCCGTCCGCGGCCGATGACCGCCCCCAGGGGATCAGCAGCGCATGCGTGAGCATGCGGATGGAGGAGACGTGTTCAGCAATCCCAGCGAGGCCATCAAGTACATCGAGGAGGAGGGCGTCGAGTTCGTCGACATCCGCTTCTGCGACCTCCCCGGTGTCATGCAGCACTTCAACGTGCCGGCGAGCACCTTCGACGAGGACGCCATCGCCACCGGCCAGCTCTTCGACGGCTCGTCGATCCGTGGCTTCCAGGCCATCCACGAGTCCGACATGAAGCTCGTGCCGGACCTCGACACCGCCTACATCGATCCCTTCCGCGAGCACAAGACGCTCGTCGTCAACTTCTCGATCGTCGACCCGTTCACCGACGAGCCCTACTCCCGCGACCCGCGCACCGTCGCCACCAAGGCCGAGGAGTACATGCGCTCGACCGGGATCGCGGACACCGCGTTCTTCGCGGCCGAGGCGGAGTTCTACATCTTCGACGACATCCGCTTCAAGACCGAGATGCAGGGCGCGAGCTACCAGATCGACTCCGACGAGGCAGTCTGGAACTCCGACCGCGACGAGTCGGCCTTCGGCGGCAACCAGGGCTACAAGACCCGCGTCAAGGGCGGCTACTTCCCCGTCTCCCCCAACGATCAGATGGCCGATCTGCGCGACGAGATGGTCGTGCGTCTGGCCGAGGTGGGGCTGAACGTCGAGCGTGCGCACCACGAGGTGGGCACCGCCGGCCAGCAGGAGGTCAACTACACCTTCGACACGCTGCGCAAGGCCGCCGACGACGTCATGAAGTTCAAGTACGTCATCAAGAACTCGGCCTGGGAGAACGGCAAGACCGCGACCTTCATGCCCAAGCCCCTGTTCGGCGACAACGGCTCGGGCATGCACACCCACCAGTCGCTGTGGAAGGATGGCGAGCCGCTGTTCTACGACGAGCGTGGCTACGGCGGCCTCTCGGACATGGCCCGCTGGTACATCGGCGGGCTCATCGAGCACGCACCCTCGCTGGTGGCCTTCACCAACCCCACGGTGAACTCCTTCAAGCGCCTGGTGCCGGGCTTCGAGGCCCCCGTGAACATGGTCTACTCGGCGCGCAACCGCTCCGCGGCGATCCGCATCCCCGTCACGGGCACCTCGCCGAAGGCCAAGCGTCTGGAGTTCCGCGCGCCCGACCCGTCGGCGAACCCCTACCTGTCCTTCGCCGCACAGCTGATGGCCGGCCTGGACGGCATCCGCAACCGGATCGAGCCGCCCGAGCCCATCGACAAGGACCTCTACGAGCTGCCGCCCGAGGAGCACGCGCAGATCAAGCAGCTGCCCGAGTCGCTCGGCGGCGCGCTGGACGCGCTCGAGGCCGATCACGACTACCTCACCGAGGGCGACGTGTTCCCCGAGGACCTGATCGAGACCTGGATCAGCTACAAGCGCGAGAACGAGATCGATCCCTTCCGGTTCCGTCCGCACCCCTTCGAGTTCGAGCTCTACTACGACATCTGAGCCGTTCCCTCGGACGAAGAGCCCCCGACCCGCCGTGACGCGGATCGGGGGCTCTTCCTCGCTCTTCCCTAGACTCGGGTCATGACCTCGCCGGCAGGACCGCAGCGCGCGCCGTACGCGCAGGCTCTGCGCTGGCTCGTGCATGCGCTCGTGTACCTGCTGGTGGCGATCGCCGCCCTGCGCACCCTGCCGCAGCTCCCGGAGACCGCAGCGAGCCTCCGCCTCGTCCTGCTGGTGGCCCTCGTGAGCGTCTACTCGATCGGCGCCCGAATGGCCTCCGCACGGGGAATCGGTCACCGGGGCTCATGGTGGGCCCTGCGATACCTGGTCCCCGTCCTCCTGCTCTGGGCCTGCTGCTTCACGCTGTCCGGGGACGCCGTCTGGATCGCCTTCGGCCTGGACTTCGCCGTCCTCTACGCCCTCCCGCTCGTGGGCGGCGTGAGCGCGCTCGTCGTGGTCACCGCGGTCGCTGCGGGAGGCTTCGCGCTCTGGGAGGGGCCCGCGGGCGCAGCAGGGATCCTCGGCCCCGTCCTGGGGGCTCTGGTCGCCCTCGCCGTCGTGCTCGTGGTGCGGACCCTGCAGGACGTGATCGACGAGCGCACTCAGCTCGCCCAGGACCTGCTCGATGCGCAGGATCAGATCGCGCGCACCCAACGGGAGACGGCGCGCGCCGAGGAACGCGAGCGCATCGCCCGCGACCTGCACGACACGGTCGCGCAGTCGGCCCTGTCGATCCAGATGCTGCTCGACGCCGCGCGCACCGCGCTCGAGGCCTCCGACCTCGAGACCGCCTCGGGTCACCTCGCCCAGGCCCGCGGGGCCGCGGCGCTCACCAGCCGTCAGACCCGCGCGTTCGTCGACGCCGACGGCGCCTCCGCGTCGGGCACGCCGCTGCACGAGCGACTCCAGGAGGTGCTGACCGAGATGGCGCCGAGCTCCGCAGACTCGCCCCGGGTGCAGTTGCGCTGGGAGCTGGCGGAGGGCGAGGACGGTCAGGTCCCGGAACGGGCGGCCTCGGCGCTGGAGCGCATCACCCGCTCGCTCGTGGGCAACGTCCTGCAGCACGCCGATGCGTCCCGCGCCGTGCTCACGGTGGGCGCGCAGGACGGGGACCTGGTGCTCGACGTCGTGGACGACGGGCTCGGCTTCGACCCGTCGACCGCCGAGGGATTCGGGCTGCGCACCGTGCGCGCCCGGGCCCGTGCCGCCGGTGGTGACGTCACGGTCGAGTCCGCGCCCGGGGAGGGCACCGCGGTGCAGGTGCGTCTGCCGGTGGGCGCGGCCCCGGGACGGGGCACGGCGGCTACACACGTCGTGCAGGAGGCACCGGCGGCAGACATCCGGGAGGAGCAGGGATGATCGATGTCCTGGTGGCCGACGACCACGCGATCGTGCGGCGAGGGCTGGTCTGGGTCCTCGACGCCGAGGACGACCTGCGGGTGGTCGCCGAGGCGAGCACCCCGGAGGCGGCGAGGGACCGCGTCCGACTGGGCGACGTCGACGTCGTGCTGCTGGACCTGCAGTACACGACCTCCCCGCTGCGCGGGAGCGCGATCATCCCCGATCTGCTCGCCCTTCCGGAGCCGCCCGCCGTGGTGGTGCTGACCACCTACGACAACGACCAGGACGTGCTCGAGGCGATGGAGGCCGGGGCCGCGGGCTACCTGCTGAAGGACTCCCCGCCCGAGGAGCTGGTGCGCGCGGTGCGCGGCGCCGCGTCCGGGACGCGCGTGATGGATCCGCGGGTGCGCTCACGACTGGGCGGGCGCGGATCCGATGAGCTCAGCGAGCGCGAGCGGGAGGTGCTGCGTCTGGTGGCAGAGGGTCGCACCAATGCCGCCATCGCCGCCGAGCTGTTCCTCTCGCAGGCGACCGTGAAGACCCACCTGGTGCACGTCTTCGACAAGCTCGGCGCCGCCAGCCGTACGGATGCGGTCGCCCGGGCGCGTTCGCGAGGGATCCTGCGGCCCGAGGGCTGATCACCCGATCGCGTCGAGACCGCCCTTGGACTTCAGCAGGTTCACCAGCAGCTGCTGGGGCTGGGTGCAGCTCTCGAGCACGCAGTCCTCGGCCTCGAAGCCCCAGACCCTCCGCAGCGCCGTGAAGGTCTCGAACTCCTCGGGCCCCGTCCTCAGCGGCACCACCGAGTACCCACCGGCCTCCGGCAGGTGGATGATGAAGGCCCCGGTCAGGTCCGGCATCTCCCGCACGGTGCCGTCCTCGTCCAGCAGCGCCTCGGCGTTCACGACGGCGACGCCCTGCAGGGCGTAGTCCCCGCGCACCTTCTTCGAGGTCTTGATGTCACCGCTGAGCAGCGCTCCGCCGATCCGCACGATGCAGTCGGTGGTCCCCGCGTAGCCCACGCTGTGGTTCACGACCGTCTGCTCGACCTCGACGAACTCGGGCTGGAACTCCTCGAGGAAGCGTCCGTAGCCGTCGAGCCGCACCGCGGCCCGGTCCAGCAGCGCCCCGGCGTCGGGCTCGCGCGCGAAGGCGCCCTCGCTCCCCCGCATCGACTCGGCGATCCCGGCCACGTGGTCCCGGGAGGGACGCTCCCCGCTGCGGCCCCAGTCCTCGCAGGCCGCGTGGACGAGGGTGCCGAACTCGGAGGCGATGCGGGTGTGCTCCTCCGCGGCCGCCGCGATCCGCTTCTGTGCCCCCCAGCGGTCCTGCGAGACCCGGGAGATCTCCGAGGCGGCGCGGTCGGGGTTGCGATCCAGCCAGGCGTACATCTCCAGAGCCCGCTTGGAGGCCATGGTCGCGTACCAGCCCTGCAGATGGTCCTTCGCGCGCATGCCGGCGACGGTCGTGATCGAGGGGTAGACGACCGGCCCGTCGGGCTCGATGCGGTACATGCGTCCGCGCGGTGTCTGCTCGCTCAGCGTGGGTGTGGTCATGGCTCCTCGGGTGGGGATACGTCAGGGCGGGGTCCGCGGGCCGGCGCCGGTGGTCGACGGCCCGGACCAGGGTACGGCGCGGAAGGCGACGGGGCGTGCTCAGTCGCCGTCGGGCGCGGTCAGTCGGCGGCGTCGCCGAAGATGATCTCCTCGGCGACGGTGCGGGCGTGGCGGGTGGCGCGCAGGTAGCTGTCCTCGAGCTCGGAGGCGCTGGCCTCGTCCCCCTCGACGAGGACGGCGGCGGCATAGAGGTCGATGCGGTCCTTCGGCAGGACGTCCCCCTCGCGACCGCGCCACAGGAAGATCGCGCGACGGATCTGCCAGGAGAGGCGCCACGCGGCCTCCAGCTCCTCCTGCTGGCGCACCGTGAGCAGCTCGGCGGCGCGCGCCCGCTCGAGGATCTCCAGGGTGGTGGTCGTGCGCAGCTCAGGGATCTCGTGCGCATGCCGCAGGACGATCAGCTGCGAGACCCACTCGACGTCGCTCATGCTGCCCCGGCCGAGCTTCAGGTGCCGGGCGGGGTCGGTGCCGCGCGGCAGCCGCTCGGACTCGACGCGGGCCTTCATGGTGGCGATCTCACGGTGGGCGGACTCGCCGAGGCCGCCCGACGGATAGCGCTCGTGGTCCATCGCGCTCTCGATCTGCGACTGCAGGTCCCTGGAGGCCACCACGACGCGCGCCCGCACCAACGCCTGACGCTCCCAGGTGAGGGCGTCGCGGCGGTAGTAGACGCTCCAGCTCTCGATGCTGCGGGCGAGCACGCCGTTGCGACCCTCGGGCCGCAGATCGGCGTTCACCTTCATGTCGGCCCCGGTGGAGGGGGCGTTGAGGATCCGCTGGACCTGGGTGGCGACCTTGACGGCGATCGCGCCGGCCTCCTGCCCCGCCCCGCGATCGGTGAACAGGAACTGGACGTCGGCGTCGGAGGCGTATCCCATCTCGCGCGCCCCGAAGCTGCCCATCGCCACCAGCGCCATCTCCACCCCGAGAGCGCGGGAGGGATCGCTGCGGCGCTCGCGCAGGTCGCTCGCGCTGAGCTCGAGGTCCTCGCGCACCGGGGCGACGTCCTCGCCGATCGCGCCGCGCTCCCGCGCCACCGCGTGGTACGCGACCAGCAGTCCCGCCTCGAGAACGGCCTCGGCGAGGTCGGTGAGCCCCCGGGCGGCCTGGCGGGAGTCCACGAGCCCCAGCAGGTGCGCCATCGAGATCCGCAGCAGCTCCCGCAGTCGCGCGCGGCGCAGCAGGTCCTGGGCCGATTCGATCGAGTCCACGCGGCGGATCACCGCCAGGAACTCCTCGTGGAGCTTCTCCCGGCCCAGCGGCCGCAGGGTCTCGTCGCGGCTCAGCCAGCGCACCGCCTCGGGGACCTTCTCGAGCTGTTCGCCGACGAAGCGCGAGCTCGAGAGGACACGGGTGAGACGGCGCGCGGCGACCCCGCTGTCGCGCAGCAGCGCCAGGTACCAGTGCGCGGAGCCGATGGTGTCGGAGAGCCGGCGGAAGGCGAGCAGGCCCATGTCCGGGTCGATCCCGTCGGCGAACCATTCGAGCAGGGCCGGCATCAGCTGGCGCTGGATCGCCGCGCGGCGGGAGATGCCGTCCGTCAGGGCACGGATGTGGTCGATCGCCCGACGCGGATCGCGGTAGCCGATCGCCGCCAGCCGCGCCTGCGCGGACTCGCTGGAGAGCATGACCTCGTCGTCGCTGAGCTGCGAGTTCGTGAGCAGCAGCGGGCGG
Organism: Brachybacterium endophyticum; assembly: GCF_003130585.1. Classification (GTDB taxonomy): domain Bacteria; phylum Actinomycetota; class Actinomycetes; order Actinomycetales; family Dermabacteraceae; genus Brachybacterium; species Brachybacterium endophyticum. The sequence goes on along the minus strand of NZ_QFKX01000004.1, from coordinate 6,653 downwards.
TAGAAGATCTCCTCGTGGAGCTGGCGCACGCGGCGGCGCGTGCGTTCGTAGCGGGGTGTGAAGTCCTGCGGCGTCAGGCCCACGCTGCGGGCCAGTCGGCGCAGGTCCGCCTCGGCCGTGGGCAGCACCTGGGTCCGGCGCATGCGGTGCAGCTGGAGGCGGTGCTCGACGGTGCGCAGGAAGCGATAGGCCGAGTCGAGCTCCACGACGTGCCGACGCGAGATGAAGCCGCCCGCACCCAGGCGCTCGAGAGCGGGCAGGGTCCCACGCACGTGCAGCGTCTCGTCGGTGCGCCCGTGGACCATCTGCAGCAGCTGGACCGTGAACTCGACGTCGCGCAGGCCGCCGGGGCCCAGCTTGATGTTGCGATCGGCCTCGGCACGGGGGATGTGGGCGATCACGCGGCGGCGCATCGCCCGGGTGTCCTCGACGAACCCCTCCCGCGTGGAGGCCTGCCAGATCCAGGGCTCGACCATCTCCTCGAAGGCCTTCCCCAGTTCCCGGTCACCGGCGACGAACCGCGCCTTCAGCAGTGCCTGGAACTCCCAGGAATCGGCCCAGCGCCGGTAGTAGCGCCGGTAGGAGTCCAACGTCCGGACCAGCTCACCGTCCTTGCCCTCGGGCCGCAGGTTCGCGTCGACCTGCCACAGGGACCCCTCGGCCGTGCGATCGGCGCACACCCGGGCGAGCTCCCGGCACAGAGCGGCCCCGATCTCGACCACGGTTCGCTCCTCGTCCGGATCGGAGCCCGTCGCCGTGGAGCCGGAGCGCTGTCCGGCAGACGGCTCCGTCGGCGCCGCAGCTGCCTCGGAAGCGGCCTCGGCGACGTAGACGACGTCGACGTCGGAGATGAAGTTCAGCTCGCGGGCGCCGGTCTTGCCCATCGCCACCACGGCCAGCCGCACCTTCTGCTGGTCCTCCACGGCCGTGCGCGCGATCGCGAGGGCTGCCTCCAGGGAGGCGCCGGCGAGATCGGCCAGGGCCGTGGAGACCAAGGGCTGCACGGCGGTGGGGTCGGGGGCGGTGACGTCGGCAGCGGCGATCTGCAGCAAGCGCTCGTGATAGGCGATGCGCAGCGCGTCGCGTCCCTCGCGGCCGCTGAGCGAGGCGAGCGGGATCTCCGCGCCGGCCACCGCTCCCACCGCTCCCAGCAGTCGCGAGCGGACGTCGGCGGAGTCCATGGTGAGCGCGTCCGGTCCTGCCTCGAGGGCGACCGCGCGGTCGGGGTGCCGGGTCAGGAAGTCCCCCAGCGCCACCGAGGTGCCCAGCACCCGGATCAGCCGCTCCCCCGGCCCGTCGGGCCGACCGATGTCGCCGAGCAGGTCCTCCAGCTCGCGGTCGCGCCCGGCCTCGCGCGAGGCCTCGGCGAAACGCAGCAGCCCGAGCACGGCCTCGTCGGGGTCCGCGACGCGACCGATCGCCTCGGCGGCACCTCGCCCCAGGCCCGCCAGCGCCGGTTCGTCGAGGAAGGAGCGGACGCGGTCCGGGCGCGCGTATCCGAGGCGGGCGAGCGCGCCGGTCGTGGTCGGGGGCTCGCTGCCGGGGCCGGGGCGGCGCGGGGGTGCGGGGCTCATCCGGCGAAGAACGACGTCTCGAACTCGCGGGAGGTGACCTGCTCGCGGTAGCGACGCCACTCGTCGTGCTTGTTGCGCAGGAAGAACTCGAAGACCTGCTCGCCGAGCGTCTCCGCCATCAGCTCACTGCTCTCGAAGACCTCGAGGGCACGGTAGAGATCGGTGGGCAGGGGCTCGATGCCCATCGTGCGGCGCTCGCGGTCCGTGAGCTCCCAGACGGTGTCCTCGGCGCCCTCGGGCAGCTCGTACTCCTCCTCGACCCCCTTGAGCCCGGCCGCGAACAGCACCGCGAAGGCGAGGTAGGGGTTGCACGCGGAGTCCGTCCCGCGGAACTCGACGCGCGAGCTCGTGCCCTTGGTGGGCTTGTGGAAGGGGACACGCACCAGCGCCGAGCGGTTGTTGTGCCCCCAGGTGATGAAGCTCGGGGCCTCCTGTGCACCCCACAGGCGCTTGTAGGAGTTCACGAACTGGTTGGTCACCGCGCAGTACTCGGCGGCATGGCGCAGCAGGCCCGCGATGAACTGGCGGCCGGTGCGGGAGAGTCCGAACTCGGCGCCGGGCTCGTGGAAGGCGTTGCGCCCGCCCTGGAACATCGACAGGTGGGTGTGCATGCCCGAGCCGGGATGCTCGATCATCGGCTTGGGCATGAAGGTCGCGACCTGGTCCATGCCCAGGGCCACCTCCTTGACCACGGTGCGGAAGCTGAGGATGTTGTCGGCCGTGGTGAGGGCGTCCGCGTACCGCAGGTCGATCTCGTTCTGGCCCGGTCCGTTCTCGTGGTGGGAGAACTCGACCTGGATGTTCATCTGCTCGAGGTACTGGATGACCGTGCGGCGGAAGTCCTGTCCCTGCCCCTTGTGGACGTGGTCGAAGTAGCCCGCCGTGTCCACCGGGGTGAGCGTCCTCCCGGGCTCGTAGCCCTCCTTGAAGAGGTAGAACTCGATCTCCGGGTGGGCGAACAGGTCCAGGCCCTTGTCGGCGGCGCGTTCGGAGACCGAGCGCAGCACGCGGCGGGGGTCGGAGGCGGCCGGCTCGCCGTCGGGCGTGAGGACGTCGCACATCATCCGTCCCGTGCCCTCGACCTCACCGCGCCAGGGCAGGGTCTGGAAGGTCGCGGGGTCGGGACGCAGCAGCATGTCCGACTCGTAGGCCCGGGTGAAGCCTTCGATCGTGGAGCCGTCGATGCCGATGCCCTCGTCGAAGGCCGTCTCGAGGTCCTCCGGGGAGATCGCGATGGACTTCAGCGTCCCGACCACGTCGCAGAACCACAGGCGGATGAACCGCACGTCCTTCTCGGCGACCGTGCGCAGGACAGCATCATGATGGCGTTCCATGGGTCCAGTGTGCCGCATCGAGCGGATACGGCCGCGGACGTCGGACGGCCTGCCACCGCGGGGGTGGCAGGCCGTCCGACGAGGCGTGGAGCCGGGAGCGTCCGCGTGCTCGTCACAGCTTGAAGTACCACTGGCCGTCGTCGGCCTTCGCCATCGTGGTGTCGTTCGAGCCGTCGAAGCTGAGAGTGATCGTGCCGTCGTCCTCCGCCTTCGCGTCGATCATCGACGCATCGAGCATGCTCACGAGCTCCGGAGTGAACTGGTCCATCTGTTCGGACTTCTCGATCTGCTTCGCGCAGACCTTGCGGGCCATCCCGTCGATCGGTTCGCCCGTCGACGGATCCATCGTGAAGCCGCAGGCTTTCTCGGCGTCCTTGTCGCCGAGAGCCTTCATGAAGTCGATGAACTGTCCCTTGGCGGCGCTGAGATCGCCCTCGGTGACGTCCTCCTCCGAGCCCGAGCTCTCGGAGTCGTCCCCGCCGGCCCCCGAGGCGTCCTCGTCCGAGGCAGCGGAAACCTCGGACGTCGCATCGTCGGAGACCGACTCCTCGTCGGCGGTCTCCTCCGAGGTCGCCTCCTCCTGGGTCGAGGGGTCGGCCTCCTCGTCCGCCGTCGACTCCTCCGCGGTCGTCGCCTGCTCGGTCGCTGTCTCCGCAGTGGGCTCCTCACTCCTCGCACCCCCGAGCAGCGGCCCGATCAGGGTCCCGCATCCCGTCAGCGCGAACGTCAGTGCGAGCGATCCCGCGCCGACGGCGAGACCTCTGCCCCATCCACGATTGCTGGTCCTCATGACGTCTCCCCTCGATCCAGGCGGGCGCCTCCGTCGGCGTCCCTGTGGGAACGAATACTGGCACGGTCGTCGAGGACCTTCCATGGGGAGGAGTCCCCATGTACGCCGGGTGGCCGACCAGCCCGCTAGGCTGGGACGGCCCTGCCGGCGACCGCCGGCACCGCAGCTCTCGCCCCGTGGAGGACCCCCATGAACACCGCCGCCGTCCCGATGCCGCCCGAGCGGTCGCACCGTCCCGCGAAGGTCCGGCTGCGCCACCTGCAGGAGGCGAAGGACGCAGGTCGCAGCTTCTCGATGCTCACCTCGTACGACGCCCTCAGCGCGCGTGTCTTCGAGGAGGCCGGTATCGACGTGCTGCTGGCGGGCGACTCGGCGGGCACGACGGTGCTCGGGTTCGAGTCGACGGTCCACACCACCCACCAGGACATCGTGACCTTCACCGCCGCCGTGGCCCGATCCGTGTCCCGGCCCCTCGTGGTCGCGGATCTCGCCTTCGGCAGCTACCAGGTCGACGTGGCCGAGGCCGTGCGCAACGGCGTCGAGCTCCTGCGCGCAGGCGCCGAGGCGGTCAAGCTCGAGGGTGGCGCAGCGCGCTCGGAGACGGTGCGAGCCCTGGTGGACGCCGGCATCCCGGTGATGGGGCACCTCGGCTTCACCCCACAGTCGGTCAACGTGCTCTCCGGTCACCGCGTGCAGGGCCGCGATCATGCAGCCGCGGACCGCCTCGCGGAGGACGCCCAGGCCCTCCAGGAGGCCGGCGCCTTCGCCGTCGTCCTCGAGCTGCTGCCCAGCGAGGTCTCCGGACGCATCACCGAGTTCCTCGAGATCCCCACGATCGGCATCGGCGCCGGGCCCGACTGCGACGGCCAGGTGCTGGTGTGGCAGGACATGGCAGGGCTCTCCGGCTTCGAGGGCCGTTTCGTGCGACGCTTCGCCGACCTGCGGGGGGAGCTGCTGCGGGCGGCCACCGAGTACCGCGAGGCCGTCGAGACCAAGGAGTACCCCACGGCCGAGCACTCCTTCGAGTGACGGCCGCGGGGCGTCGCGGACTCAGTCCTCGTCCCACTCCTGGTCCTGGCGGTCCCAGGCCTGGTTGCGCTCCTGGGCACCCTTGAGCGCGCCCTGGGCCTGCTCGCGGCTGGAGTACGGACCCATCAGCGACGCCCCCGGGGACTGGTGCCCCTCCTCCACCTGACCGGTGTCGACGTTGTAGTAGAACTCGCTCGTGGTCATCGCGCTACTCTCCTCTGGTGTCGTCTGCGCTCTCGTCGTGGGCCGCTTCCGGCCGGGGTGCACGGCCTCTCCGTCGACCTCGCCACGTCGACCCCGCGCGGGGCCGCTGGGCGCGAGGACCCGGTGAGACACTGCACCCATGACTGTAGAGCAGCGATGGATCCGTCCGGAGGGCCGTGAGCTCCTCACCCCGGGGACCGTGGGCCCGGCACGCACGGTGCCCGCCTCGATCGAGCGTCCTGAGTACGTGGGCAAGGACCAGGCGGTCTCCGACTCCGGGCCGCACGTGCAGAGTCGCGACGTGATCGAGCGGATGCGCGAGCCCTCCCGCATCGCCGCTCTCGCCCTGCAGGCAGCCGGCGAGGCCGCCGTCCCGGGGGCGACCACCGACGACATCGACGCCGTGGTCCACGACGTGATCGTCTCCCACGGCGCCTACCCCTCCCCGCTGGGGTACCTGGGCTTCCCGAAGTCCGTGTGCACGAGCCTGAACGAGGTCATCTGCCACGGCATCCCCGATTCCACGGTGATGCGCTCGGGCGACATCCTCAACGTCGACGTCACGGCCTTCAAGAACGGCGTCCACGGTGACACCAACGCGACCTTCCTGGTCGGGGACGTCGACCCGCGGGCGGCCGAGCTCGTCGAGCGCAGCCACGAGGCGATGATGCGCGGCATCCGTGCCGGCCGCGCCGGGCGCGAGGTCAACGTGATCGGGCGCGTGATCGAGAAGTACGTCGCGCGCTTCGGCTACGAGTCCGTGCGCGACTACACGGGGCACGGGGTCGCCGAGGGCTTCCACAACGGTCTCGTGATCCCGCACTACGATTCCGCGCCCCTCTTCGACGACGTCATCCAGAAGGACATGACCTTCACCGTCGAGCCCATGGTCACCCTCGGGTCCCAGGAGTGGGAGCAGTGGGACGACGGCTGGACGGTGGTGACGGCCGACGGCTCCTTCACCGCTCAGTTCGAGCACACGCTGGTGATCACCGACGACGGGTACGAGCTGCTCACCGCGCTCTGATCCCTCGCCCGCCGTCCCTCTGTCAGAATGTCCTCGGCTCGCGGGCACCTGCCCGCACCGGCCGCCTCCTGCAGCGTCGCCTCCAGGAGCCCGCGACCGGCAGATCGCCGGGCGCGAGAGGAGAGACCATGAGCAAGGAAGCATTCGGGATCGACATCGGTGGCAGCGGCATCAAGGGCGCGCCGGTGGACCTCAAGAAGGGCAAGTTCTCCCAGGACCGGCTGCGGATCCCGACCCCGCAGCCCTCGGTCCCCGATGCGGTCGCCGACACCGTCGCCCAGCTGATCGACTCCTTCGGCGTGGCCGACGACATGCCCGTGGGCGTCACCTTCCCGGCCGTCATCCAGCACGGGGTCGCCCAGACCGCCGCGAACGTCGACCCCTCCTGGATCGGCACCGACGTGGACGCGCTGCTGACCGAGCGCACCGGCCACGACGTCTTCGTGGTCAACGACGCGGATGCCGCGGGCATCGCCGAGATGGAGTTCGGCGTCGGTGCGGACGCCCGGGGCGTGGTGCTGATGACCACGCTCGGCACCGGCGTCGGCAGCGCCCTGTTCAACGACGGCGAGCTGGTGCCCAACACCGAGCTCGGCCACGTCCTCTACGAGGGTGACAGCTACGAGAAGTACGTGGCGGACTCGGTGCGCGAGCGCGAGGAGCTCTCGTGGGAGGAATGGGCCGAGCGTCTGCAG
>NZ_QFKX01000003.1 GCF_003130585.1 Brachybacterium endophyticum | reverse complement strand
GGGCACGAGGAATAAACTTACGCACTCCCGGCCCCCACGTCAACTCCACAGCCCCAGGTCAGAGCGTGTCCTGCACCACTCATGCCTGAGGATCCTCGGTGGGCACGTCCGAGGCGCCGGCATCGGGCCTCGCGGGGGCGGTTCCGACCGCGTCCTCCCTCGCGCCGGCCCCCGCGCTCCTAACTGGAGGCGGGACCGGCCTGAGGTGCGGCGTCGACGGTTGCTGCCCTCACTCCCCTGCCGTGCGCCACCTCCGCATCACGGCGAACTTGGTGACCGTCGCGATGACCATGGACCCGCCGAGGATCACCGTCTGCACCGCCGTGGGGGCGGCATGCCACGTGTGGTCGAGCAGGAACAGCGCGCCGGCACTGAGCGCCCAGGTGAGCGCCAGCAGGACGAGCCCCTGCACCTGGTGCCACAGGGCTCCGCCGCGCTCGCGGATCCCGAAGGTCCAGGCACGATTGACGCTCGTGTTGAGCACCGTCGCCACCAGCAGTGCGACGAGGTTGGCCGCCTGCGTCGGGACGCCGATCGCTCCGTGAAGCCCGGCGAAGCCGAGCAGGTGCACGAGCGTGCTGAGAACGCCCACGGCGGCGAACCGGATCACTTGGCCGCTGGTCTGCCCCGAGGGCATGGTCCGCCCGAGCCTGTCGCGGATCCCCGCGATCTCCTCGGCGCGGTCACGCAGCACCCGGCGCACCCGGAAGACCCCGCGGATGTCGTCCAGGGCGGTGTGGACCACGTCGACCCGGGAGTCCGGATCGTCGTACCAGTCGACCGGGACCTCGTGGATCCGCAGCCCGCAGCGTTCGGCGAGCACCAGCAGCTCGGTGTCGAAGAACCACCTCGGGTCCTCGACGAGCGGCAGGAGCTCGCGGGCCACGTCGGCCCGGATCGCCTTGAAGCCGCACTGGGCATCGGTGAAGCCGGCGCCGAGCGCCACGGAGAGCCCCGCGTTGTAGCAGCGGGAGATGACCTCGCGCTTGGTCCCGCGCACCACCCGTGAGCTGCGGTTCAGCCGGGTGCCGATCGCGAGGTCTGAGTGTCCCGACATGAGCGGCGCGACCAGGGGCCAGAGCCCGTCGAGATCGGTCGACAGGTCCACGTCCATGTACGCCAGCACGAGCGCGTCGGAGTGCAGCCAGGTCGCCTTCAGCGCCCGTCCGCGTCCCTTCTGGTCCAGGTGCACGGCCCGGACACGTCCGAGCAGCTCCCGCTCGAGGCCGGCGGCGATCTCCCGGGTGCCATCGGTGCTGCCGTTGTCGGCGACCGTGATCCGGTACGGGTAGGGGAACGTCCCCCGCAGCCGGCGGTCCAGCCGGCGTACGCAGGCCTCGATCGTGTGTCTCTCGTCGAGGACCGGCACGACGACGTCCAGCACGGTCGTCCCGGGGCCGGCCTCCACGAGCGGGCGATCCGCGGCGGCCTCCGGCGACTCCCCGTCGGTGGAGGGGTGGTCGGAGGCGACGTCTCCCTGTCGCGTGGTGATCGTGATCATGACGTCTCCTCCGTCCCGGCGGAGTCCGACGTGGGCTGCGTCAGGTCGTAGAAGGTCTGGTCGCCGATGGTCACCTTCTTGTAGTGCTTGCCGGCCCACGTCACGATCTCGGACCCGGAGCTCGACCCGCCGCTCTGCTGTCCGCCCATGCCGGAGCTCGCGAGCAGGTAGTGGATCCGTCCCTTCTCGACGTACTCCTGGAACTGCTTCAGCGTGGGACTCGGATCGGAGCCGTTGAACCCACCGATCGCCATCACCGGATCCTCGGTGGCCAGCTGCAGACCGGCAGCGCTCTGACTGCCGACGGCCGCGGCCACCCAGGTGTAGTCGTCCGCATCCTTGCTCAGCGCGTCCACGACCTCCTGGTCGGGCTCGGAGGCGTCGAGCAGACCGCCCATGCCGCCGGCGCCGCCCTCGGCCGTGCCGCCGGCACCGTTGTTCTCGCCGGCTCCGGAGAACTGGCCCTTCCCGTTCTGCATGCTCGGCACCTGCTGGCCCTGGTTCTGCTGGCCCGTCTGCGACTGGCCCGGAGCCCCCGGGAGGCCGTTGCTCTGCTGACCGGTCCTGCCCGGACCGCCCTGGCCGCCGTCGGGCATGCCGCCCTGGCCACCACCCATTCCGCCTGGTCCGCCCGTTCCGCCGGGTCCGCCCATGCCGCCGGAGACCTGCGGCCCTGCGGTGATGATCGATCCGGTCTTGGCCGTCGTCACGGTGCTGGCGGCGTAGGCGGCCTGTCCGGCGCCAGCGCTGACCACTGCCGCGAGGACCACGCCCGCGGCCAGGGCGCGCCCGCCGCGGTGGAGCAGCAGGAACCCGATGGCCGCGAGGATCCCGGTGACCAGCACGAGGATCTGGAGCCACTGCCCGTACTCCTCCTGGCGCTGCAGCAGGACGAAGCCCCAGATGCCGGTGGCGAGCGCCGCGAGGGCGAGTCCGCTCCTGGCGAGCCAGGTGCTGCGACGCTGCCAGAGCTCGCCCGCCCCCATGCCGACCATCGCGGCGATCGCCGGGGCGAGGGCCACCGTGTAGTACTGGTGGAAGATCCCGCTCATGAACGAGAAGACCAGGAAGGTGACCAGGAACCAGCCGCCCCAGACCATGTGGGAGGCGCGGCGCAGGTCCGTGCGCGGTGCGCGGCGGGTCACCCACAGCGCGAGCACCACGAGAATCAGCGCGGCCGGGATCATCCAGGAGATCTGGCCGCCGACGTCCGAGGAGAACATCCTCGTCAGTCCCGTGTCGCCGCCGAAGGGGCTGCCCCCGCCGCCGGGCATGTCACCGCCACCGGGCATGCCGCCGCCCACGGAGCCGGTCTCGTCGCCGCTGAGTCGGCCGAATCCGTTGTAGCCGAAGGTCAGCTCGAGGAACGAGTTGCTCTGCGAGCCGCCGATGTACGGGCGCCAGCTCTCGGGCACCAGCTCGACGATCGCGACCCACCAGCCGCCGGAGACGACGACCGCTCCGACCGCGGCGGCCAGTCCCACGACCCGCCGCTTCCAGGTGGCGGCGGCGAACAGCATGAACGCGAGACCGAAGAACGGCACCACGAGGAACGCCTGGAAGGTCTTGGTGAGGAAGCCGAAGCCGATGAACACGCCCACCAGGGCCATCCAGCGGATCGCGCCCTTCTCGATGGCCCGCAGGGTCGCCCAGGCGCCCAGGGTCATCAGCAGCACCAGCAGGGCGTCGGGGTTGTTGAAGCGGAACATCAGCACCGCGACCGGGGTGATCGCCAGCGCGGCGCCCGCGACGAGCCCCGCCGCCACACCGAAGTACCTCTTCACGGTGCGGTTCACGACGAGGACGGTGCCGATGCCCATGAGGACCTGCGGCAGCAGGATCGCGAAGGAGCTCAGACCGAACAGCCGCACGGACAGGGCCATGAACCACAGCGAGGCCGGCGGCTTGTCGACCGTGATCGAGTTCGCCGCGTCCGACGAGCCGTAGAAGAAGGCCTTCCAGGACTCCGAGCCGGCCTGCACTGCCGCCGAGTAGAAGGAGTTCGCGTAGCCGTTGGCACTGAGGTTCCAGAAGTACAGGACCCCGGTGGCCGCGAGCAGCGCCAGCAGGGCGATGCTGGCACCGAGGGGCTCCTTCATGATCCGCTCGCGCAGGCCCGGGCGGCGATGGGCCGCCGATCCCGCACCCGTCGTCGGCCCTGCACTGCTGTCGTCCGTTCCGGATCCGGGCGGTGTCACGCCGCGGGTCCGCTGTCTGTCTGTCGTGGTCATGGCGGGAAGATTTCCGCGCCGAGCTATGGATCTGCTGTGCCGCAGGCATGGTCGGCGTATGTGACCAGGGACCTCGACGCACCGGCCCGGGACAGGATCGACACAGCCGATCCATAGGCTCCGGTTCGAGGGTCGAGGCATGGAGACGACAGACACCGCCACCACCGCCGCCCCGGGGTCCCTGCACGGTCCCGAGACCTGCAATCGGCCCGCCGCTCCGGTGGACCCCGCCGCCGATGCGCCGACGACCTCCCCCGCTCTCACGCCCGTGAGCTGGGCCGGGGCGAAGCCTGCCGTCGGCGCGGCTCTCGCCGTCCGGGAGCACCCGGGAGCCTGAGACGGGAGCACCCGGGGGCCTGAGGCCGGGGCGCCGGACTACGCTCGTTCTCAGCGGCCGAGCGCACGCGGTCGCACCGACGAAGGAGCTGCGATGGCGCTGCACGAGTTCTCATTCCCCTCCCACAACGGAAGGGACGAGATCCAGGCCTGGATCCAGGTGCCCGTCACGACCCCGAGGGCGATCGTGCAGATCGAGCACGGTCTCGGTGAGCACTCGCGGCGCTATCAGCGGCTGTCCGACCGGCTGCTGGACGCGGGCGTCGTGGTCGCGGCCGACGACCACGCGGGGCACGGCCGCACCGCCGTGCTCTCGGGGGCGTGGGCGGACACCGGCGCGGACGGCCGGGACACGGTGATCGCCGACGAAGAGACGCTCCGCGCCCGCGTCACCGGGATGTTCCCCGACCTGCCGTACCTGATCTACGGCCACAGCTGGGGGTCGATGATCGCCCGCGCCCAGGTGACCCGCCACCCCGGCGGCGTCTCAGGGCTGGTGCTGGGCGGGATCGCCGCGGGCTGGAGGGCGATCGAGACCTTCGATCGCCAGGCCCTCGAGTGGGCGATCGGCGAGGGCGACGGCTCGGGCAGCGGCGAGGAGTTCGCGCACGCCCTCTTCGAGGGCTTCCTGGACCGCTACGACGACGTGCGCGGTCCCACCGACTGGGTGGCGCTGGACCGGGACGTGGTCGCCGACCACGGCGCCGATCCGCTCAACGGCTTCGGTACTCCCCTGTCCTTGCGGTTCGTCCGGGATCTCGTGGACCTGTACGACGAGGTCGAGGGCGGCGCCTTCGCGGAGCTGGTCCCGGACGATCTGCCGGTGCTGATCCTGGCCGGCGACCAGGATCCCGTCTGCGGGTTCGGGGAAGGGGCGTATCGCGCCGCGAACGAGCTCGTCGATGCGGGGACGCGCGACGTGCGGACGCGCGTGTACACGGGCTTCCGCCACGAGGTGCACAACGAGCCGCCGATCCGCGACGAGGCCGCCCAGGAGATCCTCGAGCACGTGGCGCGCGTCGTCGGCTGAGGGGACGACGCGCGCCACGTGGGCTCGGGGCCGCACGGTTCCGGTCCGCGCGGTTCCGGGCCGCGCGAGCTCCGGGATCAGACGGTCGCGTCCTCCGCGGCGGCGGTCTGCGCATCCGCCGTGCCGCGCACGTTGGCGCGCACCTGGTCGAACTGCTGCAGGGTGCGCTCGGAGGGCTTCGGGGTCACGAGCGAGACCACGATCGCGAGGATCAGCGCCACGGCGAAGCCGGGCACGATCTCGTAGAGGTGCTCGTCGCCGGGGAAGAGGCCCCAGCTCACGTCGGGCGTGGCCTGACCCCACCAGAAGGCGACCACGGCTCCGCCGATCATGGCGGCGAGGGCACCGATGTTGGTCAGACGCCGCCAGAACAGGCTGAGCAGGATGATCGGGCCGAAGGCCGAACCGAAGCCGGCCCAGGCGAAGCCGACGAGGTCGAGGATCGAGCTGTTCGGGTTCGCCGCCAGGATGCCGGCGAAGATCGCGACCGCGAGCACGGCGCCACGACCGGCCCACAGCTTGGCCTTGGCACCGAGCGAGACGCCGAAGCCGCCCACGAGGTCCTCGACCAGCGCCGAGGAGGTCACCACGAGCTGGGAGGAGAGCGTGGACATGATCGCGGCGAGCACCGCTGCGAGCACGAAGCCGGCGATCAGCGGGTGGAACATGATCTGGGCGAGGTCCAGGAAGACGGACTCGCCGTTCTTCGTGTCGGTCAGACCGGAGTCACCGTTCTGCTGGAAGAAGGCCAGGCCCGCCATCGCGGTGAAGATCGCGCCGAGCACGCACAGGATCATCCAGCCCACGCCGAAGACCAGACCGGCCTTCGCGTCCTTCGCGGAGCGCAGCGCCATGAAGCGCACGATGATGTGGGGCTGGCCGAAGTAGCCCAGGCCCCAGGCCAGCGAGGACAGCACGCCCACACCGGTGGCACCCTTGGTCATCGAGGTGAAGTCGGGGTTGACCTGCTGGATCGAGTGCCACATCTCGATGGGGCCGCCGACCGCGAAGATCGCGACGACCGGCACCAGCAGCAGGGAGACGAGCATGATCATGCCCTGCACCACGTCGGTGTAGGTGGCGCCGAGGAAGCCGCCGAACAGGGTGTAGGCCAGGGTCACGGCCGCGACCAGGAGCATGCCCAGCAGGTAGTTGCCGCCGAACATCGACTCGAAGAACTTGCCGCCGGCGACCATGCCGGAGGAGACGTAGAAGGCGAAGAAGACCAGGATCACCAGGCCCGCGACGATGCGCAGCAGGCGGGTGCGGTCGGTCAGACGGTTGCCGAAGAAGCTGGGCACGGTGATGGAGTCGTCGGCGGCCTTGGTGTACTCACGCAGACGCGGCGCCACGAAGTACCAGTTCAGGGCTGCGCCGATGGTGAGGCCGACGGCGAGCCAGGCCTCGACGAGCCCGCTGATGTAGAGCGCGCCGGGCAGGCCCATCACGAGCCAGCCCGACATGTCGGAGGCACCGGCCGAGAGCGCGGCGGTGAAGGGGTGCAGCTGACGACCGCCGAGCATGTACTCGTCGCCGCCGCGGGTCTTGAAGAAGGCGTACGCGCCGATGGCGAGCATCGCGATGAAGTAGATCGCGAGCGCGATCAGCTTGAACGTGAGGTCCATTGCCGTGCCGTTCTGGTCGGGGACAGGGACAGGGATGACCAGCACCGTAGTGCGAGTGAGACGCCGACGACAGCGTTCCGCGCCGATCCGCGCCCGCGGGAGCTGTCAAATCCGCTGTGAATCCCCTCGCGACGAGGCGACGATCCTCCTGCTCACAGGGCCGGAACCAGGTCGACCTCGGCTTCTCCGCGAAGGACCGCGAGCCCGCGCCGCGCGCGTGATGCGCCCCACGCGCCGAGGAGGTCGAGCTCGTCCTCCTCGACCAGCCGCCAGTCGTCGAGCTCCGCGACCTGCGGGACCACTTCCGCCTGCAGACGCTCGGCCGGCACGACGCCGGCGTCGAACAGGAAATGGGCGCCCATGGGGGCGCCCACGCTCGCCCGCGAGGGCATCCAGTGCACGGCGAGGAGACGCCCGATCTCGAGCCGGAGACCGAGTTCCTCCTGGACCTCACGCCGCGCGCACTCACGGGCGTCCTCCCCCGCGTCGACGCCACCGCCGGGCAGCAGCCAGTGGTCGCGGTAGTTCGGCTTCTCGATCACCACCCGGCCGTGCTCGTCGCGCAGCAGGACGGCACCGGAGGTGATCACGGTGGGGAGACCCGCGAAGTAGACGGGATCCGGCAGCAGCTCGTTCATCCCGTCATCCTCACAGACGCGTCGCCGAACCGTCAGCGTCTCCGCGCGGCGCCCCGGTCCAGGGCGCCGTCGGCCACGCCGCTGCTGCCCAGCGCGCCGCTGGGGGCGCGCCGCCCGGCGAGGACGGCGCCCAGCAGGGTGAGGGCGGACATCGCGATGAGCATCAGCGCCGGGTGCCACCATGCCTCGTCGGTGGCGCGGCCCAGCGCCGCCGTGAGCAGCGGGACGAAGCCGCTCGCCGTGGCGGCGATGGCATAGGCGAGGGAGAGCGCGGAGTAGCGGAACCGCTCGTCGAACAGGTCGCTCATGAGGCCGCCGAGCGCCGCCCACGACATCGTCGGCAGGATCCCCCCGATGATCATCATCCCGACCAGCACCCCGAATCCGGCGGAGGGCAGCAGCGCGTACATCGGGACCGCGATCAGGGCGCTGCCCAGCGCCCCGATGCCGACCACCCTGGCCGACCCGATCCGCGTCGCGAGCAGCCCGAACAGAGGGATCGTCGCCAGCTGCAGGAGGGATCCGATGGTGGTGGCGATCAGCAGCTGCAACGGGGAGTAGCCCAGCACCTCGGAGCCGTAGTTCATGGTGTACGTGTTCATCAGCGAGTACGAACCGATGCCGAGCAGCGCGGAGCAGATCGCGATCAGCACGCCGGCCGGACGGGCGCGCAGCATGTCCAGCACGGGGAGTCGGTCGCGGCCCCCTGCGCCCTTGAGCTTCGAGAACACCGGTGTCTCGTCCACCCGCAACCGCAGGTACAGCGAGACCAGGAGCATCGGGAAGGCCAGGAGGAACGGCAGGCGCCATCCCCAGGCCGCGATCTGGTCGCTGGGCATGACGCCGATCAGCAGCAGGTACACCGCTGCCGACAGGATGGACCCCACGGGCGAGCCCAGCTGCGGGATCGCGGCGTACAGGGCGCGGCGCAGCGGGTGGGCGTGCTCGGCGGCGAGCAGGACCGAGCCGCCCCATTCGCCGCCCAGCGACATCCCCTGGGCGAGACGGAGCACCACCAGACCGACGGCGCCGAGCCATCCGGCCTGCTCATAGCTGGGCAGCAGCCCGATCAGCCCGGTCGCGACGCCCATTACGGCGACCGTCCACAGCAGCGTCGCGCGTCGGCCCAGCCGGTCCCCCATGTGTCCGAAGACGATCGCGCCGACGGGCCGGATCACGAAGCTCACGGCGATGGTGCTGAAGGAGGCAAGCGTGGCGCCGGCCGCGCCGAGCGGCTCGAAGAACAGGGGGCCGACGAAGAAGGCGGAGAAGTACCCGAACAGGTAGAAGTCGAACTGCTCGAGGGAGGTGCCGACGAGGGAGGCCCAGGTGACGCGGCGTGCCTCGCGGGAGGAGGACGGCCCTGAGGGCGCGGTGCGCGCGGGCGCTGCGGTCATGGCACTCCGTCCATCGGTGGCCCAGCGGCGTGCTGGTGCGGCCAGCCTAGGATCGGCGCGCGTCGAGGGGACGGGGCGGGGACGTGCGCAGGACCAACGCCACATCGGGGGTGGTGCGGGGTTGGCGACGCGGCGGGGAGGACGGCCAGGGGCGGCTGTGAGGAGAGATCAGGGCCTTCGCGGGGTGGCCAGGCCGACTACCGGGAGAGGTCAGGGCCTGGAAGGGACTAATAGCGCATCGTGTGCCATATATGGCAGATGATGCGCTATTAGTCCCGCCGAAGCCCGCCCAACCGCTCACGATCAGCCCAACGCCGACTCCGGAGCATGCCGGGCCGCGCGGGAACCCGCGGAGCCTCGCCCCGCGGGCCCCGCCCCACCAGCGATCACCCCTCCTCAAGCGACCCGTCATACGCACAGATCGCATCCACCTTCGCCGCCGAGGACGACTCCGGATCGAACTCCAGATCCAGCCACACCTTCACCAGCTCCTTGGCCAGCTCCAGACCCACCACGCGCTCACCCATGCACAGCACCTGCGCATTGTTCGACAGCACGCTGCGCTGAACCGAATACAGATCATGCGCGGTCACCGCACGGATGCCCTTGACCTTGTTCGCCGAGATCGCCACGCCCAGACCCGTCCCGCAGATCAACAGCGCACGATCCGCATCCCCGGCAGCGACCAGCTCGGCCGCCTCGATCGCGACATTGGGGTAGTACGTGCCGTCCTCACGACCGGTCACGCCCACATCGGTCACCGTGCCCACACGGTCATCAGCCTCCAGGAGCTTCTTCAGCTCCTCCTTGTACCCGAACCCGGCGTTGTCCCCGCCGACCACGATGTTCCAGGTCATGACGCTCTCCTTCGTGATGTCGAGGTCCGATGGGACACGGACCGTCCGGGCGTGCCGTGACACGTGCCCGGTGGTGATGCAGCGCAGCCGCCGAACCTCCTGCCCGGCGGACCTCCCGCCCGGCGAACCTCCTGCCCGGCGGACCTTCCGCCCGCCAAACCTTCCGCCCGGCGACGGGCGCAGTCGGCGACAGACGCAGTCGGCGACGACCTCAGTCGGCCACGATCTCCCCGACCCGTGCGGCGATCCGGGAGAAGGAGACGGCGCCCGGGTCGGGCGTGCCCACGGACTTGTCGCCGAGCACTCGGGCGCGGCCGAGGTGCGCTGCCACGTCCTTGGTCGCCTCGGCGGCCTCGGCGGCGGCCTCGGCGGCGGTGGTGATCGCGGCTCCGGCGGCGGCGAGGTCGTCGGGCGTGCCTGCGGATGTCAGCGACTCGCGGAACGGGACCATCGCGTCGACCATCGTCTTGTCGCCGACCTTCGCGCCGCCCAGGCGCTCGACGGCCTCGATGCCCTGGACGATCCCGGCGACGAGCTGCTCGGGCGTGACGGCCGAGTCGTCGGCCAGCGCGCTGCCGAGGCTGGTGAGCACGGCGCCCCAGAGGGCACCGGAGGTCCCGCCGGCCTCGGCCGACCAGGCGGAGCCGGCCTGGACCAGGACGGTGCGCGCGCCGGCCCCGTGGTCGTGAGCCTTCGCAGCGGCGGCCCGGGCTCCGCGGATCCCGAGCACCATGCCCTGCCCGTGGTCGCCGTCGCCCGCGACAGCATCCATGCGCCCGAGCTCCAGCTCCCACTCCTCGAGCTTGCCCTGCAGGTCCTCGAGGACTTCGACGATGCGGGCGGCGCTCGAGCGGGACTCCTCGCTCGCCTCGGGGATCGGGTCCTCACCAGGCGTGTAGACCTCGCCCCGCTCCTCGCCCGTCGGCCCCTCGATGCTCACGCCGCGACGGAACGCGGGGGTGTCGGCGGGGGCGAGCCAGAGCCGCTCGAGCTCGTCGTCCAGGCGCATGACCGTGAGCGAGAGTCCTGCCATGTCGAGGCTGGTCACGTGCTCGCCGACCTCGGGCCGCACGATCGTCAGACCTGCCTCCCCGAGCATGCGGGCGACGTGGCCGTAGACGACGAACAGCTCCTCGTACTTCACGGTTCCCAGACCGTTCAGCACCACGGCCACCCGCTCGGAGTCGAGCTCGGGGGTCTCGGCGAGGACACCGTCGACCAGACGTCGGGCGAGGTCCTCGGCGCTCGGCATGTCGACCTCGTCGATGCCGGGCTCGCCGTGGATCCCGAGGCCGACGGCCATCTTCCCCTCGGGGACGTGGAACAGGGCCTCGTCGGCCCCGGGCAGGGTGCAGCCGTCGAAGGCGACGCCGAGCGAGCGGGTGGCGTCGTTCGCCTTCTGGGCCAGCCGCTCGGACTCGTCGAGGTCGGCGCCCTCCTGGATCGCGGCTCCCGCGATCTTGAAGACGACGAGGTCACCGGCGATGCCACGTCGATCGCGGTGGTTCTCCTCGGAGTTGGAGGCGACGTCGTCGCTGACCTTGACGATGCGCACGTCCACGCCCTCGGCGCGCAGCTTCTCGGCGGCGACCCCGAAGTGCAGGACGTCGCCCGCGTAGTTGCCGAAGCCCAGGATCACCCCACCGCCGTTCTCGGCGTTCCGCGCGACGGAGTAGACCTGGTCGGAGGACGGCGAGGAGAAGATGTTGCCGCAGGGGGCGCCGTGGGCGAAGCCCGGGCCCACCCAGCCGGCGAAGGCCGGGTAGTGCCCCGAGCCGCCGCCCACGACGAGGGCGACCTGCCCCTTCGGGGTCGCCTCGCGGCGCACGACGCCGCCGTGGACGCCGATCAGCTCCTCGGGATGGGCGGCGACGAGGCCCTCGACGGCCGAGCCCGGGAACTCGGTGGGGTCATCGAACAGGTAGGTCATGGCGCTGTGCTCTCTCCGTTGAAGGACGCGACGTGGAAGGACGGGCGGAGGACGGGACGGATCGGCGTCGGCCGAACCTGGACGGGCCCGGCCGACGGGGAACGGACTCAGGCCGCGGTGTAACCGCCGTCGACGCTGAGGACCGAGCCGGTGACGAAGGTGCTGGCCCGCGAGGCGAGGAACACCGCGGCACCCTTGAGCTCCTCGGGCTCCCCGGGGCGGCTCATCGGCGTCATCATGTTCCACTGGTCGATCTGCGGGCCGCCCTCCTCGTAGAACCCGCGGGTCAGCTCGGTGCGCATGTAGCCCGGGGCGATCGCGTTGACGCGCAGGCCCTTCTCGGCCCACTCGCACGCGGCCGAGCGGGTCAGGTTGTGCACGGCGGCCTTGGAGGCGTTGTAGGAGGCCTGTGCCTGCGGCACGTTCGCGATGATGCCGCTCATCGAGCCGGTGTTGATGATGCTGCCGCTGCCGCGCTCGAGCATGTGACGGCCCACGGCCTGCATGACGAAGAAGACGGCGTCGAGGTTCAGCCCCATCACCGCGCGCCAGTTGTCCTCGGTGACCTCCTCGAGGGGCTGGTGGATCGTGCGCCCCGCGTTGTTCAGCAGGGTGTCGATGTGGCCGAGGTCGGCGACGACCCGGTCGACGAGGCCGCTGACGTCCTCGCGGTCCATGACGTTGCAGTGGTAGTAGCGCACGGTGCGGCCGGTGGCCTCGGCGAGCGCGGAGGCGGCCGCCTCACCGGTCTCGTCGTCGATGTCGGCCAGCGCGATGTCGCTGCCGTGCTCGGCGAGACCGGTGGCCATGGCCAGGCCCAGGCCCTTCGCGCCACCGGTGACCAGGGCGACGGTTCCGGTGAGGTCGAAGATCTCGGTGGGGGTGCTCATGGGGTGTGTCCTTTCGAGGAGATGATGTGGTCGGTGCTCGTGGTCGGCGCAGGCCTCGGAGCTCGGAGGCCGGGAGCGGTGCGGGACGCTCAGTCCTCCACGACCGGCCCGTGCAGCCGGGGCTGATGCACCTTGAGGAAGAAGGTCATGAGGAAGGCGCAGGCGTAGAGGACCACGAAGGCCCAGACCACGCCGACGTTGCCACCGAAGGGCAGGACGATCGCGACGACCGAGCTGCCGAGGAAGGTCGCGCCGCCCGCGGCGGTCGTGTACATCGCCATCGCGGCACCCTTCTCCTTGGGGGCGATGGCCGGCATGATCGCGCCCAGCGGCACGAAGCCGGCGAGCATGATGCCGAAGACGGTGCCGGCGGCCACGGAGACCGCGAAGCCCCAGTCGGAGCCGGCGGGCACCATGTGCGGGACGTACCACCACAGCAGCAGGCCGATGGCCGAGCCGACGATGCCGAACCAGCGCACGGTCTTGACCCAGCCGACCTTGTCGCCGAGGGCACCGAAGGCCGCGTTGAACAGGATGTTGCCGGCATAGACGACGGTGGTCATCAGGAGCCATTGCGACTGGGTCCACCCCAGGCCGCCCTCGTCGACGGTGCCGGCGATGACGTTGGGCAGGATGATGAACATGCCGAACTCGGGCGCGGTGTTGATCAGTCGCGTCAGGAAGCCCATCGCGATGCGTCCGTTGGTGAACGTCAGGCGCAGGCCGGCGAGGATCACGCCTGGCGCGGATTCCCCGGCGGGAGCCAGTCTCATCGTGCCGTGCTTCTCGCGGACCCCGAACCGCGCGATCAGGAAGCCGATCAGGATCAGCCCGGTCGAGGCGAACATGGTCCAGGCCTCGCCACCGGGCCCTCCGCCGAAGGAGGGGATCATGAACCGCGCGACGAGAGACCCCAGGGTGGGGAGGCCGCCCGTGAACATGACGTAGAACCAGCCCACGGCCGTGCCGTTGCGCTCCTTGTCCACGACGTGGTTGATCCACACCAGGAAGGCGAAGGCGAACAGCGGGAACCCGAAGCCGCGGAAGAAGTAGCTGAGGGCCACGAGCCACGTGCTCTCCAGCTGGAGCGACCCCAGGAAGGCGAGTTCGAAGACGACCCAGACCCCGAACCCGAGCGCCATCACCCGTCGCGGGCCGATGAGGTCCGCCAGGGCACCCGCCAGGTAGGAACCGATGAGCACGGCCGCGCTGTACGCGGCGATGATGCGAGCGGCGAGCGCGGTCGGATCACCGCCGCCGAGCGTGTGCGCGATGTGCGGCGAGACGAAGTTCGACTCGATGCCGTTGCCCGTCATGAAGATGAGGACACCGAGGAACCCCCAGCGCAAGGGGTGCGGGATGCCGAGTCGATCGAGGAAGGACTCGCGCTCACCGCCTCCGGCGGTGCGGACGGCCGATTCGGCAGCGCTCATAGGGACACTCCTTCGTGCAGTGGGGGCGGCGCGATGACCACACGCGTGCCCATGACGCGACCGACCCTAGGGAGAGACATGAACATACGTCAAGCACAAATGTTCGTGGGCGCGTGGGGAAGCGATCCGGGTGCCGGTGACCCTGTCCCGCGGCATCCGGACCGCCTCGCCCGTGCGCTCAGTCGCTGATGGCGACGACTCACGTCGTGCTGATGGCGTTCTCGCCGACCAGATCGGATCCGGTCAGCGCCCGGGGACGATCGAGACCTTGACGGAGGCGCCGGCGGAGTCGCCGACCTTGTCGAGGGCCTCCTGGACCTCGCCGAGCCCGAACTGGTGGGTGCAGATGTCGTCGAGCGGGAGGCTTCCCGACTCGATCATCTTGATCGCGGCCGGCCAGCAGTGCGGGCCGAGGTGCGCGCCGAGGACGTCGAGCTCCTTGTCGTCGGAGATGATCGACCAGTCGACCGAGGTGTTCTCCTTGAACACCGAGTACTCGACGTAGCGCCCGAGCTTGCGCAGCAGGTTCAGTCCCTGGCCGACGGCGCTGGGATGGCCGGTGCACTCGATGTAGACGTCGGCGCCGTAGCCGCCGGTGAGGTTGCGGATCTCCTCGTACACGTCGACCTTCGAGGGGTTCAGCGTGAGGTCGGCGCCGCACTTCTTGGCGAGCTCGAGCTTGTGGTCGTCGAAGTCGAGCGCGATGACCATCTTGGGGTTCTTGTGCACGGCGCCGATGATCGCGCCCAGGCCGATGGGACCGCTGCCGGCGACGACGACCACGTCGTCGAAGGTCAGCTGGGCGCGCTCGACGGCATGCAGGGAGCACGAGAGCGGCTCGGCGAAGGCCGCGTGGTGGGCCGGCACGGACTTGCCGACCTTGTGGGCGCGGGCGAGCGGCGGCACGATCATGTACTCGGCCATCGCGCCGTTGTAGTGCTTGAAGCCGAACATGTCGTGCGGCCCGCACATCCAGTACCAGCCGCGCTGGCAGTACATGCACTCGCCGCACGGCACGATCTGCTCGCAGGCGATCCGGTCGCCGACCTGGACGCCGTGCAGCTCCAGCGCTTCCGGCGACCCGGCGACGATCTCCCCCACGAACTCGTGGCCGGGCGTGATGCCGGGCTCGACCCAGCGATCACGGTTCTCGTCGCCCCAGAACTTGCTCGCCCCGTGGTAGCACTTCAGGTCGCTCGCGCACACACCCACGGCCTCGACCTTCATCAGCAGCTCGTCGGCCCCCGGCACGGGGACGGCGATGTCCTCCAGCCGGTAGTCCTCCGGGGCGTGCATGACGACGGCCTTCATGGTCTTCGGGAACTCGCTCATCACCGATCTCTCCTTCGAAATGCCCGGTCAGAGCGCACGGAGGGATCCGCGGTGCGACGCTGCGGGCACGCGTTGATGTCCTGGATCACAGTAGGAGCGACCTAAACAATCGTCAAGCACGTTTGTTCGGGACGTGTGTGCGCGGCCTCAGAGCGCCGCGTCGAGCAGGCCCTCGGCGGTCTCGGCGTCGGTCACCAGGGTCGAGATCAATCCGGCCCGGCAGGCCGCGAGGATCGAGGGGATCTTGTCCTCCCCGGCGGCGAGCGCGATCAGCGTGGGGACGCGACGCAACTGCTCGAGGGAGGGGCGCACCAGGCGGTCGTCCCCCGGGAAACCGACCTCCCGGCCGGCGCTGTCCAGGAAGTGGAGGCAGATGTCGCCCTCCGCCCGGGCGAGCGAGGAGTCCCCGCGCGGGACCACGGAGGTCAGGCTGGTGCGGTTGCGGTACGGAGCACCCACACCCGTGACCGCGACCCGCGCCCGGTCCCACTGCTCGGTGATGCCGCGGTAGCTCGGGTCGGCCTGCAGGGACTCCCACAGGCTCGCGCTCGGCAGCGCCGGGGCGAACACGAAGCGCGGCGTCGCCCCGGTGCGATCGGCGAAGCGCCGCACCAGCTCGTTGGTCTGGAACCAGGGGTCGCTCTCCTGCTGCCCGCCGACGGTCGGGACCAGGATCGCGCCCCGCAGGTCCGGCAGCCCGGGGGCGTCGCACACGGCGTGGATCGTCTTGCCCGAGGAGAGCAGCACCGCCTCGCCCTCCGCGAGCCCGAGGGAGCTGAGCTCCTCGCCCAGCAGTTCTCCCAGCCCCCGGAACCCGCGCTCGCGCTGGTCCCCCGGGGCGACCCGCACCCCGCGCACCCCGAGCACGTCGCGCACCTGCGCGGCGAGGTCGCGCACGTCGACGTCGTCGGGGTCCAGGACCTCGAAGCGGACCATGCCGATGCGCCGGGCCTCGGAGAGCAGCTTGCTCACCGTCGGGCGGGAGATCCCCAGGCGCTCCGCCACCTCGGCCTGACGCAGGTCGTCGACGTAGTACGCGGTCGCCGCACGATGCAGGAGGCGCAGGTCCATATCGGTCTCGAGCACACCGTCCCCTTCCTCGCGGCCCGCAGTTCCTGGCGATTGTAGGGGCAGTGGCCCCGTGGCAGGATGGTCCATCGTGTCGCGCGGACCAACTGCGGGTGTCGCGCACGTGAACCCACCACCTGCAACGCTTCCGCGCAGGCCGCGGAGAAGCCGGAGGACCGCATGTCGCCATCCCACCCCGTGGTCGTGCTCGGCTTCGACGTGGGAACCTCCGGGAGCAAGGGCGTGCTGGTGACCCCCGAGGGCACCGTCCTGCGCCGCGCGGTCCGCGAGCACGTGGTCTCGCGCCCGCACCCCGGGCACGTCGAGATGGACGCGGAGGTCTGGTGGCGCGAGTTCGTCTCGATCAGCGACGAGCTGCTGGCCGAGGGTGACGTCGAGGTGGCGGCGATCGGCGTCTCCGGGATGGGACCCTCCGTGGTCGCCGCGGACGCCGTCGGCGAACCCGTCCGGCCCGCCATCCTCTACGGCGTCGACTCCCGGGCGAGCGCACAGATCCGCGAGCTCGAGGACGCCCTCGGTGTCGACGAGATCCTGTCCACCTCCGGTCTCGCGCTGAGCTCGCAGGCCGCCGGGCCGAAGATCATGTGGGCCCTGCAGCAGCCCGGTCCGAGCGCACACCGCACCCGTCGCTTCTTCATGCCCTCCTCGTTCCTCGCCCACCGGCTGACCGGCGAGTACGTCCTGGACCTCCCGAGCGCGAGCCAGACCGCCCCCTTCTACGACCCCGCGACGGCGAGCTGGGACCCGGAGCGCTGCGAACGCTTCGCCCCCGGCGTGGAGTGGCCGGCGCTGCGGATGCCGGGCGATGCGGCCGGCGAGGTCACCGAGGACGCTGCCCGTCATCTCACCGGGATCAGCCCCGGCACCCCCGTCGCGACCGGCACCATCGACGCCTGGGCAGAGGCCGTGAGCGTGGGAGCCGACGACGTCGGCGACTGCATGGTCATGTACGGCACCTCCATGTTCCTCATCGCGACCACCCGGGAGAGCGCACGCAGCAGGACCCTGTGGGCCTCCGCAGGTCTGCGGGAGGAGACGCACGCCCTCACCGGAGGGACGGCCACCTCCGGTGCGATCACCTCGTGGCTGCGCGACCTCACCGGCAGCGCCGACCACACGACCCTGATCGCCGAGGCCGAGCGCAGCGGTCCGGGGGCGAACGGCCTGCTCATGCTCCCGTACTTCGCCGGCGAGCGCTCGCCGATCATGGACCCCGACGCGCGTGGGGCGATCCTCGGCCTCACCCTGTCCCACACCCGCGGGGACCTCTACCGCGCGGCCCTCGAGGCGGCGGCCTTCAGCGTCCGCCACCACCTCGAGGAGATGGCCGCCGCGGGCGTGACGCCCGAGCGCGTGGTCGCCGTCGGCGGCGGCATCCAGGGCGGCCTGTGGCCGCAGATCGTCTCCGACGTCACCGGCGTCGCGCAGGAGATCCCCGAGCACACCGTCGGCGCCGCCTACGGCGTCGCACGGATGGCGGCCCGACTGGTGGGTCTCTCCGACACCGCGGACTGGAACCCGCGGGACCACGTGGTCACCCCCGATCCCGCGGCCGAGGGCACCTACGAGGAGCTCTACGCATCCTTCCGCGAGCTCTACCCGAGCACGAAGGACCTGGTCCACGCCCTCGCTCGGCGAGTGGAGGACTGAGAGCCGGGGGACGTGGAACACTCGTCGGCAGTCGACGAAGGAGTCTTCATGCCCACCCGTTCCCCGAACCCCTCGCAGATCGGCCGCCGGACAGCCCTGGCCGCGCTCACCGGGAGCGTGCTCGCCGCGCCGGTCGCCGCCGAGGCCGCCCCCGCCGACGGACCGGACCTCGAGGACCTGCGCGGCCGCGGGTCACGGCACCGTCATCAGCACGGTCACCATCACGGCCACGACCATGACCACCCGCGCAGGCTCGCCCCTCCTCTGGCCCCCTTCCCGCCGGACTGCCCGCAGGGCGTCTCCTGCGACGTGCAGCTCGCCGCGTACCAGCAGACCGGCGAGGACCCCCAGGACTTCTCCAACTACACCCTGGGCGGCCGGCGCGCCCGGGACATCACGAGCATCGTCGTCCACGACACCGAGGAGACCGACGAGGGCACCATCGGGATCTTCCAGGACCCCACGAGCCAGACCTCCGCCCACTACGTGATCCGCGAGGACGGGCACATCACGCAGATGGTGCGCGTGGAGGACCTGGCCTGGCACGCGGGCAACTGGACCTTCAACCAGTCCTCGATCGGCATCGAGATCATCGGCTACGCGGAGCAGGCCGCCTCCTTCACGGCGGCCCAGTACGAGGCCACGGGCGCCCTGATCTCCTACCTCTGCCGGCGTTACGGGATCCCACAGGACCGCGAGCACGTCGTCGCCCACGAGGACATCCCGGGCTCCTCGGCGGCGGGCCAGGCCGACATGCACTGGGATCCCGGTGCCTACTTCGACTGGGAGGCGCTGATGACCGCCTCCGGCATCCGCACACCGCGCGCGACCGCCCGTCGCCTGCGGGGCACCGCGACCGTCGCACCCTCGCTGCGGACCAACACCCTGAGCTTCACCAGCTGCGACGACGCGGGCGGGGCCCTGCCGGCCCACGGCTCGTCCTCGGTGCTCGTGCGCACGGAGCCCCGCGAGGACGCGCCCCTGCTGGCGGACCCGGCGCTCGGCGCCGACGATACCGCGAACGGCGGCAGCGACCGGATCTGCGACTGGGGCACGCAGCTCGCCCACGGCCAGTCCTTCGCCATCGCCGAGCAGCGAGACGGCTGGGTGGGCCTGTGGGTCGGCGGGCAGATCGGCTGGGTGGCCCGCACCGACGCCGGCGGCGCCCCGACCATCGCCAAGGGACCGCGCCGCGCGCGCCTGGTGACCGCACGCAGAGGTTCGCCCCTGCAGGTCTTCGGCTCGGCCTACCCCGCACCGGAGGCGTTCGCGGCGGTGGGCCTCGAGCCCTCGACCACGGATCCTCTCCCCTACCAGCTCACTGCGGACCAGGCCTACGTCGTCGAGGACGAGGTGCACGGGGCCTACTACTGGGGCCCGGACTTCGACGGCACCGGCGGACGGTGGGTGCGTGACCGCACGCGGTGGCTCCGCATCAGCCTGAACCACCGCTTCGTGTTCGTGCGCGAGCAGGACGTCCGCGAGATCTGAGACCCGGACAAGGACCCGGACACGAGGACGGGGCGGGGAGCCGGATCGACCGGCTCCCCGCCCCGTTGCCGTGGAGGCGGTGTCAGCTGCTCACTCGTTCGCGGCCTCGACGTCCTCGTCGACCCACTCGAAGGTCTTGGTGACGGCCTTCTTCCACAGGCGCAGCGAGCGCTCGCGGGTCTCGTCGTCCATGTCGGGCTCCCAGCGCTTGCCCTCGGACCAGTTGGCGATGACGTCCTGCTCGCCCTCCCAGAAGCCCACGGCGATGCCGGCGGCGTAGGCGGCACCGAGCGCGGTGGTCTCGATGACGCTGGGACGCACCACGGGCACCCCCAGGATGTCGGCCTGGAACTGCATGAGGGTCTCGTTCTGGACCATGCCGCCGTCGACCTTCAGCTCGGTGAGGTCGACCCCGGAGTCCGCGTTCATCGCCTCGAGCACCTCGGCGGACTGGAAGGCCGTGGACTCCAGTGCCGCCCGCGCGATGTGGTTCTTGTTGATGTAGCGGGTCATGCCCACGATCGCGCCGCGGGCGTCGGACTTCCAGTACGGCGCGAACAGCCCCGAGAACGCCGGCACGACGTAGCAGCCGCCGTTGTCGTCGACCTTCTTGGCGAGGTCCTCGATCTCCGGGGCGCTCTTGATGAGCCCCAGGTTGTCGCGGACCCACTGGACCAGCGAGCCGGTGACGGCGATCGAGCCCTCGAGGGCGTAGACCGGCTTGGCGTCGCCGATCTTGTAAGCCACCGTCGTGAGCAGCCCGTTCTCGCTGCGCACGAGCTCCTCGCCGGTGTTGATCAGCATGAAGTTGCCGGTGCCGTAGGTGTTCTTGGCCTGGCCCACCTCGAAGCAGGCCTGGCCGAACGTCGCGGCCTGCTGGTCGCCGAGGATCCCCGCGATCGGGGTGTCGATGAGCAGGTCGTTCTTGCGCCCGTACCCGTAGATCTCGGAGGAGGACTTGATCTCGGGGAGCATGGACGTCGGGATGCCCATGTCCTTCGCGATGTCCTCGTTCCAGTCCAGGGTGTCGATGTTCATCAGCATCGTGCGCGAGGCGTTGGTGACGTCGGTGACGTGCACGCCGCCGTTCTGGCCACCGGTGAGGTTCCACAGCACCCACGAGTCGGTGTTGCCGAACAGCAGGTCCCCGGCCTCGGCCTTCTCGCGCGCGCCCTCGACGTTGTCGAGGATCCACTTGATCTTCGGGCCGGAGAAGTAGGTGGCGAGGGGCAGGCCCACGCGCTCCTTGTACTTGTCGGCGCCCTCGTCGCCCCCGAGCTCGTTGCAGATCCGCTGGGTGCGGGTGTCCTGCCAGACGATCGCGTTGTACACGGGCTCGCCGTTGGTCTTGTCCCAGACCACCGCGGTCTCGCGCTGGTTGGTGATGCCGACCCCGGCGAGCTGGTGACGGTTGATCTCGGCCTGCTGCAGCGCGTCGGCGACGACCGCGCGGGTGTTGCGCCAGATCTCGACCGGATCGTGCTCGACCCAGCCGGACTTCGGGAAGATCTGCTCGTGCTCCTTCTGTCCGGAGGAGACGATCTGCCCGTCGTGATCGAAGACGATCGCGCGGGTCGAGGTGGTGCCCTGGTCGATCGCCAGGATGTACTGCGTCTGCTCAGTCATGGAAGCTCCTACAGTTTCTGTGCCGCGGTGATGATGGTGGTGGGTCCGGCGCAGGGCGTCGGCAGGTGTCCGATCAGAATCCCATGAGGACGACGAGGCCGGCGATGATCGCGCCGATCAGAGGGCCGACGATCGGGACCCAGGAGTAGCCCCAGTCCGATCCGCCCTTGCCCTTGATGGGGAGGACGGCGTGCGCGAGCCGGGGACCGAGGTCACGAGCGGGGTTGATCGCGTAGCCCGTGGGCCCGCCGAGCGAGGCGCCGATGCCGACGACCAGCAGGGCGACGGCGAGCGGTCCGAGGTCCACCGGTGTGTTGCCGAAGTTCAGGATGATGAACACGAGCACGAAGGTGCCGATGACCTCGGTGACGACGTTCCAGCCGTAGCTGCGGATGCCGGGGGCGGTCGAGAACGTGCCGAGCACGGTGGCCTGGTCCTCGGTCTGGTCGTAGTGATTGCGGTAGGCCAGCCAGACCAGCACGGCGCCCAGGAACGCGCCGATCATCTCGGCGGCGAAGTAGGTGAGCGTCGTGCCGACGGTGATCGGGATGCCCTTGGCGTACTCGTCCGCCCCCGAGACCAGCAGCCCGACGGTGACCGCCGGGTTCAGGTGCGCCCCGGTCTTGTACGCGGCCCAGACGCCGGCGAAAACACCGAGGCCCCAGCCCCAGTGGATCATTAGCGGGCCGCCGCCGTGGCCGCCCGTCTTCGCCAGGGCGTGGTTCGCGACCACGCCGCAGCCCAGCAGCGTCAGCATCGCGGTGCCCATGATCTCGTAGATCAGGATCGTTCCGATGGTTCCCATGATGTCTCCTCGTCGAGTGGGATGCCGCATCCTCGCGGCTGTCGGGAAGGTCCCGCGCGCGGCCATCGGGACCGCGCGCGGGGCAGATCGGGCGCCGGGGCCCGGAGTGGTCAGCGGGTGGGCACCTCCTGGACGGCTCCGACCGCCGCGGCGGCCTCGGCGTCGCTGTGGCTGGACTCGCCGGCCAGACGGGCGTCGATGAAAGCACGGTAGGTCTCGACCTCGCGGGCGCGGGTGCTCTCGTCCCAGCCGAGCTCGGCGGCCATCAGCTGCGAGATCTCCTCGGCGGCGCCCACACCGCGGTCGCGGACCTCGTAGTCCAGGCGCGTGCGGCGGATCAGGACGTCGGCCAGGTGCAGGGCGCCCTCGGCGCGCACCGCGTAGACGATCTCGGCGCGCAGGTAGCGCTTCGCCTGCTCGAGCGGCTCGGCGAGCGAGGGGTCCTCGTCGATCAGCGCCAGCACGTCCCGCAGCAGGGTTCCGTAGCGCATGAGCAGCCGATCGGCGCGCACGTCGTCGAAGCCGTAGGCCTTCTGGATCTCGCCCTTCTCGCGGCGGATCCCCTCGAAGCCCTGGGCGCCCAGGATCGGGATAGACGTGGTGAGGGACGGGCGCCCCGGGAAGTCCTTGGAGATCGCGAAGTCGACGACGTCCTCAGCCATCACGCGGTAGGTCGTGTACTTCCCGCCGGCGATCGCGGTGAGGCCGGGCTCGACCTCCATCACGGTGTGCTCGCGGGAGACCTTCGTGGAGGCCCCGCCGGAGTCCTTCACCGGCTGCAGCAGCGGCCGCAGGCCGGCGTACGTGCCGATCACGTCGCCGCGGGTGAGGTCCTGGCCGAGCACGGCGTTGGCGTGCTCGAGGACGTAGTCGATGTCGTCGGAGGTCGTCGCGACGTGCGCCGGGTCCTCCTTCCACGGGGTGTCCGTGGTGCCGATGACCCAGTACTCGTCCCACGGGATGATGAACAGGACGGACTTCTCGGTCTGGGTGATGATGCCGGTGTCGGGCGCGGCCGGGATCCGGTCGCGCGAGACGGTGATGTGCACGCCCTTGGAGGCGAGGACCTCCAGGCCCGTGGTGGCCTCGGCGCGGTCCTGCTCCTCGCCCGTCCAGACGCCGGCGGCCAGGATGGTCTGGGTGGCGTGGACGTCGAACTCCTCGCCGGTCTCCTCGTCGCGCATCCGGGCGCCGACCACGCGCTCCCCCTCGTGCAGGTAGGAGACCACGGAGGTGTAGCTGGTGGCGGCCGCACCGTGCTCGACGGCCGAGCGCACCAGCATCATCACGAAGCGGGCGTCGTCCTCCTGTGCGTCGTAGTACTCCAGCGCGCCGACGATCTTCTCCCCATCCAGCGCCGGGAACACGTTGAGCATCCGGCGGTGGGAGAGGTGGCGGTGGAAGGGCACCGCGCGCTTGCGACCGATGGACTGCATCGCGTCGTACAGCATCACGCCGGAGCCGATGAAGGCGCGCTCGACGACCCGCTTGAAGAAGGGGAAGACGAAGCTGATGGGCTTCACGAGATGGGGCGCGGTGCGGGTGAGCATCAGGTCGCGCTCGCGCAGCGCCTCCGCGACGAGCTTGAAGTCGAGCATCTGCAGGTAGCGCAGGCCGCCGTGCATGAGCTTGGAGGACCTCGAGGAGGTGCCGCTGGCCCAGTCGTGCGCCTCGACGACGGCGACGTCGAGGCCGCGTGCGGCCGCGTCGAAGGCCGCTCCCGCCCCGTTGACGCCGCCGCCCACGATGAGGACGTCCAGGGGATTCTCGGCGGTGGCCGCCCGCAGGCGCTCGAGGTGCTCGGCGCGGCTCGCGGCGGACAGGGTGGTGGCGTTCGGGGACGGCACGTGCGCTCCTTCGACAGCTGTGCGTCATCGCGTGGCGACGACGCCCGGTCGGTCGGGAGTCCTGGCGAGCACGGCCCCTCAGAGGGCATGCGGTCGCCCGGCCTCCTGTGGCCGGTGGAACCATGATCGGGACGATGTGCGCGCGAGGCAACCTGGCTGCACGGATGTGCAAGACTGCGAGAATGAGAGCGGATGCGCGCCGGGACGCCGCCTTCGAGGCTGCACGGATGTACTACCAGCAGGGCCAGACGATGGAGGCGATCGCCTCCCACCTGAACATCTCCCGCTCGACGGTCTCGCGGCTGCTCTCCTCCGCCCGCGAGGAGGGGATCGTGCGGGTGAGCCTGCACGCGCCGGGCGCGCGGCGGGCCGGGGATCTCCAGAAGGAGGTCGCGGAGGCTTTCGGGGTTCGGGTCCGCGTGGTCCCGTCGGCCCCGGAGGACACCGAGAGGGAGCGCCTGGACGCGGTGGCGGCGGAGGGCGCGGCGCTCGTGCAGTCGCTGCAGCAGCCCGACTCGGTGATGGGGATGGCGTGGGGGACGACGGTCGCCGCGCTCGTGGAGGCGGCCGAGGTGCGCCCGGTGCCGGGCCTGGCGATCGTGCAGCTGAACGGCGCGATCAATCCGCAGGGATCGGGGCTGGGCTACGTCTCCTCGGTGCTCGCGCAGGCGGCCTCGTCGTGGGGCGCGGACGTCCATCTGTTCCCGGTGCCGGCGTTCTTCGACCATCCCGAGACGCGCGAGGCTCTGTGGCGCGAGCGTTCGGTGCGCCAGGTGCTCGCTCTGCAGTCGCGGTGCCGGCTCGCGGTGTTCGGGGTGGGCGCCTTCGACGCGGAGGTTCCCAGCCACGTCTACACCAGCGGCTACCTCTCGGCGCGCGACGTGCACGACCTGCGCTCGGACGGGGTGGTCGGGGACGTGTGCACGACGTTCCTGCGGTCCGACGGCAGCTGGGAGGACGTGCCGCTGAATGCGCGAGGGACCGGCCCGACGCCGGCGGACCTGGCTCGCATCCCCCGACGCGTGCTCGTGGCGGCGGGCCCGAGGAAGGCTGCGCCGCTGCGGGCGGCCTTGCTGGCCGGATGCGCGACCGACGTGGTGATGGACGAGGTGACGGCGACGCGGCTGACGCATCTGGGGTGAGGCGGGGCCGGGCGGGGAGGCGGGGAGGCGGTGAGGCGGGGAGGCGGTGAGGCGATCCCGGACAGAGAACCGCCCGGGCGGCGCTTTCGCCACCCGGGCGGGTCCGGAGGATCAGGAGTCGGGGCTCCCGGCGCCGATCAGCTGCCGGCGACGGCTCCCGCGAGATCCTTCAGGGACTGCTCCAGCTGCTCCTCCGAGACGAGCGGGAAGATGTGCAGCAGGTCCTTGTCGGTCACGTCCGACCAGTCGTAGGTCAGGGTGACGCGGGTCGAGTCCGAGCCCTCGGGCTCGAGGGTGTAGAGCCACTCCCAGCCCTTGGGGTCGTCCTTGGCGTCCTCGTTGGCGGGCTTCCACCCGATCATCTTGCCGTCGTCGAAAGCGGTGACGTGGTTGTACATCTTGTACTCCCCGCCCATGTGTTCGCCCTCCATGTTCATGACGAACTGCTCGCCGACCTTGGTGATGCGCTCGGTGTCCTCGGCGTTTCGCACGAAGCCCGAACCGTCGAACTCGTGGTGGCGGGCCGGCAGCGAGAGGATCGCGAAGATCTCCTTGGGGGCGGCGTCGATGATGCGGCTGACAGAGATGCTGGTCTCGTTCGTAGTCATGCCCCCACCGTGCCACCATCCGCTGGGGATGTCACGGGAGGTCGCAGACCAGGGCGCGCAGACCGGGGCACCCGGGTCCGGGCGCGCCGAAGCGCCCGGTGGTGTGCACGCGGGTGAGGTGAGGGGCGGTCTCAGAACGGCGGCGGCCCGGAGCTGCCCGGACGCAGCGGCATGAGGGGACGCGGTCCTTCGTGGTCGGCGCGGAATTCGGCGGTCTCACGCCAGGACCTCTCCGGGGAGACGATCCGTGGACCGGGCCGGGGCGCGAAGGACGGCGCCGGTTGGCCTGCCGGGGACGGGACCGGCGGCGACGTCGGCGGATCCGCGGCGTGACGGTCGGTGTGTTCGGCGCGGGAGCGCTCGAGGGAGTCCCACACGGAGGTGAGCTCGGCGACGGTCTCGACGGTGAGCAGGTCGGTGTCGTCCTCGCGGAAGATCTGCACCCGCTCCTGGATGTCCCAGAGCGTGCCCCGCCTGCCCGTGGGAGACCTGTCGGCGTCGATGCGGGTGGGGTCCAGCAGGCCGGAGGTCTTCATCGCGTGGTGGAACCAGCACAGCAGGTGGAGGTTCTCGATCTCCGTCCGGCCGCCCGCGGCGGGATCGGCGTGGTCGTACTCGATGATGTGGTCGGCCTCGGAGGCGATCGAGGAGCTCCGGGTGCAGCCCGGGACGGCGCAGGTCCGGCCGCGCAGGCGCACGTGTTCGAGCATCGCGTCCGTGGGTCGGTAGCGCTGGGCGGGGCAGGGCAGGAACTCGCTGCTCGAGGGGTCGGTCAGCACACGGAACCAGTCCTTCTCAGCGCCCGCGATCTCCCGTGCCATCGCAGCTGGGATCGGGGTCCCGTCCTCCAGCATCCCCGGCGCGTCGTCCCCGCCTGCGAGGGTCAGGAACGGCACCAGCACGTTCAACCGGAACCGGGCCTCGGGCACGGTGACACCATCGGTGTCGAGAGAGGCCGCGTGGGCGAGGTGGTAGCGGATCAGGGCGAGGGAGAGAGGCATGCCCTCACGCTCGACCTGGCCGTCCGGATCCAGGGGGATCCCGGTGCCCTCGCGCAGCGCATGGCGCTGCGCGTCCTGGACTGCTCGCGCCGCCTGGTCGAAGCGCCCGGCGAGCGCCATGATCTCCGGGGCCGGACCGATGATCCGCAGGCACGCGGTTCCGGCGCTGCGCCCGGGATCCACCACCATCCTGCGACGCGACTCCGGGTCGAGGGAGGCCGGCTCGGGCTGAGCCCCCTCGATCATGGCGAGCAGGGCGTTCAGCTCACGCGTGAACCGCTCGGGGGTGATGCCCAGGGTCCACGAGGAGACCGTCACGTCCACCAGCAGCATCTCCGCGTCGGTGAAGCGGCGCGTCCGCTCGAGGAGCGTGCGGAACCACGCCGCGGGGAACTCGCCCGTCTCGAGGGCCTGCAGACAGCGGGGCAGGAGATCGACCGCTCGATGGGCCTCTCGGATCGCCGCCCCAGCCTGGGTGCGCGTGCAGCGCAGAGCGACGGCGACCGTGAGGTCCTCCGCCTCCACCACGTGGGGATCCGTACCGCCGGCCTCACGGTCCAGCCAGGAGGGCGCGAGCAGGAGAAGGCGCCGGGCGAGGTCGCTCGCCTCCTGGGCACCGTCGTCCCAGAGGGCGTGCACCCGCTCCGTGAGCTGCACATCGGGACGCGGGGAGATCCGGCGAGCGGCGACGTCCCTGCACACAGGGCGCGGGGTGTCGACGCTGCGCAGCGGTCGCACGCCCTGGGGCGCAGGTGCCGGATCGCGGGAGCAGTCGTGGGCGTGGAGGTCCTCGAGGACGCGAGGGGACATCTGCTCGAGCTCATCGAGGATCGCGAAGACGCCGGGGCGGGAGACGTCGGCGGGCACGTCGAGGACGCCCTGCGCCGTCGGCAGTTCCGTCGTGCCCATGTCCCCCCACCTCCCCTGCTCTGCGCCCGCGAATCGGAGTATCCGCGCTGGTCACGCGAGATATCTCGAGTCTAGTCAGCGCGACGATGCGCGGACAGAGCAGGCATGGGAATGTGGATAACGCAGGTGTGGGGCGGACGATCGCAAGTGGTGGACGGGGCGGGGCCGCGGGGCCGTCGGCCGCCGACCGCCGGGCCGCCGCCCCGCCCTACGCCCTACGCCCTCACTTCAGCAGCTTCTTCTTCTCCAGCCAGTCCTTCGCGATGGTCTTCGAATCGGTCTTGTCGTCGACGCTCCGGGTGTTGAGCTTGATGAGCTCCTCAGTGGTGAGCGCGTCGGTGACCTTCTTGATCGCGGCGGCGCCCTTGTCGTCGACCTTCTCCGAGACGATCGGGACCACGTTCTCGGGCAGCACCATCACCTTCGGGTCCTCGAGGACCACCAGGTCGTTCTTCACGATCGAGGGGTCGGCGGTGTAGATGTCGGCGATCTGGACCTTGCCGTCCATCAGCGCCTTCAGGGTGAGCGGCCCGCCGGAGTCGGAGACCGGCACGACGCTGATGTCCACGTCGTACTGGCTCTTGGCTCCCTTGGGTCCGTAGGGCCGTTCCTCGAACTCCGGGTTCGCGGCGATCTTCAGGTCCTTCTGCCCCGCCAGGTCGCCGATCTCCTTCAGGGAGTTCTGCGAGGCGAACTCCTGGGTCGTCGAGTAGGAGTCCTGGTCGGTGGCCTTCGCGTAGGGCAGGGCCCGCAGTCCGTCGGGAAGGGCCGAGGAGAGCCCCTCGGCGAGATCCTCGGCGGTGCCCTTCGCGGCCTTCTCGTCGAGGTACTGCAGCAGGTTCCCCAGGTACTCGGGCATCACGTCGAGCGAGCCCTTCTTCAGCTCGGGGACGTACACCTCGCGCTGGCCGATCTGGTACTGACGCTCGACCTTCGCGCCGGCGCTCTCGAGGGCCTGGGCGAACAGCTCCGCGATGATCTCGTTGGAGTAGTACTGCTGCGAGCCGACGACGATCGCGCCGCTCTTGCCACCACCGTCGGACGCGGAGGAGTCGCCTCCCTTCGCGGACTCGGAGTCCTTCGCCAGCGGGTCCTCGTTCGAGCAGGCGGCGACGCCGGCGGCGATGATCCCGACCCCGGCGGCCGAGGCGAGGGAGCGGCGGCCGATGACGGCGCCCTGGAAGAGGCCCCGATCGCGATCCTGCTCGTGGTCGGGTCCCTGGGAAGCAGTCGGTGTGGTGCGTCGGCGGATCATCGTGGGCTCCTCGTAAGGGTGGTGCGGAATGGTTCTAGGGCTGTGGGGCTGTGGGGCGGTGGTGTTGCGGGACCGAGGGCTCAGACGCGGGCGGCGCCGCGCGGGGAGATGCCCCTCTCGAGCAGACGCAGCAGCACGTCGAGCACGAGCGCGAGGGCCACCACCAGGATCGATCCGCCGAGCATCTGCGGGTAGTCCTGGAGGTTGAGGCCCAGGAAGATGAAGCGGCCCAGGCCCCCGTTGCCGATGTAGGAGGCGAGCATGACGGTCGCGACGACCTGGACCACCGCGAGGCGCAGACCGGAGATCAGCAGGGGCATGCCCAGCGGCACCTCGACGCGGGTGAGGATCTGCCACTCGGTCATCCCCTGCGCACGGGCGGCGTCCACGGTGTCGGGATCCACGGACTCGCAGGCCGAGTAGGCGCCGGCCAGCAGCGAGGGGATCGCGAGCACGACGAAGGCGAGGATCGGCGCCGTCAGCCCGATGCCGAACCAGAGCCCGAACAGGGTGACCAGGCCCAGGGTGGGCAGGGCGCGGGCGGCACCGCTGATCGCGACGGTGAGGCCGCGGGCGCGATGGCTGTGGCCGACGTACAGGCCGACGGGCACGGCGATCAGCGCGGCGATCGCGACCCCGAGCGCGGTGTACCAGAGGTGCTCGGCCAGACGCACGGGGATGCCGCCGGGACCGGACCAGCGGGTGGGATCGCCGATCCAGGCGAAGGCTTCGAGGAGCTGGCTCATCGTCCGCCTCCCGTCCGCGAGTGCGCCCACGGCAGCAGCAGCCTGCCCCCGAGCACGATCAGCAGGTCCAGGGCCACGGCGAGCGCGGCCGTCAGCACGATGCCGCTGAGGATCTCGGCGGTGATGTTGCGCTGGAAGCCATCGACGAACAGCATGCCCAGGCTCGGCACGCCCAGCACACCGCCGACGGTCACCAGCGAGACCGTGCTGACGGCGACGACGCGCAGCCCGGCGACCAGGGCCGGCCCCGCGAGCGGCAGCTCGACGCTCCAGAAGCGGGCGAAGGGCGCGTACCCCTGGGCCGTGGCCGACTGCAGGGTCGAGCCGGACACGGAGCGCAGGGCCTCGGAGGCGCTGGGCACCATCAGGGCGAGGCCGTAGATGGTCAGCGCCACGATGATGTTCACGCTCGAGCGGATCCCGGTGCCCAGCACGATCGGCAGCACGATGAACAGGGGCAGCGAGGGGACCGCGTACAGCAGCCCCGCGCCGGCGGTCAGGCCGCCGCGCAGCCAGCCGCGGGAGTTCGCGAGCTTCGCGATCGGGATGGCGAGCACGAAGGCGAGGACGATCGGCGGGAGCGCCTGCCCGAGATGGGCGAGGAGCCGCTCCCCCAGCAGCCCCAGGTTCGCCAGGATCCAGGTCACGAGCGCGACTCCGGCGCCGCGTGCAGCACGCCCGTCGGCCGGCCGCTCTCGTCGACCACGACCTGACGGCCGTCGACCTCCTCGAGGTGCAGGGCGCGCTTGCCGCGGCCGCTGCCCACGAAGGTCTCGACGAAGTCGTCGGCCGGGTCGGCGAGGATCTGGGAGGGAGTGCCCTCCTGGGCGACGACGCCGCCCGGCTTCAGGATCACGACCTTCTCGCCGAGCAGGAAGGCCTCGTCGATGTCGTGGGTGACGAACAGGATGGTCTTGCCCAGCTCGCTCTGCAGCCGCAGCAGCTCCTTCTGGAGCTCGGCGCGGACGATCGGGTCGACGGCGCCGAAGGGCTCGTCCATCAGCAGGATGTTCGGGTCGGCCGCGAGGGCGCGGGCCACGCCCACCCGCTGCTGCTGACCGCCGGAAAGCTGGGAGGGGTAGCGGTCGCCCAGCTTGTGGTCCAGGCCCACCATCTCCAGCAGGGCGAGCGCCCGCGAGCGGGAACGGCGGCGGGAGACGCCCTCGAGGTGCGGGACGGTCGCCACGTTCTCGGCGACCGTGCGGTGCGGGAGCAGGCCCGAGGCCTGCATGACGTAGCCGATGCGGCGGCGCAGCTTCACCGGGTCCATGGCCGCCACGTCCTCGTCGTCGATGAGCACGCGGCCCGAGGTCGGGTCGACCATGCGGTTGACCATCCGCATCAGGGTGGTCTTGCCGGAGCCGCTGGTGCCCACGAGCACGACGCTCGCGTGCGAGTCAACGGTCAAGGAGAAGTCCTCGACCGCGGTCGTTCCGTCGGGATAGGTCTTCCCGACGTGGTCGAAACGGATCACGGCCGCCTCCCTGCAGGGGCATCGTCGTACAGATGTTCGAAATGTCCGTCCGAGACTACGCCATCGAGGCCCGTGGTGGGCGGGACACGGCCGGTCACCGTCGGCCGCTGCCCTCGGCCGCACGGCGGTGCATGCGGACGTCGAGCAGACCGGCGAGCTTGGTCAGCAGGAAGTTCAGGACGATGTAGATCACCGAGACCACGAGGTAGGTCTGCACCAGGAAGCGGGTGATCGAGACCATCGTCTTGCCCTGGAACTGCAGCTCGTTGAAGCTCACCACGTACCCCAGGGTCGAGTCCTTCAGCAGGCTCACCAGGGCCAGGATCAGGCTGGGCAGCACCAGGCGCACGGCCTGCGGGAGGATCACGTAGCGCATCGTCTGCCCGTGGGTGAGCCCCACGGCGGCCGAGGCCTCGTTCTGCCCGCGGTCCACGGCGCCGATGCCCGCACGGAAGACCTCGGCGGTGGTCGCGGAGCTGACCAGGATCATCGGGATGACGAGCATCCAGAACCGCGGGAAGGTGACCCCGTAGGCGGGCAGCGCCAGCAGGAACGCGTAGACGACCAGCAGCATCGGGATGCCGCGGAAGAACTCGATCCAGACGGCCGCGACCGTGCTCAGCGCGCGCAGGCGCGAGATCCGGCCGAGCGCGAGGACGAGGCCGAAGGGGAAGGCGATGACGGCCGCGACCGCGGTCGCCTCGAGGGTGCCCGCGAGGCCCTTGCCCAGGAACGCGAGGTAGTCGCGCCGCAGGTAGGGGATCCACTTGTCGGCCGCGAGCTGGCCGTTGCGCTGGAACTGCCACAGGCCCGCCCCGATCAGAGCGAGGATCAGCAGGACCGAGAGGACGGACAGCAGCAGGATGCGGCGCCTGCCACGGGGGCCGGGTGCGTCGAAGAGGACCTGGGTGGCGGTGGTGTTCGCGCTCATGCCGGCGCCACCCCCGTCCGACTGCCCGCCGTGCGCGGGGAGCGGCCGCCCCCGGGCGAGACCGCTCGCTCCACACGCCGACCGGCGTAGGCCACGCCGAGCGAGAGCGCGAGGTAGAGGGCCCCGGCGACCACGAACAGCAGCACCGCCTGGGCGGAGGCGATGTTCAGCTGCTGGGTGACGTAGGTGATCTCGACGACCGAGATCGCCGCGCACAGCGAGGAACCGATGACGGTCGCGATGAACACGTTCACCAGCGGCTGGACCATGGTGCGGAAGGCCTGCGGGAGCACCACGTGGCGCAGCACGCCGAAGAAGCCCAGCCCGATCGAGCGCGCGGCCTCGGCATGGCCGATCGGGACCGTGTTGATGCCCGAGCGCACGTTCTCGCACACGAAGGCTGCCCCCGACAGGGTCAGCCCCAGCACCCCGCACCAGAAGTAGGGCAGCAGAAGGCCCGCGTCCGGCAGGCCGAAGGCCAGCAGGACCAGCAGGCTCAGCAGCGGGATGTTGCGGAAGATCTCGACGTACACGGTGGCCGCCCAGCGCAGGGGCGGGATCGGGCTGACCCGGCACACCGCCAGCACGGTGCCCAGGACCAGCGCGAAGCCGTAGCCCAGCACCGTCAGCGCGACGGTGGTGCCGATCCCCTGCAGCAGCAGGGGCCAGTTGTCCAGGATGACCTGCATCGGTGCGACTCCTCCCCCGGGCCGTGGATCAGTTCGGCATCTCGCCGATGGTCGGCGGGTCCGGCGTCTCGTCCTCCGTGACCTGGCCGACGGTGGCCTCGTAGAGCTTCTTCCAGGTGCCGTCGTCCTCGATCTTCTTCAGGAAGCCGTTGACGAAGTCGAGGGCGTCGGAGCCCTTCTTCAGCCCGATCCCGTAGGGG
Source organism: Brachybacterium endophyticum (assembly GCF_003130585.1). Classification (GTDB taxonomy): domain Bacteria; phylum Actinomycetota; class Actinomycetes; order Actinomycetales; family Dermabacteraceae; genus Brachybacterium; species Brachybacterium endophyticum. The sequence goes on along the minus strand of NZ_QFKX01000003.1, from coordinate 345,074 downwards.
TCCTCGGTGAACGGCTTGCCGACCACGGTGACCTCGGGGTCGGCCTTGGAGTTGCCCAGCAGCACGCCCTGGTCGAGCACGTAGGCGTCCACGCGCTTCTGCTTGAGGGCCGCGACGCAGGACTCGTTGTCGGCGAGGGTCTGCGGCTTCCCGTCGGGGTCCTTCACGTACTTCTCGATGGCCTGGATGCCCGTCGAGTTGGACTGGGTGACGAGCTTCTTGCCGGTGAGGTCCTTGGGACCCGTGATGGTGTCCTTCTCCTCGGTGCGCACCTGGATCGCGGTGCCCGAGAGGTAGTACGGGCCGCCGAAGTCGATCTTGTCGAGGCGCTCGGGGGTGATCGAGTAGGTCGCGATCACGCAGTCCACGGTGCCGTTCTGGACCATCTTCTCGCGGGTGTCGACCGTGGTGTCGACGTAGTCGACCTTCTCCTCCCCGCCCTTGCCCAGGATGTAGCGGGCCAGCAGCTGGGTGATGCCGGCATCGAAGCCGGTGACCTTCTTCGAGGTGGGGTCCACGAGGGAGAACACCTGGTTGGCCGTGGTGCCGCCGCGCGAGAGCTTGCCGGCCTTCTTGATCGCCGCGGCCCACTCGTTCTTCTCGACGTCGGCGTCCTCGGCGACGGGCCCGCCCGCGACGGCCTCGTCGTACGCCTTGGTCGCCGGGTCGTCCTTCTTGTCCAGCGACGGGGCGTCGCCGGTGTCCGAGGAGCAGGCGGCGAGCGCCGCACCGAGCGGGAGGGCTGCCGCGGCGGCGACGACGCTGCGTCGGCCGGGCCGGAAGCTGCTGGTGGTCATGGGGAACTCCTTCGGTCGGCGGGGATGGGGCGGGGAGCCGCGCGCGATCAGTGCGGCAGGATCTTGGAGAGGAAGTCCTTGGCGCGCTGGGACTCCGGGGCGGTGAAGAACTGCTCGGGCTCGCCCTGCTCGACGATCTCGCCGTCGTCCATGAACACCACGCGGTCGCACACGCGGCGGGCGAAGCCCATCTCGTGGGTGACCACGAGCATCGTCATCCCCGCCTCGGCGAGCTCGGTCATCACGTCCAGCACCTCGTTGATGACCTCGGGGTCCAGGGCCGACGTGGGCTCGTCGAACAGCATCGCCTTGGGCTTCATCGCAAGGGCGCGGGCGATCGCCACCCGCTGCTGCTGACCGCCCGAGAGCGCGGTGGGCAGGCTGTGCTCCTTGCCCTCGAGCCCCACGCGGGCGAGCAGCCCCATCGCCTCCTTCGTGGCCTCGGCCTTGGGGACGCCGCGGACCTTCGTGGGCCCCAGCGTCACGTTCTCGACGGCCCGCAGGTGCGGGAAGAGGTTGAAGGACTGGAAGACCATGCCCACGTCGCTGCGCAGACGGGCGAGCTCGCGCCCCTCCTCGGGCAGCGGCTCCCCGTCGATGAGGATCTCGCCGGCGCTGATGGTCTCCAGGCGGTTGATGCATCGGCACAGCGTGGACTTCCCGGAGCCGGACGCACCGATCAGGGCGACGACCTCGCCGCGGTGGATGTCCAGGTCGATGTCCTTCAGGGCCTGGAAGTCCCCGAAGTGCTTGTCGATGCCGCGCACGGAGATCACGGGCTCGGCCCGCTCGGCGTCGGCGCTCGTGGCCGACGAGGTGTCCTGGGTGTGCTCGGTCATACCGGGAAGCATTCCCTGATCCGGGCGTTCTGTCCACGCGACGCGCAGCAGGGGCGGGCACGGCCCGTCGGGGCACGGGTGGGGGTACGGTGCCGAGGACCCGACCCTCCTCCGTCCGGAAGGACGCCCGTCGTGCCCGATCCCGCCTCCCAGACCGGATCCGCATCCCCCTCGCAGCGGACCCCGTCCCGCGCCCGGCGACTGCTGCGCGCCTACCGCTTCCCCCTCGCGATCCTCACCGGTGTCGTCATCGGCGCGATCGTCGGCCTGGTGCTGGGCGATCGCGCGACGGTCATCAAGCCCTTCGGCACCCTGTTCATCAACATGATGTTCACGCTCGTGGTGCCGCTGGTGTTCTTCTCGATCGCCTCGGCGGTGGCGGGGATGTCCTCGGCCAAGCGGCTGGGGAAGATCATGGGCGCGATGCTCGGGATCTTCGCGGCCACCGGGATCCTCGCCTCCCTGATCATGATCGCGGCCCTCGGGTTCTTCCACGCGACCGACGGGATCCGCATCGCCCTCGAGGAGCCCGACTCGGTCGAGGACGTCGGGTCGATCGGCGATCAGCTGGTGGGGACCTTCGTGGTCGACGACTTCTCGAAGATCCTCTCCAGCGAGCACATGCTGGCCCTGATCGTCTTCGCCGTGATCGTCGGCGCCGCGACCAGCAGCATCGGGGAGAAGGGGGAGCCGTTCTCCCGGTTCCTCACCTCGGGCACCGAGGTCTTCCTGCGCTTCACCTCGATCATCATGTACTACGCGCCCATCGGCCTGGGGGCCTACTTCGCGGCCCTGATCGGTGAGCTCGGCGCGCAGCTGGTGGGCGACTACATCCGGGCCTTCCTCGTCTACTACCCGGTCGCGATCCTCTACTTCCTGTTCGCCTTCACGCTCTACGCCTTCCTGGCCGGCGGCCGGCGCGGCGTGCGCCGGTTCTGGACCAACGCGATCGAGCCGACGGCGGTGTCGCTGGGCACCTCCTCCTCGGTGGCCGCGATCCCCGCGAACCTTCGGGCCGGCGAGAAGATCGGGGTGCCGCGCGACATCCGCGAGACCATCATCCCGATCGGCGCGACCATCCACATGGAGGGCTCCTCGCTCAGCGCGATCCTCAAGATTGCCTTCCTGTTCGCGGTGTTCCAGCGGGACTTCTTCACCCCCGGCAACGTGCTGATCGGGATCGGCGTCGCCCTGCTCTCGGGCATGGTGATGGCGGGGATCCCCTCGGGCGGGTTCATCGGCGAGCTGATGATCATCACCCTCTACGGCTTCCCCACCTCCGCGCTGCCGATCGTCCAGATCATCGGCACCGTCATCGACCCGCCCGCGACCACCGTCAACTCCGTGGGCGACCAGGCCAGCAGCATGCTCGTGGCCCGTACGCTCGACGGGAAGGACTGGATGGACAGGGCCGACGAGGAGAGCGCCGACGTGGAACCGGCCGCCGCGTGAGGGGTCCTCCTCCCACCCGCCCCGTCACCACGGCCATCCCGAGACCCGAGGACATCCCATGGACCTCTCGACATTCCCCCGCCGCCGGTACACCGACGGGCCGACCCGCCTGCAGCACCTCCCGCGCCTGAGCGCGGAGCTGGGCGGGCCGGACATCTGGCTCAAGCGCGACGACGAGCTGGGGCTGACGCTGGGCGGGAACAAGACCCGCAAGCTCGAGTTCCTGGTCGCCGAGGCTCTCGATCAGGGCGCCGACACCCTGATCACCGCGGGCGGCGTCCAGTCCAACCACTGCCGCCTCACCCTCGCCGCGGCGCGGGCGGAGGGTCTGCAGTGCCACCTCGTCCTCGAGGAGGACCTCGGGCCCGATGGTCACCCCGTCCCCGGGGGCACGGGCGCGAACCCGCCCCAGCACACCGGCAACCACCTGCTGTTCGACCTGCTCGGCGCGGACTCGGTGGAGGCCCTCCCCCACGGCGCCGACCTGCCCGCACGGATGCAGGAGCTCTCCGAGGAGCTCACGGCGCAGGGCCGCACGCCCGTCGTGATCCCCATCGGCGGCTCGAACGCGACCGGGGCGCTGGGCTACGTCGACGCGGCCGACGAGCTGCTGGACCAGTTCGCCGAGCAGAGCCTGGACGTCACGGCGATCGTGGTGCCGAGCGGATCGACGGGCATGCAGGCCGGCCTGATCACCGGACTGCACGCCGCGGGCAGCAGCACGCGCGTCCTCGGCATCAACGTCAGCCGCTCACGCGCGGAGCAGGAGCCGAAGATCCGCGGCCTCGTCGACGCGCTGGCCACGCGCCTCGACCTCCCACCCGTCCCGGCCGCCGCCACGGTGGGCCTGGGCGACTACGTCGGCCCCGGCTATGCCCTGCCCACCGAGGGGATGGTCGAGGCACTGCGCCTGCTGGGTCGCACGGAGGGCGTGGTCCTCGACCCCGTCTACACGGGCAAGGCCGCCGCAGGACTCATCGACCTGGTCCGGCAGGGCGAGTTCTCTGCCGACGACACCGTGGTGCTGATGCACTCCGGCGGCGTGCCGGGACTGTTCGCCCGCACCGACGCCTTCACCTGAGCGCACCCGATCGAGCACGGCCGGGGCGATCAGCCCCGGTACGCCCCCTGGTAGACCGCGTCGAAGGGGGCGTGGCCGCTCTGGCGGTTCACGATCGCGCTGGTGACGACCGCCTTGGCGACCTGCGCGGCCTCCAGGGCGCTCGCACCCTTGGCCAGTTCCGCGGTGACCGCGGCGGCGAGGGTGCAGCCCGCGCCGGAGACGCGGTACTGCCCGATCTTGGGCTCGCGCAGCAGCACCGTCTGCTCGTCGTCGACGAACACGTCGACCGCGTCCTCGCCCGTCAGCTCCACGCCGCCCTTGGCGAGGACTGTCACACCCCAGCGCTCGTGAATCGAGCGGGCGGCCTCGGTCAGCTCCTCGACGCTCTCGATGCGCTCGCGGCCGGAGAGGATCCTGGTCTCCCCCAGGTTCGGGGTCACGAAGGTCGCCAGCGGCAGCACCTTCTCCATCAGGGCGTCGTCGGTCGCCCGGGCCGGGGTCTCGACCTCGCCCTCCTTGCAGATCATCACCGGATCGAGCACGACATGGCCGAACTCGTGCTCCCGCAGGGCGGCGGCGACCACGTCGATCGTGGCCGGGGTGCCGAGCATCCCGATCTTCACAGCGTCGACGTCGTGCACGGCGGTGGTCGACTGGATCTGCTGGGCGATCACCTCGGGGGCGATCGGCACGAAGCGGTGGGCCCAGCCGTCCTCGGGATCGAAGCTGACGATGCAGGTGAGCGCCACCGACCCGAAGACGCCGAGCTGGTGGAAGGTCTTGATGTCGGTCTGGGCGCCGGCGCCGCCGGTGGCCTCGGAGCCGGCGATGGACAGGGCGACGTGGGCCATGGGGAGCCTCCTCGGGCACGGGCGATGACGGTCGGCGGGTCGAGCGCTCCCAGGCCTGCGGACGCAGTTCCCTGCGCGGGGCCGTCGCTGCGACGAAGCGGCGTCCCACGATACGCGCGTGCGGGCGGCCACAGGCACGACAGGCAAGGCGCGGTGCGGTGCGGCGGGTAGGGTGCTCCGCGTGCCACGCTCCACCGATGCCGGGCTGATGGCCCGTCATCTGGGGCCGAGCCTGAAGTTCCTGACCGTCGGCGGCCTCGTGTTCCTGCTCGACGCCGCGATGTACAACCTGCTGGTCTTCTGGTCGCCGACCGAGGGCTGGGGGCAGGGCGCGATGCACCCCCACCCCATCCTCGCCAAGATCCTCACGATCGCCGTCGCGACCTCGCTGACCTACCTGGGCAACCGCCTGTGGACCTTCGGCGACCGCCCCCGTCCGCGCACGGCGCGATCGGTGGTCCTGTTCGTCCTGATCAACGTGATCGCCACCGTGCTGCAGCTGGGGTGCCTGGGCTTCTCCCGGTACGTCCTGGGGCTGGACTCCGCGCTCGCCGACAACATCTCCGGCACGCTGATCGGCCAGATCGTCTCGACGTCGTTCCGCTACGTCACCTACGGGCGCTTCGTGTTCCCCCACCACGACGACGACATCGATGACGTCGAGGGACGCCGTGGGAAGGCTCACGACGCCGTCGCGTCCTCCGAGCGCACACCGAGAACCGGACATTCGACCCCAGCGACACCGACCCATCAGCCGTAGAATCCTCGCAGACCGGCGGATGTCCTCCGCGTCGGCCTCGGCGTCCCCACCGGCTCGCCGTTCCCCACCCGGGTCGCCACTTCCCCGCCCTGGGTCGTCGTAGAGGAAGATCATGACCACAACCACCGAGACCACCAGCGCCTTCAACCCGCGCGTGGTCCTGCAAAAGGTCGGCACGTCGCTGTCGAACATGGTGATGCCGAACATCCCGGCGCTGATCGCCTGGGGCATCTTCACCGCGTTCTTCATCGCCGACGGCTTCACCCCCGTCGCCGCGCTGGGCGGTTTCAAGGACGGCTCCGGAGCCGAGCACGTCGGCCTCGTCACCCCGATGATCCATTACCTACTGCCGCTGCTCATCGCGAACACCGGTGGCCGGATGGTCTACGAGGCCCGCGGCGCGGTCATCGGCGTGGTCGCGACGATGGGCGTGATCGCCGGGTCCGACGAGCTCGTGGCGAAGCTGAACCTGACTCAGCCGCCGGATCAGCAGATCGGCCAGATCCACATGTTCATCGGCGCCATGATCATGGCCCCGCTGGCCGCATGGCTGATGAAGAAGCTCGACCAGCTGTGGCAGGAGAAGATCCCCGCCGGCTTCGAGATGCTGGTGAACCTGTTCTCGGCCGGCATCTTCAGCTTCATCATGGCGCTGATCGGCTTCTACGGCCTCGCTCCGATCGTCAACGGCCTGATGAACCTGCTGGGCTCGGGCGTGGAAGGCCTCATCGGCCTGGGCCTGCTGCCTCTGGTCTCGATCCTCATCGAACCGGCGAAGGTCTTCTTCCTCAACAACGCCATCAACCACGGCGTGCTGACGCCGCTGGGTCTCACCGAGGCGTCGCAGAACGGCAAGTCGGTCCTGTTCCTGCTCGAGGCCAACCCCGGCCCGGGCTTCGGCATCCTGCTGGCCTACACGATCTTCGGCCGGGAAGCCGCACGCGCCTCCGCCCCCGGAGCGGCGCTGATCCAGTTCGTGGGCGGCATCCACGAGATCTACTTCCCGTACGTGCTGATGAAGCCGGTCCTGATCCTCGCCGCGATCGGCGGCGGCATGACCGGCGTGTTCCTCAACGTCCTGTTCCACACCGGGCTCCGAGCCCCCGCTGCGCCGGGGTCGATCATCGCGATCTTCGGCAACGCCACCACGGACTCTTATCTGGGCATCGCGATCGCCGTCCTCGGAGCCACGGTCGTCAGCTTCGTGCTGGCCGCCATCCTGCTGCGAGTCGGCAAGCAGGACGACGGCGACATCGCCTCGGCCACCGCGAAGATGGAGCAGATGAAGGGCAAGAAGTCCTCGGTCGCCGGTGCGCTCACCGGTGGCGCTGCCGCCGGCGGCGCGGCGGGTGCTGCCGCGGCGGCCGACGACTCCTCCCACAGCGGCCCGATCGAGCGCATCGTCTTCGCGTGCGACGCGGGCATGGGCTCCTCGGCGATGGGGGCGACGGTGCTGCGAAAGAAGGTGCGGTCCGCCGGTTTCGACGACGTCGAGGTCACCAACAAGGCGATCTCGAGCCTGAACGACGAGTGGGACGTGGTAGTGACGCAGAAGGAGCTCACCGACCGCGCCCGCCAGCGCACCGGCTCGGCGATCCACGTGAGCGTCGACCAGTTCATGAACTCCCCGCGCTACGACGAGGTCGTCGAGCTCGTCGAGCAGCGCAACAACCCCGATGCGGCCTCGGCCGACGAGGTCGACGCGACGGTCGGCGAGGGGACGGCGGCGGCCGCCGGGGGCGCAGCGAGTGCCGCTGGTGCCGCCAACACGCACCGCGCCGAGGCCGCCCCGACCGGGGAGCAGCCGAGCGAGGCAGCCACGGCCACGGCGGAGCCGTCGGCCGACGCCGAGCCGGAGATCCTCTCCGCCTCCTCGATCGTGCTGGACGGTTCGGCGGGTTCGGCCGACGCCGCGATCGACGAGGCCGGCTCCCTGCTGGTCCGCGCCGGAGCCGTGGAGAACGCCTACGTCAGCGCCATGCACGACCGCGAGGCGACCGTCTCGACGTTCATGGGCAACGGTCTGGCGATCCCCCACGGCACGAACGAGGCCAAGGAGTCGATCTCCCGCTCGGCCATGTCGTTCGTGCGCTACCCGCAGGGCATCGACTGGAACGGCAACCCCGTGACCTTCGTGGTCGGCATCGCGGGCGTGGGCAACGAGCACCTCTCCCTGCTGCAGAACGTCGCCATGACGTTCTCCGACCCCGCCCAGGTGGAGCGCCTCGAGAAGGCGACCACCGAGCAGGAGATCCTGGACATCTTCTCCGAGGACAAGGACTGATCCACCCATGGCCACCAAGAAGGCAGTGCATTTCGGCGCCGGGAACATCGGCCGCGGCTTCGTGGGGCTGCTGCTCCACGAGGCCGGCTACGAGGTCGTGTTCGCGGACGTCGCCGACGCCCTCATCGACTCGCTCGACGCAGCGGACTCCTACACCGTGCGCACCGTCGGCCAGGAGCCGACCGAGACCGTCGTCGACGGCTTCCGCGCCGTGAACTCGGCGAAGGACCTCGACGCCCTGACGGCGGAGATCGCCTCGGCCGACATCGTCACCACCGCGGTGGGCGTGCACATCCTGCGGTTCGTGGCCCCGGCGATCGCCGCCGGGCTCGCCGCCCGCCCGGACGGCGCCCCGCGCGCGGCCGTGATGGCCTGCGAGAACGCGATCAACGCGACGGACACCCTCGAGCAGGAGATCCGCGCGAACTTCGCGGGCGAGGACCTCGATGAGCGCGCCCTGTTCGCGAACACGGCCGTGGACCGGATCGTGCCCGTGCAGGATCCGGCCGCGGGCCTCGACGTCACCGTCGAGGACTTCCACGAGTGGGCGGTGGACCGCACGCCGTTCCAGGGCGAGGAGCCGGACGTCCCCGGCATCACCTGGGTGGACGACCTCATCCCGTACATCGAGCGCAAGCTCTTCACGGTCAACACCGGGCACGCCACCACCGCCTGGCTGGGCTGGGCGGCCGGGTACGCGACGATCGCCGATGCGATCGAGGACGCCTCCGTCGAGGAGAGCGTGCGCGCCGTGCTCGCGGAGACCTCCGCACTGCTGATCGCCAAGCACGGCTTCGACCAGGAGACGCTCCAGGCCTACGCGACCAAGGTGCTCGGGCGCTTCCACAACCGTGCACTGCCCGATCCGGTCGAGCGCGTGGGACGCGCCCCTCTGCGCAAGCTCTCCCGGCACGACCGGATCGTCGGCCCCGCCGCCGAGCTCGCCGAGCGCGGCCTGGAGGCGACGGCGCTGCTGGACTCGCTGAGCGCCGCCCTGGCGTTCACGCCCGAGGGCGACGAGGAGGCCGCGCAGCTGCAGGAGATCCTGCGCACCCAGGACGCCGCCTCGGCCACGAGCACGATCACGGGACTCGAGGAGGGGCATCCGCTCTTCTCCCAGGTCACCGACCGCATCTCCCGGAGGCAGTCCGCCCTCTGATCCTGTGCCCGGCGACTCGCACGGGTCGCCGGGCCCAGCTCCCGGGCGTCGGGCATGCCCGTCCGATATCGTCCCGGGGTACACGGAAGACCGCGCGGCCACCTCGTCCGCGCCCCGCCCGCCGTCTCCCACGGCGACCCATCGAAAGGCTGAACCATGGCAGAGCGCACCGTCACCATCGCCAGCGCCTCCGGACTGCACGCGCGTCCGGCCGCGATCTTCTCCAAGGCCGCCGGCGAGCAGCCCGCGACCGTCACCATCGAGAAGGCGGGCGGCAACGCCGTCCAGGCCTCCAGCATCCTGATGCTGATGACGCTCGGCGCCGGCCACGGCGACGAGGTCACGCTCAAGGCCGAGGGCGACGGCGCCGACGAGTCGGTCGCCGCCCTCGCCGAGCTCCTGGAGAAGGATCTCGACGCCGAGGAGTGATCCTCGCTCTCAGCCGAGCCCGCGTCCCTGCTCGTCCAACGTCGCTCTCGTGAACTCGACGAGATAGTCGTTCAGGGCGAGTAGGGCGCGCTCGGCGCCCTCCCCGTCGCCGTCGAGGACGGCGGCGATCCCCTGCCCGTAGAGGGCCGAGCCCCGCGCGATCTCCGACGACGCATCGCGCAGATGGGCGAACCAGAACCGGCGCGAGAGGCCCTGCACGGCCGCGATCGCGTCGACCAGATAGGCGTTGTGGGCCGCACGCCCGACCGTCTCATGGACCTGCCGCAGGGTCTCCGCGTAGGCCGTCGCGTCCTGGACGTCGCCCCGCAGCTCCTCGAGCAGCGCCGACAGGCGCGCCCGGTCGCTCGCATCGGCCCGCCTGGCCGCCAGACTCGCGGCCAGCGGCTCGAGCACACGACGCAGCTCGAGCATCCGCAGCTGCTCCTCGACCGAGATGGCGGGAATGAGCACGCCGCGATGGGGCAGCACCTCCACCATCCGTGCCCGGGCGAGCTGCTGGAGTGCCTCGCGCACCGGCGTGCGACCGAAGCCCGTGAGCTCCATCAACCGTGACTCCGAGATGAGCGAGGAGGGCGGGAGCTGCTCGCCGACGATCATGGCCTCGATCCGCAGGTAGGCCTGCTCGGCCTTGGTGCGTGCCGTCGGCTCACCCTCGATGCTTCTGGCTGTCATCTCGTCCTTGCCTCGTGATCGCTCTGCGGTCCGATGCCCAGTACAGCAGACAACGGATGCCCCCGTCGGTGCGCGGAGAATTCCCGGTCACCTCTGGCGCTCCCGCCAATATATTGGTTGTATATGGGGATCCCGGGGCACGGTCGTCCCGCGGCACTGCGAAGGAGGACCCCCTCATGGCACGCACGCCCGTCGTGGAGCAACGCTCCATCGATCGGATCCCCGAGTCCGAGCGTCACGGAACCGCCCGCAGTCTGTTCTTCCTCTGGTTCGCCGCGAACACCTCGATCACCGCGGTCGTCACCGGCGCCCTGTTCGTCCTGCTGGGCAACACGGCGATGTGGGCGATCCCCGCAGCGATCCTCGGGAACATATTGGGGGCCTTCGTCACCTCGCTGCACTCGGTCCAGGGCCCCCGACTGGGCGTCCCGCAGATGATCCAGAGCCGCGCCCAGTTCGGCTTCCACGGGGCGACCCTGCCGCTCTTCCTGGCGCTCCTGATCTACCTCGGCTTCTACGCCACCGGCCTGGTGTTGGGCGGCCAGGCGATGGGATCGCTGCTGCACGTGTCGGACGGGGCCGGCGCGGTGATCTTCGCGGTGTTCTCCACGGTGCTGGCGATCTTCGGGTACCGCTACATCCACCGCTTCTCGCACCTGGCGACCGTGCTCAGCGCCGTCGCCATCCTCGGCCTGCTGCTGCGGGTGCTCATCAGCCCCGTCGGCGGTCCCCTGTTCTCCGACTCCTCCTTCGACCTGCCGGCCTTCATCCTGGGGATCTCGCTCGCCGCGTCCTGGCAGCTCACCTTCGGCCCGTACATCGCCGACTACTCGCGCTACCTCCCCTCCACCACGCCGCAGCTGCGGACCTTCGGCTGGACCTTCCTGGGCAGCGTCATCGGCGGCAGCCTCGCGATGGTGCTCGGAGCCCTGGTCGCGGAGATGGGCGGCACCGCGTTCTCCGAGCACCAGGTCGCCTACCTCGCCGGCCTGGGCGGCCCCTTCGCCATCGTCGTGCTGATCGCCGTGCTCGCCGGGAAGCTGACGGGCAACACCCTCAGCTCCTACGGCGGCTACATGTCGGTCGCGACGATCCTGACCAGCTTCACCGGCCGCGACCGCGTCTCCCCGCGGGCGCGAGCCGTGCTGATCTGCTGCATCTCGCTCGCCGCCCTCGCGATCGCCCTGCCGGCCAGCGCGGACTTCGTCGCCAACTTCACGAACTTCCTGCTGTTCCTGCTCTACTTCATGACGCCCTGGTCGGCGATCAACCTGGTCGACTACTACCTGGTGCGCCGGGAGCGCTACGACATCGACTCCCTCTTCACGCCGACCGGGGCCTACGGACGGTTCTCGGGCCCCGCCTTCCTCGCCTACGGGCTCGGCGTGCTGTGCCAGATCCCCTTCATCAGCAGCGACCTGTACACCGGGCCCATCGCGAAGGCCATGGGCGGCGCCGAGGTCGCGTGGCTGCTCGGCATCATCATCTCCGGCGGGCTGTACTTCGTGCTCACCCGCCGCATCCGCCTCGCCGTGGGCGAGGAGATCCGTGCCGAGGCCCGCACATCCGCGGCACCGACCCCGGCCGACGCCTGAGCGGAGTCGGCGCGAGACCACCCATCGGCCGAGAACCGACCGATCGACCACGACCGAGAGGACACCTCATGAAGTACTCCCCCACGACCGAGGCGAACCCCCTGCCGTACTCCCCGTTCAAGAGCTGCACGGTGCCGCGGCCGATCGGCTGGCTCTCGAGCGTCAGCGAGGACGGCGTCGAGAACCTCGCCCCCTACAGCCAGTGGCAGAACCTCACCTTCGACCCGCCGATGGTGATGTTCTCGGCGAACCAGTACCCCGACGGCCGCCGCAAGGACACGGTGATCAACGCCGAGGAGACCGGCTGGTTCGTCTGGAACATGGCGACCTACGCCTTGCGCGAGGCCGTGAACATCAGCGCGATGGTGCTCCCTCCCGAGGAGAGCGAGTTCGACCGCGCCGGGGTGACCAGGAGCTACGCCGACCTCGCTCCGACGGTGCCGATGGTCGCCGAGAGCCCGGTCCACTTCGAGTGCCGCTACCTGAGCACGCACCGCCTGCCCGGCGCGAGCACGGTGGGCACGATCGACATCGTCTACGCCCAGGTGGAGAAGATCCATGTCGCCGACGAGGTGATCACCCCCGACGGGCGCCTGGACATCCCCAGCATCCAGCCCATCGCCCGGATGGGCTACTTCGACTACGCCGTGGTCAACGAGACCTTCGAGATGAAGGTGCCGGGGTCCACGCCCGAGGCCGAGGCCGGGCTCCAGGGTCGCGCGGGCTGAGCCGCGCTCCTCGCGCGGGGAACACATCGGGCCCCGGCGCTCACGATGATCGTGGGTGCCGGAGCCCGCGTGCTGGTGACCGGGAGGGTCGGCTCAGAGCCCGATCTCGCCGAGGATCGGGAGGCCAGCGCGCACCGCGTCACGGGCCTTGTCGGCCGTGGGGGCCGAGACGGCCGCGGCCGCGAGCTGCTTCGCCTGGTCCAGGGAGACCGTGGAGAGCACCTTGGCGACGGCCGGCAGGGAGCGCGGCGTCATCGAGAGGCTGTTGACGCCCAGCCCGACGAGCACGACCGCGAGGCCCGGGTCGCCGGCGGCCTCGCCGCACACGCCCACGGGCTTGTTCGCGCTCTCCCCGAAGCCGTCGGGGTCGCCGCCGGCCGTGCGGGCACCCTCGCAGGTCGCCTTCACCAGCGAGAGCACCGCGGGCTGCCACGGGTTGTTGAGGTGGGCGAGGGTGCCGAGCATGCGATCGGCGGCCATCGTGTACTGGGTGAGGTCGTTGGTGCCGATCGAGGCGAAGTCGCAGGCGGCGAGCTGACGGTCGGCGGTGACGGCCGCCGAGGGCGTCTCGACCATGATGCCGGCAGGCGCGAGGTCCCGCTCGCGGCACAGGGCGACGAAGTCCTCGGTGTCCTCGGTGGTCGAGATCATCGGGGCCATCACCCAGGCCTTCGCCTCGCTGGCCTTCGCGGCAGCGGCGATCGCATCGAGCTGGTTGGTCAGCACCGAACGCTTCTCCCAAGAGGTGCGATAGGCGCGCACGCCCAGCGCCGGGTTCGGCTCCTCGGAGTCCGTGAGGAAGGGCAGGGGCTTGTCGGCGCCGGCGTCGATCGTGCGCACCACGACCTTCTTGCCCGGGAAGGACTCGAAGGCCTCGAGGTAGGCGGCCGTCTGCTCCTCGACGCTCGGCTCGTCCTCCCGGTCCAGGAACAGGAACTCGGTGCGGAACAGTCCCACGCCGTCGGCATGTGCCTCGGCCGCCGCCTTCGCGTCCTTGGCGCCGCCGATGTTGGCGAGCAGCTGCATGCGCGTGCCATCGGTGAGCTCGACGCCGCCGCCCTCGTAGGTCAGCGGATTGCGCTGCAGCTCGCTCCAGGCCTCGGCGAAGCGGCGGTGCTCGTCGGTGACGTCGTCGGTGATGGTGCCGAAGCCGGCGTCGACGAACACCTCGGTGCCGCCGGCCAGGTCGTGGATGCCCTTGGCGGCGACGATCGCCGGCAGGCCCAGCTGGCGGGCCAGGATCGCGGTGTGCGACTGCGGGCCGCCGTCGGAGGTGACCAGCGCGATCACGACCGAGGGGTCCAGTGTCGCGGTGTCGGCCGGGGCGAGGTCCGTCGCGGTCAGCACGAAGGGCTCGTCGAGGTCCGGGATGCCGGGGGCCTGCTCGCCGCGCAGCTCGGCGACGATCCGCCCGCGCACGTCCTTGACGTCGGCCGCGCGCTCGGCCATGTAGCCGCCGAGGCCCTCGAGCATCGAGGCGACCTGGTCGCCGGCCTCCCACACGGCCCGCTCCGCGGAGGCGTTGCCGGCCAGCACGAAGCCCTGGGCGGTCTGGGTGAGCGAGGGGTCGGCGGCCATCTGTGCGGTCGCCTCCAGCACGGCCTTGCCGTCGCCCTCGGTGTTCTCCGCACGGTGGGTCAGCGCCTTCTGCACGACCTCCGCGGCGACGGCGATGCGCGAGGACTCGGCCTGCGGATCCGTCCCATCGGGCAGCTTCTCGCCGACCGGCGGCTCCGCGACCGGCGGCGCCATCGTGCGCACCGTGCCGACGACGCGGCCGGGGCTGACCGCCACACCTGTGTACTGGGACATCTCGGTCTCCCTGACATGAAGAAGCTGGGGCGCGGACCGCTGCGGCGAGGCACGGGGCCGGCGCCCCGCCCTCAGCCTGCCGCGGTCGGGCACGCTGACCTGGCCATCCTACGTGCCCGTCCTCCACAGCGGATGAGGGGTGGGAGGGGGCATGCGAGGCGCGGACGGGGAGGGTCAGAGGGGCGGGGTGGACGGGCGGGCCGAGGCGCGGGCGTGAGCGGGGCACCCCGTCGGCAGATAGGCTCCCTCCATGGCAGATCGCAGCTCGTACCTCCTCGTCGACGGCGAGAACATCGACGCCACCCTGGGCCTGTCGGTCCTGGGCAGGCGCCCGCACCCGGAGGAGCGTCCGCGCTGGAACACCCTGCTCTCCTTCATCCAGGAGCACTGGGGCGAGCCGACGCACGGGCTGTTCTTCCTGGCCGTCTCGAGCGACCTGCCGGCCTCCTTCGTCCAGGCACTGCTGGCCATGGGCTACACGCCGATCCCGCTGCGCGGCGACGGCAAGGTCGTGGACATCGCGATCCAGCGCACCCTCACCGCCCTGCAGGACCGACCGGCCGACGTCGCCCTGGTCAGCCACGACCGCGACTTCGTCGAGCAGATGCGCGGGCTCTCGGAGGACGAGCAGCGCCGCCTCGCGGTCGTCGGCTTCCGCGAGTTCATGGCCTCGGACCTGCGTCAGGTCCCCCGGGTGGAGATCCTCGACCTCGAGTTCGACGCCGGCGCCTTCACGAGCCCGCTGCCGCGCGTGCGCGTCATCGAGATCGACGAGTTCGACCCGTACGAGTTCATCTGAGCGGTGCCCGCGGGCTTCGCGGCGGGCCTGCACGGCGCCGCCGGGCATGGTCGGGCCCGCGTCGGACCGGCCCCGGGCCGGCCGGGCCACGCCGGGCCGACCCCGGGCCGGCCGGGCCACGCCGGGCCGACCCCGGGCCGGCCGGGTCGTGTCGGGCCTTGTCGGGCCTTGTCGGGTCCAGCCAAGCCCAGCCGGGCCCGCAGGGCCTGCCCGCCAGGGTGATCCGGGCCGCGGAGGGACTAATAGCGCATCATCTGCCGTATATGGCAGATGATGCGCTATTAGTCCCTCCCAGGCCCGACCGGGTCCGAAGGGAACGCTCGGCGGGGCTCGGTGACCGACTTCCGCGACCCGACGTCCGGCACCCGGCGTCCGGCACCCCTGCCTCGGACCCGGCACCCGGCCCGGCCACGGGCCCGGCACTGGCAGTGGCACCGGCACCGGCACCGGCATCGGCACCGGCTACGGACCCAGCCCCAGCCCGGGCCCCGGCCACGCCCCCTCACACCAGCGGGTCGGCGTGCCCGATGCCTCCGGTGCGGTTGCCCACGAGCTTCAGCTCGACGTGGTCCGGGCCCGCGCCCTTCTCCTTCGCGGCGACCCATAGGGCCAGCTGGTTGCGGCCGCTGGGGTCGAGGATGCCGGCGGGGATCGTGAACTCCGACTGTGGGCCGATGTCCCCGATGTAGATGCCAATCTGCCACCCGTTGACGTAGAGGACGACCTGACTGTGGTCGCTGCGGTCCCTCTCGAAACGGGATGAGCGGACCACCAGTCGCCAGGAGGCGTCCTGCTGCTCGGGCACGCGCAGGCGGAAATCCGCGCGGTACCAGCGGATGCCCGGCTCGTCGGCGACCATCGACGTCGCGCGCTTCCAGCGGTGATCGGCGAACTCCGGCAGGTGCCAGCCCTCGCGCTCCCCGTGCAGGCCGCCCACGTTGTACATCGTGCGCAGCGGATCGTCGGCCCCTGCGGGGTCGGCGACGCCGCGGATCAGCCAGCGCACGTCACCGTCGGCGGGGAGCACCGCGTCGTAGAGACCGCGGGTCTGCTTGGACAGTCCGTCGTCGCTCCAGTCAAGGTTCTGGCCCAGGTTGTGCACGAGCACGGCGAGCACCGCCTCCTTGCCCGTCGTGCGCGCGCCGGCCGGGATGGCCAGCTCGTGGTCCTGGCCGTCGGCGGGGAAGGCGCCGAGGCTCTTCCCGCCCGCCCACGCCTGCGCGAAGGCCGGGGCCTTGCCGGTCGCGGGCTGGCCGGTGCCGCCGTTCGCGCGCAGGGTCAGGGAGCGCTTCGCCGTCGCGGTGAAGTGCGCGCGGTACCAGACCGACCCCTCGAACATCCCGTAGTGGTTGGAGTCCAGCACGATGCCGCCGCGCCCGGGCCCCTGCTGGTCGGTGCTGCCGGTGGTGGAGTCGGCGTGGGTCCAGCCGCTCTCGTCGAGGTCCCCGGCGGTCTCGGGGGCCTCGTCGATGCCCCGGAACCGCAGTGCGGGCACGTCGAGCTTCCACGGGGCGCGGAGGTGCACCTGCGCCACGCCCTCGTGCACCGAGGCCCGATGGCCGTCGACCTCGACGCGGCGCACGCCCTCCGGGACGTCCACCCGGAGCGAGGTCCTCTCCGCACCGCCGGCGGTGATCCGCGCCGTGCTGCCGTCGAAGGTGACCGCGCGGGCGTGCTCGGCGCCTTCGACGACCACGTGGGCCTCCTCGTGGCCCGGTGTGGGCTCGACCCACCGGCCCGGCGTGCCGCTCAGGATCCAGGTGCGGGCGGCGGCCGTACGGGAGAGGAACCGCAGGTGCAGCGTGGAGCGCCTGCCCGTACCGTCGGCGCCGAGGGGTCTGCCGCGCAGGCTGATCTCGACGGGCTCCTCGCCATGGGTGACGTTCAGACGCAGCTGGCCGGACGTCTCGTCCCAGCTGCTCTCGACGCCCCGACGAGGCGCGTCGATGCGGGGCTCGCGGTCGTAGCGCAGCACGATCTCGCCGGGGTCGCCGTCGGCGCCGACGAGGATCTGCTGCATGCCGCCGCGGCGCGGCAGGGCCGGGCCGAACAGCTGGCTGGTCGAGTACAGCAGGGCATGGCCGCCGATCAGGCAGTCGGCGGTGACCACGAAGGCGTCGCGACCGTGCAGGTGCAGCGCCGTGTCCTGCTTCTGCGGCACGCGCACCCAACCGGTGACGCCGTCCGGGATCGGGGCGTCGGGGTCCTGCTCGGCGTCGCCGGGCACGTCGAAGGCATCGAGGGTGACGACGGTGCCGGTGCCGCCCTCCGCGGCCTTCCCGGTGGCGCGCACGGTGACCGTGTGCTCGCCGTGCTCGAGGTCGCGCACCCGGTGGGCGACGAACCGGGTGGGCTTGTTCTGATCGGAGGCCACGTGGGAGGTGAAGGTGCCCTCCACCTCGCCGTCGATCAGGCACTCGGCCGTGCCGTGGTCGGTTCCCGTCGCCGTGATGACGTCGACGCCGGTCCCCGTGAAGGTCCAGCTCGCGGTCGCGCCGGCGGTCTCGGTGCGGTGCACCGTTCCGCCGAAGGCGGTCTCGTCCGGGGTGCTCTCCCAGTCACCCTCGTACTGGATCGCCGCATCCCCGTCGTCGACGTCGGGCTCCTCGGCCGACGACGATCCACGGGCGTCACCCTGCGCTGCGCCGCCGCCGCCCGGCCCTGCGTCGCCGCCCTGCCCTGCGTCGCCGCCCAGCCCTGTGCCGCCGTCACCCTGCCCTGCGCCGCCGCCCGTGTCCTTCGCCCCGAGCAGCAGGCGCACGGCGAAGCGGGTGTCGGTCTCGTCGTTGGAGTCGGCGAGGCGGAAGGCCAGCAGCCGCGAGGCACCGTCGTCGGACGCGGCCTTCTCGTCGTCGGTGGCGATGCGCTGGTAGGCCTGGACGTCGGCCCCGTCGACATCCCGCAGCAGCGGGGCGCTCGCCGGTGCCATGGAGGTGATCTGCGGGAGGGCGTCCTGGAAGGCGGCGAGCTCCTTCTGGACGGCCAGTTTGCCGGTGACCAGGCGATCCTCGGTGATGCCCGCGCCGTAGTCGTAGCTCGTGAACCCCGAGGACGGCGAGCCGGTGTACCCCCAGTTCGTGCCGCCGAAAGCCATGTAGTAGTTGAAGGCGGTGACGCCGTTGCCGAGGTTCCGCACACCCCATTGGCGGGTGAAGGCGGGATCGGTGAACTCGTAGGCCTGCGAGGCGTCGAATGGGGCGCCCCAGGGGGTGAAGGCCCCGCCCTGGGACTCGGTGATGAAGTGCGGGGACTCGGGCGCGAACTCCCGGAACTGGGCCTCGGCCTCCCCCAGCCGCTGACGGTCGCCGCCCGCGTCGAAGCCCAGCGGGTAGTGGTCGTAGGCGTAGAAGTCGAGGTCGTGCACCTCGGCATCCTGGAAGCGTCCGCCCAGGTTGTAGTCGTTGTGGAACAGCGGGACGCTCGCCCCGATCGAGCGGACGTGCTGGGCGAGAGTGCGCAGGAACTCCGATCGCTGGGCCTCCTCGCTGATCAGCTCGTTCTCGATCTGCCACATGAGCACGCTGCCGCCGCCCTCGGTCACCTGGTGCTTCGTCAGGATCTCCCCGATCGCGCTCAACCAGGCCTTCGAGTCCGCGAGGTTGTCCGGGTCGGTCGAACGCAGGGAGGCCTTCCGGTTCGTGAGATAGGCGGGCAGGCCACCCATCGAGATCTCCGCGTTCACGTACGGGCCGGGACGCGCGATGACGTAAAGGCCTTCCTGCTCGGCGATGCGCAGCAGCAGGTCCACGTCCTTGATGCCCGTGAAGTCGAAGGGACCGCCCTCCTCGGTCTGGTGCAGGCCCCAGAAGAAGTAGAAGGAGACCGCGTTGAAGCCGGTCGCCCGCATCAGCTGCAGCAGCTCGCGCCACTGCGCCGGAGCGGGCACCCGCCAGGGGTGGATCTCGCCGGCATACAGGTGCAGGCGTTCGCCGTCGATCCGGAAGGAACGCGCGTCCCAGGTGACCTCGTGGGCGCGGCCGTCGTTGCCGGGTAAGCTGTGGGAGCCGTGGACGAGGCCGTCCTCGAGGGGGTCGCCGCCGTGGCCGTGGCCGGTGGGCGTCGGTCCAGTGCTCGCGGTCGCGAGGTCGGGGCCGGCGGCGTGGGCGGCCGGCGCGGCGAGCGTGGGGACCACGAGTGCCGAGGCGGAGGCGCGCAGGAATGCCGATCGGGAGAAGGAGGTCGGACGGGCTGGGGCGGCCGGACGGGTCGGGGCGGCCGGGCGGATCGAGGTAGCCGGTCGGGGCCGGGGATGCTCGGACAGCGGGGGCATGGGGACTCCTCGTCGAGTCAGGGTGCACGCGGCGGTGCGTGCGCGGGGCGGCCGGGGAAGCCATCGACCGTATCGATTCACACAACCTAGCAAGCCCATGCCCTCGATCGATGCCGTAGCGACGTGGGCCCCGATTCCGGAGGGCCGGGGCTTCCGATGGCGGACGTCCCTGGCACCGATTCCGGAGGTACGTGGGCCCGGTTCCGGGGGTACGTGGCACCGATTCCGGAGGTACGTGGGCTTCGACGGGACGCACAGCGCATCGTGTGCCATATATGGCAACGAGTGCGCCATACGTCCCGCGGAGGCCCGAGCACGGATCCCGGCCTCCGGCAGTCTCGGTCAGCGCAGGGCCGGCAACCCGCGCCGACCAGGAACCCGGCCCACGGCGCCCAGCCCCGGCCCCGGCCCCGGACACGAAAAAGGCCCCCGCCTCACGGCAGGGGCCTGATCGGACCAGGGACGCACCCCTGGTCAAGGGCGGTAGCGGCGGGATTTGAACCCGCGGTGGCTATTAACCACACATCATTTCGAGTGATGCACCTTCGGCCGCTCGGACACGCTACCGCGGATGAGTCTACGCATCGGTGCGAGGGACGGGCAAACGCTCACGGTCGCCGTGCGATGCAGTTCACCGGGCGATACGCTCGCCCGGTGACGAGCACCGATGCCTCCCTTCCCCAGCCCGCTGACCTGCCGCAGCCGCCCCGTCCCGATCACCGGCCCACGGACCGCACGCACCACGGCGACACCGTCACCGATCCCTACGAGTGGCTGCGCGACAAGGAGGACCCGGAGGTCATCGCCCACCTCGAAGCCGAGAACGCCTATGCCGACGCCCGCACGCAGCACCTCTCGTCCCTGCGCGAGCAGCTGGTCGAGGAGTTCGTGGGCCACACCCAGGAGACCGACCTCTCGGTCCCCGTGCGCCGCGGCGACTGGTGGTACATCACCCGCACCACGGAGGGCGAGGACTATCCCCGCCACACCCGGGTGCGGGAGAGCAGCGAGCTCCCGCGCGGCGAGGGCGGGGTGCCGGCGGTCGAGCCCGGCACGCTCCTCCCCGGTGAGCAGGTGATCCTGGACGTCCAGGCCCTCGGCGCCGACCAGGAGTTCTTCTCCCTGGGCGGCTTCCATCCCTCCCCCGGCGGCGACCTGCTGGCCTACAGCACCGACGTGCGCGGCGACGAGCGTTTCGACGTCGTCGTCACCGATCTGAACAGCGGGGAGGTCCTCGACGAGGCGGTGCGCGGTGCCGGCTACGGACTCGCGTTCTCGGCCGACGAGCAGTGGCTCTTCTACGCACGCGTGGACGAGGCCTGGCGCCAGCACCAGATCTGGCGACACCGTCTGGGCGGTGACGCGAGCGAGGACGTGCTCGTTCTCGAGGAGAGCGACGAGCGGTTCATGATCGGCTTCGAGGTCTCGCGCGATGCCTCCACGCTGATCCTCCAGTCCGACTCGACCTCCACGAGCGAGGGCTGGCTGCTGGACCTCACGGATCCGACCTCCGCGCCGCGCGCCGCGGGCGGCCGTCGTCAGGGCGTCGAGTACACGCTCGAGCACGCGGGCGACCATCTGCTGGTGGTCCACAACGACGGGGTGGAGGGCTTCGCGCTCGCGACCGCCGCGCTCGCCGAGCCCGGCACCTGGACCAGGCTCCTCGAGGCCGCCGACGGTGAGCGCCTCGAATCGGCGGAGGCCTTCGCCGGTCACGTGGCCCTCGAGCTGCGCAGCGCGGGCCTCGCCGCGGTGCGGGTGATCCCGCGCCGCTCCCCTGCCGCCAACCGTCCGCTGGAGGCGCGGCAGGCGGCCGCGGCATGGGACGTCGCTGCAGTCTGGGACGTCACCCACGGCGGTGAGCTCGACACCGTCTTCGTGCAGACCAATCCCGACTTCGAGCAGACCGTCCTGCGCTACCTGCTGACCAGTCTGCTGACGCCCGCGACCATCGCGCAGGTCGACCTCGCGACCCGTGCGCGCACGATCCTGCGACGCACCCCCGCACCCGGCTTCGACCCGGAGCTGTACGTCGAGAAGCGACTGTGGGCCCGGGCGGCCGACGGGACCGAGGTGCCGATCTCGCTGGCCGCGCGGAAGGAGATCTCGGCCGACGGCGCGAACCCCGGCTACCTCTACGGCTACGGCTCCTACGAGGCGACGATGGATCCCTCGTTCGTGCCCACGCGGCTGTCGCTGCTGGATCGCGGCATCGTGGTCGCGATCGCGCACGTGCGTGGTGGCGGCGAGATGGGTCGACCCTGGTACGAGCACGGGAAGTTGCTCGAGAAGCGCAACACCTTCACCGACTTCGTGGACTGCGCGGAGCACCTGGAGCAGAGCGGCTGGGTCGCGCCGGGCAGGCTCGCGGCGGAAGGGCGCAGTGCGGGCGGTCTGCTGATGGGCGCGATCGCGAACCTCGCACCCGAGCGCTTCCGCGCGATCATCGCCGGGGTGCCGTTCGTGGACGCACTGACCACGATCCTGGATCCCTCGCTGCCGCTCACCGTCGGCGAGTGGGAGGAATGGGGCGACCCCCTGCACGATCCCGAGGTCTACGCGTACATGAAGTCCTACAGCCCGTACGAGAACGTGCGGGAGGTCGAGTACCCGGCGATCTTCGCCTCGACCTCGCTGAACGACACCCGGGTGTTCTTCGTCGAGCCCGCGAAGTGGGTGGCGCGCCTGCGCGAGACGGTCACGAACGACCAGGCGGAGCGGCCGATCGTGTTCCGCTGCGAGATGGTCGCCGGCCACGGCGGACGCTCCGGGCGCTACGCGAAGTGGCAGCAGCGCGCCGACGAGCTCGCCTGGCTGCTCGACCAGGTCGGGGCCCCCACGACGATCTGAGGGACTGCGCCGGAACGACTCCGGCCGCGCCGCCCGGCGACAGGCGGCGCGGCCGGCGCGTGCTGCGAGGCGGGGTCGCCCCGGCTCAGAAGGCCGGGATCACCGAACCGTCGGTGTAGGTGCGGGTGATGAAGTCCTTGACCTTGTCGGAGTGCAGGAGCTCGTCGAGCTTCTTCAGCCCGGCGTTGTCCTTCTCCTCGGTGCGCGCCACGACGAAGTTCGCGTAAGGGTTCTTCGCGTCGCTCTTCTCGAGGACGATCGCGTCCTTCGAGGGCTTCAGACCCGCGTCGATCGCATAGTTGCCGTTCACGACCCCCGCGGCAAAGTCGCCGAGCGAACGCGGGATCTGGGCGGACTCGACCTCGGTGAACTTCAGCTTCTGCGGGTTCTCGTCGACGTCACCGGTGGTGGCGCTGGTGACCTCGACGCCCTTCTTCAGCGTGATCAGCCCGGCCTCGGCGAGCAGGCCCAGTCCGCGACCGCGGTTGGTCGGGTCGTTGGCGATCGCGATCTCGTCGCCGTCCTTGAGCTCATCGAGCTTGGTGATCTTCTCGGAGTACAGGCCCAGCGGCTCGATGTGCACGCCCTTGAAGGCGAAGAAGTCGTAGCCCTTCTTCTTCTCCTGCTCGTCCAGGAACGGCTGGTTCTGGTAGTAGTTCGCGTCGATGTCGCCGTCGCTGAGCGCCTGGTTCGGGATCTGGTAATCGGTGTACGTCGTGATCTTCAGGGACAGGCCGGCATCCTTGGCGAGCTTGTCCTGTACGAACTGCAGGATCTCGGCGTGCGGCTTCGGCGAGGCACCGATCTTGATCTCGGTGACACCCTTCTTCTCCTGGGGCCCGTCGGAAGCGCCCCCGATCAGGCCGCAGCCGGTGACCGAGAGAGCGGCGACGCCGGCGCCGGAGGCGAACAGGGAACGGCGGGTCAGGTTCGACATGGGTGTCTCCTCAGACGGGATGGGGCGGGGAGTGAGCTGGGGTCGGTCAGGGAAGCCGGTCGGGCGACCAGGTCAGGCGTTGCGGGCGCGGTGGTCGACCGTGCGCGCGAGAACGGACCCGAGCGCCTGGACGAGGATCACGATGACGACGAGGACGAGCACGGTCGCGACCATCACCACGTTGTCGTAGCTCTGATAGCCCATGCGGTTGGCGAGGTCGCCCAGACCCTTGCCGCCCACGGCGCCGGCCATCGCGGTGTAGCCGATGACGGCGATCGTGGTGGTGGTCAGGGAGCCGATGATCCCAGGCAGCGCCTCGGGGAACAGCACCTGGCGGATCACCTGCGAGCGGCTCGCGCCCATCATCTGCACGGCCTCGATCTTGCCCGCCGGGATCTCGCGCAGGTTGATCTCGATCAGGCGCGCGAGGAACGGGATCGCGGAGACCACGAGCGCGAACATCGCCGCGTTCGGGCCGGTCACGCGCCCCACCACGATCCTGGTGACCGGGATCAGGGCGATGATCAGGATGATGAACGGGAAGGACCGGCCGACGTTCACGATGAAGCCGACGATCCGGTTCACCCAGCGGGCGGAGCCGCCGGAGGCCCGGTCGGTCTCGAACAGCAGCACCCCCAGCGGGATCCCGATCAGGGCCGCGAACACCATCGTGCCGACGGTCATGTACAGGGTGATCAGCGTGTTCGACCACAGGGAGGTGTTGGGGTCCCAGGTCGTGAAGACGGGGTTGCTCAGCCACTCGCTCATGAGGCCGCCTCCTTCGCGACGACGCCGCGGGACTCGAGGTCACGCAGGTACTCGGCGAGACCCTTCTCGGTGATCGGGGTGTCGTCCTCGTTGCGCAGCGCGAGCTGCACGCGACCCACCTGGCGTCCGGCGATGGTCTCGATGGTGCCGGCGACGATCTGCGCACGGGCTCCGTAGCCCTCCGCGATCCGCACCAGCTCCTCGCTGGTGGCGACCGCGCGAGGGTTCTCGGGGTCGGCGCCGTAGTCGCAGTCCACGACGCGGGCGCTGATGCCGGTCGGGGCGGGCGGCAGCGGGATCAGCTCACTGCTGAGCGGACCGTGCGGGTCCGAGGCGACGTCGGCGAGCGCACCGCTCTGGACGACACGGCCGTCCTCGAGCAGGGTCACCGAGTCGCAGATCTCGCGCACCACGCTCATCTCGTGGGTGATCATCAGGACGGTGATGCCCAGACGGTCCCGCAGGTCGCGGATCAGCGCGAGGATCTGGCGGGTGGTCGCAGGGTCGAGCGCGCTGGTGGGCTCGTCGCACAGCAGCACCTTGGGCTCGGCGGCGAGGCCGCGGGCGATGCCCACGCGCTGGATCTGCCCGCCCGAGAGCTGCGCGGGGTGGTTGTGCTCGCGGCCGCCGAGGCCCACGAGGTCCACCAGCTCGCTGACGCGCGCGGCGCGCTTCTCGCGGCCGATGCCGGCGATCTCGAGGGGGTGGCCGATGTTGCGGGCGGCAGTGCGCGAGTCCAGCAGGTTCGCGTGCTGGAACACCATGCCGATCTCGCGGCGGGCGGCACGCAGCTCCGGCCCGTCGAGCGCGGCGATGTCGGTGCCGTCGATCTTCACGCTGCCGCGAGTGGGCTTCTCGAGGCCCGTCAGGCAGCGGATGAGCGTGGACTTCCCGGCGCCGGAGCGGCCGACGATCCCATGGATCTGTCCGGCTCCGACCTCGAGGTCGATGCCGTCGAGCGCGACGACGGGGTCTCCCCCGCCCGGCGCGGGGAAGACCTTGGTGAGGTCTTCGAGAGTGATCACAGGCAGAAGTAGAGCACTCCCCTAGCGCACCTTTCGACCCCTGCGTTCACGTACGGCCATCTGACCGGGTCAGCGAGTGGCCGGTCTCACCGCGCGGACGGTCGGCGTGTGGCGCGCACCTCAGCGGTCACAGGCCCCGTCGCGCCCGGAAGAAGCTCCGCAGCAGGTCCCCGCACTCCAGCTCCCGCACTCCCGTGGTGAGCTGGGCGCGGTGGTTCAGCCGCGGCTCGCGCACGAGGTCGTAGAGGGACCCGGCGGCACCTGCCTTCGGATCCGGAGCCCCGACGACGACGCGGGCGATGCGGGCGAGCACGATCGCCCCGGCGCACATCGTGCAGGGCTCGAGCGTGACGGCGAGGGTGCATCCGGAGAGGTTCCAGCGACCGGTGGCGCGGGCCGCCTCACGCAGAGCGAGGATCTCGGCGTGCGCGGTCGGGTCCTCGTCGGCCTCGCGGCGGTTGCCGGCGGAGGCGAGGACCCTGCCGTTCGCGTCCAGCACCACGGCGCCGATGGGGACGTCGGCGGGCTCGCGCGCGGCGGCAGCTCGGGCCTGCTCGAGGGCGAGCCCCATCACCGCGTCGTCGGACAGGGGCCCGTCGGCGGAGGCGGCCGAGGTCGGCTCAGGGGTCGCAGGGATGTCGTTCACGCGGTCATTCTCGCTCGCCGAGCACCGGCAGCGCGGACCTCCGGTATCGGTGACCTCTCACGCACGCTTCGGACCCGGCGTCCTCACACCACGTGTCCGGTAGATTCGCCCCCATGCGCGTTCTCGAGATCGATCACCCCCTCGTCGCCCACAAGCTCACGGTTCTTCGTCGGGCGGAGACGCGCTCCTCGGTGTTCCGCCTGCTCGCCGACGAGCTGGTGACCCTGCTGGCCTACGAGGCGACCCGCAACGTCGCCGTGGCGCCCGTGGAGATCGAGACCCCGGTCTCCTCGATGACGGGCACCCGGCTGACCGACCCCAAGCCCATGGTCGTGCCGATCCTGCGCGCCGGCCTGGGCATGCTCGACGGCATGACGCGGCTGCTGCCCACCGCCGAGGTCGGCTTCCTGGGCATGGTGCGCAACGACGAGACGCTCGAGGTCACCACCTACGCGAACCGCCTGCCCGACGACCTGACCGATCGCCAGTGCTTCGTGCTCGACCCGATGCTCGCGACCGGCCACACCCTCATCGACTCCGTGAACTACCTGCACGAGCGCGGCGCGAAGGACATCACCTGCGTGACGCTGCTGTGCGCGCCCGAGGGCCTGAAGACCCTCGACGAGGCGATCGATCCGGCGATCGACCTCACCGTCGTCACCGCGGCGATCGACGAGAAGCTCAACGAGAAGGGCTACATCGTCCCGGGCCTCGGCGACGCGGGCGACCGCCTCTTCGGCGTCGTCGACTGAGGGCCCGCGGGCTGCGACCGCGGCGGGAGCCCGGTGCTCGCTGAGCGCTCCCCTCGCCGCTGACCACCGACGTCCCAGGATGCGAACACCCGCTTGAGGGTCCGAGCGGCCCTCGTGCATGATGGTCACCATGTTCACGAACGCTCCGAGCCGAGAGGTCGCCACGACGGCGGCCCGCTCGATGATGCGTTCGATGATGATGTGCATGTGCATGATGCACCGTCAGCCGAGCCTCTGAGCGCTCGAAGAACCTCCGGGGTCGGCTGACAGGAGCCGGCCGGAAGGCGCGGGCTCCAGGTGCCGGCCGGGAGCACAGCCCAGCGATCCGCGAACCACACGCGTCGATCCATATCTGGGATCCCGGGTCCCCACCCGTTGCACCCACGGTGCACGAACCCGGAGAACGCATCATGACCATCACCCTGAACAGTCCTGTCACCCAGACCGAGCGCCCCGCCGATCGCCCGCTGACCCTCGATCGCAGCGCCCGCACCTCTCGCACCCAGCGCGCCGGACGCCCCGGCTTCCGCGCCCCCTCGCACGCCGGCCCCTCGGCTGCGGCGCCGGCCGCGGCACCCGAGACCGACGAGGTCACCCTGACCCTCACGGTCAGCCTCCCCGCCGGCACCCCGGACGTCGAGGCCGCCCAGATCGCCGACGCCCTGCGGGCCAACGCCCGCCGCCTGACGGCCGGTCGCCGGGCCGCGGCGAGCGTGGACGTCCGCTCCCCGCGTCCCTTCTCCCCCAGCACCGGCGCGAGCTCCGCGCCGACGCTGCGGGCCCTGCCCCCGCGCACCCAGGAGGGCGAGGCGGCCCAGCCCACGAGCACGCGCCGCAGCGGCGTGGTCTCGCAGAACTCCCCGGCACGACGGGACGCGGAGGCCGCACGCCGCCGCCTTCTGCGCGCCACCGCGGTCAGCCCTGACGTCGCCCCGATCACCGGGGCGGACACGTCCCTCGTGATCGACCTGTTCGGGCGCCGGGTGCGCATCGACGGCGAGGACGCGGACCTCACCTACAAGGAGTTCGAGCTGCTGGCCCATCTGGCCCGAAACTCCCGCCGCATCGTCGGCCGGGACGAGCTCATGGAGTCGGTGTGGGCCGACGCCTCCGAGGAGACCGGTGAGCGCACGGTCGACGTGCACGTGCGCCGGGTCCGCGCGAAGCTTGGCCGCTACCGCCGCCTGATCTCGACCGTGCGCGGCGCCGGCTACCGCCTGGACACCGGAAGCGACGTCGCGATCCTCGACTGAGGACGAGCGAACGGCCCGGAGCTCACATCGACGCACTGTCGGGGCTCACGGGCCGTTCGCGATGCCTGCCGTCCCTCAGTGGTGGTGGGTGCGGACGACCGGCAGAGACGGGGCCGCTGCAGTCGGGGGGAACTGTTCGCGGGCCCCTGCGTCACCTCCCGCGAGGGGGATCGAGGAGGCGACGTCCGCAGAAGATGCTACGGGCCTGCGGTCGCCGATGTAAACGCGATCATCCAATGCTGTGCAGGGTTTTGCTGACCCATGACCTAGCGCCCACCAGGCATGATCCGGCCACGGGGGACGCAGGCACGAAGGCGTCTCGTACAGTGGGTCCGCATCCCGTGGACAGCGCGGGGGCGTCCATCCGGCAGCGAGGGAGAACCCACCATGATCGCGCAGGCGCGCATCACCTCCGACAGGGCGGCGACGGTCCATCTGGCCGATGACACGGTCGACATCCGCGCGGAGCAGATCTCCGAGGTGCGTGCGGACGTCAAGCGCCTGTTCATCGACATGGCTCGGCGGGCCGGGACCGCCCAGGACGTCGTGATCATCGAGGCCGACGCCCGCCACCACCTGCGGGTGGAGCCGAGCGGGCGGATCACCTCGCGACCGGCCGACGACCGCCCGGTCTTCGGCCCCGACTCCGATACGTCGGCCGCGACCGGCGAGAACGAGGTCGATGAGGAGACCGCTCCCTCCGCCGGGCAGGCGACCACCGCCGCCGCTCCTGTCGCGGACGGCTCGGACCCTGCGGACCCTGCGGACGCCGCGGACGCCGCGGGCCCTGCCGACGAGGATGAGAGCGCCGACGACCTCGAGGCCACGATCGTCAGGCCCGTCCGGCGGGACGCGACCAGCGACCGCGTGGACTTCGCCCCCGTGCCCGCCGAGGACTCCGCGCCGGCATCACCGGCCACGCCGTCGAGCGAGACCAGTGGGCCGGGATGGGTGCCGCCGCGCCTGCTCGACACCGAGGATGCAGACACGCCCCAGGCCCCCGATGCCCCCTCCCACGAGGACACGGAGCCTCCCGTGGCGGCGCCGGTCGAACAGCCCGCCCGACCCGCTCGCCCGGGGCACGGCCGCCGCGCGGCCGCGTTCTCCCCGACCCCGGCACCGGCGCCCGAGGCCTCGGAGGCACCCGTTTCCGCGCCCGAGGCCACTCCGGCGAACACCCCGGAGCTGCAGTCACAGCCGCAGCCGAGCGATGATGCCGCATCGCGCCAAGCCTCGGCCGCGCAGCCGACCGCCGCGACGCTCGCGGCGCAGACCGCCGGGATCGCTCCCGCCCAGACGCCGGCGCCTGCCCCGGAGGACCATGCGCAGGCTGCGCCGGCCACCCAGGCTCCCACCGGACAGGGACCCGACGGGCAGGTGCCCGCCGCGCAGACCCCGTTCGGGCAGGCGCCCGTCGGCCCCGGCGGATCCCCCGCCGCCGGTGGCGGGCAGAGGCCCACCCTTCAGGACCTGCAGGCCAACGGCCGGACTCCCGCCGAGGCTCCGGCCACCCGCGGCTGGCAGGGCGCGCTCACGCGCCTGACGGGCGGTCGGATCAGCCCGAGGCCCGGTCGCGCCGAGCAGGAGGAGCGCGCCCAGATCGCGCGGATCGCCCGCCGGCTCGACTCCCCGAAGAACATCGCCGTCGTCAACCTCAAGGGCGGTGCCCACAAGACCACCGCGTCCCTGATGATCGCCAGCACCCTGGGGCTCGCTCGCGGCGGGGACGTGCTGGCCTGGGACAACAACGAAACCCGCGGGACCCTGGGGTGGCGTGCCGCCCCGACGGAGCACGAGCGCACGGCGATCGACCTGCTGCACGACCTGGACTCGCTGCGCAGCGCCCACACCACGGCCTCCGCGCTGGACCCGTACGTGCGTCGGCAGGAAGCCGCCCGCTTCGACATCCTCGCCTCGGACGAGGATCCCGGCTCCTCGGCCCTCATCGACGACGTCGCCTTCCGCGACCTCGACGAGGCCCTCTCTCGCTTCTACCGGATCAAGGTCATCGACACCGGCAACAATGTGCGCGCCTCGAACTGGCTGGCCAGCGTGCGCTCGGCCGACCAGCTGGTCATCATCTCGACGCTGCGCGAGGACACGTTCAACGCCGCCGCCTGGATGATCGACGAGCTGCGGGCCACCGGCCTGGCCGAGCAGGTCGACCACGCCGTGACGATCCTGTCCCACTCCTCGCGCAAGACGATGGATCCCTCCCTGCGCTCCGTCCTGCACCAGCACTTCGGTGCGCACACGCGCGCGGTCGTCGAGGTCCCCTACGAGGAGCAGTTCGTCGACGGGGCGCCGCTGGACATCAGCCGCATCCACCGCCGCACCCGCGAGGCCTGGTTGAAGGCCACCGCCGAGATCGTCGACGGGCTGTGAGGGGCGGACCGACCGCCCGCGGTCGCACGGTCCGTCCCTCCCCCGTCCGCCTCCTCCACCGCCGCGCCCGGATGTCGGTCGCGGGGCATACGGTGCCACCATGCCCGTGACCCGACTACACCTGGTGGTCGACGACGACCTCGGTCCGTCCCTGTGGATGCGGGTGTCCTCGGCCGATGGTCGCTCGCGGCCCGCCACCGAGCTCGATCCGTCGCTCACCGAGGCCGACGGGCCGCTGGCCGGTGCCCTCGCGGGCTGCGAGGGCCGGCTGCGGCATCGCGTGCGGGTCCAGGGCCGCAGCGCAGAGCACCGCGTGCCCGCCCTGCCCCTGGACGGCCCCCGCCTGCGGGCCCTGCTGGGCGCAGTGACGGGTCTGATCCGCGAGCGCGCGGGCGAGCAGGCGGACGTCCCGGCCCTGCTCACCCCGCTGCTGGCCGACGCCACCCCTCTGCGCCTGACCGAGGACCTGGTGGCGATGCCCGACCTGCTGACCGGCGTGGTGCGGGACCTGCAGGCCGAGCAGCTGGTCGCCGAGCGCCGGATCACGGTGCGGATCCTCGAGCGCTTCGGCCGGCCCTGGGCCCGCTGGGCGGGTCTGGACCCGCAGGACCCCCCGCTGCTGCACGCCCTGATCGATGCGCACGCCCGTGACCAGTTCGCACGCCACCTGGACTCTCCCGCGGCGAGCCCGATGACGGCCTCCTCCGACGCGGACGACGGCGCCGGCGAGGGCGAGAGCGAGAGCCAGAGCCAGAGCCAGAGCGAGGGCGAGAGCACCGAGGCGGCACCGGAGCACGCGGCCGAGGACGAGCACGGGGACCCCTACGGCCTCCTCACCGCACTCGCGAGCGAGGAGCCCCTGCTCGCCGACGTCCCGGCGCGGCGCCGTCTGCAGACCGCGATCGACGCGTTCATCGACTCCGGGCATGCCCGCGTGCACTTGAGCGCCACGGGGTCGGAGCTCGTGGTCCGACTGCACGAGCCACCGCTGGGCACCGCCTGGCCGCTGCAGACCTGCCTGCGCGACGGCGACGGGGCGGTGCGTCCGGTCGCGGACCTGCGAGCCGTCGGCGACATCGGCGTCGAGGGGGCGGCGGAGGCATCGGCCGAGGTCATGCGGCTCGCACCGACCGTGCGGGAGGCTGCCGTGGACGACACCGGTGTGGACTGGCTGCTGACCACCGCGCAGGCCTCCGCCTTCCTCGCCCACGACACCGGCGCCCTGGAGGCGGCCGGTGTCACCGTGATGCTGCCGCGCGAGTGGACGAAGCAGAAGACGCGACTGCAGGCCGTCGTCGGCGAGGAGGAGCCGGCGCAGGAGCAGACCGGCAGCGGTGTGGGGCTGCAGGCCATGGCCCGCTTCGACTGGAAGATGTCGGTGGGCGACATGGACCTCACCGACGACGAGATCGCCGAGATCCGCGCCGCGCAGGCCGAGCTCGTGGAGCTGCGTGGCCAGTGGGTGCGCCTGGACTCCACCACCCTGAGGGCCGCCGAACGGTTCCTCGACGCCTTCTCCGCGCGCCGCCGCGGATCCCGGGGCACGGACCCGGCGGGCGACGGCGACGGCGACGGCGGCCGCGGTGAACGGTCCGGCGCACCCACCCCTGCAGTCGGCCGGTCCTCGCCCTCCGCGCAGCCGCCCTCCGCACCTGCCGCTGCCACGTCGCCCGCCGCCGAGCCGTCGGGCGGGCCCGGGGGTCCGCTCTCCGCCCAGGGTGGCGCGATGGGCTGGGCCGAGCTGTTCTCCCTGCTCGCGGGCGGCCAGGCCGAAGGCCTCGACATCCGGATGAGCAGCGAGGAGACGCCGGCGGAGGGACGTGAGGAGGTCGAGTCCTCCGAGCATGCCTCGCCCCCCGGTGCCGGCCGGCGCAACGGTCTGCGCAACCTGGTGCCGGACGGTCCCGGCCCGGTCCCGCTGCCGCAGCCCGATTCCCTCGAGGCCACGCTGCGCGGCTACCAGCTCGACGGACTGAACTGGATGTGGGCCCTGCACGAGCTGGGCCTGGGCGGGATCCTCGCCGACGACATGGGCCTGGGAAAGACCATGCAGGTGCTCGCCCTGCTGTGCCGCGAGCGCGAGGGGCTGGGACCGCTCGAGCTCCTCGGCCGCTCCCCCGCTCTCGAGCCCGACCGCTCGGGGGCCGCGACGGCCGGAGCCGCGCGGTCACGCCCGCGGGCGGGACGCCGGGCGCCGACCCCGGCCGGGCCGACCCTGCTGGTGTGCCCGATGTCGGTCGTCGGCTCCTGGCAGCGCGAGGCCGCGCGCTTCGCCCCGGACCTCGCGGTCCACGTCCACCACGGCGGGGAGCGGATCCGGGACGCTGGCTTCGTCGAGGGGGCCCGGGAGGTCGACCTGGTCATCACCACGTACTCCCTGCTGGACCGTGACCGCGACATCCTCACCCAGGTCCCCTGGCACCGGCTCGTCCTGGACGAGGCCCAGCACGTGAAGAACGCGGGCACGGCCGTGGCCAAGGCGGCGCGCTCGCTGCCCGCGCTCCACCGCCTGGCACTCACGGGCACACCCGTGGAGAACCGTCTGAGCGACCTGCACGCGCTGATGGAGACCGTGAACCCGGGCCTGCTGGGCAGCGCGACGCAGTTCCGCGACCATCTGGCCTCCCCCATCGAGAAGGACGGGGACGAGGCGGCGCTCGCACGTCTGCGCGCTCTGACCGGCCCGTTCGTGCTGCGACGGGTGAAGACGGATCCGAGCATCATCTCGGACCTGCCGGAGAAGATCGACCTGGTGCGCACCGTGAACCTGACCCCCGAGCAGGCGGGCCTGTACGAGGCCCTGGTCGGGGAGATGATGGCCCAGATCGACGGGGCCGATCAGAACCAGCGGCGCACCCTCGTCGTCTCCACGCTCACCAAGCTCAAGCAGGTGTGCAACCACCCCGCCCACTACCTCGGCGACGGCTCGAGCATCCTGCGCGAGGGACAGCACCGCTCCGGGAAGCTCGAGTACGTCGACGACCTGCTGGAGTCGGCCTTCGCCGACGGCGAGAAGGTGCTGCTGTTCACGCAGTTCACGACCTTCGGCCACATGCTGGTGCCCTACTGGCGCGAGCGCTTCGGGCGCGAGATCCCCTTCCTGCACGGCGGTCTCGCCAAGAAGGACCGCGACGCCATGGTCGAGACGTTCCAGGACACGCCCGGCGAGCCCGGGGCGATGCTGCTGAGCCTGCGAGCGGGCGGCACCGGCCTCACCCTGACCGCCGCGAACCACGTCGTCCACCTGGACCGCTGGTGGAACCCCGCGGTGGAGAACCAGGCCACCGACCGCGCCTTCCGGATCGGGCAGACCAAGGACGTCCAGGTGCGCAAGCTGGTGGCCGCCGGCACCATCGAGGAGCGCATCGACCAGGTGCTGCAGGACAAGCAGACCCTCGCCGACCTCACCATCGCCCCGGTGGAGAGCGCGCTGATGTCGATGAGCAGTGCCGAGCTGCACGCCCTGTTCCAGCTGGACCCCTCGGGAGGCGAGCGATGAGCATCCGCATGAGATCTCGTCGGGGCCGCATCGGCGCCAGCTGGCAGGGCGCCGCCCTGCGCGCCGCGCTCGAAGGGGTCCTCGGCACCTCCCGCTCGAGCAGCGGACGCAGACTGGCGCGCGCGGACCGGGTGCAGTGGCTGGACGTCGCACCCCGTCGGGCCCGGGCCGGGGTGCTGGACGACGACGGCACGATCTACGAGCCCGAGCTCGACGTCGCCGCCTTCGGGGCCGACGACCGCACGATCGTGGTGGGTGTCCTGCAGGAACATCCCGAGCTCCCGGCCCTGCTGAGCAGCGGCGGCTATCCGGAGAGCGTCGAGAAGGAGCTCGCCGGGCACGATGCGACATTGCTTCCGCGCAGCGTCTCCGAGCTCAGCCACGACTGCACGTGCATGGACTGGCCGGGGCCCTGCGTGCACGTCGCCGCCCTGACCTATGTGCTGGTCGAGGCGGTCGACGAGTCCCCCGTGCACCTGCTGACCCTGCGCGGACTGACGCTGCGGGAGATCGCCGCCCCGACCGCTTCCGGCCGCGGCGCAGCGGCGCTCGCCCGGGCGGGGAGGACCGGGAGCGAGGCACAGGCGGGGGCGCCCGACGGCGAGAGCCAGGCCGAGGGATCGGATGAGGGACACGGCGCGAGCCCCGACGAGCAGGCGGACGGTGCCTCGGAGGCAGGATCCGCGGAGGGCGAGGAGCCGCAGCAGGAGCAGGAGGAGCGGCCCGGCTTCGACCCGGCGATCGCGGATCCGACGCTGCTGCAGGAGGTGCTCGGACCGTCGGCCGCACGGGCCCTGGCGAGCTTCTACGACGCCGCGGCGCGGCCGGTGGCGCAGCGGAATCCCACGGACTCGCAGGCGCCGGACCAGCAGCCCGCGGACCCCGGAGAAGAAGCCGGGCCGACGCGCTGAGGGGGTGGCGCGCCGGCCCGGCATTCAGGGAACCGTCACGACACGACAGCTGTGCCGGATCCGGACGAGGGGGTGTCCATCACGAGAATCATGGAACGCCCCGCGGGTGGGAATCCACTGGTCCTTCTCTGGTAATTCCCTATGCCGCCGGCCGACGATCCCCTCGCCGACCTCGTCCTAGAGTGGTCCCCATGCCTGTCACCGCCTCTGCGACCCCCGCTGCGTCCGTGATCCCCGAGGAGGTGGTGGCGACGATCACGTCCCTCGCCGATGCGGCCGTCTCGGAGCACCGCACGGCCGGGCTGGTCTGGGCCGTGGTCGGCGGCCATGACCAAGACTCCGCGGTGCTCGCCTCCGGCGCCTCGGGCTCGCGGCGGCTCGAGGGCGGCCGCCCCGCACCGGGATCGGCCCCGATGGACCGCGGGACCATCTCCCGCATCGCCTCGATGACGAAGTCGTTCACCGCGGCCGGCGTGCTGCGACTGCGCGAGGAGGGGCGGCTGCGCCTGGACGACCCGATCGCCCAGCACGTCCCCGAGGCCGCCGCGCTCTCCCCCGCCACCGCGGACTCCCCCGTGATCACGGTCCGCGACCTGCTGAGCATGTCCGCCGGCCTGGTGACCGACAATCCCTGGGGCGATCGCCAGGAGTCGATGACCCGCGAGCAGTTCGCCGCGATGATCGCGAAGGGCTTGGGCCACGTGCACGCCCCCGGCACCGGCTTCGAGTACTCCAACACGGGCTTCGCCCTGTTGGGACGCCTGATCGACGAGGTCACGGGCCTCCCCTACGACCAGTACCTCACCGAGACCTTCCTGGTGCCGCTCGGTATGCACGACACGTCCTTCTCCCGCGAGCACCTGGACGCTTCCCGCATCGCGACCGGACATCGGCTCGCCGACCGCGTGGACGCCACCCGCTTCGAGGCCGTCGACTTCGACGAGCCCGGCGTGTACGGAGCGATGGCCGGACTGTTCTCGACGGTCGACGACATCGCGACCTGGGTGCGGTTCCTCGCAGCGGCCGATGCCCCCGACGCTCCCGGACGCGAGCAGGGCCTGCTGTCCACGGCCTCGCGCCGGGAGATGCAGCAGATCCACCGGATCCAGTCCACGCCCGCCCTCCCCGCCGGTCAGGACGGCGCCTCGCCCGGCTTCGCGAACGTGCGCGGGTACGGCTTCGGCCTCGTCGTCGAGCGCTTCCCGGAGCTGGGCGACGTCATCTCCCACTCGGGCGGCTACCCGGGATACGGCTCGTTCATGGTCTGGCACCGTGACAGCGGCGTCGGCGTGGTGGTCCTCGCCAACAGCAAGTACGCCCCGGCCACACCCGTCGCGATGAGCGTGCTGCGCACGCTCGATGACCAGGTCCCCGGACTGCTGGCGGCGCGTCTGCCCAGCGCCGCGCCGCGCACCCTGGAGGCGGCCCGTGCCGCGCTCGACTGGCTGCGCGAGGGCGACGACACCCTGGCCGACGTCTGGTTCGCCGACAACATGGACCTCGACATCTCCCGCGAGGAGAGGCGCCGTCGCCTGGCCTCCGCCCTGGAGCGCTCCGGTGTGAGCGCCGCCGACCTCGACGCGCTCACCCCGCAGGACGCCGACGTGCTCTCGCGGGCCTCGGTGCGCTGGACCCTCCGCGGCCGGGCGGACGACGACTCGGGCACGGGCACGGGCTCGGGCTCGGGCTCGGGCTCGGGCGGAACCCTGCACATCACGCTGCTGATGGACCCGCGGGCGGATGCGCTCATCCAGTCGCTCGACACGGTCGCGACCGCGCCGGCGGCGTCGGGATCCTGAGAGCGGGGGCGCTCGCTCGGGCGGTGTGCCGGCTCCCGGAGCACTGCGTCCCTCGGAGCAGGAGGGTCGCTCTCAGAGCAGGCTGACCAGCAGGATCGCCGTCGGCACGCCGAGCACGACCGCTGCGACGACCCCGACGCCCGCACCGATCAGCGTGGTGCGGGTCTGCCCGCTGAGCACCGAGTTCGCACGCAGGCCCGACGGACGTTCGCCGGTCCCCGCCGAACTCGCGGAGGACGGCTGTCGCGAGGCCGAGCCCCGTGAGGGCGCCGGGGCCGGGCCCGTGGCCGGTGCAGTGGCCGCGGCGGATCCGGGAGGTCGCCGCGAGTCCACGAGGCGTCGGCCCGCCGCATCGCGCGGGGTCTGGCCGTAGGGGTAGGACCCCATCGGCGGGGGCGAGACGGGGTTCCGCTGCTGCGGGGGCGGGCCGGGACGCTGCGCGTGGGTGGTCGCCCCCTGCGCAGCCGTCGGATTCGGCCGGTTCTGCGAGGGGGCGCTCGAGCTGCTGGGCCCCGACCCTCCGGAACGACGCTGTGGCGGCATCCCCTGCTGTGGCATTCCCTGCTGTGGCTGCGCCCCCTGCTGCGGGGGCCCGTGGCGGGTCGCGCCGGCCTGCTGCGTGCCGTGCGCCTGCTGGGTCGGCGGAGCCGGGGCGTGGCGCCCGCGCGCGCCCGGACCCCGCGAGGTGTACGCCTGCTCGACGCGGCCTGCCCGGATCTCCTCCATCGAGGGGCCGGAGCGCGCCGGGACCTGGGGGCGCTGGGCGCCCGGAGCGTCCGGGGGCAGCGGCGGGAGCGTCGAGCGGACGTCCAGCGGTGCGCCGTCGGCGAAGGCGAGACGCAGGCCGGAAGGGACGTGCGGCAGATCGCTGCGGACCGCGGCAGCATCCTGGTATCGCCGCTCCGGCTGCGGATCGACCATCCTGCGGATCACGGCGGCGAGCTTCGGCGACACCCCGCGCAGGCGATGATCGAGCTCCTCGGCCCGGAAGGCGCCGTCTCGCAGCGGGAACGGCCCGTTCAGCGCGAACATGGCCACGACGCCCGCCGCATACAGGTCGTGGCTGGGGTGGGGCTCGGCCATCGAGAACAGCTCGGGGGCCATGTACCCGGGCGTTCCGTTGACCATGCCGACGCTGGTGAAGCGCACGTCGGTCTCGTGGACGGCGATGCCGAAGTCCGCGAGGCGGGAATGCGGACGCTGCACCCCGGTGGGCTCGAGCATCATGTTCGCGGGCTTGACGTCACGGTGGATCCAGCCGTCGGCGTGCACGTGCG
Source organism: Brachybacterium endophyticum (assembly GCF_003130585.1). Lineage (GTDB taxonomy): Bacteria > Actinomycetota > Actinomycetes > Actinomycetales > Dermabacteraceae > Brachybacterium > Brachybacterium endophyticum. Next base: position 307,441 of record NZ_QFKX01000003.1, on the reverse strand, counting down.
CGAGACCGTCGAGCAGCTGGTCCAGGATGACAACCACCGCCGGCTCGCCGAGCGGCCCGTGCCCGCGCACCACGGATTCGAGCGTGCCGCCGCTGGCCAGCGGCATCGCGATCACGACGTGCTCGTCCTCCGCGCCCCATCCGTACGGGGTGAGGAGGTGGGGATGATCGAAGCTGACGCCCTTCTCGCGCACGAAGCGCATGAGGTCCGCGGAATCGCGCTGGCGCAGCACCTTCGCCGCGCACAGGGCCCCGGCCTTGGAGTCCCAGGCACGCCAGACGGCACCCGACCCGCCCTTGGCGATCAGGTCGATGAGCGCGAAGCGCCCCACGATGACGTCGGCCATGCCCCTCAGTCCGTTCCCTCCCCCGACGATCGGGAGACCGCGCGCGGAACCGCCCGGTGCAGCCTCCGCGGGCGCCGCCGCCAGGTGCCGGGCCGATGGGCCCGGTCAGCGCGGAAGCGCAGGTCCACAGTACGATGAAACCCGCGACGGGACACGGGAGGGCGCACATGCAGTGGTTGTGCGACTGGCTGACCGCGCCGCCCTCGTTCAGCATCCTGGGCTTCGTGGTGCTCGCGGCGCTGTGCATCCTGGGCACCATCGGCTTCGCGGTCTGGGTGGTGCTGGCGCGGGAGGAGCCCGACGTCGCCGACGCCGAGGCACTGCAGCGGATCACCGCACGCGATGAATCCGCCGCCCAGCACGTGCACAGCGAGTTGAACGGTCAGACCGGTCGCGGCCGATCGACCGTGACCGACCGGGTGCGATGAGCACGACCGTGGCCACGGAAGCCCGCACACCACCCCGGATCCGTCTCGCGGCCGCCGAGGACGCCGCCGTCGTCCTCGCGATCCGGGACGAGGCCATCCGCAGCTCCTCAGGACTCTGGATCGACGAGGTCCCGGACCCGGAGGCCTCGCGCTCCTGGTTCGAGGCGCAGCTGGAGGCCGGGTCGATGCTGGTCGCCGAGGACCCGGGACCGTCCGCCGCGGTGCTGGGCTATGCCTCGTTCTCCCCGCTGCGCGACTACGCGGGCTACCGCTTCACCGGCGAGGACTCCGTCTACCTGCTGCCCGAGGCGCAGGGTCGAGGCGTGGGCACGGCCCTGATGGAGGCTCTGGTGACGCATGCCCGCGAGCACGGCATGCACTCGCTGGTGGCTCTCGTCGAGTCCGGGAACACGGGGTCGATCCGCCTGCACGAGCGCTGCGGGTTCCGCGAGGTCGGTCGGATGCCCGAGGCCGGGTTCAAGTTCGGCACCTGGTGGGACCTGGTCACGCTGCAGCGGCTGCTGTAGCTCCGGCCGCGAACCCGGGTCGGCGGGCGGCGGCCCGGTGGGTCAGTGGGCGGCGGCGCGACGCCCCTCGTTGACCGGGACGTCGAAGCGCAGCGCCTCGCGCACGAAGGCGATCTGCCGGCGCCGCGCGTACTGCGACACCGGGCCCCGCCACACCATCGGGTAGCAGTGCCAGCCGCCGGGCTGCTCGAGCCAGGTGACCTCGGTGCCGGCATCGGCCAGGCCGTCCCGCAGCCGCAGAGCGTCCCCGAGCAGGATGTCCTGGTCGCCGACGGTCAGGTGCACGGGCGGCAGGTCCCGCAGGTCGCGGAACAGCGGGCTCAGCCGCGGGTCCTCGAGGTCGAAGCCGTCGGCGTAGAGGGCGGCGGAGCGCGCCAGGGTCTCCCGGCTCAGCGCGGGGTCCTTCTCCTCCTGCTCGGCGATCCGCGGATCGTTCAGCGTGAGATCCACCCACGGCGCCGTGAGCACGAGCGCCGACGGGCGCTGCTCGTCGCGATCGCGCAGGGTCTGGGCGACCGCGAGGGCGAGTCCGGCCCCGGCGCTGTCACCCGAGAGCACCCAGCGCGGGGTGTAGGGGGCGAAGTCCTCGACGATGCCGAGAACACCCTCGACGGCATCGTCGTAGGCGGCGGGGAAGGGCATCTCGGGCGGCAGCCGGTAGTGCAGCATCGCGACGGCCATCCCGCCGCGGCGGCGCATGTCGGCCAGCCAGTCCCAGTGATCGGGGTGCTCGCCCTTGACGTAGGTCCCGCCGTGCAGGTGGATGAGCACGCCGCGGTTCGCATTCTCGCGGTCGATCCAGGTCACCGGGATGCCGCGATGGCGTGAGCGGGTGACGAGCGAGCGCTCCACGGTTGCGTGGTCGGGCTTGGTGTTCCCGTGGGTGCGCCGGACACCGAACTCGAACAGACCTGTGGGCAGGTGGGCGGTGATCCAGGTGGCCCGGCGCAGGGCGTCTGCGCCGCTGGCCTCCTCCTCGCCGGGATGCGGGGCAGGGGTCTCGACGTGCACGGAGCTCATGGGAGGCATCTTCCCACGCCTGCCTGCGACTGTCAGTCCCGCTCGCGAGTGTCGGTCCCGCTCGGCGGCCTGGATTCGACGGCCTCGATGAGGTCGTCGTCCACCAGACGGTTCGCGCTCGCCCGCCAGCCCGCCGCGCCCAGCGCCAGGGCGCTGACGAGCAGCACCCACAGCACCAGGGTGAGGGACGCGGTAGCCTGCAGCAGCGCGCCCATCAGCAGCGGTCCGATGCCGGCGAGCAGATATCCGACGGGTTGGACGATCCCGGACAGCCGCGCGGTGATCGCGGGGTCACGGGTGCGTGCCGGAATCATGGCGATCGCGGTCGGGAAGGCGAAGCCGCCGATGCCCAGCAGCGCCGCCCACGCCACCGGCGACGCGGCCGGCGCGAGGATCAGCCCCAGGTAGCCCGCGGCGGTGAGCAGGCCGAAGGCCAGGGCGAAGATGCCGAGCCGGTTGGAGCGGGCGATGATCGTGGGCATCACCAGACCGCCGACCATGCCCCACGCGGCGACCTGCGAGACGGTCGCCCCCGCCGCGCCCGGGGACAGCCCCGCGTCGGTGAGGATCTGCGGCAGCATCCCGAACTGGGTGTAGGCGTTCATCGACTGCAGACCGAACATGAGGGTGAGGAACACGGCGGCCGGCGAGCGCCACAGGGGGACGGACCGGGCGGCCTCCCGCGCTGCCGCTCGGGCGCGAGCGCGCGCGGTGGTGGCCTCGAGATCGGCGGCGGGATCAGGGAGCTCGCTGCCCGCCGACGCGGACGGGGGCTGGGGCGCGGGCGCGGGCGAAGATGGGGGCGCGGACGGTTGGGCCCCGGGGTCCGTCGCTGCCGCGGCGTCTGCCCCGGGTACCGCGCGCGGGTAGTCGTTACCCACCCGGACCAGGACGAGCACGCCGATCACCACCGGCAGCGCCGCGAGGATCGCCCAGGTCTGCAGCGAGTCACGCCAGTCGTGGACCCCCGACGCCAGCGGCACCGCGATCGCAGGGCCCGTCGCGGCGCCCACCGCGAGCAGCATCGAATACAGCGTCATCAGCGCCACCGACGCCCTGCCACCGTGGCGCTTGACCCAGGCGGGTGTGACCACGTTGACGAGCGAGGGCCCCATCAGCGCCAGGGCGCTGAGCAGCACGAACAGCCCGAAGGAGCCGCTGAGCGGGCGAAGGACGAGCCCGATGGTCGCGAGCACGAACGCCACCACGATCGTGCCCGTCAGACCGATGCGCCGCGACATCGGCACCGCCAACAGCCCGAAGGCGCCGAAGCAGAGACAGGGCAGGGCTGTCAGCAGACCGTCGGCCCAGGCCCCGACGCCGTAGGCACCGGTGATGTCCTGCATCAACGGGCCAAGCCCCGAGGCGGCCGGGCGCAGGTTCAGCGAGATCGCCGCGACGAACACGACGGCCAGCCCGAGGCCGACCACTGTCGTGCGGCCCTTCGGGGTGGAAGCGGCGGGGAGCGGGGCGTCCGTGTGTGGCCCGTCCGAGAGCGGGGCAACGGGGGTCGAGCCGTCAGCGAGTGGTGTGTCGGTGTCGTGTCGCGGGGTCTGATCGGGCTCGGAGGTCACCGGATGATTCTCTCGCGCGCCGGGTGGGGGTGGCGCGCGGGGTCGGTGGCGTGCGTCGAACGCCACCGTCGTCCGGGCCGATGCCGCCGCTGCCCACGCCGTCGGGCCGTCAGGCCGCCGGGCGTCCAGGCCGTCGACCCTCCGGGCGTCGGGGCGTCCTCTTCAGACCGCGTCGTCGGCGCCGCTCGGGCCGCGGCGGGACTAATAGCGCATCATCTGCAGCATTTCGCAGATGATGCGCTATTAGTCCCGCCCAGACCACGATCCCTCCCAAGATCGCTCCGCCACGCCCGAGAAATCGCTCGGCCGAGCCCCTGTGCCGCCACGCCCTTGAACCACCCTCCCCCCCCCTGAACCGCCCCCACCTTCGAACCACCCTCACCCCGACGAACCCCGTCGTAGTCTGACCGCATGCAGCCGCTCCCCCACTTCTGGGTCACCCGCCGCGCCGACCTGCCCTCCCGCACACGCGGCGTCGTCGCGGTCGACGTCTGGGGATGATCCTCCAGCTCCCGCGAGGACGCCCTCGCCACGGCGGACTCCCGGGTGTCGGCCCTCGCAGCGCGCGGCATCGAGGACTCCCGCGCGGCCGAGTACTACCCCGGCCGGCCCGTGCGCGAGGAGATCCTCCAGGAAATCCACGGGGACGACGGCACGCTCCTGGCCGTGCTCACCCGCAACCGCTACGGCGCGACGGTGTTGAACACCGACGCCGTGCTGATCGCGGACATCGATCTCGCCGGGAGCGACACCGATGCCCGCTCCGAGCGTCCGCGCGCCCCTCGTCCCTCCCTGTTGGGAAGGCTGCTGGGCCGACGTTCCGCAGACGATCCCGCGGGGCGGACCTCCGCCTCCGCCGCGGGCGAAGCCACGGCGACCAACGGGACCCCAGGTGCCCCCACAGCCCCCGAAGCCCCCGAGACCCCCGAGGCCCCCGAGGAAACCCGCGTCCGCGAGCGCGTCCAGGCCTTCGCCGCCGCTCATCCGGAGTGGGGCGTGCACCTGCATCGCACCCGCGGGGGGTTCCGCGTGCTGGTCAGCGGCACCGGGGCGAGGCCGGACGAGGATCGGTCGCGCGCGCTCCTGGAGGAGCTGGACTCCGATCCGCTCTACGTGCGCCTGTGCACGGTGCAGGGTTCCTATCGGGCGCGCCTGACCCCGAAGCCGTGGCGCGTCGGCCGTGCCGCGTTGTCCGTGCGCTGGCCTGCCGAGGGGCCTGCGCAGGCGAAGTACGAGTCGTGGGTGCGCTCCTACGAGTCCGCCCTGGGCCGAGCGGCCGCGTGTCGACGCGTCTGGTGGAACGGTGTGGGACCCGCGACCGATGGCGAGCGCCAGGTGCTGGCGCTGCACGACGAGCTGTCCGGTTCCGACACCGGATCCGCCCTGGCCTGAGCTCTCGGCCCACCGCCGGGACCGTCTGCCGTCGCCGATGCGGCTCGCCGCCGGCCGGGAGCCGACCGGGAGTCGGCCGGCGCTGCGCGCGGGCGCGATCAGCCCCCCGTGAAGCCGCCTCCGCCGGGCATGTCCTTGAAGCGCGAGTAGTGTCCCTCGAAGGCCACGGCGATGGTGCCGACGGCGCCGTTACGGTGCTTGGCCAGGATCAGATCGGCCTCGCCCGCGCGCTGCGATTCCTTCTCGTAGTAGTCCTCGCGGTGGATCAGGACGATGAGGTCGGCGTCCTGCTCGATCGAGCCGGACTCGCGCAGGTCACTCATCATCGGCTTCTTGTCCTGGCGCTGCTCGCTGCCACGGTTCAGCTGCGAGATGGCGATGACGGGGACCTCGAGCTCCTTGGCGAGCAGCTTGAGGGCACGCGAGAACTCCGAGACCTCCTGCTGACGGGACTCCACGCGCTTGCCCGAGCTCATCAGCTGCAGGTAGTCGATGACCACGAGCTGGAGGTCGTGCTTCTGCTTGAGCCGACGGCATTTCGCGCGGATCTCCATCAGGGACATGTTGGCGCTGTCGTCCATGAACAGCGGGGCGTTGCCGATGCGGCTCATCGCCCGCGCCATCGACTGCCAGTCGCGGTCGTCCATCGAGCCGTCGCGCATGCGACCCATCGGCACCTGCGACTCGGCCGAGAGCAGACGCATCGTGATCTCGGTCTTGTCCATCTCCAGGGAGAAGATGACGCTGGTCTGACCGTTGTGGATCGAGGCCGAGCGCAGCACGTCCATGCCCAGGGTCGTCTTACCCATCGCGGGACGGCCCGCGAAGATGATCATCTGCCCGGGGTGCAGGCCCTGCGTGATCTCGTCGAACTCGGAGAAGCCGGTGGGGATGCCGGTGACCTGGCCACCGCGGTTCTGGGTGGCCTCGATGACGTCGATGGTGCCGCCGATGACCTCGCTGAGCGGCTGGAAGTCCTCGCTCTGGCCGCGCTCGGTGACCGAGTAGACCTGCGCCTGCGCCTCGTTGATGACCTCCTCGACCTCGCCGCCGTCGGCCGCGTAGCCGAGCTGGACGATGCGGGTGCCGGCCTCCACCAGTCGGCGCAGGGTCGCGCGCTCGACGACGATGTCGGCGTAGAAGCCGGCGTTCGCGGCCGTGGGGACCATGTCGATGAGGTCCGCGAGGTAGGCGCCGCCGCCCACGCGCTGGAGCTCGCCGCGCTTGGTCAGCTCGTCCGAGACGGTGACCAGGTCGGCCGGCTCGCCGCGGGAGTACAGGTCGGTGATCGCCTCGAAGATGACCTCGTGAGCGGGCCGGTAGAAGTCGCCGCCCTGCGCTTTCTCGACGACGTCGGCGATCGCGTCCTTGGAGAGCATCATCCCGCCCAGCACGCCGCGCTCGGCGGAGAGGTCCTGGGGCGGCGTGCGCTCGAGTCCGCGGTCCGGTCCGGGTTCGTAGGCGTCGTTCTGGGTCACCGGGACAGTCTAGGGATGATGGCCGGCCGACTCGCGGGCCTGTGGATCAGTTCGCAGTCCCCCTTCACGTCACCCCGTCACACCACCCCTTCACACTCATTGATTTTTCCATTACCGTGGGTGCCGGTCGCCCGCCGCCGAGCACCTGCTGCGGCCGGTGCTGCTCGGGACGGCCGTCCCCTCCGATGGAAGGACCCTCATGGTCACCGCCGCCGCCCACCGAAGCTCCACCCTCCGCGACCTCGGCCTGCTGATCGCACGGGTCGTCCTCGGCGTCGTCTTCGCCGCCCACGGCGCCCAGAAGTTCTGGCAGTTCGGCCTGGGCGCGACCTCGCAGAACTTCGCCGGGATGGGAGTGCCCATGCCGGAGCTCGCCGCGCCCGTCGTCGCAGCCCTCGAGCTCATCGGCGGCATCGCCCTCGTGCTCGGCCTGCTCACCCCCTGGGCGGGCATCCTGCTCGCGATCGACATGCTGGTCGCCGCCGTGCTCGTGCATGCCTCGGCCGGGATCTTCGTCGACGGCGGCGGCTGGGAGCTGGTCGGAGCGCTCGGAGCGGGAGCCCTGGCCCTCGCCGCGGCCGGCGCCGGCCGCATCTCCCTGGATCACGCGATCCTCGGCCGACGTTCCGGACGGCGCTCCGCCCGCGCCTGACGACGGCTCCGCGCGTCTGCTCGGTCACCCCCAGCGCCGCTGGGTTTGTGTGAGCGGGGAACGCGCGGCACCATGACGGCCCGTGAATGCCACCCAGCCCCCGGGCCGCACCGACGCGGCCCAGACCACAGCATCCGCACCCACCGACGGGTCGCCCGACGGGCCCTCCCACGGCAGGACGCGCACCTTCTTCGGCCAGCCCTGGCCGCTGATGAACCTGTTCAGCCTGGAGATGTGGGAGCGCTTCAGCTACTACGGGATGCAGGGCATCCTCGCGATCTACATGTACTTCGCGATGACCAAGGGCGGTCTCGGGATCGACCAGGGCGTCGCGACCTCGGTCGTCGGCGCCTACGGCGGCGCGGTCTACGTGTTCTGCATCCTCGGCGCGCTGGTCTCGGACCGGCTCATCGGCCCCCAGCGCACCCTGTTCCTCAGCGCCGTGCTGATCATGATCGGCCACATCTCCCTGGCGGTTCTGCCCGGGGTGAGCGGCCTGGTCGCGGGTCTGCTGTGCGTCGCGATCGGCTCCGGCGGCCTCAAGGCCACCGCCGCGACCCTGGTCGGGTCGCTGTACGCGATCGACGACCCCAAGCGCGACGCCGGCTTCTCGATCTACTACATGGGCGTGAACATCGGCGGGCTGATCGGCCCGCTCGTGGCCGGGCTGCTGCAGCAGTCGATCGGCTTCCACGCCGGGTTCGCGGCCGCCGCGATCGGCATGGCCATCGGCCTGGTCTGGTACATCGTCACGCGCGGTTCGCTGCCGAAGAACGCCAACCACGTCCCCGATCCTCTGCCGCGCAAGCAGTACGCGCTCTGGGCCGTGATCGCCGTCGTCGCGGTGCTGCTCGTGGTCGTCCTGGTGCTCTCGGGAGTCATCAACCCCACGAACCTCGCCAACGTCATGGTGGGGATCTCCGCCGTGGCCGCGATCGTCATCTTCGCGATCCTGCTGACCAGCAAGAAGATCACGGTCACCGAACGCTCCCGGGTGATCGCCTTCATCCCGATGTTCATCGGCACCACGGCCTTCTTCGCCCTGTTCCAGCAGCAGTTCACCGTGCTCGTGGTCTACGCGGACGAACGGCTGAACCGCTCCATCCTGGGCTGGATCATGCCGATCTCATGGCCGCAGTCGTTCAACCCCTTCTTCATCCTCGTGCTCGCGCCCGTCTTCGCCGCCCTGTGGACGAAGCTCGGTCGGCGCCAGCCCGGCACACCGGTGAAGTTCGCGATGGGGATCCTGCTGGTCGGCCTCGCGTTCCTGCTGTTCGTGCCCATGGCCCCCGTGGCCTCGGTGCCGGTGCTGTGGGTCGTGCTGATCATGTTCGTGGCCACCTGCGGCGAGCTGTCGATCTCGCCGGTGGGCCTGTCCCTGGCCACGCGGCTCGCCCCGACGGCGTTCCCCGTGATGATGATGGCGCTTTACAACCTCGCGGTCGCCCTGGGCACAGCACTGTCCGGCTCGCTCTCGACCTTCTACTCGGTCGATCACGAAGCCGCCTACTTCGGCATCACGGGACTGGTGACGGTGGCGGTCGGCATCGTCATGCTGCTGATCGCGAAGCCCGTCACCAAGGGCATGGCCGGCGTGCACTGATCCCCATGGCCGGCATGCGCTGATCCCGTCGACGCGGGGAGGGCGACCCGGGGCCGGCGGGGCGGCTCGGGGACGTCAGCCCCTCGGGATCCCCAGGGCGTACGCCGCCTGGCCGGCGTGCTGGGCGGCGTCGTCGACGATGCTGACGAGCCGGACCCCGCGGGTGACGGGCGGATCCCAGGCGTCGTCGATCACCGCGTCGAGGTCCTCGTCGGACAGAGTGCGCAGGTAGGCGAGGAACGCGTCGGTGGCCGCCTGCACGTAGTCGACGGCCAGCGCGCTGTCGGTGACGACGATCCGGTGGGCCTGCTCCTCGGTGTGCCCGACGCCGACGCCGTCACCGAGCTCGCCGAGGTCGAAGCGGTCGCGGAAGCCGCTGCTGCTCCACACCTCCTCCTCGCCGGAGAGGTCGGCGAGCTGCACGTCGATCTCGCGGCCGATGTGCCACAGCAGCCACCCCACGGAGTTCGGGTGGCCGCCCGGATGGGCCGTGAGGATGTCGGGGGTGAACCGTTCGCGCAGGCCTGAGAGGGCTTCAGCCGGACGACCTGCCGCTTCGATGAGGGTGTCGATGGCGTTCATGCCCGCCACGCTACGCCGTGCCGCGCCGATCGTCAGTGGTGCGCCAGATGCGGATCTGCTCGTCCAGCCCCGCGGCCTCCTCGTCCCGCCCGAGTTGCTGCCAGGCGCGCAGCGCCTGCCGCCCGGCCGACGTCGCCGCCGCGAACTCCCCGCGCGCCGCGAGCATGTGCGCGTGGCGGTCCTCGAGATAGGCGCCCCAGTAACGGGCCCGGTCCTCGTGACCGTGCGGCACCTGCTCGAGTGCGCGGCCGGCTTCCCGGAAGAGCTGCTCGTAGCGTTCGACGCCGGAGGGATCCACGGGCGCCGAGGCGGCGGCGGAGGCGGCCCACGCGTCCGTCGGGCCGGTGGGTGTCGGGCCGGTCCGTGTCGGGGCGGTGGGTGCCTGACCGGCGGGTGTCGGGCCGGTGGGTGTCGGGCCGGTGAATGTCGGGCCGGTGGTGGCCTCGGCGAGCCGGATCCCCTCGGCGATCAAAGCTCCGATGCGGGCATCGACCCCGTGGTCCCAGAGCAGCGGAGCCGGCATCGTCCCCGCGCGATCCTCGATCCGCACGCGGCGCACGATCGCCCGCGCCGCCGCCGCGGCCTCCACGGGTGTCGCGAGATCCAGGGCGTGACGCAGCGCGAGGGCCTCGGCGTCGAGCTCGGTGCGCACGTAGAGGGGGCGCTCGAGGGTCGGGGTGAGCAGGTCGTCGGCGACCCACCGGGCGTCGGCCGCGGTGCGGCGCAGGTGCGCCAGGGCCTCCCGCCCGTGCCCCTGCTCATGGTGAGAGCGAGCCAGCAGCCGGGTGGCCTCGAGGCGTCCGCGGCGGTCGCCCGCCTCGGTGCTCGCCCTCCGGGCCTCGCCGAGCACGACCTCGGCGGCGTCGTACCGCCTGGCCGCGACCCGCTGGGCGCCGACGGCCAGCAGGGGCTCCACCTTCTGCTCGGCGCTCGGCAACGTGCGGGCGAAGGAGGCGAGTCGTCCGGCGGCGAAGCTCGCCTGGTCCTGCAGGTCGCTCATGACGAGCGCCCGCAGGAGATCCGTGATCAGGCGGACCCGCAGGGAGAGGTCCTCGACCTCATGCATGCCGTCGAGCGCCGTCAGGGAGTGGCCCACGGCTGCGATCGGATCCCGCGAGGCGAGAACGCGGGCGAGCACGGCATGGGCGGTCATGACCACGCGTGCGGCATCGACGAAGCCGCCCTCGCGGGCCTGCAGGTGGGCGACCTCGTCCAGGACGTCCCGGCAGAGCCGCAGGGCGTCGTCCTCGCGCCCCGCCGCCTCCAAGCACTGGCCGAGCCGCACACCCAGCAGGGGGCCGGGGGTGTCCACGAGGTCCTGCGTGTGGGCGGGCAGCGCCTGCAGCGCCTCCTGCAGGCGGGTCAGCTCCTGTCGGGACTCGGCGGCGCGGGAGGGGTGGGAGATACCGGAGGGATCAGAGATGCGGGAGAGGTGGGAGGGACGCGGGAGCTCCACGCAACGGACGATGGCGAGCAGGCCCTCCGGGATCGCCGTCTGCTCCGCGCGACGCCTGCCACGAGCCCCCGAGGCGGACGGAGCTTGTCGTTCCTCGTCGCTGCCGTCCGGGGCCGGCCGGAGGTGCTCGGCGAACACCTCGGCGCTCGCGCGGGCCTGCAGCGGCGACCCCGCCCGGTCGATCGAGGTGACCAGCTCGCGGGCGAGAGCCCGCGCCGAGCCGTCGTCGTTCGCGGCGCGGTGCGCGGCCAGACGGGCGCGCAGGAGCTCCCGTCTGGCCTCGTCCGTTCCGGGCAGCGCCGCGAAGACCCTGGCGACGCGGAGGGCTCCCGAGAGGTCACCGGATGCCGTCCGGTCCCGGACCCGTGCGGCGGCCTCGTCTGCCGTGCGCGGGGCCGGCAGCGGGGACTCGGGACCACGCAGCGCTTCGCGGAGCTGCGCGAGCGAGGGGATTGCTCCGCCAGGACCGGTCGACTGCGGGAGGGCGGCCGTCCCGGCCTCCGCCCCGGCGGCTCCGCGGTGCGCCGCGCCGTTCCGGCGGGGCTCGGGGAGCGCAACGGTCATGTTCGCAACCTACCAATACCCTCTCCACCTGGCATGCGAGGTCGCTGCTCACCCGCGGGGGCGGGACTGACCATCCGCGCCGGGACTGCGTAGAATGGCGGGAACATCAGCGTTCTCGACGAGGATCGAACAGCAGGACGAGGACCCGCACGCCGGGTCCGAGCCGGACGCTCCCGCCCCTCTCCTACCCGCGCCAGGAGGTCTCCCGCACGTGAGCGCACCCGCTCGGCGCAAACCGCGCAGCCAGCGTGACCCTCGGCACGCTCCCCGCCCCACGCCCCGCCCCGTCGCCTATCACGACGACGCGCCGCGCGAGGGTTCGCGACAGTTCTCCGACGGCTCCGTCGCGCCGGTGCTGCTCACCTCCTTCGACGTCTCCGAGTACACCCGGTCGGTGCCGGGGAGGATCGACGTCGACACCGACCGCATCGAGGACCAGATCGACGAGGCGATGGAGGACCCGCAAGGCGCGGGCCCGCGGGATCTCGCCGAGCTGCACCGCGACCTCGCGTTCCTGCACGCCCTGGAGTCCGCGGCCCTCACCGAGACCCGCACGATGTACAGCTCGTGGACCGCCAACGAAGCCCGCATCACCGCGTTCCTGGCCAGCTGGCTGTGGGAACGGCACTGGTGGGCCCACGCCCTCGAGGAGATCCTCGAGACCCTGCCACCGGGCCCTGCGCACGGCAGGCGACGCCCGCGTCCGGGTGCCGCCCTGCGCCAGGTCTACGTCGAGCGCGCCCTGCCGATCGTCGGCCCCGGATGGACGCGCGTGGCCGGTGAGGCCGTCACCGCAGGTCACATGGCCCGGATGGCCGTCCAGGAAGGGTCGCTGCGCGCCGCGCTCGAGGCCCTCCTGCACAGGGTCGAGCACCTGCCCGAGGTCCGACGGGTGCTCTCCGAGGTGATCGAGCGCCGCACGCACTCGCTGGACTTCTTCCACCTCGAGGCGATCGCCCGGATCACGCGCTCCCGGGCCGAGGCGATCACCGCGCGGCTCGTGCTCGCCGTCGGCGGGGATCCGCTGCGCCCCGCGGGCCAGCGCCAGGCCGACGAGGACATCTCCCTGCCCAGCATCTTCCGCCGCTCGGCCGACCGCGCCTCCCTGCGCTCCGCGCGCTACGAGATCACCCGCCTGCTGCCCGGGCCCGACGCACCCGGCCTGCTCGGTCCGATACGCGCGATCCGCCGGGGCATCTCCCAGGTCACGACCCCAGGAGGCATCGATGGCCTTCGACCTTGAGAAGTTCGCCGAGACCTCGGAACCGGTGGGCTGGGACGACCTCGACTTCGACACCTTCGAGACCCAGCCTCTCGACGAGCCCACCCTGCGCGTCCTGCGCTACATGTGCGACGTCGAGTACCACACCTCCTGCTACCTGCGGGACATGCTCGTGACCCCCTCACGGCAGGAGCAGGCCACCGGCGGGTTCATGACCGTGTGGAACCGCGAGGAGTTCTGGCACGGGGAGGCCCTGGCAGCGGTGCTGCAGCGCCACGGCATCGTGGTGGACTACGAGGAGCTGAAGTCCAAGCGGGTCAAGCTCGGCTGGACCCAGGCCCTCGGCCCGCTCAAGCAGTCCGTGCTCTCGAACCTCGCCGGCACCGACTTCGTGGCCGTGCACATGACCTGGGGCGCCGCGAACGAGCTCTCCGCCGTGGCGGCCTACCGTCGGCTCTCGGCGATGACCGACCACCCGGCGCTCAGCCCCCTGCTCAAGCGCATCGCCCAGCAGGAGACACGGCACGTCGCCTTCTACACCACCCAGGGACGCGAGCGCCTCGAGGGTTCGAAGAAGGCCCGGGCGGCGACCCGCCTGGCGCTCTCCCGGGCGTGGCGCCCGGTGGGCTCGGGCGTCATGTCCGACGACGAGGTCGTGCACGTCATGGGGCACCTCTTCGCCGGCCGTGGCGACGACCTCGACGGCCTCGACAAGAAGATCCAGAAGCTCCCGGGCCTCGAGGACCTGACCATCTTCCGCAACGCCTTCGGAGGGATGCGGATCCCGATCTGAGGGGTTGGCGGGGGTGGGGTTGGCGGGGTGGTGTCGGTGGTCGGTGGTGGTCGCCGCTGGGTGGTCGGTGGTGGTCGCCGCTGGGTGGCGGGCGTCGGAACTCTTCTTCGGGGCGGACTTCTCCCCGGCGTGAGGGCTTCTTCCCTGCGTGAGGCCTTCTTCCCTGCGCGAGGGCTTGGGCGGGACTAATAGCGCATCATCTGCGCCATTTCGCAGATGATGCGCTATTAGTCCCGCCGCGGCCCGCGCAACCGTGGATGCAGCCGGGGCGGAGGCGCACCGCCTCCCCTCTCTCGCGGGCTGGGGCGTTCTAGGGTCCTCCCGATTCTGCGTCGTCCACATTCGACCGCTCCCCCTCCCGTGAGGGCCGATGAGCTGATGCGATCTGCCCATGCGGATCCCGGGCATCATCCTCAAGAGTCAGCTGGCGGCACTGCACCCCGAGCGTCGCCAGCGTCGCGCCTGGCTGAGGGACGGCACCATCCGCACCGTCGGCCAGTGGTACGTGACGCCGGAGGCGCCCGAGGACCTCGTGGCCTTACTGGCTCATGGAGTACGTCCCACCTGCGTGGACGCCGCTGCGCTCCACGGTCTGTGGACACCGGTGGTCGAGGGTGTCCACGCCTTTCGTCTGCGAGTCAGCACTGTTCCTGGACCACCTCCTATGCTGCGTCCCATTCGCCGAGTCCACGACCCCGTGACCGGCATTCCCGTCGCGCCTCGTGATTCCTCGCCGCAGTGGACGTCCGGAATGTTGCAGCCGCTCGCCCTGCACGGCCCCGCCCTCCGGGCCTGGCCGGACGAGGATCCTGTCCCGAACATCCGGCTGACCCTCGACCATGCCGCCCGCTGCCTTCCTCCGGTCAAAGCGGCGATCCTGATCGAGTCCGCACTCCATCAGCACCGAATGACCTCTTGGCAGCTCGAGCAGCTCTTGGCAGGACTGCCGACACGCACGGCCGGGCAGCTCTCACGTGTGAGGACAGATGCGCAGTCCGGCACCGAGACCGCTGTGCGCTGGTGGTTCGAATCGCGCCGTGTAACCGTCCGCTCGCAGGCACAGCTGCTTCCGGACGCACGGGTCGACCTGTTGATCGGTACGAACTGGGTGATCGAGTGCGACAGTAGGAGATTCCACGACGATCCTCAGCAGTACCGCGAGGACCGACGACGGGATCTGGCCCTGGCTGCGAGGGGGTACCGGGTCACGCGATTGACCTGGGAGCAGGTGTTCCTCGAGTGGGAGAAGACCGAGGAGATGCTGCTAAGGATCCTGCACCGGCGACAGCACCTGGCCGGTCTGCCTGCGTGAGCTGCACGAGCATCCGTTCCGGGACCACCGCGACGCGAGGCCGGTACTCCCGCCGAGCGCGGCCGGCACTACGGCGATTCCCCGGCAGAACTTCAGCAGCTCGCGACGGACTGAGGGCCTGGTTCGGAAGACTGCCCTGGCCTGCGATGGACTAATAGCGCATCATCTGCAATATCTCGCAGATGATGCGTTATTAGTCCCGTCGCGGCCCCAGCGCTCCGAAACCCGGGGCCCGACCCCGGGCGCCGGGCCCATGGAGGGCGCCCCAGGGCCCGCCCGCCACCGCACGCCAATGACGCCGGAACCGGTCAGTGGCGGAGCGCCCGGGCCGTCAGCGGCGGCGGAACCGGTCGCGGATCCTGCGGGCCAGCGACGTGCCGCCCTCCTCGACCTTGCCGAGACCCCGGCCCAGGCCACGCCGAGCCCCGCGACCGCGGCGCTGATCCCGCCCCGCGTGCGCTCCGGACTCACGGGAGTGCGACGGGTGCACAGGACCAGGAGCCCGGTGGGAGTTCGTCGAGGCCTCCCCCGACGCCGCAGCCTGCTCCGTCGCCGACGGGTCGCCGCTCTCCCGGGTCTCCGCCTCGCCGCCCTCCGGCGCCTCTCCCTCGCCGCTCTCCGGCGCCTCGCCGGACGACCCCGACTCGGCATCCCAGCTGACCTCGGACGGCCGGCGCGCTTCACGGGGCTCCTCGTCCTCCACCCTGCTCAGGCGGTCAGTCGGCGCCTCCCGCTTCACGTCAGGAGTGGTGCCCTCCGAGGTGCTCGCCGAGTCGGCCGGCGCAGCCGGCGCGTTCGCCGAAGCAGGCGAGGCCGGGGAGAACTGTGCGGCAGCACCGCCCGCGACAGCACCACCAGCGGCCGCAGCCGCCGCGCCGGCGCCGACTCCGGCACCCGCATCCGCATCCGCATCCGCATCCGCATCCGAGCCTGCGCCACCTCCGGAGCCCACATCCGAGCTCACACCGGCTCCGTCATCCGCACCCGCACCGGCACCCGCAACACCACCCGCGGCGGTCGAGGCGGCGGCCTTCTCGCCGAGCTCGCGTGACTGCGCGTCCCGGCGTTCCTGGGCCTCGCGCTCGGCGGTGTCCCGGCGGTCCCGCTCGGCGGCCTCACGGCGCAGCCGGCGGCGCTCCCCCGGGCCCTCGGTGATCCGGTAGAGGACCGGCACGATGACCAGGGTCAGCAGTGTCGAGGTGACGAGTCCTCCGATCACCACGACGGCGAGCGGCTGCGAGATGAACCCGCCCTTGCCGGTGAGCCCGAAGGCCATCGGCAGCAGGGCGAAGATCGTCGCGGCGGCCGTCATCAGGATCGGCCGCAGACGCTTGGCGGCCCCGAGGTGGATCGCCTCGTCGATGCCCATCCCCGCCCGTCGGTACTGGTTCACCAGGTCGATCAGCACGATCGCGTTGGTGACCACGATGCCGACCAGCATCAGCAGGCCGATCATCGAGGGCAGCCCCAGCGGGACCCCGGTGAGCACCAGCAGTCCCAGCGCACCGGTCGCCGCGAACGGGATCGACACCAGGAGGACGAGCGGCTGGACCAGGGACTTGAAGATCCACACCAGCAGCACGTACACCAGCAGGATCGCGGCGAGCATCGCCAGACCCAGCTGACCGAACGTGTCGGAGATGTCCGAGGCGGAACCACCCAGGCTTGCCTTGACGCCGCTGGGCAGATCGGCGTCGTCGATCGCCTTCTGCGCGGCCTGGGACACCTGCCCGACGTTGTCGTTCGAGATCGGCGAGAGCGACACCGTGACCGTCTCGAGGTTGTCCTGCGTCGCGATCGACGGCCGGGACTCCTCCTGGCTGACCTTCGCGACGTCGGTGAGGGCGAGGCCGTCGGCCAGGTCGAGGTCCTCGAGCTTGTTCAGGGTGTCGACGTCGTCCTTCTGCTGGACGTGGATGTCGAGGTCGGTGTCCTCCAGGGAGATGGTCCCGATCGATCCGGGGTTCAGCTTCTGGGCGACCATGCCGACCACGGCCTGCTCGGTGAGCCCCAGCTTCGCCGCCTTCTTGCGGTCCACGCTCACCACGGCCGTCGGCTGGTCGCCCTCGAGGTCGCTGCTGACCTCCTTAACGCCGGAGGGCCGCGGGTCCAGCTGGTCCAGGATCGCGTCGTTCGCCGTCTGGCGGTCCTTCGCGGTGGGCCCGGTGATCTGGATGTCCACGGAGCTGGAGCCGGTCGCCGAGCTCATGTCGGCGGCTTCGACGTCCCCGGGGTTCTTCAGGTCCTGCACGGTCTTGACCATGGTGGTCTGCAGGGCCTGCTGGTCCGCATCGGGATCGGTCGTGATCGAGTAGCTGACCTCGTTCTCGGCGCCGCCGCCGGCGGTGAACCCTCCGCCTTCCCCGCCGCCGCCGATGGTGGTCTGGACGGTCTGCACGCCGTCCACGTCCATCAGCGCCTTCTCGGCGTCCTTCGCCTTCTCCGAGGCGTCCGTGAGGCTGGTCCCGGCCGGCAGCGTCTGGGTGATCGAGGCGATGTTCTGGCCGGTGTCGCCCAGGAAGTTGACCTTGAGCAGCGGGGCGAGGAACGCCGTGCCCACGAGCACGCCGATCGCGACCACCACGGTGATCAGGCGTCGCGGCAGCGAGTTCAGGGTGAGCCGCAGCAGCGGGGCGTAGAGGCGGTGCAGCCAGGTGCGCTCCTCGCGGGCCTCGGCGGCCTCGCGGACCTTGGCGACCTGCGCCTCGTCGTCCGGATCGTCCGGGACCGGCTGCTTCTTCGGCGGCCGCAGGAACCAGTACGCGAGCACAGGGACGATCGTGAGGGACACCAGCAGGGAGCTGAGCATCGCGATCGCGACGGTGAGGGCGAAGGGCCGGAACAGCTCCCCCGCCATGCCCGCGACGATCGCGATCGGCAGGAAGACGACGACCGTCGCCAGGGTCGAGGCGGTGATCGCGCCCGCGACCTCCTTGACGGCGTCGAGGATCGCTCTGATCCGGGTCTTCCCGTAGGCGAGGTGCCGGGTGATGTTCTCGATGACCACGATCGAGTCGTCGACCACGCGGCCGATCGAGATCGTCAGCGCCGCCAGGGTCAGCATGTTCAGCGTGTACCCGGTGACCAGCATGCCGATGAAGGCGATCAGCAGCGAGGTCGGGATCGAGATCGCGGTGACCAGCGTGGGTCGCAGGCGCCGCAGGAACAGCAGGATCACGCCGACGGCCATGACGAGGCCCAGCAGACCCTCCTCGGCCAGGGAGACGATCGACTCCTGGATGAAGGGTGCCTGGTCGAACACCACGTCGCTCTTGGCGTCGCCGCCGACCTCGGGCAGGAGGTCCTCGAGCTTGCCCGTGACGTCGTGGGAGATGTCGACGACGTTGCCGTCGCTGGTCGCGGTCACCATCATCGCCAGGGACTGGCGGCCGTCGGTGCGGGAGACAGAGGTGGGGTCCTCGGTGGTCTTCTCGACCTTGGCGACGTCGCCGAGGGTGGTGATCTCCTGGTTGCCGTTCTGGCCCGCCTGGCCGTCCTGGCCACCCTGGCCCTGCGCATCGGCGAGGCCCTGCTGGGCGCCCTGCGCCTGCTGACCGGACTGGCCCTGCTGGCCGGCCTGGGACGGATCGCCCGCACCGCCGCCGGCCTGACCCTGCGCACCAGACTGGTCGCCGCCCTGCTGACCCGAGGCATCTCCCCCGGCCGATGATCCACCGGACCCGCCGCCCGAGGACCCGGGCATGAGGACCATGTCGCGGAGATCGTCGAGGCTGGTCATCTCCTTGCCGACGACCACGTCGACGCTCTGGTCCTTGTCGCTGACCTTGCCACCGGGCATCGACAGCCCGTTGGCCTCCACCGCGCTCTGGATGTCGCTGTCGCTGAGTCCGGCGTCCTCGAGCTTCTTCTCGTCCGGGGTGATGCGCACGATCTCCTCGGGAGCACCGACCACCTGGACCGAGGAGACGCCGTCCACGCGCTCGAGCTCGGGCGTGACCGTGGAGTCCAGACGGTCGGCGAGCTCGGCGGGAGAGAGGTCGGAGGAGACCGAGAGGACCGCAGCCGGAAGGTCGCTCGTACCACCGGAGATGACCTGCGGGTCCGCTCCTTCGGGCAGCTGGTCCTGGATCCGCCCGATGGCGGCGTCGACCTGATTGGTGGCTCGCGCGGTGTCCGTCCCGTAGTCCAGTTCGACCGTGACCATCGAGACCCCGGACTGCGAGGTCGAGGACGTCTTCTCCACGTCCTCGATGCCGGTCAGCGCCTGCTCGACGGGCTTGCTGATCTGCTTCTGCACCTGTTCCGACGAGGAGCCGGGCGAACTGGTCATCACCTGGACCTGCGGCAGGGAGACCGAGGGGATCAGCTCCTGGCGCATGGTCGTCATCGCGAAGATGCCGATGATCGAGACCGCGATGCACACGAGCGCGATGAACGAGCGGTTGTTCAGGCTGAGCTTGGCCAGACGGTTCATGGGTCTCCTGGGCCGCGGGAGGCGGCGGACGGACGATGCGAGCGACGGGGCGGAGGATCAGCGCCGATCGATGCGCGGCATCGACACGAATCGGACCATCCACACGCATTCGACCACGCCGTTCGTCGGCCGGACATCAGCCGAAGGTCTGGCGATCCATGTGACCCGTCCCCCGTCGGTCGACGGTTCCGGCACGGCGAGGTCCTGGCACGATGGAGCCGTGCCCCGCCCCTCCTCCGATGCCGCCGCGGCCCGACGCTCCGTGGACCGCGACATCCTGCGCCTCGCGCTGCCGTCCCTGGGCGCCCTGGTCGCCGAGCCGCTGTTCGTGATGACCGACTCCGCGTTCATCGCGCGCGTGGGCACGACCTCCCTCGCCGGCCTCGGCCTGGCCTCGACCGTGCTGACCACGGTGGTCGGACTCTCCGTGTTCCTCGCGTACTCCACGACGGCCGCCGTGGCCCGGGCGTTCGGCGCCGGCAGGATCCGCGAGGCGATCGCCCGTGGCGTGGACGCGGCCTGGCTCGCCCTGCTGATCGGCGCCGGCTGCCTGCTGGTGCTGGCGGCGCTGGGGCCGACCCTGCTCGGGCTCTTCGGGGCGGGGGACGCCGTCACCGACCAGGCATCCGTCTACCTGAGGATCTCCGCATTCGGGCTCCCCGCGATGCTCTCCGTGCAGGCGACCACGGGCTTGATCCGCGGGCTGCAGGACGCGCGCCTGCCGCTGATCGTGGCCGTGGGCGGGGCACTGCTGAACATCCCGCTCAACGCCCTGCTGATCTTCGGGCTCGACCTGGGCATCGCCGGCAGCGCGATCGGCACCGTGATCAGCCAGTGGCTGATGGCGCTCGTGCTGCTCGCGGTCGTGGTGCGCCATGCCCGACGTCAGGACGTGGCGCTGAGACCGCATCCCGGCTCCGTCGCCGCGACCGGCCGCGAGTCCCTGCCGATGTTCGTGCGCACGCTCAGCCTCAGGATCGTCACCATCGCGACCGTGCTCGTCGCCGCCCGGCTCGGCGAGGTGCAGCTGGCCGCGCACCAGCTCGCCAGCACCGTGTTCATGCTGCTCTCGCTCGCCCTGGACGCCCTGGCGATCGCCGGTCAGGCCCTCACCGGTCGCCACCTGGGAGCGGCCGAGACCGACACCGTGCACGCGGTGACCTCCCGCCTCACCCGCTGGGGCGTGGGCGGCGGCGCCGTGGTGGGTGTCGTGCTGCTGGGCGCGAGCTACGTGGTCCCCTCGGTCTTCAGCCCCGACCCGGCCGTGCAGGAGAGCCTGCGTGCCGCCCTCTGGGTTCTCGTGATCGCCCAGCCCGTCGCCGGGTACGTGTTCGTCCTCGACGGCGTGCTGATGGGCGCCGGGGACGCCCCCTACCTGGCCCGCGCGGGCATGCTCACGATGCTCGCCGTGCTGCCCTTCGCCGCGATCGTCTGGCTCTGGGCGCCGGGCGGACCGCTGGGCCTCGCCGCCCTCTGGGTCGCCACCAACCTGCTGTTCATGGTCGCCCGGGCGGTGGCACTCGGCGTGCGCGTGCGGGGCGACGACTGGATGCGTACCGGCGCGTAGTCGTCGCGACGGCCCCGGAAACGGGCCACATCGCCATATGTCGGTCCCCTGCCTTATCCTGGGAACAGGTTGAGCATTCTTGGTACGGACGCTGATCGATCGGATCCCGTGGTGGGGTCCCCCAGCGCACGCGAGTCCCGTCTCGACCTTCACACCGGAGCACCCCAGGGGGACACGCATGACCACGCCCGACGACGCGCGACCATCACAGGAAACGGCCCCCGCAGCGGGCGGCACGGACCGGGCGCGCGACGCCTATTCCTACGGTGAGCCGGGGGCGGAGAACGTCCCGGGCTCCGCCCCCTCTGCGGCCGGCCCGTCCGGCCCGACCGGGCCGCACGCCCCGGCTCCGTCCTACGGCTCAGCACCCTCCGTGCCCTCCGCGCCCTCGGCACAAAGTGCGCCCGCCGCGCAGACCGGGCCGACCCCACAGACCGGGCCGGACGCGCAGAGCGCACAGACCGCGCCCGCCACCATGACGCCCGCCGAGGTCCTCGCCAAGCTCTCGGCCGTCGGCCTCGAGAGCCCCCTGCGCTCGCTGGCCGTGGGCGGCATCGCCTACGTGGGCGGTCTGCTGATGAGCGGCCTCGCGATCATCCTGGCCGTCGCCGCGCTCGCCCTCAGCCTCTCGGGCGGCGCCGACAGCGCCGTCGAGTCCGAGCTCGACTCGTCGGGAGTCGACACCGAAGGCACCCTGAACAGCATCGCGGCCTTCCTGCGCGCACCGTTCCAGCTGGTCGCGATGGCGATGTTCGGATCCCTGGGCACGCACGCGACGATCGAGGGCGCCACCTTCGACGCCGCGATCCGGTTCCTCCCCGTCCCGGTGACCGTGGTGATGCTCCTGCTGGCGTTCTTCGGCGGGCGCCGCATCCAGCGCGGCCGCGACACCGGTCTGCTGGGCATCTGGACCAGCGCGGTGATCACCGGGTTCGCGACAGCACTGGTCACTGTGCTCCTCGCTCTCATCCTCGCCCAGCCGATCCCGATCACGGACGGCTACGGGCTGCGTGTGCACGCGTCGGGCTTCGACACCTTCTTCGGTGCCTTCGTGCTGATCACGCTCGCCCTCGGGCTCGGACGCACCAGCCGACGGTCGCGACCGGCCTGGTGGCCGGTGGTCGGCGATCTGCCGGCCGCGTTCAAGCTCGCCGTGGTGCACGCGATCGTGATCAGCGTGGCCGTGGGCGCGCTGCTGGTGGTGGTCGGATCGATCCGTCAGCTGCTCGACGGCGAGAACCCCACGGTCCTCGCGACGATCCTGCTGCTGCCCCTGCTGGGCGGCCAGCTCCTCGGCGGCCTGACGGGCCTGCCCCTGCTCTCCTCGCTGACCGCCAAGGCCGGCCTCCCGGAGCTGGCGTACGAGTTCGTCCCCGAGGGCATCCCCACCTTCCGGGAGACGGTCTTCTCGCTGCCCTGGTACGTGTGGCTGCTGACGCTGCTGCTGGGGCTCGTCGTCCTGGTCGTCGTCTCCCTGCCGTGGCACCACGGCCGTCGGATCGTCCCCGGGAACATCATCGCGCTGGCGATCTCCTGGGTCGCGCTCCCCTTCGCCTACCTCCTGAGCGGCGTCGTCCTGCTCGTGATCTCCCGGCTGTCGATGTCCTTCCGGGTCGAGGCGGACTTCTTCGGCTCGCAGCAGGGAACCGGATCGTTCGGCCTCGCCGGATGGACACCGGCACTGGCCCTGCTCGCCGGGATCGTCGTGGAGCTGCTGTCCCGTTTCGTGGCACCGTTCCTGGTGCCCGCGCTGCCGCGCCGGTCGCTCTCCTGGTTCCGCCGGCCCCTCGCCGCTCCGGCCGCGACCGCGGCGACTCCTGCCGGCACCTCGGCCTCGGCCCCGGGTGCGGCACCCGCCGGCGCCATGGCAGCAGGGGCGGCATCCGCCGGGGCGGCGGCGACCGCGCCCGTCGGCGGCTTCGGTCCGTCGAGCGGGGCGCAGCGTCGGCCGCTGTCCCGCCGCGCGCGCCGCACGGTCATCGGCGTCGTCGCGGGCGTCGGCGGACTGTGCGTCGTCATCGCAGGAGCGGTGATCGCCTACGCGGTCGTCTCCCGCACCGTCTACGCGCCGGACAAGAGCGTGGACGCCTACCTCTCCGCGCTCGAGGACGGCGACGCCTCGGGCGCCGTCGAGCTCGCGCCGCCGAACGTCCCGACGGCCCAGCAGAAGCTGCTCACGGACGACATCGCCGGGGCCGCCGACACCCGGATCAGCGGTCACGAGATCACCGGATCCGACCGCCAGGAGGACGGTTCGGTGCTGGTCACCGCCGACATCACGCAGGACGGGGTGACCTCGGAGCAGACGTACACCGTCGAGAAGCACGGTCGCACGGGCGTCGTCTTCCCGGCCTGGCGCCTGGGCGCGGTGGAGTACCCGAGCGTCGCCCTGTCGGTGCCCGAGGGTGCCGGCACCGTCCTGGTCAACGACACGGAGCTCGACGTCTCCGACCTGGACGTCTCGGAGGGCTTCGCGATGCTGTCGGTGCTGCCCGGGACCTACGAGTTCTCCCTCCCCTCGACCTCCGAGTTCATCTCCGCGACGCCGAGCGACGTCAGCGTCCCGGTGGACCCGATGAGTTCCGAGGAGCTGTACGCGGCGCCGACCTACGAGCTCTCCGAGGCCGGCACGAAGGAAGTCCAGTCGCAGGTGAACGCGGATCTCGACGAGTGCGCGAAGAGCACGGACCCCGAGCCCGAGGGATGCCCGATGAGCGCCTACGTCTACGAGCCGGTCGAGGACTCGGGCTCCTGGTCCATCGACGAGTACCCGACGGTCACGGTGGACCAGGACGGCGAGAGCTGGAGCTTCGACACCGGCTTCGACGGCGCCGGCAGCGCCACGTACTCCTACAAGGAGAAGCCGTTCATGGACGGGGACAAGGCCACCTCCGAGACGGAGGAGGCCAGCATCTCGCTGTACGGCACGGTGGGCATCGACGACGAGGGGAAGATCCAGCTCGAGTACTCGACCTGGTGAGCGGATGCGGCCCGCGACGATCCGTCGCGGGCCGCCCGCCCCTCCCGTCAGCCGACGGGGACGCCGATCCCTGCGGTCTCCCGGACCGTCCGCGCGGCCTCGACGAGGTTCCGCAGGCTGGCCCTGGTCTCCTCGTAGCCGCGGGTCTTCAGCCCGCAGTCGGGGTTCGCCCACAGGCGCCCCTCCCCCACCCGCTGCAGTGCGGCGGCGAGCTGATCGCGGATCTCCTCGGTGGCGGGCACGCGCGGGGAGTGGATGTCCCACACGCCCGGGCCGATCCCGCGGGAGAAGCGCTCGGGGTCCAGGGCCTCGAGGATCTCGCCGCGGGAGCGGGCGGCCTCGATGCTGGTGACGTCGGCCCCGAGCGCGTCGATGGCGTCCACGACCTCGTTGAACTCCGAGTAGCAGAGGTGGGTGTGGATCTGGGTCGCGTCGGCGGCACCGGAGGTGGCCAGGCGGAACGCCTCCACGGACCAGCGCAGGTAGGCCTCCTGGTCGGCGGCGCGCAGCGGGAGCAGCTCACGCAGGGCCGGCTCGTCGACCTGCACGATGCCCAGACCCGCGGTCTCCAGGTCGGCGATCTCGTCGCGCAGGGCGAGCGCGACCTGGTCGGCCGTCTCGCCGAGCGGCTGGTCGTCCCGCACGAAGGACCACGCCAGGATCGTCACCGGCCCGGTGAGTATGCCCTTGACGGGCTTGTCGGTGAGCGACTGCGCGTACTGCGACCAGGCCACCGTGATCGGCTCAGGCCGGGCGACGTCACCGAAGAGGATCGAGGGGCGCGTACACCGCGAGCCGTAGGACTGCACCCAGCCGTTCCGGGTGGTCGCGAAGCCGTCGAGGTGCTCGGCGAAGTACTGGACCATGTCGTTGCGCTCGGGCTCGCCGTGCACCAGGACGTCCAGGCCCAGCTCCTCCTGCACGTCGATCACCCGGCCGATCTCCTCGCGCATCGCCTGCTCGTAGCCGGCATCGTCGAGGCGTCCCGCGCGATGGTCGGCGCGTGCCCTCCGCACGCTCGCCACCTGCGGGAAGGACCCGATCGTCGTGGTGGGCAGGACGGGCAGGCCGAGCACGGACTGCTGCGCCGCGGCACGGACCTCGAAGGCCGAGCGCTCGAGATCCGAGCGCGTGAGCGCGGCGGCCCGCCCGCGGACCTCGTCGCGACGCACGCCCGCGAAGGTGCGGGGCACGGAGCGGGGACCGTCGGCCGACCCGGGCTCGATGTCGCCGCCGGCGAGGGCGACGAGCTCGCCGATCTTCTCGTCGGCGAAGGCGAGGGTGGCCAGGAGATCGGCCGGCAGGTCGGTCTCGTCGGCGAGGGTGTGGGGCACGTGCTGGAGGGAGACGGAGGTCGAGACGGCGACGGCATCTGCGTCCCCACCGGCCGCGGCCGTGCGCTCGCGCAGGAGCCGCAGCCGGGCGGCGGCGGTGGGCAGCTCGGTGCGCCACACGGACCGACCCTCGACGAGGCCGGCGAGGATCCTCGTGCCGCCGACGCCCGCGAGCTGGTCGACGCTGGGCAGGTCGCCGCGGGTGAGGTCGAGGTGGACGGCCTCGACACCGGTCGCGAGCAGGGCGGGCAGCAGGTCGCCGATGCCCCCGTAGGGGGTGGTGACGAGGATCTGCGGGCGCGCCTCGGCGGTGGTGAGACGGCCCTCGGCGCGCTCGAGCAGCGAGGCGAGGGTGCCGGGGTCGATGCGCTGGTCGGCGGCGAGAGCGGGCTCGTCCAGCTGCACCCACGACGCCCCGGTCTCGTGCAGGAGGCGCAGGATCTCGCCGTAGACGGCGACGACCTCGTCGAGCCGGTCCAGCGGGTCGAAGCCCTCGGGGGCGCCGTCCTGCGCCTTGGCCAGCAGCAGGAGGGACAGCGGGCCGACGAGCACGGGCCGGGTGCCCGCACCCTCCCCCGCACCGTCCGCGAGGCTCTCGCGGAACAGGTCGACGACCTGGGTGGAGGCGACGTGCAGGTCGGTGTCCGGCCCGATCTCGGGCACGAGGTAGTGGTAGTTCGTGTCGAACCACTTGGTCATCTCGAGCGGCGGCTGGTCCGCGGTGCCGCGGGCGAGGGCGAAGTAGCCGTCGAGGTCGACGGTGCCGTCGGTGCCGAGCACGCCTGCGAAGCGGTCCGGGACGATGCCGACGGCGAGTGCGGCGTCGAGCACCTGGTCGTACAGCGAGAACGTCTCGGGCACCGAGGCCGCGGCGGTGAGGCCGAGCCCGGCGAGACGGGCGCGGGTCGCGCCGCGCAGGGTCCGCACGCGCGCGGCGAACTCGGTGCGGTCGATGCGACCGGCCCAGTAGGCCTCCTCGGCCTTCTTCAGCTCGCGGTCGGGGCCGATGCGCGGGTAGCCGACGGGAGTCGCGGCGGGCAGCGGGGTGCGGACGGCGGGGCCGGTGGCGGCGTCGGCGTCGGCATCGGTGCCGGCGTCGGCGTCCGGGGTGCGGGGAGCGGTCGTCATCGGTCATCTCCTGTGGTGGTGGCGGACCATCGGTCCAGGTCGAGGGTCTCGAGCACGTCGAGGGACTCGGCGTGGCGGTTGAAGGTGAACAGGTGCAGTCCGGGAGCTCCCGCATCCAGGACGCGAGCGATCAGGTCGACGCTCCAGCGCACGCCGACCCGGCGCTGCTCGGCCTCGTCCCGCGCGGTCTCCAGGGAGTGCATCAGGTCGCGCGGGAGCGGGACCCCGGAGAGCTCGGCGAGGCGCTCGAGGCGGCGCGGGTTCGTGGCCGGGACGAAGCCGGGGATCACGGGCATCCTCAGGCCGGCCTCACGTGCCTTCGTGATCAGGGCGCAGTACTCGGCGGGATCGAAGAAGACCTGGGTGATCGCGAAATCCGCTCCCGCCCGCTCCTTCGCGAGCAGCACCTCGAGGTCGTGCTGGGACGTCGGGGACTCGGGATGGCGGTGCGGGTAGGCGGCCACGCCCACGCTCATCCGACCGCCCGCGAGGGCGGCCGTGCGCGCACGCTCTACCTCCCGGACGAGGTCGACGAGGGGGCGGGCGAAGGGGATCTCGTCGTCCTCGAGATCGTGGCCCTCCTCCTGGTCCCCGCGCAGCGCGAGGATGCCGCGCACGCCCCGGTCCAGGAGCGCCTCGATCACGGTGCGCAGCTCCGCACGGGACGAGCCGATGGAGGTCA
The DNA here is from genome assembly GCF_003130585.1 of Brachybacterium endophyticum. Lineage (GTDB taxonomy): Bacteria > Actinomycetota > Actinomycetes > Actinomycetales > Dermabacteraceae > Brachybacterium > Brachybacterium endophyticum. The sequence continues at coordinate 280,366 of NZ_QFKX01000003.1, read as the reverse complement.
CGTGCACGAGCGGGCGCAGATCCGTCTCGTGCAGCACGTGGTCGGTGAGCTCGAGGACCCGCGCGAGGTTCCGATGTCCGGTACGGCTGGTCACGGAGACGTAGTCGGGCGCCGTGGTCTCGAGCTGCGCGATGGTGTCGCGCAGCCGCTCGAAGGTGGTGTCGGTGCGCGCCGGGAACAGCTCGTAGCTGAGCGCGGGCCGCCGGCGGGCGGTCACCGCCGCCTCGAGCTCGGGCAGGGTCGTGGGCGCTGTCATGGCCACGGAAGCTACGGGAGGGGTCGGGTCGGGCTGAAGGATGGTGACCATGTGTGAACCCCCGTGAGGGGGTCGGGTCTACCGCGGGACGCCACCCCGCCGACCGCTCGCCCGCACGGGCTCCTCGACCTCACGGGGGTCCGTGCAGCTCCAGAGAGCGGCGATGATCATCAGGAGCACGGGCACGATCAGCGATCGCAGCCGCACCAGCAGGCCCACGTTCCCGATCTGGGTCAGCTCCGCGAACACCGCGATGGCGAAGAACGCGCCGAACACCACGCAGAAGGCCTCCGGGTACCCCCACGTGAACCTCCCCCTGAGGGCGCGCACGATCGCCCAGATCAGCACCAGGACCGCGATCGTGTCCACGCACGAGACCAGCCCACCGATCCCGAACTCCCACGGCAACGGTCGCAGGAGCGCCGTGACGGATCCCGAGATCACCCCGGCGAGGCTGCTGCCTTGGCGTTCGCCGACGGAGGATCCTCCGATGGCCGTGCGGTCAGCTGTTCCGCTGAACGAGCTGACGACGCCCCACGGATCGTCCAGGTGGAGGGCGGACGCCACCAGCAGACCGACCGGGGCGCCGACGAACACCACGCCGAGGACGACTCGACGGAACCGGACGACGGAACCATCCCGGACGCCCGTGATCGCCACGGCGAGCGCCACCAGCAGCACGACACCGATGTCGATGCGGATCAGCAGCATCAGCGCGTCCCCGACCATGAACACCAGCACCGGCAACGCGCCGACTCGACGCCGGGTCGTCATCGCAGCGACGCTCCACAGGCACATCCCCACCGAGAGGAACGTCAGGGAGTCCTTGCCGAAGCTCGAGGACCAGTAAGCGACCGACGGCGCCGCAGTGGCGAGGAACCCCAGGACCACCGGGGCATCCGGCACGACGATGCGGATCGCCAGCGCACTGAGCCACAGCCCCACCAGACCCACCGTCGAACCCGCCAGGAACACCGCGGCCTTGTCATCGCCGAACACCGTGAAGAACCACTGGCCCACGACGTACATGTTGTTGGTGCCGTCGCCGACCGTGATCCCGTCCAACGGAGGGACGTCCGCCTCCCAGCGCGCCCTGGCTCCCTCGATGTACCGGAAGGCATCCGTGGACTCGTCGACGTAGTGAGGATCGGCGATCTCGGAGACGTACCTCTCCGCCGTCGCCACGAGGCTCAGTCCCTGGGAGAGGACCACGATGACTCCGGCTGCAACCGGTCCATAGGCCCGATGCAGCAGCAGCACACCGATCGCGCTGCTGAACAGCACCGTCACGACGCAGGCGAGGATCGTCATCGCAGTGCCGCCTGCCTGGTCGGGAACGAGGTGGCCGCGGTGCGGCAGCGTCCCGATGTCACGCGCACCGGGGACGAGTCGACGACGCAGCCCTGCTCCTGGTGGCCCACGCTCATCAGCTCCTCCCCTTCGCCGACAACAGCGCCGTCACGATGGCGGCAGCGGCGGCGTCCACCTGAGCGATCGCCTCCCGATGCACCTCGATGCCCAGACCCCGCGGATCCTGCACGGCACGGGCGCCGGCACCGAGCTCCCGGCACCGGTCTGCCGCTCGGATGACCGAGCGCATCCGGCCGGTCGGGCCGACGGTCGGATCGTCATCGGGATCCAGCTCCACGATGCCGTCGCAGTTCACGACGATCCTCTGCAGGGCGGTGAGCATGAACGTCACGCGGAGCCCGGACGGCGCGAGCTCCAGAGCGGCCCTCGTGTGCTGTTCCGTCATCCCCAGGACCAGGTCCGCCGCCCGCAGGTCCGGCGCCGTGAGCATCCTGCTCCTGTGCGCGGACGCATCGAGGCCGCGCCCCTCCAGCTCCTCTCGTGTCCACCCGTCGACCGGCTGACCGCGGCGAGAGGCCGTGCCGGCGCTGCCGACCTCCACCCGCCCCGGAAGGTGCGCATCGAAGCTCGCCTGCATGAGTGCGGCCGCGAACGGCGAACGGATCACGTTCCCGGTGCAGACCACCAGGATCCTGAAACGGTCGTCATCCGCCGCATCCTCGTCACGGCGGCCCTGTGCCAGTGCGTTCATGCGAAGCCCGGACTCAGTAGTAGTAGCTCGACGCCTGGGACCTGTCGACCTTCGAGAAGGTGGCGACAGTTCCGAGCAGACGGGCGCCGACGAAGGTGAGGCTGTCGACCGCCCGCAGCACCGCGCGCCGAGTCACCTTCCCGTCGGTGCGCACCACGAGCAGCACCTCGTCCGCCACGGCGGCCACCGAGAGCGTGTCGGCCGTCGCCATCACGGGCGGGGTGTCGATGATGACCAGGTCGTACTCTTCCGAGAGCTCGCTCAGCAGATCGCGCATGGTCTGCGACTCGAGGAGCTCAGCCGGATTGGGGGACTCCACGCCGGCCGTCATCACCTGGACGCCGGTGGTCGGCGATTCCTGGACGACGTCGCGGAACGACGCCTGACGCGTGAGCACTGCCGTCAGCCCGGCGTCCCCTTCGAGCCCGAACTTCTCGGCGATGCTGGGGCGCCGCAGATCGGCATCGATGAGGAGCACGTTTACCCCGCTGTCCGCGAGCGCGGCCGCCAACAGGCTCGCCACGGAGGATTTTCCCTCGCCCTCCGCGACCGACGTGACCATGATCGAGCTGACGCTTCCGTCGATGTTCGCGTACCTCAGGCGGGTCCGGAGCATGCGATACGCCTCGGAGGTGGTGAAGGCCCCGTGTCCCGAGATCACGGCCGGATCGCTGGCCCGCCCCGGGTCCCGCGGGATCCTCGCCAGCATCGGGATCTGGGGCGTCCCCTCGGCGAGCGCGTCGGCGGAACGCACCTTGGTGTCCAGGATCGACCGCAGGTACACGTACATGATCGCCAGCGCGCAGCCACCGATCATCGCGAGGAGGCCGTTGCGGAGCACCGAGGGGGAGGACGCTGTCGTCGGTGCGATCGCGTTCTCGACGACCACGGTCCTGACAGGGGTCGAGTTCTCCCCGTCCCCCTTCTCGAGGGAGCCGATCTCCGCCATGAGGTTCTCAGCGGTCGAGTTCGCGATCTCCGCGGCCAGGTCCGGATCCGTGTCGCGAGCCGTGATCGTCAGCAGCACGGTCTCCGGAACGGCTTCGGCCGTGACCTTCTCCGCCAGCTCGTTCGGCGTCGTGTGGAGCCCGAGGTCCTCGATCACCTTCTCCATGACGGGCCGGCTGGTCGCCACGCTCATGTAGGTCTGCACCCGCTGCTCGGAGAAATCGCTGCCCTGGCTCAGAGCCACGGCGTCGTCGGCGGAGCTGACCGAGACCAGGAGCTGCGTCTCCGCGTCGTACTGCTTGGGGAGCAGCAGCGATGCAGCGACCCCCAGGAGCAGCGCGACCAGGGTCACCAGCGCTATGAACCGCCACCGTGTGCGCAGTTCGCGCACGAGATGGTGGTCGCCGTGCGTGCGCTCCTCCGCTCGCACGGCATGCGGGACGACTGTCTGCGCGGGCGCCGTCATCCTTCGCGCCCGCTTCCCGATGACGACCTGCCGGGGCGCACGGGCGCTCCCCTTCGGCACTGTCTGCACGGCTCGTTCATCGCGCACATCCCCCAACGTCCCACCGACCCTCGATCTTCGTCCCGCGCGCATCGTGCCGCGGACTACGTCGCACCTCGGTCGTTCCTGGAGGCGCGTTACCGTAGGGTACACTCAAAATCTGACATCCGGGACATTCATACATAATCGGACACGGCGTCACCGGCGACGACCGACCCTCACGACGACAGGACCCCGACATGAAGCTCCTGCATGCCACGACCGTCCCCTCCACGCTGCGCTTCCTCGAGGGCCACGCGAAGCACCTGGGCGAGGAGGGGACGCAGGTCGTGCTGCTCTCGTCCCCCGCGGCCGAGCTCGAGGAGATCGCCGCATCCGAAGGGGCGCGAGCGATCTCCGTGGACATGAAACGCGCCATCTCGCCGGCGGCCGACGTGGTCGCGCTCGCCCGCCTGGTCAGGGTGCTCAAGAAGGAGAGACCCGAGATCCTGCACGCGCACACCCCCAAGGCGGGGCTGCTCGTCACGCTCGCGGGGAGGATCGCTCGCGTTCCCGTGTGCGTCTACCAGATCCACGGTCTCCGGTTCGCCACCGCCACCGGCGCACAGAGGGTCCTGCTCAAGACGGCCGAGCGGGTCGCGTGCGCGAGCGCGCACGCGGTCCTCTGCGTGAGCCCGTCCGCTCTGGAGTACGCCGAGGCGGAGCACATCATCTGCCCGGGCAAGGGCAGGGTGATCGGAGCAGGCACGATCAACGGCGTCGACACCGCGGCCTTCGACGCATCGCGCTTCGCCGGGACGGTCGCGACGACGCGCCACGAGCTGGAGATCCCCGCGAGCGCCACCGTGATCGGCTTCGTGGGTCGGGTCGTCAGGGACAAGGGGATCGCGGAACTCGCGGATGCGTGGCAGGAGATCCGCGACATCCATCCCGATGCCCACCTCCTGCTCGTCGGCGCCCCGGAGGAGACGGACCCGGTCGACCCCCGGGTGATGGAGACGCTCGAAGAGGATCCTCGCGTGCACATCACCGGCTTCCGGGCCGACGTGCGCCCATTCCTCGCCTCCATGGACGTGCTCGTCCTGCCCTCGTACCGCGAAGGGTTCGGGCAGACGTTGCTCGAGGCCTCCTCGATGGGGGTGGCGACGGCGGGGAGCGACATCCCGGGGATCCGCGACGCCGTCGTCCACGACCGCACGGGACTCCTGTTCCCCGCCCACGACAGCAGGTCGCTCGCCCGCTGCCTGGACCGTCTCCTCGGGGATGCCCGGCTGCGGGCGGAGCTCGGCGCCGAGGGACGACGCCGCGTGCTGGCCGAGTTCGACAGGCCGCTCGTGCGGGAGCAGTTCCTCGCCTTCTACCGCGACGTCGCGCGGAGAGCCAGATGAGGGGGCTCTCCTACCTCTGGCTGATGGCCGGACAGATCGCGAGCATCGCGGTGATCCAGCTCGTGCCGATGCTGACGCTCTCGGTCTCCGGCTACGCGCTCTACTCCGCCGTGTATCTCGGGTTCGCGGCCTCCGTCGCCATCACCTACGCGACGATCAGCGACGTCTGGGCCCGCATCCTGCGCCGCATCGATCCCACGCCGGGCCTCGTGCACATGTTCCAGGCGGCGCTCACGAGCATGGCGACCGCCAGCGGCGCCCTGGTGGGCGTGGTCGTCGGGGTCAGCACCGCTTCCCTCACCCTGGGACTCGCCGCAGCGGCGGCGACAGCGCTGGCGGTCTACCGCAGTGGGGTGGGGTACCGGATGATCGCGGCGGGAAGGATGCGTCGATGCGGCATCGCCGATGTCACCGGGGCAGCGACCTCCGCCGTCGTCGCCGTCCTCCTCCTCGTCGCAGACGCATACTCCCCGCTCACCGCGCTCCTGTGCTGGGCGGTGTCCGCACTGGTCGCGAGCCTCGTCCTCGCCGTCGCTCCCCGCGCCAGCCTCAGCTCGACCCGAGCGTGGGTCCGCACCAACAAGCGCGACATCGTGCTGCTCACCGGCGAATCGGCGATCAAGACCACCGAGTCCGTCGGAACCCCGTATCTGGTCGGGATCTTCGGCGGCGTGCTCGCCCTCGCCCTGCATCGCGCAGCCAGCTCCTTGACCTACCCCGTCCGGCTCGTCGTCGACATGCTCCGAGCCAGGATCATCAGCGGAGCGATTGGCGGCACGATGCGCACACTGCTGATCATCAGCGCGATCGGCGCCGTGGAGGGAGCCTGTGTCGCGGCGGGACTGGCGGTCCTCGGCCGGTGGAGCGTGCTCGGACCTGACACGATCATCGTCCAGATGGCACCTCACGCCCTTGCCGTCGGTGCGTGGGTCTGGACGACGTCGATGCCCTCCTTCATCCAGTTCGCAGGGCGCGGAGGGTTCTCCGGTCGGCGCCTGATCGTGCGCCGCATCCTCCACACCGTCATCATCATCGTCATCACCGTCGGTGGTGTGCTCACCGTCGGCACCGCGTCCGTGATCTGGTTCGCCGCGCTCGCCGAACTGATCGCAGCACCTCTCTGGATCCCCTCGCGCACGGACCGGCGCAGAGCGACGAGTGCGGAGCCGAGCGATCCATCCCGTCCCTTCCCGCCCACCCCAGGGGCCGGTCACACCGCCTCACAACGATCCGGAGGTCACACCGCATGAAGATCGTCATCGCATCCGCAGGTCGTCGTGCGCACTACCTGGAATGGTTCCGCCACGCGCTGTCCTCCCAGGGCGTGAGGGGCGAGGTCATCGCCATGGAGTACCGCTCGCTGAGCCCCAGCGTGGGCATCGCGGACAGGGTCGCGGCGATGCCGGCGTACAACAGCCCCGAGTACCCGGACGCGCTGCTGGAGTGGTGCACCCGCGAACGCCCCGAGCTGTTCGTCTCGCTGAACGACTACGAGCTGCAGATCCTCTCGGGAGAGCTCGCCGGGCGCATCAGGGAGCTCGGGTGTCGGGTCGCCGTGCTCGACCCCCGGGTCCAGCCCATCGTGCTGGACAAGCACCGGATGGCCGCCACGCTCGCCGAGCACGGCATCCCGACGCCGCCGACCGTGCTGGGCAGCGAGATCGCCTCCCTGCGGAGCTCGTCCGGTCCCGAGGACCGTTTCGTCATCAAGCACCGCTTCGGCAGCGGATCCACGGGACTGCAGCTCGCGTCCCCGGCGGATCTCGCCGCGGCGGTGGAGGAGTCCGCCCGCACCGCCCTGGGGGCCGACGGGCTCCCCGCGACCGGCGACCTCTCGGCCGTCGTGGTCCAGGAGGCCCTCCCCGGATCCGAGTACGGCGTGGACGGCGTCTTCGACGTCGACGGACGGAGTGATCTCCTGGGTGTGCTCGCGCGGCGCAAGGACGTGATGCGCGGGGGCGACACCGACGTCGCCACGACCGTGGACCCGGAACGGTTCCGCGGTGTGATCGGCGCGATCGGAGAGCTGCTGCGCCCCTCCGGGGCCATCGACGTCGATCTGCGCGAGACCGCCGCGGGCGAGCCGCTGGTCATCGACATCAACCCGCGCCTGGGCGGTGGCTACCCGTTCTGCCACCGCGCGGGCGCCGATCTTCCCGGCGCGCTCGTGCGCTCGGCCGCGGGCCTCGCCGCGGACCCCTCGCTCCTGCGCTACCAGGCCGGCGTGACCACGGCCCGCCGGGAGGAGTTCACGGTGGTCAGCGCGCCGCGCTGACCGTGCGGACCGAATCGGCCCTGTCCTCGGACGGCGTCGCGGCGGTGCCTGCGGTCGCTGCCGCCCCGGCGGCCCCTTCCATGCCTGCTGCGGTCGGGATGCTCTCCCGGTCCTCGCGGGCCTCGGTCTCCCAGTCGTTCCCGCGCAGGTAGTCCGCGGCACCCCAGCGCCTGCGCACCTGCGTGAACGTCTGCCCGTCACGCACGTAGACGGCGGGAGGGAACTCGATGAACGTGGACTGGTAGCTCATGGTGTACGCACCGACCCCGGCGAACACGAGCCGGTCGCCGACGGCGAGCTCGCGGGCGTCGTGCAGACGCGTCAGCCGATCGTCCTCCATGCAGGTGAACCCGTCGATGATCTGCTCGGGCAGCTCCACCTCGGAGGTGGCGTCCGTGGAGATCGCGAAGGGGCGGCGACGCCGGAACAGCGGATCGATGTCGGTGCGGCTCGCATCGGTGACCACGTGCCGGCGGGGGCCCACGTCCTTCACGTCGAGCACGCTCGCGTGGAACTCGACGGGGAGGGCGATCAGGGACCCACCGGGCTCGACGACCAGGCGCGTGCGCTGCACGTCGACCACGGGTTCGAGCGTCTCCCGGATGACGCGCACGTAGTCCTCGAACGTCGGGCGCCCCTCGAGGCTGCCGAAGAACCCGCCCCCGATGTCCACCCAGTCCAGCTCGAGCCGGCGCGAGGCGATGATCTCGGCGGCCACGGTGGCGGCAGCACGGTAGACGTCGAGGCTCTGCGTCGAGGAGTTGCGGTGCATGTGCAGGCCGACGACGCGGGCGCCCGCGTCCGTCAGCGTCCGGATCACCCGGTCGAGATCGCCGTTGTCCACGTCGAAGCCGAAGCGACTCCCCTCGCTCCCCGTCGTGCTCTCCCCGGGGCAGCGCGCCTCCAGATCCCAGTTCACGCGCAGTCCTACCGCGACCGATCGGGACGGCTCCTCCCGCGCGAGTTCGGCGGCGTACTCGATCTCACGCTTGGAGTCGAGGTTGACGACCGATCCGGCGCGCAGGGCGAAGCGGAGTCGGTCGCGGCTCTTGACCGGGCCGTTGAAGACGATGCGGGCCGGGTCGTAGCCGAGCGCGAGCGCGAGGTCGTACTCGGCGTCGGAGACGACCTCCGCCCACACCCCCTCTCGGCGCATGTGCGCGAGCAACCAGGGCAGCGAGTTGGTCTTGAACGAGTAGGACAGGATCGCTCCTGGCCACTGCGCATCCAGAGCTCGCCGGAAACGCCCGACGAAGGTCTCGAGCAACCGTCTGTCGATCACGAACACCGGCGTGGTCGGCGCCAGCTCCGCCCGTGTCGTCGTGTCCACCATCGAACAACCCCTCGTTCGCGGGTGCGGACCGGCCGCCGAGCGCGGATCGTGCCGCCCGCCGCCGACTCCACCGCCTCGTCGTCGTTGATCCTGTGTATCGGTGCCACCTTGTTCCGAAGGGGACATCTCCACCCTATACTGGTCAAAATGGACGAAGTACGCAACCCTCGCATCTCGCGGGTTCGTGCTCCGCTCCCCGTGCTCCGTACGGGCCCGGCCGAAGCACGTCGTCACCGCACCATCGATCACCCGGAAGGGGTCAGCGCGCTCATGGTCACCTCACCTCCTCACGTCGGCCCCGTCCCCTCTCTCACGCCCGAGCCCACGCCCACCATCGCGCCCGGCGTGCCGAGCGCGCACCCATGGAGCGCGCGCCCGTCCGGAGCAATCCCGATCCCCTTCTCGCCCTGGTACGACCGCATGAAGCGGCTCGCCGACGCACTGGTCGCCGGCACGGCGCTGCTCGCGCTGTCCCCCCTGCTGCTCACCATCGCCGGTCTCGTGCGCCTGCGGCTGGGCGCAGGCGGCATCTTCTTCCATCAGCGGCGACTCGGCCTGGACGGGGAGGTCTTCGAGGCCCTGAAGTTCCGCACGATGCGGCCACCGGATGCCGCGCGCGGGCTGCTGTCGGACGAGGCCCGGCTGACGCCGTTCGGCCGCCGGCTGCGTTCCACCAGTCTCGACGAGCTGCCCGGCCTGCTGAACGTGGTGCGCGGCGACATGAGCCTGGTCGGCCCCCGCCCCCTGCTGCCCGAGTACCTCGAGCGCTACAGCGAGGACCAGACGTACCGGCTCGACGTGCTGCCCGGGCTCACCGGCCTCGCGCAGGTCTCCGGCCGCAACACGCTGTCCTGGGACGACAGGTTCGATCTCGATCTCGAGTACATCCGCATGCGAGGCCCCCTTCTCGACCTGCGGATCCTGATGGCGACGGTCCCGAAGGTGCTGCGCAGCGAGGGCATCTCGGAGCAGGGACACGTGACGAACAGCGTCTTCTTCGGCCCGCGTCGCATCGGGGAGCATGCGATACGCCCGGTCGCCGATGCGGGCGAGCTGCGCTTCGAGATCGTTCATCGACCCTCCGGCACGGCGGTCGCCGAGTGCTCTCTCGTGCGCACCGGCGAGACCACGGCCGACCTCGGTATCGACGTGCTCCCGGGAGCCGCGGACCCGGAGCTCATCCGCGCCCGCGCTGCGGAGATGATGCTCGGCATCGCCCGCGCGCACGCCGTGGAGACGGTGCAGTACGAGAGCACGGGCTCCTCCGTCCCCTCGCAGCTGCCGCCGCGGCTCGGCTTCCTGCGGGTCGCCGTGGACGGTCGCGCCATCGATGTCAGGACCCTCGGGAAGGTGGAGAGATGACGGAGCAGACCCCCACGGTGGTGATCGGATCGGCCGGGCGCCGCCTCTATCTCATCGACTGGTTCCGGGACGCCTTCACCTCCCTCGGCCTCGAGGGCCGCGTGGTGGTGACCGAGAACGACCCCAGCAGCGCCTCCGCCTCCTACGGCGACCTCGCACGCATGCTCCCGCGGTACGACGACCCTGCGTACGGCCCCGAGCTGCTGGGCATGGTGGACGAGCTCCGCCCCGGCCTGTTCATCACCGCGAACGACTACGAGCTGATGCATCTCCACGTCACCACGGATCTCGCGCAGGCGATGCGGGAGCGCGGGGTGCTGGTCCCCGGCGTCTCGCGCGCCTGGCAGCGGGCGTGCGCGGACAAGCTGCTGATGGCGCAGCTGCTGACGAGGATCGGCGTCCCCACCCCGGTCACCGTGGCCGGCGGGGACACGGAGGGCATCGACGCCCTGCGGCGGGACGCCGAGGAGCTCGTGGTCAAGCACCGCCTGGGCAGCGGTTCCTCCGGGCTCGCCGTGGTGCCGCCGTCCCAGGTGGAGAGCGCCGTGCGGGCCGCCGCCCGCACCGCCCCCACCTCCTCGTCCTCCATCACCGCCGAGGACGCCGTCATCGTCCAGCCGAAGGCGGCGGGAGTGGAGCACGGGGTGGACCTGGTCGGGGACCTGACGAGCCCGGGGGTGCTCTCCGGGGTCCTCGCACGGCGCAAGCTGCGGATGCGCGCCGGGGAGACGGACAAGGCCGTCACCGTCGGGCCCGAGCCGTTCCTCGATCCCGCGCGGAGGATCGCCGAGGCCGCTGACCTCGCCGGGCTGATCGACGTCGACATGTTCCTGGACGGGGACGGGGCGGTCTCCGTCATCGACATCAATCCGCGCTTCGGCGGCGGCTACCCGTTCGTGCACCTCGCCGGCGCCGACGTCCCCCGGTACTGCGTCGCCCGGGCCTTCGGTCTGGATCCGGGTGCGAGCTGGCAGGAGTACGAGACCGGTGTGGTCTCGGCCAAGCACGAGAGCGTCCGGGTCACCACCCCGGCCCCCGGCGCACCCGGCGCTGCAGCACTCTCTCCCGGCGAGCCCGCCGTCACCGCAGCCGTGTGACCCGCGGCCGCGTGGCCGGTGGCCGTGATCCCCGGCCGCCCCGCTCGGGGAGGTGCGGCCGGACGGCCGGATGACAACGTGCGCCGGCCCCGGCCGCAGGCACAGAAGCCGCGACCGGGGCCGGCGCCCGCGCGCTCAGTCCGATGCGCGGGAGGTCGCGCCGCCGCCCGGTCGGAGCACGCGGGCGAGGCGCGGCGCCTCGCGGTACAGCGAGTAGACCGTGCGGAACACCCGGTCGACGCCCGGGCGGAGCACGAGCTGCCAGCCGCCGATGTTCTCCGCGATCTCACCACCGAGCCCCAGCTTGAAATGGAGCAGCCCGGCGCTCGGATGCGAAGCGGTGAGGACCGGGGGGACCGCGCCGAGGTCGAGTGCACCAGCACCGTCGGTGATCGCGCTCCTGATCCGCACCCAGTGGATGGCGTTGGACGGCCGCGCCTCCCGGTGGTGGACGCTGTTGCCGGCCACGAGGCCGTAGTCCCTGCCGGCCACGGCCAGCATCAGCGTCCCCGAGATCACCTCTTCCTCGACGGAGGCGAGGTCGAAGCGCGCGGAGCCCGAACGGTGCTGCTCGAACTCGTCCCACACGGTCTCGAAGAACGTCAGGGGAAGCGGCGTGAACCCGTTCCTGCGAGAGGTCTCGACGTGGAGCCGGTGAACGGTCGGCAGATCTTCGTGAGCGGCGGGCCTCACCTCGACCCCACGTTTCTGTGCGGCGCGGATGTTCTTGCGCCAGTCCTTGGACATGCGGGAGAAGACCTCGTCCTCGTTGAGCCCGTCCAGCGGCACCGAGTACAGGAAGCAGGGCTGCGTGCTCTCGACGTCCTCCTCGGTCCTCATCGGAGCCCATCCCCCGCTGTGCAGGACCTCGCGCACCTCGTCGGCCACGGCGTTCGTCGTGTCCGGCGTGACCTCGGAGAGGTGCTGCATCGACGACTCGCCCACGGCACGTCGGACCCGTCCGCTCGACCACGTACGGCTGTCCACGGGCGGGTACATCCGGACGACGAAGACCCGCCGCTCGTCCAGGTGGTCCCGCAGGGCGTCGAGCGCGGAGCGGAGAGAAGCGTCCGACCAGTCCAGCAGCGGGCCGGCAGGGATGTAGGCCAGGCGGAACGAGGTCCCCGGGAGCCGGCGGTAGCGGATCACGGCGATCCCCGCGCAGCCCCCGTCGGCGTCGAACCAGCCCACGAACTCCGGCTCCCAGTCGCCACGTCGGACGGCGGCCCACTCCGGGGTCTGCTGATAGCTCGCACCGGTATGGGCGGCGAAGTGGGCGATGTACTCGCTCTCGTCGATCGGGCGTACCTGCAGGGCCGGCGAGGTCGTCGCCCGCTCCGTGGCCCCGGCGGGCGCTCCCGCCTTCTCCACACGCATCACCATCTCAAGCCACCGCCCTCTCCTGCTCGTACGCCCGATGCGCTGCGAGGAACTCCCCCAGCACGCTGTCCACCCGCTCGCACTCCTCGGCGGTGAGCGCCGATCCGCTGGGCACGCTGAGTCCGGTGCGGAAGAGCCGCTCGGAGGTGCCGTTGACGAGCCGCGGCTCGTGGACGAAGACGGGCTGCAGGTGCATCGGCTTCCAGAGCGGGCGGCACTCGATGCCCTCCGCGCCGAGCGCAGCGGCGAGCTCCTCGGCACTGAAGCCCGCCAGGTCCGGGTCCACCAGGAGCGCGGTCAGCCAGCAGCTGTCCTCCGCGTCGCCCCCGCGCTGGAACACCGTCACACCGGGGTGGTCCGCCACCAGGGCGGCGTACGCCTCACGACGGGCCCGCCGGCGCCTGAGCATGCCGTCCAGGCGGTCGAGCTGGGCGAGCCCCACGCCGGCGAGCAGGTTCGAGAGGCGATAGTTGAAGCCGATCTCGCGGTGCTCGTAATGGGCGACGGGCTCGCGCGCCTGCGTGGCCAGGAAGCGCACGCGGGCGGCGTCGACCTCGACGTCGGTCAGATACATGCCCCCGCCCGAGGTGGTCATGATCTTGTTGCCGTTGAACGAGAAGATGGCGGCATCGCCGAGCTTGCCGGCGGCGACGCCGTGGTGGCTCGCCCCGAGCGATTCCGCGGAGTCCGCGAGCACCTGCGCACCGTGGCGATGCGCGATCTCCAGGATCCGGGTGTAGTACGCACACCGCCCGAGCAGATCCACGGGCACGACGGCGGGGACGCTGCATCCCTGGTCCGCGAGGTCCGCGAGGACGGTCTCGAGGGCGTCGGGGTCCATCTGACCCGTCACCGGGTCCGCCTCCACGAAGTAGGGCGTCGCCCCGGTGTAGGCGATCGCGTTGGCGGTGGCCGCGAACGTCATGGTCGACGTCGGCACCACGTCGCCGGGGCCGACGCCCCAGGCCAGCAGGCCGAGGTGCAGGGCGGCCGTCCCGGAGCTCAGGGCGACGGCGTACCGCCTGCCCACCCGCTCCGCGATCCGTCGTTCGAACTCGTCGACGGCGGGGCCCAGAGGGGCGATCCAGCCGGAGCCGAACGCCTCGAGGACTGCGGACTTCTCGGCCTCGGACATGTCCGGGCCGGAGAGGAGGATCGTGGACATCGTTCAGGCCCCCAGGGTCAGAGGTGCGCTCATGGTGCCGCACACGTGGGTCATCGTGGTCATGAACTGCTCGGGTCGATGCAGCTCGCGCGGGTCCGGGATGTCCTGGATCGCCACGGGAGCGACCGGGACGCCGGAGATCAGCGGGTGGGAGGTGGGGCTGGCGTTCTCGTTCTCGGCGAAGAGCACCTCGTGGAGCTTCTCGCCCGGACGCAGTCCCGGGTAGTCGATCGCGATGTCTCGGCCCGAGGCGGAGATGAGCTGCTGCGCGAGATGCTCGATCCGCACCGGGACCCCCATGTCCAGGACGAGCGCAGAGCCGCTCTCCCCCACGACGGCGGCCTGGAGCACGAGCTGCACCGCCTCGGCCACGGTCATGAAGAAGCGCGTCACCTGCTTGTCCGTCACCGTCACCGGTCCTCCGCGCTCGATCTGTCCGATGAACGTGTGGATGACGGATCCCCGGGTGCCCAGGACGTTGCCGAAGCGGACGCTCACCCACGAGCCGTGACCGCTGGTCAGGGCCTTCTGGGCGGTGAGCCCCTCGGCGACGCGCTTGCTCAGTCCCAGCACGTTGTGCGGGTCGGCGGCCTTGTCGGTCGAGATGTTGACGAACTGCTCGACGCCGTGTCGCTCCGCGGCCTCGAGAACGTTGTGCGTCCCCATGACGTTCGTCTTGTAGGCCTCGCCGGGCGCCCTCTCGAGCATGTTGACGTGCTTGAGGGCCGCGGCGTGGAAGACGACGTCCGGGGCGTGCTTGGCGAACACGTCGTCGAGACGGTCCGCGTCACGGATGTCGGCGAGCTCCATGTTCTCCCGACCCAGGTCCGCGATGCCGTCCATGCTCAGCAGGAGCGCGTGCAGGGCCGACTCGTCACGGTCGAGCATGACCAGCTCGCGGGGACCGAAGCCGTTGATCTGGCGGCACAGCTCGGACCCGATCGACCCACCCGCCCCGGTGACCAGGACGACCTTGCCCGCGATCATCTGCGAGATGGTGCTGAGGTCGGTCGCGACCTGGCGCCTGCCCAGGAGGTCCTGGGGTTCGATCCGACGCAGGTCGGTGTGGCGGACGGCCCCCATCATCTCCTTCAGCGGCGGCACGATCCGGATCGGGAGGTCCAGCGCCCGCGCCTCGAGGGTCAGGGCCCCGATGGTGCCCGCGCTGATCGCGGGCGTCGCGATGACGAGCACCTCGGCGTCCGATCTCTCGACGGCGGCTGCGAGATCGCTCGTGCCCCCGATGACGGGCACCCCCCCGTGCCGGAGATGCCGCTTGCGGGGGTCGTCGTCGAGGAAGGCGACCGGCTCCCACTCCGAGGAGGGATCGCGACGCATCGAGTCCGCGAGGGCACGACCGACGGATCCGGCGCCGACGACGAGGGCTCGCGTGGTGCTCTGGGAGCGTGCCGTCAGCAGTCTGTGCGCTGCGTGGATGCGGGCGAGCGCCCGGGTCGCGGCCGCGAGGACGAGGACCACGGGAGCGGCGATGGCGGGCGCGGTGAGAGGCACCATGCGCTCGCCGAGCAGAGCGTTGGCGGCGGTCACGGCAACCGTCACACCGCCGACGACGATCGCGAGCGGCAGCATCTCCTCGAAGCTGCCGACCAGGTGGCGCCCCTGGTAGAGGTGCACTGCGCGCGCCAGGGACACCGAGACGAGCACGGACAGGCCCGCGCAGACCAGGAGCCCGAGGATCGGGATCCCGTGCTCGGAGATGAACAGCCCGCCGGAGAGCGCGGGCGACTCGAGACGCAGGCCCGCTGCGATCCACAGGCCGATGAACCAGAGCGCGGCATCACTGAGCGCGAAGGCGAGCGGCGAGGGCTGCAGCTCCTGCAGCGCGCTCGCCGACATCGGCTCCTCGGAGCTTTCGTTGCTGCGGCTGCGCGCGAAGGGGCGGCGCAGGGAGATGGTGGTCATGGGTGCCCCCTCCAGAGACGTGATGGGCGCACCATCGGCCTCCGTTGGCCCGATGAGTCCGTTTGGTCCGTTCTTTACGGTTTGCACCTTACTCGCTAGTTGCCTGTTTTGCGAGGGTTTGTCTGAATCCGTCCGACTCGATGCCGTCTCCGAGCGCCACGACCGGCGTTGACCTCGCGGTTCCGGGCAGGCAAAGAAGACCGGCACATAGGCGTAGAGCGTGGTGTCCCCGGTACTCACTGAGTCAGCGCGAGAGTCACGCTGGGGTACGACGGTGCAGGAGGCGCGCATCCTGACCGAGCCAGCGGGAGCCACGGGAAGATGCCGTCGCACTACTGCGGTCGAGCACTGCCGACCGGAGCGTCCTTTACTCCGAGAGAGACCGCTCGGCGCGCCCTTTCGCTGTCCGCGACAATTACGCTTCCGGTGCCAAGCCGGCGTCTCGCACGAGGAACAGACACATCAACGGGCCTCCCGACGCTCGTTTGTCCCGTCGCGTTGATGGAGCCCCTCGGGTACCTTCGCCCTCCCCTCGGGCGCGGTCGCTGCCGGAACCTTGACGCGTGCTCCATGCGCATTCGTTGAAAGAAGACCCGAGAGCGGGACGGGATTCGAACCCGCGGAGGAGCACGAGGGCAATCCGAGCAGCTGGGAACCACCGCGCTCGCGTCTGAGGCCGTGGGACCGAACCGCGGAACTTACGGGCCCGGCCGCGCCGGCCCCGTGGGTTACCCCTCGGTGCCGGCGAGCCTCTCGCGCTTGCGGTCCACGACGCTCACGCCGAGCGCGGCCATGGCCATCAGCATGATCACCGTCAGGGTGATGATGAAGGCCTCGAGCCAGGGTGTCCCGTTCTCGGTCAGGGAGAACAGGATGCCGGGGATCAGGGCCGTGCCCACGGCCGCACCGATCCTCTGCCCCAGCGACAGGATCCCGCCCGCGACGCCGCCGTAGCGCGGGTCGACCGCGCCGAGCGTCAGGGTCTGGTTCGGGGAGATCGTCATGCCCTGGCTGACGCCCACGAGCGTGAGCGGGAACGCGAGGGCCCAGAAGGGCAGTGCGCCGCTCTCGACCACCCCGGCCATCACGGCCACCAGCGCGAGACCCGCGAGCACGACGATGAAACCGGTGATCACCAGGCGCCGCCCCAGCTGCAGCACGTAGCGTCCGCCCAGCTGCGAGGTGATCATCGCGCCGATCGACGAGGGCAGACCGATGATCGAGGCCTCGAACGGGGTGCGGTGCAGGTGCATCTGCAGGAACAGGGGCAGCACGATCCAGATGCTCGTGGCGCCGAGGAAGTACACCGAGACGATCAGGATGCCGTTGCGGAAGGGCGGGCTGCGGAAGATGTCGGGGTCGACCATCGGCGGGCGCCCGGTATCGCGGTAGCGGTTCTCCCAGCTCACCCATCCGAAGATCAGCAGCAGGCCGAGCGGCAGCAGCAGCCACACCAGCGCCGAGACCGAGCGCTCCAGGAACGGCAGCATGATCAGCAGGATCGCGACGGCGAGCAGGAGGGTGCCGACGGGGTCGAGGTCGGGTTTGGTGTCCTTGCTGCGGCGGCGGTCGTCGGGGATCCACGCGAACCCCAGGACGATCGCGAGGACGCCGATCGGCACGTTGGAGAAGAAGATCCAGCGCCAGCCTGTGTCCTCCCCGAGCACCTGGATCAGCAGACCGCCGATGACCGGACCGAGCGCGGTCGCCACGGCCACGGTGGTCCCGAACATCGCGAACGCCTTCGCGCGCGCCTGGCCGCGGAAGTTGGCCTGGATCAGGCCGATGGACTGCGGGTTCAGCAGGCCCGAGCCGAGGCCCTGCATGATCCGCGAGATGTTCAGGACGCCCACGTTCGGGGAGAGCCCCGCGATCAGCGATCCCAGGGTGAACAGCCCCACGCCCAGCAGCAGGATCCGCCGCCTGCCCGTGGCGTCCCCGACGCGTCCGGCGGGGACCAGCAGCACCGCGAAGGCGAGCGCGTACCCGGAGAGCACCCACTGCAGGCCCTCGGTGTCCGCCTTCAGCGAGTGACCGATGGGGGTCAGGGCGACGTTGATGACCGAGACCGCGACCAGTGCCATGAACAACGGCAGGAGCAGGACGAACAGCACCCGTCGGGGGTGGGTGGGCTGCTGCTGGCGGACTGGCGGGGAGGAGGTCGACGGGGAATCGTTCACCTGGACAAGGATACGGATCCGGTCAATGCCCCGGGCGGGCTGAGGTGCAGACGTGAGCATCGGAATGTATCGGGCTCGCCATCGCGCCTCGACAGCTTCAACGGCCCGCCGAGTAGCCTGATGGCGTGCCGTTACTGTTGCTCGCCGCTCAGCTGCTGATCACTCTGACACTCCTGGTCAGCGGTCTGGCGAAGATGGGAGATCGACAGCGGACGGTCGACGCGATGAGATCGCTCCGTCTGCCTGTGCGGACCTCGCACCGAGCGCTGGCCATCGCCGTTCCGGTCATCGAGATCGTCCTCGCGCTCGGGGTCTGGATGCCGATGCCAGGCCTCGCAGCAGCTCTGGCGGGAATCGCCGTCCTCTTGATGGCTGCCTACTGGGTGATCATCGCGCGCGCTCTGCGATTCGAGGAGCCGGTGTCCTGCGCATGCTTCGGATCCCTGGGGTCGCCCACCGTCTCGAGCCCCACGCTCGTCCGTAACTCTCTGCTCCTCGTGCTCGCGGTCCTCGCGCTGCTCGGCGGCGTCCAGGGCGACCCGTTCCACGCTCTCACCCATTACCCGTGGTCATTGACCCAGCTCCTCCTCACCCTCGTGGCCGCTGGCGCCCTGACTCTCCTCACGATCGGCGGTACGCGTTCCGACCTCGGTTCCGGCCGCTCCTCCGCAACCGAGACGGACCGCGAGGAAGACGGCGAATACGAGCGACTGCCGACCCCGTTCGGGATGCTCCAACAAGACGGCGAAGCTCCTGTTTCCCTCGCAGCACTCACCGCGGAACGTGCGGCGCTCCTGCTCTGGGTGCGGCCCGGTTGCGGGCCCTGCGAGCGCGTCCTGAACGCGGTCCCGGCGTGGCGAGACGCCCTGGAGGACACGTTGAGCATCCGCACACTGTTCCGGACTCCGCCCGCCCGACTCACCGATTCGGTGCGTGAGCGCGCCGGCAGCACCGCCGCGTGGGACATCGAAGGAAATCTCGCGGCCGCACTGAACGCCGGTTCGTCTCCCGCCGCCGTCCTGTTGGGCGCCGATGGCCAGCTGGCCGGTGGCCCCGTCGCCGGCGCGGAGGACGTGCACGTCTTCGTCCAGGAGATCATCGATCAGGTCGCATTGGCCCGCGCGAGCGGTGACCTGACATCACAGCCTGAGGAGTGACGCCCTCAGGCTGACATCACGGGACGCTGGCCTGCACCATCCGCCCTCGCCCGCGCACGCTCAGTTCGCCCGCGCTCGCGGGAACCAGAAGCGCTCGACCTGGTACCAAGGTGCGTTCGTCGCCTCCGGCCGCCACCGTCATACCGCCTTCCAGCGCCAACAGTATCCGCGGCCCGTTTCCCGCTACCCGGTGGGGCCCAGTCCCAGCAGCTTCACCGTCGTCGAGGGTCGTGAACGAGACTTCGAAGTCATCCACCGGTGCGTAGTACGCCACGGTCGTCGCGCTCTGGCGCTCCGGGGCGATGCGCACGGGCGGTGCTGCGGAGACGCTCACGCACTGCAGGAGCTCCTCGACATCGACCCTCTTCTCGGTGAGCCCTGCCCTCAGCACGTTGTCACTCGCTGCCGCCACCTCGATGCCGACGCCGCTGATGTACGCGTGCAGGGCGCCAGGAGGCACGTACATGGCCTCCCCCGGTTGCATGCTCACGGGGTTCAAGAGCATCGCAGCGACCGCGCCGGGGTCCCCCGGATGATGCATACCGAGCTCGGCGACGATGCGGTCGATTCGCACCGACGGAGATGCACCGCCCCGTGCCCGAGCATCGCAGGCGGCGACCACCTCCCGCACTGCCCCCGGGTCTGGCCGCAGCGACTGTGACAACAGGGAGCGCAATGCCGCCCGCATTCCGTGCGCCGTGGGATTCTCCACGAGGAGAGCGTGCAATCGATCCGTCAGCCGCGTGCCGAGGCCCTCGAGAATCGCGGTGGCTCGTCGCGGCGTCCGGAAGCCACACAGCGCCGTGAAGGGGGAGAGAGCGACCAACAGCTCCGGTTTGTGATTGCGGTCGCGATAGTTCCTCTGCGGTGAGTCGAGCGGAAGTCCTGCAGCTTCCTCTGCCGCGAACGACTCGCGAGCGCGAGCACGCGAAGGGTGTACCTGTAAGGAGAGCGGCCTCTCCGGCGCGATGACTTTCAGCAGGAAAGGGAGCTCGTCGTGGAAGGCACGCGCGACGCCCTCTCCGAGGATGGCGTGAGGATCGGAGGCAACGAGCTCACCGACCCCTGTGCCGTCTGAGAGCCGAGACGGGGCGAGCGGGTGGGCGCCCAGCCAGAACTCCGCCCATGGCGATCCATCCTCCGGCACGTCCAACAGCTCGGGCAGATGCGACCTCGACCCCCAGGCATAGTGCCGGACCCTGCCGTCGATCTCCCACATTCCGCTGTCCGCTCCTCCGTCAGCCGGCTCTGTTAACCCCATCCTGCCCTGTTCAGGCCACTAGTGCCGTTGCGCGAAGGAGCTCCCCGCCGCCCCCTCATCGAGCATCGGGCCACGGACGCCCCGAATCCTCATGCCCTTCGTCCGTTGACCCGTTCAGTTCAGCTCTACGCATCGAGACGTGCGGACTGTCAGGACCCCATGACCTCGTCGATCACCCGCGCGATGGCGGCGGCGGGCTCCTCCTGGGGCATCGTCGGCGCGGGCGTCGGGGCGCCGTGGCGTCGCATGCCGTAGCGGTGCCAGTACTCGTGCACCCAGGCGGGGGCGCCCGGGGCGTGCACCCAGGCCTCCCCTCCGCGCGCCGCGGTCTCGAGCACCTCGGTGGCCAGGATCGAGACCAGCGGGGCGCGCAGGGTCAGCGGATCCGTGTCGGCATCCAGCAGTTCGGCCCCGCGCCGCTCCCACAGCCGATGCTGCAGACGCGCCAGGCGGCCGGTCTCGGCGGCGCCGGGCAGGTACCGCGCTCCCCCGCCGACGATCATGTCGGAGGCCGCTCGCGCCGCGACCGAGCGGGGCAGCTCCAGGCGTGAGAGCTGTCCGAGCACGACCGGGGCGGTGCGGGACTCGCCGTCCCGCCCGTCCTGCGAGGCGCGGTCGGTGTCGGCATCGGCATCGGCATCGGCATCGGCGCCAGCATCGGATGCGTCGTCGTCGCCGCGATCGGTCTCGTCCGCGGTGTGCCCGAGCTGCCACAGCCGCTGGGATCCGACCGGCAGCAGCTCGAGGTCCTCGCGCCCGGAGCGCCAGAAGTCCGCGTCCTCCTCGGACCACGCCAGCAGCAGCGCGTCCTCGGGCAGCGGGGCCGCATACGGCGTGAGGGTGTCCGCCTGGACGACGATCGATCGCAGTCCGCGGCGGCGGGCGACCTGGTGCACCGCGATCCCCGGCGGACCGTGCTGGCCTGCGGTGATGACGGCGCCGGCGTCGGTGGGGACGGCGTCTCGCGCCGACTCGAAGGCGCGGCGGCGCCAGTTCGGACCGTCGAGCTCGGGTGCCGCGACACCCCGGGGGACGATGACGTCCACGCCCACCCGCAGGTAGGGCAGGAAGGAGAGCAGGGCGGCGCGCGGGCGCTCGCTGCCGTCCTCGAGCGCGATCAGCACGCGCGAGTCGCCCTCACCCGCACGGGAGTGGAGGATCCAGGCGGGCTCGCTCCAGTCCTGCTCGGTGCCATGGGGGCGGCGCAGGGCTCGCGCGGCGTTGACGAGAGCGGCGCGGCGATCCTGCCCGCGGTGGGCCGAACGCGCCCACTCCCGCCACATGACGATGCTCTCGGGGTGGACGAGACCGGCCATCATTCCTCCGCGGCACACATAGGGCATCGGGCCGGATCCTCGCCGGCCTGCTGCTCACACTGTCGCACACAGCATGCCGCCCCGGCGCCGCGACGCGGCGTCGGGGCGGATGTGCCCGGTGATCGATGATCGGTGATCAGTGCGCGTTGAGGTAGGTCTGCAGCGCCTTGACGGTGGCGTAGGAGGTGCGGAAGTCCCAGACGCCGTTGTTGCCGAGGCCGATGGCCGCGCGCAGCTTCCGGGTGGTCTCGGAGCCGATCTTCCCGTCCTGGACGGCGCCGACCTTCTTCTGCAGGGCCTTGATGTCGGCCGTGGACAGCGAGCCGTCGGCGGGTCGGCCGACCCAGGACTCGAGGGCCGCGGTCGTCTTCGGACCGAACTTGCCGTCGACGACGAGGGTGCCCTGCGAGGGCGAAGAGCCCGATCCCGAACCCGACCCCGAGCCGGATCCGCCACCGGGCTTGGCGTTCGCGTCGGCGCCACCATTGGACTTGGTGAGACCCGCCTTCGCGCCGCAGACCGGCCAGGCGCCGGGGCCCTGGGCGTGCAGGGTGCGCTGGGCGATCGCGATCTGCTCGGCCTTGCTGGCCTTGTCGGCGGTCGCGGCGTAGCTGCCGCCCCCGAAGGAGGTCCAGGTGGAGCGCGAGAACTGCAGGCCGCCGTAGTAGCCGTTGCCGGTGTTGATGGACCAGTTGCCGCCCGACTCGCACTGGGCGACCCGGTCCCACACGGCGGTGTCGGCCTGGGCGACCCCGGCGCCGCTGATGCCGATGCCCGCGGCGATCACGGCACCACCGGTGGCGGCGGCGAGGCGGGGCGCGACGCGCACGCCGCGGAAGTACACGGCAGCGCCATCGGCGCGATGGGTGGGGGTGCGACGGGGCTCGGCCATGACGGTCTCCTGCGGTCGGGGAAGCGGGGGAAGGGGACCGGACCGTCGGCACACATCCGCGTGACCTGCGATCCTGTCGGGGACAGCCCTTACCGTGCCCTGCCCGACCCGCCAGCGGAATAGTTCGTGACCACATCCGGCCGCCAGTTTTACCGAACCTTTACCAGCCCCGCACGGCATGTCGGGTCGACAGAACGCGCCGGGACCACGCACGGACGGGCGGCCGACCTGGGGTCGACCGCCCGTCCGCAGTGCGTTCGGAGTGCGCGGATCAGCGCGGGATGTTGCGCACGTTGGCCGCGGCCATGTCGAGCATCTTGCCGACGCCGCCGCCGAGGACGACCTTCGTGGAGGCCATCGCGAAGCCGCGGATCTGCTGGGAGCTGACCTTCGGCGGCATCGAGAGCGCGGCGGGGTCGGTGACGACGTCGATCAGCACCGGGCCCTTGCGCTTGAGGGCCGCTGCCAGGTCCTTCTCGAGCCGCTTCGGATCGGTGATGCGCACCGAGTGGATGCCCACGCCCTCCGCGATCGCCGCGTAGTCGACGTGCTCGTGGTCGGTCCCGTAGTCGGGAAGGCCCTCGACCAGCATCTCGAGCTTGACCATGCCCAGGCTCGAGTTGTTGAACACGAGGATCTTGGTGTTCAGCTCGTGCAGCTTCACCGTCAGCAGCTCGCCCATCAGCATCCCGAGCCCGCCGTCGCCGGACATCGAGATCACCTGGCGGTCGGGGTTCGCGGCGGAGACGCCGATGGCCTGCGGGAGCGCGTTGGCCATCGTGCCGTGGTGCCAGGAGCCGAACACGCGGCGCTTGCCGTTGGGGGTGATGTAGCGGGCGCCCCAGACGTTGCACATGCCGGTGTCCACGGTGAACACGGCGTCGTCGTCGGCGAGGTTGTCGAGGGTCGAGGCGACGAACTCGGGGTGGATCGGCTTCATGCGATCCACCTTCTTGGTGTACGCGGCGACGACCCCGTTGAGCGCCTTGTGGTGCTTGCGCAGCATCTCGTCGAGGAACTTCCGGCTGCGCTTGGGCTTCAGCAGCGGCAGCAGGGCATCGATGGTGAGGGCGACGTCGCCGTGGACGGCGAGGTCGAGGGGGACGCGCCGGCCCAGACGGGAGCCCTCGGCGTCCACCTGGACGATGGTGACGTTCTTCTGGGGCAGGAACTCGCTGTAGGGGAAGTCGGTGCCCAGCAGGATCACCAGATCCGCCTCGTGCATCGCCTCGTAGCAGGCTCCGTACCCCAGCAGTCCGCTCATGCCGACGTCGTAGGGGTTGTCGTACTGCATCCATTCCTTGCCGCCGAAGGCGTGGCCCACCGGGGCCTTCACCGCCTCGGCGAGCTCGAGCACCTGCTCGCGGGCGTTCCGCACGCCGGCACCGGTGAAGAGGGTGACCGAGTTGGCGCCGTCGACCAGGTGCGCGAGCTCCTGGATCGAGGCCGCATCGGGCTGGACACGGCCGAAGCGGGTGGCGAGGTCCTTGGTGGCCGGGGCCTGGATCTCCTCGTCGGCCACGTCACCGGGGACCACCAGGACCGAGACGCCGCTCTTGGCGAGCGCGGTCTGGGCGGCGATGTGCAGCATGGTCGCGCCGTGCTGGCCGGAGTTGACCATCTCGCAGAAGTACGAGCACTCCTGGAACAGCCGCTCGGGATGGGTCTCCTGGAAGAAGCCGGTGCCGATGGTCTCGCTGGGGATGTGCGAGGCAATCGCGAGCACCGGGGCGCCGTCGCGGTGGGCGTCGTAGAGGCCCTGGATCATGTGGGTGTTGCCCGGGCCGCAGGACCCGGCGCAGACGGCGAGCTTCCCGCTCACACGCGCCTCGGCGCCGGCGGCGAACGCCCCGGCCTCCTCGTTGCGCACGTGCACCCATTCGATGCCCTTGGTGGTGCGCACGGCGTCCACGATCGGGTTCAGGGAGTCACCCACGACCCCGTAGATGCGCTCGACCCCGAAGTCCCTGAGCTGGGTGACGAGGTGCTGGGCGAAGGTGGTGGCCATGGCGTTCTCCTTGCGGATCGGCAGTGCTGCGGCCTGCGTCCTGCGGGCCGCATGACTCCTTCAGCCTAGTCAGCACGGTCCGGGCGTGAGGGGCGTCGTGGCACATCAGACAGCGCCTGCAGTGCATGGAGCCGCACGTCACAGCAGGGGCAGCAGCTCCGACCACACGGCACGCAGGATCTCCTGCGTCGGCCCGCCCTCGTGGTGGGAGGTGATGGTCACGACCGCCTGCTGGTGCGGCAGCACGATCGCGAACTGGCCGTAGGCGCCGTCGGCCCGCCAGACCCCCTCGGGTGTGGAGCGCCAGACGCCGTAGCCGTACTGAGTGTTCTCGGGCTCGACCTCGCCCGTGCTCACCCAGCTCGACTCCGCGTGCATCGCGTCGATCCAGGCGGACGGGACCAGCTGCTCCTCGCCCCAACGGCCACCCTGCAGCAGCAGCCTGCCGAGCCGGGCGACCTGGTGGGTCTTCAGGTGCAGACCGGTCGCGCCCCAGGTGTGTCCCTCGCGGTCGCTGAACCACTGGGGGTTCACGATCCCGAGCGGCTCGAACAGACGCGGCAGCAGATAGTCGCGCAGGCTCTGCCCCACCCGCTCCTCGATCACCCGGGCCAGCAGGAAGACGGAGCCGTTGGAGTACTCGAACCTCTCCCCCGGCTCCCGCACCAGATCGGCTCCGAGCAGATGGTCGGTCAGGTGCGGGTGCTCCCTGTCGGCGTCGAGGAAGACGGTGACGGGGTTCCCGGAGGTCATGGTGATCAGGTGGCGCAGACGCACGCCCTCCATGCCGCGCCCGTAGCCGCCGGGCGGGGCGGGCAGGTGATCGACGAGGCGATCCTCGAGATCCAGCAGGCCCTCCTCCTGGGCGATGCCGATCCCGAGCGCGGTGACCGTCTTGGAGACCGACCAGACGTTCTCCGAGGTGTCCTCGACCAGGCGCACCTCGAGGTCCTCGTGGCCCGCGCGGTGCAGGTGGACCGCCCGCACGCCCAGGCCCTTCTCGAGGATCCGCTGGCGCAGGGGCAGCAGGATCAGGGGGCCTGGAAGGCTCTCGTCCGGTGCAGGTCGCGGGGTGTCGGGCATGGGCCCGACCCTAGACCGACCGAGCGGGCCTCGCAGGGGCTCTGCCCAGCAGGACCTCGAACCAGCTGGGTTCCGTCCCGGATGTGCCGGGGCTCAGATCCGCATGCGCTCGGGCGCCGGCTCCTGCTCGGACCGACACAGGCCGCGGCCCAGCGGCAGGGCGAACCGGGAACCCACCGCCAGGACCAGCAGGACCGTCACCACGAGCACGCCGAGCCCCCACGGCAGGACCGAGGCACCCGCGCCGGGGAACAGCGGGCCGCCGAAGGGCGCGAGCAGGGCGGCGAAGCCGAACGTGCCCAGCTGCAGCAGGATCGGCAGCTCGAGCCCGCCGCTCTTCCAGGCGAGCACGCCGCTGCACAGCGAGATGAGGGCCGCTGTACCGAGCGCGCCGGGGTCGGCGTCGTAGCCGCGGCCGATCAGGGACAGCGGAACCGGCACCACGATCGCCCACACGGGGCTGCGCAGCCAGGTGCCGATCGCCTGCTGGCCGATGCCGCGGAAGACGAGCTCCTCGCCGATCGCCCGCAGCGGGGCCAGCAGCACGGTCAGCACGAGCACCCCGATGATCGCGGCGGCGGATCCGCGCGGTCCGATCCGGCCCGTGTCGGGTCCCACCAGCAGGCCGACGACGGCTGCGAGGGCGAGGATCGGCAGCACGCGTACGGCTCCCCACCGCAGCAGCTCCCCGCGCACCCTGCCGGCGACCGACCAGAGGGTGCTGACGGGACGCCAGCCGCCCACGCGCACGCCCAGCAGAGCGGCGGGCAGGGTGAAGGCCCCCAGCGCAAGGGCGACGAACACGCTGAGTGGGCTCGCGGGGTCGCCCTGGGAGCGGCCGATCGCGAGCGGGTCGACGCCGGGGACGATCGCGAGCACGGTGACCACGCCGATCAGCACCAGGTAGGCGAAGACCACCTGGGCGACGCCGGCGGCGCCGGCCGTCAGCAGCGGGCGGAACCAGCGCGCCCATTCGGGGCGCAGGTGCGGCAGGCGGTGATAGGGCGCGGCGATCTCGGGCCGGCTCCGGTCCTCATGCGGCACGTCGACGCTCCCGGTCGCTGCGGGAGCGTCGGGCATCGCGGGCCTCGGCCTCGGCGGCGTGCGCCTGGGACGCGGCCTCGCTGAGGCCAAGGTCCTCGATGCCCAGGCGGTGAGCGGGCGCCTCGAACGGCATCTCCGAACCGACCTCCCCGGTGGGGCTGACGTGCAGCAGCTCGCCGTCGGCGAGGAGTCGCCACTGGTCGGAGTCGTCCATCGGCTCGCTCGCGATCACCACCGAGCGCACCTCCCGCAGCTCGTCGCTGGTCGCGCGCAGGGTGTCGGAGCTCTGCTCGAGCCCGTCCGCGTGGCGCCCGCCGGCGGGACGGTCGCGCACCCACAGCTCGTTGGTCTCGGGCAGGCGCAGCGCGTACAGGTGCTCCTCGCGCGCGGCGACCAGGTTCAACGAGTAGACCGGCACGTTCGCAAGCACCCAGGTGACGGCGGCGACGAGGCCGTCGTGCAGGTTCCCCTCGTGCACCGCGGTCTCCCCCGTGATCAGGGCGGCGAGCCATTCGCTGTCGGTCTCCCCCTCGACCAGACGCTCAGCGCCGAGCTCACGGACCCGCGCGCGCAGACCGTCGGTCACCCGCAACACCCCGTTGTGGGCGATCACGATGTCGTCCATCAGGAACGGATGAGTGTTCGCGAGCTCGTTCGCGGTGCCCGAGGAGTTGCGCACGTGCGCGATCATCGCCTGCGACCGCAGGTCCGAGGCGATCCGGGCGTACCGGGCCGAGGAGTGGGCGGCGACGGGTCGCTTCAGCACATGGGGCGCGCCCTCGTCGTCGAACCATCCGATGCCTGTGCCGTCGGCGTTGAACTGCGACTGGTGGACGAGGCTGTACGGCGCATCCAGCAGCCAGAAGCGGGCGGTGACCGGACGGTCGGCATGAAGAGCGAAGAGACGGCACATGGTCCTTCCACTGTAGGACGACGCTGCGCCAGGTGCGCGGGTCGCCCACGCGAGGTGGGACACGTCCGCCCCCGACCGCGTGAATCGGCGTAGCCTTCCTCGGGTCCACGGCCGACGTCGGCCGACGCGACACCCCTCCGGGTGCCCGCCGGCCCTCGCCGCCGCCGCACACGTGGAAAGAGGGGAACGCATGTCCGATGCCGCACAGCCCGCGGGTGCCGCCGGCTCTCCGCCGCCCGCCGCGTCCTCGAGCAGGGGCAGAGGTGGGGGCGGGCCGTCCTTCAGCGCCGTCAGGAGCCTGATCCCGGCGCGGATGGACCGTCTGCCCTGGGCCCGCTTCCACACCCTGGTGATCGTGGGGCTCGGCACCGCCTGGATCCTCGACGGCATCGAGGTGCAGATCGTCGCGGCCAACGGCTTCGCCGCCGATCTGGGCATGAGCAACCAGCAGATCACGGCCTCGGCCACGTCCTACCTGTTCGGGCAGGTGATCGGATCCCTGGTCTTCGGCCGTCTCACCGACCGCATCGGCCGCAAGAAGCTCTTCGCCCTGACCCTCGCGGTCTACCTGCTCGGCTCGGCCCTGGCAGGTCTGTCGTTCTCGATGTGGTTCTTCTACCTCTGCCGGTTCATCGCCGGCGCGGGCATCGGCGGCGAGTACAGCGCGATCAACTCGGCGATCGACGAGCTGATCCCCGCGAAGTACCGCGGCCGCGTGGACCTCGCCGTGAACGGCACCTACTGGGCGGGCGTCGCGCTGGGCGCGACCGCGACGATCTTCCTGCTGGACCCGGGCATCATCAACGAGCACTGGGGCTGGAGGATCGGCTTCTTCATCGGCCCGGTCCTGGGCATCATCCTGATCCTGATGCGGCGCGCCATCCCCGAATCACCCCGCTGGATGCTCACGCACGGTCGCGGCGACCAGGCCGAGGACATCGTCGCCGGCATCGAGCAGCGGGTGCACGACAGCGGCCACGAGCTCACGGAGGTCGACGAGTCGAAGTCGATCACCGTGAAGCCCGAGGAGCGCCTGCCGTTCCGCGAGGTCGCCCACGTCTTCTTCAAGGTCTACCCCGGGCGCACCGTGCTGGGCGTGACGCTCATGGTCACCCAGTCGTTCCTGTACAACGCCATCTTCTTCACCTACGCGATCGTCCTCGAGCAGTTCTACGGGGTCGCCAAGGACGCGGCCGGGCTGTACATGATCCCCTTCGCGATCGGGAACCTGCTCGGGCCGCTGCTGCTGGGCCCGCTATTCGACACCGTCGGCCGACGCAAGATGATCTTCGGGACCTACGCGCTGGCGGCCGTGATCCTCAGCGCCTCGGCGATCTGCTTCTCGATGGACCTGCTGACCGCGACCACCCACACCGTCTTCTGGTGCATCGCGTTCTTCTTCGCCAGCGCCGGCGCGTCCTCGGCGTACCTGACGGTCTCCGAGGTGTTCCCGCTCGAGGTGCGCGGCCAGGCCATCAGCTACTTCTTCTCGATCGCCCAGATCGCCGGCGCCATCGCCCCGCTGATCTACGGCGCCCTGATCGGCGAGGGGGAGTCCCGTGGGCCGCTCGTCATCGGGTACATCGGCGGGAGCCTGATCATGCTGATCGGCGGCATCGTCGCCCTGGTGCTCGGCGTGGACGCCGAGCGCAAGGGTCTCGAGGACGTCGCCGATCCGCTCTCGAAGCGCAATGCGGAGCAGGACGAGCAGCAGGAGGCCATCTGATGAGCCCGATCGATCCGAGCCAGGACACCACCTCCCTCGAGCGACTGGACGAGGTCGCAGCGGCGCGGGAGCGCGCCGAGACGCCGGACGGAGCGGCCGACGACAGCGGGGTACGGGCACCGATCGTGGTGGGTGTCAGTCGTTCCTCCGGCTCCCCGGCGGCCCTGCGTTGGGCTCTCGCCGAGGCACGCCTGCGGGGCCTGCCGCTGGTGGCGCTGCGCGCCTACCGGGTACCGGGGACGGCGGCCGGCAGCGTCCGGCCGACGCCGTCCCGCGTCGCCGGCAGCGACGACCCGCTGCGCGACGCGACGCTCGAGGCGCTGCAGGCCGACGTGCGCAAGGCCCTCGGGGCAGCGGCCTCCGAGGTCGACACGCGGGCAGCGCGAGGAGCGAAGGGCAAGGTGCTGGTGGACGCCAGCGCGAACGCGACGATGCTGGTCCTGGACGCGCCGCGGCGCCGCGAGGTCCGCAGCGGCCCGGCGCTGTCCGCGCAGCTGACGCAGCGGGCACAGTGCCCCGTCGTGGTCATGCCGGGGCCGGTGCGTCGCGGGGCGGGGTCGCTCGAGGAGGGATGATCCTCGTTCCTTCGGTCGATCCCGGGGCGGATGCAGCCTTCCTACGATGATCGGGTGATGACCGCCGCCCTCGACACCGCCCCGCCCCACCGCGCGCTCGGACGCCTTGTGGCGGTCGGTCGGATCCTCCTGGTCTCGCTCGTGTGCCTGGTGCTCGGGGCGGCCTTCTACGTCGTGCTGTGGGCCGCCAACGTCGACACGTACGGCCAGGACCCGCCCCGCGGGCTCCAGCTGCTGCTGCTCGCGGACCTGATCATCGGAGCCGTCGCGAACATCGCCGCGGGCCCGATGCGGCGCGCAGGCGTGTGGAACCTGCTGCTGGCGGCCTCCGGCGCCCTGAGCGCCTCCTCGATGCCGGCTGTCGTCGTCGGGCTGGTGCGCCTCGGCCGGCGCCGCGACGTGCGTCTCGACATCGCGGGGACGGCGACCTGCGCCCTGGCGGCGCTCGCCTACAGCACCCTGGAGCGCTGGGGCACCGGTGCCTGGTCCGGGTCGGTCGTGTTCGAGATCCTGCTGGCCACCGTCCTCGGGGCCGCTGCGCTGCTGTGGGGGCGGATGCGGGGGACCCGCGCCGCACTCATCACCTCCCTGCGCCATCAGGCATCGACCGCCCATCGCGAACGCGCCGCGATCGAACGCGAGCACGATGCCCTGGCCCGCGAGCACCGGGCACTGGTCGCGCAGGCCGAGGCCGAGCAGCGCGCCGCGATCGCCCGCGACATGCACGACAGCCTCTCCCACCATCTCTCCCTGATCGCCATGCACGCGGGCGCGCTCTCCTACCGCCAGGACATGCCCCCGGAACGGATGCGCGACGTCGCCACCACCATCCACGACGACGCCCGCGCCGCGAACACGGAGCTGCGCCATGTCCTCGGCGCCCTGCGGGAGGACGGTGCGGAGCCCCTGCCCACGGCCGCCCACCTCGGCGAGCTGATCGAGACGGCCCGCGCCGAGGGCCAGGACGTGGAGATGCTCTGGGAGGGCACCGACGCCGCGGAGCTCGACGCCGAGGGCTCCGCCACCGTGGTGACGCTCGTGCGGATCGTCCGCGAGCTGATCACCAACGCCCGCAAGCACGCACCGGACAGCCCGCTCTCCCTGCGCCTGAGCCGCTCCGAGGACGGCGAGGGCCTGCACCTGAGCGCGAGGAATCCGCTCGCGGGCCCCTCCCCCGCGCTGGGGACCGGATGGGGCCTGACCGGGGTGCGTGAGAGAGTGCGCCTGCTGGGCGGCTCGTTCGAGGCGACCGAGCACGACGACACCTTCGCCGTGGACGTCCACCTGCCCTGGAGGAGCCGATGAGCACCGCACCCTTCCCCCACTCGGAACAGGACACCGCCCCGGTCAGCGTGCTGCTCGTGGACGACGAGCAGCTGATGCGCGCCGGGCTGCGGATGATGATCGACGGCACCGACGGCATCACCGTCGTCGGAGAAGCGGCCGACGGGCAGGAGGCCGTCACGGCGAGCGCCGCACTGGACCCCGATGTGGTGCTGATGGACATCCGGATGCCCGGGATGGACGGCATCGAGGCGACCCGTCGCCTCCGTGGCACCGAGGGGCACGAGAGTCCCGGGGTGGTGATGCTGACCGCCTTCGACACCGACACCTTCCTCCTCGACGCCCTGCGTGCCGGCGCTCTGTCCTTCCTGCTCAAGGACTCCCCTCCCGACCGGGTCGTGCAGGCCGTCCACGAGGCCGCCCGCGGGGAGTCCCGCTTCTCCCCCGCCGTGCTGCAGCGCCTGGTGGGGCTGGCGGCGGGCACGGCGCCCGACGGTCCTGGGTCGGAGGGCGCCGGCCCCGCGCTCGGTGCGGACACAGCACTCGATGCGGACAGAGTCATCGGCGCGAACACCGCGGCGACAGGGTCCGGCGAGGCCGGACCGGGCACTCCGAGCGGACCGCCGCAGGGCCTCACCGACCGCGAATGGGAGGTGGGACGGCTGGTCGCGCAGGGGCTGACGAACTCGGAGATCGCCGACGCGCTCTTCCTCTCCCTCCCCACGATCAAGACGCACATCGGCCACCTGTTCGAGAAGCTGCTGATCACCAACCGCGTGCAGCTGGCCATCCGCGTGCTCGAGCTCGAGACGCCGCACTGAGAGCCCGGCCCAGTAGGCTCGGGCCCAGCCGACCCCGGGAGCCGCTGACGTGAAGTACCTGGCCATCGCCCTGATACTGGGCCTGCTCGCGCTGCGCCTGCTGCGAGGCCGATGGGGCGCGAAGTTCCTGGGCGTCTCCGAGCGCGCGATCGACATCGTCTACATCGCGGCCCTGGTCATCGCGGGCATCGCTGCGATCGCGACGCAGTACTGGCTGCTGCTGGCCCTGGTGGTGGTGCTGCTCGTGCTGCGCCTGGTGGAGGCCCTGCGCACCCCGTCCCGTCGGCAGGCGGCGTCGCGGAGGAGAGGCAGCGCCCGCCGGCGCTGACGCGATCAGAGGACGGTCGCCCTCAGCGCTCCGGCAGCCACGCTCAGCGCACCGTCGGCTGCTCCGCGAGCCGCTCGAGGATCCGGTCGAGTGCGGCGCGGTCACGGTACGCGCCGTCGCGGACCACCCCGCGCACGTCGGCGAGCGCGGAGGCGTCGGCCGTGGGGTCGGATCCCAGCAGCACCAGATCGGCCTCGAAGCCCTCGCGCACGGCGCCTGCGCGATCCGAGCGCTCGAAGAAGCGTGCGGCGTCGCTGGTGGCCGCTCGCAGGATCTTCCGCGGTCCGACGCCGGCCTCGGAGAGCAGGGCGAACTCGTCGTGCAGTCCGAGCCCGGGTATCACCCAGCCGGCCCCGTTGGAGTCCGTGCCGGTCAGCATCGGCACGTCGGCCTCGGCGAGGACGCGGGTGAGTCGCTTCTGCGCCTCCCAGTGCTCCGCGAGGGCGTCGCGGGTGGCCTGCGGCAGCGCCTCGAAGGTGTCGGTGGTCTTCTCCCAGGTCTCGAGCACGTCCGGGGCGATGTAACGCCGTCGGGGATCCTCGCGGTGGGCGGGGATGCCGGGGAACTGCTGGGTGTGCACGCGGATCAGGGTGGGGCACTGCCAGGTCCCGTGCGCGATGAACCCGTCGGCGAGCTCGCGCGCCCGCTGCTCGTCGAAGGTGCGGTCGGCCAGGCGGTAGTTCTCGGCCGATCGCTCGCTGGTCTTCGCGGCCGGGTTGACCACGAGTTTCATCAGGAAGGGCTGGAAGAGACGGTCGGCGATCCTGGCGAGGCCGGGGATGCGCGGCAGGCTCGGCACGCCGCCGGCGTTCTTGCGCACCTGGTCCTCGCGGCGGGAGGACGCCGCGTACAGCGAGGTGCCCGGGCCCAGGTGCTCCATGCAGCGCATGCCGGCGGCCGAGGCCTCACGGGCGTCGATGTCGTCGGGCACGTGGCCGTGCACGCGCAGCCCCACCCGCTCGCCCTCGGCGATCGCCGCGAGCAGGGTGGAGCGGTTGGTGAAGCCGGCCTTGACGAAGTCGGCGCCGTGCTCGGCCTGGTGGCGCACGGCCGCCGCCGCGCCCTTCGCGTCGGGGGCGGTGATCGGGGTGAGCAGGTCACCGGGCAGCGCGAGCAGCCGCGGGGCGCCCTCGGGCGCTCGCAGCTCGCCGCGCCGACGGGCCGCGAGCAGGGCGTCGTTGCCGGACATCTGCCGGTACCCGGCGATCCCCGCGACCAGCATCAGCGCGTAGGTCGCGTCGACGTCGTCGGGGTTGTTCAGCGGATGGGCGTGGGCATCGACGTAGGCCGGGGAGAGGAAGAGGCCGGAGCCGTCGACGACCTCGGCTCCCCCTCCGCTCCGCTCCTGGTGCGCGGTGACGGCCGCGATGCGATCGCCCTCCACGCGCACGTCCTGGTGCGGGGTGACCTGGCCGCTCGCGGGATCCACGACGCTCACGTCGGCGAGGACGTAGGAGCCGCTGAGCGTGGGCGCGGTGACGTACGCGGGGTGTGCCATGAGGGCAGGCTATGCCCCTGGTCCGAGTGGTGGCGGCCCTCGCCGCGGGCTCCTGGGAGGTGCAATCCTCGGCAACACCTTCCCCGCGGGGACGCTGCGATGGAGCATCATCGGGTCAGCGTCCGCGCCGCGGACCCTACGAGAGGAGCATGCGCGACATGAGCACGATCGAGGACGTCGAAGTCCTGATCACCAATCCCGGCCGCAACTTCGTCACCCTGCGGATCACCACGAGCGACGGGGTGACCGGTCTGGGCGATGCGACGCTGAACGGACGAGAGCTCGCCGTCGCCTCCTACCTGCGCGATCACGTGGCACCGATCCTGACCGGGCGGGACTCCTCCTCGATCGAGGACACCTGGCAGTACCTCTACCGCGGCGCGTACTGGCGCCGCGGACCGGTGACGATGGCGTCGATCGCCGCGGTGGACATGGCGCTGTGGGACATCAAGGGCAAGGTCGCGGGCCTGCCGGTCTACCAGCTGCTGGGCGGTGCGGTCCGTCGCGGCCTGCTCGCCTACGGCCACGCCTCCGGTGCCGAGACCCCGCAGATCTTCGATTCGATCCGCGCCCACCTCGAGGAGGGCTACCGCGCGGTGCGCGTGCAGACCGCCGTCCCGGGCCTGGGCCAGGTCTATGGCGTCGCCGCGGCCGGCGCGAGCGGTTCCGGGCGCTACGACTACGAGCCCGCACGTCCCGGCGCCCGCCCCACCGAGGAGCAGTGGGACACCCGCGCCTACATGCGCCACCTGCCCTCCGTGTTCGAGGCGGTCCGGGGCGAGTTCGGCCCCGACCTGCCGCTGCTGCACGACGGCCACCATCGGATGACCCCGAACCAGGCCGGCCGTCTGGGCCGCGACCTCGAGCCCTACGACCTGTTCTGGCTCGAGGACTGCACCCCTGCGGAGAACCAGCAGGGCCTGCGTCGCGTGCGCGAGCTGACCACCCAGCCGCTCGCGATCGGCGAGATCTTCAATACCGTCTGGGACTACCAGACGCTGATCACCGAGCAGCTGATCGACTACGTGCGCAGCGCCGTCACCCACACCGGCGGCATCACGCACCTCAAGAAGATCATGGACTTCGCGAGCCTGTACCAGATCAAGTCCGGCTTCCACGGCCCCACCGACATCTCCCCCGTCGGCCAGGCCGCCGCCCTGCACCTGGGCCTGGCGATCCACAACTTCGGGATCCAGGAGTACATGCGCCACACCGACGACACGCTCGAGGTGTTCCACACCAGTTACTCCTTCGAGGACGGTCTGCTGCACCCGGGCGACACCCCGGGTCTGGGCGTGGAGTACGACGACGCCGCGGGCACCTCCCACGAGTACTCCCCCGCCTACCTCCCGGTGAACCGCCTGGTGGACGGGACGATGCACGACTGGTGATCCACCGGCCGACGTCATGAGCGAGGGCCTGACCGGGACGTCCCGGTCAGGCCCTCGCTCATTCGTGGCGGCTGTCTGCCGCGACGCCGGCCGAGGGGCGACACATCGGGCGTCGGCCGTCACGTCGGCCGGCGGTCGTCACTCTCCGCGTCAGCCGCCCAGGATCAGCGCGGCCGCCCCGGCGGGGTCGAGGTCGGTGGTGTCCAGGGCGAGGGCATCGGGCGGGGCCGGCAGCCGGGGGATCTCCAGCAGCTCGCGCAGCGCGTCGGGGTCGGTGAGCTTGCTGCGCTGCCCGCGCTCGGGAGCGGCGACCCGCGCGAGGAGCGACTCCGATGAGGCGGTGAGCCACACGGGAACGAAGCGTGCCCCGCGGCGCTCGGCGATCCCCCGAAGGCGCTCCACGTGGGCACGGCACCCGGGCTCGTCGGGCAGCCAGATGGTGAACACGTGAGAGAGGTCGGCCGGGGCGGCCACGGTCGCCTCGAGCACCACGTCCGTCACCCGGGCGCGCAGCGCATCGGTGTCGGCGAGGCCCGGGCCGCCGCCGCGGTTCAGCCCCACCGGGACGAACACGGGGTTGTTGACCAGGTGGTTGTCCACGACGATCACGTCGTCCAGGCGTGCGAGCTCCCGCGCGATGGTCAGCTTGCCGACCGCGGGTGGGCCGACGAGCAGGAACAGACGTGCGGGCATGGCCCCACTGTAAGGAGCCGCGCGCGGGCACGGACCTGGTTCGGAGCACGGCGCCAGGACCGGGCACTGCGCTCCTCCACATCGCGGC
Organism: Brachybacterium endophyticum; assembly: GCF_003130585.1. Classification (GTDB taxonomy): domain Bacteria; phylum Actinomycetota; class Actinomycetes; order Actinomycetales; family Dermabacteraceae; genus Brachybacterium; species Brachybacterium endophyticum. The sequence goes on along the minus strand of NZ_QFKX01000003.1, from coordinate 244,414 downwards.
GTCTCCACGTGCCGGGGGCTCCCCGTGCTCGCACAGATGCCGCGGGTACGGTTCCTCTGGTCGATCGCAGGCAGGACGCCAGGGCACGCCCTCGCCGCTCCGGCCGACGGATCCACTGCCGCACCCGCACCCGCACCCGCACCCGCACCCGCACCCGCACCCGCACCCGACAGAGAGTGACCATGGCTCCTTCCTCTGCGCTCATCGCCTCCGACGTCCACGCGGGATACCCGGGCCAGGCCGTGCTCGACGGGATCGACCTCGAGATCCGCGCAGGCCAGCCGCCGATGGGGCTCCTCGGCCCCTCGGGCGCGGGCAAGACGACGCTGATCGACGTGCTGCGCGGGGCGCTGAAGCCCACGTCGGGCCAGGTCAGCTACGAGGGGCGGAGGGTCTCCCGCCTGCGGGGTGCGGTGCGACGGGAGTTCACCGCCGAGGTCCGCTTCGTCTCGCAGTACGCGATGACGATCACCGATCCCCGCGCGACCGCTTCCGGAGCGCTCCAGAACGCGGCGCGCGAGGCCCGCAAGGCCGGCCGCACCCACGCGGTCACCGCTGCCGAGATGCTCGCGGCCGTCGGACTCGAGGAACGCTTCGCGTCACGGACGCTGCGCTCGCTCTCGGGCGGCGAGACCCAGCGCGTCGCCCTCGCGACGGCGCTGTCGACCCGGCCGAAGATCCTGGTGCTCGACGAGCCGCTGACGGCGGTGGACCCGGGCATGCGCGCGGAGATCGCCTCCACTCTGCGCACCCGCGCGAGCGAGCTGGGGGTGGGCATGTTGATCGCCTCGCACGATCTCGAGCTGCTCTCGGCGCTGTGCGAGAGCGTCGCCTTCCTCGGCGAGGGGCGGATCCTCGCGCGCGGGAGCATGAGTGAGGTGCTCGGGGCGAGCGAGCACCCTGTGATCCGTGATCTGGCGGCGAGCGCACCGATCGCGGTGCAGCGCTTCCGCTGATCTCGCGGGGCGGGGTCGCCGCTAGCCGGCCGAGGGCCGTCGGACCTTAGAGGACCCCGAGGTGCTCGAGCAGGATCTGCAGGCCGATCAGGATCAGGATGATCCCGCCGATCACCTCGGCCGGGGTGCGGAAACGTCGGCCGATCCGCTGCCCCAGGAACACGGCGACGAACGACAGCACGAAGGTCACCACGCCGATGACGGGCACGGCCATCCAGATCGACAGCTTCGAGAAGGCGATCGAGATCCCCACCGCGAAGGCGTCGATGCTGGTGGCGAGCGCCAGCACCGTGACTTCTCGCGGTGTCACCCGGTGATCGGGGTGATCGGGGTCCTCGGGGAGCTCCTCCTCGGCCTCCGGGTGCAGGGCCTGCCAGATCATCCGCCCGCCGACCAGCGCCAGCAGGCCGAAGGCGATCCAGTGGTCGACCTTGTCGACGTAGGAGCCGAAGGCGGCGCCGAGCAGCCACCCCAGCAGGGGCATCACGGCCTGGGCGATGCCGAAGGCGGCGGCGAGCACGAGTGCGTTGAACAGCAGCTTCCCGCGGATCTGCAGGCCGCGGCCCAGGGAGACGGCGAAGGCGTCGGCGGAGACGCCGAGGGCCAGGATCAGAAGGGTGGCGGCGGTGGCCAGGGTCATGGGGTCGAGGGCCTCACGAGTCGGGCCGGCGGATGAGAGTCCTCCGGCATGGTCAGATGCCGAAGGTCTCGTTCACCCGGGCCGAGAGGCCGACGATGCGGCCGGGCCGGGCGGCGTGCCGGGTGCCGGAGCACCAATATGTCGACATCGCCTCGACGATCCTGCGCTGCGACCCCACGGGTCGGCGGCGCGGATGCGCTCAGGGAACTACTCCCCTTCTTCCCTCAGGGTACGGGGTCGCCGATGGAGGTCGGAAGCGCACGTGGGGCCGGTCACGGATGTTCAGGCCAGCCCCGCGGACCCCGTCAGATCATCGTGCTCGCCGCTGGCCCAGGCGGCATGGCGTGCGGCCGACGCCAGCACCGATGCCCGCGCATCGACGAGGATCGCTCCGGCGAAGTTCCCATACAGCCTCTCGAAGCCGAAGGCCGCCGCGCCCTCTGCGACCCTCAGGGCGACCGGGCCCGAGAGCGGGATGCGGTTGGGGTAGGAGCGCATGAAGGCGACGGTTCGACCGTCGGGATTGGGAGCGATGGTGTCGCCGGTGAGCAGCACCCCTGCGCCGTCGGCGCCCTCCCCGTGGACCACCGCGCTGCCGGGGAAGTGCCCACCCAGCTGCGCGGCGACGACGCGGGGCAGCACCTCCTGCGTCCCCTCCCACAGGCGCAGGTTCTCCGGGGTGCGCCCGAGCCACGCCGCGTCCTCGCGTGCGATCCACACGGGCACGTCACCGAGCGCGCGGGACCACAGGGACTGCAGCCCGAACATGTGCGGGTGGCTGGGGATGATCGCGCGCACCGGGCCGAGGGCCCGCACCGCCTGGACCGCTTCCTCGGTGATCGCGGCAGGGACGTCGACCATGACCGCTCCCGCGTCGACCACGAGCACCTTCGCCTCCTGGCCGATGCCCACCCCGTCGGCGCAGCGCAGGGCGTGGAGCCCCTCCTCGAGCTCGACGACCTCGATGTCCTCATCGTGCTCCAGGGGGCGGGTCCAGCGCTGGACACCATCGGCGGGCAGGTACTGGCGTTCGTCGGCGCAGATCGGGCACGCGCCGGGCAGTCGCCGCGCGTCGTACTCGACGCCGCAGGTCGCGCACTGGACGACGTCGTCCGGCAGACGCATCGGCGAGGTGGAGATGGTGTCGGAGAGGGGAGCAGACGCCGTCGTGGTGTTCATACCGAGACCCTCTGATTTCAAGTCCACTTGAAGTCAAGGAGGTTCTGGCGGAGACTTCGGGCATGTCCGAGGAACGCCTGACCATCGGCGACGTCGCCGCCAGAGCCGGCGTCGCGACCTCCGCGATCCGTCACTACGAGTCGCAGGGCCTGCTCACGAGCGAGCGCACGAGCGGCAACCAGCGCCGCTACGCGCGCACGGTGCTGCGGCGCATCGCGGTGATCCAGGCCGCCCAGCACGTGGGACTCTCCCTCGCCGAGATCGCCGAGGCCTTCTCCCGCTTCCCGCCCGACCACGCCCCGACCAAGCGGGACTGGGCGCGACTGGCACGCGAATGGAGGCCCCGCCTGGACCGGCGGATCCGCGAGCTCGAGCAGGTGCGCGACGGTCTGTCGATGTGCGTGGGCTGCGGATGCCTGTCCATGCGCCAGTGCGCGATCTACAACCCCGACGACGAGCTCGCGGCCGGCGGCCCGGGGGCGCGACGGGTGTTCCCGCAGGTCGAACGGGAACAGGAATGAGAGCAGCCGTGCACCCCCTTCACCACATCGAGCTGTGGACCCATGACCTCGCCGCGGCCGCGCCGTCCTTCGACTGGCTGCTGGGACGGCTGGGGTGGCGTGACACGAGCGATCCCACCTGGGCCGCGGGGCGGACCTGGCAGCATCCCAGCGGCCTCTACCTCGTCCTCGAGCAATCGCCGGCGGTCGTCGGCAGGGGCCACGATCGGCTGCGGCCTGGCCTGAACCATCTCGCACTGAACCTCCCGCCCGGTTCCGACGGGCGGGCGAGGCTGGACGACCTCCGCTCCGACGCACCCTCCCAGGGCTGGTCAGAACTGTTCGGCGAGGACTACCCCCATGCCGGCGGCCCCTCGCACACGGCCCTCTTCCTCGAGAACGAGCAGGGGTTCGAGGTGGAGATCGTGGTGCCCTGACGCCCAGCCGTCCCGACGGCTCACCCCTCCCGGAAGGCCACGTGCTGCACGGCGTCCGTGCGGTACAGGAACGATGCCGCCGAGGCCCGGGTGAGCGCGACCGTCGGGCGGAAGGTGCCGTCCTCCCAGGTGGTCGCGATCCCCCGCGCCTTCAGCCAGGCGATCTCGGTCGCGTTCCTCGCGCCCGGCTCCACGTCGGGGTACGGCGGCTTCGTCGGCGAGGGGTAGGCGGGCGATCCCGCGTAGCGGTACAGCATCACCGCGGCCTCCTCGCGCGTGACCTTCTGGGCGGGCCGGAAGGTGCCGTCGCCGTAGCCGCGGACGATCCCCTCGCGCTGGGCCCAGATGATCGCGCGGTACCCGGCGTCGCCCTTCTCCACGTCGCCGAAGGGCTCGTTGCGCGGAGGGGTGACCTCCGGCTTCCCCGCCAGGCGGTACAGGAAGGTGGCCATCGCCCGGCGTCCCACCGTGCCCTGGGGACGGAAGGTACCGTCCTCCCGCCCGGGGATGATGCCGTGCTGGGCGCTCCACACGATGGCCTGGTACTCGGCGGTCTCCGGGTCGACATCGCTGAAGGAGACCGTGGAAGGCAGGATCTGCACGACCGCCGGCTTCGGACCCGTGCCGGCGAACTCGGGCCAGTAGGAGGTCTGCTTCTCGTAGCTGCCGTCCTCCCCCGGGTGCTGGACGGAGACGAAGGCGGTGCGGTCCTGGTCGTGCACGATCGGTCCGCAGGTCTCGGCGTCCACCGGGACCGAGGCGAACTGCTCGACCCTCCCACGCTGCTTCCCGTCCAGGGTGACGCGGAACAGCCCGTCGTTGAACCCGATCGTGCTGGGCGCGCCGTCGGTCGAGATCCAGAGGTTGCCCACGGAGTCGAAGGCGAGGTTGTCGGGGCAGGAGATCGGCGAGACCTTCTCCGTCGGGAAGCCCGAGAAGTAGGTCGCGTCGTTCTGCTCGGGATCACCGCAGACCAGCAGCAGGTTCCAGGCGAAGGACGCGCCGGACTGGTTGCCCAGCTCGTCGATCTCCACCACGTGGCCGTCACGGTTGACGGTCCGGGGGTTCACCTCGTCGGGCCCCTCCTTGCCCTCGGTGCCGCGCCCGTCGTTGTTGGTGCACGCCACGTACACCTTGCGACTGGTCAGGGAGGGCTGGACGTCCTCGCAGCGGTCCATCTTGGTGGGCGAGACCGTGTCGGCCGCGAGGCGGGTGCGCACCAGGACCTCGTCGACGTCCATCCCCTCGACCCGGGACTCCCCGTCCACGACCAACGGGATCCAGGTGCCCGTGCCGTCGAAGGAGCCGTCGGCAGGGACCTCGCCGGAGCCGTCCATCGGCCCGGAGTTGCCGGAGAACCTCGCGACGTAGAGGTCGCCGTCCTCCAGCAGCTGCATGTTGTGCCGGGTGTTCCCCTCGACGTACTTCTTCCGCGAGACGAACTTGTAGAGGTAGTCGAACTTCTCGTCATCGCCCATGTAGGCGACGGCGTGGCGGTCCTCGGCGATGATGATGTTGGCGCCCTCGTGCTTGAAGCGGCCCATCGCGGTGTGCTTGCGCGGGGTGGACTCCGGGTCCCAGGGGTCGACCTCGACGATCCATCCGAAGTGGTGGGCGGAGTTCTCGTACCCCTCGTTGGTGGTGTCGAAGCGCGGGTCCACGTCCTCCCAGCCCCGCACGGTCGGCTCGGCGCCCATGCCGTAGCGCTTGTTCTCCGCCGAGTCCGCGGCGGTGCGGAAGTAGCCGTTGAAGTTCTCCTCGCCGCTGAGCAGGGTCCCCCAGGGGGTGAGGCCGCCCGAGCAGTTGCCGAACGTGCCCCGGGTGTGGCGGCCACGACGGGAATCGGCGGTGCGCAGCAGCTCGGAGCCGGCGGCGGGGCCGGTGAAGTCGTAGCGGGTGTCGGCGACAAAACGACGGTTCAGGTCGGCGTCGACCACGTACTCGTACGGGGAGTCGGCGTTCTCGCGCTCGAGCTCGACGACGCTCAGGCCGTGGGCCTCCATCCCGATGCGGGCGGCGACCTCGGGGTCGGTGCCCGGCGGGAGCATGATGTTCTCGTTGGTGTACTCGTGGTTCACGAACATGACGGCGCGCCGTCCGCTCGTGTGCGGGATCTCCTGGATCTCCGTGTAGTCGTTGTTGTACCCGAACTGGAGCCGCTGCGCCTCGGCGCTCTGGTCCTCCCAGTCGAAGTCGGGGGCGTCGGAGAACAGCTTGTCGCCCCACTTGATGACGGGCTGCCACCGGAAGCCCTCGGGGACGGTGAACTCGTCGGCGGTGTGCTCGACCGGCTGGATCGTCGTGAACTCCAGCGGGCTGCCGCCCGGCGCCGTCGGGCGTGCCGGGAGCGGGCCCGCAGCGGTCGCCGCCTCGGCCGACGGGGCACCTGCGGTGCCGGCCACGGCGATCGCGAGAGCTCCTGCGGCACCGCCGCCGAGCAGGGCACGTCGGCTCAGCGCGGCGGAGGCGATGTCGCGGAAGGTGGCGTTCGCGGAGCTGTTGCAGGTCTCGCCGAGGCAGGCGTTCGCACACTTCAACGCGCAGGTCACGGGCGACCGCTTGCCGGCCACGTGATCCTTCATGAGGAGGGGGAGCTGGATGACCACGAGGGTCCTTTCGCCGGGGACGGACGGCCCCGGCGGCGTGGCCCCGCTGGTGGCGGGGCGTCGGCGGCGGCGCGCTCAGCGAGGGAGCGTGCTGCGCGATCCGGTGCGGACGCCCGCGTCGCAGTGTCGGCGCGTCCGATCGTCCCCCGGGGCGCGAGGGGCACCTCGAGCATGTCGGCCCGATGTGACCCGCGCCCCACATCGACGTGACAGGAGGGTGGCCGGGCGGTGAGCGGACGGGGCCGCGGCGCCACCGGTGCGGAAGGCTCAGGCCCCGCTCTCGCCCGTCTTCTCGGCGTGCTCGCCCGGCTCCTCGGCGTGCTCGAAGCGCAGCGGCGTGCCCGGCGGGAGCTGGCCCAGCCGGGGCAGATCGTCCTCCTCGACCACGGCGATCACGGGATACCCGCCGGTCACGGGATGGTCGACGAGGAACACGACGGGCTCGCCCGAGGGCGGCAGCTGGATCGCGCCGGCGACGAGGCCCTCGCTGCGCAGCTCCTCGGTGCGCAGGCGTCGCAGCGGCGGGGTGCCGTCGGCCGCTCGGAGCCGCGCGCCGACCCGGTCGCTGCTCCCGCCGATCTGCCAGGTCCGACCCAGCAGGGCGTCCGGCTGCGCCCAGTCGGCGCGGGGACCGGGGCGGACGCGCACCACGGCCGGTTCGACGCCGCCGGAGTCCCCGTCCGGGGGTGCCAACGCCGTCACCGGCGCCTCGGCGGAGCCCACGCTGCGCTGGGGGTCGGGCTCACCGATCGACAGCAGATCGCCGCCGCCCAGAGGCCGCGGGCCGAGTCCCGAGAGGGTGTCGCTCGCGCGGCTGCCCAGCTGCGCGGGGGCGTCGATCCCGCCGCGCACAGCGAGGTATCCGCGCAGGCCGGAGGCCGGGGCGCCGAGGGAGAGCACCTCACCGGCGCGCAGACCGAAGGGCTCGTGGAGCGGTGCGCGCCGCTGGCGGGGCTGCGAGCTGTCCTCGCTCTCCTCCTCGTCCTCGGACTCGTCCTCCCGGGGCTCGGCGTCGAAGGCGGCGATCGTGGCCTCGCCGACGGCGCCGGTGAGGGCGAGGACCAGATCGCCGTGTGGACGCACACGCAGACCGCCCAGCAGGTTCTCCAGCACGGCCGCGCCGGGGGCGTTGCCCACCAGTCGGTTCGCCTGCCGAGCGGAAGGGGCGTCGGCCGCGCCGGAGACGGTGATCCCGAGATCGCCCAGGCCCGGGCGGCCGGTGTCCTCGATCAGGGTGCGCATCCCGGCATCCAGCACCTCGAGCCGCGCGGCACCCGACGGGGCCTCCGCTCGGCTCGGGTCGACCGAGAGGGCGCGCGTCTGCGAACCGTCGGCGCCGTCGGCGTCCGGTGCCTGCGAGTCCTCCGCCGCGTCGGAGCGGCGGCCGGCGCGGACCCGCTCGCGGGTCGCCTCGAAGCGCACGGTGTCACCGGGGACGATCAGGGAGGGGTTCTTCCGGTCGGGATCGAACAGGGTGACGTCGGTCCGCCCGATCAGCTGCCAGCCGCCGGGCGAGGTCTGCGGGTAGATCGCGGAGAACTCGCCGGCCAGGCCCACCGCGCCGGCGGGGACACGACTGCGGGGGCTGTCGCGGCGCGGCACCTGCAGCCGGGGATCACCGCCGCTGAGGTAGACGAACCCGGGCGCGAAGCCCCCGAAGGCGGCGGTCCAGGCGGTGCCGGTGTGCGCGGAGATCACCTCGTCGGCCGAGAGCCCGGTCTCGCGCGCCACGGCCTCGAGGTCCTCCCCGTCGTAGACGACCTCCACGCGTCGGGTGCGCCCGTCCTTCTTCTTCGCCCGGCGCGCCTCGCGACTCCCGAGCGCCTCGGGGGCCGCGTCGGCGTCCTCCGGCGTCGCGAAGCGCAGCAGCACGGTGCGCGCCGCGGCAAGGGCCGAGGTCTGCCCGGCCAGGGGGTCGGTGCGCAGAGCTGCGTGCCAGGTCAGGGCGTCCTCGAGGGTGGGCAGCTCGAGGAGGAGGGCGCGAGCGCCCATGGGCAGCAGCTGCGGCTCGGCGGCGCGCTCGGGGGTGCGGCGGCTCATGCGAAGGCTCCGATCGTCACGCCGGCGTCCTCGAGGGCGCGGCGTACCGCGCGGGCGAGGTCGACCGCACCGGGGGTGTCGCCGTGCAGGCAGATGGAGCGGGCATCGATGCGCAGCCGCGTCCCGTCGACCGCCTCGAGGACGCCCTCCTCGGCGAAGCGCACCATGCGGTCGGCGACGAGCTGCGGGTCCTCGATCACGGCGCCGGGCTCACGGCGGGAGACCAGGGTGCCCTCCGGCGTGTAGGCACGGTCGGCGAAGGCCTCACCCACCACCTCGATCCCTGCCTCGCGGGCGAGCTCCCCGGCGCGCGAGCCCGGCAGGAGCAGCAGCGCGAGGTCCTCTCCCCCGCCCTGCAGGGCTCGCACGGCGTCGACGACAGCGCGGGCGTGACCCCCGTGCTCGACGATGGTGTTGTAGAGGGCGCCGTGGGGCTTCACGTAGGTGACGCGTGCACCCTCGGCCGCGGCGATCCCTCGCAGGGCACCGATCTGGTAGATCAGGTCGTCGGTGAGCTCGGCGGTGGAGGCGTCCACGAAGCGTCGGCCGAAGCCGGCGAGGTCCCGGTAGGCCACGTGCGCGCCGATCGTGACATCTCGCGCGGCGGCGCCGCGCGCGGTCGCCCGCATCTGCGAGGGGTCCCCGGCGTGGAAGCCGCAGGCGATGTTCGCGCTGGTCACGACGTCGAGGATGGCCTCGTCGTCACCCATTCGCCAGGCGCCGAAGGACTCACCGATGTCGCTGTTCAGGTCGATGCTGCTCATGGGGCCTCCATCTCGCGCGCCGGGTGCGGGAAGGGCCGGCGGCCGCGACTCAGCATCTCAGATCGGACGCGGAACCGCGCGCCCAGGAGAGCGGGAGGCCGTGCCGTCGCGACTCCTGCGGGCCCGGCCCCGCTCCGGGAGAACCGGACGAATTCCCATCGTGACTCGTCCCGCAAGCCATAAGGATTCCTAGGGTGGGTCGCGTAGTCTCGTGGGCATGGATCCCCGTCGCGTCCTCATCTTCCGAACGGTCGTGCGCAACGGCACCATCGGCGGTGGTGCCCGCGAGCTCGGCTGGACCCAGCCTGCCGTCTCCCAGCATCTCGCCGCGCTCGAGAAGGAGGTCGGCACCCAGCTGCTGCTGCGCTCCTCGAGCGGCGTCACCCCCACCGAGGCGGGCCAGCGCCTGTTCAACCACTCCGAGCGCATCGCCTCCTCCCTGCACGCCGCCGAGGAGGAGCTCGCCGAGATCACGGCGCTGCGCCGGGGTCGGGTGCGCTTCGCGACCTTCCCGTCCGCGGCGGCCCTGCTGCTGCCGCCGGCGCTCGCCCGCATGAACGCACAGGCCACCGGCGTGGACGTCACCTTCGACGAGCTCGAGCCGCCGGATGCGATCCAGCGCCTGCTGAGCAACGACCTCGACCTGGCCCTGGTCTTCCGCTACGAGGGCACGACGGTCGACGCCGAGGGGGCGCTCGAGTGGACCCCCGTGCTCGACGACCGCGTCCTGCTCGTCGTCCCCAAGGACCACCCGCGGGCGCATGACCGCGATCTGTCGATGAAGGACCTGGCCGACGAGGAGTGGATCGCCGGCTGCGAGCGCTGCCGCGCGAACCTGCTGGTGAACGCCGAGCGTGCGGGATTCACGCCCTCGATCCGTCACACCACCGACGACGCCGTCGTCGTCCAGCGGCTGATCCAGCACGGCGGCGGCATCGCGCTGCTGCCCGAGAGCGCGGTCGAGGCGGCTCCCTGCGCGGACGTGCTGGTGCGGCCGATCGCGGGCCTCAACGAGCGCACGATCGGTCTGATCAACCGGCCCGGTGCAGCGACGATCCCGGCGGTGAAGGCCCTGCGCGATGCGCTGGTGGAGGAGGCGGCGGAGCGTTCGAGCGCCGCCGTGATGATCTGAGGGAGAACGAGCCACGATGGATCAGACGATCGCCCCGGATGCCGGCCGACAGCTGAGCCGCAGGGGCCTGTGGGTGCGTCCGGCGCTGATGACCCTCGGGGGTCTCGCGGTGGCCGTGCTGCTGGCCGTCACCGGTCACTGGGTCGCGGCCGTCCTGCTCGCGGCGCTCGGGCTGCTCATGGGCTACTGGACCTCGCCGCTGCGACGCGGCCGGCACATGCCGCTGGCACAGGCGCTCGACGGCCGGGACGACGAGCGGGCGATCATCCTCTGGGCGCCCGGCGATCCGCTCTCGGCGCGACTGCAGGCCGCTGTCCGCGGCGAGCGCGAGGACATCGCCTGGGTGAACGTGCTGAAGGATCCCGCGGCGAGCGAGTTCGCCGAGTCCCACGGCGGCCGCGGAGCCCTGCCCCTCGTGCTCGTCGGTTCCACCTGCCTGCGCCGCGCCACCGTCGGCCAGTTCCTCGAGGCCAAGGCCGAGGGCGAGGAACGGGCGCGGGCCGACGCGGCAGGACCACGCGGGGGCGAGTAACCCGGGTGCTCGTGCGCTCGTAGGGCGCGCTTAGGGCGCGCGCTCGCAGGGCGCGCGTAGGGCGCGCTTGCAGGGCCGCCCGTGGGGCCGCGCCCCCGGAAGCCCTCAGGCGCGGGAGTACTCCCCCAGGGTCACGCCCGAGGCGAAGGACTGCACTGCCGTGCACCTCCACGCCGCCGGCGAGTAGCCGCGCGACCCGAAGAGCGGGATCCCGTCGCCGAGCAGGACGGGGTTGATCTTCAGGGCGAGATGATCGATCTCGTCGGCGAGGGCCGCAGCGAGCGCCCCGCCCCCGCACAGCCAGATCCCGCTCCCCGACTCGCCCTTGAGGCGACGCACGAGGGCGACGGGATCCTCTCCGGTGAACTCGACGTCCTCGCTCCCCTCGGGAGCGTCGTGGTGGCGGGTGATGACGACCTGGCGCAGGTGAGCGTAGGGGCTCGGCAAGGTCGGCAGAGCCACCGCGTAGGTGTTCCAGCCCATCAGCACGGTGTCGAAGGGACCGTCCTCGGTCGGCAGGCCGGCTGCCTCCGCCAGCACCCTCGGCGCCGTGCCGCGGTAGCGGGCGCAGATCGGCGCCATGTGGTCGCCCTCTGCGAGGAAGGCGTCGAACTGCCCGTCGGGTCCGGCGATGAAGCCGTCGAGGCTGACGGCCACGTAGTAGGTGAGCTCGCGCATGGGGATCCGATCGGTCGGAGCGGGCAGGAGGAGGCGTCGCGAGAGGACGCTACGTCCCGGCCCGTCCGCGCGCCACAGATTTACCCGGGGCCCGTGGGGGCGAGAGGCGCGGAAGCAGTGTGCGGAGAGGCGCCGGTGGCCCCGGCTCAGCGCTCGGTGTCTCAGGCGCCGCCGATGCTCCCGATCACGACGTTCCAGTCGTGGACCTCGCGCCGCTCGATCAGCCCTTCCCGACGGAACGGGTCCCCGTCCAGAGCGGCGAGGACGTCGCTGTCGTCCTCGCCCTGGAGGATCAGCAGGGCCTGACCGCCCCCGGTGTCCGGGTATGGGCCGCTCGCGATGAGCTCCCCGGACTCGTGCAGCCTGCCGAGGAAAGCACGGTGCTCCGGCCGCACGGCGTCCAGCCGCTCGGGCTCGTCGGCGTAGTGGTAGGTGACGGCGAAGGTCGTCATGGCAGCTCCTGTGGTGCGGGGTCGGCGTGCCACCCGGACTGGGTCACCTGATGGGGTTCCGGATGGGGTCTCCCAGCAGGATAGGCGGCTCGCGCCCTCGGCTCAGGCGCTGACCACGCCGCCCGCGAGCAGCCCCATCAGCACGAGCGCGAGGATCACCCGGTAGATGATGAACGAGGTGAAGGAGTTCTTCGAGACGAACCGGAGCAGCCAGGCGATCGAGGCGTAGGCGACCAGGAACGAGACCACCGTCGCGATGATCGTCGGCCCCCAGCCGACGGCCGCGGAGATGTCGTCGACGCTGGTCACGGCCTCCAGGCCGCCCGCGGCGACCAGCGCCGGGATGCCCATGAAGAAGCTCAGACGGGTGGCCGTGACACGGTCGAAGCCCAGCATCATGCCCGCGGTCATCGTCGCACCCGAGCGCGAGACCCCGGGGAACAGCGGCGAGAGGGCCTGGAACAGGCCGATCACCAGGGCATGCAGCACCGAGACGTGGTGCATCTCCTTGGGGACGACCTGGTGGGCCTGCATGCGGTCGCCGGCCCACATCGCCGCCGACCACACCAGCAGCGCGATCGCGATCACCCACATGCTGCGCAGCGACCCCTCGATCTGGTCGCGGAAGACCAGCCCCACGACCGCGACCGGGATCGACCCGAGGATGATGCCCCATCCCAGCGAGTAGTCGGGGTCGCGCCGCCCCTCCGCGCCCAGCAGTCCGCGCACCCAGGCGACCGCGATCCGCACGATGTCCTTGCGGAAGAAGATCACCGCGGCGAGGATCGCGCCGATCTGGATCACGGCGGTGAACGCGGTCATGCCGCGGGAATCGATGTCGTAGCCCAGCAGCTTCTCGACGATGTTGAGATGGCCGGTGCTCGAGACCGGGAGGAACTCGGTGATCCCCTCGACGATGCCGAGCAGGATCGCGTGCAGCCAGTTCACGGGCGGACTCCGAAAGCGTGTGGCGGATCAGGACGGTCGGAGCCTACGCCGCAGATCCTGTGCTCCCGCGCCGGCGGCACGGTTACGCGTGACCCCTCACAGGACCTGCACGGGGACTGCACGGGAGGTGGAGGCGGAGGTGGAGGACGCGGCTGGCACGCGGTCGGACTCCGACCTGGGCGCGGAGCGCGCCAGGGGCCTCGACCGGCGCCCGGGGCGGGAGCCTGGGCCTGAGCCTGGGCCTGGGCCTGGGCCTGGGCCTGGGCGGGAGCTTGGGCGGGAGCTTGGGCCTGGGCGGGACAAATAGCGCATCGTTTGCCATATATGGCAGACGATGCGCTATTTGTCCCAGCGCGGCCCTGGCACCCGGCTCGGGCGCGGCTGAAGCCGTCGCGCAAGTGCAGGACGAGCACCCCGGCACCAGTGCCGACCCCAGCTCCCGATGCCGAGCACGCCCAACGACCACACCACACCCTTGTCAGTTCTTCCGTAATTCCGTACTCTCGGAGGAAGTGTTGCGACGAACCCCGCCGAGGCACCGAGCGCCGTTCCCTCTCGTATCAGCGCTCCTAAGCCCCCAGCATCCGACCTCCCACACCCGACCTCGCCGACGAGGAGTCCACGATGAGCTCGAACCGCCCTGTGCCCCAGCACGCCGCCCCGTCGACCACGGCCGACCCGACCGACGGCGACCGGATCGCGCGCCTCGAGCAGCGGATCGTCGATCTGGGAGCGCGGCTCGACGCACTCGAGGGCCGCCCCGCACCGGACCCCACGACGCCGACGGCTTCCGGCACGGCGACCGACGACGATGACCCCTTCTGGGCTCTGAACAGCCTCAAGTCGCGCATGCCCGAGCCCGGTGGGGTGGTCTTCGCAGGCTCCGTCGACCCGGGCATGGGGCACGTGGAGTACCAGTGGGGTCGTCCCACCGACCCGTTGCTGCGCGCTGACTGGGCCGAGCGCGCCGAGCGCGTGGCGGCACTGGGCCATCCTCTGCGCCTCTCGCTGCTCCAGCGCCTGCTCGACGGCGAGCGTCCCGTCGCCCAGCTCGTCGACGAGCTCGACCTCGCTTCGACCGGGGTGGCCTATCACCACCTCAACGCGCTCCAGGGCGCGGGCTGGGTGACCTCTCCGACCCGCGGCACCTGGTCGATACCGCCCACCCGCGTGGTGCCGCTGCTGGCGATCATCACCGCTCTCGAGGAGGCGTGACCCGATGTTGGCCGATGACGATCAGACCACAGCACCCGATCAGCAGAGCGTGTCCGATCAGCCAACGACTCCCGGCCACCCCACGCTCGAGCGCCCCGCCCGCCGCACCGTGCTGGGGATCGGCGCCGCCTCGGTCGGGACACTGCTGGGCGCCGGGGCGCTGGCAAGCCCTCGACCCGGGAATCTCGGTGAATCGACGGGCGATCGACGCCTCGCCTCCGCGCTCGTTCCGCACCTGACGGGGCAACGCACGGTCGCGGCGGCCCTCATCGAGGGCGGCACCACGCGCTACGTCGGCTTCGGGGCCGATCAGCACCGCGAGTTCGAGATCGGGTCGTTGACCAAGACCTTCACCGCCGCACTGGTGATGGATGCCGTGGACCGCGGCGAACTCGCCCTGCAGGACACGGTCGCCGACGTCCTGGGCGACCGAGCATCCGGCGCGGCCGTCGCCGACGTCAGCATCCAGGAGCTGGCCAGCCACACCTCGGGCATCCCCTCGCTCCCGAGCGCTGTGACCGCGAAGAACATCTGGCGCACTCCCCTCCACCGCGACCCGTACGCAGGGTTCGACGCCGAGGCGGTCATCGATCTGGCCCTGGACGCCGAGCCCGTCCACCGCGGGAAGGTCGTCTACTCCAATCACGGGGTGGCTCTGGAGGGTCAACTGCTCGCTGTGGCGGCGGGGGCGTCGTGGGAGACCCTGCTGCACAAACGCCTGATCGACCCGATGCGTCTGCGCGAGACCTGGGCGCCGATCACGGCCGATCACCTGCCCGCGAACGCGCCGACAGGGCACGCCACCAACGGGCACCGATCGGGCGCCTGGACGATGGACGGCTTCGCTGCGGCGGGCGGCATCCGCTCCACGGCGACCGACATCGCCTCGTGGCTGCGCTCGATGATGGACGGCTCCAATCCCGGCGCCCACGGCATCGAGCCGGTCGCCCGGCAGAACGAGACCACGCAGGTCGGCATCAACTGGTTCACCAGCCAGCTCGAGGGCGGCGGATCCGCCGTCTGGCACAACGGCGAGACCGGAGGGTTCCACTCCTTCTGCGGCTGGTCACCGGAGACGGAGCGCGGATGGGTCATGCTCTCGGACACCGCGACCCCCGACGTCGACGACGTTTCGATGAGGGTGCTGTCCGGGGAGGTTCTGCGATGACCATGCCGACACTGCTGGCGACGTTGGCCCCCTACCTCGGCTGGGGCGTGCTGGCCCTGCTGGTGCTGCTGCAGCCGGTGTGGATCCTGATCGGCCGCCAGCACCCGCTGCGGATCCTGAATCACGCCCTCACGGGCACTTTCTATCTCCTGCTGGCGGGTCTGCTGGTGCCCCTCGCCGGGGCGATGACCGTCATCTGGTGGATGCTCGCGGCACTCATGATCGCGGCAGTCGTCGTCGCACTGGCACGCAGTCGGGTCGTGTCGCCGGGCGCGGACGCATGCCCTGTCCGGCAGGCCGCGGCGGGCGGCGCCGGGTCAGGACGGGGAGGGCGTGCCGGGCGTGAAGGACGGGTCGGCCGTGAAGGACGTGAAGGGCGCGCCGGTCGTGAAGGACGGGCAGAGCGGCGCACCGTTCTCCGTGCGACCAGGCCCTCGACCCCCGAGCTCGTGATCACCGGCGGCCTGGCAGTCGGCGCCGCGGCGCTGATGCTGATCGCGGGGTGAAAGGCGCAGGGCCCGCCGGCTGCCGACGAAGAAACTGCCCGGGCCCGGGCCTGGGCGGGACTAATAGCGCATCATCTGCAATATCTCGCAGATGATGCGCTATTAGTCCCGACGCGGCCCTGGCGCCCTGGTAAGGCCGCAGGCGCCCACGCGGCGTCCGGCAACCGCCGCGCACTCATCCCCAGTGCTCGTCTCGGCGCCCGCCTCAGCGCTCGCGGATCGGCAACCAGTCCAGGACGTCCTGGATGCCCTGATCCCAGAACCCCCACTCGTGCTCGCCCGTGCGCAGACGGGAAGTGAGGTCGATGCTGCGCTCCTCGGCGAGCTCGATGAACGCCTGGTTCTGGGTGACCAGTCGGTCCTCGGTGCCGCAGTCCAGGAACAGCTGTGGCAGGGCGTCGGGGTCGGCGCTGCGCAGCAGCCCCATCAGGTCGTCGGGGGTCCCCTCGATGGACCGTCCGTCCCAGATGCGCCGCGCGAGGTGGCCCTCGTGACCGGAGAGGTCGATGGCGCCGGGATCCGTCACTCCCGAGAGGCTCGCGGCGGCCGCGAAACGGCCCGGGTGGTTCAGGGCCAGCTTGAGGGCGCCGAAGCCACCCATCGACAAGCCCGCGACGAAGCTGTCCTCGCGCGCTCTCGAGATCCGGAAGGTGCGCGCGACCAGGGCGGGGAGCTCCTCGGAGACGAAGGTCCAGTACTTCTCGCCGACGGCTTCGTCGGTGTAGAAGGATCGGCGCACCTCGGGCATCACGACGGCGATCCCGCGCTCGCTGGCATAGCGCTCGATCGAGGTGCGGCGCTCCCAGATGGTGCAGTCGTCGCTCAGTCCGTGCAGGAGGTACAGCACGGGCACCTCGGGCTGACCCGTTGCGCCGCCGGGCGGTCCCGCCGCCGGGGCTGTCGCCCGACCCGGCGCTCCCGCGTCGGGGTCGGCGCCGTCGCGGCCGTTCGCGTCCCCGCTCATGCCGATCCCGGAGGTCGGCTCCGGCATCAGCACCACCATCGAGGTGCCCATGCCGAGCGACTCGGCGAAGAAGTCGGTGCGCATGCGGATCATGAGGCCTCCTGGCGATGTCGGGTCGTGTGTGGGTGCCCGGACCGAGTCATGCGCCCGGCGCGCACCACGCTGCGTCGAATCTACGTCCGAACGCGTCACCAGGGGCGAGAAGGCGAGAACGGGACGTCGCCGGGTCCTCGCCCACCGACGCCGTCACTCCCCCAGCAGTTCGCCGATCGAGCGCTGGCGTGCGGCGTAGGCGTCGACGAGATGAGCGCCGAGCTCCACCGAACGCACCAGGGGATGGGTCGCGAACCCCTCCCAGGCGGCGGCGCGAGCACGGGCCGGATCCGTGCTGGTCGCGGCCTCGAGGATGCAGCGCTCGGCGCCGCGCTGCTGGGCCATCAGCCCGAGCTGGTCCAGCGGCACGGGGCCGACGGCCTGTGGGTGCACGCCCTCGCCGTCGACGAGGCAGGGCACCTCGAGGACGAGGTCGGCGGGGAGCTGCGGGACGATCCGGGTGGAGGGATCCGCACTCGCGGCGGTCCCCGCGGGTGCGTTGCCGACGTCCAGGATCATGCGCTCGGTCCGCCCGGTCGCGATCGCGGTCATCAGGCGCAGGGCGACCTCCTGGTAGCCGCCGCCGGCGACGTCCGCCTCGCGCCGCTCCTCGTCGGCCTCGCGGGACTCGGCCATGTAGGTGGCCTCGCGTTCGTGCAGCGTCGCGCGCCAGGCCGCGAGGGGGCTGTCGTCGCCGCCCGCCCCGGCTTCGGTGCGCTCGGTCCCGGCGACCTCGGTCCCGGTGACCGCGCCCCCGGCATCCCCGGTCCCGGCCACCTCGCGGTAGAAGCGTCCCTGCTGCTGGACCAGGAACTCCCCGCGGGTGGCACCCGCCGACAGGATCCGCTCGCGGGCGCGCTCGGTGAACAGGTAGTAGTAGAGGTACTCGTTGGGCAGAGCACCCATCGTGCGCACCCAGTCGAAGCCGATCAGCCGTGCCTCCTCGATCTCTTCGAGGGAGGCGTCGTCGGCCAGGATCCCCGGCAGCCGGTCGCGCCCGTCGACCGACAGTCCACGCAGCCAGCCCAAATGGTTCAGGCCCACGTAGTCGATGTCGATGCGATCCAGCGCGGAGGGGGCGTCGATGTCCTCGCCGATCAGGCGGCCGACCCGGCGCACCAGGCCGATCGGGGTGTCGCAGATGCCCACCACGCGATCCCCGAGCACGCCGCGCATGGCCTCGGTGACGATCCCGGCGGGGTTGGTGAAGGTGATGGTCCAGGCCTGCGGGGCGACCTCGGCGATCGTGCGGGCGATCTCGAGAGCCACGGGGAGGGTGCGCAGGGCGTAGGCGAGACCGCCGGCGCCCACGGTCTCCTGGCCCAGCAGACCGAGGTCGAGCGCCACCCGCTCGTCGACGGTGCGCCCCTCGGCGCCGCCCACGCGCACCGCACTGAACACGAAGTCGGCGCCGGTGACGGCATCGCGCAGATCGGTGGTCGCCACCAGCCGCGGCAGCGGGCCGACGGCACGTCCCTGATCCCGCAGCTCCTCGCCGAGCTCGGTGATCACCCGTTCGATGGCGCGCAGGCGAGCGGGATCGAGATCCTGCAGGGCGATCTCGTCGATCCGCAGCCCGGTGGCGCCCGTCGCGGCGGCCTCGTAGACGAGCGGGACGCGGAAGCCGCCCCCGCCCAGGATGGTGAGCTTCATGGGGTGAGGACCTCCAGGTCGGAGTCGGGATCCGGGGTGAGGGCGTCGGCCGAGGGTGGCCGGTCCGTCGCCAGGACGTCGAAGCGGTCCAGCGGCGCGACCTCGAGGTAGCCGGTCCCCGGCAGCTTCCCGCTGTCGGCGAGAAGGCACGAGGAGATGGCGATGTCGAGCAGGCCGCGCTTGATCGGCACCTCACTGGGGGTGGTGTCCAGAACGGTGCCGTCGGCCCGGATCCCCGAGGTGCCCAGGAAGGCACGATCCACGCGGACCTGCCGCAGCGCGCTCTCGGTGATCGAGCCGACGAGGCTGCCATAAGTGGGGCGGAGGATCCCTCCGAGCACCACCAGTTCGATGTCCCTGGCGCCCGCGAGAGCATTCACGACGGCGATCGATGCCGTGACCACGGTGATCGACTTCTCCTGCAGGAACGGGCACATGGCGGCGACCGTGGTGCCGATGTCCAGGGCGATCACGTCACCCTCCTCGACGAGACCTGCGGCCAGGCGTGCGACCTCCCGCTTGGGCCCTGCCGCGTCGCGGGCGACCTGCGCGAACCCTCTGGGATCGGGCTCGGGTCGCGCGTCGCCGCGCGGGTCGCAGGCGCCACCGCGCACACGTCGCACGAGACCGCCGGACGCGAGATGCTCCAGATCCCGCCGGATCGTCGCCTCGGAGGCGGCGAAGGACCCCGCGAGCTCCGCGACCGGTACCGATCCGCGCCGACGCACGGCGGCGACGATCCCCCGGCGACGGTCATCGGTCAGCATGCGGCAAACCTAGCATCGCCGCTCATCTTCACGCAGTGCCGAACACGCGCGCTCAACTTCTCCCACAATCGCGCACACTGTGGCAGTCTGAGGCCCCGCCCACCTGGAGGACCTCATGCACCGTCGCCAGTTCCTCGCCTCCGCCGCCGCCGTCAGCGGCCTGGCCGCCCTCTCCGCCTGCGCCCCCGGCAGCGGCAGCTCCGACTCGCCGACGGGCCCGTCGGCCGATGCCGTCGACACCGACGTCGCCGCGCTCGGCGACGTCACCCTGAACGTGTGGGACCAGGAGGTCCGCGGCTCGCAGGACGAGGCCATCAAGGCCCTGATCACGGCCTTCGAGAAGAAGTACTCGAACGTCACGATCAAGCGCGTCAAGCAGTCCTTCGACGACCTCCAGAAGCAGACGGCGCTCACGCTCTCCGGCGGGGACGTGCCCGACGTGCTGCAGGTCAACAACGCCCGCGCCGACATGGGCGAGTTCGTCAAGGCGGGGCAGCTGCTGGACCTCTCCGGCTACGCCGACGCCTACGGCTGGACGAAGCGCTTCTCCGACTCCGTGCTGTCCAAGGCGCGCTACTCCAAGGACGCGAAGACCTTCGGGGAGGGCTCGCTGTGGGGCGTCCCGCAGACCGGCGAGGTCTGCGGGATCTACTACAGCGCCAAGAAGCTGAAGAGCATCGGCGTGGAGCCGCCGACCTCCTGGGACGAGGTGCGCACACTGCTCGAGACCGCGAAGAAGGGCGACGAGCTGCCGATCATGCTCGGCAACCTCGACAAGTGGCCGGCCCTGCACGTGTTCGGGCCGCTGCAGGCCGCGTACACCGACCCCGAGAAGATCACGGCCCTGGCCATGGGCAACGCCGGCGGCGACTGGGGCGACACGCAGAACGTGGACGCCCTCACCGAGCTCGCCGACTGGGCGGAGAAGAAGTACCTGGGCGACTCGCCGAACGGTCTGGACTACGACACCGCCTGGGCGGACTTCACCAAGGGCAAGGGCGTGCTGCTGATCGGCGGCTCGTGGCTGGGCACCGACATGGAGAAGGCGATGGGCGATGACCTGCACTTCATGGCACCGCCCGCCGGGGTGGGCGGGAAGGTCGCGACCACCGGCGGCACCGGTCTGCCCTTCGCGATCCCTGCGAAGGCGAAGAACCAGGTCGCGGCCGCGGCCTACATCGACTTCATCACCAGCAAGGACGCGATGGAGCTGATCGCGAAGAACGGCGGGATGCCGGTGCTGGACACCGCCGATCTCGCTCCCGCCTCGGGCGTGAACAAGGAGATCTTCGAGGCCTTCGACCAGGTCTCCACGAAGGGCGTGCTGCTGCCCTACCTCGACTACGCGACGCCCACCTTCTCCGACACCGCGGGCGCGACCCTGCAGGAGCTGATCGGCGGGCAGTCCGCGCCGAAGGACGCCGCGGCGGCGCTGCAGAAGGACTACGCGGACTTCACGGGCGCCTCGTGAGCACCCGGACGTCGGCCGCGCCCCGACGCCGCCGCGCCGGAGCCCCGTCGTCGGTGGTGCGCCGGCGGATCACCCCGTACCTGTTCCTGCTGCCGGGCTTCCTCGTCTACGGCGCGTTCGCGCTCTACCCGCTGGTGCGCTCGGCGCAGTTCTCCCTGTACGACTGGTCCGGGATCGGCGCCTCGACCTTCGTGGGCCTCGGCAACTACGCGGACCTGCTGCGGGACGGCGGGTTCCTGGCGGCGATCGGCAACGCCCTGGTGCTGATCGTCTTCTACGCCCTGCTGCCGCTCGCGATCGGGCTGGTCCTGGCCGCGGTGCTGCGCCGCGCCCAGGTGCGCGGACTGGGCTTCTTCCGCACCGTGATCTTCCTGCCGCAGGTGGTGGCGCTGGTCGTCGTCGCCGTCGCCTGGAAGCACATCTACGCGCCGGACGGCCCCCTGAACACCGTGCTGCGAGCCGTGGGCCTGGACTTCCTGGCCCGCGGCTGGCTCGGCGACCCCGGCGCGGCGCTGCCCGCGGTGGGGCTGATCGGCACCTGGCTCGAGATGGGCCTGGTGATGCTGCTCCTCCTCGCGGGCATGAGCCGCATCCCCGAGGACCTCTACGAAGCCGCCCGGCTCGACGGCGCCGGGCCGGTGCGCGAGTTCTTCGCGATCACCCTGCCCTCGGTGCGCGGGGAGATCGTCTCCGCCCTGGTGCTGACGATCATCGCGGCCCTGAAGACCTTCGACCTGGTGTACATGACCACCTCGGGCGGGCCGGGCGATGCCACCACCGTGCCCAGCTACGAGGTCTACCGGCGGGCCTTCGAGCTCAAGGACGTGGGCTCGGCCAGCTCCGTCGCGATCGTGCTGACGATCCTCGTGTTCGCGATCAACCTGCTGGTCACCCGGATCGACGAGCGACCGGAGCGTGCCGCAGGAGGCCGACGATGAGGATCTCCGCCGCCGAGCGCACGATGAACTACGTCGTGCTGGTGCTGTTCGCCCTGTTCGCCCTGTTCCCGGTGCTCACCATCCTGCGCGACGCCTTCTCGGCCCGGATCGGGGCGAGCGGCGGCATCCACCCGGAGAATCTGCTGGACGCCTGGCGGATCGGCGGCTTCGGTGCCTCCCTGGCGAACTCTCTCGTGGTCGCCGTGATCGTCGTGGTGGTCTCGGTGGCCCTGTCCCTGGGGACCGGCTACGCCTTCGGCACCATGCGCTTCCCCGGTGACCGGGTGCTGTTCCCCCTGTTCCTGCTGGGCCTGATGATCCCGGCCGAGGCCATCGTGATCCCCCTGTTCTACGACCTGCGCACGGTGGGGATGACCGACACCTACGCCGCGATCGCGCTGCCGCAGATCGCGCAGTCGATCGCCTTCGGCACGTTCTGGATGCGCGCGCAGTTCCGGGCGATGCCCACCAGCCTCGTCGAGGCGGCGGCCCTGGACGGGGCCAGCCCCCTGCGCACCCTGACGCGGATCCTGGTGCCGGCCTCGCGGCCCGCGATCGTGACCCTGGTGGTGCTCGTGGGACTGTGGACCTGGAACGAGTTCCTGATCGCCCTGGTGATGACGCCGTCGGGCCGTCATCGTACGGCGCCGCTGGGACTGGCGAACTTCCAGGGCCAGTACACGGCCGACAACGCCCTGCTCGCCGCGGGGGCGATCATCGTGGCCGCACCGATGGTGATCCTGTTCCTGGTGCTCCAGCGCCACTTCATCCGCGGCATGATCGACGGAGCCTCCAAGGAGTGAGAGAGATGGACGAGACCACGCCCGCCGCCCCCTGGGACCCGCTGGCCTCCCAGCGCACACCCGGCGACCCGCCGCTGGACGTGCTGCTCTCGGGCACCGTCTTCTTCGACATCGTCTTCACCGGGCTGGACCGCATGCCCGCCCCGGGCGAGGAGCTCTGGTCCGAGGGACTGGGCTCGTGCCCGGGCGGCATCGCCAACCTCGCCACGGCGACCGCGCGGCTGGGCCTGCGCACCGGGCTCGTCGCCGGCTTCGGGGACGACGCCTACGCCGACTGGATGTGGGAGACCCTCAGCGAGGACGAGGGCATCGACCTGAACGCCTCCCGCCGGTTCCCCCAGTTCCACTCGCCGCTGACCGTCTCGGTCGCCACCCAGCAGGATCGTGCGATGGTCACCCACGGCCACCAGCTGCCCGAGCCGCTCTCCACGCTCATCGACCGCGCTCCCGCCGCCCGCGCCGCGGTGGTCGACCTCGCCGGGGAGACGGCCTGGTGGTCGCGCCTCGCCGCCGAAGGCACGCTGATCTTCGCCGACATCGGCTTCGACGCGAGCGGCCGCTGGGACCCCGCGGACCTCGCCCCGCTCACCCACTGCCACGCCTTCACCCCCAACGCCGTCGAGGCCATGGCCTACACCCGCACCGACACCCCGGGGGCCGCCGTGCGGGACCTGGCCGAGAGGGTGCCGCTCGCGATCGTCACCGACGGCGCGGAGGGCGCCTACGCGATCGACTCCTCGACCGGCGAGGAGGAGTACTGCCCGGCCGTGCCCGTGACGGCGCTGGACACGACCGGCGCCGGCGACGTGTTCGCGGCGGCGATCGTGCTGGGCACCCTCGCCGGGCGGCCGCTCGAGGAGCGCCTGAAGTTCGCCTCCCTGTGCTCGGCGCTGGCCGTCCAGCAGTTCGGCGGCTCCCTCGCCGCCCCCGGCTGGGGCGACATCAGCGACTGGTGGGGCGCGCTCACCGGCGCGTCCGACGCCGGCGACCTGCGCGCCAAGCACACCCGCGACGGCTACCGCTTCCTCGAGGAGGTGCTGCCCGACCGCGCCGTCCAGGGCAAGCGCCGCGCCCAGGGCACCTTCGCCCTGCGCTCGGACGCCGGGGAGCACTGAGCACCCGGCCATCCGCTCGATCAGCCCCGTCCAGAGGATCAGTTCGAGGAGGAACGATGATCCCGATCCCCCGCCCCGCACCCCACGCCGCCGACCGCACCGCTCCACCCCCGGCACCCGGGAGCGCACACCGCACCGACGATCCCGCCCCGGCACCGTCCCGGCGCGCGGTGCTGCGCGGCGGGGCCGCCCTCACCCTCGCCGGCGGTGCCGGCGCGCTCGCGGGCGGCGCCCTCACCCCCGCCGAGCAGGCCGCCGCGGCGGGAACGATCGACCTCGACGTGCTGTACATCGGCGCGCATCCCGACGACGAGGCGTGGGCGCTCGCCGCCTTCGGGCAGTGGAACGAGGTCCACGACCAGGAGGCAGGCGTCATCACGGTCACCCGCGGCGAGGGCGGCGGCAACGCCGTCGGCCTCGAGGAGGGGCCCGAGCTCGGCGTGATCCGCGAGGCCGAGGAGCGCACCGCCGTGGGCATCGCCGGGATCCGCCACGTGTTCAACCTCGACGCCGTCGACTTCTGGTACACGCTCTCCGCGCCCCTCACGCAGCAGGTCTGGGGCGAGAAGGCCGTGCTCGGCCGGATCATCCGGGTGGTGCGGGCCACCCGGCCGGACGTCATCGTCACCATGAATCCCTCGGCCGTCGAGGGCAATCACGGCAACCACCAGCAGGCGGCACGTTTCGCGCTCGAGGCCTATCTGATGGCAGGACGCGAGGACGTCTTCCCCGAGCACTTCGAGGAAGGGCTGAAACCCTTCACCCCGGCCAGGGTCCTGCGGTCGGGGTCCGACGGCAGCGGCGGCACGGGGCCGGATGCCGTGGCCAAGGGCTTCGCGCCGACCGTCGCCTCCGACGTCGTCTACGGCGCCTGGAACGGCACGTGGTCGCAGAAGCACGGCACCCGCTGGAGTGCCCAGCTCGACCGCTCCATCCACGCCTACGCCACGCAGGGATGGACCGTGAACGACCCCTCCCCCATCGACCCTGCGAAGATCCCCGTCGCCTGGTTCACCCTGCTGGACTCCCGCGCCCCGCTCGCCGATCCCACCAGGGGGGACGACGCCGCCCTGCGGGGCGCCTCGCTGCCCTCCCACAGGGGCGGCCTGCCCGAGGGGACACGACTCGAGATCACCGCCGAACGCTTCGACGTCGTCCCCGGCGTCCCCGTCACCGTGGAGGTCATCGCCCGCGCCGGCCGTTCCGCCCTGCCCCGTGCGCGGGTGGACGTGGACGTGCCCGAGGGCTGGACCGTCCGGGGCGATTCGTCGCTGGGCACTGTCGCGGCCCACCGCAGCGCGACCGCGCGCCTCACCGTCACCCCCGCGAAGGACGCCGCGACCGGCGAGGCCGTGCAGATCCGGGCGGCCCTGCGCTGCCGCAGGGGTGAGGGCCACAACGTGCTCCCCCTGCGCACGGCGGGTCCCGTGCGGGCCGGGCTCGCACCCCGCTCGGAGATCGCCCAGTTCCTCGACTGGACCGAGGACCTGGGCATGCAGCGCTTGAACGCGCTGGTCCCGACGCAGCGCACTCTCGGCTCCGGGCTCACCAGCACCTGGGACCTCGAGGTCGAGAACCTCTCGGACCAGGCCCGCTCGGCCGACGTCGAGCTGACCCTCCCCGACGGCATCACCGCCGACCCGTCGAGAGTGCACGTCGACGAGGTCCCCGCGGGCAGGACGACCACCGTGCAGGTGAGCGTCGAGAACACCGACGACTCCCTGCCCACGGCGAACCGTGCTCCGCACGGCGGCATCTACCCCGTGACGGCGAGTGCGACCAGTGACGACATCACGCACACGCAGCAGCAGGGACTCGTGCTCGTGCCGCGCCTGGTGGCGAAGCCGTCCGACGGGGGCGACGTCGACGGCCGGCGCGGAGACGGCGAGTACCCCGGCGACCCGATCGACATCGGCACCCTGTGGGAGGGCGCCGAGGTGAGCGGGAAGGACGCCTCGGGCTCCACCTGGGTCACCTTCGACGACGAGGCGCTGCACGTGTTCGTGCACGTCGTCGACGACACCGAGGGCACGGTGCTGCCGACGAACGACAACAAGCAGCGCTTCCGCACCGACTCCGTCGAGATCATGATCGACCCGCGCGGGACCTCCGAGTCCACCGCCTCGACGTTCATCCTCGGCATCCTGCCGGACACCCTGGATGCCGACGGGGACTCGGCGGGCGTCGCCGCCGGGCGCGACCACGACCAGCACCAGGGATCCCTCGAGGCCACGGCGCCCGGGGTGAAGGTCGCCTCCCACGTCAGCGACCCGTACACCGGCTACGACCTCGAGGTGACGATCCCCTTCACCGCCCTGCCCGACGGCATCGACCCCGAGCACATCGGCTTCGACGTCGTCGCCTACGACTCCGACACCCAGGACCGCACCGGCCAGTCACGGATCGGCTGGTCGACCTTCCCCGGCGTGCAGGCCGACCCCTACCGCTGGGGGATCCTGCAGCTGCCCGGCGCGAGCGAGGGCGAGGAGGCACCCCAGGACCCGGTCATCCCGAACACCGCCGCCCGCTCGGTCCAGTCCCCGCAGTCGATCATCCAGTCCGCCGACAGCGGCGTGGGCCTGGGCGGGCGCCCGTCGCTCGGACGGTCGGCGCTGCGCATCCGCGAGTCGCACCGCTCGACCTCGCACGTCCGGGCACGCATCCGCTCCCGGCGCGGCGGGACGCTGCGGGTGTACGCCTGGGACGGGACGAGCGTGATCGGCAGCGCCGACCCCGTCGACGTGCAGCCGGGCACGACCACGTCGGTCTCCGTCACGCTCGAGAAGTCCGCCGGGGCATCGGGGGCCGACGGCGGATCCCCCTCGGGCCGTCGGCTCGTGCTCGCCGCCTCCCTCGAGGACGCCGACGGGGCGACCGCCGCCGCCACGACGACGATCTGAGACCGACCCCGTGCGGACCGTGACGGCGGTCACCGCACGCGGTAGCGTCGGGGCATGAAGAAGCTCATCGACGCCACGGACGACGTCGTCGTCGACGCCCTGCGCGGCATGGCCCTGTCCCATCCCGATGACCTGCAGGTGGACCTCGAGAACCGCGTGGTGCTGCGCGGGCGCCCCAAGGAGGACGGGAAGGTCGCGATCGTCTCGGGCGGCGGCAGCGGCCACGAGCCCCTGCACGGCGGCTTCGTCGGCGAGGGGATGCTCGATGCCGCCTGCGCGGGCGAGGTCTTCACCTCCCCCGTGCCCGACCAGATCACCGCGGCGATCGCCGCCGTGGACCGCGGCGCCGGCGTGCTGCAGATCGTCAAGAACTACACCGGCGACGTCATGAACTTCGAGATGGCCGCCGAGCTCGCCGACGCCGAGTCGGGCACCGAGGTGCGCACCGTCGTCACGGCCGACGACGTCGCCGTCGAGGACTCGACCTTCACCGCCGGGCGCCGCGGCGTCGGCGGGACGGTCCTGGTCGAGAAGATCGCCGGCGCCGCCGCCGAACAGGGGATGTCGCTCGACGAGGTCACCGAGATCGCCGAGCACGTCTCGTCGCACTCCCGCTCGCTGGGCGTCGCCCTGACCTCGGTGACGGTCCCCGCCAACGGCAAGCCCTCCTTCGAGCTGGGCGAGGACGAGATCGAGATCGGCATCGGCATCCACGGCGAACCCGGGCGGCGGCGGGAGAAGATCGCCCCCGCCCGCGAGATCGCCCGCACCATGCTGGAGCCGATCCTCGCGGAGCTGCCCGGCGAGGGCCCGGTGCTGCTGTTCGTCAACGGCATGGGGGCGACCCCGCTGCTCGAGCTGTACATCCTGGCCGGCGACGCCCACGCGATCCTCGAGGAGGCGGGCGTCGAGGTCTCCCGCCGCCTGGTGGGCAACTACATCACCAGCCTGGACATGGCCGGCGCCTCGATCACCCTGCTGCGGCTGGACGAGCGGACCACCCACCTGTGGGACGCCCCGGTCGCGACCCCGGCCCTGCGTCGCGGCATCTGAACGCGGCACTCAGGCATCCGCCCGCGGGCGACACGGCATCACCCGGATCCGCAGACACGGAAAGGAGCACGGCACGATGAGCGAGACCACCCGAGCGCAGGAGGGTATGGGCGTCGCGGAGCTGACGGCCTGGCTGCGACGCTGCACCGAGCTGATCGACGAGCACGCCGGCGAGCTGACCGAGCTCGATGCCGCGATCGGCGACGCCGACCACGGCGCGAACATGAAGCGCGGCTTCGACGCCGTCGCCGGGGTCCTGGACGACGGGACCTTCGAGGACGTCGCCGCGCTCGCGAAGAAGATCGGGATGACCCTGGTCTCGAGCGTCGGCGGCGCCTCCGGCCCCCTCTACGGCACCTTCTTCCTGCGCTTCGCGAGCAGCGCCCAGGGCAGCGACCCCCTCGACGTGCACAGCCTGCTCTCGGCCCTGCAGGCCGGGGTCCACGGCATCGAGGAGCGCGGCAAGGCGGCGATCGGCCAGAAGACGATGCTGGACGCCTGGGTGCCGGCGCTCGATGCCTTCCAGCGCGCAGGTACCTCCCTGGCCACGGCCGTGCGCGAGGGCGCCCGCGCCGCGACCGAGGGCCGCGAGGCCACGGGACCGATGGAGGCCACCAAGGGGCGGGCGTCCTACCTCGGTGAACGGTCGACCGGACACATCGACCCGGGCGCCGCCTCGACCGCCCTGCTGTGGCAGGCGCTCGCCGAGACCCTCGCCCGCACCGACGCGGTCACGCCCGACGGCGAGGGGACGACCTCATGACCGGCATCGTCGTCGTCTCCCACTCACGGCCGCTCGCGGAGGCGAGCGTCGCGATGGCCCGGCAGATGGTGCGCGATTCCGGCCCGCGCATCGAGATCGCCGCCGGCATCCAGGACCCGGGGAGCGAGGAGCCGGGCCTGGGCACCGATGCGGCCGCCATCAGCGCCGCGATCGAGGCGGCCGACGACGGTCAGGGCGTCGTGGTGCTCATGGACCTGGGCTCCGCGATCCTCTCGGCCCGCACGGCCCTGGAGTTCCTCGACCCCGACATCGCCGGACGCACCCGCCTGAGCTGGGCGCCGCTGGTCGAGGGCCTGCTCGGCGCGGTGGTCACGGCCGCGAGCGGCAGCGACCCCACCGAGGTCGCCGCCCAGGCCGAGGTCGCCGCCGAGGCCAAGCGCCGGCAGGTCGAGGACTGACCGCCGGCGCCGGGCCCCGGCGCACCCGGCTGATCCGGCTCACCCGGCTCACTCGCCGGAGGTGATCATCTCCGCGCACTTCTCGCCCATCATCATCACGGTGATGTTGGGGTTCACGGTGACGATCTCGGGCATCGCCGAGGCGTCCACGACCCGCAGGTTGCTGACGCCCTTGACCCGCAGCTGCGGGTCCAGCGGCGAGCCGGCGTCATCGATCGGGCCCATCCGGCACGTGCCCACCGGGTGGTAGACCGTGTTGTGGGTGGCGCTGATGTAGGCGGCGAGCTCCTCGTCGGTCTGCGCCTCGATGCCCGGGGAGAGCTCGCGACCGGCCCACTCGCTCATCGCGGGCTGGGAGACGATCTCGCGGGCCTTGCGGATCCCGGCGATCATCACGCGCATGTCGTGGCCCTCGGGATCGGTGAAGTAGCGGGGATCCACCTTGGGCTTGTCCCGGAAGTCGCGCGAGCGCAGCCGCACGGTGCCGCGGGAGCGGGCGTGGGTGACGTTCGGGGTGAGGCAGAAGACCTCCTCCGCCGTCGGGTAGCCCGCGCGGTAGGTGTGCATGTCGAAGGGCACCGAGCCGTAGTGCATCATCAGGTCGGGCCGGTCCAGGCCCTCCTCGGTGGGGGTGAACACGCCGATCTCCCACCACTGGGTGGACTCGCGCACCATCGGCTTCCTCGACTCCCACTGGATCAGCCCCTCGGGGTGGTCCTGCAGGTTCGCGCCGACGCCGGGCGAGTCGACGCGCACCTCGATGCCGTGCTCCTCGAGGTGCTCGCGGGGGCCGATGCCCGAGAGCATCAGCAACTGCGGGGTGTTGATCGCCCCGGCGGAGACGACGACCTCGCGGCGGGCGGCGATCCGCGAGGGACGGCCGAAGGCGTTGTCGACGATCTGCACGCCGGTGCAGCGCTGGTCCTCGTCGAACTCGAGCTCGCGGACCCAGGAGTCGGTGAGGATCGTGAGGTTCTCCCGCTCCAGGATCGGGTGGAGGTAGGAGACCGAGGAGGACGAGCGGGTGCCGTCGGCGCGGCGGTTGACCTGGAAGAAGCTCGCGCCGTTGATGACCGTCTGCCCGGCGTTGAAGCGGGCGCGGGGGATCCCCGCCTGCTCGCAGGCCTCCAGCAGCGCCACGCCCGAGGGATCCTTCGGGGGGACGTTCATGAGGTGGACGGGGCCGTCGTGCCCGTGGTGGGCGTCGGTGTCCTCGTTGGTCTCGAGCTTCGTGTACAGCGGGTAGGTGCGGTCGGACTCCCAGCCCTTGGCCCCGTGGACGTCGGCCCACTCGTCGAGGTCCTCACGGGGAGCCCAGAAGGCGATGCAGGAGTTGTGGGAGGAGCAGCCGCCGAGCACCTTGGCGCGGGCGTGGCGCATGAAGTCGTTGCCGTTCTCCTGCGGCTCGATCGGGTAGTCCCAGTCGAAGCCGGACTCCAGCAGCTCCATCCAGCGATCCAGCTGCAGCACGACGTCGTGGTCGGCGTCGGAGGGGCCGGCCTCGAGGAGGCCGACGCTGACCTCGGGGTCCTCGCTCAGGCGGGCGGCGACGGCGGCACCGGCGGAGCCGCCGCCCACCACCACGTAGTCGAAGGTGTGCGTGGTCTGCATGTCTCGTGTTCTCCTTCGTTCGTTGTCCGTGGATGCGGGCGCGCTCCCCTGCGGCCGACGGCGACTGCGGGCCGTCGGCCGCAGGGATGCAGCGCTCAGTGCTGGGGGAACCAGCCGGTCACGGCCGGGCGCAGGTTCTGGTAGATGTGCTTGGCCTCCTGGTACTCCGCCAGGCCCGTCGGCCCGAGCTCACGGCCCGAGCCCGACTGCTTGTAGCCACCCCACTCGGCCTGCGGCAGGTAGGGGTGGAAGTCGTTGATCCAGATGGTGCCGTGGCGCAGCGCGCGGGCGACGCGCTGGGCGCGGCCGGCGTCCTGGGTCCACACGGCCCCGGCGAGCCCGTAGAAGGTGTCGTTGGCGATCTCGATCGCCTCCTCCTCGCTCGAGAACGTCTCGACGGTCACGGTGGGCCCGAAGGCCTCGTCGCGCACCACGGACATGCCGCGGCGCACCTGGTCGATGACGGTGGGCCGGTAGTAGAACCCGTCGTCCAGGCCCTCGCCGGTGGCGAACTCGCCGCCGGTGCGCACGCGGGCGCCCTCGTCGACACCGGCCTTGACGTAGGCGTCGACCTTCTCGCGGTGGGCCTTCGAGATCAGGGGCCCGGACTCGGCGTCCTCGTCGAAGGGTCCGCCCAGGCGGATCTGCTCGGCGCGGCGCACCAGCTCGTCCACGAAGCGCTCGGCGATGGACTCCTCGACGATCAGCCGGGCTCCCGCGGAGCAGACCTGCCCGGAGTGGACGAAGGCCGCGTTCATGGCGTTGTCCAGGGCGGCGTCGAAGTCGGAGTCGGCGAAGACCACGTTGGGGTTCTTCCCGCCCAGCTCGAGGGCCACCTTCTTCACGGTGCGCGCGGCGTTCTCGGCGATCAGGCGCCCGGTGACCAGGCCACCGGTGAAGGAGACCATGTCGACGTCGGGGTCGGTGGAGAGTGGTCCGCCCGCGGTCGCGCCCGCTCCCAGCACCAGGTTCCCGACACCCGCGGGCAGGCCGAGGTCCTCGAGGACCTGCAGCATCAGGATCGCGGTGTGCGGGGTGAGCTCGGCGGGCTTGAGCACGAAGGAGTTGCCGGCGGCGAGAGCGGGAGCGATCTTCCAGGCGGCCTGCAGCAGCGGGTAGTTCCAGGGCGTGATCAGCGTGCACACGCCCACGGGCTCGTGCTCGATGCGGCTGGCCACGTCCGGGTCGCCGGCGTCGACCACGCGGCCGGCGTCCTGGGCGGCGATGCGCCCGAAGTAGTCGAAGCAGGCGGCGATGTCGTCCATGTCCAGGCGCGACTCGACCAGGCGCTTGCCGGTGTCCAGGGACTCCGCGCGGGAGAACTCCTCCTTGCGCTCGCGCAGGGCCTCGGCCGCGCGCAGCAGCAGCGCGCCGCGATCGGGGGCGGGGACGGAGGTCCACACGCCGGAGTCGAAGGAGCGGCGGGCGGCCTGGATGGCGGCGCGGGTGTCGACCTCGGTGGCCTCGTCGACCACGGCGACGAGGCTGCCGTCGGCCGGGCAGCGGATCTCGCGCGTGCCGCCCTCGGCGGCGGCCTTCCAGGTCCCGTCGATGAACAGGGTGCTCGGCATGGTCTCTCCCTTCGGTGCGGGGCGATCGCCCCGTGATGACTGGTCGGTGGGTTCATTGTCGCGGGACGCGGAGGTCACCGCGCGGGCTCGGGGTCCTCGTCGTCCGGCTCGAGGGCGGGGAAGTCCTCCTGCCAGTCGGTGGTCGCCGTCGCGGCGGTCCCCGCGTCGCTGCCGCCGGCGGAGACCCGCAGGTACTCCAGGTGGGACTCGTAGAGATCGAGGACGTCGGTGATCAGGTGCTCCGAGGAGTAGCCGAACACGTCGTAGCCGCGAGAACCGGTCGCGGTGAACACTTCGAGACGGTAGTAGTCGTCGTCCTCCGGTGCCACGCGGAACGCGAAGGAGGGCATCGGGTGCGCGACCGGGTACACCTGGTAGCTGAAGTCGTCGACGCCGGGCAGCAGCACGCGCAGCACCAGGCTCGGGACGGGGTGGCCCGCGAGCTCCTGGCGCTCGACGGCGACCTCGGCCCCGCCCTCGCGCATCTCGTGGGCGACGGCCTCGAGGGCCGGCGCGACGGTCCGCTCCAGGTAGCGCTTGGTCGCGCCACGCTGGGGGTAGGACATCGACCGGCGCAGACGGGAGCGCCAGGACTGCTCGGCAGCGCCGGGGCGGGCCACCAGGGTCGCGCGGAAGCTGTCGGCCTGCTGGGCCTCGCTGCGCAGTGCCCGCCACAGGGAGATCATCACCAGGTAGAGCACCACGGAGAAGGGCACCCCGATCACCAGGGTCGCCCCTTGCAGGGTGGTGATCCCGCCGACCAGCAGCATCGCGAGGGTGAGCAGGCCCGTCAGCACCGACCAGAACACGCGCAGCGTGGTCGAGCCGTCCTCCTTCGGGTCGGCGATCACGGAGGTGAAGTTCGCGAGCACCAGCGCGCCGGAGTCGGCGGAGGTCACGTAGAACAGCAGACCGGTGAGGGTCGCGAGGCCGATCAGCAGGGTCGCGCCGGGGTACTGGGCCAGCAGGTCGTAGAAGGCACGCTCGGGCGTGGCCATGGCGGCCTTCCCGAAGGCGTCGTCCCCGCCGATCACGAGCTCGAGGGCGCTGTTGCCGAACACCGAGATGAACAGGGCGATGAACAGGAACGGCACCACCAGCACGCCCAGGACGAACTGGCGCAGCGAGCGACCGCGGGAGATCCGGGCCAGGAACAGGCCGACGAACGGCGCCCAGGCGATCCACCAGGCCCAGAAGAACAGCGTCCAGGAGCTCGACCACGTGTCGGGCTGCTCCCACGCGAAGGTGTTCAGGAGCATGCCGGGGAAGCGCGAGAGGAAGTCCCCGATGTTCATCACCAGGCCCTCGAGGATGCGCCGCGTGTTCCCGGTGACGGCGATGTAGACGAGCAGGGCGAGCGCGAGGATCACGTTGAGCTCGGAGAGGCGGCGGATGCCCTTCTCGACGCCGCTGACCGTGGACATCGTCGCCATCAGCACGGACAGCACGATCAGGCCGATCTGCGCGCCGACGCCCTCGGGGATCCCGAACATGACGTAGAGGCCGTAGTTCAGCTGCACGACCCCGATGCCCAGCGACGTCGCGATGCCGAACACGGTGCCCAGCACCGCGGCGATGTCGACCGTGTGGCCGGCCCAGCCGTCCATCCGGCGCCCCAGCAGAGGGTGCAGCAGCGAGCGGATGCTCAGCGGCATGTTGCGGCGGTAGGCGAAGTAGGCGAAGGCGGCGCCCATCAGGGCGTACATCGCCCAGCCGACGGGCCCGTAGTGGAACAGCGTCCACACGATCGCCTGGCGGGCGGCCTCGATGTTCTCGCCGCCGCCCGTGGGCGGCTCGTAGTACTGCGAGATCGGTTCGGAGACCGAGAAGAACATCAGGTCGATGCCGATGCCGGCGGCGAACAGCATCGCCGTCCAGGTGAAGAGGTTGAACTGGGGGCGGGCGTGATCCGGTCCCAGCTTGATGGTGCCCATGCGGCTGAGCGCGAGCACCAGCACGAAGGCGACGACGACCCCGGCGGTGACGATGTAGTACCAGCCCAGGTTCTGGGAGGTCCAGGTGACGATCGCCCCGATCACCACGCCGGCCTGCGTGGGGGCGAGGATGGCCCAGAGGGCGACCGCGGCGATCAGGGCGGCCGAGCCGATCAGCACCGGAGGGTTCGCGCGTGGTCCGGCATCGCGCTGCGCTGCGTGAGGTCCTCCGGGAGCCGGTCCGGCTGCGGGCGCGCCGGAAGGCGTCGCGGCCGGTGCCTGCTCGGGCGCGGTGGGGGTGCGGTCGGCGTCCTCTGTCATCTGCTCCTCGTCCTGCTGCGGAATCTCGAGGATCTCGGCGCCCGGGCACGAGGCGGGAGCGCCTACAGGGACTCCTGTCATCGCGGCGCCGGTCACCCGGGGCCGCCGGCCCCGTCCGTCCGTGCCGCGCGTCCGTCACCCGCTGGGCGGGCCGGGACGGCTGCGGCTCGGGCGCGACAGGGGTGCGCGCCGTCGATCCGTCAGCACTGTAACGACCTCGGAGAGCGGGTGCGGCGTCGGATCCATCCACGCCGATCGTACGACAGAGCGGAGCACAGACTCCTGGTGCACTGCAGGTTCGGGCACCCCGCCCCGAGCGGACGTCGGCCCCTCCCGCACGAACGGGCCCCGCGCCCCGGACCGCCGGATCGGGAGGCAGGTCACAGCGCGCATCCGTACGATGTCACGATGGAGACCTCTTCCGCCCCCGAGGGTCCGTCCACCCGCCACCACGACGCCATCTGCTGGCAGGTCTATCCGCTGGGGTTCTGCGGCGCCCCGCTGCACCGGGAGGACCTGCTCGCCGAGACCTACGGCGATCAGCCGGGGAGCCACGTGGTGCACCGTCTCGACCGGATCGTCGGCTGGCTCGATCATCTGCTGGAGCTGGGCGCGAACGTCCTGATCCTGAACCCGGTCTTCGAGTCCGTCTCCCACGGCTACGACACCCTCGACCACCTGCGCATCGACCCCCGCCTGGGCAGCCGCGAGGACTTCGACGCCCTGCTGGCCGCGTGCCACGAGCGCGGCATCCGCGTGGTGCTGGACGGCGTGTTCAACCACGTCTCGTCACGGCACCCCCTCGTGCGCCGCGCCCTGGCCGACGGCCCGGACTCCGAGGCCGGGGCGCTGATCCGCTGGTCCGGGAAGCACCCCTACGGCTTCGAGGGCAACCCGGACCTCGTGGAGCTGGACCTCTCCCGCCCCGCCGTCCAGGAGCGCATCGCGCAGGTGATGACCCTCTGGCTGGACCGCGGCATCGACGGCTGGAGGCTGGATGCGATGTACGCCGCGGGCGCCGAGGCCTGGGCGCCGATCCTGGACCTGGTCCGGCTCGAGGACCCCGATGCCTGGATCCTCGGCGAGGTCATCCACGGCGACTACCGCGCCGTCGCCGCGGGCAGCGGCGCGGACGCCGTCACGCAGTACGAGCTGTGGAAGGCGATCTGGTCCTCGGCGAACGACCGGAACCTCTTCGAGCTCGCCCACGCCCTGGAGCGACATGAGGGGTTCGTCCACGGGACGGAGGTGGCGGGAGACGGCCACCCCGGCACCCCGTTCCTCCCGCTCACGTTCCTCGGCAACCACGACACCACCCGGATCGCCTCGCGACTGGCCGACGGGCGGGACCTCGTCCCCGCGACCGCCCTGCTCGCGCTGCTGCCGGGCATCCCTGCCGTGTACGCGGGCGACGAGCTCGGCGCCGTCGGCGTCAAGGAGGACCGCCCGGGCGGGGACGACGCTGTGCGCCCCCTGTTCCCCTCCTTCCCGGCGGACCTGCGCACGGGCATCGACCCGGAGGGCCGCTGGCGGGGCGCCTCTCCCGAGGGGACGTCCCCGCCGCTCGCGCTGCTGTCCACGCAGGCCGCCCCGCGGCTGTTCGAGCTCCACCAGCGACTGCTGGGGCTGCGGCGACGGCACCCATGGCTCTCCACCGGTCACGTCCACGTCGATCAGGAGTCGCTGACCGCGACCAGCGCGCGGATCCTCCTCAGCGAGAACTCCGGCGCGGGGTCCGGCGCGAGGCCGGCTGCGGGGGCGGGCGCCGCCGGCGGATCCGGCCGGCTCGCCCTCCACCTCAACATCGGCGACGAGGAACTCCCTCTGGCCGGCGACGAGGCCGAACCCGTCCTCACCCTCGCAGCGGGAGGCGACGTCCTCGACGCAACGGGGACGCCCTCCGGCCGCACGGTCCCTGCGCACGGGATCGCGGTCACCGGCGGCTGACGTCCGCGCCCCGAGGCGCTTCGGACAACCTGATCATTCCTGACGGTTCAGGAATGAACCGCTCACGCTCCGTCACCCTTGCTACCGTGGCCCCACCCCTCAGGATCACGGAGACCACTGATGTCCTTCCCGTCCTTTCCCCACCCTGCCGAGCCGTCCTCGTCATCGGCGTCGTCGCGCCCCTGCGCAGGCCCCTCCTTCTCCCCCAGCCGCCGCAGCGTCCTCGCGGGCACCACGGCGGTGGGCACGGTGACCGCCGGCGCCGCACTCGGCCTGGGCGCGACAGCTGCCGACCACGCGCACGCGGAGCCCGCCGACGGGCGCGCCCTGGGCCCGCTCGCGGACGTCGCCCGCTGGAACGAGCAGGGCGTCGGCCGGTTCAGGATCCCCGCGCTCACCCGCACGAACGACGGTGCGCTGCTCGCGGTGTTCGATGCCCGCACCTCCATGGACGACCTCCCCGCGAAGGGCATCCACACGTTCGTGCGCCGCAGCGACGACGAGGGCCGCAGCTGGGGGCCGTACCGCACGCTGCGTGCTGACCCGCTCTGGTCGACCGGCGACCCGAGCATCCTCACCGACCGCGAGACCGGCACCGTCCTGGTCTTCACCACGGCCTCGCAGGGCGCCGGGTTCGGGAACTCGGGGACCGGCAACGATCCGACCGATCCCGGCATCACCCAGCTCGAGCTCGCGACCTCCACCGACGACGGACTGACCTGGACCCACCGTCGCATCACCGAGCAGGTCAAGGACCCGGCGTGGGCCGGGATGTTCGCGTGCTCCGGTGAGGGCGTGCAGCTGCGCCACGGAAAGCACAGGGGCCGTCTGCTGCAGCAGTACGTGGTGCGGATCGACGGGGAGAACTGGGCGGTCACCGCCTACTCGGACGACCACGGCAAGACCTGGCAGCACGGGGAGCCGGCCGGGCCGGGGGCCGACGAGAACAAGGTGTGCGAGCGGTCGGACGGCTCCGTGCTGCTCAACTCCCGCGCCGGCGGCCACCGCTGGCAGGCGATCTCGACCGACGGCGGCCTCACCTACTCCTCTCCCCGCGAGGTGCCCGAGCAGATCGATCCGGCCAACAACGGCCAGGTCACGCGCGTCTTCCCCGACGCCCGGCAGGGTTCGGCGAAGGCGAAGGTGCTCGCGCTCTCCTCGACCCTCGACCCGTCCATCCGCCGACGCCTGAGCCTCTCGCTGTCCTTCGACGACGGCGAGACCTGGACCTCCCAGCACCTCCTGGACGACGACGCGAGCGCCTACTCGACCATCACACCGTTCGGCGACGGCAGGCTCGGGCTGCTCTACGAGCGCGAGGCCTACGCGACGATCTCCTACCGCACCATCGACGTCGCGGCCCTCGCCCCGGCGCCGCTGCTGCTCGAGATGCTCCCCTCCGGACACGGGGCGGGGGACGACGGGACCGAGGGCCCCTCGGCGACACCGCCCACCCTGCGCGCCGGCACCCGCACGAGGCTGCGGGTCCGGGCCACCAACCAGGGCATCGCAGACCTCACCCACGGCCACCTCGCCCTGGAGGGTCAGGACGGCATCCGCGCGGCGCGGACGACGCTGCCGACCCTCGCCCCCGGCCGCTCCCGCATCATCGAGCTGACGGTCAGCACACCCGACACCCTGGCGGGCAATCGCGCGGTCACGCTGAAGGGCTCCGCTCGCACCGGGCGCACTCCCCTCGCCCGCGGCAGCCGGACCGTGCACGCCGCCCGCGCGGCCACCGCGAAGGTCACGCGCGCCGGCGGCGCAGCCGATCACCCGGCTCTCGAGGTCGTCGGCTGCTTCGACGCCTGCTACCCCGACCAGGACGCACCCGGTCTCGAGGGGGACACCCTCGCCGCCTGGGCGCGGGTGCGGAACACCGGCAACGTCGCCCTGTCCGATGTCCGGGTGACCTCCGACGCCGGCGGGACGGGCGCGAGCATCGACCGTCTCGAGCCGGGCGAGAGCAGCACGATCACCGGGAGGACGGCGCTCGCCCAGGTGCTCACCGATGACGACGTGAGCACCGCACGCACCCGCGTCAGGGTCACGGCGAGCGCGGGCGGCGGCACGACAGCGTCGGCCGAGGCGTCGGACACCATCGCCCTCGACCTCGCGGCACGGCCGGCGGCAGGAGCGCGCTCCCCGATCGAGCTGCCCACCGGAGACCTGAGGACCTCGGCGTTCGCCCGCATCGACGGCGAGGAGCCGACCGCCGGCGCCCTTCCCGACGGCACCCCGCTCACCCTCACCGTCCCCGCCGGCGGGCGCACCAGCGTGCAGCTCGTGGTGACCGCTCCCCGGACCGGACGTCTCGACGTGGACGCCGACGGTCCCGCCAGCTGGAGCGGACACCTCGTCGAGACGATCAACGTGGTCGAACCCGGCGGGCACCCCACCGGGGGACGCACCGGCGACCCGCTCACCCCGCTGCCCGCGAGGATCTCCCGCCATGAGCGCCGCAGCGTCTGGTGCACCGTCGAGGTGCCGAGCGGCGTGCGCACCGGCCTGCACGAGACGACGCTGACGGTGCGCATCGGACGACGCACGATCGCCGCGTTCCCGCTGCGGCTCACGGTGCCCTCCGCCCGCCTCGACACCCTGGCCGACCGTCCCTTCACCCTGGACCTGTGGTGGCATCCCGACGCGATCGCGGACCAGCAGGGACTGACCGTGTTCTCGGAGAAGCACTGGCGCGCCTGCCGGCCGTATCTCGAGGATCTCGCGTCCCGCGGGCAGAGCGTGGTCAATGCCGTCATCATCGCCGACCCCTGGCTCGTCGAGAACGAGGACGGGAGCGTGGGACCGCAGACCGCGTCGCACTACGCGTCGCTGGTGGACTGGGCATGGGACGGGACGGCGTTCAGCTTCGGCTTCGGCGCGTTCGACCGCTGCGTCGAGGAGCACCACCGGGCAGGGATCGACGGCCCGATCCACCTGTTCGCCCTCCTCCAGTTCCGCCTCGGCCAGCGGCTCACGTTCACCGACACCCGCACCGGCGAGACCGTCACCGAGGAGGTCGAGCTCGGCGACGAGCGCTATCGCGAGGCCTGGGGCGCCCTGCTGAACGACCTGCACGCGCACCTCGTGGAACGCGGCTGGTGGGATCGTGCCGCCCTCGCCTTCGACGAGCGCCCCGCCGACCTCATGACCGCCGTGTTCGACGTGGTCCACGACGTCGCGCCGATGTGGGACGAGAAGACGGCTCTCGCTGCGAACAGCCTCGCCGAGGCCGACATCGCGACCTACATCTCCTTCAATCACAGCTTCCTCGACCAGGTGCCGGCAGACCTCATCGCCGAGCGCCGCGCCCAGCACGAGCCGACGTTGTTCTACACGTTCTACGACCCCGTGCGACCGAACACCGTGACCGCCTCCCCGCCGATGTCCTCGCGCATGCTGGGCTGGGAGGGTGGCCCGCTACGACCTCGACGGCTACCTGCGCTGGACGTACAACTCGTGGCCGCAGGACGTCCTGGAGCACCCCTCGTTCCGCTACGGCCAGGGCGACGAGTACATCGTCTATCCCGGCCGTCGCGGGCCGGTCTCCTCGATCCGCTGGGAGTCCCTGCGGGACGGCCTGGACGATGCCGAGATCCTGCGCCGAGCACGCGAGGCGGACCCGGAACTGACACGGGACGTCTTCGCCTCTCTCGCCGCCGACGACGCCGACACCCGGTCGGCATGGTTCGCGATGGCCGAGGGGCGGGAGCGGTGCCTGCGGAGGCTGGGCCGATGACGCTCGCGCCCGCCGCACCGCCCCGGTACCCGTTCAGCTCACCGGCATAGGCTCGACCGCATGAGCACCTCCACCACGCTGAAGCCCGCCGCATCCGTCCGCACCGCTCCCGTCGTCGCGACGGGGCTCCTGGGCGGCTGGATCACCGCCCGCGAGACCGGGATCCGCCCGCTCGGCGGCGTGGTCCTCGCGGCGGCCGGCGTCTACGCGGGCCGCACCTGGCTCGCCAAGCGCGGCCCCGGCACGACCGCCGCCCTGAGCGCCCTGTACGTGCTCGGCTTCGGTCTCTCCCACCCGCTCGCGAAGAAGATCGGTGCCTGGCCCTCCGTGCTGGCCGTCGCCGGCGCGAGTGCCGGGGCAGCGGCGCTGCTCTCGGATTCGGCCCCCACGCAGGACTGAGAGCGGCCGGCCCCGTCACGGGCGCGACGACGGGGCCGCCGACATCCCGCCCCGCGCGGCACAGCCGAAAGGCGACACGCACGATCCGAGGACGGGATCCCATCGTGGAAACCTCTGGTTTCCCACGTGATCCTTGACTAGGCTAAAGGGCCGGTCCCCCGGGACCGTCGATCCACTCCCCACCCCCACCGAGCCCGGTGCACCGATCCGTCGGAGCATCCGGGCCGCCTCGTCCTCCCCGATCCCTGCTGGCTCGGGTCTTCGCATCGCCCTTCCACCCAGCGAGGTGCCGCCCCTTCATGATCGCGTCCATGGGTCGTCTCTGGCAGACGGTCCGTCCCATCCGCATCCGCCTCTTCCTCGGACTCCTCAGCGCTCTCATCGCCTCCACCAGCGCCCTGCTGATCCCGCAGGCCCTCGAATGGATCATCAACCGTCTCCAGGCCGATCCGACGGCTGCCGTCGTGTGGACCGGGTGCGCGATGGTGATGGGCATCGGCCTCCTCGAGGCCTCCCTGATCTGGCTGCGCCGCATGTTCGCGGTCTCCCCGTCCACGACCGTGGAGAAGCAGCTGCGCGTGGGCTTCTACCGCAAGGTCATCCACCTCCCGGTCGCCTTCCACGACGCCTGGGGCTCCGGCCAGCTGCTCTCGCGCATGATGAGCGACATCAGTCTGATCCGCCGGTGGATCGCCTTCGGCATGATCATGATCGTCACCGACGTCGTCACGATCGTCGTCGGCATGGTCCTGCTGTTCCGCTCGAGCTCGCTGCTGGCGCTGATCTTCGTGTGCGCGGCGGTGCCCGTGTGCATCCTCGCCTTCCGCTTCAACCAGCGCTTCGCCTACCTCTCGCGCCTCTCGCAGGATCAGAACGGCGACCTGGCCACCACCATCGAGCAGTCCGTGCAGGGAATCCGTGTGCTCAAGGCCTTCGGCCGCGGCCCCACCGCTCTCGAGGGCTTCACCGCCCAGGCCGACGAGCTGCGCCGCACCGAGGTGAAGATGGCGACCGCGATGGCCACCTTCAACATGTTCATGTTCATGCTGCCCGAGCTCGCCCTCGGCGTCGCCCTGCTGGTGGGCCTGTACGAGACGGCGCAGGGCAACATGACGGTGGGCCAGATGGCCTCGTACTTCGCCACCGCGACCATGGTGATCGGCCCGGTCCGCATGCTCGGCAACCACCTGGGCCAGGCGATCAACACCAACACCGCGCTGGACCGCCACTTCGACGTCATGGACCAGAGCGAGGACATCACCTCGCCCGAGGACGCGGCGACCCCGGCGTTCGAGACCGCACGCGGCGACGTCCGCCTGAGCGACGTCCACTTCCGCTACGCCGACGCCCCGGACCGCGTCCCCGACGTGATCGACGGCGCCGACCTGCACATCCGCCCCGGGGAGACCATGGCGCTGGTGGGCGTGACCGGCAGCGGCAAGTCCACGCTCCTGCAGCTCGTCCCCCGCCTGTACGACGTCACCGCCGGCCGGATCACGATCGACGGGGTCGACGTGCGCGACATGGACCTCCTGCACCTGCGCACCCTCACCGCCGTCGCCTTCGAGGACGCCACCCTGTTCTCCGACTCCGTGCGCGGCAACGTCCTGCTCGGCGCCGACCAGTCGCTCACCGAGCAGGAGCGCGAGGACCTGCTGCACCTCGCGCTGACCACGGCCGACGCCGACTTCGTCCACGACCTCCCCGAGGGCGTGGACACCCGCATCGGCGAGGAGGGGCTGAGCCTCTCCGGCGGCCAGCGCCAACGCCTCGCGCTGGCCCGCGCGATCGCCGCGAAGCCGGCGGTGCTGCTGCTGGACGACCCGCTCTCGGCCCTGGACACCAAGACCGAGGAGCGCGTGACCGACCGGCTGCGCGAGGTCCTCGAGGGCACCACCACGCTGATCGTCGCCCACCGCACCTCGACCGTGGCCCTGGCCGACCGCGCCGCCCTCATCGACCACGGGCGCATCGTCGCCGTCGGCACCCACGCCGACCTCATGCGGACCTCCCCGCGCTACCGCTACGTGATCGCGAACCAGGAGGAGGAAGCCCGCCACGACC
Source organism: Brachybacterium endophyticum (assembly GCF_003130585.1). Classification (GTDB taxonomy): domain Bacteria; phylum Actinomycetota; class Actinomycetes; order Actinomycetales; family Dermabacteraceae; genus Brachybacterium; species Brachybacterium endophyticum. Next base: position 202,136 of record NZ_QFKX01000003.1, on the reverse strand, counting down.
AGGACATCGAGACCCTGACCGGGGAGCTCGACCTGCGCGAGGTCAGCGAGGCGACCGTCGGCCGACCTGCGTCCGACCCGGGGAAGGAGGGAGACCGATGAGCGCCCCCGCCCGCGAGGAGGACGAGGAGCAGCGCGTCCTCTCCCACGAGGAGAACCGGCAGGCCCGCTCCCGATCCCTGGCACTGCTGCGCGAGCTGCTGCACCCGGTGCGCGGCCAGTTCGCCGCCATGAGCGTCATGGTCGTCATCGCCCAGCTCGCCGTGGTCGCCGGGCCCGCGATCATCGCCTGGGGCATCGACAACGCCCTGCAGCCCATGGTCCAGGGCAATCCCGCCCCGGCCCTGGGGGCGGCGGCCCTGCATCTGGGCTGCGCGATCGTGGGCGGCGTGCTGACCTTCGGGTACGTACGCCAGGGCACCGCCGTGGGCGAGCAGATGCTGCTGAGCCTGCGCCGGAAAGTCTTCCGCTTCACCCAGAAGCAGGACCTCGAGTTCCACGAGCGCTACACCTCGGGCCGCATGGTCTCGCGCCAGACCTCCGACATGGAGGCCCTGCGCGAGCTCGTCGACTCCGGTGTCGACATCCTCGTGGGCTCGACCCTCTCGATGGTGTTCACCGTGGTGCTGCTGGTCAGCATGGACTGGGTGACGGGCGTCGTCATGCTGGTCATGCTGATCCCCGGTGTCATGCTCACCAGCTGGTTCCAGAAGCGCTCGCGCGAGCAGTACCGGCAGATCCGCACCCACTCCGCCCGGCTGATCGTCCACTTCGTCGAGGCCATGGGCGGCATCCGCGCCGTGCAGGCGTTCCGCAAGGAGGCCCGCAACGAGAAGGAGTTCGACTCCCTCGCGCAGGACTACCGCGACGCCTCCCTCGCCTCCACGATGACCTTCGGCATCTACCAGCCCTCGCTGCGCATCCTCGCCAACACCACCATCGCCGTGGTGCTGCTGGTCGGCGGGTTCCGGGTGCTCGGCGGGCACCTGGAGGTCGGCGCGCTGGTCGCGCTCGCCCTGTACTCACGCCGCTTCTTCCAACCGATCGACCAGCTCGCGAGCTTCTACAACACGCTGCAGAGCGGGCTCTCCGCCCTCGAGAAGATCGCCACGCTGCTCGCGGAGTCCCCGAGCGTCAAGGAGTCAGAGCAGCCCACCCCGATGCCGTCCTCCTCCGGGCGCATCGACTTCGAGGACGTCTCCTTCCGGTACACGGCCGACGGCCCCACCGTCCTGAAGCCCCTGGACCTGCACATCCCGCCCGGCCAGACCGTCGCGCTGGTGGGCCAGACCGGCGCCGGCAAGTCCACGATCGCGAAGCTCATCAGCCGCTTCTACGACGCGAGCGAGGGCGACGTGCTGCTGGACGGCGTGGACCTGCGGGACATCTCGATGCAGGACCTCACCCGCAACATCGTCATGGTCACCCAGGAGGCGTACCTGTTCTCCGGGACGGTCGCCGACAACATCGAGCTGGGACGCCCCGGAGCACCGCGCGAGGAGATCGAGCAGGCCGCCCGGGCCATCGGTGCGGACGAGTTCATCGAGAACCTCCCCGACGGCTACGACACCGACGTGAACAAACGCGGCGGGCGCGTCTCCGCCGGTCAGAGGCAGCTGATCTCCTTCGCACGGGCGTTCCTGGCCGACCCCCGGGTGCTGATCCTCGACGAGGCGACCAGTTCCCTGGACATCCCCAGCGAGCGCATGGTGCAGGAGGGGCTGACGAAGCTGCTGGGTGAGCGCACGGCGCTGATCATCGCCCACCGCCTGTCCACCGTGATGATCGCCGACCGGGTGCTCGTGGTGCACGGCGGCGAGGTCGTCGAGGACGGCTCCCCCACCGATCTGGTCGCCGAGGGCGGGCGCTTCGCGGCGCTCTACCAGGCCTGGCAGGAGTCGATGTGAGGGGCCCGCGCGGGGTTCGCCGGCGGGCGCGTCGCCACCCGCTCCGCACCCGTCTGTGATCTGCGCCGGAGGGTGGGACGGCATCGGCACCCCGGTGCTGCATTTCGGTCATCCCCGTCGGAATCCGGCACCGGGGTGGGCGCCGTCGCCCACCGGGCCGCTTCATCCTCCAGAGGTCACCCATGCACGTCACCGTCCTCCCGCGCGCCCGATTCCTGGCGCTCCTCACCCTGCTCGCGCTGCTCGTCGCACCCTTCGCGATCGCTCCGTCGGCCGATGCGGCGACCAAGAAGCCCCTGGACATCGTGAAGATCCAGTACGACCCGTCGGGCCGCGACACCTGGAAGAACGGGCACCTGAACAAGGAGTTCATCGTCCTGAAGAACACGGGGAAGAAGACGCTCACGCTGACCGGCTACACGGTCCGCGACAGCGGCCCGCAGCACTTCCGCTTCCCCAAGGGCACCAAGGTCAAGCCGGGCAAGACGATCACCATCCGCTCGGGCAAGGGCAAGAACACGAGCTCGACGCTGTACTGGGGCACCAAGAGCTACATCTGGAACAACCCCAAGGACACCGCGCGCACCTACAACGCCAAGGGCACCAAGCTCGAGTCCTGCACCTACAAGAAGACGACGAAGAAGGCCACCAAGAAGTACGTGCGCACCACGGCGACCACGGCCTACTGCTGAGCCGCCCGTCCCGCCGAGATCCGCAGGCGCCCGTCGAGATCCGGGCGCCGGCTGCCGCCCGCAGGCCCCCACGGCCTGCCAGGTGGTCACGATAGGCTGAGGATCTCGGCGGGAGACGGCATCCCACCGCCCTCCCGCCCCGGGCGCGACGTCAGCTCCGTGCGCATCCCGCCCACCCGCGCACGCCCGTCCGCCCACGACTCCTGGAGTCGCCCATGATCAACCTCGCGCTGGTCATCGGCCTGCTCGCCGTCACCGTCGTCTGCGTCGCACTGGGTGAGCGACTCCGCCTGCCGTACCCCATCCTGATGCTGCTGGCGAGCTCCGGCATCGCCTCCATCCCCGGCCTCCAGCACCTGGAGATCGACCAGGAGCTGATCCTTCCGCTGTTCCTGCCGCCGCTGCTGTTCGCCACGGCGCAGAAGACCGACTGGTCCGTGTTCCGCTACCGCTGGCGCACCCTGCTGTTCCTCGCGGTCGGCCTCACGGCGACCACGGCGCTGCTGGTCGCAGGCGCGGTGTCGATGCTGGTGACGGCGGTGTCGTTCCCCTTGGCGCTGATGGTCGGCGCGATGGTCGCACCCCCTGACCCGATCGCCGTCGAGGCCGTCGCCGGGCCCGCCCGGATGCCGCGCCGACTGCTGTCGATGCTGCAGACGGAAGGCCTGTTCAACGACGCGGTCGCGATCGTGCTGTTCACGGCGGCGCTGAACACCCTCACCGGGGACAGCTCCCTGGGGCTGGGTCTCGCGCTGGACTTCGTGGTGGGCGCCGTGATCGCCGTGGGGATCGGTCTGGCCCTGGGCTTCCTCTACCGCTTCGCCTCGCACCGGGTGACCACCACCGCGGCCCGCACCGCCATGAGCGTCGTCGTCCCCTTCGCCGCCTACATGCTCGCCGAGGAGCTGCACGCCTCGGGCGTGATCGCCGTGGTGGTGACGGCGCTCGAGACGAGACGTCGGGCCCGCGCCGAGGACTCCGAGGCCCGCATCTCGCGGGCGACGTTCTGGGACGTGGCGAACCTTCTGGTCACCGGCCTCGCCTTCGGGCTGATGGGCATGCAGCTGCGGGACGTCGTCGCGAACGAGGGCGCCGACGTGCTGCGCTACCTGCCCGTCGCGGCCGTCGCCTGCGTGGTGGTGATCGTGATGCGGCTGATCGGCATGTTCGCGATCGCCCCGATCGCCCGCATCGACGCCGGGGAGAACCTGACCTGGAAGGACTCCGTCGTCCTGACCTGGTGCGGGATGCGCGGGCTCGCGACGCTGGCGCTGGCGCTGGCGATCCCCACCTCCGGCGTCTCCGGTGCCGAGGCCGACGCCCGCAACATGATGGTCATCGTCGCCTGCGCGGTGCTGCTGGTGACCCTGGTGCCCACGGGTCTGGGGCTGGGCTGGCTGCTGCGGCTGCTGAAGCTCCAGGACGACGGTTCGGTCGCCGAGCAGGAGATCGCCGAGCTCACCCATCGCGCGCAGCGCGCCGCCCTGGGTGCGATCCGCGAGCGCTTCGAGGACACCGGCGAGCTCACCGAGGAGCAGATGCGGGCGGTCAAGAAGCGCTTCAAGGGCCTGCGCCAGGAGCTCGACTCGACCACTCAGGCGATGAGCGTGGTGGGGCCCGACGGCACCGTCGATCCCGAGGCGCAGAAGCAGCTGCAGGCCAGGCGGCGCAAGATGAAGCGTGGGCGCGAGCTCATGGTCACCGCACAGACGGTGGGACTGGATGCGGCGCGCACGGAGGTGCTGCAGGCCCGCAGCGAGCCCGGCATCGATCCCGAGGCCGCCGACCGGGTGCTGCGCCAGCTCGACCTGCAGATGCTCGCCGCCCCGCCGCGTAACCGGGCCCGTAAGCACTGAGCGGCGGGCATTGAACCGCGGCCGGACACACCGTGGAGCGCCGAGTTCCGATCCGGTGAGTTCCGGTCCGTCGATGGCTCCTGGTGAGGTCTCAACCGTCTATACACCGTGAGACCTCACCAGGAGCCATCGAAGAGCAGGGGCCGAGCCCCGAATCGGCATAGCCCGTCCCCGAAACGGTGGCCGGGCCGCGAATCGGCGTAGCCCGTCCCCGAAACGGTGGCCGAGCGCCGAGCGCCGGGCGCCGAGGGCGCACCCCGGCGCCCGGCCCTCAGACCTCGCCCGCTTCTCAGACCTCCGCGCGGCGGCGGGCGCCTGGCTGCGGGATCGGCTGGAGCTCGCGCAGCTGGGTGACGTGGCGCGGCTCGAGCTCCTCGATGGTGTGCACCTGCAGCAGACGCATGGTCCGCTCGACCTCCTCGGAGAGGATCTCGATCGTGCGGTCCACGCCGCGGCGGCCGCCCGCCATCAGGCCGTAGAGGTAGGCGCGACCCACCAGGGTGAAGTCGGCGCCGAGCGCCATCGCGGCGACGATGTCGGAGCCGTGCATGATGCCGGTGTCGACCATGATCTCGGTCGAGTTCCCGAGCTCGCGCTTGACCTCGGGCAGCAGGTGGAAGGGCACGGAGGCGCGGTCGAGCTGACGCCCGCCGTGGTTGGACAGGACGATCGCGTCGACGCCCAGGTCAGCCAGCTTCTTCGCGTCCTCGACGTTCTGCACACCCTTGATCGCGATCTTGCCGGGCCACATCTCCCGGATCTCCTTGAGGTCCTCGTAGTTGATCGAGGGATCCATCGCGGAGTCCAGGAGCTCGCCGACCGTGCCGCCGGTGGAGGTCAGGGAGGCGAACTCGAGCTTCGGGGTGGTCAGGAAGTCGATCCACCACCAGGGGCGCGGGATCGCGTTGATGACGACGCCCGGGGTGAGCTGCGGCGGGATGGAGAAGCCGTTCTTCTTGTCCCGCAGGCGGGCCCCGGCGACGGGGGTGTCGACGGTGAAGAAGAGGGTGTCGAAGCCGGCCTTGGCCGCACGCTCGACGAGCCCGTAGGAGATCGAGCGATCCTTCATCACGTAGAGCTGGTACCAGTTGCGCCCGTCGGGGTTCTCGGCGTGGACGTCCTCGATCGACGTGGTGCCCAGCGTCGAGAGCGAGAACGGGATGCCCGCCGCGCCCGCGGCACCGGCTCCGGCGATCTCACCCTCGGTCTGCATGAGACGGGTGAAGCCGGTGGGGGCGATGCCGAAGGGCTGGGCGGACGGGCCACCCAGGATGTTCACGCTCGGATCGACGCGGGAGACGTCGGTGAGGATGCCGGGGTGGAACTCGACGTCCTCGAAGGCCTTGCGGGCCCGACGCATCGAGATCTCGCGCTCGGCGCCGCCGTCGGTGTAGTCGAAGGCCGCGGCGGGGGTCCGCCTCTTGGCGATCTTCCGCAGGTCGTAGATCGACTGCGCCTTCTCGAGCCGCGTGCCCCGGAAGTCCAGGGAGGGCTTGCGGAACTTCATCAGCTCGAAGATCTCTTCGGGCTTGGGCAGCTGTCGGGTGACCATGGGTCCTCCTCAGGATCGGGGGTGGAGGCCGGTGCTCGCGGGGCGTTGCCGCGGGTCGGCGTGGTCGTGGTGGCGGTGCTCGTGGTGACAGGTACTGGTGGAGCCGGCGTGATCGGGACGTCGGCGTCGACGACGATCCTCACCAGTCGGCATGCTCTCTCGACGGTACAGGTGCAGACGCCATCGCGGCTGTGCGGGTCAGCGGGTGACCAGCTCCAGCACGGGCACGCAGGGCGGGGTGAAGCCGAAGACCTGCCCGTAGAAGGAGAGCGCGGACTCCGTGGCCCGGATGATGCTCTCGGCCTGGCGGAACCCGTGCTGCTCTCCAGAGAAGAGCAGGTAGGCGTGCGGGATGCCCTTGGCGGCGAGGGCGTCGCGGAACATCTCGGACTGGCTGGGCGGGACGATGCGGTCCTCGTCCCCCTGCAGCAGGAGAACGGGGCATTCGAGCTCGTCGACGTGGTTGAGCGGGGCGCGCTCGGCGTAGAGGTCACGACGCTCGGGATAGGGGCCGACGAGGCCGTCGATGTAGCGGGACTCGAAGTCGTGGGTGTCGTGGATGAAGGCCTCCAGCTCGGCGACCCCGAAGCTCGAGACGCCGGCGGAGAACCTGTCCGTGCGCGTCAGGCACGCCAGCGTGGTCCAGCCGCCGGCGCTGCCGCCCTCGATGCCCAGCCTCTGCCCGTCGGCCAGGCCCGTGCGCACCAGGTGGTCCATGACGGCGACGGTGTCGGCGACGTCGACCACGCCCCACTGGCCCTTGAGGCGGTCGCGGTAGGCGCGGCCGTAGCCGGTGGAGCCGCCGTAGTTCACCTCCACGACGCCGATGCCGCGGGAGGTGTAGTAGGCGACCGGGAGGCTGAGCACGGGCGGCACGACAGAGGTGGGGCCTCCGTGGACGCGGGCAATGACGGGTGGGAGCTCGTCGGCCGGGCCCTGGATCCCGCTGCGCCGGGGGGCGAACCAGATCGCGTGGACGGCGCCGCCGTCCTCCAGCGGCACCTCGATCTCCTCGGCCGTGGGCAGGACGTCGGGATCCGGCGCATCGTCGCGGGAGGAGCGGACCAGCTCCAGCTCCGCCATGCGGGGAGCGTCGTACCCTCCCTCGAGTCGCGCGATGTAGACGGCGGGGAAGCGGGCGGGCGAGGCGCCGAGCAGGGCGAGCACGCCGCCCTCGCGCACCTGCATGCCCGAGATCGAGGTCAGTGGCAGGTCCAGGTCCGCGATCTGCCCGGTCGAGACCGTGAGCAGGCCGAGCGTCTCGCCCGCGTGGCCATGGGCCACCAGGGCGTGGTCGGCATCGAGCACGGCGTACCAGGTGGTGCCGAGCCCCCACATGGAGCCGGCGAACTCCTGCTCGGCGTACGGGGAGTCCGGTGCGAGCACGGCGCGCGCCCCCTCGTGGGCCGACCACACGCGGGGGTTCCACCATCCCGACTCGTCGGAGACGTACAGCAGTCGCTCCGCATCGAGCCATTCGGGCTGCAGGACGGAGACGTCCGGGCCACCGGCGACGACCTCCCCGTGACCGGTGCTGCCACCGACCAGCGGGGCGACGTGCAGCTCGGTGCCGTCCCACGGCATCTGCGGATGCTCCCAGCTGATCCACGCGAGGGCGGTGCCCTCGGGGTTCAGCCGCGGATAGGCGACGAAGCGGGAGGACGGGGTCACCTGCCGGATCGCGGCGACGTCCTCGGCGGCGCTGCCGTCGAGTGGGACGGCGGCGACGTAGCGCTCGATGTGCGGGGCGCCGTCGGTCCCTCCCGAGGCTCCGCCGGCTCCGTCGGCCGCGTCGGTCCCGTCGGCCGTGCGGGTGTGGTCCTCGCAGATCCACCAGACCTCGCGGGTGCCGTCGGCGAGCGTCACCGGGGTCGGGCAGGCCCAGCGCAGCGACGGCCCGTGGGCCGAGTCGACCTCGGGGCCGACGGCCGTGAGCGGACGCGGCTCGCTGCCCTCGACGAAGGCGTAGACGCGCTGGTCCTCGAAGTTCACGAACAGCACGAGGGGGTCGCCCTGGGATGCCGACCCCTCTCCCGACCGGTCCCCAGTCCCGCCGGCGGCCCCTCCTGGCATGGCGACCCACGATCCGCCGCCGTACTCGTGCACGCGCGAGCGGGCGTTGAAGGGTGCGGGGAGCACGGTCACGCTGCGGGGATCGGCCTCCTCGGCGGGGTCGTTCGTGCCGTCCTCCGGTGCGGCGACCGGGCCGGCGCTGCGCACGATGGCCTGGCGTCCGCCCTCGGCGGCGATGCCCTCGGTCCACCACAGCTGATCGCCGACGAACACCGGTCCTCCCAGGCGCGCTCCCCCGGTCGCGAGCTGCTGGGCCGTGATCGGTGAGGGCCAGGTGCCGTAGGGGAGCGTCGTCGTCATGGATCCAGGGTATGCCTCGCCCTCTGCACGGCCGAGTCGTTGCTCTCCCTCGGCCGCTCTGCGGGACCGACCGCTGGGCGCGGGGTCCGCCACAGGGCAGACTGGCCCCATGGCAGACCCCAACGATCCCCGCGTCGCCGTCTACCTGGACTTCGACAACATCGTCATGTCCTGGTACGACCGTGTTCACGGACGCAACGCCTTCAGCCGCGACCGCCAGCGGATCGCCGCCGACCCCACCGAGTCGGAGATCGCCGAGCGGCTCCAGCAGGCCACGGTCGACGTCGGCGCCCTGATCGACCACGCGGCGTCCTTCGGCTCGATCATGCTCACCCGCGCCTACGCCGACTGGTCCGCCCCGATCAACGCCGAGTACCGCTCGCAGCTGGTCGCGCGCGCCGTGGACCTCGTCCAGCTGTTCCCCGCCGCCGCCTACGCGAAGAACGGGGCCGACATCCGCCTGGCCGTCGACACGGTCGAGGATTCCTTCCGCATCCCCGACCTCACCCACGTGGTGATCGTCGCGGGCGATTCCGACTACGTCCCCCTCGCTCAGCGCTGCAAGCGCCTGGGCAAGTACGTGGTGGCCGTGGGCGTCGCCGGGTCGACCGCGAAATCCCTGGCCGCGGCGTGCGACCAGTTCGACTCCTACGAGACCCTCCCGGGTATCGAGGTCCCGGAGAAGCCCACCAAGTCCCGCTCCTCGCGAGGCGGGAAGAACGGCAAGGGCCAGGGTGGTGACGCCGGGAAGAAGGCCGAGGACGGGGCGTCCGCCTCGGCATCGACCGAGGAGTCGCAGGCCATCGCGACCACCGATACCGAGGTCGACAACGACACCGATGCCGACGAGGTGACACCCGAGCAGGCCCAGGCCGCCGCCAGCCGCCTGCTGGCGCGTGCCCTGCAGCTCGGCGAGCGCGACGACACCGAGTGGCTCCACAGCTCTCTGGTGAAGACGTACATGCGGCGCATGGACCCGTCGTTCAGCGAGAAGCTGCTCGGCTTCCGCAGCTTCTCGGACTTCCTGAAGGCCAACGACGACATCGCCGAGCTCTCCGAGACGGGCCACGAGCGCCAGGTGCGCCCGGTCGAGCAGCCCGAGCCCGCCAAGTCCACGGGCAAGCACTCCGCGGGCAGGCGCCGACGCGCCGGCTGACACCCGCGGGGCGCTCTGCCCTTCACCCCACCTCACCTCAGCGCCGAGGAGACGCCGATGTCCGTCACGACCATGCACGTCACCCAGTCCGTCCGGATCACCGCCTCGCGCGAGGCGGTGTGGCGGGCGTTCCGCGAGCACGCCTCGCAGTGGTGGGGCGCGCCGTACTCGCTGCTGGACGCCGACGGCACGGAGATCGAGATGCCAATGGAGATCGGCGCCCCGATCATCGAGCACAGCGGCTCCCACCGGGCGGCCTGGGGCATCCTCACCGAGGTCGACCACGAGCGCGTCTACGCCTGGACGGGGAACATGGGGATGGGCGGCGCCAGCTGGGGCACGGTCACCTACGAGTTCGCCGACGAGGACGAGAGCACGCGGGTCACCGTCGTGCACGCGCAGATGGCCGAGATCCCGGACCAGGTCGTCGCGGGGTACGACGCCGGCTGGCGCGATCTGAATGAACGGCTGCGTCTGTTCGTCGAGGAGGGCGAGACCTACGGGTTCACCGGGAAGAACACAGCTCCCCCGTCGGTGAGCTAGCGAGTAGCCCGGATGGGCTCAGACGAGGACCTCGCCCGTGATACCGATCCGTACGGTCCCGCCGATCCAGAGGGCCTCCTGCCCCTCGGCGTCGACGGCACTGTCGATCAGAACGAGTCCGTCGCGCCCGACTCGCGTGCCCTGACGGGCCGTCCACGGCGGGCTCAAACGGCCGCGCTCGATCATCCACTGCGCGATGCCCGCGTTGAGGCTGCCGGTCACGGGGTCCTCGTAGCCGGCCGTCCCCGCCGTGGGGTCGGGCGCGACGAAGCCGCGGACCTCGTAGGCCGGCTGGGAGCCGTCGTCGGTCGAGCCGACGACGCCGAGCGCTCCGATCTTACGTCCGGGGATGGCGGCGAGGTCAGGCTCGAGGGCGAGGACGTCCTGGGCCGAGGCGAGCTCCAGGACGCACCAGCCCGCGCCGTTGTCGACCCAGGCGTGGTCGAGGACCTGATCGGGCTCGATGCCCAGGGCGCGCGCCGCCGCGTCCACGTGGTCGGCCTCGAGGGGGCCGCTCCGCACCAGGGGCGGGGCGGCGAAGGCGAGCCCATCGCCCCCGGCGCGGACCTCGACGAGCCCCGCTGGGCACTCCTGCACGAGGGTGCGCGCACTCGCCCCGTCAGCCTGTGAGCGGAGCCAGGCGAAGGCGCTGCCGAGCGTGGGATGCCCGGCGAAGTCGAGCTCGGACGACGGCGTGAAGATCCGGACCCGGTAGTCGGCCTCAGGCCTGGTCGGTGACAGCAGGAACGTCGTCTCGGAGAGGTTCGTCCAGGAGGCGATGCGCTGCATCTGCTCGTCGGTGAGCCCGTCCGCGTCGACGACCACGGCGAGCGGATTGCCCCGGAAAGGCCCGCTGCCGAACACGTCGACCTGCAGGAAGCGGCGAGCGGTCGGCACGGCGGCGTCGGAGGAGGTCATGGCCCGATCCTGGCACACCCTCGGCCCGATCCCTCGGGCGACCGACAATCACGCCCCCCCGAACGACGGACGCCCGCCCTGCCGCGTAGCACGGCAGGACGGGCGTTCGGATCGGAGCGAGCGGCGGGAGACCTCAGCGACCGCAGTCGTCGAGGGCCTTGGTCTCGGCCGCGATCGCCTCGGCGCCGTAGTCCTCGGGCTGCGACTCCGGGATGTCGGTGCCCACGAGCGAGGCGCCGGCGGTCTCCTTGAGGAAGAACAGTGCGGCGATGCCGAAGAGGCAGCCGAACATCACGTAGACGGCGGGGAACTCGAGGAAACCGGTCGCGCTGACCACGGCCTCGTTGATCGGTGCAGCCGTGCCGCCGAAGAACGAGGTGAACACGTTGTAGGTGACGGCGAAGCCCGCGAACCGCACGTGCGCCGGGAACATGGCGGGGAACGTCGCGGAGATCGTGGACAGCTGCGGGATGTACAGCAGGCCCAGCACCGCGAAGCCGACGATCGCCCAGACGAACCCCTGGCCCATCAGGTAGTACATCGGCAGAGCCATCACGAACAGGCCGATCATCGAGATCCACCACATCTTGCGGCGACCGATGACGTCGGAAAGTCCGCCGCAGAACGGCAGCAGGGTCATCATGATGACCTCGCCGATCAGGATGGTCGCCAGCGACTCGTTCGGGCTCATCTGGATCTTGGTCTCCAGGTAGCCCGGCATGTAGGTCAGCAGCGTGTAGTTCGCGATGTTCAGCGGGATCACGAGGCCCGCCATCGTGAGGATCGGCTTCCAGTAGTCGCGGATCAGGTTGACCAAGCCGCGCATCGCGGAGTCCTGGCTCTCACCCTCCTGCTCGAGGTCCTGGAACACCGGGGTGTCGTCCAGCTTCGACCGCAGGTACAGGCCGATCAGGCCCATCGGGAGCGCGAGGAAGAACGGCAGGCGCCAGCCCCAGGAGTCCATCTGCGACTCCGACAGGATCAGCTGCAGCGCCAGCACCACGACGGTGCCCAGGGCGAACCCGCCCAGGGTGCCGAACTCGAGGAAGCTGCCGTAGCGGCCGCGGCGCTTGTCCGGCGCGTACTCGGCCATGAAGGTCGCGGCGCCGCCGTACTCACCACCGGTCGAGAAGCCCTGCACGATGCGCAGCACGGCGAGCAGGAGCGGAGCGAGGAAGCCCACCTGCTCGTAGGTGGGGAGGACTCCGATCAACGTCGTCGCGAGCGACATGATGATGATCGTGAGCGCGAGGACGTGCTTCCTGCCGAGGCGATCGCCGAGGGGGCCCCAGACGAATCCGCCGAAGGGTCGGGCGATGAAGGAGATCGCGAGGAACGCGAGCGTCCAGAACTGCGCGGCCGACCCCTCCGGGAAGAAGTGCGAGGCGATGTACGTGGTGACGACCGCGTAGACGCCGTAGTCGTACCACTCGGTCGCGTTGCCCATCGCCGAGGCGCCGACCGCCTGCCGGATGGTGCGGCGCGGGGGCAGGTCCGCGAACGGCGTGCCCCCGGTGGTCGTGGTGGGTGGTTCGTCGGGATGCTTGAAGGATGCGGCGGATGACGTGCTCACTGTGCTCCGATCGTCGTTGAGGCACGGGACTCGCCCCCGCACTCGGCCGAGGCCCTACGGTATGTGTCTTACCAGACAATCGCCAGAAACCACAGCATTTTCCTTCTGTCCGACCGCGTCGTCGTGCCTGGACAGCCCGGAACTGCCCGCCGGGAACGCCCCTACAGTGGATCCATGACCGCGACCCCCTCCCCTGCCCCTCTGCCCACGACACCCCGAGAGTTCGTCGAGGCGATGATCGCCCTCGACACCACCTCGGACACGGGGAACCTGCCGGCGATCGAGCTGATGGAGCAGGCGCTGAGCGCCGCCGGGGCCGAGGTCCACGTACTCCCCCGGGGCGACGGACGCAACGCGAACCTGGTCGCCACCTTCCCGGCGAATGCGGAGGACGATGCCACCTCCGCCGACGGCACCTCCCCCGATGCCGAGCTGTTCGTCGACCCCGCGGACCCCGAGCGACGCGGCGTCCTGCTGGCCGGCCACGCGGACTGCGTCCCGGTCACCGGGCAGGAGTGGGCATCGGACCCCTTCACCCCCACCGAGCGCGACGGCCGCCTGTACGGGCGGGGCAGCGCCGACATGAAGTCCTTCCTCGCGATCGCCGCGGCGCTCGCGCCCGAGATCGCTGCCGCGCGCCGCACCGTTCCCGTCCACATCGCCGCCACCTGGGAGGAGGAGACCACCTGCAACGGCGCCCGCGCCCTGGTCGGCCAGCTCGAGGAGCTCGGCATCCGCCCGGCGGTCGCCTTCGTCGGCGAGCCCACCTCGATGCGCGCGGTGCCCGCCCACAAGTCGATGAACGTGCTGCACGCGGACTTCCACGGCGTCGCCGCGCACTCCAGCCTGCTGCCCCACGGCCTGAACGCGATCCGCTACGCGGCTCCCTTCGTGGACTGGTTCCACCGCGAGATCGTCGACGACCTGCGCGAGAACGGCCCCCACGACCCGGCGTTCCCCGTCGCCTGGACCACCGGCGGCGTGAACCGCTTCGACGGCGGCATCGCCACCAACACCGTCCCGCAGGACGTGCACCTGAAGCTGGAGTTCCGCGCCCTGCCGCAGGTCGACGTCGCGCCGATCGTCGCCCGCGTCCAGGACGAGATCGACCGCATCGACGCCCGGATGAAGGCCGACGCGCCCTCCGAGCCGGCCGATCCCTCCGCAGCGGGCCGCGTCGGCGCCGAGCTCGACGTGGTCTCCCTGCTCTACGGGCTCGACGGCTCCGCCGACGGTCCTGCCGCCCGCGCGGCCGTGGCCCTCGGCGCCGAGCGCACGGAGGACAAGGTCACCTACGGCACCGAGGCCGGGATCTACGAGCACGCCGGGATGGCGGCCGTCGTCGTCGGCCCCGGCGACATCGCCCAGGCCCACGGGCCCGACGAGTTCGTCGAGATCGCCCAGCTGGAGCGGTGCGAGCAGTTCGTGCGCCGGCTCGTCGGCGCCGTCGACGCCGCGTCGGGCGCCGGCGCCGCACCCGGCTCCGACCCCACCGGCGCCCGCTGAGCCGCCGTCCCGGCTCGGCTGCATCCGCTCCGCGGACGCCGACCGAGCGTGGAACTCCGCGTGGCATGATGGGCGCCAGGTGAGCCGGGAAGTCTGGTCGGCATCGGGGCGCTCACGGCCCTGATACTGCACCACTCCCTGCCCCAGGAGGCCCGATGACGTTCCCCGCATGGACCATCGCACCGTTCGTGCTGATGCTCGCGGCGATCGCGATCGCCCCGCTGGTCCCCTCGCTCTCGAAGCTCTGGGACCGCCCTCGCAACCAGCTGCTCTACGCCCTCGTCCTCGGCGTCCCCGTCGCGATCGGCGTGCTCGCCGTGGGCGAATGGCATCTCGTGGTCGACGCCCTCGTCGAGTACGGGCAGTTCATCGCCCTGTTGCTCTCGCTGTTCATCGTCTCCGGCGGCTTCTTCCTGCGCGGCGACATCGCCGCGACGCCCCGCACCAACGCGATCTTCCTGGCGATCGGCGGCGTGCTGGCGAGCTTCATCGGCACCACCGGTGCCGCGATGCTGCTGATCCGCCCGCTGCTGAACACCAACGCCGAACGCAAGCACAAGGCCCACACGGTCGTCTTCGCGATCTTCATCGTCGCCAACTGCGGCGGCCTGCTGACGCCGCTCGGGGACCCGCCGCTGTTCCTGGGGATGCTGCGCGGGGTGCCCTTCACCTGGACCTTCCACCTGTTCCCGATGTGGCTGTTCGTCAACGTGATGCTGCTGCTGACGTACTGGGCGCTGGACCGCCGCATCATCGCCCACGAGACGCCCGAGGACGTCCTCGCCGACCGCGAGAACATCACCCCGCTGAAGCTCGCGGGCGCCTCGAACTTCGTCTGGTTCGCGGTGATCATCGCGGCCGTCGCCCTGATCCCCTCGATCGACGCCGAGGAGATCGTCTCCGGCCACGCCGCGTGGTCGGGCTACGTGCCCTGGCGCGAGATCGTCATGATCGGCGCCGCCCTGTGCTCGCTGCGCTTCGGCGACCGCCGCGTGCGCTACCAGGACAACGAGTTCGAGATGGGGCCGATCCAGGAGGTCGCCGCCCTGTTCATCGGCATCTTCCTGACGATGATCCCGGCGCTCGCCGTGCTGCGCGCGGCCGCGCCGTCCCTGCACCTCAACGAGATCACGCTGTTCGTGTTCACCGGCGGGCTGAGCTCGGTGCTCGACAACGCCCCGACCTACGCGACGTTCTTCGAGATGGCCTCCCAGCTGCCCGGCGAGCCCCGCGTGGCCGACGTGCCCGAGCTGTACCTGGTGGCGATCTCCCTGGGCGCGGTGCTGTGCGGGGCGATGACCTACATCGGCAACGGACCGAACTTCATGGTGAAGTCGGTCGCCGAGAGCGCCGGCGTGAAGATGCCCAGCTTCGGCGGGTACGTCCAGCGCGCCGTCATGTACCTCGCCCCCACGCTGATCGCGATGATGCTGCTGTTCATCGCGCAGCCGTGGTGGCTGAAGGCGATCGGCGCCCTGCTGAGCCTGCTGATGCTGATCCGGATCACGGTGCTGGTCGTGCGCACCGACGGCGTGCCGGGCCGGGCGCTCGCGCGGCTGGACGGGCTGGACCCGGACGTGCGCGGGACCAGGCCGGCCATGCCGAGCGGCGGCAGCAGCCGTCGGCCGGGCGGGGCCTTCGACTCCCCGCCCCGCCCCGAGGAGCGCTGAGCATGCACAGGGAGCGAGTGCTCGCCCGTGGCACCTATCGCGAGCACCTGCGCATCGAGAAGATCCTGACCCAGGAGACCACCGGCGGGTTCGTGCTGCTGGCAGCGACCGTGCTCGCCCTCGTGCTCGCCAACTCCCCGCTGGCCGACGCCTACTTCGGCGTTCGCGACGCCCACCTGGGCTTCGACATCGGCGACTTCCACCTGGACCTCTCGATCGGCCACTGGGCGGCCGACGGTCTGCTCGCGATCTTCTTCTTCCTCGCCGGGCTCGAGCTGAAGATGGAGTTCGTGACCGGGGACCTGCGCTCCCCCGGCAAGGCCCTGGTCCCGGTGGTCGCCGCCGCCGGCGGTGTCGCCGTGCCGGCCGTCATCTTCACGCTCATCAACACCTTCGGCCCGCCCGGGGCGCTGGGCGGATGGGCGATCCCGGCCGCGACCGACATCGCCTTCGCCCTCGCGGTGCTCGCCCTGCTGGGCTCGCACCTGCCCTCGGCCGTGCGCACCTTCCTGCTCACCCTGGCGATCGTCGACGACCTGATCGCGATCCTCATCATCGCGATCTTCTACACCTCCGACCTGCGCCTGGGGTATCTCGCGCTCTCCCTGATCCCGATCGCGCTGTACGCGCTGCTCGCGCATCGGGCCGAGAGCCTTTTCAAGATCTCCTACGGGGCCGCCTGGTTCCTGCTGCTGCCGCTGGGCGTGATCACCTGGGCGCTGTTCCTGAACTCGGGAGTGCACGCGACCATCGCCGGAGTCGTGCTCGCCTTCACCGTGCCGGTGCGCTCACGCTCGAAGTACGGCCCGGACTACTCCCTGGCCCAGACCTTCGAGCACCGCTTCCGGCCGCTCAGCAGCGGCATCGCCGTGCCGGTGTTCGCGTTCTTCAGCGCAGGGGTCGCCGTGGGCGGTGCGAGCGGACTGCTCGAGGCCTGGGAGTCGACCGTGGCGCTCGGCGTGATCGTCGGCCTCGTGTGCGGGAAGATCCTCGGGATCGTCGGCTCCACGTACCTGGTCACGCGGCTGCGCCACGCGAACCTCGACCCCGACATCCGCTGGATGGACCTGGTGGGCATGGCGGCGCTCGCGGGGATCGGCTTCACCGTCTCGCTGCTGGTCTCCGAGCTCAGCTTCGCCCCCTCCGACCCGATGCACGACCACGCGAAGGTCGGCGTGCTGACCGCCTCGCTGGTCGCGGCGGTCCTGGGCGCCGTGATCCTGCTGCCACGCAATCGCCGCTACCGCGAGATCGCACGTCGCGAGAGTGCCGATGCGGACGCCGACGGAGTGCCCGACGTCTTCAGCGCCGAGGACCCCGATCAGCGCCCGTAGGCGCGAGCGGGGATCTGGGTGGCGAGTTTGCCACCGGAGACGTCCACGAGCGTCCCGGTGATATAGGACGAGGCGTCGCTGGCGAGGTAGATCAGCAGGTCCGCGACGTCGTCCGGGCTCTCCCACCGGCGCAGCGAGAGCGTGTCCAGCAGACGGTCCTGATCCTCCTGCGCCATCTCCGCGAAGCCGTTCATCGCTGTGGGGACCATGCCGGGGGCATAGGCGTTGACGGTGATGTCCCAGGGACCCAGCTCGGAGGCGAGCACCTTCGTGAGCTGGACGACGGCCGCCTTGGAGGCCGCGTAGGCGGCGCTGCCGACGCTCGGCACGATCGCCGCGAACGAGGCGGCGTTGATGATGCGTCCGCGTCCCGCAGCCTTCATCACGGGTGCGACCTCCCTGCTCATCAGGAACACCCCGCCCACGTTGACGTCGAAGCAGCTGCGCCAGCGCTCCCAGTCCAGGTCGGAGACGGGGCCCTCGACGTTGATGCCCGCGTTGTTGACCAGCACGTCGATGGTGCCGTGGCGCTCCACGATCGTCGCGACGGCGGCGGCGACCGAGTCGGGATCGGCGACGTTGCAGGTGACCTGCTCGATCGCCCCCTCGCCGCTCGGGGCGCGGAAGGCCAGGTCCAGGGCGACCACGCGCGCTCCCTCGCCGGCGAACCGCTCGGCGAGCACGGCGCCGATGCCGCCGGCGGCACCGGTGACCACCACGACGCGATCCTTCAGGTCCAGCTCCATCGCTCGTTCCTCTCCTCGTGACACGACCTCAAAAAGCATACTATTGGCGTGGCGCGTAACCGCGTCGACCGCGACCAGGGGACGGAGCACCCGATGACGACCGAGCGAGGCACCCTCTGGGTCACCGGCGGCGGCAGCGGCATGGGACGAGCCGCCGCGATCAGCGCAGCGCTGACGGGATGGCGGGTCGCCGTCAGCGGCCGACGGGCCGACGCCCTCGAGGAGACCGTCGCGGCCATCGAGGCCGGTGGCGGCGACGCACTGGCCCTCCCCCTGGACGTCCAGGACCGGGACTCCGTGGCGCGCACCGTCGACGACATCACGGATCGCTTCGGGAGCCTGGACGGCCTGGTCCTCGCGGCGGGGCTGAACGCCCCGCGACGCCGCTGGGAGAACCAGGACCTGGGCGAGTTCGAGCAGATCGTGGCCACCAACCTCACGGCGACGGCGAGCGCGATCGACGCCGCGCTCCCCCACCTGCGCGCGAGCGGAGGCGTCGTGGTCGTCATCTCCTCCTACGCCGGCTGGTCCTTCCAACCCGGGGCGGGCGTCGCCTACTCGGCGAGCAAGACGGCCGTGGCCTCCCTGGTCCGCTCCCTGAACCAGCAGGAAGCGGCCCACGGAGTGCGCGCCTGCCACCTCTGCCCGGGCGATGTCGCGACCGACTTCCTGGAGCAGCGACCCGAGGTGCCGGACGCGGCCGCGCGCGCCGTCATGCTGAGCGCGGAGGACGTCGCCCGCACCGTCCGCTTCGTGCTCGACTCACCCGCGCACGTGCGGATCGACGAGCTGGTCGTCTCCCCGGTCTCGCAGACCTGAGCCGCGCATGGGCACGGGAACGGGCATAGACACGGGCTCGGGAACGGGCGGCGGGTCCCGCTTCGATCAGGCTCTGGCGGCACTGGGCACCGCGATCGTGCGCGGAGAGCTCCCCGCGGGCCATGCGGACACGATCGAGGGACTCGTCGAGCGCACCGGGGCCTCCCGCAGCGTGGTCCGGGAGGCGACCCGGGTGCTGGGCACGCTGGGCATGCTGAGCGCGGGCCGCCGGGTGGGCCTGCGCGTGCTCGACCGCGAGCACTGGGACGTGCTGGATCCGCTGGTCATCCAGTGGCGTCTGGACTCCCCCGAGCGGCCGACGCAGATCGCCGAGCTGCGGGCGCTGCGCCAGGCCATCGAGCCGGAGGCGGCCGCCGCGGCGGCACGCACGGTACGCGAGAACGCGGCTGATCACGGCCGGCTCACCGCACTCACCGAGGCGGCCGGCCGGATGCGGGAGGGGACGAGAGGTGCCCCTGCCGACGCCGCGCAGTCGTTCCTGCGCGCGGACCAGGACCTGCATGCCGCCGTGCTCGCCCTCTCGGCCAACGCGATGTTCGCGAGACTGCGGGCGGTCATCGAGGAGAGTCTGCGGGAACGGGCGCTCGTCGAGCGCGCCGACGAGCCTCCCGAGCCCCACGACCTCGACCTGCATCTCGAGGTGGCGCGGGCGATCAGTGAGGGCGCACCGCAGCGGGCGTCGATCGCGATGCGGGAGATCGTGGACAGGACGGGCGGCTGACGAGCCACCGGGTCGCCTCGGCGACCCCGGCCGGCTCAGTCACGGGGTCGCGTCAGCTCCCGGCTCGCCTCAGCTGCGGCCTCGCCTCAGCTGCCCCGGCCGGCCTTCTCCGGCTTCACGCACACCACGGGGCACGGGGCCTCCATGATCACGCGCTGCGCGGTGGATCCCAGCAGCATCTTCCCGATCGGGGTGCGATGACGGATCCCGAGGATCACCAGGTCCACCGCATCCTGCTCGATGGTCTTCAGGATGTCGTCGGCCGCGTCGTCACGGCTGGGCACGGTGCGCAGCTCGTAGGAGGCGCCCGAGGCCTCGAGCCGCTCGCGCAGCTCGGCGGTGGCGCCTTCCCCGCCGGTCTTGCGGGGGTCGGCGCCGCGCTCGGAGGCGAGCACGATCAGCTGGGCGTCCTTCGTGCGCACCTCCCGGAGCGCGTACTCCAGTGCGGCCTCACTGGTGGGACTGGGCACGTAGCCGAGCAGGATCTTCATCGTCCACTCCTGGTTCTGCGGGTCCGAAAGGGCTGGCAGGTCCGGCGGGTCGGGCGGCGCGCGCCCGGGGGATCATTCCTTGCCGATCTCGTCCTGGTCGTGGAAGCGGGTGCGCCGCCCCTTGATCGCGGCGTTGTACAGGAAGGTGATCACGTACAGCACCAGCCCGACGCCGAGCAGACCGCCTGCGATCAGGTAGTTCTCGATGGGCTGGGCGACGGGGGTGACGAGCACCAGCGCGGTGATCGCGCCGAGCACGGCGAGCACGGCGGGGGTGCGGAAGTGCCCCTCCTGGCCCGGGTCCTTGCGCAGCACGAGCACAGAGACGTTGACCAGGCAGAACACGATCAGCAGCAGTAGGGCGGTGGTGCCGCCCAGGTTCTCGATGATCGTGTCCGGCAGCGCGTAGCTGACGACGATCACCAGCGCCACCGCGAGCAGGGTGGAGAACAGGACGCCGCCCACCGGGGTGCGACGGCCCTTCAGGACCACGCCCAGGAAGGGTGGCAGCACGCCCTGCTTTGACATGCCGTACAGCAGGCGGGAGGCCATCATCATGTTGATCAGAACGGTGTTCGCGACCGCGAAGATCGAGATGATCGGGAAGATTGTGTCCATCGGCAGGTTCGGGGCACCGTGGGAGACGACGCTCAGCAGCGGCGTGCTGGCCGAGGTGAGCTCGCCGATCGGCACCACGGCCACGGCGGTGAGCGAGACCAGCACGTAGACCACGCCGGTGATCGACAGACCGCCCAGCAGCATCTTCGGGAAGTTCTTCGCAGGATCGACGGTCTCCTCGGCCATGTTGACCGAGTCCTCGAACCCGACCATCGAGAAGAACGCGAGGGCGGTCGCACCGATCACGGCCATGAACATGGACTTGTCGTCGGGCGATTCGAACAGCACCACGCGCGAGAAGTCCGCGTCGCCGCGCCCCATGGCGAGGAAGCCGATGATCAGCACCATCGCCAGACCGCTGAGCTCGATGAGGGTGAGCACCACGTTGAGCTTCACCGACTCGCTGACGCCGTAGGAGTTCACGCAGGCCACGATGGCGATGAACACCAGCGCGATGACGACGGCGACGTTGTGGGACCCTGCCGACCCCAGGGTGTCCTCGAGGTGGAAGACGGCGAGCACGTTCTCCGCCAGGAAGATCGCGCTGTTGGAGGCCGAGGTGATGCCCGAGGACAGCACCGCGAAGGTCACCATGAAGGTCACGAAGTGCACGCCGAAGGCCTTGTGCACGTACAGCGCCGCACCGGCCGCCTGCGGGTACTTCGTGACCATCTCGACGTAGGACAGCGCGGTCATCATCGCGACCACGAAGGCGAGGATCACGGGCAGCCAACCCGCACCGCCCACCTGGCCGGCGACCTGCCCGGTGAGGGCGTAGACGCCCGTGCCGAGGATGTCACCGACGATGAACAGGAGCAGCAGGCCCGGGGTGATGGCCTTCTTCAGCTCGGTCCCCTGAGAGGGTCCGCCGTCGGCGGCGACCGCTCCGGAGCTGTCGCCGGGTGCGCCGGAGCCGGCGCCGGTTTCCTGGGTCATGAGGGGCTCCCGGGTCGGAGGAAGGGGCAGCTGGCGGTCGTACCTCGGGGGACCAGCTCACGCAGGCGAAAAGCGCCTGCGGTGCAGGGATCGTATCGCAGGTGTTCGCGCTCACCGCATCGCACGCCCACCGTTCGCCTGTCGCGTAGACGCGTGCGCGGAGGGGCCCGCGGCCTCCCCATCACGGAGTCGCCGCTCTATGGTGGCGAGGTCAGATCCCACCAGTGATCACGCAGATCCCAAGGAGGCTCATCCATGAGCACCGTCCCGAACGTCCCGAACGTCGCCCTGGCCGACGGCAACACGATCCCGCAGCTGGGCTACGGCGTCTGGCAGGTCGAGAACGACGTCGCGGCAGACGTCGTCGGCCAGGCCCTCGAGGCCGGCTACCGCCACATCGACACCGCGAAGGTCTACGGCAACGAGGAGGGCGTGGGCCGGGCCCTGCGCGACTCGGGCCTTCCCCGCGAGGACGTCTTCATCACCACCAAGCTGTGGAACGAGGACCAGGACTACGACAACGCGATCGCAGCCCTCGACGCCTCGCTCGAGCGCCTGGGCACCGACCACGTCGACCTGTACCTGATCCACTGGGCGAGCCCCAAGCAGGGCAAGTACGTCGAGGCGTGGAAGGCCCTGATCGAGCTGCAGAAGCAGGGCAAGGCCCGCTCGATCGGCGTCTCGAACTTCCCGCAGGAGCAGCTCGAGGAGATCATCGAGGCCACCGGCGTCACGCCCGTCGTGCACCAGATTGAGCTGCACCCCGACTTCGCCCAGCCCGAGCTGCGCGCCTACGGCGAGGAGCACGGCATCCTCACCGAGTCCTGGTCGCCTCTCGGCCAGGGTGGCGAGCTGCTGAAGGACCCGGTGATCACCGAGATCGCCGAGGCGCACGACGCGACGGCGGCGCAGGTGGTCATCGCCTGGCACCTGGCGATCGGGAACATCGTGATCCCGAAGTCCGTGACGCCCGAGCGGATCGTCTCGAACCTCGCCGCTGCCGACGTCACCCTCACCGACGGCGAGCTCGAGCGTCTCGCGACCCTCGACAAGGGCGAAGCGGGCCGGATCGGCCCGAACCCGGCCGACGCCGACTTCTGAGTCGCCCAGCGGCCGGCCGCTGAGGCCGTCCGCGGCCGTCCGTCGCCGCCCTCCGGGGCGAACCGGGACCGGCCGGCGCGCTACTCGCGGGTGGCGCGCCGGCCAGTGGCGGCGCGGGCGACCTTCTCCGCGGCGTCCTTGACCGCCTCCGCGCAGGCGGCCACGCCGTCCTCTCCCAGCCGCGAGGACTGCCAGGTCAGTCCGACCGCGGCGATCGGCCAGTCGGCGTGGTCCAGCACCGGTGCGGCGACAGAGCGGGTCCCCGGGGTGACCTCGCCGTCCTCGCGGGCGATGCCGTCGCTGCGCACCTGCTCGAGAACCGCCGCGAGCTCGGCCGGCGTCGACGGCCCGACTCCGGGCTGGCGCGCCACGAGGTCCTCGCGGGTGGAGTACAGGCTGCGCAGCTGCACCAGGGGCAGCGCGGCGAGCATCGCGCGCCCGGTCGCCGTCAGATGAGCGGGAAGGCGCACCCCCTGCTCCGTGACCAGACGACCGCGCCCCTTCGCGCGGTCCTCGACCACGTAGAGCACGTCGCGGCCGTGCAGCACGGCCAGGTGTCCTGACTCCCCGATCGCATCGACGGTGCGCTCGAGCACGACCCGGCCCACCCGCGCGAGCGGCGCATGGCGCACGTACCCGACGGAGACCTCGTAGGCCGCGGGTCCGAGGGCGTACAGCCTCTCCTGCGGCAGATGCAGCGCGTAGCCGTGGGCGACGAGGGTGCCCAGCAGGTCGTAGGTCGTGGACCGCGGCAGGTCGAGGTCCTGGGCGACGCGGGCCGCGGCGACGGGTGCGCGCTGCGAGGACAGATAGGTGAGCACGCGCAGCGTGGCGTCGGCGGCCGGCGCCTTCGGCGGCCTGGATGACGTCGGGGCGGGGGATTGCGAAGCCATAGTCAGCCCAGAATGCCATCGCGCAGGACGGGACGCCGTGCGCGATCCGGTCCGACGCGCCGCACGCCAAAAGCTTGCCTTATGTGACCCTCAGGTCAAACTATTGCTCGCCGCCGAACAGGGCACCTAGCGTCGCCCGTCGTGAACACTGCGACCTCCTCCCCCTCCTCCTCGCGTCGCCGCGGTCCCCTGCGCGCGATCGCGCACATCCCCTTCGGCTGGCAGGTGCTGATCGGCCTGGTGCTCGGCGTCGCCCTGGGCCTGGTCGCGACCGCGATCGGCCCCGGCAGCGGCGAGGACGGCGCCAACTGGCTGACCACCACGCTGGACACCATCGGCAGCACCTTCGTCACCCTGCTGAAGGCCCTGGTGCCGCCGCTGATCTTCCTCGCAATCGTCACCTCGATCGCCAACCTGCGGAAGGTCACGGGAGCAGCCCGCCTGGCCGGGAAGACCCTCCTGTGGTTCGCGATCACCTCCCTGATCGCCGTGGTGATCGGCATCGGCCTGGGCGCACTGACCAGCCCCGGCGCCAACTCGAGCGTCTCGGCCAAGTCCGCGGACGCCGGCGACACCCAGGGCACCTGGCTGGACTTCCTGACCGGCCTGGTCCCCACGAACTTCCTGGGCATCGAGGGCTCCGCCGGGGACGACGGCTCGGTCGCTCTGAGCTTCAACGCCCTGCAGATCCTCGTCATCTCGATCGCCGTGGGCCTCGCGGTGCTCTCGGTGGGCGAGAAGAAGGCCGAGCCGTTCCTGCGGATCACCGGTTCCGCCCTCGAGATCGTCCAGAAGCTGCTGTGGTGGGTCATCCGCCTCGCCCCGATCGGCACCGTCGGCCTGCTGGGCAACGCCGTGGCCAGCTACGGCTGGGACGCGATCGGCTCGCTCGGCGTGTTCGTGGCCGACGTCTACATCGGCATGCTGCTGGTGCTGCTCGTGGTCTACCCGATCCTGCTGCGCACCACCGGCCTCTCGATCGGCTCGTTCTTCCGCGGCGTGTGGCCGGCGACCTCGCTGGGCTTCGTCTCCCGCAGCTCGCTGGGCACCATGCCGATGACCCAGACCGTCACCGAGCGCATGGGCGTGCCGCGCCACTACGCCTCGTTCTCGATCCCGCTCGGGGCGACCACCAAGATGGACGGCTGCGCCGCGATCTACCCGGCGCTCGCCGCGATCTTCGTCGCCAACTTCTTCGGGGTGCCGCTGGGGATCACGGACTACCTGCTGATCGTGCTGGTCTCCGTGCTGGGCTCTGCCGCGACCGCCGGCATGACCGGCGCGACCGTCATGCTCACCCTGACCCTGTCGACCCTGGGTCTGCCGCTCGAGGGCGTCGGCCTGCTGCTGGCGATCGACCCGATCCTGGACATGGGCCGCACCGCCCTGAACGTCACCGGTCAGTCGCTGGTCGCGGTCATCGTCGCCAAGCGCGAGAAGATCCTGGACCAGACGGCGTACGACGCGTCCGTGCGTACCTCGTTCTCCGCCATTCAGGCCGATGAGGGTGCGGAAGGCGCCGAGGAGAAGGTCGCCGAGGACCGGGTCGCGGCGGAACTGTCCGGGCAGGATCCGGCGGCTCCCGCCGAGGACACGGTCGCGGACCCGGAGCGCGTCGACCAGCTGGAGGAGAAGGTCGGCACCCGCGCCTGAGCCTCCTGATCGGATAATCGGGAGCCCTCGTCGCCTTCGCTCGCTAGCATCCCCGCTCATGGAGAGAGCGCCGGATCAGCCCGAGGCGGAGGTCCCCCTGCAGGGTGGGAACGCGAGCGCCGGCGTAGTCCGCATCGGTGGGACCGTGCGCAAGCCCTGGCTCCCGCAGACACCCCTGGTCACCGCGTTCACGATCGCCCTGCGCGAGCGTGGCATCGACCTGCCCGTTCCGCTGGGACGGGACGAGCAGGGCCGCCAGGTCCTCGAGTTCGTGCCCGGCACGCTCGCGCTGGAGTCGGGGCCCCTGCCCCTGGAGGACCTGCGGCGGGTGGGCGCGCTTGTGCGGCGGATCCACGAGGCCAGCGCAGCCATCCCTCCCGGGGAGCTCGAGCGCGCGGCCGCTCCGGCGGCGCCCTCCGAGGAGGGCACGGCACCGGCCGGCTGGAGCGATCCTTTGCTGCCGGTTCCCGGGCCCCCTGAGCTGATCTGCCACAACGACCTCGCACCGTGGGACCTGGTCCTCGACGGCGAGCGGATGGTGGTCATCGATCTCGACGGGGCGGGTCCGAGCACGCGGGCGTGGGACCTGGCCTACGCCGCCCAGTCCTTCGCGGATCTGTTCCCCCACCGGGATCCCGAGGACTCGGCAGCGCGGCTGCGGGCTTTCGTCGTCAAGGGGTACCGGGCCGACGAG
The DNA here is from genome assembly GCF_003130585.1 of Brachybacterium endophyticum. Classification (GTDB taxonomy): domain Bacteria; phylum Actinomycetota; class Actinomycetes; order Actinomycetales; family Dermabacteraceae; genus Brachybacterium; species Brachybacterium endophyticum. Next base: position 176,364 of record NZ_QFKX01000003.1, on the reverse strand, counting down.
AAGCTGCGAGCGGGACTCCCTGCGCTGCTGGGTCGACGCACCGGCGCCATGGCCGACATGCTCCTCACCGCCCACGAGCAGGGCATCGACCCCTGGGGGACGATGCACACCGAGGGCCACGGCGCGATCTGGAGCGGGGCGACCGCGTACGTGTGCGAGCACGAGGAGATGTGGCGGCGGGCGCTGGCGTGAGACCGCCTGAGCTGTGCTTCTTTACCTCCGGGCACCAAGGGACTGACCATGAGTCCTGTTCGCCCACCACGTGAAGGAGCAGTCCCATGCGCGCTGTCGTCGCCCCACCCGAAGCCGCCGTCCCGCAGGTCGCCGAGGTCCCGGATCCGGCACCCGGCCCCGGCGAGGTCCTCATCCGGGTGGGCGCCGCATCGGTGAACCCCGCAGATCTGGCCGTCGTCTCGGGCGCGGTCCGTGAGGCCTTCGGTCTGAGCGGCACCGTGGGCCTGGGCTGGGACGCGGCAGGCACCGTCGAGGCTCTCGGCGACGGCGTCGAGGACCTGCACGTCGGGGACAGGGTCGCGGGCATCGACGCCGCTCCCCCGGCACCGACCCGCGCCCAGGCGGAGCTGATCGCCCTGGATCGCAGCGCTGTCGCCCGGATCCCCGAGGGCCTCGGTCTCCTGGAGGCGGGCACGGTCCCGCTGAACGTCCTCACGGCCGATGCCGCTCTCGATGCGCTCGAGCAGGCCGCGGGACCGGCCGCGGGGCGACGCCTGCTGATCACCGGTGCCGCGGGCGCCGTGGGCGGATACGCGCTGGACCTCGCACGCGAGCGCGGGTGGGAGGTCGACGGGCTGGCCCGTCCGAGCGATGCGGAGTTCGTCGAGCGCACGGGTGCTCGCCTGGTCGGCAGCATCGAGCCGGGCGCGTACGTCGGTGTGCTCGATGCGGCGAATCTCCACGACGACGCGCTCGCCGCACTGGGCGCCGGCGGAGTGCTCGTCGGCCTGACGGGTCCGTGGCGCGAGAGCACGCCGGAAGGTGTCACCGCCGTCTTCGCGAACACCTCGACCGATGGCGACCGGCTGGGCGAGCTGCTCGAGCGCTCGCTCACCGAGGCGTTCGCCCCGCGGATCGCCCAGGTCCTCGACCTCGAGGACGCTGCCCAGGCGTACCGAACCGCTCAGGAGAGCGGGAGCCGCGGGCGGGTCGTGCTGCGCATCGGCTGAGCTGATGCATGGACCCCGTGCACACCCCGCCGTAGCGTGGCTCCATGAGCGAGCATCGGCACGACTACGACGTCCACGTGACCTGGACCGGGAACCTGGGGACGGGCACCGACTCCTATCGCACCTTCTCCCGTGACCACGAGACGACGGCTGCTGGAGTGCCGCCGATCCCCGCGTCGGCCGATCCCGCGTTCCGGGGCGAGATCCTGCGCGAATGACCGGCACCGCCCTCGCCCTGGTCCTCGGGGCCGCGGTGCTGCACGCCCTGTGGAACCTCGCGGCGAAGCGGGCCAGCGGCGACGGCTACCTGTTCGTGTGGTGGTACAACGTGGCCTCGGCGGTGCTGTGGCTGCCGATCGGCCTCGTCGTCCTGGCCCGCGCCGGATGGCCGATCGGCTGGGAGCTCGCCGTCGGCCCCGCGGTCTCGGCGATCTTCCACATCGTCTACCAGCTCTGCCTGCAGACGGGGTACCAGCGTGCCGACCTCGGCGTCGTCTACCCCGTGGCCCGCGGGACCGGTCCCCTGCTCACGGTCGTGGTCGCCCTCGCCGTGCTCGGGGAGCGTCCGGGGTGGGTGGCCGTCGGCGGGGGCCTGGTGGTGATCGCCGGCATCGTGGTGGTCGCCACTGGCGGGTCGCGCGCCCTGCGTCATCGGGCGTCGACCGGCATCTGGTGGGGCGCGCTGACCGGCGCCGGCATCGCCGCCTACACCCTGTGGGACGACCATGCCGTGACCACCTGGGCGCTGGCGCCGGTCACCTACTTCTCGCTGGGCTGCACCCTGCAGGCGCTCGCGATGACACCGGGGGCGCTGCTGCGCTCGCGGGCCGCGCGAGCCGGCGGGGACCAGGCGCCTGCTGCCGGCTCCGACGTCGGTCCCGCATCAGCACTCGCGGTGCTGCGCCGCAGCCGGCTCGAGATCGGCATCGTCGCGGTGCTCTCCCCCCTCGCCTACGTCCTGGTGCTCGAGGCCATGCACACCACGCCCGTCGCCCTCGTCGCACCGGCCCGGGAGTCGAGCATCGTGGTCGGATCGCTGCTGGCCTGGTGGTTGTTCCGCGAGCCGGACCCGCTCAGGCGCCTGCTGGGCGCGGTCGTGGTGCTGGGCGGGATCGCGCTCATCGTGGCGTGAGGCGCCGACTGCGGCGAGGGCTCATGCCGCTCCGGCGGAGACCACCGTGTGAGGTCCTCATCGGGTGCGGCCCAGACCCCTGGCCGCATCACCGGGTCACCGGTAGTCTCGCCCCGTCCCATCACCAGCAGTGCATCTACCTCGGGCCCGCGCAGCATCCGGCACCACACCGACCTCGGTGCCCCCCCCCACGCGGGCCGTCCAAGGCGGCACACACCGTCCGGAGGAACGATGACATCGCAGCCCACGCACCCGAGCGGCGGCAGGCCGACCCTGCTGCGCGCCGCGGGCGCCGCCTACTTCCCGATCGCCTTCGTCGCCCGTTTCCCCTTCGCGATGATGGTCGTGGGAACCCTGACCCTCGTGGTCTCCGCGCGCGGCTCGATAGCCCTCGGCGGGTTGAACTCGGCGGTCGTCGGCCTCGGGTCCGCGCTGATCGGCCCGCTGCTGGGTGCCGCGGCCGACCGCATCGGCCAGCGCCCCGTCATCCTGCTCTCCGGAGTCGTCACCTCGCTGTCGCTGATCGCGATGTCCTGGGTCGCCTTCAGCTCGCTGCCCGACCTCGCGGTGCTGGCCGTCGGCTTCGTGATCGGAGCGTCCTCGCCGCAGATCGGCCCGCTCTCGCGCAGCCGCCTGGTGCACCTGATCCTCACCCGATTGCCCTCGGGTCGTCGCGCCAAGAGCCTGAACGCGACCATGGGCTACGAATCCGCGGCCGACGAGACCGCCTTCGTGTTCGGCCCGGTGGTGGTGGGAGCTCTCGCCACGACGATGACCGCGGCCGCCCCGATGATCGGCGCCGCCGTGCTCACCCTCGTGTTCGTCACCGCCTTCGCGCTGCACCCCACCGCGCGGGTGAGCGCCCCGGCGCACGACGAGCCCGTCACCCAGGCGCCCGCGCGCGAGCTGCGCAGCCTGCGGGTGCTGGTGATCGTCGCGGGCGCGCTCGGTGTCGGCCTGTTCTTCGGCACCGTGCTGACCTCGCTGACCGCCTTCCTCTCCGAGGTGGGCCGCGGGGACTCGGCGGGCCTGGTCTACGGGATCATGGGTGTGGGCTCGACGATCCTCGCGCTCGGCATCTCGCTGTTCCCCGAGGGTTTCTCCCTGCGCTGGCGCTGGCTGGCCTTCTCCTCGCTGATGCTCGCCGCGATGCTCGCCTTCGGGCTCGCCGGCGGCCTGACGGGCGTGGCCGCGGCGATGGCCGTCGCGGGCATCGGGATCGGGCCGACGGTGGTGACGCTCTACAGCCTGGCCGCGGAGCGCTCGCCGCAGGGTCGTTCGGCGACGGTGATGACAATGCTGGGCTCGGCCACGATCGTCGGCCAGTCCCTGGCCTCGGCGATCACCGGCGGCATCGCCGAGCGCATCGGCGCCCAGGGCGCCATGTGGCTGCCCACGGCCGCTGCCGCCCTGGTGGTGCTCACCGCCCTGGTCAATGCCTTCGCACGCCGCACCCCGGGAGCGACCGAGGGCGTCGTCACCGGCCAGGACCAGGAGGTCCAGGACGAAGCCGCCGCGCTCGTCGAGCGTCCCGTCGAGCATCTCTGAGACCTGAACCCTCGCCCATCGCGAGCACGCAGAGCCGCACCGATCCGCTCAGCACTCCGTGCACGGTCAGTGCCGCGGCGTGCGCTCCAGCTCGATGAGGGCGAGGTCGAGGGCGGCGAGAGCGGCGAGCGCCTCGCGCTGGGCTCCGCCCGTCGAGGACTCCTCGCCGGAGGCCTGCGAGCCCCGCAGCGCACGCTCGGGCCCTTCGTCGTCCCGTTCCCGCAGCTGGTGCTCACCGGCGGCGATCGCCCGGGCGAGCTGGGCGACCTCGTCGCAGGCGCCGAGGATCCGGTCTCGCGGGCCCTCCAGGCCCATCACGCCCGCCGTCGCGGTGCGGGCGTAGCTGACGCAGGTCGCGACCACGGTGAGGCGTCTGCGCACGCGCCGCGGACGGTGCTCGGTGAGGTGGTAGCGGGTCAGCGGTGCGGCGGCGAGCGTCAGTCGGCGCTGGGCGTTCTCGACGGCGAGCAGGTGGGCGTCGACCTCGCTGCGCCATGCCCCGGCATCGAGGGGCCCGGAGGCGTCGGTCCCGGGTGCCTCCCCCGCGTCCGGGCCCTGGACCGCCGTCATCAGGTCGGCGATCGCGTCCACCACCTCGCGTTCCGCGCTGCGCACCGTGTCGCGGGTGCTCACCGGCACCACGAGAAGGGCGACCAGCATGCCGATCGTCGCGCCTGCCGCGGTCTCGGCCAGGCGCAGCAGGAGCAGGGCGTCGGAGAACTGACCGAGGATCCCGTAGAGCTGCGCGACCAGGATGGTCACGAAGAACATCATGTAGGCGTACGAGACGCGGATCAGGTAGAACCCGAGGAAGACGCTGAGCACGATCACGACGAGCGCGAACTCGGGGTGCCCGGCGGTCACCGCCGCCAGGGCGATCCCGGCCACCAGCCCCAGGGCGGTGCCGATCACGCGGTTCAGGGACTTCCCGAAGGAGTCCATGCGGGTGCCCGTCCCGGTGAACACGACGAACGCGGCGATCACCGCCCAGTAGTAGCGGGAGCCGCTGATCAGGGTGCCGGCGCCGATGGCGAGGCTGCCGGCGATCGCGACCTGCACGGCCTGGCGGGTGGTCGCGGAGAGCCGGGCGAGGGGGTTCCAGCGTCGACCGCGGGCGGCCACGTCGCGGGAGACCGACGGGGAGCCGGGGAGCAGGCCCAGGCCGGTTAGTGCGACGGCGGGGGTGAACTCGTCGTTGTGCTCGAGGTCGGGCGGGAGATGCGGGTCGGCCGGTCGCCGGGCCAGGGCGTCCAGTCCTCGCACCAGGCCGCGCACCGCGTCACGGATCCGTGGGTCCTGCTCGGGGGTCTCTGCCTGTTCGCGGACGGCGAGGCGCTCCAGCAGCGCGCCGACGCGGGCGGCGCGACCGTGATCACCGTCGGCCGTGAGCACGAGGGCGTGGGCCGCCAGGCCGCGCACGCGCGGTGAGGCATCCACCAGGCGCCGGGAGGACCAGCCCACCAGGTCCAGGGCGAGCTGCCCGTCCAGGAGGCTGCGCCGCAGGGTCTCGGCGCTCCAGCCCACGGGGAGGGCGCGGGCATGTGCCGCCCAGCCGTCGCTCATCACGACGTTCTCGTCGAAGCGGGTGCGCTCGTCGAAGATCCGGCGGGTGGCCTTCTCGCGCTCGCGTGCGGTCTCGACGCGCAGGCGGGAGGCCATCAGGCGCAGCAGACGGTTGCGCCGGGCGCGCATGCTGCGGAAGATCCGGGCGAGGGTGCGCCGGGCGTGGGGACGGAACACCGTGGTGCACAGGGCGAGCACCACGATCGTGCCCACCACGATCGCGATCATCAGGTGCGGAAGCTGCGCGGGGACCGGGTGGAGGAACAGCGAGAAGAAGTACCCCATCCACAGCAGGAAGCCGTAGAAGAAGAAGTCCAGGCTGAAGCGGCGCACGTACACCGCACCGAACATCACCAGCACGAACACCACCCGGGAGACCCAGAGGTGATCGCCGACGAGAGTGCCGATGCCGAGGCCGACGCCCAGGGCCACGGGGAAGAACACGGCCGCGCGGATGCTCTGGAGAGCCGAGGGCCGGGCGAGGGCGTTCGAGCCGATCATCGCGATCACGGCGCCGAGGATCATCGAGATCACGAGGGAGGGGGCCGGCAGGCCCAGGGCGGTGCCGACGACGGCCTCCACCAGGAGCGCGGCGCTCACGCAGACCGCTCCCGCCAGTCCCTGCCGCAGCCTGCTCAGTCCCGGGTCCGATGCGATGAGGACGTCCAGCGGGCGCGAGAGCAGCGGGGGCACCGGGGTGAGGCCTCCTCGGAGGATCGGACGTGCAGGGCAGCGGACTGCGGAAGTCTAACGCCGCCGTCCCCGGCCACCTCCCAGGTTCTCGGCCACTCAGGCGCCCACTCAGGCTCCCGAGCGGACGATCTCCTCGAGCACCTCACGGGTGCGCTCGGGCCGTTCGACCCAGGGGAAGTGCCCGGCGCCCTCGATGATCCGCTTGCGACCGCGGCGGGCGTGCGCGGCGAGATCGACGACGCCGGCGACGGGACGCGGGTCCTGCGTCCCGTGGACGAACCAGACGGGCGCGTCGATGCGGGAGAGATCCTGGATCAGGGCCTCGTCGCCGACGGCGGGGTCGGCTGCCAGAGCGCGGTTCGCGGTGTGCTCGATGGTGAGCGGCGCGGCGGCCAGGCGCGCGGCGTGCGCGAGCCCCGCGGTGGGGTCGGCGAAGTCCGTGGCCCACTGCAGGGTCCGCCAGCGGGTCTCCTGCTCGGGGGTGCGCCCCTCCTCGCCCAGGCGGTCGAGCGCGGCGAACTCCTCGCCGACGCCCACCTCCCTGCGGCGCCGCTCGTGCTCGGCCCGGGTCGGTGTGCGCCAGTCGCCGATGCCGGTGCCGCTCAGGCAGCCGGCGGCCGCCACGTGCTCGGGGTACGCGGCGGCGTAGGCGAGGGCGAGGTCGGCGCCGAAGGAGTGGCCGAGGACGATCCAGCGTTCGTGCCCGTCGTGCTCGGCGTGGAGTGCGGTGCGCAGCTCCTCGAGGTCCGCCACGAAGCGCTCGATCGAGAACTGATCGGCGGGGACGGGGCGGGGCGCGCTGCGTCCACATCCGCGCTGGTCGTAGCGGTGCACGAGGGTCTGGTCCTCGAGCAGGGCGGAGAGGTCCCGGAGGTCGTCCCAGAGGCCGGGGCCGCCGTGGACGAGCACGACGGGCGGCAGTGATCCGGTGGTGCCGCGGGTCCAGGTGGCCAGTTCGGTGCCGTCGCTCAGGGGGATCATGCGCATGGGGCGACGCTATCGGCCCCGCGCCGCCGGACCGCGCACCAGATCAGCGGACGGGACCTGTCCGCACGCACCCGAAGAATGGTCCCCGAGCAGGTCGCCACGTCGGCGGCATCCCCGAGGAGGAGCAGATCATGTACGCACCCGCCCAGGACGACGAGATCACCGGACTCGTCGGATACATCGACCAGCAGCTCTCGGCCCTGCGCTCGAGCGCCCACGGGCTCACGGAGGAACAGGCCCACCGGGCCCCGTGCCGCAGCACCCTGTCGATCGGGGCGCTCATCAAGCACACGATCTACGTGATGAACGGGGCGCTCTCGCGCATCGCGGACGGCCCGCGTCTGCGCGGCCTCACCGAGGAGGACGCGACCCGCCACTTCGAGAGCACGGAGCTGGAGGAGCAGACCTCGGTCGCGGAGCTCCTCGTCACCTTCGACGAGGTGCGTGAGGAGTTCCTGCGGGCCCTGCGCGAGGTGGACCCGGGAGCCGAGACCATGGAGCCGTCGGCTCCGTGGGACGGCCGAGAGGAGCCCTCGGCGGTGCGGTGGCGGTTCTTCCTGGTGCACCAGGTCGAGGAGCTCGCCCGCCATGCCGGCCACGCCGACATCATCCGCGAGCAGATCGACGGGGTGACCGTGCCGGCGCTGATGATGACCCGCGAGAACCGGCCGGCGAACGCGTTCTTCACGCCCTTCACCCCCGAGCCGGGCACGATCACCGTCTGAGGGCGGGCCGCTCCGGAGATCGCCGCTCGGTGACGCCGCGCCCTCAGCGGCCCTCGCCGCTCAGTCGGCGCATCTCGGCCTGGATCCTGTCCTCGCTGGCGCCGCGGCCGAAGGCGTCGGCCAGCTGCCAGAACAGTCCGATCCCCCAGAAGGCGATCGGGAAGATCGGCCAGAAGAACCCGCCGCCGTTGCGCGCCCAGACGGTCACGAGCATGCCGTTGATCAGGACGTACACGATGACACCGACGGCCAGGTTCCGGCGGGCCCGGATCCGGTGGACAGCGCGCTGGCGCAGGTCACCCTCGGGGTCGCCGCACCCGCCGCGGCGGTCGTGCCGTGCCCGGCGCCGCGACTCCCGGTCGTCGTAGCGGAGGTCGTCGCCGCGAAGGTCGTCGTCGCCGGCGGAGAAGGAGCTGTCGTAGCGGTCCATGATGTCCTCTGGTCCCGGCGTCCCCGGTGCGAGTGCCCCGGTCTGCGCCGTCCCTGATGTCCACGACGCTAGGCGCGGCAGCGGCACGGGGCCCCTGACGGCTGTCACGTCCGGACCGGGACATCGCTCCTGGCCTCGGACGACAGGAGTGCGGCGTTAATGCGTTGCCGGGGCACGGACGGCTCCGTAGCGTCAGCCCCATGACCTTCGAGAACGCCGACGCCACACCCCTCCCCCGCACCGCCCTGCTGACGGGCGTGGGGCGGCGCCGCGGCATCGGCGCCGCGATCGCGCACGCCCTCGCCGAGGACGGCTTCGACCTCGCCCTGAGCTACTCGGACGCCTACGACCGCCGCGTGAACGGCGAGCCGTCGGATGTCGAGGAGCTCGCCGAGGAGCTGCGCGGGCTGGGCCGCCGGATCGAGCTCGTGCCCGGCGATCTCGCCGACCCCGCCGAACCACCTTGCCTGGTCGCGACGGCCCGAGAGGCCCTGGGCGCACTCGGCGCCCTGGTCATGTGCCACTGCGAGTCGGTGGACTCCTCGATCCTGGACACCACCGTGGAGAGCTTCGACCGCCATTACGCGGTGAACGTGCGGGCGAGCTGGCTGCTGCTGCGCTCCTTCGCCGAGCAGGTGCCGCCGGGCACCGACACCCCGGGTGGCGCCGTGATCGCCCTGACCAGCGACCACACGGCTCACAACCTCCCCTACGGCGCGACCAAGGGGGCCCTGGACCGGCTGGTCCTCGCCGGCACCCACGAGCTCGCCGACCGCGGGATCCGCACGAACGTCGTCAACCCCGGCCCCATCGACACCGGCTGGATGGACGACGCGGTGCGTAAGGCCGGCGCCGCGCAGACGCCCGGCGGCCGGCTCGGCGGCCCCGGCACCGTCGCGGACCTGGTGCGGTTCCTGCTCTCGCCGCGCGGTGCGTGGATCCGCGGGCAGCTGCTGCTGTCCAACGGGGGCTTCGCGACCCCGGCGGTGTGACGGCGCACCGCGAATGTGAGCGTGCGCGGGCAAGGAGGCACCGGGGCCCGAGCACGGACTATGCTCGCCGGGTCGCCGCGCCGTCGCCTCGTCGTCCCGGACGCGACCCGCACCCGGCCGACGGCCCCCGATGCGCGGCGCCCCCGCACCCGCGATCATCGAGATGAGCACCTGGCATGACTGAGATCGGCCCCGACGGCAGCACACGCTTCGCGCAGAAGCAGAACGAGGTGCTGCATCGGACGCTCGGCCGCTTCGACATCGTCTTCATCGTCGTCTCGGCCGTCGTCGGCCTGGAGATGCTGGGGTCGGTGTCCTCGCAGGGCCCCGAGACCTTCACCTGGCTGGTCTTCCTGATCATCGTCTTCCTGGTCCCCTACGCCCTGATCTTCGCCGAGACGGGCTCCGCCTTCGTCGGCGAGGGCGGGGTGTACCTGTGGGTGCGTCGTGCCTTCGGGCGTCCCGCGGCCGCCGTCGCCTCGGCCTTCACCTGGATCACCCAGCCCGTCTGGGTGGGCGGGTCGATGGCGTTCCTGTGCGCCGAGGCCGCCCGCGGCCACCTCGTCCACTTCGCCGAGGGGTCGCTCGCCGACTACGCCTTCAAGACCGCGTTCATCTGGATCACGGTGCTCGCGGCGATCCTCTCGCTGCGCCGCGCGAAGTGGATCCCGACCATGGGTGCGGTCTGCAAGATCGTGTTCCTGGGGATTTTCATCCTCACCGCCGCCATCTACGCGTTCGAGCGCGGCGTGCAGGACCTCGCGATCGGCGACTTCTCCCCCTCGGTCACCGGGTTCATCACGCTCACGCCGCTGCTGCTGTTCGCGTTCCTGGGCTTCGAGTCCGGGTCGAGCGCCTCCGGCGAGATGAAGAACGCCGAGAAGGACGTGGCGTTCTCCGTGCTGCGCTCCTCGGCGATGGCCGGGGTGCTCTACCTGATCCCGGTGTTCACGATCCTGCTGGTCATCCCCCACTCCGACATCGACGGCGTCTCCGGGCTGCTGACGGCCGTGGCGACCGTGTTCTCGGTCTACGGCCCCGCGGCCCCGGTGGTGCTCACCGCAGCCGTGGTGCTGTTCCTGCTCGCCAACATCGGCCAGGGTGCGGCCTGGATGATCATGTCCGACCGCATGCAGGCGATCGCCGCGGCCGACGGCTCCTTCTTCGGCGGCTTCTTCGGGAAGTTCCACAAGAGCCTCGGCACTCCGATCCGGGTGAACCTGCTGTCGGGGACCGTCTCCACGGTGTTCATGATCGCCGCGATGCAGCTGACCGGTTCGAGCGCCGCCCTGTTCGACGTGGTGCTCTCGGTCGCGATCACCACGTACCTGTTCAGCTATCTGCTCGTGATCCCCGCCGCGGTGCGTCTGCGCCTGCGCCACCCCGAGGTGCCCCGCCCCTTCCGAGTGCCCGGGCCGAACGCCGTGTTCGTCGCCCTGGGCGCGGTCACCACGGCGTTCGTGGCTCTCGGCTCATGGGTCTCTGTGTTCCCCGGCACCCTCGAGTCGCTGCTGGGCGTGCCCTACGACTTCTCGAGCGCGATGGGCGTGCCCTACGCGGCCTTCGAGGCGCTCACCCTGGGCACGATCGTGTTCATCGTGGCGATCGCGCTGATCGGCTTCGTCGCCGGACGTCGGCTGCGCCGTGAGACGGTGGCGGCGGAGCGGGCCGAGGCAGAGGCCGGCCTCCGCGGCTGAGGCGGAGGCCGGCACTCGCGGCTGAGGCGGCGCGGGCGGCGCGGCTGAGGCGGCGAGGCTGGGTCGGGGCGAGGTTCGTCGGCGTGAGGCTCAGGCCCCCACCCGCTCCGGGTGACGTCGGCCCGCTCGCCCGGCGGCACGCCCCTCGGCAGCCACGCGCGGCAGCATATGCCCGCGCCGCACGGCGAGGACCAGCATGATCACGCCCGCGACGAGGCCGACGAGCACGGTGACGAGAGATCCCTCGACGCCCATCGACCCACCGGTCAGCCAGGCAGGACCGTCCTGCTGCGCGGCGAGCAGACCGTGCTGGGCCCCGGTGCCGGAGACGTCCGAGGAATACACACCGGCCTGCACGGTGTTCCAGGCGATGTGGATGCCGATCGCGAGCCACAGCCGGCGCGTCAGCAGGTATGCGGCGCCCAGCAGGACCCCGGCCTCGATCACGAGACCCAGCGCGGAGGTGAGGCTCGCGCCCTGGTTGGTCAGGTGCATCAAGCCGAACAGCACGGAGGTCAGCGCGAGGGCGGCCCAGCTGCCCAGCCACGCGTCGAAAATCCGCACCAGGATGCCGCGGAACAGGATCTCCTCGACGAAGCCCGCGCCGACCCCCAGGGCGAGCGGGACCAGCAGCTGCGGGGAGGGGGAGAACCCGCTGACCTGGTACCCGCCCAGCAGGGCGATCAGGCCCACGCTGATCGAGATCAGCAGCGTGCCGATCACGAGGCCGGTCGCGAGTTCGGCGAGCTTCCCGCGGCCGCGCAGCGCGAGGCCGGGACTGCGGCCGATCGGGCCGACGATCAGCCGGAAGCCGCCGAGGGCGACGAGAGCGCCGAAGCACCCGCCGGCCAGCATCGTCCAGGACGGCGCCGGGCCGGCGACGACGTCGACCTGGGCCAGCGCGGACCACAGGATCATGGGGATGACGAGGGCGAACTCGGCCACGAAGAACAGGATGATGCCGAGGAGCAGCTGCAGCCAGCGACGGCGGTCGCTGCGGTCGACCGGGGTGCGGTCGTCGGGGGCGCCGTCGACGGGGGTGCGGTCGACGGGGGTGAGATGGTGGGTGGGGTCCGGGATCTGTGTGCTCATGGCGCTGATCATGTGCACGCCGCAAGTGCGCTGTCACCGGCTGGGACGAAACCGTCGGGCAGGCCCGAGCAGGGCCGGGGGTGCAGACCCCCGGATCTGGCCCCCGCGCACCCGGCAGTCACTCGGGTGGCGACTTCTGCTGGGTGTCCGCGTCCAGCGTGATGCGGCCCGTCTCCAGGAAGTCCTCGCCCGCGCGCGATCCGTCCTCGCTCGTCGCGTGCTCCTCGGTGGCAGTCTCGAGGTGCTCATGGAGCACGGGTGGATCACGACTCTGGGTGACGAGCGCGGTCCCCAGCTGAGCCTGATGACGACCGACGCCACGGCCCCCGTGAACCCGGCCGTGTCCGTCTTCGTCGACGACGTCCACGAGGCACTCCGCAGGGTCGAGGAATCGGGCCTCGAGGTCGTCCACCCGCTGACCGACGAGCCGTGGGGTGTCACCCGCTTCTTCTACCGGGACTCCGAGGGCACGGTCATCAACGTCGGGATGCACACCGACCGGGCATGAGTCCTGCGTCGGCCGACCACGGGACCTACCGTGGGCGCATGGCTGATCACCTCAAGCAGCGTCCCGGCGCCCCGCAGGGCTTCTTCGCCACGGAGGCCGCCGGGCTCACCTGGCTCGCCGAGCCCCGCGCCGTGCCCGTCGTCGAGGTGCTCGAGGTCGGTGAGGACTTCCTGCGTCTCGAGCGTCTCGAGCCCGCCCGGCCGAGCGCTGCCGACGCCCGCACCTTCGGCGAGCGCATGGCCCGCCTGCACGACGCCGGCGCCGAGGGCTTCGGCGCGTCCCCCTCGGACACCAGCTGGTTCGGTCCGCTCGAGGACCCCTTCGAGGTGCCGACCACCGTCCACGAGGACTTCGCGACCTTCTGGGCCGAGGACCGGCTGCGTCCCCTGGCAGACCACGCCGCGCGACGCCTCGGCTCCGACGGGTCCGAGGCCGTGGGCCGGGCGATCGACGCGATCGCGGGCGGCGCCTTCGACGGGATCAGCGGCCAGGGCCGGGAGCAGGCCTCCCGCGTGCACGGGGACCTGTGGTCGGGGAACCTGATGTGGACCGACCAGGGCGGCACGCTCATCGACCCCTCCGCCCACGGCGGCCATCGCCTCGAGGACCTCGCGCTGCTGACCCTGTTCGGAGCACCCCACCTCGACGAGATCCTGGCCGGCTACGAGCACGCCCATCCGATGCCCTCCGGATGGCGCGAGGACCTCCCCGCGCACCTGTTCTTCGCCCTCCTCGCCCACGTGGTGCTGTTCGGCGGCGGCTACGCGGCCGAGGCGATCGGCGTCGCCGGCGACATCACCCGGCGCGCGCGGGAGCTCGGGGGCTGAGCGGGTGGCGGTCTGCCGTGGCCTGCTGGGGTGGGCGGCTGGGATGGGCGGCTGGGATGGCCGTCTGGGACGACCGGGTGGACCCTCGGGTCGGCCGGACGAGGTAAGTCGCTCTTCAATGGCTCCCCCTGAGGTCTCAACCCTCCATAGGAGTTGAACCCTCATCAGGAGCCATCGGCCGACAGCCGCAGCACGAAAGTTCGCATGGTCGTGCCGACCTGAACAGGTCCGAACGCCGGAGCCGGACGCGGTGCGTGGCCTTCGATGGCTCCCCCTGAGGTCTCAACCCTCCATAGGCGTTGAGCCCTCACCCGGAGCCATCGGCCGACTGCCCGTCCCTCCGAGACCTCACTCGGAGCCATCGGCGGACTTCTCACCGTCCCGCACACCACCAGCCCCGCCGACCCACCGGCCTCACAGCCCCACAGTCCCCACCTGCCCCACAGGCCCCAGCCCGACACCCCTCACACCCGCGCGATGATCTCCCCGTGCAGCAGCACGAACCAGCCGGCCGGGTCCTCGGCCCAACGCCGCCAGTCCGCGCCGATCTCGTCGAGCTGGTCCTGGGAGGCGCGACCCTCGCGCACGAGCTGCTGGGCGACGGCTCCCGCGGTGATCCGCTGCGAGGAGGAGCCGGCCCAGAAGGCACGGTCGGCCGGGGTCGCGTAGCACCAGGTGCTCGAGCCGGGCTCAGCGCCTTCCAGACCTGCCTCGAGCGCCCAGCCCAGCAGACGCCGGCCGGCGTCCGGGGTCCCGCCGTTCGCCTCCATCGCCTCGATGAACAGCTCCCGCCAGCGCGCCAGACCGGGCAGCTCGGGCCACCAGCGGAAGGCCCCGTAGTCGGCCTCGCGGGCAGAGACGATGCCGCCGGGGGCGGTCACCCGGCGCATCTCGCGCAGCACCTGCACGGGGTCGGCGACGTGGTGGAGCACCTGATGGGTGTGGACGACGTCGAAGGACCCGTCGGCGAAGGGGATCGCGTGGGCGTCGGCCGCGCGCACGTCGACTCCTTCGAGGCCCTGGCGTTCGAGCTCGGCGCGGGTGATCGCGGCGGATTCCTCGGAGACCTCGAGAGCGGTCACGTTCTGCGGGCCGACGATCCGGGCGAGGTCCGCGGTGATGGTGCCGGCGCCGCTGCCCACGTCCAGCAGCCGCATGCCCTCGCGCAGGTGCGGCAGCAGATGGGCCGCGGAGTTCTGGGCGGTGCGGTTGCGGTGCGAGGAGAGCACCGCGTCCTCGTAGCCGTGGGTGTAGGCGTGATAGTGGCCAGCGTGATCGTGGCCAGCGTGATCGTGGCCAGCGTGATCGTGGCCAGGATGCACGTGCTGATGCGCAGGGGCCTGCTCGCCGTGGGACTCGCTCATGGGCGTGACGCTACGCGCGCCGCAATCCCCTCGAGCGCGGATCTCGGGATGCGACTCACCCGCCGGCCGGCCGGCCGCGCCGAGAAGCCCTGCCCCGCCGGCACACGCTCCACCGGGTCAGGGAGCACAATGGGGCGCACGGTCGGGACGCTCCCAACGCCCCCACGCCCCACGCCCCACGCCCCACGCCCCGACCACACCCCGCCCGCCCCGCCCCGACCGCGAAGGACAGGACCCTCGATGAGCACATCGACCAGCGGATCCGCTGCCGCCCCCTCGGCCGACGACACCGGTTCCGGCCCCGACGGCGACTCCTCGAAATCCTCGGGCTCCAAGGAACAGTCCTCCGGCAGCGGTCTCACCGTCATCCTCGCGTTCTGCGCGAACCTGCTGGTGGCGATCGCCAAGACGATCGTCGCCGGGATCACGGGCTCGGCCTCCATGCTCGCCGAGGCGGCCCACTCCTGGGCCGACACCGGCAACGAGGTGTTCCTGCTGATCGGCGAGCGTCGGGCCCGCAAACCGGCCGACGCCGGCCACCCCATGGGCTACGGCCGCTCGGGGTACGTGTGGGCGATGTTCGCCGCGATCGGCCTGTTCGCCGTGGGCGCCGGGGTGTCGGTCTGGCACGGGATCTCGTCGCTCACCGAGGGCGGCAGCGAGGAGGCCGGATACACCTGGGGCTACGTCGTGCTCGGTGTGTCCTTCCTGTTCGAGGGCACGTCGTTCGTGCAGGCCCTGCGACAGACCCGGTCCGGGGCGAAGCGGCGTCGGATCAGCCCCCTGCGCTACGTGCGCACCACGTCCGATCCGATGCTGCGCGCGGTGTTCGCCGAGGACTCCGCCGCGCTGATCGGCCTCGTGATCGCCGCCCTGGGTCTGTTCCTGCACCAGATCACGGGCAACGCGGTGTGGGACGCGATCGGCTCGATCCTCGTCGGCGTTCTGCTGGGTGTGGTCGCGGTGATCCTGATCGTCCGCAACGCCTCTCTGCTCACGGGTGAGGGAGGCACGCCGCTGGTGCGCAACCGGATGCTGGGGATCCTCCAGGAGAATCCCGACATCGAGGCCGTGACCTTCCTGCACTCCGAGTGGGTCGGGGCGAACAAGCTGTTCGTCGTCGCGAGCGTGGACGTGGTCGGCGACGTCCAGGAGTCCGAGCTGCGCGAGAAGGTGCAGGCGGTCGAGGATCTGCTCGAGCAGGAGGAGGACGTCGAGCGTGCTCTGCTCACCCTCGCCCGCCCCGGGGACAGCACGCGCCTGAGACCCGGGCCTCTGCCGGACTGGTACGACGGGGCCGACGAACGCTGACGTCCCGGACCGGAGGTCACCCCGGGGGTACCCCCATCGACGGGTCCGACGGGACGGTCCTACGATCGAGGCATGCGTTCGATCCTCACCCTGATCCTGAACATCATCTGGTTCCTCACCGCAGGCTGGTCGCTGTTCCTGGGCTACGTCCTGGCCGGGATCATCGCCTGCATCCTGGTGGTGACGATCCCCTTCGGCCTGGCCTCCTTCCGGATCGCGGGCTTCGTGATCTGGCCCTTCGGCCGCGAGGTCGTCGACACCCACCGCGGCGGCGCGATGAGCGCGGCCGGCAACGTGGTGTGGTTCCTGGTCGCCGGGCTCTGGCTCGCGGTGGCCCACGTCGTCACCGCGATCGCGCAGGCCGTCACGATCATCGGCATCCCGCTGGCCTGGGCGAACCTCAAGCTGATCCCCGTGACCTGCTTCCCGTTCGGCAAGGAGGTCATCTCCACCTCCGACGTCCGCGCGCAGATGTTCCCGACCGCCCGCTGAGGTCTCCGGGAGAGGGATCGCTCAATCCCCTGACGAAGCGGGCAGCACGCAGAACTCGTTGCCGGAGGGGTCGGTGAACACGCGCCAGGGCAGCTCGCCCCAGTCGGGGTCGAGCCCCTGGCCGCCGCGCGCGAGGATCTCGGCGGCCACGGCGTCCGCGTCCTCCCCCGCCTCGAGGCGCACGTCGAGGTGCATCCGATTCTTCCCGCCGTCTGCGAGAGAGCCGGGCTTCGGCGCCGGTTCCTGGCAGAGCTCGAGCAGCGGGCCGACGCCCGAGGGGTGACGCAGCGACGCCCCGGCGACGCCGTCGGTCGCGACCCAGCCGGTCAGCCGGCTCCAGAAGTCGGCGTCGCGTGCGGGATCGGCGGAATCCAGCGGCAGCGCCGCGATGGGACCGGTCCCGGAGTAGACCTCGCGCTCCTCCATCACGCAGAACGGGTTGCCCTCCACGTCTCCGAGGACCACCCAGGGCACGGCGCCCTGGCCGATGTCGAGGGGGCGGGCTCCGAGGTCTCGTGCCCGCGCCACCACCTGCTCCTGCCGCGACCCGCCGAGCAGGTCGAGATGCAGGCGCAGGGGCTCGCGCGGAGGCTCGGGCACCGGCTGGAAGCACAGGTCCAGGAAGGGCCCGTCCTCCCCGCCCGCCGGGCTCAGGTGCAGGCGGGTCTCCAGGCCCTCGGGCCCGTCGGTCAGTCGCCGCGTCCCGAGGAGCGCCTCCCAGAAGGAGCCGAGGGCGCGCGGGTCGAGGGCATCGACCACGATGTTCTCGAGGTACATGGCACGCCGATCAGGCGGCGGATCCGGGAGCTTCAGGACCCTCGGCGGGTCGCAGACGCGCGGTCGGCAGGTCGATCTCGTCGGCCGTCGCAGGTCGGGAGGCGGGCCGGGTGCTCATGGCGCGTGAATCTACGCGGGTCCCGCGGTCCGGGCCAGGGGTTTACCGCGGCTCCGTCGCTCACCGGCCGTCCGCTCACAGCGCACCCGCTGGCGCCGTCGCCGACACAGGCGCAGGATGGCGGCATGAGCACTGGACACATCGGAGACTTCACCGTCAAGCGCGTCGGGTACGGCGCCATGCAGCTGGCAGGACCGGGTGTCTTCGGGCCGCCGGCGGATCCTGAGAACAACCGCGCCGTGCTGCGCCGCGCGCTCGAGCTGGGCGTGGACCACATCGACACCGCCCAGTTCTACGGGCCCGACGTGGTCAACGACCTCATCCGCGAGGCCCTGCACCCCTATCCCGAGAACCTGCGCCTGGTCACGAAGGTCGGCGCCGAGCGCAGCGAGAAGGGTGAGTTCCTCCCCGCCGGCCGCCCCGAGCAGCTCGTCGAGCAGGTCGAGGCCAACCTGCGCGCCCTGGACACCGATCGCCTCACGATGGTGAACCTGCGCCGTTACGAGCTCGATGCGCCCGGCAGCGAGGAGCCCGCCCTCGAGGACCAGCTCGCCGCCCTGGTGGGTCTGCGCGAGCAGGGCAAGGTCGCCGAGATCGGCGTCTCCAGCGTCTCGGCGGACACCGTGCGACGCGCCGTCGACCTCGCCGGCGTGGTCTCGGTGCAGAACCCGTACTCGATCCTGGACCGTTCGGGGCAGGAGGCCCTCGAGGTCGCCCGCGATCACGACCTCGCCTTCGTCCCGTACTTCCCGCTGGGCTCGGCCTTCACCGGCGGCCCCGCGAAGATCGCGGCCGATCCGCACGTCACCGCGGTCGCGCAGAAGCACGGTGTCGCGCCCACGCAGGTGGCGCTCGCGTGGCTGCTGGCCCAGTACGAGAACGTGCTGCTGATCCCCGGCACCTCCTCGATCGCGCACCTCGAGGACAACCTCGCCGTCGCGGACGTGCAGCTCGACCCCGAGGACCTCTCGCAGCTCGGGAAGGTCGAGGAGTCGCCCGTCGAGATCTGAGAACCCTCAGCGGCAGGGTGCATGTCTCCCCCGGGGAGCACATCTCCCGCAGCGAGCCCGGTCGACGTCCCCGTCGGCCGGGCTCGCCGACGTCCGGGGCGCCCCGCGTCCCACGCACGGGACGGCTTTGCCGCCCGCGCACGCCGGGACTACCGTCAGCCCGTGCCGAAAGTCCCCTCCCCCGCCGGCGGCGTGGCCATCGCCTACGACGTCACCGGCTCCGGTCCCGCCGTCGTCCTGCTGCACGGTTCGGTCCTCTCGCGCGCCATCTGGCGCGCCTACGGCTACGTCGACGCATTGACGGCGGCCGGGTACACCGTGGTCCGCATCGACCTGCGCGGACACGGCCGCTCCGACGCCCCGCACCAGGCCGACGCCTACACCCAGGACGCGTTCGTGGATGATCTGTTCGCCGTGCTCGACGCCGAGGGCATTCAGCAGGCGGCCCTCATGGGCTACTCGTTGGGAGCGCGCATCGCCGTCACCGCGAGCGTGCGCCGCCCCGATCGCGTCACGCACCTGGTCTCCCTCGGCGGCTCGGCCGCGCAGCAGCAGGGATCGGTGGACACCGTCTTCTTCCCCGGCACCGTCGAGACCCTGCGCAGCGAGGGCATGGAGGGCTTCTGCCGGGCCCAGGGCCTCGGGCCCGACGTCACCGACCGTCGCGACCGGGGCACCCGCACCGCATTCCTCGCCGCCGACCCCCTCGCGATGGCCACCCTGTTCACCGCCACCGAGTCGACGCCCGGCATCCCCGAGGACGAGCTCGCCGCCTGCGGCGTGCCCGCGCTGTGGATGGCCGGTGACCGCGATCATCCGCGCTTCGAGGAGTCGCAGGAAGCGGCCTCGGTGATGCCGTCGGCCCGTTTCGTCCCCCTGCCCGGGCGCACCCACGCCGCCACCCTCGCCCCGAGTGCGCCCGTGCTCGATGAGGTGCTGCCGTTCCTGGCCGGCACGGTCGCCCATCCGGCACCGACCTCCTCACCCACCGCCACGGCGGACCCCCACTCCCCCACATCGACGTCGAAGGAGACCCGATGAGCTCACCCGCCCCCTCCGCCGCGCCCGCCGATGCCGCGAAGATCGCCGCCCCGCACCCGCGCCGCTGGCTGATCCTGGTGCTCGCGTGGGCCGCCTTCACGATGACCTCGCTGGACCGTTCCGTGTGGGGCCCGGCGGCGCCCAGCGTCGGCCAGGCCCTCGGCGTCGCCCTGGCCTCGCTCGGCGTCTTCGCGACCTGCTACTACGTCGGCTACGTGGTCTCGAACTTCCTGGGCGGGCTGGCCTCGGACTGGGTGGGGCCGCGGGTGGTCCTCACCGCCTCGATGGTGCTCGCGGGCGCCGGGATGGTGTTCTTCGGCAGCGTGCAGTCCTTCGCGCTCGGTCTGCTCGCCCAGGCCCTGGTCGGCTTCTTCGCCGGCGCCGACTACGCAGCAGGCGCGAAGTCGATCTCCGCCTGGTTCAGCGGGCGGGAGCGGACCTTCGCCGTCGGCCTGTTCACCACCGCCACGTCACTGGGCACCGTCGTGGCGAACCTCGTGGTGCCGACGATGATCGCCGAGCACGGCTGGCGGCTCTCCTACCACCTGTTCGGCGCGATCTCGATCGTGCTGGGTCTGGTGATCGCGGTGCTGCACCGTTCGCGGCCGCCCCAGGCCGCCGGCACCGAGCTCGCGACCCCCGCTGCCCCGCACACCCCGCGCCTGGGCCGCGTGCTGGGAAGCCGCGACCTGATCGTGCTGGGCATCGCCGGGTTCTTCTCCCTGTGGGGCACCTACGGGTTCATCACCTGGTCCAACACCCTGATGATCCAGGGCAAGGGCATCGACCCCGTGCACGCCGGCGGCATCGTCGCCCTGTTCGCGATCACCGCGGTGATCATGAAGCCCGTGATCGGGCTGGTCGCCGGCCGGATCCGCTTCCACCGCAAGTACCTCGCCGCGGGGATCCTGGTGCTGTTCGCGATCATGCTCCTGATCTTCGGCACCCTGGGCTCCCTGCCCGCCTTCTACATCGCCGCGCCCGTGCTGGGCTTCGCCGCCTACTGCTACTCGCCCATCCAGAACGCGCTGATCCTGGACTACGCGGGCGCCGAGGAGGCGGGGTCGGCCGCCGGCACGCTTAACGCGGTGTGGCAGCTGGGGTCCGTCGTGGTGCCGACGGTCGTGGGCGCGATCTTCGCGGCGACCGACTCGGTGTACTCCGCGTTCGTGACCCTCGCGATCGGCCCCCTGCTCGCGGCGCTGCTGATGCTGCCGCTCAGCGGGCGGTTCCGCTCGGTGGCGCCGGAGGACGTGGCGCGGGAAGGCTGAGCGCCGGACTCTTGCTACGACTGTGCGGCGTTCGCCTTGAAGCCGATGTGGGACGGCACGAACCCCAGGCGCTCGTAGAAGCGGCGCGCATCCTCCCGCTCCGCGTCCGACGTCAGCTGCACCAGCTCCGCGCCGACCGCAGGCGCCGCGTCCTCCAGCACCCACCGCATCATGGCCGCGCCCAGGCCTCGTGAGCGGGCCTCGCGAGCGACGCGCACGCTCTCGACCTGCAGCCGGGTCACGCCGCGACGGGACAGTCCAGGGATGCGCGTGAGCTGGAACATCGCGAGCAGGGGCGCGTCCTCCTGCACCCCGACGACGAGCTCGTTCGAGCCGTCCGCGAGCACCTCGGCGAGCGCCCTGCGGTAACGCTCGGCGTCCTCCCCCTCGGCGCGATCGCCACGGCCGCGCCCGATCGCATCGTCGGCCAGGAGCTTCATCAGACCCTCCAGATCCTCGGTCGACGCGGCGCGCAGAGTCACGGCTCCGGCACCGGTCTCGAGCTGCGTGGGGAGAGGGAGGGTGGCGATCATGCCCAGATCCTCGCATCCCGTCCAGACCGATGGGATGCCGACGAAAAGGCGCGCGGAGCGCGTGATCAGTCCACGGGGAAGCCGATGCGCACCGGCCCGCGGGCTGTGCGGGCATCGACTGCCCGCCCCTTCTGGGTGACGACCACGTCGCCGGCGTCGGCCATCTGCGCGGCGACCTCGCGCACCTCGTCCATGGCACCGCGCCACGTCTCACCGGGCCCGCCCACGATGCGCGCCACGTCGCTCGGACAGATGGTGGAGCCGGCCCGCTTGCGCAGCAGAGAACGGAGGCTCGCGCGTATCCGTTCGCGCAGCTCCTCAGGTTCCGGCGTCTCCCACCACGGGGCTCCGCGCTCCCCGAGCGCCACCTTCGCGTCCTGCACGCGGGCACGCGCATCCGTCTCCTTCCCGCGCACCGCGCGGCGAGCGGCCATCAGCTCGTCGACCAGTTCCTGGCGCAGGGACTCCGGGATCGACGGATCACTTGCGCGCCAGCGCCGACCGTCGACGACGACGTAGTGACCGTCGGCCGTGTGCTGCGGGGCGGGACGATCGGAGGAGTCACCCCGTGCGGCTGCTGCCTTCGTGCGCGTCATCAGCCGAGAGTGGCACGTTCCGAGCGCCGACGCGAGAGACACCTGGAGGTTCCCTGCCGTCAGGAGACGACGAGATGGCGGTGGCCGTCGATGCTCTCGCGCACGATGTCGAGGTGTCCTGCGTGGGTCGCCGTCTCCACGAGGACCCGCGTCACCAGCGCGGCCTGAGTAGCCGGTACCGCGCCTCCGAAGACGTCCGGCGGTGGTGTCCACCGAGGTGGGGCCGACGGGTCGAAGGACTCCAGCGCGGACCGACTGGACTCGACGGCCCGCTGGTAGTCGTCCAGCGCTTCGGGCAGGCTCGTCGCGCCGTCCGTCCACCCGTTGCGCAGCGACGAGATGGCCTCGGCGTTCCCCGAGAGCACGGCGCCGATCCAGAAGATCTCGTCGTCGAAGGTCAGTTTGCCGAGCATTCGCGTGATGCTCCAGGTCACCGGGGGGATGACCCGAGTGGCGTCGGCATCGCCGATGGCACGGACCGTCGCGAGGACGTGAGCACGTTCTGCATCGAGAGCGTCGAGGAGCGCTGACGCGGCAGCGTCCTCACTGAGCAGTGCCGACTGCGGAGTCATGGCCTCACTGTGGTCGTCCGAGGAGACTCTGACAAGGCTTCCCGCTCCTTGGCCCTGGGTCGGGTGGCGCTCACGTCTAGGCTCATCCACGAGAGCGAGCAGCTCGGCGTCACGGAGCAGGACCGCCTGATCAGGAGAAACCATGGACCAACGCATCAGCCTCATCACCCTCGGCGTGGACGACCTCCGGCGCGCGACGGCGTTCTACGAGACACTCGGATGGCGGGGCCAGGAGATCCAGGAGACGGTGTTCTTCCAGGCAGGCGGTCTGGGGCTGGTGCTGTGGAGCCGCGAGAAGCTGGCCGAGGATTCCGGTGTCAGCGCCAGGGGTGCCGGCGACGGATTCGACGGGATCGCACTCGCCCAGAACCAGCGCTCGGCCGAGGAGGTCGACGACCTGGTCGCCCGGGCCGAAGCCGCAGGCGGGACCGTCACCCGAGCCCCCGCGGAGACGTTCTACGGCGGCTATGCCGGCTGCTTCGCGGATCCCGACGGGCACCTCTGGGAGGTCGCCTACAACCCCGGCTTCCCCCTTGCCGAGGACGGTTCGCTGACCATTCCCGATCTCGGCTGAACGGGCAAGGCGGTCCTCAGGCACCGCCCGCAACCCGCACGGTCGTCCCCGCGACATAGCTCGCCTGCTCCGAGAGCACGAATGCGATCACCGCGGCGACCTCCTCGGGGCGGCCGATCCTGCCCGTCGGATGCCGCGCGGCGACCCTCTCCGGTCTGCCGGGGTCGCCGGCATCGGCGTGGACGCGCGTCTCGATGGTGCCGGGCGCGACACCGACGACACGCAGGCCCTGGGGCGCGACCTCGATGGCGAGCCCCTTGGTGAGGGCGTCGACCCCTGCCTTCGCGGCGGCGTAGTGGACGTACTCGCCGGGCGATCCCGTGGTGGCCGCACCGGAGGAGACGTTCACGAGCACACCGCCCTCCCCCAGGTCCTTCACGGCCCGACGGGCCACCAGGACGGCCGATGTCAGGTTCAGGTCGATCACGCGCCGGATGGTCGGGACCGGCGTCTCGGCGAGGGTGCCGATATGCAGGGTCGCCCCCGCGTTGTTCACCACGCCGTCGATCCGACCCGCCCACGCGATCGCGCCGTCGAACAGCTCGTCGATGCCGTCCTCGCCGGTGAGGTCGGCGCGGATGGTCCGGCACTCGGCACCCAGCGCCTGCACCTCGGCGGCCGTGGCCGCGGCCGCCTCGTCGTCGTGGGCGTATCCGAGGACGACGTCCCATCCCTCGCGGGCGAGCCGGAGCGCGGTGGCTCGTCCGATCCCGCGGGTGCCGCCGGTGATCACTGCCGTTGGACGTCGCATGGTCACAACGTACTGCGGTGCACTCACCGAAGCACCCGGCGATACGCGTGCGCTCACGTCTCTCGCCAGAGGCCCTCCGCACGATGGCACCCGGGTCTACGCTCACCTGGTATGACACCGGAACTGGACGAGCACGGGCGCCCCGAGCCGCTGATCGACGCCGACGAGTGGCAGACCCTCTCGGGGTTCCTCGACTACCAGCGCGCCACCTTCGCTTGGAAGTGCAGCGGGCTCGACGCCGAGCAGCTGGGCCGTCGCCTGCCCTCCAGCAGCATGAGCCTGGGCGGGATGATGAAGCACCTGGCGTACGTCGAGGACGACTGGTTCAGCCGCGACCTGCACGACGAGCCGCTGCGGGAGCCCTGGGCGTCCGTCGACTGGCGGACACGGCCGGACTGGGAGTGGGAGACCGGGCGCACGGATGATCCCGCCGACGTCCGCGCCCTGTGGGACGAGTGCGTCGCGCGCGCTCGCACCTTGGCCGCCCGCACCTACGACGCGGAGGGTCTCGGCGCTCGCGCACGACGCCGCGAAGGCGGCAGCCCGGGCCCGAGCCTGCGCTGGATCATGACCCACATGATCGAGGAGTACGCCCGCCACAACGGCCACGCTGACCTGCTGCGGGAGTCCATCGACGGCGAGACCGGCGAATAGGCCGATCCACCGCAGGCGGGTCTGGCGTCCGCACGCGTGAGCGGCGAGGATCGACCCATGACTGCGCGCACCATCGCCATCCTCCTGTTCGACGGGGTCGAGGAGCTCGACGCCGTGGGCCCCTGGGAGGTCCTCGCCTTCTGGACGCAGAACTTCCCGGACGACGACTGGCGGGTCGTCACCGCGAGCGTGGGCGGCGAGGCCATCACGGCCGCGAAGGGCATGGTCATCACGCCGACGACGGCCCTCGAGGAGCTGGAGCGGATCGACGTGCTCCTGCATCCGGGTGGCCGCGGCACCCGCACCCTCTATCGGGACCCCGAGCACCTCGAGCGCATCCGCCGGGTAGCCGGCGATGCGGAGCTGATGACGAGCGTGTGCACGGGCTCGCTGGTCTACGCGGGGGCAGGCCTCCTGCAGGGACGCCCTGCGACCACGCACTGGCGGTCACTGGACCTGCTGCACGAGATCGACCCGAGCATCGACGTGCGCGGCGGGCAGCGCTGGGTGGACGACGGCGACGTGGTGACCTCGGCCGGGGTCTCGGCGGGGATCGACATGGCGCTGCACCTCGTGGGACGGCTCGTCTCCCCGACGCGGGCGATCGAGGTCCAGCGCGGGATCGAGTACGACCCGGCGCCGCCGCGCTGGGACGAGGACTCGTCGGGCCCGGGAGCAGCGGAGCGTCCTGGCAGCTGAGCACGAGACGACTCCAGGCGTCGGCGGGCCTGGGAGCGCTCGTCGGAACCTCCGCGCCCGCGGCGACTATCGCAGGTGCTCGTCGAAGAAGACGCGTATCCTCTCCCAGGCGTCGGCGGCCGAGGCCGGTTCCGGCCCGGCGTGCATCGCGCGCAGGACGGGCCGGATGACCACGGGGCCGTTCCGGTGATCGTTGAGGAAGGCGTGTCCGGCGTCGGGGTACTCCTTCACGTCCCGCTTCACGCCGTACTCCTCGAGGGCGGCGTCGAGTCGGTCCGCCGTGCCCCGCAGCATCCGGTCCCGCCCTCCGTACGAGGCCACGATGGGGCAGGAGTTCCGCAGCACCGAGAGGTCCTCGGGCAGCTGGCCGTAGTTGTCGGAGCTGGCGCGGTAGCGGCCGGTCGTGCCCAGCAGCAGCGCGAAGCCGCCGCCCATGCAGAACCCGATCACGCCGACGTCGCCGGTGCACTCCTCCCGGTCGGCGAGCGCCGATCGCGACGCCTCGAGGTCGT
This sequence comes from Brachybacterium endophyticum, assembly GCF_003130585.1. GTDB lineage: Bacteria > Actinomycetota > Actinomycetes > Actinomycetales > Dermabacteraceae > Brachybacterium > Brachybacterium endophyticum. Next base: position 150,711 of record NZ_QFKX01000003.1, on the reverse strand, counting down.
CGAAGGCGGGCCCGTGGCCGCGCCCGAGGGCGGTCGCCACGGCGCGGATGCAGCGGATCGGGTGCCCGCGGTAGAGGTCGGGGGCGAGCGCGAGGAAACCCATCCCGGCCAGGCGGTCCGCGGCGCCGCGGGTCTCGTCGTCCAGGCCCCAGGCCTCGTGGATCACGAGCACGCCGGGCCACGGCCCGTCACCGCCCTTCGGCACGGCGAGGTACCCCTCGAGCTCCGCGGTCTGCGCCCGGGGCGAGTCGATCTGGATGGTGGGCATGGGGCACCTCCGCCGTTCGGAGATCCGAGGCTACTCCGGCCCGTACCTCCCGGAGCCGGCTACGGCGACGCCCCCACCCCGAACCTGGCCCGTCGCCCCGCCACCCTCTTGACAACCTACAACCAACTGGTTGTACATTCTGTCCATGCGCACACCCACGGAGGACCGCACCGACGCGGTCTTCCATGCGCTCTCCGACCGCACCCGGCGCGACATCCTGCGCCGACTGCTGGGAGGGGAGAGCTCGGTGTCGGCGCTGGCGCCGATGTACGAGATGAGCCTGACCGCGGTCCAGAAGCACGTGAACGTGCTGGAGCGCGCCGGCCTCGTCACCAAGCGTCGCCGGGGGCGGGAGGCTCTCGCCCGGGGCGACGTCGAAGCGGTCCGTTCGGCCGCTCATCTGCTGCGCGAGCTCGAGGAGCTCTGGCGCGGCCATGTCTCCCGGATCGACGGCCTCGTCGACGCCGGCTCCCAGGAGGAGGACGACCATGCCGGTCACCGACATCAGCACTGACCTCGACGCCCTGACCATCACCATCACCGCCCGGTTCAACGCGCCCGTGGAACGGATCTGGCAGATCTACGCCGACCTGCGCCAGCTGGAGAAGGTCTGGGGACCGCCCACGTACCCGGCCACGTTCGTCGACCACGACCTCACGCCCGGCGGGCGCATGACCTACTACATGACCAGCCCCGAGGGCGAGAAGTACGGGGGCTTCTGGGAGATCCTCGAGGTCGAGGAGCCCCGCTTCTTCCGCTACCGCGACGGCTTCGCGGACGCGGAGAACGACTTCGCCGTCAACACCGACCTCCCGGTCGCCGAGAACACCGCGACCTTCGAGGCAGCCGATGGCGGCACCCGCGCGGTCTACGTGTCGGTCCATCCCTCGCGCGAGGGCCTGCAGCAGGTCCTGGACATGGGCGTCGAGGAGGGCTCGCGCGAATCCATCGACCAGATCGACGGGCTCGTCGCGGGCTGAGCGGAACGGGGGCCGGGCCGGGTCAGTTGTCCGGCTCGTCCTCGCCCGGCCCCTCCCCCGCACGGGGCCGGAGCAGGGCAGGTTGGAGGTCGGTCGCCGTCCCGCGCCGGTAGAGCGCAGGGCGGGGATCGGCCTCCGCGGTGTGCTCGTCGGCCACGATGAACCCGTCGGTCGAGAGGACCTTGCGGATGAAGCCCCCGCGGTCGGGAGCGACGCCCCACACCGCCCCGTACACGCTGCGCAGCTCGGCGAGGGTGAAGGGCTCGGCGAGGAACTGCGTGGCCAACGTCGTGTACTCGAGCTTCGCGCGCACCCGCTCGAGGGCGTCGGTGAGGATCTCGCGGTGGTCGAACGCGAGCTGCGGGGCGTCGGGGTCGCCGAGGATCTCCTCGACCACCCACCAGCGCGCGAACGCGGCGTCGTCGCCCGCCGTCGGGTCCGGCAGGTCGGGGGCGAAGGCCACGTGCGCCACGGAGACCACGCGCATGCGGGGGTCGCGGTCGGGCGTGGAGTAGGTGCGCAGCTGCTCGAGGTGATAACCGGCGTCCTCCATGCCGGTCTCCTCGACGAGCTCGCGGGAGGCGGCGGTGGCGGCGTCCTCGTCGGGCTCGATGAAGCCACCGGGCAGCGCCCAGCTGCCCTCGAAGGGGTCGGATCCGCGCTGGACCAGCAGGACGCTGAGGGCCCCCGAACGGATGGTGAAGACAGCGAGGTCGACGGTGACCGCGAAGGGCGGGTACTTGCCGGCGTCGTAGCCGGCCGGAGCGGTGCTGCCGGGCATCTCAGGCATCCTTCCGGGGGGCGGGGGCGGGTTCGGCGGGGGCGGCTTCGGCGGGCGCGGGAGGTCTGCCAGGTGCGGAACCGTCGCCGGAGGACGTGCGCGTCACGGCGATGCCATCGCGAGTGAGCGCGGCGGCGGTCTCCTCGTCGACCTCGGGGTGGACGGCGGCGGTGAGGTCGCCGAGCACCCTCACGCTGCCGACCCCGGGCAGGGCGGCGAGGTCGCGGGCGCTCGCGGCGACGCAGTAGTCGAACGCGAGGCCGGCGACGTCGAGGTCACCGGTCACGAGGCTGCTGAGCTCGTCGTCGACCGCGGGACTGCCGCCGTCGACGCCCGCCGCGCGCCCCTGAGTGAGGCTGTAATCGGGTCGCCCCTCACCCTTGACCACGTGCACGACCTCGGTGCCGGCGCCGACGAGCCGCTCGAGCGCCCCGAGGATCGCCGGGTGGTACTCGGCGCCGTGGGTGCCCTGCACGCAGTGGACGGGCCAGGTGTCCTGGAAGTCGGGCTGCTCGGGCGCGAGGGCGAAGTGGCCACCGTTGTCCCCCTCGGCGAGGTGCCAGTCACGGGAGAAGACGATCCGCCGGTACTCCCCGGCGTGCTCCGCGAGGTGGGCGGCGATGCTCTCGGCGACGACGTTCCCGCCGGTCAACCCCAGGGCGCCGCCCTCGCAGAAGTCGTTCTGGACGTCCACCACCACCAGGGTGCGGGTCGCGTCGGAGGGTGTTCGCGCGCGAACGTCCTCGCTGCCGGTGCCGGTCTCCCAGCGCTCGCTGACCCGGTAGGCCTGGCCCTCGCTGATCTCGCGGGCCCGGGCGGGCAGCGAGTCCAGGGCGCTCGCGGCGACCCGGCGTGCCTCCTCCGCGCTCGCGACGTCGGCCGCGATCCCGTCGCGCACCAGGTCGACGTGCAGCGGCCTCGCGCCGTCGGGGATGCTGCCGTCGAGGGTGAAGACCTCGCGGCCGTCGGGGAAGCGGGAGACGGTCTTCTCGCCGCCGGTCGACCCCTTGTCGGCCGAGAGCTTCTGGACGCTGCGCAGCGATGTCCCGGGGCCGTCGCCCACGGCGACCAGCTTGTAGACCATCCCGGCGGTGGGGTGGTCGGAGCCGGTGGCCACCCGGGTGCCGACGCCGTAGCCGTCGATCGGCGCACCGGCGAGGTGCACGAGCGCGTACTCGTCGAGGTCGCTGGTCACCGTGATGCGGGTGCGCGTCGCCCCGAGAGCGTCGAGCTGCTCGCGGGCGGCGCGGGAGACGGACATCAGGTCACCGGAGTCGATGCGCACCGCCCCCAGCTCCTCTCCCGCGACCTCGACGGCGGTGCGGATGCCCTGCTCGATGTCGTAGGTGTCCACGAGCAGCGTGGTGCCCGCGCCGTAGGTGGCGACCTGGGCGGCGAAGGCCTCGCGCTCGGTGGGGCGGGCCAGGGTCGCGGCGTGGGCCGCGGTCCCGGCGACGGGCACCCCGAAGCGTCGGCCGGCCTCGAGGTTCGAAGTGGCCGAGAAGCCTGCGATCCAGGCGGCGCGGGCGGCCGCGACGGCCGATTCCTCGTGGACGCGGCGCGAGCCCATCTCGATCAGAGGCCGCTCCCCCGCGGTGATCACCATCCGCGCCGCCGCCGAGGCGATCGCGGAGTCGAAGTTGAGCACGGAGAGCACGATCGTCTCCAGCAGCAGGCACTCCCCGAGGGTGCCGTGGACCGTCAACAGAGGGGTGTGGGGCCAGTACAGGCTGCCCTCGGGCAGCGCGGTGATGGTCCCGGAGAAGCTCCAGGTGCGCAGGTACTCCGCGGTGGCGGGCGTGATCGCACCGACCTCCTGCAGGTACTCGAGCTCGTCCTCGCGGGGCCGGAAGTCCTCCAGCAGCGGCAGCAGACGGCCGATCCCGGCGAACAGGCCGAAGCGCCGGCCCTCGGGAAGACGCCGGGCGAAGGCCTCGAAGACCGCCTCGTGGTGGACGCTGCCGTCCTCCACCATGGACGAGAGCATCGTGTACTCGTACATGTCGGTCAGCAGCGCCGTGCTGCCCGTGCCGCGACGCGACGCGGATGACGTCATGAGCGATCGCCCTTCATCGGTGTCGTGGAGACCGGACCCCTGGTGCTCCCGGGCCCGTCGATGGTCCCGGGCAAGGGTATCGCCGTGCGTCGCCTCCTGCCCGCTCCGTCTCCCGAACCTGCCGCGCCATCGAGCCCGACGGGCAGTCTGAACGAGAACCGGACACGCGGGCGGAGCCACGGTGTTGGATGGAGCCGATGAGCATCGACGACTGGTTCCTCGACAGCACCGAGCGCGACAACCCCTTCACGCGCCTGGACCACCGCCACGGCGGCCGCGCGCACACCAGCGGCAACAGCGGGAAGGTGCACGTGCACGGCGCCGAGTACTTCGCGCGCCTGCGCGAGCTGATCGAGCAGCAGCAGGCCGGTGACCTGATGATGTTCACCGACTGGCGTGGCGATCCCGACGAGCGCGTCGGCGAGGACTCGCTGACGATCGTCGAGCTGATCGCCGCCGCGGCCCGCCGCGGCGTCATCGTCAAGGCCCTGTTCTGGCGCTCCCACCTGGACACGATCCACTACTCCGAGGCCGAGAACCGCAGCCTCGCCGACACGGTGCGGGAGGCGGGCGGCGAGGTCCTGCTGGACCAGCGCGTGCTGCCGCTGGGCTCGCACCATCAGAAGTTCGTGGTGCTGCGCCATCCCGACCGCCCGCACCTGGACGCCGCCTTCGCCGGGGGCATCGACATGTGCCACACCCGCCGCGACGACGCCCGTCACCACGGGGACCCGCAGACGGTCTCCATGGGAGAGGTCTGGGGGAAGACCCCGGCCTGGCACGACATGATGCTCGAGGTGCGCGGGCCTGCCGTCGGCGACATCGAGGCGACCTTCCGGGAGCGCTGGGACGACCCGACGCCGCTGACCCTTGACATCTTCTCCCGTGCGGGCGCGGTCCTGCACCGCGACGACGGCCACGGCGATCCGATGCCGCCCCAGACCCCGGACCCGGAGCCCACCGGTGACCTGCACGTGCAGGTGCTGCGCACCTTCCCGCCCCGGCAGCCGCGCTACCCCTTCGCCCCCTCCGGCGAGCGGAGCATCGCCCGCGCCTACTCCAAGGCCGTCCCCCGCGCCGAGAGCCTCGTCTACGTCGAGGACCAGTACGTATGGTCGCCGCTGGTCGCGAGCTGCTACGCCCGGGCGCTGCGGGAGCATCCGGGGCTGCACCTGGTGATCGTCCTGTCCACCTACACCACGGCCGACACCACGATCGCCAATGCCAGCGCGATGAGCGCCCGCAACGCCGCGCTCGACCTGCTGCACGAGGCCGGGGGCGATCGCGTCCACGTCTTCGGCATCGAGAACCACGAGAACGTCCCGGTGTACGTCCATTCCAAGGTGTGCGTGGTCGACGACGTCTGGATGACGGTCGGCTCGGACAACATGAACCTGCGCTCGTGGACCTACGATTCCGAGCTGACCTGCGCCGTCATCGACGGGGTGGGCGACGGCCGCGCACCGCGCTCATTGCGCGAGGACGGCGAGGAGGCCGGCGCCCTGCCCCGCGCCGTGCGCCTCCAGCTCGCCCGCGAGCACCTGGACCGGCCCGACGGCGAGGACGAGGACCTCGTGGACCCGGAGGCCATGGTCCGGGCGTTCGAGGAGTCCGCGGCCCGGCTCGACGCCTGGCACGAGGGCGGTCGGAGGGGACCGCGCCCCGCCGGACGGTTGCGCCGCTACGTCCGCCAGCAGATCCCCCGGAAGCAGCAGGCCCTCGGCCGCGTCGTCTACAAGCTGGCCAACGACCCCGACGCGCGGCCCCGCACGCTGCGGGGGACCGACCGGTTCTGACCGGGAGCGAGCGAGCGCTCGCCGCGGGTCATCTCCCGAGCAGTTCCCGCATCGTGCGCAGGAAGCGCTCGGCGTGGTCCTTGGTGCGGGTCTTCAGCACGATCTGCGAACCACCGCGCAGATGGACACGCAGCTTCCCGGACAGCAGCGTCGGTGTGTAGTCGACGTTCACGACCTCGGCAGCGGGGGCTCCCTCGAGGATCTTCCAGGACCCGAACGCACGGCGCCGGGTGAGCACGACACGTCGGTCGGTGGCCAAAAGCAGCGGCGTCGTGTCGTTCTGGATGTCCCCGACCTTGACGTCGAGAACGGTCTCGTCAGGGGCGAGGACTCGCTCCGGCAGATCGATGGCGAGTGCATTCCTCGGCTCGTCATGGCGGCGAAGGATCGCGAAGAACGTCTTCTCGGCATGGGTCGGGTCGGCGAGGCTCATGTCCACACGGTAAGCGTCCCGGGACCACACGCCTCCGCTGACAGCATGGGGACTTGTCCCCATTCCCTGATGCAGCGACTACGGCTACCGTCATCCGCAAGCGGACCAACAGCATGAGGGGCACACGATGAGCGGCGGGTTCTACGGCGCGGACACCGAGCAGCTGCGTCAGTACGCGCAGCGGATGAGCAATCGAGCAACGTCGCTCGAGGACTTGCGTTCAAAGTTGGACCCTCTGGTGATGGACGAGTCCTCCTGGCAGGGCCCGGATGCCGACCAGTTCCGTTCGACCTGGTCGAGCGGCGTCAGTTCCTCCTTCCAGGACGTCGTAGAGCGCTTGCGGCAGAGGAGCCGCACCCTGGGTGACCAGGCCGACGAACAAGATCAGGCCTCCGACGGAGACAGAGGGTCGTCCCAGGGCTCCGGGGGTGGTGACGGATCCGGCGAGGGTTCGCCGTCTCTGTGGGACCGCCTGATGAGTGGCAAGGACATCTACAACAAGATGCAGACGGTCTTCTCGAAGAGCAAGAAGGCGTTCGATCTGCTCAAGGACGTCTATCGCGGATCCCATGCACTCGACGCGATCAAGGATCCGATCACAGCCCTGATGGCCGCGGGCATGTACGGGAAGAGCATCACCTCGAAGGTCTTCAGCAGCACAAAGGAATACGGCGTCCTCGCCCAGAAGATCGCAGGGCAGTTACACCTGCCCACCGGATTCGGCAACAAGAACTTCTTCGGGTGGGCCGACGATCTCGCGGGCAAGGTTCCCTTCCTGACGAAGGCAGCTCCGTTCGTCGGCAAGGCCCTGCCCGGGATCGACGTCCTCACGGGCGGCTACCAGATGGTCTCGAGCATCAAGAGCGGCGACACGTTCCACGCCGTGACCGGCGGCGCATCTGCGCTCGGTGGAGGACTGATGCTCGCGGGAGGCGCGATGTCCGCAACGGGCGTGGGCGCGGTCATCGGCGGCCCGATCGCCGCGACAGGAGCCGTCATCGCCGGCGGGGCGGCCGTCGCCGATCTGGGAAAGCTTGCCTGGGACCACCGTCAAGAGATCGCCGAAGGGCTCGGGAATGCGAAGGATTGGGCGGTCGACACTGGCAAGGACATCGCCAGCGGCGCAGCCGACGTTGCCTCCGATGTCGGCGATTCCATCGCCGACGGAGTCTCCGGGGCATGGCACGGCGTCTTCGGCTGATGCCCCGCCGGCGGCCGGGCGCCCCGATGTTCCCGTACATGCTCTCGAGATGACACTCGGATCTGGAAGGCTGGCCCCATGACGACCCCGAACAGCGCGACCGTCCCCGCTGCTGCCCCCGCCATCACCGAACGCGACATGCTCGGCGCGCTGGAGGTCCTGGATACCGCGAGCACCGATCCAGCCGAGCTGATGATCCTCACGGACGAGGAGATCGTCGGCCTCGACGGCGGCGACTCTCTCGAACTGCTCGGTGGCCCCTATCTCGCTCAGCCCGGGATCGACGCCGATGCATCCGCGGCCTCAGCTATCCGGTCGCTCGCGGCTCGACATCTTCTCACGCCGACCGGCGACGCGAGCGACCCCGAAGGTGACTTCGTCGTCGGTGACGAGGAGTCCCCTCGCAGACCCTTCCAGCTCGATCGTGCCCTGGCCGGTGTGCTCGCCCTGCGCCGCACCCCGGAGGTCATCACGACGATCGCCAGGACCCTTGCTGGTGGCTCCACGACGCTCGGCCACTATGTGTTCCCGGGCGGTGGTGTGCTCGAGGAATACGTGACGGTGGACGGTTTCCATCACTTCAGCGTCCCTGATCTCAGCGTCGTGCCCCAGCGTGTCCATGCGTTCGTCGATCCGTTCGAGGATGCTTCTGAGGACGGAGACGTCGAAGTCTTGACCGTCCCCGGACCGGACGTGGATCAGGTTGTCGAGGGTGCACGATCGTTGTCGGTTCTGACGGTCGTCGCAGAGGAAGCCGGGGCGCAGGCCACCGTCATCGCCTTCCCCGGTAGAGTGCGGGTGCTCGACAACGGTCCGATCCGAACCGACGACGATCCTGTCGGCTGCGAGATCTCCGACGTGTCACCCACCGGTCTCAGGTCCATCATCGAAGCCCTGACGCCGGGACGCAGCGCCGATGATGCAGGCGAGCCCAACGACTCCCGCGCGGGCTCTGGCCCTTCCGTCCAGTGAGGCCGCGCGCGACGAGGTCAGTCGGGTGATTCCCCCGCCAGTAGTCTCCTGACCCTCTCCACGAACCGCCCGGCCTGGTTCTTCGTCCTCGTGCGCAGAGTGATGGAGGAGCCGTCGCGCAGGTGGACCCGGAGCTTCCCCGACAACAGCGTCGGCGTGTAGTCCACGCCTGAGACCTCGGACGCCGGCGCCTCCTGGAGCACCGTCCACGAACGCACCACCCGCTCCTTCACCAGGAGCACCCGCCGGTCAGTGGCGATCAGCAGGGGATTCGTGTCGGACTTCGTGTCCCCCACCTTCACGTCGATCACTCTCTCCTGAGGGTCCAGGATCTTCTCCGGGAGATTGAGGTCCCAGATGTCCCGTGGCTCGTCGTTGCGGCTCATCACCGCGAAGTAGGTGCGCTCGGCGGGGGTCGTCCGATCCTGGTCCATGGCGGACAGGCTACAGAGGGCGGTGGCCTCGATCGCCGTAGGGGTCGTGAGGGCCTGGCCGATCCAACGGGCCGAGGGATGCCCCGAGAGGGAGTCCCTCGAGCCGCCCGGTCCTCCGTAGGGTCTCGGACATGGACAATCGCAGCGAGGTCCGGGAGTTCCTCATGTCGCGCCGGGCGCGGATCACCCCTGCCGAGGCGGGGCTCCCCGAGCACGGGAACCGCCGGGTGCCCGGGCTGCGCCGCAGCGAGGCCGCGGAGCTCGCCGGTCTGAGCGTCGAGTACTACGCCAAGCTCGAACGCGGTGCCATCGGCGGCGCCTCGGCCGGGGTGCTCGAGTCAGTCCCGCGAGCGTCGCCGACGTTCGAGGGCGACCGCGAGCAGCACCGAGCCGATGCCCACCACGGCACCGATCGCGGTCTCCGAGACCCGGGCCGCGAGCAGGGCTCCCACGGGGCGTGGGTTCGCGAGCTGCACCATGAGCAGAGCCAGCGGCGTGATGAACACCAACGCGAGCGAATAGTTCCGCAGCACGAACATCTCCGCGAGGAACTGGAAGAGGATCACCCACACCAGCAGCTGCCATGGCTGACTGGGGAAGGACAGCAGGAAGGCGGTCACGCCCACGCCCAGGGCGGTGCCGACGATGCGGTGCAGGCCGCGCTCGACCTGCAGGCGTCGGCCGGGGGCCGAGAGCGGGACGACCGCCGCGACCTGCGCCCAGTACGGGGAGGGGATGCCCGTGGCGGCGGCGATGATGCCGCTGACCAGAGCCGCGAAACCGTAGCGGGAGAATTCCTGGCGGCGCATCGCCCCCGTGATCCCGACCGTCTCCGGGAGGGCTGCATCCGGATTCGCCTCACCGGTCCATCGGGCCAGGAACCCCAGCACCACGCACCACAGCGCGGAGGCGCCGGCGATCAGCAGGGCCAGCCAGAACGGCGCGACCGAGGGCGCCGAGGCGACCGCGGTGGTCGCGAACACGGGGAACACGGCACCCGTCGGCCGCATCCCCCGGCTCATCACGATCACGGAGCCGATGGCAGCGGCCAGAGCGCCGATCACGGTGGTCAGCCCGAGGTGGACGGCGCCGCCGAGGACCCCCGCGGCGGCGAGCTGCGCGATGAGCGCCCCGACGCCCACGCAGATCGTCAGCAGCAGGCCCACGGTCGCGTGGTGGCGCAACCGGGTGGCCGTCGGCACGTAGCGGGCGTAGATCGAGGTGAAGGCACCGAAGGAGGCGAACAGCGACCACTGCACGTGACCGGTCAGCAGGAGGATCACGAGGGGCGCGGCGAGCGAGGCAGCGATGCGCACGGCCGGTGCGAGATCGGCGCGGCGGGGACCGATGGTCACCATGCTGCGGCCGATCGATGCCAGGTGGGGACCGAGGGAACGGGGATCGGGATCGGGGTCGGGGTCGGGAGCAGACGAACGCACGTCCATCGACGATAGGTCGACGATGCAGGCCAGGCCATGCGGGGGCGGCCAGGTGCTCCCAATCTCTCATGGTGCTCGACCGCTCGATAACGGGCGACCGCCGAAGGGCGAGCGCCCGGACGAGGCCGCCGGTCGCTGCGGATCCAGCCATCGGCGCTCCGGGGTGGGATGATGAGGCGCCCGGCCCGAGCGCCGGTGTGCGGAGTGCCCGGCGGCGTCGCCGTCGGCCCCGTGATCCCCGTCCCTGCAGCGCGGTGCGCCCGCGTGACCACACATCCCGGAGGCGACGATGTCGTCCACTGCTCCCCCGCCCGTCGAGGGCTCCTCGACCACGTCGCGCCCGTCGGCCGGACCCCGCGCGCTCGTGGAGACCACCGGCATCGAGATCATCGCCGAGGCCGAGCGCACCGCGAAGCCCCATCAGCTGTTCTGGCCGTGGTTCGCCGCCAACGTGTCGGTGTTCGGCATGAGCTACGGCGCCTACGTGCTGGGCTTCGGGATCTCGTTCTGGCAGGCCGTGGTCGTCGCCGTGGTGGGGATCGTGGTGAGCTTCGCCCTGTGCGGGCTGATCGCGATCGCCGGCAAGCGCGGCAGCGCCCCCACGATGGTGCTCTCGCGCGCGGCCTTCGGTGTGCACGGGCAGAAGCTGCCGGGGATCATCTCCTGGTTGACCTCGATCGGCTGGGAGACCTCGCTCGCGATCTCGGCCGTGCTCGCCACCGCCACCGTGTTCCAGGCCCTCGGTCTCGCCTCGGGGACGACGGTGCTGGTGATCGCGACCCTGGTGATCGCGGCGATCATCGTCACCGCCTCGGTGCTGGGCTACCACACGATCATGCGCATCCAGTCGGTGCTGACCTGGGCGACCGGCGCCATGACGGTCCTGTTCATGATCCTCACGATCCCGCACATCCACTGGTCGGCCGTGGCCTCGATGCCCTCGGGCTCGCCGCAGGCGATGGTCGGCGCGCTGGTGATGGTGATGACCGGCTTCGGCCTGGGCTGGATCAACATCGCCGCCGACTGGTCGCGCTACCAGCGCCGCTCCACGTCCGACGGCGCGATCATCGCCTGGAACACGATCGGCGGATCCGCGGCGCCCGTGGTGCTGGTGATCTTCGGACTGCTGCTGGCCGGGTCCGACGAGGACGTGATGGCGAAGATCGGCGACGACCCCGTCGGCACGCTGGTGACGCTGCTGCCCCTGTGGGCGCTGATCCCCTTCTGGCTCGTGGCGGTGCTGACCCTGGTCTCCGGCGCGGTCAACGGCATCTACTCCTCGGGGCTGACGCTGCTGAGCCTGGGCATCCGCATCCCCCGGCCGGCCGCGGCCTTCGTCGACGGGGCGATCCTCACCGCGGGCACGATCTGGGTGGTCTTCTTCGCCGATGACTTCATCGGCCCCTTCCAGAGCTTCCTGGTCACGCTCGGGGTCCCGATCGCCTCCTGGGCGGGGATCCTGATCGCCGACGTCCTCACCCGCCGCACCGACTACGACGCCGAGGCCCTGTTCGACCCCCGCGGACGGTACGGCGCATTCGACGGCACCTCGATCGCGACCCTGCTCGTCACCTCCGTGATCGGCTGGGGCCTCGTCGTGAACCAGTACTCCGATGCCTCCTTCAACGACTGGCAGGGGTACCTGCTCGAGCCCCTGACCCTGGGCACCTACGTCGACGCGCCCGACGGCGCCTACTGGGACGGACCCTGGGCGTACTCGAACCTCGGGGTGCTGCTCGCCCTGGTGCTGTCGTTCGTGATCACCCTGGTGTTCCGCCGCGCCCGGATCCGTCGGCAGGAGATCGGGCTCGAACGGCGCGTCCGCTGACCGGACGTGTGGTGCGGCGCAGCCTCCCTCGCCTAGCCTGGCCACCCGGCCGACTGACCGGCACGCCAGCAGACGAAGGAGTCTCATGAGCACCACCGAACCGTCCGCCGCGCCCTGGCTCGTGGTCGTCGACCCGCAGCGGATCTTCGCCGACCCCTCCTCGAAGTGGGCCTCTCCCTACTTCGATCAGGTGATGGAACGGATCGCGCTGCTCGGGGCGCACGTCGGCCCCGAGCGCACCCTGGTCACCCGATGGCTGCCCACCGCCGACCGCGCGGGATCCTGGGGCGGCTACTTCGAGGCCTGGCCCTTCGCCGACGTCCCCGCCGAGGACCCGCTCTACGACCTCGTCGGCCCCGCCCAGCGCCTCTCCTCCCGCCCGAGCATCGACGAGCCCACGCTCGGGAAGTGGGGTGCTCAGCTCGAGGAGATCGTCGGCAAGCACCCCCACCTGCTGCTCACGGGTGTCTCGACCGACTGCTGCGTGCTCACCACAGCCCTCGCCGCGGCCGACGCCGGGGCCCACGTGGACGTCGTGACCGACGCCTGCGCCCCCTCGACCGGCGAGAACGGCGCAAAGGCCCTCGAGGTCATGGGCCTGTTCGGCCCGCAGGTCTCCCTGACGACCTCGGCCGAGGCGCTCCGGGAGCCCGCCGCCGCGTGACAGTGTGGACCGTGGCAGGTACGAGCCGATCGCCGGCCCCGCCTCGGACTCCTTTCGTACCGGACGCTGCGCGTTCGAAGGCTCCGGGTGAGGTCTCGAGCTCCCCTGAGCGTTGAGACCTCACCCAGAGCCATCGAACGCACGGTGTCCGTGAGATCAGCGTCCTCCGTGCCCGTGCCCGCCGCCGTTGCCGCCGCCGTGCCCGTGCCCGCCACCGTGGCCGTGCCCGCCACCGTGGCCGGCCCCGTTACCGCCGCCGTTGCCGCCGCCGTGCTGCTTCCCGCCGGTGGCGGTGAAGATGCCGTCCTGGACGATGCCCTCGGAGAGGCTGCCCGAGGCCGCCCCTGACCCGGAGGACCCCGCCCCCGAACCGCCCCCGTGCTTCAGCGCGGCGCGGCGATCGGCCTCGGGGTCCGCGGCGCGGGAGACGTCACGGGTGACGGCGAACCACCCGTAGGCCCTCCCGCCCTTCAGACCCTTCCAGGTGGCGCTCGCCTGCTCCCTCGACTCGTGGGTGACCTCGCCGATCACGTCCTTCGTGGGGGTCAGTCCCAGCATCGCGTCGGTCGTGAACGCGGTGGTGCGGCCGTCGAACTGGACGGGCACGCGGAAGTCGCCCTCGCGGCCGTCGTAGCGCTTCTCGGGGTCGTACTCGTCGGCCCCGAAGTTGTCGAGGTACGGGGAGTAGGTGTCGACGCTGACCTCGCTCTTGTCCAGGTCGAACTGGAGGAGGCGGAAGAAGCTCGAGCCGAAGCGCAGGCCGGTGTCCTTGCCGTAGCCGCCCTCCTCGGTGAGCCCCAGCTCATCGGAGCCGACCTCGTAGAACTGGTAGTCGGCCAGCAGCTCGGTGACGTCGTTGCCCTTCTGGCCCACGTCCTTGCGCACGCTGATGTTCACGCCGTGCTCGTGGCCCGAGAGCACCAGATCGGCGTTCGGGCTCTTGGAGAGCACCCGGTCGTCGATGATCTGGCCGTCGGCCGAGAAGGGGCCGCCGCGGCCGTCGGGTGAGCTCGAGGGCTTGAGGTAGGCGTGGGTGAGGACGATCCCGTTGCGGGTGGGGTACTTCGCGAGGACTCCGGCGGCCCAGTCGGCCTCCTCCTCGGTGACCGAGTAGCCGAGGTTCACGGTCACGAAGTCCTCGCCGCCAGCGCTGAAGAGGTTGTAGCTGTTGGAGTTGTCGCCCTCCTTCCACGGGTGGTACTCGGCGCCCTCGGCCTTCCAGGAGTCCTTCGCCTCCTGGGCCTCGTACCGCTCGGGCCCGAAGGTCTCGTTGAACAGGGTGTCGTCGGCCCCGCCGAGGTTGTCGTGGTTCCCTGGGATCGTCGCGTTGGGGATGCCGGTGTCCTCGAGGACCTTCTGGGCACCGTCGGCGAACTCCATCTCCTTCTCGGGGACGGAGCGGTCGGTCGCGCCGCTGTTCCAGGACTCCACGACGTCACCGGTGTGGGCGACGAAGGCGACCTTGCGCTTCTCGCCGTTCTCGGCGAGCCAGCGGTAGGAGTCCTTGTAGGCGTCGCCCCACTCCGTGCGCTCGGCCTCGGTGGGGCGTCCGGTCGCGCCCTGAGAGAGGTACTGGGTGTCACTGATGTGCATGAGAGAGAAGTCGTAGTCGTCGGGGTCCTCGAAGGAGTCGTCGACCGGCTTGGCGAGGTCGTCGGCGAAGGGGTCCGTGCCCAGCACCAGGGTGCGGATGCTCCCGTGGTCGTCGTTGGCCCTGCTCGCGCTGCCGTTCAGCTCGACCTGCCCGTCCGAGGAGCCGCGCGCGCTGTCGAGGACCTCGTAACGACCGGTCTCGGTGTTCAGCGCCAGCAGCTGCACGGCCCGCGACGGGTCGACCTCGCCCCGCCACACCAGGCTCTGCCCGTCCTCGGTGAAGGGGATCTTCGTGGCCAGCGCCGGGATCTCGGAGGTCTTCTGCGACTGCAGGGTCTTCCCGTCCGAGGGCGCCAGCGCATCGTCCACGCTCTTCGCGTCCGCGAGCTCCACGTCCCCGGCCACGCCCTCCTCCTCGTCGAACGCGGAGGCGGGAATGGTGCCCAGCTGCGCCGACCTCGCCGTCGCGACGTCCCCCTCGAGGAAGGTGGTGCGCAGAGAGGCGCCGGTGGGGTTGGTGGCGCGCGCGGTGAGGGTCGCGGAGCCGTTCCCGCTGGACTGGGTGGTGCCGTCGGCCGTCGGGATCGAGGCACTGGTGAACTCGACCGCCCCCTTCACGTCCGCGCCGAGCGCATCGCGCGAGGAGTAGCTGAGCGTGTGACTGCCGGCCTTCAGGCCGGGGCCGATCTCGTCGCCCAGGGCGACGGGCTTGCCGTCGAGCTTCAGGGTGAGGTCGCGCGCGAGGAGGTCCTCGTTCTCGATGGTGCCCTTGAGCTTCGTCGGGCGCGTGAGCTGCTTCCCGGGAGCGGGGCTCTCGAGGGCGAAGGAGGCCTGATCGGAGGTGCGGTGGGCGAAGGCCTTGGTGTAGCGGGAGGTGATCTGCTCCTCGCTCAGCGCGCTAGAGAAGACGGCGGCTCCGGCCACGCTCCCGGTCCCGTTGAACTGGGGCTTGCCGCTGGAGTCGGTGTCGGCGCCGACGAAGAACTTCCGTGCGGGCTCCTTCGGCGGGGTGATGGCCTTGCCCTTCGCGGGAGCTTCGGCGACCTTGGTGCCGTTGAGGTAGAGGGAGACGGTGTCCCCGTCCCAGACGCCGGCCGCGTGGTACCAGAGGCCCTGTTCGATGTCGACGCCGGCGCTGTAGTACGTCCCGTCGACGTTGACCACCATCTTCAGGGTCTTTCCGTAAGCGGTCAGCGAGTAGCCACCCGCGTCCTTGGCGCCGCAGAGGTTGCCGGTGTCCTCGTCCTCGCCGTCCGGCAGCGGGGCGTCGAAGCGGACGGTGCACTCCAGGGTGAGGGCCTTCGAGGTCTTCTCGTACCCGTCGGCGTAGTCGTAGCCGAGCGCGTTCGTGCCGTCGAAGGAGGCGGCGTCGCGGCCCAGCGCGTGGTCCCGGTCGATGCGCGGGGCGTCTCCGAAGGTGGTGGTGGCGCGGCCGGTGGCGTCATCGGTCGTGCCACGAGCAGGGTCGACGTCCAGGACGTCCGGGGAGGGAGCATCGGTCCTCGCCTCGGGGAGCGGGGCGCGGGCGGCCTGCTTCGCCCCCTCGCCGTCGGCGGGGGCCGGGGCGGCTGGAGCTGCAGCGGAGGGTCCCGTTCCGAGCGGGCCCGTGGGAAGCGGCGTCGAGGACGCCATCGCGGGGCACAGTCCGAAGGAGAGGGTCGCGGCGAGGGTGAAGGTGGCGGCGCGCCAGGGGGTCGTGGTCACAGGGGCTCCTGGAGGAGGTCGGGGCGGGGAAGGGGATCGCCGCGGACGCTAAGGAGCCATGTAGGCCAGGGCGTGGCCGGGGGACGTCGAGTTGCCGACGGTGCGCGGGCCTTCCGGTGGAGGGCAGGCGAACCCGAGAAATCGTGAACGGACCTGCGAGGACGCGCTCGCCATCCCACCTGCGCGGGCCCGTTCCGCCCGAGCACCGGTGAACACGGATGTCGGCTCGACGGCGCCGTGATGACGATCCGCGCGCAGGCCGACCTATCGGTCGGCGGCGCGTCGGATCACGGCCAAGTGGGGCCGCGCGGAGGGCTGGATCCGAGGGCCGACGGGGAGCCCGGGCCGAGCCGAGAGCGTTCCCGCGGGCACGTCATCTCGGGCGTATCCGTCAGATCGTGCGGGTCAGATGCCGTCGGGGCGGGGCCGCGCCGCCAGCGCCTGGTTCAGTCGTGACCTGACGTCTTCCCGTGCCCCATGCGAGGAACGACCCGTCGGCCAGGCGTCGAGCCCGTCCCCTGCCCAGCGCGGCACGACGTGGACGTGCAGGTGCGGGACGGACTGCCCAGCAGCAGTGCCGCTCGCGTTGAGGACGTTCACGCCCTCGGCACCCAACGCGGAGGTCATCGCCTGGGCGACACGCTGCACCAGGTCGTTCACAGCGTGCAGCGCCAACGGTGAAGCGTCCTGGACCCCCACGCAGTGCTCGGTGGGGATGACGAGCGTGTGGCCGGGGGCGAGGCAGCTGTCGGGAAGAGGCAGGAGCGCGGCTGCGTCGGCGCCGCTCTCGCGCAGCATCCACTCCGCTCGGCCGACACCAGCCAGCAGCGAGCAGAAGATGCAGTCGTCGGGGCCCATGACGGAAGCCTGGCACGGACGGGTACCGCTGCCGACATCGTTTTCGTGCCGGCGCTCCGCTTGCACCAAAGGATGCAAGCGTCAGGAACCGGCCGGACGGGTCTCGAGGATCGCCCCCGGGCCGAGCACCGTAGAGGTGTCAGTTCCCTCCGCGATCGAAGGACCTCTCATGCTGGACCTCATCCGCTCCCGCCCGATCCTCAGTTACTTCGTCCTGGCCTGCGGCCTCAGCTGGCTGGGCTGGCTCAATTACATCCTGTCCGCCAACGGGCTCGGCGTCACGGACGTCGAGTACCCCGTCATCCTGGGTTCGACCCAGCCGCTCGGGGTCCTCCCCGGCGCCTACCTCGGGCCGATCGGCTCCGCTCTCATCGTCACCGCCGTGGTCGACGGCCGGGCCGGCCTGCGCGCCTGGGCCGGACGTCTGCTCCGATTCCGGGTGAACTGGCGGTGGTACGCGGTCTCCCTGCTCGCCGTCCCCGCAGGGCTCATCGTCGCCGGCACCGCCGTGTCGCTCGCGATGGGCGGCAGTGTCGTCGCGCCCTCGCTCGCGCTCCTCGTGCTCTACCCGCCGCTGCTGGTGCTCCAGCTGCTGACGACGGGCCTCGCGGAGGAGCCCGGCTGGCGGGACTTCGCCCTCAACCGCCTGCAGAAGCGCTTCAGCCCCCTGGCCGCGGCCGCGATCCTGGGCCCGGTGTGGGCTCTGTGGCACTACCCCCTGTTCCTCACCGACTGGGCCGAGGGCTCCGGTCGCAACGTGGCCAGCCTGCTGTTCTTCACGGTGTTCTGCCTCAGCTTCAACGTCGTCATGTCGTGGGTCTTCAACCGCACGGACGAGTCCCTCCCGCTGTCGATGTTCATGCACGTGAGCGTGAACAACTTCGTCTCCGTGATCTGGTCCGCGATGTTCCCCACGATCCCGTCGCAGGTAGTCACTCCGATCCTGGCGGTCACGGCACTCACCGCCGCGATCACGATCATCCTGGCCACGCGCGGGCGTCTCGGGAGGTCGCCTCGCCCCGCATCGCTGCCCGTGCACGAGCTGCCTGCCCTGGAGGAGATCGAGGGGCAGGAGGCGCCGTCAGCACCGGTGACGCAGACGGCCGACGCTTCTCGTCAGGGACTACCGTCAGGGTCATGAGCACGCCCCGGCCGACGGCACGGCATCGATCCCTCGGGAGATGGGTCGATGTCGTGCCCGCTGCGTGCGCTCTCGTGATCGCCGTGGGCCTGCTCCTCGCGGCACCCGCGCTCGCACGGGCGAGCGCGGAGCCCCTGGGGTTCCCGCTCATGGGCTCCTCCCCGTGGTGGGCGGTCCTCGCGACGCTTCTCGCCCAGGCGGCCGCCCTTTCCGCGACACGACGACTCCCCCGTGTCGCCGTCGTCGTGGTGGCCGCGCTCCCCGTGGCCCTCGCCCTGCTCGCCCCGGGGACGGCCTTCGGGACCTCGAGCATCGCCGTCATCGTCGCGGCATACCTCGCGGGCGTCCGCGTCCGCCGCGTCCACCTCGGCCTCGTCGCAGGGACGCTGTTCGTGCTCACCGCGATGGCGACGGCCCTGAACGTCACCGCATCCGAGGGTGTGGGGGCGCCGAGCGCGGCCCTCGCGGGGGTGGTGCAGGCGGCGTTCGTGGTCGGTGTCCCGCTCCTCCTCGCGCTGCTCGTGGCCAGTCGCCGGCAGGCCCGCGCCGCGCACGAGCGCGAGCTCGCTGCCGTGCGCCGCGAGCAGGACGCCCGGGTGGCGTCCGCGATCGCTGCCGAGCGCACGGCCGTGGCCCGCGACCTCCACGACATCGCCGCCCATCACATGTCGGGGATCGCGATGTTGGCCTCCGCGCTCGAGCGGCAGGTGGATCGGGCTCCGCAGACCGCGAAGGAGTCCGCCCGGGACATCCGCGCCCAGAGCACGGCCGTCCTGGGCGATCTGCGGCGCCTGGTCGGGCTGCTGCGTGACGACGACTCGGCCCCGCTCGCCGACCGCTCCCTGAACTCGCTGCCGCAGCTCGTGGGCGAGCGACGCACCGCCGGTGCGGACGTGGTCCTGACGATCGGGCCCCGGGACGCCGACGTCGGCGCAGGGGTCGGCACGCTCGCGCAGCTCGTCGCCTACCGCATGGTCCAGGAGTCCCTCGCGAACGCGGCCGTGCACGCACCGGGGGCGCCCTGCGAGGTCCGCGTCGACGCCATGGCGCCGACGCACGTGAGGATCACCGTGGTCAACGGGCCGCCGGCGCACATCATCGGCCACGACGAGAGGTCCGGCGGGTTCGGGCTGATCGGCATGCGGGAGCGCGCGGAGCTCGTCGGCGCCCGTCTCGACCACGGCCCGACGCGCGAGGGCGGATGGTCGGTGACCCTGGATCTCCCGCGTGAGGGCTCCATCCTGGGAGAAGGGAACGCTGCGACATGATCCGAGTGGTGCTGGCCGATGATCAGGCGCTCGTCCGCAAGGGCCTCGCCTCGCTGTTGGACGACGAGGACGACATCGAGGTCGTCGGCGTCGGGGAGGACGGCGTGGAAGCCCTCCGCCTCATCCGTGAGCTCACGCCCGACGTCGCCTGCCTGGACATCCGCATGCCCGGGATGAACGGCATCGAGGTCGCCGAGGCGGTGCGGGACTCGGACGTCGAGGTGCTCATGCTGACCACCTTCGACATCGACGACTACGTCTTCGGTGCCCTCGAGGCGGGAGTCGCGGGGTTCCTGCTCAAGGACTCCGATCCCGAGATCATCGCGAACGCGCTGCGCCAGGTGGCGGCCGGGCGCGGCACGATCGACGGCTCTCTCACCAGGCGACTCCTGCGCGAGGTGGCGCAGCGTCGTCGGCTGCAGCCGATGGCCGTGCTGCCGGAGAGCGGCGTGCAGGAGATCCTGACCGCCCGCGAACTGGACATCCTGCGACTGCTGGCCGAAGGCCTGAGCAACGCCGAGATCGCGGCGCAGCTGCACGTGGAGGCATCGACCGTGAAGTCCCACCTCGCGCGGATGCTGCCCAAGCTCGGTGTCTCCTCACGGCTGCAGGCGGTCGTGTGGGCGTACCAGAATCACGTGGTCGCGTTGCGGGAGTGAGTGATTCAGGGCGTGGTCCACGACAGGTCCGCGCCGCCGTACTCACGGATCGGCCCCGTCAGCGTCGTCCCGCCCACTCGCACAGGGACCGGGACAGTGGCGATCGTGCCGTGCGGCGTCTGCTGGGTGATCGTGGTGGGCGTCGCGGACGTTCCCGCGGGAACGTCATCCAGGCCGGATCCGTCAGATCCTCGGCCGACGAACCGGGACAGCAGCTCGCGTGCGGCGCCGAGCAGATGCGCCCGGACGATCCCGCTGCGCCCGGCGGCGAGCAGGTCGATGATGCCTGCGGCCAGCACGTATCCGGTGCTGTGGTCGAGTGCCTGCACCGGGAGTGCACCGGGTCGAGGCCCGCGCGCTCCGGGTCGTTTCCCGACGCCGGTCTCGGCGTTCCCGCTGCTCCCTTCGCTCCCGAACACGACACCGATGCCCGTGGCCGCCTGCACGATCGAGTCGAATCCTGCCCGTTCGCCCCATGGCCCGGCTTCGCCCCAGGCCGAGAGCGATCCGATGACCAGGTGCGGGTGCCGTTCGCGCAGTGTCTCCGGCGCGAGGCCGAAGCGTGCGAGGGAACCGGGACGGTAGCCGAGCACGACCACGTCGGCCGCTGCCAGCAGGGCGTCGAGTTCGCCGCTGCCGCTGATCGCGCCGAGGTCGGCGGCCACCGACCGCTTGCCCATGCCGCTCGCCAGGTACGCATCGAGCAGCTCGGGCCGCGAGGGCGGGTCCACGCGCAGCACGTCGGCACCGAGGCAGGCGAGCAGTTGGGTGGCCATGGGCCCGGCGACCACCCGGGTGAGGTCCAGGACGCGCACGCCGGTGAGCGGCAGCGACGGGGCCCCGGCGGGAGCCCTGCCGGATCTCCCGTGCGAGGCCCTCGCGGTGATCGGGTCCTCCCGCGCCTCCCCCACCTCGACCTGCCACCAGAGCTCATCGGCCATGGCGCGGGCCTGCGGGTGCTCGGCCCACTCCTGCGGCGTGCGCACACGGGTCGCGATCCCGCCGGCCTCGAGCACCCTTTTCACGACCTCGTCGGCGGACGTCCGTTCGATCGAGGCCGTGACGCCCTCGCGAGCATCGGTGCCCACGGCGCTCGCGATGGCACGCAGGTGATGCGGGTAGTTCCCGTGCAGGCGTACCCATCCGTCGGCCGCCGCGAAGAAGCCCGAGAGCGGGCCCCAGGCCTCGACCGGCGTGCCGTCGACGCGGAGGTGATCGATCGCCGCGTAGGAGGACTCGACCAGGGCAGGGGTCGTGTCGACCTGCACGTCCAGGCCGCGGGCACGCGCGAGGGACCGCGTCGCGTCGACCGCGCGGCTGACGGACTGCATCGCGAGAAAGCCGACGTCGAGCGGGCCCGACCAGGCGGGGATCACCGGTGATGCCATGGCGGGAGCCTCGCATACCGTTGGCCCATCCGCACCGTCGCCGACCGCACCCGCAGGAGCGCCCCGTATGCCCGCATCACGCACTCCCCCGCCCGGCGCCCCGAACGGCTCGCCCCCGCGCAGCACGACGCCGTGGCAGCTGACGACGCTGGAGACCCTCCGCACGAACCTGCCCACCGCGAGGATCACTCCCTACGGATCCGCGACCGAACCGTCGACGCTCGACGGCTGGAGCGACCTGGACGTGCAGATCGCGGCCGACTCCCCCGTCGACGTCGCCACTGCGCTCGGCTCTCCGATCTGGACGTATCAGCACATCGTCGAGAGCGAGCACGAGGTGGTGCGCGTGGTCCTGGCCGACGGGAGACGCGCAGACCTCACGATCACGGGTGGCCCGGCGGTGCTCCCCGCCGCCGCGGCCGACAGCGAGGTGCGCTTCGACGCCGCACTGGCCGCCGTGCGCTTCGGTCGCGGCAGCGATCTCATCGGCCTGCACCTCACCCTCGGCATCCTCCGCCAGACGCTCGTCCAAGGCATGCTCCGTGCGGACCGGGACGCAGGCACGACCCACCACCGGCACGCGAACCCACCCGACGCCGACGCTGCCGGCGTCCTGGAGATCCTGCAGAGCCCTCTGGGACCGGCAACCGCCCGCGAGGCCTATCTCCAGTACGGACGCTGGCGTCAGCGGCTCGACCCCGCCTACGCACCGGATGCGCGTGGACTCGATGCGCTGATCCGTCGCGGCACGGGCGCTGCGTCGTAGCGGGTCGCTCTCCGAGCGCTCACCCGATCCCTCGTGCTTGGATCGAGGCATGCGTCTGTGGAGCCTGCACCCGTCCCTGTTGGATCGTGCGGCGTTGATCGCCGGCTGGCGGGAGACGCTGCTCGCGCAGAAGGTGCTGGCAGGCGGCACGAAGGGGTACACCAACCACCCCCAGCTGGTCCGCTTCCGCGCGCACCCGGAACCGCTCGCCGCCGTCGGCGCCTACCTCGTGGGGCTGCGCGAGGAGGCGACGGTGCGTGGGTACCGCTTCGATCCGACGCGGATCCTCGAGCCCGGCGATCCCGCGGCGATGCACGACCGAGAACCGATCCCGGTGACCGAGGGTCAGCTCGTCTACGAACTCAGCCACCTGCACCGCAAGTGCGAGGGCCGCTCACGGGAGTGGCTGGAGCGACTCCCGGCCGACGGGGACGTGCCACCCGCGCATCCGCTGCTGCACGTGGTGCCGGGCGAGGTCGAGGGCTGGGAGGTGCGGTGAGCTAGCTTGTCTCAGCGCTCCCTACCGCTCGGGGTCAGCGCAGGCACCAGCCGCACCATCACCACCATCGCGACGAGCTCGACGAGCGTCTGGGTGACGACGGCCAGCGGCGCGAGGGCGAGCGAGGCGGGTAGGGCGAGGGCGAGCGGGAGGACGACGAGGGAGTTGCGCGTGGCCGCCGAGAACATCAGAGCCCGGGTCGAGGGCACGTCGAGCTGCGTGATCCGCGAGGCCACGTATCCGATCGCGACGGCGAGGACCACGAACCCGGCGTAGAGGGGCAGCAGCCGGGCCAGGGTGCCCATCTCCGAGCCGACGGCTGCGACCTGCGAACCGATCACGGCCAGCAGCGTGAGGACCATCAGCGGCACCATCGCCCCGGCCATGACCGTCTCCGTCGCACGGCCCACCGGGTGCCGACGCGCGAGCGCCTGGACGGCCGCGGCGGCGGCCAGGGGCACCACGATCAGCAGCAGGAAGGCCCGCAGGAACGGGGCCACGTCGATCACGCCCACCACGTCCCGTCCGGCGAAGACCCAGAGGTGGAGCGGGAGCAGCAGGATCTGCACGAGCATCAGCAGCGGCGCGGCGGCCAGCAGCTTCGCACGGGCGCCGCCGGCGAGCCCGGTGAACACGATGACGTAGTCGATGCACGGCGTCAGCAGCACGAGGAGGACTCCGAGCAGGAGGCCGTCGTCGTTCGCGACGAACCGCGAGAGCCCCCAGGCGACAAAAGGCACGAGCGCGAAATCGACCACCAGGAGCGTTCCGAGGAACCGCAGATCCCGCAGGGCGCGGCCGATCTCGATCAGCGGAACCGCCAGGAACGTCGCGAACAACAGCAGCATCAGCAGCGGCTCGATGGCGTGCTCCAGGACCGGAGCCGCCCCGGGCGCCACGAGCCCGAGCACGGCTCCGAGGGCGATCGCCGCGAGGTACAGCGACACCTGGTGGGCGTCCCACCAGTTCACGAGTCGGGGCACGGGATCCTGCTCCTTTCCCACGACGCTGCTGACGTCCACCGAGCATGCCCTAGGAGCAGCCCGCCCACGAGCCCACGCACGTGTATCGAACGCGTGCATGCCGCTCGCGCGGTCGACTGGAGCACCACCTGACCGATAGGAAGGTCTGGGTTCCGCCTCCGCTGCAGCACGTCGGCCGTGGTCACGACGGGGTCGCTGCGGGAAAGGTTCGGTGCGCAATCACCGCACCCGTTCTCGCCCCGTGCTGTCCAGTAAAGTCAGGTCGGTGCCCCATCCCACCGGACCGTCGTCCTCCCCGCCCCGCGCAGCCCCGGCTCCACCGGGCCGATCCCGCGTCACGACGGGTGCCGACGGGCCTTCGGGCGAGCGGGAGCCGAGCGCCAAGGGCCCGGTCTCACCGCGCCAGCAGATCGCGGACGGCATCGGCGAGGCGATCGGTGGCACACCGCTGGTTCGCCTGAACACCCTCTTCCCCGAGTCCGGCGTGGAGATCCTGGCGAAGCTCGAGTCCGTCAATCCTGGCGGATCCACCAAGGATCGCCCCGCTATGGGAATGGTTCGGGACGCGCTTCGGTCCGGGCGCCTCGCTCCGGGCGGCACCGTGGTGGAATCCTCCTCCGGGAATCTCGGTGTGGCACTGGCCCGTGCCTGCAGTGCCGAGCACGTGCGTTTCGTGTGTGTGGTCGACGCACGGACCAACCTGACGACGGTGCGCACCATCGAGGCGCTCGGCGGCGAGGTCGAACTGGTCTCCGACCCTGACCCGGAGACGGGGGACCTGCTCACCGCGCGCTTCCACCGCGTCCGCGACCTCCTCGAGGAGATCCCGGGCGCAGTGAACCTCTACCAGTACGGCAACCCCGCCAACCCCCGGTCACACTACGACGGCACCATGCGGGAGATCGCTTCTGCGACTGACGGCGAGCTCGATCTGCTGATGGCAGCCGTGTCGACGACCGGCACGATCGGCGGGTGCTCCGCGTACATCCGGGATCACGCCATGTCGACGCTCACGGTGGCCGTCGATGCCGTGGGGTCCGTGCTGTTCGGCGGCACCGCAGCCACACGCCCCCTGCCCGGCATGGGGGCAGGCGTGGTCACCGAGCTCTCGACCCAGGTCGAGCCCGACCGGGTGATCCGCGTGGACGCCGTGGACTGCGTGGTGGGCGCACGGCACCTGGCCCGCAGCGAGGGTCTGCTCGCAGGCGCATCGACCGGCGGCATCGTCCATGCGCTGGGAGAGCTCATCCCCGACCTCGAGTCCGGCGCGCGTGTCGTGTTCATCGTCCACGACGGCGGCGTCCCCTATCTGGACTCCGTCTACGACGACACGTGGGTGCAGGAGACGCTCGGTGTCGGCCCGGAAGCGATCACGCAGAGGATCGATCGGCTCCGACGAGTCACCGGACATGCCTGAGCCGCACCGAGTCCGCCCTCTCACGCTCCGGATCGGCGTGGTCGGTGCCGGCCCCAAAGCCCTGTACGCCTTGGAGGACCTCACTGCGCTGCTGGATGCTCACCCTCCTCCGCCCGTGGCCGGGAGGAAGGGACTGGTGGTGACGGTCCTCGATGCGGTGCAGGTGCCCGGTACCGGCGCCGCCTACGACCCCCGCCAACCCCATCACCTGAGCCTGAACGTCACGGCCGCGATCCTCGATGAGCCCCCGACGGGCACATGCCCCTCCTTCGCAGCGTGGGTGACGGGTCCATACCCGCAGCTGGCGGACGAGCCCTACCCGCCGCGTGCCGTCGTGGGCGAATACCTGGCCCTGCGATGGCAACGGATGATCACCGGGCTCGCCCGCCACGCACAGGTGCGCCGTGTGACCGATCGCGTCACCGACGTCCTCCCCCGGGACGACGGGTGGTACCTGGCGACCGGCCCCTCCTGGCACGGACCCATGGACGAGGTGCTGCTGGCGACCGGCCACGCCTCCGACCACGCCGGAGCTCTGCGACACAGCTGGAGTTCCTCCATCCCGCTCATCCCCGCTGCGCTGCCGGCCGACGCGATGCTCACCCCCGATCGCGTCCCGCCCGGTTCGCGTGTCGCCGTGCGCGGCGGGGCGCTGACGTTCGTCGACGTCTGCTTGAGTCTCACCGAAGGTCGTGGTGCCACCTTCAGTGCCCGCCCCGGAGCCCCCTCCCCTCTCGTGCTCGACCGCTCCGGTCGGGAGCCGGCGGTGATCCGACCGATCACGCGAGACGGTCTCCTGCTGGACGCGAAGCCGGACCCGGGGACACGGGTCTCCGAGACCGCGCAGTGCGCGGTCGAACACGCCCGTGCACGCTTCCCCTCCGAACCCGCACGCTTCGGACCCGACGCCGTGCTGGAGATCGTGATCGATGCCGCGACAGCCATGCTCGGGAAGGGCTCTCGCGGCGCGGTCGAGCAGACCCTGCGCACGGGCGGGGAGCCCGATCTCCCGGGAGGCAGGGGCCGCGCAAGAGCCGCCCTGCGGCGCAGCATCGAGACGGCCGAGGGCACCCGCTCGCCGGGGCCCGCCTGGGCACTGGGCCGCATGTGGCAGAGCCTGTACCCGCTGGTCACCCGCAGTCTGCGAGGAAGCGACGCGCCTGCCGACGAATGGGATCGTTTCCTGCGTGCTGCCCGGGCCCTCGAGCGCTTCGCCTTCGGCCCCCCGCTGCGCAACGCCCGCAAGCTCCTCGCACTGATCGAGGACGGCATCGTCGACCTCGCCTGGATGGACGCGGGGTTCCGCATCGACGGCGAGGGGATCCGGCCCCCGGCCACCGCGCCCTCCGCCGACGCCGCCGGAACGAACGATGTCGACACCGTGATCGATGCCGTGCTCGCCCCACCGGGCGTCGAGCTGGTCATCGACGAGCTGGCGAGGTCCCTGATCAGCCGAGGTCTGGTGCTGACCCGTCCTGGTCGGCGTGGCGTCATCACCGATTCGGCCGGTTCGGCGATCGGCGGCGCGGTGGCCCCCGGTGCTCGCGTCCCCGCCCGCCCCGGGCTGGCAGTGATCGGGCGCCCCACCGAGGACGACGTGATCGGCAACGACTCGCTGAATCGCCACCTGCATACGGAGGGCCGCCGCTGGGCACGGCGGATGACGGGGAGGATCCGGCGGCCCGACGCACCAGAGGACGGTCCGCAATCCCTGTCCCAGGAATCGACGGAGGATGTCTGTCATGACGGATGACGAGTCCACACTGCGTAGCGGCTGCCAGGGAACACCGCCGCTCACCGCCCGTCTGGAACCGTGGGCCCGCCAGCTGCTTTCCGATCCGGAGGCGTGCGCCGAGCTGCTCGAGCAATACGGCAGCCCGTTGAACGTGCATGACTTCTCGCCCCTCCCGCGCAACGCCGAGGAGCTCGTTCGCGTGGCCGAGACGAACGGGGTCGACCTGCGCGTCTTCGTGGCCCGCAAGGCCAACAAGACACTCGGCATGGTGCGCGCGGCACGTCGTGCCGGGCTGGGCATGGACGTGGGCAGCGAGCGGGAGCTCCGTCAGGTGCTCGACGACGGTGTGTCCCCTCGGGACGTCGTCGTCACGGCTGCCGTGAAGCCCGCGCCCCTCCTGCATCTCGCCCTCACGTCGCGTTCCCTGGTGGTGCTCGACAACCTCGACGAGGTCGCCGCGACACGACGCGCGGCGGAGCACACGGCGCTGGCGAGGCGCGAGCGCGGGACGGGCTGCAGCCCCGATCCCTTCCCCGTGGCGCTGCGCCTCGCGCCGACACCCGGCGACCTCGTCCCGCCCACCCGGTTCGGGGAATCCGCCGCGACCTGGCTCCACCTCATCGACACCCTTGGTCTCGGCGACCTCCTGCGGGTGGACGGGATCCACTTCCACCTTCACGGGTACGACCCCGTCGCACGCACCACCGCTCTCGCCGAAGCCCTGGACCTCCTCGATCGCCTGCGCGAACGCGGGATGGCCAGGGAGGACGCCTTCATCGACATCGGCGGCGGGATCCCGATGAGCTATCTGGACTCCCCACACGAGTGGGAGGCCTTCTGGCAAGCACACGACGACGCCCTGCTCACCTCAGAGCACTCCGGGCCCGACGACCGCGACAGTGAGCGGAGCGAGGGCGAGCGTGCTCCGCTGCTCTGGCGTGACCGCCCCCTCAAGCAGGTGTATCCATACCACCAGCAGCTGACGCGCGCACGATGGCTCGACACGGTCCTGAGAGGCGAGATCCGACCGGGGCTCACCGCTGCCCGCGCGCTGCGTGAACGAGAGGTGCAGCTGCGGTGCGAGCCCGGCCGGTCGATGCTGGACGGCTGCGGGCTCACCCTCGCACGGGTCATCCAGCGCACCACCACCAGTGACGGCATACCGCTGGTGGGGTTGGAGATGAACCGTACGCAGTGCCGTTCCACCTCCGACGACTTCCTGGTGGACCCGGTCCTGGTGCACACCGGCGGTCAGCCATCGGAAGCGTTCGAGGGCTTCCTGGTGGGCGCGTACTGCATCGAGGAGGAGCTCATCCTGCGCAGGCGCCTGGCGTTCCCGTACGGGGTGGCCGTGGGTGATGTGCTCGCGCTGCCCAACACGGCGGGCTACCTCATGCACATCCTGGAGAGCGCGTCGCACCAGATTCCGCTGGCCTCGAACGTCGAACACGTCGGAGGCGTCGGCGGCGTCGGCGGCGTCGGCGGCGTCGGCGATGTTCACAGCGATCCGCAGCAAGGGCGAGCAGATACCCGTGTCGTGCGTGACTTCGAGCGGGACGGTATCGACGGTGTGCTGCCCATGCGTCCGTGATGCTCGTGCTCATCGGGACTCCGCCTCAGAACCCCACCTCCGCCGGGCTCACCGACCGCCCACGCCGCCCCGGCCACTCCATGCCGAAGCCCGCGATCGCATCCATGAACCCGATGACGGTCGCCGGGTCCGGGAGGCCGAAGTCCGTGAGGTCCACGGTGGTGTGGCCGCCCGCGACCAGGGCGACGTCGTACCCGCGGATCACGGCGCTGTGCATCGTGCAGCGGATGCACTGCTCGCTGGCTGCTCCGACCAGCACGATCTCCGCGACGCCGAGGCCCGCGATGGTCTGTTCGAGGGAGGTCTCGGCGAAGGCGTCCCCGTAGGACTTCTCCACGAGCGGCTCGTCGGCGCCTGGCTCCAGCTCGGGCACCCACTGCCAGGCCGGCGTGCCTCTGGTGAGCTCTCCGTCGTGGTGCTGGGTGCTGGACCCAGATCACCGGGACTGCTGCTGCTCGCGCCCGGTCGACCAGGTCGACAACGGTGGCGACGACCTCGTCGCGGTGGTGAGCCCCGTCGATGACGCCTTCCTGCAGGTCGACGACGAGGAGCGCTCTTCCGCTGCGTCCTTCCAGTGTGGCCATGTGCGTGCCTTTCCTGAGTGGGTGGATGGTCAGCGGGAGCCGGCCGTCGACGCGGCCGCCGGCACGGTCCGTCGCACCAGCCAGGCCCATTTCCCGAGCTGGCGGACCCTGCTGAAGCCGTGCTCCTCGAACAGCTCGGCGGAGGCCTGGAACAGGAAGCGGCCGTGGGCCACGCGGCCCGTCACGATCTCGGGGATCGATTCGACGGTGCCGCCGCCTGCCCGGGCGATGAGGTCGAGGGCACCGGCGAGGCCCGCCCGCGCGATGCCTTCCCGGCGGTGGTGGGTGTCGGTGTAGAAGCAGGGGATGCGCCATGCCGGCGGCGTCTCCTGCTCCTTCTCGTAGGCGCGACGATGCTGGGCGAGCAGCGGGATCTCGTCCAGGCGGCCGTACTTGGTCCACCCCTGGGCGACGCCGTCGGAGTCGTAGACGACGGCGGCGTGCGCGCGACCGGAGCGGACCAGCTCCTCCTTCGCGGCACGCTTGTCGAGCCCTCTGATCTGGTGGTACGAGGTGCCGTCGGGTGTCGCGTGGTGGCCCATGCACCAGCAGCAGCCGAAGACGCCGCCGTTGCGCTCGACGAGCTCGGCGAAGTCCTCCCAGGTGCCCGCGTCGAGGGGACGGACGGTCCACGCCTCCTCGGCCTGGGCGGCATCGACATCGCCCGTCGGGCTGGTTCCGCGTTCGGGACTGCCGGTGGTCGTGGTTCTCATGGTGGCCTCGTTGCCTCTCGCCCCGGCGATGCGGGGTACAGTCGACCGACTGATCCAGATCCTTCGATCAGTCAGCCTAGAGGAGTGATCGAACAATGTCGACCAGTGAGTTCCCCGACTACGCGCTCGAGGAGGTCCAGGTGGTCACCGAGCCGCGCGTGGTCAAGGCGATCTTCGATCCTCTACGAGGGCTGCTGCTCGAGCTGCTGCTCGAGAGGGCGGCGAGCGTGCAGGAGCTCGCCGCCGCGGTCGATCGCCCCAGGAGCAGCATCGCGTACCACGTGAAGGTGCTGCACGAGGCAGGGGTGCTCCAGGTCGTGCGTACTCGCATGGTGCGTGGCCGTGAGGAGTCCTTCTACGGCCGCACCGCCCGCCTGTTCTCCGTGGGCGACGTCCGGTTCGACCCCGGCCGGGAGACTCCCGGCTTCTTCGAGACTGCTGCGCGCGAGGCGGCGCCCGCCATCCAGGCCGACGACCTGCGGGGGCTGACCCGGTACGCGTGGATCGACCGGGAGAAGGCCGCGGAGTTCTGGGATCGGGTCATGGAGCTGGTCGCCGAGTACGGCCGGCTGCCGCGCACCTCCGAGGGCACACGGGCCTATGCGCTGTTGACCGCTATGTATCCCACGGACCATCCGCGTCTGGCCCCGCCCGACGGCGATGGCGATGGCCCACCTGCCGAAGGATGACCACGGCGTCACTCGAGCAGGACCGTGTTCTCCGGTCGCAGAGCGTGAAGGGCACGATCGAACGTCGCCAGAATCCCACCGTGACGCTCTGCCAGCGCGGCGAGATACACGTCCGTTGCCTGCCGGTGCGCCCGAAGCTCGGCCATGTCGACGTCGGCGTACGAGACGTCATCCGGCCACCACCGACACCTCGGATGCGCACGCAACTGCTCCAGCGCCACTGTCGCCGTCCGAGCACTCTCGCCCACGCGCAGGAAGAAGCGCACCAGAGCTCCTTCCGTGAGCGGACACACGGCGAATCCGGCATCATCACCGACGAATGCTCCGAGCCCGGCGAACCACATCTCGGCGCGCCCGTGGTGCTCGTGCTCGGCGACCATCAGCGCGATGAGCATATTCGCGTCGAGCAGGACCGGCTTCATCACTCGTCGTCCACGATCTCCGCGACCTCCTCCGAGGTGACCCTTCGGGAGATCGAGATGACGGGCAGGCCGGTGGTCGGCGATGTCTCGACCCGCAGCGGCTCGTCCATCTGGCCCAGCCCACGAGCCACGAGTTCCGCGAGGACCGACGACATCGAAGCGTGCCTCTGGGATGCGATCTCCCGAGCTCGCGCGTGGAGCGGGGGCGGAAGATCGACGGTGGTGCGCATGTCTGCATCGTAGGTGATGCAGACATGATGCAGCGTCAGCGAGCCCCGCACCGACTCACCCCAGCCGCCCCACGACCTCCTCCACCGCCGCGAGCACCGAGCCGTCGGCCACGATCTCCTCGACCGCCGCGATGTCCGGCGCCAGGAACCGGTCGGGACCCGGGCCCTCGACCTTCTCGCGCAGCACGGCGATCGCCGCGGCCGAGGCCTTCGACGGCTCGAGCGGTGCACGCAGGTCGATCGCACGGGAGGCCGTGAGCAGCTCGATCGCGAGCACGCGGCGCAGGCAGTCCACGGCGGTGCGCAGCTTGCGGGCGGCGTGCCAGCCCATCGAGACGTGGTCCTCCTGCATCGCCGAGGACGGGATCGAGTCGACGCTCGCGGGCGCGGCCAGGCGCTTCATCTCGGAGACCAGGGCGGCCTGCGTGTACTGGGCGATCATGAAGCCGGAGTCCACGCCGGGGTCGTCGGCCAGGAACGGCGGCAGGCCGTGCGAGCGGGACTTGTCGAGCATGCGGTCGCTGCGGCGCTCGGAGATCGAGGCGAGGTCGGCCGCGACCACCGCGAGGAAGTCCAGCACGTAGGCGACGGGAGCGCCGTGGAAGTTCCCGTTCGAGGTGACCTCGCCGTCCTCGAGCACGACCGGGTTGTCGATCGCGGCGGCGATCTCCCGTTCGGCGACGGTGCGGGCGTGGGCGATCGTGTCGCGCACGCCGCCGGCGACCTGCGGGGCGCAGCGCAGGGAGTAGGCATCCTGCACGCGAGAGCCCTCGGCGGCGACGTCGGCGATGATCGGTGACCCCTCGAGCAGGGCGAGAATGTTCGCGGCCGAGGCCTCCTGGCCCGGGTGCGGCCGCAGCGGGGCGTGCAGAGCAGGGCGGAAGACGCTGTCGCGCCCACGCAGACCCTGCACGGTCAGCGCCGCGGTGAGGTCGGCGATGCGCACCAGCTCCTCGAGGTCAGCGAGGGCCATCAGCAGCATGCCGAGCATGCCGTCGGTGCCGTTGATGAGGGCGAGGCCCTCCTTCTCCTCGAGCAGCACCGGCTCGATGCCTGCCTCGGCGAGCAGCTCCGGGACGGGGCGCTCCTCGCCGTCGGCGCCGCGGGCACGCCCCTCCCCCATCAGCACGATCGCGCAGTGCGCGAGCGGGGCGAGGTCACCCGAGCATCCCAACGAGCCGAACTCGTGGACGATCGGGGTGATGCCCGCGTTCAGCAGCGCGAGCATCGTCTCGAGCACCAGCGGGCGCACGCCGGTACGGCCCGTGGCCAGCGTCTTCGCGCGCAGCAGCATGAGGGCGCGCACCACCTCGGGCTCCACCTCGGGGCCGGTGCCCGCGGCGTGCGAGCGGATCAGCGAGCGCTGCAGGGCGTGGCGCATGGAGGGCTCGATCGAGGTGTCGGCGAGGGCTCCGAAACCCGTGGAGACCCCGTAGACGGGGGCGTGACCGGGAGCGGCGAGCGCGTCGATGTGCGCGCGCACCCGGGCGACCTCCTCGCGGGCGGCGGGATCGAGGTCCACGCGCGCGCCGCGGCGGGCGACGGCGAGGACGTCGGCCGGGGTGAGGCCGGAGGTGGAGAGGGTGACCACGGAAGTCATGACGGCAGGCTCCTTCCAGAGCGGATGCAAATGTCGAGAACCGGATGGCGGGGAGGTCGCGCGCCGGTGCCGGGACGCTAGAGCAGCAGGTGGGCGAGCGGCGTGGCCAGCAGGATCGTCAGCATCACGCGTTCGACCCAGATCACCAGCAGCCGCCCCACGCTGATCGGGATCGAAGTGGCCAGGATCGAGGGGACCAGAGCCGAGAAGAAGATGATCTGGGAGACCGCGGTGACGCCCACGGTGAAGCGCAGCACCTCACTCTCGTGACCGGCGACGACGGTCGCCGGCAGGAACATCTCCGTGATGCCCACGGCGACGGCCTTCCCGGCCAGCGCCGGCTCCGGCAGTCCCACCAGGAAGGCGACGGGCACGAACAGCCAGCCCAGCAGGTCGAACACGGGCGTGTAGGTCGCCAGCAGCAGGCCGACGAGACCGACGGAGAGGATCGAGGGGACGATCGCCGAGGCCATCAGCACGCCGTCGGTGAGCGTCGACCAGCTGCCCCGGAGCACACCCGGTGCCCCGGCGAGGGCGCGCATCGCCTCGTCCCAGGCGTGGCGGAGCCGCTGGCCGTGGGCCACGGGCTCGGGCGCGTGCGCGACCCCCTCGAAGGGCTCGTCCGGGACCCCGCGCAGCGGGGGCAGGTGCGCGGTGATCGCGGTGACGGCGAAGGTGACCACGAGCGTGAGCAGGAAGTACAGGGTCCAGTGCTGCATGAGGTCGAGGGTGCTGGCCACGATGACCATGAACGTCGCCGAGACCGAGGAGAAGCCGGTCGCGATGATCGCGGCCTCCTTCCCCGTGTACCGGCCCTCGCGGTAGACCCGGTCGGTGATCAGCAGCCCCAGGGAGTAGGAGCCGACGAAGGAGGCGACGGCGTCGACCGCGGCGCGGCCCGGCACCCGCCACACCGGGCGCATGATCGGCTGGACCAGCACCCCGATGAACTCCATCAGCCCGTAGTTGATGAGGAAGGCGAGGAAGACCGCGCCCACGGGCACCAGCAGCCCGACGGGGATGGCGAGGCTCTCCCACAGGAACGGGCCGATGTCCGGGTTCGCCATCGGCCCCGGGTAGTAGCCCAGCGCCGCGCACACGGCGACGACCAGGCCGACGACGTTCGCGAGGGCGAACACGGTGCGCAGCGCGCTGCGGCGCCAGGAGCCGGTCAGGAAGGGGCGGACCGTCCCGACCACGACGAGCGCGACCACCACCCAGGGCACGGTGGGCCCCAGCACCCAGCGCACGAGGGTCAGCGCGTGGTCCACGAGGATCGTGGACTTCCCGCCGATCTCGACGCTCACGAAGAACATGAGCAGGCCGATCAGGCTGTAGACGACGAAGCGCCAGCGGTGGGGCGGCACCTGGCGCTGCTCGCCGTCGGCGGCGGTGACGGTGGCGGGACCGGTCGCGGTCACGGAGTCCGCGCGCGCGGCGGCTGAGGCCGCGAAGGGGCGGCGGGAGCGGGGGCGGGGCGACATCGGCGTCCTCCTCGGGCCGGGGTCAGGTGTGGCGCACGCCGGCGCGCCACACCTGGTGGGTCATCGGCATGCCGGGTCGGTATGCCAGGTGGATGGCCGCGGGGGCCTCGAGCACGTGCAGGTCGGCGCGGGCGCCGACGCCCAGGTGGCCGACGTCCGAGCGGCGCAGGGCGAGGGCCCCGCCGCGGGTGGCGGCGCGGATCGCCTCGGCCAGCGAGAGGTGCATCTGCAGCACGGCGGTGGCCACGCAGAAGCTCATGCCGCTCGTGTAGGAGGTGCCGGGGTTGCAGTTGCTGGCGATCGCGACGTGCGCGCCCGCGTCCACGAGCTCCCGGGCAGGCGCGAGGGGCGCGCGGGTGGAGAGATCGCAGGCGGGCAGGACGGTGGCGACCGTGGGGCCGGCATCGACCGCGAGCCGGCCCGGTCCCTCCCCGGGTGAGGTCGGGCGTGCGGCGGTCGCGGCGAGGGCCTCGACGTCCTCGCGTCCGAGGTGGTTGACGTGGTCGACGCTCGCCGCGTGCTCGTCGACCGCGAGGCGCACGCCCTGCTGGGCGGCCGAGAGCTGGTTGCCGTGCACGCGCAGCCCGAGGCCCGCGGCGCGGCCGGCCTCGAGCACCCGGCGGGAGGCCGCCGTGTCGAAGGCGCCGTCCTCGCAGAACACGTCGATCCAGCGCACGTTCCCGCGCAGCGACTGCAGCATCGGGCCGACGACGAGGTCGAGGTACTCCTCGGGTCCGGGTCGGCCGTCGGCGCCGTCGTACTCGGCGGGCACCAGGTGCGCGCCGAGGAAGGTGGCCTCGTCGAGTTGACCGCCCGCGACCAGGCGGGCGGCGAGCGCGGCGGCGCGGGATTCGTCCTCGACGGTGAGCCCGTAGCCGGTCTTGGTCTCGAGCGTCGTGGTGCCGCCCGCGACGGCCTCGGCGATGCGGCCGCGCACGAGGGCCTCCAGGCGGTCATCGCCTGCCGCCCGGGTCGCGTCGGTGGTGACCTGGATGCCGCCGGCGGCATAGGACTGGCCGGCCATCCTGGCCTCGAACTCGGCGGAGCGGTCGCCGTCGAAGATCAGGTGGGAGTGGGAGTCGACCCAGCCGGGCAGCACCGCGCGGCCCTCCAGGTCGATCCGCTCGTCGGCGGCCGGTGCCTGCGCGGCGGGGCCGGTCCAGGCCACGTGGTCGTCCTCGATGACGAGGGCAGCGTCGTGGAGGACCTGCCCCTCCGCGGCCCCGCGCTCGGTCGAGGGCGCTGCCGAGGGCGCGGTCGTGGGGTCCTCGAGGGCGGGGTCGAGGGTCCAGAGCTCGGAGATGCCGGTGAGCAGGGTGGTGGTCATGCGTCCTCCCAGAACGGTGCGATGGCCTCGCGCAGCAGGGTGCCGACGTCGCCGAGGCGGTGGCGGCCGTCGGCGACGATGCTCTCGCCGTCGCGGACCACGGTGGTGACGTCGGCGGCGGTCGCGCACAGCAGCACCTGCGAGGGGTCGCAGCCGGCCGTGCGCACGGAGTCCAGGCGGATCGTCACCAGGTCGCCGCGGGCGCCGGGCTCGAGGCGGCCGGCGTCCTCCCGGCCGAGCCCTTCGTGGCCGGTGGCCAGCGTGAGCAGGTCCTGCGGGGCGAAACGTCCGCGTTCGTTGGTGGTCAGGCGTTCGTGCATCTCGACGGCGCGCGCCTCCTCGACGAGGTCGACGACGGCGTGCTGATCGCTGCCCAGGGACAGCCGCACCCCGGCGTCGTGCAGGTCGCGGGCCGGGCCGATGCCGTCGGCGAGGTCGCGTTCGGTGGTGGGGCACAGGCTCACCCAGGAACGCTGCGCGCCGAGCAGGCGCACGTCCTCCTCGCTCAGGTGGGTCGCGTGCACGGCGGTGAGGTCGGGGCCGACGAGACCGGCCTCGTCCAGCAGCCCCACCGGGGTGAGGCCGTAGTGCTCGAGGCTCGCGCGGTTCTCGGCGGGCTGCTCGCTGATGTGGACGTGCAGCGGATCGATCCCCGTACCGGTGTCGCACACCTCGGGGACGACCGCGACGGCCTCCCGCAACTGGTCGAGGGGGACGGCCCGCACCGAGTGCAGTCCGGCGCCCACGCGGAAATCGCCCTCGGCGCGCAGGGCGCCCGCGCGCTCGGCCCAGGCGGCGACGTCTCCGTCGCCGAAGCGCAGCTGCTCCGGGGACAGCGGCGTGTGGCCCGAGGCGTCGAGACCACCCTGGAGATAGCAGGTGTCCAGGAGCGTCAGGGCCACGCCGGCCTCGGCGGCGGCCTGCTGCAGGGCGTGCCCCATCTCGTTGGGGTCCTCGTAGGGGACGCCGCCGGCCTGATGGTGGACGTAGTGGAACTCGCCGACGGCGGTGATGCCGGCGAGGGCCATCTCCGCATAGGTCGCCCTGGCCAGGGCCAGGTAGTTCTCGGGGTCCAGGCGAGCGGCGACGTGGTACATCCGCTCGCGCCAGGTCCAGAAGGTGCCGCCGTCGCCGTGGGTGCGTCCGCGCAGGGCGCGGTGGAAGGCGTGGCTGTGCGTGTTCGCGAGTCCCGGCAGCGTGACCCCGGGCAGGATCTCGTCGCCGGGCTGCTTCTCGGCCTGGTCGATGGTCGCGATGCGGCCGCCTGCATCCAGCACCACCCGCACGCCCGCAGCCGGTCCGCCGGGCAGCAGGGCGTGCTCGCACCAGAACGCTCTCGGAGCCCCTACCTGCGCACTCATGCCGCGAGGTCCTTCACGACCGTCAGCAGCGCCTCGACCCCGGCGTGGCAGTCCGCGGGCTCCGCGAACTCCTCGGGGGTGTGGGAGGCGCCGGTGGGATTGCGGACGAAGAGCATCGTGGTGGGCACGCCCGCCTGGGCGAGGATCCCGGCGTCGTGACCGGCGCCGGTGCCCAGCATCGGGGTGTCCGGTCCGAGCGCGTCGCGAACGCGGGTGGTCAGCGCGTCGTGGAAGCGGGTGGTCTCGGTCCAGGACTCCTCGCTGATCGCGTCGGGGAACATCGCCGTGAGGTCCTCGATCACGCCGCGCACGAGCGATTCCTGCGGTGAGCGGGCGTCGAGCCAGGCGGTGACGCTCGAGGGGATCGCGTTGACCCCGCCCGGGCGCACGTCGAGCTTGCCGACGGTCGCGACGCAGCGGTGCTCGCCGTCGCGGCGCGCCGCCGCCTCGCGGGCGGCGAGGGCGAACCGGGCGGCCTCGAGCATGGCGTCCTGGCGGTCGGCGAGCGCGGTGGTCCCGGCGTGGTCGGCGCGGCCGGTGAAGTCGGCGCGCCAGCGGCCGTGCGGCCAGATGTCGGTGCCGACGGCGACCGCGGAGGTGGCGGGGTCCATCAGGTCCAGGGCCCTCCCCTGCTCCACGTGCAGCTCGACGAAGGAGCCGATGCGGGCCAGGGCCGCCGGGTCCGCGCCGATCTCCGCGGTGCGGCCGGCGGCGCGCAGGGCCTCGGCCATGCTCACGCCGTCGGCGTCGGTCAGGCCCAGGGCCCGCTCCGGCGTCATCGCGCCGGTGAGCACGCGGGAGCCGGCGCAGGCGACGCCGAAGCGTGCGCCCTCCTCGTCGCCGAAGTTCACGACGCCGATGGGCACGCTCGGCGTGAAGCCGTGGTCCTTCAGCTCCCGCACGACGGAGAGCGCGGAGACCACGCCGAGCGGCCCGTCGTACGCCCCGCCGTCGGGAACGGAGTCCAGGTGCGAGCCGATGACGACACCGGGCGACCGGTCGGGGTCGCCCCACCAGGCCCACTGGTTGCCCATCCGGTCCTCGGTGAGGTCGAGCCCCAGCGCGGCGCACTCGCCGGCGAACCATTCGCGCAGCGTGTGGTCCTCGCGGGTCCAGGCATAGCGGCGGTACCCGCCGGTGCCCGAATGGCGGCCGACGGGCAGCAGCTGCGCCCAGCGGTGGTCGAAGTCCTCGACGATGCTCATGGCGCTCAGCCCTTGGTCGGCGCCGCGGTCGAGCCCGCCTTCGCGGACGCCTCGCGCTGGACGGCGTCGGGGTCCTCGGCGTCGCGGACGTGCGGGGTCATCGGCACCCGCACGCCGCGCTCCTCGGCGACCTCGGCGGCGCGGGAGTAGCCGGCGTCGACGTGGCGGATCACGCCCATGGCCGGGTCGTTGGTCAGCAGGCGCTCGAGCTTGCGGCCGGCGAGCTCGGTGCCGTCGGCCACGCCGACCTGGCCGGCGTGGATCGAGCGGCCGATGCCGACGCCGCCACCGTGATGGATGGAGACCCAGGTGGCACCCGAGGAGGTGGAGGTCAGGGCGTTCAGCAGCGGCCAGTCGGCGATCGCGTCGGAGCCGTCGATCATGGCCTCGGTCTCGCGGTAGGGGCTCGCCACGGAGCCGGAGTCGAGGTGGTCGCGGCCGATGACGATCGGGGCCTTGACCTTGCCGTCGCGCACCAGGTCGTTCAGCAGCTTCCCGGCCTTCGCGCGGTCGCCGTAGCCGAGCCAGCAGATGCGGGCCGGCAGACCCTCGAACTCGACGAACTCACCGGCGGCGTCGAGCCAGCGGTGCAGGTGCTCGTTCTCGGGGAAGAGCTCCTTGAGGGCGGCGTCGGTGACGGCG
The DNA here is from genome assembly GCF_003130585.1 of Brachybacterium endophyticum. Lineage (GTDB taxonomy): Bacteria > Actinomycetota > Actinomycetes > Actinomycetales > Dermabacteraceae > Brachybacterium > Brachybacterium endophyticum. The sequence continues at coordinate 112,000 of NZ_QFKX01000003.1, read as the reverse complement.
ATGTCCTCGGGGTCGCCGGAGAGCGCGACCCAGCGGAACGGGCCGAGGCCCTCGCAGAACAACGGGCGGATGTAGGCGGGGACGAACCCGGGGAAGGCGAAGGCGCGCTCGCAACCGGCGTGGCGGGCCTCGTCGCGGATCGAGTTGCCGTAGTCGAAGACCTCGGCGCCCTCGTCCTGGAAGTCGACCATGGCCTGCACCTGCCGCGCCATGGACTCCCGCGACTTCTTGGTGAAGCCCTCCGGGTCGGCCTCGGCCTCCTCGTGCCAGCTGGTCACGTCGTGTTCGAGGGGCAGGTAGGACAGCGGGTCGTGGGCGCTGGTCTGGTCGGTGACGACGTCGATGCGGATGTCGCCGGCGCGGTGGCGTGCCAGCAGGGCGGGGAAGACGTCCGCCGCGTTGCCGACGATGCCGATGGAGACGGCGCGCTTCTCCTCGCGGGCGGCGTTCGCGCGGGCGATCGCGTCGTCGAGGTCGTCGGCGATCTCGGTGAGGTAGCGCTTGGCCACGCGCCGCTCGAGGCGGGTGCGGTCGACGTCGGCGATCAGGCAGACCCCGCCGTTCAGGGTGACGGCCAGGGGCTGGGCACCGCCCATGCCGCCGCAGCCGCCGGTGAGGGTGATGGTGCCCTCCAGGGTGCCGCCGAAGCGCTTGGCGCCCACGGCGGCGAAGGTCTCGAAGGTGCCCTGGAGGATGCCCTGGGTGGCGATGTAGATCCAGGACCCGGCGGTCATCTGGCCGTACATCATCAGGCCCTCGGCCTCGAGCCTGCGGAACTCGGGCCAGGTCGCCCAGTCGCCCACCAGGTTCGAGTTCGCGATCAGCACGCGGGGCGCCCATTCGTTGGTGCGCAGGATGCCGACGGGCTTGCCGGACTGGACCAGCAGCGTCTCGTCGTCCTCGATGTCGGCGAGGGAGGCGAGGATCGCGTCGTAGGCCTCCCAGGAGCGCGCGGCGCGGCCGGTGCCGCCGTAGACGACGAGGTCGTCGGGGCGCTCGGCGACCTCGGGGTCGAGGTTGTTCTGGAGCATCCGCAGCGGCGCCTCGGTCTGCCAGCTCTTCGCGGTGATCTCGGTGCCGCGCGGTGCGCGGACGGGGCGGGCTCCGGGAAGGTTCATCGTCGACTCCTGGCTCGTGGGCGGCTGAGAATGCTCCGACACAGGACAGCATCCCGGAGGTGCCGAGCACGAGAGGGAACGCCCGACCAGCGTCCGGTATACCGGATCCAGGCCGGTCCACCTCGCCGTCTGCTGGCGCTCAGGCACCGCGCGGCAGGGGTCGACCGCGCTCTGACCGGGATCAGTCGTGCTTCGCGACCCCGTCCTCGGCCGACGAGTCCCGCGCTCCCGCCCGCTCCTTGCGCACCAGCTCCCAGGTGCGCACGAGACGGGGGATGGTGAGGATCAGCAGGCCGCCGATCATGTTCAGCGGGATCACCCAGCTGAACCAGACCAGCCAGTCGCGGTAGGGGATGTCCGCTCCGGCGTGCATCGCGGCGAAGATGATCGCCGACGTCAGCGCGCCGTGGTCCATGGAGAGGCCGACCACGAGGAATCCGGAGATCAGGGAGTTCGCGAGGGTGGCGATGCCGTCGTTGGCGCCCTGGTTCATGCGGGTGATCAGCGTGATGGTGAAGCCGGCGAGCACGGCCAGACAGCCGGTCTCGACCGTCAGCCCGCTCTCGATGTACTTCATCGCGGTGTCCACGAGGATGTCGTCGAAGCGGGGGAACGCGGCGACCACGAGCCAGGTGAAGGCCCATCCGCCCACGATGTTCGTGACCAGGGTCGTCGCCCACAGGCGCAGCAGCTGGAGCCAGGTTCCGTGCCGGGCGACGACGGCGTTGATGGGCACGAGGAAGTCCTCGGTGAACAGTTCCGAGTGGGCGAGCCGCAGCGCGTACAGGCCGATGCCGAAGGCGAGGCCGCCCAGCAGCTTCGAACCGGTCGCGTCGAGCACGGCGAGCATCGCCAGCAGACCGATGCCCACGTCGATCCCGCCGAAGAGGCCGGTGACCACGAGGGCGCGCCAGGTGCGGTTCAGCCGGTTCGCGCCCTCGGTGACCGTGTTCTCGAACTCCTGGGCGAGCTTGTCCTCGACGGGCTCGTCGCTCGCTCCGAGCCGGCGGCGCTCCTCGGCCTCGGACTGCCGTGAATGGTCGGCCATCAGCTGCTCGCTCTCCTCGAAGGACCCAGCGCTCCCGGCTGATCGGCGCGCCGACGGACTCAGCTCCCCAGCGTGATCAGCGCTCCAGCCAGCTGTCGAGGGTGAGGTCGTCGACCACGAGATTCCTCTCCTGCGGGATCAGCACGCCACCGGCCAGGGCCCGCCCCAGATAGGGCAGCTCGGTCACCACGCGCGGCGAGAGGTCCTCGATGTCACCCCGTGCGGCGAGGGTCTTCCGCACCAGCTGCGCGGTCGTCATCACCTCGGGGCCGCACACCGCCACGATCCGGTTGGCCGGGTCCTCGCCGTCGTCGGTGGCCAGGCGCGCATTCTGCCCGGGCCGGATCTCCGGCACCTCGCCGTGACCGGTCGCGATGATCTCCTCGGCGATGTGGTCGGCGGCCCTCTCGGCCGCCACCGGCGCCATCTTCATCGTGGGCAGCACGGCGATCGGGCCGACGCTCGCCTGCGGAAGGATCAGGGAGGCGAACTCGAACCACTGGGTCGAGCGGACGATCGTGGTGGGGACCGGGGCGGCTCGATAGGCGCGCTCCTGGGCGGACTTGCCGCGGTAGTAGCCGAAGCGCTTGCCCGCACCGGCCCGGGTGACGCCCGCGATCGAGATGCACACGACCCGTCCGACGCCTTCCTTCTTCGCCGCCGCCGCGATGTTCTTCGCGCTGGTGGCGAAGAAGGGCACGGCGCGGGAGGCGCGGAAGCTGGCGATATTGGTCGCATCGACGACGACGTCGGCCCCGGCGATCGCGCCCTGGAGGCCCTCGCCGGTGGCGGTGTCGACCCCCGAGGCGCTCCTGCTCAGACGGCGCACCGTCTGGCCGCCGCCCTCCAAGCGGTCGGCGACGAGGCGGCCGATGGTCCCTGTGGCTCCGAGAACAGCGATGTCCATGCCGCCACTGTAGAGCCGAGACGAGGGTGCGTGGGCGCGAGGGCGATGCCGCGGACACCGCTGTTCACGATCCGGCCACGCGCCCGCGCACGGATCGTCGGCCGCGGCCGGGCGCTGTCGGGATCGATCGGGTGTCAGCCGGCGGGTGTGGGCACGTGGCCGTGCGTCCACCGGCCGCCGGAGAGCGTGTACTCGATCCGGGTGTGCTTGCGGTCCTCGCGGGCCTGCATGAACTCGTACTCGCTCGGGACCAGGGCATAGACCTGCCAGTCGGGGTTCGGCTCGCCCGTGAAGTTCGGCCGCGAGCCCCAGTCGGCCTGCGAGATCTCCTTGCTCAGGGCGGCGACGGTGCCGGTGATCCGCACCTGCCGTCCGGACTCGCGCCAGAAGAAGACCATCGAGGCGCGGTCGTCCTCGGCCAGCTGCTCCCCCTTGCGGGAGGTGCGATGGGTCGAGACTTGGTACCCGTTCTCGTCGATGTCCTTGAGGATCAGGGTCCGGCCGACGGGGAACCCCGAGGCGTCCAGCGACGTGAACGTCATCGCGTGCGGCTGCCGGGCTCCGCTCGCGATCGCGTCCTCGAGCCAGTCCAGGAACAGGGCCTGCGGATTCTCGGGGACGGCATCGCCGTCCAGCACCGGCAGGTCCGGCGGGAAGCCGGGCAGGGCACGCAGTCGGTCGCGGAGCTCGCTCATCGTCGTCAGGTCCTCGTCTCGTCAGCGCAGGGCACCGTGGGCCCCGGATCCCTGACCACTGTACGAGCCGGCAAGGCCTGCGAGGGCGTCAGGGGCTCACGCGGGCCCGCGCGCCCCGACGGCCGGCCTCACGGGCTCCCCGAGGTGACCTCGTACTCGCCCGACGGGGTACCGGTGGTCACCTCGATCTCGTGCGGCACCTCCGGGAGGTCGAGCTCCTCGTACGCCTCACCGGTCTCGATGTCGACCATGGTCAGCTTCTTGTTCTCCGGGTCGACGACGAAGGCGGTGCCGTCGGCGACCGAGAGCATCGGTCCGGGCTCCTGCCACTGGTCGGGCTCGGTCCACTTCTCGGCCACCGTCGTCTCGTGCAGGACCTTCCCGCTCTCGGGGTCGAGGATGTTCAGCTCGCCGTCGGCGGTGAGCACGAGCGCCTCGCCGTCGGGCCCGCGGTCCAGCGAGCGGAACCAGTACTCCGAGCCCAGGTCGACGGTGTCGAAGGAGCCGTCGCGGGTGTCGAGCAGGCCCACCGTCGTGGGGCGCTCGATGCCGCCCTCGGGGTCCTTCTCGACCTTGTAATCGGTGAGCACGACGGGTGAGTCGTCGTGGCCCTTCTGATTGCCCGACCGCTGGAAGTCCTCCGTCACGTCGATCTTGTGGAACGCCCCGTCCTTGTACATGACGGGGCCGTTCTCGCAGCCCAGCGTGATCACGTCGCCGCCGCCCCCCGTGGCCTTCGCAGCCGCCTCGCCGTGGACGCCGGGGCAGTCCTCGGTCTTCGCGGTGACCGTGCCCTCTGCGTCCTCGACGACGACGGCGTGACGGTCCTCCTCGGTGCCCACGGTGTGCAGCAACGACCCGTCGGAGAGCGGGACCGCGACACCGTGGTGCGGGGCGTCGGTCCTGGTCCCGACGGTCTTCCCGAGGGTCCCCTCGGCGAGGGACGAGGGGTCGAAGACGGTGATCTGACCGGTCCCGTCGGCGAAGGTCGCGGTGCGGTCGCCGTGGGGGACCACGTGCCCCGGCTCCTCCGCGGAGATCGCGGCTTCCGGGAGCTGCGTCGGATCCTGCGTGTAGTAGTGGAAGTGGTCGCCGTGGGCCCGAGCGATGAGACCCGTGTCGTACGGCGTGATCGTGGACCCGGCACTGACCATGACCGTGCGTCCGTCACCCGCGGGATTCAGCCGCGCGTAGCCCCCGACATCGGTCTCGTCGACGACCTCGCCGTCCGAGGAGTCCAGCGTGGTCACACCACCGTCGTGGGCGAGGACGATGCGCGGGGTGAGCGCCCCGACCTCCGTGCGGCTCGAGGCGGCCGCCGACGACGACTTCCTCGACTCCTCACCATCGGAGGCGGAGTCCCCGTCGCCCGCGCCGCACCCGGACAGCGCGAGCATCGCAGCGGAGACGGAGGCGGCGAGGTATCCCCGACGTCGCCGCTTGGTGAGAATGGTTCCCGAGTGCGTCATGCGCAGGACAGTAGCACGTCCTGAGAATGCTTCTCATGTCAGTCCCGGTCGTCCGGTCCTCCGCAGTAGGCTCGACGCACCCGCGAGCCGCCAGGAGGCCACGATGACCAGCAGGTCCTCGCCGTCACCCCCATTCGTCGCATCCGACGACATGGGTGACCGGATCCGCCGCGCCTGGCGCGAAGGGGCCTTGCTCCCGCCGCCGCGCGAGGGCGGTCGCGAGCACCGCCGCTCCGGCCCACCCGAGCAGCCCCGCCTCACTTCCGCCGACGGCGAGGCGCAGGTGCAGCTGCTGGGAACGGGCGAGACCTTCGCCGCCTGGCACCTGAGCGCGCCCGACGGCGCAGAGCTGATGGTGCGGATCCCCTGGCATGCGCCCGCGCATCCGCTGTCGGACGAGATCGCCGCGCTCGCGCAGGTCCCGGCGGGCGTCGGCCCCCGGCCCGTCGCCCTGCACGAGAGCGCCGAGGCCAGCCCACTGGGCGTCCCGTACCTGGTCACGACGCCGATCGCGGGGCGGATCCTGATGCCGGGAGCCTGGGATCGACCCCACCTGCTCGCGCACGCCGATCGCCTCGCGCAGCTCCATCGGGTCACGACCCCGGGCCGGGGCCCCGTCGCGCTCGGTGCGGACCCGTGGGAGCGGATGAGCGCCGCCCGGCTCTCGCTCCCCGAGCTGTTCGCGGCGGATACGCAGCATGTGGACGCAGCGGTGCTCGACCTCGCCGGCGGCCCGGCGCTCCTGCACGCCGCCGAGCGCGCACTCCGGGCGAGCGACCCCGCCTTCGCCGACCTCGAGGGCTTCGTGCTCAGCCACGGGGACCTGTGCGCGACCAACATCGTGTGGCAGGGGACGCCGACAGCGTCCCTACCGGGCTACATCGACTTCGAATGGGCGATGGGCGACGACCCGGCGCGCGATCTCGCGATCATCGGCGGCTCCGTGCACGGAGGGCCCTGGTACGTGCCCCTCGGGGGCGAGGACCTCGATGCCTTCGTCGACCGCTACCTCGGCGCGCGCACGCAGCCCGAGGATGCGCCCGCTCCCCCGCGCGTCGAGGGCCGTGCCCAACTCTCGCCGGCGCCGGTGCTCGATCCGGCGGGCCTCCGGTCCCGACGCGATGCGTGGGAGGTCTACGAGAAGACGGCCATGCTGCTGCACGTGGCCGGGCGGGTGCGCGACGAGACCGTCGAGGAGTGCGCCGACGACGCCGGCACGACCACCCCGTACCGCCGGGCGCTGCCCGTGCTGCAATCCACCCTGGCGGCGCGGCTCGGCGGGGAGGCGTAGGCCGCGGGTGCTCGACGACCGTGGCCGGTGCGACCGGCGCGGCCGGCAGGGCCGGCGCGGCACGCGACCACCCGGCCACCCCGGGCGCTTTGCCCCGGGGCGGCCGAGCAGGAGCGATCAGATGACGCCGAAGGCGATCATCGCGTCGGCCACCTTGCGGAAGCCGGCGACGTTCGCGCCCACCACGTAGTCACCGGGGCGGCCGTACTCCTCGGCCGTCTCCAGGCAGGTGCGGTGGATGCCGACCATGATGTCGGTCAGTCGGTCCTCGGTGTAGCCGAAGGACCAGGTGTCGCGCGAGGCGTTCTGCTGCATCTCCAGGGCGCTGGTGGCCACGCCGCCGGCGTTCGCCGCCTTGCCCGGACCGTAGGCCGTGCCGGCCTCGCGGAAGACGTCGACGGCGTCGGGGGTGCAGGGCATGTTGGCGCCCTCGGAGACCGCCTTGACCCCGTTCTTGACCAGGGTGCGGGCGGCATCGGCATCGAGCTCGTTCTGGGTCGCGCTCGGCAGGGCGATGTCCACGGGGACGTCCCACACGCTGCCGTTCTCCACGAAGCGCGAGCGGCCGCCGCGGCGGTCCACGTACTCGCTGATGCGCCCGCGCTCGACCTCCTTGATCTGCTTGAGCAGGTCCAGGTCCAGGCCGTCCTCGTCCACGACGTAGCCGGAAGAGTCCGAGGCGGTGACGGCGATGCCGCCCAGCTGGGCGGTCTTCTCGGCCGCGTAGATCGCGACGTTGCCCGAGCCGGAGATCGCCACGCGGCGCCCGTCGAAGGACTCGCCGCGGGCCTTGAGCATCTCGTCGGCGAAGATGGCCGCGCCGTAGCCGGTGGCCTCCTTGCGCACGAGCGAGCCGCCCCAGTCCAGGCCCTTGCCGGTCAGGGTGCCGGCCTCGTACTTGTTGGTCAGGCGCTTGAACTGGCCGAACAGGTAGCCGATCTCGCGGGCGCCCACGCCGATGTCGCCGGCGGGGACGTCGGTGTACTCGCCGATGTGGCGGTGCAGCTCGGTCATGAACGACTGGCAGAAGCGCATGACCTCGCCGTCGCTGCGGCCGTGGGGGTCGAAGTCGGACCCGCCCTTGCCGCCGCCGATGGGCAGACCGGTCAGGGAGTTCTTGAAGATCTGCTCGAAGCCGAGGAACTTCACGATGCCGACGTTGACCGAGGGGTGGAAGCGGAGCCCGCCCTTGTACGGTCCGAGCGCCGAGTTGTACTCGACGCGGAAACCGCGGTTGACCTGCACGGTGCCCTCGTCGTCGACCCAGGGGACGCGGAAGATGATCTGGCGTTCCGGTTCGCACAGGCGGGTGATGATGCCCTGGTCGGTGTACTCGGGATGGCGGCCCTGGATGACCTCCAGCGACGAGAACACCTCCCGCACTGCCTGGTGGAACTCCGGCTCTCCCGGGTTGCGACGCAGCACGGCGTCGTAGGTCTCCTGCAGGGACGAATCGAGCATCGCGGTCCTTTCGCTAGGAACAGGTCTCAGGCATTCGGGGCCTCCGGGGCACGGCGCGCACGCCGCGCCTCTCGGGGCACTCCGTCCACCCTACGACCTCGCAGGTCTCAGTGGTCGGGACGACCATCCTGCGGAACGGACAGTTCGGACGGGGGCGAGGTCCGGTGCGGGGCCGGGCAGGGTCCGGTGCGGCGGGATCGCGAGGCACGAGGCCGCGACCGGGCGACGGTGGATCGGTTCTCGGCCGAGCTCCGGGACGAAGCTTCCGACGGCGCGCAGGGGGCGAACTTCCGACGGAGCGCCGGGGGCCGGCCGGCCGATCGCGCCTCACCCGAGGCGAGAGTTCTCCGATGGCGCCCGGTGAGGTCTCACCGCTCCCCACGCCGTGAACCCTCAGTGGGAGCCATCGGCCGACGCCCGCTCCGCCGCCGAACGCCCCACCGACGCCCGCCCCACCACCGCCACTGCCGAGCGCTGCCACCGACGTTCCCGCGGAGTGTACGCTCGTACACATGCCGGAGTCCCCCTCGCTCCCCGTCGAGCACGTGCGACGCGCTCGGCGGGCCGTCGCCGCGCTGTTCCTCACCAATGGCGCCCTGCTGGCGAACGTGCTGCCCCGCTACCCCGAGATCAAACAGCAGCTGGCGCTGGAGAACTCGACGTACGGGCTGGCCATTGCTGCTTTCCCCACCGGAGCGATCCTCGCCGGCCTCGCCGCGGCGCCTGCGATCCGATGGCTCGGTTCGGCCCGCGCCGCGACCATCGGGACCGTGCTCACGGCCCTCGCACTGCTGGCCGTCTCCGCCGCGCCCTCGGCCCCGCTCCTCGCCCTCGCGCTCGGTCTCGCGGGGGCGTGCGACGCGATCACCGACGTCGCCCAGAACGCTCACGGGCTGCGTGTGCAGCGCACCTACCGGCGCTCGATCCTCAACTCGTTCCATGCGGTCTGGTCGATGGGCGCCGTGCTCGGCGGGTCGATGGCCGCTGCGGCGATCGCCCTGCAGGTGCCCCTCGGGCTGCACCTCATGATCTCCGCCCTGCTGTTCGCGGTGGTCTCCCTCGTGGCGCTGCGCTCCTGCCTGCCCGGCGCGGACGAAGAAGCACGCGACACGTCGGCCGCTTCACCGGCGGACGCCACCGACGTCGCTCCCGGGAACCCGGGGCGCACCCGCCACGCACCCGCGGTCCCCGCCCGCACCCTCCTGGTCCTCGCCGCGCTGGTGGTGCTCGCGATCGGCGGGACCCTGGTCGAGGACTCGGGCAACTCGTGGGCGGCGCTGTTCCTCGGCCGTGACCTCGGCGCGAGCGCCGCTGTCGCCGCCTACGGGTACATCGCGCTGGTCGGGGCGCAGTTCGTCGGACGTCTGATCGGGGACCGCATGGTCGACCGGTTCGGGCAGCGGGCCGTCGCCCGCGCGGGCGGGGTCCTGATCGCGGTGGGCATGGGCGCGGCCCTCGCGGTCGCGACCGTGCCCGCCGTGATCGTCGGCTTCGCTGCCGCGGGTCTCGGCTGCGCGACGCTGGTCCCGGCGGCGATGGGCCAGGCCGACGAGCTCCCCGGGCTTCGGCACGGGACCGGTCTGACGGTGGTCTCCTGGCTCATGCGTCTGGGGTTCCTGGCCTCCCCGCCGGTGGTCGGCCTCGTCGCCGACGCCGCGTCACTGCGCGTGGGTCTGCTGGTGGTGCCGCTCGCGGGGCTCGCCGTCGTGGTCTCGGCGAGCGCACTGCACGGCCGACGGGTCTGACGCGGGAGAAACCGTCCGCGTCACTCGCCGGGCGCGCCCACCCCGCCGCTCCCGCGGGCGATCCTCGTGAGCGCGTCCGCTGCGAGGCCCTCTGCCGAGGGGTCGGCGTGCAGGGCGCGGTGGATCGTGAGGCCCTCGTTCATGGCATCGAGGAGCTGCGCGGTGCGCTCGTCGACGAAGGGCTCGAGGGTCGCGCGGGTACGGGCCATCCAGGCGGTGGTGATGTCGCGGAACTCCGGTCTGCGCGCGGCGAGGGTGTAGAGCTCGAGGGTGAGGATCAGTTCGCGCTGGGTGCCGAAGACGTCCTCGTCGATGTTGCGTCCGAACTCGGCGAGCGCCCCGTCGCGATGGTCGGCCCCGGCCATGCGCCGCTCGGCCTTCTGCGCGACCGAGTCGGCGAATCGGGTGAAGGCCTCCCGCAGCAGCTCGTCCATGCCCGCGAAGTGGTAGGTCATCGAGCCGAGAGGGACGTCGGCCGCCGCGGCGACGCGGCGGTGCGAGGTGCCCGCGAGCCCGTGCTCGGCGATCACCTCGAGGCACGCGTCGATGATGCGATCGCGTCGGTCCGGGTCGTGGCGCCGCGTGCGGGTCCCGGGCGCGCGGGATCGGGGATCGGAGCTGCTCACACGTGCGAGCCTAGCGGCGGCCGACGCCTCCCGGCCCCTCGGACCTCCTCAGACCCCCACACCCTCGAACGCCCCGCGGAACCGCGCGGCCGGATGCGTCTCGGGCACCCGGTCCGTGCCCGAGACGCGCCGGCGCAGGGTGCCGTCGCGCTCCGGCAGGCGCCCGCGCTCGCGCAGGATCGGCGAGACCAGCTGCGCGAAGTCCCGCACGGTGTCGAAGGAGTGGTACTGGCGCAGGTTGATGCCGTCGATGCCGTCGGCGTCGAGCCAGTGCTCGATCGCGTCGGCGACGACCTCGGGCGTCCCGGCGACGAAGAAGCGGTCCTGCCAGGCCTCGTCGACCGCATCGAGGAGGTCCCCGATCGTGTCCCCCTCGCTCCGGCGGCCGATGGGGGTGTCGGCCGGCAGTCCCTCGACCTCGAGGGCCTCGGCGATGGTGCGCTCGCGCGGGTGGTCGAGGGCCCGGATCGGCACGGACTGGTGCACGAGCATGCCCTCGGTCGAGCGGTGCTCGTGGTACTGGGCGAGCTTCGCGTCGACCTCCTCCTGGGTGGGTGCGGTGATCACGGCGGCCTGCACCACGAACTTCGGGTCCGAGGCGTCCCGGCCGGCGGCGACGGCGGCCTCGCGGACGGCCGGGACCGTGCGCTCGAGCAGCGGGCCGTGGGTGAAGACGATCTCGGCGTGCTCCCCGGCCCGCTTCGCCCCCGCGGGTGAGGCGGTGGCGAGGATCAGCGTGGGGGTGCGCTGCGGGGAGGGCTCGGCCAGGTGGGGGCCCGCCACGCGGAAGTTCTCGCCCTCGTGGTTGATCCGGTGCACCTTCGAGGGGTCGGTGTAGACCGCGCCCTCGGCGTCGCGCAGCACGGCGCCGTCGTCCCATGAGCCCTCCCACAGCTTGTAGAGGACCTCGAGGTACTCGTCGGCGATCTCGTAGCGGTGGTCGTGCTCGATCTCCTCGGCCAGCCCGAAGTTGCGGGCGGCGTTGGGCAGGTAGGAGGTGACGATGTTCCAGCCCACACGACCGTCGGTGAGGTGGTCGAGGGTCGACATCCGCCGGGCGAAGGCGAAGGGCGGCTCGTAGCTCGTGGAGTAGGTGATCCCGAAGCCCAGGCGCTCGGTGACCGCGGCCATCGCGGGAACCACCAGCATGGGGTCGTTGCTGGGGATCTGCAGGCCCTCCCGCAGGGCGGTCTCGGCGGAGCCGCCGTAGACGTCGTAGGCGCCCTGGACGTCGGCCAGGAAGATCGCGGTGAACCCGCCCTCCTCGGCGATCTGCGCGAGCTCGGTCCAGTAGTCCAGGTCGGTGTAGCGGTGCCGGTTGTTCCCGGGCAGGCGCCACAGGCCGTGGGTGATGTGGCCGACGCAGTTCATCTCGAACAGGTTGAGGATCAGCGGTTTGGGCGACATGGACCGTCCTGGATCGTGAGCGGGAAGCGGGCGCGAGGGCAGGGCGGCGTCCGATCACGACGGTGATCGCGCGCACCCTCTCCGGAACCCTCCGCGCCGCAGGGGTCCCGGCGCATCCCGTGTGACGGTCCATGACGGATCAGCCCCGGGTGCGGCGGCGAGCCTACGTGCCATGTCGCAGGCCGTCACATTTCTTTGGCATGCCATCACGCCTCCTTATCGTCGACGAGGTCCGCTGCGCACCCGCGCCGGTCCGTCCCGTTACGTCCCGTCCTTCGCCGACGTCCCGCACCCCAGGAGCCGCCCGTGCGATCCCGCCCTCTCCTCGCCCCGGTCGCGATCACCGCCGCGCTCGCGGTGCTCGCCGGCTGCGGGACCGCCGATCCCTCCGCCTCGCTGCCCCCGGGCACGAAGAAGGGCGGCGAGCTGGTCTACGCCTCCGATCGCGAACCGACCTGCCTGGATCCGCACAACAACGGCGACATGCCGCAGACCTACGTCGCCCGCCAGTACCTCGACTCGCTGGTCTCGATGAAGTCCGACGGCTCGGTGGTGCCCTGGCTCGCGACCTCCTGGGACGTCTCGAAGGACGGGCTGACCTACGACTTCCACCTCAAGAAGGGCGTGGAGTTCACCGACGGGGAGCCGCTGGACGCGGACGCGGTGGTGAAGAACTTCGAGCAGATCATGGACCCGGCCACACAGTCCTCGACGGACCTGCTCTATCTCAAGCCGTACTTCGAGAAGGCCCGGGCGGTATCCGAGCACACCGTCCGGGTCACGCTCAAGCGCCCCTACTCCCCGCTGCTGACGGTGCTCTCGCAGGCCTTCTTCGGCATCGAGTCCCCCAAGGCGATGGCCCGAGGCCTGGAGGAGAACTGCGCCTCGCCCGTCGGCACCGGGCCCTTCAAGGTCACCGAGTGGAAGCGGAACCAGGAGGTCGTGCTGGAGCGCAACGACGACTACGACTCCGCACCGGCCGACGCCAAGCACCAGGGTCCCGCCTACCTCGACAAGGTCACCTGGCGCTTCCTCAAGGACAACACCGCGCGCTTCGGCGCCCTGCAGTCCGGGAAGGCGCAGGCGATCTTCAACCTGCCGCCCGAGTCCGTCCCGGCGGCGAAGGCCGACGACCGGATCGACACCCAGGACTTCGTGCACTCGGGGGTCCCCTTCGCGCTCGACTTCAACACCGACAGCGAGCAGCTCGCCGACGCCCGGGTGCGCCGCGCGGTCGTGCACGCGGCCGACGCCCCCGGCATCGTCGAGAGCGCCTACGCCGGTGTCTTCCCTTACGAGGGGAACGCCCTGTCCACCGGCACCCCGGACTACGACAAGACCTTCCACCAGCCCTTCCCCTACGACCCCGAGAAGGCCGCGAAGCTGCTGGACGAGGCGGGCTGGACAGGGCGCGACGCGGAGGGCTACCGCACGAAGGACGGGAAGACCCTCACCCTGCGCCTGCCCTACGCCTCCGACCCGGGCGAGACGCCGCCGGCGGACCTGACGATCCTGCAGAACTTCCAGGCCATGGAGAAGCGCGCCGGGATCAAGGTCGAGCTGCAGCCGCAGGACGCGGCCTCGATGACCGCCATCAAGCAGGACCCCGACCGCTACGACGTCAAGGGCGGCTACTGGAACAGCCCCACGCCCGGGGTCATGTACATCAAGTTCTCCAAGGAGACCCTCGACATCGACAACGGGCAGAACGTCTCCCGGGACTACGACGAGGAGCTCGACTCCACCCTCGTGAAGGCGGCGGCCACCACGGATCCGAAGGCCCAGCAGGAGCTCTACTCCACGGCCCAGAAGATCCTCACCTCTCAGGCCTGGCACCTCCCTCTGTACCCGGTGCAGACCCGCCTGGCCGTGCGCTCGGACCAGGTCGCGGGCATCTGGGTCGAGCCCAGCGAGGGCGAGCCCGTGCTGCACGACGCCTACCTGACCAGGGACGGAGCCTGAGATGACGACCGACACACCGTCCACGCCCCTCGCGCCCGCCGGGCCGCTCCTGGCCCGACTGCGCGCCTCGTTGCCCGGCCGGATCCTGGTGCGGGTCCTCTCCGCCGTCGTGCTGCTGTGGGCCGTCGCGACGATCGTGTTCTTCCTGCAGCACCTGGTGCCGGGGGATCCGGCGCTCGCGATCCTGGGCGGTGCGGCGGCTAACCCTCCGCCCGACGCTGTGGCGGCAGTGCGCGCCCAGTACGGCTTCGACCAGCCCCTGCTCGTGCAGTACGGCCACTTCCTGGGAGGGCTGCTCCACGGGGACCTGGGCGATTCGTACACGATGAAGGAACCGGTGGTGGCGATCATCGCCGAGCAGATCGTGCCCACGCTGCAGCTGACCGCCGCCTCCCTCGCGATCGCCTGGGCGATCGCGATCGCGAGCACCCTGCTGAGCGCGGGGCGCCCCGGTCTGCTCGCGCGCATCGGCTCGGGGCTGGAGGTCGTTCTGGCCGCCCTCCCCGACTTCTGGCTGGGCGTGGTGCTGCTGGTGGTCTTCGCCGTGACCCTGCGCTGGCTCCCGGTGGTCGACGGCGGGCCGGCCGGTCTCGTGCTGCCGGCGCTCACGCTCGGCGTCCCCCTCGGCGGCTTCCTCGCCCAGGTCACCCGCGACGAGTTCGACGCCGCATCCCGTCAGCCCTTCGTGCTCTCGGCGCTCTCGCGCGGGGCTCGCCTCGGCGACGTCCGCCGGCGCCACATCCTGCGCCACGCCGCCCTGCCGGGCATCGCCCTGTCTGGGTGGGGGCTGGGCTCGCTGATCTCCGGCGCGGTGGTGGTCGAGGTGATCTTCTCCCGCCAGGGCATCGGCCAGGTGCTCGTCACCGCGGTGACCTCGCAGGACCTGCCGCTGGTGATCGGGGTGACCTTCGTGGTGGCACTGGTGTACGTGATCGCCAACATCCTCACCGACATCGCCGCCGTGGCCGTGGACCCGCGGCTGCGCTCCTCGATCGGAGACGCCTCATGACCGCTCTGGCCACCCCGCCCACGACCACCGCCCCTGCCGAGGACCGCCCGCGCGCACGCCGCCCGCGGTCCGCGTCCTCCCTGCGCAGCGTCAGCTTCTGGCTCGCGGCGCTCGTCGTCGCCCTGGTGCTGCTCGCGGCGATCGCGCCCGGGCTGCTGGCCCCGCAGGACCCGCTCGAGATCAGCCTCGGGGAGAGCTTCGACGCCCCGAGCCTCGCGCACGTCTTCGGCACGGACCAGTCGGGCCGCGACGTCTACAGCCGCGTCGTCCACGGGGCCGGGCAGTCCCTCGCGATCGGCCTGGGGGCGACCGCCATCGGCCTGCTCGGGGCCGTCGTGCTCGGGCTGCTGGGCGGTCTCGGCGGGCGCCTGGTCGACGCCTCGGTGACGCGCGTGATCGAGGTGCTCTACGCCTTCCCCGGCATCCTGCTCGCCCTGATCCTGATCGCCGTCTACGGCTCCAGCGCCCTCACGCAGATGGTCGCCGTGGGCGTCGCGACGATGCCCGGGTACGCCCGCATGGTGCGCGGGCAGGTGCTCGCGGTGAAGAGCTCGCTGTACGTCGAGGCCGCCCGCTCCCTGGGCCACTCCCCCGCGCGCATCCTCCGGCGCACGATCCTGCCCAACGCCTTCCGTCCGCTGACGGTGCTGGTCACCCTCGGGGTCGGGCAGGCGATCGTGTGGGCCGCCGCGCTCGGCTTCCTCGGCATGGGCGTGCAGCCGCCCACCGCGGAATGGGGCGCGATGCTCAACGCCGGCCGCACCTACATCCAGCAGGCCTGGTGGATGGACTTCTTCCCCGGCATCACGATCGTCGCCTTCACCCTGTCCCTCACCGTGCTGGGCCGTCACCTGCAGCGGTCCACCGACTCCGGAGCCACCCGATGAGCGCCCTGATCACCGCCGAGAACCTCTCCGTCGCCTTCGACGGCACCGAGGTCGTCCACGACGTCTCCCTGTCCCTGCGTCCGGGCAGCTGCCTGGGGATCGTCGGCGAGTCCGGCTCCGGGAAGTCGGTGACGGCGCGCAGCCTGCTGGGCCTGAACGGCGAGCGCGCGAGCGTCACCGCCACCCGCCTGGAGGCGGGGGTCGACCTGCTGCGCGCGACGCCCGCGGAGCTGCGTTCCCTGCGCGGACGGCGCATCGGCTACGTGCTGCAAGACGCCCTGGTGTCGCTGGACCCGCTGCGCCGCGTGGGGGCGGAGATCGCCGAGGCGCTGCGCGTGCACGGCACTCCGCGCGGGGAGCGGGAGGGCCGGGTGCACGAGCTGCTGGCCGCGGCCGGGGTGCCCGAGCCCGAGCTGCGGGCGCGTCAGCTGCCCAGCGAGCTCTCGGGCGGGCTCCGACAGCGGGCGTTGATCGCCGCCGCTCTCGCCCTGGACCCGGAGGTGCTGATCGCCGACGAGCCCACGACGGCGCTCGACGTCACCGTGCAGACGCAGATCCTCTCCCTGCTCGAGGCGAGCCTCGCCGAGGGCCGCGCGATCATCCTCATCAGCCACGACCTGGCCGTCGTCGAGCGCCTGGCCGACGAGGTGCTGGTGATGAAGGACGGTCGCGTCGTCGAGCAGGGACCGACCTCGCAGGTGCTGTCCCGTCCGCAGGACCCGTACACCCGCCGCCTGCTGGCCGCGGTGCCCTCGGCCCGCTCCCGCGGCTCGCGGCTCTCGGACGTCCCGCCGCTCGAGCTGTCGGCCCGGGACCGTTCGGCGCTCCGCTCCCGCCCCGCGGCCGACGGTCCTCTGCTGGAGGTCGAGGACGTCTCCAAGCGCTACCGCGGGCCGGACGGGCGCGAGCGCACCGTCGTGCGCGACGTGTCGTTCGCGCTGGAGGCCGGCGAGACCCTCGGGATCGTCGGTGAGTCCGGCTCCGGCAAGTCGACGACGGCGCAGATCGCACTCGGTCTCACCGAGCCCAGCGCAGGGCGGGCGCTGCTGGACGGCCAGGCGTGGTCGGGGATCCCCGAGCGTCTGCGCCGGCCGCGACGCCGCCGGATCTCGATGGTCCCGCAGGATCCGCTGGGCTCCTTCGACCCGCGCTGGGACGTGGGCCGGATCATCGCCGACGCGATCCCGGCCGAGGAGGCCCCGGCCGGAGAGGCCCCGTCACCCCGCGGCGGACGCTGGGGGCGGCTGTTCCGGGGCGCCGGGTCCCGCGGGCCGTCGGAGCGGGTCGTGGAGCTGCTCGAGGCCGTCGGCCTCGGCGAGGGGTACGCCCGGCGGCACCCGCTCTCCCTCTCCGGCGGGCAGCGTCAGCGGGTGGCGATCGCCCGCGCGCTGGCGACGGCCCCGGAGATCCTGGTCCTCGACGAGCCGGTCTCCGCGCTCGACGTGTCGATCCAGGCGCAGGTCCTCGACCTGCTCGCCGACCTGCAGAAGGCGCTCGGCACCGCGCACCTGTTCATCTCGCACGACCTCGGCGTCGTCCACCACGTCAGCGACCGGGTGCTGGTGATGCAGGACGGCCAGGTGGTCGAACAGGGCACGGCCGACGACGTCTTCTTCCGCCCCCGGCATCCGTACACCAGGGAGCTCGTCGACGCGCTCCCCCATCCGACCCTCCAGGAGACCGCATGAGCACGACCACCACCACCGATCCGGCCCTCGACGCGCAGCCCGAATGGTCGACCGCCACCGCCGACGAGCTGCGGGCACGCTTCGCCCCCGTCCTCACCGAGATCGCGGAGGGAGCGCTCGAGCGCGAGCGCGAGCGCCGCCTCCCCTTCGCCGAGGTCCGTGCCCTCGCCGACGCGGGGTTCACGGCCGTCACCGTCCCCCGCGAGCTGGGTGGGGCCGGTGCCGACGTGGAGACCCTGTTCCGTCTGCTCATCGACCTCGGTGAGGCCGACTCGAACCTCCCGCAGCTGCTGCGCGCGCACTTCCTGTTCGCCAACGGCCTGCTGCTGGGCGATGAGGAGGAGGACCCGGCGCCCTGGCAGCGCCGGCTCGCGCAGGGCGACGTGTTCGGCAACGCGAGCCACGAGCGCTCCACCGCGCGGGTCGGGGATCTGGCGACCACCGTGGTCCGTGACGGCGAGGACTACGTGATCAGCGGCGAGAAGCACTACTCCACGGGCTCGATCTTCGCCGACTGGATCAACGTCACCGCGCTGACCCCCGAAGGCCAGCACGCACGCGTGACCGTTCGCGTCGACGATGCGGGCGTGGAGGTGCGCGACGACTGGGACGGCTTCGGCCAGCAGCTCACCGGCAGCGGTACCACGGTGCTGCGCGACGTGCACGTACCGGCCTCGAGGGTGCGCATCCGCGGGCAGAGCATCGATGGCCGCCCCACCCCGCAGACCGCGTTCCTGCAGCTGGTGCTGCTCTCATCGCTGGTGGGTGCGGGGCGCGCGGCGCTGCGTGACGCGATCGGCTTCGTGCGCTCGCGCACCCGGGTCTACTCCCAGGGCAGCGGGACGACGGCGGCATCGGATCCGCTGGTCCAGTCCGTCGTCGGCCGGCTCTCGGCGAAGGTCGCCGCGGCCGAGGACTCCGTTCTCGCGGCCGCCCGCGCCCTCGGTCTCGCGCAGGACGCGGTCGTCCAGGACCACCGCGACGGCACGATCGGATCGGAGCGCGCGCACGCGCTCATCGATGCGGCCGAGCTGCGCACCGTGCAGGCGCAGCTCACCGCCGTCGACGAGATACTCGAGGTGACCTCGCGCCTGTTCGACGTGGGCGGCGCCTCGGCGACCTCCCGCGGGCGCGCCCTGGACAGGCACTGGCGCAACGCCCGCACGCTGTCCTCGCACAATCCCGCGATCTACCAGGAGCGGGCGATCGGCGACCGGCTGCTCAACGACAGCGAGCTGCTGTATTTCTGGTCGACGGGCGAGAAGAAGAGCTGACGCGGGGACGGGCCTCCGTCCGCGTCAGCCCGAGCACCGCCGACCCGCCCGGGTCAGTCCCCGAGAGCCTTCTCGTAATCGTCGTACGTCGCCTGGTCGAAGAGCCAGAAGCGGATCTCCTCGAAGCCGCCGAGCTCCGCGGCCCCCTCGCGCACGGTGGCGACCGCGATCGCGGCGGCACGGTCCACCGGGAAGCGGTACACCCCGGTCGAGATCGAGGGGAAAGCCACGCTGGCCAGGCCGTTGTCACGGGCGACCTCGAGGCTGCGGCGATAGCAGGAGGCGAGCTGCTCGTCCTTGCTGCGCTGCTTCGCCTCGTCGCCGCCGCTCGCCCAGACGGGGCCGACGGTGTGGATCACGTGGGCGGCCGGGAGGTCGTGGCCGCCAGTGATCTTCGCATCGCCTGTCTCGCACCCGTCCAGCTCGCGGCACTCGGCGAGCAGGCCCTTGCCGGCGGCACGGTGGATGGCGCCGTCGACGCCGCCCCCGCCGAGCAGGGTCTTGTTGGCGGCGTCGACGATCGCGTCGACCTCGCCGTCGGTGGTGATGTCACCGAGGTGGAGCGTGATCCGGGGATGTCGCTCGGCGGCCATCGCGCTCAGGCCTCGACGGTGACGACGATCTTGCCGCTGGTGTGGCCGTCCATGTTCGCGCGGAAGGCGTCGGCCGCCTGCGCGAGCGGGAAGCTCTCCGCGACGTCGATGCGCAGCTTACCGGTCTCCACCAGGTCGGCGAGGACGGCGAGGTCCTCGGCGTCGGGGCGCACCCAGATGTAGGTGCCGCCCTTCTCGGCCACGGCGGGGTCGGCGATCGACCCGAGCCGGCCGCCGTCGGCGAGGACGGCCAGCGACGGCTCGAGGACGTCGCCGACGTAGTCCGCGACCACGTCGACGCCGTCGGGCGCGAGCTCGCGCACCCGGTCGGCGAGGCCGTCGCCGTAGACGACGGGCTCGGCGCCCAGGCCGCGCACCCGCTCGTGGTTCTTCTCGGAGGCGGTGCCGATCACGCGGGCCCCGAGGGCCACGGCGATCTGCACCGCGAAGCTGCCCACGCCGCCGTTCGCGCCGTGGACCAGCACGGTCGAGCCCTCACCGACACCCAGGCGGGTGAGGCTCTGGTAGGCGGTGAGGCCGGCCAGCGGGAGAGCGGCGGCCTGCTCCCAGTCGAGCTTCGGGGGCTTGCGCGCGAGGGTGCGCACGGGGAGGGTCATCTGCTGGGCGAAGGAACCCTGCTCGACCCAGTCCTTGCGCCCGTATGCCATCACCTCGTCGCCCTCGGCGACCTCGGTGACGTCGAGGCCGACCTGCTCGACGACGCCCGCGACGTCCCAGCCGGGGATGGCGGGGAACTGGATGTTCATCAGCGGGTCGAGCCCGCCGGCGACGATCTTCCAGTCCACCGGGTTCACGCCCGCGGCCTTGACCGCGATGCGCACCTCGCCGGGGCCGACCTTGGGGGGATCGACCTCGCTGAGCTCGAGGACGTCGGGATCGCCGTAGGTGCTGTAGGTAATGGCCTTCATGCCCCGTTCGAACGCGTCGGGGCGGGGCGAGTATTCCTCGGGCGGGCGTCGGCGCGGCCCGACGTCGCGCCTCGCCGTCGCGTGGAGGTGCCCTCGATCCGCCCGGCGCGGTTGTTAGAGTGCCAGAGCGCATGTGCCGTACATCACCCATGGCCGGGTGGCGCCGACGAGGGCGACACCGGGCCGTGCTTCCCCTCCAGTGCTCCTGCCATCCCGCCTCACCCTGCCCGGACCGCGCCCGGTCGCGATCACGATCGCGCCTGCTCCCGCCCGGGATCCCCGCCCCATCCCTCCCGAGCCACCGCAGCTCACCATCACCGGAAGGCCCTAGCTGTGAATCCTTTGACGCCGCACGCCTCGACCACCCCGCACACCTCGAGCTCCGTGACCCGTCGCCGCGCGCTGGGCCTCGCCGCCGCCGTCGGCGGGGGCATCGCCGTCGCCTCCTCCGCGGCGCCGGCCCTGGCGGCAGGGGACGCGGCCGGTGCGCACGCGGGGCAGCCCGCCCCGGCGGCGAACAGCACGGACCTCCCTCCCGTGCGTCCCGTGCCCCAGCAGGTCACCGCCTCGGGCGGCGCCGTCAACCTCGCGGGGAAGGTCAGCATCATCGTCGGCCCCGAGACCGACGACGTCGCGCTCGAGACGCTGCGCGAGCTGCTCGAGGACGCCGGGGCCAGCATCCGGGTCATCACCGCGACCAGCGAGCGGACCACGGCACAGGGGACCCGCATCCACCTGGGCACCGAGGCGGACAATCCCACGATCGCCCCGAACCTGACGGCGCTGGGGGCCGACGGCACGAAAGGCATCGACGCCGAGGGCTACGTCCTCGCCGCGGGCCGCTCGAAGGGCGTCCTCGTGGTCCTGGCGGGCGCCGACGCCGCCGGCACCTTCTACGCGGTGCAGACGCTCCGCCAGCTGCTGTCGGGCGGGAGCCGCGTGCCGCAGGTCGAGGTGCGCGACTGGCCGCTGATGTCGATCCGCGGCTCCATCGAGGGGTTCTACGGGATCCCCTGGTCCCACCAGGCACGTCTGGACCACTTCCCCTTCTACGGCCGCCACAAGCTGAACACGTACATCTACACGCCCAAGGACGATCTGCTGCTGCGCTCGAAGTGGCGCGACCTCTACGAGGACGAGGCCCTCGCGGACCTGCGCGAGCTGGTCGAGACGGCCACGGCGCACCACGTGCACTTCACCTACGCGCTCTCGCCGGGCAACGACATCACCTACGGCAGCGACGAGGACTTCGCTGCGACCGTCACCAAGTTCGATCAGGTGCGGGACCTCGGCGTCACCAGCTTCTACATCGCCCTGGACGACATCCCCACCGACCTGAACGACGAGGACGCCGCACAGTTCGACTCCCTCGCCGCGGCGCAGGCGCACTACCTGAACCGCCTGCAGGACGAGTACGTGAAGGCCAACGACCTCGAGCCCCTGCAGACCGTCCCCACCGAGTACTCGGGCTCGGGACCCTCGGACTACAAGACCGCCTTCGGCAGCGGCATCGACGGGGACGTCCGCGTGCAGTGGACCGGCGAGGGCGTGTTCTCGCCGCAGGTCACGGCCGAATCGGCGAAGACGGCGCAGGAGTCCTACCACTCCGAGCACCTCTACGTCTGGGACAACTTCCCGGTCAACGACGGGCGCCGCGACCGGATCTTCCTGAACCCCCTCGAGGGCCGCGACGCGACCCTCCACGAGTACTTCGACGGCTTCACCGCGAACCCGATGATCGAGCCCTACGCCTCGCTGCCCTCGCTCGCGAACTACGCGGACTACTGCTGGAACCCGCCGCACTACGACGCGGAGGACTCCTTCGCCGCGGCCCTGGACGAGCTCGCGGGGAACGACCGGCAGGTGCGCCGGGCCCTCGACGTGTTCGTGGACCTCAACGTGCACTGGCCCTACCGCGACGGCTCCCCCAAGGCACCGGCCCTCGCGGCCGACGTCGACGCGTACGTCGAGGCCTACGAGGCCGGCTCGCAGCCGGGCCGCGAGGCTCTGCGCACGCGCCTGAACCAGATCGTGAAGCTGCCGCGCACCCTGGAGGCGATGGACTCCCAGGGCTTCGTCGCCGACACCAAGCCCTGGATGGTCGCGGCCTCCCAGTGGGCCCAGGGCCTGAAGGACCAGGACAGGATGCTCACGGCGCTCGAGGACGGCGCCCTGAAGAAGGCGTCGAAGGCAGCGGCGAGCGCGAAGGCGAGCTTCGAGGCGGCGACCGCCGCCACCGTCCCCGACCAGCGCGAGGACGGGGTCTACAAGGAGGACCAGATCACCCCGAGCGTGGGCGACGGGATCTTCGAGGTGTTCATCGCCCGGGCCTGGGCCGAGCTGCGCGACGTCCTGCCGGACGACCCCTCGCTGCCGTTCGTCGGCCTCCCCGCCACGGCCAGCACCACGCTGGAGCAGTACAAGGACTACGCACCGGCGCTCATGGTCGACGGCGACGAGTCCACGATGTTCTGGTCCGCGCGGGCCCCGAAGGTCGGCGACACCATCACCCTCGAGCTCACCACCCCGGCCGACGTCCGCTTCGTGCAGCTGAAGATGGCCAAGAACGACGACACCCCGGCCGATCAGATCTACGCCGGCGACGTCGAGCTCTCGGCCGACGGCGAGGACTGGACGAGGATCGGCAGCCTGAGCGGGGACGCCGTGTTCACCAAGGAGCTGGCGCAGCCGGTGCACGCGGGATGGGCCCGTGTGAGCGTGACGGGGAAGAACCCCGGCGGGAAGTGGGTCCAGGTGCGCGAGTTCGCGATCTCCGACCGGCTGCCCGCGAAGGGCTGACCCGGCGCGATCGGGAGCTCTTCACGGACACCATCCGTCCGCCCCGTGCGCAAGGATGAGGGGGTCGATGCCCCGCCGTCCCACGGCTGGCCCCGGGAGGGACCGTGAAGAGCTTCCACCGCGTGCTGGTGAACACTGCGATCGCCAACGTCACCACGGGCTTCCTGTGGTTCGCCCTGACGTTCTGGATCTACCTGGAGACCCGCTCGGTGCTGGCGACCGGCGTGATCGGCGGCGCGTACATGGGGCTGGTCGCGCTCTGCTCGCTGTTCTTCGGGGTGGTCGTCGACCACACCCGCAAGAAGTCGGTGATGGCGCTGAGCTCGCTCATCACCGTCTCGGCGTACCTGGTGGCGGGAGCGCTGTGGCTCGTGCTCCCCCACGAGTGGTTCCTGCGCGTCGACTCACCCGCGTTCTGGCTGTTCGTGCTGCTGATCCTGGGCGGCAGCGTGGTCGAGAACATGCGCAACATCGCGCTGTCCACGACCGTGACCCTGCTGGTGCCCGACGGCTCGCGCGACCGCGCGAACGGTCTGGTCGGCATGGTCCAGGGCGTCGCGTTCATGGTGACCTCGGTGTTCTCAGGTCTCGCGATCGGGTTCCTGGGGATGGGCCCGACGCTGCTGATCGCGATCGTGGCGACCTGCGGTGCGCTGCTGCACCTGATCACCGTGCGGATCCCCGAGGACCGCATCGCCACCGCCGCAGAGGCCGCAGCAGCGGTCGCGGCCGACGCCGCCGCCCACGCCGAGGCCGGCGGAGAGGCCGACGGATCCTCGACGGCGGCAGCGCCGGCACCGTCGGTCCCCGTGACCGCCGCAGCGCCCGAGCCGGCCCGCCCACCGACCCTGCGGGAGCGCATCGACCTCTCCGGGTCGCTGCGCTCGATCCGCTCGGTGCCGGGGCTGCTCGCCCTGATCCTCTTCGCCTGCTTCAACAACCTGGTGGGCGGGGTCTACATGGCACTCATGGACCCCTACGGGCTCGAGCTGCTCAGCGCACAGGCCTGGGGGATCATCCTGGGCGTCACCAGCACCGGCTTCATCGTGGGCGGCATGATCGTGGCCAAGGCCGGGCTGGGCGCGAACCCCGTGCGCACCCTGCTGCTGCTGAACATCGGCGTCGCCGCGGTGGGCGGGACCTTCGCGATCCGCGAGTCCTGGATCCTGTTCGCGGTCGGGATCTTCGTCTACATGTCGATGATCCCGGCGGCCGAGGCCGCCGAGCAGACGGTGCTGCAGCGGGTCGTCCCGTTCGAGCGCCAGGGCCGCGTGTTCGGCTTCGCCCAGAGCGTCGAGGTCGCGGCGGCTCCGATCTCGGCCTTCCTGGTCGCCCCGATGGCCGAGTTCTGGGTGATCCCGTGGGCGGAATCCGAGCCGGGCCGCGCCGGCGTCTCCTGGTTGCTGGGAGAGGGCAGCACCCGCGGCATCGCCCTGATGTTCCTGCTGGCCGGGGTGGTGATGCTGGTGGCGGTCGCGGTGGCCTTCGCCTCGCCGCAGTACCGTCGGCTCTCGACCTACTACGCGGCATCGCGCGCGGATCCGGCGGCGACGGGGACGGGGAGCGCGGCAGGGGCTCCTCTCTAGTCGGCCCGTCCCGGCCAAGCTCTGCGTGACCGCGGTCACAGCATGGTGGTAGCGTCCAGGCAGTGTCGCCGCGAGGGCGACCCCGAAGGAAGGACCCGTCGTGGCCGCCCCCACCTTCGCCCCGTACATCAGCTTCCCGGGCAACGCCGAGGACGCCTTCCGCTACTACGCCGAGGTGTTCGGCGGCGAGCTCCAGGTCATGCACTACGGCGACTTCTCCACCGAGGGCTTCCCCTTCCAGCCGCCGGAGGGCGCGGTCGCCCACGCCGAGCTCCACGGCGGCAGGGTCACCCTCACCGGCGGCGACGCCGTCGGACCCGAGCTGCCGGACCTCCACTCGGACGTCTACTCCTTCCTGCTCGCCCTGGGGGACGTCGCGGCTGCCCGCGCGCTCATCGACACCCTCATCGACGGTGGCGGGCAGGAGGCGATGCCCTTCGACCTCGCCCCCTGGGGAGACCACTACGGCCAGGTCACCGACCGCTTCGGCGTGCTGTGGGCGGTCATGGTTCCCGGGGATCACGGCCCGAGCGCCCAGGGTGGGGACGCCGCGGAAACCGCGTGACGCCACCCGGTTCACGCCCTACCCTCACGCCATGCCTGCACCGGACGGATTCACCTACACCGAGCGCGGCGACGACGTGGTCCTGCTCCACCACGGGCGCCCTGCCGCGACGCTGCGTGGTCGTCGCGCAGCCGTGTTCCTCGAGGACGTCACCGCGGGCGGCGAGCGCGACGCCCAGGAGCTGATGGCGCGCCTGACCGGGAACTACCGGCGCGGCAACGAGCGCCGTGCGCGGCAGCACCCGCGCAACGTCGGACGCTGAACGCCCGCCCGTCGACGACCGCTCCGACTTTTCGTGGAATATTCAATGATCTGTTAGGGTTGGTCTCACCATGCGAGCCTTCGGATTCCTCAGCTTCGGCCACTACGGCGGCACTCCCGCGCAGGGCGGTCTCGATGCGCGCCAGATGCTGCACGACGCGGTCGACATCGCCGTCGGTGCCGACGAGATCGGCGTGAACG
The DNA here is from genome assembly GCF_003130585.1 of Brachybacterium endophyticum. Taxonomy (GTDB): domain Bacteria; phylum Actinomycetota; class Actinomycetes; order Actinomycetales; family Dermabacteraceae; genus Brachybacterium; species Brachybacterium endophyticum. The sequence goes on along the minus strand of NZ_QFKX01000003.1, from coordinate 86,479 downwards.
GCGCGTACTTCCGCGTCCACCACTTCGCACGGCAGTCGGCCTCGCCGATGCCGCTGCTCTCGGCCGCCGCTGCGCGCACGCAGCGCATCGAGGTCGGCACGGGCGTCATCGACATGCGCTACGAGAACCCGCTGTACCTCGCCGAGGAAGCCGCGGCCCTCGACCTGCTGGCCGACGGGCGCCTCGCGCTCGGCATCTCCCGCGGCAGCCCCGAGCCGGCCGACCGCGGGTGGGAGGCCTTCGGCTACCACGGCTCGACGGACCCGCGCGGGGCGGACATCGCCCGCGAGAAGTTCGACCTGTTCCTGCGTGCGGTGCGCGGCGCCCCGATGGCGCGCGCCGGCCAGCAGCCGTTCATGTCCGACGCCGCCCCGGGGGCCGGTCTGCGTATCGAACCGCACTCCCCCGACCTCGCCGACCACGTCTGGTGGGGCGCAGGCAGCCGCGACAGCGCCGAGAACGTGGGGCGGATGGGACTGAACCTCATGAGCTCGACGCTGCTGACCGAGGCGACCGGCGAGTCCTTCGCCGATCTCCAGGCCGAGCAGATCGACCGCTTCCGCGCCGCCTACAAGGAGGCCGGGCACACCGGCAGTCCGCGGGTCTCGGTCTCGCGCAGCGTCTTCCCGATCATCGACGAGCAGGACCGCATGCTCTTCGGCGTGCGTCCGGGCGAGGGCGGCGACCAGATCGGCATCATCGACGGCATGCGCTCGACCTTCGGGCGCACCTTCGCCGGCGAGCCCGACCAGCTGATCGAGCAGCTGCGGGCCGACGCCGCCGTGCAGAGCGCCGACACCCTGATGCTGACGATTCCCTCGCAGGCCGGCGTGGACCTGAACCTGCACATCCTGCAGAGCTTCGCGGAGCATGTAGCCCCGGCGCTGGGGTGGAAGCCGAACACGGAGGGCCCGGTGCAGGGCGATCCGGTGGCCTGAGAATCCACCCGCCCGCTGATCGGTCCGACGGAGCATCACGCTGAGCGAGGGGCGCCCTGGGCCCTCCGGGTCGAGATGCAGGATGCGCGAGGGCAGCGGGCCCCCGCCTCCCTTGGCTCATGGTCAGCTGCCGACGGCCACCACCCTGACGGCGATCTCGTCCAGGTTCGGCAGCCGCTGCCTCACCGTCTCCTCGGCCGTCGATGCCAGACGGTCGGCGTCCACGAGGGTCGTCGCCGACGTGCGGACGAGCGCGTCCCCATGGAGCCGGTGCCCGATCCACCGCATCCGCACCCGGTCGACGGAGTCGATGCCGATGACCTCCCCGAGGGCGCGTTCCGCACGGTCCACGAGCTCCGGTTCGACCCCGTCCATGAGGCGGCGCCCGACCGAACGCACGGTCCCGACCAGAAGGACGGCGATCATGGCGGAGATCAGAAGGCCCACGATCGGATCGGCGAGGGGGAACCCGAGCAGCACCCCGATCCCGCCGGCGACCACCGCGAGGGACGTGAAGCCGTCGGTGCGCGCATGGATCCCGTCGGCGACCAGGGCAGCGGACCCGATCCGGCGTCCCACGCGAATGCGGTAGACGGCGACGGCCTCGTTCCCGAGGAAGCCGACGACCCCCGCGGCGATGACCCAGCCGATGTTCTCCATCGGCCGCGGGCTGACCATCCGATCGATGGCCTCGACGGCCGCCACGACGGCCGACAGCGCGATCATGAGCACGATGAAGAGGCCTGCGAGGTCCTCGGCCCGGTTGAAGCCGTACGTGTACCGACGTGTCGCTACCCGGCGAGACAGGACGAACGCGATCCACAGCGGCACCGCCGTGAGTGCGTCGGAGAGGTTGTGGACCGTGTCCGCGAGCAGGGCGACCGAACCGGAGAATGCCACGATGACCGCTTGCACGACGGTCGTCACGAGCATGAGGACAAGACTGACCTTGACGGCGCGGATCCCCTGGGAGTGCGCCTCCATCGCATCGTCGATGGAGTCGGCCGCGTCATGGGAGTGCGGGACGAAGATCCCGTGGAGGACACCCCTGACCCCTGTCGGATGGGAGTGGCCGGGATGGTCGTGCCCGTGCGCGTGCCCATGCCCGTGGAGATGGACGTCCCCGTGGGAGTGGTCCCCGCGGCGCGCGGAGGATCGGGGGCGATGGGTCATCATCGCCCCTCGTGGTGGTGCGCGGGGACCTGTCCGCCGGCAACGGCGTGCTCGGCCTGGAAGATCGCATCGGAGACCAGCTGCGACGCGTGCTCGTTCTCGAGTCGGTAGAACACCCGCTGGCCCTGCTGACGCGTCGAGAGGATCCGGGCCATGCGCAGCTTCGCCAGGTGCTGGGACACCGCTGCCGGGGACTTGTCGACGATGTCGGCCAGGTGATTGACCGAGAGCTCTTCGTTCGCGCGCAGCGCGAGGATGATGCGCACGCGCGTGGCATCGGCCAGGAGAGTGAAGACCTCGACGGCGAGCTCGACGTACTGACTGTCGGGATCCAACCCACACATCTTCTTATCTGCGTCCATACGCAGATTATTGCATAAGAGGTCGCCGACCACGCCAGGCGAGACAGCGACGGAGCTCGCCCGCCCTCGACGCCTCAGCCGCGCAGCTCCAGGTGCAGCTCGACGTGCACGTCGTCGCCGACGCCCACCCCCGTCGCCCTCTGTACGGCGACCTTCACCGGCACCAGATAGACGCCGTCACGGGGGAACAGGGAGGTCGTGAACTCGACGCCCTCGATCCGCGCGACCACCGGGATCGTGCCCCAGCCGTAGGTGACCAGCGAGGCGACCTCCGCGATCTGGTCGGACTCGTCCTCGGGCACGCGGGCGAAGACGAACGGCGCCGGGCCGCGCCAGGCGATCGTGGTGGCATCGAAGGAGAGGTCCACGAGCTCAGCATGCGCCCTGCGGGACGAGCACGGGGAGCACTTCCGCATCTCCGCGCGGACGTCGCCGGAAAAGAGCTGATCGTGCTCTCGGTCCTGGATCAGGCGGCGACGAAGCGTCCCGGCGTGGTCCCCAGGACCCGTCGGAAGTGGCGCGTCAGATGCGCCTGGTCGTGGAAGCCCGATGCCGCCGCGGCCTCGGCGGGGCTGGAACCGTCCAGCAGCAGCCGGCGGGCGGAATCGACCCGTCGGCCGACGACGTAACGGTGCGGCGCGATCCCGTAGGCCTGCGAGAACACGCGCACCAGATGGGCGCGACTGGAACCGAGGGCCTCGGCGACCTCGGCGATCGTGAAGGCCTCGCGGAAGCGGTCGTCCAGGTGTCGGCGCAGGCGCTGGGCGAGCGGCCGGTCGGATGTCGTCTCCTCGTTCTCGCCCAGGCGCGGCCGCACCAGCTGTGCGAGCCCCAGCAGTTCACCCTCGACGGTGAGCGCGTCACCCGGAGCGGCGAGCGCGTCGTGGATCCGCTCGACGGCGCCGACGATCTCCGGGGTGCTCAGCATGGGGTGGCGGGCGGCGGCATCAGCGGCGTGGGCGGGCAACCATTCGGGGTCGAGGTAGAGCACCCGCTTGCGGAAGGGGTCGCCGGGAACGGCGGTGCGGCCGTCATGGGGGACGTGCGGGGGCAACAGGGTGACCGCGGCCGGCACCGCCTCGTGCGCATGACGGTCCAGGTCGTAGGAGACCGCGCCGTCGTCGATCAGCAGCACGCTCCAGGAGTCATGGGTGTGCGCAGGGTAGACGTGGTGCTCGAACCGGGCGTGCAGGACCTCCTGCAGGAGGGGCACCTCGGGGCGCCAGGCGCGGACCGTCTCGGTCATGCAACAAACGTACAAGACCGGGTCCGCCCGACCTCGCAGAGTGGACGCATGACCGAACAGATCTCGACCACAGACCCTGCCGCCGATCCCGACGCCACGCAGGCCGCTGCCTCGCCCCGCTTCGACACCAAGGTGGTGGTCGCCCTCCGGGACGACCTGCTGCCCTGGCAGGAGCTGAACGTGACGGCGTTCCTCATGAGCGGCATCGCGACCCGCCACGAGAGCATGGTCGGCGAGCCGTACACCGATGCGGACGCCACCCCCTACCTGCCGATGCTCCGCCAGCCCGTGCTGGTGATGACGGCGAGCGCCGAGACCCTCACGAAGGCGCGTGCGAAGGCGATCTCGCGGGGGATGCCCACGGCCGTCTACACACGGGAGCTGTTCTCCACCGGGCACGACGAGGCGAACCGGGCGGCGGTCGCCGACGTCCCCGCCGAGCAGCTGGACCTGGTGGGGCTGGCCGTGCACGGCCCGCGCAACGGTGTGGACCGGGTGATGAAGGGAGCGCGGATGCACGCGTGAGGAGATGTCGCGGCGCGCAGCGACAATGGTGCGATGCTCCGCGACGACGTCCTCTCCCGGCTCCAGGCCCTTCCCGCATCGGCGAGGCGCGAGGCCTACCTCGACTTCGTGCGGGACAAGGGCGAGGAGGCGCTGTGGAAGGGCCTGGGCCCCGAGCACCTCACCGCGTCGGCCTTCGTGTTCTCCCCGGATGCCGACCGGACCCTGATGTGCTTCCACCGCAAGGGCGGCTTCTGGGTGCAGGTGGGCGGCCACCTCGAACACGGGGACCGTTCCCTCGCGGCTGCGGCGCTGCGCGAGGCGGGCGAAGAGTCCGGCCTCGTCGACCTCGAGCTGGTCGGCGAGGGCATCACGGACCTGGACCGTCACGAGCTCTCCGGAGGGTTCACCTGCGCCGCGCACTGGGACATCGGGTTCACGATGATCGCCGACCCCGCTTCTGCTCTCACGGTCAGCAAGGAGAGCCGGGACGTGCGCTGGTTCCCCGTCGACGCCTTGCCGGACGGTCTCGCGCCCGGCTGCGCACGGCGAGTGCAGGGCGCGAGGGCGGTGCTGGGGTGACCGGGCTGGGTACGTCCGGCGTCCCGCACAGCACGCTGCGCGTCGCGACGGTGAACATCAACGGCATCCGCGCGACCCTGCGCCGCGGCTTCGACGACTGGCTGCGCGAGCGCGGGTGCGACGTGATCGCCCTGCAGGAGGTGCGGGCCCAGGCCGAGAAGCTGCCCGACGGCGCCTTCGGCGAGTACCACGCAGCACTCGACACCGGGAGCATCCCCGGACGCAACGGGGTCGCGGTGCTGACGCGGCAGCGGCCTGCCGCCGTGCGCACCTGGAGCGGTGCCGCTCTCCTCGCGGAGCCGTCGGCATCAGGCGCGAACCCGTCGGCCCCCGAGGTTCCGGCGGGAGACCGGGTCGTCCTCCCCCGGGGCCTGCTGCCCTTCGCCGATCAGGGGCGGTACATCGAGGTCGACCTCGCGGAGGCTCCGGTGACGATCGCGAGCCTCTATCTGCCCAAGGGAGGCCTCCCTGCTGAGCTGCAGCGCCCGGAGCGGATGCGGGAGGCGCCCGACGGCGGTGCCCGCTACACGCGGAAGATGGCGTTCATGGCCGCCTTCTCGACGTACCTCACGCGGACCCGTCGGGCGGCCGCGGCAGCCGGACGCGAGTATCTGCTGATGGGTGACCTGAACATCGCTCACACCCGCCAGGACCTCGCGGCCTGGCGCCGGAACCAGCAGAACGACGGCTTTCTGCCCGAGGAACGCGAATGGTTCGGACGGCAGCTGGGTCCGCGCACGCTCGTGGACGTGGTGCGCTCCCTGCATCCCGACCAGGACGGCCCGTACTCGTGGTGGTCCTGGCTCGGGCAGTCCTTCGCGCGCGACGCCGGCTGGCGCATCGACTACCACCTGGCCACCCCGCATCTGGCGCGCGGCGCCCACTGGGCGGCCGTGGACCGTGAGGTGGCGGGCACGCGGCTGTCGGACCATGCGCCGGTGGTGGTGGAGTACTCGGTCTGAGGGGTCCGGCACCTGCCTGTCCCGCGCCGACGCATCCCTCCGAGGAACAGATCGCCCTCGCACGCGTTGTACGAGGCATGACAACGATCGGAATCATCGGTGCAGGCAGGATCGGCAGCCAGGTCGCGCGAGCGGCACTGGGAGCGGGCTACGAGGTGGTGATCGCGAACTCCCGCGGTCCCGAGACCCTCTCGGATCTCGTCGCGGAGCTCGGATCGGGAGCGCGTGCGGCCACGGCCGCGGAGGCGGGAGAGGCAGGGGACGTGGTGGTCGTGACCATCCCCCTGCACGCGATCGACCAGGTGCCCGTCGAGCCGCTCGCCGGCAAGATCGTGCTGGACACCAACAACTACTACCCCGAGCGCGACGGGCAGATCCCGGCGCTGGACGCGAACGAGACCACCACCTCGCAGCTGCTCCAGGACCGCCTGCCCACCTCGAAGGTCGTCAAGGCGTTCAACCACATCTACGCCCCCGACATCACCACCGACGTCGCCCCGGCGGGGACGCCCGACCGCCGCGCCATCGCGGTCTCGAGCGATCACCCCGAGGCGGTCGAGTTCGTGACCCGGCTGTACGACGAGATCGGCTTCGATGCCGTGGACGTCAGCCCCTTGAGCGAGTCCTGGAGGGTCGAGCGTGACCGTCCGGCGTACGTGGTGCGCCAGAACGTCCAGGAGCTGCGCGACAACCTCGCCAGGGCCGAGCGCGAGGGCTGAGAGCGCAGGAGCGCCCCGCTCAGGCCTCGGAGGCGTCCTCGTCGAACTCGTGGTCCTGCCGGTACTCGCGCAGGCGGAGCCGGTCGCGGACGACGAGGGCCAGCAGGACGCCGAGCAGCGCGATCGTCACCTTGAGGTTCCCGGAGAGGTGGACGCTGTAGGCGAGCATGACCGTGAACACGACGATCATCCCCGTCACGGCACCGGAGGGCCTTCTCAGATCTGCAGACATGTCTCCCACCGTAGCCAGGGACCCGGTGGGAGCGGACCGATCCCGCCCCGATCCAGCCCCGATCGCCACCCGGCGCGCCTAGGCTGGAGCGCATGCGATCGACGCCCGCCGCCGTGCCCACCGGAAGCTCCTCGACCTCCCCGCGTGCCTCTGCCGGGACGCGCAGCCACCGGGGGATCCCCGCGGCCAGCTCCTCGTTCCACGGGGGTGCGTCCGCGGGCGCCGGCACCGCGTACCTGCGCTACCCCGACGTCCACGGCGACCTGGTGGTGTTCACCGCGGCGAACGCCGTCTGGGCGGCGCCGCGCAGCGGGGGTCACGCCTGGCAGCTGAGCGATGACGGGCATCCTGTCGCCTACCCGCGCATCTCCCCCGACGGCACCCGTGTCGCCTACACGTCGCGGGCCTCCGGCCAGCCCGAGGTGCACCTGGTCGGGATCGACGGCACCGATGCGGCCCGTCGCCTCACCTGGTGGGCCAACCGCCACACCCGCGTCGCGGGCTGGCTGGCCGACGGGCGCATCATCGTCACCACCGGCCACGGCGCGACCCTGGCCTCGCGCGACGCGCAGCTGTGGGCGCTCGACGCCGAGGGACATGCCGAGCTCCTCCCCTACGGCCGCGCCAGCGAGGTCGCCGTTCACGAGGGCACAGGCACCACGGTGGTCGCGACCATGTGGCGCAAGGAGCCCGTGACCTGGAAGCACTACCAGGGCGGCACTGCGGCGCGGCTGTGGATCAGTCGCGAGAGCCTCGACATCGACGCCCCGCACGACCAGCACGCCTCGCGCTCGTGGGAGGCGCTGCGCGACGACCTGCTGGCCAGCAAGACCCGCATCGCCTTCCTCGGCGACCGACTGATCTTCGCCTCGGACACCCCGGGGGAGGACGCGGCGATCACCGACCGCGCGAGCGGCAACCTGTGGTCGGTGGCCCTGGACGGCTCCGACCTGCGCTCCCACACCACGCTCACCAGCGCCGAGGGCTACCTGCGGGATCCCGCGACCGACGGCTCCTCGATCGTCTTCGCCTCCCGCGGTCGGCTGTTCACGATGGACGGGCTCGAGGGCTCGCCCCGGGAGATCCCGGTGATCGTCGCGGGTGTCGGCGCCGCCCGCCGCGAGCGCTCCGCCGACCCGCACCGCAACCTGCTGGCGATGCGCCCCACCTTCGATGCCCGTGCGAGCGTCGTCGAATGGCGGGGCTCCGCCCACACCCTCACCCACCGCGGTGGACCTTCGCGGCTGCTCGCCGGCGAGAGCGGGCTGCGCTTCCGGGAGGCGGCGCCGCTGGGCCGCACGCCCTTCGCCGTGGTCGTCACCGACGAGCTCGCCCAGGGCGACCGCACCGACCCCGACGCATACCCGGGCCGTACGGGCTCGGACGCCCTGGCCCTGCGACGCCTGGACGCCGAGGGCGAGCAGATCACGTTCGACCTCGGGCCCGTCGGCCGCATCCTGCACGCCGTCCCCTCGCCCGACGGCACCCACGTCGCGATCGCCACGCAGGACTACGTGGTGCGCGTGGTGACCCTGCGCGGGATCACCGATCCGGCCACCACCAGCGGGAAGGACGCCACCACGAGCGAGGACCACCCGCAGTCCCCGCAGCTGGACTCGGTGCGCGAGGTCGGCCGCTCAAGCGGTGGCGAGATCCGCGACCTCGCCTGGTCACCGGACTCCCGCTTCCTGGTGTGGGCGGAACCGGCCAGCGAGTTCGTCTCCCGCCTCATGGTCTCCGAGGTCGACGACGCCGAGCCGACGGGCCGGGCGATCTCCAGCGGCACCTTCCTGGAGAGCTCGCCGACCTTCACGGCCGACGGCAAGCACCTCGCCTTCGTCTCGGCCCGCACCTTCGAGACCCAGTACGACGACCTCGTCTTCGACCTCTCCTTCGTGGACTCCGAGCGTCCGTTCCTGCTGCCCCTGGAGCGCACGACGCGCGATCCCTTCGGCCCCGACGCCGACGGCTGGGAGCCCGGCGGCGCCGAGGAGAAGCCCGGTGAGGCCGCCGGCGAGAAGCACGGGAGCGACGCGGGCACGTCCGGCGAGGGCGGAGCCGGCACGGCGTCGGGCAGCGGCGCGACGCACGGCGCCCACGACTCCACCCCCTCGGACCCGTCGGCCCCGGCGAGCGCGACCCGCGCGGCCGGAGCCCAGGAGGCCGACCGTCCGCCGCACACGCGGATCGACCTCGAGGCGACCGAGGAGCGGATGGTGCCCTTCCCGGTCCCCTCCGGCCACTTCTCCCACCTCCAGGCCGTCGCGGGCGGTGTGGTCTGGCTGCGCCATCCCGCCGAGGGCGTGCTGGGCTCGACCCGCGCCGGGGCGGAGGGCGAGGAGCCCGGGCCGACGCTCGAGCAGTGGAGCTTCGCCGACCGCAAGGTCACCGTGCTCGCCGAGGGCGTGAGCGACCTCTGGGTCTCCGGCGACGGCAAGCAGCTGGTCACCCGCCAGGGCGATGACCTCGTGCAGATCCCGGCGGACCGCAAGGTCGAGGACGACGACCCCGCGCGCATCACGATCGATCTGGACCGTCTGAGCCTGCGGGTGGACCCGGTACTCGAGCGCCGCGGGATGCTGTGGGACAACTACCGGATCATGGCGCAGCAGTACTGGCGTCCCGACATGGACGGCCAGGACTGGCACGCGATGGTCTCCTGGTACGACGAGGTCGTCGAGCGCCTGGTCACGATCGACGACTTCTCGGACATGATGTGGGAGGTCGTCGCCGAGCTCGGCACCAGCCACGCCTACGTCATGGTCCCGCCCGGCGTGCGCGAGAAGGGCGCCGCCCCCGGCCTGCTGGGCGCAGACCTCTCGGCCGACGGGGACCGCCTGGTCATCGACCGGATCCTGCGCGGGGACTCCTCGGACCCCGACGCCCGCTCGCCGCTGCTGGCCCCGGGCGTCGCCGCTCAGGAGGGCGATGCGATCGTGCAGATCGGCGGCCGCCCCGTGGACGTCGCACTCGGCGCCGGTCCTCTGCTGGCGGGCTTCGAGGACACCCCGACCGAGCTGGTCCTCGAGCGCGAGGGCGAGCGCCGGCGCGTGGTCGTCACGCCGCTGGCCGACGAGTCGCAGCTGCGCTACCAGGACTGGGTCGCCTCCCGTCGTGCCGTCGTGGCCGAGGAGTCGGGTGGACGCCTGGGCTACCTGCACATCCCCGACATGGTCTCCAGCGGCTGGGCGCAGATGCACCGTGACCTGCGCGAGGCCAGCCAGAAGGAGGGCCTCGTGGTGGACGTGCGCTACAACAGCGGCGGCCACACCTCGCAGCTGGTCACCGACCGTCTGGCCCGCACCGTGGTCTCGTGGGACTACCCGCGCGGCGAGCGTCCCTCGACGTATCCGGCCTTCGCGCCGCGCGGCCCGGTGGTGTTCGTGACCAACCAGGAGGCCGGGTCCGACGGCGACATCGTGGGCGCGGTCGCCAAGGCGATGGACATCGGCCCGCTGATCGGCACCCGCACGTGGGGCGGCGTGATCGGCATCGACGGCCGCTTCGACCTCGTCGACGGCACCGGCGTGACCGAGCCGAAGTACGCGAGCTGGTTCGCCGGGGTGGACTGGAGCATCGAGAACTACGGGGTGGATCCCGACATCGAGGTGCCCTTCCCGCCGAGCGAGTGGCTCGCGGGCAACGACCCGCAGCTCAGCCGGGGGATCCACGAGGCGCTGGCGACGCTGGAGCAGACCCCTGCGGCGAGCGCTCCGCCGCTGCCCCCGGCGCGGTTCGGGAGCGCGAGCGACTGATCGGGGAGATCAGCGCCCCGAGCACGGCGAGCACCTGACCTCGCGCCACCTCTACCGCCACCCGCCGGTGATTCGGCTTGGCTCGATCCATCGAGAGTCCGTCAGAACCGCACGGCGATCCGGTCGACCGCCGTCCCGACAGGGCCCGTCGTCGCGGGGCGGTCGGGCCCCTCCGCCCCCTCGACCCGCCGAGACTCGGGGCTCTGCGCGAGGCGGGCGACCGGGACGGTGGCGTCGGGCCTCAGGGTGCGAGCGATCGATGTGCTGCCGCGCTCGAAGGCCTCCCCCGGCGTGCGGGCACGCCCGATTCGAGCGCCCTCCCCCGGCCGCACCCAACGGGGGTCGTCGTCGGGGCCGGGAGCGGGAGCAGGGAAGAGCAGGCCGAGGACGACGCGCCCGAGGGCGCCGATCGCGACGGAGACGGCGGCGATGAGCAGGACGAGGAACAGTCCGAGGATCAATGCGTTCATGGGTCGAGCCTGGCCCTGCCGACCCGAAAGCACCAGCGAATGTTTCTTCCCTATTGTTCAGTTCTGCTGATGGTTCTAGGCTGACCGCATGCTCGATCCCCAGAAGCTCCGCGTCCTGCGCTCCGTCGTGGAGACCGGCAGCATCCGCGCCAGCGCCGAGGCGCTCGGCTACACCCCGTCGGCCGTCAGCCAGCATCTGACCTCCCTGCGCCGGGAGACCGGCCTCGAGCTCGTCGAGCGCTCGGGGCGCGGCATCACGGTCACCCCGCACGGGATCGCGCTCGCGAAGGAGGCCGGCGCGGCCCTCGATGCGCTGGATGCCCTGGATCGCACGGTCAAGGACCTCTCGAGCGGTCTCACCGGCTCGCTCCGCCTGGGGTACGCGAGCTCTCTGGCCGCCTCGTGGGTCCCCGAGCTCTCCCGCGACGTGCGACGCGCCTTCCCCGATCTCGGGCTCGACCTGATCCTGCGCGACTGCAGCTGCGAGGACCTGCTCCAAGCGGGAATGGACATCGTCGTCGGCGAGGGGGTCCAGCGGCCGAACAGCGCCGAGTGGGTCACCCACGACATCCTCGAGGAGGGCTATGTCGCGCTGGTCGGTGCCGACCACCGCCTCGCCGGGGCCTCCGAGGTGCCCCTCAAGGAGCTCGCCGAGGAGTCCTGGGCGACCGACGATCCCCCGGAGTCCTCCTGGTTCGGCAGGATCCTCTCGGCCTGCCGCGCCGCAGGGTTCACACCGTGCGTCGAGATCAACCCCAACGACTACGCGACCGTGCTGGGCTTCGTGGCCACCGGCGAGTACATCAGCGTGCAGCCCTCGGTGATCGCCCAGGACATGCGCCCGGACGTGGTCGCGATCCCGCTCTCGCCACCCGCGCCGCGCCGCCGGATCAGCGTGCAGGTGCGTCGCACGGTCGCCCGCAACCCCGCGACCTGCTTCATCGTCGAGCGGCTCCACGAGATCGCCGAGCTGCGCGCCCGGGACATCCCCGGCGTGGTCCATCTGAACGCCCCGACCACCGCCCGACCCGCCACGCTCGCCGCACCCGCACCGGCCCCCGAGACCAGGAGGATCCATGCCCTCACCTGACATCGACACCCGTATCCGCGAGCTGCCGGTGCGCGCCGAGATCGCCGAGGGCACCCTGATCCTCGAGGTCGACATCGCCGGCACCGAGCAGCAGCTCTGGGACGCGATCACCGACCCCGAGCACCTCGCACGCTGGTCACCCGTGGTTCCCGACCGGCCGCTCACCGAGGTGGGCCCCGCCCTCAGCCGCGAGAACCCCGATGAGGACCCGGTCACGGCCGATGTGCTGGCCACCGCCGGACAGCACGCCCTGACCCACCGCTGGGGCGAGGCGACGATGGGCTGGCTGATCGAGGAGGGCCGGCTCGACATCCAGGTGAGCCTGCCTGAGCTCGAGCAGGCCCAGTACTTCGCGGCCGGCTGGCAGGTGTGCCTGGCGGTGCTCGACGCCCAGCTGAGCGGCCTGGACCAGCCGCGGATCGTGGGCATGGAGGCGATGGAGCACGGCTGGGAGGAGCTGCGCGCCCGCTACGCCGAGCAGTTCGGTCATCCCGACGGGCAGACGCCGACGGCGTGAGCGGCGTACTGTAGGTACATACCTACATCGGAGGTACGAGATGCCCACGATCAGTTCCCGTCAGTTCAATCAGGACGTGAGCGCGGCCAAACGCGCCGCCACGGATGGCCCTGTCGTCATCACCGACCGCGGTGAGCCCGCTTTCGTATTGCTGACCATCGACGAGTACCGGCGTCTCGACGAGCCGAGGGTGGACATCGTGCACCGGCTCAGCATGGAGGACGAGATCGAGATCGAGTTCGATGCCGTCTCGCTGGACCTGAAGCACCCCGAGCTGTGACCTTCCTGCTCGACACGAACGTGATCAGCGAGCTCCGCAAGCCACAGCATCGGATGGACACAGGGGTGAACAGCTGGGCCTCGACGAGGCTCCCCCAGGAGCTGCATCTGTCGGCCATCACCATCCTGGAGATCGAGCTCGGCATCGCCCGCCACGCCCGCCGGAACCCCGAGCAAGCAGACCGCCTGCGCGTCTGGCTCGAGGAACAGGTCCTGGAGGTGTTCTCGCGCCGCATCCTTCCCGTGGACGTCCATGTCGCACGGAGGGCCGCACATCTTCACGTCCCGGATCAGCGCCCGGAACGCGACGCCCTGATCGCCGCGACCGCCATGGTCCACGGCCTCACCGTCGTCACCCGCAACACGTCCGACTTCGCGCCCACAGGGGTGGCGTTGCTCGATCCATGGTCACCTCGCGAGGCGTGAGCGGCACCTGCATGTCCTGACCACGCGGCAACTGGTGGCCGCTTCCACGCCACAGGCCCTCACCTCCCTATCCTTGCGGGGACCCCGTTCACGCGGTCCGCCCATCGTCGGACCGCATGCACCGCGCCGCCCACCTGCTGGAGGATCAGTGACCCCGCGCTTCGCCACTCCGTCCGACGACGCCGTCGGCCCGTTCGTCGTCGGCCTGGACGTGGGCTCCGGCGGCAGCCGCGCCGCCGTCTACGACGCCTCCGGTCGCGAGGTCGGCACGCGCCACCACAAGGTCGAGCACCAGTTCACGACCTCGGCCGATGGCACCTCCACGATCGACGCCGACCAGGTCGTCGAGGAGCTGTGCACCGCGATGGAGGCCGTGCTGGAGGGGAACCTTCCCGGCCCGGTGGTCGGCATCGGTGTCGACACCTTCGCCTCCTCGCTGATCGCCGTCGACGACTCCGGCGCCGCGATCACCCCGTGCATCACCTACGCCGACACCCGCTGCCGCGACCAGGTCACCGCCTTGCGCGACGAGCTGGACCCGACCGCGCTGCACGACCTCACCGGAGCGCGCCTGCACTCCTCGTACAACACGCCCCGTCTGCGCTGGCTGCGCGAGCAGCACCCCGACGTGTTCTCCCGCGCGAAGCACTTCATGGCGCTCGGCGAGTACGTGGCCCTGAAGCTGCTGGGCACGGGCGCGCTGGGCACCGCCTCGGCCGCGTGGGGCGGCATGATCGACCGCCGCACCGGCGAGTACGTGCCCGAGCTCGTCGAGGCGGCGGGCGTCGACCCCGACACCCTGGCCGCACCGCTCGACCCCTCGCAGGGCATCCCGGTCGAGGGCACGAAGCTCGCCCAGCGCATCCCCGTGCTCGCAGGCGCGACCTGGATCCCGGTGGTGGGCGACGGCCTGACGGCCAACATCGGCATCGGCGCCGTCGGCCCCGGCACCTGGGGCATCTCGACCGCGACCTCCGGCGCGATCCGCCAGCTCCTGGACACCGACACCGGCCGCCTCCCCGAGGGCCTGTGGGCCTACCGGGTCGATGCCGCCCGCACCCTGGTCGGCTCGGCCATGAGCGACTGCGGACGGGTGCTCGACTTCGCCCGCACGCGCTTCGCGATCCCCGAGGACGTCAGCACGATCGACACCACGTCCCTGCTGAGCGCCGCGCCCGACGGCGGGGTCCCGCTCGTGGTCCCGTTCCTCTCCGGCGAGCGCGGCACCATGTGGCGCGACAGCGCGCGGGCGGTGTTCGCCAACGTCTCCTCCTCCACCACCGCGGAGGACCTGCTGCGCGGCAGCCTCGAGGGCCTCGCCCTGTCCTACCTGCGCATCGCCGACCAGCTGCGCACCATCGGCGGCGAGCCCCAGCGGATCGTGCTGTCCGGCGGTATGACCGAGAACGTGCCGGCGTGGCTGCACCTGCTGGCCGACGCCCTGCAGATCCCGATCGACCACGTCGCCATCTCGCGTTCCACCATGCGCGGCGCCGCCCTGCTCGCCCTCGAGCAGACCGCTCCCGACGTGGAACGCGCGACGATCCCGGTGCTGAACACCGTCGATCCCGTCGCCGAGCACGCGGACTACTACCGCGAGCGCCTGCGGCGCTTCGAGGTCCTCGCCGACGTGGCGTGAAACCCCCTGGGTGCACGACGTTCTCCCCTGAAGCGCGCTCCTTCGATCCTCACCGCCGCCCGCTGGGCCCGGTGCTGCCCCGGACCACGAGGCGCACGGGCAGGGCGCCCTCGACGGGGCCCTTGATGCTGGAGGGCTGGCGGATGCGCCGCACGATCCGGTCCACGGCCGCCCTGCCCTGCTCGCGCTTCGGGGCCGCGACGGTGGTCAGCCCCGCGCCGACCAGGCGGGACAGGGGAATGTCGTCGTGCCCGATCACCGAGAGCTCCTGCGGCACGCGCACACCGTCGCGCAAAGCCGCGACCAGGAGCCCCAGGGCCTGCAGGTCGTTGTAGCAGATGACGCCCTCGGGCAGCGGCTCACCGGCGGCGCGGGTGGACTCGACGAGCTCGGCGTAGGCGTCCTCGCCACCCCGGGAGGTCGGCGGGAAGGGCCCGATCCGGTTCACGCGGATGCCGTGCTCGGCGGCCCGGGTGCGGGCCGAGCGCCAGCGCTCACCGTCGGACCAGGAGTTCGCCGGGCCCGCCACGTAGGTCACGGTGCGCACCTGGTGGGACTCGAGATGCGCCATCGCCTGGCTCATGCCGTGCTCGTAGTCGGGTGTGACGGAGTCGAGCCCCGCGACCCGGCGGTTCAGCACCATCATCGGCACCCGCTTCGCGAGCTGCAGCAGGGTCGCGTCCGAGAGCCGGGTCCCCGTCAGCACGATCCCGTCGACCACCTCGAGGGAGCGCTCGAGAGCGGCGCGCTCGCGGTCCTCGTCCTCACCGGAGTCCAGCAGGATCGGCAGGTACTCGGCGGCGTGCGCGGCCTCCTGCATGCCCGTGAGGACCTCGGCGAAGTAGGGGTTGGACAGGTCCGGGGTGGCGACGCCGAGCCGACCCTGCCGGCCGGTGCGCTCCTGCTGGTCGGGGGCCTCGACGCGGTAGCCCAGGCGGCGCGCGGCCTCCATGACCTTGGCGTGGGTGGCGGCGCTGACGCGACCGGGCCGGGAGAAGGCGCGCGAGACGGTGCTCGGTGCGCAGCCCACCTCGCGGGCCACGTCGTAGATGGTGACGCTCTCCTTCTCCGCCATCCTGTCCCTTCCTGTGCCTGCTCGCGCCGTTGCTGCACTCGGCGGGACGGCCAGGTCGGATCGCGCGGGGACCTGGTGCGGAGGCCTCCTGCCGCGCCCTGGATGTCGTGCCCGTCAGTACGGCCCAGGATACCGCCGGGACCGGGGCGCGAACCGCGCAGGATCGGGCGGAGGACGGGGGATCAGCCGGCGACCGCCTCCTCCTCGCGCCGCTCGTGCAGATCCTCGACCATGGTGCTGAAGGTCTTCTCGTCGATCGGGTAGAACTTCATGACCAGCGCGGAGAGCAGCCCCATCAGGATCGGCAGTCCGCCCATCACGAGCGACAGCCCCAGTCGCACGTGGTCGGAGGTGTTGGTGGCGGTCGCCGCCGCGTCCGAGCCCTCCATGAAGCCGAACAGGGCGATGAAGCTCAGGGCGAGGTAGCGCCCCAGGGCCTGGCTCATCTTTCGGGCGAAGGAGAACAGCGAGTAGGTGGCGCCCTCGGCGCGGTCGTCGTTCTTCCACTCGCCGTACTCGACGGTGTCCCCCTCCAGGGCCCACATCAGCGTGTTGTTCAGGCCCACGCCGAGGTTGGTGAAGAAGTAGCCCAGCAGCGCGAACGGGAAGGAGTGCCCGAGGACGAGCAGGACGATCCCGCCGAGGATGAAGCTCGCGCAGCCCAGCAGATAGCCGCGGCGCTTGCCGATGCTCGCGATGATCCTGGGGGCGAAGGGCGCGATCACGAGGTTCGCGACCACCCCGGCGAGGGTGAGCCAGATGAACAGGGTCGCATCGCCCAGCACGAAGCTCGTGAAGAACGCGGCGACGGCCTGCATCCCGTACATGCCGCCCAGGAAGATCACGCTCGAGGCGCACAGGAAGGCGAGCGGGCGGTTGGTGCGGATCACCCGCAGGGACTGGCGGACGCTGAGCTTCGGGGTCTCGCGGAACACTCGCTCGCGGACGCCGAAGAAGCAGACCATGAACAGGATCATCCCCAGCACCAGGAAGCCCAGCGCGCTGATCGTGATGGAGGTCTGGAGGGCGTCGGCGTCACCCTCGTGCTGGTTGATCTGCGGGGAGATCACGAGAACGAGCAGCAGGGTGATGATCTGGCCGCCGTAGGTGCGGGCGGCACCGAGCTTGCCGCGGTCCTCGGCGACCTGGGTGATGGCGGGGGCGAGGGAGCCGTAGGGGATGTTGATCATCGAGTAGACCAGACCCCAGACCGCGTAGATGACGGCGGCGACGATGGCGGTGAGTCCCTGCGATCCCATGTGGGGGATGGTGAACAGCAGGACGGTCAGGATCATCAGCGGCAGACTGCCGAACAGGATGAAGGGCCGGAACTTGCCGAAGCGCGTCATGGTCGAGTCGACGACGCGCCCGGCGATCACGTCGGCGAAGGCGTCCCAGATCAGCACGACCAGCGAGATCGTCGCGACCACGCTCGCGGGCAGGCCCAGCACGGTGATGAAGTACAGCGGCAGGAAGTTGCCGGCGAAGGCGAAGGCGGTGTTGCAGCCGGCGTCTCCCGCGCCGTACGCGAACACGGTGCGGAAGGGCAGGCGGGCCATCGCGGCACGAGGATCGGGGCGGGCGGCGCGCAGCGCTTCGGGCGAGGAGCCGTCCGGGCCGACGGGATGTGGCTGAGTCATGTCATCTCCTTCGATGCGATGGTCACTCGCATCAAGGAGTGTGCGATCAGCCTCCTGCCGGGCCGAGAACGTGCCGGAGGTTGCCAGAGGCCGCAGACGGGGCCGCAGCCTGCCAGCGGCGACGCGCCTCAGCGCGGCTCGTCGGGCTCCTCGTCCGGATCCTCCCCGCCGATCAGGTCGAGCTGGAACCAGGCGACGTCGTGCCAGGCGCCATGCTTCCGCCCGACGTTTTCCAGTACGCCGACACGGGTGAAGCCGAGACGTTCGTGCAGACGGTCGCTCGCCGGGTTGGGCTGGGCGACGACGGCGATCGCACGGCGGTAACCGCGCTCGCGCAGCCGCGGCAGGAGCGCGTCGTAGAGGGCCCTGCCGCGACCGGCTCCACGATGCTCGGTCTCGAGATAGACACTCACCTCGCAGGTGAAGCGGTACGCCTCGCGGGGCCGGAACGCGCCGGCGAAGGCGAAGCCCACGACGGCGCCCTCCTCCTCGAGGACCAGCCAGGCGTAGCGCGCGGTCGACGTCTCGATGCGGCGGGCCATCTCCTGCTCGCTCGGCGGCTCGGTCTCGAAACTGACCGCGGTATCGCGGACGTAGTGCGCGTAGATCGCCGCGCAGGACGCGGCGTCCTGGGGACTGGCGGGGCGGATCAGCCGTGCGTCGCTCACAGCAGCAAGCGTAGGACGGTGGCCGTTGCCGCCACCGGACCGGGGGCGGCCGCGGGACGCCCCCGGCCACCCCTCGACCGTCCCTGGTCACCTGACATGCGCCAGGCATAGGCTCCGACGCGGCGGGACACGGTCGCCACGGGCGACGCCGCCGACCACGAGGAGTGATCAGCAATGCAGTACTCCCAGCTCGGCCGCACCGGCGCGACGGTCTCCCGCCTCGTCCTCGGCACCATGAACTTCGGCCCGCACACCGCCGAGGACGACGCCTTCGCGATCATGGACCGCGCCCTGGAGCAGGGGGTGACCTTCTTCGACACCGCGAACGTCTACGGCGGGAAGGAGCATCGCGGCTGGACCGAGGAGATCGTCGGCCGATGGCTCGCTCGTTCCGGTCGTCGGGAGGAGATCGTGCTGGCCACCAAGGTGTTCGGCGAGATGGGGCCCGGCCGGAACGACCGCGGGCTCTCGGCGCTGAACATCCGCCGCGCGGTGGACGCCTCCCTGCGCCGCCTGCAGACCGACCACATCGACCTCTACCAGATGCACCACGTGGACCGGTCGGCCCCGTGGGACGAGATCTGGCAGGCGATGGAGGTGCTGGTCGCACAGGGCAAGATCAGCTACGTGGGCTCCTCGAACTTCGCGGGCTGGCACATCGCCCAGGCCTCGGAGGCCGCACGCGCCCGCCACGGGCTGGGTCTGGTCTCCGAGCAGTCCCTGTACAACCTGCTCTCACGGCACGTCGAGCTCGAGGTGCTGCCCGCCGCGGAGCACTACGGCCTCGGCGTGATCCCCTGGTCGCCGCTGGCCGGCGGCAAGCTCGGCGGGCGCAGCGAGAAGGGCGTGCGCCGCCAGAACGCGAACACCCGCTTCGACTCCGAGGGCCTGAACGACCAGCTCGGGAAGTGGGAGGAGTTCTGCTCCGAACGCGACCTGACACCGGGCCAGGCGGCCCTCGCCTGGCTGCTGCACCGCCCGGGCGTGCTGGGCCCCATCATCGGGCCCCGCACGATGGAGCAACTGGACTCGGCGATCGACGCCGTCGACATCTCCCTCTCGGACGAGGACCTCGCAGCGCTCGACGAGATCTTCCCCGGCCCCGGAGGACCGGCACCGGAGGCCTACGCCTGGTGAGGTCGGGCGCCGTCGCGCTCCCGTCGTGGTGTTCGTGCCATGTCAGGGGCGCGCAGCGGCCCGTCCCGGTGTCGTGGTCGCTCGCACATAGGTCGACGTCCCGGATGATCCTGGGATCGCTCGACGAGCGCTGTGATTCGTTTTACACTCGGGAGCGGTCCACCAGCCCAGGAAGCCCGGAACGGCCGGGGGCACCGATACCGCCCGGCCCACGAGGCACCGCCGCCCCGATCCGAGCTCCTCCGTCCCGAGGAGATCCCATGGCCCCCACCACCGTCCTGCGCCGCCTGCCGGCTCTCGCCGCTGCCCTGGCGGGCGTGCTCGTCGCGCCCCTGCTCGCTCCCGCCGCCGCTGGAGCAGCCGAGGAGTCCCAGCCGTTCGGCGGCAACGTCAGCTACTCCTGGGAGATCCCGGACGCTCCGGCCTCCGGGATGACCAGCCTGACCATGCCGATGCGGATCCACACCGACTCCGACCACGTCGACGGCAGCTACGTCGCCACCCAGTACGCCTTCACCGGGCAGGACGACATCGGCTACATGGGCCTGCAGCCGCGCAAGGACGAGGACGGCAGGGCTCGACTGCACGGCGTGTTCTCGAGCTTCATCGCCGGCACCACGTCGACGAGCTCGACCTGCACCGAGGGCGCCGACGGCGGTGAGGGTGTCAGCTGCGCCGTCGACTTCGACGCCGTCTACGGCCGCACCTACGACCTCGAGGTGCGCAGGACCGCGGCGAACACCTGGAGCGGCAGCGTCATCGACTCCGTGACCGGGAAGCGCCACCTGATCGGGGAGTACACGCTGCCCGCGGGCAGCGGCAAGCTCCGGAACTCGCAGGTGGGCTTCGTGGAGAACTACTGGAACTACTCGGGCACATGCGAGGGGATCCAGCGCATCGACGCCACCGTCGGTCGTCCCAGCACGGGGCGGCTCACAGGACGGGCCGACGCGCCGAAGGAGTACGGCGCGTGCCTCGACCAGGCGAACTACTCCTCGAGCGTCCACGACGGCGCCGTGAGGATCTCGCGCGGCTGGCTCTGAGTCGGACCGCCGATCGCCGACCTCACCACACCAGCAGGCAGAACGGGTGCCCTTCCGGGTCCCCCATCACGTACAGCGGTTCGTCGGGATCCCCGGACCGGTCCATGAGCAGCCGCGCACCCAGCCGTTCGGCCCGCTCGCGCTGGGCCTCGAGCTCCTCGGCGTCGGGGACGGCGAAGTCCATGTGCGCCTGCATGGGGATCTCCTCGCTGGGCCAGGTCGAGGGGCGCAGGTCGGTCTTCTCCTGGATGGCGACGATGCGTCGGTCCTGCTCGTCGAGCAGGACCAGCCAGTCGGTGTCGTCGGGCCCCTCGGTGGGAGGCTCGCCCCCCTCGCGGTAGTGGAGTCCGAGCAGTTCGCAGTAGAACTCGGCAAGGCCTCGGGGGTCGCGGGCGTCGAGAGCGGTGCTGATGAGCACGGGATAGGTCATGGGGCCTCCTTGCTCCGTCGCTCACCTTACGGCGCGGTGACGGGCCGGGCCAGGGTCCGGCATCCCAGCTGCGCCGACTAACATCCAGATATGACGGAAGAGCCGGATGCCCCCACAGCCGGTCCCCCGACCGATGCCGATCGCGCCCCCGCGAGCCTGGTGCGGCGGCCTGCTGCGGAGCCCACCGAGGCGCTCGCCGAGCGGCACGCGTACATCGACGCCGCGGCGGGCGTCTCCGGCCCGATGCTGCTGGGGGCGCTCGTGGGAGCCGGAGCGGATCTCGGCGGCGTCGAGGCCGTGACGGATGCGCTCCTTCCGGCCGCCGTGCGCCTGACCTCGCACTCCGTCCACCGCTCGGGTCAGCAGACGACCCTGGTCGCCCTGGAGTGCGCGGGCGCGGAGGCGGCACCTCGCACCTGGTCGGAAGCACGCTCCGTGCTCGCCGACGCCCAGCACCGGGCCGCGGCCCCTGCACGCACGCTCGAGCTCGCCCTGGAGGCCGTCTCGCTCCTGGCCGACGCCGAGGACCCCGCCGAGCACCAGGCAGAGGTGCTCGAGGAGCTCGCGAGCGTGATCGGGGCCTGCGAGGCCTGGCGCCGGCTCGGGATCGGCGAGGCCACGGTCAGCGAGATCGCCGTCGGCCCCGAACGTCTGCTCGCCCGCAGCGAGGACGGGACCACGGACGGTCCGGTCCACACGCACGCCTACCAGGACCCCTACGGAGTGCGGCACCTGCAGCACGTGGTCGCCGGGGACGGCGTCGGCCATTCGCACTCCCTGCAGGAGGCCGTGGCCTCGGGCCGTCCCGACCCCCGCACCGAGGCGAGGGAGCAGCTCTCCGCGCGCACCGGCATCGCCCTGGTGCGCACCCTCGCCCGCACGTCGGGGCCGTTGCCCCCGATCACCCTCGCGGCCGTGGGCGTGGGTGCAGGCCTCCAGGACACGCCCGAACGGGCGAACGTGGTGCGCGTGCTCCTGGGCACCTACCCCGCGGGCCCCCCGGACGACGGGCCCGGGGCAGCGCGGGGACACCGCGCTCTGCCATCCACCGACTAGGTCGTCAGCGCGGTGCCGGCCCGTCAGGATCCTCGACGGCATCGTCATCCTGCACGCCGTCGACCCTGCCGCCCTCCGCCGCGGCCTTCAGAAGGGACAGCTGCGTCGTCCACCTGTCCGC
The DNA here is from genome assembly GCF_003130585.1 of Brachybacterium endophyticum. Taxonomy (GTDB): domain Bacteria; phylum Actinomycetota; class Actinomycetes; order Actinomycetales; family Dermabacteraceae; genus Brachybacterium; species Brachybacterium endophyticum. The sequence continues at coordinate 64,415 of NZ_QFKX01000003.1, read as the reverse complement.
CGCCCGCGCGAGCGTCCGGGCGGTCTCGTCGACGCGGGCGGGCACGACGCGGTAGCTCTCGCCCGACGGTCCGTGATCGCTCCGGACGAGCCCGGCGCGACGCAGCACGGTGAGGTGCTTCGCCGTGCCCTGGCGGGTGATCGGCAGCGAGCGCGAGAGCTCGCTGACGCCGCAGGGCTGCGCCGCGAGACGATCCATGATCTGCAGGCGCACGGGATCGGCGAGCGCCTTCAGCACGTCGGTCCTCACCATGTCGGCGGGCTCAGGCACCGGCACGCTCCTGGCCGGCCCCCTCCAGGGCATCGCGCGCCACGCCCAGTTCGAGCTCCCAGCCCTCGACGTTGTCGTCGTACGTGCGCCGGTACTGCTCGGGCGTCATGGCGGCGAAGCCCGATTCGGTGACGGTGAGCACGACGGTGCCGGGCTCGTTCTCCTCGAGGACGAACTCGGTGCGCGTGCGCGCCCCCTCGCCGCCCTGCTCCCCGGCCAGCCACGTGAAGACCGCCCGATGCGGCGGCTCGAGCACGTCGATCCCCAGGGGGAACGCGCCGAGCGCCTCGTCGTGCACGACGCAGGTGTCACCGTCGTACTCGATCCGGTGCTGCACGAGCTCACCCTGGTTGATCCACCAGCCCGGTTCGGAGACCAGCTCCCACACCCGCTGGATCGGTGCGTGGATCTCGACGCTGCGTCGGATCGCGTCTCTCATGGCGTTCATGCAACCTTATGGTTGCCTCGTTGTCGTCGTCTGTCAACACCATCGCCGTATCCCGCCCCGCTGCCGCGGCCCGGATCCCGGCCGATCCCGTCGCGCCTGTCCCACCCCGCATCTACGATGCAGAGCACGTCGTCGGTACACGGCCGGCGCCGACGTCGAGGAGGACGTCATGCCCGCAGCACTCCATCCCTATCTGAACTTCCCCGGCACCTCGCGCGAGGCCTTCGAGTTCTACGGCGAGGCGCTCGGCACGACCCCGCAGTTCGCCACCTTCGGCGAGTTCCACGCCGTCCCCGAGGGCGATCCGAACGCCGACAAGATCATGCACGGTTCGCTCGAGGTCACCGACCTGATCAGGCTCTACGTCTCCGACGTCATCGAGGGCATGGGCCCCGACCACCGCGAGGGCAACAACGTGACACTCTCGCTCATGGGCGATGACGAGGCGGTGCTGCGCAGCGCCTACGAGAAGCTCTCGGTGGGCGGGACGATCGCGATGCCGCTCGAGAAGCAGATGTGGGGCGACGTCTACGGGTCCTTCACCGATCGCTTCGGGATCGTCTGGCAGGTGAACATCAGCGCGTCGCAGGGTGAGCAGGGCTGAGAGCAGCACGCCTGTTCCCCTGCGCACAGCGGAACTCCGGACCTCACCATCGGTATCGAGCGCGGTTAGCATCGTGCGAGGACCGCAGCTTCTCGGCCCCCGTGATCGTCGATCGCGGGGGCTGCAGCATGCCGCCGCCCGCTCGTCCCGTCCCGCTCAGCTCCCGAAGGATCCGCCACGCCCACCGTCGACCCTCATGATCCCCCGGATCCGACCACGGAGACTCCGACGACGGAGACGCCGATCGTCTCCGCACCGTCTTCCTCCGCGGCCCCGCGCACCCTCCGCTCGCGCGCTCGCGGTCTCTTCGCCGATACCCGGCCGCTGGAGAACCAGCACTTCCGGCGGCTGTGGCAGGCCAACATCATCACCGTCATCGGTGCGCAGATCACGATCATCACGGTGCCTGCGCAGATCTGGTCGCTCACGGGCAGCTCGCTGTATGTCGGTCTGACCGGACTGTTCGGCCTGGTGCCGCTGGTCGTCCTGGGCCTGTGGGGCGGGGCGATCGCCGATGCCTTCGACCGCCGCAAGATCCTCCTGGTCACGACGCTGGGCCTCATCCTCACCAGCGGCCTGTTCGCCCTGCAGGCCCTGCTGCACGTGCGCGACGTGTGGGTGATCCTGGGGATCTTCGCCGCCCAGCAGGCCTTCTTCGCGGTCAACCAGCCCGCGCGCACCGCGCTCATCCCCTCGATCGTCCCGCGCGCGCAGCTGCCCGCGGCGAACGCCCTGAACATGACCGTCGGCCAGTTCGGCGCCATCGCGGGTCCGCTCGTCGGCGGAGCGCTGCTGCCCTTCCTGGGCTTCTCGCTGCTCTACGTGATCGACACCGTGTGCCTGCTGGCCACCCTGTGGGCGGTGATCCGCCTGCCCGCGCTGCGGCCCGAGGGCGCGATCTCCCGACCGGACCTGCGCAGCGTCCTCGACGGTTTCGTCTACACCTGGAAGCACAAGATCCTGCTGGTCAGCTTCGCGGTTGACCTCATCGCGATGGTGTTCGGGATGCCCCGATCGCTGTACCCGCAGCTTGCGGACCAGAGCTTCGGCGGGCCCGCCCAGGGCGGCATGGAGTTCGCGGCGCTCTCGGTCGCGATGGCGGCCGGCGCCCTGCTGGGCGGGATCTTCTCGGGGTGGCTCGGCCGTGTGCACCGCGTGGGGCTCGCGGTGCTGGTCGCGGTCGGCGCCTGGGGCGTGGTGGTGATGGGCTTCGGCGGCGCCACCTGGGTGGCCGGCGGGAAGGCCATGCCCTGGCTCGCGATCGCGGTGGCCTTCATGGCCGCCGGCGGCGTGGCCGACATGATCTCGATGGTCTTCCGCCAGACCATGCTGCAGGGCGCCGCCTCGGATGCGGTCCGCGGCCGCCTGCAGGGAGTGTTCCTGGTGGTCGTCGCGGGGGGCCCGCGCTTCGCGGACGTCGTCCACGGCGCCACGGCCGACGCGCTCGGGGCCCCGCTCACCGTGGTGCTCGGCGGGGCCCTGGTGGTCATCGGCGTCGTCGCCTGCGGTGTGCTCGTCCCGCAGTTCACGCGGTACCGGGTGCCCAAGGGCTGGTGAACGCAGGCGCGAAGCCTTTAATCGACCGGCTGGACGACCTGCTCCCAGTGCTCGAGAAGGTGGGTGAGTGCTGCTCTCGCGGTGTCGAGCTCGTCGCCCGTGACATCGGGGGCAGTGAGCACGTGCATGTCCTGATCGCCGACGGCCACCACGAAGGGGAAGCGGTCGCTCGCCTCGTGCAGCGCCTCGTCGATCCGGTCGATGACCTGCGGTCGCGTGTGATCGTGGGAGGGGGTGTCGGTCACGGGTGACTCCTGTCGTCCGGTGTCGAGGTGGGGCGGGTCCTCGTCCCGAGCATCCCATGTGCCCGCCGATGGTGACCCATCTGCCCTTGCCGCCCCGCCCCTCCCGTGCGACGGTGAGATCGAACCCGAGGACAGGGTTCCCGGACGAGGGGCGCCGTACCCGGACAGCGACAAGACGGCCCTTGGGAGGCTGTCATGTCGTGGATCATCCTGGTCGTCTCGGGCGTGATGGAGGCCGTCTGGGCCACCGCGCTGGGCCGGTCCGAGGGGTTCAGCAAGCTCGGGCCGAGCCTCGTCTTCGTCGTCGGTCTGCTGCTGAGCATGGCCGGGCTCGCCTATGCGATGCGTGATCTGCCCACCGGCACCGCTTATGCGGTCTGGGTCGGGATCGGGGCCACGATCACCGTCGTCTACGCGATGCTCACGGGCGCCGAGGCCGTGTCCGTGCTGAAGGTGGTCTTCCTCGCGATGATCATCGGCGGCGTGGTCGGCCTGAAGGTTAGCGGCTGAGGCACCTTGGAGCGGGCGCACTCGTCGGCGCGGGGAACGCTCAGCCGGCCGCACCCTCCGCACCGGACGCCTCGAGCATGCGCACGAACTCGGCCAGGGCCGGGCGGCTCGCATCCTCGTGCACGACCGCGCCGATGGTCCGACGGGCCATGGGCGAGTCGATGCGCAGCTCCCGCACCTGGTCCCGGATCGTCGGCATCGGCGGCATCACGCTGACCCCGAGCCCCGCTTCGACGAGTCCGCGCACGGTGTAGTAGTCCTCCGCGCTCAGGCCCAGGCGGGGCGTGCGCCCCACCGAGGCGAACATGTCGGTGACCAGCTGGTGCACGTCGAACTCCGGGGTCAGCAGGATCAGCTCCTCGTCCGCGAGTCGGTGGAGCGGCACCGGTTCCTCCCTCACCAGGGGATGCCCCGTGCGCACCAGGGCCACGAGCGGCTCTCCGGAGATCTCGATGGTGGTGGTCCGGGGCATGCGCGGCGGGGAGGACAGCAGAGCGAGGTCGACCGCCCCGTCCTCGAGCAGCTGCAGGCCCCGTCGCCGCGAGCCCTGCGTGAGCTCGAAGCGCACGTCGGGGAAGGTGGCGCGGAAGCGCGAGATCAGCGAGGGCACGAGCCGCTGACCCAGCAGCGACTGGAAGGCCAGACGCAGGGTGTCGGGCCCGACCGATCCGTGGTGCTCGAGCTCCCCGAGGCCGGCGTCGAGCTGGCGCATGCTCTCCTGGGCATAGGGCAGGAAGCGTCGCCCGGCCTCCGTGAGCGCGATGCCCCGGCCTCGCCGCTCGAACAGCACCACGCCCAGGGCCTTCTGCAGGCGGGCCAGCGTGCGGGAGACCACGGACTGCTGTTCACCGAGCTCCGCCGCGGCGAGCCTGACCTGGCCCGTCTCGGCCACGGCGCAGAAGGTGGGCAGAGAGCGCAGCACGGTGCGGGTGTCCGTCCCATTCATAGCGCTCATGCTATTCCTCCGTTTACGCCATGACATTTGTGCGCATCCCCGGAGGCTCCTAGCGTTCCCAGCGATGACCCCAGGAGCCGCCCGCCCATGACCGATACCGCCTACCGGACCGCAGACCGCAGCGCGCCGTCCCCCACCCCGGACGCCGTGGACACCATGGCCCCTGCGAGCACCGTGAGCACCGTCGAACACGGGCCCGTGCCGTGGAACGGCCACGAGCGCGGGAGTCGTGAGTACCGGCGCATCCTCTTCGCGCTGCTGTGCGCGGGGATCGCCACCTTCGCCCAGCTCTACTCACCACAGGGGATCCTTCCCGGCCTCGCCCACGACCTGCACGTGGACCCCTCCCGCGCGAGCCTCGCCGTGTCCGCCGCGACCCTCGGCCTCGCCGTCTCGGTGCTGCCCTGGTCGCTCGTGGGCGACCGCTTCGGCCGCGTCGCGGCGATGCGCGCCTCGTTGATCGCGGCGACCGCGCTGGGCCTTCTGATGCCCTGGTCACCGAGCTTCGAGGTGCTGATGGTGATCCGCGTGCTGGAAGGGGTCGCCCTCGGGGGCATCCCGGCGATCGCCGTGGTGTACCTGGGTGAGGAGATCGTGCGCCATCACGCCGCCGTGGCCGCGGGCACCTATGTCGCGGGCACGACCATCGGAGGTCTGCTGGGCCGGCTGGTCTCCGGCCCTGTCGCCACTCTCACGGGGTGGCGGACCGGCACCTTCGCCGTCGCGCTGCTGGCGACGGTCACCGCCACCGTCTTCTTCCTGTGCACCCCGGCCCCGAGGGGGTTCACCCCGCGCCCGGTCTCCGTGACCCGCGTGCTGAAGGCCGTCGCCGCGCACCTTCGCAACCCGCGACTGCTCGTGCTCTACGCGCAGGGCTTCCTGCTGATGGGCGGCTTCGTCGCCGTCTACAACTACCTCGCCTTCCGCCTCGAGGCGCCGCCGTACCTGATGCCGTCGTCCCTGGCGAGCCTGCTGTTCCTGGCCTATCTCTCGGGGACCGTGTCCTCGCGGGTCGCGGGCGGGATCGTCCAGCGGCTGGGCAGGCGGCGCGTGCTGCTGGGGTCCGTCGCGGTGATGATCCTCGGCGTGCTGCTGACGCTGGATGCGCACCTGCCGGTGGTCATCGTCGGCATCGTGGTGATGACCATGGGGTTCTTCGGCGCCCATTCGATCGCCTCGGGGTGGTCGGGGGCCCGCGCCGAGCACGATCGTGCGCAGGCCGCCTCCCTGTACAACCTCTGGTACTACGTCGGCTCGAGCGTCTTCGGATACCTGGGCGGGCTCGTGTACGTGGCGCTCGGCTGGCCGGGTCTGGTCGCGATGGTGGTCGTGCTGGCGGCGGTGGCCGGAGGGTGGGCGCTGTTCGCCGCCCGCGACTGACGGCCGACGCCCCGGCCTCGAGCAGCACCGCCGGGGCCGACGGGTCACCCCTCGGTGCGCTCCTCGAGCCGCTCGTGCACGAATGCCGTGGCGGCGGCGAGGACCTGTTCGTCGATGCCGTGGCCGAGAGCCGGCGAGAGCTCCTCACGGAGCTCCACATGACTCTCCATCCACTCCCTGACCTGGGCGATCATCGCATCGTCGAACAGCGGGTCCTGCCCGCCGTGCCCCCACAGCGCGGGAAGACGACGTTCGGCGAGCGCGGTGTCCCCCGGCAGCTCTGCGGGGAACGGGGCGCCCGACAGCGCGACGACCCACTCGAACGCCTCCGGGTTCCGGCGCAGCAGCTGCAGGGCGAGCATCGCCCCCTGGGAGAAGCCGATCGCGCCGATCACCCGGCCCGGCAGGCGACGCTCGATCCAGTCCTCGACCGCGGCAGCGGATTCCTCGAGCAGACCCAGGTCCTCGGCCTGCAGCGGCGGCGGGGCGAGCCAGCCGAATCCGGGCCCGCAGGCGAGCACTCCCCGCAGGGACGCGTAGACGACGCCGCCCGGGAGCGCCGGGGTCAGACCGAGCAGGTCCTCCTCGTGGCTGCCCAGGCCGTGCAGGAGCAGCACCACCGGGTCCCCGGGGGCGGGATCGCGCGGGGCGTACCGCAGCGCCGACTCGTCGATCCGGGCGGTGTCACCACCGATGCGGTCGACAGGCGGGAACCCGTAGGGGTTCGGTCTGCTCATCGTGCTCTCCTCGATCTGGTCCTCTGCTCGTCCGCGCAGCCAGGGGCTGCCCTCCGGGCGCAGCACCGTGTCTGCTCCCCGGGTCACGGGGCCGACGGTACGCGGGGCACCTGCTCAGCCGCGTACACCGGTTCCCGGATGCTCCAGCACCGCCCGCAGGGGCGGGGCCATCGCGCGCACCACCTCGTCCCGGTCCATGCTCGCGATCGGTTCGATGCCCAGCACGCACCGCGTCGTGAACACCCCGGCCATGATGGCCGCGGCGGCTGCGCTGCGCGCGCGGGCGTCCCGTCCCCCGATCGCCTCCTCGAGTCGCCCGGCCAGACGCGAGCCGATGTACTCCCGCACGACCCGCTCGGCGTCGGCGTCGGCCAGTGCGGAGCGGACCATCCGCTGGAAGGTCTCGGCGACCTCGGGCCGGTCCCAGAGGTCGAGCGCCGTTCCCAGCAGGGCCGTGGCGAGATCCCTGGGTCGCCGTGCGAGGACCCGCTCGATGTCCTCTCCCGGCGCGACGCTCACCTCGAGCGCGGCTCGCAGAAGACCCTCCTTCGAGCCGAACCAGTAATTCACCATCGCGTGGTCGACGCCGGCCTCACGGGCGATCGAGCGCACCGTCGCGCGATCATAGCCGTGGTCCAGGAACTGTCGTCTGGCTGCGAGAACGATCCGCTCCCGCGTGTCCGACGGACCCCGCGGGCGACCCCGTCCAGAATTCACCATGCTGGCATCATGCCTCGCCCGGGCATCAGCATGTCGCCATGAGCACCTCGACACCTCCCACAGCCCCCGCCTCCCTGCGCACGGGGGTGTGCGTGGTGGGCGGTGGCCCCGCGGGCCTGATGACCGGATACCTGCTGGCCCGACAGGGCGTCGAGGTGACGGTGCTCGAGAAGCACCCGGATTTCCATCGTGACTTCCGCGGGGACACCATCCACCCCTCGACCCTCGAGCTGCTCGGGGAGCTCGGCCTTCTCGAGGAGTTCCTCGCCCTGCCCCATGACGAGATGCGCCGCGCGGAGGTCTCCTTCGGCGGCCGACGCCGCACGATCGCCGACCTCTCGCGCCTGCCCACCCGCTGCCGCTTCATGGTCTTCGTCCCCCAATGGGACTTCCTGGACTTCCTGGCCCGCGAGGCCGAGGCCCTGCCCACCTTCACCCTGCTGCGCGAGGCCGAGGTGACGGGCCTGATCACGGAGCTCGTGGGACCGGGCCAGGCCGGGCACCGCGTCACCGGCGTCCGGGCCCGCACGCCCCGGGGCGACCTCCGGATCACCTCGCGCCTGGTGATCGGGGCCGACGGCCGCTCCTCGCTGCTCCGCGCGGCGACGGGACTGCCGCTGCGCACCACGGGCGCCCCCATCGACGTGCTGTGGATGCGGATCGCGAAGCAGCCCGACGAGGACCTGCCTCTGTTCACCGGCGGCGCCGGCGTGCTCGTCCTCATCGATCGCGGCGAGTACTGGCAGGCCGCGTTCGTCGTCCCCCACGGCACCATCCACGCGATCCGCGAGCGCGGCATCGGGTTCCTGCACCGCCGACTGGCCCTCGCCCGCCCCGAGCTCGAGGAGCGAGTGCGCGCACTCGCCTGGGACGACGTCCACCCGCTCGAAGTGCGCGTGGATCACCTGCGACGTTGGCACGTGCCGGGGCTGCTGTGCATCGGGGACGCCGCGCACGCCATGTCGCCGGCGGGCGGGGTCGGCATCAACCTGGCGATCCAGGACGCCGTCGCGACGGCGCGGATCCTGGGGCCGGTGCTCGCGCCCTCGCCGTCGACCTGGCGGGCTCCGCGCACGCCCAGCTCGCGCGAGCTGGACGCCGTGCGACGCCGCCGGCTGTGGCCGGCGCTCGTCACCCAGCGGATCCAGGCGGGCGTGGTCGCGGGCGCCTTCCCCCGCACGCTCGACGAGGTGGCCACCGGAGAGCCCCTCGCGCTGCGCGTGGTGAGCGCGCTGCCGTTCATGCGGCATGTCGTGGGCCGGTTCATCGGCGTGGGTGTGCGTCCCGAGCACGCGACGAGGATCGTCGGTCGCAAGCCTTGACCTGCGCGGATGCGGGTGGAGGGCAGGTTGCCGACCGGCCGGGTGACGCAGCAGACAACGTGCACCCTATGCAAACGTGCACTCGGTGCATACTCTGGAGGACATCACCCGCCGACGGGTCCGTGACCTGCCGCGTCTCGCAGGAACACGGAGGATCCCGTCGGCCGCAGACCGTCGGAAGTGAGGTGCGATGTCCCAGCCACAGCTGAAGGACGGCGCCACGGCCCCGAAGAAGCCGGGGCTGCGCGAGCGCAAGCGCGAGGAGCTGCGCGCCCGCATCCAGGAGTCCGCGTTCGAGCTGATGCTCGAGCAGGGCTTCGCGGACGTGACCGTGGAGATGATCTGCGAGCACGCGGACGTCTCTCGCCGCACCTTCTTCAACTACTTCGGGTCCAAGGAGGCCGTGGTCATCGGGACCGACCCGGGCCCGATCCCCGAGCACCTGCAGGAGGCCTTCGTCCATGGTCCGCGCGGGAGCATCCTCGCGGACCTCGTGCGGATGCTGCTGGGAGCCATGGCGACCAGGCCGCGCGACGTGGATCCCCGGATCTGGCGCTCGCGTCTCGAGCTGATCCGCGGCGACATGGATCTCGCCAAGGCGCTCGCCGAGAAGGTCGCGGCGAAGAACCACGATCTCGAGCAGCTCGTCGCCCGGCGCATCCGCAGACGCTACGCGGCCTCGGGCACCCCTCCCGGTGCAGCCCCGGGCGATCGCGCTCCGGACGGCGACGAGCAGGAACCCGAAACCGCCGAGCCCGAGGTCGAGGCGCTCATCCGCCGCCAGACCGGATTCATCGTCGCCATGTGGTGGGGCATCGCCCGTCACGCCATGCAGATCACCGTCGAGAACCCCGACATCGAGGACACGGACCTCATGGAGGCCCTCCTCGACACCCTCACACTCATCCAGGAAGCAGAGCTATGACCGCCACTCAGACCGCTCCGTCGGCGGCGCCTCGCGAGGGCACCACCGCCGCGCAGGGCTCCGGTGCGTCCGGCACCCGACTCCTCCCGCTGTTCGCGGGCCTCCTCGTCGCGATGTTCCTCGCGGCGCTGGACCAGACCATCTTCTCCACCGCCCTGCCCACCATCGTGGGCGACCTCGACGGTGTCGACCAGATGCTGTGGGTGACCACGGCGTACCTGCTGGCCTCGACGATCATGATGCCGATCTACGGCAAACTCGGCGACCTGGTCGGTCGCAAGCCCCTGCTGCTGTTCGCCCTGTCCGTGTTCGTGGCCGGCTCGCTGGTCGGTGCCCTCGCGGGCAACATGGGCGTGCTGATCGCCGGCCGTGCCATCCAGGGCATCGGCGGCGGTGGCCTGATGCTGCTGGCGCAGGCCACCATCGCCGACGTCGTCCCCGCGCGCGAGCGCGGCAAGTACATGGGCGTCATGGGCGCCGTGTTCGGACTGTCCTCCGTGATCGGCCCGCTGCTGGGCGGCTGGTTCACCGAGTCGCTGAGCTGGCGCTGGGGCTTCTGGCTGAACATCCCGCTGGGGATCCTCGCGATCCTCGCCGCGACGTTCTTCCTGAAGCTGCCCAAGAAGCACCAGCGTGCCCGCGTGGACATCTTCGGCATCCTCACCATGGCCCCCGCCGTCAGCTCCCTGATCCTGGCGACCTCGTGGGGCGGCAACACCTACGCGTGGGACTCCTGGCAGGTCATCCTGCTGTTCGTCTCGACCGCCGTGTTCGGCGCCCTGTTCGTGCTCGCCGAGCGCTACGCCGCCGAGCCGATCATCCCGCTCCACCTGTTCCGCAAGCGCAACTTCGTGCTCACCACGATCGCCGCGCTCGTGATCGCGATCGCGATGTTCGGCGTCATCGGCTACATGCCCACCTACCTGCAGATGTCCACCGGCGTGAACGCGACCGAGTCCGGACTGATGCTGCTGCCGATGGTCGGCGGCCTGCTGATCACCTCGATCCTCTCGGGGCAGATCGTCTCGCGCACCGGCCAGTACAAGTGGGCGCCGATCCTCTCGATGGTGGTGACCGCGCTCGGCGTGTTCCTGCTGTCCACCATGGAGGTCGACACCGCGACCTGGGTGATCATGGCCTTCATGTTCGTGCTCGGCGCGGGCCTGGGCATCGGGATGCAGAACCTGGTCCTGATCGTGCAGAACACGTTCCCGTCCTCCGAGGTCGGGACCGCGACCGCCTCGAACAACTTCTTCCGCCAGATCGGCGCCTCCCTGGGCTCGGCGATCGTCGGCTCGGTGTTCACCAGCCGGCTGACGGACCTGCTGAGCGAGCGGATGCCCGCCCAGGCCGCCGGCCAGATGGGCGGCAGCGGGGACACCAACTCGCTGACCCCGGAGCTGGTGGACAAGCTGCCCCAGAAGATCCAAGACATCGTCGTGGGCGCCTACACCGACGCCCTCACCCCGATCTTCCTCTGGCTCGTCCCGCTGCTGGGCATCGCCTTCGTGATCGTCCTCTTCGTCAACCAGGTCCCGCTGGCGACCAGCATCGGCGCCTCCGGCCAGACCGAGGGCACCGCGGGTCAGGACGCCTCGGCGGCCGGCACGGCGACCGGTGCGACCGCCGGGCTCCTCGGGTCCCCCGTGGCCGCGCGCAGCTCCCGCGAGGAGGACCTACGACTGGGCCTCGTGCTCTCGCTGATCGTCCAGCGTGCCCGCACCTCCGAGGAGGACTCGGAGCTCACGGCGGCACTGGCCCGTCTGGCCGGGGACCGTCACGGCAGCACGGCCGATCGTGCCGAGCACACCGTGCGCACCCTGGTGGCGCCCGCCGCCCTCGCGCTGCTCGGCGGCGCCGGAGCGGATGCGGGAGCGCACCGCCACGGCCGCCATCGGGCGCCAGCCGCCCCGGGCTCCGACGCCGACGGGAGCGATGCCGACGGCACCGCCTCCTCCGACACGACGGCCCACCTCATGACCCCTCAGCTCGCTGCCCAGTCCTGAGCAGCATCGGAAAGGAAGAACCTGATGACTCGTCGACTGATCGGAGCGATCGCCTCGCTCCTCGCCATGATGGCCGGGCTCTGGCTCGTGCTCTCGCCCTTCGCCCTGGGCTTCCAGAAGAAGGACGCCGACTGGACCGACGCCACCCTGGCCGACGTCTGGACCGGTCTCCCCATCGCCCTCGTGGGCCTCGTGGGTGTGATCGTGTTCGCCGCTGCGATCAGCAAGCACATGGTCCAGTCCGGCTTCATCGCGCCGCGCCCGGCGCCCGCTCATGCCACCGAGGCGCAGCAGGCCCCGCAGGCCGCTGCCGCTCCCGCCGCCTCCGACCGCTCCCGCGAGATGGACGCGATGCTCGAGCCGCTGATCGCGGCCCTCGCCCGTGACATCGAGCGCGAGGACTCCGCCCCGGCCGCGTCCGCCGGCCGCGCTCCGGAGACCACCCACCACCGCGAGTACGGACGCAGCGCCGTGGGCACCGACACCGGCGCCCAGGCAGCCGTCGCCGCCGACCGCTGATCGCATTCGCATCCTGAAGGAGAACCTCCGATGACCCAGATCTCGCACACCGCCCCCGATCAGGGCGCCACGGCGGCGCAGACCGCGCAGTCCGCCGTCGCCTCGGTCCGCACCCCGGAGCCGCTCAACGTGCTCGACAAGGTCGGCATGGGCATCCTGGGGCTGCTCACCCTGAGCGGCCTGTGGATGATGCTCGCGCCGTTCCTGGTGGACACCCAGAAGCGCGGCGCCGAGTGGAGCGCCGGCACGACGAACGACTTCTTCGTGGGCCTCGTGCTCGCGGTGCTGTCGCTCGGCGCGCTGGTCACCGTGCTGGCCGGGGGTCTGACGGCGATCGCGCGTCGCGCCCGCGAGCGCGCCGCCTCGACGCAGGCCTGAGACCGCAGCACCAGAGCGAACTGCCCCGTGCCCCGCGCGATCCGCGTGGAGCACGGGGCAGTTCCGTGTCCGGACCCGGATGCGAGCGCCTGGTCGGCGCTGGGAGGGACGGAAGTGGTCGGTCGGCCCTCTGCTAGCGTCGCCGCACCGGCGCGGTCGCCTCGACCTGCGCCCGGCGATCCGAGAAGGGGCTCGCAGCACCATGCAGACCAGCGCCCAGAACACCCCGACGCCTCGTTCCGGCCCACAGCGCCAGGACCGCTCCCTGGACCTGCGTCTCGGTCATCACGAGCTCGTCCTGAGCAAGCGCTACGAGACCGCGAGCATCGCCAACGACGTGCTGATCGGGATCTGGTTCATCGTCGGCTCCATTTTCTTCTTCTTCGCCTCGACGATGACGGCCGGCACCGTGCTGTTCCTGATCGGCAGCATCCAGATGACGGTCCGCCCGGCGATCCGACTGGCCCGGCGCATCCATCTGCAGAACGTCGCCGGTCGTGCGGCACCGCACGCCATGGACTTCTGAGGGGACGGTCGCCCGACCTCGCTCGACGGTCAGTCCGTGGCGACACAGAAGGACGGGGCGCCCCGCCGCAGCGGAACACCCCGTCCTCTCACCTCGTGGAGCAGAAGCCCTCAGGACCCGGCGGGTCCGCTCGAGGGTGCGGTGCCGCCGCTCGCAGCGGTGCCGCCCCTTTCGGCGGCGCTGCCCGACGTGCCCTTGTTGTGCTCGAGCTTGTCGAGGGTGCGGGCGGCCGCATCCCGGCCGCCCAGGCCGAAGGCCAGCACGGCGGCCGCGGCGAGGCCGATGACCAGGGCGCCGAAGGCCATCTCGATGATCGAGTCGGCCACGCCCATGGACTTCAGGCCCATCGCGGCGAACAGGATGATGATCGCCCACTTGATGATGGTCGAGGCGGTGCCGGAGACCAGCTTGGAGACCACGGAGGCGATGAAGAACCCGGCCGCGATGATGACCGCTCCGAACAGGACGCTCCCACCCAGATCCAGGATCTGGCTGAGGATCGCGGTGATCTGCGGGAAGCCGAGCACCTGCGCCGCCATCACGGCGAAGAACAGCACCACGGCGATCTCGACGATGCGGAGGATGGTCGGGGTCGCCGAGGAATCACCGGGGATGACGTCGTTCTTCTGCAGCCAGGGGTCGATGCCGGTGCTCTCGAGGATCGGGCGGAACAGGCCGGTCACGAACCGGGCGATCAGCACGCCGATACCGACCAGGGCGACCGCCGCGATGATGTTCGGGATCGCCGTGAAGACGGTGGTGAGCATCTGTGCGGCCGGGTCGGAGATCGAGGCGATCCCGAGGATCTGCAGCGCGGCGATCGAGACCACGATCATGATCAGCGCGAAGACCACCGAGGCGAGGATCTCGGGGATGTTCGCTCCCCCGCCCTGTCCCGGATGGCCGACACCCTGCTGGGGGTGGCCCTGGGTCTGCTGAGGGTGCGGCTGCGTCGGACGCTGCTGCGGAGCGGTGTGCTGAGGTCCGGCCTGCTGAGATCCGGCCTGTTCGGGTGCCGTCTGCTGAGGTCCGGCCTGCTGGGGTGCCGTCTGCTGGGGCGCGGTCTGCGAACCCTGGGCCGAGCCGGGGTGCACCGGCGCGGTCTGCGTCGGGCCGGTCTGCCGGGCGGGTGCGGCGCCGGCTCCGGCGCGCTGCTGGTCGCCCATCACACCGCCGGTCGCCTTCTGGATGCCGGACTGGGCGGTGCCCAGGAGCTTCCCGAAGTCCACGGCGTTCAGCGCGGTGGTGATCAGCGCCCGGACGATCTTGGCGATCACCAGGCCGATCACGAACACGAAGACGGCGCCGATGATGTTCGGCAGGAACCCGAGGCCCTGCTCGAGCATCGAGGTCACCGGTGAGAGCACCTGGTTGAGCTGGAAGATCCCCAGCACGATCACCAGGCCCAGCAGCCAGATCACCATCGAGAGGATGGTGCCGACGGCGTTGCCGAGCGAGGCGCCGTCCTGACCGATCCGCCGCAGGGCGGGGACCTTCTGGGCGAGCTTCGAGGCCGCGCTCTTGAGGACGGTGGCGAGGATGGCGGTGATGACGAGGACGACGATGGCGGCCAGGATCTTCAATCCCAGTCCCGCCCAATCGACACTGGACAGTGAGTTCACGGGTACCTCCGTGGGTCACGGGAGCCGCCGAGCATCCGGGATGTCGAACCGCTCTCGGACGAGGAGGACTCCGCTGCCGGGGAATGCAGACGTGTGAGCACGCTAACAGTCGGCCCGGTGCAGTGACAGACCGCCAGCGGCTCAAGCTGCAGGTCGGCACGAAGGTCGCTCGTGGAGGCGGCACGAAAGGACCACGCAAGAAGGCCCCCGGGATCTCTCCCGGGGGCCTTCTCGTCTCGCGTGCGCGAGGGGGGACTCGAACCCCCACGCCCTTTCGAGCACACGGACCTGAACCGTGCGCGTCTACCAATTCCGCCACTCGCGCGCGACCTCGGCACCAGGAGTCGCAGCTCACTGAGACCGAAGTGTCCTCAGACTACTCGCAGAACGGCGGTCGCCCAAACCCGGTCCGGCGTGAGGTGCGCAACGCCACTACGGCAGGGAACGGGGTGCGACCAGGGCCGCCGTCCGGAGCCTCGACGCGCGTCCCCGCGGGCACGTGGAGTCGGCGTACGGCGGAACGACGGTCAGGCCCCGCCGCCCTTCTGCTGCTCCCTGACCAGCTCTGCCTCCGCGAAGGCGGCCTCGATGTCGGCCGGGTCCAGGCGGCGACGCACGACGGTGAAGTACAGCAGCGTCGCGATGGCGGCGGCGATCAGTCCGACGACGGCTGCGAGCGTCATCTCGGCGCGCACGAACACGGTCGCGAACACCGCGAGAAGGCCGATGATCCCGATCGTCGCGGAGGCGGTCCCGCCCGGCATCCGGAAGGTGGCCCCCTCGATGCCGCGGCGACGGAAGACCACGTAGGTGACGAGGATCAGCATCCACACCAGCAGCACGGCGAAGACCACGACGCTCATCAGGTAGCCGAAGGCGGCCACGCCGCTCATCTGGAGGACGGCCGCGGCGAGGATGCCCACGGAGCTCACGCCGATGGCGAGAGCGGGCACCTTCCGCTTGGTGACGCGGGCGAAGATCTTCGGGGCCAGACGGTCCTCCGCCAGCGAGTGCATGATGCGGCTGCCCGCGTAGAGGTTCGCGTTGGCGGCGCTGAGGGCTGCGATCAGCACCAGCAGATTGGTGATGCTGGCGGCGGCAGGAACGCCGATCGAGTCGAAGACCGTGACGAACGGGGACTTCTCGACCGCCTCGCCGGTCGCCGACGCGCTGCGCCAGGGCACCAGCGCCACCACGATCCCGATGCTGACCACGTAGAACAGGGCCAGTCGCACGATCGTCGTGCGGGCGGCGGTGCGAATGGAGCGGGCAGGGTCCTTGGCCTCGGCCGCGGTGATCGAGAGCAGCTCGATGCCGCCGAAGCTGAACATGACCACGCTGAGCGCGATCCATACCGCGGCCCAGCCGTTGGGGGCGAAGCCGCCGTCGGCCACCATCCGCGAGAAGCCCGGTGCGGGGTTCTCGCCCGTGCCCAGGAACACCAGGAACAGCCCGACGAGCATGAAGACGACCACGGCGATCACCTTGATGCCCGAGAGCACGAACTCGATCGCGCCGAAAGACCCCACGGTGGAGAGGTTGATCGCCAGGATGACGGCGGCGAACAGCAGGATCCCGACCCACACCGGGATCGCGGGGAACCAGTAGGCGAGGTAGAGAGCGCAGGCCACGAGCTCCGTCGCGGTCACGGCGACCGTCACCACCCAGTACAGCCAGCGGCTCAGGTACCCCCAATAGGGGGTCAGGTAGTGCGCGGCCAGGGTGCCGAAGCCGCCGCGCACGGGGTGACGGGAGGCCATCTCGCCCATCGCCAGGGCGATCGTCACCGCGATCAGAGCGCCCAGGGCGAAGGCGATGATCACCGCGGGGCCGGCGTAGCCGATGGCCTCGCCGGAGCCGAGGAAGAGACCGGTGCCCAGGGCTGATCCCATCGCGATCATCGCGATCTGGCCGTGGCCGAGCGAGCGGGCGAGCTGGGGGGCCGTCCCTGCGGTGTCGAGGGTCGCGCCCTCACCAGGATCGCGGGGAGGCGTCCCCTCGGGGGTGGAGGAGGTGTTCACCCCCGAGAGCGTAGTCGTGCGCGCGGTCCCCGTCGCGCAGCGTTCGCCGCGATTCGCCCACACCGGTGCCGTCGCACGACGACGCCCCGCCCCCGAGCGATCGGGGACGGGGCGTCGTGGTGTCGTCGCGAGCGGTGCCGCGACCCGGTGGTGTCAGTTCGACGCGCCCTTGGCGGCGACGGCCTGGACGACCAGGTTGGCGAAGACGTCCTCGTGCAGACGCACGGTCGCCTTGTACTCGCCCAGCGACTTGATCGGGGTGACGAACTCGACCGAGCGACGGTCGATGTCCCGATCGAAGGTGGACTTCACGGCCTCGGCGACCTCCTTGGAGGTCACGGCGCCGAAGAGTCGACCGTTGGCACCGGCGCGCTCGGAGACGACGACGGGCTTGGACTCCAGGATCGACTTCAGCGACTGCGCCTCGTCCAGGCTGGCGACCGCACGCTTGCTGCGTGCGGCGCGCATCTGGTCGAGCTGACGCTGTCCGCCGTCGGTCCACGGGGTGGCGAGGCTGCGCGGCAGCAGGTAGTTGCGCGCGTAACCGTCCTTGACCTCGACGACATCGCCGGCGGTGCCGAGACCGGTCACCTCGTTGGTGAGGATGAGCTTGGTGGTCATGTGCTTGCCTCCCTCGCTCAGCGGCCGGCGGTCGAGTAGGGCAGCAGGGCGATCTCGCGGGCGTTCTTCACGGCCTTCGCGATCTTGCGCTGCTCCTGGACGGACACGCCGGTGACCCGACGCGCGCGGATCTTGCCGCGGTCGGAGATGAACTTGCGCAGAAGCGCTGCGTCCTTGTAGTCGATCGTCTCGACGCCCGCGGTCTTCAGCGGGTTCTGCTTCTTCTTCGGCTTGCGAAGAACAGGCTTGGCCATCGTGGTGCTCCTTGTTCCTTGATGCGGAGCCCGGGTCTCCCCGGGATGGATGAATGATGTGCGTACGGAGCTGATGTGCTCCGCGGTGGTCGGGGACGCGGTCCGCCCGTCCGATCCTCGTGCTGCGCGGCTCCGGTCTCAGACCGGGTGCCGAACGAGCCCTGGATCAGAACGGCGGGTCGTCGTACCCGCCCTGGTTGCCGCCGGCCCACGGGTCCTGGTCGGCGCCGCCGCCCTGGTTCCCGCCGAAGCCCTGACCGCCCTGGCCGCCGCCGGAGAAGCCACCGCCCTGGTTGCCCTGGGGGCCGCCGAAGCCGCCGCCCTGGCCACCCTGGCCGCCGCGCTGACCGCCGCCGTTGAACCCTCCGCCGCCGCCGCGCTGGACCTTGTTGGCCTTCGCGGTGGCGTAGCGCAGGGACGGGCCGATCTCGTCGACGTCCAGCTCGATCGAGGTGCGGTTGTTGCCCTCACGGTCGGTGAAGGAGCGCTGCTTGAGGCGACCCTGCGCGACCACGCGGGTGCCCTTCTCGAGGGACTCCGCGGCGTTCTCCGCCGCGTCGCGCCACAGCGAGCAGCGCAGGAACAGGGCCTCGCCGTCCTCCCACTGGTTCGACTGGCGGTTGAACGTGCGGGGGGTGGAGGCGATGGTGAAGGAGGCCACGGCGACGCCGGACTGCGTGAAGCGCAGCTCGGGATCGGCCGTCAGGTTCCCGACCACTGTGATGACGGTGTCATTGGCCATGTTCTGCTCCTGGTCTCCGTGTGCGGTCGTGCGGGGGCGGTGCGTGCGAGCCGATGGCGGCCGGACCTGTGGTCGCGGCGCGGATCAGCTCTCGCGGATCACTTCGCGTCGAGGCGCATGAGCTTCGTGCGCAGGACGGACTCGTTGAGTCCGAGCTGGCGGTCGAGCTCCTTGGCGGTCTCCGACTTCGCGGTGAAGGACAGGACGACGTACACGCCCTCGGTCTTCTTCTGGATCTCGTAGGCGAACTTCCGCTTGCCCCAGACGTCGACCTCGTCGATCGTGCCGCCTTCGGCAGGGATGACCTGCACGAGCTTCTCAAAAGTGGTGCCGACGGTCCGCTCGTCGATCGACGGGTCGAGGATGACGACCATCTCGTACTTGCGCATGTTCGAGTACCCACCTCCTGTGGTCTCAGCGGCCACGGGACTTCCGTGGCAGGAGGGTTCCATGCTGGCCGTGCCGCTCGGATCGCGGCACGGACCAGCCAAGACTACCCGTGGGACGGGACACCCGCCAGCGGTCCTCCGCTGCTGCGCGGGGGATCACAGCGTGCGTGGCGCGATCGCGGCGACCGGGCCGCCGCCCGGCTCAGGCGTCGCCGTCGGAGGCGCCGCCCGTGGTGTCCGTCGTCCCGGAGGTCGCGCCGCCCGCTTCCTTGTCCCCGTCCTTGGTCGGCTTGGGCTTCGAGCTCGGCTTGTCCTTGGTGGGCTTCGACGTGGGCTTGTCCGAGGTCGTCTTCGGGGGCTTCGAGCTCGGCTTGTCCTCGTCCTCGTCCTCCTCCGGCGGCTTGGAGGAGGGCTTCTCCGTCGTCTTGGACGAGGACTTGTCGTCGTCGGACTCGTCGTCGCTGGGCTCCTCGCTCGGCGACTTGCTGGGCTTCTCCGACTTCGACGTCGTCGTGGTCGGCGCCTTCGAGGTGGTGCTCGGAGCCTCCGTCGTGGGCGCCTTCGTGGTGGTGGAGGGCGCCTTGGTCGTGGGCGGCGGCGTGGTCGCGTTGCCGGCCTGGGACTTCTGGTTGTCCAGGATCACCGGGTCCTGGAACTGCTGGATCGGCTCGCCCTCGAGCGACTGGGACATGATGCGCCCCCAGATCGTCGCGGGCCAGGATCCACCGGTCATGCTGGTGACGCCACCGAAGGGCGTGAGGGCCTCCTCGGAGGTGTTGTCGGCGCTGGGCTGGAACATGCCCACCGCGGTCACCATCTGCGGGGTGAAGCCCACGAACCAGGCCGACTTGAAGTTCTCCGAGGTACCGGTCTTGCCGGCGACCGGACGCCCGTTCATGGCCTCCTTGACGCTCTTGGCGGATCCCGTCGAGGGCGGCCCCTGCAGGGCGACGGTCGCGTTGATCGCGACCTTCTTGTCGAGCACCCGCTTCGAGGAGTCCTCGTGCTCGTACTCGTCGGAGCCGTCGGAGTTCTGCACGGACTTCACGATGTAGGACTTGTGGTAGACGCCGTTGTCCGCGATCGTCGCGTAGGCCTCGGCCATCTCGCGCACGGTCGGGGACGCGGTGCCCAGCACGTTGGTGACGTCGCCGTCCAGACCCGGGGTGTCCTTGGGCAGGCCGAGCTTGATGGCCTCCTCCTGGGTCTTGTCCGCGCCCATGGCCACGTTCATGCCGGCGTAGGCGGTGTTGACCGAGTCGGTGGTCGCCTCCTTGAGGGTCACCGGCCCGTAGGAGGTGTGGCCGAAGTTGTTGACCTTCCAGCCGCCGAAGCTGCGCGGCGAGTCGCCGTCCCAGGTCGAGTTCAGTCCGTACCCGTTCTGGAGGCCGGCGACCAGTGCGAAGGTCTTGAAGATCGAGCCTGCCTGCATGCGGGACTGGGTGGCGTCGTTGATCGACTGCTCGACGAAGTCGGGGCCGCCGTACATCGCGGTGATCGCTCCGCTGCCGGGCTCGATCGACATGGTGCCCGTCCGGTTCTTCTTGGGACGGCCCTCGTCCTTCAGGCCCTTTATCGTGTCGACCGTGGCCTCTTGGTCCTTCTTGTCGATCGTCGAGACGATCTTGAAGCCCTTGGTGTTGATCTCCTGCTCGGAGTAGCCCTCGCGCTCGAGCTCGCTGTGGACCATCATCAGCAGGTACCCGTTGGTGCCCTTGAGGTAGTTCTGCTTCTTCTTCTTCTGGGTCTCCGGGAACTTGAGCTTGTCGGCCTGCGCCTCGGTGAGGGCCCCGGTCTGGGTGACCTCACGGGTGATCACCCGGTCCCACTTCTTGGCCGAGGCCTGCTCGTCGTTGGCGGGGTCGTAGGTCGAGGGCGCGGGGATCACGGCGACCAGCAGCGCGGCCTCGGACTCGTCGAGGTCCTTCGCGTCCTTGCCGAAGTAGGCCTGCGATGCCGCCTGGATGCCGTAGGCGTCACGCCCGAAGTAGATGGTGTTGAGGTAGCGGGAGAGGATCTCGTCCTTGCTGAGCTCCTGATCGGCCTTGAGCGCCATGATCATCTCCTTCACCTTGCCGGCGTAGGAGGTCGTGGTGCCCGTGTAGTACCGCTCCACGTATTGCTGGGTGATCGTGGAGGCACCCTGGCGCGAACCGCCGCTGAGGTTGTTCCAGAGGGCGCGCGCGATGCCCTTCGGGGACACGCCGCGGTTCTCGTAGAAGCTCGAGTCCTCGCTCGCGACCACCGCGTCCTTCACGGTCTGCGGCATCTCGTCGTTGGGGATGATCGTGCGGTTGACCTCGGAGAACTGCCCCATCTCGGTCTTGCCGTCGGAGAAGTAGACGCGAGAGGTCTGGGCGACGGCGACATCGTCGGCCTGGGGGACGGCGATGCTGTTGTAGAGCCAGATCCCGCCTCCCAGCCCCAGCAGGATCAGCAGGCCGAGGGTCCCGCCGAGCAGGCGGAAGGAGGGGAACCAGCGCATGGCGCCCTTCTTCCCGGCGCGCGGGTAGTTCAGGGCGGCGGCGAAGCCGTTGCGACGAGCCGGCTTCTTCGTGGCCCGGGTGCCGCGGCGGCCCGCACCTGCGGAGCTCGCGGACTTCGCGGGCCTGTTCGCGGCCCCTGCTCCGGCACCGGCGGCACCGGCCGCGCCGGCGCGACGGGCGGTCCGGCTGGTGCCCTTGGAGGACCCGGCGGTCTTCCCATCCGCGCTCGAGCGTGCGGTTCCGGCGGTCCTGCCGCTCCCTGCGGCGGCCGCGGAGCTCCGCCCGCCGTTGCCGCTGCTGCGACCGGTACGGCTGGAGTGCTTCTCGGAGGTACCGCCGGCGCCTGCACCTGAACCGGCGCCGCGTCCCTGGGCGCTGCGGCCCTGGCCGCTGCCGCTCCGGGAACCGCTCCCCGTGCTCCCGGGGAATGCCTTCCGCGTGGAGGAGTCGGATCCGGAGGCGCCCTGACGGCGCTTGCCGGCGTCGCTCTGTCCGGATCCGGACGAGGGACGCGAGGGTCCACGAGAATCGCTCACAGCTGCTCCTGACGGCTCGACTCCAGGGCATCCCGGAGGTCCGGTCAGACATCCGAGGGCGGGGCGCCGAGAACGCACGGCGTCGCAGTCCTCCAGTATCCGCACGCTCGCGCGAAAGGGAACGCCCCGGCGGCGACCATCACACGCTCTTTACGCGACCCGAGCGATCAGCGGGCACCAGGGTGGCGAGAGCCACACGCCGATTCTGCCCCGTCCGAGCCGTTCGTGGGCGCGGTACGGCGCATCCCTCGGCCACCCGAGAGGTCTCAGGCCTCTGCCGACGGCGTGCGCGAGGCCCACCACTCGCGCAGGCGGCGCTCGGCCTCCTCCTCGCCCAGCGGCCCGTCCTCCATGCGCTGCTCGAGCAGATAGGAGTACGCCTGGCCGACCTCCCGCCCGGGGGCGAGGTCGAGGATCCTCATGATCTGGTTGCCGTCGAGGTCGGGGCGGATTCTCTCGATCTCCTCCCGCTCGGCGAGCTCGTCGATCCGCTTCTCGAGGTCGTCGTACGCCCGCGCGAGGGCGTTGGCCTTGCGACGGTTGCGGGTGGTGACGTCGGCCCGGGTGAGCCGGTGCAGGTGCTGCAGCAGCGGGCCTGCGTCGGTCACGTAGCGGCGCACGGCCGAGTCGGTCCACCCGGAGTCGGCGTAGCCGTGGAAGCGCAGATGCAGCTCGACCAGTCGGGAGACGGCCTTGGTGGTCTCCTTGTCGAAGGCGAGCGTCTTCATCCGCTTGGTGGTCATCCGGGCGCCGACGGTCTCGTGGAAGCGGAAGGTGACCTGGCCTCCCGGCTCGAAGCGCCGGGTCGCGGGCTTGCCGACGTCGTGCATGATCGCGGCCAGGCGCAGCACCGGATCGGGGGCCTCGCAGGGCCCTCCCGATCCGGCCGGGCTCTCGAGGTCGATCGCCTGGTCGAGGACCGTCAGCGTGTGCTCGTAGACGTCCTTGTGGTGGTGGTGCTCGTCGCGCTCGAGGCGCAGGGCGGGCAGCTCGGGCAGCACGTGCTCGGCCAGGCCGAGCTCGACGAGGAGCTCGAGCCCTCGCCGAGGGTGGGCGCCGACCAGGAGCTTCACCAGCTCGTCGCGGACCCTCTCGGCCGAGACGATCTCGATCCGCGGGGCGAGCGAGCGGATGGCCTCCGCCGTCCCCGGTTCGATCGTGAAGCCGAGCTGGGAGACGAAGCGCACGGCCCGCATCATCCGCAGCGGGTCGTCGTCGAAGGACTGCTCGGGGGCGACGGGTGTGCGCAGCAGGGATGCGGCGAGGTCGCGCAGGCCGTCGAAGGGGTCCACGAACTCCAGCGAGGGCAGGCGCACCGCCATCGCGTTGACGGTGAAGTCCCGGCGCGAGAGGTCCCCGTCGAGGGTGTCGCCGAAGGCCACCTCGGGTTTGCGGCTGGCGGGGTCGTAGGACTCCGTGCGGTATGTGGTGATCTCCACTTTCACGCCGTCGCGGGTCGCGCCCAGGGTCCCGAACTCGCGTCCCATGTCCCAGATCGCGCGCCCGTGGGTCCAGCGACGCAGGATCTCCTCGGTCTGGTCGGGCAACGCGGAGGTGGTGAAGTCCAGGTCCGCGCTGGAGCGTCCGAGCACCGCATCACGCACGGGACCGCCCACCATCGCGAGCTCCTGACCTGCCTCTTCGAAGAGCGCGCCGAGATCGTGCACCTCGCTGGGGAGGGCACGGAACATCGAGGTCGCGCGGGTGCGCGCGGCGCTCAGCCGCTGCTGGAGGTCCTGGGAACGAACGTCCTGCGGGGAGGGCTGGTTCGACTGCGGGTCGGTCACGGAGGTCCTGTCGGTACGCGGAGGTCGGAGCATGGTCCCTCCCGCCCGGACGCGCTGCCCGTGCGGATGGGATGAATCCCCTGTGGAGATCTCGCGGCAGGCCCGTTCACCTGCCAGGCTCCAACCGTATCGGCCGCATAGGGTGTCCTCATGTCCGAGCCGAGCCCGCCAGTGCGCCCGAACGCGCCCGCCGGCGGGTTCCACGACCCTCGGCCGACGCCGACGTCGGTGGCGATCCGCGCGGCGCTGGTGCTCCTGCTCGCGCTCGCTCCGCTTGTCGCACTGCCCGTCGGGTCGGCGTCCGCTCAGGGGTCGACGACGTCCGCAGCATCCCGGGGTCAGGCCAGTTCCTCGTCATCGGCACAGTCCGCCCCGGCCGCGCCCGATCCTGCCGACCCCGATCCCGCCTCGCCATCGGGCTCCGGTGACACCGAGCTCGAGCTGCTGGACGGCGGAGCGACCTCGCTGCACCCCGGTGAGACGATGACGATGAAGGTGCGGATCACGAACAACGGGTCGACCCCGCTGGAGGATCCCGCCCTCGAGCTGCGGGTGCGCACCGACCGGATCACCTCGCGCGGCGCCCTGAGCACCTGGGAGCAGCAGCAGGGACCGGACACCTATGGCGTGCCGGCGGAGACCGTCTCGGGCCCCTCGACGATCGCCCCCGGCGATTCCGCCGACGTCACCCTCTCCGTCGACACGGACGAGCTGGGATTGTCCGCCGCCTCCTACCTGTGGGGCGCCCGCCGGGTGTCGGTGACGGCGACCTCGGACGACGGCCCGCTGACCTCGCTGCGGACCTTCACCGTCTGGCGACCCGAGGGCGCTGACGCGAGCGTGCGGACCTCGCTCCTGCTCCCGCTCACCTCCCAGGACCCCGGGGCCGCGGTCGCGGATCCTGACGCCTCGCAGCCCTCGACGCTCTCGGGCCGGGAGAGCGCACTGGCCGACCTCGCTTCCCGCAAGGACGCCGACTGGCTGCTCGATCCCGCGCTGCTGGATCCGCCGCAGCTCTCCGACAAGGCCGCTGCCACTTCGGACGGAGGGTCCGAGGACGGGGACCCCGCCGCTCCCGCCTCCTACGCGCAGCCCGAGGCCGCGAAGGGCCTCGCGGACTCGCTGAAGGACTCGGCCGCCGATCACGACGTCATCGGCACGCCCTACGGTCAGGCCGACACCGCGGCCCTGAAGGCGGCCGGCACCGAGCGCCTGCAGTCGGCCCTCGAGGACCGCGCGAGCTCGACCTGGAAGGACTCGGGGATCAACCCGCTCGGCCAGGCCACGGTGATCGACGGACGCGAGGCCGACGGCGACGCTCTCGCGGACGCCGTCGACGCCGGAGCCGACACGCTGGTCGTCCCCTCCTCCTCCCTGCGCGCCGACCCCATGGGCACCGTGACGCCGTCGTCGGTGGGGACCTTCAGCAACGACGGTCGCACGGTGCCGGTGCTCGCTCCGGACCCGACCCTCTCGGACGAGATCTCCGGACTGCGCCAGGACGAGGACCCGGGCGCGCAGCGCCAGCGCGTGATCGCCGAGACGGCGGTGCTCGCCTCGGAGCAGTCCAGCGCCCCGCGCCAGGTGCTGATCGCGCCCGAGATCACCGGCGACACCGACGTCGACGCCGTGACCTCGACGCTCGACGCGCTCGACGACGCCCCGTGGCTGCAGCACGCCCCGGTCGGGGACCTGCTGGACGCCGCGAAGAAGGACAGCATGGTCACCGACACCGGTGCCAGCGGCAAGAAGCTGTACGCGCTCGGCGATCTCGGTCCCGGGGACGTGCATCCCTCGGGCCCGGAAGAGGACGGCACCTGGGCGCAGCTCCCCAGAGCACGTACCCGCGAGGAGGTCGACCCCAAGATCCTCCGCTCCCTCCAGAAGTCCCTGAAGGACCTGAGCACCGTGACCACGGTCGCCGAGGAGGACGCTCCGTTCAGCGCGACCCGCACCCTGATCCTGACCACGGCCTCGCAGACCCTGGCCGGTCGCGGGGAGGTGGCGAAGGCCCGCGCGGCCGACGCCGAGAAGCAGGTCGCCTCCCTGCGGGGCGCCATCCACGTGGACCCGGCCTCCGGCTACAACCTGGTCTCGGATTCCGCGGGCGTGCCCATCACGGTCACCAACGAGCTGGACAGCCCGATCACCGTCCAGGTCGCCGTGAGCACGGACCGTCCGATCGTGCGGGTGGGGGAACCGACCACCGTCAGCGTCCCCGCGCGCCAGAAGAAGGAGGTCACCGTTCCGATCGACGCGATCGCGAACGGCACGGTGACGCTCACCTCCACCGTGCGCTCGGAGGACGGCACACGACTGGACGACCCCGTGTCGGTCCCGCTGAACGTGAACCCGGCGTGGGAGAACTGGACCACCCTGGTGCTGGTGGGCGCGCTGGGCGGGCTCGTGGTGGTGGGGGTGCTGCGAGCCCGGCGCACGGGATCACGCCGACGCGCCGACGAACTGGACGACACGGGGGAGAGCGCGGTCGCCGACGCGACCGACGAGGAGAAGGCATGACGTCACAGCGACGAACGCAGCACCGGCCGCGACACCTGCGACCGGGCCCGCCGCTGAAGCGCACACCCGCGCACCTGGGTGCGACCACGAGGTCCGGGCGCGACTCGGGTCCGACCGACGCAGCCGCGTCCAACAGCGAGTCCCTCGCCGCGGCGGACCGGCGCGCCCCGGTCGACACCGCGCCCGAGGACCACGCCGGTTCCCGAGCCGCACCGACGGCGGCCGAGCCCGACGCGGTGGCCGGCACGGACGCCACGGGCTCGGGCTCGGACTCGGGCTCGGGCTCGGGCTCGGGCTCGGGCTCGGGCTCGGGCTCGGACCAGGATTCTCCGCCGCGCTCGGCGCCGCCGAGCGGTGCCCGCGCGGCTCTCATGCGTGCCACCGCCGTCATGGCGTCGGGGTCGCTGGTCTCGCGGGCTCTCGGGTTCGTGCGGAACTACCTGTTCGGCGTCATGTTCGCGGGTATCAGCAGCTCCGTCGGAAGCGCGTTCAGCTCGGCGAACGTCCTGCCCAACACGATCTGGCTGATGATCGGCGGCGGCACCCTGAACGCCATCCTGGTGCCGGCCATCGTGCGTGCGGCCAGGCTCCCGGATCGCGGCAGCGACTTCACCTCGAGACTGTTCACCTTGGTCACGATGCTGACGGTGGGTCTGACCGCGGTCGCCATGGCACTCGTGCCCCTGCTGATGGTGCTCACCAACGGGTCGCTCCCGCCGGAGACCTACGCGCTGGCCTCGCAGCTGGCGTACTGGATGATGCCGCAGATCCTGTTCTCGGCGTTGTACCTGATGCTCGGGCAGCTGCTGAACGCGCACGACTCCTTCGGGCCCTACCAGTGGGCACCCGTGCTGAACAACGCGGTCGCGATCGTCGGCGCGGGACTCTTCCTGATGGTCTGGGGCAAGGAGGGCGATCCGACCACGTGGACGCTGCCGATGATCATCGCCCTGGCGGCGATGAACGTGGGCGGTTCGGCCGCACAGGTCGTCTTCCTGTGGGTCTACGTGCGCAAGCTCGGGCTGCGGCTCCGCCCGCGCTGGGGTTTCCGTGGTCTGGGCCTGGGCAATCTGGGTCGCATCGGCATGTGGAGCCTCGCGATGCTGGCGCTGGGTCAGCTCGCCCTGTGGGCCGGGCGCTGGAGCGCGGGCGGCGCGATCCACGAGGCCGAGAAGGCCGCCCACACGCCGCAGGCCGGGCTGTACCCCGGGCTGGGAACCATGGACTGGGCGTACATGGTGTTCATGATCCCCCAGGGGATCCTCGCGGTCACGCTGGTCACGGCAGCTTTCCCGTCGATCTCGCGGAGCGCCTCGGAGGGCGACCACGACCGCGCGCTGCACCGCTACCAGGAGACCAACCGGGTGCTGGCGGTGCCGATGATGCTGTGCACGGCCGTGTTCGTCGCGCTCGCGGGACCCGTCATGTGGGTGATCGACGGCGGTGCGAGCCAGGGCAGCGCCGAGCGCAGCGCCTGGGTGCTGGTCGGATACATGCTGGGGCTCGTCCCGTTCTCCGCGAACTACCTGACCAAGCGCGCCTTCTACGCCTACGAGGACGCGCGCGCCCCCTTCTTCATGCAGATCCCGACGACGGCGCTGCCGCTGCTCGGGATCGTCCCGGTGCTGCTGTTCGTCGCTCCCCAGTGGCAGGCGGCGACGGCGGCGTTCGTGGTCTCGCTCGGCAACGTCGCCGGGTGGACGTACGGTCAGTGGATGCTGCGCCGGCGCGCACAGGAGCTGGGCGCGCACATGCACGGTCCGGCGCACACGGCGATGGTGATGGGGCGTCTGCTGCTCTCGGCGGCCGTCGCGTACCTGGTCGGTCTCGGCCTGGTGACTCTTCTGGGGCAGGCGATGTGGACCAACCGCATCCTCACGGTGGTGCTCGGCATGGTGGTCGGGATCGTGATCACGGCGGTGTTCGCGGCGGTGGCCTGGGCGCTGCGGGTGGACGAGGTGCGCTCCCTGGTCGCCACGGTGCGCACACGCCTGCCGGGAGGCGCACGCGGCGGGTCCCGCCCCCGTAGCATGTGACCTTGCCGGACGTAGCGAAGGACGGACACAGGTGAACGAACGACACCACGAGCACGCAGTGCGCGAACGCTGGAGCGTCGAGGCAGCGATCCCGCTGTCGGGCGTGGCCGAGAACGCGTCCTGGCATCGCGCCCGGTCCGTGAGCACCGGCGAGCTCGTGACGCTGTTCATGGTCCACGGCGACCTCGCGCTCGAGGTCGCCGACGCGGCACGACGTGCGTATCTGGTGGAGAACCCGCGTCTGCTGCCCGTCCTGGACGTGACGGTGATCGGCGATCCTCGCGAGGGTGAGGACGCATCGGCCGGCGACGGTCCGCTGACGGTGGTCGAGTACCCGGCGCCGCCGGCCCCGCCTCTCGCCGCCCTGTTCGCCAAGGGCGCGCTGCGCCCGGAGACGGCCCGCTCGATCATCGGTGAGGCCGCGACGGGACTCGAGGCCGCGCGTCGACGCGGTCTGCGCCACCAGTTCCTGGATTCGAACCGCGTGTTCGTGGACACCCAGAGCGGCGCCGTGAGTGTGCTCGGCGCAGGAGTCGAGGCCGCGGCACACCCCCACGCCGAGCGCGACGGGCGTGTCGCCTCCTTCCTCGACACCACGGCGCTGGTGGCGCTGCTCTACCGGGCGCTGACCGGAACCTCTCCCTCCGCGCGCGACGGCGAGGAGCTGCCCAGGCCGTCCGCCGTCAGCGACCGACGGATCCCGCAGGACCTCGACCTGCTGTGCGAGCTCGTCCTGACAGACGGCGAGGAGACCGTTCCCGAGACCACGGGCGAGCTGATCGCGGAGCTGGAGCCGTGGCAGTCGATCCCGGTCACGCTGGAGGCGTACGACCCGCAGGACGCACGATCAGCCGACGCGTCGTCCCACGCTGGGGCCGGCAAGGACTCCGCGAGCAGCACCGACTCCACGGGAACCACGGGATCAGCCACCCACGATGGTTCCGCGGCCGGCGCGGGATCCGCTGCCGGCGCGGCTTCCGCGGCCGCCACGACCCCTCGCACCGCGGCGGATCCCGGGAGCGACCGGGGAACCGCAGCGCGCTCCGATGCCAAGAGCCCGAGCGTCCTCGGCGACGACGAGCCCCGCGCCGACATCTCCGCCGTCCACACGAGTCGCACCGCGCGTCGCGCCGCGGCCGAGAAGGAGGCCCGACGCAGCCGCGAGGCCGATTCCGTCGATGCCTCCGCATCCGATTCCGGACAGCAGTCCGCGAGCGGCACGAAGCAGACTCCGACCACGCCGCAGGGGACCGCGAGCGCGGCGCCGGCGGCGTCGACGGCATCGGAGACCCGGTCGAACGGGTCGGCCGATGGCGAATCGGCGGGCGAGGCCGAAGCCGAGTCGGAGCGCCCTCGACGTCGCCGCGGGGCACTCGGGGCCATGGAGGCCCTGGGGGCTGCCGCCGGCGCCGCAGTCCTCGCGAAGGGTCGACGCGACGGGGACGCGAAGGCCGCGAGGGACCGGAAGAGCGCCGCCGACCGCGACACCGACGACCGGGCCACCGACCAGGCACCCGCCACCAGCGCAGAAGCGGGCTCCGCGCAGCCGTCGGCTCCGGCGTCGGCACCGGCGTCGGCACCGGCATCGGACGAAGCCGCACCCGAACAGCCGGCATCATCGCGTGCCACCGCGGCAGAGCCGCAGTCGCAGGCCGACGCGGCGTCCACCGGCGCGGCCACGACCGCCGCAGCCTCCACCGCTGCAGCTTCAGCAGCTGCGACCTCCGCCGCCGGCACACGGAAGGGCTCCGCTTCGGACACCGCGGAAGGTGAGTCCTCGTCCGACGCGCCGGCCGAGCATGAGGCCGAGTCCCCCCAGGACGCACGGCACGCAGCAGCCCAGGAGGATCCGAACGGCCCGGCGGCCGCGGAGTTCGTGCGCACGCTCCATCTGGACGAGTCCCGCAACAAGGCGGCCTTCCCCGGGCACATGGACGTCGAGGAGAAGGAGAATCCGCTGGCCGCGGCCGCGATCCCGCCCTCGGCTGCGGGGCGCAACGCCGTTCTCCCGGTACGCCGTGACGAGGACGCCGACTGGAGGGACGGGGTCGCCCAGACACCCCTCGAGGACGAGGGAGAGACACCCGGTCCGATCATCGTGCGTGGCCGGCCGGCCGTTCCCGAGGACGTCGGTCGGTCCGGCGACCGCGGACATCGTGGCAGCGCCCTGATGCGCGACGTCGTGGGTGTGGCGATGAGCGCCGAGGACAGCTCGAACATCTACACCACGAGCACCGAGCCGGAGTCCGAGAGGTCCCGGCAGATCCAGTGGATCCTGATCGGAGCGGTGCTCGTCGTGATCATCGCCCTCGTCTTCGCGATCACCAGCGTGACCTCGGGGTTGCGTGAGGCGAACTCGGGTCTGAACGAGCAGACCACCATGGCCACGCAGCCCACGGACTCGGCCACGAACGAACAGGTCCAGCCCACGGAGGCCACGGAGTCGAAAGCTCCGGTGCCGCCGCCGACCCTCGGTGAGCCGGAGATCGTCGCCCAGGGTGGCAACGGGAACACGGACAACGCGGAGGACGCGGGTCGCCTCTCCGACGGGTCGACCGACAACAACTGGTCCTCGAAGACCTACCAGTCGGCGACGTTCGGTGGCCTCAAGGACGGGCTGAGCATCAACCTGCCCTTCGAGAAGAAGTCCACGCTCAAGGACCTGACCGTCTCCACGGCCGACGCCGACGGTGGCAGCGTGGAGCTCTACGCCCTCGACTCCGACGGGGACCGGGGCGACAAGCTGGCCACCGGTTCGTTCTCCGAGGACGGGAAGCTCGAGCTGAAGCCGGACAAGCCGGTCGAGACCGAGGGCGTCGAGCTGCACATCTCGGAGCTCCCCTCGAACACGGCAGGGGACGGCTACCGGGCCCGGATCACGGAGATCAAGGCCGAATGACCGCCCCCGGGATCCGCCATCGGCGTCCCCGGCCGTCCTCCTCCGGTCCGGGGGTGAGCACGTGGGCGGTGGTCCTCGCGCTCGTCCTGGCCGCCCTCGTCGGCCTCCTCCTCTCCGAGGCGCTCCAGCAGTCCACGACGGAGGTCTCGCGCGGGAGCGCGGGCTCGTCGGCTGAGACGGGGAACGCACCGGGGAAGAATGCATCGGGTCTTCCCGTTGTCACGGAGAGCACCTTGGGTGCGGAGGCGCAGCGGCTGGTCGCGTCGGGGACGTCGTTCCAGGCCCCGGCCACGTTCGACGTGAACCTGTGTCTGCGGCAGCAAGGCGTGAGCGATGCGCCGATCGTGATGGAGGAGGTCGAATGGGGCGCCGATTCCGGCCAGTACTGGCTGATCGTCCACGGACCCAACGAGCGCGACTCCTTGCGCGCGAACGGCGGCATCGTGGAGGTCACCGTGGTGCGGCCCACCTGTGGCAGCGAGGGTGCCTCGGCCGACGAGACACTGATCTGGAACGGTTCCACGAAGATCGGGAGCGTCTGACCGCGACACCCCTCGATGCCCTCGGCGTGTTCCACGCCCCCCACTCGCCACGACCCTCACGCACGCCTCGTTTACTCCAGGAGCGACCGGACCGGTCCCGGACCGGTCCCGCTCCGGTGCAGACCCCTCGCCCTCAGCTCACTCGGCGCCTGCCGTCGCAGGCCAAGCACTCCAGACTTCGATAGGAAGGCTTCTCCATGTCGCAGCCCATCCAGGCCCTGAACATCCTCGGCACGCCCTCGAGCGCGTCGTCGACCGCGCCGGCCACGCAGGGCGTCTCCAGCTCTGCCGCCGATGACACCGTTCACGACATCCTCGTCGTCGGCTCCGGGCCCGCCGGGTACACGGCCGCGATCTACGCGGCCCGCGCGGAGATGAACCCCGTCGTCATCGCGGGCGCGCTCGACGCCGGCGGCGCCCTGATGACCACGACGGACGTGGAGAACTACCCCGGTTTCGCCACCGGCATCATGGGGCCCGATCTGATGGGCACCATGCAGGAGCAGGCCGAGCGCTTCGGCGCGGAGATCGTCTTCGAGGACGCGATCGACGTCCAGCTCGACGGTGCCGTGAAGACCGTGACGCTCGAGGACGGCACCGTCTACCGCGGTCGTGCCGTGATCATCGCTACCGGCTCCGCCTACCGCGAGCTGGGCATCGAGGACGAGCGGCGGCTCTCGGGCAAGGGTGTCAGCTGGTGCGCGACCTGCGACGGGTTCTTCTTCAAGGACAAGGAGATCGTCGTCGTCGGTGGCGGTGACAGCGCGGTCGAGGAGGCCACGTTCCTGACGCGTTTCGCGACCAAGGTGACCCTGATCCACCGCCGCGACGCCCTGCGCGCCTCGAAGATCATGGCCCGTCGCGCCGAGAACGACCCCAAGCTGGAGTTCGCCTGGAACGCCCAGCTCGTGGGCATCAACGGCCAGGAGCAGGTCGAGTCCGTGACGATCAAGGACACCGAGAGCGGGGAGGAGCGCACGCTGCCCACCTCGGCGGTGTTCGAAGCGATCGGACACGAGCCCCGCTCGGCGCTGTTCCGCGACAAGGTCGCCCTCGACGACCAGGGGTACATCATCGTGGAGGGCCGCTCGACCCACACCTCGGTCGAGGGCGTGTTCGCCGCCGGCGACGTCGTCGACCACACGTACCGCCAGGCCATCACCGCTGCCGGCAGCGGCTGCCAGGCCGCGCTGGATGCTGAGCGCTGGCTCGCCCTCCAGGACGACGAGCCCGAGCAGGTCGCGACCGCCGGTGCCCGCGAGGCCTGATTCACCGACCCCTCACGAGGCCGTCATCGTTCTGGTGACGGCCTCGTGGTGTCTGCCCTGCCGTCCTGCGACGACCCTATTGAGGGAATTGCAGGCTCGGTGGGGCAGCAGGGTTCTCGCGGTGATCCTCGAGGACCCCGCCGAGGACATACTCGACTCCCTCTCGATCACCGAGCTGCCGACCTGGATCGTCGTCACACCTGGCGGCCGTGCCCATGTTCAGCGAGGGCGGGACCGTTGCGCGGATATGGAACCGGCGACGGGCCGCGATGCGAAGGTGCCCATCTCCTCCGCCGAAGGGTTCTCCCTGCACCCCGGGGCGGATGACGCCGACTCCGACCTCGCGGTCACGGAACCGATGGCCATCGAGGGAGCCGACGTCGAGGGCGGCAACATCGGACTCCGCGGACGGTGGGCACTCTCGCGACGACACATCGGCGCGGCCGCGAAGCACGAGATCGACGAGCTCGTGAGAACGACGCTTCACGACGGAGAGCGCACGCGCTGATCGAGCATGCCACCGCGGCTACCGAGGGACCACTGAGCCGGGGAGCGCGCGGGAGCGGGAACGGCCGGATACCGCCTCACACCATTCGCGGCAGGCGATCCCCGGGTACAGAGGCGACATCGACCGATCACGGAACCGTGGAACGACACCCCGCGGCCACGTGCACCTTCATCGATACCGGGGCGATGATCCACAGCAGCGCACACCGCTTTCCACACAGAAGTGCGCCTTCTCCACAGACTTATCCACAATGTGTCCCCCGCCTGTCCTGACCAGGCGTCGCTCCGCACCAGGTTGCGCTCTGTCGCAAGAACCCGGCTGACCTGCAAGAACGCCGCCTCGTCTCGAGGGCTGTGATGTGGCTCTCACTCAACGCGACTCGGTTGTCCACCACCCTGCACCCTGCTATGCGGCCGTTGAACCCAGTTTTCCACACGACTATGCACACTGTGCACTTCGCATGCGCGGCTAGGTTGTGACGCGCGAACAGGAGCCTCGTTGGCCACGCCGTCTGGGGGCACGAGGCCGAATGAGATCGGTGTCCAGCGCTTGGGAGAGCGTGCGATAGGAACGTCCACAGCAACGCACGCGATGTGCGCGCCGCTCTTCCCCCGGCCCGCCCGAGGAGGCGGATGTTCAATCGTGGTGCGTGCGTTTTAGCTACGTCGAGCGGCATCGTGTCACGTGAAACTACAGCTCACGACCCACTCCTGCCCTCCGATACGAGGCAGTCGGGTGCTAGGTCGAGTCTTCAGAGTTGGTGCTGCAGAGCCACATAACCCCAGGTCACCAATGCTTTCCGTCGACGGCATCCATGCCCATGGACCACGTACGGCGCCGCGCTCCCTCTCGCCCTACGAGCGCGCTTCTGCACTCGGGGCGTTCCACGTGGAACAAGCCAAGCCAGACCATGCGTCACGTAGACAGTCGCACAAGCCATCTGCAGTTCTGCTCGCGCGAGCGCTCAAGGCGGTCGTTGGTGACGCACGCATGGATCTCATGCGGCTCAGCCTGCTAGGTACGTGCGTTGCACGTGAAACGGTGCGGTGTCAGCCTGAGGATCGGCCGTCTCCGTGAGCGAGGGCAGCGAAAGTGGCTCGAGTGTTCAACAAAGACACGGCACATAGTCGCGACACGGGGTGAAGTGACCTTGTCCGGCCATCGCGATGGAGCGCCACGCCTCGCATGAATCAGGGTGGAGCGAGAGACCGATCGGTTTCACGTGAATCAGAGCGTTGCCTGTGACGGGTACGTTTCACGTGAATCAAAGCGTTGCGTAAGGCCATCGCTCTGGGACACCCCGCGCAGCGCATGCCCGCCAGTACGAGGAAGACAACGGCAGCACCTCGGCCCGCGCAGCAGTGCCTCGCGGTCCGGTTGGGCTCCATAGAGAGCCTGACGATCTGGCCACCGATGACCCCTTGGAGGGCGGCCAGTTGCACCTGAAACGTGTGTGGGCAACGTCCGAAAGCGGCCCGTCCAGGTCTGAAGCTGCGCTCGGACGGGCTCGGTGTGCTGAGCGCCATGCTTAGGGAGGCGTGGTGTCGCCGGTGAGCACCGACGTTCCACGTGGAACGGAGGGGTTGTGCCACCGCCTCGCGATCGTCGTCCCTCCTGTTGAGCCGTAGCACGCCGCGGCATTTGGGGGCGGACTGGAATCCGTCTTGCAGCAAAGACGCGTGAGTTGGTCCTCAGTGCAGACGAGGTGACCTCACCGAGTGCGAGCGGTTTCACGTGGAACTTAGAAGCAGTGCCACGCGAGGCGCCACCGACGTTCGCATACAGCTGCAGTTCCACGTGAAACCGTGAAGCGAGCCCTCAGCACAGTAGGCGGATCTGACTGCGGGCCGCTACCCGAGAAGCTGGGGCGCGACCTAGCCCCAGGGGAGGGGGTTTCACGGGAAACCCTGATCCCGCGAAGCCCGACTCTCCAACACGGGCTCACCTGACCCCTATACGTTCTCTCCACCAACGAGACACTGCGTATCAGACAGCCGAACCCGCTGGCCAGGCCCTTCGTGCAGTTACCA
Source organism: Brachybacterium endophyticum (assembly GCF_003130585.1). Taxonomy (GTDB): domain Bacteria; phylum Actinomycetota; class Actinomycetes; order Actinomycetales; family Dermabacteraceae; genus Brachybacterium; species Brachybacterium endophyticum. The sequence continues at coordinate 29,052 of NZ_QFKX01000003.1, read as the reverse complement.
CACTTTTGTATCAGAGATTGTATTACCGGCGCCCTTCGCTTCACGCGGACTAGCCATGCCCGCGAAGTGGCTACCCGGGATTGCACACCTGCGCCAGACGATCCGGGACCCGGCTCCCACAGCACCAAAAAGGGGCCCCTCCCCGCTCGACGCGAGAAGGAGCCCCGTGGTTCGTACGGGCACTACTCCTGAGGGGAGAAGCCCTCCCCGAGCTCCAGCCCGATGCGCTCAGCCAGTCGCTCGAGATCATCGAGGTTGGTGAACTCCATCGTGATCCGACCCTTGCGCTTGCCGACGTCGATCTTCACCGGTGCTTCCAGTCGGTTCGACAGCCGGCTGGTGAGGTCCACGACGCGCGGGTTGTAGCTCGTCCGACGACGGTTGGGACCCGCGGACGCCGGCTCGGTGCCGCGAGAGGCCAGACGCTCGGTCTCGCGCACGGACAGACCGTCCGCCACGATCCTCTGTGCCAACTCTTCCTGCAGACGGGGGTCCTCTACGGCAAGGAGAGCGCGAGCGTGCCCGGCGGACAGGGCCCCGCTCGCGAGTCGCCTCTGCACGAGCGCGGGAAGGCGCATCAGCCGCAACGTGTTGGAGATCTGCGGGCGCGAACGGCCGATACGATCCGCCAGCTCGTCCTGTGTGCACCCGAAGTCCTCGAGAAGCTGCTGGTACGCAGCCGCCTCTTCGAGGGGGTTCAGCTCCGTGCGGTGCAGGTTCTCCAGCAGAGCGTCTCGGAGCAGATCGTCGTCGCTGGTCGCACGGATGATGGCGGGGATGGTCTCGAGACCTGCCCGGCGCGCCGCGCGCCAGCGACGCTCACCCATGACGAGCTCGAACGACTCACCGGCATCGCTGACCTGGATCGGGCGCACCACGACCGGCTGCAGGACGCCGACCTCGCGAAGGGAGAAAGCGAGCTCGTCGAGCTGGTCGTCGTCGAAATCGGTACGGGGGTTGCGCGGGTTCTCACGGATCTCGTGGATCGGGATCTCGGCGAACTCGGCCCCGGGGACGGGCATCAGATCGTTGTCACCCTCCAGGGCGACGGAGTCTTCTTCTCGGCGGGACTCGGCATCGTCCTCAGCGCTCGGTCGCTCACCCGGACGAGCCTGGTCCTGACCCTCGTCCACCTGCGATTCCGGAGTCGGATCCGAACCCTGTTCCGGGCCGGCAGTGACGTCGGTGTCCTCGGCGGGCTCCGCATCCGACGAGCTGCTCTCGACGGCGTCCTCGGTGGAGACCGGCTCGGACGGAGCAGCAACGGCATCGTCGTCGGGAGCCGCGGATGTTTCCTCGCGTGCGGGGAAGCGATGTCCGGGCTGGACGTCGACGACGGGGCTGTCCTCGAGGGACCGGCCGTCCTTCGGTGCGGACGCTTCCGGAGTCGGATGCGGCGATGTCTCCGCCGTCGTGGCCTCCGCTGCGGCAGGCTCCGGCGTCGGGGGCGTCTCCGTCTGCTTCTTCGGTGCGGAAGCCGCCGAGGGCGCCTTCTCGGCGGTCTTCGTGGGCGCCTTGTCCGACGTCTTCGTGGACGCCTTCTCCGCCGTCCTCGCTGGAGCCTTCTCGGCCGTCCTGGCGGGGGTCTTGTCCGCAGCGGTCGTACTCCCGGCGGTCTTCGACGACGTCGGGCCGGACGAGGTCGTCGAGCTCCTCTTCGCAGTGCTCCCGGTCGTCGAGCTCTTCGACGTGGAGGTCTTCGACGTCGAACTCTTGGACGTGGAGGCCTTGGACGTCGAGGTCTTGCTGGTCGACGCCGTGGGGGCAGACGCACGCGCGGTCGAGGACGTGCTGTCGGTCGACGTGTCGGCCTGCGTCCCCTTGGTGCTCTTCTTCCCCGCCGACGCGGTCCGGGCGGTGGTGGTCGACGCGTCGGACGGGGTCTTCTGCGACGTGCTCGTGGCCGGGGCGTCCTCGGTGCTCGCGCTCGGCGCCGCGGCGGGCTCGACCGTGCGTTCCGCGATGCTGCTGCGCCCACGGTTCGCTCGCGAGGAGGTGCGCGAGGCCGCACGCTTCTTGCGGGCGTCCCGTGCCATGTCTCCGGCGATGTCGCCGCGCACGCCGCGCTCACGCTCCTGAGCGCCTGCCTCGGCGGGATCGCCGGAGAAGAACATGTCGACCGGGCGACTGCTGGCGCCGGGCTCTCCCGGATCGGCCGAGGTCCGCGGATGGCTGCGCGTGCGCAGAGGCTGCTCGGCGGGGGTCGACGATCCCCCGGGGATCAGCGCACCCAGACCTCGTCCGAGTCCTCGCTTCTGCGTCATGGCATCCTCACTGCTCAATGATCGTCCGGATTCTCGAAGCATCCCTGCCGCGTGAACCCATCATGGGGGTCAAGATCTCTTCGGCGTCCTACGCCGCAGGTCAAGGGGCGGGACGAGTGGAGATCTCCCGAGCTGCTGCCCGATAGGCCAGCGCTCCGCTGCTCGTGGGATCGTACGACAACACCGTCTGGCCATAGCTCGGCGCCTCGGAGATCCGGACCGACCGCGGGATCGTGGTCTCGAAGGTCTGATCCGGGAAGTGCGTGCGCACGTCCTGGGCGACCTGCGCGGCGAGCCGGGTGCGGGCGTCGTACATCGTCAGCAGGATTGAGGAGACCTCGAGCTCGGGGTTCAGGTGCTGGCGCAGCAGATCGATGTTCTTCAGCAGTAGCGTCAGCCCTTCGAGTGCGTAGTACTCCGCCTGGATCGGGATCAGCACCTCGCGGGCCGCGACCAGAGAGTTCACGGTCAGCAGGCCCAGGCTCGGCGGGCAGTCGATCAGGACGTAGTCCAGACGCTGGCCACCATCGGTCTCCCGGGAGGCGAGGTAGTCGCGGATCGAGCCGCGCAGACGGTTCTCGCGAGCGACCATCGAGACCAGCTCGATCTCCGCGCCCGAGAGATCGATCGTGGCGGGGGCGCACAGCATGCCCTCGACCTCGCCGACCTCCTGGACCACGTCCTCCAGCGGGGTCGACTCGACGAGCACGTCGTACATCCCTGCCACCTCGGACCGGTGATCCACGCCCAGGGCGGTGGAGGCGTTGCCCTGCGGGTCCATGTCGATGACCAGGACCTTCAGTCCGCCCATCGCCAGGGCCGCCGCCAGGTTCACGGTCGTGGAGGTCTTGCCCACGCCGCCCTTCTGGTTGGCGACGGTGATCACGCGCGTGCTCTCGGGAGCATCGAACACGAGTCCCTCCAATTCCCGTCGGCGGGCATGGTCCCGGGCGAGCTGGCGCATGAGAGGGGTGTCGTCCATGTTCCCGGTGCTCCCGGCGGATCGGCTGCGGCTCTCAGCCACGTCCCTCTCCCTTCCTCGTCCCAGCGGCATGCGGGTCCGTCGTCGACGGGCCCCGGCGCACCCGGACCACTGTAGTAGGAACCTCGACCTCTCCCGAGCCGAGGGTCAGCACCTGGGGATCGGTGCCCTTGACGCGGCGCAGGGCCTTCCCCGCGGCCTCGATCTCGTCGGCCGCGGAGATGCCCTTGAGGGCCAGCAGCTCGCCACCGTCGGAGACCAGGGGAAGGGTCCATCCGGCGAGCTTCCCCAGGGCGGCGACGGCGCGCGCGGTGACCACGTCGAAAGTGCGGTCTCCGTGCAGATCCTCCGCGCGTGCACGCACGACCTCGACGTCCAGACCGAGCACGTCCGTGACCTCCTCGAGCCAGACGGCACGACGCTGCATGGTCTCCACAAGAGTGATCCGCAGGTCAGGCCGAGCGATGGCGAGGACCACGCCGGGCAGCCCCGCCCCGGAGCCGATGTCGGCAAGGGTGCGCGCCTCCGGACCTATCGCGTCCACCAGCAGGGCGCAGTTGATCACGTGGCGTTCCCACAGCCGGTCCACCTCGCGCGGACCGATCAATCCGCGCTCGAGACCGTCCGTCGCGAGCATCGCGACGAAACGCTCCGCCAGCTCGAGGCGATCCCCCAGCAGACGTCCCGCGACCTCACGAAGGTGCTCCGGGAGGGCCGGCCCGTGGGCCCGCTCGACCTCCGCCATCAGGAGGCGGGGTAGATCACGACGTGGCGGTCCTTGCCGTCGCCATCGGACTCGGAGCGCAGACCGGCCTCCTTCGCGACATCGTGGACGACCTTGCGCTCGAAGGGGTTCATGGGCCGCAGCGGCACCGGCTGACCGGTCTCCCCGGCCTTGGCGACAGCATCCTCGGCCAGGCCCTCGAGGTCCTCCTTGCGCTCCGCGCGGAAGCCACCGATGTCGAGCATGAGTCGCGAGCGGTTGCCCGTGCGGGTCTGGACGGCCAATCGCGCGAGCTCCTGGAGGGCGTCCAGCAGCTCGCCCTTGGGCCGGTTCAGTCGCGCCAGGCGGTCGGCGCCGCGGATCTCCACGGACGCACGGTCGCCGTCGACATCGATGTCGATGTCCCCGTCGAGATCGGCGATGTCCAGGAGCTCCTCGAGGTAGTCGGCGGCGATGTCGCCCTCCTCCTCGAGGCCCTTGACGTGCTCCTGGGAGCCGCTCCCGGCCTCCTCGGAGCTCCCGTCGGCCTCCTCCGACCCGTCGCTCTCCGACTCCCCGGCGACGATCTGATCGGCCTCGGCGTCGCCGACCTCGGCATCGGTGACCTCGGCGTCCTGGACGGACTCGGCGGTGTCCGCGACGACGGTCTCCTCGGGGGCGGCAGGGTCCTCGTGGGGTGCGTCAGCGGCCTCGACGGCGGACTCGGATGAGGAATGGGACTGGGTCATGATGTGTCTCCTGAGGGGGTGGATGGCATGCCCGACGCCGATCGCGAGCTGGGGCTCTCGCCGCTGTCGGCACGGGCGAGCGGGCCTCAGCGGCCGCGCTTCGAGCCCTTCTTCTGCAAGGCGTTGCCGGACTTCTTCGATCCGTTGCCACTGCCGTCGGCCTGCTGGGACTCGCGCTGGGTCCTGCGCTCCTCCTGGGCCTTGCGACGGGCCTCGCGAGCCGCCTCCAGGCGCTCCGCGTCGGACATCTTCTTCCCGCCCTTGTTGGCCTTGGGCTGCACCCGGATCGGGGCGTCATCGTCGACGACCGTGGGCTTCTTGGGGGTCAGGTCGATCGGCTCGAGACCCTTCTTCTCGCGCTTGGCGTTCACGCGCGTCTGGTGCGCGGTCGCGGCCGGCGAACCGGGGGTCGGATAGGTGTAGACCACGATCGCCTGCTGGCCCAGGGTCCAGACCGTCGTCGTGAGCCAGTACATGAGCACACCGATCGGCATGCCCGGTCCCGTGATCACGTAGACGAACGGGAGCATGTACATCATCATCTTCTGGGTGCTCGCCATCGGTCCCTCGAGGGCTGACGGCGGCATGTTGCGCATGGTCAGCTCCTTCTGGGTGATGAAGGAGCCCAGGCACATCAGGGCGATGATGACGCCGGCGACGATCTTCGTCGAGATGCTCGACCCGTCACCGGTGTCGGCCGTGCGCAGGAAGCTGTCGGCGATGGTCACGTCGCCGAAGAGCGTCGCGTGGTACGCGTTCGAGGCGAGCTCGTGGGTGAGCGGCCCGAAGGGCTGTCCGTTCGCAGCGTCCTTGAGCTTGTAGAACAGCACGCGGAACAGGGCGAAGAAGATCGGCATCTGCAGCAGCAGCGGCAGGCACGAGGAGAGCGGGTTCGCCCCGGCCTCGCGGTAGATGGCCATGGTCTCCTCGCTCATGGCCTGGCGCGACGCCTGATCCGTCTTCCCCTTGTACTTCTTCTGCACGGCCTTCAGCTGGGGAGCCACGGCCTGCATCGCGCGCGAGGAGCGGATCTGCCGCACGAACAGCGGCGTGATCAGGGTGCGGACCACGACGGTCAGACCCACGATCGACAGCAGCCAGGTCCAGCCCGAACTGCCGTCCATGAAGAGGTCGAGGAACCGGTGGAAGAGCACCATGATCCATGCGACGGCCCACTCGATGGGGTAGAGAATGTTCGGCATCGGCCTGATCTTCCTGCCGTCGGTAGGCGCATGTCGTTCATGCGATGTGACGGCTGCGGGTCGGGGTCTCGGACAAGGGTAGGCCCTAACGGGCCGGGGTCCACCCTCGGGTGTGACGGTCCGGGCGTGGGTTGCTCCACATCCCGGGAGCGGGGACGGGATCGATCCCTCCCCGCGTGAAGGGGTTGCAGCGCACGATCCGCCAGGCGGTCAGCGCGCTGCCCTTGATCGCGCCGTGGCGACGCAGGGCGTCCATGCCGTACTGCGAGCACACGGGGTCATAGCGGCAGGCGGGCGGGGTGTAGGGCGAGATGCCCAGCTGGTAGGCCCGCACCGGCAGCATGAGGATCCGGCGCGGCAGGCGCAGGACCTGCGCCGCGATGCTCATGCCCGTGGTCCGGGAGCAGGGGCCGACGCCGCGGCCGACGAGCCCTCGGAGGATGATCGGGCGCCGCGACGCTCGAGCTTGCGACGCGCACTGGAGAGTGCCCCGACCACCTGCTCCTCGAGCTCGGCGAAGGGGACGTCCTGAATCCCGGGAAGGGTGCGCAGCACGAGGTCGGAGCTCTCCGGGATCTCCGCCAGGTGCGCACGGGTGATCTCCCGCAGACGCCGCGTGACCCGGTGACGGATCACCGAGTTGCCGACCTTCGTGGAGACGACGAATCCCACGCGGGCCTCCTGGGGCCCCTCCGTACGGAGGACCAGGTGGGCGACCACGTGGGATCGTGCTGCGCGCACCCCGCGCCGGCTCGCGGTGCGGAACTGCTGCGCGGTGTGCAGGCGGTGGCGGGACCAGTTCATGGCCCGGCCTGCGTGCTCACCGCTCGAGCCGCCTGATCAGGCCGACAGCTCGGAGCGGCCCTTGGAACGGCGCGCGTTGATGATGGCGCGGCCGGCGCGGGTGCGCATGCGGGCGCGGAAGCCGTGCTTGCGGGCGCGGCGGCGGTTGTTCGGCTGGAACGTACGCTTGCTCATCGGTTCTCCTCGATCGCGGCACAGGGGCGTGCCTCTCGCGGTGGCTCTGGGGCCGCTGCACGAGCACGGGGGCGGGCGCTACCGGTGCGGGCCCGGGAGGGTCCTGCTCCGTGCGACTCCGCCGACCTCGAGGACGGCACAGCGACGACTGCACGATCCTAGGCTCGGCCGCCGAGGGGGTCAACGAACACGGCGCTGGTCAGCCCGATTGTGGTGCGATTCTCACCGTCGCCGAGCGCATCACGCGGGGTCCCACGGGCTCCCGAAGCGTCCACTCCCTGTGATCCTGCCACCCCGTCGCACCGTCGTGCGTGGTCAGCCACCACTTGTCCCCAGATGCCGCGAAGCTGTGGAAAACTGGGTGGACAACCCTGAGCCCGTACGGAGAGCAGCATGGACGAGACATCGGTCGACTACGACGCGACCTGGGAGGAGACCCTGCGGATCCTCCGTCGCGACGAGAACGTCAGCGAACGCGCGATGGCGTTCCTGACCCTCTCCCGACTGATGGCCGTCGTGGCGGACACCGCACTGGTCGCGGCCCCTTCCACCTGGGCGAAGGACCTCTTCGAGCAGCGCATCGCCGGTGCTCTGAAGGAGGCGCTGTGCGAGGCCACGGGTCGGGAGACCCGGTTCGCGGTCACCGTCGACGAGTCCCTGTTCGAGGACGACCCGGAGCCCGTGCGCGGCGCGCCGGCCGCACCCCGCGCCACGGCCGACGCGTCCACCGCGACTGTGGACCCGGTTGTGGATAACTCGACGCGTCCGTCGGCCTCGGAGCCCCGCACGGACGCCGACGAGCGCTCCTCCCTGGCCCCTCGATCCGGGCAGTCCTCGGCCGAACCGGGAGAGCCCGCGTGGCAGCAGCGCGGGACGGCCCCGAACGACGACGCCCCCCGGCTGGGCCGGCAGGATCCCGAGTGGGCCGCTCGTGAGAGCACCGCCCCGTCGGCGGAGGATGCCGCCCCCGCCGGGCGGGCGAGCTACTCGTTCCCCTCTGCCGCTCGGGCGACCACCTCCGCGACGCCGCCACCGGACGACGAGGAGTCCACCCTCGGTTCGGACTCCCGGCTGAACGCGAAGTACACCTTCGACACCTTCGTGATCGGCTCTTCCAACCGCTTCGCCCAGGCCGCCGCCTCGGCCGTCGCCGAGGCCCCTGCTCGCGCCTACAACCCCCTGTTCATCTACGGCGGGTCGGGACTGGGCAAGACCCACCTGCTGCACGCCGTCGGGCACTATGCGCAGTCGCTGTACCCGGGCGTCGAGGTGCGGTACGTGAACTCGGAGGAGTTCACCAACGACTTCATCAACTCCGTGCAGTCCGGTCAGTTCGGCAAGGCTCAGGAGTTCCACCGCCGCTACCGCGACATCGACATCCTGCTCATCGACGACATCCAGTTCCTGCAGCGGGCGCCCGAGACGATGGAGGCCTTCTTCCATACGTTCAACACGCTGCACAACGCCGACAAGCAGATCGTGATCACCTCCGACCTGCCGCCCAAGCAGCTCGGAGGCTTCGAGGACCGCATGCGCTCCCGCTTCGAGATGGGGCTGATGACGGACGTGCAGCCGCCGGACCTCGAGACCCGCATCGCGATCCTCCGCAAGAAGGTCGAGATGGAGGGCACCAAGGAGGTCCCCCGGGACGTCCTGGAGTACATCGCCTCGCGCATCTCCACCAACATCCGTGAGCTCGAGGGCGCACTGATCCGCGTCCAGGCCCTGCACTCGCTGTCCCGGCAGCCGATGGACGTCTCCCTCGCCGAGAGCGTGCTCAAGGACCTCCTCGCCCACGACGACGGCGCCGAGGTCACCGCCTCGACGATCATCGCCCAGACCGCCGCGTACTTCGGTCTGCAGGTCGACCAGATCACCGGCGGTGCCCGCACCAGGATCCTCGTCACCGCTCGACAGATCGCCATGTACCTGTGCCGTGAGCTCACCGACATGCCGCTGATCCGCATCGGCGAGGAGTTCGGCGGGCGTGACCACACCACCGTCATGCATGCGAACAAGAAGATCTCCGAGCTCATGAAGGAACGTCGGGCGATCTTCAACCAGGTGACGGAGCTGACCGCCAGGATCAAGAACTCGAGCTCGAAGGACGCCTGAGGGTTCCTGGGCCGGTTCGAGGCTCCTCGGAGTCGTACCGGGATCACATGGCTGGTCGTGGCGACTCTGTCCCCAGTGTGAACAACTATGTGGACAATGTGGAGCGACGAGCGTTCCCGCAGGGGACGGTGTGCACGGTTCTGAGCGTCCTGAGCGCCCGTATCGGGCGTTTGTGCACAGAGCTCCCACAACGTCCTGACTGTCGTCAACGTGTCGTTCACGATGAGGTTCGTGGGTGTGTCCTGCAGTGATGCAGGTTTTCCACGACATCAACAGCCGTGAAGAAGAGGAATCCTGTTCTTGTTCCGCTGCTGATGTGGAGAAGTGGGCGTCCCGTGCTCCGCGGACGTCGCCTCCGAGCCCCGTGCGATCCGGGCAGTGAATGTCAAGCGTGTGATTCGGTGTGTCGCGAGAAGTGCCTCCGAACGGCTACGCTGACGTCCGCGCCCTGGGGATCCGAGGATCTCGGGGCGCGATCTTCCCGACATGGACCTCGACCACCTGCGAAGGAGTGGCAACGGTGAAGTTCCACCTCGATCGCGGCGTCCTGGGTGACGCCGTCACCTGGGCGACCCGTACGCTCCCCGTCCGGCCCGCGATGCCGATCCTGCAGGGGGTGCGCATCCTCGCCCAGGGCTCGGGCGAACTGCTGCTCTCGACCTTCGACTACGAGGTCAGCGCGCAGATCACCCTTCCCGCCGAGGTCGAGGTGCCCGGCGAGGTCCTCGTCCAGGGCCGCATGCTCTCGGACATCGTGCGCTCGCTGCCCAACAAGGACGTCTCGATCGAGCTCGTGGGCACCAAGGTCGAGGTGCGCTGCGGCAGCGCCGCGTTCTCGCTGGCCACCCTGCCCGTCGAGGAGTACCCGCAGCTCCCCGAGATGCCGCCCGTCGCGGGATCGATCCCGGCCGACGTCTTCGCCGAAGCGATCTCGCAGGTCACCGTCGCCGCCTCCAAGGACGACACCCTCCCGCTGCTGACCGGCGTCCGCGTCGAGATCGTCGGCGAGAAGATGACCCTGATGGCGACCGACCGCTACCGCCTCGCCATGAGCGAGATCACCTGGCGACCCTCGCGGCCCGACCTCGAGATCACCGCCCTGGTGCGCGCCCGGACCCTCCAGGAGGTCGCCCGTTCGCTCGCGACCGGCGGAAGCGTCGACGTCGCCATCTCCGAGGAGTCCTCGGCGAACCTGATCGGCTTCGAGGCCGGCGGCCGCCGCACCACCTCCACGCTGGTCGACGGGGACTACCCGCCCGTGCGCCGTCTGTTCCCCGGCTCCACCCCGATCACCGCGGTGGTCGCGACCGCGCCCCTCATCGACGCCGTCAAGCGCGTCTCCCTGGTCGCCGAGCGCAACACCCCCGTGCGCTTCTCCTTCACCGAGGGCAACGTGACCCTCGAGGCCGGCGCCGGGGACGACGCCCAGGCCTCCGAGTCCCTCGAGGCGCAGCTCGAGGGCGAAGAGCTCGTGGTCGGCTTCAACTCCGGCTTCCTGCTCGACGGCCTCAGCGCCCTCGGCGAGGACTTCGCGCGGCTGACGTTCACCGACTCCATCAAGCCCTCCGTGATGAGCGGCCAGGAGTCCCTCGAGGGCGACGCCGACGGCGACTACAAGTACCTGATCATGCCGATGCGGATCTGAGCGGGTGAGGTGATGCTCCCGTGCATCTGACCTCCCTCGATCTCACCGACTTCCGCTCCTACGAGCACCTCGAGCTGCCGCTGGCGAGCGGCGTGACCGTGTTCGTCGGCCCCAACGGCCAGGGCAAGACCAACATCGTCGAATCGCTCTGGTACCTCTCGACCCTCTCGAGTCATCGGGTCCCGCACGACACGGCGCTCGTGCGCCGCGGGGCGACCACGGCGATCATCCATGCCGCCTTCGTGCGCGCCGGGCGCGATCTGCAGGTCGATCTGCAGATCACCCCCGGCAAGTCCAATCGGGCGCGCGTGCAGGGTGCCTCGCTGAACCGTCTGCGGGACCTCCTCGGAGAGGTCCGTGCCGTGCTCTTCGCCCCCGAGGACCTGGGCCTGGTCAAGGCCGATCCGGAGGGTCGGCGGCGTTTCCTCGACGAGCTGCTGTTCCTGATCGCGCCCCGGTTCGCCGGGGTGAAGGCCGACTACGACCGCGTGGTCAAGCAGCGCACCGGATTGCTGAAGCAGATGCGCAGCATGCGTCGCGGCGGCGCCGGCCGATCCGTCGGCGGTCTGGATCCGGAGGAGGCCGCGGCCTCCACCCTCGAGGTCTGGGACGCCCAGCTCGCGCGCACCGGGGCCGAGCTCCTGCGCGCCCGGGTCCACCTCGTGAACCGTCTGCGACCCCACGTCGGCTACTCCTACCTGCGGGTCGCGACCGAAGCGGGTGCCGAGTCCTCCCTCGACCTCCCGCCCGACCAGCGCGGGAGCGTCGACTCCCCGGCCGACGTCGGCTACCGGTCCACCGTCCTGGACACCCTGGACACGCCCGACGGCGAACTGCCAGGCCTCCAGGAGATCCACGACGCCCTGCTCGCCGAGGCGGTCGCCAGACGTGAGGAGGAGATCGACCGGGGCGTCACCCTTGTCGGCCCGCATCGCGACGACCTGGAGATCCGTCTGCACGGCTTCCCCGCCAAGGGCTACGCGAGCCACGGCGAGTCCTGGTCCCTCGCCCTCGCGCTGCGACTGGGCTCCTACGACCTGCTGCGGCTCGAGGAGGGCGACCTGGGCGACGGCGAACCGATCCTCGTGCTCGACGACGTCTTCAGCGAGCTCGACACCAGCCGTCGCGAACGTCTGGGCCGCATCGTCACCGACGCCTCCCAGGTCCTGATCACGACCGCGAACGACTCCGACATCCCCGATTCGCTCGAGGGCGAGATCCACGTGGTCGACGTCGAGCTCGGGCAGGCGCGCGTGCGCGAGGGGACACTGCATCACGGCGGAGGCAGCTCGTGGTGAGCGGCAGCGGACCGTCGGTCCCGAACCCCTACGACCTGGGCACCTGGCGCGAGCGCGCCGCCCAGGAGGAGCGTCGCCGAGCGCTGAATGAACGCACCCCGCGGCGCAGCGGAGGCGGCCGCACCGTGCCGGCGGCGACCTCGGACGACGAACCGGAGGGGCCGGCCGCGGCGCGGGGATCGTCCGCCCCGGGCGGCGCACGCCGTGGTCAGGAAGGCTCCGAGTCCGAGGAGCCGGTGGATCCTCCCGAGCTGCCGCGCAGCGACGACTCGTTCGAACTGGCCCGGCGGACGGTGAACCGCTCGCGCGCAGCGGCCCGGGACCGCGGACTGTTCCCGATCTCCGCGAAGACCCAGGGCCTGCACGAGCGCCGGGCTCGCAGCACGCCCGGGTACTCGGGGTCCCGCCCCGACCCGCGCGATCCCCAGGGCCTCGAGACGGTCATGCGGCGCGTGCTGGGTGACCTGGGCTGGGTCGAGGGCATGAACTCCGGTCGTGTCCTGGAGGAATGGGACGAGATCGTGGGCCCCAGCGTCGCCGAGCACTGCACACCGGTCTCCCTCGAGGACGGCGTGCTCGTGGTCTCCGCGAGCTCGTCCGCCTGGGCGACCCAGATCCGCATGCTCAGCCCTCGCCTGATCTCGACGATCGAGGAGCACGTGGGTGCCCATGTCGTCTCCGAGCTGCGCGTGAGCGGACCCGCCGCGGCCGAGCGCTCCTGGAAGCGCGGCCGACGCACCGTCACCTGGCGCGGGCCGCGCGACACGTACGGGTGAGGCCCGGCGGTCGTGGAGCTGTTCTGCCGACGACCCTCGCACCGGCGCCCCGTTCCCGAAGTGCCAGACGCCCTCCAGACGCGTCAACGGCCCCGAGGGCGTACCGGCCCTCATATCCACCACCCCTGTGCACTCCCAGGTGCGTCCCAGAGCCTCCTAGAGGCACTTGGGCGCGCGATCCGTCCCCATAATCCGGGACAGGAGCGTGAATCGGGGCCTCTGATCCGCTAGAATGAAAGGGTTCGGTCGGAGACGCTCTCGGCCGCGGATCACGAGCCGTCGGCACGCGTCGGGGACTCGGGTCGCCCCTGGTCAACGCACGGTCCACGTGTCGTGATGCCTCGGGTGCGCCGGATTCGTGCCTCGAGCCCGGCCGGCAGGCACGGCAGCGAGATCGGTACCCCATTGGGGCCCCTGATCCCGGTGCATCGAGACCCGAGGAGCGAACCCCGACGTGAGCGACAGCGCGATGGCAGCCGAGAATCCCGAGCAGACGCCCGAGGGCGAGGGAACGGCATCGCCGAACGCCCCCGCACCGTCGGAGACCGCAGCGCCCACACCCGATACGGGTGCGCACGTGACGTCGGAGGTCTCCTCGGACCAGCAGTACGGCGCCTCGGACATCACGGTCCTCAAGGGACTCGACGCCGTCCGCAAGCGTCCCGGCATGTACATCGGGTCCACCGGTGAGCGCGGCCTGCACCACATGGTCCAGGAGATCGTCGACAACTCGGTGGACGAGGCGATGGCCGGCTACGGCGACACCATCGAGGTCACCCTGCTGGCCGACGGCGGCGTGAAGGTGGTCGACCACGCCCGCGGCATCCCTGTCGGCATGCATCCCACCGAGGGCAAGCCCACCATCGAGCTCGTGCTGACCCAGCTGCACGCGGGCGGCAAGTTCGGCGGCGGTGGCTACGCCGTCTCCGGCGGTCTGCACGGTGTGGGCTCCTCCGTGGTCAACGCCCTGTCCACGCGCCTCGATGTCGAGGTGCGCCGCGAGGGCCACGTGCACCGCCAGACATACCTGCGCGGCGTCCCCTCGACCGATCTCGTGGAGGGCGAGGAGACCGAGGAGACCGGCACCACCATCACGTTCTGGGCCGACGGCGACATCTTCGACACCGTCGAGTACGACTTCGAGACCCTGCGCAAGCGCTTCCAGCAGATGGCGTTCCTGAACAAGGGACTGCGCATCACCCTGACCGACGAGCGCCCGCAGCCCACCGAGGAGGACGACGACCAGGCGGTCGACGTCGCCCGCGAGGCCGAGGACGCCGCGGAGGGCACGGACCCGAAGGCCCCGCACTCGGTGACCTACCGCTACGAGAACGGACTGCGCGACTTCGTCGCCTACATCAACTCCGTCAAGCGCACCGACATCGTGCACCCGGAGATCATCGACATCGAGGCCGAGGACACCGAGTCCATGATCTCGGTGGAGATCGCCATGCAGTGGACCTCCGCCTACTCCGAGTCGGTGCACACCTACGCCAACACCATCAACACCCATGAGGGCGGCACCCACGAGGAGGGCTTCCGCTCGGCGCTGACCGGTGTGGTCAACCGCTACGCGAAGGCCCAGGGCATCCTCAAGGACAAGGACGCCAACCTCACCGGCGAGGACATCCGCGAGGGCCTGACCGCAGTGGTCTCCGTGAAGCTCGGCGAGCCGCAGTTCGAGGGTCAGACCAAGACCAAGCTCGGCAACACGATCGCCCGCACCTTCGTCTCCAAGGTGATGACCGAGAAGGTGGGCGACTGGTTCGAGTCCCACCCGGGCGAGGCCCGCGACATCGTCCGCAAGGCCCAGAGCGCGGCGCTGGCCCGCGAGGCCGCCCGCAAGGCCCGGGACGCCACCCGCCGCAAGTCGCCGCTCGAGAGCGGCGGCATGCCCGGCAAGCTCAAGGACTGCCAGTCCCGCAACCCCGCCGAGTGCGAGGTGTTCATCGTCGAGGGTGACTCCGCCGGCGGCTCCGCCGTGCAGGGCCGCGACCCGCGCACCCAGGCGATCCTCCCGATCCGCGGCAAGATCCTGAACGTCGAGAGGGCACGGCTGGACCGGGCCCTGGACAACCAGGAGGTGCGCTCGCTGATCACCGCCTTCGGCACCGGCATCGGCGAGGACTTCGACGCCACCAAGCTGCGGTACCACAAGATCATCCTGATGGCCGACGCCGACGTCGACGGCCAGCACATCTGCACGCTGCTGCTGACGCTGCTGTTCCGCTACATGCGTCCGCTGATCGAGCTCGGCCACGTGTTCATCGCGATGCCGCCGCTGTACCGCCTGAAGTGGTCCAACGCCCCGCACGACTACGTCTTCAGCGACGAGGAGCGGGACACCCGCCTGGCCGAGGGCCGCGCGAGCGGCAAGCGGATCCCCAAGGACAACGGCATCCAGCGCTACAAGGGCCTGGGCGAGATGGACTGGCAGGAGCTGCAGACCACCACCATGGACCGCGCCTCCCGCACCCTCAAGCAGGTCACCGTCGACGAGGCGGCCGACGCCGACGCCGTCTTCTCCGTGCTCATGGGGGACGACGTCGAGTCGCGCCGCCGCTTCATCCAGGAGAACGCGAAGGACGTGCGCTTCCTCGACATCTGATCCCTCCGGGCGCGGGAGTGCTCCCGCAGCGCGCGGCCCGAGCGGCCCGCGGCGCCCGTCGGCCCCTGACCGCCGCCTTGGCGGCGACCGCCGATCCCGCGCCCGCCCCCACGACACCGCCGATAGGCCCTCCACGAAAGGCGCCCGCTGATGAGCAACGACGACGAGACCCCCTCGACCCCCGAGGATCCGCAGAACACCGACGACACCGGCGCGGGCGACCTGCCCGACGCCGGTGACGACGCGACCGGCTCCGGCGCCCCCGTCGGCGAGGGCGGCCCGGGGGCCGGCGGCACCCAGATCGAGGGCGCCGAGGCCTCGGATCGCGTGATCACCCTGGTCGACCCGCTCGACGAGGGCGAGGACGACCTGATCACCCAGGTCGACCTGAACCAGGAGATGCAGCGCTCCTTCCTCGACTACGCGATGAGCGTGATCGTGGATCGCGCCCTGCCGGACGTGCGCGACGGCCTCAAGCCCGTGCACCGCCGCATC
Organism: Brachybacterium endophyticum; assembly: GCF_003130585.1. Classification (GTDB taxonomy): domain Bacteria; phylum Actinomycetota; class Actinomycetes; order Actinomycetales; family Dermabacteraceae; genus Brachybacterium; species Brachybacterium endophyticum. Next base: position 13,237 of record NZ_QFKX01000003.1, on the reverse strand, counting down.
GTCTACGCCATGTTCGACGGCGGCTACCGCCCCGACCGCTCCTTCTCCAAGTGCGCGAAGGTCGTCGGCGAGGTCATGGGTGGCTACCACCCCCACGGCGACTCCGCGATCTACGACGCCATGGTGCGTCTGGTGCAGCCCTGGAACATGCGCTACCCGCTGATCCTGGGCCAGGGGAACTTCGGCTCCGCGGGCGACGACGGCGCCGCGGCCTCGCGGTACACGGAGTGCAAGATGGCGCCGCTGGCTCTCGAGCTGGTGCGCGACATCAACGAGAACACCGTGGACATGCAGGACAACTACGACGGCACCCTCGAGGAGCCGACGATCCTGCCCGCCCGCTTCCCGAGTCTGCTGTGCAACGGCTCGGCCGGCATCGCCGTGGGCATGGCCACCAACATCCCCCCGCACAACCTGCGCGAGGTCGCCGACGCCGTCCAGTGGCTGCTGACCAACCCCGAGGCCACCAAGGAGGAGCTGCTGGATGCGTGCCTCGCGCGCATCAAGGGCCCCGACTTCCCCTCGGGCGCGACGATCGTGGGCACCCGCGGCATCCAGGACGCCTACCGCACCGGCCGCGGCTCGATCACCCAGCGCGCCGTGGTCTCCACCGAGGAGATCCGTGGGCGGATGGCGCTCGTGATCACCGAGCTGCCCTACCAGGTCAACCCCGACTCGCTCGCCCGCAAGATCGCCGAGCTGGTCAAGCTCGGCAAGCTGCAGGGCATCGCCGACATCAACGACGAGACCTCGGGCCGCACCGGCCAGCGCCTGGTGCTCACCCTCAAGCGCGACGCGGTCGCCAAGGTCGTGCTGAACAACCTGTACAAGCACACGCAGCTGCAGGAGAACTTCAGCGCGAACATGCTCGCCCTGGTGGGCGGCGTGCCGCGCACGCTCTCGCTCGACTCCTTCGTGCGCGAGTGGACCAAGCACCAGCTCGACGTGATCGTGCGCCGCACCCAGTACCGCCTGGACCGCGCCGAGGAGCAGATCCACATCTACCGCGGCTACCTCAAGGCGCTGGACGCGCTGGACGAGGTCATCGCGCTGATCCGCCGCTCCCCGGACGCCGACGAGGCCCGCACCGGTCTGATGGAGCTGCTCGAGATCGACGAGCTCCAGGCCAACGCGATCCTGTCCATGCAGCTGCGTCGCCTGGCCGCCCTGGAGCGCCAGAAGATCATCGAGGAGCACGACCGCCTGCAGGCCCTCATCGAGGAGTACAAGGCGATCCTGGCCTCCCCGCAGCGTCAGCGCGAGATCGTCTCCGAGGAGCTCGCCGCGATGGTCGAGAAGTACGGCGACGACCGCCGCACGGAGATCCTGCCCTTCGACGGCGACATGTCGATGGAGGACCTCATCCCCGAGGAGGACGTGGTCGTCACCATCACCAAGGGCGGCTACGTCAAGCGCACCCGCACCGACCAGTACCGCGCCCAGAAGCGCGGCGGCAAGGGTGTGCGCGGGGCCAGCCTGCGGGCCGACGACGTCGTCCAGCACTTCTTCACCACCACCACTCACCAGTGGCTGCTGTTCTTCACCGACGCCGGTCGGGTCTACCGCGCCAAGGGCTACGAGATCCCCGAGGCGCCGCGTGACGCCAAGGGGCAGCACGTGGCGAACCTGCTGGCCTTCCAGCCCGACGAGCACATCGCCTCGGTGCTCGCGATCTCGAGCTACGAGGACGCCGAGTACCTGGTGCTGGCCACCCGGCGCGGCCTGGTCAAGAAGACCGCGCTCACCCAGTTCGACTCCTCCCGCACCGGCGGCATCATCGCGGTGAACCTGCGCGAGGTCGAGACCGACGAGGGCGTGAAGACCGACGAGCTGGTCGCCGCCCGCGTCGTCAACAGCGACGACCAGCTGCTGCTGGTCTCCCGCAACGGCCAGAGCGTGCGGATGCCCGCGAGCGACGACGTGCTGCGGCCGATGGGCCGCGCCACCAGCGGCGTGACCGGCATGAAGTTCCGCCACGACGACGAGCTGCTGGCCATGGACGTGGTGCGCCCAGGCACGTACGTGGTCACCGTGACCGACGGCGGGTTCGCCAAGCGCTCCGAGATCGACGAGTACCGCGTGCAGGGACGCGGCGGCCTGGGCATCCGCGTCGCCAAGCTCCCCGACGACCGCGGCCACCTGGTCGGAGCGGCCGTCGTCGAGGAGGGCGACGAGCTGCTGGTCGTGATGGAACGCGGCAAGGTGGTGCGCTCGCGCGTCGCCGAGGTGCCCGCCAAGGGCCGCACCACCATGGGCGTGGTGTTCGCCAAGCCCGACAAGAACGACCGCATCATGCTGGTCGCGGTGAGCGCCGAGTCCGACGTCGACCTCGACGAGGCCGAGCCGGAGGACGGCGAGCAAGCCGCAGCGCCCGCCACGACAGAAGGTTCGGAGACGAACGCCGCTGATGCCACGGACGCGTCTGCGGAGGATGCCGGTGTCGATGCTCTAGGCTCGGACGCGTCCGATGACGCGGCGAGCAGCGACGCGCCCACCGGCGACGACGAATCCGAGGAGTGATCCGTGGCAAGCAGCAAGAACGGTTCGACCGGTGCACGTCCGGGTGGTTCGGGCTCCTCGAAGGAGACTCCGACCGCGACGTTCACCCCGACCGATGACACCACGGACTCCGGGTCGCCGTCCGAGCGCTCGAAGGGCTCCGACTCCTCGCGGGGCACGAGCCGCACCGGCGGCTCGGGCTCCGGGAGCTCCAGCAGGACCGGCACGTCCTCGAGCGGCGGCGCCGGCGGCTCCGCCGCGCGCAGCACCGGCGCGAAGAGCACCGGCGCCGCTCGCACCGGTTCCTCGGGCGCCCCGTCGCGGAGTCAGAGCAGCGCGAACCGAGGAGCGAGCCGCTCCCCGGCCAAGACCGCGACGGCGCCGAGCCCGACCGCTCGCACCGGCCCCCGCCGCATCCGCCTGACCCTCTCGCGGATCGACCCCTTCTCGGTCATGAAGATGGCGTTCCTGATCTCGATCGCCGTCGGCATCGCCACCGTCGTCGCGGTCGCCGTGCTGTGGAACCTCGTCGAGGTCATCGGCATCTGGGACAAGATCGACGAGATCGGTCGCGACCTCAACAACGACAAACCGCTGCCGTTCATGGACTACTTCAAGTTCTCCAAGATGATCAGCTACGCGACCATCGCCGCCGTGGTGGACATCGTCATCATCACGGCACTGGGAACCCTGTTGGCGTTCCTCTACAACATCGTCGCCGCCCTGCTGGGCGGGCTGAAGATGACCTTCACCGACGAGTGAGCAGCCCTCCTCGCGCGTGAACGCCCGGTACCGCCTCGAGCGGTGCCGGGCGTTCACGCATGGAGGAGGGTCGGGAGAGGTCGGGAGCGAGCACGTTGCGTGGTCCGGACCGGCGAGCCCTGGGGACCTCAGGTCACGGTGAAGTCCACGCTGTGCCACCCGCTCGCGCCGTTGGGTGCAGGATCCGCCTGCTCGGCGGTCTGGACCTCCCCGGTGCTGTCGATCGCGCGCACGGTCGCCGTGTGCTCCCCGGGCTCGGCGTCGGGCCACCGCAGAGCCCACTGGGTCCAGGTGTCGGTGCTGACCTCCGCGCCGAGCCGGGCGTCCTTCCACGCCCCGTCGTCGATCCGCACCTGCACGCCCGTGATCCCGCGGTGCTGCGCCCAGGCGGTCCCGCCGAGCACGACGGCGCCCTCTCCGTCCCTCTCCAGACGCGCCCGCGCTCGGGGCACGTCGATCCGCGAGGCGGTCTTGATCGGACCGCGATCCGACCATCCACGACTGGTCCAGTACGCGGTGTCGTCGGCGAAGCGGGTCACCATCATCTCCGTCAGCCACTTCGTGGCCGAGACGTAGCCGTAGAGACCGGGCACGACCATCCGGACCGGGTACCCGTGCTCGGGCGGCAGCGGGTTCCCGTTCATGCCCACGGCGATCAGCGCGTCGCGGTCGTCGGTGAGCGCCTCGAGCGGGGTGGAGGCGGTGAAGCCGTCGATCGACCGGGAGAGGACCATGTCGGCACCGTCCTGCACGCCGGCTCGCTCGAGGAGGCGTCGCACCGGCACCCCCAGCCAGGTCGCATTGCCGGCGAGGTCACCGCCGACGGTGTTGGATACGCAGGTGAGCGTCACGTGGGTCTCGGTCATCGGCTCGGCGAGCAGCTGCCCGAGGTCGAGGGTGAGTTCGTGGTCGACCATCCCGCCGATGCGCAGCTGCCAGCTGGTCGGGTCCACCCGCGGCACGGCCAGGGCGGTGTCGATCCGGTAGAAGTCGTCGTTCGGCGTCAGGTACGGCGGCATGCCCGCGAGGTCGATCTGCGCGTCCTCGGGGATCCGCCGCGCGCGGTGCGCCGGGGAGGGCAGCACGAACTGCGCTGCCCTGCGGGCCATCTCCCGGCTGCCGGCGACGGTCTGGGCGCCGACGGCGAGGATCGCCGCGAGAACGCCGCTGCCCAGGATCACGGCCCGCCGTGGAGGGGCCGACGGGGGCGCGGTGGTGACTCGTGCTGGAGATGCGCGGGCAACACGCAGCAGCGCCAGCAGACTCGGGACGGCCACCGCTGTGCCGAGCAGGGTGGGGATCAGGTCCGCGGCGGTGTTCTGGGCGCGGGCGCCCACCGTGATGCCCGCGAAGGCTCCGAGGGCCACCAGGATTAGGGCGCCGAGCACGGGACGGCGGGCACCGAGCAGACCGGCCGCCCCGGTCAGCACCGCGTAGACCACGAGCATGCTGATGCCCAGCACGAGTTTGTCGCGGGTGCCGAACAGACCGATCACCAGGTCCTTGAGCGACCCCGGGACGATGTCGACGAAGGCGCTCCCCACCGCCACCAGCGGCGAGGAGGACGAGCTGAACACCAGGGACAGCGCTCCGGAGACCGCGAGCAGCACGATCCCGGAGACGATCCCGGCGAGGACGGACCACCAGGGGAGATGGTCGCGAGGGCCGTCGTCGGGGCGTGGTGGATGCGCGGTGTGCGGGGTGGAGGGAGCTGCCATGGTCCGCCGTTCCTCCCCGTCCGCCGGTCCCCGTCTGCCGGGACCTCCTGGTGCGAGTCTTCGCCTCGAACCGCCTCGCGTCGAGACCTGTGATGGAACCGTGAGGTTGGGAACCCAGAGCTGACCGCGTCGCGCACCCCTGTGACGTCCGGTACAGGGTCCCGGCCCGGTTGGACGCCGCTGTACGCACTTCGCTAGAGTTGAGCGTCGGTACGGACCGGATCCCCGGACCGTGGCGCACGGGCCTATAGCTCAGTCGGTTAGAGCGCTGTCCTGATAAGACAGAGGTCACTGGTTCAAGTCCAGTTAGGCCCACTCACATTGTTTCGGAGGTTCCGATGAAGAAGCTGCTGACCTACACCGCGGTCCTGGCCACCAGCACCGTCGCCGGTCTGCTGGTGTGGCGCAAGGTCGAGTCCGACAAGCTCGAGAACGACCTGTGGGCCGAGGCCGAGCGGGTCAGCGAGCAGGAGCAGCCGAAGGCCTGAGACCAGACGTCGATCGGATGCACAATCCAATACGGGGACTTAGCTCAGTTGGTAGAGCGGTAGCTTTGCAAGCTTCAGGTCAGGGGTTCGATCCCCCTAGTCTCCACCACGTAGCAGCTCAGAGGCCGTTCCCCACCGGGGAGCGGCCTCTTCTGTAGGGCCCTCGGCGTGCGTCATCAGGAACTGCTGATGGCCGAGGCCACGCCTGGCGGCCGAGGGAGGGGCGAGCCCCACGTTTCCATCGAGAGCGGCAAGCCGTCGGCCCCGTGGTGCTGCTCCCCTGAGGCCGGAACCACCCGTCAGCAATGACAGCGCTGGTCCAGCGCCCCTCCCGCGAACTCTCTGCGATCACCTCGTACCCGGCGGCATGATGGAGGCCCACAGGACGAGGCGAAGGGGCCTTCGATGATCACGCGACTGCTCGGACAGTGCACGGTGACCGATCTCGGGCGCGCCGAGGAGTGGTACTCCCGGCTGTTGGACGGAGGTCCGGAAGCGCGCCCGATGCCCGGCTTGCTCGAATGGCATCTCGCCGAGACGTTCGGACTCCAGGTCTGGTCGGAGCCGGAACGCGCCGGCTCGTCGTCGGTGGTGCTCGAGGTCGAGGATCTCGACGCCGAGGTGGCCCGCCTGGACTCGGTGGGGATCGAGCACGACGGTCTTCAGCCCGGGGGCGGGGCGCGCATCCTTCCGCTCATCGATCCGGACGGCAACCGGGTGGTGCTGAGCGGAGCGTGACCCGCAGGGTGATCAGTCCTGGATGTCGAGCTCCTCGAGAGCGATCTGCATGTGGTGGAGCACCCGCAGGGTGGAATCCACCTCCTCGGCAGTGAGATCGCCGCCGACGCGGGTCATCAGGTCGTGTTCGCGATCTGTGACGGCCGTGATCGCCAGGCGTCCACCGTTCGTGAGCCGGACCAGAGAGGAACGCCGGTGCGCCGGGTTCTCCGCCAGCTCGACGAAGCCCTCGCGGGCGGCATCGTTCACCATGCGCTGGACGAACTGGCGGCTGAGGTCCTGGGCGCGAGCGAGCTGGGGGACGGTGCGCTCGCCGTCACGGCGCAGCTGGTCGAGCACGTTGCGGACTCCCGTGGACATCCCCATCGCGCCTTCGCTGCGCTCCACGATGCGCGCCACCGTTCGGTACACGGGGCCGATGGCGACGTAGACCTCCGCCAGTCGTTCGGCCAGGGCATCGGGTCCCAAGGGGTGAGGAGCGCTCATCCCACCGATTATGACACCTTGGTTGTCATATTCGAGACAACATGACACCCTGGTTGTCATGATAGCGACGATGCATCATCTCGAGCTCGCCGACCAGACGATCTCCTACCTCGACGTCCCGGCGGCGCAGCCGGCCCGCGCTGCGGCTGCGCCCGATCCGATCGTGCTGCTCCACGGAGAGGCCGTCGACCACCGCATGTGGGGCCCTCAGCTCGATAGCTTCCCGGGTCGGCGGATCCTCGTCCCCGACGCCCGGGGACACGGGGAGTCCTCCGATGCCGAGGCGCCCTACCGACTGGCCGACGACGTCGTCGCCCTCCTCGACGCCCTTCGCGTCCCGTCGGCGGTGCTGGTCGGCCTCTCGATGGGCGGCGGCACGGCGGTCGACGTGGCGCTCGAGCACCCCGAGAGGGCCTCGGCCCTGGTGGTGAGCGGTACCGGGAGCAGCGAGCCCGAGTTCACCGACCCCTGGTGCCTCGATGTGTTCCGTCGCTGGAAGGAGGCCGAGACGGCCGGCGATCTCGACGTCTGGATCTCGGTCTTCACCGAGTTCACCGTCGGTCCGAGTCGGACCCGTGCGGACGTCGATCCGGGGATCATCGAGCTGGTGGAGTCGATGGCGAGGGACACCGTCATGCATCATCTGCGCGTCGACGATCACGGGATCCCGATCCCCCCGATCCCCTGCACTCCCGTCATCGACACCTGGAAACGGCTGCACCGCATCGACGTCCCGGTGCTCGCGCTCTGCGGCGCCCTGGACGGCGAGGACCATCGTCGGATGGGCAGGCGACTGGCGGACTCGGTCGGTCGCGGCAGGTACGTGGAGGTGCCGGCCTCCGCGCACTACCCGAACCTGGAACAGCCGGGGGTCTTCGACGTAGAAGTCGCTCGCTTCCTGCGGTGATGCTTGCGCACACGTCGGCGACGGGTGAGCCGTTCGTCCCTCAGTCCGGCACCACCACGGCCCGGTCGCGCCCGGGGTGCCGCCAGGCTTCCTCCACGCGGCTGAACGGGTAGGCGGTGTACGGGACGTCGATGGTGCCGTCGGCGATCATCCCGATCAGGCGGGGGAGCTTCGTCATCAGGTGTTCCGTGCTCACCGAGCCGGCGCCGCTGCCGCGCAGCGTGATCCGGCGGCTGCGCAGCACGCTCGCCGGCACGGCCGCGTCCTCGCCTGCGAGGCTCCCGATCTGCACGTAGGAGATGTCGGCCTGGTCGTCCTCGAGCCCGTGCGTCCGGAAGGCGGCGAAGGCGGCCTCGGCGACCGGGCCCCAGACGAAGTCGAGGACGAGGGAGGGCGTGGACCGGGCGACCGCCGCGTCGAGATCGGCCGTGCCGTCGGCGATCGAGACCGCGCGTGCGCCCAGGTCCTGCAGCTGCGAGAGGGCCTCGGCGTCCCGGCCGACGGCGATCACCTCGCTCGCACCGAGCGCCAGGGCGGACTGCACGGCGGCCCGCCCGGCCATGCCGGTCGCCCCGAGCGCGAGGATGGTGGCGAGCTCCCCGCGCTGCTCGAGATGGGACTCGAGCGGGAGGAAGCCCGACATCGCGGGATTGATCCCGGCGGCGACCGCGAGGGGATCGGCACCGTCAGGAAGCGGCAGGGCGACCCGGGTGGCCATCTGCTCGGCCATGGTGCCCCAGGGGGACCGGGCGAACCCGGTGTACACGAGGTCACCCGCGGAGGTTCGCGCGACGGCGTCGACACCGGGCACGAGCGGGTAGGCGCCGGTGCTGCCGTAGTGACGACCGCTCGCGAGCGCCTTCACGACCTGGTGCACACCCGCGCCGACCAGCGTCATCTCCTGCTCGCCGGGCTGTGCCTCGGGACTCGGAAAGTCGGCCGCGCGAGGCGCGGCATCGGCAGATGGAAGGACGACAGCACGCATCAGAGACTCCTTAACTAAGTTCAATACGTGGGGCCGATAATCCTTGAACTTTGTTAAGGTGTCAAGCATGGCGAAAGGGATCACCAGGCAGCGCATCGTCGAGGCGGCGCTCGAGGTGCTCGACGAAGGCGGAGCCGACGCGGTCACCGTTCGCGCGGTCGCCACTCGTCTCGATGTGAAAGCCCCCGCGCTGTACTGGCACGTCGCCGGGAAGCAGGAGCTCCTGGACGAGATGGCCACGGAGATCCAGCGCCGGGTCCAGGCGGCCTTCGAGCCCGAGGCCGCCACAGGCCCGCTCTCGGGTCTGGCCTCCTACGCCCGCGCCGTGCGGCACGAGTACCTGCTGCACCGCGACGGCGCCCGCACCTTCAGCGGCACACGCCTGACGGACCCCGAGGTGCTGCGGGCCCAGGAGCCGTGGCTCGAGGCCTGGACCGCCGGTGGTGCGACGCTCGCCGAGGTGCGCACGGCCGCGGAACTCGTGACCGCGTTCGTGGTCGGCTTCGTGATCGAGGAGCAGGAGCGCGCACAGTCCGCGGCCGAGGACCCCTCGCGCTACGACGTCGCCGAGCGCGACGCCTTCGTCGGCGAGGACTCGCCGCTGGTGCGCGAGACCGGACACCTGGTCACCGATCCCGAGTCGCGGTTCGAGACCCAGCTGGGGGTCGTGATGGCGGGGGTCGAAGGGCTGCTCGGGGGCTAGGGATCGGAGCCGGTGCCTGCGCACCATGAGCCTGAACTCCCGTGCCGGCGGTCTCGTGTCGGTGGCCTCGTGTCGGCCGGCCGTGAGGCCGGAGCAGCGACCCTCACACCTTCTCCTCGGATGCTGCGCAGGATCCTTCCCCGGCCTGCGCGATCTGCGCGCCACGCTGCTGAGCTCCCTCCCTACGCTCGTCCTCATGGGGGATACCGAGGGACGGACCAGGACCGCGCACGAGAGCGCGAAGGTCGGCGACCGGATGCCGCGCGCTCGTCCTTTCACGGCGCTCGAGCAGCGCATCGACGACTGGGCGCACCGACGCACGCAGGCGCTCGCCGCCGGAGCGGGGCCCTGGCGTGCACGCGTTCTCGAGCTCGTGGTGTTCACCCTCAAGCAGGCGTGGGCATGTGTCTTCGGTGCCTCGATGCTCGCCCTGCTCGTGATCGCGAAGCTCGCCTACCCCGACGATCTCCTGCTCGCGCGATCGGACGCCCTGGTGCTCGCCGCGCTCACCCTGCAGATCCTCATGCTCGCCTTCCGTCTCGAGACCGCGCGGGAGATGGGGACGATCCTGCTCTTCCACGTCGTCGGCACCGCGATGGAGGTCTTCAAGACGCACGTGGGCTCCTGGCAGTACGAGCCCGACGGTCTGCTGCGCATCGGTGCCGTCCCGCTCTACACGGGGTTCATGTACGCAGCCGTCGGCTCGTACATGGTGCGGGTGATGCGACTGTTCGACCTGACCTTCACCCGCTACCCGCCCCGCTGGGTGACCGCGCTGGTCGCCGCGGCGATCTACGCGAACTTCTTCACGCACCACTTCCTGCCCGACGCCCGCTGGGTGCTCCTCGCGGCGGTGGCGCTCTTGTACGGGCGCTGCGTCATGTCCTTCCGCAACCACCGCAGCGGCAGGGTGCGTCGGATGCCGGTGCTCGCCGCCTTCGCGGGCACCGCCTTCTTACTCTGGGTCGCCGAGAACATCGGCACCGCCGCCGGTGCCTGGGTCTATCCCAGCCAGCAGGCGGGGTGGGAGATGGTGCCGCTGACCAAGATGGTCGCCTGGCTGCTGCTGATGATGATCTCGGTGGTTCTGGTGACACTGGTCCACCGGCCCACTGATGGAAATGTCGATGAGGTGCGGAGTGCGTGGCCGGGTCGATCTGAACGAGTCAGTCTCGAAAACTCATCGACGCTGCGTGGTGAAAGCGCGACACAGCGCATGATCCCGGTGCGACACTTCGGGTATGGACTCGATTCCCACCATCACGTCGTGGACGCTGCAACAGGAAATTCCGGTGCCGGACGACATAACGGATCTGCTCGTCGAGGGTGAGCGGGGTGTTGCTGCGTTCAAGACGTTCCGGGACTCGGCGGTTTTCACGACGAAACGACTGATCGTGCGTGACGCTCAGGGCGTGACGGGGAAGAAGGTGGAGATCTACTCCCTTCCATACTCGAGCATCTTTATGTGGTCTTCGGAGAACGCCGGAGGGTTTCTCGATGTCAACTCCGAGCTAGAGCTCTGGACCAAGGCGGGGCACATCAAAGTCCTGTTGAAGAAGGGCGCTGACATCCGGCGCCTCGACTCCCTCATCGCCTGGGCAGTTCTCCAGGGGAGCTGACGGCGTCCTGGGCTGCGCTCAGGGCCTCGCTCCGCGCAGGAACTGCGTGACGGCGGTGTCGGTCAGTGCCTCGAGCTGCTCGCCCGGCACGAACCCGGCGTTGGTCATCGTGGCGATGCCCTGCAGGGTCGCGAACAGCACCATGCACGTCTCGGTGGGGTCCTCACCGCCGAGAGCTCCTTCGTCCTGCCCCTGCTTCAGCAGGTCGAACACCATCCGGAAGGCCGCCTCGGACGCCTCGACGATCCCCTCGGCACCGGGTCGATGCTTGCTCGAGTACATGAGCTCGAGCAGAGCGGCGTTCTCGGTCGCGAAGCGGGTGTAGGCCCTGGCGACAGCGTGGAGGCGGGACGGGAAGTCCGCGGCGACAGCGTCGATGGCCTGGCGGATCTGTTCGTCCAGGCGGACGAAACCCGAGATCGCGAGGGCATCCAGGAGCGCCTGGCGGTCCGGGAAGTGCCGGCGGGGCGCCCCGTGGCTGACCCCGATCTCCCGGGCGAGATCACGCAACGAGATGCCGTCCGCGCCGTGCTCGGCGAGGCTCGCCTCGGCGGCTTCGAGCAGGGCGGCGCGGAGGTTGCCGTGGTGGTACGGACGGTCATCGAGCAGCTCGGTCACCCCACCAGGATAGAGCCATCTAGCCATTGACTACTATGTAGCCACTGCCTACCATGTTGCTCATGACTACTTTTACTCGCGAGAGCGTTCCGGACCAGACCGGCCGGACCATCATCGTCACTGGTGCCAACAGCGGGATCGGCCGCCAGGCCGCTCAGGTCCTCGCGGATCGGGGAGCCCGCGTGATCCTGGCGGTGCGATCGATCGAGAAAGGTCAGGCTGCAGCGGCCACGATGCGTGGTGACGTGGAAGTGCGTCGGCTGGACCTGTCCGACCTCGCCTCGGTGCGATCCTTCGCGCAGGAAGCCCCGGAGGTCATCGACGTCCTGATCAACAATGCCGGCGTCATGGTGCCGCCGTACTCGCGCACGACCGACGGGTTCGAGCTCCAGATGGGCACCAATCACTTCGGCCACTTCGCGCTCACCAATCTCCTCCTCGATCGGATCACTGACCGCATCGTCACGGTGTCCTCCATGGGCCATCGGTTCGGCCGTATCGACTTCGAGGACCTGGACTGGAAGCGGAGGAGCTACCGACCGATGCGTGCCTACGGCCAGTCCAAGCTCGCGAACCTCCTGTTCACGGCCGAGCTCCAGCGACGTCTGACCGCGAGTGGTTCCTCGGTGATCGCCGTGGCGGCGCACCCGGGGGCGGCAGCCACGAACCTTCTGCGCATCCCCGAGGAGCACAAGCTGCGCGCCCGCGTCGCCCAGACGGCGACCCGGCTGATCTCGCAGAGCGAGGAGGACGGTGCGCTTCCTTCGCTCTTTGCCGCTGTCGGCGAGATCCCCGGCAACAGCTACGCAGGCCCCGGTGGTCTTCTCGAGCAGCAGGGAACGCCGGTGCTCGTCGGCCGATCCGCGCGAGCCCGGGACCCCGAGGTCGCGAAGCGGCTGTGGACCGTCTCCGAGGAGCGCACGGGCGTCACCTTCCCCGCCCTCACGGCCTCGACCCGGTGAGGAACCGCCCGGGAGCCAGGAGGCGGACCGCCGCCGCTGGCTCCCGGGCCGTGAGCCGCCCTCACTCGAGCGGATTCGCCTGTGGCGGCAGCGCCTCGATGAGCGGGTGGTCCTTGTCGATCACGCCGGTCTTGGCGGCGCCGCCCGGGGCGCCGATCTCGTCGAAGAACTCGACGTTGGCGGTGTAGTAGTCGGCCCACTCGTCGGGGACGTCGTCCTCGTAGTAGATCGCCTCGACGGGGCAGACGGGCTCACACGCTCCGCAGTCCACGCACTCGTCGGGCTGGATGTACAGGGAGCGGCCGCCCTCGTAGATGCAGTCCACGGGGCATTCGTCCACGCACGCCCTGTCCTTGACGTCGACGCAGGGCAGAGCGATCACGTAGGTCACGGGGGTCCTCCCGATCCGTCCGGGGCTGTTCGTTCGGGCCGTCGTCCCGGGTGCCCGAACTGGTCGCTCGGTCCCGGCGTCCTCGCTGGCTCCCACGACCGTAGAACTTCAAGCAGGCGTGAGGTCAATGCCGGATCGCCGGTCGGCCTCGGATCGCGGCGCTGCGGCGGCGAGTACCGCGGATCCTTGAACGCTCTCGGTGGGGGTTACCTTGACCTCAAGCGCACATGAGGTTCTACCGTCGGAGCCGTCCCTGTCAGCCAGAGGAGAGGAATCCACGATGGCGGAGTACACGCTTCCCGATCTCGATTACGACTACGCGGCGCTCGAGCCGCACATCTCCGGCCGGATCATGGAGCTG
>NZ_QFKX01000002.1 GCF_003130585.1 Brachybacterium endophyticum | reverse complement strand
AGGTTATCCCGAAGTGGGGGGCAGGTTACTCACGTGTTACTCACCCGTTCGCCACTAATCCGACCGTGCAAGCACGGCCATCATCGTTCGACTTGCATGTGTTAAGCACGCCGCCAGCGTTCGTCCTGAGCCAGGATCAAACTCTCCATCAAAAATGAAAAACATAATCCTGGCACAACAAACAACTAGCACATTAAAACTAATCTGCTACATCATCCGTCATGCCAAACAAAATTTGGCATCAACAAACAGACACGCTATTGAGATCTCAAACAACACGCACACACCGTGATCAGAACCCTTCCGGGCCATCTCTCCGGGGCAACCCCTAAACCTTAGGGGAACTCGGTTCTCCACGTCAACTCGGCACCCTGTGATCTGGGATACCCGCCAAGCCGACTATCGAATTATCCGAGACCCGAACCAGCACCGGAGAAGAAGAAAACCATGTTCCGACTTCCCCGAACCATCGGCCGGGCACGAGGAATAAACTTACGCACTCCCGGCCCCCACGTCAACTCCACAGCCCCAGGTCAGAGCGTGTCCTGCACCACTCGTGCCTGGCGTGGGCCCCACGGCGCTCGCGTCAGCCGCGAGGGACGAAGCCGCGATGCAGCGCGACGATGCCACCGGTGAGGTTGCGGTACTGCACCTGCTCCAGTCCCTCCTCCATCATCCACTGACGGAGAGTCCCCTGGTCCGGCCAGTCGAGGATCGACTCGGACAGGTAGTCATAGGCCTCGGGACTCGGGGCCACGCGGTGCGCGACTGCAGGGATCGCACGCAGGAGGTACCTGCTGTAGACCGTGCGGAATGTCTTCGAGGTCGGCGTCGAGAACTCGCAGACGACGACTCGGCCTCCCGGCCGCACCACTCGGCGCATCTCTGCGATCGCGCGTCGGGGCCGGTAGACGTTGCGCAGACCGAACGAGATCACCGCCGCGTCGAAGGTGTCATCGGCGAAAGGGAGCTCCTGGGCATCGGCCGCGATGAACGGGATGTGGGGCTGCCGCCGTCGTCCCTCCTCGATCATGCCCGTGGAGAAGTCCGCGGCGAGAGCATCGGCGCCGGCGTCGACCAGAGCCGCGGTCGAGGTCCCGGTCCCGGCTGCGAGATCGAGGACCCTCTCCCCCACGGTGATGTCCAGGGACTCCACCATCGCCCGCCGCCACGAGCGCACCTGCCCGAGCGCGGCGAGATCGTTCATCAGGTCGTAGCGTCGCGCGATGCCGTCGAACATCCCAGCCACGTCGTAGGGGTTCTTCTCCAGATCGGCCCGGTTCATGCCCCCGATACTGCCAGAACACGTCCACGACCCGGAGGGATCAGGCATCCCGAGGTGCCGGGGACGACAATGGGACGACGACAATGGGAGGGCGACGCCCACCCCGTTCTGGATGAAGCACCCTCTAGGAGGCCCCGTGGCAGATCTCGACAGCATCACCGTCCCGACCCACCTGCTGCCCGCTGACGGCCGCTTCGGCTCGGGTCCCTCCCGAGTGCGTCCCGCGCAGATGCAGGCACTGGCGGAGGTCGGGACGAGCGTGATGGGCACCTCGCACCGGAAGGCGCCCGTCAAGGACCTGGTGCGCCGCGTGCGGGAAGGGCTCACCGAGCTGTTCGCCCTTCCCGAGGGGTACGAGATCGTCCTCGGCAACGGCGGGTCCACCGCGTTCTGGGACTCCGCGACCTTCGCCCTGGTCCGTGAGAAGGCGCAGCACCTCGTCCTCGGGGAGTTCTCCTCCAAGTTCGCGGCCGAGACCACTGCCGCCCCGCACCTGTCGGACCCCTCGATCGTGCGCGCCGAGCCGGGGAGCGCTGCCCGCGCGAGCGTCGAGGAAGGCGTCGACGTCTACGCATGGCCCCAGAACGAGACCTCCACGGGCGTGATGCTCCCGGTCGAGCGTCCGAACGGTGCCGGTGATGACCAGCTGGTGCTGGTGGACGCCACCAGTGCTGCCGGAGGCGTCGCCGTCGATCTCACCCAGGCCGATGCCTACTACTTCGCGCCGCAGAAGTCCTTCGCCTCCGACGGTGGACTCTGGATCGCCGCCCTCTCCCCCGCCGCGATAGCCCGCGCCGAGGAGATTGAGAGCTCCGCGCGCTGGGTCCCGGAGTTCCTGTCACTGACCGCGGCGATCGACAACTCCCGCAAGAACCAGACCCTGAACACCCCGGCCATCGCGACCCTGGTGCTGCTCGCGGAGCAGATCGAGTGGATCCTCGCGCAGGGAGGCCTGGCGTGGGCCGACGCCCGCACCCGCGCCACCAGCGGCCTGCTCCAGGAGTGGGCTGCGCGCCGGGAGGAGGTCTCCCCGTTCGTCACGGACCCGTCGGCGCGCTCGCAGGTGGTCACGACGCTCGATCTCGTCGACGACGTCTACGGCGCCGGCATCGCCGACCTTCTGAGGAAGCACGGCATCGTGGACATCGAGCCCTACCGCAAGCTCGGCCGCAACCAGCTGCGGATCGCGACCTTCCCCTCGGTGCCCGAGTCCGACGTGCAGGCACTGATCGAGGTGCTCGATCACGTCCTGGACGCCCTGCGCAACGACGGCTGAACGCCGGGAGAGCCGGGGCCCGCGCGCCCTGACCTGACGGTGGCCGGCCCGGTGGGTCGCTTCTGCTCTCAGCGGGCGGCGGCCCCGTCGGGGCTCGGGCCACTCCCCTCGGGACCTCCATCGAGCGGAGAGCTCGTCGGTGTGCCCGACGGGCTCTCGAGGAGCACCGAGCGCAGCGTGCGCACGGACTCGTCGAGGGCCTCGAGCTCGTCCGTCGAGAGATGCGAGATCCGCTCGCGCAGCCACGTGCTGCGCGCCCGTCGGCCTTCTGCGACGACCTCCCGGCCGCTCTCGGTGAGGGCGAGCAGGATCTGTCGGCGGTCCTGAGTGTCCTGCCGGCGCGCGATCAATCCGTCCGCCTCGAGCCGCCCGATCATCCGGGTCATCACGGGTGGCGAGACCCGTTCGAACTCCGCCAGCCGCCCGGGCGTGGCCTCACCCTCGCGACGCAGGTACGCGAGCACGGCGAACTGGGCGACCGAGACCGCGTCGGTGGCGGCCCGGGACCGCAGGCGCCGCGAGGACGCCAGCAGCACCTGGTGCAGGTCGGCGATCACCTCGTCGATGCGCTCCTCCGCGTCGCCGCTGGTCACGTCAGCAGGCTCTCGAGCGGTCCGCGCAGGAAGTAGAGCACGAACATCGCCGCCACCACGTACATCAGCCAGTGCACGTCACGGGCGCGGCCTCGCACGATCCGGATCACGACGTACATGAGGAACCCTGCGCCCATGCCCACCGTGATCGAGTAGGTGAAGGGCATCAGCATGATCGTCAGGAACGAGGGGATCGCCTTCTCCACGTCGCTGAAGTCGATCGAGGTCACCTGGGTCATCATCAGGAAGCCGACCATCACCAGCGCGGGGGTCGCCGCCTCGTAGGGAACCATCGCCACCAGCGGTGAGAGCAGCGTGCTGAGCACGAACGCGATCCCCGTGACGACGGCCGCGAGACCGGTGCGCGCGCCCTCGGCCACGCCCGAGGCGGACTCCGCGTAGCTCGTGTTCGACGAGACGCCTCCGACACCGCCCGCGATCGCGGCCAGCGAGTCCACCACCAGGATGCGCTGGGAGCGGGGGATGTCGCCGTCCTCCTGGAGGAGCTTCCCCTCGGAGGCGACTGCGACCATGGTGCCCATGGTGTCGAAGAAGTCGGCGAGCAGCAGCGAGAAGACGATCGCGATGGCGCCGACGACGCCGGCAGCGGTGATGCCGCCGACGGGGTCGACCGTGAACAGCGTCGAGAAATCAGGCATGCGCACGGGCGATTCCGTCAACGACGGGACGTTCAGGCTCCAGCCGGTGGGGTTGGCGGGGGAGCCGTCGGACCCGTCGGAGTAGGCGCCGACACCCACCACGGCCTCGATGACGATCGCCAGCACCGTCGCGGCGACGATCGCGATCAGGATGGCGCCCGGGACGCGCCGCACGAACAGCGCGAACATCAGCACCAGGCCGAAGATGAACACGGCTGCCGGCCAGCCGGCGATCGACCCGTCGTTGCCGAGCTGCACCGGGGTGCCGTCGGCCGGGGTGATGAAGCGGGCGTTGAACAGACCCACGAACGCGATGAAGAGGCCGAGGCCCACACCGATCGCGGTCTTCATGAACGGGGGGACGGCGTTGAAGACCGCGCGGCGGAAGCCCGTGAGGACGAGCACCAGGACGAGGATGCCCTCGATCACCACGAGCCCCATGGCACCCGCCCACGTCATCCCGGGCAGGGGCACGACCGAGTAGGCCAGCACGGCGTTCAGGCCCAGACCCGCCGCGAGCGCCAGCGGGAACTTCGCCCAGGTCCCCATCAGGATCGTCAGCACGCCGGCGACCACCGCGGTCCCCGCCGCCACAGCGGGCAGGTTCGGGGACGTCCCGCCGCCCAGGTAGTGACCGGTGGAGTCCGGGACCGTGCCGATGATCAGCGGGTTCAGCACGACGATGTAGCACATCGCGAAGAAGGTGACGATCCCGCCGCGCACCTCTCGACCAACGCTCGACCCCCTCTCGGTGATGCCGAAGAATCGGTCGAGCGCCGAGGGCTCCACGGCACGGTCGGGGGTCGACGTCGGTGGGGGCGAGGTCTGCATGGGTCGATGCTATCGGCGCGTACGACGCCCGCAGGAATCAGCGAGACAGACGCCCCTTCTGCGCCTGGATGAAGCGGTAGTAATCGGTGTGGGTGAGGTGCCGGGCAGCATCCTCGTCCACGACGATCGTGACGCGGGGGTGCATCTGCAGGATGCTCGCCGGGCACTCCGCGCTCACCGGTCCCTCGACCATCGAGTGGACGGCCTGCGCCTTGCCCTCGCCCGTGGCGATCAGCACGATCTGGCGCGCCTCCCTGATCGTCTCCAGGCCCTGGGTGAGGACATGGATCGGCACCTCCTCCGGGCTCGAGAAGAAGCGGGAGTTGTCCTTCACGGTCTGCTCGGTGAGGGTCTTGACCCGGGTGCGGGAGGCGAAGGAGCTGGAGGGCTCGTTGAAGCCGATGTGACCGTTGGCGCCGATGCCGAGGATCTGGATGTCGACCCCGCCCGCCTCCGCGATGGAGGCGTCGTAGCGGACGGCCTCGGCGCGGGGGTCGGGCGCCTCGCCGTCCGGGGAGAGCACCAGCTGGTCGGGGATGTCGACGTGCGCCGTGAAGTTCTCGCGGATGAAGCGGTGGTAGCTCTGTTCGTGGTCGGCCGGCAGCCCGATGTACTCGTCCAGCAGGAAGGCGCGCGCGGCAGCGAAGGAGAGCCCGCTCCCACGGTGACGGGCGATCAGCTCACGATAGGTGGCCACCGGGCTCGACCCCGTCGCGAGGCCCAGGACGGCGCCCTCGGTGCCGCGCTCGCGCAGCACCTCCTCGAAGCGGTCCGCGACGAGCGATGCGGCCTGCTCCGCGTCCTTCGCGATGATGATCTCCACGTGGGCTCCTTCGTCGGTGCGGGGGCCGCATGCGCGGCGCGGCCCCGAGGTGATGTCCGCGCACCGGGCGCCGGAGCTCGCGTGGTCCCGCGCCCCGGAGTCCGGACGGACCCGCTCGCCGTGACCGAGCCTGACCGTTCAAGGGCCTCTCTGATCACGTCTGGTCACATCATAGGCCACCGGGGACAGCATGACGACGGGCCCCCGGATCACTCCGGGGGCCCGTCGGCTCTGGGGACGTCGCCCGGCCGGGGCCGTGCGACGTCAGCTCAGCGCTGTGTCAGCGGATCACTTCTTCTTCGGACCGGCAGCGAGCTCGAACGCCCCGCGGGGGTTCGTGGACTGCGGGATGCCGATGATGTCGCGACGGGAGATCGCGGAGCTCACCCAGTCGGCCACGACGGCCGCCTTGCGGCCGATCGTCGGCATCGTGATCAGGTGGTAGGCGCGCGCCGCACCCCAGGCCGGCAGACCCTTGAGCTCGATGCGCTTGTCTCCCAGCAGCAGGTAGCCCATGCCCTTGTACATGCCCAGCGTCGCCATGGTGCCCATGTTCTTGTGGTAGTAGTCCACGAGCGGGCGACCCTGCACGGAGCGGGTGATGTTGTCGGCGATCCGCTTGCCCTGGCGCACGGCGTGCTGGGCGTTGGGCGGGCACAGCTTGTCCTCGCCCGAGGCGAGGTCCGGGACCGCCGCGCAGTCGCCGCCGGAGAAGACGTCGTCCAGCGCGCCCTCGGCGCCCTTCACCCGGAGATCGGGAAGGCACTCGAGCTTGCCCATCTTCGGACCGCGCTCGGAGAGCACGGGGATGTCGAAGGCCTCGGAGTCGCTGAGCAGCGGGTTCGGCTTGACGCCCGCGTTCCAGACGATGAGGTCGGTCTCGAACTCGTCGTCGTCGCTGGTCTTGACGACGTTGTTCTCGCAGGAGTTCACGAAGGTCTCGAGCTTGACCTCGACACCGCGCTCCCGCAGCTGGTTCAGCGCGTAGGCGCGCTGCTCCTCGCTGACCTCCGGGAAGATGAACGGGGCGGCGTCGATCAGCACGAAGCGCACGTCCGAGGAGTGCAGGTCGGGGTAGTAGCGCAGGGCGTCGCGGACCATGTCCTCCGCCTCGGCCACGGCCTCGCCGCCGGCGAAGCCGCCGCCGATGAAGGTGAAGGTCAGCAGGCGCTTGCGCGTGCGGGGATCCTTCGTGGACGCGGCCTCGGCGAGGTTGGCCAGGATGCGGTCGCGCACCGCGACGGCCTCCTCGACCCACTTGAAGCCGATCGCGTGCTCGGCCAGGCCGGGGATCGGCAGCAGGCGGGGGACGGAGCCCAGGCCGATCACGAGGTAGTCGTAGGAGATCTCGAGATCGTCGCCGTCCTCGGTCTCGACCGCCACGACCTTCTCGGAGCTGCGCACGCCCGTCACCGCGCCGGTGACGACCTTGGTGCCCGACAGCGCCTTGCGCAGCGGGGCGAGGGCGTTGCGGGGGTCGATCGAGCCGGAGCCGACCTCGGGGAGGAACGGCGCGAAGGTCAGGTAGGGACGCGAGTCCACGACCGTGATGGCGACATCGGAGCCGAGCGACTTGCGCAGGTCGCTGGCCGTCGTGAGCCCGACGGACCCGCCGCCGAGAATGAGGACATGGGGCTTTCCGCCGCTGATGGTGTTCATAGCGACAGGATAGGGCCAACCAGGCTTTCGGGTGAAAATCCTCCGGCTGGCAGGACGGGCCGGACGCCTCACACGAGCGAGAGGGCGATCCCGTCGAGGATGTCGTGCTCGGAGCTGCGTACGGTGGTCAGTCCCGATGCCTCCTGCACGCGTGCGAGCACCAGGTCCCAGATCAGGGCCCCCGCTCCGATCACGTCGATCCGACCGGGGTGGATGATCCGGTGGCGCGAGCGCTCGGCCGTGCTCATGGCGAGCACCTGCCAGCAGACCTCCCGCATGGCGGCGATGTCGATCTCGCTGCCGTGGGTGACGTCGGGGCTGTAGGCCTCGAGACCCTCCGCGAGCGCGGTGAGGGTCGTCACGGTGCCGGCGACCCCGACCAGGGTCGTGGTGGCGCCGAGAGGCACCTCGAGCTGGGCCTGGTCCAGCATCGTCTCGATGTCGGCGCGGGCCCGTCCGATCTGTTCGGACGTGGGCGGGTCGTCCCTCAGGTGACGCTCCGTCAGACGCACCGAACCGATGTCCAGGCTGATGCGGTGGCTGGGCACGTCGATGCCCGCGACCAGCTCGGTCGAGCCACCGCCGATGTCCACGACGACCCTCTGCCCCGCCGGGAGGTCACCCAGCGTGGTGACGGCCCCGCGGAAGGAGAGCTCGGCCTCGACGTCCCCCGGGATCACCTCGGGAGCGATCCCGAGGATCGCCCGCACGCCGTCGATGAACTCCTCACGGTTGGAGGCATCACGGGTCGCCGAGGTGGCGACGAAGCGCACCCGCTCGACGCCGTGACGAGCGATCAGCTCCGCGTACTCGCGGGTCGCGGCGAGGGTACGAGCGATCGCCTCGGGATCGAAGCGGCCGGTGCGATCGACCCCGTACCCCAGCCGGACGACCTCCATGCGCCGCTCGAGATCCACCAGTCCCCGGCCGTCCTCGGCCGGGCGCGCGATCAGCAGACGGATCGAGTTGGTGCCGCAGTCGATCGCGGCGACCGGGGCGCTCAACGGCTCTCCTCCGCCGCGCCGTCCGGGACGACCTCGCACCGGCAGACGTCGATCTCCGCTCCCGGCGCGATCTCCTCGAGCACGAGATCCGCCACCGGGTTCACTCCCGGGCCCTCGGCCAGGCCGTGACCGATGATGGCGTGCAGGCACTTCACGCGCGTGGGCATGCCGCCGGCGCTGATGCCCTCGATCTCCTCGACCACCCCGAGCTCGTGACGCCGGGCGAGGTAGTGCTCGTGCGCACGGCGGTAGCCCTCGGCCAGGGTGTCGTCCTCCGCCAGCTGTGCCGTCAGCTCGGCGAGACGGCCCCCTGCCTCGAGGTGCGAGGCCGCCTGCACCATCGTGGGCAGCGTGAGGTAGAAGCTGGTGGGGAACGGGGTGCCCCCGGGGAGCCGGGGCTCGGTGCGCACGACGGCCGGGCGGCCGCAGGCGCAGCGCCGTGCGACCGAGTGCACACCGCGCATCTCGCGTCCCAGCTGTCGGGCCATCTCGGCGAGGTCCTCGGCGCTCGCGGGCGTCTCGAAGGGAAGTGCGTCAAGCGCGCTCTGCGATGTCACTGGGGATCCTGACCGTTCTGATCGACCTGGTCGTGCTGCTGGGGTTTCCCGCCGCCGTCCGAGGACGAGCCGCCCTCGCCGTCGTGCTTGCCCGTGCCGGGCGCCTCGGGGTCGCCGCTGTGGCCGTCGGCCGGAGGCACGGACGTGCTCGCCCCGTCGGCGCGGCTCGCGCCCTCGACGCTGCTCCACAGGGTCGTGAACCAGTCGCCCTTGTCCTTGGTGGCCTGCTCCTGCTGGGCGCTGGTGAGGGGGACGTCCTGGCCCGAGGAGTCCATGAGCCGGTACTGCGTCTCACCCGGCATCGCGTACAGCAGACGTTCGCGGGCCTGGGCGGCGACGTAGTTGGGGTCGTCCCAGCGATTTACCTGCGCCTGCAGGTCCTTCTTGTCCTCCTGCTGCTGGGACACCTTGTCCTGCAGCTCCGCCAGCTGCTGGCGCTGGGCGACGTAGGAGTTGACCGTGGGGACGAGCGTCGCGAGCGCGACCACGATCACGGCGATCAGGATCAGGGCGCGGCGGGTGATGGTGATGACGGGACCGTCGGTCTCCTCCGCCGGGTCGGGGCGCGCGGAGCTGCGCGGGCGCGAGGCCGCGGCCGGGCGCGAGGAGGCGCTGCCGGGACGGGAGCCCGTGGCCGAGCGGGCACGCTCACCGCGTCGCCCTCGGGATGCAGGGACCGGGCGTCCCGCGGATCGCGGGGCGCCCGGTCGTCGTGCAGTCATGCGTTCGAGAGTAGCGCGGTCAGGCGGAGAACCGCGGGAACGCCGTGGCGCCGGCGTAGGTCGCCGCCTCGCCCAGCTCCTCCTCGATGCGGATCAGCTGGTTGTACTTGTTCACGCGCTCGCCGCGCGCCGGCGCACCGGACTTGATCTGGCCGCAGTTCACGGCGACCGCGAGATCGGCGATCGTGGTGTCCTCGGTCTCGCCCGAGCGGTGGGACATCATCGAGCGGTAGCCGCTGCGGTGGGCGAGATCGACCGCGTCGAGGGTCTCCGAGAGGGAGCCGATCTGGTTGACCTTGACCAGCAGCGCGTTGGCGGCGCCGGTCTCGATGCCCTTGCCCAGGCGCTCGGGGTTGGTGACGAAGAGGTCGTCGCCCACCAGCTGGACCTTCTGACCCAGCTTCTCGGTGATGGCCCTCCAGCCGTCCCAGTCCTCCTCGTCCAGCGGGTCCTCGATGGAGACCAGCGGGTAGGCGTCCACGAGCTCGCCGTAGTAGGCGATCAGCTCGTCGCTCGACTTCTGGCCGCCCTCGAAGGCGTACGAGCCGTTCTCGAAGAACTCGGAGGCGGCGACGTCCAGGGCGAGGGCGACGTCCGAGCCGGGGGTGTACCCGGCGTTCCCGATGGCCTCGACGATCAGGTCGAGCGCCGCACGGTTGGACTCGAGGTTCGGGGCGAAACCGCCCTCGTCGCCGAGCCCGGTCGACAGGCCCCGCTCCTTCAGGACGGCCTTGAGCGCGTGGTAGACCTCGGCGCCCATGCGCACGGCCTCCACGAAGCTCCCGGCTCCGATCGGCGCGATCATGAACTCCTGGATGTCCACGTTGGAGTCCGCGTGAGAGCCGCCGTTGAGGATGTTCATCATCGGCACGGGCAGGACGTGGGCGTTGGGGCCGCCCACGTACTGGTAGAGGGGCAGCGCCGAGGAGTCGGCTGCCGCACGCGCCACGGCGAGGGAGACGCCGAGGATCGCGTTGGCGCCGAGGGTGCCCTTGTTGTCGGTGCCGTCGGCGTCGATCATCGCCTGGTCGATCGCGCGCTGCTCCTGGGCGTCCAGGCCCACGACCTCCGGGCCGAGCGTGTCGATGACGGCCTGGACGGCCTTGGTCACGCCCTTGCCCAGGTAGCGGCCCTTGTCCCCGTCGCGCAGCTCGACGGCCTCGAACTGGCCGGTGGAGGCACCCGAGGGGACCTCGGCGCGGGCGAAGGTGCCGTCGTCGAGGAGCACCTCGACCTCGACGGTGGGGTTGCCGCGCGAATCGAGGATCTCGCGGGAGATGACGGCATCGATGAGAGCCATAGGGGTTCCTTCCTTCGGATGAGGTCAGGTCCGGCGCCGACGAGGGCGCTCGGTATCGGTCCCAGTCTAGACGGGACCGGTGGGGCGTTCCTGGGGCGCCCACGCCGGGCGGGGACGCTGCGGGCGGCCGGATCCGCGCTCAGCCGCGGGTGCGGGCGAGAAGGGTGCGCAGGGCCGACTCGGGGTCGATGTCCCGCTGCTCGGCGGAGCGGACCACCTCGAGCAGGGCGAGGGCCACGTCGGCACCCCACTGCTCGGCGTCCTCCGCCTCGGCCGCGGTCTGCGCGGTCTCGACGAGGTCCTCGATGCGTCCCGCGGAGCGTGCACGATGGACGGTCTTGGCCGCGCTCTGCAGCGCCGGCAGCGCGTGGGGGATCCCCTCGGACCAGGCGGGATCGACCCCGGACCCCTGGTCCTGCGCATCCGCTGCGGGTGACGCCTCGCTCCCGGCCTTCTCGGCGGCCTTGACCGCGTGCCACTGGGCGATGATCGCCTCGACGTCGTCGCGGTCCTCGAGGGCGGACTGGGGGCGGTCGCCGAAGACGTGGGGGTTGCGCCGCTCCATCTTCCCGATGAATGCGCGGGCCACGTCGTCGACGTCCCAGGCCGGGCTCTCCTCCTGGCCCAGGCGGGAGTGGAAGAGGATCTGGAACAGCAGGTCACCGAGCTCGTCGGGCAGGGGGCCGTCCGCGCCGGGACTCCCCTCCTCGATCGCCTCGAGGACCTCGTGGGTCTCCTCGAGCAGGTAGCGGGCCAGGGAGTGGTGGGTCTGCAGGGCGCTCCAGGCGTCGCCGTCGGCGGCGCGCAGGGCCTCCATCACGGCGACGGCGCGCAGCAGCTCGCTGCCGCGCGCCGGGACGCCGCTCATGCCGCGTCCCCGCCGGTGGCGGGACGGAGCACACCGATCGCGGTGCGCGCCCAGTCGAGCAGCTCGTGGTCGCGCAGCTCGACCCCGCCCAGCCGCTTGGTCATCGGCCGCGGCACCAGCACCTGACGCACGGCGGGTTTGAGCATGGTGCCCGGGTACAGGCGCTTGACGCGCATCGCCACGGAGTCCGTGAGCTCGAGGTGGGCGAAGCGGATCATCTTGCCCTGTGCCTGCACCTCCTCGATCCCGGCGTCCCGGCACTCCAGGCGGAAGCGTGCCACGTCCAGCAGCACCTCGACCGGCGGCGGGGGCGTGCCGTAGCGATCGCTGAGCTCGGCGCGCACCTCCTCGATGGTGGCGCGGTCGCTCGCCCCCGAGAGCTTGGAGTACGCCTCCAGCCGCAGGCGCTCGGAGGCGATGTAGTCGTGGGGCACGTGCGCGTCCAGCGGCAGCTCGACCTTGACGTCCTTGGTGGGGGCGGAGGACTCGCCGCGGAAGGCCGCCACGGCCTCCCCCACCATCCGCACGTAGAGGTCGAAGCCGACCCCCGCGATGTGACCGGACTGCTCACCGCCCAGCAGGTTGCCGGCCCCACGGATCTCGAGGTCCTTCATGGCGACCTGCATGCCGGCGCCGAGGTCCGTGTTGGTGGCGAGCGTGGTGAGACGGTCGGTCGCCGTCTCGGTGAGCGGCTTGGAGCCGTCGTAGAGGAAGTAGGCGTAGGCGCGCTCGCTCGAGCGGCCCACCCTGCCGCGCAGCTGGTGCAGCTGGGAGAGCCCGAAACGGTCGGCGTTCTCGACGATCAGGGTGTTGGCGTTGGCGATGTCCAGCCCGGTCTCCACGATCGTCGTGCAGACCAGCACGTCGAACTCCTTCTCCCAGAAGTCGACGATCACCTGCTCGAGCTGGTTCTCGTTCATCTTGCCGTGGGCGACCTGCACGCGCGCGTCGGGCACCAGCTCCCGCAGGCGCTGGGCGACGGCGTCGATGTCCTCGACCTTGTTGTGGATGAAGAAGACCTGGCCCTCGCGCAGCAGCTCGCGGCGGATCGCGGCGGTGACCTGCTTGTCGTCCTCGGCGCCCACGTACGTGAGCACGGGGTGGCGCTCCTCCGGGGGCGTGGCGAGGGTGGACATCTCGCGGATCCCGGTCACGGCCATCTCGAGCGTGCGCGGGATCGGGGTCGCCGACATCGAGAGCACGTCGACGTTCGTGCGCATCGCCTTCAGGGTCTCCTTGTGCTCGACCCCGAAGCGCTGTTCCTCGTCGACGATCAGCAGACCGAGGTCCTTGAAGCGCACCTGCCCGGTGATCAGACGGTGGGTGCCGATCACGATGTCGACGCTGCCGTCGCGCAGCCCCTCGATCGTGCGCTCGGACTCGGCGTCGGACTGGAATCGCGAGAGCCCCCGCACGGTGACCGGGAAGCCCGTGTACCGCTCGGTGAAAGTGTCCAGGTGCTGCTGGGAGAGCAGCGTGGTGGGCGCGAGCACGGCCACCTGCTTGCCCTCCTGGACGGCCTTGAAGGCCGCGCGGACCGCGATCTCGGTCTTGCCGTAGCCGACGTCCCCCAGGATCAGCCGGTCCATCGGCACCGACTTCTCCATGTCGCTCTTGACGTCGTCGATCGTGGAGAGCTGATCGGGTGTCTCGACGAACTCGAAGGAGTCCTCGAGCTCGCGCTGCCAGGGGGTGTCGGGACCGAAGGCGTGGCCGGGGGCGGACTGCCGGGCGGAGTACAGGCGCACCAGCTCGTCGGCGATCTCCCGGATCGCCTTGCGGGCCTTCGACTTGGTCTTGGCCCAGTCGGTGCCGCCCATCCGGTTGACCGTCGGGTCCTCGCCGCCGACGTACTTGGTGACCTGGTCCAGCTGGTCGCTGGGCACGTAGAGGCGGTCGCCGGGCTGGCCCTTCTTGGAGGCGGCGTACTCGATGACGAGGTACTCGCGGGTGGTGGTCTTCGCGCCGCTGCCCACGGTGCGGCTGGTCATCTCGACGAACCTGCCCACGCCGTGGTGGGCGTGGACGACGTGGTCCCCCGGCCGCAGCTGCAGCGGGTCGACCACGTTGCGCCGGCGCGAGGGGATGCGCCGCTCTCCCCCGCTGCGCCGCTGACCGGTCTTGCCGGTGACGTCACGTTCGGAGACGATCATCAGCCGCAGGGACTCGTCGACGAGACCGTCCGCGAACGGCCCGACGGTCACGAGCGGCTCGTCGGCCTGCGGCTGCTCGGTGAGCGGGTGGACGTAGCGGGCCGGGACGCCCTGCTCCTGGAGGGTCTCGGCGGCATGGCGGGCGCCACCGCTGCCGGTCATCGTGACCACGATCCGCCAGTGGTCGTCGCGGCGGGCGGTGAGGTCGCGGGCGATGTCCTCGCTGCGGCCGGAGTAGCCGGGATGGTTGGTCGCGCTCGCGGTGAGGTCGACGTCCTCGTCCAGGCCGAAGGGGGCGAGCGTGTGCCAGCTCTGACCGCGCTGACGGGCGTGGTCGCGGACCTCGCCGACGGGGACGAAGCTCGCCGCGTCCACGTCGATCGGGAGCCCGCCGCCCGCGGCGGCGCTCGACCACGCCGCGGCGAGGAACTCGTCCGTCGTGGAGACCAGCTCGGCGCCGCGGGCACGCACCCGCTCGGGGTCGATGACCAGGAACCGGGAGGCGGCAGGGAGCACGTCGACGACCTGCTGCATGGCGTCCACGAGCACGGGGCTGAGCGACTCCATGCCGTCCACCGCGATCCCGGCCGCGATCCTCTCGAGCATGTCGCGCACGCCCGGCAGCTTCTCGGCCATCTCCCGGGCACGCTCGCGCACGGAATCGGTGAGCAGGATCTCGCGGCAGGGCGCCGCGTCGAGCCCGTGCGGGACGGACTCCAGCGAGCGCTGGTCGGCGATGGAGAAGTACCGGATCTCGTCGACCTCGTCGCCGAAGAGGTCCACGCGCACAGGATGTGGCTCGGTGGGCGGGAAGACATCGAGGATGCCGCCGCGCACCGCGAACTCGCCACGCTTCTCGACCATGTCCGTGCGCACGTAGGCGGCGTCGACGAGGTCCTGCTCGAGGCGGTCCAGGGGGTAGTCCTCCCCCACGCGTGCCCGCACGGCGCGCAGGTCGCCCAGTCCGGTGGCGATGGGCTGGATGAGGCTGCGCACGGGCAGCAGCAGCACCGAGACGGGCTGCTCGGTCTCCGGGTGGGCGATCCGTCGCAGGGTCTGCAGGCGCCGGGCGACGGTGTCCGCGCGCGGCGAGAGGCGCTCGTGCGGCAGGGTCTCCCACGCCGGGAGCTCGGCGACGCCCTGGGTCCCGGTCATCGCTTCGAGCGCCGCGCGCGCGTCCTCGGCGGCGCGCGTGGTGGCTGTCAGCACCACCAGCGGGGCGTCCGGGGTCGCCCTGCGGGCGAGGTCCGCGATCGCGAAGGGGACCAGGGCCGTCGGGGTGATGGTCGTGGAGTCCTCGACGGCGCCCTCTGCCGGGGTGACGAGCTCGCGCAGGCGCGCGAGGTCCTCTCCGCTCGCGACGAGGTCGAGCAGCGGACCCAGGGGCGGGGCCTCGGCGGGCCCCGTGCCCTCGGGCTGCTGGTGTGTCGCTGCGGGCGCGGTCATCGCGGCTCCCTCGTGTGGACGATCTGCTGGGCGTCGGTGAGTCCCTTCAGCACCAGCGTCTCGATGGCGTCGGAGGCCTCGCCGATCACCAGGTCGAGCTCCTTCTTCTCGCTCCCCCGGAACGGGGAGAGCACGTAGTCGGCGGTGTCCTGGCATCCGGGCGGGCGCCCCACCCCCACGCGCACCCGCAGGTAGTCCTTGGCCCCCAGGGCCTTGGTGATGTCCCGCAGGCCGTTGTGCCCGCCCTCGCCGCCGCCGCGCTTGAGGCGGATCACGCCGAAGGGCAGGTCGACCTCGTCGTGCACCACGACCACGTTATCCGCCCCGATGCGGTAATAGCCGGCGAGGGCCGAGACCGGGCCGCCGCTGGTGTTCATGTATCCGGTCGACTTCGCGAGGATCGTGCGGGCGTCGGAGCCCGGCAGGCCCATCCGCCCCTCGAGGACGACGGCGGGACCGCGACGGGCGGCCGTGAAGCGTCCACCGGTCTGCGCGGCGATGTGATCGAGGACCATCTGCCCCACGTTGTGCCTGGTCGAGGCATACTTCGGCCCCGGGTTTCCGAGTCCGACGACGAGGAAGGTCCCGTTCGTGACGGTCATCGGGGCGTCCTCCAGGGATCGTGGGGCGGGGCACCGGCGGGCGTCGGAAGGACCGGAGGCCGGACCCAGAACGCTACCGGGGCGCCGCGCAGTGCGCGACGCCCCGGTGACGAGCTGTGAGCAAGCGATCGCACGCTGCGATCGCGCGGGCTCACTCCTCCTTCTCGGAGTCCTCGTCCGTGCTCTCCTCGGACTCGCCCTCGGCGGACTCCTCGGACTCGCCCTCGGCGCCCTCAGTGCCCTCCTCGAACTCCTCCGGCTCCTCCTCGACGCGGGGCAGCTGCACCGAGACCACGAGGATCTCCGGGTCGGTGACGAGCTCGGCGCCGCCGGGCAGGACGACGTCGCCGGCGAAGAGCTGGTAGCCCTCCTCCTGCTCCTCGACCGTGACCTCGATGCTCTCGGGCACGTGCAGGGCCTCGACCGAGAGGGTGAGGGCCTGCGCGTCGACGACCGCGATCGCCGGGGAGACGGGCTCACCGGTGACGAAGACGGGGATGTCGACCTCGACCTTCTCGCCACGGCGGACGAGGATCAGGTCGAGGTGGGTGATGTTGCGCGAGAGCGGGTGGCGCTGGAGCTCCTTGATCAGGCCCAGGTGGCTCTCGCCGCCGGGCAGGGTCAGCTCGATCAGCGCGTTGGGGTTACGGGCGATCAGCGCGGTCTCGTGGCCGGGCAGCACCATGTGCACCGGCTCCGTGCCGTGGCCGTACAAAACGGCGGGGATCTTGTTCTCCGAGCGGATGCGGCGGGCAGCGCCCTTGCCGAACTCCTCGCGCGTCTCGACGTTCAGCTTCTCAGCCATGGGATTCTCCTTGCGGTCTGCGGGGCGGCGAGCAGCGCCGCGGGAACCGCACCGCCCGTGCGCACGCACGAAGGGTCTCTCCCGCACCGCGTCGATCACGGAGAGCAGAGCTCTCCCTCGCCGAAGTGACCTGGGGAGGTTAGCACGGCCCGGGCCGACGACCGACGGCCCGGCGAGGCACTGTGATGCGCCTCGCCGGGCCGTCGGGAGCGGTCGTCCGGGAGCGTGCGGCGGCAGCTCCCGGGGGCCGGGATCAGACCTCGCCGTCGAACAGGCTGGTGACCGATCCGTCGTCGAAGACCGCGCGGATCGCCCGCGCCAGCAGCGGGGCGATCGAGAGCTGGGTGAGCTCGGGGAACTGCTTCTCCTCGGGCACCGGCAGGGTGTTGGTGCACACGACCTCGAGCACGCCGCTGTTGCGCAGACGCTCGGCCGCCGGGTCCGAGAGGATCGGGTGGGTGGTCGCCACGATCACGTTCTTGGCGCCGTTGGCGGTGAGGGCGTCGACGGCCTGCACGATGGTTCCGGCGGTGTCGATCATGTCGTCCACCAGCACGCAGGTCTTGCCGTCGACCTCACCGATCACGCGCTTGGCGATCGCCTGGTTGGGCTTCTTGGGGTCGCGGGACTTGTGGATGAACGCGAGGTTCACGCCGCCCAGGCGCTTGGCCCACTGCTCGGCGACCCGGATCCGGCCGGCGTCCGGGGAGACGACGGTGAGGTCCTCCTCGCCGTACTTCTCGCTGACGTAGCGCGAGAGGATCGGCAGCGCCATCAGGTGGTCGAGCGGGCTGTTGAAGTACCCCTGGACCTGCGGCGCGTGCAGATCCACGGAGATCATGCGGTCGATGCCCGCGGTCTCGTAGAGGTCTGCCACCAGGCGCGCGGAGATCGGCTCACGGCCGAGGTGCTTCTTGTCCTGGCGCGCATACGGGTACGAGGGGGCGATCGCGGTCACGCGCTTGGCGGAGGCCCGCTTCAGCGCGTCGATCATGATCAGGTGCTCCATCAGCCACTGGTTGATGGGGGCGGGCATGGACTGCAGCACGAAGGCGTCGGCCCCGCGCACGGACTCGCCGTAGCGCACGTAGATCTCGCCGTTGGCGAAGTCCCAGGCGTCCATCGGGAGCACGTCGACCCCGAGCTCCTCGGAGACCTCCTGGGCGAGCACAGGATGAGCCCTCCCCGAGACCAGGACCAGTCGCTTCTCGCCTGTCGCGGTGATACCGCTCATCAGTTCTCCTGTTCCTTCCCGTCCGCGGACGAGCTCCCCGGGGCGTTGTCCCGCTTCGCAGCTGCGCGTGCCGCCTCGTCGGCAGCGGTACCGGCGCGGCGACGCGAGGTCCATCCTTCCACGATCTTCAGGGAGGTGTCGTTGACGGCCAGCGCTCCGGGCGGCACGTCCCCGCGGACCGTGGTGCCGCCCCCGGTCACGGCGCCGTCCCCGATCGTGACAGGGGCGATGATCACGTTGTCGGACCCCACACGCACGTGCTTGCCGACGGAGGTGCGGTGCTTGTCCACCCCGTCGTAGTTGGCGAAGATCGTGGCGGCGCCGATGTTCGTCCCCTCGCCGATCTCCGCATCGCCGACGTAGCTCAGGTGCGGGACCTTCGCGCCCTCGCCGATCTGGACGTTCTTGGTCTCGCAGAAGCCGCCGATCTTCCCGCGCGCGCCGAGGACGGTGCCCGGGCGCAGGTAGGTGAACGGGCCGACGCTCGCGCCGGGGCCGATCTCCGCGAGCAGCGCATGGGTGCGCACCACGCTCGCGCCCTCGTCGACCTCGGTGTCCTCGAGGGTGGTGTCCGGCCCGATGCGGGCCTCCTCGCCGATGCTGGTCGCCCCCAGCAGCTGCACGCCGGGCTGGATGACGGTGTCCTGGCCGATGGAGACCTCGGCGTCGATCCAGGTGGTCGCGGGATCCACGATCGTCACGCCCGCGCGCATGTGCTTCTCGAGCAGGCGGCGACGCATCTCGCCGCCCAGCTGCGCGAGCTGGACGCGGTCGTTGGCACCCTCGACGAGCATGGCGTCGTCGGTGACCAGCGCCCGCACCGCGCCGCCGCCGGAGCGGGCGATCGCGAGCACGTCGGTGAGGTACATCTCGCCCTGCGCGTTGTCGGTGGTCACCTGGGCGAGCGCATCGCGCAGCACCGCCAGGTCGAAGGCGTAGATCCCGGAGTTGACCTCGTCGATCGCCCGCTGGGACTCGTCGGCGTCCTTCTGCTCGACGATGCCCACGACCTCCCCGGTGCTCTCCTCGCGCAGGATCCGCCCGTACCCGGTGGGGTCGGGGACGCGGGCGGTCAGCACGGTGACCGCGCTGGCGGTCGCCTCGTGCTCCGCGACCAGCGCGCCGAGGGTCTCCGAATCCAGCAGGGGGACGTCGCCGTAGGTCACCAGGACGGTGCCGCTATCGGCGCTGACCCGGTCGAGCCCGCACTGGACGGCGCGGCCGGTGCCGGGGACCTCGTCCTGGTCGGCGATCAGGACGTCCGGTGCGTGCTCGGCGAGGTGGTCCACGACCCGCTCGCGCTCGTGACGCACGACGGCGACCAGCTGGGCGGGCGAGGTTCCGCGCGCCGCCTCGAGGGCGTGCAGCACGAGGGAGCGACCGCAGATGGGGTGGAGGACCTTGGGGATCCTCGACTTCATCCGGGTGCCGGCTCCCGCGGCGAGCACGATGACGGCGGCAGGGGCAGGAACGTTCACGTGGTTCTCCTCGGTGCGCTGGCGCAGGGGGCGGATCCGAGCCGCAGCGACAGGTGTCGTGCGTTCCCGGACGGGCCGGACGCCGACGTTCCCGTCGGCGGACCGTTCCGCCATCAGGACTCGAACCTGAAACTTCAGAACCAAAATCTGAGGTGTTGCCGATTACACCATGGCGGATCGTCCCTCATGGACGCACCGGGATCCTATCGGCCGCTGGCCGGCGCAGCAGACGTGGGAGACTCTCCCCATGCCCGCCGCCTCGGAGAAGGTCCCCTCCCGCCCGCGCACCCCGCGGATGAGCGGACGCGAGCGCCGCGAGCAGCTCGTGCAGATCGGCTGCTCCGTGTTCGCCCAGAAGGGCTACGACGCGACCAGCGTCGAGGAGATCGCCGCGCGCGCCCAGGTCTCCAAGCCCATCGTGTACGAGCACTTCGGTGGCAAGGAGGGGCTGTACGCGGTGATCGTGGACCGTGAGACCTCGACCCTGCTCGGGGCGCTCGAGACCGCCCTGGAGGACCATCGCGCGCACCCACGCTCCCTCATGGAGCGGGCGGCGCTGGCCTTCCTGACCTACATCGACGAGCGCGAGGACGGCTTCCGGATCCTGGTGCGGGACTCCCCCGCGACCCACCAGGGCGGCTCCTACTCGACCCTGCTGGGGGACGTGGCCGCGAAGGTCGAGTCGATCCTGACCGCGCAGCTGCGCCTGCGGCGCTACACCGCCGCCGACGCCGCGCTCTACGCCCAGATGCTGGTCGGCATGGTCGCGTTCACCGGCCAGTGGTGGCTGGAGACCCGGATGCCCTCCAAGGAGGAGGTGGCCGCGCGGATGGTGAATCTCTCCTGGTTCGGCCTGGGCGCCCTCGAGAAGGCCCCTCAGCTGCGCGGCCGCTGAGTCCCTCTGGTCCCCCGCCGGATTCCGTACACTCGCCCCATGCCGAGTTCTCCCCTGCGCACCGACGAGGTCGACCGGATCGTCGCCGGCTGGGCGCGGGCCCGGCCGGACCTGGACACCTCGCCCCTCGAGGTCTTCTCCCGCATCTCGCGGCTCGCGCACCATCTGGAGTCGGCGCGTCGGGCGGCCTTCACCGCCACCGGGCTCGAGGGCTGGGAGTTCGACGTGCTGTCGGCCCTGCGTCGCGCGGGAGCGGAGCCGCTGAGCCCGGGTGCTCTGGTCCGTCAGACGCTCGTCACCAGCGGCACCATGTCCACCCGCCTGGACAAGCTCGCCTCCAAGGGCCTGGTGCGCCGCTCCCGCGATCCTCATGACGGGCGCGCCGTGCGTGTGAGCCTCGAGCCTGCTGGCATCGAGAAGGTCGACGCGGCCATGGAGATCCTGCTGGAATCGGAGCGAGAGGTGCTCGGCGGCGGCGATCCGTCCAGCAGCGTCGATCTCGCGCGCACCCTGCGCGATCTGCTGCTGCCCTTCGAGACCGAGCGCTGAGCGGCCTCGTACCTCGCACAGGTGCCGCTCGCCGGCGCCGGCCGGATCATTCCGGTGCTGCGGTCCCGGCCGCGGCCACTCCCCCGTCTTCCCTGCCCATCCCATCGACCACAGGAGTCCGACCCGCATGGCCCATCTGCTGGGAGCCGAGAAGATCCATCTCGCCCTGCCCGACCGCGTGCTCCTGGACGCGGTCTCCCTCGGCATCGACGACGGTGACCGGATCGGCGTGGTGGGACGCAACGGCGACGGCAAGTCGACGCTGCTGCGGATCCTCGCCGGCTCCCAGCAGCCCGACGACGGTCGCGTCACCGTGCGCGGCGGGCTGCGCGTGGGCGCCCTGTCCCAGCAGGACGTCGCCGAGGTCGGGGAGAGCGTGCGCACCCGTGTGGTCGGCGACCGTCCCGCCCACGAGTGGGCCTCGGACCCGAGGATCCGTGACGTGCTCTCGGGCCTGCTCGGCGAGGTCGATCTCGAGGCGGAGCTGACGAGCCTCTCGGGTGGTCAGCTGCGCCGGGTCCATCTGGCCGAGCTGCTGGTGCGCGACGTCGACGTGATGCTGCTCGACGAGCCGACCAACCACCTCGACGTCGAAGGCATCACCTGGCTCGCGGCGCACCTGAAGCGCCGCTGGTCCTCCCGCACCGGCGGACTCGTCGTCGTCACCCACGACCGCTGGTTCCTCGACGAGGTCTGCACGCGGATGTGGGAGGTGCACGACGGCGTCGTCGATCCGTTCGAGGGCGGCTACGCGGCGTACGTGCTGCAGCGGGTCGAGCGCGACCGCCAGGCCGCGGCGATCGAGGCCAAGCGGCAGAACCTGATGCGCAAGGAGCTCGCGTGGCTGCGCCGGGGCGCGCCGGCGCGGACCTCGAAGCCGAAGTTCCGCATCGACGCCGCGAACGAGCTCATCTCCGGCGAGCCGCCGGTGCGCGACACCGTCGAGCTCACCCAGCTGGCAACGTCCCGGCTGGGGCGTGACGTGATCGATCTCGAGGACGTCAGCGCCGGGTACGACGGCCAGACCGTCCTCGAGGACGTCACCCTGCACGTGGGTCCGGCCGACAGGATCGGCGTCCTCGGCCCGAACGGTGCCGGCAAGTCGACCCTGCTGGCCCTGATCACGGGCGACCTCGAGCCGATGAGCGGGCGCATGAAGCGCGGCAGGACGGTCACCGTCCAGCAGGTCACGCAGCAGCTCGAAGGGCTGGCCGGGCACCTCGACGAACGCGTCAGCGACGTCGTCGGCCGCTACCGCACCACCTTCAGAGCCGGCAAGGACGAGGTCTCCCCCGGGCAGCTCCTCGAGCGTCTCGGCTTCACCGCCGCCCACCAGAAGGTCAAGGTCGGCGCGCTCTCGGGCGGGCAGCAGCGCCGGCTGGACCTGCTGCTGACCCTCCTGGACGAGCCGAACGTCCTGGTCCTGGACGAGCCGACGAACGACATGGACACCGACATGCTCGCGGCGATGGAGGACCTGCTGGACACCTGGCCGGGCCCGCTCATGGTGGTCTCCCACGACCGCTACCTGCTCGAGCGCGTCACCGATCTGCAGTACGCGGTGCTCGACGGCGGCGTGCGGCACCTGCCGGGCGGCGTCGAGCAGTACCTGCAGCTGCGGGCGCAGGGCGCGGGGTCCGGGGAGTCCTCGAGCACGACGGCGGCGTCGGGCTTCGGGGCGTCCTCGGCGTCATCCTCGGCGTCGGCCTCGGTCGGCGGGAGCACGGCGGACGGTGCTGCGGCCTCCTCGCCCACCACGGGCTCGTCGGCCGGCCCCGCCCCGACCGGACGCGAGCAGCGGGAGGCGCAGAAGGCACTGGCCGCCGTGGAGCGGAAGATGGACAAGCTCAGCCGGCGCAGCCGCGAGCTCGGCGAGCAGATGACCACCCACGACCCCTCGGACTACGCGGGGCTGCAGGAGCTCGGCGCGCAGCAGCAAGGGGTGGACGCCGAGCTGGCCGAGGCGGAGGAGCGCTGGCTGGAGCTGTCCGAGCAGGTGGGCTGACCCGCTCGAGGTCACGACAGAGCGACGCGGGCCCCTCGCGACCGACCGGAGTCGGCTGCGAGGGGCCCGCGTCGTGGGGCGGTGGACTCAGGCGTCCTCGGTGACCAGCGGGTAGACGCCGTCCTCGTCGTGGATCTCGCGCCCCGTCACCGGCGGGTTGAAGACGCACACGCAGCGGATCTCCTTGCGCACCCGCACCTTGTGCTTGTCGTGCTTGTCGAGCAGGTACAGCGACCCCGGTGCCAGGGGGTGCACCTCACCCGTCGCCATGTCCTCGATCTCCCCCTCGCCGTGGGTGATGAAGACGGCCTCGATGTGGTTGGCGTACCAGAAGTAGCTCTCCGTGCCCTCGTAGAGAGTGGTCTCGTGCACGGAGAAGCCGACGCCCTCCTTCGCCAGGATGATGCGCTTGCTGCGCCAGTTCTCGGACTTGATGTCCGAGTCCGTGTCGGTGACCTCGTCGAGAGTGCGAACGAGCATGTGTGTCCTTCCGTCGTGGATCTGGTGGTGGTCGGCGGGTCCTCGGCTGGATCCCGCGCATGGCGCCCGGGCCCGGCCCGGGCGCGCGCCCCGGCGCGACCGCGCCGGGGCAGGGTCGGTGCCTCAGGCGCTCAGCACCTCGGCGACGGCCTCGTCGATGATGTCGAGGCCGGCCGTGAGCTGGTCGTCGGGGATGGTCAGCGCCGGCAGCAGCTTGATGACCTCGTCCGAGGGGCCGGAGGTCTCGACCAGCAGTCCGCGCTCGAAGGCGAGGGAGGAGACCTTCCCGGCCAGCTCTCCGCTGGGCATCTCGAGACCGCGGGCCAGGCCCCGGCCCTTCACCACGAGCTGATGGTCCTCGAACCGTGCGGCGAGCTGGTTGAAGCGGCTCTCGATGAAAGCGCCCTTGGTGCCCGTCGAGCGCTCGAGCTCGTCGTCGCTCCAGAACAGCTCGATGGCCTTGGTGGCGGTCGCGAAGGCAGGGCCG
The DNA here is from genome assembly GCF_003130585.1 of Brachybacterium endophyticum. Lineage (GTDB taxonomy): Bacteria > Actinomycetota > Actinomycetes > Actinomycetales > Dermabacteraceae > Brachybacterium > Brachybacterium endophyticum. The sequence continues at coordinate 976,276 of NZ_QFKX01000002.1, read as the reverse complement.
GGGCCGCGGAAGGTGCCGTTGTGCTCGCCCGGCTCCCAGATGTCGAGCTCGGGCTTGATCAGCGTCAACGCCATCGGCAGGCCGTAGCCGCTGATGGACTTCGAGAGCGTCACCATGTCCGGCTCGATGCCGGCCTCCTCGAAGCTGAAGAAGCCGCCGGTGCGCCCGCAGCCCATCTGGATGTCGTCCAGGATCAACAGGATCTCGTGCTTCTTGCACAGCTCGGAGAGGCCCCGCAGCCATTCGGCACGGGCCGCGTTGATGCCGCCCTCGCCCTGCACGGCCTCGACGATGACGGCGGCGGGCTTGTTCAGACCGCTGCCGGCGTCGGTGAGCAGGCGCTCGAGGTACATGAAGTCCGGGACGACCTGGTCGAAGTAGTCGTCATAGGGCATCGGGGTGGCGTGGACGAGCGGCACACCGGCACCGCCGCGCTTCAGCGAGTTGCCGGTGACCGAGAGGGCGCCGAGCGTCATCCCGTGGAACGCATTGGTGAAGTTCACGATCGACTCGCGTCCGGTCACCTTGCGCGCCAGCTTGAGGGCGGCCTCGACGGCGTTGGCCCCGCCGGGCCCGGGGAAGGCCACGGTGTAGTCCAGGCCGCGCGGCTCGAGGATGCTCGAGCGGAACGTCTCCAGGAACTGACGGCGCACGTCGGTGAACATGTCCAGGCCGTGGACGACACGGTCCTCGAGGATGTGGTCGAGCAGGACCTTCTTCAGCTCGGGGTGGTTGTGCCCGTAGTTCAGGGCGCCGGCGCCGGCGAAGAAGTCGATGTAGTCGCGGCCGTCCTCGGCGGTCAGGGTGCTGCCCTGGGCGCGGGTGAAGCTCACCGGCCAGCTGCGGGAGTAGCTGCGGACCTTTGACTCGAGCTCGGTGGTCTCGAGAGGTGTGGTGGTCGTGGTCATCTGTCTCCTCTTCCTGTCTGAGGTGTGATCGAAGATCTCTGCGGTCCTCGCATGGTCGGGACCGGCTCCGGGCGCGCGGGAGCGCCCGTGAGGACTGAGGGGACGCCGATGCGTCAGTGGGTCGAGCCGAGGTCGCCGATCACGTGGAGGTGCTCGGTCGGATGCCCCTCGTCGGGGAAGTCGGCCTCGGCGAACAGCGGCTGCGTCGAATGGGCAGCCCCGTGGCGCTCGGCGAAGGAGGCGAACAGCCGGTTGGAGGCGGCGTTGTCCGCGGTGATGGTGGTCTCGAGTGTGGTCACGTCCGAGAGGTCGTCCACCAGGGAGTCGAGAAGACGGGCACCGATGCGGCGCCCCCGCGCCACGTCGTCCACGGCGATCTGCCAGACGAACAGGGTCTGCGGCGCGTCCGGACGGCGGTACCCCAGCACGAAGCCGACGACCTCACCGTCCTGCAGGGCGACGCGGGTGGTGGCTGCGAAGTCCCGAGCCATCAGCAGATAGGCGTAGGACGTGTTCAGGTCGAGCGTGCCGCTGTCGCGCGCCACCCGCCACATGGCGGCACCATGATCGGCCGCCGGGGGGAGGATCCGGATCCGGTCGTCGCCGGAGCTCTGCGGGGTCTCGCTGTGATGGTTCGGCTGGTGGTCGATGGAGTTCGTCGTCAGGCCCGTCACGTCGATCGACACTAGCGAGAACGCCGACGGTTCGGGACCTCATGGTCCGCGGAACGGACGATCCTCGGACATTTTCCCGGATCTCGGGGCCGCAGCGCGCCCCAGAGGTCGTCGGACCTCTCCACCCCCCGGTATTCATACTCACCTGGAGGTTCATCGGGTGGTCGCGGCCACATCCGGGCCCGCTGCTCAGGCGTGTGTGATGACCGTCACCGAATCGACGCCGTCGGGGGTCCCCGGGCCGGTCACAGGGCCTCGCGGCCCGGCCCGCGGTCGATCTCCAGGTCCGTCGCGGGCTCGGTCTCGGGGTCCGTCCCGCGCTCCACGGCCCGGGCGATCGCGAGGAACTCGTGGACGGTCAGGGTCTCCCCGCGGCGGGTGGGGTCGATGCCGGCGGCGGCGATGATCCCGCTCGCCCGCTGCGAGGAGCCGGCCCATCCGGCGAGCGCCGCCCGCAGCATCTTGCGGCGCTGGGCGAACGCCGCATCGATCACCCGGAACGTCTCCCTGCGTTCGGTCTCGGTGCCCAGCGGCGTCTGCCGACGCGTCAGCAGCACGAGGGCGGAGTCGACGTTGGGGACGGGCCAGAACACCCGGCGCGAGATCTTGCCCGCCCACTCACGGTCCCCGTACCAGGCAGCCTTCGCGCTCGGCGCTCCGTAGGTCCGCGAGCCCGGCTGGGCGATCAGACGGTCCACGACCTCGGACTGCACCATCACCAGGCAGCGCTCGATGCTCGCGAAGCGCTCGAGCATCGTGAGCAGGATCGGGGTGGCCACGTTGTAGGGAAGATTCGCCACCAGCGCCGTCGGCCGGCCCTCCCGCTCCCGATCGGCCGACGGAGCATCGGCCGCGGCCCTCCGAGCTCGCGGGATCTGCGGCAGCTCGGTGACGGTCAGGGCGTCGGCGTGGACGAGGTGGAGACGGTCCTCGCCGACGCCGCGGGACGCCAGCGTGCGCGGGAGCAGCCCGGCGAGACCGCGGTCGAGCTCGATCGCGACGACGTCGGCCCCGGCCTCGAGGAGCCCGAGCGTGAGGGACCCCAGCCCGGGGCCGACCTCGAGCACCACCTGGCCGTCCTCGACGCCGGCGCGCTCGACGATCGCGCGCACCGTATTGGGGTCCACCACGAAGTTCTGGCCGCGCTGCTTGCTGGGGCTGAGGCCGGCCCCGTCGGCGAGCTCACGGATCTCACGGGCGCTGAGCAGCATCGAGCCGGACTCGGGGATGGCGGAGGGGGTGGAGGCGTCGCCGGTGTCACGGCTCGGCTCGCCGTGGCCGCGACCCTTCTCCTCGGGACGGTTCTCGTTCATGCCGCCGGCCATCCGTAGACCTCGCGGGTGGTGCCCGCGATCGTGGCGCAGGCCGTCTCGAGGTCGGTCCCCGTCACCTCGGCGATCGTGGCCATGGTGTGCGGGATCAGATAGGAGGAGTTCGGCCGGCCGCGATAGGGCACCGGCGTGAGGAAGGGGGCATCCGTCTCGACCATCACGCGTCCGAGGCCGACGTCGGCCATGGCATCGCGCAGGTTCTGCGCGTTCTTGAAGGTCACGTTGCCCGCGAAGGAGAGGTAGAAGCCGCGCGCCACGCACTCGCGGGCGAACTCCACGTCCCCCGAGAAGCAGTGCAGGACGGTGCGCTCCGGGGCGCCGTCCGCGTCGAGCACCTCGAGGACGTCGCCGTGGGCGTCGCGATCATGGATCTGCATCGGCAGACCGGTCTCCTTGGCGAGCGCGATGTGATGACGGAAGGAGTCGATCTGTGCGCTGCGCGCCTGCTCGTCCCCCCGCGAGGTGCGGAACCAGTCCAGTCCCGTCTCCCCCACCACGACCATGCCGGGGCCGCGCACCAGCTGGTCGATCTCGGCGAGAGCCTCGTCCAGCCCGATGAGCTCGGTTCCCTCGTGGTCGTGGCCGCGCGCGTGGAGGGCGGCCTCGTTGGGGTGGACGGCGACCCCTCCGCGCAGGCTCGAGGGGCAGTCCTCGTCGGCCAGCAGCCGCGCCGTCCACAGCGCCGCCTCCCGGTCCGAGCCGATCGTGATCTGAGCGCTGATGCCTGCCGCAGCGGCCTGCTCGACGTGTTCACGGACGCTGAGGCCCTTCTCGCCGTCGGCGAAGTCGAGGTGGCAGTGATTGTCGACCACGGCCACGGGGAGCGGCTCCGGCACGGGTGGCCAGGAGCGGTCGCGTGAGGACCGTCGCGGGTCGAGCTCCTCGCGGTGATGGACCGGGGAGGAGGGGTCGGTCGCGCGGGGGTCGTCGGGTGCGATCGGCATGCCACCATGGTAGGCGGGCGGGGGCATGACTCCGACGGGATCGCTCGCCGGCCGGGCCGTGACGGCAGCTCCCGGAGCCCGGTGGTGCATCTCACCCGCCTGGCCCAGGGATGCCCCCAGGTCCTGTGGCAGAATGGTGGACCGTTGCGTGTCCTTCCGCGCGCCCGGCGACGTCCGCGTCGTCTCAGTCCTCCGGGACGGGCCAGCTCGCAGGGCGGACACCCACGCCGACCATCATCCAGGACCGTCAAGGAGCGTTCCCATGGCAGTGCCCAAGTTCAAGATGTCCCGGGCTCGCACCCACTCGCGTCGCTCGCAGTGGAAGGCCCAGAACCCCGACCTCGTGCAGGTGACGGTCCGCGGCCGCAGCGCCGCCGTCCCGCGCCGTCTGGCGAAGGCCTACCAGCGCGGTCTCATCGAGATCGACGACTGAGCTTCTTCTCAGACCCTGACGAGAGGGCCCCGACCTGATGGTCGGGGCCCTCTCGCATGTCCGGCGTGCGCGGCCGGCGTGTTCGGTCGGCTGCCGAGCGGAGTGCCCCCGCCGCTCAGGCGCACCGCTCAGCCCCGCCGCTTCTGCGCGCCGTCGTAGAGCTCCCGCGCCCCGACGCCCGGGGCCGTGCGGGCGACCTCCTTGGCGGCGTCCTTCATCCGCTCCCCTGCCGCGACCCGGGCGAGCACCTGGTCCACGAGGTCCTCGGGATCGGCGGGAACGGTGTCCGCGCCGGCGACGACGATCGCGATCTCGCCGAGCACCTCGTGGCCGTCGGCCCAGGCCGCGAGCTCGGCGAGCGACCCACGCAGGACCTCCTCATGGGTCTTGGTGAGCTCCCGCGCGAGGACGGCCTGCCGCCCGCCGCCGAACCCCTGGACCATCGCAGCGAGCGCCGCGGCCGTACGGCGGGGCGACTCGAAGAAGACCAGCGTGCGACGGGCGTCGGCCAGGTCCGCGAACAGACGCTCTCGCTGACCGGGGCCGCGAGGGACGAATCCCTCGAAGGAGAAGCGATCGGGTGCGAGACCGGAGACGGCGAGCGCGGTGAGCACCGCCGACGGGCCGGGGAACACCTGCACCGGCAGCCCCTCGTCGGCGGCGGAGCGGACCGCACGGTAGCCGGGGTCGGAGACCACAGGCATGCCCGCATCGGTCACCAGCAGGACCTTCTGCCCCTCCCGCAGGGCCTCGAGCAGCCAGGGCGTGCGTTCGACCTCGTTGTGCTCGTGGTACGAGATGACCTTCCCCGAGAGCTCCACCTCGAGCGACCGCACCAGGCGCTGCAGGCGCCGGGTGTCCTCGGCGGCGATCAGGTCCGCCTCTGCCAGGGCGCGCATCAGACGCACCGAGGCGTCCAGCGGATTGCCGATCGGGGTGGCGGCCAGGACCAGGACTCCGGGAGCGAGCATGGGGACCATCGTAGAGCGCGGACGTGCAGGTCCGATGCCCTAGCATGACCGCGTGCAGGCAACCACCCGGAGCGACGAGGACATCCCGCCCCACAGCCATCTGCGGGACGAGGAGGCCGACGCCGGTCAGGCCGAGCACGATCACCCCGCCGTGCTGCGCGCCCTGCGCACGCGCCTGCACTGCATGGACCTGCCCCGCGGCCTCGGGAGCGTGCGCGCCTGGGCGGGCGTGATCCTGGTGACCGTCCTCGCCCTCGTGCTGCGCGTGTACCACCTGGGGTCCATCCACGACCTGATCTTCGACGAGACCTACTACGTCAAGGACGGCTGGACGCTGATCCACAACGGCGTCGAGATGAACTGGCCGGACAAGCCCGATCCGGCGTTCACCTCCGGGGACGTGAACTCCTACGAGGACAGCGGCGAGTACGTCGTGCATCCGCCGATCGGCAAGTGGGTGATCGGCCTGGGCATGCTCATCCTCGGCGGCGATTCGTCGTGGGGGTGGCGGCTCTCCGTCGCCGTGCTCGGATCGCTGTCGGTGCTGATGTGCACGCTGATCACCCGGCGTCTGTTCCGCTCCACCGGCATCGGCCTGATCGCGGGCCTGCTGCTCGCGGTCGACGGGCTGCACCTGGTCATGTCCCGCACCTCGCTGCTGGACCTGGTGCTGATGTTCTTCGCCCTCGCCGCCTTCGGCGCGCTGCTGATCGATCGCGACCGCTTCCGGGAGAAGCTCGCACGCCACGCCGCGGCAGCCGTCGTGCGTGGGGAGACCCTCCCCCTGCTGGGATACCGCGCGGGCTTCCGTCCCTGGCGGCTGAGCGCAGGGATCCTGCTGGGACTGGCGTGCTCGGTGAAGTGGTCGGGGATCTACTTCCTCGCGATCTTCGGGATCATGACGGTGCTGTGGGACTGGTGGGCCCGACGACGGGTGGGCGAGCGTCGCTGGATGGTCAACGGGCTGTTCCGCGATGCGGTCCCGGCGTTCGTCGCCATGGTCGGCGGCGCGCTGCTGACCTACCTCGTCTCCTGGACGGGCTGGTTCGCCTCCGACAAGGGGTACATGCGGAACTGGGCCGAGGAGAACGGTCATCCCGACGGCAACCCCGTCGTGAACGCCCTGCGCTCATTGCTGCACTACCACTCCGAGGCCTACGACTTCCACATCCATCTGGACTCGCCGCACCCCTACCAGGCCAATCCCCTGGGCTGGTTGCTCCAGATCCGGCCGACGAACTTCTACTACCGCTCCTACGACTACGGGCAGATGGGCTGCCAGGTCGAGAAGTGCGCCTCCCAGGTGTTCAGCGTGGGCAATCCGCTGATCTGGTGGCTGGGTGCGCTCAGCATCGTGGTCGTGATCGTCGTCGGGGTGTGGAAGCGCGACGGCCGCGCGTGGGCGGCCCTGGCCGGCATCGTCGCCGGCTACCTGCCGTGGCTGATGTACTTGGACCGCACGATCTTCACCTTCTACTCGGTGGTCTACGAGCCGTGGCTGATCATGTGCCTCGCCTACGCCCTCGGGCTGCTGGTCGGCCCGCCGGGCGCGGACCGGGAGCGCAAGCTCGCCGGGACGTTGCTGTGCGGAAGCCTGCTCACCCTGATCGTGCTGATCTCGGCATTCTTCTGGCCGATCTGGACGGGACAGGTCATCGACGTGCGGCAGTGGGAATGGCGGATGTGGCTCCCCAGCTGGACCTGAGCGCCCAGGATCGTGCGATGCCGCCGATCCGCGCGAGGGCGAGCCGATGGGCCGGGGCCACTCGGGCCCCGACCCGCTGCACCCGGCTCAGGCGCTCTCGGCGTCGTCGCCCACGTCCTCCCATTCCTCACGGCGCGCCAGGAACGCCTGCGCGGCGTCCTTCGCTCCGGTGAGGGTGTGGTGGGCACCCCAGCCGCACTGGACCTCGTTGGCCGCGGGGACCTCCTCGGCCTGCAGCAGGTCGTGCAGGGTCGCCTCGAGGACCGGGGCGAAGTCGGCGACCTCGTGCTCCCCGGCGAGCAGGGCGTAGAACCCGGTGCGGCAGCCCATCGGGGAGACGTCGATGACGTCGTCGGTGTGGTTGCGCATGTGCTCGGCCATCAGGTGCTCGAGAGAGTGGACGACCTCGGAGTCCAGGTGTGCCACATTGGGCTGGGCGAAGCGGACGTCGAACTTGGTCAGGACGTCGCCGTGGGGAAGGGTCTTGCGGTCGGCAATGCGCAGGTAGGGGGCGCGCACGGCGCGGTGATCGAGATTGAAGCTCTCGACGTTCATGCGGGGTGACTCGGTCACGGCTCGGCTCCTCGGTTCTCGGGATCGTCGCCTCGAGCCTATCGCCGCCCGCGCGGGCCGACGACGACGCGTTCACACAGCGCCGATGCCCTTGACCTACCGGGAAGAGCGGGGCGTGCGTCCGCGCACGGTGGCCACGAAGTCCTGGCGCACGTCGTCGTCCTCGCTCGTCGGCCAGGCCAGCGCGATGTGGGTCGACTCGGCGTCGGTGATCTCCCGGTGGACGACGTCCTTGCGGTGGTGAAGGCGCGCGAGGGACAGCGGCAGCCTCGCGTGCCCCACGCCGCTGGCGACCACGGCGATGCGGTCGGCCGCGTCGTCGTCGTGCTCGGGGGCGATCTCGGGATCCTCGGCGAGGTCGGCGAGGGTGAGTTCCTCGTGCAGGGAGAGCACGTTCTCGGTGCCGACGACGGCCGTGGGACGCTCCTCCCACAGGTTCACCAGGTGCAGCTCGGGAAGCTCCGGCGAGGTCAGCGGCAGACGCACGAAGCACATGTCGACCTCTCGCTCGGCGAGCACGGCGCTCTGTCGCGAGAGCGGCACGGGGATCAGCTCGAGGCGTGCGGCACGGCCCCCGCTCCTCCAGCGTCGCCCGAAGCGATCGGGCTCGACCCCCGGTACGAAGCCGACCCGCAGCACGGGCAGTTCGGCGGGCGAAGCGTCCGAGCGAGACGATCGTGACGAGGAGGGCGAACGGGAGGGGCGGGCCTCGGAACGGTCGCTCCAGCCGGTACCGCGGCCGGAGGGTCGTGCCGGACGGCCGGAGCCTGCAGCAGCGGAGCGGGACCGACGATTCATGGCCTCACCCTACGGCGCACGGTGCGCCCGGCGGTGCCGTTCCGTTCGGCGCGCAGCAGGCACCGCTGCTGGGCGGATCGTTGCCGGGCATACCGGGGAGGGGTATCGTGACGGGCCGGATCAGGAGGTGTCGAATGCACGGGTACAGCGACGACAAGGCCAAGCTCGAACGTCGGATGAAGCGCATCGAGGGCCAGGTGCGAGGTATCGCGAAGATGATCGAGGACGAGCGCTACTGCATCGACGTCCTCACGCAGATCTCCGCCGTGAACAGCGCCCTGGAGAACGTCGCGCTCGAGCTCCTCGACGACCACCTCGGGCATTGCGTAGCCGACGCCGTCAAGGGCGGCGGCTCGAACGCCGACGAGAAGATCGAGGAGGCCACGCAGGCGATCCGTCGCCTCGTGCGTTCCTGAGGATCTGCGAGGCTCGGCGCGCGGCGGGCGCGCCGCACGAGCGATCAGGATCAGAGGAGCACCAGCACCCTGAGAGCGTTCCACTGACGACGAGGAAGCCCTCCCACCCGGCAGGTGGGAGGGCTACCTCGTCTTTCAGCACCGTTCCCCCGACGCGTCCGACGCTCTCCACGAAGGTCAGCGCACGGACCGCGACGGACCCCTCAGGCCTGTGCTGCAGTATCGGCCAGTGAGGTGTCGCCGCCTACGCTGCGGGCCGGTTGCTCCGGCCGGGCGTTCTCGGCGACATCGAGCAGATGGTCGAGGTCGTCAGGACTGATCGGCGCCTTCTCCCCGTCGGCCCTGCAATCCGCCGCGAGCCTGCGCAGCTGTGCGTACGTGGACATCTCGCACCCCCTTGTTCTCCGTTCGTTAGCTCCACATAATCGCTCTTTTCCGACCGTTTCGTGGCCGTTCGCCCGAAAATGCCTGAAGGTCACAGAACGGGCGTTCCGAGCGAGGCGATGAGGTCACCGGCAGCACATCGAGAGCCGGCGAGGAACGGGGCCGCATGCCGCGCGACCGAGCCGTGGCAGCGCGAGGGCGCTCCGCCGACGGAGGGTCCAGACCTGCCCCACCCCCGATCGCACGACGTGTCGTGCGATCGGGGCGACTCCTCTGTGGAGCATGCGGGCTCGACCCCCATCGAGCCGCACGAGAGAAACGATAGATCATCTACCTATGCATTCGTAATCGTGGTGGCGGCGACCACAGTTCGCCCGAGGTCGATGCCCTCCGCACGTGTTCACCCCGCGGATCGCGCGTCGTAGTCGCCCTGGGCCTCGCGGACGATATCGGCGTGCGCGATCGTCCAGTCATACAGCTCCCCGAAGGGTTCGACCAGGGACTCACCGAGTGGCGTGAGTGCGTATTCGACGCCGATCGGCGAGGTCGGGATGACCCTCCGCGTGATCATCCCGTTGCGCTCCAGGCGCCGGAGCGTCTGGGTGAGGACCCGCTGGGTCACCCCGGACAGTCGGCGCTTGATCTCGTTGAAGCGCGTCGGCTGCTGGAGAACGGAGAGCGCCATCATCGACCACTTGTCAGCGATCTGATCCAGGATCGGCCGGCTCGGGCAATCCGCCGCGAAGAGCACGCCGTCGCCGCCATGAGCGGCATAGGGGCTGGTATCCGTCATGTGCCTTAGGACCTCCGAAGTGCGTTCTTGACGACGCCCGTGGGAGAGCGCAGGTTGGGTATTCATCGCAAACCTACATGCCTGACGAATACCCGAAGGGGCGTCCATGCAGCAGTCCTACTCAACCCTGCATCTCACCGTCACGGACGGCGTCGCGGAGATCGTGCTCGACAACCCGCCCGTCAACGTCATCAGCGCGATGCTGATGACGGACCTCGGCAGCGCTCTGGGAGATCTTCGGGAGGACCACTCGACCAAGGTCATCGTGTTCTCCTCGGCGAATCCGGACTTCTTCCTCGCCCACGTGGACATGCACATCCTCGACGACGAAGACCTCCTCACCGAGATCGCGGACGCCGCCCCCGAGGGCGTGAACGTCTTCCAGTCCGTCGGAGAGCTGCTCCGCAACCAACCGCAGCCGGTCATCGTGAAGCTCGCGGGCACGGCACGGGGCGGCGGTGCCGAGTTCGTAGCGGCTGCCGACATCGTGGTCGCCGCCACCGAAACCGCACGGCTCGGCCAGATCGAGAGCCTCATGGGGATCGTCCCCTCCGGCGGAGGAACCCAGTATCTCCGCGAGCGCGTCGGCCGCAACCGGGCCATGGAGATCGTCCTCACCGGCGACCTCTACGATGCCTCGACGGCTGCCGCCTACGGATGGGTCGACCGAGCAGTCCCTGCGGCCGAACTCGACGAGCACGTGGCACGCGTCGCACGCAACATCGCCGACCTCACGGACGGCGTCGCGCTCCGGACGAAGGAGATCTTCTCGCCCGCGCGACCTCTCGATGGCTACCGGCGCGAGCAGGCCGCATGGTCCCGCTTGGTCGCCGACCCGGCCGCGCTCGCGCTCATGAGCCGCGCCCTGGAGTCGGGTGCACAGACGCCCGAGGGCGAATCGGACCTGGAACACCTCATGCGATCCGCGGCGCGATGAGATTCGCGAGCGCCGGGTGTCATCGAGAAGGCGCTGCGTCTCGAGCCGGTCTCGAGCCGGGCGACATCTTCGAGCTCGAAGTGCCCAGCGACGTTCTGGGTGTCCTGGCACGCGCGCCCGACGCGCACCCCTTTCCTGGCGCTGCACAGGTCGAGCGCAGGGAGAGCCTGTACCGTCGGACACGTCGAGGAGCTCCTCGACGAACTCGGCGTTGGTTCACGCGCCACTGCGAAGGTAGGCCGCCATGGTCACTCGCCCACTCGAGCAGAGCTCGACCCTCTCCCCGAAGCACTTGGATGCAGAGTCCTTCCCGCCGCAGCTGCGGGCGTTCATGGAGGTCTCCAAGGACATCAAAGCCGCTGGACTTCTCGATCGGGCACGCTGGTACTACGTGCTGATCGGGGCGGCCATCTTCGCTCTGCTCGCCGCGTGCGTCACCGCGTTCATCGCCCTCGGAAGCAGCTGGTTCCAGCTCATCGTCGCCGGAGCCCTGGGCATCGCCTTCACGCAGATCGCGTTCATCGGACACGAGGCCGGGCACCGCCAGGTCCTGGCGGGCGGTAAGGCCAACACGCATCTCGCTCGAATGCTCTCGGGCATCGTGGGCCTCAGCTACACCTGGTGGGACTCCAAGCACTCGCGCCACCACGCCAACCCGAACAAGGTCGACAAGGACCCCGATGTCGCCGTCGACACGATCTCCTTCCTCTCCGAAGACGCCGCCAGAGCCCGTGGGCTCCGACGATGGATCACCCGTCGCCAGGGATGGCTCTTCTTCCCGCTCCTCACACTCGAAGGGCTGAACCTCCACCTCCACAGCTTCAAGCACCTTCTGCTGACCCCGAACCTGAAGCACCGACCCTCCGAACTCGCCCTCCTCACGGCACGCTTCGTGGTTGTCGCAGCGCCCGTGTTCCTGCTGCTACCCCTTGGCATGGCATTCGCGTTCCTGGGTGTGCAGTTCGCCGTCTTCGGTGTCTACATGGGTGCGTCCTTCGCACCCAACCACAAGGGCATGCCGGTCATCGCTCGCGGAGCACGCCTGGACTTCTTCTCCAAACAGGTCCGCACCTCGAGGAATATTCAGGGCGGATGGTGGGCGACCGCGCTGCTCGGCGGCTTGAACTACCAGGTGGAGCACCACCTGTTCCCCTCCATGCCGCGGGTTCACCTGTCGAAGGCCCGCGAGATCGTGCGTTCCAAGTGCGCGAGCCTGGACGTCCCCTACACCGAGGTTCCGCTCCATCGCTCGTACATGATCGTCGTGCGTTATCTCAACGACGTGGGCCTCGCCGCCCGCGATCCCTTCGAATGCCCGGTGCTCGCCCAATACCGGTCCTGAGGCCCGGCGCCACGAGCTCCCATTGCCGTGCGACGCTCTCACCGCAGCGCAACGCCCCCTCGGACGAGGGCAGGGCGTTCACGTGCTGCAGCGCTGCGGGTCTCATGGGCCACTCGTCGTCACTCCGAAGTCGCCGCGATGAACCATTCCCACGATCTCCATGACCAGCGCATCATTCGGGACGACAGCGGTTCCCCGACCCAGAATGAGCCGCGATCTCACACGACGCTCGAGGAACGGATCCGCGGGATCCATCCGACTCAGATCGCGATGGAGCAGGCCTGCACTCGTCGGGAACTCGCCCCGAAGCTCTTGGAGGAGCGTGACAGCCCTGTGCGTCATCTTTGCAGTCATCTGGTGAGGCTAAGCCCTCGTCATGTACGCACCCTGGCACTCGTACTCACCGTTGCGGACCCGACGCCTGCCGCATCCCGCACTCCGATCCGAGGGGTGGCGTTACGTCGAGATGCCACGGCATCAATTCCACGCGCAGCCCGCAGATCCTCGCCAGAATCCGACCCGGACCGATAGGACGATCTGCTCGATACGATCCGCAGCCGCGTGATGGTCGACCTCTCCCATGCCGTCTCCCGTCCGCCTGGATCAGGGGGCTCCTCGCCCCGGCGCATCCTCAGATGCTCGCGCGCCGCGCACGTTGCTCAGAGTACGGATGCATCTGCTGCCAGGTCCTCGTGCGCACCTCGCACCCCCGATACCTGCCCCGCTCCCGCCCGCTCGACATGCGAGCAGCGTTCGCCCTCGGGCGTTCTCGTGGGAATTCCACCAATCGCTTTCAGCACCATTCGGCTGAGCGTCACGTGCCAGCGCGCCATTCCCTTCCGCGAACTGCTGGGCCAATCGTCACAGCGCGTTCCGCAGAGGCTCGGTGAGTCGTCACGATGGCGGCCCGAGCTCGAACGCCCCCATGCCTGGCCGACCGAACAGCTCGGGGCGTTCGCTGCCGTTGCCGCCGTAGGTGATCGCGAACGCCTGCGACGTGATGTCGCTGTTCCGCTTCGGGAACATCCCGTTCAGGTAACGCGGGGCGTTCGCGTAGCTGGCCTGGAGCCGACGTCTCTCGGCCTCTCATCCGATGTCGCGAAAGGACCAGGACCGCTCCCTGTCGAGCACATGGAGGTAGCTACCGAGTAGCTGCCGAGTCTCGACAAGCGGTTGCTGTCGTCGCAGGGACACGTGCGCAGCACGCGACCCCGCGTACGGAGCGCCACCGGTGTCGTCGTCATCGCAAGCGTCGCCATCGCCTCCCGCGATGCCTACACCTTCCTCGTGCTCGCCCTGACAACGGGCCTCGCCCCTGAACACGGAGGGCACCGGGGAAGCCGCCTGAGCCGAGAGAGCGATCGGCAAGGACGCGATGCCTGAGGACTCCCGTGCCCCCGGTCACACCCAGAGTGCGACCGGGGGCTCCCCTAGGGGCCGGGCGCGGACTCGACCCCCATCGAGCCGCGCGGCGTAAGACGATAGGCAAACTACCTATCGGTTGCTAACTGAGGTGACCTCGGCCACTCGGCGTCAGCTCGAGATCACCGCCGCTGTATGCACGAACCCGTCGACTCGATCCCTCCCGCAGGGGCTCGGCGGTAGGGAAGAGAGGGAACTCGCTCAACGTTCCCGAGTCGCGCTACGGTGCTGGCCGTGCGAGCAGTCCTCAATGCCTTGGTCATCCTCTTCGCTGCCGGAGTGCTGGCGATGATCGGGATTCTGGCAATGGGGCAACAGCGGGCGGACGATCATTCCAAGCCCGTCGAAGTGCAGGCGACTGTCACACGCGCAACGTCGCGTCCGACGGGCTCACGGGGTAGCACTCCAGTGGTCTTCTTCCGTGCCGGTGACGGGCGTAGCGGGCACGTCGAAGGGCGGCATGCCGCAGTGGGAGATCGGATCACCGTCTACCGCCACGGCTCAGGCTCCTACTACTGGGCCCCGCAGACGGACTGGTTCTCGCGCAGCGTTCCCTGGGCTCTCTTGGCACTCAGCATGTTCGCCGTCCTGCTCGCCATCAACGAAGCCCGCAAAGGGATCCGTGGTGCAAGCACCCCGTCCCCTCCTCAACTCAAGGGCCAGTAGCCCCAGAAACCTGGCTAACCCCAGGCGCTGCAGTAACGTTCGTGAACGCGTTCTCGCAGGAGTTCGGCCCGAACTAACCCGCTCGAGCGCTAGGTTGGCCGACACGATGGGAGCCACAATGCGTGTAGAGGTGGATGGGCAGGAGTTCGAAGTCGAGAAGGGCCAAGGCGGCAGCTATCACTATTCGGCACTGTGCGGGCCCCATCCAAGCTCGGGATTCGCTGTCGGCCGGCCGGGCCCAGAGCCGTTCAGTCATCGCGAGCACGTCGAGCTGATCACCGACTGGCTTCGGGAGATCGACCCTTGCACCGGGTACTTTCCTGAGGATTCGTGAACTCCCCCGACGTCGACGGCCCCAACTCCCGCTGAAGTCCGGACGCGTCACCGCGCCGAGTGGCTAGAGCTTCGCCAAGTCACGACGATTTCGTTCGGCCTCCGACGTTCGACGGCATCTCCTACGTCGATCCCTACGATTACGTCGAGATGCACGACGTGCAGTGCGACGACATCCACGAAGTGCTGGACTGGGCCGAAGCGTTCCTCGCCACTTCTGAGCTGACCCCGGGGACCAGATACTTCGTTGCCATCAGGAGCCGGCACGCTGCCGATACCGACGGCGACAGGTCGGGGGTCAGCCTGACATGGATCACGCCGCCACCAGAGACAGCGTTCCAGTCACCGCATCCGGCCCCACGGGTGAGGTCGATGAGGCTGTACCGGTACGGACAG
The DNA here is from genome assembly GCF_003130585.1 of Brachybacterium endophyticum. Taxonomy (GTDB): domain Bacteria; phylum Actinomycetota; class Actinomycetes; order Actinomycetales; family Dermabacteraceae; genus Brachybacterium; species Brachybacterium endophyticum. Next base: position 961,250 of record NZ_QFKX01000002.1, on the reverse strand, counting down.
CATGGACTAGGCGTCCGAAGATAACTGCGCCGCAAGGTATCTCTCGAGCTCAGCTCGCATTACACGCACTCAGGTTCATCGAAACGAGAAAGACCCCTCACCGTCCAGGTGAGGGGCCTTCTGTACTTCCGTGGAGCTTAGGGGAATCGAACCCCTGACCTTTTCATTGCGAACGAAACGCTCTACCAACTGAGCTAAAGCCCCGCGCCGCCTGAGCGACCAGTCAAGCCTAGCATCGCGAACGCGGTGCTCACGACCGCTCCCGGCCCCCTTGACGAGGATCACAGCGCGGGCATCGCCCTCAGCCTTCGCGGGCGGCCTGGACCTCGTCCATGAGCTGATCGAGGACCCCCAGCCTCTCGGGTCCCGTGCACGCGACGTAGGCGGGCTGCTCCTGGACGGGGCGGTCCTGTCCCGAGGTGCCGGGCCAGGTGCGCAGGCTGCCGCCCGCACGCTGGACCAGGTGGAAGCCCGCCGCCACGTCCCAGGCGTTGATCGAGGGCAGCATCGTCGCATCGGCCCGGCCGGCGGCCACGTAGGCCAGCTCGATCGCGGCCGAGCCGAGGTTGCGCACGGCGGAGACGCCGTCGGCCAGACGCCGCGCGTGCCCGGCAGCGACCTCGGGCAGCTCGCGATGGGCACGATAGCCCGGGTAGCTGGTGAGCACGAGGGCGTCCCTGGCGTCGAGGGTGCGACGCGGCTCGACCTCCGCGCCGTTGATGCGCAGGGGCCCGTCGGCCGCGGAGAAGACCTCGCCGAGGATCGGGGCGTCGATCACGCCGGCGACCAGCTCGCCGTCGATCGCAGCGCCGATCGAGACGCAGAACAACGGCAGACCGGCGGCGAAGTTGCTGGTGCCGTCGATCGGGTCGACGTAGAAGGTCACCTCACCGTCGATGCGTGCGATCTCGTCGTGCGCGCCGGTGTTCTCGCCGACGGGCCGGCGCTCGCCGCCCTCCTCGCCCACGATCCGCGCTCCGGGCACCCGGCGCGCGAGCTCACGGACGATGATCTCCTCGCACGCGCGGTCGTGAGCGGTGACGATGTCATGGCTGTCGTTCTTGTACTCGCGCTGCAGGGCACTGCGGTCGAGGCCCCGCACGTAGTCGGCGGCGAGGCCTGCGGCGGCCTCGGCAGCTTCAAGGATCTGCTCTGCTGCGGTCACTCGGTCTCCTGTGGTCGGCGTGAGAATTCTCAGGCGCGGCGGCGGGCGAGGATCTCGTTCAGTCCGAGCTCGTCGGCCTTCGGCGCCTCGGGGTCCTCGCGCAGCGCCTCGTCGGCGACGTCCACGGTCTCGACCTCGAGGGCCACCTGCTGCGGAGCCACCGCGTGACGGTGGGCCGCGTGACGCGTCGCGAGGTCCTCGACGTCCCCGCGCATCGTGTAGGTGGGCCTGGGGACGGGGCGCGGCACCCATTCGCCCGGGGCCGCCATGGAGGCGCTCGCGGACTCGATCTGCTCACCGAGCTCCCCGGAACCGTCCTCACCGGAGGTCGCCGTGGCGAGGACCTTCGTGTCCTCGCCCGCAGCGTCGGCGCGGTGCGCCGGATCCGCAGGCTTCGCGCCAGCCCGCTCCGTCTCCTGCGGGGCGTCCTCACCGCGACGCAGCTCGCTCGCGCGGCGCAGCCGGGCACGGCGGTCGAGCTCGGCGCGGCGCAGGCCGATGATGTATCCGGCCAGCAGCACCACCGGCAGCAGCACGCTCCACACCGGCAGGATCGAGGACCCGGCGAGCACGGCCACACCGATGGTGAGGACGATCAGCCCGAGAAGGACTGCCCTCAGCGTGCGACGCTGTCGGCCGGCCTCGACGAAGGGGTCGACACGGGTGCCGGGATCCGTGTCGAATCGGGGCCGCGCGGTCGGATCGGCAGGCCTCAGCAGCAGGCGTTCATCGGACATGGCGTGCACCTCACGGGCTCTGGGACGGGTGTGGGCTGCCTCGGAGAGGTCCCGCGCGGTGCGGGAATCGCGGGAGCGCACGGCGTCGCGCGCTCTCGAGACCAGTTCCCTGCGCTCGGCGCTGCGCGGGACGGCATAGCCGACCCAGACGAGCAGCAGGAGCGCGAAAAGGACTGCTCCGAGGTTGAAGGTCTCCACCCGCCCAACCCTAATGACACCGCTGTGATTCAGCTGGTCACGACTCGCCCATCGCGCTCATGTGTTCTCGTCGGTACCGCGCGAGCACGCCGCGTCCGGCGGAGTCCGAGGAGACCTCCTCCGCCGTCAGCGCGAAGCTCAGGTGGTCGCGGAACTGGCCGTCGACGTGGATGAAGCGCTCGCGGATGCCTTCCTCGCGCAGGTGCAGCTTGCGAGCCACGCGCACGCTCGCCTCGTTCTCCGGGCGGATGTTGACCTCCACCCTGTGCAGGCCGAGCTCGGCGAAGCAGTGATCCATCAGCAGCGCCACGGCCCGCGGCGCGTAGCCGTTGCCGGCGCGGCCGTGGTCCACCCAGTACCCGATCGCGGCCGAGGACTGCGCCCCGTAGACGATGGGGCCGGCACTGACCTGGCCGGCCGCACGGCCACCGATGCACAGCAGCAGATTCAGATGCCGCCCGGCGCGGCCCTCCCTCTCCGCCCAGCGCAGCAGCTCACCGTGGGAGGGGCGACCGCGGCTGCGGTCCGGATCGGTCGCCTCCCACGGGGCCAGCCATTCGCGGTTGCGCACCAGCAGCATCTCGAAGGCCCGACGATCACGGCGACGCAGCGGACGCAGGGTCAGCTCGGCATCGGAGAGCGTGAGCGGCCAGGCATGGGGCATCCATCGATCGTAGCCACGCGCCGGCCTCCTGCTGCGGTGCCATGCTGGGGAGATGGACGACATCTCGAGGTCGGGCGAGCAGCAGGAGGCGACGGCGGTCGCCGGGGAGGCCGCTCGGCGGAAGCGAGCCCTGCGCACGTCGCTGCGGGCCGAGCGTGCGGCGACCTCCCACCGCGCCGTCGACGAGGACGCCCTGCTCGCCGCGCACGCGGACGCGGTGATGGACCTGCTCGACGGGATCCCGAGACCCACCGTGGCGGCCTTCGATCCCACCGCGACCGAGCCGGACGTCCGCCGACTCGTGCGCGCCCTGCTCGACCGGGGATCACGCGTCCTCCTGCCCGTACAGTCCGGGGACGGCGGCCTCGCGGGCGGCCACGGCCCCACCGAGCACGCGAGCGTCGACTGGGCCACCTGGGACGGTCGTGCACCGCTGGTGGCCGCCAGCGTCCGCGGCTTCGGTGCCGAACCGACGTCCGAGCGACTGGGCGCGGATGCGTTGGCACAGGTCGACCTGGTGCTCGCCCCCGCCCTGGCCGTCGACCTCTCGGGCACCCGGCTCGGTCACGGCGGCGGCTACTACGACCGCGCCCTCGCCCACTCCCGCGGGAGCACCGTGGTCGCCGTGGTCCACCCCTGGGAGGTGCTGGCGGCTCGTGCCCTCCCGCGTGAGGCCCATGACCGGCCCGCGCACGTCGCGCTCACCACGCAGGGGCTGCTGAGGCTCGGTTAGCGCACAGGGCGGCGGTACCATCGATCCGGCGCCGCCGACGGCGCCCCCGGATCCTCATCGCAAAGGACTGCCCCGTGCCCACCTACGTGTACGCCTGCAAGAACTGCGGACATCGTTTCGAGAAGTACCAGAGCTTCAGCGAGGACTCCCTGACCGTCTGCCCGGAGTGCGACGAGCAGGCGCTGCGGAAGGTCTTCGACAGCGTGGGCGTGGTCTTCAAGGGCTCCGGTTTCTACTCGACCGATTCCGCGGCTTCCAAGACCTCCGCGAACTCGGCGAACTCGGGGGGCTCCTCGCAGGACTCCGCCTCCTCGTCCTCCGGGTCCTCCGCGTCCTCCTCGGACTCGGCGGGATCGAAGGACTCCTCCAGCACCTCGAAGACGACGGCGACGGCGGGCTCCACGAGCTCGGAGTGACGCCCGGCAACCTCTGCGCCGGTCCTGCCGTTCCTCCACAGCACGCGCTCGTCCACAGCGGCGACTCCGCGGCCGACGGGGGCCGTTCGCGTACGTAGCGTGCTCGCATGCTCCGACGCCTCCACGCCTCACTCCCCCACTGGCATCGCGCGGTCCGCAGGCGGCGTCGGCTGCTGAGCGTGCTCCTCGCCGCGGTGATGATCGCCCTTCTCGCACCCGGCCTGCTGCCTGCCTCCGCCCACACCCGCAGCGTCGTGGTGGCCGCGCGGGATCTGGATGCCGGGACCGTCCTGGACAGTCAGGACCTGCGGAGCGTCGAGGTCTCCGAAGCACTCGCCCCCGAGGACTCGACGAGCACGACCGAGGACCTCAAGGGCATGCGCCTCTCCACGGCGCTGGGGAAGGGCACCGTCCTCGCACCGGGCCGTCTGCGCGCCGACAGCGAAGCCCCGGATCTGACCGGCCTCGCCGTGATCGCCGTACCGGTCGAGCCCGCACTGGTCCCCCGGCTCGGGATCGGGGACTCCCTGGCACTGATCACCTCGACCGAGGCCCCCGGCCGGACACGCCGCATCGACGCCACCGTGGTGGAGGTTCCCGAGAGCTCCGCTGGTTCGCGGGCGCTGGGAGGGACACCGCAGGTGGGCGGACAGGATGTCTTGGTCGCGATCGACACGGACGAAACCGGAGATGTCGCCCAGGCGGTGCGTGAAGGATGGCTCCAGAGCGCTCTCGTGTTCTAATTTCCCCTGCGGGTCCTTCCCCGTATTCCTCTGTGTCACCCCATCCCCCGCGCCGAAGCGCAGTTAGGACACGCACCATGAAGGGTTTCAAGGAATTCGTCATGCAGGGCAACGTCATCGACCTCGCGGTCGGTGTCGTGATCGGCGGAGCGTTCACCGCTCTGGTCACCGCCTTCGTCAACTTCATCATCAACCCGATCGTCGCCGCGGCCGGAGGTGCCGACAGCATCGGTCTGGGCTTCCACGTCATCGGCACGAACGACAAGACGTTCGTCAACATCGGTGAGGTCATCTCCGCGGTCATCACGTTCCTGATCACCGCCGCGGTGGTCTACTTCGTGTTCGTGCTGCCGATGGCCAAGGCGCGCCGCATGGCCGCCATCCGCCGTGGCGAGGACCCGGACGCCGAGCCGACCTCCCCCGAGGACGTGCTGCTGCTCACCGAGATCCGCGACCTGCTCCAGCAGCAGAACGCATCCGGCACCGCCGGCGGCCCGACCGGCGGGACCCAGCGCGAGCTCTGATCCGCGCCGCCGGCACGGCCGGTACGCGAAGAACCGCCGCAGCAGCGGCAGCCCACGACGGGGCGGGACCACCAGGTCCCGCCCCGTCGTCGCGTTCGCGCTCCCTCCCGCCTGGGGTACCGTTCCGGGGTGCCCGCCCCCGCCAGCAGCCTCCCCGATGCCCCGCAGGAGATCCTCGACGACACCGCGATCGACGCGGTCATCGACTGGTTCACCGTCGCGGGCCGGGACCTCCCCTGGCGCCACGACGATACGAGCAGCTGGAGCATCCTGGTCTCCGAGATCATGCTGCAGCAGACCCCGGTCGTTCGGGTGCTGCCACGGTGGCTGGAGTGGATGCACCGTTGGCCGACCCCGCGCGACCTGGACGAGGCACCGACCGCCGAGGTGCTGCGCGCCTGGGACCGACTGGGCTACCCACGGCGCGCGCTGCGATTGAAGGACTGCGCGCACGCGATCGTCACCGATCACGACGGTGAGGTCCCGCGGGGTCCCGAGGCCCTGCGTGCCCTGCCGGGCATCGGCGAGTACACCGCCGGCGCCGTGACGGCCTTCGCGCATCACGGGCGGGCGGTAGTCGCCGACACGAACATCCGCCGGGTGCTGGTGCGCAGCGTGAGGGGCGAGGCCTCCCCCGGTGCCGCCTTCACCGCATCCGAGAGAGCGCTCGCGACGAACGTCCTGCCCGAGGACCCTGCTCGATCGGTGCGCTGGAACCAGGCCGTGATGGAGCTCGGGGCGCTCGTGTGCACGGCTCGCTCCCCACGCTGCGACGCCTGCCCGCTGAGTTCCCGGTGCCGGTGGTTCACGGCGGGGCGCCCCGCGCAGCAGGGCCCGCCCGTGCGCCGTCAGGCCTTCGAAGGGACGGACCGGCAGATGCGGGGCCGCATCATGGCGCTGCTGCGTGAGGGCCCCGCCTCCGTCGATCAGGTCCTCGGCCTCGCCGACTCCACGGCCGACGACCGCCCGCAGCGATGCCTCGACTCCCTGGTCCGCGACGGTCTCGCGACCCTCGAGGAGGGGACCGTGCGCCTGCCCTGAGAGCGGTGGTGCGAGCTCAGTGTGATCCGAGCGGACGGATCATGCGGGTGTTGCCCAGGGTGTTGGGCTTGACCCGCGCGAGATCCAGGAACTCCGCGATCCCCTCGTCGTTCGAGCGCAGCAGCTCGGCGTAGAGCTCGGGACTCAGCGGGTCCGGGCCCATCTCCTCGAAGCCGTGCCGCGCGAAGAAGTCGACCTCGAACGTCAGGCAGAAGACCCTGTCGAGTCCGAGGGCTCGAGCCCGCTCGAGGAGGGCCTCCAGCATCCGGTGGCCCAGCCCCGTGCCCCGCACCTCGTCGCTGACGGCCAGGGTGCGCACCTCCCCCAGGTCCTCCCACATGACGTGCAGGGCGCCGCAGCCGACGATCGCACCGTCCTCGCGCTCGGCGACGAGGAACTCCTGGATCGCCTCGTAGTAGACCACGAGCTCCTTGCCCAGCAGGATCTGCCGCGAGGCGAGCGGCTGCACGAGAGCGTTGATCGCCCGGACGTCGGCGGGCAGCGCCGGACGCAGCTGGATGCTCATGTGGGGGATGCCGCCCTTCGGCCGTCGTGCCCCTCGTCGGTGGGGAGGTCGCGCTCGACGCTACGCGAAGGCTCCGCCTGCGCGTCGTCGCTGTCCACGTCCGCGCACTCGTCCTCGCTGTCGGCACGTACGGCGGCCGCGGCCTGCTCGGGAGCGTCCGCCTGCCCGGAGGTCTCGACCGCGCGGTCGTGGCGCCGATCGAGGCGATTGTTGAGCAGGGAGACCAGGCGCTCGACGATCAGGGCGACGACGACGGCGATCACCACGGCGACCGTGATCGCCAGCAGATGATTGTCCTCGAACCAGCTGCCGGCGATCGCGCCGATGGCGCAGGAGTAGGCGGACCACACGAAGGTCGCCGCCAGGGAGCGACGCCAGAATCTGCGCCAGGGATAGCGGACGGCGCCCGCGGTGAGGTTCACCGCGGTGCGGCCGAAGGGGATGTAGCGGGCGGTCATCAGGAACAGCAGGGCACGGCGGTCCAGCCCGCGCTCCGCGGCCTGGACCGCCGCCAGGCCTCGACCGCGGCGCAGGAAGCCGAAACGCTCCCAGCCCACGGTCCGCCCGATCAGGTAGGCGATGTTGTCCCCGGCGAAGGCGCCGCCCCACCCGGCCAGCGCCGTCAGCCAGATCGGCGGGACCGAGGAGGAGGCCCAGAGCGAGCTCAGCGCGACGATGACCGACTCGCTGGGCACCGTCGGGAAGAACGCGTCGACGGTGCACAGGCCGAACACCACGAACTGGACCCACCAGGTGTCACCTGCGGCCAGCACCCAGTCCTGGATCGCTGTCATCCATGTCGCGACGGTGTTCACGCCGGGCTGCTCCGGGCCTCCTCGATCCCCGCGATCAGCGGGACTGGCTCACGTCGGTGTCGGTCGCGGCGGCCGACCCCGAGGAGCCGTCGTCGGACGAGCCGTCGCCGGCGGCCTCGGACCCACCCAGGGAGGACGCGCTGGGCTCCCCCTCGGGATTGTCCGGGTGCGAGGCGTCCTCGGCGCGGGCCTCCGTCATCGCGCTGACGGAGACGTCGTCGGGCAGCGCCTCGAGGGCACCGCCCTCGCCGCGGCGGCGGAACAGCAGCTCGCCCAGCAGGCCCTCGCCCTCGGAGTCCACGACGATCTCGTCGCCTGCCGAGACCTGGCCGAACAGGATCCGCTCGCTGAGGGTGTCCTCGATGTCGCGCTGGATCGTGCGGCGCAGCGGCCGTGCACCCAGCACCGGATCGAAGCCCTTCTCGGCCAGCAGGCTCTTGGCCGCGGGGGTCAGCTCGATCGTCATGTCCTTGTCGTGCAGACGCTGGTCGAGCTTGCCGACCTCGAGGTCGACGATCTCGACGATCTCCTCGTGCGAGAGCTGCGGGAAGACGACCACGTCGTCGACGCGGTTGAGGAACTCGGGCTTGAAGTGCTGCTTGAGCTCCTCGTGGACCTTCGCCTTCATGCGCTCGTAGTCGGTGGAGAGGTCACCGCCGGCCTGGAAGCCGACCTGCACGCCCTTGGCGATGTCGCGGGTGCCCAGGTTCGTGGTCATGATGATGACGGTGTTCTTGAAGTCCACGACGCGGCCCTGCGAGTCGGTCAGACGACCGTCCTCCAGGATCTGCAGGAGCGAGTTGAAGATGTCCACGTGGGCCTTCTCCACCTCGTCGAACAGCACCACGCTGAAGGGCTTGCGACGCACCTTCTCGGTGAGCTGACCGCCCTCGTCGTAGCCGACGTACCCGGGGGGCGAGCCGAACAGACGGGAAGCGGTGTGCTTCTCGCCGAACTCCGACATGTCGAGCTGGATCAGGGACTCCTCGTCGCCGAACAGGAACTCGGCGAGGGCCTTGGCCAGCAGCGTCTTGCCGACGCCGGTGGAGCCCGCGAAGATGAACGAACCGCCGGGACGCTTGGGGTCCTTCAGGCCCGCACGGGTGCGGCGGATCGCCTGGGACAGCGCCTTGATGGCCTCGTTCTGCCCGATGACCTTCTTGTGCAGCTCGTCCTCCATGTGCAGCAGACGCGAGGACTCCTCCTCGGTGAGCTTCACGATCGGGATGCCGGTCGAGGCGGCGAGCACCTCGGCGATGACCTCCTCGGAGACCGTGGTCACCGCGTCGGTCTCGCCGTTGCGCCAGGCGTCCTCGCGCTCGTCGCGCTCGGTGCGCAGGGTCTGCTCCTCGTCACGCAGGGAGGCGGCCTTCTCGAAGTCCTGGCCGTCGATCGCCTCCTCCTTGCGGGTGCGGACGTCCTCGATCTTCGCGTCGTACTCCTTGAGCTCCGGCGGCGCGGTGAGACGGCGGATGCGCAGGCGCGCCCCGGCCTCGTCGATCAGGTCGATCGCCTTGTCCGGCAGGAACCGGTCGTTGACGTAGCGGTCCGAGAGGTTGGCGGCGGCGACCAGGGCACCGTCGGTGACGGTGACCCTGTGGTGCGCCTCGTACTTGTCGCGCAGGCCCTTCAGGATCTCCACGGTGTGGGCGATCGAGGGCTCGTCGACCTGGATCGGCTGGAAGCGACGCTCGAGCGCCGCGTCCTTCTCGATGTGCTTGCGGTACTCCTCGAGGGTAGTCGCACCGATGGTCTGCAGCTCGCCGCGGGCCAGCATCGGCTTGAGGATGCTCGCGGCGTCTATCGCCCCCTCGGCCGCACCGGCGCCGACGAGGGTGTGGATCTCGTCGATGAAGAGGATGATGTCGCCGCGGGTGCGGATCTCCTTGAGCACCTTCTTCAGGCGCTCCTCGAAGTCACCGCGGTAGCGGGAGCCGGCGACGAGAGAGCCCAGGTCCAGCGTGTAGAGCTGCTTGTCCTTGAGGGTCTCCGGGACGTCGCCGCGCACGATCGACTGGGCCAGGCCCTCGACGACCGCGCTCTTGCCGACGCCGGGCTCGCCGATCAGCACCGGGTTGTTCTTGGTGCGGCGGCTGAGCACCTGCATGACGCGCTCGGCCTCGCTCTCCCGGCCGATCACCGGGTCGAGCTCGCCGTCGCGGGCGGCCTGGGTGAGGTTGCGGCCGAACTGGTCGAGCACCAGCGAGCCGGCAGGCTGTCCCTCGGCGGGTCCGCCGGCGTTCGCGGGCTCCTTGCCCTGGTAGCCCGAGAGCCGCTCGATGACCTCCTGGCGCACCCCGGCGGGCTCGGCGCCCAGACGCGAGAGGACCTTGACGGCCGTCCCCTCGCCCTCGCGCAGCAGGCCCAGCAGGATGTGCTCGGTGCCGATGTAGTTGTGGCCCAGCTGCAGGGCCTCGCGCAGCGAGAGCTCGAGGACCTTCTTGGCGCGCGGGGTGAAGGGGATGTGCCCCGTGGGCGCCTGGTTGCCCTCGCCGATGATGTCGCGCACCTGGTCGCGGGCGGCATCGAGGGTGACTCCGAGCGCCTCCAGGGCCTTGGCCCCGACGCCCTCGGCCTCGTGGATCAGGCCCAGCAGGATGTGCTCGGTGCCGATGTAGTTGTGGTTCAGCAGGCGGGCCTCGTCCTGTGCGAGGACGACGACGCGCCGCGCGCGGTCGGTGAAGCGTTCGAACATGTCTCTCCCCCATCGGGTGGTGGTGATGGATCGAGCGTAGCGGCAGTGAGAGCGCGGATCGACGGCTGTTCGCCGCAGGCGTGACAGCGCCGTGGCCCGCTCAGTCCTGCGGCTCCTCGGTGCTCGCGCGCGACCCGGCGGGGAGGCAGGGCGCGGGGACGGGGCTGCTGTCGCCGTGGACGAGCACCTCGGTGAGTGCCGGGGCGGGAGCTCCGTCGATGCCGCCGATCTCGATCACCAGACGGTCCGTGGTGACGGGCGGGTCCAGGCGGTGGATGCGCCGCACGCCGACGGTCTCCCCGGCGGCGAGCACCGTGCCGGCCGGCCCGTCCGGCCGCGCCCCGTCGGGCCCCTCTGCCGGGAGCCGCACGGAGTGGGCGCAGATCCTCTGTCCCGCACCGAGCTCCTCGCGCAGTTCGAGGTGGTCGATCCGCTGCACCGCGGGAAGAGTGGCCTGCAGGCTCGTCCGCTGTCGGGTTCCCGGTGACTGCGGCCTGCCCGTGGTCTCGAGGCGGGTGGCCACGGGGGCGCCGAAGCGGGCGTCCAGGGCCTCGCGCAGCTCGTGCAGACGCGCGGCGTCGGCCGGGTCGATGCGGCCACGGCGATCCGGGGGGACGTTCAGCAGCAGCCCGGCGCCGAGGCCGACGGATCGGGCATGGATCGCCAGCAGGTGCTGCAGCGTCTTGGGCTCCTCCCCCTCCTGCCAGAACCAGCCGGTGCGCAGCGACACGTCGCACTCGGGCGGCAGGTAGCGGGCACGACCCAGGGCGGTCACCTCGTCGTCGTAATTGTTGAGGTCGGTGGACTCGGTGACGTACCAGCAGGGATCCGAGGCCAGACCGTCCTCGTTGCCCACCCAGCGGATGGTGGCCGGCCCCATGTTGAACACCATGGCGTGGGGCTGCAGGTCCTGGATGAGCGCTCCGATGCGGTCCCAGTCGTACTCGCGTCCAGCCGATCCCGCGCCGTCGAACCAGAGCTCGGCGAGCGGGCCGTAGTCGCTGCACAGCTCCCGCAGCTGGGCCAGGTAGAACTCGTCGTAGGCGGCGGCATCCTGGTAGCAGGAGGCGTGGCGGTCCCAGGGCGAGAGGTAGAGGCCCAGGCCCAGGCCGTGGGTCCTGCAGGCATCGGCGACCTCGCGCACCAGGTCACCTCCCCCGCCCCTGAACGGGGAGGAGGCGACCGAGTAGTCCGTCGTCGCGGTGGGCCACAGGCAGAAGCCGTCGTGATGCTTGGCGGTCAGCACCACGTACCGCGCGCCCAGATCACGGGCGGTGCGCACCCATTCGTCGGCGTCCAGGTCCGTGGGGTCGAAGCTCGATGCCGGCAGTGTGCCGTCGCTCCACTCCTTCCCGGCGAAGGTGTTCACGCCCACGTGGAAGAAGACCCCGAGGCCTTGCTGCTGCCAGCGCAGCTGGTCCGTGGTGGGGGCGGGGATGGTCGGGGCGGGGTCGTGCGTCGTCGCATCTGCCATGGGAGCAGTCTGCCAAGGGCGTGCGCCGGTGGTGTCCGCCCTCACTCTCCGCCCACCGCCCGACGGCCCGTGCGGCCGACGTTCCGGGGTAGCCTCGATGTCGTACATCGACGATGAGGACGGGAGTGTCATGGGCGAGCTCACGGTGGACGTGACCAGAGCGGATGCGGTGCTGATCGGTGGTGGCGTCGCGAGCGCGACGCTGGCGGCCCTGCTCAGCGAGATCGAGCCCGACTGGGACGTGCAGATCCTCGAGAAGCTCGACGACGTCGCCCTGGAGTCCAGCGAGGGGTGGAACAACGCGGGCACCGGCCACAGCGCCCTGTGCGAGCTGAACTACACCCCGCAGGACATCGACGGCTCCGTCAGCCCCGCCAAGGCGATCTCCATCAACGAGCAGTTCCAGGTCAGCCGGCAGTTCTGGGCGCACCTGGTGGAGTCCGGGAAGATCGCCGACCCGAGCGTGTTCATCAACTCCGTGCCCCACATGAGCTTCGTGCACGGCATCGAGAACGTGGACTACCTGCGCCGACGTCACGACGCCCTGGTGCGCAGCCCCCTGTTCGACTCGATGGAGTTCACCACCCGGCACGAGCAGCTCGCCGAGTGGGCTCCGCTGGTGACCGAGTCGCGCCCCGAGACGGAGACCATCGCTGCGACCTACGCCCCCGACGGCACCGACGTCGACTTCGGGCGCCTCTCCCGGGAGCTGCTGGACGTGGCCCGACGCGCGAACACGACGGTCTCGACCGGCTGGGAGGTCACCTCGCTGCGTCGGATGGGCTCGGACTGGGGCGTGATGGCACGCTCCGCCTCGGGCGAGGTGCGCGTGGTGCGCGCACCGTTCGTCTTCGTCGGCGCCGGCGGCAACGCGCTGCCGCTCCTGCAGGACTCGGGCATCCCCGAGATCCGTGGCTTCGGCGGCTTCCCGATCTCCGGGCAGTGGCTGCGCTGCACCGACCCCGAGATCATCGATCGCCACCAGGCGAAGGTCTACGGCAAGGCGGCCGTCGGCGCACCGCCGATGAGCGTCCCGCACCTGGACACCCGCTACATCGACGGCCAGCGCTCCCTGATGTTCGGCCCCTACGCGGGCTGGTCCCCGAAGTTCCTGAAGACCGGGTCGAACCTCGATCTCTTCGCCTCCATCAAGCCCGGGAACATCGCGCAGATGATGGCGGTCGCCCCGCCGAACCTGGATCTGATGAAGTACCTGGCCGGAGAACTCGTCGCCTCCCCCGCCAAGCGCTTCGACGCCCTGCGCGAGTACATGCCCTCCGCCCGCTCGGAGGACTGGGAGCTGATCACGGCCGGCCAGCGGGTCCAGGTGATCGCGCCGGATCCCAAGAAGCTCGGCGTGCTGCAGTTCGGCACGCAGCTGATCGCCGCCGGCGACGGGTCCATCGCCGGCATGCTCGGTGCCTCCCCGGGCGCCTCGACGGCCACCACGATCATGCTGGGGATGCTCGAGAAGGTCTTCCCCGAGCGCTTCGAGCGCTGGCGCGACGGGATCCGCTCCATGATCCCCAGCTTCGGGACCCATCTGTCCGAGGACGCCGAGGCCGCGAGAACGTCGCTGGCCCGCACCGCCCACCTGCTCGGACTCGAGGACAGCTGAGGACCATGCACCGCGCCGACCCCGCCTCCACGGACGACTCCCCCGCCGCCTCCGACGCAGCCGGCCCGCTGCGCGAACGCGGAGCGCTGCACCGGATCACCGCCGGGCCCTACGTCGCCGAGGTCTCGGAGGTCGGCGCGACCCTCGAAGGTCTCACGGTCGACGGCCGTGACCTGCTGCTGCGCAGCCCTGACGAGGGGCCCATGCTGTTCTACCGCGGCGCGATCGTGGCGCCCTGGCCCAACCGCATCGGCGACGGCCTCTACACCTGGGACGGCGAGGAGCTGCAGGTGCCGATCACCGAGGTCGAGCGCCACAACGCCCTGCACGGTCTGCTCAGCTTCCAGGCCTACGAGGTGGTCGAGGAGGCCGAGGACGCGATCGTCCTGGGCACGGTCCTGTATCCCACCACCGGCTATCCGTTCACGCTGGAGGTGAGGGTCGAGTACCGCCTGGAGGGGTCCTCGGGCCTGACCACGACGGTCCGCGCCCGCAATCGGGGCCGCAGCGACGCCCCCTACGGCGTCTGCCCGCACCCCTACCTGCTGGCGGGCCCGCAGTCGCTCGAGGAATGGACGGTCGTGTGCCCGGCCGCCACCGTCCTGGAGGTCAGCGAGGATCGACTGCTGCCCACGGGCACCGCGCCGGTGGATGCCGGCTCGGATCTGGACCTGCGGTCACCCCGGCCGATCGACGGGCGCTTCCTCGACCACGCCTTCACCGACCTGGCGGCGGACGCCGACGGGCGATGGCGGGTGCGGGCACAGGCTCCCGGCGGGACCGGGGTGGAGATCTCCGCCGACGAGAGATGCCCCTGGGTGCAGGTGCACACGGGCGATCGCCCGGAAGCGGAGAACAACCGCAAGGGTCTCGCGGTCGAGCCGATGACGTGCCCGCCCGACGCCTTCCGCACGGGCACCGACGTGGTGCGCCTGGCCCCCGGGGCGGCGCACGAGGTCTCCTGGTCGATCAGGGGCTGGTGACGGGCTCCGTCACCTCCGTGCGCGCCGCCGGGGTGCGCTCCGCGTCAGTTCGCGGCGTAGTACGCCTGGCGCAGCTCCTCGGGGATCCGGCCGCGGTCGGAGACCTCGTGGCCGTTCTCGCGGGCCCAGGCGCGGATCTTCGCCGAATCGCTCGAGGAGGCGGGGCTGCCGCCGGTCCCACGGATGCGACGGCCGGCGACGCGGCGGGCCCGTGAGGTCCACTCGCCGAGCTCCTCGCGGAGCTTGTCGGCGTTCTCCTTCGACAGGTCGATCTCGTAGGCGACGCCGTCGAGCGCGAAGCTCACCGACTCCTCGGCCTTGGACCCGTCGAGATCGTCGATGAGCTCAACGAACGTCTTCCGTGCCATGAGGGATTCTCCTTGATGTCGTGGGGCGCCGAACAGTCGTTGGACGCGGGCCCATTATCCGCACAGAGATGCTGAGAATTCAATGCGGATCGATAATCACGAGCGAAACGCGTGCATTTCTTCTCGATTCGCTCCCGGAAACGAGATGAGGCCCTGCGACGGTGAGCCCGTCAGGAATGGCCCTCGGTTCCGTGATGCGTCCCGGCTCCGTTCACAGCGGCGCGGGGTCGCTGGGGCGAGGACGCACGCCTCGCGGCGTCGTCGCGCAGCGCCTTCTCCGCCACCCTCTCCGCCTCGCGCTCACGACGGTCGGCGCGCAGGATCGCGCGGATCGCGAACCAGAACAGCAGCCCCACACCGATCGGCGGCAGCAACGACGCCGCCTCGTACCAGAATCCGCCGTCCATCTCAGGCCTCCGGCTTCACGAGGGGGAAGGTGATGGTCTCCCGGATCCCGAGTCCGGTGATCGCCATCAGCAGACGGTCGATCCCCATTCCCATGCCGCCCGTCGGCGGGAGCGCGTACTCCATCGCCTCGAGGAAGTCCTCGTCCAGGCGCATGGCCTCGTCGTCGCCCGCGGCGGCGAGCTGCGCCTGCTGCTCGAAGCGCTCGCGCTGGATCACGGGGTCCACGAGCTCCGAGTAGCCCGTGGCCAGCTCGAAGCCCCGCACGTAGAGATCCCACTTCTCGACGACTCCGGGGACGTCGCGGTGGGCGCGCACGAGCGGGCTCGTCTCGACGGGGAAATCGCGCACGAACGTGGGGGCGTGGAGGGAATCGCCGACGCGGTTCTCGAAGAGTTCCTCGACCAGCTTGCCGTGGCCGAACTTCGGGTGGTCCAGATCCAGATCGAGCGAGCGGGCGATGGCCCGCAGACGATCGACCGTCGTCTCCGGCGTGATCTCCTCGCCGAGGGATTCGGAGAGGGATCCGTAGATCGTGATGGATTCCCAGGAACCCGAGAGATCGTATTCGCTGCCGTCGTCGAGAGTGACGACCTGGGATCCGGTCGCCGCCTCGGCGGCCTCTTGGACGAGGGTGCGGGTGAGTTCGCCGATCGTGTCGTAGTCGCCGTAGGCCTGATAGGCCTCGAGCATCGCGAATTCCGGGGAATGCGTGGAATCGGCGCCTTCGTTGCGGAAGTTCCGGTTGATCTCGAACACGCGCTCCAGGCCGCCGACGGCCGCGCGCTTGAGGAAGAGCTCGGGGGCGATGCGCAGGAACAGATCCATGTCGAAGGCGTTCATGTGGGTCACGAACGGTCGCGCCGCCGCGCCGGAGGGGATCACCTGGAGCATCGGGGTCTCGATCTCCACGAAGTCACGGTCCGTGAAGGACTCGCGCAGGGAGCGCATCACCTCGGCGCGTCGGCGGACGGTGGTGCGGGCCTCCTCGCGCACGATCAGGTCGACGTAGCGGTGACGCACCCGCGACTCCTCGGAGAGGTCCGCGTGGAGCACCGGCAGGGGTCGCACGGCCTTCGCCGCCATCTGCCACTGGTCGGCGAACACGGAGAGCTCGCCGCGGCGGGAGGCGCCGACGCGTCCGCGGAAGAAGACGTGGTCGCCGAGGTCCACGTCGGCCTTGTAGGCGGCCAGGCGCTCCTCGCCGACCTCGGCGAGGCTCAGCATCACCTGCAGCCGCTCCCCCGCGCCGTCCTGCACGGTCGCGAAGCACAGCTTGCCGGTGTTGCGCTGGAACACGATGCGTCCCGCGATGCCGACCACGTCCTGCGTCTCCTGGCCGGCCTCGAGGTGGCCGTATTCGGCGCGGACCGCGGCGATGGTCGTGGTGACGGGAACGGAGACCGGGTAGGCCTCCTCCCCCCGCTCGATCAGCCGCTCGCGCTTGGCCTTGCGGACGGCGATCTGGTCGGAGGTGTCCAGGGCGTCCGGGGCGCGATGCTGATCGCTGGAGGGGTGAGAGTTCATGGGGGCGATTCTCGCATCATGGGGCTGTGCGTCCCAGGCCGGGTGCCCTCAGGGCCGTGTCGCCTCCACCACAGCGGCATCCAGCAGCCGCACCCCGTCGACGACGGCCGCGAGCATCACCAGTGCCTGCCCGCGATACCCGGTGGCGATCTCCTCGAAGGTCACGGGATCCACGGCGAGCGCATAGTCCCAGGCGACACCTGCGGACCCGGCGTCGCGAGCCCGCTCGAGAGCGGCGATGACGCCCGTGGTCGAAGGGGCGGCCTGCTCGACGTCCCGGATCGCGCGGGAGAGGGCGAGGGCGTCACGGCGCCCCTGCTCGCTCAGGCGCACGTTGCGGCTCGACCGCGCCAGCCCGGTCTCCTCGCGGGCGATCTCGACGGGGTCGATCCGCACCGGCAGTTCGAGGTCGCGCACGAGAGCCTGGATGATCGCGAGCTGCTGGGCGTCCTTGCGGCCGAACACCGCGACGTCCGGACGGGTCAGGGAGAGCAGCTTGGTGACCACGGTGACCACGCCGTCGAAGTGGCCCGGCCGGGAGGCGCCCTCGAACAGGGTCCCCAGGCGTCCCGAGCTCACGCCGACCGCGGGCGGCAGGACCGGGTACATCTCCTCGACGGAGGGGGCGAAGACGAGGTCGACGATGCCCTCGACCATCGCGACGTCGGCCGGGACGTCACGCGGATAGGTCTCGAGGTCCTTCGGGTCACCGAACTGGAGGGGATTGACGAAATCGGTGAGGATCACGCGGTCGGCGAGCTCCCGGGCGCGGGCGACGAGGGCCAGATGGCCCTCGTGCAGGGCGCCCATGGTCATCACCACCGCGACGCTCCCCGTCATCGCCGCGCGTGCCGTGCGCAGGGTGTCCTTGGTGGTCACCAGCTGGGTCATACGCGTCCTCTCAGCGTCCGCGGGGCCCGCGGGGTCCGGACCGGGTGCCGCTCATGCCTCGTCCGCCGCCTCGTCAGCGGGCCCCTGCGCCGCCCCGTCCGCGGGCCCCTGAAGGATCTCACGGATCGTCCGGTCCTCCTGCTCACCGAGACCCGCCCTCGCGAGCGCCGCCAGGGCCAGGGCGCGATAGGTCGAGCGGGTGTCGCCCGTGGCCCCGTCGGCCTCGGCGAGCGCCTCGAGGTGCGCGGTGACGGTGCCGGCATCACCGCGCGAGACGGGACCCGTCAACGCCTTGCGCCCGCGGCGGAGCGACTCCTCGAGGGCTGCCGTCAGCAGCGGGCGCAGGTAGACACCCGGATCCTCGATGCCGATGCTCGCGAGCAGTTCGCGTGCCTGGTCGACGAGCACCACCAGGTGGTTCGCCCCGTGCGAGAGTGCGGCGTGGTAGAGGGCGCGGTCCCCCTCGGCGAGGGTCACCGGCTCGCCCCCGATCTCGACCACGAGGGCCTGGGCGATCGGCAGGAACGACTCCCGTGCGGTGACCGCCACGGGGCAGCCCACCAGCCGCGGGAGATCCGCGGGCGTGCCCGTGAAGGTCATCGCCGGGTGCATCGCGAGGGCGATCCCGCCGGTGCGCTCGAGGGGCGCGAGGGAATCGATCCCGTGCAGCCCGGAGGTGTGCGCGAAGATCTGCCCGCCGGGGGCCAGGCCCGTGGCGGCGATGCCCGCGGCCAGCGGTGCGAGCTGATCGTCGGGGACGGCGAGGAGGACGAGTTCGCTGCGTTCGACGATCCGGTCGACCCCGAGCAGGGGGACGTCGGGGAGCATCTCAGCGGCACGCGCCCTCGACGCCTCGGACACGGCGTATGCGCCGGTGATCGCATGCCCCTCGGCGCGCAGGGCCGCTCCCAGGGCCGCTCCGACGCGCCCTGCGCCGATGATGCCGATCCCCAGGCGGGGTGCGCTCATGGTCTGCCTCCTGCATCGTGTGAATCGGCACGGTCCTGACGGGTCTCGGCTTCCGGCGCCCGATCACCAGCGGGTGCCGCACCGACCGATCCGCCCCGTTCCGTCGGTGACCCGGCACGGGGGGCGAGGGGTGGGACGGCCCAGCTCGCGCGGTCCCGGTAGCGGCGGCCACTGCCGGCGTCCTGGCGGAGCTCCCGCTCGATGTCGAGCAGGTCGGCGAGCGGGACACCGGCGAGTTCGGCGCTCGCGGCAGCCACCCCGACGCTCAGGGTGGCGCTGTCGGTCATCCGCCCGACCGGCCCCTGGGTGAGGGTGAGCCCCTGGATCCTCTCCCGCGGGATGATCTGGACGGTGGGCGCGATGATCCCCGAGCGCAGGACGAGCGCCCCGGGCAGCAGGAAGGCGCGGCGCGTCCGACGACCGATGACGAAGATGCGGTGGCGGGGACCGATGCCGCCGAGGTCGCGGGCCGGCACGCTCAGCAGACGTTCCAGCAGCTGCGGGTCGTCATCGGTGCCCAGCGGTGGCAGCAGGTGGCCGAGCGTGCGCCGGACCTCCTCCCGGGTGCCCACGGGGAGCACCTTGCTCGCATCCGAGGTGTCGTCGTCACCGAGTCCCGCGACGCTGACCCGGACGTCGCTCCATCCGGGGCGACGCCACAGCAGGGGTCTCCGCAGCCGCATCTCCTGCACGCGCCCGGCACCGAGGTTGTCGGTGCGGGTGGAGAACAGACCGCGGCGCATGCGGAGCCCGCGGTCGGTGTCGCGCGAGACGAACCCCCAGCCTCCCTCGATGCGGCGCAGCACGGCCTGTTGGATCGCGAGCAGCGCGGGCAGGACCACCGCGAGCAGACCGACGCCGACCCCGTCCGTGCGCCAGGCCACCACGACGGTGACGAGGATCCACAGCACGCCGGCGAGCAGGCCGAGCAGCCACCCGAGGTCGCGCAGCATCGCATGGAGGAGCCGGGTGGTGGGGATCCGCGCGATCAGGTCGCCCTCGGTCACGCCGTCCAGGACGACCTTCTCGAGATCACCCCGCAGGCCTCCTCGGGCGGCGCGGTCCGATGATCCCGGTGCCTCGGATCCTCCCGCCGCTGCGTCCGCAGCGGATGCGACCCGGCGCACCTTCCCCTGCCCGGCCACCGAGAGGATGCGGGTGCGGATCGCCTCGGCGTCGCGAGAGGTGACGTAGGCGAGGTCGAGGAAGGAGTCGGAGCCGCCGGCGAACTCGACCCGTACCTTCGCCAGGCCCAGCAGTCGGGGCACCGCGGGGCGCTGCACCGACACGGACTCGATGCGCTCCCGCGGAGCGGTGAGCCCGGTGCGGGTGACCAGCCCCGAGCGCCGCGTCACGCCGTCCTCGGAGATCTCGTAGGTGGTGCGCCACCAGGCCAGGGCGCTGAAGGCCACGGCGAGGACCAGGGCCACCGCGAGGGCGCCGACGCCCAGCAGTGCCCGGCGCACCGTGAACTCCTCGAGCAGCTGGGTGAGGTTCTGCGCGGCGATGACCGCGATCACCCCCGCGAAGATCTTCCATCCGGTCAGCAGTGGCGTGAGCGGATGGGTGCGCCGCGTCGTGGGAGCGAAGTCGTTGCGCCCGCCCGACCGGTCCGACCCGTCCGACCCGTCCGGTCCGTTCGCGGCCTCCTCGGGGCCCGCGGGGGCGTTCACAGCGACTGCATCCTCTCGATGCCGCGGCGGGTCAGCAGCTCCTTGAGCTGCTCGGCCTCCTCGCGGGTCAGCCCCGGGATGGTGCCGTCGGCGTCGTCGGACGCGGTCGAGTACGCCAGGCGCGCGATCCCGTACCGCCGCTCGACCGGGCCCTCGTGGATCTCCACGGACTGGACCCGCCCGTACGGGGTGGTGGTGACCGAGCGGAACATCAGGCCCTGCGCGAAGGTCAGGTCCTCCTCCCCCACCCGGTATCCCAGAGCGCGCACCCGCCGCGGCGTCAGCAGCAGACCCGGCAGGCACCACAGGATCGGCACCAGGGCGAGCAGGTGCATCCACCACCACCCCAGCCATGCTCCGAGGACCACGCATCCGATCGCGAGCAGCACCGAGAGCGCCCACCACGGGATCGAGGCGACGTAGCGGGCGGGCACGAGGCGTGGCGATACCGGGGTGAGACCCCGCCCTCCCAGCCGGGGCGGTCGTGTCGTGTCGTCCATGCGGACATCATCCCAGCCTGGCCGGTCCCGCACGGACCACGATGGGCAGAGGATCCCCCCGGACTTCCGTCGACGGGTGAGGGGAGAGCGTGCGACGTACGTCCACCCTCGGCCGCCCGGACGGATGGCCCGGGGCGCGATGAGGTGAACCCGGGGACGGGTCAGGAGGCGCTCGGGTGGGCGGCGCCCTCGCTGTCGCCGTCGTCCGGGGGCAGGGTGCCCCAGCGCTCGACGATCACGCCGAGCACGGCCAGGACGGCCCCACAGAGGGCGGCGAAGCCCGTGGGCAGCAGTGCGCCGACCGGGGAGCCGATACCGGAGAAGGCCAGGAACACGAACTGGCCCAGCTGGATCCCGCCGACGATCGTCCCCGTGTACGCGCAGGCCCGCGCGAGGACGACGATCCGGTACGCGGTGATCATGTCGATGTGGTGGCGACGCGGAGCGATGGTGGGCGTGTGCACCCGCTCCTCGCTCTCCTTCATGTAGCGCCGCAGGGGGATGCCGACGATCAGCAGCACGGCGGCGATCACGAGCAGCAGCAGCCCCGTGAACCAGCCGGTCACCGGGAACACCGCCCCGCGACCTGCGATGTACCGCGAGAGCACCACCCCGAACAGCGTCGCCAGGGCGCCGAGCAGGCCCAGCGTGGGCACGGAGACCGGGCGCATCAGGAGCCGAACCCGGGGACGTGGGGTCCGGGACGCACGCCGTCCCGGTCGGGCGCCGCCTCCAGCAGAGCGGCGATCGGCCCGTGTCCGGGCAGCATCGCCTCCGGGCGGGCGGCCTGCCAGGGGGCGAGCACGAAGGCGCGCTTCCGGGCGCGGGGATGGGGCAGGGTGAGCTCCTCGTCGTCCTGGACGAGATCCCCGTAGGTGATGACGTCGACGTCAAGGGTGCGCGGGCCCCAGCGGACCGCGCGCACGCGACGGGCGTCGCGCTCGAGGGCGTGGGCCAGCTCGAGCAGCTGCCAGGGGCCGCGGTCGCTGAGCACCCCGATCGTGGTGTTCAGGAAGGCCCCCTGGTCGACGCCGCCGACGGGATCGGTCTCGACGACGGGCCCGGTCCAGGCGACCTCGATCCCCTCGGCCGCGCGGAGCAGCTCGAGGGCGCGCGTCAGATGCTCCTCGCGGTCCCCGAGGTTGCTGCCGAGGGCGAGGACGGCGGGGACGGGTCCGGCGCGTCGACCGATGCGGACGCGCACGTCGCCGAAGGGGTGTGGGATCGGGGCCGAGGGCTTGTGGAGCATGACCTCGATCCGGCGCACCAGGATCTGCTCGGTGAGCACCCGCTCGGCGATCCGGGAGGCGAGGGTCTCGATGAGCTGATGGGGCCCGCCCTCGATCTCGGCCACGGCGGCGTCGGCGACCTGGGCGTAGTTCACGGTGCGTCCCAGGGCGTCGGTGCGGGCGGCGGGTGCGGTGTCGACCTCCATCGTCAGGTCCACGAGGAAGTCCTGGCCCTCACGGCGTTCGGTCTCCAGCACGCCGTGGTGGCCGCGGGCCCGCAGGCCGATCAGCTCGATCCGGTCCGTGGGCTCCGGCCGCAGGGCGGCGGCGAGCTCGCGCGGAAGGTCCTGCACGGAGATGCTCATCTCTCGCTCCGCTCGTAGCGGGCCTGGACCGTCAGGGCCGTGACGGAGGAGGCGACGTCGTGCACGCGCACCGCCCAGGCCCGCTGCCGGCCGCTGAGCTGGCTGACGGCGGCCGTTGCTGCGTCGACGTCTCCGCCCAACCTCGCGAGGAACCGTTTGCGGGAGGCACCGATCAGCACCGGCAGCCCGTGGGAGCGCAGCGCATCCCAGTCACCGAGGACCTCCCAGTTCTGCTCGCCGGTCTTGGAGAACCCCAGTCCGGGATCGGCCACCAGCCGACCGTTCTCCACGCCGGCTTCGCGCAGCGCGTCCAGGCGCTCGCCGAGCTCCCGGGCGACGTCGCGGGGGGCGTCCTGGTAGGTCGTGAGGTCGTTCATGACGTCGCTGTGGCCGCGCCAGTGCATCGCGATCACGACCGGCGGGCCTCCGAGACGGGTGCGGGAGGAGGCCATCACCCCGGGCATGCGCTCGTCGGCCGCACCTCCCGAGACGTCGTTGAGGATCAGGGCGCCGGCCTCCACCACGGCCTCGGCGACGGACGCGCGCATGGTGTCGACGCTGACCACGACATCCTCGGCGGCGAGAGCACGCACCACCGGCAGGACGCGACGCAGCTCCTCCTCCGCGTCCACGCGCTGGGCGCCGGGGCGCGTCGACTCGCCGCCCACGTCGATGATCGCCGCCCCCTCGGAGAGCATGCGGCGGGCGTGGTCGAGGGCGGCCGCCGGGTCGTCGTGCCGGCCGCCGTCGGAGAAGGAGTCGGGGGTGACGTTCAGGATGCCCATCACCACGGTGGTGTCCCGCTCGAGGGACTCCGGGAGCCCTTCGGGCCGCAGCAGCTCCGCGCGCGTGCGCATCGGCCTCAGCCCCTCATGATCAGGGACATCGCCTCGGAGCGGGTGGTGCCCTTGCGCAGGATCCCGCGGACGGCGGAGGTCACGGTCTGCGCACCCTCGGCGCGCACCCCGCGCATGGACATGCACATGTGCTCGGCCTCGAGCACGACGATGGCGCCCGCCGCCTGCAGCTCCTCCATGAGGGCGTCGGCGATCTGGCTGGTGATCCGCTCCTGGACCTGCGGGCGCCGCGCGTAGACGTGCACGAGGCGGGCGATCTTGCTGAGTCCCGTGACGCCCAGCGCCCCGGGGATGTAGCCCACGTGGGCGGTGCCGAAGAAGGGCAGCAGATGGTGCTCGCACATCGAGTGGAAGCGGATGTCGCGCACGAGCACGAGCTCCTGGTGCTCGATGTCGCCGAAGGTCACCGCGAGCGGCTCGTGGGCGTCCATCCCCAGGCCCTCGAAGACCTCCTCGTACATCCGCGCGACCCGACCGGGGGTCTGCACGAGCCCGTCGCGGTCGGGGTCCTCCCCGATCGCGGCGAGGATCTCGCGCACGGCGGCCTCGACCCTCGGGCCGTCGATCAGCGGTGATGCGTCACCGGTGGTCGACGGCCCGTTCGAGGTCGCCTCGTCGGTCATCTCAGGCACCGTGCGACGAGTCGTCGGTCCGGTCCGTGCCGCCGCCGGGGTGACCGGGGATCTGCGGACCGTCGCCACCCGGGGAGGGCAGCTCGGGCGGTCCGGGGGTGAGCGGCTCGCCGGCGTCGCCGTGCTCCTCGCTCGCGTCGAGGGGCTCGCCGCCCACGAGCGGCGCGGTGAACACGGGGCGGGTGTCCGAGGACTGCCACACGTCCCGCGACGGGCGCTTGACGACGTCCTCGAAGACGGCGGCGAGCTGGTGCTCGTTCAGCGTCTCCTTCTCGAGCAGCTCGAGCACCAGTCGATCCAGCACGTGGCGGTTCTCGGAGATCACGGCCCAGGCCTCGGTGAGCGCGTCGTCGAGCAGACGACGCACCTCCTCGTCGATCAGCTGCGCCGTCTCGTCCGAGACCTGCACCTCGCCGCCCTGCTGCATGCCGACGAAGACCTCGTCCTGGCCGCTGCCGTAGAACACCTGGCCGACCTTCGCGCTCATGCCCAGCTGGGTGACCATGGTGCGGGCGATCTTGGTGGCGTTCTGCAGGTCCGAGCTGGGCCCGGTGGTGACGTCGTGGAAGATGCCCTCCTCGACGGCGTAGCCGCCGAGCGCGTAGGAGAGGCGGTCCAGCAGCTCGTTGCGGGACTGGTAGTTGCGGTCCTGGGTGGGCACGACCATCGTGTAGCCGCCGGCCTGGCCGCGCGGCAGGATCGTCACCTTGTTGACCGGTGCCGAGTAGTTCAGCGCCGCCGCCACCAGCGCGTGACCGCCCTCGTGGTACGCGGTCATCTGTCGCTCGCGGTCGCTCATCACCTTGGAGTAGCGCTGCGGGCCCATCGAGACGCGGTCGATGGCCTCGTCCAGCGCCCGGGAATCGATGATCTGGTTGTTCGAGCGTGCGGTCAGCAGCGCCGCCTCGTTGAGCACGTTCGCGAGGTCCGCGCCGGACATGCCGATGGTGCGCCGCGCGACGATCTCGAGGTCGACGTCCTCCGCGAGCGGCTTGCCCTGCGCGTGGACGCCCAGGATGTGCAGACGGCCCTTGAGGTCCGGCAGGCCCACCGCGACCTGGCGGTCGAAGCGGCCCGGGCGCAGCAGCGCAGGGTCCAGGATGTCCACGCGGTTGGTGGCCGCGATGAGGATGACGTTCTGGTTCTCGTCGAAGCCGTCCATCTCGACGAGCATCTGGTTCAGCGTCTGCTCGCGCTCGTCGTGACCGCCGCCCATGCCGGCGCCGCGATGGCGGCCGACGGCGTCGATCTCGTCGATGAAGATGATCGCTGGGGCGTTCTCCTTGGCGGTGGAGAACAGGTCGCGCACGCGGCTCGCGCCGACACCCACGAACATCTCCACGAAGTCCGAGCCGGAGATCGAGTAGAAGGGCACGTTCGCCTCGCCGGCGACGGCCTTGGCGATCAGGGTCTTGCCGGTGCCGGGAGGCCCGTAGAGCAGGACGCCCTTGGGGATCTTCGCACCGACGGCGTGGTACTTCTCCGGGGAGACCAGGAACTGCTTGATCTCGTCGAGCTCCTCGACGGCCTCGTCGGCGCCGGCGACGTCGCCGAAGGTGACCTTGGGGGCCTCCTTGTTGAACAGCTTGGCCTTGGACTTGCCGAACTGCATGGCCCGGCCGCCGCCGCCCTGGGCGTTCATGATCAGGAACCAGAAGGCGCCCAGCAGCAGGAGCATCGGCAGGAAGGAGATCAGCAGGCTCGACCACACGGAGCTGGTGGCCACCTCGTCGGTGAAGCCCTTGTCCGGGTCGGACTTCTGGACCGCGTCGACGACGGAGTCACCGCGCGCGGTGACGTAGGAGAAGTAGACCTTCTTGCCCTTGTCGCCGTAGTCCTCGGTCAGCACCAGGTCGACCCGCTGCTGGTTGCCGTCGATGATCTTCGCCTGCTCGACCTTGCCCTGGTCCAGCAGCTGCAGTCCCTGCTCGGTGTCGACCTGCTGGTAGCTGTCGCGCCCCAGGAACGTGAACGCGAGGACGCCCAGCAGCAGGGCGACCGCGATCCAGATCGCGATCGACGCGCCGGGGCGCTTCTTCTTGGTGGTGCTTGCCATCTCAGTCCTCGTACACGGAGCGCTTCAGGACGCCCACGTAGGGAAGGTTCCGGTAGGACTCGTCGTAGTCCAGGCCGTAACCGATCACGAATTCGTTGGGGATGTCGAAGCCGACGTACTTGACGTCGATCTCGACGCGCGCAGCGTCGGGCTTGCGCAGCAGCGTGGCGACGTCCACGCTCTTGGGGCCGCGGGAGCGGAGGTTCGCCAGCAGCCACTTCAGGGTGAGACCGGAGTCGATGATGTCCTCGACGATCAGCACCCGGCGGTCGGA
Organism: Brachybacterium endophyticum; assembly: GCF_003130585.1. Taxonomy (GTDB): domain Bacteria; phylum Actinomycetota; class Actinomycetes; order Actinomycetales; family Dermabacteraceae; genus Brachybacterium; species Brachybacterium endophyticum. Next base: position 935,172 of record NZ_QFKX01000002.1, on the reverse strand, counting down.
GATGTCGGCACCGAGGTCCTTGAGGATCCGCACCACGCCCGAGGACTTGGTCCCCGAGCCGTAGGAGGAGACGGCCATCCAGTCCATGTCGACGTCGAGGTCGATCTTGCGGGAGAGGTCGGCCATCACGAAGGCGGCGCCCTTGAGGACCCCCACCAGCAGCGGCGGGTCGTCCGCGTAGTCCTCGGTGATGCGGCTGCCCATCTCGCGCAGTCGCTCCTGGATGGCCCGCTCATCGAGCAGGACGCGCTGGACGTCCTGATGGGGGGTGGTGGACACGCGGTCTCCTCCGTGGGTCGGGTGCGGGTCGTCCTCGCGTGCACGGCTCCGGGCGCCGGCGGTCGCATCCTCCCGGGTCTCAGGCGGATCTCCAGACCAGCAGCCCGTCGCGACGAGCGACCTCGATCCTACCCGGAAGAGGCACGGCTGACTGACCGTGCCATGAGACGACGAGGGAGTCGACGGCCAGCACCTGGCGGCGCATCAGGGACTTGTCCGACGGGGCTCCGCCGCGATCCTCGGCCAGACGTGACGCATCACGCAGCACGCGCGTGCGCAGCGGGGCAGCCAGAGGGGCGAGGGCATGCACGTCCAGGGCGAGCAGGTCCCCGTCCTGATCCCGGCGGGAACCGTCCCTCTCGAGGCCGGGGATGAGCTCGGCGGCCTCCGCGTCGAGCATCTCGGAGTCCGGGCGCACCAGGGCCGCGGTGCGGGCGAGGTTGCTCGTGATCTGCTCCCCCAGCTCCTCCCGCAGCATCGGCAGCACCCGGTGGCGCACGCGCGAGCGCAGCATGGCGGTGTCCGCGTTCATCGGGTCGTCCCACCACTCGAGGTCGTGCAGCCGGCAGATCTCCTCGGTGTCCGGGCGCGAGATGGCGGTGTCCTCCTGACGGCCGTCCCCCAGGAAGGGACGCAGCAGGGGGCCGCGGGTGGGCGGCATCCCTGCCAGCGCCCGGGGACCGGCTCCCCGGGCGAGCGCCATCAGCACCTGCTCGGCCTGGTCGTCGAGGGTGTGGCCGAGCAGGAGGGCGAGGGCGCCGCGCCCGTCGAGGAGGTGCTCGAAGGCCTCGTGGCGGGCCGAGCGGGCGGCGTTCTCCAGCCCGCCGGACGCGGCCGTGTCCACGTCGACCCTGATCACGTGGACGGCGCTCGCCCCGAGTCGTTCGGCGCTCGCGCGGGCACGTTCGGCGACCTGGGAGGAGTCCTCCTGCAGGCCGTGGTCGATGATCACGGCCTCCGTCTCCAACCCCATCCGGCCCCCGACCCAGCAGGTGGTGGCGAGCAGCGCGAGCGAGTCCGCCCCGCCGCTGAGGCCCACCAGGATCCGGGCTGCGAGACCCCCGGCGGCGGTGTCGTCCGCGAGCAGGGCGAGGCGCTCGAGCAGAGCCGCACGCACCGCGGCACGGGCGCGGGCGACCACGCGGGGCGGACCGGGCATGGGGTTACCTCCTCGGGGCGGCGGTGTGCGGGGTCAGGACGCGCGGACGAGCTCGGCGGCGACGTCGTCGGAGGCGGCCTTGGCCTCGTCCGCGTCGGCGCCGTCGAAACCGTGGACGACGATGTCGAAGGCGACCGTGCGCCCGTCCGGCAGCACGGTCACACCGGCCAGGGCCGAGGTCCCCGCGAGGTACCCGGTCTTGCCGCGCACCACACCGCGTGCCCAGGCGGCGTCCTCGTGCCCGAAGCGGTCGGCGAGGGTGCCGCTGAGCCCGGCGACCGGGACGTCGTACAGCAGGGGCTCGAGCTGCGGCGCCCCACCGGAGGAGACCTCGCCGAGGATCGCGCTGAGCATCCGCGGGGGGACGCGGTCCTGTGTCGACAGTCCGCTGCCGTCACGGACGACGAGGGCGTCGAGGTCCTCGGCCGGGACGCCGACCTCCTTCCCGAGAGCCCTCACCTCGGCGCCGACGGCCTTCGCGGCGTTCTCCGGGGTGGCCTCCATGCCCTGTGAGCGGGCGACCAGGTGGGCCATCAGCTCGGCGAGCGTGTTGTCAGAGGTCTCCAGGGCGTGCTGGAGGATCTCGCGCAACGGTGCGGAGCGGGTGATGGCCTCCTGGACATCGCCTCCGACCTGCGGGGCCCGGCCCGGACGGACATCCCCGGAGATCTTCACCCCGTGCTTCTCGAGGCGCGCGGCGAACTCCTCTGCCGCGTCCTTCTCGGGGTCCGCGGACTTCTTGCCGTACTGCTCGCCGTCCAGCCAGCCCTCGTCGACGGCGAGCGCGGCCGTGGGGGTGACCCATCCGCCCTCGCGCCCGTTGTCACCCCAGGCCGGGTTGTCCCCTCCTGGCAGGGCGCTGGTGTCCAGCCGCAGGTCCACCGTCGTGACGTCGTTCGTCCGTGCGAGCTCCGCGGCATCCTTCGCGAGCGCGTCCAGACGCTTCGGGGTGAGGGTCATGTCTCCCTCGCCCACCAGGGTCAGCGTGCTGCCCTCGAGGACGGCGCGCGTGCGCAGGCGCGAGTCGCCGTCGACACTGCGCAGCAGGGCGGAGGCGGTCAGCAGCTTCAGGGTCGATGCCGGCGGACGCGGGGTGTCGGCATCCCGCTGGGCGATCACCTCGCCCGAATCCGCGTCCACCACCGAGTAGGCGAGTCCTCCGGCGATCACCGGGTCCTTCGCGTGCCCGGCCAGCCGGTTGCTCAGGGAGTCGTCGGCGGCGTCCGTGGCCGAGGTCGCAGGGGTCGGGACGACCGCGCGGGCGTCCTCGCGCTCGTAGTCCTCTCCCTGCGCGCGGGGACCGGCCGGCTGCTCGGTGGAGTCCTGCCGGAGGGTGAGCACGCCGGGGAACGCATCGGTGAGGTCCCCCACGGCATAGAAGCTCACGGGCACGGCCGCACACAGCGTGATGGCGATCGCGCGCCAGACCTTCTCTGTCCGCATGTCTCCACGATATAGAGTGTCAGGACCATTGACCGCGCCCTCAGGGCACGAGCATCGCAACGGAGCCGCACACGTGGAGTTCGACGTCACGATCGAGATCCCGCGAGGGAATCGCAACAAGTACGAGGTGGACCACCACAACGGGCGCATCCGGCTGGACCGGATGCTGTTCACGGCCACCCGCTACCCGGACGACTACGGGTTCATCGAGGGCACGCTGGGTGAGGACGAGGACCCGCTGGACTGCCTGGTCCTGCTCGAGGAGCCGACGTTCCCGGGCTGCCTGATCCGCTGCCGCGCGCTGGGCATGTTCCGCATGCGCGACGAGTCCGGCGGCGACGACAAGATCATCGCCGTCCCGGTGGGCGATCAGCGCCAGGTGCGCCGCCAGGAGCTGACCGACGTCTCGGAGTTCCACCGCCTGGAGATCCAGCACTTCTTCGAGGTCTACAAGGACCTCGAGCCCGGCAAGAGCGTCGAGGGGGCCCACTGGGAGGGCCGCAGCGACGCGGAGGCCGAGATCCGCCGCTCCTACGAGCGCGCCAAGGGCACCGAGCACGAGAACGAGTTCACGGTCGAGGTCTGACCCCGGGGCCGCCCGCGGGCGGCCGTGGACGAGAGTCGGGCGCATCCCGGCGCCAGGATCCAGGATCCTCGCGTCGGGATGCGCCCGATTCGTCTGTGGCGGCGTGGCCCGGGATCAGGACCCGAGCTGGGCGCGGTCCCCGCTCGCGCCCGAACCGAGGTCGTCGACGTGCGAGAAGATCTCCCGCTCCGCCTTGAGGATGCCGCGGGCCACGAGCCGGTTGCCCACTCCCCCGACCACGGCGCCCACGCCGAAGGGGATCAGGCGTCCGGCCCAGACGCCGCCCATGCGCGCGGCGATCTTGCGTCGGATCCAGCGCTTGATCTGCTTGTTGACGGTGGAGACGACGAAGTCCGGGGCGACGCCGTTGAGCACGGCACCCCACTGCAGTCCCTGTCGGCCCATGGCCTTGGAGACCAGCTCCTCGCCCTTCTCGCCGCCCAGGACGCCGAGGACGACCATCTTCCGGCTGCCCTGGTCCCCCATGTCGACGCCCCGCACCTTGGCGACCGCGAGCATGAGGAAGGCGCAGGCCTCGGCGAAGGCCGCGCCCTCACCGGAGGTCATCGCGATCGCAGCGGCCGTCCCCACACCGGGGAGGGCGGCGGCACCGCCCACGCCCGCACCGGAGACCGTGAGCAGGCGCAGGAACTGCTTCTCGACGTGCTCGACGAGCTGGTCGTCGGAGTACTCCGGGTGCTTGCCGCGCAGCGAGGCCACGTACTTGTCGGCCACCGGCCGCTGGATCCTCAGGGCATGGTCGACGAGCCCGAGCACCCTCTCGTCGGGGGCCTGGACACCTCCGGTGCCCGTGCCGTCCTTCGCGGCGTCCTTGTCGTTCTTCGCGTCCTTGCTCGCCACGATCGACTCCCCTTCCGCTGGACTGCACCTCCGGGTGTTCCCGGGGCCGTGCCTCACCCTAGCGTCGCCGTCCGTGCGGAGCATGTGGACGGCGGCTGCGGCCGACGGCTCAGCGCAGGACGACCTCGCCGGGCGCGAGCTGCGTGATCGGTCCGCTCAGCCCCAGCCCCTCGATCGCCTCGGAGAGATCGGCCCACCGCGCGGCGTACCGCGAGTCGACGAGGGAGCGCGGGACGCACAGGTCGTGGCAGAGGATGCCGTCGAGGTGGTCGGTCTCGTGCTGGAGGATCCGGGCCGGCCAGCCCGAATGCTCCTCGTCGACCTCCACGAGCGTCCCGTCCTCCTGCAGCAGACTGCCGCGGAAGGCGATCCGGCGCGCTCGGGGGACGATCGAGCTGAGCCCGTCGACGGAGAGGCAGCCCTCGTGGGCGAAGACGGTCTCGCTGCTGACTGCCCGGTAGGAGGGGTCGAGCACCGTGCGCAGGGAGAAGGGCACGCGCTCGAGCAGGTCGTCCTCGGGGTCCCGGTCGGCCGCGGCGATCCTGTCTTCCGCCACGAACAGGCGCAGCGGCACCCCGATCTGGGGAGCGGCCAGACCCACGCCGGGCGCATCGCGCATGGTCACCACCATCGCCTGCACGAGAGCGCGCAGGAGCTCCGGCTCGAGGCGTCCGCGGGCCTCGCGCATGGGCCCGCGCAGGGCGGGATGGCCCGCCTGGACGATGCGCAGCGGCTCGTCGTCGCGGGAGCGGCGGGACAGCAGGCGCTGGACGTACTCGGTGAGATCCATCGGTCCAGTATCGCTGCCCGGGCGGATCCGCAGCGGCCCCGACCGCCACGCCGGACACCCCGCCGGGGCGTTGTCCGGAGCACCCTGAGATCTGGGATACACTTCCGATCGCCGGTGCGATGTTGCCCACATGCCTTCGAGGCGGTGCACTGCTGCATCGGCACTCATGACACTTCACAACGGATCGTCCGGCACGTACCTGCCGGTGGAGGGAATCACCATGGCTACAGTCACGTTCGACCACGCGAGCCGCGTCTACCCGGGCCAGGAGCGCCCGGCGGTGGACGGCCTCGACATCGCGATCGAGGATGGTGAGTTCCTCGTCCTGGTGGGCCCCTCGGGCTGCGGGAAGTCGACCTCCCTGCGCATGCTGGCCGGTCTCGAGGAGATCGACGCGGGTCGCATCCTGATCGGCGAGCGCGACGTCACCGACGTCCCGCCGAAGGATCGCGACATCGCGATGGTGTTCCAGAACTACGCGCTGTACCCGCACATGACGGTCGCCGACAACATGGGCTTCGCCCTGAAGATCGCCGGCACCCCGAAGGCCGAGATCCGCAAGCGCGTCGAGGAGGCCGCCAAGATCCTCGACCTCGAGCAGTACCTGGACCGCAAGCCGAAGGCGCTCTCCGGTGGTCAGCGTCAGCGTGTGGCCATGGGCCGCGCGATCGTGCGTTCCCCGCAGGTGTTCCTCATGGACGAGCCGCTGTCGAACCTCGACGCGAAGCTGCGTGTGTCCACCCGTACCCAGATCGCCTCGCTGCAGCGTCGTCTCGGCGTCACCACCGTGTACGTGACGCACGACCAGACCGAGGCCATGACGATGGGTGACCGCGTCGCGGTGCTCAACGGCGGCGTGCTGCAGCAGATCGATTCCCCGCGTCGCATGTACGACCACCCGAACAACGTGTTCGTCGCGGGCTTCATCGGCTCCCCGGCGATGAACCTGGTCGAGCAGAAGCTCACCGACCAGGGCGTCCAGTTCGGTGCGGTCACCGTGCCCGTGGACCGCGCGACCCTCTCGGACACCGACGAGACCTCGGTGACCGTGGGCGTGCGTCCGGAGGACCTGGATCTCGCCGAGAACGGCCTCGCCGTGGAGGTCGACGTGGTCGAGGAGCTGGGTGCGGACGCCTACGTCTACGGCCGCCTGGCCGGCTCCGACGAGAACGCCAAGCCGATCATCGCGCGCGTGGACGGCCGCAAGCCCCCGATGAAGGGCGAGACCGTGCACTTCCAGCCCAAGGAGGGCCACGTGCACCTGTTCGACGTCAAGAGCGGCGCGCGCCTGGGCGACTGAGCCCCGGCCGGCAGCTGACACGATCGGCCGCGGCGGGTCCCGAGGGGGCCTGCCGCGGCCGATCTGTGTCGGGGGCGGCCGCTGCGCGACCCCGCGGGCAGCCTGCGACCTGTGCGTCCCTCGTCCCCGTGCGCGAGGATCCGTCGGCAGGGCAGAATGGACCGCATGGCATCCCTGGAGATCACGGCGTCACGCCCCGACCCCGCGCTCCTCGACCTGCCCTGGGAGAAGCCCCTCGAGGACTGGCCCGAGTCCATCCTGGCCGCCCTCCCCCGCGGCATCTCCCGCCACGTGGTGCGCTTCGTGCGTGTCTCCGGGAGGGTGCTCGCCCTGAAGGAGATCAACCGCGACCTCGCCCAGCGCGAGTACGACATGCTGCGCGTGCTGCGGAAGATCGGCATCCCTGCGGTGGAGCCCTTCGCGGTGATCAGCGGGCGCGCGGACACGGCCGGTGAGCCGATGGACGCCATCCTGATCACGCGTCATCTGCAGTTCTCCCTGCCCTACCGCGCGGTGTTCTCGCAGATCTCCCACGAGGACACGGCCCGGCGTCTGCTGGACGCGCTGGCCGTGCTGCTGGTGCGTCTGCACCTCGAGGGCTTCTTCTGGGGCGACGTCTCGCTGTCCAACACCCTGTTCCGCCGCGATGCGGGAGCGTTCGCGGCCTACCTCGTGGACGTCGAGACGGGCACCCTGCACGAGAGCCTGACCGACGGGCAGCGCGCCTACGACCTCGACCTGGCACGCACCAACATCATCGGTGAGCTGATGGACCTGCAGGCCGGCGAGCTGATCGACGAGGACTCCGACCCCGTGGACGTCGGCGACCAGCTGCTCGCCCGCTACGACGAGCTGTGGTCGGCGCTCACCGAGCGCGAGAGCTTCGCGGCCGACGAGCGCTGGCGGGTCTCGGCGCGCATCGAGCGGCTCAACAAGCTGGGCTTCGACGTCGGCGAGCTCGAGCTGACCACCGACCTGGACGGCACCACCGTCTCCATCCAGCCCAAGGTCGTGGATGCGGGGCACCACGCCCGGCGTCTGATGCGGCTGACGGGGATCGACGCGCAGGAGAACCAGGCACGCCGGCTCCTGAACGACCTCGACCAGTACGGGGCGATCACCGACCAGCAGGCCGAGGAGGAGGAGTTCGTGGCCCATGAGTGGCAGCAGGAGCACTACGAGCCGATCGTCCGCGCGATCCCCCGCACCATGCGCTCGAAGCTGCAGCCCCCGGAGTTCTTCCACGAGGTCCTCGAGCACAAGTGGTACCTCAGCGAGAAGCAGGGCCGGGACGTCCCGATGAGCGAGGCCGTGGCCGACTACGTCGAGACCGTCCTGCCCCACCGGCCGGATGAGAAGTCCCTGGTGACCACCGAGACCTCAGCCCTGCCGATCGTCGAGAGCTGATCCCGGGCCGACCGGAGGGGCCGAGTGCTCGGGTCGCCTCAGGCCAGCCCCGTGCCTCCCCGGACCCCCGCGATCTCGTAGAGGGCGATCGCCGCGGCGACGGAGGCGTTCAGCGACTCGGTGTCCCGACCCATCGGGATGGAGACGACCTGGTCGCAGGTCTCGCGCGCCAGACGCGAGAGCCCCTTGCCCTCCGCGCCGACCACCAGCACCACGGGCTCGGTGCCGAGGGAGCGGTCCTGCGAGGCGAGATCGCGGGTGGAGACGTCGCCGTCGGCGTCCAGGCCCAGGGCGAACACACCCTTGGTCTTGAGGTCCGCCAGGCTGCGGTTGAGGTTCGTGACCTGTGCGACGCGCACGCGGCCGGCGGCGCCGGCGGCGACCTTCCAGACGCTCGCGGTCATCGAGACGCTGCGACGCTCCGGGAGGATCACCCCGTGGACGCCGAAGGCGCCGGCGCTGCGCAGGATCGCTCCGAGGTTGCGCGGATCGGTGATCCCGTCCAGGGCGATCAGCAGCGGCGGCTCGAAGGAGTCGTGGGCGATGTCCAGCAGCTCGTCGACGCTCGCGTACTCGTAGGGCGGGATCGTCAGGGCGACGCCCTGGTGCACCGCGTGATCGGTGATCCGGTCCAGGTCGGTGCGGGTGGCCTCGGCGATCGGCAGGCCCTGGGCGGTGGCCAGGCGCAGGATCTCGCGGACCCGCTCGTCGGTCTCGATGCGCTGCAGGATGGTCAGCGAGGTCGCGGGGATCCTCTCCTGGAGCGCCTCGAGAACGGCATTGCGTCCGGCGACCTGGTTCTCGGCCGAGGACGCAGGCCCGCGGCCCTTGCGGCCACCGGCGCCCCCGCGCCCGGATCCGCCGCTGCCGGATCCCCCGGAGCCGCCCTGGTAGTTCTTGTGGCCGGGGCGGTCCGTGGCCTTGGGCGTGGGGCCCTTGCCCTCCAGGCCGCGACGGCGCACGCCGCCGGAGCCGACGGACGCGCCCTTCTTGGAGCGGCGGGTGGCACCGCGCCGCGAGCTGTTGCCTGCCATCAGGAGTCCTTCCGATCTCGGGGTGCGAGGCTCCAACGGGCGCCCTCGGCGCCGTCCTCGACCCGGATGCCTGCGTTCTCGAGCGCGTCGCGGATCGCGTCGGCCCGTTGGTAGTCCTTGGCCGAGCGGGCCTCGGCGCGCTCGGCGAGTCTGTCCTTCACCAGGGCGTCGAGAGCGGCGTGCGCGTCGTCGCCGGCGCCCGCGTTCTCCTCCCAGCTGACGGGGTCCAGCCCCATCACGTCGAGCATGGCGCGCAGCTCGGCGAGCAGTCGGCGGATCTCCTCGTCGTCGCGGCTGCCCGCTGCCAGGGCCGTGTTCAGCGCACCCTGTGTGCGGTGGATCGAGGCCATCGCCTCGGGGACCGAGAGGTCGTCGTCCATCGCCTCGACGAAGGCCTCCGGCAGCTCCACGGCGCGCAGGTCCTGCGCGAGCACGTCCTGCTCTCCGAGCTGTTCCCGCGCGCGGCCCACGGTCGCCGCGAAGCGCTCCCAGACCACCTCGGCCTCGCGCAGCGAGGTCTCGTTGTACTCACTGGTGGCGCGGTAGTGGGAGCCCAGCAACGCGAGCCGGACGGCCGGGGCGGGGTGGGCGGCCAGCGCGTCCTCGCCGGTGACGAAGTTGTCCAGGCTCTTGCCCATCTTCATGCCGTCCACGGTGAGCACGCCGACGTGCATCCACGTGCGCGCGAAGCCGTGACCGGCGCCGTGGGACTGTGCCTGCTCGTTCTCGTGGTGGGGGAAGCGCAGGTCCAGGCCGCCGGCGTGGATGTCGAAGGTCTCCCCGAGGTAGCGGTGAGCCATCGTGGAGCACTCGAGATGCCAGCCCGGTCGGCCGCGTCCGAAGGGCGTGTCCCAGGCGGCGGTCGCCGGCTCAGAGGGCTTGGCGGCCTTCCAGAGCGCGAAGTCGCGGGGGTCGCGCTTGCCCGGCTCGGGCTCCTCCCCCGCGTCCTGCATGTCCTCGAGGGCCTGGTGGGTCAGGGAGCCGTAGTCCTCGAGGCTGTGGACGTCGAAGTAGACGCTGCCCTCGCCGTCGGCGTAGGCGTGGCCGCGCTCGATCAGGCGCTCCATGAAGGCGATCATCTCGGTGACGTGACCGGTCGCCCGCGGCTCGTAGTCCGGGGTGCGGCAGCCCAGGTCGTCGAGGATCTCGTGGAACTCGCGCTCGAAGCGGTAGGACCAGGCCCACCACGGCACGTCGTTCTCGGCCGACTTCGCGAGGATCTTGTCCTCGATGTCGGTCACGTTGCGCACGTAGGTGACCGCGTACCCGCTGCGCTCGAGCCAGCGGACCAGCACGTCGACGGCGAGGAAGGTGCGCAGGTGCCCGATGTGGGGCGCCCCCTGCGTCGTCGGACCGCAGGCGTACAGCGACACCGCGCCCTCTCGCACGGGGCGGAAGGGCGCGGTGTCGCGTGTGGCGGTGTCGAAGAGGTTCAGGCTCACGGCACCAGGGTACGTGGCTCGGGACGCTGCGCGCGCCGCCGGGCGAGATGCATCTCCTGGTCTGCCGGCCGGGTCGGCGCGTGGACGCCGACCGTCGGGCAGCCCCGAGGGGTCACTCGGAGACGCGGGCGCTGACCTGCTTGCCGTAGAGCTCGTCGAAGGTGTCGTCGTAGGAGACGGCGTTCGAGCGGCGCTTGCCCTGCACCGCGTCGACGGCGCCCTTGGCGGTGTCGATCGTGGTCTCGGGAGCGCGGATCTTCTTGACGACCAGGAAGGCGACCAGGCCCGCGATCGCCGCGACGACGATGAACACGCCCGCGACGATCAGGTAGGAGGCCCACCAGGGCAGCCCGGCGGCCTGCAGGCCGGAGGCCGCGGCAAACAGCAGCATCACCCAGGCGGAGAGCAGCAGGAAGAGCAGCACGGCCGCGCATGCGGCGACCACGCCCGCCTTGATGGCGATCCCGGTGATCTCCTTCTTGGCGATGTCGATCTCGTGGTGCACGACCCCGAGGACCTCGTCCTTGATCGAGGCGACGAGTTCGCCGATCGACCGCTGGGTGGGCGGTGTCGTCGGGTCGTTCGTGGTGTTGATCATGATCGGAGCCTATCGCAGGTGGTGGATGACGTCGCGCTGTCGGGGCGCGATGCGGGCGGGGATGTGGCCTGTCCGTCCGCGCAGGTGCGGGCGGAGCGGCCGGGTGCCGGGGTCAGTCGATGTGGACGCGGGCGCGCCGCTCGACCTCCGGGCGGGGACCCGCGGCGGTGCTCTGCCGCGTGACCAGGGAGGGGGCCACGGCGACGTCCCGGACCTCCTGCTCGTGGCCGGAGACCCGCTCGACGAGGAACTGCGCCGCGAGCGCCCCGAGTCGATCGGAGTTGGGATCGACGCTGGTCACCTGGGTGACGCCGGAGGAGGACAGCGAGGTGTTGCCGTACCCGGCGACGGCGAGCTCGGTGGGCACCTCGTAGCCGGCGTCACGCGCGGCGGCGAGCACACCGAGCGCCGTCACGTCGTTCGCGCAGGTGACGGCGGTGGGCACCTGGCTGCCGCGCAGCAGCATCGACCCTGCCGTCTGCCCGACCTGCTCGGTGAAGTCCCCGGGCTCGACGCGGGCGTGGTCCTCGAGGTTCTTGCGCTGCATCGCGAGAGTGAAGGCGTCGGCACGCTCCCGGGCGACCTGGGACCCGACGCCGCCGACGTGGGCGATCTCGGTGTGGCCGAGGCTCACCAGATGGTCCACGAGCAGGCCCTGGCCGACCTCGTCGTCGATGCGGATGGTGTCGAAGCGGCCCGTGAAGGAACGCGAGCAGCCGATGCCCACGAAGGGACGTCCCGCGGTGGCCTCGATGACGCTGTCCACGTCGTGGAGGTCGGAGACCATCAGGAAGCCGTCGACCCCGAGGTCCACGAGCGAACGCACCGCATCGGTGTCGGCCGCGATCGGGTACTCGGGCACACGCCGCCTGGTGGGCACCACCACGGCCGAACGTCCGGTCGCCGAGAGCTCGATGCGGATGGCCCGCACGAGATCGGAGATCCAGGTGTTGCGCATGGTGTTGACCAGGACGGCCACGACGCCCTTGTGGGCGTCCTCCCCCGCGAGCTCCTCGAGGGGGAAGTCCAGACGTTCGGCGGCCTCGCGCACCCGCGTCTTCAGCTGGGGACGGATGTCGTCGAGGTCGCGCAGGGCACGCAGCGCGACGGCGCTGGAGATCCCCAGGCTGTCGGCGACGTCGCGCAATGTTCCGCGCGTGGGCCCCTGGTCCGACGCGACGGATTCGCGGACGGACTCGCCCTGCTCGACGACCTGGTCCGTCGCACCCTCGTCCGGGGCACCGTCCGAGTGCGGGTCGACGCTGTCCGATCCCTGCATACCGTTCGCTCCTTCGCTCATGGATTCATTGAACCCCACGTCGGGGCGTCGGTGCGAAGCAGCACGCTGGCCGGGACGGGTCTCACAGCATCACCGGCCGTCCCGGAGCGGGCACAGCGGGAGGAAGCGGGCGCTCACCCGGTGGGGTTATCCCCCGCCAGGAACTGCGGTCCGCCCCGGTGCGCCCCCGCGGTGCCGCGCCTACGGTTGCTCCATGAGCTCCGCCGCCGCCCCTCTCGACGCCCCTCGGTCCCCGGATCCTGGCGCCGTGCATGCCGCGCATGCCTCTCCCGCCGACGACGCGGAGGTGCCGCGCGCGCACTTCCTCGTCGGCGCCGCGAGCGTCCTGGTCTCCGGTCTGCTGTCGATCAGCTGGCTCTGGATCAGCGTGTGCGTGCTCCTGATGGGGATCGCCTCGATCGCCGCCGCCCTCACCGGGGTGCTGCTGATCATCCTGTGGGTGCTCGCGATGCGGGTCGCCGCCGCCGGCGAGCGCCGCCGCGCCCGGGCCGTGCACGGGGTGGACGCCGTGGTGCCCTCCCGCAGGGTCTCGACCTCCCGCGGGTTCGGCGGACGGCTGCAGAACCTCGCCCTCGACCTGATCTCCTGGTCGTTCTGGCGCTCCGTGCTGCACCACCACCTGACGATGCTGATCGCCTTCGTCCCCTGCACCGTGTTCTTCCTGGGCCTGTGGTGGGCCTGGACCTTCGGCGAGCTCGCGCTCACGCTGCCGGACGCGCGCCTGGGCGGATGGCAGCCCGGGCCGCTGCTGCTCGCGATCGGCTCGGTGCTCGCCCTGGCGATCGCCCTGGGGGCGCTCGCGGCCGGGGTCCTCGCCGAGCGCGGACTGGCCCGGGTGATGCTCCCGAGCACCGACGACGACCTGCGCGAGGAGGTCGCCGAGATGTCGGTGCGCCGACAGGGCGCCGTGGACGCCGCCGAGCAGGAGCGGCTGCGGATCGAGCGGGACCTCCACGACGGCGTCCAGCCGCGCCTGGTCGCGCTCGCGATGACGCTGGGCATGGCCCGCTCCAGGATCACGGCCGACCCCGACGGCGCCACCGAGCTGGTGGGCGAGGCCCATGAGGAGGCCAAGGCCGTGATCACCGATCTCCGTCAGCTCGCCCGCGGCATCCACCCCGCCGTCCTCACCGACCGCGGGCTGGACCCCGCCCTCTCCGCCCTCGCCGCGCGCTCCCCGATCCCCGTGGACCTGCAGGTCCACGTGCCCGGGAGGATCGGGCGCGAGCAGGAGGCCGTGGCCTACTTCGTGGTCGCCGAGGCGCTGACCAACGTCGCCAAGCATTCCGGCGCGCGCTCCGTGCGCGTGGACGCGGACGTCCGCCACGACCCCGGCCCGGGACGGAGCGTGCTGCACCTGCGGATCGCCGATGACGGCGAGGGCGGGGCGACGGTGCGCCGGGACGGCGTCTCCACGGGCCTGGCAGGGCTCACGGACCGGGTGCGCGCGACCGGCGGCCAGCTGGACGTCACCAGTCCCGTCGGAGGCCCGACGGTCCTCGAGGCCTCCATCCCCCTTCCCGGGGACACCCCGCACGACGAGCACTCCCCGAAGGAGACGACCCGATGAGCACCCCTGCTGCCTCCCCGCCACGACCGACGCGCACGTCCGGCGCCTCGGCACAGGTGTCCGGCTCTGCCGGTCACGGGCTCCGGGTCGTCATCGCCGAGGACTCCGTGCTGCTGCGCGCAGGGCTCGAGCGCCTCCTGACCGCAGCGGGCCACACGGTCGTCGCCGCCGTCGAGGACGCCACCGGCCTGCTCGACGCGGTCTCCCGTCACCAGGTCGACCTGGCGATCGTGGACGTGCGCATGCCGCCCACCTTCACCGACGAGGGCATCCGCGCGGCCGTCCTGATCCGGGCCCAGAACCCGCAGGTGGCTCTCCTCGTGCTCTCCCAGTACGTCGAGGAGCGCTACGCCTCCGAGCTGATCGCCGACTCCGGCGGTGCGCTGGGGTACGTGCTGAAGGACCGGGTGGCCGACGTCGAGGAGTTCCTGCGCGTCGTGCACACCGTCGGCGCCGGCGGCACCGCGCTGGACCCCGAGGTGGTCCAGCAGATCCTGGTGCGCTCGCGCAAGCGCTCGGTGCTGGACTCCCTCTCGCCCCGCGAGCACGAGGTCCTGCAGCTGATGGCCGAGGGCCGCTCGAACGCCGCGATCGCCGAGACCCTGTTCGTCTCCGCCGGCAGCGTCGAGAAGCACATCTCCTCCCTGTTCGCCAAGCTCGCCCTCACCCCCGTGGACGGCGAGAACCGCAGGGTGATGGCCGTCCTGCGTTACCTGGAATCGGAGGAGCGCTGATGCCCACCACCCTGCTCCCGCCCCGTCCGCTCGGCGCCGCCCGCGGCAGGGACCGCACCGTGCGCGTGGTCCTCACCGTGATCGCGCTGGTCGCCGTGCTGCTGAGCGTCGGCGGTATCGCCGCCCGCAGCATCGCCTCGCACATCGAGGCCTCGACCTACCCGGTGGTCTCCTCCCGACTGGAGGCCGGGGACCCCCGCGACCTCACCGTCACCACCGACGTCACCGACATCCGGGTGATCCGGACGGACGAGGCCGACGAGGTGACCCTCGCTCTCGTCGACCCCGGGACCACCACCCTTCCCGCGGCGGACGCCCGCCTGCGCGCCCGCTGGATACGGAGCGGCGACCAGGACAGCGGCGAGAGCGTGAGGGTGAAGCGACCTCTTCTCGACGGGCCCACCACCTGGTTCCGAGGCGAGTCCCGCGACCTGCTGATCGCGGTGCCTCGCGACACGGCCCGGGACCTCACCCTGCGGGTGCGCAGCTCGGTCGGGGGGATAGACGTCGACGGTTCCTTCGCAGGCCTGGACCTGCACGCCGACACCGGGGACATCACCGCCTCCGAGGTCTCCACGACCGGGACCCTGCGCGCCGCGACGGACGTCGGCGACATCGACGTGTCGTTGGCCGACGCCGGAGCGGGCGCCATCCGTGCGACCACCAGCACCGGCGACATCTCCGTGCAGGCGCCCTGCTGCAAGACCTGGCAGGTCGACGCCGACTCCGACGTGGGCACGGTCGACGTGGACCCCTCGCTGCGTGGTGGCCAGAAGACACTGCGGACCCATTCCGACATCGGTGACGTGACGGTCGTCCGCCGATGACGAGGTGATGCCGCGGCTGCCGTGACGCGCTGCGCCCCCTCACCTGTCCGGTGAGGGGGCGCAGCTCATGGATCGGAGGAGACCCTCAGGTCACTTGCCGTCCTTCAGACCCTCCTGGATCAGGTCCATGACCGAGGAGTCGGCGAGGGTCTGGGTGTCGCCGATCGTGCGGTGCTCGGCGACGTCCCGCAGCAGGCGACGCATGATCTTGCCCGACCGGGTCTTGGGCAGCTCGGTCACCAGCAGCACCTTCTTGGGCTTGGCGATCGGCCCGATCTCGCTGCCCACGTGGGCGCGCAGGATCTTGGCGGCCTCCTCCTCGCCGCCGGCGGCCTCGACGTCGTCCTGGGTGCCCTCGCGCAGGATCACGAACGCCACCACGGCCTGGCCGGTGGTCTCGTCCTCCGCGCCGACCACGGCCGCCTCGGCGACCCAGTCGTGGGAGACCAGGGCCGACTCGATCTCGGTCGTGGACAGGCGGTGCCCGGAGACGTTCATGACGTCGTCCACGCGTCCCAGCAGCCAGATGTCGCCGTCCTCGTCGCGCTTGGCGCCGTCGCCGGCGAAGTACTTCCCGGAGAAGCGCGACCAGTAGGTCTCCTTGAACCGCTCGGGATCGCCCCAGATACCGCGCAGCATGGAGGGCCACGGCTCGGTGAGCACGAGGTACCCGGTGGACTGGTCCGTCACGCTCTCGCCGTCATCACCTACCACGTCGGCGCTGATGCCGGGCAGCGGCACCTGGGCGGAGCCCGGCTTGGCGTCGGTGATCCCCGGCAGCGGGGAGATCATGATGGCGCCGGTCTCGGTCTGCCACCAGGTGTCCACGATCGGACAGCGGTCCCCGCCGATCACGCCGCGGTACCAGGTCCAGGCCTCGGGATTGATGGACTCCCCCACGCTGCCCAGCAGGCGCAGCGAGGACAGGTCGAACTTCTCGGGGATGTCGTCGCCCCACTTCATCGCCGTGCGGATGGCGGTGGGCGAGGAGTAGAAGATGCTCACGCCGTGCTTCTGGACGATCTCCCACCAGCGGCCCTGGTGCGGGGTGTCCGGGGTGCCCTCGTAGATGACCTGGGTGGCGCGGTTGGCCATGGGCCCGTAGACGATGTACGTGTGACCGGTGACCCAGCCGACGTCGGCCGTGCACCAGTAGACGTCGCGATCGGGCTTGAGGTCGAAGACGTCGCGGTGGGTGTAGCTGGCCTGCGTGAGGTAGCCGCCGGTGGTGTGGACGATGCCCTTGGGCTTCCCCGTGGTGCCGGAGGTGTAGAGGATGAACAGCGGGTGCTCCGCCTCCACCCAGACGGGCTCGTGCTGATCGGAGGCGGCGTCCCGGGCCTCGTGCCACCAGACGTCGCGGCCCTCGCTCCAGGCGACGTCACCGCCCGTGCGACGCACCACCAGGACGTTGGTGACGCTCGGCGCCCCGCCCTCGAGGGCGGCGTCCACGGCATCCTTCAGGGGCAGCGCCTTGCCGCGGCGGAACTGGCCGTCGGCGGTGATGACGACCTTCGCCTCGGCGTCCTCGATGCGCGAGCGCAGGGCGTCGGAGCTGAAGCCGCCGAAGACGACCGAGTGCGGGGCACCGATGCGGGCGCACGCCAGCATCGCGAAGACGGCCTCGGGGATCATCGGCAGGTAGATCGCCACGCGGTCGCCGGTGGTGACGCCGAAGCCCTCGAGGACGTTGGCCATCCGGCTGATCTCGTCCTTCACCTGGGCGTAGGTGAAGGTGGCGTCGGCGCCGTCCTCGTACTCCGCCAGCAGCGCGACCTGGTCGCCGTGCCCGGACTCCACGTGGCGGTCCACGCAGTTGTAGGCGGCGTTCAGCTCGCCGTCGGCGAACCACTTCGCGAACGGCGCCTCGGACCAGTCGAGGACCTCGGTGGGGTTCTTGTGCCAGCTCAGCGAGGCGGCACGCGACTTCCAGAAGCCCAGTCGGTCGCGCGCGGCCTCCTGGTAGAGCGAGGGGCGTGCGTTCGCGTTCTGGACGAAGTCGGAGCTCGGGGGGAAGGTGCGGTTCTGCGCGGTGTGGGTGCCGGTCGAAGTGGCGTCGTCGGACATCATTGCTCCTGCGTACGGGGCTCGGCGACCGTGGTCGCGGGCTTGTCGGTCTTCGCTCTCACCGTATCGCAGGAGACCCACGTCACGGGAACGCGCTCACACTTCGGCGGCGACCGGACGACGCTCCCATTCGTGCAGGCAGGTCCCGGCGGCGACCTCCGTCATCACGGCCTTGAGCACCGGCCCCTGGGCACGGAGCACGCGGGGCGGCTCGCCGCGAGGTCGTTCGCGCCCGACGGTCGAGAGCGTGCGGCGCACCGTCCACGGCTCATCGGCGGATGGCAGGTGGATCTCGGCGATGGCGATGTCGACGGGTCGGAGGTACACGGTCAGGAAGCGGCCTCGTCGCAGCAGGCCAGGCACCGGACAACTCCATCGGACGACGGCGCCCTCACCCGCCACGAGCCGGCGAGGGAGCACGATCTCGATCGCGCTGAGTTCGTCCGAGAGGGGCGCGACGCGCGCGAGCCGCCCGCCGATCTCGATCCTGAGGTCGGTCTCGAGCGACCCGGCCGAGATCCCCACCACGAGGAACAGACGGTCCGCTCCGCTGCGGTTGGCCGACAGCACGACCTCGTGGTGCAGACGCTCCTGGCCCGTCGTGGCATCGAGTGCCAGGACGGTGTGCACGCACTCGCGGCGCATGCCGTCATCCCACCGCAGCCCCCAGTCTCGCCGCACGGCATCGATCTCGTCGCCGTACGGCAGCATGCCGGCGACCTCGGCCGCGCTGCGGTATCTCCACGTCTCAGCGTCGATGTCCACCAGGTCCACGAGCTCGCCGTCCTCGAGGGCGAGGCACTGCTCGATCGCGCGCACGACCCCCAGACTGGAGCGGCGGCGGGGCCTGGAGCGTCCGCTCACCCAGTAGGACAGGGTCGTCGAGGAGGTGGGGGCCCCGGCGGCCGCGAGCATCCCCGCGAGCTCGGAGAAGCCGACACCGCGGGCGAGCATCATCTCGCGCAGTCGCCGCGCGAACGCCGCCCCCTCGGCACCACCGGCAGCTGCCGGCGCCATCGTCCTCTCGCTCATCGCCGGCCCCACGACCACGACACCCGAACGGACCCCGCGTCCAGGCCATGGACGACGACCGTCGCCCCGCCGTCCGGTCCGACGTTCACCGGCCACTGCGCGAGCGAGCGCGGGGCGGCCTGCGACTGCACGCGGCAGTCGGCCTCCGCGGGCAGGACCGAGGGGTCGAAGCGGGCCTCGAGGACCGTGCTGGAGACCGGGAACTCGGTGTGGAAGACGTACCCGCCGTGGTCACCCAGGCTCGGCCCGCCGATGTCGACGGGCTCGACCGCGTAGTCGAGGATCCCGAGCCCGCCGGGCACGATCGGCTCGTCCAGGAGCAGCTCGGTGAACAGCAGGCCCCGCTCCGGCCACGCGCGCTGCCGACCCACGCGCACGCCCGGTCGCGGCACCAGACGCAAGGCCGTGCCCGAGGCCCCATGGGCGGTGACGCCGATCCTGGAGACCCGCTCGCGGGTCGCGCGCAGCACACGGCGCACGCCCACCCGCGTCAGGCGGTGCGCCCGGTCGATGTGCAGGCAGTGGTGGATCAGCAGACGCTGGAGGGTGTCGCCCTCGTCGAGTCCCATCTCCGCGCGTGCTCTCTGCACGGGGTCCTCGGCGATGCGGTCGGCGCTCCAGTGCCGGGCCGGAGCCTGGCGCACCAGGGCGTCCAGGAGGTAGCCGCGCGGCACACGCAGCACGACCTCGAGCTCGGCGACCGCGCGCATCGCCTCGTTCCGACGAGGGCGCGAGCGCCCGTGCCGCCACAGGGAGAGGGTCGAGGGGGAGATCGCGCTGCCGGCCGTGCGCAGGCGCTCGCACACCCGCTCCAGCGCCAGCCCCCTCGAGCTCAATGCCGCGTCGAGGCGGGCCCCGAAGTCACCGTCGGGGAGGGTGGAGGCCGACGGCGAGGGCGCGCTCGCCCTGCGAGCGCGGGCCTCCGGAGGGGCGGTGCGCGGCGCGGTCGCACCGGGCATGGCGGTGCCGGGACCCATGTCCCCTGCTCCAGCCATCTGCGCCCCTGGATCGACCGTCGGCCCGCCGGTTCCGGGCCCCACCCCGGACACTCTATCCAGCGCGGGGCACCGGGCCCGGGCGGATCAGCACTCCGGGAGCGAGACGGGGACCGCCGTGACGGCGAGCCCGCCCATGGCGGTCTCCTTGTAGCGCTCGGACATGTCCTTGCCGGTCTGGCGCATGGTCTCGATGACGGTGTCGAGGGAGACGAAGTGCTCGCCGGTGCCGCGCAGGGCGAAGCGCGCGGCGGTGATCGCCTTCACGGCCGCCATCGCATTGCGCTCGATGCAGGGGACCTGGACGAGACCGCCGACGGGATCGCAGGTCAGGCCGAGGTTGTGCTCCATCGCGATCTCGGCGGCGTTCTCCACCTGGCGCGGCTTGGCGCCCATCACCTCGGCGAGCGCGGCTGCCGCCATCGAGCAGGCCGAGCCGACCTCGCCCTGGCACCCCACCTCGGCACCGGAGATCGAGGCGTGCTCCTTGTAGAGCGATCCGATCGCACCGGCGGTCAGCAGGAAGCGCACGGCGACGTCGTCGGGATCCGTGTCCGGCAGGTAGTGCGTGGCGTAGTACAGGACGGCCGGGATGATGCCCGCGGCGCCGTTGGTGGGCGCGGTGACCACCCGGCCGCCGGCGGCGTTCTCCTCGTTGACGGCGAGCGCTGCCAGTGACACCCATTCGAGGGCGTTGATGGCGCTGTGGTCTGGGTCCTCGGCGCTCAGGGAGTCGTACCAGGAGTCGGCACGGCGGGTGACGTCGAGGCCTCCCGGGAGCACCCCGGGGGTGCGCACCCCGCGCTCGATGCACTCGCTCATCACCTCCCAGATCCGCAGCGCGCCCGCGCGCACCTCGTCCTCGCTGCGCCACTGCAGCTCGCGACGCATCATCGCGGAGGAGACGGAGATGCCCCGCTCCTCGCACACGCGCATGAGCTCGTCGCCGGTGGTGAAGATCGCGTGCCCGGCCTCCTCGGAGGCGACCTCGGCGATCGAACGGTCCATGTCGGCCGCGTCGACGACGAAGCCGCCGCCCACGGAGAACATGGGCCGACTGAGGACGGTCTCCCCGTTCTCGTCGTAGGCCTCGAAGGTCATGCCGTTGGAGTGCTGCGGCAGGAACGTGAGCGGATGCAGGACGATCGAGGAGGGGCGGAGGGACACGGGCAGGCGCCCGTCCAGCAGAAGCCCCCCGTCGCGCTCGATCGCGGCGACGCGTTCGCGCCCCGCGACCGGGTCGACGGTCTCCGGGTCCGCGCCCTCCAGACCCATCACGAGGGCATCGAGGGTCCCGTGTCCCTGCCCGGTGGCGGCCAGGGAGCCGTAGAGGTGCACACCCACGTCGGCGACCCGGGGCCCGACCTCACGGTCCTCGAGGGCCTCCCGGGCGAACAGGGCGGCCGCCCGCATCGGGCCCACGGTGTGGGAGCTGGAGGGCCCGATGCCGATGCTGAAGAGGTCGAACAGGCTGATGCTCATCGTCCGCCCCTGCGCGGTCCGCTGCCACCCCGGCCGCCGTTGCCCCGGCCGCCGCCGCGGGGAGTGCCCCCGCGGGTCGAGCCCCCGCGCGGCGCGGGACCGCCGCGGGAACCGCCTTTGCCGCCGCGGGATCCGCCCTTGCCACCGGCCTCCGAGGGCTTCCCGCCGCGAACGGCTCCGCGGCCCCCGGCCTTCGCGCCCTGGCCGCCTCGGCCCGTGCGGCCGCCGCCCTTCGAGGACGTGCGGGGACCGCCGCCGGATCCGCGCGTGCCGCGCTGTCCGGTGCTCGCCGCGGGCTCGTCCTCGTCCCAGGCCGCCCGCAGCTCCTCGTTGGTGCGGCGCTGCTCGGCGCGCTGGGAGTTGGCCCCGGCTCCGCCACCGGACAGGCGCAGCTTGCGCGGCGCGCCCTTGTGCTTGATCTTCGCCGGGTCCTCGACGGGCTCCCCGGAAGGCGACCGCCCGCCGAGCTCGACGAGCGCCTCCTCGTCGGGCCCGTCGACGTCCGCCCACTGCGGCTCCACCTCGGCGGCGGCGAGCACCTCGCGCGTGGCCTTCTTCTGGTGCGGCAGCGCGAGGGTGACGACGCTGCCCGAGGCACCCGCCCGCGCGGTGCGGCCCGAGCGGTGGACGTACTCCTTGGCGTCGTCGGCGGGATCGGCGTGCACGACCATGCTGACGTCGTCGATGTGGAGTCCTCGCGCGGCGACGTCCGTGGCCACCAGCACCGGGTATGCGCCCGCGCGGAAACCGGCGAGCACGTTGGTGCGCAGGCCCTGCTGCTTGTTGCCGTGCAGGGCCGCGGCTCCCACACCGACCTCGACGAGCTCCGCGGCCACGCGCTCGGCCCCCAGCTGGGTGCGCGTGAACACGAGGGTGCGTCCGCTGCGTGCGGCGAGCTGGGCGATGACCTGGCGCTTGGCCTTGGGGGCGATCGCGAGGACGTGGTGGTCCATGGTCTTCACCGCCGCGGCCACCGGCGTCGTCTCGTGCTCGACGGGGTCCACCAGGAAGGTGTCGACGATGGTCTCGACCTGCCCGTCGAGCGTGGCGGAGAACAGCATCTTCTGGCTGCCCATCGCGGTGGCCGCGAGGATCTCGCCGACC
The DNA here is from genome assembly GCF_003130585.1 of Brachybacterium endophyticum. Lineage (GTDB taxonomy): Bacteria > Actinomycetota > Actinomycetes > Actinomycetales > Dermabacteraceae > Brachybacterium > Brachybacterium endophyticum. The sequence goes on along the minus strand of NZ_QFKX01000002.1, from coordinate 913,162 downwards.
TGCGGCAGGAAGCCGAGGTCGGACATGTGGTCCGCCTCGTCGACCACCGTGGTCTCCACGCGGTCCAGGAACACCGCGTCGCGGTCGATCAGGTCGAGCAGCCGGCCGGGGGTGGCCACGATGATCTCGACGCCGCGCGCGAGGGCCTGCGCCTGCTTGTCGATGTTCATGCCACCGGCGACGAGCTGAGCCCTCACGCCGATGGCGCGGGCGAACGGATGGAATGTGTCCACGACCTGCACGGCGAGCTCGCGGGTGGGGACCAGCACGAGGCCCAGCGGGCGGCGGCGGTGCACCTTGCGGCCGCGGAACCGGGCCGTCATCGACAGCACGAAGGCGAGGGTCTTGCCCGAGCCGGTCTCGGCACGGGCCATCACGTCACGCCCGGCGAGAGCGTCCGGCAGGATCGCCTCCTGGATCTCGAAGGCATGCGTGAGGCCCTGCTCGGCGAGGACGTCGAGCAGCTCCTCACTGAGCGCCATGTCGTCGAATCGGGACGAGCGGTGGGCGCTGCGGCGTCGTGCCTTGGGCATCGGGGTCCTCCTGGGTCTGGGCGCGCCCCTCCCTCGGTACATGGGGCGCACCTCCATCATCGCGCAGGATCCGCTCTCGCGAGGCGCTCACGGCCCCGCGCGTGCGCAAGGACTCCCGCCACTTCTCGTCGCCCGGACATCGGGCCGCGTGGAAGAATGGACACCGATGATGCGCACACTGATGACCTCGAAGATCCACCGCGCGACCGTCACCCAGGCCGATCTGCACTACGTCGGCTCGGTGACGATCGACGCGGCCCTGATGGACGCCGCGGGGATCCTCGAGAACGAGCAGGTCTCGATCGTGGACGTCACCAACGGTGCGCGTCTGGAGACCTACGCGATCACCGGTGAGCGCGACAGCGGCGTGATCGGCATCAACGGTGCCGCCGCCCATCTCGTGGTCCCCGGTGACCTGGTGATCCTGATCGCCTACGGGGTGATGGACGAGACCGAGGCCGCCGCGCACAAGCCCTGCGTCGTCCACGTGGACGAGCACAACCGCGTGGTCAAGGTCGGCGACGACCCGGCCGAGCCGGTCCCGGGCATGCCCGACCAGCGCACCGGCCGCTGAGGGTCGGGGTGCGCTGAGCCGTGGCAGGGGTCCTCTCCGGGTTCTTCATCGTCTGGTGCCTGATCGCGATCGGCTGGATCATCGGGCGCACCGGGGTCCTGGGCGAGCACGGCCGCTTCGTGCTCAACCGCACCACGTTCTTCCTGGCCTCCCCGTGCCTCGTGTTCACCTCCCTGCTCGAGTCCGATCTCGAGCAGGTGCTGTCGATCCCGATGCTCATCGCCGGTGTGTCCGGTCTCGTCTCCGGCGGCCTGCTGCTGGGGGTCCTGCGCCTGTTCACCCACCGCCGTGGGCCGGATCTCGTGGTCACGGCGATCAGCGGGTCGGTCGTGAACGGGGCCAACATGGGCTTCCCGATCGCGGCGTACGTGCTGGGGGACACCTCCCACGCCCTGCCGGTGATCCTGTTCCAGCAGGCGATCTACACGCCGCTGTACCTCTTCGTCCTGCACGCGGTCACCACGAAGATGCGCCCATCCCCCGCCGGCGTCCTGCGCAACATCGCCTCGAACCCCACGATCGTCGCGGCCGTGATCGGCATCGTGCTCGTCCTGTGCGGTGTGAAGCTCCCGGCCGTGCTGCTGCGCCCCTTCGACTCCATCGCCGACATGGCGATCCCGGCCATGCTGCTGGCCTACGGCATCTCCCTGATCGGTTCGGCGCCGCTGGCCAAGGACGACGGCTACCGGGGGCTGATCGCGATCGCGACGGTGTCCAAGCTCGCGATGATGCCCCTGCTGGCCCTCGGCCTGGGGCTGCTGTTCGGCCTCGGCGGTCACGACCTGTTCGCCGTGGTGGTGATGGCCTCGCTGCCGACGGCCCAGAACGTCTTCGTCGCCGCCTCCCAGTACAAGGCCGCCGAGAACCTCGCCCGGGACACGGTGCTGCTGACCACTGTGGGCACCGTGGTCACGCTGCTCGCGCTCTCGGGGATCATGGGCACCTGACGCGTCGGCGCGGGACCGCGGAGGATCCCGCGCCGTGCCGGACACGGACGCGGTGTGCCCCGTCGTGCGCTGCGCGGTAGGATCACCCCGTGGCACGTTCGCTCCTGCTTCCGCAGCCGCGCCGGTGACTCGCCGCTCCCGCCCCACCGCGGGAGCGAGGATCGAGGACCGTCGCGGCTCCCCTCGCCTGTGCGGGGGTTTTTTCATGCCCGAGCGGGCGCGCCCCGCGGACCATCTACCCGAGGACACCACCCCATGAGCGAGGCACCCTTCCGCTACACGGCCGCAATGGCCCAGGAGATCGAGACGCGCTGGCAGCGGCGCTGGGACGAGGACGGGACCTACGAGTCCGTCAATCCCGTGGGCCCGCTGAGCGACGGCACCGAGCCCGCGGACCTGCCCGAGAAGATGTACATCATGGACATGTTCCCCTACCCCTCCGGGGTGGGGCTGCACGTGGGCCACCCGCTGGGGTACATCGCCACCGACGTGATCGCCCGCTTCCAGCGCACGCTGGGCAAGAACGTGCTGTACACGATGGGCTACGACGCCTTCGGGCTGCCCGCCGAGCAGTACGCGGTGCAGACGGGCACGCACCCGCGCACCACCACCGAGGCGAACATCGCGAACATGCGCCGCCAGCTGCACCGGCTGGGCCTGAGCCACGATCCGCGCCGCTCCTTCGCGACCACCGACCCGGCGTTCGTGAAGTGGACGCAGTGGATCTTCCTGCAGGTCTTCGACTCCTGGTTCGACCCCTCCGCCGCCAACGCCGACGGCGTGCGCGGCCGCGCACGCCCGATCAGCGAGCTGGTCGAGGAGCTGCGCGCCGGCACCGTCGATCCCTTCGCGCTGGCCGACCATCAGAACATCACGCTGCCCGAGACCTGGCAGGGTCGCGGTGCGGACCAGGTGCCTGCCGCCTCCGAGCCGGAGATCCGGGAGCTGGCCGAGTCCTTCCGCCTGGCCTACATCTCCGAGACACCGGTGAACTGGTGCCCGGGCCTGGGGACCGTGCTGGCCAACGAGGAGGTCACCCCCGAGGGACGCTCCGAACGCGGCAACTTCCCCGTCTTCCAGCGCAGCCTGCGCCAGTGGAACATGCGGATCACGACCTTCGCGGACCGTCTGCTGGAGGATCTGGACCGCGTGCAGTGGCCCGAGGCCGTGCGCTCGATGCAGCGCAACTGGATCGGCCGCTCCCACGGCGCCGAGATCCGCTTCGGGATCCGTGGGCGCCAGGACGACGGCAGCGGCAGCACCGGCTTCGAGGTCTTCACGACCCGGGCCGACACCCTGTTCGGTGCGACCTTCTGCGTGCTGGCCCCCGAGCACACGCTGCTGGCCGACGTCGAGGCGCTGCCGGCCGCGTGGCCGGAGGGCACCGACGACGCCTGGACGGGCGGGGCCGCGGATCCTCGGGAGGCCGTGCGCGCCTACCGCGAGCGCGCCGCGGCCCTGGGCCAGGAGGATCGCACCTCGGAGGACCGCGAGAAGACGGGAGTGTTCACCGGCCTGTACGCCGAGAACCCGATGGACGGCAGGCTGCTGCCCGTGTTCACCGCGGACTACGTGCTGACCGGCTACGGCACCGGGGCGATCATGGCCGTGCCCGCCGAGGACGAGCGCGACAACGCCTTCTCCGAGCGCTTCGAGCTGCCCATCATCCGCACCGTCCAGCCGCCCGCCGACTTCGAGGGCGGGGCCTGGACGGGCGAGGGCGCCAAGATCAACTCGGCCAACGACGAGCTGGACCTGAACGGTCTGAGCAAGGACGAGGCCAAGCGCCTGGCCACCGAGTACGCGACGGCCAAGGGCTTCGGCCGCGCCCGCACCACCTACCGCCTGCGCGACTGGCTGTTCTCCCGCCAGCGGTACTGGGGCGAGCCGTTCCCGGTCGTCTACGACCCCGCGGACCCGCTGACCCCCATCGCCCTGCCCGAGAGCATGCTGCCCGTCGAGCTGCCCGAGGTCACCGACTTCTCGCCGAAGACCTTCGACCCGCTGGACGCCGAGACCGAGCCGCAGACGCCGCTGGCCCGCGCGAGCGACTGGGTGCACGTCACGCTGGACCTGGGCGAGGGCCCCAAGGAGTACCTGCGCGAGACCAACACGATGCCGCAGTGGGCAGGGTCCTCCTGGTACCAGCTGCGCTACGTCGACCCGACCGACGATGCCCACGCGGTCGACCCCGAGAACGAGCGCTACTGGCTGGGGCCGCGGCGTGAGGGCGACGTGGGCGGTGTCGACCTGTACGTGGGCGGCGTCGAGCACGCCGTGCTGCACCTGCTGTACGCGAGGTTCTGGCACAAGGTGCTGTTCGACCGCGGCGTCGTCAGCAGCCAGGAGCCCTTCCACCGCCTGATCAACCAGGGCTACATCCAGGCCTACGCCTACACGGACGCTCGGGGCATGTACGTGCCGGCCGAGGAGGTCGTGGCCGAGGACGACGGCACCTTCACCTACGACGGCGAGCCGGTCTCCCAGGAGTACGGGAAGATGGGCAAGAGCCTGAAGAACGCCGTCACCCCGGACGACATGTACGACGAGTACGGGGCCGACACCTTCCGCGTCTACGAGATGTCGATGGGGCCCCTGGAGGACTCCCGCCCTTGGGAGACGCGCGCCGTGGTCGGCTCCCAGCGCTTCCTGCAGCGGCTGTGGCGCCTGGTCGTGGACGAGGAGAGCGGCGAGCTGCGTGTGAGCGAGGAGCCGGCCGACCGGCCCACGATGCAGGCCGTGCACCGCACGATCGACGGCGTGGCCCGCGACATGGAGGGCTTCGGGTTCAACACCGCGATCGCGAAGCTCATCGAGCTGGTCAACCATCTGACCAAGTCCGGCAGCTCGCCGCGCGAGGCGATCGAGCCGCTGGTGATCATGCTGGCACCCCTCGCCCCGCACCTGGCCGAGGAGCTGTGGTCCCGTCTGGGCCACGACTCCACCGTCACCCGCGAGCGCTTCCCCGCGGCGGATCCGGATCTGCTGAAGGCCGAGGCCGTCACCTGCGTCATCCAGATCAAGGGCAAGGTCCGCCATCGCATCGAGGTGGATCCCGAGATCACCGAGGACGCACTGCAGGAGGCGGCGCTGGCCGAGGAGCGGGTGCGAGAGCTGGTCGGGGACGCGGAGATCCGCAAGGTGATCGTGCGGGCCCCGAAGCTGGTGAACATCGTGATCTGAGACGGCCGCCCGACGGCCGGAGGGCTGCGGACCACCGCCCGACGACAAGAGCCCGGAACCCTCTGCAGGGGTTCCGGGCTCTTGTGCCGGGAGCCCTGCGACCGGTCGCTCGACGAGCGTCGCCCGGGGCTGGAGGGGGCGGGCTCAGGCCGAGCGGCCCGCCGCCGGCACCCCGGCGGCCCCGGGCTCGGAGGCCGCACCGGTCTCCCGCAGGTCCTTGCCCTTGGTCTCCGGCAGCGTCAGCACGATCGTGAGGGTCGAGATCACCATCAGAGCGATCGCATAGACCCCGAAGAGGACCTGTCCCCCGGTGCCGGAACCGGCGTGCGAGGAGATGAAGGTGTTCACGTACGGGGCCGTGCCGCCGAACAGCGCGATCGCCACCGCGTAGGGGATGCCGAAGCCGCTCGTGCGCTCGGCCGTCGAGAACATCTCGGCGTACATCGCGGGCGCATGCGAGATGAAGCCGGCGAGCAGGGCCAGCTGCACGCTGATCGAGACGACCAGCTGCCAGAACTCTCCCTGGATCAGCAGCACCATGGGGATGTAGGCGACCGCGGATCCCATCAGCGCGATCACCGCGCAGGCCTTGCGGCCGATGCGGTCCGAGGCAGCGCCCCACAGCGGCAGGGCGATGATCAGGACGATGTTGCCGATCAGCGAGGCCTCGAAGGCGTGCTCTGAGGAGTAGTGCAGGTTCTGCTGGGCGAGCGAGGCGATCGAGACCGACCAGACGTAATAGCTCACGGTCAGACCCATGGTCATCCCGATCACGATGAGCCCCGTGCGCCAGTTGCGCATCAGCGCCCGCCACACCTGGGTCTTCTCGCCGCTCTCCTGCTGCGCCGCGCGGTTCTCCTCGAACACGTCGGACTCCACCATGGAGCTGCGGATCCACAGGGCCACCAGCCCCAGCACCGCACCGAGGGCGAACGGGACGCGCCAGCCCCACGAGCTCATCTGCGCCTCGGTGAGCACGCTGGAGAGGAACAGACCGATGAGCAGACCCGCGAGCAGGCCGAGGGTGCCGGTGACGTAGATCGAGCTGGCCCAGAAGCCGCGGCGCTCGCGCGGCGCATGCTCGGCCAGGTAGGTCTGGGCGCTCGGCAGCTCGCCGCCGTGTGCCAGGCCCTGGACGAGCCGGGCGAGCAGCAGCACGACCGAGGCGAACAGCCCGACGGATTCGTAGGTGGGCAGCAGGGCGATCAGCAGCGATCCGCCGGAGGCGCAGAGGACCGCGAGCGTGAGGCCCTGCTTGCGGCCGATGCGGTCCCCGATCCAGCCGAACACGACCCCGCCGAAGGGGCGGGCGACGAAGCCGACGGCGAAGATCGCCATCGTGGACAGGAAGGCCGACGCCTTGTCGCTGGAGTCGAAGGCCTGGGCGGAGAAGTACACCGCGAAGCTCGCGTAGATGTTCCAGTCGTACCACTCCAGGGCGTTGCCGATGCCTGTGCCCAGGAGGGTCTTCAGCGTCGACTGCCGTGGGGCGGCAGCACTGGAGGGGCCTGCTGCCTGGGCACCGTGGGGCGAGGAGGTACTCATCATCGTCCTAGGGAAGCACGCCGTCGCCCCCTCTCGTGGCACCGTCCGCTCTCGAGCGGGATCCCGTGTCCCGCCCTCGCGACCCCTTCCCGTGTGAGTTGTCCACAGCGCCGGTCCTCCCCAGGCGCGCCGTCACGCCTCTCCGTAGCGTGCCTTCCATGACGGGATTCCTGGGATGCGACACCGCACGGATGATCACGCTCGCCGAACGGCTAGCCGGCGCGGCGGGCCGTCTCGCGGCACAGGGGGAGCTGCTCACCGCGGCTGCCGGTGTGTCCTGGGAGGGACCCGATGCCGAGGCGTTCCGGGAGGGATCCGCCCGCGCTCGCACAGAGGCCGCCTCCTGCGCCGCGGACCTCACCGACGCCGCACAAAAGATCCTCGTGCATGCCCAGGAGCAGGAACGGGCGAGCAGCGCCGAGGACTCGCCACCGCCCAGCCTCGCCGACCTCGCGGAGCGCCTGGGCACACCGCTCCGGGACCCGCTCCCGTGGGGCCACCCGGAGCAGGACTGGGGCGACGCCGTCCGCCACGATCTGTTCGGCCTGTCGGACGAGGAGCTGCGGGAGATCGCCCGTCCCGTCCCCCTCGGGTATCGAGATCACGAGGAGATGATGGAGGCGGTGCGTCGCACGACCGACCGTGCCGGAGAGGTCGTGGGCGGGCTGGTGGAGCGGGCACGCGACCTCGCCGACTCCTGGGGTGAGCCCGTTCGCGCGCGGGACGACGAGTACGACCTCGACCCAGTCTTCGAGAAGCATGGATCTCACCTGCGACACGTCCTGACGGCTCCTGTCCCCTACGCCGGGGAGGTCCAGACGGCGATGGATATCCACGGCCGAGTGTCCGATGCCCTCGATTCCGTCGAGCGGGCGGCCCAGGAACGCGGGTACGGGGAGGCGGTGGCGCCGGTGGTCTCCGTGGCGCGGGCACACGGCGCGCTGGGCGAGGCCGTGCTCGGGGAGCACTCGGTGCTGGGCGAGGCGGCCTCGCACATCGACAGCTCCCTGGGAAGTTCTCTCCAGTCCGTCTGGGAGACCACCCATGCCCTCGGGCAGGGGGACCTCGGCGGCGCCGCACAGGCGATGGAGAACAACGCCTACCGCCAGCTGGGGATCGGCGTGCACGCCCTGACCACCACTCCCGCCCCCATGCTCGGGGACGCCGCCTCCTCGTACCTCGGTGCCGGTGCGGACGTGCTCGACTCCCCCGTGTTCGCAGGGACCTCCGTGAACGGGGACCAGTTGCGCAGGGCCCAGGCAGCAGTGGACGGCGCCACGGAGATCTGGGAGCGCGGGCGTACCAACATCGCGGACATGAAGCCCGCGCTGGATCTGCGCAAGCAGTACGCCCCGATGCCCTGGGACGACTGAGCGCGCGCCCCGCCTGCTGCGGGAACGCGCGCTCTGCTCGTCACGGCGTCAGTGCGCCGTCGGGTGGTCCCCGAGATCGACGGCAGGGTCGGTGACCCCGGGAGCGGAGGAGTCCTCGAGACGGCTGTCCTCCGCCTCGCGGGCCTCCTGGTCCGTCTCGTCGTCCTCCGGCGGGGCCACCACCCGCAGGTCGAGCGCGTCTCCGCCCGCGGCGACACCCGCTGCGACGGCGTCGCCGTCGTGCACCTCGCCCCGCAGGATCATGCGCGCGAGGGCGTCGCCGATCTCCTTCTGCACCAGCCGCTTGAGCGGACGCGCGCCGTAGAGCGGATCGAAGCCCTGGTCGGCCAGCCACTGGGTGGCGGCGTCGTCCACGCCGAGCGTGATCCGGCGCTCCGCCAGCCGCGCGGAGACCGACGCGACCTGCAGGCGCACGATCCTCGCGAGCTCGGCCCGGTCCAGCGCGTCGAACATGATGACGTCGTCCAATCGGTTCAGGAACTCGGGCTTGAAGCTCGCCCGGACCACGTTCATCACCGCGTCGTGGCGCTCCTTCGTGCCGAGCGCCTCGTCCTGGAGGAAGTGCGCCCCGAGGTTCGAGGTGAGGATCAGGATGGCGTTGCGGAAGTCGACCGTCCGGCCCTGGCCGTCGGTCAGCCGTCCGTCGTCGAGCACCTGCAGCAGGATGTCAAAGACGTCGGAGTGGGCCTTCTCGATCTCGTCGAGCAGCACCACCGTGTACGGACGGCGACGGACCGACTCGGTGAGCTGGCCGCCCTCCTCGTATCCGACGTACCCGGGAGGCGCACCCACCAGCCGGGAGACCGTGTGCTTCTCCCCGTACTCGGACATGTCGATGCGTGTCATGGCGCGCTCGTCGTCGAACAGGAACTGGGCGAGCGACTTGGCGAGCTCGGTCTTGCCCACGCCCGTGGGGCCGAGGAACAGGAAGGATCCGGTCGGACGGTTGGGATCGGCGATCCCGGCCCGCGCGCGGCGCACCGCATCGGAGACCTCGGTGACGGCTCGGCGCTGGCCGATCAGCCGCTCCCCGATGATGTCCTCCATGTCCAGGAGCTTCTGGGTCTCCGACTGCAACATGCGGCCGGCGGGGATCCCGGTCCAGTTCGAGACCACCTCGGCGATGTCGTCGGGACCGACCCGCTCGGAGACCAGGGGGCGATCCTCCTCGGTCTCACCCGAGGCCTCATCCTCCTCGGCCTCCACCAGCTGACTCTTCAGGGCGGGGATGTCGCCGTACAGGATCTTCGAGGCGGCGGTCAGATCACCCTCGCGCTGGGCGCGGTCGGCCTGCATGCGCAGCTGCTCGAGCTGGGCCTTGAGGTCGCCGACCATGTTCAGACCGGCCTTCTCGCGCTCCCAGCGGACGGAGAGCTCCTCCATCTTCTCGGTGCGCTCGGCCAGCTGGCCCTGCACGGACTCCAGCTGCGCCTGACTGCCGGGGTCGTCGCTCCCCGTGAGCGCGAGCTCCTCCATCTTCAGGCGGTCCACCTGGCGGCGCAGGATGTCCAGCTCCACCGGGGAGGAGTCCAGCTCCATGCGCTGACGCGAGGCAGCCTCGTCGACCAGGTCGATGGCCTTGTCGGGGAGCTGACGGCCGGAGATGTAGCGATCCGAGAGGGTCGCGGCGGAGACCAGCGCGGCGTCGGTGATCGAGACCTTGTGGTGGGCCTCGTACTTGTCCTTGAGCCCGCGCAGGATGGTGATCGTGTCCTCCACGCTCGGCTCGCCGACGAACACCTGCTGGAACCGACGCTCGAGCGCGGGGTCCTTCTCGATGTTCTCCCGGTACTCGTCGAGGGTGGTCGCGCCCACCATGCGCAGCTCGCCGCGGGCGAGCATGGGCTTGAGCATGTTGCCCGCGTCCATCGACCCCTCTCCCCCGCCGCCGGCACCGACGACGGTGTGCAGCTCGTCGATGAAGGTGATGATCTGCCCCTCCGAGGAACGGATCTCGTCCAGGACGGCCTTCATCCGCTCCTCGAACTCGCCGCGGTACTTCGACCCGGCGACCATCGAGGAGAGGTCCAGCGAGATCAGGGTCTTCTCGCGCAGGGACGCGGGGACGTCGCCGGCGACGATGCGCTGGGCAAGCCCCTCGACGACCGCGGTCTTGCCGACGCCCGGCTCGCCGATCAGCACGGGGTTGTTCTTCGTGCGGCGGCTGAGCACCTGCACGACGCGCCGGATCTCGGCGTCGCGCCCGATCACGGGATCGAGCTTCCCCTCGCGGGCCTGCTCGGTCAGGTCGAGGCCGAACTTCTCGAGGCTCTCGAACGTCGCTTCGGGGTTCTGTGTATCCATGGGGTTCTCTCCGATCAGTGCGGGAAGGGCATCGCGCAGCACGCGGGGCGTCGCGCCGAAGTCGGCGAGCAGCCTCGCGGCGTCGTCCTTGCCGAGCGCGATGCCGATCAGAAGATGCTCGGTGGACAGGTGTGTGCGGCCGGCTTCGTCGGCCGCCCGACGGGCGGACTCCAGGGCGTCGTAGCCGGTGCCGACGAACGTCGGGTGGGTATCGCTGCCGCTCACGCGCGGCAACGCCTCGATGGCGTCGTTCGCGCGCGGGATGACCCGGGCGGGGTCTGCTCCGACGCGCTCGAGCAGGGCGCGCGCGATGCCGTCCTTCTGCTCGGCGAGTGCCGCGAGCAGATGGATCGCGAGGACCTGCGGGTTGCCGAGCTCCGCCGCCCGTTCGGCGGCCTGGGCCACGGCTTCCTGGGAACGGGCGGTGAAGTGGAACTCCACGGTCGCTGCCTCCGGTTCGTGGGTGGTCGATGGGTGTGAACGCGGAGCGCTCCCCGGCGGGGCGGGGACGGAACCCGCCCGGGCGCTCGGGGACGCCGACGTCCGACATGGAGCACAACGCCCGCAGGGTTGAGTCTATTCCGCTCAACCCTGTGGGATGCCGGCTGTCTCGCCTCCTCGCACGATTCGCGTCCTCCGCCTCCTATGCCCCCGACCGATCCACGTCATCGTCGCGCGTGCGGCTCTGTCCGTCCATCCCACGACGGCGCCGCACCACCCGTCGTCCACAGGATCCACGGACGGCCAGGATGCGCGGGACTGCCCCGGTAGCATCGACGCCACCGGCGCCTCCTCGGCTCCAACCCGCCATCCCACCACCCCGCCATCGCCGCTTTCCGCGAGGACCTCATGACGCATCCGCCGTCTTCACCCCCGCCCTCCCACCAGCCCCGACCTGTCCCGTCCGAGCAGAGCCCACCGGCACAGCAGACGGGCAGGGCCCCGCGTGGACAGCAGGCCCCGTTCGTGCACTACGAGCTGCCACGTCTGTACGACACCTCCGCACGTCCGGCCGGCGCCCTCACCCGCGCCCGCTATGCCCCCGCCCCGATGCAGGCCCCGCAGGACCAGCAGCCGGCATCGGCCTGGAGCACGCAGACCCGCCGCATACAGCAGGTCCAGCAGCAGAAGCCCGGCATGCCGGTGCCCGTGGTGCTGGGGTGGATCCTCGCGGTGCTGCTGGGGTTCGCTCTGCTGGTGGTGCTCTCCCTGCTGTTCCTGCTGTACGTGCTCGGCGGCGCCGATCCCGCCGCCTGGATCCTCCAGGCGATCCTGGCCGCCTTCTCCCTGCTCGTGATCGTCGGTGTGATCGTGCTGGCGGACAGGTGGGATCCGCAGCCGCTGCCGCTGCTGCTGTGCGCCGTGCTGTGGGGCGCCGCCGTGGCCGCAGGGACGGCGTACATCGTCAACTCGCTGATCATGATCCTCGCCTACTCCGCTGTCGGTGACGAGTCGATCGCGATGGGGATCGGCGCCGTCCTGGGAGCCCCTTTCGTGGAGGAGACGATGAAGGGCCTGGGGCTGGTGGTCCTGTTCCTGCTGGGGCGCAGGTACTTCAACGGGCCGCTCGACGGCCTGGTCTACGGGGCGCTGATCGGGGAAGGCTTCGCCTTCACCGAGAACATCACGTACTACGGAGACGCCTGGAACAACGGTCAGGTCGGAGGCATCGCGTCCAGCGTGGTCATCCGGGGCGTGATCGGGATCTTCGGGCACGCCATCTACACCTCCCTGACCGGTGTGATCATGGGACTGGTCGCCCGCAAGTGGGGCACGCTCCCGGGCGTGCTGATCTTCCTGGTCGCCACCTGGCCGGGGATGTTCCTGCACTTCGCGTGGAACGGCTCCGCGACGCTCTTCCCTTCGCTCGGCGCGCTGCTGATCATGCTGATCGCCGAGTTCGCGCTCTCCGCGCTCTGGCTCGGGCTGATCGCCGTGCTGGTCTTCGACGAGTCGCGGCTGACGCGCGTGCGACTGGGCGAGTACGCCAACATGGGCTGGCTGACCCACGAGGAGGTCACCATGCTGGGCACCTGGAAGGGCCGCCGCGAGGGCCGGGCGTGGGCGCGGTCGATCGGTGCCCTGCCGGCGATGAAGAGGTTCATCAAGGAGGCTGCGGCGCTCGCCGCGACGCGTCAGCGTCTGCTGGCCGACGGCGCATCACCGCGGGCGATCACCCACGAACGCGACCTGCTGGGACGACTGACGAGCAACCGCAGCGCGCTGCTGACCCGCGCCTGATCGCGCACCTGCGCCGGCCGCGTCCGCTCAGTGGTCCCCGGTGCTCTCGTCGCGCCTGCGCAGCCGGTCCATCTCCCGGCGTTCCTTCTTGGTGGGGCGGCCCGCGCCGCGCTCACGGCGCGGAGGGGCGGCCAGCAGCTGCGGTGCGGGCTCGGGTGAGTGATCCTCGTAGGCCTCGCGGGCGACCGGGGCGCCCACACGCTTGGAGAGCAGACGGGTCACCACCACGACCCGCTCGCGTCCGGGCCGGCGGATCCGCAGCTCGTCGCCCACGCTGATCCTCTGGGCCGCCTTGATCGCCTCACCCTCTCGGCGCACGTGCCCGCCGCGGCAGGCAGTGGTCGCCGCCGATCGGGTGGGGAACAGGCGCACGCTCCACAGCCAGACGTCCGCGCGCACGGCGGCCTGCTCCGTCACGGTGTGGGGACCTCGTGCACACCGGGCCAGGGATCGACGTGCTCGAGCTGGGCCGCGAGGGCGAGCAGCAGCTCGTCGTCCCCTGCTCGGACCGCGCCCAGCTGCACACCGAACGGCAGCTCGACGCCCTCGATGGATTCCCGGTGCAGCGGCAGCGACATCGCCGCCCGACCGGTCATGTTCCACGTGCTGGTCCACGGGGTGAAGGCGCACTGGGCGTCGAAGTCCGCTGCCGGGTCCTCGAGCTGGAGGTCGGCCGGGAATGCGGGCGGGCCGGCGAGCGTGGGTGTCAGCACGACGTCGAGGTCCTCGAAGGCCTCCCCGACCTCCCGGGCGAGCTGCTGCATGCCCGTCAGGGCACCGCCGAGGGCGCGACCGTCGTACTCACGACCCCGTGCGCGCAGCCACCGGGTGAGCGGCATCAGCCGGGCCTCAGCCTCCGCGGGGAGATCCATGGCTGCGGCACCGACCGTCCACAGCGGCATGAAGGTGCGCCAGCGATCGGTATCGAAGGGCGCGGGGACCGCGCTCACCCGGTGGCCGAGCCCGCGCAGCGCCTCGGCCGCGCGCTCGCTCGCGCGCAGCGCGGCCGGATGCACATCGGTCGCGATGGCGAGAGGGTCGGTCAGCAGGCCGATGCGCAGACCCCGGGGCGCCCTCTCGGTGAGCGCGAGGTAGGACTCGGCGGGCGTGGATCGGGGGAAAGCGTCGCCGGGCCGCACACGGGCGAGCAGGTCCAGGCCGAGGGCGGTGTCGCGGACGGTGCGGGCCAGCACACCGTCGGTGACCAGCCCCGGTCCCTCGGCGCCGTGGGGACCGGGCGAGACCAGCCCCCGTGAGGGCTTCAGTCCGACGATTCCGCAGCAGGCGGCGGGGATCCGGATCGACCCGCCGCCGTCGGACCCGTGGGCGATCGGCACGATGCCGCTGGCGACGGCGGCCGCGGCCCCGCCGCTCGAGCCGCCCGCCGTGCGGCGGGTGTCCCACGGGGTGCGGGCCGGAGCGGAGGTCGCAGGTTCGGTGTAGCAGGGCAGGCCGAACTCGGGGGTGGTGGTCTTCCCGATCGTCACGGTCCCGGCATCGAGCACGTCCTGCGCGACGCCGTCGGTGACCTCCGCCCTGTTCCCCCGCAGCACGGCGCTGCCGGCCTCGAAGGGCTCCCCCTGGATGCGGGAGAGGTCCTTGATCGGCATCGGGACGCCGAGGAGAGGCCGTTCCCGCGCCAGCCGCTCCCGGTCGGAGGTTCCGCTCACCCGCTCGATCTCGCGGGCTGCGGCCTCGGCCTGTGCCCGGCTGCGCTCGGGCAGCAGATGGGCGAAGGCGCCCACCTGCGGCCCCACCGTGCGAGCGGCCTCGAGGACGTGCTCGGTGTGCTCGCGCACGTCGATCGTGCTCTCGCGCAGGGCGCGGGCCAGGGAGAGCGTGTCGGAGCGGGCCGCACGGTCGATCTCTGCGCGGTCGGCCGCGGCACCCTCCCCGCCCGGGCGAGGGGCGCGTCCGCCGGCCGGGTGCGACGAGGTCATGCCAGGCGGGAGCGCACGTGCTCGACGATGCCGCGCGAGGCGGCCTCGATCTTGTCGGCCGTGTCCTCGAAGTCCGTGCTGTCGCCGTACCAGGGATCGCGGATCCCCAGGTCCTCGGGCGCATCGGGATCGAACTCCCGCAGCATGTGGAGCCGATCGGCCAGGTTCTTGCCCCCGACCCGCTCGATCGGGCCCACGTGGTCGTGATCGAGGGCGAGCACGAGGTCGGCCTGCGCGAGCTCCTGAGCGGTCACCTGGTGCGCGCGATGGGAGGAGGGGTCGAAGCCGAGCTCCCGGAGCTTCGCCCCGGCGCGGGCGTCGATCGGTTCACCGCTCTCCCAGCTCGTGGTGCCGCCGGAGCTGATCTCGACGCGCTCGCCCAGGCCCTCGTCCTCGAACGCGCCGCGCAGCATGTACTCGGCCATCGGTGAACGGCAGATGTTGCCGGTGCACACGGTGATGATCCTGAAGGTCACGAACGGCCCTCCCGGGCGTCGGGCGTCTGGGCGTCGGGCGATGGCTCCCCGGGCGAGGGCTCGTCGGACGGCGTCCCCGCGCCGTGACCGGGATGGCGCTCGAGATAGCCGTGGGCGAACCAGCAGGTGGCCTCGATGTCCAGGCCCGCCTCCTCGGCGTCCGCGATCGCGGTGCGCACGAGCGCGGTGCCGATTCCGCGACGTCCGTGCTCGGGGTCGACGACGGTCGACAGGATGTCGCGCGCGTCCTCGTGGCTGCCGGGTCCGTACTGCAGGACGCCGATCAGGTGATCGTCCAGGAGTGCCTCGTATCGCTCCCGATCAGCCGCATGGGTGATGCGCAGTCCTTCGGCGCCTCGTCCGCTGTTGCCCATGGGGCATCACGGTACACTGCCGGGCATGCCTGCGCCTCTGATCTGGCACATCACCGAACGTTCCGCCTGGGACGCGGCAGTGCCCACCGGCCGCTACACGTGCTCCACCCGCGGCCGCACGCTCGACGAGGTCGGCTACATCCACGCGTCCTGGCCCGAGCAGATCTCGATGGTCGCCAAGCGGGTCTATCCCGACCGGCCGACGGACCTCGTCATCCTCGAGATCGACGTGCAGCGCGTCGAGGCGGCGGGCATCGCCGTCGACGTCGAGCAGGACTCGGAGAGCTCGGGCCGCTCCTACCCGCACATCCGCGGCCCGGTCCCCATCAGCGCCGTGGTGCGCCTGCGCCGTACCAAGTGGCTGGGACGGGAGTTCGTGGTCGTGGCCTGAGCGTCTCCCCGCTCGCCGTCCTCCTCCCTCTCCCCCGTCGTCACACCGGCCTCCGCGGACGTAGCATCGAGCATGGCCCGATACCTGGACATCCATCCCGTCGATCCGCAGCCGCGTCTGATCGACCAGGCGGTGAGGATCCTGCACGAGGGCGGACTGATCGCCTACCCCACGGACTCCTGCTACGCGCTGGGCTGCACCCTCGACGCCCACCAGGGTCTGGTCCGGATCCGTCGCATCCGACAGGTCGGCGCCGATCACGACTTCACGCTCGTGTGCGCCGACTTCAAGCAGCTCTCGCAGTTCGTCCTGGTCTCGAACCCCGTGTTCCGCCTGGTCAAGAACACCACCCCGGGGCCGTACACGTTCATCCTGCGGGCCACGAAGGAGGTGCCGCGGCGGATGGCGCACCCTCGCAAGAAGACCGTCGGCGTGCGCATCCCCGAGCACAGGGTCACCCATGCCCTGGTGGAGGCCCTCGGGGAGCCGATCGTCTCCTCGACATTGCTGCTGCCGGGCCAGGAGACGCCGCCGTCCCAGGGCTGGGAGGTCCAGGACGTGCTGGACCATCAGCTCGAGGCGATCATCGACTCCGGCGAGGTGGGCACCGAGCCGACGAGCGTCATCGACCTCACCGGGGACGTCGCCGAGATCCGGCGCGAAGGTTCCGGTGACCTCTCGATGCTCCTCTGATCCGGGAAGGCGCCTCGGACCGGGACGCCACGCGGGCTCAGCGCCGCCCCTCGACCTCAGCGAGCGCCGGCGGGCCCGTCACTCTCCTCTGCCCGGCCCCCTCCCCCGGCGCAGGTGGCGAGAGCCCCGGAGAACGCGAGGATCCCGAGCGCGTACACGGGGACCAGCCAGAGCGCGTACCGCAGGGTCAGCGCGTCGGCCAGGGCTCCCACGATCGGCGGTGTCACGAAGAAGCCGATGCGCGCGAACCAGCCGACCACGGTGATCCCGAGCCCGTGCGGGACGCCCTCCATCTCGTCGGCCGCGCGGAAGGCCGCGGGGAACAGCGTCGCGATCCCCCACCCCGCGCACGCGAAGCCGATCAGGGCCGTGACCGGGTGAGGCAGCAGCAGCGCGAAGGCCATCCCGGCCCCGCTCAGCAGGGCCCCCAGCCGCGCGGTCAGCCGGTCACCGAGTCGGTCCACGACCCCGTCGCCCACGAAGCGGCCGATGGTCTGCGTCCCCTGCAGAGCGACGAAGGCGAGACCGGCGAGGAACGGGGTCGCGGCGAAGGTGTCGCGCATGAACAGCGCGCCCCAGGTGTTGCCGGCGTCCTCGGTGGCGCCGGCGAAGACGAGCACGAGGCCCAGGGCTGCGATCGCGAGCAGGCCTCGCGTCGCGGCGTGGCGCGACCGTCCTCGTCCTCGCGCTGCGGCGTCGATCCTCTCGCTCTTCTCAGCGGTCCCGGGATCGACGGGGCCGGAGGCCGAGGCCTCTGCCGCCGCTGATTCCCCACCCGTACCGGCCGAGGCCGGGGAGGGCGCCGCCGCTCCTGCCTCGAGGACGGCCGGACGACGCTCGGTCGAGTCATGACCGCCGAGCAGGAAGCGCCTGCTGCCCACGGCGAGAGCTCCGAAGACCACGAGCCCGACGAGGCCCTGGATCCACAGCGGCACGGCGAGCTGCGCGCAGGCCGAGCCGAGGAGCCCGCCGGTGACGGCACCGAGCGACCACCAGCCGTGATAGCTGTTCAGGATCGAGCGGCGGTAGCGGCGCTCGACGCGCATCCCGTGGGCGTTCATCGAGACGTCGGTGATCGCGTCGCTGGCGGCGGCCAGGAACAGGGCGACGGCCAGCCACAGCCAGGTGGCCGAGGTGTAGACGAGCAGGTGGACGGTGCTCGCGACCACCTGGAAGGTCACTGCGACGCGCGCCGAGCCCCACCGGGCCATCAGCGGCGCGGCCAGCAGGCCCGCGGCGAGCCCGCCGATGGGCCCGAGCCCGACCGCCAGTCCGAAGGAGCCGTTGGACAGCCCGATGGACTCCACCAGCTGGGGGTAACGCGGGAGGATCGCGCAGAACGAGGCGCCGTTGAGGAAGAAGATCAGCGAGACGGCCCAGCGGGCGTGACGGGCGTCGGCCGCGATCGGGGCGTGCCGCGTGCGTGGGGAGGACACGTCGTCGGTTCCTTCCGGGGCATGGGGTGGGACGTGGACGGGCCCCGCCCTCCGTGCGGAGGACGGGGCCCGTCGCGACGGCGCGGCACCGGTCTCAGATGCCGCCGCGCGTCATTTCAGCAGTGCGGGGATCGCCTGGAAGGCGAGGAACAGGGACAGGATGCACATCCCCAGGCCCACCACGAACAGGAACCAGGCGATGGTGTAGAGGCTCATGACCCACAGCCCGCCGATGAACAGTCCGAACACGACGATGAACAGCACCCAGGTCACCACGGGGTTGTGCGCGGAGGGCGTATCGGCCTCCTGCCGGGCGTGATCGGAGTGCGGGTCGGTCGTGGAGCTCATCGTTCCTCCAGGGAATGCAGCGGGGACACCCCTTATCCTAGACCAGCGCGCCCCCGTCGGCGCGCGCAGGAAGCGCGTGGATCGCGGTGACGAGCGCCTCGAACAGCCCGTCTTGCTCGCGGTCGAGCTCGGGATGCCACTGCACGGCCAGCACGGGGGCCCCGTCGACCGCCTCGAGGGCGAGCGGCAGACCACTGGCATGACGACCGACGACGCGCAGCCCGGCACCGACATTCCGCGCACCCTGGTGGTGGAAGGCCGTCACCTCGGGCTGGGTACCGACGGCCAGGGCGACGTCGCTCGCGGCCTCCACGTCGACCTCGACCCGGGTGGGCCGCTCCCCCGTGCGGGGGTGTGCCGGGAGGTCCTCGGGCAGGTGCTGGTGGAGGTCGCCGCCCTCGGCGACGGTGATGATCTGCAGCCCGCGGCAGATGCCCAGGACCGGCAGCCCGACGCGTCGCGCGGCGCGGTACAGGGAGGTCTCGAAGGCGTCGCGCTCCGGGGCGGGCGTCATGTCCGTGGCCCGCACCGGGGCGCCGTAGCCGGCGGGGTCGAGGTCGGCGCCGCCGCTGAGGACGATCCCGTCGAGCTCGGCCAGCTCCTCGTCGGTCCACTCGTCCTGCGGCGCGAGGATCACCGGCCGCGCACCTGCGCGGCGGATCGCGGCGACGTAGTGCTCGGTGAGCACCACCGCCTCGTGCCCTTCCCAGGCGCCGGACATCAGGGTGGACGTCCCAGCGGTCACGCCGATGAGCGGGCGACGGGTGCGCTCAGCCATGAGAGGTCCTTCCATCCTGTGGTCTCCCGCGCAGCGGGAACGATGATCCGACGTCGCCGGTCGGCGCGTCGGGATCCATGGGACCTCGCGGGCGCCACCGGGCGCCACGTGTGTGGCCGAATGTGTCGCGGGCACGGCCTCTGATAGGAATCGGTCATGTCGCTGGACCAGCCCGAGATGCTCGTCATCGAGCACGAGACCGATTGCCCGCCCGCCGTGCTCGCCGATGTGCTGGCCGAGCAGGGGGTCACGCTGCGCCTGGTGCGCGCGCACCGCGGCGAGCCGATCCCCGAGGACCTGCGCCACGTCGAGGGGCTGGCGATCCTCGGGGGAGGCATGGACGCCGACGACGACGCCTCCCACCCGTGGTTCCCCACCGTGCGCGCCCTGATCCGCACCGCGCGTGATCGCGGGGTGCCCACTCTCGGGATCTGCCTGGGCGCCCAGCAGCTGGCGCTCGCCCTCGAGGGGCGGATGGGCAGACGAGCGGTGGCCGAGGTCGGGATCCTGCCGGTCCGGGCCACCGACGACGGCGCCCAGGACCCGCTGATCTCGGCGCTGGGCCCCGATCCCCAGGTGCTGCAGTGGCACCAGGACCAGGTCGAGGAGATGCCGCCGTCCTCGCGGCTGCTGGCCACCGGAACGGACGGCTCGATCCAGGCCTTCGTCACCGAGGGGATCGCCTGGGGCGTCCAGTTCCATCCCGAGGTCACACCCGAGGTGGTCGCACGCTGGGCGGCCACCAGCGACCTGCTGCCCGTGGGCTCCACCCCGGAGCAGCAGGCCGCGGCCGTGGAGGAGGCCGAGGGGCCGCGGGCCTCCTGGCACGGCCTGCTGGCGGCCTTCGCAGGGATCGTGCGCGGCGACTGACCGTTCCCCGTCCCCTCCACGGCGGTCTGCTTCGCCGGAGGGCCTCGGCGCCCACCCGGCGGCCTCGGCCTCAGAGGCGCGCGGAGGCGAGCGCCGCTCCCTGGACGAGGGAGTCGAGCTTGGCCCAGGCGATGTCGGGGTGGACGCGTCCGCCCAGCCCGCAGTCGGTGGAGGCGATCACACGCTCGGGACCCACGGCGCGCGCGAAGCGTTCGAGCCGCTGCGCGACGAGTTCCGGGTGCTCCACGACGTTGGTGGAGTGGGAGACGACACCGGGGACGATGACCTTGTCGGCGGGCAGGTCGAGCTTCTCCCACACGGTCCACTCGTGCTCGTGGCGCACGTTGGCGGCCTCGAAGCTGAAGTACTTCGCGTGGATGTCGAGCATGGTCGGGGCGAGGTGCTCGAACTCGAGGTCCGTGGTGTGGGGGCCGTGCCAGGATCCCCAGCACAGGTGGAAGCGCACCTGCTCGGCGGGGATCCCCTCGAGCGCGCGGTTCACGGCGTCGATGCGCTTGCGCGTGAAGGCCAGGTAGTCCTCGACGCTGGGCTCGGGATTGATCTGGTCGAAGTTCTCGGCGATCGAGGGATCGTCGATCTGCAGCAGCAGGCCGGAGTCGGCGATCGCCCGGTACTCGGGGCGCATGACCTCGACCCAGGCGTCGAGGAAGGCGTCGACGTCGCCGTAGTGATCGTCCTGGATGCGGCTGCCGGATCCCGGCGAGAGCGTGTTGAGGAAGCCCTGGGAGATGCCGTGGGCGTCGAGGGCGCCGCGGAGGTTGCGGATGTCCTGGTCGACGAGGTCGCGGCCCAGATCGGTGAAGGCGACCTCCCCGGTAGCCGCGGGGAACACGTGCTGCTCCCCCAGCGAGATGCCGGAGGCCGGGTCGGCGTAGGCGTCGGCGAAGCGCACCCAGTCCCGACGGTCGGCGAAGCTCGTGAGCTGCACGTCCCCGGGGGCGGAGCGCACGGGTGCCTGCGTGCGATGGTCGACGCCGGTGACCTCGAGGCCGCTCACCCGGTCGAAGACGTAGCTCCACCAGGTCCCGTAGTTGTAGGTCGATCCCATCGCGTGGCCGTACTCGCCGTCGTTGGGGACGGTGATGCCCACCCGCTGCTGGCGGGCGACGATGTCGTCGACCGCGTCCGCGAGGATCTCGCGGAACTCGTCGGTGACGACGGGGGTGACACCGTCCTCGGCGAGCGCACGGGAGGCGTTGGCCTCGATGAGCTCGGGGGTGCGAGGGAGGGAGCCGGCGTGGGACGTGAGGATCTCGGTCATGCTCGCAGGCTACGAAGTTCCCTCCGCATCTGCGACACGACCTGACATCCGCGTTCACACCGCCGGCTCTCCCCGACCTCCGCCGGGCTCAGGATTCCGCGTACGCCTCGGGGCTCTGGCAGGTGCACACCAGATTGCGGTCACCGTAGGCCTGGTCGATCCGGCGCACCGGCGGCCAGTACTTGCCGGCGATCCGCATCTGCTCGCTGTCATGGCGGTCCGCGCCGTACGCCCCGCGGGAGGCCCACACCCCCGGGTACACCGCGATCTCGCGTGAGTAGGGATGCTCCCACTCGTTGCTCGCGATCGAGCGTGCCGTGTGCGGGGCGTTGACCAGCGGGTTGTCGTCCGCGGGCCAGGTGCCGTCGGCGACCTGCTCGGCCTCCCGGGCGATCTGCAGCATCGCGTCCACGAAGCGGTCCAGCTCGGGGAGGTCCTCGGACTCGGTGGGCTCGACCATCAGGGTGCCCGCCACCGGGAAGGACATGGTGGGCGCGTGGAAGCCGTAGTCGATCAGGCGCTTGGCGACGTCGTCGACGGTGATCCCGGTGCGCGCGGTGAACGGACGCAGGTCGAGGATGCACTCGTGGGCGACCAGACCGTTCTCCCCGCGGTAGAGGATGTCGAAGGCGGACTGCAGGCGCGAGGCCAGGTAGTTCGCCCCGAGCACCGCGGAGGCGGTCGCATGGCGCAACCCCGAGGCACCCATCAGGCGGATGTAGGCCCACGGGATCGGCAGGATCGACGGGGAGCCGTAGGGCGCCTGGGAGACGGGGGCACCGCCGTGGACGGCCCGCGGGTGCCCGGCGACGTAGTGCTCGGGGTCCTGCATCATCGGGTGGCCGGGCAGGAACGGCGCCAGGTGCGCCTTGGCCGCCACCGGGCCGACGCCCGGACCGCCGCCCCCGTGGGGGATGCAGAAGGTCTTGTGCAGGTTCAGGTGGGAGACGTCGCCGCCGAACTCGCCGGGCCGCGCGACCTCGACCATCGCGTTGAGGTTCGCGCCGTCGACGTACACCTGGCCCCCGGCGTCGTGGACGAGCTCGCACACGGTGCGCACCTGCTGCTCGTAGACGCCGTGGGTGGAGGGGTAGGTGATCATGATGGCGGCGAGCTCGTCGCCGTGGTCCTTGATCTTCTGCTGGAGGTCCTCGACGTCGACGTTGCCCTCGGCGTCGGAGGCGACCACGACCACCCGCAGGCCCGCCAGCACGGCGGAGGCGGCATTCGTGCCGTGGGCGCTCGCGGGGACCAGGCACACGGTGCGCTCGCTCTCGCCACGCGAGAGATGGTAGGCGCGGATCGCGAGCAGGCCCGCGTACTCGCCCTGCGAACCGGCGTTGGGCTGCAGCGAGACGGTGTCGTAGCCCGTGATGTCGGCGAGGTAGCGCTCGAGGGAGTCGATCAGCTCGAGGTAGCCGGTGACGTCCTCGCGGGGCGCGAAGGGGTGGACGGCCGCGAACTCGGGCCAGGTCACCGCGCTCATCTCGACGGCGGCGTTGAGCTTCATCGTGCACGAGCCCAGCGGGATCATGCCGCGGTCCAGGGCGTAGTCCTGGTCGGCCAGACGCCGCAGGTAGCGCATCAGCGCCGTCTCGGAGTGGAAGGAGGAGAAGACGGGATCGGTGAGATACGGGCTGGTGCGGTGCAGCTCGGCGGGCCAGGCACGGCCGATCTCGGCGAGCCCGTCCTCCTCGTCCCCCTCCGGCGGGGCGGACGCGGCGGGGGCGAAGTCCTCGAGCACCTGCACGATCGCGTCCAGCGTCTCGGCGTCGGTGGTCTCGTCGAGGCTGAGCCGCACGGTGTCGGCGTCGACGGCGCGGACCAGGTAGCCCGCGGCACCGAAGGCCTGCACGACCTCCTCGGCCCGCCCCTCGACGGTGACGGTGAGGGTGTCGAAGACGGCCTCGTGGGCCAGGGCGAAGCCGCTCTGGCGCAGCGCGGAGGCGAGATCGCTGGTGCGGGCGGCGACCTGGCGGGCGATGCGACGCAGTCCGTCGGGCCCGTGGTGGACGGCGTACATCGAGGCCATCACCGCGAGCAGCACCTGGGCGGTGCAGATGTTCGAGGTCGCCTTCTCGCGGCGGATGTGCTGCTCGCGGGTCTGCAGGGCGAGCCGCAGCGCGGGCGATCCCTCGGAGTCCTGGGAGATGCCGACGAGCCGACCGGGCAGCTGACGCTCGAGGCCCTTGGCCACCGACATGAACCCGGCGTGGGGGCCGCCGAAGCCGAGCGGGACGCCGAAGCGCTGGGAGGAGCCCACGGCCACGTCGGCCCCGAGCTCACCGGGAGAGGCCAGCAGCGTGAGCGCGAGCAGGTCCGTCGCCAGCACGAGCTTGCCGCCCGCGGCGTGGACGGCCTCGGCCAGCGGCTGCGGGTCCCACACCAGTCCGGAGGCCGCGGGGTACTGGGCGAGGACACCGAAGGCTCCGTCCTCGAGGGCGGATGCGGCCGAGGACGGGTCCTTGAGGTCCGCCGTGACCAGGTCGATGCCGACGGCCTCGGCGCGGCCGCGCACGACCGCGTCGGTCGCGGCGAAGACGTCCTCGTCGATCACGAAGCGGCCGACCTTCGCCCGGGTGGCGCGCCGCGCGAGCAGCATCCCCTCGGCCGCGCTCGTGGCCTCGTCGAGCATCGAGGAGTTCGCGATCGGCAGGCCGGTCAGGTCGGAGACCACCGTCTGGTAGTTCAGCAGCGCCTCGAGCCGACCCTGGGAGATCTCGGGCTGGTAGGGCGTGTAGGCCGTGTACCAGGCGGGATTCTCCAGGATGTTGCGCTGGATCGCCGCGGGGGTGATGGTGCCGTAGTAGCCCTCGCCCAGCAGCGGGGTGCGCACCGTGTTGGCGCGGGCGAGCTCGCGCAGCTCCGCCAGCACCTCCCGCTCCCCGACCCCTTCGCCGAGGGCCTCGTCCGTGCGCGGATCCAGCAGGATCGTGCCCGGGACGGTCTTCTCCAGGAGGGTGTCGAGGTCCTGGACCCCGATGGTCTCGAGCATGCGGCGCTGGGCCGCCTCGTCGGTGCCGACGTGCCGGTGGACGAAGGCGTCATGGGGGAACTGGCTGGTGGTGCTGCTCATCGACGTAGGTCGCCTCGCGTGGTGGTGGTGATGGGTGATTCGGTCACTCGCCGGTGAACTCGGTGTACTCCTGGGCCTCCATGAGATCCGGGGGCAGCGAAAGGAAGGAGGCCTTGACCAGCCAGCCGTCCTCGAAGGGCGAGGAGTTCACGAGCTCGGGCTCGTCGACGACCGCCTGGTTGACCTCGGTGACGGTCCCGTCGAGCGGGGAGAACAGGTCGGAGACGGACTTGGTGGACTCGATCTCGCCCATCTCCGTCCCGGCGCTGATGCTCGCTCCGACCTCGGGCAGGTCGACGTAGACCACGTCGCCCAGCTGGCCGGCGGCGAAGTCGGTGACGCCGATGACGGCCACGCCGTCCTCGTCGACGCGGACCCACTCGTGGTCCCTGCTGTACAGGAGCTCTCCGCTCATGGTGCTGTCCTTCCGATGGGGCGATGGGGCGATGGGGTGGTTCGGACGTCGATGGAGCTGACGCCGGTGGGGCGATGGCCGGTCGCGAGGACCGGGAGCCACGTCGTGGCGGGTCGGGACCGAGTATGACGGACCGGCAGCCCTCAGGAGCGTCGGTAGAAGGGCAGGGGGACGACGGTCGCGGGCAGGTCCTTGCCGCGGACGTCGATCACGACCTCGGTCCCCTCCGCGCTCGCGGCGGGATCGAGGTAGGCGAGGGCGATGGGGTGGCCGAGGGTCGGGGAGAGCACGCCGGAGGTGACCTCGCCGATCTCCTGGCCGTCCTGATCGCGGATCGCCGCCCCGGCGCGCCCGGCCCGGCGACCTTCGGCGGCGAGGCCGACGAGCACGGGCAGTGCGCCGGCGTCGGCGGCCTCGACGGCCTCCCGGCCCACGAAGTCGCCCTTGGAGGTGAGGGCGACGACGCGCCCCATGCCGGCCTGGGCCGGGTAGGTGCTGCGGCTGAGCTCGTGGCCGTACAGCGGCATCCCGGCCTCCAGGCGCAGGGTGTCGCGGCTGGCGAGTCCGCAGCAGGTCAGCTCGGCTCCCCCGGCCTCGGTCAGCACCGCCCACAGCGACAGGGCGCGCTCGGCGGGCACGTACAGCTCGAAGCCGTCCTCCCCGGTGTAGCCGGTGCGCGCCACCAGCAGCTCGTCGTCCTCGAAGCTCCCGGTGATGACCCGGTAGTACTTCAACTCGGCGATCTCCTGGAGGGTGATGCCGGTGCGGCCCGCGACCATGGCGCGGGTGACGATGTCCGCGCTGGACGGTCCCTGCACGGCGATCAGGGCGACCTCGGTGGAGCGGTCCTGGACGCGCACGTCCAGACCCTCGCTCCGGGTGCATAGCTCCTGCGCGACGACCTCCGCGTTCGAGGCGTTGGCGACCACCAGGAAGCGCTCCTCGCCCAGGCGGTAGACGATCAGGTCGTCGATGATCCCGCCGTCCTCGGTGAGCATCAGGGAGTACTTGGCGCGACCTTCCGAGATCCCGGAGAGCTTGCCGGCCAGCGCATGGTCCAGGGCCTCCCCCGCCTGCGGGCCGACGAGCTCGATCTCGCCCATGTGGCTGAGATCGAAGATCCCCGCGTGCTCGCGCACGGCCCGGTGCTCGGCCAGGTCCGAGGTGTACCGCACGGGCATCTGCCATCCCGCGAAGTCCGTGAAGGTCGCCCCCTGCTCCTCGTGGACGGGCTGCAACGGCGTGGTGCGGGACGTGGCGTCGGGCATCTGCTCTCCTGATCCGATCGGGCGGCTCACCCTCGGGCCGTCCCCGCGCAGGTGGGAGGGGACGACCAGGGGCGCTCGCCGCGTCCTCGCGGCGCTGCTCTCACTGTACCGGGGCGGGCGGGTAGACTGGGACGGTGACTCGGGAAGGTACATGGGAATGGCCGATCACGATCCGAGGGGATCGGGTCGTGATCCGCGCACCCGAGGACCCCGATCGCGCGGAGCTGATCCGGCTGATGACGGACCCGATCACCCGTGAGTACCTGGGCGGTTCGGTCGACTACGCCTCCCGCCAGGCCCTCGAGCTCTCCCCTCTGGGCCTGAGCTGGGGCCACTGGGTGATCGCCCGCGCCGAGGACGAGAGTCGGATGATCGGCTCGATCACCCTGGACTACGACCGCGGCGAGCTCGAGCTGTCCTACGCCCTGCTGCCCGAGGCGACCGGGCAGGGCCTGGCCGCGGCATCCTGCCGGCAGCTGCTCGCCTGGGCGCAGGAGAACCTCGAGGACGACCACGTGATCGCGGTGACCCAGACCCGCAACAAGCGCAGCGTGGCCCTGCTCCAGCGACTGGGCTTCAGTGTCCGCCGGGGTCTCGAGGAGTTCGGCTCCCAGCAGCTGATGATGGAGCGGTCCCTGGAGACCGCTCTGCCCAGCGCCGAGGAGATCGCCGCGTTCACCCCGCCGTACGCCCCGGCCGCCTGGCGCTGAGACTCGACGACCCCGCCGCCCGCGACCGGGCGGCGTCCACCGCACCATCGATGATCCGGGAGGATCCCTTGACAGCACAGAACACCCCCAGCGTCCCCACCACGACGTTCGCCGATGGTTCCCCCATGCCGCTGATCGGGTTCGGCACCTCCTCGACCAAGGGCGTCGAGGGCGCCGAGGCGATCGCCCGGGCGCTCCAGCAGGGGTACCGGCTGATCGACACCGCGGCCCAGTACGGCAACGAGGCGGCCGTCGGCCAGGGCCTGCGCGCCAGCGGCGTCGACCCGGCCGAGGTCGTCGTGACCACCAAGGTCGCGGGCGGGGACCAGGGTCGCGAGGCGGCCCGCACGGGCGTCCAGGAGTCGCTGCGCCGGCTCGGTCTCGAGCGCGCGGACCTGGTGCTGATCCACTGGCCCAATCCCTCCCGCGGTCTCGCGCTCGACACCTGGCGCACCCTCCTCGACCTGCGCGAGGAAGGCCTCGTCGCCCACGCGGGCGTCTCGAACTTCCGCCCCGAGCAGCTCCTGGAGCTCTTCGACGCCACCGGCGAGTGGCCCGAGGTCAACCAGATCCAGCTCTCGCCGGCCCTGCAGCGCCACGAGGCCGTCGCCTTCCACAAGGAGCACGACATCATCACCGAGGCGTGGGGCCCGCTGGGTGGGCGCGAGGGCCTCGGCGAGCAGTTCGCGATCCGTCGCATCGCCGAGAAGCACGACGCCTCGATCGCGCAGATCGCGCTGCGCTGGGCCGTGGACCAGGACATCGTCGTGATCCCCAAGTCCGTCAGCCCCGAGCGCCAGCGCGCCAACCTCGACCTCTCCGCCGTCGCCCTGGACGACGAGGACCGCGCGCTGCTGGCGACGCTCGACCTGGGCGAGGGCACCGCGTGGGACTCGCGCGAGCACGAGGAGTGGTGAGCCCCCGGTGACGGAGCCCGCCCCCTTCCGGCCCTCACCGCAGCAGCGACTGGTGGTCCTCAGCGGTGCGGGACTGAGCGCCCGCACGGGACTCGGGACCTTCCGGGGGCCCGGGGGCCTGTGGACGCTCGAGCCGGAGGTGGAGCACGCGATGCAGGCGAGCGCGCTGCCGGATTCCCTGCCCTCCCTGTGGAGGGTGTGGGGTGCGATGGCGCGGGTGGCCGGCGGACACGGCCCCACCCCGGGGCACTACGCGATCGCCCGGATGGGCGCGCCGGTGATCACCCAGAACGTCGACGGCCTACACCAGGCGGCGGGATCGACCGACGTCAGCGAGCTGCACGGCCGCGCCTACACCGCGGTGTGCCTGGACCCCGTCTGCAGCTGGGAGGCCCCGCTGACCCCCGGGGACGGGGAGCGCGCGGAGGATCACGGCGTTCCCTCGCAGTGCCCGCTCTGCTCGAGCCCGACCAGGCCCGACGTGGTGCTGTTCGACGAGATGCTGCCCGAGGGGGCGCTGCGACGGGCTCAGCAGCTGGCGGTCTCGGCCGATGTGTTCGCGGTCGTGGGCACCAGCGGCACCGTGTTCCCCGCGGCAGCCCTCGGCCCGCTCGCTCGCGAGCACGGGGCGACCACGGTGCTGATCGACATCGAGCCGCCGTCGGACCCCTTCGTGCGCGAGTCCTTCGACCACGTGATCACGGGGGACGCCCACCAGGTGCTGCCCGACTGGGAGCGCCACTGGACCCGCCCCGGCGGCGCCGTCAATCCGTTCCTGGACCCGTTCGGCTGACGAGGACGGAGAACGGCGGCCGACCCGGCGCTCAGATCCAGATGGCCGGGTCCACGAGCTGCTCGGGGTGCGAGCTCTCGCTGCGCACCCGCGCGGGCACGCCCACCGCGGTGGCATGGGGCGGGACGTCCCGCACCACCACCGCGTTGGCGCCCACCTGCGCGCCCTCCCCGACCCGCACGGGACCGAGAACGCGCGCTCCGGCACCGATCACGACCCCGTCCTCGAGGGTGGGATGACGCTTGATGCGGGCCATGCTCCGACCGCCCAGGGTCGCGCCGTGGTACAGCATCACGTCGTCGCCGATCTCGGCGGTCTCGCCGATCACCACGCCCATGCCGTGGTCGATGAAGAAGCGTCTGCCGATGCGTGCCCCCGGATGGATCTCCACGCCCGTGAGCGTGCGCGCGATCTGGGCGAGCAGCAGGGCGGGCAGACGCCCGCCCCTGCGCTCCCAGACGTCGTGGGCGATCCGGTGCGCCCAGATCGCGTGCAAGCCGGGAGAGGTCAGGGCGAGCTGGACACCGGAGGTCGACGCCGGGTCCCGCCGTCGGGCGGCCGAGACGTCCTCCCGCGCAGCGGCGAACACCCCGCGCCCGCGACCGGTCAGGCGTCGGGTCAACCGTCCCATCCCTCTCCTCGTCGGTCCTGCTGCTCGGCCGCGCGCATCCTGCTCAGCGGACTCAGTCCAGGTACTCGGCGTACAGGGGCGTGGTCAGGTAGCGCTCCCCGAAGGAGGGGATGATGACCACGAGGCGCTTGCCGGCCATCTCGGGGCGCGAGCCGACACGCACGGCGGCCTCGATCGCCGCACCGGAGGAGATGCCCACCAGCAGGCCCTCGCTGCGGGCCGTGGCGCGGGCGCGCTCCATGGCGGTCTCGGCGTCGATGTCCAGGACCTCGTCGTAGATGTCCCTGTCCAGGAGACCCGGGACGAAGTTCGCCCCCAGTCCCTGGATCTTGTGGGGGCCGGGATCGCCGCCGTTGAGGATCGGGGACTCGGCGGGCTCGATGCCCACGATCCTCAGGTCGGGGTTGTGCTCGCGGAGCACCTGGCCCACACCGGTGATGGTGCCGCCGGTGCCGATGCCGGCGATCAGCGCGTCGACCTTGCCGTCGGTGTCCTCGAGGATCTCCTGCGCGGTGGTGCGGCGGTGGATCTCGGGGTTCGCGGGGTTGTCGAACTGGTTGACCTTGAAGGCGCCGGTCTCGGCCGAGATCTCCTGGGCCTTCTCGACCGCGCCCTTGACACCCTTGGCGGCCTCGGTCAGCACGAGCTCGGCCCCGAAGGCGCGCAGCAGGGCGCGACGCTCCTTGGACATCGAGTCGGGCATCGTCAGGATCACCTTGTAGCCGCGCGAGGTGCCGATCATGGCCAGCGCGATACCCGTGTTGCCGCTGGTCGCCTCGACGATCGAACCGCCGGGCTTCAGATCGCCGGACTTCTCGGCGGCGTCGATCATCGCGACACCGATGCGGTCCTTGACCGAGCTGCCGGGGTTGTAGAACTCGAGCTTGGCGACGACGTCGGCCACGACCTCGTCGCCCAGGTGGTTCAGGCGCACCAGGGGCGTGCGGCCGACGAGCTCGGAGACGTTCTCGTAGATGGGCATGCGGGTCCCTTCCGTTGCGAGGGCCGACGGCTGCGCGCCGACCCCAGGTCCTAAGATCTGCTTGGGGCAACTATAAGGGGACTTCCTGGTCGCTGGTCGGGAGCTCCCTCGACCTTCGGAGGATCCCACACACGAGGCCGCTTCGTACCGTGAACTGCATGCTGCTCCCGACCCCGCTCCACCCCGCCGCGGCACCGCCCCTCCACCGTCCCGGCCCGGCGGCCCTCGCATCCCGACGTTCGCGGGGCCCGTTCCTGGCCGTGCTCGCGGCCGCGGTCGTGGCCTCGATCCTGCTGGCGCCGATCTCGACGCCGGCCGCCCTCGCCGCTCCCCCGTCCTCGGTCGCCATCGACGACGGCGAGCACGTCATCGACGATCCCGACGCCCTCGAGGGACGCCTCCAGCAGGTGTCCTTCCGCGAGCAGGTGGACGTCGCCGTGGTCACCCTGGACATCGCCGACCACGGGGCCGATCCGGCGGCCGACACCGGCCTGAACGACGCCGTGCTCGACGCCGCCCGCACACAGCATCCCGAGTGGATCCGCGGCGAGAAATGGGCCGACGGCATGGTGATCCTCGCGATCGACCCGGAGGGCCGCAAGCTCGGCACCTATGCCGGCGAGGACGTGAAGCTCTCCGACGGCGGCTTCGAGGACGTGCAGGAGGCGATGCGCGAGGACGCCGGCGACGGCGCCTGGGACGACGCCTTCGTGGCCGGCGCCCAGCAGTACGCCGACCTGCTCGGCAGGCCCTGGTGGCAGAGCCCCGCGGCGATCATCGTCGCGTTCCTCGCTCTCGGCGCCCTCGGAGCCGTCGCGGTCGCAGCACTCGTGCGTGGTGCGTCCGCACGTCGCCGGGTGCGCGGGGCCTCCGAGCGTCATGCCGACGTGCGCGCCAGACGGATGGAGACGGACCAGGCGGCCTCCCGGATCCCCCGGGACTCCCTCTACGGGGCGGCGGTCCTCGCCGATGTCGAGGACTACCGCCGAGCGGTCGACGAGGCCGAGGAGATCGCGGGGCGGCTGCCGGCGCGCCCGGGCCCACTGTGGGGCATCGGCGCCGGGTCCTCCCGCCTCGCCCGTGAGTACGAGAGATCCGTCGGGACCGCGGACACAGCGGACGACACGATCATCGGGGCCGCCGCTCTGCTGGGTCGCAGCGGCGACTACGCGGGCGCCTGGCAGGAGGAGCGCCGCCCGTTGGACGAGTCGATCGCCGCGGTGGATGCCACCGTCGCCGACGTGCTCGACCCCGACGGCACGGACGAGCAGCAGCACGCTCTCGCGTCCTCGCAGGCGGCCGCGGGCCTGCGAGCGACCGCGCAGGAGGTGGCGACCGAGCTCGAGCAGGTCACCGAGGCCTACCTCGAGGGGTCGACCACCCCGGATGCCGCCCTGGAACGACTCGACGAGCTGACGGAGCAGCTCGCCGTCGCCAGCACACGTCTGCGCGAGGAGGCGATCGACGCGCAGACCGAGGACGAGGAGGAGGCCGAGGTGATGCGCGAGGCGGACCCCTCGGGCTTCACCGACGACTTCCCCGGCTCGGTGCGCGGACGGCGCTTCGCCCGCCACCCCGGGGAGTACGTGGGCGAGTACTCGCTCAGCCCGGTGCTGTGGACCGGCGCCTGGTACGCGGGCGCCGGCACCGAGCTGACCGCGCACCGGAATCCGAGCGGCACCGCCGGGAGCACGAGCGGCTATTCCGCCGGCGGGTTCTCCGGGGCGGGCAGCTCGAGCAGCTTCTGAGCGGCCCGCGGCCCCGAGGCCGTCAGTAGACCATCCCCATCACCTCGCGCACGTGCGCGAGGGTCTCGTCGGCCACCGCGTTCGCCCGCTCGTTGCCCGCGCGCAGCACCGAGAAGAGGTAGCCCGGGTCCTTCTCGAGCTCCGCGCGGCGCTCGCGTAGGGGGGCGAGGTGCTCGTTGAGGACCTCGGCGGTCATCACCTTGAGAGTGCCCGCCCCCTTGTCGCCGATCTCCTCGGCGATCTCCTCGGGGCTGCGGCCGGTGCTCTGGGCGGCGATGGTCAGCAGGTTGGCGACCTCCGGGCGGTTCTCCGGGTCGAAGGTGATCTGCCGGTCCGCGTCGGTCTTGGCCTTCTTGATCTTCTTGGCGGTCTCCTCGGGACTCATCCGCAGCATGACGGTGTTGCCCAGGGACTTGCTCATCTTCTGGCTGCCGTCGAGTCCCAGGATCGTCGGCGCCTCGGAGAGCAGCGCATCGGGCATCGGGAAGTACTGCTCGCCGCCCGCGTAGCGCTCGTTGAAGCGTCGCGCGACCACGCGGGTCTGCTCGATGTGGGGCAGCTGGTCCCTGCCCACGGGCACGAGGTTCCCGTGGCAGAAGAGGATGTCCGCGGCCTGGTGGACTGGGTAGGTGAGCATCAGCCCGCCCATCGCGGACTTGCCCGCCGCGGCGAGCTCGGCCTTGACGGTGGGGTTGCGCTCGAGCTCCGGCTGGGTGACCAGCGACAGGAAGGGCAGCAGCAGCTGGTTGAGCGCGGGCACCGCCGAATGGGTGAAGATCGTCGACTTCTCGGGGTCGATGCCGGCGGCCAGGTAGTCGGTGATCAGCTCGCGCACCGACCCCCGGATGTCCCCGAGCACCTCGCGATCGGTGATCACCTGGTAGTCGGCGACGATCAACCATGTTTCGACCCCGGCGTCCTGGAGACGCACGCGGTTGCGCAGGGAGCCGAAGTAGTGGCCGATGTGGAGGGCGCCGGTGGGGCGGTCGCCGGTGAGCATCCGCAGCCCGCTGGGGTCGGTGCGGATCTTCTCCCAGGCGGCGTCGCTGCGGACGCGTGACGCCTCGTAGCTGGCGTCGGACGAAGGTGCGGTGTCGGTGGGTTCTGCGGAGGTCACCGATCCATGCTAGCCGTCCGCGGGGCACCCACGGTCACGGCCCGGGGAGCGGCGGCGGTGCTGGCGCGCACGATCAGCTGCGGCTTGACCTCGAGCTCGGTGCGGGTCGGGCGTCTGCTGTCCTCTCCCCCGCTGAGCGCGGCCCGCGCGGCCGCCCGCGCCATCTGGTCGACGCTCTGGCGCACGGTGGTCAGGGCCGGCGCGGTCAAAGCCGCCCAGGGCACGTCGTCGAAGCCGATCACGGAGACGTCCGCGGGAACCGAGAGACCGAGCGAGCGCACTCCCTCGAGTGCACCGGCGGCCATCACGTCGGAACCGCAGACGATCGCGCTCGCGCCCTGTCGCACGAGTTCGATCGCCGCCTCGAAGCCCCCCGCATAGGTGAAGTCGGTGAACGCGATCGGGCGGTGGGAGCCGGGCCCCGAGCGCTCGAAGGCGGCGACCTTCCGACGCACGGGCCAGGTGTGTTCGTCGCCGACCGCGAGACCGACGGTCTCGTGACCGAGCTCCTGGAGATGGGCCAGGGAAGCGGAGATCGCGTGGGCGTCGTCGCTGGAGACGAAGGCGGCCTCGAGGTCCTCTCGCACGCCGTTGACGAGCACCAGCGGAATGCCCGCCCGGGCGAGATCGCGATAGGCATCCAGGGCGGCTTCATCGCGCGCATGGAACCCGCTGACCACGATCACGCCTGCCGCCCCGGCCAGCAGCAGGCGGTCGATGGCCTCACGCTCACGCTCCGGGGTGCGGGCACGCATGCCGACCAGCAGGGCGGCTCCGTTCTCGTGGAGGTTTGCCTCGATCCGCTCCAGCCAGAGCCCGAAGACCGGGTTCTCGAGGTCCGGGACGATCGCCCCGACGGTGGTCTCCTCCGAGACGGCCGGCGCCTTGGGTGCGAGGCGCCCCCGCCGGCGAGCGATCTCGAGGACGCTGCGACGTGTCGCCTCGTTGACACCGCCCCTCCCGTTGAGCACTCGCGAGACGGTCGCCTCGCTGACACCCGCTTCCGCGGCAATGTCGACCAGTCGTGTGCCCACGCGCCCACCCCTTCCCCACGTGATCGCTGTCGCGATCGCACCGCCGCGACCGGCTCGAACAGCCGGCTGCAGACTGTACGTGATTGCAAATTCTTGCACAATCTTGCGCCGGAGTTCCGCTCGATGTACCTTCATCACCGCAGGTGGCGCTGAGGCCGCTCTGCTAGACCACCATTCGAAGGAGAACCTGGTGCTCATCCGTCGCAAGTCCTTTCTCGCTCTCGGCGCCGTCGGCGCCTCGGCCGCTCTGCTCGCCGCCTGCAGCTCCTCCGACTCCTCCTCGTCCTCGGACTCCTCGGACGCCGGCGGCAGCTCCGACGGCGGTGGCGACGCCCCCAAGGCCGATGCGAACGCCGACCTGGTGATCTGGGCCGACGAGGCGAAGGCCACCGCCCTCAAGGCCCCCGCCGAGAAGTGGGGTTCCGAGAACGGTCTGAAGGTCGCCGTCCAGACCGTCGCCAACGATCTGCAGACGTCGTTCGTGACCGCGGATCAGGCCGGCAACGGCCCGGACATCGTGATGGGCGCCCACGACTGGATCGGGAACCTCGTGCAGAACGGCGCGATCTCCACGGTGCAGCTGCCCGCGGACGCGAAGGACACGACGCTCTCCGTCGCGCTCGACGCCATGCAGTACAACGGTCAGACCTACGGCGTCCCCTACGCCGTCGAGACCCTCGTGCTGTTCGCCAACAAGAAGCTGACCGACACCCCGGAGCCGAAGACCTTCGAGGAGCTCGTCGAGGCCGGCAAGGCGGGTGGCGCCGACGCGGTCCTCTCTCTCCCCGTCGGCGAGCAGGGCGATGCGTACCACATGGAACCCCTGTACACCTCGGCGGGTGGCTACCTGTTCGGCAAGGACTCCAAGGGCCAGTACGACTCCAAGGACGTGGGCGTGGGCAAGGAGGGATCGATCGCCGCGGCGGAGAAGATGAAGGAGCTGGGTAAGCAGGGCGTCCTGAAGACCTCGATCACCGGCGACAACGCGATCTCGCTGTTCACCGACGGCAAGGCCGCCTATCTGATCTCCGGCCCGTGGGCGATCGCCGACATCAAGACCGCCAAGATCGACTTCACGCTCTCGGCGGTGCCCGGCTTCGAGGGCATGGACAAGGCCGTCCCCTTCGCGGGCGTCAACGGCTTCTACGCCGCCGCTCACGGCAAGAACGCGGGGAACGCCCAGACCTTCCTGAGCGACGTCGCCGGCACCGCCGACCTCGCCAAGGCGATGTTCCCCAAGAACGAGCTCCCGCCGGTGAACAAGGAGCTCCAGAAGGAGCTCGCGGTCGACAACCCCGAGATGGCCAAGGTCGCCGAGCTCGCCGAGAAGAACGCCGATCCGATGCCCGCCATCCCGGCGATGGCGGAGGTGTGGACACCGCTGGGCCAGGCCGAGGCGAACATCATCGGCGGGGCGGACCCGAAGAAGACGATGACGTCAGCCGGCAAGCAGATCTCCTCCAAGGTCTCCTGATCGCGTCGGGAGGGCCGCCGGGCGCGATGTCCGGCGGCCATCCCCGCGCGCCCGGTAGGCCCGTCCCATCCCGCGAAAGGCGAAGACGCCATGACCTCCACGAAGGCGCCCGGTCACGCCACCCGTTCCTCGACGGC
Source organism: Brachybacterium endophyticum (assembly GCF_003130585.1). Lineage (GTDB taxonomy): Bacteria > Actinomycetota > Actinomycetes > Actinomycetales > Dermabacteraceae > Brachybacterium > Brachybacterium endophyticum. The sequence goes on along the minus strand of NZ_QFKX01000002.1, from coordinate 877,551 downwards.
CCCGGGGCTCGTCCTGCGCATCCTGCTGCTCGGCGCCGTCCTCGCCGTCACCGTCTGGATCGTCCCGGTGATGATCGGCCAGCGCCAGTGGCTGTGGCTCGCCGTCACGGTCCTCGCGGCCCTAGGGATCTTCGTCCTCTACTCCACACGACGTCTCGTCCCGGGCAAGTACATCTTCCCCGGCACGTTCTTCCTGGTGGTCTTCCTGATCGTGCCGATCGTGCTGACCGTCGGCTACTCGTTCACGAACTTCGGTGACGCCAAGCGCGGCACGAAGGACGAGGCCATCGCCTCGATCACCTCGAACTCGGTGCAGCAGACGGCGAACAGTCGGCGCCAGGCCCTGTCGGTGGGGGTGACCGGTGGCTTCACCGCCTCCGAGGACCCCGCGGACTACACCTTCTTCTTCGTGGACCCCGATGACCACAGCGTGCGCGAGGGCAGCTCCACCCAGGCCGCGACCGCGGCGGATCCCGACAGCATCACGGTCACCGACGGGCGGGTGAGCGCCGCCGACGGCTTCACCATCCTGACCGCCAAACAGGTCAACGAGGTCTACGGGACCCTCAAGGACGTGGGCGTCGAGACCTCCGACACCACCGCCCTGCGCCCACAGGGCACCACGCAGGCATTCGAGGGCACCAAGACCCTCCGGTACGACGCCGCGAGCGACACCATCACCGACAGCATCTCCGGAGCCGTCTACTCCGTGAAGAAGGTCGGCACCAGCGAGTACTTCGTGGACGCCGACGGCAACCGTCTCCCGCAGTCCTGGCTGCAGGGCGTCGGCGCAGCCAACTACGTGCGCCTGTTCACCGACTCCTCGATCGGGTCGCAGTTCCTGCGCGCCTTCGGCTGGACCCTGGTGTTCGCGGCGGGATCGGTGCTCCTGACCTTCCTGGTGGGCTTCGCCCTCGCCCTGGTGCTCAACGACGAGCGCCTGCGTGGTCGACGCATCTACCGCTCGGTCCTGCTGATGCCCTATGCGGTCCCCGGCTTCATCTCACTACTGGTCTGGTCGAACTTCTACAACCGCGACTACGGCCTGATCAACCAGACGCTGCATCTGCACCTGGACTGGTTCGGCGACCCGACGCTCGCCAAGGCCGCGGTGCTGCTGACGAACCTGTGGATGGGTTTCCCCTACATGTTCATCATCTCCACCGGCGCCCTGCAGTCGATCCCGAAGGACGTCCTGGAGGCGGCCCGCATGGACGGGGCCTCCCGGTTGCAGGCGACCCTCAAGGTCGTGATGCCGCTGCTGCTGGTCGCGGTCTCCCCGTTGCTGGTGGCCTCCTTCGCCTTCAACTTCAACAACTTCAACGCGATCGAGCTGCTCACGGGCGGCGGGCCCTTCCCCGCCGACCAGTACACGCGCGGCGCGACCGACATCATCATCTCGATGGTCTACCGGGCCGCCTTCGGCGGTTCCGGTGCGGACTTCGGCTTCGCCTCCGCGATGAGCGTGGCCCTGTTCGTGCTCACCGGGATCCTCGCGGCGGTGCAGTTCCGCTTCACCGCACGCCTCGAAGACATCAGCTGACCGGGCAGGAGACGACCGATGACCACTCCCCAGCACACTTCTCGCCGCACGGCCGAGCCCACACCCCGACGGATGCCTCTGGGGCGCTGGTTCGCCGAGATCGGATGGCGCCACCTGGTGGGCTTCCTCGCGGTCGTCTTCGCGGTGTTCCCAATCCTGTTCGTGCTCTCGGCCTCGGTGAACCCGCTGGGCACCGTCTCGTCGACGGGCATCATCCCCAAGGCGTTCAGCCTCGAGCACTACCGCACCCTGCTCAGCGGGGAGAAGGGCCCCTTCCTGCGCTGGTACCTCAACACCATCATCGTGTGCGTCGTCGTCTCCGTCGCGCAGGTGGCGCTGTCGGTGCTGGCTTCCTACGCATTCAGCCGCTTCCGCTTCACCGGCCGCCGCGCCGGGATGCTCACCCTGCTGCTGATCATGATGTTCCCTGCGATCCTGTCGATGATCGCCGTGTACTCGATGATCTCCGGCCTGGGGAAGATCGCGCCGATGCTGGGCCTGGACACGCTGCCCGGGTACATCATCGTGATGCTCGGCGGCTCGCTGGGCCAGGTGTGGCTGATCAAGGGCTTCTTCGACACCGTGCCCCGGGAGCTCGACGAGGCCGCGATCATCGACGGCGCGAGCCACTGGCAGGTGTTCAGCCGGATTCTGCTGCCCTCCCTGGTCCCGATCCTCGCCACCACGCTCGTGCTGAGCGTGGTCGGGGTGATGAGCGACTTCCTGCTGGGCTCGATCTTCCTGACCGGGGACGACCACAAGACGCTCGCCGTGGGTCTGTACGGGATGCTCTCGGGCGACCGTTCGAACAACCTCGGCGTGTTCGCCGCGGGCTCGGTGATGATCATGGTGCCCGTGATCGTGCTCTACCAGTTCCTCCAGCGCTACATCGTCGGCGGCTCGACCGCCGGTGCGGTCAAGGGCTGACGCGCCGTGGGACCTCGTACCGCACCGGATCCCGCCATCGAACCCAGCGGAGTGCCGCTGCCCGATCAGCCGCATCACGACCAGGGCCCGCTGTACACCGTGGGCCCGACGGGCCCCGGCGCCGACGCCCTCCTGCGGGTCTGGGTGCCGACCGCCTATCCCGTGCGCACCATCGCCCTGCGGGCGGTGCGCGACGGGGAGATCAGCACCGCAGTCCTCGAGCCCGAGGGCGAGTCCGGGCCTTCCCGCGACGCCGGCGTCATGGCTAGGAACCGTCCTCGCAACGCCCCTGGTACCTCCGACTCCGCCGGCCCGTCGGGCACCTGGTGGTCGGTGACACTCACCGCCTGGAACCCGGTGACGCCGTACCGGTTCTGCGTGCTCGCCGAGGCCGGCGCCCGCACCCCGGATGGGATCGAGATCCCTGCCTACGCCTGGCTCACGGCCGCTGGGCTCGTCCCCTGGGACGTGGCCGATGCGACGGACTTCCATCTCGTGACGCACCCGGGCGCACCGGACTGGGTGAACGACGCGGTCGTCTACCAGATCTTCCCCGACCGCTTCGCCCGCGGCTCGGCAGCGCCCGTGGACGAGGAGGAAAGGCCGGCTCCGCCGCTGCTCCCTCAGTGGGCGGTGCCGATGCGGTGGGACGAGGAGCCGGCCGTGCGCGGCGACCTCGCCGGCCGCCAGTTGTTCGGTGGCGACCTCGACGGCATCCGCGAGCACCTGGACCATGTCGCGTCGCTGGGCGCGAACACCGTCTACCTGACCCCCGTCTTCCCCGCGGGATCGGTGCACCGCTACGACGCCTCGACCTTCGACCGTGTGGATCCGCTGCTGGGCGGCGACGAGGCGCTCGTGCGCCTCTCCCGCGCGCTGCACGAGCGCGGGATGCGTCTGGTCCTCGACCTCACCACCAACCACACGGGCGCGACCCACGAGTGGTTCCGCGCCGCCCAAGCGGATCCTGCCGCCCCCGAGGCCGGGTTCTACGTGTTCCTCGACCATCCCGATCGCTACGTCAGCTGGCTCGACGTCCCCTCCCTGCCGACCCTCGATCTGAGATCGCCCACTCTGCGCGCTCGTCTCACCCGCGGGCCGGGCAGCGTCGTCGGCCGGTACCTGGATGCCCCGTTCGCCGCCGACGGCTGGCGGATCGACGTGGCCAACATGACCGGCCGGCGCGGCGAGGTCGACGTCACCCACGAGGTCGCCCGTGAGATCCGCGCGACGATGCGCCGGGTCGACGCGGGAACGGGCCGTGAGTCCTGGCTGGTCGCCGAGCACGGGCACGACGCGAGCGGCGACCTGTCGGGCGACGGCTGGCACGGCACCATGAACTACGCCGGCTTCACGCGCCCCCTGTGGGCATGGCTCGGCGACCCGCGCAGCACTCTGAACTGGCTCGGTCTGCCGATGACCCTGCCCAACCTGGGCGGGGGCGCGGTCTCCCGCACGCTGCGCGAGTACAACGCCCACCTGCCGTGGAGCTCCCGCATCCACTCCCAGAACCAGCTCTCCAGCCACGACACCCCGCGCACACGCACGGTCGTCGGCGAGCGCGGTCGCCAGCTGACGGCCATCGCCGCCCTCGCGACGCTGCCCGGTGTGCCCACGATCTTCGCCGGCGACGAGCTGGGGGCCGAGGGCCTCACCGGAGAGCACTCGCGCACGCCGATGCCCTGGGACGCGATCGCGACGGGTGATCCCACACGGATCGACGCGGAGGTCCTCTCCGTGACACGGGACCTGATGGGTCTGCGCCATGAGCTCCCGGCCCTGCGCCGAGGGGGCCTGCGCTGGCTTCACACGGGCGAGGATGCGCTGGTGTTCGTCCGCACCCACCCGGACGGCGATACGGTGATCCACCTGGCCCGCAGCGCCCACGACGAGATCGAACTCGACCTCGGGTGTCTGCCGGGCCACGTCGCCCCACAGCTCCTGCGCGACATCGGCGCGGCGCACGCGAGCGTCACGGGGACGACGGTGCACCTGACCGCTCAGGGCCCCGGCGCGACCCTGATCGCCGCCCCCAGCGCCTCCCGGTGAACCGGACACACCGGCCCCTTCTCCCCCACCATCCCCCTCGACACGCTCCCACTCGACACACTCCCCGGAGGAACGACCCCATGTCACCACACTCCCCGAAGGCATCCCGGTCCACGCAGTCAGGACCCATGTCCTCCACCACCGTCCTGCAGGGCCCGGACGCCGACGCAGCCCCCGTCCAGTGGTGGCGCGACGCAGTGGTCTATCAGGTCTACCCGCGCTCCTTCGCCGATGCCGATGGCGACGGCATGGGCGACCTCCCCGGCATCACCGCCCGCCTGCCCTACCTGGCCGAGCTCGGCGTCGATGCGATCTGGCTGTCGCCCTTCTACACCTCCCCGCAGAAGGACGCGGGCTACGACGTCTCCGACTACACCGACGTCGACCCGCGCTTCGGGACCCTCGCCGATGCGGACTCCCTGTTCGCCCGCGCCCACGAGCTGGGGCTGAAGGTCATCGTCGACATCGTCCCGAACCACTCCTCGGACCAGCACGAGCTGTTCCGGCGCGCCCTGGAGGCCGCCCCCGGGTCCCCCGAGCGCGATCTCTACATCTTCCGGGACGGCAAGGGCGAGCACGGTGAGCTGCCCCCGAACAACTGGACCTCGATCTTCCACGGACCGGCCTGGACCCGCATCACGGAGCCCGACGGCACCCCCGGCCAGTGGTACCTGCACATCTTCGACACCTCCCAGCCCGACTGGAACTGGGAGAACCCGGCGGTGCACGAGATGTTCCAGGGCGTGCTGCGGTTCTGGCTGGACCGCGGCGCCGACGGCTTCCGGGTGGACGTCGCCCACGGCATGGTCAAACCCGCGGGGCTGCCCGATGCCACGGTCAACGCCGAGGGGCTGATCGACATCCCCGAGGGCGAGGTCCCGGTCTACTTCGACAACGACGGCGTGCTGGACATCTACCGCGAATGGCGCCCGATCCTCGACTCCTACGAGGGTGAGCGGATGATGGTGCTCGAGGCCTGGATCCCCGAGAAGCGCCTGCCGCTGTACATCGGCAGCGAGAAGGCCCACCAGTCGTTCAACTTCGGCTTCCTGCAGGCCCGCTGGGACGTCGCGGCCATGCGCGCGGCGATCGAGGAGCCGCTGGCACTGGCCGAAGCGGTCGACTCCCCCACCACCTGGGTGCTCTCCAATCACGACGTGGTCCGTCACGCGAGCCGTTACGGCTTCCCCGCCGACCACGTCTTCGGCGAGGGCCTCGCGCGTGACGAGGTGCCCGACGCCGACCTCGGTCTGCGCAGGGCCCGCGCCGCGAGCCTGCTGATGCTGTCTCTGCCCGGCGCCGCGTACCTCTACCAGGGCGAGGAGCTGGGACTGCCGGAGGTCCGGGACATCCCCGACGAGCTGCGTGAGGACCCTGCCCACAAGCGCGCCGGAGTGCCCGGGCGCGACGGCTGCCGGGTCCCGCTGCCCTGGACCCGGGACGCCCCGGCGTTCGGCTTCTCGCCGAGCGGGCGCAGCTGGCTGCCCCAGCCCGCGGAGTTCGGGCCGCTCGCGGCCGACGTCCAGTCCGGCGACCCGCACTCGACGCTGGAGATGTACCGCGCCGCTCTCGAGCTGCGCCACCAGCTCGCGCTGGGGCGCTACGACCGGCCCGTCGAGTACCTCGAGGGCTTTCCCGAGGGAGTCCTCGGGATCTCCCGCGGGGACCTCCTGGTCCTCGTCAACACCACCGGGGCTGCGCTGGAGCTCGCGGGCATCGAGGCCACCGCGGACGCCGAGGTGCTCCTGAGCTCCGCCGCCGAGGACGCGCAGGGTGTCGAGGGCGACCGACGACAGGCATCGGTGCCGGCGAACGCCGCCGTCTGGCTGCGCAGGGCGGCGCCGGCCCGCGGCTGAGAGGACGCGTGGGATTGCGCACGGGCCGGCGAGGCCCCGGCGAGGCTGACCGGCACGCAGGCCGGCCGTCGGTAGTATCGCGCCATGCCAACGTCCCCCCAGGCGGCCGATCCGGGATTCGACGTCGTCGTTCTCGGAGCGGGTCTGAACTCCCTGAACCTCACGATCGCCTTCCACCGCGAGTACGGGATCGTCTCCACCCTCGTGGTCCGTGTGCCGGTCGCGATGAACGAGCACACCGTGACCGCGCGCAGCATCGTCCTCGGCGGTGATGCGAGCGACGAGGAGATGCGCGACGTCCTGGTCGAGCTCGCCCACCAGCGTCCCGCGGGTCGTCCTGCGCTGCTGCTGTGCAACGCGGACTCGTTGATCGCGTTCATCGACACCCATCGCGAGGTGCTCGAGCAGCACTACCTGCTCTCGCAGATCGATGCCTCCCAGCTCGAGCGGCTCGCGGACAAGGCCGAGTTCCAGGAGGTCTGCACGTCCCTGGGCATCGCCACGCCTCCCACGGTCGTCGTGGACTTCTCCCGTGCCCGCGAGGCCGGGTGGGACGGCGAGGACCCGCTGCCGTGGAACTACCCGTGCGTCGGCAAGGCGGCGAACACGGCCGAGTACGGGCGCGTCTCCTTCCCGGGCAAGCGCAAGGTCTTCTTCCTCGAGAGCGAGGAGCAACGCCTGGAGCTGGTGCGCAACCTCCGTCAGGCCGGCTTCACCGGGCGCTTCCTGTTCCAGGATCTCGTCCCGGGTGACGACACGGCCCAGCGCTCGATCACGGCCTACCGCTCGAGCCGCGGACGGGTGACGCTGCTGTGCGCGGCGCAGGTCCTGCTGGGCGAGCACACGCCGGAGGCCCTGGGTCGCCCCGCGGCGATGATCACCGGGTCCCACCCCGAGCTGACTGCGGCCGCTGCCCGCTTCCTCGACGCCGTCGACTACGTGGGCTTCGCGAACTTCGACGTGAAGGTCGATCCGCGCACCGGGGAGCAGTGCTTCTTCGAGATCAATCCGCGGATCGGACGGAACAACTACTACGTCACGGCGGCCGGCGAGTCCGTGGCCCGCCACGTCGTCGAGGACCTCGTGCGCGGGGAGGACATCGAGCCGGTCACCGTCACCCGCCCGGTCCTGTACTCGATCCTCCCGGTGCGGCTGGTGCTGCGCTACATCCGGGATCCGCACCTGCGCGTCCGCGTGAAGGACGTCGCGCGCACGGCGCTGGCGAACCCCTTCCGATACCGTCCGGAGGGGCCCTGGATGCGCGCCTACGCGCACGCGTCCGGTCTGAACTTCGTGCGCAAGTACCTGCGGATCTACCCCCGCCCGACCGACACCGGGTTCTGATCCGCCGCTCACGCACCGGCCCCGACCGTCCCGCGCCCGCCGCGTCCACGCGCCCGAAGGAGACCCCTTGACCCTCGCCCCCGCCCGCGCTCGCGGACCCCACCAGCCCCGTGACGACTTCGACCTGGTCATGCTCGGCGGGGACATCGGCGTCTACGCACTGGCCCGCGCCTTCCACGAGCAGTACGGGACGATCTCGCACATCATCACCCGCAGCATCTCGGGTCCCATCGCGGACTCCCGGATCCTGACCGCCCAGGAGCTGGGTGCCTCTGCGAGCGAGGACGACCTCGCCGCGGCGCTGCTGCGCCACGGCCAGGAACGTGCGCGCAACCGCCCGGGCGTCCCCGCGATCGTGCTGGCGAACGCGGACTGGCTGATCGCCCTGCTGAGCAGCCGTCGCGCGCAGCTGGAGGAGTACTTCATCCTCCCCGTCCTCTCGGAGAGCACGCTGCGGGACGTCTCGGACAAGGCCACCTTCTCCGAGATCTGCGAGAGCATCGGCGTCAGCACCCCGCAGACCGTCGTGGTGGACTTCTCCGGCGAGGGACCGACGTCCGTTCCCGAGCTGCCCTTCGAGTACCCGGTCGTCGCGAAGACGGCGCGTTCCTCGGCCTACGCTCACATCGAGTTCGAGGGCAAGAAGAAGATCTTCCACCTGGCCGAGCCGAGCGAGCTCGAGGACCTGGTGTGCCGGCTGGACGCCGCGGGCTACGCCGACCGCTTCGTCGTGCAGGAGACCGTGCCGGGCGACGACACGGCGATGCGCTCGATCACCGCCTACGTCGACAGCACGGGCGAGGTCACCCTGCTGGGCGGCGCCAACGTCCTGCTCGAGGAGCACACCCCCGGTGCGCTCGGGAACCCCGCCGCCATGTACACCACCGACCCCGGGGAGATCGCCGAGCAGGCCGTGCGCTTCCTCGAGCACACCGGGTACCGCGGCTACGCGAACTTCGACGTCAAGGTCGATCCGCGCACCGGCGTCGCGAAGTTCTTCGAGGTGAACCCCCGCATCGGGCGCAACAACTACTACATGACCGCCTCCGGGGCGAACGTCGCCCGGGCGGTCGTGGCCGACGTGATCGACGAGGAGCGCATCGAGCGCCTGGTGCCGGACGAGGAGATCCTGTACTCGATCGTCCCGCGGACGCTGCTGTGGCGGTACGTCACCGATCCTGCGCTGCGGCGTCGGGTGCGACGGATCGGCGCCCGCACCACGGTGCACCCGCTGGCGTACCCACCCGAGGGCCTGCGCCGGCGCGCATACATCGCCGCCGCCACCGCGAACCAGGTCAAGAAGTTCCTGACCTACTACCCGAGGCCCTCGGCCGACGGCTTCTGAGGCCCCGCCAGATCCGGAGCCGTGAGGGATCGGCCTCGGCGAGGGGTATCCCGTAGCCTGACGAGCATGACCGAGAACGCGTTCACCGTCACCTCCCGCTCCACGCCCGACGGCTCCGTGGTCGCGAGCGACCAGCTCGCACCCGAGCTCGACGGCTCCTCGACCTCGCCCGACCTCAGCTGGTCCGGCGCCCCCGAGGGAACCCGCAGCTTCGCCGTGACCTGCTTCGATCCCGATGCCCCGACCGGCTCGGGCTTCTGGCACTGGGTCGCCTGGGACATCCCGGCCGAGACCACGTCCCTGCCGCTGGGGGTCTCCCGTGAGGACGACTCCCTGCAGCAGGCGGCGAACGACTTCGGGCGCCCCGGCTACGACGGGCCGAACCCTCCTGCGGGCGCGCCGCACCGCTACGTGTTCACCGTGCACGCGCTGCCCGTGGAGACCCTGGGCGCCGATCCCGCCGACCCGCACGTGGGGGCCCGCTTCGCGATCTTCACCCAGCAGCTCGCGAGCACCGAGCTGACCGCCACCTACCAGGTCGCCGAGTGAGACCGGAGGCCTCCGCCCGAGCGGCGGAGGCCTCCCACCGGGGGTCCGGCACAGGTGCGGGGTGGGGACAACCCGACACCGCACCCGCCTGCTGGCGGTATGTGCAGGGAACGTCCAGGCGCGAAGACTTGCCGCATGGCTCCTCGTAGCACGTCCCCAGGCAGCACGTCCCCTCGCAGCACGTCTCCCCTGCGCGCCGTTCCTCGCCGTCCGCTCGCTGTCGGCGACTCCCCCTCGAGTTCCGATGCCGGACCGCTCCCGGCCGCCTCGACGGCACCTGCCGGCAGTGCACCGGCCATGTGGCGCGAACCCGCTCGGCGTGTCCCCGCGCGCCGCGCTGCTGCGCCGCGACCTCACGCTATGGTCGGGAGCATGGAGCGCTCACGCACGCGCGGCCAGGGAGGCGAGACGACCGGCCCCGGGCCGGTTCTCGCCGAAAGATCATCCCTGGGGTGGACCCCCGGGGGACCTCCGGTTGACGGAACGACCGGCGCGTCGGCGCAGGATGGAGCCATGACACTGCTCGAGAGGACTGCTCCGGTGAGCCCCGTGCCCGCGGGCGCGGGTGGCGGGCGTCCGCTGAAGGTGCTGCTGACCACCGACTGGTGGGAGCCCGCGGTCAACGGTGTCGTCGCCTCGGTGACCACTCTCCGTCGTCAGCTCGAGGCTCTCGGCTGCGACGTGCGCGTGCTGACCCTCGCCCCGGGACTGCGCTCCTCGTGCTCCGGGAAGGTCTACCGGCTGGGATCGGTCTCGGCCTCGCTGTTCTACGCGAGCGCTCGCATCGGCACCATCCACCAGCGCCGGATCCTCGGGGCGATCACCCGCTGGAAGCCCGACGTCGTGCATTCGAACTGCGAGTTCACCACGCACGTCTGGGCCCGCCGCATCGCCCGCGACCTCGATGTGCCGCTCCTGCACACGTACCACACGATCTACGAGGACTACACGCACTACTACTCCCCCAGCCGCACCATGGGGCGCAAGGCCGTCGCCGGGTTCTCCCGCCGCCTGCTGGAGAGGACCGATGCGGTCATCGCGCCCACCCAGAAGGTCGCGGAGCTGCTCGAGGGGTACCGCGTGAGCCGTCCCGTGCACGTCATCCCCACCGGCCTCGACCTCGGCCGGTTCCGTCCGGCGCAGACCTCGGCCGAGGCCACCGACGCCGCTGCGCTGCGTGCATCGCTGGACATCGGTCCGCGCCAGAAGGTGCTGCTGAGCGTCTCGCGCCTGGCCAAGGAGAAGAACCTCGACCAGGTGATCCGGGACGTCGCCGTCGCCGACCGCGAGGACGCCGTGCTGGTCCTGGTCGGTGACGGCCCCTACCGCGAGCACCTCGAGGACCTCGTGGACGAGCTCGGCCTGCGCCACGCCGTGCGCTTTGTCGGCTCGGTCAGTCCGCACGAGGTACCGCGCTGGTACCGGATGGCCGACCTGTTCGTCTCCGCCTCGCGGTCCGAGACCCAGGGGCTCACCTACATCGAGGCCCTCGCCTGCGGTCTTCCGCTGCTGTGCCGCCGGGACGACTCGGTCGCCGGGGTCCTGGTGGACGGGCAGACGGGATACGCCGTGGAATCGACGCAGGAGTTCGGGGAGCGCCTGGCCGCGCTGCTGGACGACGACATCGCCCTCGAGCGGATGTCCCACCGCGCCCTGCAGCACGCGCGCCGAACCTGCGGCGCGGAGGCCTTCGGCGCCCGCGTCCTCGACGTCTACCGCGGTCTGCGGCGCGAGCGGATCACCCGCACCAGCGCCCCCGGTGCGCGCCGTCCCGCCGCTCCCCTGCTGAGCGTCTGAGGCCGCCATGGGGTCCGACCCGAGCAGCGTCCCCGACAGCGACAGTGGCAGCCCCGATCGCAGCGGTCCTGAGAGCAGCGGTCCCGCGAGCACCGGTCCCGAGAGCGCAGGGCAGACCCGTGCGTCCTCAGCGCGGCCGCGTCTGCGCGTGCTGATCCCCAAGGGGCTCGCCGCGCTGGCGGGACAGTCCGGGATCGGCGAGGCCATCCGGCACCAGCGCCGCGCCGTCGAGTCCCTGGGACACGAGGTCGTCACCTCGCCGTTCGCCGACTTCGACGTCGTCCATCTGAACACGCCCTTCCCCGACACCCCGCTGCTCGCCGCCTGGGCGCACCTGCGCCGGCGCCCGGTGATGATGTGGGCGCACTCGACCGAGGAGGACTTCCGGGACTCCTTCACGGGCGCGAACCGCATCGCACCATGGTTCCGCCGCTGGATCGCCTGGATCTACCGCCGCGGCGACGCCGTCATCACCCCGACGCCCTATGCGCAGGGCCTGATCTCCCGCCCCCGCTACGGGATCCGTCGGCCGATCCACGTGCTCTCCAACGGCGTGGACACCACGTTCTTCCGCCGCCGCGAGGGCGATGCCGCAGCACTCCGGGAGCGGCTGGGTCTCCCGGCCGATGCGCGCGTGGTGATGAGCGTCGGGCTGCAGATGGTGCGCAAGGGCATCCTCGAGTGGATCGAGGTCGCACGGGCGCTGCCCGAGGTCACGTTCGTCTGGTACGGGCGCACCGACCCGCGGCTGATCACCGAGGAGGTCTCCTCCGCGGTGGCGTCGGCCCCGAGCAACTGCCTGTTCCCCGGCTTCGTCGCCCCCGAGCAGCTTCGCGAGGCCTATGGCGGCGCCGACGCCTTCTGCTTCCTCACCAAGGAGGAGACCGAGGGGATCGTGCTGCTCGAGGCGCTCTCGTGCGAGGCCCCGGTGCTGCTGTCGGACATCCCCATCTACTCCGACTGGCTGCCCGACGGCGAGGTCGTCCACAAGGTCGCGGTCCCGCCCGCGAAGGCCGTCGGCAGCAAGACCCCCGGCGCTGCGCACGTCCGCGGCCAGGCCGCGGAACGCATCGCGGGGCGTCTGCGCTCCCTGCTGGACGGGGAGCTCACGGACCTCTCGGCTGCGGGCCGACGGGCCGCCGAGGCCGTGGACATGCACGAGGTCGCCGCGTCCCTGCAGGGGATCTACGAGGCCGAGCGGGTCACGGAGGGCACGAAGAGTACGGGGATCAGCGCCCGCCGCCGGGCCTCCACAGCACCATCGCTCCGCTCTCCCCACGGGCAGGACGCTGGCCGCGCCGCAGAGCGCTGACGCGGCCCGCGCTGTCGGCCGTGAAGACCCGCGAGGTGCTCGCGGCCTCGATGCCGCCCATGGCCTCGATGGTCTCGCGCACGGAGCGCAGCTGCGAGCTGAGCGAGGCGACCTCGTCCTGCAGCGCGAGGATCCGTTTGATGCCCGCGAGGTTGATGCCCTCCTCCTGGGAGAGCCTCTGGACCTCACGGAGCTTGGCGACGTCGCGCGCGCTGTAGCGGCGGCCGCGCCCGGAGGTGCGGCGCGGGGAGACCAGGCCGATGCGGTCGTACTGGCGCAGCGTCTGGGGGTGCATCCCCGCCAGCTCGGCGGCGATGGAGATGACGAACACCGGGGCGTGCTCGTCGATGTGGTGCGTGGGGACCACTGCTCTCGCCTCTCTCCTGCTGCTGGTGACGTCGCCGGGGCCCGCGCGGACCGGCCCCGGACAGTCCGGCCCGGGCGGGTCCCGGAGACGGGCCGATCCGGGGTCGGCGCGGGTCAGCCCTGCGCGGCTGCGGCCAGACCCGCGCGCGGATCCTCGTCGCCGAGTGCGTCCCGCAGGGCCTCGACGGCCTCGCGGGTCTTCTCGTCGAGCTTCTCGGGAACGGCGACCTCGATCTTCACACGAAGGTCGCCCGTGCGCTTGGTCGTCCTCAGGCCCTTGCCCTTGACCCGCAGCGTACGGCCCGAGGGGGTGCCGGCGGGGACCTTGAGCTTGACCGTGCCGCCGTCGAACAGGGGGACCTCGATCCGGGTGCCCAGGGCTGCTTCGTCGAAGCGGACGGGGACGGTGATGTGCAGGTCCGCGCCGTCGGCCGACCACACCGGGTCGCTCGCGACGTCGAGGGTCAGCATCAGGTCGCCGGGCTTGCCGCCGTTCATCCCGGGCCTGCCCTTGCCGCGCAGACGGATCTTCTGGCCGTCGTGGACGCCGGCGGGGATCCGGGTGGTGACGGTGCGTCCGCCGACGTCGAGGGTGGCCTCGGTGCCCGTGGCCGCGTCGCGGAAGCTCAGACGCAGGTGCGCCGAGAGGTTCTCGCCGGGGGCCTCGGTCGCGTAGCCGCCGCGTCCGAAGCCGGCGCCGCCGCCCCCGAAGGGGGCACCGCCCCCGCCGCCGAACATCCGCAGCAGATCCTCCATGTCGACGTTCTGCTGGCCGCCGCCCCCGAAGGAGGTGCGTCCGCCGCCGCCGAACATCGAGCCGAACATGTCCTCGAAGCCGCCGCCTCCGCCGCCGGAGCCGGGGGCGAACCGGGCGCCGCCCGCGCCCATCGCGCGGATCGCGTCGTACTGCTCGCGCTGCTCGTCGTCGCTGAGGACGGAGTAGGCCTCGCCGACCTCCTTGAAGCGGTCCTCGGCCTTGGGGTCGTCGGGGTGACGGTCGGGGTGCAGGTCGCGTGCCTTCTTGCGGTACGCCTTCTTGATCTCCTGCGCGCTCGCGTCCTTCGAGACGCCGAGGGCCGCGTAGAAGTCCTTCTCGAGCCAGTCCTGCTGGGACATCAAGCGCCTCCTTTCGGGGAGCGTCGGTCCGTATGTCGGTATGTCTGTATGTCTGTATGTCTGGGGGGGGGATGCCCGGTCGCGAGTGGGCGGCCCGGGTATCGAGGGCGGATCGGCGGCGGGCCGGCGCGGAAGGTCTCCGCACCGGCCCGTCGCGCCGGAGATCCGGCCCGTGGTCGGGTCGGTCCGCGCTGCTCGAGCGGGGACCGACCCGGTCAGTCGGCGAGGGTCACTGGGGGCCCTCGGTGCCCACGCGGGCGGGGCGCAGCACGCGCTCCCCGACCTTGTAGCCCGGCTGCATGACGAGCTTGACGGTGTTGACCTCGACCGCGTCGGAGTCCTCGTGCATGAGGGCCTCGTGCAGGCTCGGGTCGAACACGTCGCCCACCTCGCCGTAGCGCTCGAGACCCTGGCCGCGCAGGACGTCCTCGAGCTTGGCGGCGATCGAGTGGAACGGGGTCCCCTCGGCGATGTCACCGTGCTGGCGGCCCAGCTCGATGTCGTCGAGCACGCCGATCAGGCTGGCCAGGACACGCTCGGTGGCGGCCTGCTTCTCGACCTGGGCGGTGTTCTCGATGCGTCGGCGGGAGTTCACGTACTCGGCCTGGGAGCGCTTGAGCTCCTCACCGAGGTCGTTCACCTGCTGCTCGAGCTCGGCGATGCGGCTGCTCTCGCCCGAGGCATCCTCGGAGGGGGCGCCGGAGGCATCCCCGTCCTGCTGCGACTGCTCGTAGAGCGCCGCCGCCTCGGCATCGAGCGGGTCCGTGCCCTCGCCTGCCGCCTCGCTCGCGCCGGCCTGGTCCGAGGGACGGACGCTGCCGTCCTCCGGATCCACCCTGCGCCGGTCGGTGAAGGAGAACCCCGCCTCGGCCTGGTCCCCGTCGCGGCCGTCCTGGCCCTCGGGATCCGGCGTCTGCTGGTTCTCGGTCATCACTTCTTCTCCTCGTCCTCGTCGTCCACGATCTCGGCGTCCACGACGTCGTCATCGTCCGACGACGCGGCGCCGTCCGCACCGGCCTCGCCCGCGGCCTGGCCGTCCTCACCCTGCTGGGAGTAGATGGCGGTGCCCACGGCCTGCAGGGCCTCGTTGAGGGAGTCGCGCTTGGCCTCGAGGTCCTCGGTGGAGGCCTCCTCGTTGGCCAGCAGGTCCTTACCCTCCTTGATGGCGTCCTCGGCCTTGGTGCGGTCGGACTCGGAGATCTTGTCCTCGTTGTCCTTCAGCAGCTTCTCGCCCTGGTAGACGAGCTGCTCGAGGGTGTTGCGGGCGTCGGAGTTCTTCCGGCGCTCCTCGTCCTCGGCCGCGTGGGCCTCGGCGTCCTTGACCATCTGGTCGATGTCCTCCTCGGAAAGGGCGGACCCGCCGGTGATCTGGATGGACTGCTCGTTGCCGGTGCCACGGTCCTTGGCGCTGACGTGCACGATGCCGTTGGAGTCGATGTCGAAGGTGACCTCGATCTGCGGGATGCCACGGGGCGCCGGCGCGATGCCGGTCAGCTCGAAGGTGCCCAGCATCTTGTTGTCGCGGGTGAACTGACGCTCGCCCTGGAACACCTGGATGGCGACCGACGGCTGGTTGTCCTCGGCGGTGGAGAACACCTCGGAGGCGCGCGTCGGGATGGCCGCGTTGCGCTCGATGAGCTTGGTCATCCGCCCGCCCTTGGTCTCGATGCCGAGGCTCAGGGGGGTGACGTCCATGAGGAGCACGTCCTTGCGGTCGCCGGTGAGCACGGCGGCCTGCAGGGCGGCGCCCACGGCGACGACCTCATCGGGGTTCACGCCCTTGTTGGGCTCCTTGTTGGTCAGCGACTTCACGAGCTCCGAGACGGCCGGCATACGGGTCGAGCCGCCCACGAGGACCACGTGGTCGATGTCGGAGACCGAGATGCCGGCGTCCTTGATGACCTGGTGGAAGGGAGCCTTGGTGCGCTCGAGCAGATCCGAGGTCATGTCCTCGAAGTGGGAGCGGGTGAGCTTCTCGTCCAGGTGCAGCGGACCGTTGTCGGTCATCGAGAGGTACTGCAGCGAGATGTTCGTGCTCGAGGAGGAGGAGAGCTCCTTCTTGGCCTGCTCCGCGGCCTCCTTGAGACGCTGCAGGGCGATGCGGTCCTTGCTGAGATCCACGCCGTCCTTGGACTTCACCTGCTGGATCAGCCAGTCGACGACCTTCTGGTCCCAGTCGTCGCCGCCCAGGCGGTTGTCGCCCGCGGTGGCCTGGACCTGGATTGCCGCGCCGTCCTCGTCCTTGCTCACCTCGAGCAGGGAGACGTCGAAGGTGCCGCCGCCGAGGTCGAAGACGAGGATCTGCTCGTCGTCCTTGCCCTTCTCCAGCCCGTAGGCGAGGGCCGCGGCCGTGGGCTCGTTGATGATGCGCAGGACGTTCAGACCGGCGACCTGGCCGGCGTCCTTGGTCGCCTGGCGCTCGGAGTCGTTGAAGTAGGCGGGGACGGTGACGACGGCGTCGGTCACGGTCTCGCCGAGGTAGGACTCCGCGTCACGCTTGAGCTTGCCCAGGATGCGGGCCGAGATCTCCTGCGGGGTGTACTTCTTGTCATCGATGTCGGTGCTCCAGTCGGTGCCCATGTGGCGCTTGACCGACGAGATGGTGCGGTCCACGTTGGTGACCGCCTGGCGCTTGGCGACCTCGCCCACGAGGACCTCTCCCTGCTTGGAGAAGGCCACGACGGACGGGGTGGTGCGCATGCCCTCCGCGTTCGCGATCACGGTGGGCTGGCCGCCCTCGATCACCGAGACGCAGGAGTTGGTGGTTCCGAGGTCGATTCCGACGACACGGGACATGGGTGCCTGCCTTTCTGCGGCACGGAGCCGCAAGCGATTGCGATCCGCCGGCGGCGCCGACGGGAAGATCTGAGTCGTACGGACTCAAGTAGAGATCCGCGACGCAGGACTGTCAAACCCTGCTGCAGCAAACTTGAGTACACATGACTCAACTACGGCGGAGTCAGGTTCATTCCCGCTGGCGAGTGATGTGTAGCAGGTCACGGAGAACCTCGGTGGCGAGCCCCTGCGTGCCATACCCTCGCGGGGTGCCCCAGCTCCCCTCCCCGCTCCAGCGTCCCGACGACCACACCGACGCGCCGCCGGACTCCAGCCGCTTCCAGCGCCTGGACGGCGCCGCGGTGCGACGTTCGGCGCAGTCGCTGCAGCAGCGCATCAGCTCCCGCTTCCCCGACCGCACGCTCTGGGAGGTGTGCGGCGAGGTCGTCGGGATCGTCGACGAGATCAACACCGGTTCCGGGATCAGCCGGCGCCGCGTCCGCGCGGCGCGCGTGCTCTCGCGCCTTGGCATGCTGCTGGTCGCGATCTTCCTGGGCGGGGCGGTCGCCCTCGCGGTCATCCAGGTCGCCACCTCCCCCGGCGCCGTCGGCCCGCTGGATCTGCTGCCGTTGATCGAGACGATCGTCAACGACCTGGTGTTCGGCGGCATCGCCGTGTTCTTCCTGTACTCGGTGCCCGAGCGGATGGAGCGTGCGCGGGTGCTGCGGATCCTGCACCGTCTGCGCTCGCTCGCGCACGTGATCGACATGCACCAGCTCACCAAGGTGCCCGAACGCCTCGAGCGCGGCTCCCGCGAGCAGGGCGGAATGGACCTGGACCGCGCGGACCTGACCCGCTACCTCGACTTCTGCACCGAGATGCTGTCGCTGGTGGGCAAGAGCGGCGCCCTGTTCGCCGAGGACACGACCGACGGGGACGTGCTGGACGCTGTCCAGGGCATCGAGGCCCTCACCTCGGACATGGCCCGCAAGGTGTGGCAGAAGATCGGGATCATCCAGCAGCAGGCCTGAGGGCTCGGGTGCGGTGCCGCCTGCTCCGAATGTCGCAGCCGAGTCCTAGAGTTCCTCGCATGAGGCGATTCACGGACGAGGACCTCCAGGGCGCGGAATTCCGCGAATGCGACCTCAGCGATGCCCGCTTGGTCGGCGTGGTCATGCGGGACGCGGTGATCGACGGGCTCGTCACGAATCTCGTCGTGAACGGGGTCGAGGTCATGGAGTACGTCGAGGCCGAGCTCGATCGTCGCTACCCGGCACGCCGTCTGATCCGTTCCGAGGATCCGGTCGAGCTCCGTCGAGGATGGCAGCTCCTACGCGCCGACTGGGCGATGACGGTGGCTCGCGTGCGTGAATCCCCCGGGCTCGAGAACGAGAGCGTGAATGACGAGTGGTCGACGCTGCAGACGCTGCGTCACCTGGTCTTCGTCCATGACTCGTGGTTCCGACGGTGCTGCCTCGGCGATGAGGGCACATTCACCCCACTGGGCCTCGCCATCGACGGCGTGCACGCCGAGGAGCAGGGGGCACGGCGCGGACGGGGTGGAGCGGCGAGGGCTCCGTATGGGGTATACACGGGGGAACCGCTGCTGACGTCGGTCTCGGCCCTCGCAGCGGCGCACTCGCCCCGTCGCACGAGAGGACCGCATGCACGACATCGACGTCCGCGTCCACCGCTCCGAGGAGAACCTGCCGCGCCAGGAGCAGCTGGCCTGGCAGATCGCCGAGGTCGCCACCGATCCGGTCGGGGTCGAGCCGGCCGTGGCCGAGATGATCATCAATCGGATCATCGACAACGCCTCGGTCGCGCTCGCCTCCCTCACCCGGGCGCCGATCGCCTCCGCGCGCGCCCAGGCGCTCAGCCACCCGGTCTCTCGCGGTGGCTCCGGCGCCGGGCTCTACGGGGTCCGGGAGCGCACCTCGCCGGAATGGGCAGCATGGGCCAACGGGGTCGCCGTGCGCGAGCTCGACTTCCACGACACCTTCCTGGCCGCCGAGTACTCCCACCCCGGTGACAACATCCCGCCGATCCTCGCGGTCGCGGAGCACACCGGGGCCTCGGGCGCCGACCTGATCCGCGGGATCGCGACCGGCTACGAGGTGCAGGTCGACCTGGTGCGGGCGATCAGCCTGCACGCCCACAAGATCGACCACGTCGCGCACCTGGGGCCGTCGGCCGCGGCGGGCATCGGCACCCTGCTGGGCCTCGACGCCGAGACCATCTTCCAGGCCGTCGGCCAGGCCCTGCACACCACCACCGCGACCCGGCAGTCCCGCAAGGGCGAGATTTCCACCTGGAAGGCGCACGCCCCGGCCTTCGCCGGGAAGATGGCGGTGGAGGCCGTGGACCGCGCGATGCGGGGGCAGACCTCCCCGGTCCCGATCTACGAGGGCGAGGACGGCGTGATCGCCTGGCTGCTCGACGGCCCGGACGCCCGCTACACCGTCTCCCTCCCCTCGCCCGGCGAGGCGAAGCGGGCGATCCTGGACACCTTCACCAAGGAGCACTCCGCCGAGTACCAGGCGCAGGCCTGGATCGACCTCGCGCGGCGGCTGCACGAGACCCACCCCGAGGTCACCGATCCCGAGGCCGTCGAGTCGATCCTGATCCGCACCTCCCACCACACCCACTACGTGATCGGCTCCGGCGCCGATGACCCCCAGAAGTACGATCCGCGCGCCTCCCGGGAGACCCTGGACCACTCGATCCCCTACATCTTCACCGTCGCCCTGCAGGACGGGCGCTGGCACCACGTGGACTCCTACGCCCCCGAGCGCGCCGCCCGTGCGGACACCGTGGCCCTGTGGCACAAGGTCACCACCACCGAGGACCCCGAGTGGACCCGTCGCTACCACTCCCTGGACCTCACCGAGAAGGCCTTCGGCGGCGCCGTGGTCATCACCATGGCCGACGGCACCGTGATCGAGGACGAAATCGCCGTGGCAGACGCCCACCCCCAGGGTGCCAGGCCCTTCGCCCGGGAGCAGTACGTCGAGAAGTTCCGCGCGCTCTCGGCCGGGGTGATCGAGGACGCCGAGGCGGAGCGCTTCCTGACCGACGTCCAGCAGCTCGCCGAGCTCCCTGCCGGCGAGCTCGAGCGCCTGGGCATCCTCGCCGCCGACGGGGTCATCGACCCGTCGGCCGGACCGAAGGGACTGTTCTGATGCTCTACTCCACGAGGACCCCCTCCCAGAAGCGACAGGACCTGCGCTCGCTGCTGAGGCCGGGCGCGGCCGTGCAGTTCCCGGGCGCCTTCACACCGCTGTCGACCCGCCTGATCCAGGAGCACGGCTTCTCGGGGATCTACCTCTCCGGAGCCGTGATCGCCAACGAGCTGGGACTGCCGGACATCGGCCTCACCACGCTCACCGAGGTCGCCCAGCGCGGCCGCCAGATCGCCCGCTCCACGGACCTGCCCTGCCTGATCGACGCC
This sequence comes from Brachybacterium endophyticum, assembly GCF_003130585.1. Classification (GTDB taxonomy): domain Bacteria; phylum Actinomycetota; class Actinomycetes; order Actinomycetales; family Dermabacteraceae; genus Brachybacterium; species Brachybacterium endophyticum. The sequence continues at coordinate 857,121 of NZ_QFKX01000002.1, read as the reverse complement.
GACACCGGCTTCGGCGAGCCCATGAACGTGGCCCGCACGATCCAGGAGCTCGAGGACGCGGGGCTGGCCGGATGCCACATCGAGGACCAGGTGAACCCCAAGCGCTGCGGGCACCTCGACGGCAAGGCGGTCGTGGACGACGACACCGCCGCCCAGCGGATCCGCGCGGCCGCCGACGCCCGGCGCGATGGGGACTTCCTGGTCATGGCGCGCACCGACCTGCGGGCCGGAGCCGGCCTGCCGGCGGCGATCGACCGCATGAAGATGCTCGTCGACGCCGGCGCCGATGCGATCTTCCCCGAGGCGATGGCCGACCTCTCCGAGTTCGAGGCCGTGTGCGAGGCGCTGGACGTGCCCGTGCTCGCGAACATGACGGAGTTCGGGAAGTCGGCGCTGTTCACCCGGGACCAGCTCGCCGACGCCGGCGTCGCGATGGTGATCTACCCCGTCACGCTGCTGCGCACGGCGATGGGAGCGATCGATAACGTGCTCGGGACCATCAGCGCCGAGGGCTCCCAGGCACCGCACGTCGACGAGATGCTCACCCGCTCCCGGCTCTACGAGCTCGTCGACTACGAGGACTACAACCGCTTCGACACCGGGATCTTCGACTTCGAGGTCCCCACCGCCCACCAGGACAGGAGCGAGTCATGACCGAGAAGCAGCAGGACGCCCAGCACACCCGGGACACGCAGGACACGCAGGACCCGCAGAACGACGGCGGCTCCGGCGCGGAGGAGACCCCGGAGATCCACCGGGGACTCGCCGGCGTCGTCACCGACGTCACCCAGGTCTCGAAGGTCAATCCCGAGACCAACTCCCTGCTCTACCGCGGCTACCCCGTCCCCCAGCTCGCGGCGAGCCAGCCCTTCGAGGCCGTCGCCCACCTGCTGTGGATCGGGGAGCTGCCCACCGAGCAGGAACTCGAGGACGCCGTCGCCCACGAGCGCTCGCACCGCGACCTCGCCCCGCAGGTCAAGGACGCCCTGGACTCCCTGCCCGTGGACTGCCACCCGATGGACTCGGTGCGCACGGCCGTCTCCGTGCTCGGCGCCCTGGATCCTGCTGCCGAGGACGACTCCCCCGAGGCCGAGCTCGAGAAGTCCCGGCGTCTGCTCTCGCAGCTGCCCGCCGTCGTCGCCTACGAGCAGCGGCGCCGCCGAGCCGGCGGGCCGACCGACCCGATCGCCCCACGCGAGGACCTCGACCACGCCCAGAACCTGCTGTGGATGACCTTCGGGGAGGAGGCGGCACCCGAGGTCGTCGACGCCTTCCGCGTCTCGATGGTGCTCTACGCCGAGCACTCCTTCAACGCCTCGACCTTCACCGCCCGCGTCATCACCTCGACCCTCGCGGACCTGCACTCGGCTGTCGTCGGCGCGATCGGCGCCCTCAAGGGACCGCTCCACGGCGGCGCCAACGAGGCCGTGATGAACACCTTCGACGAGATCGGGATCCGCCCCGAGGAGTCGGCCGACGAGGCCCGATCCCGGGCGAAGGCCTGGATGGACGACGCGCTCGCCCAGAAGAAGAAGGTGATGGGCTTCGGGCACCGCGTCTACAAGAACGGCGACTCGCGCGTGCCCACGATGAAGCAGGCCCTGGACGCGATGATCGAGCACTTCGAGCGCCCCGAGATCCTGGGCCTGTACGACGGTCTCGAGCTGTCGATGGAGGAGGCGAAGGACATCAAGCCCAACCTCGACTACCCCGCGGGGCCGACGTACCACCTGATGGGCTTCGACACCGAGATGTTCACGCCGCTGTTCATCGTCTCCCGGATCACCGGCTGGACGGCGCACATCATGGAGCAGCGCGCGGCCAACGCCCTGATCCGGCCGCTCTCGGAGTACGTCGGACCGGAGGAGAGGCCCGTGCCGTGAGAGCCCGCCCGCGCCTGCACCGGGTCCTGCGGATCCGTGTGCTGGGCGCCGGGATCGCGGGCACCGCGGCGGCGGGTCTGCTCGCCGCCGCGGGCCACGACGTCGAGCTGGTCGACGAGCGCTTCGCGCTGCCGAGCGTGGGGACCTCGCTCGCCCTGTTCCCGCCCGCGCAGCGTGTGCTCGAGCGCCTGGGCGTCCTCGAGACGGTGCGCGAGCGGTCGACGGCGCCACGAGAAGGGCTGCTGGTCGGCCTCGAGGGTCGTGTGCTGGCCCGCATCCCCTCGGGCCGTGCCCTGCTGACGCCGCGTACGCACGTGCTCTCCTGCCTGCTCGATTCCCTGCCGCCGACGGTGCGGCGTCGCACCGAGACGATCCGCGACGTGCGACCACTGCGCGAGGACGTCGACGTGCTGGTCGGGGCCGACGGCGTGCACTCGCCGACCCGTCTCTCCGGCTGGGGCGAGCGGGCGGCCGCCCGCACCCACGGCGTGACCATCCTGCGCGGGACCCTCCAGGAGACCCCGCCGGAGATCTCGGAGACCTGGGGCGGGCCCTGGCTTTTCGGCATCACGCCGCTGCCCGGGGGCGGCACCAACTGGTTCGCCTCGATCCCCGAGCATCGCGAGCCCGACCGTGCCGGGGACCTCGCGCACCTGCGGGAGGTGCTCGGCGGCGTGCGCGCACCGATCGATGCGGTCCTGTCCGCGGCCGATCCCGCCCGCACCCTCGTGCACGGCCTCGCCACCGTGCCGCGGATCCGGCCCGTGCACGAGAACGTGGTGCTGATCGGCGACGCCGCCCACGCGATGGCCCCGAACCTGGGGCACGCCGCGAACACCGCGCTGCAGGACGCCGACGCCCTCTCCCGCGCCCTGTCGCGGACCGATTCCGTGGCGGAGGGTCTGAGGGCCTACACCACCACGCGCCACCTCCCCGACCAGGCCTGGCGCCTGGGCTCGCGGGCGATGATGGTCCTCGGCTCGGCCGATCGCACCGCCCCCGCGCGCGATGCGGTGCTGGGTGCTCTGGGACGGATGACCCGGCCCCCGTCCAGGACCTGAGCCCAGCCGTCGTTCCCTGGCCCATGTCAGGACTTCGTCCTAGGGTCGGGAGCCCGGGCCGCCCGCCTGGACGGTCCCCGCACGGACGACCCCGAACAGGAGATGCGCATGACTCTCGACCTCACCGGTTCCCTGCCCCTCGCACTCGGGGGCAACACCTTCGGCTGGACCAGCGACGAGGAGGAATCCTTCGCCGTGCTCGATGCCTTCCTCGCCGCGGGCGGGCGACACATCGACACGGCCGACGTCTACTCGGCCTGGGCCCCGGGCAACGACGGCGGCGTCTCCGAGCGCGTCATCGGGCGCTGGCTCGCCGACCGCGGCACGCGCGATCAGGTGGTGCTGGCGACCAAGGTCGGCGCGCTCGAGTCCCGCAAGGGCCTCGCGCGCGAGAACGTCGAGGCCGCGCTCGAGGAGTCCCTCGAGCGCCTGGGCACAGACCACGTGGACCTCTACTACGCCCACTTCGACGACGACTCCCAGTCCCCCGCGGAGCTCGCCCGGACCTTCGACGCGCTCGTGCGCGCCGGGAAGGTGCGAGAGATCGGCCTGTCCAACCTGAGCCCCGCCCGTCAGCTCGCCTACATCGAGGCCGCCCAGGCGGAGGGGCTCACGCTGCCCTCGGCCATCCAGGTGCAGTACTCCCTCGCGCATCGGGCGGACGTCGAGTCGGGGTACGGGCAGATCGCCCGGGACCACGATCTCGCTCTGCTGAGCTACTTCTCGCTCGCCGCGGGTCTGCTGACCGGCAAGTACCGCGGGCCCGAGGACCTCAGCGGTGCGGCGCGCAGCGGGCAGCTCGAGGGGTACGCGACCACGGAGGGCTTCGCGCTCGTGGACACCCTGGTCACGGTCGCCGAGCGCCACGAGGTCGAGCCGACCTCCGCGGCGCTGGCCTGGCTGCGGGCCAAGGGCGTCTCGGCGCCCGTCGCCTCCGCCCGCACCACCGAGCAGCTGCCCGCCCTGATCGACGGCGTGCGTCTGGAGCTCGACGAGAAGGACGTGGCGGAACTCGATGCGGCCTCCGCGCCGTTCACGAGCTGAGGTCGGCGCTCTCCCCGATCCGGCCGATCTGGCCGTCGAGGAAACGTGGCAGCCACACGGCCTCCCAGTCGGTGACCTCCTGGGCCATGTTGCCCTCGCGCAGCGGCAGCTCCTGCGCGGTCCAGTACGTCCCGACGCCGTCGCGCTCGAGGTATCCGTAGTCCACGAGCTCGCGGCGCAGGAAGGCGACGTCCTCGTGGATCGGGCGCAGGATGTCACCCACCTGGGCCTCGGTGTACGACTCCCCGGGGGCGAAGCGGGCGAGCAGCTCGAGGAGGACGGCGAGTCGTGTCTTGCGCTTGGCCGGGATGCTCAGCAGGTGACCGTCGCGCAGGAAGGGTCGGATGAGCTTCTCGTGCCGGGCGCGGGCCGCTCGGGGATCCGGGGCCTGCGCGTCGGCCGAGGCCGATGTGTCCGCCGGTACCGGCGCGCCGGCCGATGCCGGCGCGTCGACCGTCAGCCGGTCGGGATCCGTCGCGTCGCGGGCGAGCAGGGCGGCGCGGGCCGCCGTGTAGTTCTCACCGGTGCTCTCCATGCGGGCGCGGACGAGCTTCTTGAGGTCGGAGGAGCGGGTCATCGGGTCACCTCTGCCGCGTGACATCCCCAGCCTGTCTCGGCGGCACGATGCGTCGACGACGATCTGTCCTTACTCACTGCGATCCGAGGATCTGCTCCCCTTCGCCATCGGGCGCGGACTGGGGCCGACGCCGGGCTGGGCGGTGGATCACCGCCGCGCACAGCGTATCCGATCCGCGCGCGATCAGGGCGTCGTCCGCCCGCGAGCAGCGCGTCGCCCCGAATGTCCGTCCGCTCTCCTAGCCTTCGAGCACCGTCCCGTCGGCAGCGCCGGTCTCGTCGAGGAGGAGCCATGGACATCGCCAGTCGCCGCATCCGGCTCGAACGCGAGCGCATCCGCTCGGATCTCCTGAGCAGGGCGCCGGCTCTCGAGCGTCGGCTGACGGAGACCTCTTCGGGGTCGCTCGTGGCATCGGTGCCCGGCGGCGACGCGATCGAGGTCGGCAGGTTGCCCGTCGGTGGCGCGACCTCGTGGGTGGTGGTCGAGCGGCGAGGGAGCCGCATCAGGGTCCTGCCGTGTCGGAGCGCCCGTCAGGTCGTCGACACGGTTCTCAGCGGGCTGCGTGCGGTGCACGCCGCGTGAGAGGCCCGCCCCGGCGGGAACTCTCGGGCGTGGCGCTCAGCTGCACCTCGCCGGCGCGCTCTCAGCTGAGCCGGCGGGCGAGCGTCGAGATGACGTGCCAGTGCTTCTTGGAGGAGGTGTAGGAGCGGCCGTCCTCGTTGCGGACCTCGCGGTCCAGGACCCGGAAGCCGCGGAACATCTCGCCGATCTCCTGGGCGCTGCGGGTCGCGATGTCCTCGCGCTCGGCCCACGTGTCGGACTCACCGAACAGGTCCACGGCCATGACGCCGCCGATCTTCAGGGCCGAGGTGAGGCGCGGCCAGATCTCGCTCAGCCCCTCGGGGCCGAGCATCGGCAGCGCGTAGGCGGAGTAGACGACGTCCGCCGCGGGGAATTCCTCGACGTCGCGCGCATCCATGTGGTGGAAGTTGATGCGCCCGGTCATGCGCTCGTTCTCCACCAGACGCTGGGTCAGCGTGTCGTCGATGTCGTAGGCGTGGACGGTCCAACCGCGGCGCGCGAACTCGAGGGCGTCGGCTCCACCGCCGGCACCGATCTCGATCGCCACCCGACCCGGACCGTCGCCTCCCGCAGCGTGGATGGCTTGCGCCACGACCCGCCGGGCGGGACGCGCCGCAGCACTGGCGTTGTACGCATGCCAGTCGATCGTGGGGGCGGTGTCCATGCAGTTCAGCGTAACGATGTCAGTACAGCATTCAATGTTTTGGAGGTGTGGGGCACATCGGTTTCGTCACCAGCGAACATCACGACGCCTCACAGGGCCTCCCGCGCTCCGTGCGTCACACACCACGAGCCCCGCCGCGCGCCCCGGCACTCCTAGGATGAGCGACATGCCCACCACGCCGCTGCGCCTCCTCGCCGTCTCGCTGCACACGTCACCGCTCGCAGTGCCCGGCAGCGCAGACGCCGGTGGCATGAACGTGGTGGTGCTCGAGGAGGCCCGGGCGCTGGCGGCGGCCGGCCACCAGGTCGACATCGTCACCCGGCGCGCCGACCCCGACGCCCCCGCGATCCAGCAGGTCGCCCCGCGCCTGCGGCAGATCCTGCTGGCGGGCGGTCCCGCCGCTCCGCTCGCCAAGAGTGCGATGGAGCAGGCGATCGAGCCGTTCTCCGCCGACCTCGAACGACTCGTGGAGGACGCCGAGCACGCCGGGGAGCCCTACGACCTGATCCACGCCCATCACTGGTTCAGCGGGGTCGCGGCCCTCCCCGTCGCCCGTCGTCACCAGCTGCCCCACCTGCAGTCCTTCCACTCCGTCGCTGCACCGGAGGGTGAGGTCTCCCTCGGCGCCGGGGAGCCGGCGGAGTCCGCGGGAAGGATCCCCGGCGAGCGCCGGGCCGCCCGGGAGTCCCAGCTGGTAATCGCGGTGTCCAGGGCCGAGGCGCGCACCATCACCGAGCGTTACGGGGTGCCGGCCGACCAGGTCCTCGTGGTCCCGCCCGGTGTCGACACTGAGCGTTTCCGCCCCTCCACGCTGCCGACCGACGAACGGCTGAGCGATCCCGTGCTGCTGTTCGCCGCCCGTCTGCAGCCGCTCAAGGCACCCGATCTCGCCCTCGAGGTGCTCTCCCGGCTCGATCCCGAGATCTCCGCCCGGTTGCTGCTGGTGGGCGCCGCCTCCGAGGACTTCGCCCCGTACCGCCGGGAGCTGGAGTCCGCGGCCGAGGGGCTGGGCCTGGCCGACCGGGTCGAGTTCGCGGGGTCCATGGACCAGGACCAGCTGGCCGACCGGATGCGGGAGGCTGCGATGCTGGTGCTCCCCAGCTGGTCGGAGACCTTCGGTCTGGTCGCTCTGGAGGCCCAGTCCAGCGGCACCCCCGTGATCGCCTGGGAGTCCGCGGGCGGGGTGCGCGAGGCCGTCGGCCCGGGCAGTCGCCTGATCTCGAGCCGCGACGCCGACGTCTGGGCGGAGTCCGTCGAGTCCCTGATCGCCGACGCCGAGAAGTTCCAGGAGGCCTCCCGCGCCGCGCGGGCCTTCGCCGAGTCCCGCACCTGGCAGGCCTGCGCGCATCACCTCGAGCAGATCTACGTCGCCGCGGTGGGGACCGGCGCCGGCCGGCGCTCCCCCGTGGAGCCCTGGCACCTGGTGCGCACCGCGAGCACGGTGCTGGCCGTCCACGCCCATCCGGACGACGAATCGCTCTCGACGGGAGCCCTGCTCGCGGACCTCTCGGCCCGCGGGATCCGCGTGGTCGTGGTGACGGCGACCCGCGGTGAGGAGGGCGAGATCGTGCCGGGCAGCGTCGCGGAGGACGCGACGACTCCTCTCGAGGAGATCCGCGGCCTGGAGGTGCGCCGCGCCCTGGCGGCGCTCGGCGTCCACACGCACCATCTGCTCGGCGAGGCCCCGGCCCTGGAGGAGGGCGCCTCCCCGCGCCGCTACCGCGACTCCGGGATGCAGTGGGTCGGCGAAGGCGTCGCGGGCCCCTCGGACACGGCAGGCCCGACGAGCTTCACGCATCTGCCGGAGGACCAGGAGGTCGCGGACCTCTCGGCGCTGATCGCGCACGAGCGCCCCGACGTGGTCCTCGGCTACGACGACGAGGGCACCTACGGTCACCCCGATCATCTGCGAGCCCACACGGTCGCCGCAGCGGCGGCGAGGGCGCACGGTCTCCCCTTCATCGAGGTGTCGAGTGATCCGGATCCGGAGGCCGAGGTCGAGGGGCTCCCCTTCGCCTTCCGTGAGCAGCCGGGTTCCGCGAGGGCGCTCGAGGCGGCCCTGCGCTCCTACCGCACCCAGCTGACCGTCCTCGGTCCGCTCGAGGAGGGGCCGGGCGGGGTGCAGGTGCGCCACGTGGGCGGGCAGCTGCAGGACGTGCCGCTGCGGACGGGCCTGCGACTGCACGAGCCCGGCGAGTAGTCGCCTACTCGGGCTTGCGCGTGGGGATCTCGATCGGCGCCGTGCCTGCGGAGACCGGCGCGGGCCGGACCACGCGCTCGACGAGGTTCTCGAGCTCGGCGACCTCGTAGCCGGGCCACCCGAACAGCTCGCGTCGCCACTCGGGCGGCACGGCCTTCGGGCCCAGCGCCGCCCCGATCAGGGCGCCGGTGATGCACGCGACCGTGTCGGTGTCGTAGCCGGCGCGCACCGCCGAGGACAGGGCCGCGACCAGTGCCTCGCGGCGGGCGAAACGGTCCTCCGGGAGCGGCATCACCCGGTGCACGGCCGCCCAGGCCGCCTGGAACGCCGCGACCACCCAGCCGTTGCGCGGGAACTCGGCGGGCGAGGCCTGCTCGGCGTCCTCGATCCGTTCGCGCCACACGGCGCGGCGGTCCTCGGGGAGCCGGTCCAGGGCGATGCGCACGTCGATCTCCCCGGTGAGGATCGCGTGTCGCACGGCGAAGCCCCAGAGCACGCAGGCCTCGAGGGCGTCCGGGTGCACGTGCGTGAGCATGCACAGGGTGCGGATGCCGTCCTCGGTGTCGTCGTCGGAGGCATGCAGGTAGGGCAGGACGCTCGCGTGGGCGCGCATCAGGGCGGCGTTCCCGGCCACCAGTGGCAGTTCGCGGTTCGCGGAGGCGGCGGCCTCCTGCAGGTCCACCGCATGGGGCAGCGAACGCCCCGCCTCGCGCGCACCGTCGGCCGCGCGGCGCATGACCGTCGAGGTCAGGGCGCCGATGTCGGGGGTGCCCATCGACCACGAGTACCACTCGCGCGCGATCTGATCGAGGGCCGAGAGCGTCCGCAGGTCGTGGGTCCCCGGGGTCGAGGCCGCGGCCTCCAGCACCACGATCGCCATCGAGGTGTCGTCGGTCCACTCGGCCTCGCCCCAGTCCAGGACGCCGCCGCCGATCATGCCGACGTCCTCGCTGGCGGCGATCGGCCCCTGGAACTCGTAGGGAGCGCCGAGCGCGTCACCCGCTGCAGCAGCCACCACGGAACCGATGGCGCGCTCGAGCACGGCCTCGTCCGTTCTGCGGGCGTCGTCGCGGGGCAGGGGCTGGGTCACGGGGCCATGCTTCCACACCAGGTCGTGCGCGAGCCGTCGGACCGGCTCGATCCGGGCCCGCCCGAGCACGCGGTGGGGAGAACATCACACAGGCTGGGACGGATACAGTGGATCGTCTGCTGAAGGAGCTTCATGACCACCTCGTCCTCGCCCTCCCCCGCCGCGGATCCCGAGGCCCCCGGGGAGAACGCCGCGTGCGGAACGGACCCCCACGACCACACCGGGCACGATCACCCGCCCACCGGCGCCGACATCGTGACCTCGCTCGTGCGAGGCCTCTCGATCGTCTCGCTCGTGATCCCCGCCCTCGCGCTCGTGATGGTGCTCGCCGCGCTCGCGATCGCCCCCGCGACGCCGCTGCCGGCCGTCCTCGGACTCGCCCTGGGTGCCCTCCACCTCCTCGTGGTGGTGCTGACCAGTCTGTTCGTCACCAAGGTCCAGAGCCGCCTGGCGGTCAACCCCGGCCCGATGGCGGTCCGCTGCACGGTCGAGGAAGTGCTGCGGCTCGCGGCCGTGCTGCTCGCGGGGCTGCTGTGGCCCTTCGAACGACCCGGGCCGCTCGGCGTCTGGCTGGGCCTCGGGGCCGCCCTGGTGTGGCTCGCCCTCGCCACCGCGCAGACGGTCAGCGCCCGTCGCCGGATCGCCCGCCCCTCCCCGTGGGCGAGCGACGCCGTGGAGACCTTCCTCACCGAGAAGGTCGGGGTGCGCCGCTCGATGGTGCTGCGCGTGCTGGACGTCGCGGGCACCGCCTGCTTCCAGATCGGCGCGAGCGTCCTCATCGTGCTCTCGCCCGTGATGACCATCGGCACGATCGTGCTGTCGATCGCGAGCGGCCTGTCCACCCTGATCCTGCAGCGCCGCTCCCCCGGCGAGCGCGTCCGCACGGCGTGGGCCTACGCGCCCTTCGCCCTGGGCGTCCTCACCCTCGCCCTGGCGGTGCTGGGGCTCGTCTCCCTCTGACGCCGACGGGGCCGAGGGCCGCAGGGTCCACGGCGCCCCGGCAACCGCCCCGGCACCCCGTGCCGGCCCGCACCCGGCACACACAGCTCTCCCCGACGAAGGAGTCACCATGACCGACGCCACGCCCTCCGCCCCGACCCCCGGCACGCGCTCGGGCCTGGACCGCAGCGGCGTCGCCCCGGGCATCCGCGTCCAGGACGACCTGTTCGGTCACGTCAACGGCGCCTGGCTCGACTCCTACGAGATCCCGGCCGATCGCGCCTCCGACGGGGAGTTCCGCCGGCTGCGGGACCTCTCGGAGCAGCGTGTGCGGGAGATCGTCGAGGAGATAGCGGCCGACGACCAGCTCGATCCCGACACCGACCGTGGCCGGGTGGGGCTCCTGTACCGCCAGTTCATGGACGAGGACGCGGTCGAGAGCGTCGGCGGCGCACCGCTCGAACCGCTGCTGGCGCAGGTCACCGCGACCGCCTCCCTCGAGGATCTCGTCACCCTGCTGGCCGCCCCGACCTCGGGCACGAGCCCGCTGGTCGCGTACGTGTGGACCGATGACGACGACTCCTCCCGCTACCAGGTGAAGGTCCATCAGGCCGGGCTCGGCCTGCCCGACGAGTCCTACTACCGCGAGGAGGCCTACGCGCCGATCCGCGAGGCCTACGAGGCCCATCTCGCGCGCCTCGCCGAGCTCGCCGATCTTCCCGGCCGCGACGGCCTCGTGCCCGGTGACGCCGCGGCGCAGGCCCGCGCCGTCATGGACTTCGAGACGCGGCTGGCGGCCTGCCACGTGGACGTGGTGCGTCTGCGCGACAGCGAGAAGTCCAACAACCCGATGGACGCGGGCCGGCGCGAGGCCCTGGCCCCGACCTTCCCCTGGGACGCCTTCGAGGCCGGGTCCGGGGCCCCCGAGGGCGCCTTCGACGTGGTGTGCGTCAGCCAGCCCGAGTACGTCGAGGCGGTGGCCCCGCTGCTGGCGGCCGAGGACCTCGCCGTGCTGCGCACCTGGGCCGCCCTGCACACCGTCTCCGCCGCGGCCCCCTACCTCTCGAGTGCGTTCGTCGAGGCCGACTTCGACTTCTCCGGGCGGGTGCTCTCGGGCGCGGAGCAGCTGCGCGAGCGCTGGAAGCGCGGCATCTCGCTGGTCGAGGGCGCCGTCGGCTTCGCCGTCGGACAGGAGTACGTGGCCCGCCACTTCCCGCCCGAGCACAAGCAGACGATGCAGGACCTGGTGGCAGAGCTGCTGGAGGCGTACCGCTCCTCGATCCGCGAGCTGCCCTGGATGACCCCGGCGACCCGTGAGAAGGCCTTGGCGAAGCTGGAGCTGTTCACCCCGAAGATCGCCTACCCCGACACCTGGCGCACCTACGAGGGGCTCACGCTGGATCCGCAGGACCTGCTCGCCTCGGTGCTCGCGGCCCGCGAGCACGACGCCGCCCATGACTTCGCGAAGCTCGGCGGCCCGGTGGACCCCGACGAGTGGCACATGACGCCGCAGACGGTCAACGCCTACTACAACCCCGGCGCGAACGAGATCGTCTTCCCCGCCGCCATCCTCGAACCGCCCTTCTTCGACGCGAACGCCGAGGCGGCCGTGAACTTCGGCGGGATCGGCGCCGTCATCGGCCACGAGATCGGGCACGGCTTCGACGACCAGGGCAGCAAGTACGACGGCCACGGCAACCTGCGCTCGTGGTGGACCGACGAGGACCGCGACGCGTTCGAGACCCGCACCACGGCTCTGATCGGCCAGTTCGACCGGCTCACCCCGAGGGTGCTGCAGGACGCCGCCGCGGGCGAGGACGCCGCCGGTGCCGACGTGGCCGAGGGCGGCGAGCCGCCCCACGTGAACGGCTCCTTCACCATCGGCGAGAACATCGGCGACCTGGGCGGCCTCACCATCGCCATCAAGGCCTACCTCGCCCAGACAGGCGGGCAGCCCCCGGAGCTCGACGGAGTGAGCGGCCTGCAGCGGATCTTCTGGTCCTGGGCGACCGTGTGGCGCTCGAAGTCCCGCGCGCAGGAGGCCGCGCGCCTGCTGGCGATCGACCCGCACTCCCCCGCGGAGTTCCGCTGCAACGCGATCGCGAGCAACCTCGATGCCTTCCACGAGGCCTTCGACGTGCGCGAGGGCGACGGGATGTACCGGGCGCCGCAGGAGCGCGTCAGCATCTGGTGAGGCGCCGCGGACCCCGGTCCGTGGGGGCGAGCTCGCGCACATCGACCGTCGGGCCCCGGACCGCGCGCGATAGACTCCCCCTGACATCCACAGACAGGGGAGCACCCCGGCGGTGCTGAGAGTGCGCGAGATGCGCAGACCCTCGAACCTGATCCGGTTCACACCGGCGTAGGGAGTCGGGATTCTTCTGCGGTGTCCGCGGGCCTGACCTGGTCCGGCGGGCCTCGCAGCCCCTTCCGCCACGGAAGGAGAACCAGATGTCCTCACGGTCCACCCCCGCCTCCGCCACGGGCCCCGGGGCGACGGCTCCGTCGGCCGGTTCGACGGATCCGACGACCTCGACACCCTCCGCTGCCTCTGCTCCGACCGGCGCAGCCCCGAGCCGTCCGGCCTCGCCGTCGCCCGCGCTCGCGCGTCGCCCCCTGATGGCCTTCCGCACCGTCGATCTCGTGCTCACGGTCGCGATCGGCGTGGTCTTCGCCTTCGTGTTCCTGGCCTGGGGGCAGGTCTACACGCTGGTCACTCCGCTCCAGCTGGTGCTGCCTCCCTCGGTCGGGATGCTGGCGGGCGTCTGGTTCCTGCCCGCCCTCGTCGCCGTCCTGATCGTTCGCCGGCCCGGCGCGGCGCTGCTGGCCGAGCTGATCGCGGCCGTCCTCGAGATGGCACTGGGTGGCCAGTGGGGCGTGGGAACGGTCGTCAGCGGCGTGCTGCAGGGCGGTGGCGTCGAGCTCGCCTTCCTGCTCACCGCCTACCGGCGTTTCACTCTGCCCTTCGCGATGCTGGGCGGTGTCCTCGCGGCGGCCCTGGAGTGGATCTACGAGCGCTTCTCCTACTACCCGGAGTGGTCCTGGGCGAGTGCCTGGGGCCTGCTGGCCTTCTTCGTCGTCTCCGGCGCCGTCCTGTGCGGGGTGCTGGGCTGGTTCCTGGTCCGCGCCCTGGCCTCGACCGGGGCCCTCGGCGCCTTCCCGGCGGGTCGTCAGTGGGGCCGACGGTCCCGCGCATGACGGTGGGCTCGGCTCAGGCGCAGGTCGGGACGACACCGCTCGACGGGACCGCCTCCACCGATGGGGTCGCCTCCGCGGCCCGGGTCGCCTCCGCGGAGGCGGCCGGGACGCCCCTCGCCCTCGAGTCGGTCACCTGGACTCCCTCCTCCCGCACGCATCCCACGATCCACGACCTCACCCTGGCCATCCCGGCCGGCCAGCGGGTTCTGCTGACCGGGCCCAGCGGCGGCGGGAAGTCGACCGTCCTGAGGGCGCTCGCCGGCCTCCTGGACACCAGCACCGGCGACCTCGAGGGAACGGCCGACGGCCCCACCCGGCCCGGCGAGCGCGGGCTCCTGCTCCAACAGCCCCTGCACGCCCTGGTCGGGGGCAGCGTCGGCCGGGACACGGCCTTCGGCCCCGAGAACGTCGGTCTCGCGCGGGACCGCATCCAGCACAGGGTGACGGCGGCCCTGGAGGCGGCGCGCACCGGCCTCGACGCGTCGACGTCGCCCTGGGAGCTCAGCGGAGGCCAGCAGCAGCGGGTCGCCCTCGCCGGCGCGCTCGCCCTGGAACCCGGTGCCCTGCTGCTCGACGAGCCGCTCAGCATGCTCGACGCCCCCACGGCGTCCCGGGTACGCGAGGCCATCCTGGATGTCGTCAGCGCCCGCACCCTGGTCGTGGCCGATCACCACGTCGAGCACTGGGAGGACCATGTGGACCGGGTGATCGTGCTCGGCGCCGGGGCCCGGGTGCTCGCCGACGGCGCCCCGCACGAGGTGCTCGCAGACCGGGAGTCGGCGCCCGCTGCCAGCGCATCCGGCTCCCCCGAACACACCGTCGGCTCCGGCTCCTCCGAACGCATCGTCGGCTCCGGCGCCCCCGTTCTCGAGCTCGAGGGGGTCGCGATCGCGCGTCGAGCTGCACGGAGTCTGCCGCGGGATGCCCGCACGGATCGACCGCCGCTGCTGACGGGACTGGACCTGAGCGTGGCGGCGGGCTCCCTCACCGCGCTCACGGGTCCCAGCGGCAGCGGCAAGACGACGCTGCTGCGCACCGTCCTCGGGCTCACCGATCCGGCGCAGGGACGGATCGAGCGGCCCGCTGCGGAGCACCTCGCCCTCGTCCCCCAGGAGCCCGAACACTCCTTCGTCGCCCGCAGCGTGCGGGAAGAGGTGCTCGCCTCCCCCTGGGCGCGGGACGAGCAGCTCGCCGATCGTCTGCTCACCGCGGCGGGCCTGGACCACCTCCAGGACGCCCAGCCCTTCGAGCTCTCCGGCGGCGAGCAGCGCCGCCTGGCCGTGGTCGCCGCCCTCGCGCAGGAGCCCGAGCTGCTGGTGCTGGACGAGCCGACGGTCGGCCTGGACCGCGAGCGCCGCGAGGCGCTGTTCGATCTGCTGGACGAGGCCCGACGCGGCGGCTGTGCGGTGCTCGCAGCGACCCACGACCGCGAGCTCATCGACCGCGCCGACGGCCACATCGACCTCGACGCGCACCGGGTCCAGCACGCGCGCGAGGACGAGGCGGCCGCCCCGGACACCACCTTGCGGCCCGCCCGCCGCACCCGCCCCTCCCCTGCGGACGCCCTGAACCCGCTGACCACGATCGTGATCGCCGGCGCTGCCGCGGTCGGCTCCTTCGCTGTGGACCGCTGGCAGACGGGCCTGGTGCTCTGCGCGCTGGTGGCCGTTCTCGCCCCGCTCGCCGTGCGGGGCCTGCGCCGCACGGCGCTGCGCCTCGCCCCAATCCTGCTCGCCGCGATCGGACTGTGCTGGTCGACCGTGATCGCGTCCCCGCTCCCCGCGCTGTCGGGCGGGGCCTGGCTGCTGGGCCTCAAGGAGGCCCTGCGGATCACCTACTTCGTCGCGCCCGGGGTGCTCGTCTTCGCCTCCCTGGACCCCGCACGGCTGGGCGATGCCCTGGGCGGGCGACTGCGGTTGCCCGGCAGGCCCGTCGCCGCGAGCGTCGCGGGTCTGGTGCGTGCAGGACTCACGGCCGAGGTGTGGGATCGCATCATCACCAGCAGGCGTCTGCGGGGTCTGGGTGCGCGACGGGACCTGCGCCATCCGCTCGCGTCGACCATCGCTCTGGTGCGGATGCTGGCCTCGTGCACCCTCGCACTGCTGGTCGATGCCGTGCGGACGACGGAGCAGCAGGCGCTGGCGATGGATGCGCGCGGTTTCGCGACGGCCCAGCATCGCACCTGGGCTCTGCCCAGTCCGTTGACCGCGCGAGACGGCGTCGGACTGTCCCTCGCTGCGCTGCTGCTGGTCGCACCGTGGGTGCTGCGCGCCCTGTTCGGCGGCTGAGCGCTCGCGGATGGCCGGGGCCGAGCGAGCCAGGAGCGGCCCGGCGGCGTCTACCCTGGTGGGCATGACCTCCGATGCCACCCCCTCCTCTGCAGCCGAGAACGCGGACCAGGACGAGCAGGTCCTCGAGCTCGCCCGCGCGATGCTCGACGACGCCCGCGAGGGCCGGGCCCAGCGCCTGCTCCCACTGCTGGATCAGGGGGCGCCCGTCGGCATGAGGGACGCGCACGGGAACACGCTCCTCATGCTCGCCGCCTACCACGGTCACGCCGAGCTCGTCGCGGAGCTGGCAGCCCGCGGAGCGGATGTCGATCAGCTCAACGATCGTCAGCAGTCCCCGCTGGCGGGCGCCGTGTTCAAGGGCTTCGACGACGTCGCGAGGGCGCTGCTCGAGGCGGGCGCGGACCCGGATGCGGGCACGCCGAGCGGCCGCGACTCCGCGGTCTTCTTCGGCCGCGAGGAGATGGGGCAGCTCATCGAGCAGAGGGCGCCTCGCGGCTGACGCTCACCGGGCGGGCTGCAGGAACCGCATCGGCACGTGCTCGATCCCGGCTTCGACGTACAGGGGGCCGGTGGTCTCGAACCCCATGGAGGTGTACCAGGCCTCGAGGTAGGCCTGCGCCGAGATGTGCACCTCCGCGCTCGGTGCCAGCTCACGCGCGTGCTCGAGGGCGGCGAGCATGAGGCGCCGGCCGTGTCCCCCGCGCCGTCGGTCCCTGCGCACCGCCACCCGACCGATGTGCACGGTGCCGTCGAGATCGAGCAGAAGCCGCAGGTGAGCGATCGGCCTCCCGACGCCCTCCGCGTCCGCGGCCCCGGCAGCCGACTCCGCAGCAGCCTCGCCACCCGGTTCTGCAGCGGCCTCCTCGAGCCACATCAGCACGGTGCCGTCCTCGAGCTCGCGGCCGTCGAGATCGGCGTCGTCGGCGTGCTGCTCGAGGGTGAAGACGTCCTGACGCAGCTTGGCCAAGAGGTACACGGTGCGCGGGTCGATGTCGCGCAGATGGGCGTGGTGCAGGGTCGGCGTCCGGTCATCGCTCATCACCCCACGATATCGGTGGGACCTGCACGAACAGCAGTGCTCGTGGCGGCTCGTGCCGGGCGCCCCGGAAGTTCTGCCCGGCACCGTCCTCCCTGCGGCGTAATGTCAGGGGCGCGCGCCCACGCCCGCGCCCACGCCCACGCCACAGGAGGCCACCGATGCCGACCGTCCGCCGCCGCCCGCTGCCCCGAGCGCGTCACCTCGTGCCCACGTCCCTCGCGACCCTCGCCTGCGCGATCGTCGGGACCCGGGCGACCGCGGTCTCCGTGGACTCCGCGTGGTACGAGTCCCTGCGCAAGCCGTCGTTCCAACCTCCGCGGGCGGCGTTCCCGCTCGCCTGGACGGCGCTCTACACCGACATCGCCGTCGTCACCGCGAAGGCTCTGGACGAGCTGGAACCGAAGGAGCGTCGCCGTCTGGTGATCGCCCTCGCGGCGAACCTGGGGCTGAACGCCGCCTGGTGCTGGACGTTCTTCGCACGGCGCGAGATCTCACTGGCCGTGCCCGTCGCCGCCGCGCTCGCGGTCTCCAGCACGGATCTGGCCCGGCGGGCAGGGCGCGCGCGTCCTGCGCTCGGGCTCGCGCTCGCCCCCTACGCGGGGTGGACGACGTTCGCGACCGCGCTCAGCTGGGCGATCGCCGTGCTGAACCTCGAGGAGCAGCAGGTCGCGGCGCGCCGCTGACCGGCCACCCTCGGCTCACGCCAGCGCCCACGCCTCGGCGGGGTGCTCCCGGGTCCAGCTCGCCCGGCGCGAACGCACGCTCTGGCACCGCGGGCACCAGTAGACCGTGCGGGCGGCCATCTCGGCCGAGCGGATGATGGTGCCGCAGACCCGGCAGGGCAGGGACTGGCGGTGGTAGACGTAGAAGGACTTCTCCCGGGCGACCACGCCGGGATCCTCGTCGCCGTTCTGGCGCGTCCCGCGCGACCGCTCCATGATGCGCGCCTCGACGTCCCGGTGCTCGGGCTCGGTGGTGACGATGCGGCCCGTGCGCGCCCCGTACTCCATCAGCGGCACCAGGTCCTCCCAGATGCCGCGCACCATCCCGGCGGTGAGGTACTTGCCGGGCACGAAGGGGTCCAGGCGGGCGCGGAACAGTGCCTCGGCCCGGTAGATGTTGCCGACCCCGGCGATGACGTCCTGGTTCATCAGCAGCACGCCGATCGCGCTGCGCGAGGCGAGGACCCGGCGCACGAAGCGCTCGGGGTCCGCGTCCTCGCGCAGGGGGTCCGGGCCGAGTCGCTCGAGGACTGCTCGTCGACCTTCGGCGTCGACGATCTCGCAGGCGGTCGGCCCGGTGAGATCGGCGAGCCCGTGGCGGCCGATGATCCGCAGCCGGGTCGTCGGGCGCGGCGCCAGGTCGCGCCAGTCGTCCGTGGCCGCGTCGTGCACGTCATAGCCGTCGGCCGCGCCGGTTCCCCCTCGAGGGGCGCCGACGGGGCTCTCGCGCTCCCCGATCCGCACCCGCGGGGCGCCGATCGCGTGCGCGAGGGCGAAGCCGGGCTCGCCCGCGAAGGTCCAGGACCCGTACAGCCCCAGGTGCACACGCACCCAGCGGGTCACGGGATCACCGGGGGCGACGCTCTCCTCGGGCACGAAGGCGATCAGCAGCTGCTTGCCGGCGGCCTCGGCGCCCGCGAGCACCCACCGGTCGATGTCGGCGGCCTCGGGGAAGCGTCCCTGCGGGCTCGAGGTGCGCACCCTCTGACCGCCGAAGCCGGCCTCGAGGGCGGAGGCGAGCCGATGGACCGTGTGGCCCTCGGGCATCAGGCCTCGTATCCGCCGGTGCGCTCGTAGAGACCGACGAGGTCGATACGACGCTGGTGGCGCTCGTCCCCGCTGAACGGCTCGGCGAGGAAGAGGTCGATGAGGTGCTCGAGCTGCTCCTCGGAGTGCTGCCGGGCGCCGATGGAGATCACGTTCGCATCGTTGTGCTGACGGGCGAGCGTCGCGGTGTCCTCGTTCCACACCAGCGCGGCGCGCACGCCCTCCACCTTGTTCGCGGCGATCTGCTCGCCGTTGCCGGAGCCGCCGATGACCACGCCGAGGCTGCCGGGGTCGGCGACCACGGCCTCGCCCACCGCGGTGCAGAACGGCGGGTAGTCGTCGAGCTTCTCGTAGGTGTGGGCGCCGTGGTCGGTGACCTCGTGGCCCTTCGCGGTCAGCGAGTCCACGAGCCGGTTCTTCAGCTCGAAGCCGGCGTGGTCGGTGCCGATGTGAACGTGCATGGGGTGTTGCCTTCCGGGGTCAGTCGAAGATGGGGCCGACGGTGCGGCTGCGCTTGAGCTCGAAGAACCCGTCCACCTGGGACATCGCCTCGAGGCCGTCGAACAGGGTGCCGGCTTCCTCGCCCGTGGGTGCCGGGGAGATCACGGGGCCGAAGTAGGCACGGCCCTCGCCGAAGGAGATCACCGGGGTGCCGACCTCGTCGCCCACGAGCTCCACGACCGCCTTCTGCTTGCTGCGCAGGGTGTCGTCCGAGGAGTCGTCGCCGTAGGCCTCGATCAGGCCCGGCTCCAGCCCGGCCGATGCGAGGGCCGCGACCGCCGCGGCCCGGCGATCCGACTCGCCGCCCACGTGGTAGGCCTGACCGAACGCCGTGTAGAAGTCGGCGAGGTCCTGGTTGCCGCCCGCGTTCTCGACGGCGAGCGCGACCCGGGTGGGGCCCCAGGCGTCGTCCATGCTGCGGCGGTACCCCGCGTCCAGGTCGCGTCCCTCGTTGAGGGCTGCGAGCGACATCAGGGAGAAGGTGACCTCGACCTCGCGCACCTGGGCCGCGTTCAGCAGCCAGCGACTGGTCAACCACGCCCAGGGGCAGATCGGGTCGAAGAACAGTTCGACATGCCGTGTCGTCATGGAGGCTTCCTCTCACGTCGGGTCGCGGGCCTCGTCGGGGTGAGGTCCGCGCCCATTCTGTCACCGCCCGCGATGACGTGCGCATCGGCTCCCGGGCGACGGTCTCCCACCCACGTGGGAACCCGGACACGAGCGGGCCCGGCCGAAGGACGACGAACGGGCACGAACCGGGCAGGAAAAGACATTGCCACCGCTGCCGGTTCGGGATTGGATTCATGAGTGCACGAATCCCTCTCCCCCACCGGTGCGACAGGCGCCGCCGCTCCCGTGCCGCATGTCTCCGTCATGCGGTCGATCGTGCGCAACCATCGCCGCTCGATCCCGTGGATCATGGCGACGTCCGCGCTCGTCGAGGCCGTCGACATGCTGGTGCCGATCCTGGTGGGCTTCATCATCGACGTCGGGATCGTCAGCGGCAGCCTCACCGTCACCGTGCTGGGAGCTGCCGGGATCTTCGTGATGCGCCTGATCAGCACCTGGGTGTGGACGGTCATGTTCACCGCCTCCCAGCGCGCTCGACTGTTCGAGCGCCACCGACTGCGGGTCGCCGTCACCGGCGCGGTCCTGGATCCCCGCTCGCGACCGATCGAGCGCCCGGCCGGCGAGGTGCTCTCGATCGCGACCTCCGATGCCGACAAGGCCTCGGACGTGATGGACATGCTGCCCTGGGCCTTCCCCGCCTCCGCCGTGGTGCTCGCCAGCGGGGTGTGGCTGGCCGTGCTCGATCTCTGGCTCGGGGTCGCCACCCTGGTCGGGATCGCCGTGATGGTGCTCGTGATCCGTGTGATCAGCCCGGTGCTCTCGGCACGCTACGACGCCCAGCAGTCCCGCGCCGCCGACGCCGCCGCCACCGCGACCGACCTCGTGCACGGGCTGCGCGTGCTGCAGGGCCTGGGCGTCCAGTCCCGTGCCCGCGTGCAGTACCGCCGCCGATCCCGGATCGCCCTGGACGCCGCCCTGGTCAACGCCCGGTTCTCGGGTGTCTCCAGCGGCCTCACCACCGTGGTGACCGCCGCGATGATGGCCGCGGTCGTGATCATCGCTGCCCAGCGCACCGTCGCCGACGAGATGACGATCGGCACGCTGATCGCCGTGGTCGGTGTGGCCCGCTCGAACATGGGCATGCTGCAGGGGCTCTCGGGGATCCCGATCTGGTGGGCCAGCATGTCGACCTCCGCGGATCGCGTGCGCCGGCTGCTCGCGGACCTCGGACGCACGGTCGACGACCCGGCGCTGACGGTCGGCCACCTGCAGATCGCCCGCGACGAGCGCGGGGAGTCCCGCCCCGGGGAGCGGCGCCCGTCGGCCGGTGGACTGCACCTGCGGGGCGTCAGCACCGGCAGCCTGCAGGGGCTCGACATCGAGGTGCCCGACGGGCGCGTGATCGCGCTCGCCTGCGCCGACGTGCGCGACGCCGATGCGGTGATCGAGGCGGTCAGCGGCCGCGGCGAGCACACGGGCGTCCACCTGGGCGACCAGGAGGTCACCGCGACCTCGCGCTTCGCCACCCGCGCCGACCTGCTCGTCGAGCCCCACGTCGTCGACCTCTTCGACGGCACGGTGCGCGAGCAGCTCGCCACCCGGGCGCCCGCGAGCGACGCGACCGACGGCAGCGACGACTCCTGGGCCGACGCCGCGCTGCACGCCGCCGGGGCCGACGATCTGCTGCGGATCCTGCCCGAGGGTTACGACACCCGCATCCTGGATCGCGGCGCGAACCTCTCGGGAGGTCAGCGCCAGCGGATCGCGCTCGCCCGTGCGGTCGCCTCCGATGCGCCCGTGCTGGTGCTCCAGGACCCGACCACGGCGGTCGACGCCGTCACCGAGCAGCACATCGCCGAGGCCCTGGTCGCCGCCCGCCGCCAGGAGGATCGGGCGACCCTGCTGGTCACCCGTGCCCCCGCGCTGCTTCGCGAGGCCGACGAGGTTCTCTACGTGCGCGGCGGCAGGATCACCGCGCGCGCCGGGCACCAGGACCTGATGGACCGTGACGACTACCGGGAGATGGTGCGCCGATGATCCCCGACATGACCGCGATCCACTGGGACCGCGAGGCCGAGGACCTGCTGGAGTCCGACGCGACCGCGCGCCGCCAGCTCGACGAGCACGCCCAGATCCTGCCGATCGCCTCGGTGGGCACGTCGTTCTCGCACCTCGGCCGCCGTCTCCGCCAGCACGCGCTGATGACGGTGCTGACCGTGCTGGTCGTCGTCGGCGGCGCCGTCGCCGCCGCCTGGATGCCGCGGCTGATCGGCGGCGCGGTCGACATCGTCCAGGGCCATCAGGGCTCCGCGGCCGTGTGGCGGCAGGGCGCCCTGATCATGCTCGCCGGCGTGCTCCAGGCCGTGCTCTCGGCCCTGGGGTGGGCGCTGGTGAGCGGGCTCGGTCAGCGCGTGCTCGCCGCGATGCGCGAGGACGTCATCGACCGCGCCCTGGACCTGCCCGCGCAGACCATGGAGGTCACCGGCATCGGCGATGCGCTCTCGCGCGTGGCCGACGACGTCGACGTGACCGCCCGGGCCGTGAACAACGTGGTCCCGAACCTCATCCAGGTGGGGTTCTACGTGGTCGTCACCCTGGTGGGCATGGTGCTGCTCTCGCCGTGGCTGCTGATCCTCGTGCTCGTGGTGGTGCCGATGTACGCCGCAGCGGGCGTCTGGTACATCCGCCGGACCGCGCCGATCTACCGCCGCGAGCGCGTGGCGATGGGGGCTCGCGCCCAGGGCCTGCTCTCGGCGATCCACGGCATCCCCACCGTCCACGCCTACGGCATCGAGCGCCGCGAGACCCGCCACGTCGCGGTGCTCTCGGAGACCGCCGCGGTGCTCGGCATGCGGGTGATGGGGCTGGTCACGCGGGTCGTGAAGATCGTGGTGTGGCCGGAGAACCTCTCGATCGCCCTGGTGCTGGTCCTCGGCTACGCGATGGTCCACGTGGGCGGCGCCCCGGTGGGACTCGTGACCGCTGCGGCCCTGTACCTGATCAGCCTGCTGTGGCCGATGATGAACCTCCTGTTCAGCCTCGACGACGTCCAGTCGGCCGCGGCGAGCCTGACCCGGATGGTGGGCGTCATCGAGTCGATCGACCCGGCGACCTCTCCGGGCGAGGAGGTCCCCTCCGACGCCTCGATCCGTCTGCGCGACGTCTCGCACGCCTACGGGGAGGACGAGGACGGCACCGAGCGCACGGTGCTGCAGCCCATCGACCTGGACATCGCACCGGGTGAGTCGATCGCCCTGGTCGGCGCCTCGGGAGCGGGCAAGTCGACGCTCGCCGCGATCATCACCGGCACGCTGACGCCGCGTCACGGCACGGTGCTGCACGGCGGGGCGGACCTCGCCCGCGGGGACCTCGAATCCATCCGCCATCACGCCGTGATCGTCAGCCAGGACGTGCACGTCTTCCGCGGCACGCTCGCCGAGGACCTGCGGCTGGCGAAGCCCGAGGCGGACGACGAGGAGCTGTGGTCCGCGCTGCGGGCGGTCGAGGCGGACGCCTGGGCCGACCTGCTCCCCCGCGGCCTGGACACCGAGGTCGGGGAGAAGGGCGAGCGGCTCACGGCCGAGCAGTCCCAGCAGCTCGCGCTCGCGCGCGTGGCCCTGCGGGACCCCGCCGTGCTGGTGCTGGACGAGGCCACGGCCGACGAGGGCTCCTCCGGGGCACGCGTCCTGGAACGCGCGGCGACCCATGTCGCGCGTGGCCGCACCACCGTGATCGTCGCCCACCGCCTGTCGCAGGCCAAGGAGGCCGACCGCATCCTGGTGATGGAGGGCGGGTGCGTCGTCGAGCAGGGGCCGCACGAGGACCTCGTCGCCCACGGCGGGGTCTACGCCGAGCTCTGGGCGGCGTGGAGCGGGGACGACTGAGGGGTCCTCGCAGCTCAGACAGCAGGGACGGAGGGAGCTCGGCGCGACACGCCGAACGCCTCCGTCCCTGCGCACGCGCCCTGGGCACGTCCTCCGGGGTTGCTGATGCCATTCGTCACTGCGAGGTATGGTCGCCCCATACACCTTCCCCCCGCGGGGTGAAGATCCAGGGCCGACGGGCCGGTCGACCCGGGTCCCCGTGGGGCCTACCCGGCCAGGAGACGTCATGTCCTCCACTGCGCACTGGTCACCCGGCGACCAGGTGACCTGGACCTACTACACCCTGCAGCACCCGACCCGCACCGTCCGCCCCGGCACCGTGGTCCTCGACGACGACGAGCGCGGCCTCGTGGTCTGGATCGCCCCCGGCACCGAGGTGCTGCTGCCCGTCCTCGAGAACGGCTCGCCGCTGCGCCGTGCGGGAGACGAAGGCATGTTCACCCAGCCCCGGGTCCAGTCCAAGCAGCTGTGGACGGGCAACGGGATCCTGATGATCGGTCTTCCCGGACGCCCGTACTCGGTGTGGCTGTTCTACAAGGACGACGGTTCGCTGGGCTGTTACTACGTGAACCTCGAGACGCCCTTCGAGCGCACCGAGGAGGGCGTTCGCACCCGTGACCTCGTGCTGGACCTCGTGGTCCTGCCGCGCAGGGACTGGCACTACAAGGACGAGGACGAGCTCGAGGGCGCCGAGAGCGTCGGCTACTTCTCGTCCGGCGAGGCGCGCGACATCCGCGAGGCCGGCCGCACCGCGGAGCGCGACATCACCCAGTGGGCCTACCCGTTCTCCGCCGGCTTCGAGCACTTCTTCCCCGACCCCAGCTGGTCGATCCCGCCTCTCCCCGCGCAC
Source organism: Brachybacterium endophyticum (assembly GCF_003130585.1). GTDB lineage: Bacteria > Actinomycetota > Actinomycetes > Actinomycetales > Dermabacteraceae > Brachybacterium > Brachybacterium endophyticum. The sequence goes on along the minus strand of NZ_QFKX01000002.1, from coordinate 832,979 downwards.
TACGAGTGGGAGCTGGACCTGACCGGTCGGGCCTGACGGGTCCGCGATCCACGGGGGCGCGGGGCACACCTCCGTCGACCTCTCGAGCAGGACCCTCGCACAGGTCCCTCGAACAGGCCCCTCGTGCAGGTCCCTCGCACAGGCCCCTTCCGGTTCCGGTCCGCCGCGCCTCACCGCGGTGGCAGGATGGGAATCATGCCTGTGAATCCTTCCGAGAACCTCACCCGGGACGAGGCGCGCGAACGCGCCGCGTTCCTCTCCACCGACTCCTACGACGTGCGCCTGGACCTGACGACGGGTCCCACCACGTTCGTCACCGAGTCGACCATCCGCTTCTCCGCCACCGAGGCGCGCGGCACCTTCGTCGACCTGATCGCCCCGAGCGTGCGGGAGATCGAGCTCAACGGTGAGCTGCTGGAGGACCCCGCCTCCCGCTTCGACGGCGCCCGGGTGCAGCTGCCCGAGCTCGCCGTCGGCGAGAACACCGTGCGCATCCTGGCCGACGGCGCCTACATGAACACCGGCGAGGGGCTGCACCGCTTCGTCGATCCGGTCGACGACGAGGTCTACCTCTACACGCAGTTCGAGGTCTCCGACGCCCGTCGCATGTTCGCGAACTTCGAGCAGCCCGATCTCAAGGCGACCTTCCGTTTCACCATCACCGCTCCGGATCACTGGCGGGTCATCTCGAACTCCCCCACCCCGCTCCCGGAGCCCGCGGGCGAAGGCACCGCGACCTGGACCTTCGAGCCCACCACCACCATCTCGACGTATCTCACCGCGCTGATCGCGGGCACCTACCAGGGCGGCGAGGGCGAGGTGACGACCCGCGACGGTCGCACGATCCCGATGGGTGTGTACGCCCGGGCCTCGCTCGCCGAGCACCTGGATCCCCAGAACATCATCGACGTCACCAAGGCCGGCATCGACTTCTACGAGGAAGCCTTCGACTGCGACTTCCCGTTCCCCAAGTACGACCAGGTCTTCGTGCCGGAGTACAACATGGGCGCGATGGAGAATCCCGGCGCGATCACGTACGTCGAGTCCTACGTGTTCCGCTCCGACGTCTCCGACGCGATCCGTGAGCGCCGCGACCTCACGATCCTCCACGAGCTCGCGCACATGTGGTTCGGCGACCTGGTCACGATGCGCTGGTGGGACGACCTCTGGCTGAACGAGTCCTTCGCCGAGTACGCCTCCACGCTCTCCAGCGCCGAGGCGACGAAGTGGACCGATGCCTGGACCACCTTCGCGAGCTCCGAGAAGGCCTGGGCCTACCGCCAGGACCAGCTGCCCTCGACCCACCCCATCGTGGCCGACATGGTCGACTTCGACGCCGTGGCGACGAACTTCGACGGCATCACCTACGCCAAGGGTGCATCGGTGCTGCGCCAGCTGGTCGCCTACGTCGGCAAGGACGCCTTCTTCGAGGGGCTGCGCTCCTACTTCCGCAAGCACGCCTGGTCCAACACCGAGCTGAAGGACCTGCTGGCCGAGCTCACCGAGACCAGCGGCCGCGACCTCGCCTCCTGGTCGCAGCTGTGGCTCGAGACCGCGGGCGTGAACACCCTGCGCCCGCGGATCCTCACCGAGTCCAACGGCACGGTGACCGCGTTCTCGATCGAGCAGACCGCGCCCTCGGACTACCCGACCCTGCGGCCGCACCGTCTGGGCATCGCCGGCTTCACGCTTGCCGACGGAACGCTGCGTCGCACCGAGAGCATCGAGGTCGACGTCGACGGGGAGGTCACCGAGGTCGACGGGCTCGTCGGCGCCGGCGCGGACCTCTGGCTGCTCAACGACGGCGATCTCGCCTACGCGAAGACCCGCCTGGACGAGGACTCCCTCGCGATCGCGATGGAGCACCTGCGCGACATCGAGGACCCGCTGGCCCGGACCCTGATCTGGTCGGCGGCCTGGGACATGGTCCGCGACGGCGAACTGCCCAGCCGCCGCTTCCAGCAGCTGGTGCTCGCGAACATCACCGGCGAGGACTCCTCGAGCGTGCTGCGCACCCTGCTGGGCCAGCTGCGCTCGGTCGCCGGCCCCTACGCGGCACCCGAGGAGCGCGCGGAGCGCACCTCCTCGGCCGCCGACGCGCTGTGGGAGCTCGCCCGGGCGGCCGAGGACGGCAGCGACGCCCAGCTCCAGTTCACCGAGTCGTTCGCGCTGATGTCCGCGACCGACGAGCACGCCGGCATCCTCGAGTCCCTGCTCGACGGCACCGTGACGCTCCCCGGCCGCACGATCGACACCGATCTGCGCTGGTCGCTGGTGATCGCCCTGTCGGCCCTGGGACGGATGGACGACGCCGCCATCGACGCGGTGCTCGCCGACGACGACACCCAGTCGGGCCGGAAGAAGGCGCTCACGGCGAAGGCCGCGCGGCCCACGCCGGAGACCAAGGCCGAGGCCTGGCGGACCACCGTCGAGGAGGACACCCTGCCCAACGAGTCGCTGAGCGCCGTGGTGATCGGCTTCGACCGCGTCCACGACGGCGAGCTGATCGCCCCGTACGAGTCGCGCTACTTCGAGATGCTCGAGACCGTGTGGTCCGAGCGGTCGAGCGAGATCGCGAACCGGCTGATCCAGGGGTACTTCCCCTCGCTGTTCGGCGGGGAGTCCGTGCTCGCGGAGGCCGACGCCTGGCTCGCCGCCCACCCCTCGGCCCCGCTCGGGCTGCGCCGCCCGATCATCGAGGGCCGCGACACCGTCGCCCGCCAGCTGCGGGTCCGGGAGGCCGACATCAAGGAGTGAGGGCGCCGCGTGGAACTCGGGGACGGGGCCGGGACGAGGTCCTTGCTCCCGTCCCCGAGCCCTCACGCTCCTTCTCGAAGGTGCCGTGTCCTCGGGGCGCCGTGCGGCGGCCGCTCAGGCTCCGAGGGCCTTCTCGATCTTCCCGGGGAGCACCGTGAGGGCGTACTTCTGGGCGAGCACCGTCCCCAGGGAGAAGGCGCTCGAAAGGTCCCCGTCCACGACCACGGCGTGACCGTCGGCGACCGCAGGGATCTGCTTCCACTGCTTGTCGCCGGTGATCTCGGTGGTCTTGATGTAGATGGGGAAGGCGACGAGCAGGTCGGCGTCCAGGGAGTCGAGCTGCTCGGCGGAGATCGAGACGGAGAACCCGGACTCGCCGGGCTTCCTGGCGGCGATCTCCTTCGACGGGGTGAAACCGAGGCCCTCGAGGAAGCCGAGTCGGGTGTCGCCGTCGACGTAGGCGCCCCAGCCCTCGGAGGTCTTCGTCGCCACCGTCACGGACTTGTCCTTCCAGTCGCCGTGGTCCTCGGCGACCTTCGCGAAGGCGTCGTCGAGCTGCTTCTGCAGCTGATCGGCCTTGTCGGAGGCCCCCAGGGCCTTGCCGATGATCCGGAGCTGGTCCTTGGGCGAGGTCAGGTAGTTCTGCGCCTTCTCGGGGATGCCGACGGTGGTCGCGATCTGCGAGAGACGGTCGTGGCGCTTGGAGTCGCCCGAGCTCTTCACGTCCAGGATCAGATCCGGGGTGAGGGAGGCGATCGCCTCGAAGTCGGGCTCCAGGGTCTCGATGATCGTCGGCGCCGAGTCGTACATGCCCTTGGCCCACGGGCCCACGCCCTCGCCGCCGAAGCCGATCCAGTCCGAGGCCCCCACCGGCTGCACGCCGAGCGCGAGAGCGGTCTCCGCATCACCCCACCCGAGCGCCACCACGCGCTGCGGGCGTTCCTTCACCTCGACGTCGCCGAACGCGGTCTTCAGCGTCACCGGGAACGCCCCGCCGCCGGAGTCCGAGGACCCCGAGCCCTTGGAGGACGAGCCCGACCCCTGGGAGTTCCCGCAGGCGGCGAGCAGACCGGCTGAGCCGAGCACGAGGCCTCCGGCGACGAGGGAACGACGAGTGAGCATGGAGGACCTCCGCGGGATCATGGGACCGACGCAGCAAAGGTTAGACTCACCTCAGCTGGACGCCAACGGCTCGGCAGCAGATTTACTGCACGTCACATCGGCGCCGAAGTGTCAGCATCCATCCGTCATGATCGACGCGTCCGCACGCCCAGCCCGTCCCCGCCCGGAGGCCCCATGATCAGGTCCGGCAGTCGCCCGCTGCTGATGATCATCGCGCTGTTCCTGGTCCTGCTCGCCCTGTGCGTCGCCTCCCTCGCGATCGGCTCGCGGCCCGTGCCGCCGGGCACCGTGCTGCGCGTGCTCACCGACGCGGCGACCCATCTCGGCCACGGCGGCTCCGACCAGCGGGCACCGGCGCTGAGGATGAGCGTCCAGGACTACTCCGCGGTGAGCGACCTGCGCGGCCCGCGCACGGTGATCGCCCTGCTCTCGGGCTCCGCACTGGGGCTCGCCGGAGGACTCATCCAGTCCCTGACCCGCAATCCGATGGCCGAGGCCGGGATCCTGGGCCTGAACGCGGGAGCGGCCTTCGCCGTGGCGCTCGCGATCACCGTGGTGGGAGTGACCTCGCCGTCGGGCTTCGTGTGGTGCGCCCTGCTGGGCGCCTTCATCGGGACGGTCGCGGTGTGGTTCGTGGGCACCGCGGGCGGCGGCGTCTCCCCCGAGCGCCTGACGCTCGCCGGTGTCGCGCTGGGAGCGGTTCTCGCCGGGATCACCTCGGCGATGCGGCTGACGAACCCCCAGCGCTTCTCCGCACTGCTGGTGTGGGAGAGCGGCGACCTGGCACAGCGCGGGTGGTCGCTCGTGCTCCCCGCCCTGCCGTTCCTGGTGGTCGGGGTCGGGTTGGGGCTCCTGCTCGGTCCTGCCATGAACGCGCTCGCCCTGGGTGACGACCTGGCGGTCGCCGGAGGCGTCCACCTCACCCGCACCAGGGTCCTGATGGTCCTGGCGATCACGCTGCTGGCCGGTTCGGCGACCGTGATGGCGGGGCCGATCTCCTTCGTCGGGCTGATGGCTCCGCACGTGGCCCGGTGGATCGTCGGCCCCGATCAGCGCCGCCTGCTGCCCCTGGCGATGGCGATCTCGGCGGGGGACATGCTCGTGGCCGACGTCCTCGCACGCCTCGTGCTCTGGCCGGGCGAGGTCCCCACCGGAATCCTCGCTGCCGTGATCGGCGCGCCCGTGCTGATCTGGCTGGTCCGACGGGCGGGGGCGAGCGCCCTGTGACTCCTCGCCGCTCCCACCCCGCACGGTCGCCCCGTCCCGCACGGAACACCGTGGTGCTGCTCGGCCTCGCGGCCCTCACCCTCGCCCTCGCGCTGCTCGCGCTCTACCTGGGCAGCTCGTCCGTGCTGTGGTCGACCACGCCCCACGGGACGCTCGGGGAGCTCTTCCAGGGGCTCGCCGGGAACGGTCCGCGCGCCCTGATAGTGCAGGAATGGAGGCTGCCCCGCGTGGTGGCCGGTCTCGCCTTCGGCGCTGCTCTCGGGGTCTCCGGTGCGATCTTCCAGACGCTCACCCGCAACGCCCTGGGCTCGCCCGACGTCCTCGGCTTCTCCACGGGCTCCTACACAGGGGTCCTGCTGACCACGCTCGTGCTGGGCACCGGCGGGATCAGCGCCTCCGACGGCGCCCTCATCCGCGCGGCGGCCTCGTTGGGCGAGACCGGCGGGGCGCTGCTCGGAGGTTTCGGTGCGGCGATCGTGGTGTACCTGCTCGCCTACCGGCAGGGCATCCAGGGCTTCCGCCTGATCATCGTCGGGATCGCCGTGGCGGCGATGCTCTCGAGCGTGAACACCCTGTTGCTGCTGCGCGCGGGCGACGAGGCCGCGATGGCCGCCAGCATCTGGGGCGCAGGCTCCTTCGATCTGCTGGCCTGGCCCACGCTCGCCCCCGCGCTGCTCGTGCTCGCGCTGCTGGTGCCGGCGGTGCTGGCGGTCGTGCCCGCGATCCATCAGCTGGAGCTGGGCGACGAGATCGCGGCCGTCCACGGGGTGCGCGTGGAGCGGGTACGCCGCGCGATCCTGCTGATCGCCGTGGCCATGGTCGCGGTGTGCACGGCGGTGGCGGGCCCGATCGCGTTCATCGCGCTCTCGGCGCCGCAGATCGGCCGACTGCTCGTGCGCGCCCCCGGCACGCCGCTGCTCCCGGCAGCTCTCACCGGCGCACTGCTGCTGACCACGGCCGACCTCGCCTCCCAGCAGCTCCTCCCGAAGGCCGTCCCGGTGGGGATGGTCACGGTGGTCCTGGGCGGGGCGTACCTCGTGACGCTGCTGGTCGTGCAGGCCGTGCGATCCACGCGTGCGAGGGTCCGGCGGGTGTGAGCCACCTGCATCGCTCCTCCCCTGTCAGCACGGAGGTCGGGCCACTAGGGTCGGCCCCATGCCGTTGAACGACCTGGTGCCGACGCTCGCAGCGCCGGCCGACGACGCGAAATCGCTCATGGATGCCTTCGTGGGCTGGCTGACCACCCACGGCGTGCGGATCGTGGTGATCCTGCTGGTCGCCACGATCGCCACGGCCGTCGGCTCGTGGCTGATCAACCGGTTCGTGCGCACGATGATCGACTCCTCCACGAAGATCTCGACCTTCGCGGGAGCCGTCGTCAAGCGCGACCAGCGCTCGGCGAAGGCGGCCCAGGCGCGCCGCGAGCAGCGCGCCAGAACCCTGTCGAACGTGGCCCGCAACCTGCTGCGGATGGTGGTCTGGGCCGTCGCCATCGTGATGATCCTGGACCAGCTGGGCCTGAACATCGCCCCGGTCATCGCCTCCCTGGGTGTGCTGGGACTGGCTGCGGGCATCGGCGCGCAGAACATCATCAAGGACGTCGTCTCCGGTGTGCTGATGCTGTTCGAGGACCTGGTCGCCGTGGGCGACGTGGTCGACATCGAGTACGCCAGCGGCACCGTGGAGAACATCAACCTGCGCACCACCCAGGTGCGCGCGCTCGACGGCTCGCTGTGGACCGTCCGCAACGGCGAGGTGATCCGCGTGGGCAACATGTCCCGAGGCTTCTCCAACGCCGTGGTGGTCCTGGACATCGAACCCTCCGCGGACGACGCCAAGGTCACCGAGGTCCTGGACTCCGTCGGCCGGGAGATCAGCGAGGACGAGGACTGGAAGGAGCTGCTGCTGGGGGCGGTCTCCGTCAGCGGCATGCTCGGCGTGGACGCCGCCCACTACCAGCGCCGCGTCGTGGCCCGTGTCCAGCCCGGCGAGCAGTGGACCGTGGAGATGGAGCTGCGCCGCCGCATCCGCCTGGCCTTCCGCGAGGCCGACATCGACTTCGCGCTCCCCCGCTTCAGCGAGACTAGCTGACCCGGTCCGCCCGGCGTCGGCACTCCTCGTCCTGCTCCCCCTCTCCTCCGCACGTCCCCTCCCGTCACCACCTCGGAGTGATCGATGACCATCCCCCTCACGCCCGCCGGCTCCGGTCCTGGCCAGGGCTCCGGCTCCGGCTCCGGCTCCGGCTCCGGACCGCAGCAGACCTTCTACGAGGCCGTCGGCGGCCACGAGACCTTCGTGCGCCTGGTGCGACGCTTCTACGAGGGCGTCGCGGAGGACCCCGAGCTGCGGGCGCTGTACCCCGAGGAGGACCTGGGGCCGGCCGAGGAACGTCTGCGGATGTTCCTCGAGCAGTACTGGGGCGGGCCGAAGACCTACGGCGAGACCCGCGGCCACCCGCGCCTGCGCATCCGCCACGCCCCCTTCGCGGTCTCCCCCTCCGCCCGTGATGCCTGGCTGCGACACATGAAGGATGCCGTCGACTCCCTCGAGCTGCCCCCGATGCTCGCCGACACCCTGTGGGACTACCTCGAGCGCGCGGCCCACTCGATGGTCAACACCGTCGACGGCGGCGAGGCGCCGATGCCCGACGGGTCGATCCCCGCCCACCTGGACTGAACGGGTCGGGTCGACCGAACGGGCCGGGTCGCGCCGAGCGCGCCCCGCAGGCCGCGCTCAGTCGTCCGCGCCCGGCTCCCCCGCGCTCGTGCGCCGCAGCCCCTCGAGGATGAGATCGAGACCGGCGCGGAACTGCACGGCGTCGTCATGCCCCACGAACTCCTCGATGATGAGGTGGATGTAGGGGAACTTCTCGGGGTCCAGGGCCCTCCAGGTCTCGGCGTAGGCTTCCAGCCCGCTGTCGCGATCACCCGCTGCGAGGTCGGCACCCGCCGGCGGCTCCTGTCCGAGGTCGATGGCCGTCCCGATCACGAACCCGAGCACCGCCGAAACGGCGTGGAAGGTGTCACGGGGGCTCATGTCCAGCCGCATCACCTGTTCGCCGAGGCGCTCGTAGGCGATCATCACGTGGGGCTGCGCCTCGGCGTCGCGCATCATGTACTTCCCCATCCACGGATGCAGTCGGATGTCGTCGAAGAGTGCGACGGCCAGTTCCCGGAGGCCCGCGAGGGGGTCCGCGGCGCGTGGAAGGTCCTCGGTGCGCTCGAGGTGGTCGACGACCACCTGGTCGGTCGCCCGGTCCAGCAACTCGTCCTTGCTGGAGACGTACCAGTAGATGCTCGCGACGCCCCCACCCAGCCGGGAGGCGAGAGCGCGGAAGGTCAGCGCGCCTTCCCCCGCCTCGTCCAGCAGTGCGATCGCCTCGCCGATCACGGCCTCCAGGGAGTGCACGGCCCGCCGTCGTCCCTGTGATGCACCAGCCATGGGCGATCCCTCCTGATCCGTTGCGCTCCGACCCCTCCAGGTCTACCTTATCGAACAGCGTTCTATTCTCGAACGGTGTTCGACAAGGAGATCCCGATGACCACTGCCCCGACGCTCCGGGAGCCCGTCGCCCCGGCGCCGTCCCGTACGTACCCGTCCCTGCGTGCCGCCTGGCTGCCGATGCTCGCTCTGTGCCTCGCGTTCTTCGTGGAGATGGTCGACAACACCCTGCTGCAGATCGCCCTGCCCACGATCGCCCGTGACCTGGGCAGCGGCACCACTGACATGCAGTGGGTGACGAGCGCCTACTCGCTGACCTTCGGCGGGCTGCTGCTGACGGCGGGGTCCCTGGCCGATCGCCTGGGCCGTCGGCGCGTGCTGCTGGTCGGCCTCGCGGTCTTCGGCGCGCTCAGCCTGCTGGTCGCATTCGTCCAGACCACGGGTGAGCTGATCGCCCTACGGGCGGCCCTGGGTCTCGCCGCCGCCGCGATGGCCCCGATCACCAACTCCCTCGTCTTCCGACTCTTCACCGACGATGTGGTGCGGATGCGGGCGATCACCGTGATGATGGTCGTGGGCATGAGCGGCTTCATCCTCGGCCCGCTGCTGGGCGGCACCGCGCTCGCCCATGTGCGGTGGGAGTGGCTGCTCCTGGTGAACGCCCCGATCGCCCTGGTGGCCTGGATCGGGGTCCGCTCGGGCGTGGCGCCGGACCGCTCCGAGGACCTCACCACCCAGCGTCTCGACCTCCCCGGGTCGGTGCTGAGCATCGCGGCGATGGGATCCGGCTGCTATGCCCTGACCAGCGGGGTCGAGAACGGGTGGCTCTCCGCGGCCACCATCGGCTGCGTGATCGGCTGTCTGCTCGCCCTGACCCTGTTCGTTCTGCGCGAGCGCAGCGCCGACTCCCCGATGCTCGACCTGCGTCTGCTGTCCACGGCGACCGTGCGCGGAGCCGCGATCGCACAGGTCGGCACCTCCATCGCGATGGCCGGAGTCATGTTCGCCCTGGTCATGCACTTCCAGTTCGCCCTGGGCTGGACACCGGTGGTCGCGGGGCTGGCGAACCTGCCGATGATCCTCACGATGATCCTGGCCTCGCCGCTGGCGGAGAAGCTCGTCGCCCGCTCCGGGCATCGGATCGCGTGCCTGGTCGGGGCCGCGAGCCTCGCCCTCGGCATCGGCGGCATGGCCTGGGGCGTCGGCCACGGCTACCTGCCGATCGCGGTCTCGATGGTCGTGATGTCCTTCGGTCTGCGGATCGTGATGACCACGGGAGCGGTCGCGCTGATCGGCGGGATGCCCGAGGACCGCACCTCGATCGGCGCCGCGATGAACGACACCGCCCAGGAGATCGGCACCAGCATCGGCACCGCCGTGGTGGGCACCCTGATCGCGGCTCTCGTGACCACCACCCTGCCGGCGGGCCGCTGGTCCCCGGCGCTCGTCGAGTCCTTCTTCCACGGGGAGCGGGTGGTCTTCGGGATCCTCGCGGTCGCCGTCGGGCTGATCGCGGGAGCAGGGGCCCTGACCCTCACGAACTCCCGCGAGACCGAGGAGCACCCCGAGTGACAGGGGCCCCCGCCCGGCCGGGCCGGTACCGGGCTGTCCCCTCGCCGCTCAGCTGCGGAACTCGAGCGGCTCCCCGGTGTACTGGTCCAGCAGCACGCGCACCTCGTCGGTGAGGCGGGTCGCGCGGCCCCGCTCGCGCTCGACCACCACGATCGTGGTGCGGGCGCTGACGTAGGGGAAGGAGGCCTCGGGGTCGTCGGTGCGCAGGATGAGGTAGTCCACGTCGAAGCTCGCCCCGCCGGTGCGCGAGACCCACAGCCTCACCAGCGCGCCCTCGCGCAGGTACTCCATCGGCCGGTGGTACTCCAGGCGCTGGGAGGCGATCAGGGTGAGCAGCGGCGCGGTCGCGTCGAACAGGTCCAACTGCGAGGGGCGGCGCACCGCTCCGCGCTCCACCTGCTCATCGCTCGGCGACCAGAACGCGCTGATCCTCGCCTCCTCGAGGAGGCGGAGCACCGCTGCGTTGTTGACGTGCCCGTACGCGTCCAGATCGTTCCAGCGCACGGGGATTGTGATGTCGAGATGAGCCATGGGGCCATCGTAGGGATCCGAGCGCCCGGGCCGACGTACCATCGGGGTCATGTCCGACCCTCTCACCGGTGCCGACGACCCCGCTTCCGCCACGCCCTCCCCTGCGGAGGTCTCCGCGGCCCTGCTGGATCTGCTCGATCTGCGCACCGTGGATGCCGGCGGCGATCCCTCCTCCCGCAGCGCGGCGGTCTTCGAGGGCGACACCCGACCGCAGCCCGGCGGGCACGTCTTCGGCGGCCAGGTGATGGGCCAGGCGGTCGTGGCCGTCGGCCGGACGGTCCCCGAGTCCCGCCGCATCCACTCGATGTACTCCTACTTCCTGGCGCCGGGCGATCCGAAGCTGCCGATCCGCTTCACGGTCGACGCCCTGCGCGACGGGGGCTCGTTCTCGGTGCGGCGCGTCCTGGCCACGCAGGAGGAGCGCACCATCCTGGCGATGACGGCGTCCTTCCAGGAGCAGCAGGAGGGGCTGCAGCACCAGGACCGCGCACCCGAGGCCCCGGACCCCGAGGGTCTGCCGACGACGGCCGAGGTGGTGGCGGGGATCGAACATCCGGTGGCGCGGTACTGGGCGACGCAGCGACCGATCGACATCCGCCACGTCACCGATCCGATCTACCTGCGCCCCGACGGCTCGGCGGCCGAGACCCAGATGCTGTGGATGCGGGTGATCTCCCCGATCAGCGCCGACGCCCTGGTCCACGACGCGATCCTCGCCTTCGCGAGCGACTACACGCCCTTCGAGCCGATCCTGCGCCGTCAGGGGCTGAGCTGGGTGACGCCGGGGCTCCGGATGGCCACGATCGACCATGCGATCTGGTGGCACCAGCACGTGGACGCGGGCGACTGGCTGCTGTACGTGCAGCGTTCCCCCTCGGCCAGCGGCGGGCGCGGACTCACCCAGGGCGAGATGTTCGCGCGCGACGGGTCGCTGGTCGCGACCGTCACCCAGGAGGGCATGATCCGCACCGGTCGCGGCGCACGTCGCGAGGCGTGATCCTTCGCGCATCACGCCCGGACAGGCGCTGACTCCGCGATCCGGGGCGCGAGCGCACGCCCCGGGCGGCGGGCGGGGTCAGGACATCGCGTCGTTGCCGGCCTTCTGCGCCTCCGGCAGCCCCTTTTTCGCGCTCTTGCGGCCGATGAAGATCTCCTGGAAGATCGGCGTCGCCGCGGTCAGGCCCGCGTTGGCCTTCGTGCCCGTGTCGGCAGGGGCAGGGTCCTTCGCGGCGTCGATGAAGGGCGTGACGTCCTGCCCCTTGTCCTTCCAGTAGTCCACGAACGCGTCCTGCACGTCGGCGTTGCCCGGGAAGGACACGCCCATCTCTCCGAGGGGCCGCTGCCCGTCGGCACTGCCCAGCCAGGTCAGCAGCTTGGAGATGCCGTCCTTCTTCTCGTCCTCGGCTTTGGCGTTGCCGACGGCGACCACGCCGTGCACCAGTGACTTCGCGCCCGCGGGCCCGGAGACCATCGGGGCGATCCCCCATTCGAAGCTGTCGCCCACGCCCTCCTCGATCGCGCTCAGGGAGTAGGGGCCGGACTGGAAGAGGGCGAGCTTGCCCTGGGCGAACAGGTCGCGCGTGAGGTCGCCGTTGTCGTTGGTGTCGGCGGCGTCCGGCGCGATGTGGTCCTTGTTGACCAGGTCGGCCAGGTACTGGAAGACCTCGACGCCCTCCTTCGAGGCGAAGGCGTACTTGTCCTTGTCGTCCTCCCACTCGGCGCCGTTGGAGGCGAGGAAGGGCCCGATGATCGCCTGTCGGTCGGCCGAGGAGTTGAAGCCGAACTGGCTGCGGGAGTCGGGATCGAAGCCCTTGTCGTCGGGGTGCCGTCCCTCCCCGTCGAGCGTCAGTGCCCTCCCGGCCTCCCGCAGCGGGTCGGACTTCGCGGAGGGGTCGAAGGAGAGGTCGGAGGGATCGATCTTCTCGGCCTCCAGCAGCTTCTTGTTGTAGAACAGCGCGATCGAGTCCCACAGCTGGGGAACGCCCCAGAGCTTGCCCTCGCGGGTGTAGAGGTCGACGACGGCCTTCTCCCAGGAGCCCTGTCCCTCGGAGACGGCGTCGTCGATCGCGACCAGGTCACCGGCCTGCTGGAACTGCACGTAGTTCGCGGAGTTCATGAGGTAGACGTCGGGGGCCTCGCCGCTGGCGACATCCAGGGGCAGCTTCGTCCAGTAGTCGTCCCAGGCGACCACGTCGATGGTGACCTTCCAGCCCGAGTCCTTCTCGAAGTCCTTGAAGGACTTCTCGTAGGCGGCCTTGGCCGCCTCGTCCCAGAGGCGGAAGGTCAGGGTCTTCTCGTCGCCGGAGCCCGAATCCTTCCCGCCCGAACCGCCCGACCCTCCCGAGGAGGGCGAGCAGGCGGCCGCGGTGCCGACGGCTCCGGTCGCGGCGAGTCCGGTGAGCAGGTGACGGCGACTGAGCATGGGGCGTCCTTCCGGGGATCCAGCGGGGCGTTTCGACGGACCCATTGTGCCCCGATCCGTCCTGTCCGGCGGGGGTCCTCCTCGGCGCGCCCTCGGTTCCTCGTCCGCGCTCAGCGCAGGGTGCCGGCGCCGATCGAGCGGGTGATCTGCCGCTGGAACACCATGAACAGGATGATCAGCGGCAGCATCGCGAGCGTGGTCGCCGCCATCACCAGCGTCCAGTTGCTCGAGTACTGGGACTGCAGGCCCGAGGTCGCCACCGTCACCGTCTGCCACGTCGGCCCCGACGTGATCACCAGCGGCCACATGAAGCTGTTCCAGTGGGTGACCACCGTGATCAGCACGAGGGTGACGATGATCGGTCGGTTCAGCGGGATGACGAGACTCCACAGCAGCCGCAGGGTGCCCGCACCGTCGAGCCGCATCGCATCCAGCAGCTCGGTGGACATGCCGCGGAAGTTCTCGCGCAGCAGGAAGATCGCGTACGGCGACCCCAGCACGAACGGCAGCACGAGCGCCCAGAAGGTGTTGCGCATCCCGGCTTCGCTCATCATCAGGTAGAGCGGCACCACGACCACCACCTGCGGGACCATGAGCGTGGCGACGTACACCCAGAACAGCAGGTCCCGGCCGGGGAAGCGCAGCAGGGCGAAGGCGTAGGCGGCGAGCACCGAGAACACCATCTGTCCGGCCAGGATCACCAGGACCATCTGCACGGTCACCACGATCGGGGTGACGAAGCCGCCCTCGGCGGTGGTGAACAGGCGCGTGAAGTTCTCCAGGGTGCCGGGCACGGGCAGCGCCAGGGGCCCGTCCTGGACGAACTGGTGGGGTGTCTTCAGCGCCGTGATCACCGACAGGGCGAAGGGCGCCAGGGTGAGCACGGCGGCGATCACCAGCACCGCGTAGGTCGCGGCGAGGGACAGCAGGCGTCGGGTGTGCATCGGATCCTCCGTCAGCTCATGTCGTAGGTGATGCGGCGACCGAAGTACCGCTGCTGGAGAACCGTGACCACGACCAGCAGCAGGAACAGGATCACCGCGACGGCGCTGGCCTTGCCCACGGAGAAGGAGTCGAAGGCCTGGTTGTAGATCAACGAGGCGATCACCTCGGTGCGGTGCGAAGGGCCTCCCCCGGTGAGGGCATAGACCATGTCGAAGACCTGGAAGCTCGCGACCACCTGGGTGACGGCCAGGAAGAACGTGGTGGGGCGCAGCAGCGGGATGGTCATGTGACGCAGGCGCTGCAGGGAGCTCGCGCCGTCGATGCGAGCGGCCTCGTAGATCGAGTCGGGGATGCGGGCGAGCCCCGCCTGGAAGAACAGCGAGACGTAGCCGACCTGCTGCCAGATCGCGACGAACGCGACCGCCGGCAGCGCGAGCAGCGGCGAGGTCAGCCACTCGACGCGGACTCCCAGCAGTGCGTTCAGCGCCCCGGTCGAGGGCTGGAAGATCCATTTCCACACCACACCGAGCGCGAGCGGCGCGCACACCCAGGGGATCACGACGATGACCCGCACGATGCTCGAACCCGGCACGGCGCGCACCAGCTGGGTCGCCAACAGCAGCCCGAGGGCGAGCGAGCAGGGGACGGCGATCACGGTGAACAGGGCCGTCACCCACAGCGAGTTCAGCAGCGCGCCGCCGGTGAGCAGGTCCGCGTAGTTCTGCAGACCCACGAACTGCCGGGTCCCGATCAGGTCCCAGCGGAACAGGGAGACGACGAACGCGATCGCGACCGGCAGCAACAGGAAGGCGGTGACGCCGATCAGGCTGGGGGCGAGCAGCAGGTAGGCCACCAGGGGTGAACGGGGACGCATCCGACCAGTATGACGCGGAGCGAGGAGGACGAGGCGCAGGTCGGGACCCCCGACGACCCGCGCGTCGCGCTCTCGCTCCTCTTCCTCCTCCCCCTCCGTCCCGGAATGCACCACGCCCCCTGCCGGTGGGACCGGCAGGGGGCGTGGTGCTCGGCGAACGGGGCCGTGGCCGCGTCGTCAACGCTCGCGACGAGGAGTCGTCAGCGCGTCAGACGACGGTGCGTCACCCGGTGGGGGCGCGCGGCCTCCTCGCCGAGGCGATCGACCTTGTTCTTCTCGTAGGCCTCGAAGTTACCCTCGAACCAGTACCAGTTCGCCGGATTCTCCTCGGTGCCCTCGAAGGCCAGGATGTGCGTGGCCACGCGGTCCAGGAACCAGCGGTCGTGGGAGACGACGACGGCGCAGCCCGGGAACTCCAGCAGAGCGTTCTCGAGCGAGCCGAGGGTCTGCACGTCCAGGTCGTTCGTGGGCTCGTCCAGCAGCAGCACGTTGCCGCCCTGCTTGAGGGTGAGGGCGAGGTTCAGGCGGTTGCGCTCACCGCCGGAGAGCACGCCGGCCTTCTTCTGCTGGTCGGGACCCTTGAAGCCGAACTGGCTGACGTAGGCGCGCGAGGGGATCTCGACCTTGCCGACCTGGATGAAGTCGAGACCGTCGGAGACGACCTCCCAGAGGTTCTTGTCCGGGTCGATGTTCTCGCGGTTCTGGTCGACGTAGCTGATCTTGACGCTCTGGCCTACCTGGAGGTCACCGTCGTCCAGCGGCTCGAGACCCACGATGGTCTTGAACAGGGTCGTCTTGCCGACGCCGTTGGGGCCGATGACACCGACGATGCCGTTCGGGGGCAGGGAGAAGGAGAGCCCGTCGATGAGCAGACGCTCGCCGAAGCCCTTCTTCAGGTCCTCCGCCTCGATCACCTTGGTGCCCAGGCGCGGGCCCGGCGGGATGGTGATCTCCTCGAAGTCGAGCTTGCGGGTGCGCTCGGCCTCCGCGGCCATCTCCTCGTACTTGGCCAGACGTGCCTTGGACTTGGTCTGTCGGCCCTTGGCGGAGGAGCGGACCCACTCGAGCTCCTCCTTGAGGCGCTTGGCGAGCTTCGCGTCCTTCTTGCCCTGGACGGCGAGGCGCTCCTCCTTCTTCTCCAGGTAGGTGGAGTAGTTGCCCTCGTAGGGGTAGAGGTGGCCGCGGTCGACCTCGGCGATCCACTCGGCGACGTGGTCGAGGAAGTAGCGGTCGTGGGTGACGGCGATGACGGCACCCTCGTACTGCTGGAGATGGTTCTCGAGCCAGAGCACGCTCTCGGCGTCGAGGTGGTTGGTGGGCTCGTCCAGCAGCAGCAGGTCGGGCTTCTCCAGCAGCAGCTTGCACAGCGCGACGCGGCGCTTCTCACCACCGGAGAGGTGGGTGACCTTCTCGTCACCGGGCGGGCAGCGCAGCGCGTCCATCGCCTGTTCGAGCTGGGAGTCGAGGTCCCAGCCGTTGGCGTTGTCGATCTCCGTCTGGAGCTTGCCCATCTCCTCCATCAGCGCATCGAAGTCGGCGTCGGGCTGGCCCATCTCCTCGCCGATGGCGTTGAAGCGCTGGACCTTGCGGAACAGCTCGCCCATCCCCTCCTGCACGTTCTCCAGGACGGTCTTGGACTCGTCCAGGGGCGGCTCCTGCAGGAGGATGCCGACGCTGTAGCCGGGGCTCAGGCGCGCCTCGCCGTTGGAAGGCTGGTCCAGGCCCGCCATGATCTTCAGGATCGTGGACTTACCGGCGCCGTTCGGGCCGACCATGCCGATCTTCGCGCCCGGGTAGAAGCTCATGGTGACGTCATCGAGGATGACCTTGTCGCCCACGGCCTTGCGGGCCTTGTACATGGTGTAGATGAACTCTGCCAAGCTGTTCTCCCTGGTAGAAGGTCGGTTTCGCCGCGGAACGCGGCTGTGCCTGCGACGGCTGGACTTGATGTGATCCTGGGCCCTCCGCGACCGATGGGTCCGGGCGGGCGGGCACGGCGAGAGCGAGCGGCCATGCGCGACCCCACGTTACCCGCTCACCGTTCACCGAGCGTCCTGATCCCGGGCGCATGTGACGCAGGTGCAGGGCCGCGCGGTCCTGAGTCCGTCGCGATCAGGCGAGCGGGACCCCGCGCCCCTCGAGCACGCGGCGCGCCATGATCGCGCCGTGCTCGACCGCTGCCGCGTCGTCCTGGTCCTCGACCTCGCCCTCGGCGGCGACCTGCTCGCCGGCCTCGCCGTTGCGCGACCACAGGTGCGCGTCGATGCCGAGCGCGCGGGCGGCTTCGACGTTCTCGGCCCGGTCGTCGAAGAAGACGAGGTCGCCCGGCCGCGTCACTCCCCCGGTCTCGTGAGCCAGGACGTCCATCAGGATCCGGTAGATCTCCGTCTCGGGCTTGACGACCTTCTCCTCGGCGGAGATCACGGCGAGGGAGAACGCCTCGAACCAGTCGGTCCGGCGCACGTCCTCCCCGAAGGCTGCCGACGCGTTGGACAGCAGCGCCATCCGCATCCCGTTGCGGGCGAGATCGTGGATCAGCTCGCGCGAGCGCGGGTCGAGCTGCAGGAAGTAGCGGTCGTCGGCGTCCTGGAGCTCGCGCACCTCGGTCTCGGTGAGCGCCTCGACACCGGCGGCGGTGGCGACCCGGCCCCAGTACTCACCGGCGTCGATGCGCCCGGCGTCGTAGTCGCCGCGGTGCTCCCACAGCGCCCGCCCGACCTCCTGGACGTCCCCGCCCAGCAGCTCGTGGATCGTGGGCACGGGATCATGGCCGGCGCTGAGCACCCCGCCGAAGTCGAAGACGACGGTGATCCGCTTCGGGTCCGCTGCGGCCGGTCCTCGCCTCTTCTTGCTCATGGGTTCCTCCTGCGCTCGGGGTCTCTGCTCATGGGGTCATTGCTGATCGGTCCGCGGCTCGGGGCCGCTCCTCGCGGTCGCCACTCGGGGCCGCCGCTTCTGGGGCGAGGCATTCACCCGCAGGTGGGCAGGCCCTTCGCACTGTCATGCTTCGCGATGCTCTTCACGGCTCCCAGGGCGTCGTCGAAGGTCTTGACCTTGACGACCTGGAGCCCGTCGGGTTCGTTGCCGGCGACCTCGTCGCAGTTGTCGGCGGGGGCGAGGAAGTAGTCGGCCCCACCGGCCTTCGCCCCGACCATCTTCTGGCGGATGCCGCCGATCGCGCCGACCTCGCCCTTGTCGTCGATGGTGCCGGTACCGGCGATGTCCTGGCCCCCGGTGAGGGCGCCGGGGGTGAGCTCGTCGTAGATCGACAGCGCGAACATGGTGCCGGCGCTCGGTCCGCCCACGTCGCCCACGCCCAGCCCCACGTCGAAGGGGAACTCGTAGCCGTCGTCCAGGACGATGCCCATGCGGGCCTTGCCCTCCACCTCGGTGGTGGGGACCTTCACGTCGCGTTCGGTGCCGTCGCGGTCGATGCGCATCGAGACCTCCCCGCCGGGCTTCGTGCGGGCGGCGAGCTCCTTGTAACCGGCTGCGTCCTTCGCGCCCTTGCCCCCGATCGTCAGCACGCTGTCACCGGGCTGGAGGACGCCGTCGGCCGGGGAGCCCTTCTCGACGCCGGCGACCTGGACCGCGTTCTCGTGGTCGATGCCCAGCTCCTGGAGCGCCACCACGACGGCGTCCTGTTGAGAGCTGCTCATCTGGACGTTGTTCTGCAGGGAGGTCTGCTGCTGGGTCTGGCCCTCTGGGAAGACGACCTCCCTGGGCATCACCGATCGTGTCGGGTCGAACCACGCGCGCACGACCTCGGCGGGGGTGACCGAGTAGCCGGGCCCGCCGTCGACGGAGACGGTCGTCATCATCAGCTTGCCGTCGGTGGGATAGGTCTTGTGCCCCTCGATGGAGAGCACGTCCTTGTCGTCGTACTTCCCGAGCACGTCGATCGCCGGGCCCGGCTGCTCGATGACATAGGGGACGGGGACGAACATCGCACCGAGGAGCATCGCGCAGATCACGAGCAGACTGCCCGCGGCCAGGCGGGGGTGGGCGAAGGCATCGCCGCCGATCCACTGCGCTGCTCGTCCCAGGCGTCCGGGGCGTCGGTCGGGAGGACCGTCGGTCGTCGGTTCGGGGGGCGTGGGAGTCACCGGGCCATTGTGCCGCACCGTGCTGGGCGGTCGGTGCCCGGGGCGGGCCGTCTCCCCTCACACCCATCGGCCCACCCGACGGCCCACCCATCGGCCCCGCGCTCGACGCCCTCAGCGAAACTGGGAGCCCGCCCGATGCGGGCGGTGAGGTGCTCGGTACGCTGAATCCGACGACGATCCAGGCCGCGCCGCGCCGTGCAGGACGCAGCCGGCCACATCCGGAGGTGCCTGATGAGCCAGAACCCGACACCCGACGACGACGCCCTGCGCCGCTTCCTCGAGGAGGCCCTGGGCGGAGCCATCCCCGAGGGCGCCCTGGACGGCGTGGACCTCAGTGAGCTCGCCAAGCAGGCGAACCTGCCCAGCGATCCCGCGATGCTGCAGGCCGCCGCCGCGCAGATGCAGCACGTCTTCAACGCCCAGGGCGAGGGCCCGGTCAACTGGACGCTCGCGCAGGACCTCGCGCGACGCACCGCCCAGGGGTCGGTCCAGGTCCCGGGCGCCCCCGCCCCCGCGGGCACGCCGGGCGATCCCGCGCCCACCGAGGAGCAGGTGAAGGAGTTGGACGAGGCCGCCAACATCGCCGCGCTCTGGCTCGCGGACTCCTTCACCTTCGACCTGCCGGCACGGCCGCTCGAGGTGTGGAGCCGCGGCACCTGGCTGCACCGCACCCAGGACAGCTGGCAGTCGATCGTCGAGCCCGTCGCGAAGTACATGGCCGGCGCCATCGGCGAGGCGATGTCCTCGCAGATCGAGAACTCCCCCATCGAGATGCCCGGCGATCCCGGGCAGATGATGGAGCGGATGGGCGGCACGATGTTCGGCGTCCAGTTCGGCCACGCGATCGGTTCGCTCGCCCGCGAGATGTTCGGCACCACCGATCTGTCCCTGCCGCTCGGCCCGGAGGGTCGCCCCGCCCTGGTGGCCGCGAACGTCGCGGACCTGGTGGAGTCCCACGGCCTGGACGCCCCCGCGGCGCGGATCTTCCTGGCCGCCCGGGAGCTCGCCCACACCGCTCTGTTCTCGGCCGCTCCGTGGCTGCCGCGCGCCCTGTACTCGGCCATCGAGGACTATGCCCGCGGGATCACGCTGGATCTCGACGCCCTCGACGAGATGGTGCGGGACCTCGACCTCTCCGATCCCTCGGCGCTGCAGGCCCGCAACCCCGACGAGATGTTCGTCTTCACCCGTCGCGCCTCCCAGGAGCGTGCCCTCGAGGAGCTCGCGACCACGCTGGCCCTGATCGAGGCGTGGGTGGACCACGTGACCTCCGAGGCGCTGACCGGCAAGCTCCCCCAGCTCGACGCCCTGCGCGAGGTGCTGCGCCGGCGTCGCGCGAGCGGCTCGCCGGCCGAGGAGATGCTCTCCAAGACCGTGGGCATCGAGCTGCGGCCCCGCCGTGTCCGAGAGGCGCTCGCCTGGTGGGCGAGCGTGCTGGCGACCGAGGGCGAGCAGGGCCGCGACGCGAAGTGGGCCCATCCCGACCTGCTGCCCGATGTCGAGGTGCTGAGCGGCCGACCGCAGGCTCCTGCGGCCGACGCCCCGGCCGTCGCCGCTGCCGAGGACGGCGAGGCGACGGAGGACTCGGAGGCCGAGGAGGGGATGACCCTGCCCGACGACTTCGACGCCGAACTCGCCAAGCTGCTCTCCGAGGCCGACAAGGCCTCGGAGGAGACGCAGGCACCGGCCGCGGGTGACCCCTCGGGCCAGGACTCGTCGGCCCAGGACTCGTCGGCCCAGGGCCTGTCCGATCAGGAGGATGCCTCGGGCGAGGAGGACTCGTCGGACCAGGACGGCCCGTCGAACGACGACGGCAGCTCGGACGAGGACCCGCGCGAGCGATGAGCCGCGCTCCCGCGCTGACCGAGCGGGCGTTGCAGGAGCTGCGCGCGGCGTCGACGGCGGCGATCGACCCGACTGCCCGCGCGGACTACGTGCACCTGCTCGAGGCGATCCCCGATGCGGTGCTGCGCGACGGGCCCGCGATGGCCGCCGAGGGTGGTGGGCTGCACGTGACGGCGAGCGCCGTCGTCCTCGACGGGGCGGCGGAGCAGCTGGCTCTGGTGTGGCACGGCAAGGCTCACTGCTGGGTGCAGCCCGGTGGTCATCTCGAGGCGGAGGACGCCTCGCTCGAGGAGGCGGCACGCCGCGAGGTCGCCGAGGAGACCGGGCTGCAGGACCTCAGCCTGGTCGGCCCGGGGCCGGCCCTGCTCGAGGTGCACGATCTCGCCTCCACCTTCGGGACCTGCGGCGGACACTGGGACGTCGTGTTCGTGCTGCGCGCCGAGGGCGACGCGGCCGACGTGACACTGCACCCGGAGTCCCCCGACGGCCCGGCCCCGATCTGGGTTCCGTGGCCGAGGACCGAAACGCCGGGAAGCCTCGATGACTCGGGCCTCCCCGCCACCGGGTTCAGTCCGCAGGTACCGCTTCCCGAGAATGCGGCTTCGGACATGGCCGAGATCCTCGCAAGGCTCGCTCCCTACCTCGACGAGTTCGCTGCCCCCACGAGGACGGCGAAGCACCGCGGGCTCTCCGAGGCCGACGGGAACGGCTAGGGCGTCCCAGCGGCGCGCCACGGGCGCCTGTGAGGGAGAGCAACTTCAGCCGAGGCCCACCACGCCATCATCGGACACGTCCTCGGTGCCGTCCGCGGAGTCCATCGGCCCGTGCTGCTGGGAGTAGGAGACGCCGTCGAGGAACCCGCGTGCGCGCTCGGTGTGGGGATACTTCGCCACGAACGCCCAGAACTCCGCGGAGTGGTCGTCCACGAGCAGATGTGTCAGCTCGTGGACGAGGACGTACTCCAGGACGTACTGCGGCATCGTCCGCAGCCTGGTGGACAGGCGGATCTCCCCCGTGCTCGAGGTGCACGACCCCCATCTCTGCCGCTGACGGCCGGACCAGGAGACCGAAGTCGGCCTGGCGCGGGAGTCCAGGTGCTGCTGGGACAGCCGCTCGGCCAACCGCATGAGGTCATCGTCGCCGTGGCGCGCTGGGCCGCGCGCGTTCTCCTTGCGCTGGAGCTGTTCGACCATGCTGCGCACCCAGTGGCGTTCCTGGCGAGCGCCGAACGAGGCGGGCACGGAGACCACGAGGTCGCCCTCGCGACGGGTGATCGACACGGTGCGACGCCGACGCGGCGAACGGCGCACGAGGATCCTCTCGCCGCGCGGACCGCGCATCCCCTCGTGCTCGGTGAGCTCTGGCATGGGCCCAGGATCTCAGAAAAAAATCTCGACGATCGTGTCGTCCCCAACTGTGCATGATCAAGGCGCACGTCAGTCCTCCCCAGACCCCGCGGGTCCCCGAGTGATCCACAGTCGCGGAGCCCTGATCCCCCGGGGGTCCACAGTCCAAGGGCACTTGTCCACAGCGGATCCACTGGACCGGCTTTGACCCCGGACGGGGCAGATACTACGTTCGGACGGCAGTGGAGTCCCGGGATAACTAGCATGGTGCGTACGGGGAAGGTGCACACGATGCTGAGCGCCCCCGGGACTCCACGAGAGCCGAAGAGCATCTCCGCCCGCCCCCGCGATCCCCCGTCGTCGCGGGGGTGAGCTCTGTCCGGGGCTCTTCACTCCGCGGCGGGTTCACCCCCGCCCCCGCCCCTCTGCCCCGGCACCGTTCCGGCTCGGATTCCGCGCCGCGTGGCGCACACGATCCCGATTCCTCATGCGAGGGCCATGCTCTGTACAGTGGCCGGGACGACCTCGCAGGACCCGGCCGTGACGTGCGGCGCCGAGGCTGCGGGGGCAACAGAAGGAGTGAGCATGGCTGACGAGAAGTACAGCGGTGAGTTCTACTGCGTGAAGTGCCGTGAGAAGCGCGAGGCCGAGGGCGACGTCGTCGTCTCGAACGAGCGCCGCATGGCCAAGGCCGTCTGCCCGGTCTGCGGCACCAAGCTGAACCGGATCCTGGGCAAGGCCTGATCCGCAGCGATCTCATCCGCTGAGCGCCGTGCGCTCATGCCTCAGGGGCGGCCCACCAGATGGTGGGCCGCCCCTGACGCTGTCTGGGTGGATGCCGGATGTCGGATCTGCTGATCCCTCGCTCGTGCGGACACGATCCTGCCCTTGCGGTGCCGGGTCAGGCGGCGTTCTTGCGGGGCCTGCCGCGTCCGCGCTTGAACGCGATCACGGCCCCGTTCTCGAGGATCTCCCCGCCCCACACGCCCCAGGGCTCGCCACGCTCGAGTGCACCCTCGAGGCACAGGGCCTTCAAGGGGCAGTCGGCGCACAGCTGCTTGGCGGATTCGAGGTCCGCCGGGCGCTCGGAGAAGAAGAGATCGGCCGCCTCGATGTCCTGGCAGGGCAGGGTCGCCGAGGGAGCGGCATCGTGGTGGATGTCGGGAGAAGTCGTGGGGTCACTGCGGGTGAGGACGTCGGTCATCGTCTCGCTGCTTCGAAGTCGTCGTGGTCGAGGACGGCGGGCGCATCCATGCGCTCTCGCCAGCGGGGGCGGCGGATCGAGACGGAGTCCCGATCAGATCAAGCCGTCAGCCCCTGGGGTCGATAGACCCGCTCGTTCGAGAGAGCGGGCACCGCGCAGAGGGCGGCGTCGAACCCGGAGAAACCGATCGGCGTGATCTGCGTCTTCCATGTGGTCATCAACGACACCCCCTTTCTTCTGCGCGCGCCCCGGTCTCCCGGACCACGTCGTGGACGATAACGAGATCAGACTACACGCCGGCCCACACTTCGGCGCATCTTTTTTTCACCTGCAGTTTTCCCGTCCGGCGGCGGTCTCGTCGACGCTTCTCGAGTGCGCCTCCCCTGCGAGCAGGGCGATGAGCACACGCCTTCAGAACGACGTCAGCGGCGGCCGAGGATCTCGAGGATCTCGCCGCCGTAGCGGCGCGCCCGGTCCGCCCCGACGCCGGGGACGGCGAGCAGCTCCTCCTCGCTCCGAGGGGCGCGCTCGGCGATCGCGGCGAGCGCAGCATCGGTCAGCACCGTGTACGCGGGCACGCCGGCCTGGGCGCTGCGCCCGCGACGCCACAGACGGAGGTTCTCGAGGGTCTCCTCGCCGTGGGCGGGCGGGCAGGCGGTGTGCCTCCCCAGGCGCTGCTCACCAGGGGTGTCGAGACCCTTGCCGCAGGATCGGCAGGTGGTGAAGACGGTCGCGCCGCGGCGGCCCGAGCGTCGCGGCTGGGCGGTGGCGACCGAGTCCTGGGAGCCGGGTCCCTCGAGCGCTCCGTCGAGGAAACGCGAGGGTTTGCGCGAGCCCCGGGAGCCGGCATTGCGGGCCGCCGCCCAGGAGATCGTCAGCAGGTCCTTCGCCCGGGTCAGGGCGACGTAGAACAGGCGACGCTCCTCCTCGACCTCGGCGGCCGTCTGCGCCATCGAGATCGGGAGCAGTCCGTCGCTGGCGCCGATCACGAACACGACGGGCCATTCGAGGCCCTTGGCGGCATGGACGGAGGCGAGCGTGACGCCGTCGACGGTCGGGGCGCTCTGCGCCTCGGCACGCTCCTCGAGCTCGCGCACCACGTCTGCGAGCGTCGCACCGGGACGCCCCAGGATCGTGTCCGTCAGCGACACCAGAGCGTTCAGGGAGTCCCAGCGCTCGCGCACCGCGCCGGTGGTCTCCGGTGCCTGCGCGCTCCAGCCCAGCCCGCCGACGACGTCGCGCACCGCCCGCGCGGGGTCGACCTGCTCGACGCGGGAGGCGGCCCGCAGGGCGACCATGGCCCGGCGGATCTCCTGACGCTCGAAGTACTTGTCGCCGCCGCGCACCAGGTAGCCGATACCCCGAGCCGTGAGGGCCTGCTCGACGGCCTCGGACTGGCTGTTGGTGCGGAACAGCACGGCGCAGTCCGAGGCGCTGCGCCCGTCGGCGATCAGGTCGGCGATCCGGGTGGCGACACCCTCGGCCTCGGCGACGTCGTCAGGATAGGACTCGACCACAGGCGGCTCCCCGCCCTCCCGCTGGGAGGCCAGGGTGAGCCGATGGTCCTTGGTGCGCCCGCGAGCGCCGTCCAGGACGCGATTGGCCAGTCGCACGATCTGCGGCGTCGAGCGGTAGTTGCGCTCCAGGCGCACGACGTCCGCCCCGCGGAACTCCCGCGGGAAGTCCAGCAGGTAGGAGGCGCGGGCACCGGCGAAGGTGTAGATGGTCTGCGCGGCATCGCCGACCACGCACAGGTCGTTGCCAGTGCCCAGCCACAGCCGCAGCAGAGCGTGCTGGAGGGTGGAGACGTCCTGGTACTCGTCGACGACGAAGTGCTTGTACTGGGCGCGGACCTCGCGGGCGACGTCGGGGCGCTCGGTGAGGAAGCCGACCATGTGCAGCAGGACGTCCTCGAAGTCGATGACACCCTTCTCCTTCTTGACCTCCTCGTACTGGGTGAGGATGCGGGAGATCGAGCGGGCGTCGAAGCCGGCGACGCCGGGGCGCCAGGTCTCCTTCGCGGCCTCGGGATAGCTCTCGGGCGTGAGCATGGAGACGCGGGACCACTCCACCTCGGCGACGATGTCGCGCAGTGCCGCCCGGTCAACGCTCATGTGCAGGCGCTGGCACGCCTCCGCCACGCCCGCGTACTTGTTGGGCATGATCTCCGGGACCGCTCCGCCCACCACGCGCGGCCAGAAATGGCGCAGCTGACGCAGGGCGGCGGCGTGGAAGGTGCGGGCCTGGACGGCGGGCACCCCCAGATCTCGCAGTCGCGAGCGCATCTCCGCTGCGGCCTTCGCGGTGAAGGTCACCGCGAGCACGTGGCGAGGGTTGAGGGTCCCTGTCGTCACCCCGTAGGCGATGCGATGAGTGATCGCCCGGGTCTTGCCGGTGCCGGCGCCCGCGAGCACGCACACCGGACCACCGAAGCTGCGCGCGGCCTCCCGCTGCTCGGGGTCCAGAGCCTCCAGGATCGCCTCCGCGGAGACAGGACCGGGGGCGTCGGAGGAGGACGGAGCAGCATCGAGGGTCGCCTCGGGAGCCGGGGCGGTGCGGGCGTCGGGGTGGTTCGCGGTCATCGTCCCTCAGTCTGCCAGCGCGCGGGGACGAACGAGCGGGCGCTGTGGAGGATCAGACGTCGTCGATCGGTCCGCCGTACCAGTCCTCCACCAGCGCCCGTCCGACCGAGGTCGAATGGGGCAGCTGGATCTCACCGGCAGCCACCGCGGCGGCGAGCTCCTCGCGACCGAACCAGCGGGCCGAGGCGAGCTCGCCGTCACCGATCACGATCTCCGGCCCGCCGGCCACCCAGGCCCGGAAGGCCAGCATCAACGATCGAGGGAAGGGCCAGGGCTGCGAGCCCACGTACTCCACCTCGTCCACATCCAGGGTGACCTCTTCGGCGACCTCGCGGGCCACGGCCGCCTCGATCGTCTCCCCCGGCTCCACGAATCCCGCGAGGACGGAGTGGAAGCCGCTACGGAAGCTCGCGTTGCGGGCCAGCAGGAGGCGGTCCTGGGCATCGCGCACCGCCATGATCACGGCGGGGTCGGTGCGCGGGAAGTGCTCGGTGCCGTCCTCGGTGCACTTCAGCACCCACCCGCCCATGGTCGGCGCGAGCAGGGCCCCGCACAGCGGGCAGTGGCGCATCGAGCGGTGCCAGGACCCCATCGCGGCCGCGGCCACGCACACCGCGGCGTCCTCGGGAGAGAGGTCGCCGACCACGCGCCGCAGATCCCGCAGGTCGCGTCCCGGATCGTCGAGCTCGGCGCTGGGTTCGGACGTCTCCACCGCGATCAGCCGCCTGCCCTCGCGCATGCCGAGATAGACGGCCGGGGCGGGCTGGTGCTCGCGGGGATCCTCCATCTCGAGGGCCGGCACCAGGTGGCCGTCGCGGTCCGCGAGCATGCTGGCCGCTCCCGCTCGGGTGACGAGATAGATCGCGTCCTCACCATGGTCCAGGACGTGATCGTCGGCACGACGAAGGGCGTCCCGATCCAGGTCGTGCCGCGTCAGAGGGGTCTGCAGCTGGGGTCCACGCACTCGCACCATGCCCTCAGCGTAGGCGCGTGGCGCATGTCCCGTGCCGGGCGTCCGGATCGGTTCGTCCGACGGCAGCTCCGCCGTGTGTCCCGACGCAGCTCCCAGCCGCATGCCGGGTACGGTGGTTCCGTGCCTCGCAATTCCTACTCCCTGGCAGCTTTCGCCGCCGCATCGGTCCCCGGCTTCGAGCCGGAGCGGACCGTCGCGATCCCGACCCCTCAGGACGATGTCGACGTCGCCGGAGTGATCGGGCAGGACGGGCGTCGGGTGCTCGTCACCTGCCCCCGCAGCACCGCCGGCGGGGTGCGGCTGGAGAAGGAGCTGAGCATCTCCGCGGCTCTCTCCCAGCACCACCTGGGCGATCTCGTCCCGGCGGTACTGGGCTCGGTCAAGCTGGGCGAGGGCGGTCGTGCCGCCGTCACCGACGTCCATGCCGGATCACCGCTGCTGCTGGACCGCCTGGAGCGCGATCGGGACCTGGCGGCATCGCTCGGCGAGGTCATCTCGCGTATCCACCGCGTCCCGGCCCGTGTGGCCGAGTCCTTCGGGGCGGAATCCTTCACCGCGCAGGCGCTGCGGGAGTCCCACCGCGTCCAGATCGCACGCGCCCAGGAGCTCGAGACGCTTCCCACCGCCGTCGTGCAGCGCTGGGATGCATTGCTGGCCGACCACGCCCTGTGGGACTTCGAGCCCGTCTTCATCCACGCCGATCTCTCCGAGGAGAGCCTGTTCTTCCGCGACTCGCAGATCACGGGCGTGCGCGGATGGGACTCAGCGCGCATCGGTGATCCGGCCGACGATCTCGCCTGGCTGGCCTCCGCCCTGGACGAGGACTCCTTCGACGCCCTGATGTCCTCCTACCGCGGGCACCTCGGTGAGCCGGCCCATCCCCGCCTTCTCGAGCGCGCCCAGGCCGTCGGCGAGTTCGCCGTCGTGGACTGGCTGCTGCACGGCATCGAGGCCGAGGACGACGTGATCATCGAGGACGCTCGCGGGATGCTGCGCGATCTCGAGTCCGACATCTCCCAGCTCGCCAAGGACGAGGCCGAGTCCGCTTACCTGTCCCTGGACGCGCACGAGGATGAGGGCGCTGAGCACGTCGGCGACGGGTCGGAGCACTTCGAGCCGGAGCACGTCGGCTCGGAGCGCATCCAGCCGGAGGGCTTCGAATCGGAGGGCTTCGGGGATGCGGGCGCCAGTGATGAGGGCGCAGTCGCACCCGATGACGCCCCGCGGTCTCAGAGGGCAGCGCACCACGAGAACTCTGCACCCCGTGAGAGTGCTGCGCCCCGTGAGAGCGCTGACGAGATCCCGGACGAGAGCGACTCCGACGGGCTGCGCGGTTCCTTCACGGACCCTCGCTCCTGACCTGGCCCCACTCCTGACCTGGCCCTCGTTCCTGCGCGGATCCGCCCGGGCCTCTCGTTCAGGCGGCGTCGGGGCGGGAATCGCCCGTGGGGTCCTCCCCGCGCTCCTGCGCGGCCGGTCGCGGTGGTGGCGACTGGCACAGGCCGGTGACCGCGCCGTCGAGTGAGAAGCCGAAGCCGCCCGTGGTGGGAGCGATCCTCGTGTCCCCCTCTCCCCAGGACATCGGTGGGTGCTGCGCATCCTCGATGCGTAAAGGATGCTCGGCAGCGAGAGGGCTCGTGCAGGCGTTCTCGAGCATCGGCGGCCAGGTGGCCTGAACGGGCCGGCCCCGATCGTCGCGCACCACGAAGCGCGGGGAGAGTTCGTCCGCGAACAGCGGGGAGATCTCGACGTCGTGAGGCCCGACAAGGCTGTCTGTGCGGTGCAGAGACAAACCTCCCTCGTGGACCATCACGTGGTGGCGGCGACAGAGCAGGACCAGGTTGTCGATGTCTGTGGCACCTGCCTGACTCCACGGGACGAGGTGGTGGGCATCGAGGTGCCGCACCTGGTGACAGCCGGGGAACTGGCAGGTGCGCTGCGTGGCGCGGAGCGCACGACGCTGCGCCGGAGATGCCAGACGACGGCTCCGCCCCAGATGCAGCACCTCCCCGTCATGGTCGGTGAGCAGCAGAGCCGTTCTCCCCGTGCAGCTCAAGCGCTGCGCGGTGCGCGCTTCGAGCGGCCCTAGCCCCACCACGCCGCAGCGGTCCCTCGGCGTGCCTGCGGAGCGTGTCGACGTCACGGGCGCGTCGGGCGATGACGGCGAGGAGCCGCGCACGCCACTGCCGCCGGCGGACGTTCCCGCGGGAACGTCACTTCGCTCCCGGGGTGTCATATCCCTCTCGGGGACCAAGCGCCCCGTTCCCGCTGTCGTGGGCATCTCGGCGCATCCCTTGGGCCGGTTCCCCTCGTCCGACTCCGTCGGCGACTGCTCCACGAGCATGTCCGGCGTCGCATGGACCAGGACCAGGTGTCGGTCCTCCCCGGAGCGATCCTGCGGCCCGGCATCGAGATAGGCCCGCGCCAGCTCGACGAAGACGTCGGCCCGTCGCTGCTCGAGCATCGAGCTGTTGGTCGGATCCCAGGCCTCCGGGGTCGTGTCGTGACTCCGGGAGCTCTCGTCATCGTCGGTGCTCTCGTCATGCTGGAGGGCGAGGTCCAGGGCGGTCACGACCTCGGCGCCCAGCTCGGCGGGCAGCAGAGCACGGATCTCGACCATGCCATCGCTCCGGACCTGCCAGGAGGCCTCTCGGCGAGCATCCTGACTCATCCGCGAGCCGGGATCCGCGCGGAACGAGCTGATGGTGCGTGCCAGCTGCGATGCCGTCATCTCCCGTGCCATCCCGACCAGCACGGCCTCGTCGACGAGGGCGGCGACACGCGTCATCTCGCGGACCTTCGAGTACGACAGGGCGCCCCGGGAGAACTCCTGCACGGTCAGCGGCATCTCTCGCAGTGCCCGCGCCACACGCACGTGTTCGCGCGCGGCGCCGGGCGACATGGAACAGGCCCAGCACAGCCAGTGCGCCGTCGACTTCAGGCCGACGTACCAGCGCACTCCCTCCCCGGCGTCGAACTCACCGATCAGCAGGAGGAGGCGGCACTCCGCCTCCGCGACGTGGGCAGCGTGCGCCTGGATCCGCGTGCCGAGGCGCTCGGCGTCCCCCTGGCGCAGCAGGTCCTCGATGCTCGCGAGAGCCTCACCCGCAGCCGACTCCGTCGTGGCCACCATGTCCCCTGTCCTTCCGCTGCCCCACCGCGCTGCTGCCGCCTCACCGCCCGCACTCCGAACCGGTCACGGCCCGGCCCGGTACCCAGGAGCCGTCCGATTCCACGTACCGCGTCCGCGCGAGTCTTCAGCCCATCACGGACGCCGTGCGCACGGGCGTTCGAGATCCGAATGGGGACAGCTGTGCAGTGGGGAGGACCGGTGCGCGCCGACCAGAGGAGCCGACGTCGCCTCCCACGCCCCCGTTCCTCGAGTGGTAGGCGGTCCCCGGTGCTCGGTGCCCGGTACCCGGTCCTCGGTCTCGGTGCCCGGTCCTCGGTACCCGGTGCTCGCTCGGTGCTCGGTGCTCGGTGCTCGGTGCTCGGTGCTCGACCCTCGCTGCTCGGTGCTCGGGCGTGTCTCGCCGCCCTGTCGATCCTCATCGTTCGGGCGAGGTCTCCTCGTCGGCAGCGAGCAGCATCCGTTCCATCGAACTGCGGGAGGGATGGTGCGTGACCTCGTGGCTGACGCCGTCGGCCACGTAGTAGAACACGGTGCGGATCCTGGACAGCGGCATCCCCGTGCGCTCGTGCCAGGCCAGCCGGTAGACCGACAGCTGCAGGGCCCGGGCTCGGCGGCGGGCGCCCGTGGGCGGTGATCCGGTCTTCCAGTCCAGGATCACCACACCGTCGGGGTGCTCGGGATCGGGGAAGACGGCGTCGATCACTCCCCTGATCGCCAGCGGCCCGATCCGCGTGGTCACCGGCTCCTCCACCGCGATGGGCACCTGGGACGCATACGGCGAGGACTCGAAGGACTCGCGCATCCGGGCGAGCGCGGCAGCATCGGTATCGGCCCCGGCGTCGGCGTCGGCGCGATCCTGCGTCCGATCCTGCTCCTGCTCCTCGAGGTCCGCGAACTCGGCGATGTCCTCGAGATCGAGCAGGGCACCACCCTCGAGGCGCTGCTCGATCCAGGCGTGGAACGCCGTGCCCCGGCGCGCCGAGCGTGAGGGGCGGCGCGGCAGGGGTCGCAGCATCGCGCGCGCTGCGGCCTGCGGGTCCTGGGCGCGGGCGACGATCTGGGAGGCCGAGAGGCGCGCAGGGGAACGCACCGTCAGCTGCTCACGACGCTCGGCGAGATCGGCGAGCACCCGCCGGGTCTGCTCGGCGAGCTCTGCGTCCTCGGGGACCTCGGGGAGGTCACCCTCGGAGGCGGCGGCGAGGAGCCGCTCGGCCTCGTGTCGGCGCTGCTCCGCCTCCCCCGGCGGCGGGGGCCACTCGGCCTCGAGGAGCAGGGCATCCAGAGGGTTCTTCTCCGGCACGTCCTCAAGGACCTGGAACGGTGCCGGCACCTGCGGGAGGACCTCCCGCAGGTAGCGCGATCGCGGCCGGGGCTTCGCCGCTCCGGTCCGCCAGGCGCACGAGCTCAGCAGGAGGTCCTCACGAGCCCGGGTGACCGCGACGTACATCAGCCGACGGTCCTCCCTCAGCGACTCCTCCCCCTGGTCGAAGCGGAACTGCTGGATCAGTGACTCGGCGTCGACCTGTGTGTCGGCGGCCGCCCAGTCCAGCTGCGGAAGGATGTCCGCGTCCCCGCGCAGGGAACTGGGGATCGAGGCGTCGGCGAGCTTGCCGAGCCAGCCGGAATCGGCCACGCGCACCGTGCCGTCCTCCGTGGTGCGTGCACGGCGGAGATCGTAGGAGGGCACCGATCCCTCGCTGAGTCCGGCGACGGCGACCAGGTCCCATTCGAGGCCCTTCGCCGAGTGCATGGTGACGACGGTGACGGCGTCCGGGTCCGGATCGGCCTGGCCGGCCCCCATCGACAGCCCCGCCTCCTGGTCCTCGCTGATCTCGAGCAGCGCCAGGAACGGGCCGAGGCCGGGGCGCTGCGCCGTGCGCTCGAACGCCGCCGCATGCTCGCGCAGAGCCGGCAGGCCTCCCAGGGCCGGCGAGGAGTCCGCGTCCGCGAGCAGGGTGAGATCGAGGTCGAGGGCGCGCACGGCCTCGTGGACGAGATCCGGGAGGGGCAGGGCGAGTCGGCGCCGCAAGTGTCGCAGCATCCCCTGCAGATCCAGCAGACGCTCCCGTGCCGCGGCGCTCAGCGAGCGTCCCTCGGAATCCGCCCAATCGGCTGGTGGGAGGTCGTCGACGGCGTCGATCAGCGACATCTCGTCGGCGTCGTCGACGGTCCCGGCCTCGCCGACGCCGCGGCGTCGCCTCGCCCCGAGCCTCTCGCGCCAGCGCCCCAGGACGGCGATGTCCCGCGATCCCAGGCGGAAGCGAGGACCGGCGAGCAGCCGCATCAGCCAATCGCCGCGCGACGGGTCGTGCACGCACTCCAGGAGTGCCCGCACATCGGCCACCTCGGGACGGTCCAGCAGGCCTCCCAGCCCCATCACCTGCACGGGCAGCCCTGCCTCTTCGAGCGCCTCGACGATCGGCGGGATCTGACGGCGGGCGCGCACCAGCACCGCTGCACTGGGCAACGGGGTCGATGTCGTGTCGGGACCGGACGACGAGGAGTCGTCACCGCGCACCTCCGGCCCGCGGCGCCGGCGGATCCAGGCGGCGATCGCTCGGGCCTCTGTCTGTTCGTCGGCTGCTTCGTGGACGTGCACCGTGCCCTCCCCGGCCCCGGGACGCACCTGGAGTTCGGGGATGGTGATCGCGGTGGAGGCGCTGCGCAGCGGCGCGGCGACGCGGTTGGCGACATCGAGGACCGCGCGGTCGTTGCGCCACGAGGTCGAGAGCGTGCGCTGGAGGACCTCCTGGGTCTCGCTCGCGAAGGAGCGTGCGAAGCCGTCGAGGGAGGCGGCCGAGGCACCGCGCCAGCCGTAGATCGCCTGCTGCGGGTCGCCCACCGCGCACGCGGCGTGGCCGGGACCGAACAGGTCGGCGAGCATCCGCAGCTGCGCGACCGAGGTGTCCTGGAACTCGTCGAGGAGCACCACCGGGTGCAGCTCGCGGGCCAGTCGCCCGGCCCCGGGCACCTCGCGGGCGATGCGAGCGGCCAGGTGCACCTGGTCGGAGAACTCCAGGGCGCTGCGCTCGGTGCGCACACGCGCGAACTCCTCGATCAGCCCGATCAGCTCGAGACGCTGCTCGCACGCGGAGACGACGGCGGCCACGTCCTTGGGTGTGGTACGGCGACGCCCGCTGACCTGCAGGGGGATCTGGGCGAGGTGTTCGCGAATCGCTCGCAGCTCGGCGGCCAGCTCGGCCGGGGAGACCAGGTGATCGGCGAGCGAGGAGGTCAGCGAGACCAGGGCGGCGGTCAGCGAGGCCGGAGAGGCGTCCAGAGCGAGAGTGTCGTCGGCGGCCTCGACGAGCTCGTGGGCGAGCTGCCAGGCGGCCGAGGGCGACATCATCGTGAACTCGGGGTCCAGGCCCACGCGCAGCGCGTGCTCGCGCACCAGGTCCAGGGCGAACCCGTTGTAGGTGTGGACCTGCACGTCCTGGCCGAGCAGGTCCTGCCCGGCCCGGGCCAGGCCGCGCGGCAGGGGGAGCCCCTCCGCGCGCAGGACGCTCGCGAGCGTCGAGAGGCGGCCTGCGATGCGTTCGGCCAGCTCGTGGGCTGCCTTGCGGGTGAAGGTCAGCCCCAGCACCTGACGGGGCTCGACGTGCCCGTTGGCGATCAGCCACACCACCCGCGAGGCCATGGTCTCGGTCTTCCCGCTGCCGGCGCCCGCGACCACCAGCATGGGGGCGAGCGGCGCCTCGATCACGGCGGTCTGCTCGGGGGTGGGCGCGGGGCGGCCCATCAGAGCGGCCAGGTGCTCGGCGGAGAACGTGGGCGGCGGCGCGGGCGAGGGCACGGGGTGCGCTGCGGAGCTCGGCGTCACAGCTCTGCCCCCTCGGGCCACAGCGGGCAGATCCTGCGCACGGAGCAGGTGTCGCAGTGGGCGTTGCGCCGTGCGGTCATCCGGGAGCCCGAGACCGCTCCCGCGGTGCTCTCGACCGTCGAGCTGAACCAGTCGGGGTCCTCGGCCGACGCCAGGGCGGTCTGGGTGCGCAGGGCGGGCCGGGCGCTGCCGGTCCCGACATAGACGAGCTGGCCGCCGGCCAGGTGCTGCGGGGCCTGCGGCCCGAGCTCGTCGGCCAGGGCTCCGCGGTCGACGGCGGTCTGGTACGCACCCAGCTGCAGGTCCTCCTCGACGTCGGCGGCCTTCTTGGGCGCCCGGCCCGTCTTCAGGTCGACGATCCGCAGCGTCTGCCCGGGGCCCGCCCCACCTTCGATGCGGTCGATGGCCCCGCGCAGCACGACCCCGCCCAGCCGGTACTCGAAGGGCGCCTCGATCGCGGCGGCCGGCGGGGCGGAACCCAGGTAGTCGTTCAGGAGCCGCACCGAGTCCTCCGCGCGACGCAGGGTGCGACGCCCCGACCAGGTCTCCTCCAGGCGCAGAGGGCGCAGCAGGGTCTGCAGACGCACCACCAGGTCCTCGACGCGTTCGGGGGCGACTCCGGTGGGGTTCTCCTGGGCCAGACGGTGCACGGCCGTTCCCACCAGCTGGGCGGGCCCGGAGGGGCGGGAGCCGCCTGCCCGTTCGAGGAGCCAGGCCAGCGGGCAGGCGTGGGCGCGCTCGAGCGCCGAGGGGCTCAGACGCACCGGCAGATCCGGGTCGAGCACGGGGCTCTCGCTGCTGGGCCGCTGGTGGTACCAGCTGCCGGGGTCCGCGCCGGGGATCCCGGCCTCGTGGAGGTCGTGCAGCAGCACGGCGGCCCGGGCCCGCTCCTCGTCATCTCCTGCGTTCAGGCGGCGCCGCAGGGCGGCGACGAGACGGCGCGGATCCGGGGCGGGGCCGGGATCCTCGGTGATCACGGAGCGATCGACCCATCCCTCCCCGGCCCGTCCGGCGAGCAGCGGGACCAGCGCCGAGGGCGCGAACTCACCACCGTCGACCGCGGTGACCAGCACGCGGGAGCGGGCGCGCGTGAGTGCGCTGACGGCGAGCCGCAGCTCGTCGGCCACCACGCTCTCGCGCTGCACGGCGCGCAGCGCGGCCGGCTCCAGGGGCAGCTCCTCGCCGTGGACGCCGGTACCCAGGAGGCTGAGCTCGGCGGCGCCGAACAACGTCGAGCGCAGGCGGACGTTGGGCCATGCCCCTTCCTGGACGCGCGCGAGGACCACCGTGTCGCGCTCGGCGCCGGCGAGCTGGGCGGGGGTGAGCACGGCGACGCGGCCGGTGGGCTCGGCACGAGGCGCCAGGGTGTCCTCGGCGACGGCCTGGCCGCGTACCTGGTCGATGAACACGAGGGCGTCGGCCTGGCCGCGACGTTCGGTGAAGCGGTCCACGGCGGCGAACAGGGCACCGACCGCGTCCAGTCGGTGCGCGGTGAGCCGTGCGCGGGCACCGTCGGCGTCCTGGTGGTCCTCCCCCAGCGCAGCGCGCTGCCACCCGTCCGCCAGGTGCGCCGCCTCCCACGCAGCCCAGAGAGCATCGGCCGCAGCAGGCGCAGGCCCGAGCTCTCGCACCGCACGGATCATCCGCCGGACCCGCAGCAGCGGCGTGGCGGTGCCCCCACCGTCCTCGAGACCCGGCGTCCGCTCCTCGAGGAGCGCGCGGGCCAGCAGGCGGCCCGAGTCCTCGGCCGACGGGGTGGCGTCCGCACGGTCCGAGTCCAGCAGCGTGCGCCGGATGCGGCGCAGACGCAGATCGTCCGCATCACCGAAGGGGCCGCGCAGCAGCTGCACGGCCTCGGCGGGCGAGAGAGGGAGCGGGGAGCCGGTCACCTCGTCGGTCGCGTCGTCGTCGGTCCCGCCGTCGTCGCCGATCCCGGCGTCTTCGCTAGTCCCGCCGTCTTCGCCGGTCCCGGCGCCATCGTCGCCCCGGACGTCCTCACCGCCCGCTCCCCCACCGTCGATCCCGAGCTCGACGATCCGCAGCAGGTCGAGGACGACCGGTTCCTCCCGCAGCGCGGGCAGACGCTGCGGTGTGGAAACGGCCAGGCCCGCCCGGGCGAGCTGGTCGGCGAGCTCACGCACCGTTCCACCCGAACGGCAGACGACCGCCATCTCGTCGTAGGCCACGGCGTGCTCGTGGTGGAGATCGCGCAGCGCCCCGGCGATGACGCGGGCCTCCTCCTCGGCGTCAGCGAGGGTCAGCACACTGAGTCCGCGGAGTGCGGCCGATGCGGACGGGCCCGCGTCCGACTCGATCGCGGCCGGCTCGGTCACGCCCGGCTCGGTCGCGGCCGGCGCATCCGCGGCGTCGGACGCCACGTCCAGCGGTCGGCGCAGACTGCTCGGGGACCCGGCGAGCGGGAGCCGGCCCCGCAGCGCATCGATCGCCGGGGCGGGGACGGCATCCCGGCGGGACCGGGCGAGAGCGACCTCCCGCGGAGCACGGGGCAGTCCGTCCCGGATCCTCGCGGCGGCGTCGGCGACGGCCCCGCGGAAGGAGTCGACCATCTGGTCGGGGCAGGAGGTCACCATCACGCGGGACCCGGCGCGCGCGAGGGCGAGCACCAGATCCACGCCCGCGGCCGTGAGGTCCTGGGCGTCGTCGACCACGACCGCGCGAGGCAGGTGGCGGGGGTCGAGGCCTCCGAGGAGCTGGGACCCCCGGCGCACGAGGGCACCGGAGTCGAGGCGGGGCCCGGCGTCCAGGGCCGTCATGCTCTGGAGGTCCAGGACGTCGAGGTAGTCGCGGAGGATCTCGGCGGCATCGAGCCAGGCCGGTCGGCCCCGCTGCAGCGCGAGCGTGCGCAGCGCGTCGGGGCCGATCCCGAGCTCCTCGGCGCGGGTGATCACGTCGCGCAGTTCGGTGCGGAAGCCGGGGAGGGCGCGTGTGGACGCCTCGAGGGACAGCGACCAGTCCTGTCGGTCGGCGATCAGATCGGACAGCAGCGCGTCCTGATCGGCGCCGGTGACCAGGCTCGGCTCTCCCTGCCCGCGCGCGATCGCCGCCGCACGGACCACGGCGAAGGCATGGGCCGGCGGGGTCGCGACGCGCACGCTGGCGGCCGCCCCGGCCAGCGCCACGGCATCCCGCAGAGGATCGGCCGCGGCCCGACGAGGCGAGAGCAGCAGCACCTCGTTCCCGACCGTCGTCGCGGAGGCGGATGCGGGCCGGCCGCTCCCGCCGTCACGGTGAGCGAGGTCGAGGGCGGCGGTGAGCGCGAGAGAGGTCCGCCCCGCTCCCGGGACGCCGTGGACGAGCACGTGCTCACCACTCGTGAACGCGTCCAGGGCCTCCGTCTGATCGGCATCGAGGTCCGCACGCGAGAGCGCCGCGGGCAGGCGTCGCCGATCCGGGGGCAGGACAGTGAGCTCCTCGAACGAGCTGCCCCCTCGGCGACCTGCGGACGTCCCGCTCACGGGCTCCGCGGCCGCCTGCTCCTGACCCGTCTTCTGCACGTCCCCCAGTGGATCACAGCGCGGGGACATCCGAGGACGGCGGGCGGGCGAGGACACGGAAGACACCAAAGGACGGACATTCCAGACAAATACCGTAGACTGGGCTCGAGCCGTGCGCCTGGACGGTCGCCCCGACGACCAGGGAACCACGCCGCCCTGCGCGCTAGGAGTGAGAGATGACCGGAACCCCGCAGAGGATGCCACGCTCGGAGCGCCGAGCGATGGTCCTCGCCCGCGCGAGCGAAGGCTTCATGGTGCACGGTTTCCGCAGCACCTCGATGGACGAGATCGCGCACTCGATCGGGGTCACCAAACCCGTGCTCTACCAGCACTTCGCTTCCAAGGAGGATCTCTACCTGGCCGTCCTCGGCGCGATCGGGGAACGGGCCCTGGCGGCCGCCCGGGCGCTGCCTCCCCTCCCGGCCGACGAGGACGAGCGCGCGCGGGCCGCTCTGCGCTGGGTGCGGGAGCTGACCACGGAGCGACCCGACGTGCGCCTGGTGCTCTCCCCGGAGCTCGTCTCCGACCCCGTCTCCCTGATGGCCTCACGCCTGCGCACCGAGCTCGCCCGGGAGATCTCGGTCGCGCTGGTGGGCCGCGACACGCTCAGCGACACCGCGGCCGTGGCGCTCGGACGCTGCCTGATCGCACTCGCGGGCGACGAGGTGCACGGCCGCGGCAGCGACCTGGAGACCGACCCCGAGTCGATCTCGCGCTTCATCGCCCGCGGCCTCTCGAGCATCGCGGAGACTCCGGACGGCCCGCGGCAACAGCCTGACGGCCTCGAAGTGGTCTGAGAGAGCAGCGATTCGTCTGAGAGCGCACCGATCGGCCGCCCCGGACCCGGTCATGGCGACTGCTGCGCCGGTAGGATCTTCCGTGCCGACGACGCGTCCCGAGGGGCCGTCGTCGGCCGTCGGTCCGGCGCAGAGCCGACCGCTCACACACACGAGGGAAGGACCCCGAATGGACATCCGCATCGGCATCCAGCACGCTCCCCGCGAGCTCGTCGTCGAGACCGAGGAGAGCGCCGAGTCGGTGAGGTCCGCGCTCGAGACCGCCCTGGCCGACGGCTCGCTCGCCGCGCTCACCGATTCCAAGGGCGGCACCGTGCTGGTCCCGGGCGAGAAGATCGCCTACGTCGAGATCGCGAGCGGCACGCCGAAGCGGGTCGGCTTCCTGGGCTGACCGCCGCCCGATGGGTCGGGGCCCAGGTCCCGGACCCGCCCGAGCCACGGGGACGAGGAGCGAGTCACACGCCCGGTCACCGCGATCCCGCGAGACCTCCCCGTGGCGCGCCGACGCCCGCGCGCTCCCTGCCTCTCTCACCTCGACGTCCGCGCGCCGCGACCCGGGTCGCGGCAGAGATCCCGGCCAGGGTTGAGCCACGGCACAGCGCTACGATGGCCGCGCACCCTTTTGATCAGAGAGATGAACTGTGCCCGACACCACCACGCACACCCCTGAGGCCGACGGCGCCATCG
Organism: Brachybacterium endophyticum; assembly: GCF_003130585.1. Lineage (GTDB taxonomy): Bacteria > Actinomycetota > Actinomycetes > Actinomycetales > Dermabacteraceae > Brachybacterium > Brachybacterium endophyticum. The sequence goes on along the minus strand of NZ_QFKX01000002.1, from coordinate 794,077 downwards.
CGCCCGAGACTCCGGCCTCCTCCATCGCCGTCGAGCAGAGCTCCGGCACCCCCGACAGCGAGACCGCGGCCGCGGAGGCCGCGAAGGAAGCTCCGGCTCAGACCTTCGCCGACTTCGACGTCCGCGAGGACATCGTCGAGGCCCTCGCCGCCAAGGGGATCACCCACCCGTTCCCGATCCAGGCCATGACCCTGCCGATCGCGCTCAAGGGGCGCGACATCATCGGCCAGGCCAAGACCGGCACCGGCAAGACCCTCGGCTTCGGCATCCCGATGCTCCAGAGCGTCGTCGCGCCCGGTGAGGAGAACCCGCAGAGCCGCCCCGTCGGCACCCCGCAGGGCCTCGCCGTGCTGCCCACCCGTGAGCTGGCCGTTCAGGTCGCCTCCGACCTCCAGGCCGCTTCCGCCGATCGCGGCGTGCGGATCCTGACCATCTATGGCGGTCGTGCCTACGAGCCGCAGATCGAGGCCCTCCAGAAGGGCATCGAGATTGTGGTGGGCACCCCGGGTCGCCTCATCGACCTCATGCGTCAGGGCCACCTGGACCTCTCGCAGGTCCGCACGGCCGTGCTCGACGAGGCCGACGAGATGCTCGACCTGGGCTTCCTGGAGGACATCGAGAAGATCCTCAAGGCCGTCCCGACCACGCGTCAGACGATGCTGTTCTCCGCGACGATGCCCGGGCCGATCATGGCCCTGGCCCGCCGCTTCATGAGCAGGCCCACGCACATCCGTGCCCACGACCCGGGTGACGCCTCGCGCACCAAGGCCGACATCAAGCAGGTCATCTACCGCGCGCACCAGCTCGACAAGATCGAGGTGCTCGCGAAGATCCTGCAGGCCCGCGGCCGCGGCCTGACGATCGTGTTCATGCGCACCAAGCGCCAGGCGGACAAGGTCGCCCACGACCTCATGGACCGTGGCTTCGCCGCGGCCCCGCTGCACGGCGACCTGGGCCAGGGCGCCCGCGAGCAGGCCCTGCGCGCCTTCCGCACCGGCAAGATCGACGTGCTCATCGCGACCGACGTCGCCGCCCGCGGCATCGACGTCGAGGACGTCACCCACGTCATCAACTGGAACAGCCCGGACGACGACAAGACCTACCTGCACCGCACCGGCCGCACCGGTCGCGCGGGCAAGAAGGGCACCGCCGTCACCTTCGTGGACTGGGAGGACCTGGCGCGTTGGGCGCTCATCGCCCGCCAGCTGGGGCTCGAGTCCACCGAGGCCGTCGAGACCTACTCGACCTCGGAGCACCTGTTCACCGACCTGGACATCCCCACCGACGCCAAGGGCACCCTGCCCAAGGACCGGCGCACGCGCGCTGGCCTGGACGCCGAGGAGATCGAGGACCTGGGCGGGCCCGAGTCCCGCCGCGAGCAGTCCTCGCGCTCGGACCGCGGCGGACGCGGGGAGCACGGCGGCCGGGGCGGACGCGGCGGACGCGGTCGTTCCGAGGGCGGCGGCTCCCAGGGCGGCAACCGCTCCGAGGGTGGCAGCCGCTCCGAGAGCTCCGAGCGCCGTGAGGGCGAGAGCTCGGACGAGGGGCAGCGCCCCCGCCGCTCCCGCAGCCGCACCCGCACCCGCCGCGTGAACGGCGAGGTGGTCTCCGGGACCGAGCGCGAGAACGGCGGGAACCGCGAGGGCGGCCGTTCCGGCGAGGGCGAGGAGTCCTCGCGTCCGCGTCGTCGGCGCTCGCGCGGTGGCCGCAACCGTCGCCGCGGCGGCGAGGGCGGCCAGAGCGGCCAGGGCGAGCAGACCCCGGCCGGCGGCTCCCAGGAGAGTTGAGCTCACGAAGCGTCCTGATCCTCGGCGGGACCGGCACACTTGCCGCGACCGCCGAGGATCTTGCACGTTCGGGGGCCTCGGTGACCGTCACCTGCCGTCGGCCGGAGCTGGCCCCACCCCATTGGCACGACCTGGGGATCCGGGTGCTGCGCAACGATCGGGAGGACGTCGACGCCCTCGATGACCTGGTCGGCGACGGTCTCGACGGCATCGTCGACGGCCAGTGCTACTCCCCCGCCCACGCGGCGGACCTCGCCCGCTGGTCCACTCGCTGCGAGGGCACCGTCATGCTGTCCTCCCGTGCGGTCTACGTCGATGCGCTCGGGAACCATGCGAACTCCGACGTACGCCCCGTCTGGGACCGGCCGACGTCGGAGGAGAACCAGACCCTGGACTATGCCGGTGAGCCCTGGAACTCCCGCGAGGGGTACGGGACGAACAAGGCCGAGGCGGAGCGCGTTCTCGCCGCGAGCGGCCGACGGGTCTCGGTGCTGCGCCCTGCACGGATCCACGGGCCGAGCACGCGGCGGGTGCGGGAATGGCCGCTGCTCGCGGCACTGCTGGCGGGGACCCGCCGGATACTGGTGCAGAAGGCCGAGGAGGCCGGCTCGCTCACCTCGACCCTCACGATCTCTCGCGCCGTCTCCGCATGCCTGCGCGCGCCGGATGCCCGGAAGGTCAACGTCGCCGATGCCCCAACCGCGACGAACCTCGAGGTCGCGCGGATCCTGGCCTCGTCGTGGGGAGCGGAGGCGGAGATCGTCGCGGCCGGCGACGGGGGCCCGGTGGGCGGCCCCGGGATCGCGTCGGAACCAGAGCCCGGGACGGCCCTGATCCCCGGGGCCTGGGCGACCGGGCAGGAGCTCGAGGGGCGTCGACTGACCGAGCTGATCGGCACGCCGCCGGAGGTGAGGTCCACCCTCGAGCGCACGGCGGGTTGGGTCGGGGAGCTCGCTCGGCGCGCCCCCGACGGGCACTGGGAGCTGCCCGAGCAGTTCGACGGCTCCTGAGGCCACGTCCGCTCGTGCTCTCCCCCCCCCCCCCCGAAGGTTGGGGCTCAGGGACTGCTAGGGCTCAGGGATTGATGCCGAGGCGCTGGGGCTCAGGAGTCCAACGGCTCACGAGCTCAGCCGGCGGGCAGCACGTTCCAGGTCTCCAGGAACGAGTGGACCGCATCGAAGATCATCTGCACGCTGATCGCGGCGAGCAGCACGCCCGAGATGCGCGTGACCAGGGTGACGCCGCCGTCACCCAGGATCTTCGCGATGACGTCCGCGAAGCGCATGAACAGGTAGAGCACGACCGCCATCACCACGAGTGCGAGCGCGAGGGCGCTGACCCGGTCGAGCTCGCCGCCGGACTGGTCGACGAACAGCATCATCGCCACGATCGCACCGGGCCCGCCCAGAAGCGGGGTCCCCAGCGGCACCAGGGCGACGTTCACGCCGCTGCTCTGGGCCATCTCGCCCTCCTTGCCCGTCAGCAGCTGCATCGCGACCAGCAGCAGCAGGAGCCCGCCGGAGAACTGCAGAGCGGGCAGCGAGATGTGCATGTAGGCGAGGATGAAGCGCCCGAACACCGCGAACGTGCCGATGATCAGGATCGCGACACCGACCGCCACCATCGCCGCCCGCGAGCGCTGCTTCGCGGTCATCGTGCGGGTCAGCGAGAGGAAGATCGGCACCGTCCCCGGAGGGTCGACGATCACGAAGAGCGTGACGAGAACGCTCGCGAGGAAGCGCAGATCCACCAGGTTCACGGGGCGAGGACCTCTGTTCTGCTCGTGGCGCGCTCCAGCAGCGCGGCCAGCACGGCGGGGCGGGTGCGGTTCTCGCCCAGCCGGTTGGGTTTGCCGGCGCCATGGTAATCGCTGCCGCCGGTCTCGAGCAGGCCGTGGGAGCGTGCGAAGGCGCTCAGTCTCGCCCGCGAGACGTCGTCGTGCTCCCGATGGTCGACCTCGAGGCCCGCGAGACCTGCGTCGACCATCTCCTCCAGGAGGTCCTCGGGCAGGGACCCGTCGCGCGTGGACGATCCCGGGTGCGCGGCCACGGCGACGCCGCCGGCCGCGACGATCGACCGCACGGCGGTGGCCGGGTCGGGAGCGTAGTAGCGCACGTAGTACGCGCTCGTCGGGCTCAGCAGGTGGCTGAAGGCCGCGGAGCGGTCGGGGACGATCCCCCGCGCGACCAGCGCATCGGCGATATGGGGCCGGCCCACGGTCGTGTTCTCGCCCGCGACCTGCGCGGCGACGTCCTCCCAGGTGATCGGGTGGTCCTCGGCCAGACGCTCGACCATGCGCCGGGCACGGGCGTCCCGTGAGGAGCGCGCCCGCTTCATCTGCCGGGCCAGGTCCGTGTCCTCGCTCGGGTCGGGCAGCAGCGCGAGCACGTGCACGCTGAGGTGGCCGTGCTCGGCGGAGACCTCGATGCCCGGCACCACGCGCACCCCGTGCCGAGCGGCGGCGCGAGCGGCCTCCTGCCATCCCGCCGTGGTGTCGTGGTCCGTCAGCGCGATCGTGTCGAGTCCTGCACGCGCCGCCTGCGCGACGAGCTCCTCGACGCTCTCGGTGCCGTCGGAGCAGCGTGTGTGGGTGTGGAGGTCGATGCGCGGCTCGTCCTCGGGCTGCGGAGGGCGGGTGACCATGGCCCCATCCTGCCACTGCCGACGTGAGAACATCGCAGGGTGATGACTGAGCACCCCGAGACCCCGACCGCATCCCAGAACGACCCCTCGTCGGCGACGTCCGACGGCCCCGACGCCGAGGAGCTCGCCTCGCGCGGGGACTCCCGCTCGCAGCGCCCCACCAACGCTGCCTTCCGCAGCTTCATCGCCGCGGACTGGGACGAGACGATCCCCCGGGCCGAGCGTCGCGAGGTCGCGGACGCCACTCCCGCCCGCCGCGATGCCCTGGTGACCACGATCCCGGCGACACGCATGGTGCTCCCCGCGGGCGTGTTCAAGGTGCGCAGCAACGACACCGACTACCCGTTCCGTCCCGACACCGGGTTCGTCTACTACAGCGGCCTGGGCACGGACGAGGAGCCCGACAGCGTGCTCGTCGTCGAGCCGGACGCGGAGGACCCCACCGTGTCGACGGCGACCTACTTCTTCCGGCCCCGTGCCGGGTTCGACGCCACCGAGTTCTATGCCGACTCCCGGTACGGCGAGCTGTGGGTGGGACGTCGGCCCACCCTCGAGGAGACCGCGACCCGCATCGGCATCGAGTGCCGTCACATCGACGATCTGCGCGATGCCCTCGCCAAGGACGTCGGCCCCTCGCTGTCCCTCTCCGTGGTGCCGAACGTCGATGCGGGCGTGCAGGGGATGGTCGAGGAGATCCGCTCGCAGAACGGTCTCGCCGGCGGCGAGGAGCAGACCGCGGAGTTCGACCGTCTGCAGGAGGCGGCGAGCGAGCAGCGTCTGGTCAAGGACGATTTCGAGATCGGCCAGATGCGCCAGGCGGTCGATGCGACCATCGCGGGCTTCGGGGACGTGGTCCGTGCTCTGCCCGACGCGGTGGGGCACCGCCGTGGTGAGCGCGTGATCGAGGGCGCCTTCGGGGCCTCCGCGCGCGCCGAGGGCAACGGCGTCGGCTACGACACGATCGCCGCCGCGGGCAACCACGCCTGCACGCTGCACTGGATCCGCAACGACGGTCCGGTCCGCGAGGGCGAGCTGGTGCTGGTCGACGCGGGCGTCGAGATCGACTCGCTGTACACCGCCGACATCACCCGCACCCTGCCGGTCTCCGGCCGCTACTCCCCCGCCCAGCGGAAGGTCTACGACGCGGTCCTCGAGGCCGCCGACGCCGCCTTCGCGATCGCCCGGCCGGGGGTGCGCTTCCGCGAGCTCCATGCGACCGCGATGAAGGTCATCGCCTCCTACCTCGAGCAGTGGGGCCTGCTGCCCGGGACTGCCGAGGAGTCCCTCGCGCCCGAGGGACAGTTCCACCGGCGCTGGATGGTCCACGGCACCAGCCATCACCTGGGGCTGGACGTGCACGACTGCGCGCAGGCCCGCAAGGAGATGTACCTCGATGCCGAGCTGGTCCCGGGCATGGTGTTCACCATCGAGCCCGGGCTCTACTTCCAGGCCAATGACCTCAAGCTCCCCGAGGAGCTGCGCGGGATCGGCGTGCGCATCGAGGACGACGTGCTGGTCACCGCCGACGGCGTCGAGAACCTCTCGGCCGCGCTGCCGCGTCGGGCCGAGGACGTCGAGGCGTGGATGGCATCACTCACCACGGGCCGCTGACCAGGCGGGGGCACTACCCTGGAGGGCGTGAGCTCTCCCCAGTCCCGCTTCTACGCCGCACGCCTGGCAGGCACGCCCGTCTTCGACCCGATCGGTGAGTCCCTCGGGAAGATTCGCGACGTGGTCGTCCTGCCGCAGGCGCGCGCGGCCGCGCGCGCCGTGGGGTTCGTCGTCGAGGTCCCGGGGAAGAAGCGGGTGTTCCTGCCCGCCACCCGGGTCACCTCGATCATGCCCGGCCAGGTGATCTCCTCGGGCGTGATGAACGTGCGCCGCTTCGAGAAGCGCAGCGGGGAGCAGCTGGCCATCGGCGACCTGCTCGAGCGCACCGTGACGTTGCTGGACGGCTCCGGCCGCGCCACCGTGCAGGACGTCGGTCTCGAGCAGAACCGCCATCACGACTGGATGGTCACGAAGCTGTACCTGCGCCGGATCCGATCCGGATCGGGGCTGTCCAAGCTCGTCAGCCGCGGGCAGACCCTCACCGTGGACCAGTCCGGGGTCAAAGGACTGTTCGGCACCGACACCGAGCAGTCCGCGGCGCTGCTGCTGGCCTCCTACCAGGACCTCAAGCCCGCGGACCTCGCCGACATCGTCCAGGAGCTCGACGCCAAGCGCCGCATCGAGCTGGCCGAGGAGCTGCCCGACGACCGCCTCGCCGACGTGCTCGAGGAGCTCCCCGAGGACACCCGTGTCGAGGTGCTCACGGGACTGGACTCCTCGCGCGCGGCCGACGTGCTGGACGAGATGGATCCCGATGACGCCGCGGACCTGGTCCAGGAGCTGCCCGAGCAGGTCGCCGAGCAGCTGCTGGGTCTGATGGAGCCCGAGGAGGCCGAGGACGTGCGCCGCCTGATGGCGTACGACGAGTACACCGCCGGCGGCATGATGACCACCGAGCCGCTGATCACCGCGCCGGAGACCCCGGTCGCCCACTGCCTGGCGATGATCAGCCGCGAGGAGTTCTCCCCCTCGCTCGCCGCGACCGTCCACGTGTGCCGCTCCCCGCTCGAGACCCCGACCGGGAAGCTCCTGGGCATCGTCCACTTCCAGCACCTGCTGCGGGAGCGTCCGGACCGCCCCGTCGGGGAGATCCTCGACGCCGACCGTCACACCGTCGAGCCCAACATGCCGCTCTCGGGCGTGACCCGCGAGATGGCGACCTACAACCTGGTCTCCATCCCTGTCGTCGACGAGGACGGACGACTGCTGGGCGCGGTCACCGTGGACGACGTGCTGGACCACGTGCTGCCCGACGACTGGCGAGAACAGGACGAGCCGCCCGCGACCACGGGACAGATCGACCTCTCCGAGATCGCTCGGGGCATCCATGACGGCGACACGGGATCGGAGCCCGCCGGCACCGCGGCGAGCACCACCACCAGAAGGGAAGGGGGACGAGGATGATGGCGTCGGACCGCACACCGAACCTGGACGACCCGGAGCCGCTGCGCCGCAAGCTCGTGCGCAGCCCCCTGTCCGGCGACGCCTTCGGCCGCGGGGCAGAGGGCTTCGCCCGCTTCATGGGCACCCCCGCGTTCCTGGTGGGCATGACGGTGTTCTGTGCCGTCTGGCTGGTCTGGAACTCGCTGATGCCCGAGAGCGCGCAGTTCGACCCGCGCAGCCTGAACTTCACGCTGCTGACGCTGATCCTCTCCCTGCAGGCGTCCTACGCGGCGCCCCTGCTGCTGCTCGCGCAGAACCGGCAGGACGACCGCGACCGCGTGCAGGCCGAGCAGGATCGCCAGTCCAACGACCGCAACCACGCCACCACGGACTTCATCACCCGTGAGATCGCTTCCCTGCGGATCGCCCTGAACGACGTGGCGACGCGCGACTTCGTGCGCAGCGAGCTGCGTGACCTCCTGGAGAGCCTCGAGGAGGACCTCCACGAGGACTCGCAGGAGGAGGGCGCCGCACGCGCCCCCGAGGGCACGGGCACCGGGGGCAGCCGGGGCACCGGCGCCTCCATGGATCCCACCGACACGACGCGCGCCCCGGCCGAGGGCGGTGGCGCCGAGGCGCCCGCTGGCATCGACCGCGAGGAGCTGCGCGCGATGCTGCGCAGCGAGGTGCGTGCAGCCCTCGCCGAGAGGAGGTCCCCGTGAGCACGTCCGAGGATCCTGATCCACGGATCGCCCGCATCCACGAGGCGCTGGAGGCGGTGATCGACCCCGAGATCGGTCGCCCGATCACCGAGCTGGACATGGTCGACTCCGTGCACGTCGGGCACGACGGCGTCGCCGAGGTGACCATCCTGGTCACGATCGCCGCCTGCCCGATGCGCGACCGCCTCGAGCGCTCGACCGCCGAGGCCACCGCCACCGTCGCGGGTCTCACCGGGGTGAAGGTCGAGTCCCGCACGATGACCGACGAGCAGCGCAAGGCGCTGACCACCCGGCTGCGGCAGGGGCATCGTCAGATCCCCTTCAACAAGACCGGGAACCTCACCAGGATCCTCGCCGTCTCCTCCGGGAAGGGCGGCGTCGGCAAGTCCACCGTCACCGCGAACCTCGCCGCGGCGATGGCCTCCCAGGGCCTCGCGGTCGGCGTGATCGACGCCGACATCCACGGCTTCTCCATGCCCGGGATGTTCGGCATCGACGACAAGCCCACCAAGGTCGGCGACCTGCTGATGCCGCCCGAGGCGCACGGCGTGAAGGTCATGAGCATCGGCATGTTCGTCCCCGACGGCCAGGCGGTCGTCTGGCGCGGACCGAAGATGCACAGGGCGATCGAGCAGTTCGCCTCCGACGTGTTCTGGGGCGACCTCGACGTGCTGCTGATGGACCTGCCGCCCGGGACCGGCGACGTCGCGATCTCCGTCGCCCAGCTGCTCCCGAGCGCGCAGATGCTCGTGGTGACCACGCCCCAGGCGTCCGCGGCCTCGGTCGCCGAACGCGTCGGGTCCCTCGCCACCGCGACCAAGCAGGACGTCGCCGGGGTGGTGGAGAACATGAGCGGGCTGACCCTGCCCGACGGGACCCGGATGGACGTGTTCGGCAGCGGCGGCGGCGAGAGGGTCGCCCAGACCCTCTCGGGGGCGGTCGATCACCCGGTCTCGGTGCTGGGGCAGGTGCCACTGGACCCGGCGCTGCGGGAGGGAGCCGATGCGGGGACCCCGCTGGTGCTGTCGGACCCGACCTCGCCCGCGGCGATGCAGCTGTCCTCGATCGCCCGGGCGCTGGTGGCGCGACCGCGGGGGCTGTCGGGGATGCGTCTGCCGCTCAGCGTGCAGAGCTGATCGGGGGCCCCGGCGGCCGGGCCGATCCGACTCAGGTGGCCTCGTCGTCGAAGGGCGCCCGCTGCGGCCCCTCGTCCTCCGTCGAGGCCTTGCGGGAACCGCCCGTGCTGGAGGCCGCGGCCGTGCCGGCGGCAGCGCCGGTCAGGGCCTTGGTGTCCGGCAGGATGTCGTCGACGCTGGTGTCTCCCCAGGCGTCGCGGATGATGCGGCGAGGGTCGTACTGGCGCGGGTCGTACTTGCGCAGCTCGTCCATCGACAGGCCCATCTCGTCCTCGACGGTGGCCCGGGAGTCGTCGACCCAGCGGCGTGCCTTGCGCACCCACTGCACGACGTTGCGCGTGTACTCCGGAAGACGCTGCGGCCCGATGAAGATCAGGAACACGACCAGCAGGACGAGAGGCTCCCAACCCCCGAGACCCAGAAAATCCACGAGCCCACCTGCCATCGACCGGATACGTGCCCGCCCATTATGGCAGAGGGCACCTGCACGGGAGCCGTGTCGCCCACCCGTGACCGGACCGTGACGGGGGAAGCGCGACCTGACGTACCCTGGTCGACATCCGCGTGCGCGCCGACCAGCCAGGTCGCGCCGCCGCACCTCGGCACGTCGCAGCGACGCGCCCATCACCGACGAGCAGGAGGATCCACGGATGGCATCGGGGAAGGTGACCAGCTGGGCCCACGGCGAGGAGTTCGTCGACGAGGACGTGCTGTTCGAGACCGAGGGCGTTCTCGCCCGAGCACGCGAGCGCGGTTCGGAGCTGGGCGTGGCTCCCGTGCTGCCCGGCGCGGGCGCTCTCATGCGCGTGCTCGCCGCGGCGGTCGGCGCCAGGAGCGCGGTCGAGATCGGCACGGGTGCGGGCGTCGCATCGCTCTACCTGCTGGCCGGGATGCACGCCGACGGCGTCCTCACCACGATCGACCCCGAGGTCGAGAACCAGCGGGCCGCCCGCGAGGCCTTCACCGAGGCGGGTCTGCGCTCGGGCCGGGCGCGCACCATCGCCGGCAGTCCGCGCGACGTCATCGGGCGCCTGACCGACCACGCGTACGACCTGGTGAGCTTCCATGCGGACGCGCCCCACGCCTCGGACCTGCTGGCCCATGCCCGCCGTCTGCTGCGCCCCGGCGGCGTCCTCGTGATCTCCCAGGCGCTCTTCCACGACCGGGTCGCTGATCCTGCCGCGCGCGATGCGGCGACCCAGGAGGTCCGCGCTCTCCTGCGCGAGGTGCAGAGCGCCGAGGACCTCATCCCCGCGCTCTCCCCGAGCGGCGACGGCGTGCTGGCCGCGGTGCTGCGAGGCTGACCCGGCCCTGACCCGGCTCCGCTGCGGGCGACACCCGCCGGCGCGGGCTCCCCGGACGTCGAAGGACCCCGCCCTCCTCGGAGGAGCGGGGTCCTTCGCACTCGCGCGGCGGCTCGCCGGATGCCGCCGATCAGAAGCCGGTCAGGCCTTGATCACGCCCTGCAGGGCATCGCGCAGGGCCGCGGCCTCGGAGGCGTCGATCTCGACGACCAGGCGTCCACCGCCCTCCAGCGGGACACGCATGATGATGCTGCGGCCCTCCTGCACGACCTCGAGCGGACCGTCTCCGGTGCGCGGCTTCATAGCGGCCATGGGCCTGCCTCCTCGGTGATGTGATCGCACGTCGTTCCCGCCTGCGCGGGACCGTCGGCAGCAACTGTCGGGCACCAGTATCTCAGGTTCTCGGAGATGACGCTCACATGGTGGGCGGATCCGAACGCGCCGCGGCCTCCGAGGACACCTGCGGGGACCTCTGCGACGCCGGTTCGGCGGGGTCCTCCGAAGGTTCTTCGGAGCGCTCGGCGGAAGCATCCTCGTCGTCGGCGGACTCGTCGGCGCGATCACCGGCGCGCTCGTCGGACCGGCCCCCGCGTGATCGACGTGAGCCCCGTGCGCCGCTGCCCGCGCCGGATCGACGCTGTCGCCGGCGCCGATGATGGTGCTCGTCGGTGCCGGGCGCATCCATCGACAGGTCCAGGACGCCCAGGGCGGCCAACAGCATCACCACCGCCACCACCACGGCGACCACGAGCAGCAGGATCACTCCCGGTGAGACGGCGGTCATCGGCGGATCACCGCGGACTCGCGCAGCACCTCCAGCGCTTCCTCGGCCGAGTCGACCACGCGCAGCAGATCCAGATCCTTCTCGTTGATCAGCCCGTGCTCGAGGACCGTCGTGCGGATCCAGTCCAGCAGGCCCTGCCAGTAGTCGCGCCCCACCAGCACCAGGGGGAACATCCGGATCTTGTGCGTCTGCATCAGGCACAGGGCCTCGAACAGCTCGTCGAAGGTGCCGAACCCGCCGGGGAGCACGACAAAGCCGCTCGAGTACTTCACGAACACCGTCTTGCGGGCGAAGAAGTACCGGAAGTCGACACCCAGGTCGACGTACTCGTTCATCCCCTGTTCGAAGGGCAGCTCGATGCCCAGACCCACGGAGACGCCGCCGGCCTCCTTGGCGCCCTTGTTGCCGGCCTCCATGATCCCGGGGCCGCCCCCGGTGATGACGGCGTAGCCGAGGTCGACGAGGCCTCCGGCGATCTGCTCGGCCGTGGCGTAGGCCGGGTGGTCCCGGGCCACGCGCGCAGAGCCGAAGAGGGAGACCGCCGGCCCCAGCTCGGCGAGGGCGCCGAACCCCTCGACGAACTCGGCCTGGATCCGCATCACCCGCCAGGGATCGGAGTGGACCCACTCCCCCGGCCCCGCCTCCTCCAGCAGGTGCTGGTCCGTGGTGGTCGTGGGACGCTGGGCCCCTCGCAGGGTGATGGGGCCCTTGCGGTGCTGGTCGCTCTCGTGCAGCGTCATGCTGCGAGCGTAGTTCGCCGATCCTGGCAGCGGGTTCCGATCCGAGCATGGGTCACGGGGACGCCAGGATGCACGACGGCCCTCAGGGGCGCGGCGCGGGATCCTGGCGATGGCCGTCGCGGCGCTGCCTCACCAGCAGCAGGAGCACACCCAGGACGGCCCAGCCGCCGCCGACGAGCAGGGCCAGGGGGCTCGAGGAGATCAGCACGGCCAGCAGCAGGAGGGCGCCGACCACGGGGATCACGACGTGCACGAGCGGACGCACGGGTCCGCCGCGTCGCCGCACCGCGAAGTACCCGATCACGGAGGCGTGGACGAGCACGAAACCGGTGATCGCGCCGACGTCGACCGCGGAGGACACGACGTCCAGGCCGTCGCCCCGGGTGGACGCCCACAGCGAGACGGCCACGTTGCCGGCGGCGGCGATCAGGACCCCGGCCACGGGGGCGCCGGTGCGCGGCGAGACCCGGGAGAGCGCCCGCGGCAGCGAACCCGAGCGCGCCATGTCCATGATGATCCTGCTCGCCGCGGCCTGCCCGACCAGCGCGCTGAACATGGCTCCCGCGCCCTTGGCGAGGGACAGCAGGGCGTGCAGGAGAGGTCCCATGGCGGAGTCGACCATCGCGTAGTAGGCGTCGCCCTGCAGGGACGGGTCGGCCTGCAGCTCCTGCGGGGTCAGCGGCGAGAGCAGGGCTCCCAGATAGGTCTGGACGACGAAGAGGAGACCTGCGACGGCCAGGCACACCAGGGTCGCGCGGCCGATGGCGGAGGCACCGCCTCGGGTCTCCTCGGCGAAGGTCGCCAGGGCGTCGAAACCGAGATAGGACAGCACGGCGACGGAGACCGCGCCGAGGACCAGTGAGGGGTGCAGGCCGGCCGCGCCGCCCGTCAGCGGGTCGAGCCATCCGCGCACGGGTCCGTGGGAGGCCAGCACGCCGATGCCGGCGATGACGACGGCGGCCAGCACCAGCACCTCCACCAGCACCACGACGGCGATCACCCGGGAGGTGACCGTGATCCCGGCGAGGTTCAAGCCGGTGGAGACGACGACGGCGAGCGCGACGAAGGCCCAGACGGGCACCTGCGGGACGAGCGAGTGCAGGGCGATGCCGCTGAACAGATAGGCGACCGAGGGGATCAGCACGTAGTCCAGCAGCATCATCCAGCCGCCCATGTGCCCCACGCGGCGTCCGATGCCCTCGGAGGCGTAGGCGAAGACGCTGCCGGCGCGCGGCACGGCACGGGACATCAGCGCGTAGCTCGAGGCCGTCAGCCCCATCACCAGGGTGGCGACGAGATAGACGACGGGCACCACTCCCCCGGACTTCGCGTCCAGGGTCCCCCAGACGCCGACGGCCGCAGCGGGACCGATGAACACCAGCCCGTAGGCCAGCAGCTGTGCCGTGCCCATCCTGCGCTGCAGTGCCGGCTGGTCCTGATCCTGCGGAGCAGCCGGGCCCGGAGCCGCCGAGCTCATCGGCCGGCGGGTTCGAGCCAGCGCCGCAGCGCCGCGAGGGCCTGGCGGAGGTCCTCGAGGGGGACGTGCTCGTCGTCGGTGTGGGCCAGCAGCGGGTCGCCGGGGCCGAAGTTCACGGCCGGGGTGCCGAGCTCGGCGAAGCGGGAGACGTCGGTCCATCCCTGCTTCGCGGCAACGGTGACGTCGTCGCCGAGGGCTGCGAGGAACTCCCGGGCCGGGGGCGTGTCCAGTCCCGGCAGGGCGCCGGCGGCGCTGTCGGTCACCTCGATCTCGACGTCGCAGTCCTTCAGCAGCTCGCGCACGTGGGCCTCGGCCCGGTCGGGCGAGGTGTCGGGCGCGAAGCGGTAGTTCAGGGTGATGGCTGCGCGGTCGGGGATCACGTTCCCGGCGATGCCGCCGGTGATCGCGACGGCGTTGAGGCACTCGCGGTACTCGAGGCCGTCGATGACGGCGCGTCGGGCCTCGTAGGCGGCGAGCCGCTCGAGCACCGGGGCGAGGTGGTGGATGGCGTTGTCCCCCACCCAGTCCCGGGCCGAGTGCGAGGCCACGCCGCGGGCGGTGACCTCGAGCTTCATGGTGCCCTTGCATCCGCCCTCGACGCCGGCCGAGGTCGGCTCCCCGAGGATGGCGAAGTCGCCCTGCAGGTGCTCGGGGTGGGTGCGGGCGATGCGGGTGAGGGAGTTGTCGGCCTTGGCGACCTCTTCGTGGTCGTAGAAGATCCAGGTGAGATCGACGTCCGGGTCGGTGGTCTCCACGGCGAGCGCGAGGAAGATCGAGACCCCGCCCTTCATGTCGCAGGTGCCGCGGCCCACGAGCTCCTCGCGTCCGTCCCGGGTGCGCCGGCTCGAGGGGAGGTTGTCGGCGACGGGCACGGTGTCCAGGTGTCCGGCCATCACGACCCGCGTGGCGCGCCCGAGCTCGGTGCGGGCGATCACCGTGTCGCCGTCGCGGATCACCGTCAGGTGCGGGGCGTGGGTGCGCAGGGTCTGCTCGACCGCGTCGGCCAGGGCCTGCTCGTCACCCGAGACGGACGGGATGTCCACGATCGCGGCGGTGAGGTCGACGATGTCGGCGCGGGGGTCGAGGGCGGGAGCCGGGGTGGTCGTCATGCGTGACATCGTGCCACGTCAGCCCCGATCGCCGGTCGGCCCGTCCGGTCGGTCCATCGCCAGGACGCCGCTGTGGGCGGCGAGGCGCCGGGCGACCGCCTCGGCGTGGTGCAGGAGCTGCGGGTCGGTCCCGGGGGCGGCCGTGATCGCGGAGCCCGGCTGGGCCGTGGAGACCGGCACCCCCACGAGCAGTCGGCGCTCGTGGACGCGGTCGTCCTTGCCGATCGGTGCGTACAGTCCCTCGACCGCGATCGACCCGGTGGGCACCCGCCGGCCGGTCCCGCGCGAGGCCCAGGAGTCCTGCCGGGCCTCCCCGCGCTCCCGCCAGGCCCGCAGCAGCGGGGAGGTGAAGGCGTTCAGCTCGACGCCGGGAAGGTGCGCCTCGAGCACCCCGTCGCACTCGTACCGGCAGTCCTCGCCGGCGGTGACGACGAAGCGACCGGCCTCGTCGTCGACGTCGATGCGCATGCCGGGGCCGGTGAAGCGGACCAGTCCCGCCTCCTCGAGCGCGAGGAGCTGCCGCACCCGGACGACGGGCGGACCGGACGCCCAGGAGGCGAAGGCGTTGCGCAGGTGTCCGTCGATGTCGCGGGCGACGGACTCGGTCGTGTAGGCGCCGAGGTCGATCAGCTGATTGACCTGGATGCGGCAGGCGGTCAGCACGCGGAACACCAACAGCCAGCCGGGGTCCGGCGCCGCCGCCTCGCGGAGGCTGCGGCGCACCACCTCGAGCGTGCGCGCATGGGCGTCGCGGATGGGTCCCCCTCGCCTGCCAAAGGGGAACAGCATGCGCAGCAGGGCCTTCTCCTCGGCGAGCTCGCGGAAGCCGGAGACGACGAGGGCCCGCTGGAGCTCGGCGATGATCAGCGGCATCACGTCGGCCTCGTGGTCCAGTCCGTCGGGCCGCACGGAGAGCTCGAGGACGCGTTCGCGGGTGAGGATCCGCGGGACGTGCGGCTCGGGAAGGTAGGGGCGCAGGTCGGGCTTGGGCCGGTAGACCATGCCCGAGCGTGATCCGACCACCAGCTCCGGCTCGCCTCCCCCGCGCACGTAGCGCAGTCCCGAGGGGGCGTCGTCGTCGGTCTCGAAGCGTCCGCCTGCTGCGGCGGTGAGCATGCCGATCGCGTCGTAGAAGTTCAGACCCATGCCCTGCACGGCCACGCGCTCGCGGCCCAGCAGGGTCGCGTAGTCGACCTCCAGCGGGTTCGCCGGCGCGACGTGGACGAGACCGTGCCGTTCGGCGGCGTGCTCCATCACCTGCGAGCGCGGGCCGGGGGCGGTCGCGAGGTGACCGAGCGCGAGGGCGACGGCGTCGACCTCGAGGTCCGTGCCGTCCTCGAGAACCACCCGCTGGGCCTCGTCGGGAGCACCGGAGACGTCCACCGCGCTCTGCGGATGCAGGTGCACGCGCAGCCGGTCGGGGTCGGCGTCGGCCAGGGCGTGCTCGAGCACGGTGGCGAGATAGCGGCCGTGGGCGGCGCGGGAGGCGATGTCCGCCGGGGCCAGCCCCTCGGCGCCGAGGAAGTCGGCCAGGGTGTCCCGGCGGGACACCGGAAGCTGCGGGTGGCAGGAGTCGTCGGGGTACATCGTGGTCTGGCAGGTGGCGGTGTTCATCAGCAGCACCTCGCCCTGATCGCAGCGCCAGACGCTCCCCCCGCGCCCGACGTACGGGTCGACCAGGTGGACGTCCAGGATGCCGTCCCACTCCCCGTGCTGCGAGGCCGCCACCAAGCGCTCGATGATCGCGGTGCCGCGAGGCCCTGCACCGATCACGGCGACCGCACGGAGCGCGCCCGAGGGGGCTCGGGCACTCGTCCGTGCGGTGTCGGCGGAAGCGGTCATGGATCCCAGTATCGGGTCTGGCCGATGCTGCCGTGCACAGGGTCGGCAGGAGCGACTGTGACCTTGCTCCGTCGAGGCGTTCTCACCCGTTCGTGGCGGACCTAGACTTCGCGAGCGGGATCTCCGCCGCTCCACTCTCTCCAGGAGGTCCCGTGTCCCACGAACTCCGGCCCTGGCCCGCCCTGTGGTCGATGATCATCGGCTTCTTCATGCTGCTGGTGGACGGGACGATCGTCTCGATCGCCACGCCCCGCATCCAGGAGGAGCTCGGCGCCGACATCACCCAGGTGCTCTGGGTGACCAGCGCCTACCTGCTCGCCTACGCCGTTCCCCTGCTGGTGACCGGCCGGCTCGGCGACCGCCTCGGTCCCAAGCGCGTCTACCTCGCGGGGCTCGCGGTGTTCACCCTCTCGAGCCTGTGGTGCGGGCTCTCGGGGAGCATCGAGATGCTGATCGTGGCGCGCGTCGTCCAGGGCCTGGGCGCCGCGCTGATGACGCCGCAGACGATGTCGGTGATCACCCGGATGTTCCCGCCCGAGCGGCGGGGCCCGGCCATGTCGCTGTGGGGAGCGACCGCGGGCGTCGCGAACCTCGTCGGCCCGATCCTCGGCGGCTCCCTCGTGGACGGCCTGGGCTGGGAGTGGATCTTCTTCGTCAACGTGCCCGTCGGCATCGTCGGGTTCGTCCTCGCGGTCCGCCTGGTGCCGCGCTTCGAGCCGCAGTCCCACCGCTTCGACCTGCCCGGCGTGCTGCTCTCGGCCCTCGGGATGTTCCTCGTGGTCTTCGGCATCCAGGAGGGCTCGACCTATGACTGGGGCACGATCAGCGGGGTCGTCTCCGTCCCGCTGCTGATCGGGGCCGGGGTGGTCGTGCTGGCCGTGTTCGTGCTGTGGCAGGCGCGTCAGCGCAGCGGCGAGCCGCTGGTCCCGCTGGGCCTGTTCCGCGACCGCAATTTCGCGGTCGCGAACCTCGCGATCGCCGGGGTGGGCGCCGCGATCGTCACCTTCGCGCTGCCCGTCGTGCTGTGGGCCCAGAACGTCCGGGGCTTCTCCCCCACCCAGTCGGCGCTGCTGCTGGCACCGATGGCGGTCCTCGGCGGGGCGCTCGCACCCGTGGTCGGCAAGAACCTGCACCACTGGAACACGCGGCTGCTGGCCGTCGCGGGTCTCGCCCTGTTCGGCATCGGCATCGCCCTGATGGGCGTGGTGCTGATGTCCGACGGCGACTGGTACTGGCTGCTGCTCCCCGGCGTGGTGATGGGGCTCGGGAACGCAGGGATGTGGGCACCGCTGTCGATCTCCGCGACCTACGGCCTCTCCCGCTCGCAGGCCGGCGCGGGCTCCGGCGTCTACAACGCGATGCGCCAGCTCGGTGCCGTCGTCGGCTCGGCCGCGATCGCGGCCATGATGTCCTCGCGGATCAGCGCGCAGTTCACCGACGCCGGGATCGGCGGGGGCGCTTCGGGCTCGGGCGGCGCCGCCGGTGGCGCAGGCGGTGAGACCGGCGGCGCGTCCGGCGGCGCGCTGCCCGAGATGCTGCACGCGCCCTACACGCACGCGATGGGCCAGAGCCTGCTGCTCCCGGCCGCGATCATCGGGGTCTCGGTGATCGCCGCGCTGTTCCTGCGCAACGCGAATGCTCCGCGGCCGACTGTCGGCGTGCCGATCGGCGAGGAGCCGTCGGACGCGCGCTGACGCCTGCTGGCGCCCGCTGACGCACGGGAGGATCCCCACACCTGAGCAGGATGGGAACCGACCCCGTTCCCTCCGTAGAATCCCTGTCATGAGCACGCCTGCGAACACCGCCGACCAGACCACGCCGACCCGCGCCTGGGGCATCGGCCTGGCGACCCTCGCCGCCGACGGCTCGACCCTGGATGCCTGGTACCCCTCCCCGCAGCTCGGTGAGGCCCCGGCCGACGTCGAGACCCAGAACCTCCACGCCCAGCTCGGAGCCGCCGCCAGCGAGGACGAGGCGCGCGGCACCCACCAGGAGGTCGTGGTCCGCGAGATCGAACTCGCCACCGCCCCGGCCGACGCCGCCGACGCCTACCTGCGCCTGCACCTGCTCTCCCACCGGCTCCTCCAGCCCAACACCCAGAATCTCGAGGGCCTGTTCGGGCAGCTTACGAACGTCGTCTGGACGTCCGAGGGGCCCTGCGCCGTGCCCGGCTTCGAGGCGACGCGTCTGCGCCTGATCGCCACCGGCCGCACGCCCACCGTGTTCTCGGTCGACAAGTTCCCGCGCATGGTCGACTACGTGCTGCCCTCCGGCGTGCGGATCGGCGACGCCGACCGCGTCCGCCTCGGCGCGCACCTCGCCGAGGGCACCACCGTCATGCACGAGGGCTTCGTGAACTTCAATGCCGGGACCCTCGGCAGCTCGATGGTCGAGGGCCGCATCTCCCAGGGCGTCGTGGTCGGCGACGGCTCCGACGTGGGCGGCGGCGCCTCCACCATGGGCACCCTCTCCGGCGGTGGCACCGAGCGCGTGCGCATCGGCCGACGCTCCCTGCTGGGCGCCGAGTCCGGGATCGGCATCGCCCTCGGCGACGACTGCGTGGTCGAGGCCGGTCTCTACATCACCGCCGGCACCAAGGTCACGATCGTGGACCCGCGCGGCATGGAGGACGGCACCGTCGTCAAGGCGCGCGACCTCTCCGGCACCGACAACCTGCTGTTCCGTCGCAACTCCGTGAGCGGGGCGGTCGAGGTCGTCGCTCGCGAGGGCAAGACCGTCGAGCTGAACGCCGCGCTGCACGCGAACTGACGGCCCCGACCGCACCGGCCGCTTCCCCGGACACCGCACCCGACCCCGATGGCGAGGACTCGTCACCGCCCCGCCCGGCGCTCACGCAGCCGGCACCTCACGGTGCCGCTCGTGATGCTGCTGGTGCTCGTGTTCGTCGTCAGCGGCACGTACTTCGCGCTGAGCCGCTACGCGTCGGTCTCCCGCAGCGGCCAGTGCACCGCCGCGGGCCTCGGCACGAGCCACGAGTACACGACGGAGCGCGCGGCGAACGCGGCCCTGATCGGCGCGGTCGCGGTGGACAGAGGACTGCCGCCGCGGGCCGCGTCGATCGCTCTGGCGACCGCGTACCAGGAGTCCAAGCTCCAGAACATCGAGCACGGGGACCGCGACTCCCAGGGCCTGTTCCAGCAGCGACCCTCGCAGGGCTGGGGCACCGTCTCGCAGATCCGAGACCCCGTGCACGCCACGAACGCGTTCTACGACAGGCTCGTCAAACTCGACTACGAATCGATGAGCGTGAACGACGCGGCGCAGAAGGTGCAGCGCTCGGGCTTCCCCGAGGCCTACGGGGACCACGAGACCGAGGGACGCCTCTTCGCCTCGGCGCTGACCGGCCAGTCCGGCGGGAACCTCGTGTGCGACATCGGCGCGCCCGGATCGGCGGTCTCACCGCAGGCGCTGCAGGACTCGCTCGAGGCGCAGTTCCCCCGGCGCACGGCGGCCGGATCGATCTCTAGCTCGCTGGCCTCGGCATCCTCGGCCGCCGGACGCGTCCCCGACGACGCAGGAGCGACGGCCCTGGTCATCGACCCCCACGGCGATCGCACGCTGGGCTGGGCACTGGCCAACTGGGCCGTCGCCCGCGCCGGTGACGACGGCGTCATGCAGGTCTCCTACGCCGGGCACAGCTGGGAACGTGCCTCCCACGACCAGCAGGCCGGGACCTGGCCCGCGGCCGACGGCGGCGACCCCGACCGCGTGGTGGTGCTGGTCTCCGGCGGGTGATCCGGCGACCGGATCCCTGCGCCGGGGCCGTGACCCGGCCGGGCCGCGGAGGGACTAATAGCGCATCATCTGCCATATGGCAGATGATGCGCTATTAGTCCCTCGCAGGCCCACTACGGCTCGAGACGTGCCGAACCTGCCATCCTGAACCCGGCACCCGGTACCCGGCACCCGCCAACCGACAGCACCCCGCCGCCGACCTCAGTGGTCCTGGCGACGCTCCTGGGCGAGGCGCTCCTGCTGGGCGCGGCGCTCGGCCTCGAGCTCGGCCTGCAGCTCCTCGAGACGGATCTCGGTGGTGCCGGTGCGCGCCTGCATCGGGGCGTACTCCCGCAGGGGCTGGCCGGTGTAGATCTGCCGCGGACGGCCGATCTTGGTCTCGGGGTCGTGGATCATCTCGTTCCACTGCGCGATCCAGCCGGGCATGCGGCCGATCGCGAACAGCACGGTGAACATCTGCGTGGGGAAGCCCATCGCCTTGTAGATGATGCCCGTGTAGAAGTCGACGTTGGGGTAGAGCTTGCGCTCGACGAAGTAGTCGTCGTTCAGCGCGATCTCCTCGAGCTTCATGGCCAGGTCGAGGCGCTCGTCCTGGATGCCCAGGCGCTCCAGGACGTCGTCGGCGATCTTCTTGACGATCTTCGCGCGCGGGTCGTAGTTCTTGTAGACCCGGTGGCCGAAGCCCATCAGCCGGATCCCGTCCTCCTTGTTCTTCACCCGCTCCATGAAGTCGCGCGGGTCCATGCCGCGCTCGTTGATCTCGTCGAGCATCTCCATCACCGCGGCGTTCGCGCCGCCGTGGGCGGGGCCGGAGAGGGCGCCGATGCCCGCGGAGATCGAGGTGAACAGGTTCGCCTGGGCCGAGCCGACGAGGCGCACGGCGGAGGCCGAGCAGTTCTGCTCGTGGTCGGCGTGGAGGATCAGCAGCTGCTCGAGGGCGCGCACCACGACCGGGTCGGCGATGTACTCCTCGACGGGGAACCCGAAGGTGAGCCGCAGGAAGTTCTCGATCAGGGAGAGCCGGTTGTCGGGGTACAGCAGCGCGTGGCCCTTGCTGACCCGGTAGGCGTAGGCCGCCATCGTCGGCACCTTCGCGAGCAGGCGGTAGCTGCTCAGGCGCACCTGGTCCTCGTCGAAGGGGTCGAGCGAGTCCTGGTAGAAGGTCGAGAGGGCGGAGACGCCTGCCTGCATGACGGCCATCGGGTGGGCGTCGCGCGGGAAGCCGTCGAACAGGCTCTTGAAGCGCTCGTCGAGCAGGGTGCGACGCTCCACGGAGGAGACGAAGTTGTCCAGCTGGCCCTGGGTGGGCAGTTCGCCGTTGGCCAGCAGGTAGGCGACCTCGAGGTAGCTGGAGTGCTCGGCGAGCTGCTCGATCGGGTAGCCGCGGTAGCGCAGGATGCCCTCGTCGCCGTCGATGTAGGTGATCGACGACTTCGTGTTCGCCGTGTTCATGAACCCGGGGTCGTAGGTGACGTCGCCGGTCTCCTTGCGCAGCGGGGCGATGCTGATCCCGCTGTTGCCCTCGACGGCCTCGACGAGCGGCAGGTCCAGGTCCTTGTCGCGGTGGGTGAGGCGGGAGGACGGCGTCGCGTTGTTCATGTGCTCTCCGTTGTGCATCGGCGGCGGGACAGGGCCGACGGGCGGCCCTGGACTGGGGCGGACTGGACCGGGGCGGATCAGCGGCGGGCGAGCCGCTCGGCCGCGGCGGAGATGCGCTCGTCGCTCGCGGTCAGTGCGATGCGGACGAAGCGATTCCCCGCTTCACCATAGAACATTCCGGGGGCGCAGAGGATTCCCAGTTCGGCGAGACGCTCGACGCTGGTGACGCCGTTCTCACCGAACGTCGTCCACAGGTAGAGCCCGGCGCTCGAGCCGTGGATCTCCCCGCCGAATCCTTCGACGGCCTCGCGCAGCTGCTCGCGACGGGCCCGGTAGAGACCGTGCTGGGCGCGTACGGCGTCGTCGTCGGCGAGCGCGACGGTCATCGCGGCCTGGACGGGCGTGGGCAGCATCATCCCGGCCTGCTTGCGGATCGCGGTGAGCTCGCCGACCAGGCCGGGATCGCCGGCGACGAAGGCGGCGCGGTAGCCGGCGAGGTTGGACTGCTTCGAGAGCGAGTAGACGCACAGCAGGCCGGTGAGGTCCCCGCCGTTGACCCGCGGGTCGAGCACCGAGGGAACCTCCTCGACGTCCCAGGGCAGCAGGGCGTAGCACTCGTCGGAGGCGACGATGATGTCGCGCTCGCGCGCCCAGGCGACGAGCGCGCGCATCTGGTCGACGTCGAGCACCTCCCCGGTGGGGTTGCTCGGCGAGTTCACCCACAGCAGCGCGATCCGGTCGCGATCGGCGGGCTCGAGCGCCGCATCGCCCTCGGCGGCCAGGCGCGCCATGTCGACGGGGACGCTGCGGGCGCCGACGAACCGGGCCCCCATATCGTAGGTCGGGTAGGCCACGTGCGGGAAGGCGACGGCGGCGTCGCCACCGATGCCCAGCTGGAAGGGCAGGTGGGCGACGAGCTCCTTGGAGCCGACGGTGGGCAGCACGTGCTCGTGGCCGGTGTCCGGGGCCGCGCCGCGTCGGCGTACGACGAAGTCCACCAGGGCGTCCCGCAGGTCCGGGGTGCCGATGGTGGTCGGGTACCCCGGGGCGTCCGCGGCCTCCCGCAGCGCGTCCTGCACACGCACCGGGGTCGGGTCCACGGGGGTCCCCACGGAGAGGTCGACGATGCCGGTGGGGTGGGCGGAGGCGATCCGCTTCGCCTCGGCGAGGGAATCCCACGGGAAGGCGGGGAGGCGCTCGGCGAGCGCGTCGCGTCGGGCACCGAAGGGAGTCGTCGTCATCGCGGGGGTCCTTCCAGGGGCCGACGGGTCGGGAGAGGCGGAGCGGACGCAGCGGGCGGGCTGCACCGAACGGGTGGACCGCACGGAGCGGGTGGGCTGCACCGAGCGGGCGGACCGCACGGAGCGTGGATGCCCGCGGCGCGCATCAGTCGTTGGGGTTGGGCGGCAGCGCCTCGATCAGCGGGTGGTCCTTGTCGATCACGCCCATCTTGGCGGCGCCGCCCGGGGCGCCGATCTCGTCGAAGAACTCGACGTTCGCCTTGTAGTAGTCGGCCCACTCGTCGGGGACGTCGTCCTCGTAGTAGATCGCCTCGACCGGGCAGACGGGCTCACACGCACCGCAGTCCACGCACTCGTCGGGCTGGATGTACAGGGAGCGGCCGCCCTCGTAGATGCAGTCCACGGGGCATTCGTCCACACATGCCCTGTCCTTGACGTCGACGCAGGGCAGAGCGATGACGTAGGTCATGGCGCATTCCTTCCAAGGGCAGGGCCGGGGCGAGGCCATCGAGGTCCGTGCTCGAGGGGCCTGAGCTCCCGGGGCGAACGGGCACCTCCATGATGTCACCGCGAGGACGGCCGGGGAGACCTCCGCCCCACCCGTGGGCCCTCAGGTGACGAGGTCGACATCGCGGACGGGGCATCCTGCGGGGCCCGCCCGGGGCGCGGTGCGCCCCTGCCGCGGGGCCCCGGCGCCCACGGGCCACCCATGGGCCGCCGACGGGCCGGTCGCCGCACCACGACGGATACGCTCGGGCCATGGGACGCGACGAGAAGGGTGCAGCGCCCGAGGGGCCGGGACCGGAGGAGCATCAGCGGACGCCGGAGCGTCCGGGCTGGGCGCCGTTCCTCGAGCCGGGCGTGAGGGTGGTGCTGCGGTACCGGATCGACCGGCGGACGTCGCCGCACGGCGAGGGCATGACCGATGCGCTCGGCGTGATCGAGGCGGCCGACGAGGACAGCGTCACGGTGGCCACCCGGCGCGGCCCGGACCGGGTCCTGCGCGGCCTGGTGACCGCGGCCCGGCCGGTGCCCGCTCCTCCGCAGAGGCCCCGGCGAACGGGACACTGAGCGGCAGGGAGGGGCCCGGAACGGGCTGAGCGGGGCGCGTGGAGAGCGATTGCGCGGGGCTGACGCTCAGCGACGCACGCGGCGGCGGGAGAGCAGCATCTGCGCGCCCAGGAACACGAAGGGGACGGCCACACCGATCCCCTGGATGATCCACCCGGAGTACTGGGGCTGCCGGCCGAGGACGGCCGGCATCAGCACGCCCCCGCCCGCTCCGTTGCCGGCCAGGGGCATCACCATCAGCCCCCAGATGCACCCGAGCACCAGCACGGGCAGGCGGGAACCGGTCGATGCCCACAGGAACAGCGAGCACACGGCCTGGAAGACGGCCCCGAACAGCAGGCCCACGGGGAGACCGATCCCGAGCACGTCCCACTGCAGCCGGTGCATCGTCACCAGCAGCAGCACGGAGATCACCGCGACCACCAGCGCCGAGAGCACCTGGGAGATGCGGGCGGCGATCGTCGCGGTGTCCAGGACCGGAGCGTCCGTGGGCCCGCCGATCACGCGGTGCCCTTGGACTTCCCGCGCAGCTTGGAGCGCTCGTGGGCGCTGAGGGCGACCTTGCGGATGCGCACGACGTCCGGGGTGACCTCGACGCACTCGTCCTGGTTGGCGAACTCGAGGGACTCCTCGAGGGTGAGCTTGCGCGGCGGGACCAGGTTCTCGAACGACTCCGAGGAGGCTGCGCGCATGTTCGTCAGCTTCTTCTCCTTGGTGATGTTCACGTCCATGTCCTCGGCGCGAGAGTTCTCGCCGACGATCTGGCCCTCGTAGACCTCGCTCGTGGGCTCGACGAAGAACGAGCCGCGCTCCTGGAGGTTGATCATCGCGAAGGGCGTCACCGCGCCCGCGCGGTCGGCGACCAGCGAGCCCGAGGTGCGGAACTCGATGTGGCCCATCCAGGGCTCGAAGCCGTCGGCGTAGGAGGAGGCGATGCCGTTGCCGCGGGTCTCGGTGAGGAAGCGGGTGCGGAACCCGATCAGTCCGCGCGAGGGCACCAGGAACTCCATGCGCACCCAGCCCGAGCCGTGGTTGCTCATGGTCTCCATACGGCCCTTGCGGGCGGCCATCAGCTGGGTGACGGCGCCCAGGTACTCCTCGGGCACGTCGATCATCATCCGCTCGACGGGCTCGGAGGTCTTGCCGTCGATCTCACGGGTCAGCACGCGGGGCTTGCCGACGGTGAGCTCGAAGCCCTCACGGCGCATCTGCTCGACGAGGATCGCGAGCGCGAGCTCCCCGCGGCCCTGGACCTCCCAGGCGTCGGGCCGCTCGGTCGGCAGCACCTTGAGCGACACGTTGCCCACCAGCTCGGCGTCCAGACGGTCCTTCACCTGGCGTGCGGTGAGCTTGTGCCCCTTGCCGTTCTTGCCGGCCAGCGGCGAGGTGTTGATGCCGATGGTCATGGAGATCGCCGGGTCGTCCACGGTGATCAGCGGCAGCGGGCGGGGGTCCTCGACGTCGGCGAGGGTCTCGCCGATCATGATCTCGGGGATGCCGGCGACGGCGACGATGTCACCGGGGCGGGCGGTGCGCGTCATCGGCTCGCGGGCCAGCCCCTTGGTCTCCAGCAGCTCGGTGATCTTCACGGTCTTCACGTCACCGTGACGGGTGCACCAGGCGACCTGCTGGTTCTTGCTGAGCTCGCCGCTCTTGACGCGCAGCAGCGCGAGGCGCCCCAGGAACGGAGAGGCGTCGAGGTTGGTGACGTGCGCCTGCAGCGGCATCTCGTCGTCGAAGCTCGGCGCGGGGATCGACTCGATGATCGTCTTGAACAGCGGCTCGACGTTCTCCGAGGCGGGGAGCTCGCCGTCGGCGGGCTGCTCGGTGTCGGCGCGACCGGCCTTGCCGGAGGCGTAGACGACGGGGACGTCCAGCACCGCGTCGAGGTCGAGGTCGGGGACCTCCTCGGAGAGGTCCGAGGCGAGGCCCAGCAGCAGGTCGGTGGACTCCCCCACGACCTCCTCGATGCGGGCGTCGGGACGGTCGACCTTGTTGACCACGAGGATCACGGGCAGCTTCGCGGCGAGCGCCTTGCGCAGCACGAAGCGGGTCTGCGGCAGCGGGCCCTCGGAGGCGTCGACCAGGAGGACCACGCCGTCGACCATCGACAGTCCGCGCTCGACCTCGCCGCCGAAGTCGGCGTGGCCGGGAGTGTCGATGACGTTGATGGTGATGCCGTCGGGCTCGCCGTTGGCCTCGGCCGAGGGGCCGTGGTAGCGGATCGCCGTGTTCTTGGCGAGGATCGTGATGCCCTTCTCGCGCTCGAGCTCACCGGAGTCCATGGCGCGATCATCGTGCTTGTCGCGGTCTCCGAGAGCGCCGCCCTGCGTGAGCATGGCGTCCACCAGGGTGGTCTTGCCGTGGTCGACGTGGGCGACGATCGCGACGTTGCGCAGGTCGGTGCGGTGCTGAAGGGACATGCGGGGGCTGCTCGATTCGTGGTCGGAAAGGTGCGCACTCCGGACGTCGTCGCTCCCCGGCCGGGCACGTGGTGCGTGCCGCTCGGGGCGATCGGACACGATGCGCCGGGGAGATTCTACCGTCCGAGAAGGCGTTCACCGGGGTGCGGTTGGACACGCCGCCGGCCCGCCCGGACCCGCGAGGGCCGGGACGGGCCGGCGGATGCGATGCGAGCGGGCCGCTCGGCGGCAGGACTCAGACGTGCCCTGCGCCGGTGAAGGGATCCTCGGGGTCGCCGCCCAGCGGATGGTGCGGATCGACGTCCTCGGCGCGCGCGTCCTCGGACTCGGCGACGTCGGTGTCCACGTCGACCTCGATGGTCTCGGAGCCCGCGAGCGGGATCGAGCCACCGGGGATCGCGGCCAGGAGTCGCTTGGTGTACTCCTCCTGCGGGCCGTGGAAGACGGCGTCCGTGGTCCCGTGCTCGACGATCCGCCCCTTCTCCATCACCACGGTGCGATCGGCGATCTGACGGACCACCGCGAGGTCGTGGGTGATGAACAGGTAGGACAGGCCGAGCTCGGCCTGCAGGTCGTTGAGCAGGTGCAGGACCTGGTCCTGCACCAGCACGTCGAGGGCGGAGACCGCCTCGTCGCACACCACGACCTCCGGGTCGAGGGCGAGCGCGCGGGCGATCGCGATCCTCTGGCGCTGACCACCGGAGAGCTCGTTGGGGTAGCGGCGCATCATGGCCGCGGGGAGGGCGACCTTGTCGAGCAGGTCGCGGACCTTCGCCTCGCGGCTCTTGGCATCGCCGATGCCGTGCAGGCGCAGCGGCTCCTCGATCGTGCGGTAGATCGAGTACATCGGGTCGAGCGTGCCGTAGGGGTTCTGGAAGATCGGCTGCACGCGGCGGCGCAGCGCCATCATCTCCCGTCCCTTCATCCCGGCGATGTCGCGCCCCTCGAAGAGGATGCGTCCCGACGTGGGCTCGAGCAGGCGCAGGACCATCTGCGCGACGGTCGACTTGCCGGACCCGGACTCCCCCACGATCGCCGTGGTGGTGCCGCGGCGCAGATCGAAGCTGACGTCGTCGACGGCGGTGAACGGCGTGCTCCGCCAGGGCACCTTCCCGCGCAGGGGGAAGACCTTGGTGAGGTTCTCCGCGCGAATCACGATGTCGGCGTCGGTCCCGGTGCTCTCGCGTCCGCTCCCCGAGGTGTCCGCGTCGCTCGCCGCAGCCTTCGCGGCGGGAGTCGCGGCGGCCGTCGCGGCGACGGCCGCGGCTCCCCCGTCGGCCGAGGCGGCCGGTGCGTCGGAGCCACCGACGGGTGCGGCGCCGCCGTCGCCGGAGCCCGTGGCCTCGCCCTCCGCGCCCCGGTCCTTGGCCGAGACCAGACGACGGGAGGCGAGCGAGGGCGCGGCCGCGATCAGTCGCTTCGTGTACGGGTGCTGGGGGTCCTGCAGGATCTGCAGGGCCGGGCCGGACTCGACGATCTGGCCCTTGTACATCACCACCAGGTGCTGGGCGCGCTCCGCGGCGAGACCCAGGTCGTGGGTGATCAGCAGCACGGCGACCCCGAGCTCCGCGGTCAGGGTGTCGAGGTGGTCGAGGATCTGCTGCTGGACGGTGACGTCCAGGGCGCTGGTGGGCTCGTCGGCGATCAGCAGCCGGGGGCGCGCGGCCAGCCCCATGGCGATCAGCGCCCTCTGGCGCATGCCACCGGAGAACTCGTGCGGGTACTGCCCGGCACGACACTCGGCATCGGGGAGGCCGGCCTCCTCGAGAAGCTCGACGGTGCGCTGCTTGGCGGCGGCGCCCTTGGCGACACCGTTGGCGGCGAGCGCCTCGTCGATCTGGCTGCCCACCTTCCACAGCGGGTTGAGGTTGCTCATCGGGTCCTGCGGGACCAGACCGATCTCGCTGCCACGCAGGGCACGGATCTGTCCCAGCGGCACGGAGGTGATGTCCTTGCCGTCGAAGCGGATCGACCCTCCGGTGACCTTGCCGTTGTTGGGCAGCAGACGCGAGATGCTCATCGCCGTCGTCGACTTGCCGGAACCGGACTCGCCGACGATCGCGACGGTCTCACCGGGATAGACCTCGAGGTTCGCTCCGCGCACGGCGTGCACCGGGCCGCTGGAGGTGTTGAAGGTGATGTCGAGGTCGCGGATCTCCAGCAGGGGGCCGGCCTCGTCGGTCGCGGGCTGCTCGCCCGCGCGGGGTGCAGTGGTGGTGCTCATCGCTTCCTCGCCTTGGGGTCCAGGGCATCGCGGACGGCATCGCCGAGCATGATGAAGCTCAGCACGCAGATCGCGAGCGCGAAGGACGGGTAGAACAGCATCATCGGGTTGTTCCGGAGGGCGGGCTGGGCATCGGAGATGTCCCCGCCCCACGAGACGCTCCCGGTGCCCAGACCGAGGTACGCCAACGTGGACTGCGCGACGATGAAGACGCCCAGGTTCACGGTCGCCGTGACGATCACGGGGGCGATCGCATTGGGCAGCACGTGCTTGGCCAGGTTCGTCAGCCGCCCCGCTCCGAGCGCCGTCGAAGCAGTCACGAAGTCCTGGTACTTGACCGACAGCACCGTGCCGCGGGTGATGCGGGCGATGTTCGTCCACCCGAACAGCGCGAGGATCAGGGCGATCGTGACGGTGCCGACCCCGTTGCTCAGTGCGGTGAACGCGACGATCGCGCCGAGCACGAGCGGCAGGGCGAAGAAGATCTCGGTGATGCGCGAGAGGACCTCGTCGACCCAGCCGCCCACGTAGCCGGCGAACGCGCCGATGACGACGCCGATGACGGTGGAGATGACCATCGCGAAGAAGCCGACCGTCAGGGAGGTGCGGGTGCCGTACAGCACGCGCGCCCAGACGTCGTATCCCTGGCGGGTGGTGCCCAGCAGGTGCCCGTCGCCGGGAGGCTGGTTGGAGATCGAGAGATCACCCTTGGTGGGGTCGTACTGGGTGAAGACGCCCGGGAAGGCCGCCACGAACAGCAGCAGCAGGATCAGCAGCGCCGAGATCACGAACACGGGGTTGCGGACCAGGTTGTGGCTGGCCTCTCCCCACATGGAGCGCGGGGTGGCCGTGGTGTCCACGGCGTCGACCTTCTGCAGAGGGGTCTCGTCGAGCGGTGCGACGAAATGCTCGGCAGCGGGACGCAGGGAGCGTGCGGTCTGATCACTTCGCATGGCGGATCCTCGGGTCGAGCACGGCGTAGAGCAGGTCCACGATGAGGTTGGTGAGCAGGAAGACCATCACCATGATCGTGACCACGGAGACGATCACCGGGCTCTCGGACTTGTTGATCGCCTGGTAGAGCACCGAGCCGACCCCGTGGATGTTGAAGATCTTCTCGGTGACGATCGCCCCGCCCATCAGCGTGCCCAGGTCCGCACCGATGAAGGTGACCACGGGGATCAGGGAGTTGCGCATGATGTGCTTGGAGATCACGCCGCCGCGGGAGAGCCCCTTGGCGGTCGCCGTGCGCACGTGGTCGGCGGTGGCCACCTCCGTGATCGAGGTGCGCGTCAGGCGCAGCACGTAGGCGAAGGACACGATCCCCAGCACGAATCCCGGGAGCAGCAGGTTCACCACGCTCGCGTCGCGTCCCACGTTCACGGGGACGACCCCGAGCTGCACGCCCAGCACGAACTGCGCGACGAAGCCGATCACGAAGGTGGGGACGGCGATCACGAGGAGCGAGATCATCAGCAGGGTGGTGTCGATCCAGGTGCCCTTGCGCAGCCCGGAGATGACACCGGCGATGACGCCGAGCACCGTCTCGAAGGCGACGGCGATCAGGGCGAGGCGGAACGTCACCGGGAACGCGGTCTGGATCTGCTCGAGGATGGGTCGGCCGTTGAAGCCGACGCCGAAGTCGCCTCGCACCACCTTCCCCACGTAGATCAGCCACTGCACGATCAGCGGCTTGTCCAGGTTGTACTGCGCTCGGAGCTGGTCCTGCACGGCCGGCGAGAGGGGCTTGTCGCCCATGATCGCCTGGATCGGATCGCCGCCGGCGTAGAACGCCATGACGTAGATCAGCAGGGTCGCACCGAGGAAGACGGGGATCATCTGCAGCAGTCGCCGCACGATGTACCAGATCACTGGGTCACCTCAGGTTGATGGTGGAGGGACGAGACACGTCTCGTCCCGCGGAAGATGGCCGGGCCCGGCAGGGCCGTGCCGGCCGGGTCCGTGACCGACGGCGGGCGCAGCGCGCGACGGCGCAGCGGCGCCCGGCGGGGCATGCGGTCGCGGACGGACCTCGGGGCGGGAGGAGCACCGTGCTCCTCCCGCCCCGTGATCAACGGATGCGTGTGCTCGCGCCCGTCACTTGGTGACGGCGTAGTACAGCGGGACCGTGTCCCAACCGAACTTCACATCGGAGACGTTCTCCGAATAGCCGCCCAGGGTGTTCTGGTACCACAGCGGGATCGCCGGGAGGTCCTCCATCAGGATCGCCTCGGCGGCCTTGTACTTCTCCAGCGCACCCTTCTCGTCGGAGGCCGCGAGGCCCTCCTTGAGCAGGTCATCGAACTCGGGGTTCTTGTAGTCGCCGTCGTTCGAGCCCTTGCCGTCGGCAGCTGCCGAGGAGTAGAGCGGGCCGAGGAAGTTGTAGGCCGAGGGGTAGTCGGCCTGCCAGCCCGAGCGGAAGGCACCCTTGAGCTTGCGCTCGGTGAT
Organism: Brachybacterium endophyticum; assembly: GCF_003130585.1. Classification (GTDB taxonomy): domain Bacteria; phylum Actinomycetota; class Actinomycetes; order Actinomycetales; family Dermabacteraceae; genus Brachybacterium; species Brachybacterium endophyticum. The sequence continues at coordinate 762,777 of NZ_QFKX01000002.1, read as the reverse complement.
CTGCTGGCGGAAGTCGCCGAAGGCGGGGATCGGGTTCGGCTTCGCCGAGATGCCCAGGGTGTTCTTCACGCTGTTGCACACGGCCTCGACCCAGTCCTTGTGCGGCTGGTCCGCGTTGTAGGCGAGGGTGAAGTCGCCCTTGAAGGGCTTCTTCTTCTCCGCCTCGGCCCACAGCTTCTTCGCCTCGGCCTCGTCGAACTCGAGGACCTCCGCGCCGGGGACGTCCGTCGCACCGCCACCGGGGATCACCGGGGCGACGAAGTCGGTCGCCGGGGTGCGGGTGCCGTTGAACAGCTTGTCGCAGATCGACTTGCGGTCGATCGCGCGGGAGATCGCCTGGCGGCGCAGCTTGCCCGCCTGGCCCGAGAAGTTCGGGTCGTTCTGGGCGATGGTGAAGGTCTGGAACAGGGCGCCCGGCTCGTTGACGGCCCGGTCGCCCAGGGTGTCCTCGAAGCTCGTCAGTGCCGAGTTCGGGATGATGTCCACGACGTCGACGTCGCCCGACTCCAGGTCGCCGTACATGGTGTCGTCCGACGAGTAGATGGTGAAGGTCAGACCCGAGTTCTTGGCCTTGCGCGGGCCGTCGTAGCCATCGTTGGGGACCAGCACGATCTCCTGGTCGTGGGTCCAGGAATCGACCGTGTAGGGGCCGTTGGAGACCGGCTTCTCGCCGAAGGCCTTCATGTCATCGAACGCGGACTCCGGCAGCGGGACGTAGGCGGAGTAGCCCAGGCGGTTCGGGAAGTCGGACTGCTCGGAGACCAGCTTGACGGTGAAGGTCTGGTCGTCGACGACCTTGAGGCCCGAGAGCGTGTCATCGGCCTTGGCGCCGTCGGCGGAGACCTTGTCGAAGCCCTCGATGGGCTCGAAGAAGCTCTGGCCCAGCTGCGCGTTCTTGGCGTTGGCGCCGTAGTTCCAGGCATCGACGAAGGACTTCGCGGTGACCTCGGACCCGTCGGAGAACTTCTTCCCCTTCTTGATCTTGATCGTCCAGGTCTGGTTGTCGTCGGACTCGATGGACTCGGCGAGGTCGTTCTCGGCGGTGCCGTCGGCCTTGTAGTAGACGAGCCCGGCGAAGATGCAGTTCAGGACGCGGCCGCCACCCACCTCGTTGGTGTTGGTGGGGATCAGCGGGTTCTGGGGCTCGATGTTGAAGGCGTAGACGGGGTCGCCGGAGCCTCCGCCGGATCCCGACCCGCTGTCGCTGCCGCCGCCGCAGGCGGCCAGGGCGAGCGCAGCGGTGCCGCCGGCGGCGGTGCCGAAGATCATCGAGCGACGTGAGATGGTCATGGACACTCCTCGTGTCATCTGGGGCGGCACCGTGGATGCGGCACTGCTTTCCGTGAGGTGGCGCGATCGTGCGGTCCCTGAGGAGCGACGCGCGTGCCCTCCAGTGTGCATGATGTGACCGCGTGCATAGCGCAAGAAGTATCCATCTATTGGTCACGAAACGGTCACTGCCCCGCGTGCGTGCCTGAGCCGCCGCCCGCTCCCCTTGTTCCGCGTCTCCCCGCCGCTCACGTCGACTCCCCCGCTCTCACGCCCGTCCTCCCCGGGACCCGATCGCGACAGGACACGACGGGTGTTCCCACCGCCACGTCCGCTCACCTGGCCGAGTCGTCGCCCGTAGGGGGACAATGGGGCCATGACTTCCGCACAGACGCCGCAGAACGAGCAGGACGCACCGGTCGACCCCACCACCACGAACGCCTGGGAGAAGCTCCTGGCGCACGACGAGTCGATCGAGGGATCGCTGCGCGAATGGTTCGACGCCGATCCCCGGCGGGCGCAGCGCTTCAGCCACGACGCCGCCGATCTGCACGTCGACCTCTCCAAGAACCTGGTGACGGCCGAGACCCTCGACCTGCTCCTGCAGCTCGCCGAGGAGACGGGCGTCGCCGCCCGACGCGATGCGATGTTCGCCGGCGCGCACATCAACACCACCGAGGACCGCGCCGTTCTGCACACGGCGCTGCGCCGCCCCGAGGGCGCCTCCCCCGAGCTCGTCGTCGACGGCCAGGACATCGACCACGACGTGCACGAGACCCTCGGCCGCATCTACGACTTCGCGCGCTCGGTCCGCTCGGGCGAGTGGACCGGCGTGACCGGGAAGAAGATCGAGACCGTCGTGAACATCGGCATCGGCGGCTCCGACCTGGGCCCCGTGATGGTCTACGAGGCGCTGAAGCCCTACGCCCAGGAGGGGCTCGAGGCGCGCTTCATCTCGAACATCGATCCGACCGACGCCTACGAGACCACCGCAGACCTCGACCCCGAGACCACCCTCGTGATCGTCGCGTCGAAGACCTTCACCACGCTCGAGACCATCACCAACGCGCGGCTGGTGCGCGAGTGGCTTCTCGCCGGGCTGCGGGAGAACGCGGGGCTCACCGCCGAGCAGGAGAAGGAGGCCGTGGCGAAGCACTTCGTCGCCGTCTCCACCGCGCTGGACAAGGTCGCGGACTTCGGGATCGACCCCGACAACGCCTTCGGCTTCTGGAACTGGGTGGGCGGACGCTACTCGGTCGACTCCGCGATCGGCACCGTGCTGGCGACCGTGCTGGGCCCGGAGACCTTCGAGGAGCTGCTCGCCGGCTTCCACGCGATGGACGAGCACTTCCGCACCGCCCCGGCCGAGAAGAACGTGCCGCTGCTGATGGGCCTCATCAACATCTGGAACGTGAACTTCCTCGAGGCCGAGACCCACGCGGTGCTCCCCTACTCGCAGTACCTCCACCGCTTCCCCGCCTACCTCCAGCAGCTGACCATGGAGTCCAACGGCAAGGACGTGCGCTGGGACGGCTCGACGGCGACGACCGATACCGGCGAGGTCTTCTGGGGCGAGCCCGGCACCAACGGCCAGCACGCCTTCTACCAGCTGATCCACCAGGGCAGCCGGATCATCCCCGCGGACTTCATCGCCTTCGCGGACCCGGTGCGCCCTCTGAAGGACGGCGAGCAGGACGTCCACGAGCTGTTCCTCGCGAACTTCTTCGCCCAGACCAAGGCGCTCGCCTTCGGCAAGAACGAGGAGGAGGTGCGCGCCGAGGGCACCGATGGCGACCTCGTACCCGCGCGCATGTTCTCGGGCGACCGCCCCTCGACCTCGATCATGGCTCCCGCGCTCACCCCGAGCGTCCTGGGTCAGCTGATCGCCCTGTACGAGCACATCACCTTCGTCGAGGGCACCGTGTGGGGCATCAACTCCTTCGACCAGTGGGGCGTGGAGCTCGGCAAGCAGCTCGCGAAGGAGCTCGCCCCCGCCGTCGCCGGCGACGAGAGCGCGATCGACGCCCAGGACTCCTCGACCGCCGAGCTGATCCGCTACTACCGCAGCCACCGCACCGTCTGAGGGACGGGCGGGGCTCCGGCCGGCTGCGCCGCGGGCCTCGGGACGGCGGTCGCTGCCGTCGGCGGCCCGTCGGTGGCCCGTCGGCGGTTCACCGGCGCCGTCGGCGGCCCGTCGGCAGCCCGTCGGCGGCCCCTCGGCGGCGCACCCCGCCTATAGGACAGTTTCGTGCCGAGAACCCCCGTTTTCGGCACGAAACTGTCCGATAGAGGGCTCTCGGCATCTCGACCGGCTCCCCGGATGCCTCACCGCGTCCGCGCAGCCTCACGCAGCACCAGGTGACGGCACCGCAGCGGGGTTTCGCGTCTCACCCCCATCTCCAGCGGATGCGGCCGACCGGTCGCGCGCGTAGTCTGCTCGAAGCGCTCACCGTCGCCGCGGTGGGCGCTTCGTGCTCTCTCCCCCGCTTCGTCAGGACCCCTTCGTGCCCGAGACCTCCTCCTACGAGACGCCCACCTCCGAGAATCCCGTGCCCGAGAACCCCGCGCCCGGGACCGCCGCACCCGGAACTACAGCGCCCGAGTCCGCCGCGCCCGGGACCGCCGCACCCGGCGCCGCCTCCCCCTCCCCCGGCCGGCGCCCCGAGGACGAGCGCCTGCCGCTGGGTCGCAGCCTGGTCTACGGCGCCCAGCACGTGCTCTCGATGTACGGCGGCGTGGTCGCGGTCCCGCTGATCGTCGGCGGCGCCGCGAAGCTCGGGTCGGATCAGATCGGTCTCCTGGTCGCCTCGGCGCTGTTCGTCTCGGGCGTGACCACCCTGCTGCAGTCGCTGGGCATCCCCTTCTTCGGGGCGAAGCTGCCGCTCGTGCAGGGCACCACCTTCGGCGCCGTCTCCACGATGCTCGTGATCATCGCGGGCGACGGCGGTCTCCCCTCGGTCTTCGGTGCCGTGATCGTCGCCGGAGTCGTCGGCTTCCTGCTCGCGCCGGTGGTCTCGCGGCTACAACCGCTGTTCCCGCCCGTGGTGACCGGGACGATCATCGCGGCGATGGGGATCTCCCTGCTGCCGGTCGCCGCCGGATGGATCATGGGCACCGAGGGCGCCCCGGGCTACGGGAGCGCCCTGCATCTCGGGCTCGCGGCGTTCACCCTGGTGGCCGTGCTGGTGTTCTCGCGGATCCGGGCGCTCTCCGGCATCGCCATCCTGCTGGGCATCGCGGTGGGGACCGTGATCGCGGCGCTCGCGGGCTCCGCCGACTTCTCCCAGGTCGCCTCCGGCAGCGTCGTCGCCCTCCCGCGGCCGTTCGCCTTCGGGGCGCCCACGTTCCATCTCGCGGCGATCGTGCCGATGGTCGTGGTCATCATCGTCACCCTGATGGAGACCACCGCCAATCTGTTCGCGGTCACCAAGGTCGTGGGCACGGACCTGCCCCCGCGCCGCCTGGCCGACGGGCTCCGTGCCGACATGGCCGCAAGCGCTCTCGCCCCACTGGTGAACTCGTTCCCCGCGACCGCGTTCGCCCAGAACATCGGCCTGATCTCGGTGACCCGTGTGCGGTCGCGCTTCACGGTCGCCGCCGGCGGCGTGATCCTCGTGCTGCTGGGCCTGGTGCCGCTGCTGGGTCGCGTCGTCGCGGCCGTCCCGCAGCCGGTGCTCGGCGGCGCCGGCCTGGTGCTGTTCGGCTCGGTCGCCGCCGCCGGCATCCGCACCATCGGCGAGGCCCCGCGACGCGATGACCGCGACGCCGGGCACGACACCCTGATCGTCGCGGTCTCGCTGTCGCTCGCTGTGCTGCCCGTCGCCGTGCCCTCGCTCTACGACGCCCTGCCCTCGCTCGCCTCGATGGTGCTCGGCTCGGGCGTGAGCGCGGCCGCCTTCAGTGCCGTCCTGCTGAACCTGCTGCTGAAGGGCCGCGGCGGCATCCGCCCGCACGACCACCTGTAGGCGAGGGAGCCGGAACCAGGGCGCCACGTCCCGCCCGACGGGCCGGTGATGCCCCGATCTGCGCGACGGGCCGGGGCGCCCCGGCCCGGACTGCGGACCGAGGGCGTCCCGGCCCGTCGCGCGGATCCGGTCGAGGTCGGGCTCAGGCCAGGAAGTCCACGTCCTTGGTCTCGGAGCCCACCACGAGCGAGACCAGGGTGATCACTGCGGCGAGCGCGAGGTAGCCGCCGACCAGCCAGAGGTCGCCGCCGAGCACGCTCCACAGGGCGATCAGCGCGTAGGGCGCGGGGGCCGCACCGATCACGGAGGCCAGGTTGTAGCTGACGGCGCTGCCGGTGTAGCGCACGTCGGCCTTGAACATCTCGGGCAGGAAGGCCGCCATCGGCCCGAAGGTGAGGCCCATCAGGGTGAACCCGATGATCAGGGTGGCCATGACGCCCACGGTGCCTGCGGAGACCAGCGGCTGCAGCAGCAGCCCGTAGACGCCGATCGCGACGGAGACCACGATCAGCAGTCGGCGTCGGCCCACGCGGTCGGCGAGGGGGCCCGAGACGAGGGTGAAGATCCCGAAGAACACGACGCCGATGATGAGCATCGTGAGGAAGACCGGACGCGAGTACCCCAGGCCTGGGACCGCGTCCTCGGAGGGGGTGGTGCCCACGACCATGAGGAACGCGGTCATCATGTAGAAGAGCACGTAGGTCGCGACCATCGCGAGGGTGGCGAGGATCAGCGGCCGCCAGGCCGTGGTGAAGACGCGCGCGATGGGCACCGAGGCCACCCGCTGCTCGTCCAGGACCCGCTGGAAGGCGGGGGTCTCCATGAGCTTCAGACGGACCCAGAGGCCGACGACCACGAGGACCGCCGACATCAGGAACGGCAGTCGCCATCCCCAGGAGGCGAACTGGGCGTCGCTCATGGTCACGCTGAGCACGACGAACAGCACGTTGGAGAGGATGAAGCCGATCGGGGCCCCCAGCTGCGGGAAGGTCCCGTACAGCGCACGCTTGCCGGCCGGAGCGTTCTCGGTGGCCAGCAGGGCCGCTCCCGACCACTCGCCGCCCAGGCCCACGCCCTGGCAGAACCGCAGCAGCACCAGGATCGCCGGGGCGAGGAGCGTGAAGCCCGGCACCGAGGCAGTGGGCAGCACACCGATCAGGAAGGTCGCGATGCCCATCACGAGCAGGCTCGCGACCAGGGTGCGCTTGCGCCCGATGCGGTCGCCGAAGTGACCGAAGAGGATCGAGCCGATGGGGCGGGCGAAGAACGCGACCCCGAAGATGGCGAAGGAGTTCAGCAGCTGCGTCGTCGGCGTCTCGTTCGGGAAGAACAGGGCGGGGAAGACCAGCGAGGCGGCGGTCGCGTACGCGTAGAAGTCGAAGAACTCGATGGTGGTGCCGACCATCGAGGCGACGATCACGCGTCCGCGGGTGTTCGCGGGAGCAGCGTCGGGTGCTGTCGTCTCGGACTCGGCCGAGGTCACGGGGGCGGGAGAGTGCGTCACGATCGGGGATCGTACTCCCGGTCTCGCCATGCGGAACCCGGCGTCCGAGGATTGGGATCGCGGTGTGCAGGGGGGACCTGTCCGGCGGCCCGCCGATGGGAGCGGTCCGCCGACGCCCGACACCGGACACCGGACACCGGACACCGGATCGCACGGTGACGCACCCCACCGCCCCTCTTCCGCAGTGCCCCGGTGCTCGCACCCGGACAGTCCTAGTCTGAGGCCGTGCCCCCTGCGATCGCGCGTGACCTGAGCCCGGACGAGGCCCGTGCACGCCTCGACGAGCTCCTCGAGGTCTACCGCAGCGCCTGGGACGCAGGTGCTTCGCTGCTCGAGCATCTGCGCGGGCGCATCCGCTACTCGCTCTCGGCGATGCCCGGGACGCGCATCCTCGTGGTGGAGGACCCCACGACCCACCGCGCGCTCTCGATCATGTTCGGCCATGCCTACCACCGATCGTCCTGGTGGCCCCAGCAGGTCCAGGCTCCGCTCGAGGCGGCCGGGCATGCCGCATGGACGCAGGACGCGTTCGAGGTCGTGGAGATCGCGACGGCTCCCTGGGCGCGGGGGCAGGGCTACGCACGGGCCCTCCTGGAATCCCTGCACGCGACGATGCCGCAGCGCACCTCGCTGCTCTCGACCGGCCCCGACAACCCGGCCCGCGCCCTGTACCGCCGCTGCGGCTACGTCGAGTTGCTGACGGACTTCCGCTACGCGCTCACCGGCTCTCCCGCCGTGGTCCTCGGCTACCGCCGCCCCGGCTCCGGATGACGGAGGGCGGGAGCGCCTCATTCCTCGCGCGGTGCGCCGATCTCCCCGAGCAGGGCCTTGGCGTAGGAGGAGTGGACCGATTCCTCGTCCGAGGGGTGGTAGAGGCCGGCCCGCACGTCGCGTGAGAGTCGCTCGAGCTCGGAGCTTCGCGAGAAGTGCGCGCCACCGCTGGCGCGCAGCACCTGGTCGACGGTGCGGATCGCGGTCTCGGTGGTCCGCGACTTCACACCGGAGAGCTGCAGGAACCACCGCGGGCCGTGGTCCCGGACGCCGGGGCCACGTGCTCCGGTGCCGAGGGCGTCGAGGTCCGCGAGGAGCTTCTCGATCTGGAGCACGGATCCGTCGAGTCCGATCGCGGCATCGGCCAGGCGCCAGCGGATGTCGGGGTCGTCGGCGTGGACGATGCCGCGGGTGACGCTGCGTCGGTGCAGGGCGGTCTGCTGCCCGAGCTCGAGCGCGCGCTCCGCGACGCCCGTGTAGACCGAGGCGAGCAGCAGCTCGAAGGCGCCGAAGACCCCCATCACGAAGGGGTCGGTGTTCGGCCCGACGGACGTGCGGGTGATGACGTCGGCCGGTTCCAGCCGCGCGCCGTGGAGCCGGGTGGTGCGCGACTGGGTGGCGCGCATGCCGTGGGTGTCCCAGTCCGAGAGGGTCTCGACGCGATCCGTGCGGACGATCGTGCCGAAGACCAGTTCGGGCTCGAGGGACTCGGAGAACTCGGAGCGCTCGGACAGATCGGAGAGATCAGAGGCCCCGGCGGCGTCGCCCACCCTGGCATGGACGACGAGTCGGTCCCACACCGGCGCGAGGGAGGTGAAGATCTTGGTCCCGCTGAGGGAATACCCGCCATCGGCGTCCGCCACGGCGCTGGTGGCGGAGTCGAAGAGCATCGCCTCGTTGCCCGGCTCGGAGATCCCGAAGGCGAGCAGCTCGCCGCGGGCTGCGCTCGAGAGCAGCCGCTCGGCGCCCGCCCTCTCGGCGCCCGGGGCACCCACGCGCAGGGCGTGCAGGGCGGCCCCGGTGACCACCAGGTGCATGTTCATCGAGAGCGCCGTGGCCGGGGCCGCCTGCGCCAGTCGGCGCTGGATCCTCCCGGCCTCGAGCAGGCTCGCACCGAGCCCGCCCAGCTCGACGGGGACCAGCAGACGCAGGTATCCGCGCTCGCGCAGGGCGGCGAGGTCCGCCTCGGGGAAGGTGTTCTCCCGGTCGTGCACGGCGGCGCGCTCGCGGAAGGCCGCCAGCAGGTGTTCGGGCAAGAGGTCCTCGGGCAGCAGCTCCCCGGCCGGCAGGTCCTCGGGCGGCAGGTCCCCGGGCAGGAGGCTCTCGCCCCGGCGGGCCTCGGGATCGCGCGGGGCAGGATCGGCGGTGGTCATCGCCTCACCGTAGAGGAGCCGGCGGCTCCGCGCCGTCGCTCCGCGCGATGGTCGCGACCACCGGCCGATGGTCCGAGGCGAGCGTGCGAGGCACAGTGAGGTCGCGGATGCCGAGATCCCCGCGCACCCAGACCGAGTCCAGTCGACGCAGCGGGATGCCCGCCGGGTTGGTGGCGGCACGGGCGGCGTCCACGAACGGCACCGCTGCCTGCAGTTTCGAGAGGAGCGGGGTGCGTGGCACGTGGCGGCTGAGGATGCTCGCCGCCTCCTGCCAGCCCTGCGCCGCGAGCGGCGCGAGCTCACTCGAGCCGGGATCGGCGTTCAGGTCACCGACCAGCACCGCGGGCCCGGTGATCTCCTCGGCATGCTCGAGGATGCGCAGCACCTGCGCGGTGCGGTGGGCGTGGGACTCGTGGTCGAGGTGGGTCACCAGCACCGCGAGCTCGTCGCCGCCCTGCTCGCCGCCGTCGGCCGCCGACCCCGGACCATCGGCAGGTGGCACCGCGATCCGGGTGCTCAGCAGCACCCGCGGCTCCCGCGGCGGCAGCAGGCCGGGGTGCCCGGGCAGCAGGTGGGCCTGGGCAGAGCCGAGCGGGGAACGGCTGAGCAGGGCACAGCCGTACTGACGGCGGGGCCCCTCCTCATGGGGCGCCGGACGATCGATGGCGGGGGCGAAGCGCACGTGCATGCGCAGCATCTGGGCGAGACGGTGCGCCTGGTCCTCGCCGCCCGAGCGCGGCCCGAAGGCGACGTCGACCTCCTGCAGACCGACCACGTCCGCCTCAAGGGAGGCGATGGCGTCGGCGGTGCGCGCGAGATCGAGCCGCCCGCGGCCGTCGGCCCCGTGGTGGATGTTGTACGTCGCGATGCGCAGCGTGCCCTCGTCCATGTGTCAGTGGAGGCAGCCGGGTCCCAGCAGCGCCTTCAGCGAGGCGTACAGCGCTGCCGAGGGCGAGACCGCGAGACGCTTGTCGAGCTGCAGGAGGGTCGAGCGGCCGGGCTCCTGGAGCTTCAGCCGCACCTCGCTCATGCCGCGATTGTCCTCGAGCACGCCGCGCAGGTCCTCGGCGATGCGCTGGGTGAACCGGGTGGCGGGCACCGAGATCACCACGGGCCCGTCGGTCCCCATCGAGCTGGAGGTGTCGGGGATGCTCATCTCCATCACCCGCATCTCGGGCATGCCCTTGGACGTGTCGACGCGGCCCTTCATGGAGACCACGAGGTCCTCGGCGAGCTCGGTCGCGACGGTCTGGTAGGTGGTGGGGAACAGCAGGCAGTCGATCGACCCCTCGAGGTCCTCGACGGTGGCGATCGCCCACATGTCGCCCTTCTTGGTGGTCTTGCGCTGCAGGCCCGTGATCAGGCCCGCGATCGTGACCATCGTGCCGTCCTCGATCGCCCCGTCGTCGGCCAGGGAGGCGATCGTGGTCGTCGAGTTCTGGGCGATGATGTGCTCGAGCCCGTGCAGCGGGTGGTCCGAGACGTACAGGCCCAGCATGTTGCGCTCGAAGGCGAGCTTCTCCTTGCGGTCCCATTCGGGCAGCTCGGGGATGGTGATGGTGGCCGACGAGCCGGAGCTCTCCTCTCCCCCGTCGCCGCCGAAGAGATCGGAGCCGAAGAGGTCGTACTGGCCCTGGGCCTCCTTGCGCTTGACCCCGACCACCGAGTCGACCGCGTCCTCGTGGATGAGCACCAGCGAGCGGCGGTTCGCGCCCAGGGAGTCGAAGGCGCCGCCCTTGATGAGCGACTCGATCGTGCGCTTGTTGCACACGGTCAGCGGCACCTTGTCCAGGAAGTCGGTGAAGGAGGTGAAGGCGCCCTTCTCCTCGCGGGCCTGGAGGATCGCCTCGACGACGTTGGCGCCGACGTTGCGGATCGCGGAGAGCCCGAAGCGGATGTCGTCGCCCACGGCCGAGAAGTACAGGTCGGACTCGTTGACGTCCGGCGGGAGCACGGTGATGCCGTGGTGGCGGCAGTCGCCGAGGTAGAAGCCGAGACGGTCGCGGTTCTCCTGCGTGGAGGTGAGCAGCGCCGCCATGTACTCGGTCGGGAAGTGCGCCTTGAGGTACGCGGTCCAGTAGGAGACCACGCCGTAGGCCGCCGAGTGCGACTTGTTGAAGGCGTAGTCGGCGAAGGGCAGCAGCGTCTCCCACAGCGCCGTGATGGCCGCGTTCGAGTAGCCCCGCTCCTTCATGCCGGCCTCGAAGGAGACGTGCTGCTTGTCCAGCTCGGCCTTCTTCTTCTTGCCCATCGCACGACGCAGGATGTCGGCCTCGCCGAGCGAGTACCCGGCGACCTTCTGGGCGATCTGCATGACCTGCTCCTGATACACGATCAGGCCGTAGGTCTCGGAGAGGACCTCCTGCAGCGGCTCCTCGAGCTCCGGGTGGATCGGGGTGATCTCCTGCATCCCGTTCTTGCGCAGCGCGTAGTTCGTATGGGAGTTCATGCCCATCGGGCCAGGTCGGTAGAGCGCACCGAGGGCGGAGATGTCCCCGAACTTGTCGGGCTTCATCTGCCGGCACAGCTCTCGGTACCCGGCGGAGTCGAACTGGAACACCCCGGCGGTGTCGCCGCGCTGCAGCAGCGCGTACGGGGCGGGGTCGTCGAACTCGAGGGTCTCGAGGTCCGGGGCGGTCTTGCCGTTCTTCTCGATGTTCTCCAGGGCGTCGGAGATGATCGTGAGGTTGCGCAGCCCCAGGAAGTCCATCTTCAGCAGGCCGAGCGCCTCGCACTCGGGGTACTCGAACTGGGTGATGACCTGGCCGTCGGACGGGCGGCGCATAATCGGGATGATGTCGGTCAGCGTGTGGCTGGACATGATGATCCCGCAGGCGTGCACGCCCCATCCGCGGGCGAGGCCCTCGACGCCCTTGGCGATCTCGAGGACGCGCTGGGCGTCGGGGTTCTCCTGGACGACGCGCCGGAACTCCCCGGCCTCGGCGTAGCGCTTGTGCTCGGGGTCGTCGATGCCCGAGAGCGGGATGTCCTTGCCCATCACCGAGGGCGGGAGCGCCTTGGAGAGCATGTCGCCCATGGCGTAGGGGTAGCCGAGCACGCGCGAGGCGTCCTTGAGCGAGTTCTTGGTCTTCATGACGCCGAAGGTGACCAGCTGGGAGACCTTGTCGTCGCCGTACTTGCGGGTCACGTACTCGATGACCTCGCCACGACGGCGATCATCGAAGTCGACGTCGAAGTCGGGCATGGAGACGCGGTCGGGGTTCAGGAAGCGCTCGAAGAGCAGACCGTGCTCGAGGGGGTTCAGATCGGTGATGCGCATGGCGTAGGCGACCATCGAGCCGGCGCCGGAGCCTCGGCCGGGCCCCACGCGGATCCCGTTCTCCTTGGCCCACTTGATGAAGTCGGAGACCACCAGGAAGTAGCCCGGGAAGCCCATCTGGGTGATGATCCCGGTCTCGTAGTCGGCCTGCTTCTTCACGTCGTCGGGGATGCCCTGGGGGAAGCGGTACTCCAGCCCCCGCTGGACCTCCTTGATGAACCACGAGTGCTCGTCCTCCCCGGGCGGGCAGGGGAAGACGGGCATGTAGTTCGCGCCCTCGGCGGTGGTGGTGAACGAGACGTCGCACATCTCGGCGACCCGCAGCGTGTTGTCGCACGCCTCGGGGAGCTCACGGAACAGCTCGCGCATCTCGCGCGCGGACTTCAGGTAGTAGCCGGAGCCGCCGAACTTGAAGCGCCCGGGGGTGTCGAAGGTGGAGCCCGAGTTGATGCACAGCAGGGCGTCCTGGATCTTCGCATCCTCCTCGGTGACGTAGTGGAGGTCGTTGGTGGCCAGCAGCGGCGCGCCGATGTGCTTCGAGAGCGCGATCAGCTCCTGGGTCACGCGCTGCTCGAGCTGGAGCCCGTGGTCCATGAGCTCGACGAAGTAGTGCTCCTTGCCGAACATGTCCTGGAACTCGCCCGCGGCCTTGACCGCCTCGTCCCACTGCCCCAGGCGGATGCGCGTCTGGATCTCGCCCGACGGGCAGCCGGTGGAGGCGATCAGTCCGCTCGAGTACTTCTGGAGGATCTCGCGGTCCATCCGCGGCCACTTGCCCATCTGGCCGTCGAGCGAGGCCTCCGAGGCGAGCCGGAAGAGGTTGTGCATACCCTCGGTGTTGCGCGAGAGAAGGGTGAGGTGGGTGTAGGCACCGCGCGCGGAGACGTCGTCGCCGGCCTCCTGCTGCTCCTTGGTGCCCCACTGCACGCGGGTGCGATCGTGACGGCTGGTCCCCGGGGTCACGTAGGCCTCGACGCCGATGATCGGCTTCACGCCGGCCGCGGTGGCGGTGCGGTAGAACTCGTAGGCGCCGAACACGTAGCCGTGGTCGGTGATCGCGATGGCCTTCTGGTCCTGACGGACCGCCTCGTCCACGAGTTTGTCGACCTTCGCAGCCCCGTCCAGCAGCGAGTAATCGGTATGGACGTGGAGGTGAACGAAGTCGTCGGCCATGGGATCCAGCGTACTGGTGGGGGCCGACGGTCGGCTCCCTCCCGCGGCGTCGGGGAGGTCACCCCGGCGGGTCGCGGGGAGCGGGAATGCGCGCGGGGTGCGCGGCGTTCGGCGGCCGGATGCGCGGCGCTCGACGGGCGCGTGCGCCGACGTCCCTCCTCGCTCCGCTCAGGCGTCGTCCTGCTCGGCCTCCTGGTCCCGGCGCATGCCGGTCAGGAGCTGGTCGAGGTAGTCGTGGACGTCCTCGTAGCTGAGGTGGCGCTCGTCGCGGCGCGGCGGGATGCCGCCCACGAAGGCGCCGCCGTGCCAGGCCATCGAGTCGTCGGGCAGGGTCGGGTCGTCGTCGCGCCAGAGGTCCAGCGGGATCGCGTGGGCGGCGAGGTCGCGGGCGATCTCGTCGGCTCGGGCCGGATCCCCGGCTCGCTGCAGGATCTGCACCAGGAGCGACTGGGCGGCCCAGGCGGAGGCCTCGTCCCCACCGGGATCCACGGACTCCTGGACGAGCCCCACGAAGCTCGCCGCGAGGGCGTCCTCCCCCGCCTCGTAGTGGTCCTTGGCGATCCGCAGGGCGATCCGCGGGACGACCGTGCGGTGCTCCCACAAGCTCGCCGCGCCCAGCAGGGCCATGCCGGTGCCGGTCGGGAAGTCGGGGTCCAGGGCGAGCGCGGAGCGCGGCGGACGGCCCGCCCGGCGGTCGTCGTCGGCCTCGAGGAACGCTGCGGCCGCCTCGTCGATGGCCCGGCGCGTCCGGTCCTCGTCGCGCAGCACGACCTCCGCCTGCTCGGGGTCGATGCCCAGCACGCGCGCCACGCGGCCGACGGGGAAGTCGGACCTCGCGAGCGCTCGCTCGTGCGGGGCGACGAGTGCTGCGGGGTCGGCGCTGTTCTCGCTCATGCTCCGACGCTACAGGGCCGCGCCGCAGGACCCCGACCGGGCGGGGGCGCAGTGCGGCACACCGCTCAGGCGGTCTCGCGCAGCGCGTCCAGGGCGTGCTGGAGGTCCGCGGGATAGTGCGAGGTGTAGGTCACCTGCTCGCCGCTGCCGGGATGGACGAAGGAGAGCTCCATGGCGTGCAGCCACTGCCGAGTGAGGTCCAGGCGGGCCGCGACGGTCGGGTCCGAGCCGTACATGGGGTCCCCGACCAGCGGGTGGTGCATGGCCGAGAAGTGCACGCGGATCTGATGGGTGCGGCCGGTCTCGAGCTTGACCGCGCACAGGGCCGCACCGGGCAGCTCCTCGATCACGTCGTAGTGGGTGACCGAGGCCTTGCCGGAATCGACCACGGCGAACTTGAAGTGATGGGTCGGGGCGCGGCCGATGGGCGCGTCGATGGTGCCCTGGGGCGGCACCGGGTGCCCCTGGCACAGCGCGTGGTAGCTCTTGGCGACCTGACGGGCACGGAAGGCGTCCTTGAGGGTGGTGTAGGCACGCTCGGTGCGGGCGACGACCATCAGGCCGCTGGTGCCCACGTCCAGGCGCGAGACGATGCCCTGGCGCTCGGGATCCCCGGTGGTGCGGATGCTGACGCCGGCGCCCGCGAGGTGGCCGAGGACCGTCGGGCCGTTCCAGCCCGGGCTGGGGTGGGCGGCGACGCCGACGGGCTTGTCGATCACGACGATGTCGTCGTCGACGTGCACGAGCTCCATGCCCTCGACGATGCTGGGGCGCACGCGGACGGCGGGCGCCTCGTCGGGGATGTGCACGGTGAGCATCGCGCCGGGCTCGAGGCGGGTCGAGCGGGCGGGGGCGGAACCGTCCACCTCGACCTCGCCCGCGGTGACGAGATCCGCGGCCCGGGTGCGGGAGAGCCCGAACAGACGGGCGATGCCGACGTCGACCCTCTCCCCCGCGAGGCCCTCGGGGACCGGCAGGGTGCGCTGCTGGCTCATCGCGGTGGCTCCGTCTCGTCGTGGTCCGTCCCGGAGGTCGCCTCGCGCTCGGTGACGGCCGTGGGATCGGCGGGCCGTCCGAGCAGTCCGAGCAGCACCACGAGGACCGCGCCGGTGGTGACGCCCATGTCGGCGACGTTGAAGATCGGCCAGTGCGGCAGTTCGAGGAAGTCCACGACCCAGCCGGTGAAGGGGCCCGGGGCCCGCAGCAGGCGGTCGTGGATGTTGCCGAGCGCTCCGCCCAGCACCAGCCCGAGGGCGATCGCGTACCAGGGCGAGCGCACGGAGCGCACCGCGAAGACGATCACGCCGATCGCGATCACGATCTGCACGCTGGTGACGACGGGCGTGATGCCCGCGCCCATCCCCCATGCCGCTCCGGAGTTGTACAGCAGATTCAGCTGCAGCAGATCGCCGATCAGCGGCCGCTGCAGCCCCACCTCGAGGGTGGATTCGGCCCACTGCTTCGTCAGCAGGTCGACGACCAGGATCACGACGGCGACGACCCCGAGGACCGACAGGGCGCCGGCTGCGGGGAGGCGTGCCCGGCTCGAACGGCGGCGACCGCCGGACCGATGCGGTCCGGCGGTCGCCGATGCAGAGGCCTTCTGGCTCACAGGCCGAAGTTGGCTTGCTTGTCCTGGGTCTCGCTGGTCTCGAGCTCCTGCAGCTGGTTCTCGAGGTAGTTGCGCAGGCGGCTGCGGTAGTCGCGCTCGAAGGTCCGCAGCTTCTCGATGGACTTCTCGAGGTCGCCCTTCTGGGTCTCGAGGTCCGCGAGCGTGGTGCGGGACTTCTCCTCCGCCTCGGTGACGATGCGCTTGTGCTCCGCGTTGGCCTCGGAGATGAGGCGGTCGCGCTCGTCCTCGCCGTTGCGCACGTACTCGTCGTGCAGGCGGTTGGCCAGCGCGATGATGCCGGCGGCGGACTGGTCCCCGTCCTGCACCGGGACGGCGGCCTCGCTGGTCGGCGCGGAGCCGGTCGGTGCGGAGCCCTCGGTGCTCTCGCCCTCGACGGCGGTGGCGTCGGCCGAGGTGTCGGCGACGGCCGCGGTGGTCCCGCTCTCGGGCTCGGCGGCGGCCTGCTCGGAACCGGCGACGACGGTCTCGTCCGCGTCGGCCGTGTCGGTCTCGGCCGCGACGCTTGATCCGGCGGCACCCGCGCCTGCGCCCGCGGCACCGGCGGTGGCCTCGGACTCCTGGGCGGCGTTCTCGAGCTCGGCGACGCGGTTGTGCGCCTCCTCGAGCTCCTTGGTCAGCCGCGAGTTCTCGTCGATCAGCTCCTGCAGGCGCGGAAGCACCTCGAGGTCGAGGTAGTTGTCGACCTCGTCCATGTCATAGCCTTCGGAGAACCGAACCGGGGTGAACCGCTTGTTCTCCAGGTCCTCGGGCATGAGAGCCATGGGTCACCTTCTCGTACGTCTAGTGGTGGCGCGCCGCGCTACGCAGCTGCAGGACAGCCTAGCGGATTCCACGGGCAGGGACGGCCAGGTCGGGGAGCAGACCGGTCACATGTGGACAGGGCTCACAAGCACGGACCTCACAGGGCCATGCGACCCAGGATCCTCAGCAGCAGCGAGCACACCAGCAGCAGGACCAGCAGGCTGAGATCCAGGGACACGGCACCCAGCCGCAACGGCGGGATCAGCCGACGCAGGAAATGCACCGGCGGGTCCGTGAGCGTGAAGACGAGCTCGAACAGCAGCAGTACCAGCCCGCGCGGACGGAAGTCCCGCGCGTAGGCACGGATCCAGTCCAGCACGAGGCGTGCCAGCAGGACCAGCGTGTACAGCAGCAGCGCGAGGTACAGGATCGATGCGATCAGCGCCACCGGGCACTCAGCTCTGGTTGTAGAAACTGCCCTCGTCCGTGGTGGAGTCGCCGTCCACCTCGACGAACTCCGGGGAGAGCAGGAAGACCTTCCCCGTGATGCGCTCGATGCTGCCGCGGAGTCCGAAGACGAGGCCGGCGCAGAAGTCGACCATGCGCTTGGCGTCGCCGTCCTGCATGTCGCTGAGGTTCACGATCACCGGGACGCCGTCACGGAAGGACTCGCCGATGGCCTTGGCGTCGTTGTACGAGCGCGGGTGGATGGTGGTGATG
This sequence comes from Brachybacterium endophyticum, assembly GCF_003130585.1. GTDB lineage: Bacteria > Actinomycetota > Actinomycetes > Actinomycetales > Dermabacteraceae > Brachybacterium > Brachybacterium endophyticum. The sequence goes on along the minus strand of NZ_QFKX01000002.1, from coordinate 745,454 downwards.
CGCTGCATCGAATCCTCCGACGGATGGCTCACGGCCACCACGTTGCTCTGGCGCTGGCGGATCGGGGTCACCTGCGCCTCCCGCTCGTGGGTGGGCTCGACGGCGCGATCGGTGCGGCGCACCGGCGCGGACTCGTCGCGGCGAACCGCCTCGTCCTCGTAGTAGTCGTCATCGATCTCGTTGGCGAGGCCGAGCGCGACCATCGCGTTATGCCAGGCTCCCATGGTGCTCTCCCGGTGCATTCGTGTCCGCTGCTGGTGGTCAAGGGCTCCGGGGAAGCACGGGGAGTGCGCGGGAGCCCTGGTGAAGAACCTACCCGAGCACCCCGGCGCGGCAACGGACGTGTGCGGCGTGTCGTGGCGTGTCGCCTGTTCAGCGCGTCCGTCCTCGGGACGCCTCGCCCTTCAGTCGCGCTCGGCGGTCGCCCGTCGGATCACGCCGGCGAAGCGTCCCGTGCGTTCCTGCCCGCGATAGGAGAAGAAGGCCGGGTCCTCGAGGGTGCACGGGTGGTCGTCGTCGATGCTCGCCCGCGGGACGCCCTGCCCGACCAGGACCTCGACCGCACCGGCTCGCAGGTCCAGGCCCGGCGTCCCCGCCCGCGTCGTGGTCCAGGTCGCTTCGTTCACGGCACGGGCCTCCTCGCGCATCTGCTCCGGGACCTCGTAGCAGGCACCGCAGATGCCGGGACCGATCGTGACCTCGAGACGCTCGGGACGGCCACCGAGGTCGACCATTCGGGCGAGGGTGTTCTCGAGGACGCCGCCCAGGAGCCCCGCACGCCCGGCGTGCGCGGCCCCGACGACGCCCGCCGCCGGATCGCTCAGCAGCACCGGCAGGCAGTCCGCGACCATGATCGCGAGGGCCACGTCCTCCCGATCGGTGACCAGCGCGTCGGCCGTGACCGGCCCGGGAGCGCCCGGGTCGGGCACGTGCACACGATCGGAATGCACCTGGTCGACGAAGACGAGCGGCGCTCCCATCGCCCCGGCGAGGACCTCACGGTTCCGCTCGACCGCCGACGGGTCGTCGCCGACGTGGTGGGCGAGGTTCAGGGACGCGAAGGGCGGCACGGAGACGCCGCCCTCGCGCGCGCTGAACAGTGCCCGGGCCCCGCGCAGCTGCGGGACCCGGGCACCGTGAACGGCCGACGGCCGTGGAGATGTCACGGCCGGATCGTCACTTCAGGAAGGAGGGAAGATCCAGGTCGTCGTCATCGGCCGGGGGCTCCTCCACGCGGGGCGGCTGCACCGGGGAGGGCTGACGCTGCACCGGTGCCGGCTGCACGGGCTGGGCGCCGCGTGCGTCCCCGAAGGCCTGGCCCTGGGGATCCTGACCCTGCTGGGAGAACGGCTGCGCCTGCTGCGGAGCCTCCTGCTCAGAGTCGGCCGGATCCGTGCTCTCGCCGTGGAAGCCGCCCTGGGCCTCCTGCTGGGAGGGGGCGAAGCTCTGCTGGGGCACGCCCCAGCCTCCGCTGGTCGCCGGCGCCGCCGAGGCGGAGTCCGCCGACCGTGCCGGACGCGGCTCCGGACGCGAGGGGGCGCTCGAGGCACTCGCCCCGCGGCCCGCACCCAGGGCGCGGTTCGCACCCTCCTGGCGAGTGGCCCGCTCGGGCCGCGCGAGCGGCGAGGACTCGCTGCGCGGGGTGGGTCCGCCGCCCTCGAAGCCGGCCGCGATCACGGTCACGCGCACCTCGTCGCCCAGGGCGTCGTCGATCACGGAGCCGAAGATGATGTTCGCGTCGGGGTGCGCGGCCTCCTGCACCAGGCGCGCCGCCTCGGAGACCTCGTACAGGCCGAGGTCGCTGCCGCCCTGGATGGACAGCAGCACGCCGTAGGCACCGTCGATGGAGGCCTCGAGCAGCGGGCTGGAGACGGCGAGCTCGGCAGCCTGCAGGGCGCGATCGTCCCCACGGGACGAGCCGATGCCCATCAGGGCGCTTCCCGCCCCCTGCATCACGGACTTCACGTCCGCGAAGTCGAGGTTGATCAGACCCGGTGTGGTGATCAGGTCGGTGATGCCCTGGACGCCCGAGAGCAGCACCTGGTCGGCGCTCTTGAACGCGTCGAGCATGGAGACCTGCTTGTCGGCGATCGAGAGCAGACGGTCGTTGGGGATCACGATCAGCGTGTCCACCTCGGACTGCAGCGCCTCGATGCCGGACTCCGCCTGGCTCGAGCGGCGACGGCCCTCGAAGGTGAAGGGGCGGGTGACCACGCCGATGGTCAGCGCGCCGAGGCTGCGGGCGATCTTGGCGACGACCGGCGCGCCGCCGGTGCCCGTGCCGCCGCCCTCACCGGCGGTCACGAAGACCATGTCGGCCCCGCGCAGGACCTCCTCGATCTCCTCGCCGTGGTCCTCGGCGGCCTTGCGGCCGACCTCGGGGTCGGCGCCCGCGCCGAGACCGCGGGTGATCTCCTTGCCCACGTCGAGCTTCACGTCGGCGTCCGACATGAGCAGCGCCTGGGCATCGGTGTTGATCGCGATGAACTCGACGCCCTTGAGGCCGGACTCGATCATGCGGTTGACGGCGTTGACACCACCGCCGCCGATACCGACGACCTTGATGACAGCGAGATAATTCTGGGATCCGGCCACGTTCGAGTCCTTGCTCTTGTCGTACTCGTGCTGATGAGAGAGGGGTTGAGTCCGCGAACCCTGACCCTCGACCTCGACTTGAGGTTGGGACTTCACCGCTCTCATCCCTTATCTCGACGCTATGGACGAGGCCCCATGCGCGCAACGACCGGCCCGCGCGTGTCGCGGCGTGTCGCGGGCGTCGTGAGGGGTTGTCGACCGGCCGCGATCAGCGGGTGACGGGCGCGACCGGACTGGTGACGTCGATCTCGCTGCCGGGCTGGTCGAGCAGGGTCCTCGCGACCTTCGCCTTCAGAGCGCTGTCGTCGGCATTGCCCCACACGATGGTCTTCTTCGTCCCCTTCACGTCCACGCTCAGGGTGACGTCGTCGGGCGAGGAGGCCTTGATCCCCGTGACCGACGAGCGCATGTCCTCGGGCAGGGAGCCGAGCACCCCGAGCATCGCGCGGGAGACGGAGGCGGGGTCGCCCTTGCCCGCGACCTTCATCGGGATGAGGTCCTCGCCCTTGCCCGCGGCCTTCGGGAGGACGACGCCGTCGGCGTCGAGGATTTTCGTGGATCCGTCCTTCGACGCGACCGAGGCGATCGGCGCGCGCTCGGTGATCTCCACGCCGAGGGTCGAGGGCCAGCGCTTGGAGACCTTCGCCTCCTTGACCCCGGGCACCTTCTCGACCTCCTGCTCCACGCTTCCCGAGCGCACCAGCAGCATGCTGTGGTCGAGCTGATCGGACGCGGCTTCGTTCACGGTCTTGGCGCGCACGTAGGAGGTGCCCTCGACGCTCACTCCGTGCACGCGCAGCGGCGGGATCGTGATCGCGACGACGAGCAGCGCGATCACCACCAGCACGGTGACGATGCCGCTGAGGACGATCGCCCGGCGTCGGCGCCGCCAGGGTCGGGTGCGCAGCAGGTCCCCGAAGCGGTCCGCCGCCTGGACGACGCGGCCCCGCGCACCGGGTGCGCCCTGCTCGGACCCCTCGTCCGATGCCGTCTGCGAGCTCTGCTCCGTCGTCGTCCGACGACGCGTCTCCCCCGCGGGTCGATGAGTCGTCCTGCGGGCCGGGCGGGGGTCCTGGTCGCGGTCCTGGTCCTCGCCGCCGCGGGAGGCCGGGATCTCCGTCGGGGGCCGGGATCCCGAGCGCGCACGGTCGCTGCGGCCGGGCGAGTCCTTGCGCGGATCCGCGGCGCTCGTGCGGGTGTCGGCGGAGGCCGCCGGCTGCTTCGCGTCCGCGCTCCGGGCCTGCTCGGTGCCGCGGGAGCGGGGGTCGGCGGGCCGGGAGGAGCCCGGACGAGAGGCCGACGGGGTGCGCGGCGGTGCCGGGCGGCGTGCCATCACCGGTCCTCCTCCAGGGCGACGAGGACATCGGGGGTCACCTCGTTGATGTCCCCGGCGCCCAGCATCAGCACCACGTCCCCGTCGCGGGCGACGGAGGCGAGGGCCGGGCCGACCTCGCTGCGATCCTCGAGGGGATGCAAGAGGGCGCCGGCCTCGGCGCGCTCGGTGACGGTGCTCGCCGTGACGGTGGGGTCGGGGTCCTCACGAGCGGCGTAGATCGGCATCACCCAGCTCTCGTCGGCCCGTCCCAGCGCGTGCGCGAACTCGGGTGCGAAGTTCCGTGTGCGGGAGAACAGGTGGGGCTGGAAGACCACGAGGACGCGCCCCTCGGGGCCGACGATGCCGCGGGCCGCATCGATGGTGGCCTCGACCTCGCGGGGATGGTGCGCGTAGTCGTCGAAGACCGGCACCCCTCCCGCGACGCCCCGCAGGTCGAAGCGGCGCGACGCACCGGTGAACGGGCCGATGCCCGCTGCCAGCTCGCGCACCGTTCCCGCGGCCTCGACGTCGTGCTCCTCGCCGGCCGCGTCGTGGTCCTGTTCCGGAGCGGCGAGACCGAGCAGGGCGGCCGCTCCGGCCAGGGCACCCATCGCGTTCAGGACGTTGTGGTGGCCGGTGACGTGGAGGTCCAGCTCGATCTCGCCCACGGGCGAGGCCAGTCGGGCGTGGGTGCCCTCGGGAGCGGTGTCCTCCTCGAGCAGGCGCCAGTCGGCACCGGCGGAGCGGCCGTAGGTCTGCACCCGGGCGGCTCCCCCGCCGGCCCGCTCCCCGAGCGCCGCGGCTCCGGGATCGTCGGCGCAGACCACCAGGGTGCCGTCCGGCCCGAGTCGCCGGGTGAGCGCATCGAAGGCGGCGACCAGCGTGGGCTCGTCGCCGTGGAAGTCGAGATGATCGGCCTCGAGGTTGGTGACCACCAGGGCCGTCGGCGCGAAGGCGAGGAAGGAGCCGTCGGACTCGTCGGCCTCCACGGCGGCGGCTCGGCTGCTCGACGGCGTGCCGACCGGGTTCCCTGCCGCGGCGGAGAGCCCGGCGTTGCGCCCCAGGTCCGGCACGGCGGCGCCGAGCGCCCAGGCCGGGTCCTCCCCCGCTCCGCGCAGGGCCAGGGCGGCCATCGCGGTGGTGGAGGTCTTGCCGTGGGTCCCCGCGATCGCGAGAACCGTCCGGTCCTGGAGCAGACCTGCGAGGGCGGCGGCACGGTGGACCACGGGGATGCCCCGGCGGTGGGCGGCGAGCACCTCCACGTTGTCCGCGCGCACCGCGGTGGAGACCACGACGACGTCGACATCGGGGGGGAGCAGCGTCTCGTCGAAGCCGATGCCGATCTGCGCTCCGGCCTCGCGCAGCGGTCCGATGAACTGGCCGTCCTGGGAATCGGAGCCGCTCACCTGCAGTCCCGCCTCGAGCGCGAGCCGGGCGACGGCCGACATCCCTGCGCCGCCGATGCGGATCACGTGGATCGAGCGCACGGGTCCGTCGGGCCAGGCGGCCTGGGTGACCACGGCACCGGGGCGGAGAATCGTGCGCACCTCCTGGGGCAGATCGTCCGGCTCTGCGGGGCTCGCGGTCGTGCTCATGGCCTCACCGTAACCGGCGCCGCTCACAGCCTCCCGGAGGCACTCCGTGCGTCCCGTCCACCCGTGGTCCAGCGCACCCCGAGCGGGCCGGGGTCACCGATGGGAGGCGGCGGCCAGCACCAGACGGGCCAGACGCTCGGCGGCGTCGGTGATGCCGAAAGCACGGGAGGCCTCGGACATCGTGCGCAGCCGATCCGCGTCCAGCAGCAGCGGGAGCACGGTGTCGGTCATGACCGACCGGTCGAGGTCGGCGTCGGCGATCATCAGAGCGCCCCCGGCGTCGACAACCTCCTCGCCGTTCAGCGCCTGCTCGCCGTTGCCCACCGGGAGCGGCACGAACACGGAGGGCAGTCCGACGGCCGTGAGCTCGCTGACGGTCCCGGCCCCGGACCGGGTGAGGGCGAGGTCGGCGGCGGCGTAGGCGTCCTCCATGGCGCCCACGTACTCGAGCAGGCGGTAGCCCTCGTGCCCCGCCAGCGCGGCACCCACCTCGGTCTTGCCGCGGCCGGTCACGTGCAGGATCTGGCCCCCGGCCTCGAGCACCGTCGGGGCGCTCGCGACGACGACCTCGTTGAGGTGCTGGGCTCCCAGCGAGCCGCCCGTGACCAGCAGCACGGGCTTGCTCGGGTCCAGGCCCGCTGCCCGGACGGCCTCGGTGCGGCGGGCGGCGCGGTCCAGGCCGGCGATGCCCTCGCGCATCGGCATCCCGATGCGGTGGGCGTGGGGCAGCGGGGTGTGCTCGAAGGCGGTGAGGACACCGGCCGCGCCTCGCGCGCCCAGCTTGTTGGCCAGACCGGGACGACGGTTCGCCTCGTGCAGCAGGCGGGGGACCTTCGCCGAGGCAGAGGCGAGGTAGGCGGGAGGGCAGACGTAGCCGCCGAAGCCGCAGACGGCATCGACCTCCCGGTCCCGCAGCAGGGACCGCACCTCGCGCAGGGTGCCGGCGAACCGTCCCGGGAAACGCAGAGCGGCGCCGTTCGGGCGCCGCGGGAAGGGGACCTTCTCGATCGTGACCAGCTCGATGCCGGCAGCCGGGACGAGGTCCGCCTCGAGACCGTCCGCGGTGCCCAGGGCGAGGACGTCGGCCTCGGGGGCGAGGGTGCGCAGTGCCGCGGCGGTCGCCAGCAGCGGTGAGACGTGACCGGCGGTGCCTCCGCCCGCGAGCAGGATCGTCGGTGCGCTCGTCGTCGGTGCGGTCATCGTCGGGTCCGTCCCCCTCTGTCGGATGTGCGGGCGGCAGCCCCTGATGCGGCGCGCGACCCGGAGGCCCGGGACCCCGCGGCCCCCGGCCCGGACCTGCGCGTCTTCGCGGTGCGCTGGGCCGTCGAGCCGGACGATGACGATCCCGACCCTGACGGGCGGCCGCGGCTCGCCCGATTCTTCGTGGAGCGCGAGCGCGCAGGGGCGGATCCGGCTTCCTGCGAGCCCGCGGAACCGCGGGCCTTCTTGGCGCTGCGGCGCCGCCGCTTGCGGCCACCGGACCGCTCACCGCGGGATGCCGGGATCACGGCGAGGGTCCGCCGCATGACGCCGACCCGCGAGCTGAGCGCCTCCTGGGCCCCGGGCTCGTGACGCGCGAAGGAGATCAGCATCCCCAGGGCCAGCATCGAGGCGACCAGGGCCGATCCGCCCGAGGAGATGAAGGGCAGCGGCACACCGAGCACGGGCAGCATGCCGGTGACGACCATCATGTTCACGAAGGCCTGCCCCAGCAGCCAGGCCCCCACCCCGCCGATGGTGATCTGGATGAAGGGGTCCTGCGCCCGCGTGATCATGCGGAACAGGATCACGCCGAGGAGGCTGAAGAGCATCAGCACGCCGAGGGTGCCCACGAGCCCGAGCTCCTCGCCGATGATCGCGAAGATGTAGTCGTCCTGGGCGGCGGGCAGGCGGCCCCACTTCTGTCGGGACTCGCCCAACGTGACGCCCCACCAACCGCCTTCGGCGAGCCCCATCAGAGCCTGATCGGACTGCAGGCAGGAGTCGCCCTGGCAGGTGCCGTGGATCCAGTTGCCGATGCGCGCCATGCGGTTGGCGCTGGTGACGGCGAAGACGATGACCAGCGCCACGCCGACCGAGCCTCCGGCGACGAACCAGCGCCGCGGCACGCCCCCGACCCACAGGGCCCCGGCGACGAGCATCGCCATGATCATCACGGTGCCGAGGTCCTTGCCCAGGAGCACGAGGCCCAGGGCCATCACGATCACGGGCACGACGGGGACGATCAGCTGGACGGTCCGGTGCAGCAGCGGACGCTTCTTGGCGAGGATGGCGCCGAGCCAGACGGCGAGAGCCAGCTTGAGCAGCTCGGAGGGCTGCAGGCTCAGACTCCCGATCCGGATCCAGTTCGTGTTGCCGCCGGCGGCGTGGCTGAGTCCCGGCACGTGCACCAGGCACTGCAGGAGGATCCCGAGGACCAGCAGGCCCCAGGCGAAGCGTCGGTAGAGGGAGGGTGGGAGGCAGGCTGCGATCATCAGGCCCACGAAGCCGATGAGGGCGAAGCGTCCCTGGTTCACCAGGCCCGCGAACGGCGACTCGCCCTTGGCGATGCTGACCACGGAGCTGCTCGAGAGCACCATCACCAGGCCGGTGCCGATGAGCAGCGCTCCCACGCAGATCAGCCCGTAGAAGTCCAGCACCGGGGAGCGCCCCCAGTCGCCGAGACCGTTGCGGACGCGTCCGCCGACGTCGCCCAACGGTCGCTCCTCGTCGGGCCGCACGACAGCAGGTGCCCTGCGGGGGGTCTGCTGCGTGGTCATGCGGTCTCCTTCGTCGAGTCCTCCCGGGCTCGGGCTGCGGCGGCGAACAGGTCTCCTCGTTCGGCGTAGTCGGTGAACTGATCGATGGAGGCGGCGGCGGGTGCGAGCAGCACCACGTCCCCCTCCTGCGCCAGGCCGGCCGCCGCGGCGACGGCCGCCCGCATCATCCGGGCACGTCCTTCGGCGTCCTCAGTGTCACCCGCGTCGATGCGCTCGATCGGTATTGCGGGGGCGTGTCGGGCGAGCGCATCGCGGAAGGCGGTGTCGTCGACCCCGATCAGGACCACGCCTCGCAGGCGGGATGCGGCCTCGGCGACGAGGGCGTCGACGTCGGCCCCCTTGGTGTCTCCCCCGGCGATCCAGACCACGCTCTCCACCCCGCGCAGCGCGGCCAGGGCGGCGTCGGGGTTGGTGGCCTTGGAGTCGTCGACGAAGGCGATGCCGCCGGAGTCGGCCACCAGTTCGCTGCGGTGGCTGCCCGCGTGGAAGGCGCGCAGGCCGTCCCGGACAGCCGCCTGGTCGACGCCGTGGCCGCGGGCCAGAGCCGCGGCGGCGAGCGCGTTGAACACCACGTGTGGTGGGGCCCCGTGGGGGCCCAGGTGTGCCAGGTCCTCGAGCGAGGCGAGCTCGGCGGCTTGACGGTGCCGGTCCTCGACGAAGGCGCGGTCCACGAGCAGACCGTCGACGATGCCGAGCTCGGACGGCCCCGGGGACCCCAGAGTGATGCCGATGGCGCGGGCGCCCTCGGTCACGTCCGCGTCCTCCACGAGCCGGCGGGTGAGGTCGTCGGCCGTGTTGTACACGCAGCCGACGCGCGCCCCGTCGTAGATCTTCCCCTTGGCCTGGGCGTAGGCCTCGAGACCGCCGTGCCAGTCGAGGTGGTCCTCGCTGATGTTGAGCACGACGGCGGACTCGCAGTCCACGTGCTGCGTCCAGTGCAGCTGGAAGCTGGAGAGCTCGACGGCGAGGACGTCGAAGCCCTCGGGGTCCAGCGCCGCCTCGATCACGGGCAGACCGACGTTGCCGCAGGCGACTGCTCGCAGTCCGGCCTCGCGCAGGATGGTCTCGAGCATCGTGACCACGGTGGTCTTGCCGTTGGTGCCGGTGACTCCGAGCCGGGCGGGCCCGTCCGGAGCCTGCATGCGCCGGGCCAGCTCCACCTCGCTCCAGATCGGGATCCCCGCGACCGCGGCCTCGGCCAGCAGCGGCTGATCCGCGCGCCAGCCCGGCGAGGTGACGACCAGGTCGACGTCGACGTCGGTCGGCAGGGCGCGGGTGTGCTCGGCGCCGAGCCGGACCTCGACGTCGAAGACCTCGAGGATGCGCGCCTGCTCGCGGTTGCGGGGGGTGTCGGCGGCGTCGACCACCACCACGCTCGCCCCGCGCTGCATGGTCTGGTCCGCCACGGCGTAGCCGGAGACCCCGAAGCCGGTGACGAGGATGCGCACGCCCGCGACGTCCAGTCCGGGCCAGGGGCGGTCCTGCACGGGGGCCGCGGCGTCGTTCGTGCTCTGCGGTGCCGAGGTCACGGGGCGAGCCCCGGCAGTGCGTCGAGGTAGAACAGCCCCAGACCCGCGGCGCCGAGGACACCGGCGATGATCCAGAAGCGGACCACGATGGTGACCTCGTTCCAGCCCTTGAGCTCGAAGTGGTGCTGCAGCGGCGCCATGCGGAAGACGCGCTTTCGCGTCAGTTTGAAGCTCGTGACCTGGATGATCACCGAGAGCGAGATGATCACGAACAGCCCGCCGATGATCGCGCCCAGCAGCTCCGTGCGCGAGACGATGGTGAGCCCCGCGAGCGCGCCGCCGAGGGCCAGCGAGCCGGTGTCGCCCATGAAGATCTTCGCGGGCGAGGTGTTCCACCACAGGAAGCCGATGCAGGCGCCGCCGATCGCGGCCGCGATGATCGCGGTGTCCAGCGGGTCGCGGGCGCTGTAGCAGTGCGCTGAGTCGAGCATCAGATGCCCCGCGGAGCAGGTCTGGCGCCACTGCCAGAAGGAGATCACCAGGTAGACGCCGGCGAAGATGATGGTGGCGCCGGTGGCGAGACCGTCGAGTCCGTCGGTCAGGTTCACGCCGTTGGACCACGCGGCGACCAGGAAGTTCGCCCAGATCGCGAAGAGCACGAAGCCGACGGCGGTTCCCGCGAAGGCGAGGTCCAGCCACGGCAGGTCGCGCACGAAGGAGAGCCGGGTGCTGGCAGGGGTGTTCCCCTGAGGGCTCTTGAATACCAGCGCGAGCACGGCGAAGGTGGTCGCGATCGCGAACTGGCCGATGAGCTTCTGGTACGCACGCAGCCCCAGGCTGCGCTGGCGCGAGATCTTGATGAAGTCGTCGAGGAAGCCGACGATGCCCAGGCCCGTCATCAGGAACAGCACCAGCAGGCCGGAGGCGGTCGGGGGCTGCTGTGTCAGCAGGTGCGCGACCGCGTACCCCACGAGCACCGCGAGGATGATCGCGACTCCGCCCATGGTGGGCGTCCCGCGCTTGGTGGAGTGCGAGGTGGGTCCGTCGTCACGGATGAACTGCCCGTAACGGCGCTTGACCAGCATCCGGATGTACAGCGGCGTGCCGGCTCCCGCCAGGAGCAGCGCGATGCCGCCCGCGATGATGATCGCGATCATGCCGTCCCCCCTCGGACGTCGCCGCCCGTGCTCGTGGCCGTTGTCGGGTCCTCGCCCGCATCGGGGCCGCGCGAGAAGTCTGTCATGCCTGCGGCGTCCCCTCGATCACCGAGGTCCCCGCGACCCGCCAGGGCGTCGCGGAGAGGCTCGGCGAGGGTGCGCAGCCCGGAGTCGCGGGAGGACTTCAGGAGCACCACGTCGCCGGGCTCGATGTACTCGGTCAGACGCGCGAGCGCGACGTCGAGGTCGGGGACGTCCTCGGACTCCTCCCCGAAGCTCCCCTCCAGGCAGGCACCGCGATGGATGGGCATCGCTCCCGGGCCCACGGCGATCAGGTGCGAGATGTTCAGGCGCACCGCGAGGCGCCCGACCTCGTCGTGCAGCCGCAGCGAGTCCTCGCCCAGCTCGAGCATCTCGCCGAGGACGGCGATGGTGCGACGGGTGCGACCCAGATGGGCGAGCGTCTTGAGCGCCTGGCGCATCGAATCGGGATTGGCGTTGTAGGCGTCGTTGAGGATCAGGACGTCGCCCGCGGCGTGGACGGCCTCCATGCGCTGGCCGGAGAGGGGCTTCAGGGTGGGCAGCACGCGGGCCACGTCGGCCAGGTCCATCCCGGCCAGCAGGGCGGCGGTCGTCGCGGCCACGGCGTTCAGCGCCTGGTGCTCGCCCAGCAGCGCGAGGGTGATCTCGCGGGTCTCGGCAGGGACGGTGCTGCCGTCGAGGCGGGTGAGTCCCTCGGGGACGGAGAGGGTGAGGCGGGCGTGGGCGTCGTCGTCCAGGCGGAGGTCCTGGATGCGGACGTCCCCGGCGGCCTGACCCCAGGTCGTCACGGGGGCCTCGGTGCGGGAGGCCATTCCCGCCACGCGGGCGTCGTCGGCGTTGAGCACCGCGCGTCCGGTGGGCAGGAGCGCCTCGATGATCTCGCCCTTCGCGCGGGCGATCGCGTCCACCGAGCCGAACTCGCCCAGGTGGGCGGTACCCACGTTGAGCACGAGGGAGATGTCGGGCCTGGCGATGCTCGTCAGATGGGCGATGTGGCCGATCCCCCGGGCGCCCATCTCGAGGACCAGGAAACGGGTCTCCGTGGTCAGCGAGAGCACGGTCAGGGGCAGGCCGAGCTCGTTGTTGAAGCTGCCGGCCGGGGCGATCGTCGGACCGAGCTCACCGAGCAGCGACCCCAGCAGGTCCTTGGTGCCGGTCTTGCCGGCGCTCCCGGTCAGGGCGACCACGAGGAGGTCCTCGCGCTCGCTGCGTGCCCGCTCGAGCTGTGCCCGGGCGAGGTCGGAGAGGGCCTTCTCGACATCGGCGACGCGCACGGCGGGGACGTCGACCTCGTCGGTGACCAGGGCGAGCGCGGCGCCGGCATCGCGTGCGGTGGTGACGAAGCGGTGCCCGTCGGTGTTCTCCCCGTGGAAGGCGGCGAAGAGGTCGCCCGTCTCGATGTCGCGGGAGTCGATGCGGGCCCTCCCGCTCACGCGCTCGGACCCGAGGGCACCCCCGATCAGCTCACCGTCGGTGAGCTCAGCGATCTCCTGGGCTGTGATGGCGAGCATTCAGAGTCCTTCATCATCTCGAGGCGTGGGGCTGTCGGCCCCGCGAGCTGCAGGGGCCGCGTCGGACCCGGCGAGGCGTCTGCGCAGCTGCACGCGGTCGTCGAACGGAAGGACTGTATCGCCGATCGTCTGCCCCTTCTCCGCGCCCTTGCCGGCGAGCAGGATGGTGTCGCCCACGTCCGCGAGCTCGCAGGCGAGATCGATCGCGTTCTCCCGACCTGCGACGACGTGGACATCAGCCGTGGTCGACCCATCGATCCCCGCACGCACCTGCTCACGGATCGAGGCAGGATCCTCGCTGCGCGGGTTGTCATCGGTGATGATCACGACATCCGCGAGGTCCGCGGCGACGGCGCCCATGTGAGGGCGCTTGCCCCGGTCCCGGTCCCCGCCCGCGCCGATCACGGCGATCAGGCGCCGGGTGCCGGGCACGGCGCGCAGCGTGGCGAGGGTCTTCGCGAGCGCATCCTCGGTGTGGGAGAAGTCCACGACGCCGCGCACCGGGTGCTCGGCGACCAGCTCCATGCGGCCGGGCACCACGCCTGCTCGGGAGACGGTCTCGCGCACGTGCTCACCGTCGTGCCCGATCGCGGCGAGCAGCAGCATCACCGCGACCGTGTTGGCGACGTAGGGCATCCCGGGGATCTGCGAGCTCAGACGATGGCGCTCCCCACCGGGCATGCGCACCGTGAAGTCGCTGCCGAATCCGGAGGCTTCGACCTGCTCCACGACGACGTCCGCCTCGCGACGCGGGTCGGTCGTGAAAGTCGTCACGGGGATCCGCGCCTCTCCCGCCAGGCGCGCTCCCCACTCGTCGTCGACGCAGACCACGCCGCGGCGCGCGTGCTCGGGCGCGAACAGGGAGGCCTTGGCGCGGAAGTAGTCCTCCATCGTGGGATGGAAGTCCAGGTGGTCCTGCGAGAGGTTGGTGAAGCACGCGACGTCGAACAGGATCTCGTCGGCACGGTGCAGGACCATCGCGTGGCTGGAGACCTCCATCGCGCACACCGCGACGTCGTCCTCGAGCATCCGCGCGAGGATCCCCTGCACGTCCGGGGCCTCGGGGGTGGTGCGCACGGTGCCGATGCGGACGTCCCGCCCGTCGCCGTCGTGGTACTCGGTGCCGCTGGTGCCGATCATCCCGACGGGCACGGCGAGCTCGAGCAGGGCGCGCTGGAGCATCGTGGTCACCGAGGTCTTGCCGTTGGTGCCGGTGACGCCGATCGTCGTGAGCTGCTGGGCGGGCCGGCCGTAGACCTCGGCGGCGGCCGCGGCGGTCGCGGTCCGCGGATCGTCCAGGACCAGCGCCGTCAGGCCGGCGCGCACGCATTCCTGGGCGCCGACGGGATCGGTGAGCGCGGCGAGGGCGCCGGCCTCCGCGGCCTGTCCGGCGAAGCGGGCGCCGTGGGTGCGGGCGCCCGGCAGCGCGCAGTAGAGGTCCCCGGGGCGCACGCTGCGGGAGTCGAGGGTCGCGCCCTGCAGCGCCTCCTCGGTGACAGGCCCGACGACCTCGGCGTCGAGCAGACGCGCGAGGTCCCCGGCGGACAGGCCCGCGGCCCGACGTGGACGGGGAGGGACGACCTCCTCGGCGCCAGGCGCGCCCTCGGTCCCCTCGGCCGGGGTCACCATTCGTCCTCCAGCGTGCGTCCCTTCTTCCCGGTGGGGGCGATCCCCTGGGACTGCAGCGTGTACTGCATGATCTCGGAGAAGGCGGGCGCCGAGACGGTGTTGCCCGAGAGGAAGGTCTTCAGGCCGTAGACGAACACGCCGACGGCGATCTCGGGGTCGTCGATCGGTGCCATCCCGATGAAGGAGGCGGTGTACCCGGCGCCGCTCTCGGCGGTACCGGTCTTGCCGCCCACGGCATAGTTGGGGACCGCGGCGTTGGACTCCTCGTCGTCGTCGACGTCGTTGTCCATCAGGGCGCGGACCGTGCGTGCCGTGTCGCTCGAGCAGGCGCGCACGCCCTTGGCGGTGGTGGCGGCGGTGATCACGCCGTTCTCGTCGCGGGTGCCGGCGACGACCGTGGGCTGCATGCGCACACCGTCGTTGCCGAAGGCGCCGATGGCGGCGGTCATCTGGATCGGGGTGACGCTGTAGCCCTGGCCGAAGGCGATGGTGTACGCCATCCGCCCGTGCCAGTCGGAGACGGGGTGCAGGATGCCGCCGGACTCCCCCGGCAGGCCGATCCCGGTCTTCTCGCCGATGCCGAAGGCCTTGAGGGTCGAGTAGCGCTCCTCGTTGGTGACCGTCCTGGCGATCTGCACGGTGCCGACGTTCGAGCTCTCCTTGAGCACTCCCGCGAGGGTCAGGCGCTGGGTCTCGTGGTGGTGCGAGTCCTTGATGCGGTTGCCGTCGAAATCCATCGTGTACGGGATGGTGTACTCCGACTTCGGTGTCACCTTGCCCTTCTCCAGGGCGCACGCGACCGTCAGCAGCTTGCCCGTCGAGCCGGGCTCGAAGACGTTGGACAGCGACTGGTTGCCCAGCTGATCGGCCGGGGTCTTGCCGAACTCGTTGGGGTCGAAGGTCGGGTAGTCCGCGAGGGCGAGCAGCTCACCGGTGCGGACGTTGTAGATCACGGCGCTGCCGGCATCGGCGTTGAACTTCTTGACGGTGTCGGCGAGGACCTCCTGCGCCTTCCACTGCAGGTTCTCGTCGATCGTGAGCACCAGGTCGTCGCCGTCGACGGCCTCCTTGGTGGTCTGCTTGGCGGTCGGGATGACCTGACCGCCCGCGCCGCGCTGGTAGCTCGTCTTGCCGTCGGTCCCCCGCAGGTTCTCGTCGTACATCAGCTCCGCGCCGCCCAGCGACTTGCCGTCTCCGCCGACGAAGCCGATCACGTTGGCGCCGATCTTCCCGGCCGGGTACACGCGCTGGGAGACGCGGTCGGAGCCGATGCCGGGGATCTTCTGGCTCATCACGGCCTCACGCACGTCGGGCTCGACGTTCTTGCGCAGGTACACGAACCCACGGTCACCCGTGAGCTGCTTCTCGGCCTCGTCCATGTCCCAGTCCAGCAGGGGCGAGAGGACCTTCGCGGCAGCCTTCACCCCGGTGCCGAGCTCCTCGTCGTCGGGCTCGAAGTCGCTGACCTGCATCTGGTTCACCCACAGGTCGTAGCGCTCGACGCTGCGGGCGAGCACGGCGCCGTTGCGGTCCACGATCTCGCCACGCAGGGCGGCGATCGTCCTGTCCACCTCGCGCTGGTCGACGGCCTCGGCGGCACGCGCGCTCGCATCCAGGCCCTGCACCCACACCAGGCGGCCGCCCAGGGTGACGGCGGCACCGCCCATCAGCGCGAGCATCAGACGCCGGCGCACCATCGGCTCGCCCACCCGTGGGGCGGGGATCAGCGGCCCCGTGCCCCGCGAGGCCGAGCCCCGGGCGGCCGAGCGCGACGCCGTGGCTCCGCGACGGGCCGACGTGCTGCCGGTCGAGCGCGCCCTGCGGCCGCCCTCGCCGGAGCCGTCACGCCGCGCGTCACCGCCGCGGCGTCCGCCGCCGCGGGAACCGCCGGGTCCCGGCCGTCCGCCGGAGGTCGAGGCCATGATCAGTCTCCCTCGTTGCCCATTCCGTGATAGGTCTCCGCGTCCTCGTAGATCGAGGCCGCGGGGATCGAGGACGATTCTGCCCCGGAGGAGGACTGCACCGGCTGCGCCTCGCCGAGGACCTTGTCACTCCCCAGATCGATGTACGTCGGGCTGCCGGCCGGGACCATCCCGAGGTCCTCGGCGCGCTTGCCCAGCTCCTGGGGCGTGCTGAGCTGATCCTCCTGCTCACGCAGGCCCTGGGTGTCCTCGCTGAGCTTCTGCGAGGTCGACTCGAGCCGGGTTATCCGGTAGCTGGTGTCGGACATCTGGATGTTCAGGAACAGCACCGTGGCCAGGGTGGCCACGACGATCAGCGTGCACAGGATCGCGAAGGGCATCGGGCTGCGTCGCGGGCTGGGCGCGGCGACCACCGCCAGACGAGGCCGTGCGCTGGTGCGGGTGGCTCGACGCGGTGCGACGCGGGGGGCTGTGCTGATGGCCATGATGCTTTCCGATTCGTGGTCGGGTTCAGTGTGCGCTGGTCAGTCGCTCGGCTGCCCGGAGGCGCACCGAGGCGGAACGGGGATTGTTCTGGCGTTCGTCGTCGTCGGCCTGGAGTGCGCCGCGCGTGAGGGCCCGGAAGGTGGGCCGGTGCTCCTCGAGCTCGAAGGGCAGGTCCGGGGGCGCCGACGAACGGGTGCGCCGCCCGAGGGCCGCCTTCACGATCTTGTCCTCGCCCGAGTGGTAGGACTCCACGACCACGCGACCGCCGACGGCCACGCCGTCCAGCGCGCCGTCGATCGCGCGGGTGAGGATCGTGAGCTCGTCGTTGACGGCGATCCGCAGGGCTTGGAACGTGCGCTTGGCCGGATGGCCGCCGTGGGCGCGGGAGGCCGCGGGGATCGCGCGGTCCAGCAGCGCGACGAGGTCGGC
Organism: Brachybacterium endophyticum; assembly: GCF_003130585.1. Classification (GTDB taxonomy): domain Bacteria; phylum Actinomycetota; class Actinomycetes; order Actinomycetales; family Dermabacteraceae; genus Brachybacterium; species Brachybacterium endophyticum. The sequence continues at coordinate 728,545 of NZ_QFKX01000002.1, read as the reverse complement.
GCTGCGGCGCAGCGGATGCTCGGCCCGCTCGGTGACGATGGTCCGGGCGATCCGCGGCGCGAAGCGCTCGTCCCCGTACACGCGCAGGATCCGCGACAGCTCTTTCTGATCGAGCTCGGCCAGCAGGTCGGCGGCCGTCGGGCCCCCGGACGCAGGATCCATCCGCATGTCCAGAGGAGCGTCGGAGGCGTAGGAGAACCCGCGCTCGGCGGTGTCGATCTGGAAGCTCGAGAGTCCGAGGTCCATCATCACCGCGGAGGCGCTCCGGCCGCGCTCGGCGAGGACCTCGGGGATCTGGTCGTAGGTCGCGTGGACCAGGTCGATGCGGTCGGCGTGACCCGCAGCCTCGAGGCGGGTCCTGGCGAGATCGAGGGCCGCCGTGTCGCGGTCGATGCCGAGCAGACGGGCGTTCGGGCAGGCGTCCAGCACGGCGACCGCGTGGCCGGCCATGCCGAGGGTCGCGTCGACGTAGAGGGAATCAGGGTCCTGGAGGGCAGGAGCGAGCAGGTCGATGCACTGCTGCAGCATCACGGGGGCGTGACGGTCCTCGGCGGGGACCGGGTGCTGGGCCTCGTCCATGCCACCGCCTCTCCCTGGTGCTGCGTGCTGCTGATGTGTTGCCACGGGCGTGCTGTCCGCGGTGCCGTCCGGCGGGATTCCTCGTCGCTCCCGACCCGCCACCGGGGAAGTTGCGTCGGGGCGGGAGCGACGAGAGGTCTCGCTGTACGGATCCGGTCAGAACAGGCCCGGGACCACCGATTCGGCGGTCTGGGCGAAGCCCTCCTCCTTCTGCTCGAGGTAGGTCTCCCAGGCGGGGAGGGACCAGACCTCGAGTCGGTCCAGAGCGCCGATCACGGCGCATTCCCGGTCGAGCCCCGCGTAGGTGCGCAGCTGGCCCGGGATCGTGATGCGGCCCTGCTTGTCCGGGATGACGTCCTCCGCCCCGGAGAGCAGCACACGCAGGTAGTCGCGCGTGCGCTGATCCGTGGTCGGAGCCCTGCGTGCCTCCTCGAGCTTCTGGCGGAACTCGGCGAGGGGGTACACCGCGATGCAGTGCTCCTGACCCCGAGTCATCACCAGGCCCGAGGCGAGCTCGTCCCGGAACTTCGCGGGAAAGATCAGGCGGCCCTTGTCGTCGAGCTTGGGCGTGAAGGTCCCGAGGAACATCCCGCCCCCTTTCTCGACGAGGGATCACCATCTCCCTCCTGCTCCCCCCACTTTACCCCACAACCCACCACACCCCGCTACCCGAACCCCGGACACACCACAAAATCTTTGCCAACCCGCAGGTCACAGGAGTGGTGGAAGGTGGAGTGAAAACGGCGGCACGGAGCGCGTCGCGAGAGATTCGCGCCTGGAGGGCACCGATCACCCCACGAAGCCGTTCAGCATTCGTGCAGGTCAGCGGATGCGGGGCTGGCGTGATGGCCCTTCGGACCACCAGAACTGCCCGTGTGGGGCGATGTGGAGGGCCGGCGTGGAGCGGAATGGAGGAACCCGGGATTCGCCGGGTGGAGGGGCGTGCCGAGGAGGCGCCGAGGAGGGGTGGAGCGCGGTGGGGCGGCGCGGCGCGGTCCGCGCCTGGTGCGGCCCGACCCCCGGTCCGGTCTGGCCCGGTCCGGTCCGGCCCGCCCGGGCCCGAGGACAGCAAAAGACCCCGAGCCGAGTGGCTCGGGGTCTCGTGGAGAGAACTACGGGAGGTGGGAGGGCGTCAGCCGCGTCCGTCGTCCCCGGAGCGCTTCTCCCAGCGCTCCTCGAGGCGCCGCATGAAGTCGTTGCCTCCCTGGGTCGGCTGCGTCGGGGCGTCCCCGCCGCTCCCCGACTCGGGCCCGGGGCGGTTCTTCGGGGAGGTCACGGCGTAGACGGCCCCTGCGAGCATCAGCAGGAAGGCCAGCACACCCAGCCAGACGGCCGGGAGCGAGACGGCCAGCACCAGCACACCGAGTCCGATCACCACGCCCGCCAACCCCAGCACGATGCGGCGGCGGCTGCGGCGGTCGCGGGGTGAGGAGCGGAAAGCACGCGCGAGCCGCGGATCATCGGCGAACAGCTGGCGTTCCATCTCATCGAGCATCTTCTGCTCGTGTTCCGAGAGCGGCATCGTTCCGGCTCCTTCTCCCGTGCCGTGTGCACTGCTGCTGAATGCGATCGCCGTGGTCGGCTCGACCCCCATCGGTGATCCCCCTAGGGTACTGCCGCCACACAGTGATTGGGAACCGTAGCGGGAGGTCGGGACCGCGACTGTCCACGGACTCCGCGGCACCGTCCTCGGCCCGGAGCCGTACGCCTGCCTGCCACGTCCCGCAGGGACGCTCCTCGCGGGCGCACGACGCATCCGGTGGAGGTGCTCAGCCCTCCCGCGGCTCGAGGGTCGAACCGCGTGTGAGGCTCTCCGAGCCGAAGCGGTCCCGCGCCCGGTCCATGGCGCTCTCCAGGCCTCCCCACCCGGTGCCTCTTCCGGTGAGCTCGGTCGCCGTCGGGTGCGAGGAGGTCTCCTGCAGACGCTCCGCCCGCACACCGGCCAGGCGCACTGCGGGCATCCGCGGCACCTCGCGGTCCCACAGCGCGACCACGTGCTCGCGCAGCCGCTCACCGCTCGCGGTGGGCTGGTCCATGGTCGCGGAGCGGGTGATGGTGGTGCCGTCGGGAGCTCGCAGCTTGACGGAGACGGCCCGCGCGGCGAGATCGCTGCGACGCAGACTGCGGGAGACCTCGTCGGCCATCACGGTCAGACGCCGGCGCACCTCCGCAGGGTCGACGAGGTCGTGCTCGTAGGTGCGCTCGGTGCCGACACTGCGGTCGCGCACGCGGGTGCCCAGCCCCGTACGGTCCTCGCCGGCGGCGAGGGTCGCGATCATCGGGGCCTGCGGGCCCACGGCGCGGCGCAGAGCGCTTGCGGGCACGTCCCGCAGCTGGCCGACGGTGCGCACCCCGAGCCTCTCGAGGGCCTGCTGCGCCTTGGGGCCGATGCCCGAGATCACCCCGACCGGCAGGGGGGCCAGGAAGGAGGCGGTCTGCTCCGCGGGGACGATCAGCATTCCGTCGGGCTTCGCACGGGCCGAGGCGATCTTCGCGACCGCGCGGGAGACCGAACCGCCGACGCTCGAGGGCAGGTCGAGCTCCTCGCGGATCCGGGAGCGCAGGCGCTGGGCGATCCGATCCGGTGGCCCGAACAGGCGACGGGCGCCCGCGACGTCGAGGAACGCCTCGTCCACACTGATCTGCTCGATGGCCGGCGTGACCTCTCTCAGCAGATCCATCACCCGGGCCGACACCTCGCGGTAGACGTCGATGCGCGGCGGCACGATCACCAGGTCGGGGGCTCGGCGTCGGGCGATCGCCATCGGCATCGCGGAGCTGATGCCGCGTGCACGAGCGGGATAGCTGGCAGCGGCGACCACGCCGTGGTTGCCGGCTCCTCCGACCACCACCGGGAGTCCCTGGAGGGAGGGGTCGTCGCGGACCTCGACCGAGGCGAAGAAGGCGTCCATGTCGAGGTGGAGGATCGTGCAGTCCTCGATGCCCATGGGACGCACCTCCCTCTGCTTCCGCGCTGCCTCTCCCACGACCCCGACCATCCTATTGCGGGAATCCGAGTCGACGGATGTCAGCCGGCGAGGGCGACGGCCTCGGAGGGGGCGAGCGAATCGAGCAGCTCGCGGCGCACCTGGTCGATCCTCTCGGACGTGCTCTCGCGGTGCAGTGCGAGCAGGTACGGGTCGGGGATCGCACGGGAGTCGCGATCCAGCCTGTCGCGCTCGACGACGAAGCGTGCGGCCGACTCCGCCCACCGACGGCGCTCGCCTCCCATCCGATCCAGCGCGGTCCACACGTTCAGAGGGAGTTTGCGGCGCCGGGTGCGGTTGGCCCGGGTGACGAGCACACCCGCCGTGCGCAGGGCGGCACGGTGGACCAGCTCGTAGCTGCCGCGCGGATCGCCGTGCTCGATATCGCGTGCTCGCGAGAGGAGCGCCTGCGCCGTCTCGAGCGCGGCGAGATCCTGATCCAGGTGGAGGAGCTCAGCGGTGTGCGTGGTCATGGTCATGACGCTAGAGGCGAGCACCGACATCCGGGAGTGCGAGGCCGCGGTTGGGGACCGGCGACCCCTGGGGAGGACGCGGTCGGGCATACCTCTAGAGTGGTTCCGTGAGCTCGTCAGGACGCGGCCGCGGCCGCCGCAGCGCCCCGTCCGTGCCGTTCCCGGATCTCGGACCCGTGGGCGAGGCCATACCGATCTCGACGGGCACCGCGCGCCTCGAGCTGGAGACCGACGGCTCGGTGCTGCTCGAGGTCAACGGCGTCCCGTCCTCGCATCTCGATCCCGACCCCGATCACCTCATGTTCGAGTACCTGCGATGGATGCGCACGGCCACGCTCTGTTGGGTGCGCGAGCGTCGAGAAGGAGCGGACGCCCTGCAGCTGGCTCATCTGGGCGGTGCGGGCTGCGCCCTGCCGCGCACGCTGGCCCATGACCTGCCCCGGGCCCGACAGACGGTGGTCGAGCTCGATGCGATCCTCGCCGAGAGGGTCCGGGTCTGGTTCTCCCTCCCCCGCTCCCCGCAGCTGCGGATCCGCGTCGACGACGCAGCACGCGCCCTGGAGAGCTGGCGCGAGGACCGCTTCGAGGTGCTCACGCGGGACGTCTTCGCCGGGTCGACGACGCCGAGCTCGTTGATCGGGCTCGAGGCCGCGCGTCACGCGCACCGGGCCCTCGTGCCCGACGGCCTGTACCTCGTCAACTGCGCCTCGGCCCCGGGCTCGCGTCTGCTCGCCGATGAGCTCACCACCCTGCAGCAGGTGTTCTCGCACGTGGGGGCTGTCGCCGAGGCCGCCCATCTCAAAGGGCGCCGGCGCGGGAACTGCGTGCTGCTGGCCTCGGACGCGCCTCTGCCCGAGGAGCTGGACCGGGCTCTGCGCTCGGATCCCGTCGCCGTGCGCCTCGCGGTGGGCGACGACGCCGCACGCATCGCTGCGCCCGGCCGCGTGCTCGGTGCAGAAGCCATGAGGACCCCCGCCGAGGACGACTGACCGGCGAGAGGTCAGGGTGCGCTGATCAGAACGAGCGGTTCAGAGCGGGCGGATCAGAGCAGGCGGACCTGCTCCGCCTGCGGGCCCTTCTCGCCCTGGGCGACGTCGAGCTCGACACGCTGTCCCTCGTCCAGGGTGCGGTAGCCGTCCATGTCGATCGCGCTGTGGTGGATGAAGACGTCGGCCCCTCCCCCGTCGACCTCGACGAAGCCGTATCCCTTCTCCCCGTTGAACCACTTCACGGTGCCCTGCGCCATGGGTCGCGTCATCTCCTGCGTCGTTCTCTGTCGTCCGGTGCCGCGGCGGGCTCAGCGGGGAGCCTCGGGACCGGGGTTCTTGCCGTCGCCGTCCTCGCCGGCGAGGAAGCGTTCGAAGCGGTCGGCGAGCTCCTCGCCCGTGGGCAGGTCCATCGTGGTGCTGAAGACACCCTCGTTCTCGGTGGTCTGCGCGTCGTACTGCTCCTCGAGCGCGGCGACCATGCTGAGCACCTCCTCGTTGTCGCTCAGCGTGCTCTCGAGAGCGGCGCCGGCCGCCTCGGTGAGGTCGCCGAGGTCCACGAGCGGGATGTCCAGTCCGGCCCCCTCGCTGACCCGGCGCAGGAGAGCGAGCGCTCCCGCGGGGAAGTCCGTGCGGGTGAGGTAGTGCGGGACCTGAGCGGCGTAGCCCAGAGCGGGGTGCCCGGCCTTGCCGAGCTCGTGCTCGAGCAGGGCGCCGAACGAGGCGGGCACGACGATCTCCCCGCCCTGCTCGGGGTCGTGGGAGGAGATCAGGTCGCGATCGTTGGCGTGGGAGACGAGGGCGATCGGCCGGGTGTGCGGCATCGCCATCGGGATGGCGCTCATGCCGACCACGCGCTCGACGTCGAAGAACTCGATCAGATCGATGACGGCCTGACTGAGTCGCTTCCACTGCAGGTCCGGCTCGGGGCCGTCGAGGAAGAGGAAGGGACGGTCGTTCTCGTCGTACATCAGGTGCAGGGCCATCTCGGGGACGGTGACCTCGGTGTACACCGCGCCGTCGAACACCGCCTGAGGGCGCGAGCCGCGGTAGTCGACGAGCTCGTCGACGTCGAAGTTCACGATCCGCACGTGGCGCAGGGTGTCCTTGAGGTAGGTCGAGGCGATGCGGCACGAGTTCCCGGCGTCGACCAGGCCCGGCAGTGCGTGCACCAGGGTCAGTCGTCCACGGGGCACTGCTGCGATCACATCGGCCGATTCGTAGGCGTAGAGGTCACGGGGATCACGCATCGGTGCACCTCGCTCCTCGTCCGCGCCGCCGAGCAGGGCTTTTCCCCGCGGTCGACGCCTTCCACCATAATGGATCGCCATGTCTTCGCGTGCTCAGGATCAGGGCCCCACCCCCTCACGCACGCGTCCGTCGGAAGGACCCTCCGTGGAACACGCATCAGAGCCGGTTGAGGACGCGCATGTCGCGCGCGAGATCGGCCTCGAGCAGGCCTACGCGGACAGGCTCTACGCACGCGTGGACGATCTGATGGGACAGATCCAGGTGAGCCTGGACGACGTCCAGGGGTCGCAGGACGCCGCCACCCACCAGAACAGGTCCGAGCGCGACGCCTTCATGGCCCTCTACGAGGACCGTCTGGCGCTGTTGCGCACGGTCAGCGAGAACGTCGTGTTCGGCCGGCTGGACACCGACGAGGACGAACGCCACTACATCGGTCGCATCGGCCTGTTCACGGCCGAGCGCGAGCAGCTTCTCGTGGACTGGCGCGCTCCGGCCGCCGCCGCCTACTACCAGGCCACGAGCCTCGAGCGGCTGGGGGTGCGACTGCGCCGCCACCTGATCTCCCAGGGCCGGACCGTGGTGGGCCTCGAGGACGACGTGCTGGACCAGTCCCTCCTGGAGACGGACGACGAGGTGGTGCTGCAGGGAGAGGGCGCGCTGCTGGCCGCGGTCTCCTCGCAGCGCACGGGCCGGATGGGGGACATCGTCGCCACGATCCAGGGCGAGCAGGACCGCATCATCCGCTCCGCCAATCGCGGGGTGCTGGTGGTCCAGGGCGGACCCGGGACGGGGAAGACCGCAGTCGCCCTGCACCGCGCCGCCTACCTGCTGTACACCCACCGCCGACGGCTCGAGCACTCCGGCGTGCTGATCGTCGCGCCCACCCGCGGGTTCCTGCGCTACATCGAGCGCGTGCTGCCCAGCCTCGGGGAATCCGGCGTCGTCATGTCCACTCCCGGCGGCCTCTTCCCCGGCGTGGAGACGACCGTCCACGACCATCCCGCGGTGGCCCGCCTCAAGGGTGACGGCGCGATGGCCGAGCTGCTCTCGCGCGCGGTCAAGCAGCGCCAGCTGGTCCCCGAGGAGGACCTCGAGCTGAGGATCGACGGCACCCCCGTGCGGGTGACGCGCCGGATCATCAGCGAGGCGGGGCGCGAGGCCCGGGCGACCCACAAGCCGCACAATGCGGCCCGTGCCGTGTTCGTGCGCGCCGCGCTGGACCGGTTGGTCGAGCAGTACGAGGGCGAGCTCGCCCGCCGGGGCACCACGGTCCTGCCGGAGGACCGTCCCGGGTATCTCGACGACCTGCGCCGCGATCCGCAGGTGCGTCGGACGCTCAATCTCGCCTGGCTGCCCTACTCCCCCGAGTCGTTCCTGCGCGTGCTGCTGAACAGGCCCGAGCGTCTCCGGGCGGCCGCACCCCGCACGCTCGCCCAGCAGGATCTGGAGCTGCTGGTGCGACCGAAGGACTCACCGTGGACCATCGAGGACGTGCCGCTGCTCGACGAGGTCGCAGAACTCCTCGGAGAGGACGACTCGGCACGACGTGCCGAGTCCGACCGCGCGCGCTCGCAGCGCGATGCCGACCTGTCCTACGCGCGCTCCGTGATCGAGAACATCGACACCTCCGGGATCGTTCGCGACGAGGACCTCGCCGACCGCATGGAGAGCAGGGGCGACGGCAGGACGCTCGCCGAGCGAGCCGCCGCGGACCGCGCCTGGACCTACGGGCACATCGTGGTCGACGAGGCCCAGGAGCATTCGGCGATGATGTGGCGCTGCCTGATGCGTCGCTGCCCCTCGAAGTCCTTCACGGTCGTCGGTGACGTCGCGCAGACCTCCTCGGCCGGCGGGACGGACTCGTGGGAGGACGCGCTCGCGCCCTACGTCGAGGACCGGCTCGAGGTCGAGCCGCTGAGCGTCAACTACCGCACGCCGCGACGGATCATGGACGTCGCACAGGCTGTCGCCGAAGCGCAGCAGCTGCCCATCACGGAGGTCACGTCGGTGCGCGAGGGCGATTGGCCACTCGGGGTCCTGAGGGCCGACGAGGCGGGCCTCCCGGCAGCCGTCGCCGAGATCGTCGCCGCCCAGCAGGACGCGGGCGTCGGGCGTCTCGCTGTGCTCTGCCCGGGCGAGCTGATGGACCCGGTGCTCGCCGCACTCCGAGGACACGACGGCCTGGAGCGCATCGGCACCGGCAGCGCGGGCATCGACCTGCCGATCGCGGTGATGACCGCCCAGGACGCCAAGGGGCTCGAGTTCGACGGGGTCACCGTCGTGGAGCCGGCCGCGATGCTGGAGGGACGCGACACCGGGCCGGGTGATCTCTACGTGGCCATGACCCGTGCGACCCAGCGCCTGGACGTGGTGCACGCACTGCCCGTGCCGGACGGCTTCCCGCACGACGGATGAGCCGGAGGGGCGGACGAGCCGACGGCGAGGCGCCTCCGACCAGGGTCGACAGGGCCTGGACATGAACGGACCGACGGCCGTGGCTTCCCCTCCACGACCGCCGGTCGGTGGTGCACCCGCTGGGTGCACCCTGAACATCCTAAGGGCACGAGGACCCCGGCTCGGACCGTTTTCCACCGATCGAGCAGATCCGGTCTGGATCCAGGCACGAAAATTCTTCGAAGAGCGGGCTCACCGAGCCCGGACACCGTGGACCCCGCGCCGCCCGCGCGTCAGAACTCCGAGATCGACCCGGTCCCGACGGCCCCCGTGCCGGCGGCCTCCTCGCGAAGTCCGGCGATCGCGGACTCGAAGTCCTCGAGACTGTCGAAGTCCTGGTACACGCTCGCGAACCGCAGGTACGCGACGACGTCGAGCTCCCGCAGCGGCTGCAGGATCGCCAGACCCACGGTGTGTGCGTCGACCTCGGCCTGGCCGCTCTGGCGCACCGACTCCTCGACCCGCTGCGCGAGCACGGCCAGCTGGTCGTCGCTGACCGGTCTCCCCTGGCAGGCCTTGCGCACTCCCGAGATCACCTTGCTGCGGCTGAAGGCCTCGCTCACGCCCGACCTCTTGAGGACGGAGAGGGATGCGGTCTCGATCGTCGAGAAGCGGCGAGAGCAGTTGGGGCACTGACGCCGCCGACGGATCGAGGAGCCGTCGTCGGCAGTGCGCGAATCGATCACGCGGGAATCGGGGTGGCGGCAGAAGGGGCAGTGCACGCCGGCCAGCCTACCGGGCTGGCGGTCACCACGTCCGGGACCGGGAAGGACCGACCCCCGCGAGGTCACGCCTCGCAGGGGTCGGGGTCGGGGGATGCGGCTCGACGGCTCAGGCGGCGTCGACCGCATCGTCGGGCAGCTCGAGGACCTGGCCCTCGGTGATGCGCGGACTCGACAGACCGTTCACCGAGCTGATCTCGCGCACGAAGTCCTGTGTGTCCTGCCCCTCGGGGGCGTACTGCTCGGCGTACTCGCTCAGCGTGTCCCCCGCGCGGACGGTCACGGTCCCGGAGGTCCCGGCATCGCCGGCGAAGGCCGAGGGGACGTCGAGGACAAGCACTCCGGCGAGCGCCACCAGGATGCCCGCGAGGAAGGCGAGGGAGGCCAGCAGGATGCGGCCGCGGCGGGTGAGCTGCAGTCGAACACCCTTGCGAGCGATCTCCTGCTCGCGGCGGGCCGAAGAGGCGGGGAGAGGAAGAACCGTAGCCATTGTCCGAACTCCTGTTCGATCGAATACGTGTACGACTGTAGGCCGAGGGGGCGCGACACGCAAGACCCGTGTCGAACACATGTTTGGAATCGTGCCCGCCGCCACCTACGCTGAGCGACGACCCCACTGAAACGCAGGGGTGGGACAGACGACGCGAGGAGCCGAGCCGATGACCCCGAGGACACCCAGCACCCCGGACCCCGCCGCCGGCGCTCGCGCGGACGGCGCGGAGGCATCCGCCGCCGCTGCACCGGACGCCGAGGGCCTGACCGCGCGCCAGCGCCGCATCCTCGAGACCATCACCGCGGCGATCGATCGGCACGGCTACCCGCCGACCATGCGCGAGATCGGCGACGCCGTGGGACTGACGTCCCCCTCGTCCGTCTCCCACCAGCTGCAGGCACTCCAGCGCAAGGGGTTCCTGCGCCGGGACCCCAAGCGCCCCCGCGCCCTCGAGGTCGTCCTTCCCGACGAGGCCGACGAGCCCGAGACCGTCCCCGTCGAGGCCTTCGGCGCGCCGTCGCCCTCCGTGAGCGTCCCGCTCGTGGGCCGCATCGCCGCCGGCGCACCGATCACCGCCGAGGAGCAGGTCGAGGACGTCTTCACCCTCCCCCAGCAGCTCGTCGGCGACGGCGAGCTGTTCCTCCTGCAGGTGGTCGGTGACTCCATGGTCGACGCCGCCATCTGCGACGGGGACTGGGTCGTCGTGCGCTCACAGCCGGTCGCGCAGAAGGGCGAGATCGTCGCCGCCATGATCGAGGGCGAGGCGACCGTGAAGACCTTCACCCAGAGCGACGGGCACGTCTGGCTGATGCCGCACAACCCCGCCTTCACGCCGATCCTGGGCGATCACGCCGAGATCCTCGGCAAGGTCGTGGCGGTGCTGCGAGCGGTCTGACCCTCTCGCTCTGACAGGCAGGCCCTGCTCAGGCGCTCGCGCGGGCGAGCCGCGAGAGCGCCCCCATCGCGACCTCGGGGTCCGTGGTGGGCCACAGCGGAGGCATCGCCTCCCGCAGCACGCCGCCGTAGCGCTTCGTGCGCAGGCGAGGGTCCAGCACGGCGACCATGCCGCGGTCCTCGCTCGAGCGGATCAGCCGCCCGGCCCCCTGGGCCAGCAGCAGCGAGGCGTGACGCACCGAGACCTGCATGAACCCGCTGCCGCCCTCGGCATCGGCCCGCTCGGAGCGCGCGGACACCAGCGGATCATCGGGCCGCGGGAACGGCAGGCGGTCGATGGTGACCAGCCGGCAGGTCCGCCCCTGCACGTCCACACCCTGCCAGAGCCCGATCGTCCCGAACAGGCTCGCGGTGTCGTCGCTGCGGAAGGCCTCGACGAGTCGCGGCAGCGAGTCCTCCCCCTGCAGACCGATCGGCAGGTCCAGCCGGGCACGCACGTGCTCGGCCGCGATCTCCGCGCCGCGGCGGGAGGAGAACAGGCACAGCGCGCCGCCCCGGGAGGCCTCGACGAGCTCGGTGAGGTGCTCGAGCATCGCGGGGGCCGGACCCTCGCGACCGGGCTGGGGCAAGTGGGATGCGATGTAGAGGATGCCCTGGCGTCGGTAGTCGAAGGGGCTGCCCACGTCGATCCCCGCCCACGCACCGGGGTCCTCGCGCGCGGGCGTCTCCTCCTCGCCGATCCGGCGCCGGGAGCCGAGCCCGATCGACCGGGCGGGAGCTTCGAAGCGCCCGCCGAGGGCGAGCGTCGCCGAGGTGAGCACGGCCGTGGTGTCCTCGAGGATCCGCCCCCGCATGGCGCCGGCGACGTCCAGAGGTGCCACCTGCAGGCTCGAGCGGCCCGTGCGCTCGGAGTGCGAGACGGAGACGACGTCGTCCTCATCGGGGCCGACGAGCCGTTCGCACACGTCGATGATCTCCTGCAGGTTCGCACGCACCGCCTTGCGGGCGCCCGCCGCACCCTGACCGTCCCCACCGGCGTCCTTCGCGTCGGCGTGCGCGCCGCGGGCCTCGGTGCGCAGATGCTCGAGCGCATCGGCCGCGGGAGCGGGCAGCGGTCCGATCACGCGACCGTCGGGCAGGTTCGGGAGCACGGCGGCGAGCTCCTCACCGGCATCGTCCAGCGCGGTCGCGGCGACCCCGAGACCGCGCAGCTCGCGCACGGCCCCGCGGACCATGCCCACCGTCAGCTGGTCGGTGACGGCACCGGTCACCCGCGCCGTCAGCTCATGGGCCTCGTCGAAGACCACGGTGTCGTGATCGGGGATGATGCCGTGGTTGTCGAAGGCGTCGATGGCCAGCAGGGCATGGTTGGTGACCACCAGGTCGACCTCCCGTGCCACCGCGCGGCTGCGCTCGGCGAAGCACTGGTCCACGAGCGGGCACTGCCCGCCCAGGCACTGCGATCCGCTGACGGAGACCTGGTGCCACGCACGGTCGGAGACCGGCATCTCGAGGTCGTCGCGATCGCCGGTGTCGGTCTCGGCCGACCACTCGCGGAGACGCCGCACCTGCTCGCCGAGCCGTTCCGAGGTGCCCGTGGAGGCGTCCCTCGCGCTCTGGGCGAAGAGGGCGCCGGGTTCGAGGTCGCTCGGGTAGCCGCCGTCGATCTTGTGCAGGCAGAGGTAGTTCCCGCGTCCTTTGAGGAGGGAGAACGTCGGCGTGCGCGGGAGGTGAGGGGCGAGCGCCTCGACGAGCCGCGGGAGATCCTTGCGCACGATCTGGGACTGCAGGGCGATGGTCGCGGTGGAGACCACCACAGGACGGCCGGTGACGATCGCGTGGCGCAGCGCGGGCACCAGGTAGGCCAGGGACTTCCCGGTGCCGGTCCCGGCCTGGACCAGGAGGTGGCGCTTGCCCTCGAGCGCCACGTCCACGGACCTCGCCATCCGCGTCTGGCCGTCGCGTCGCGTGCCCTCCAGCGCTCGCACGGCGGCGTCCATCAGCACGTCCAGATCGGCGATCGTGGACGTGGTCTCGGAGGCGGTGGCGGGCACCGATCCACCCTAGCGGCGCACGCGCCGTCGCCGGCGCAGGCGCCCCGCGTGCTCGCTCAGGCGAGCACGCGGAACTCTGCCGCCAGGGCCTCGTCCACGAGGGCGTGCAGGCGCGTGCCCTCGGGCAGGTGCTCCTCCGCCAGGATCTCCCCCGAACTGTGCGCGCGGGAGATCAGGTCGCCGCGGGTGTAGGGCACCACGGTGTCGATCTCGACGGCCGGTCGCGGAAGTCGATCGGCGATCTTCTCGCGCAGCTCGTCGATGCCCTCGCCCGTGCGGGCGGACACCACGGCGGACTCCCCGACCTGGCTGCGCAGGCGGGCGATCGTCTCCGGCGAGGCGATGTCGGCCTTGTTGAGCACGATGATCTCGGGCACGTCGAAGCCGTCGATGTCGGCGAGGACCCCGCGCACGGCACGGATCTGGCCCTCGGGGTCCGGGTGCGAGGCATCCACCACGTGCAGCAGGAGATCGGCGTCGCCGACCTCCTCGAGCGTGGAGCGGAACGCCTCGACGAGCTCCGTGGGCAGGTGGCGCACGAAGCCGACGGTGTCGGCGTAGGTGAACTCCCGCCCGTCCGGTGTGGTGGCCCGGCGGACCGTCGGGTCGAGGGTCGCGAACAGTGCGTTCTCGACGAGCACGCCGGCGCTCGTGAGCCGGTTCAGCAGGGAGGACTTCCCGGCGTTGGTGTACCCCGCGATCGCGACCGCGGGCACCTCGCGGCGGTGGCGGTCGGCGCGCTTGGCCTCGCGGCTGGGTGCCATCTCCTTGATCTGGCGGCGCAGCCTTGCCATGCGGGTGCGGATGCGACGTCGGTCCAGCTCGATCTTGGTCTCACCGGGACCGCGCGACCCCATCCCGGCGCCTCCGGCGGCGACGCGGCCACCGGCCTGGCGGGACATGGACTCGCCCCAGCCGCGCAGGCGAGGCAGCAGGTACTCGAGCTGGGCGAGCTCGACCTGCGCCTTGCCCTCGCGGGACTTCGCGTGCTGGGCGAAGATGTCCAGGATCAGCGCGGTCCGGTCGACGACCTTGACCTTGACGATGTCCTCGAGGGCTCGCCGCTGGCTGGGTGCGAGTTCGCCGTCGGCGACGACGGTGTCCGCACCGGTCTCTGCCACGAGCTCGGCGAGCTCGGCGGCCTTGCCCTTGCCCAGGAAGGTCGCGGGATCGGGATGCTGGCGGCGCTGCATGACGCCGTCGAGGACCTCCGAGCCCGCGGTCTCGGCGAGCGCCGCGAGCTCACGCAGGCTGTTCTCGGCCTCCTCAACGTTCCCGCTGGTGTAGATGCCGGCGAGGACCACGTTCTCGAGGCGCAGCTGGCGGTACTCGACCTCGGTGACGTCCTCGATGTCGGTGCGGATGCCCGCGACGCGGCGCAGGGCGCGACGGTCGGCGAGGTCCATCTGCTCGCCGTCGGCCTCGGAGGAGTAGGTGACGGCGGAGACGGACGCGTCCCCGCGCTCGAGGATCCGGCGGGTCAGGGGATCGGTGCTCGCGTGCTCGCCTGCTCCGTCGACCTGCTCGCCCTCACGCTCGCTCGCGGTGGCGTTCTCGGGGTCCGGATGAAAAGCGATCGGCACGGTGGCGGCCTTCTTCCTGTGGAGGTCTGTGGTACGTCCCCAGGATCCCACGGCGGCGACTCGGGGGCGAGGGATTTATGCCCTGGGCGCACCGGCCCCGGCGGGGTGTGACGCCGGCGCGGGGCGGGCGGGTGCGGGCGTGCGCCAATGCGTACCCTGGTCATCGTGTCCGAGCACTACTTCTCCCCCGTCAGCGCGACCGACGACGCGCGTCTCCCCCTGCAGGTCGAGCTCGACGGGTCGACCCGCGACCTGGTGACCTCGAAGGCGGTGTTCAGCGCTCGCGGGCTCGACAAGGCGACCGCTGTGCTGCTGCACCGCCTCGACGTCCTCCCGGCGGTGCCCACCGGTGGGAGGCTGCTGGACCTGGGATGCGGGTGGGGGCCGATCGCTCTCACGGCCGCTCTGCGCCATCCCGACGCCGAGGTGTGGGCGGTCGACGTCTCGGAACGAGCCCGCGACATCACCCGGGAGAACGCCGCCCGACTGGGCGTCACCGTGCACGTCGCCGCTCCCGAGGAGGTGCCGGACGGCCTCGCCTTCGAGGCGATCTGGTCGAATCCGCCGATCAGGATCGGCAAGCAGGCACTGCACGAGCTGCTCGAGCACTGGTGCGCCCGTCTGGCCCCGCAGGGAACGGCGTCCCTTGTGGTGGGGAAGAACCTCGGTGCGGACCCGCTGGCCACGTGGCTGGACTCCCGTCTTCCCGGGCGCGAGGTCCGCAAGCTGGCGAGCGCCAAGGGGTTCCGGATCCTCGGGGTCGGTCCGGAGACGGCGAGCAACCCCTCGGCGTGAGAGGTTCCTGAGAGGGCCTGAGCGGGTCTCGCCTGCCGGGCGGATGCACCGAGGAGTGCCCCGCCGCCCTCAGGAGAGCGGGAGCGTGGTCTCGCCGTCCGCGACGAGCTCGGCGGGGCCCGTGAGGGTGATCTCCCCGTCAGGGGTGCGAGCGACCTCGAGGACCCCGCCGGGCACGTCGACCCGCCAGGGACCGTCGTTCGCGGATCCCGCCCACTGCGCCGCCAGGACCCCGACCGCCGCCGTGCCGGTCCCGCAGGACTGGGTCTCGCCGACGCCGCGCTCGAAGACGCGCATGGCCACGTGGTCGAGGCCGCGGCGGCTGACGAGCTCGATGTTCGCGCCGTGCTCTGGCTCCGGGTCCAGGACGGGCCGGGCGGTGAGGTCGAGGTCCTCGAGGGACACGCCCTCGGGCAGCTCGGCGATCGCGTGCGGGTTGCCCATGTCCACGTCCCAGGCCGGCAGCTCGAATCCGTCGACGCGGACCGTGCGCGCAGGCCCCTCGCTGATGGCCGCAGGGCCCATCCCGACCCGCACCTGCCAGGGCTCGCCGGCCTGCGCGGGCTCGGCGAGCAGCTCGAGCCGCCGCACCCCGGCCCTGGTCCACACGTCCGCCGCCCGGATGCCCTTCTCGTCGGCCTCCAGTCGGCCCGCCCGGGACAGGAAGGCCCCGAAGACGCGCACCCCGTTGCCGCACATCTCCGCGATCGAACCGTCGGCGTTGCGGTAGTCCATGAACCACTCGGGGGCGTCGGCCGGGGCGTCGACGTCGGTGCGGCGCGTGCGCACCACCCGGATCATGCCGTCGCCTCCGATCCCGCCGCGCCGGTCGCACAGGGCGGCGACGGCGTCCGGGCCCAGCTCCAGATCACCGTCGGGATCGTCGATCACGACGAAGTCGTTGCGGGTCCCGTGTCCCTTGGTGAAACGAAGAGGTGCGGATGCGGAGCCGCCGGTCGCGAGCCTGTGGGTCGACATGACCGCGAGCCTACGCGTCGCCTGCACCGCGCCGGGAGGCCAGGAGGTCCAGAGCACGCCGGGGAAGGTCGTCGCCCGCGGCGTCGAGCCAGTCGACGCGCTCGTCGCGCCGGAACCAGGTGTCCTGCTTCCTCACCAGGCGGCGGGTCCCCGCGATCGTCGACTCGATCGCCTCGGGGCATCCCATGTCCCCGGTGAGGACGGCGAGCGCCTGCTCGTACCCGATCGCCCGTCGCGCGGTGCCTCCCCGCTCGAGGCCGCGCTCGCGCAGCTCCCGCACCTCGTCGAGCAGACCCGCATCGACCATCGTGTGAACGCGCTCGGCGACGCGGCCATGGAGGTCGCCGCGCTCGCGGGCGAGCCCGAGCTGATGCGTACCGGGCTCGAGGTACCGGCGCTCGGGCAGGAAGGCCCGGAACGAGCCTCCGGTGATCTCACCGACCTCCAGTGCGCGCACGATCCGGCGGGTGTCCTGCGGACCGATCACGGCTGCCGCCTCGGGGTCCCGACGGATGAGCTCCGCGTGCAGGGCCGCGGGCCCCTCTGCCCGTGCGCGCTCCTCGAGGCGGGCACGGACCAGCGGATCCGTCGGCGGGAACCGGATGTCGTCCAGGAGCGCCCGCACGTAGAGTCCGGAGCCTCCGACGACGAGGGGGCGGCGGCCGCGCCCGCGGATCTCCGCGACCGCCTCTCGCGCCGCACGCTGGTAGGCCGAGACGCTCGCCTCCTCGGTGACCTCCAGGACGTCCAGCAGGTGATGGGGCACCCGCCCCCGCTCCTCGGGGCCGACCTTCGCGGTGCCGACGTCCATCCCGCGGTACAGCTGCAGGGCGTCGGCGTTGACGATCTCCCCGTCCAGGCGCTCTGCGAGGGCGATCGCGAGATCGGATTTCCCGGTCGCGGTGGCCCCCACGATCGCGAGCACCGGCAGCGCCGCGGCCTGGTCGGATGCGTCGTTCTCGGAGGGGGCGGACATGACGTGCACTGTATCGGTCCGTGGCGTGCGCGACCCTGCCCGGGAGGTCCCGGCGCGAGGGGCTACAGTGGGGGCGTCTTCGACCGCCTGATCATCTCGAGGTTCCCGTGACACAGCAGCAGGTCTCCTCCTCCGCCGCGTCGGCCGAGGGAGTGTGCCCGATCAGCACCCGACGCGTCGAGGCGTCGCTGAAGAACCACGGCTACGCCTACGTCGAGGACACCGATCATCCCGAGGTGCTGCGCGCCCGCTTCGACGACTACCGCTTCCAGTTCATGCTGACGGGCGAGGCCGGCTCCGTCCTGCAGGCCCGCGGCCGCTGGAACCGCTCGGTCTCGGCCGCGCGCAAGCCGGAGATGCTCAAGCTGTGCAACGAGTGGAACATGAGCCGGGTGTGGCCCAAGGTCTACGTGCGCCGTGAGTCCGAAGGCCTGCTGGGCCTGTACGGAGAGGTGACCTCCGACTTCAGCTCCGGTGGCTCGGACCAGCAGATCGATCGCGCGATCGAGTGCGGCCTGCGCACCGTGATCGCGTTCTTCCGCGAACTCGAGGAGCGTCTGGGCTCGGAGGTCGACGAGCTCGACGCCTGAGCGCGGAAACCTCGCGGACGCGCTCCCTGAACAGCCAGTTCATCGAATAGCCCCCGGCCGGCAATGTGATTCCGGTTACGGTGTGGGGACCTTTCCCCCGCCGTACACAGGAGTCCGGATGAGCTCGTCCCCGCTGTCCCGCCGGTCCTCGGTCACCGCGCCGACCCGTCCGCCGGGCGACCGCCCGCGGGACGACCACCCGGATCTGCCCACCGGAGCGGCCGCTCGCGCGCCCGGCAGCGACGCGCCTCTGGTCAAGCGCAGGATGACACCCGGCCGGCGCCGCAGGATCTGGCGCGACACGGGACTGTTCTTCCTGCTGATCGCCCCGAACCTGCTCGCGATCCTGGTCTTCTCCTACTGGCCCTCGGTGTACAACATCGTGCTGAGCTTCATGGACTGGAACCTGCTGGACCCGTTCCCCGAGTGGGTGGGCCTGGCGAACTACAAGGACGTGTTCGCCGATCCCGATTTCTGGACGATCATCCTGAACACGGTCGTCTTCACCGGCGTCACCGTCGCCGGGTCGCTGGTGGGCGGGCTCGCCCTGGGGTCGCTGCTGGCCACGCGGGTGCGCTTCACGGGCCTCGTCCGCACCTTCGCGTTCGCCCCGCACATGCTCCCCGGAGCCGCCGTCGGCATGCTCTGGCTGTTCATGTTCGACCCCAACTACGGGCTCTCCCGCTTCCTGTTCGGACTGTTCGGCGCCGACTCCCCGCAGTGGACGACGACCTCTGACTGGTCCCTGTGGGCGCTGACCATCGCCTACCTGTGGCAGCGCCTCGGATTCGTCACCGTCATCTACTACACGGCGATCCTCGACCTCCCGCAGACCCTCTACGAGGCGGCCGCGCTGGACGGCGCCCACGGCTGGAGGATGCTGCGCCACATCACGCTCCCGCTGCTCAGTCCGATCACCTTCTTCCTCTCCGTGACCGGAGTGATCGCCTCCGCCCAGGCCTTCGACCTGATATCGATCATGACCGGCGGCGGGCCCGGCATCTCCTCCTCGACCCTGAGCTGGATGGTGTACGAGGAGGCCTTCCAGAACTTCGACATCGGCCGGGCATCCGCGGCGGCGACCACGCTGTTCGCACTGCTGCTGATGATGACCTTCATCCAGGTCCGCTTCTCGAACAAGAGGGTGAACTACGCATCATGAGCTCCGCCGTCCCCACCGCGCCCTCGGCGCCCACCCCGTCCGACACGTCCCTTCCCACGAGCGGTCCCACCCCCACCGGCGCGGACCCGAGCCGTCGCCCCCTGTGGCTGCGGATCGTTCTCACGGTCCTGGTGATCGCGTGCGGTCTGGTGTTCCTGGTCCCGATCTACTGGTTGTTCAGCGGGGCCGTGAAGTCCAACGACGACATCTACTCCTGGCCGCTCAAGTGGATCCCCACCGCGCTGCACTTCGAGAACTTCCGCGAGGCGTGGGAGACGGTGCCCTTCGGCCGATTCGCCCTGAACTCGCTGATCACCACGAGCATCGGCACCGCCCTGGAGATGATCAACGCGATCCTGTGCGCCTACGCCTTCGCCTTCGTGCCCTTCCGCTACAAGAACGCCATGTTCCTGTTCATGATCGGGTCGATGATGCTGCCCGGGCACGTGACGCTGATCGTCAACTACATCACCGTGGGGAACCTGGGCCTGCTGAACACCTACCCCGGCCTGATCCTCCCGGGGATCGGCTCCGCCTTCGCGATGTTCCTGCTGTACCAGCAGATGCGCACCGTCGATCCCGAGATCCTGCAGGCCGCGGAGGTCGACGGAGCCGGCCACTGGCGACGGATGGTCACGATCGTGGTGCCGATGAGCGCGCCGATGATCCTGACCGCCACGCTGATCGTGATGATCGGCAAGTGGAACGAGTACGTGTGGCCGCTGATCAGCACGAACACGGCGAACATGCGCACGCTGCCGATCGGTCTTCTGTACCTGCGCAGCCAGGAGGGCTACACGAACTGGGGCGCGCTGCTGGCGGGCACCCTGATGGCGGCCCTGCCCATGCTGATCCTGTTCTTCCTCGCCCAGCGCCGCATCATCGGCGGCATGGCGGCGGGGGCGATCAAGTGAGCCGCTGCCGGTCCGGTCCCGCCCGGCACCGTGGAACCACCCCGTCCCGCGATCGAAGGAGCCTCTCGCCCATGCCCTCTCCGTCCCGTTCCCGGCGCCATGACATCGGCCGACGCTCCCTGCTGGGCGGCCTCGGCCTCGGGGCCGCCGGCCTCGCCCTCGGGGCGTGCGGATCGCCCGGCGCCGGGGACAACGACCCCTCGGACCCGATCCGCGAGAAGTTCTCCCAGGCGCGCACGTCGATCCCGAAGAAGTACCGGAACCGCACGCCGATCGTGTTCTGGGCGCCGTTCAGCGGCGTGAACTACGAAGCGGTCCAGGCGGTGTTCGAGCGCTTCAACGAGTCCCAGGACGAGATCGTGGCGCTCTCGGAGTCGCAGACCGACTACGCCTCGCTCAACCAGAAGTTCACGGCGGCGATCCAGGCGCGGCAGGTGCCGGACATCGTCTGCTTCCCCGAGATGCAGTGGCTGCAGTTCTACTTCGCCGGGGCGCTCGCGCGGCTGGACGACTACTTCGACGACGAGTGGAACCTCGACGTGTACATCGAGAACTACGTCGCCGAGTCCGTCGCGGCCGGCCACACCTACGTGGTCCCCTTCGCCCGTTCGACGCCGCTGTTCTACTTCAACCGCGACCAGTACCGGAAGGCCGGCCTTCCCGAGGACGGCCCCAAGACCTGGGACGACCTCGCCGAGTTCGCCCCCGAGCTCGCGAAGATCGAGGTCAGCGGGAAGCCCCTGAAGACGGTCGCCTTCGGCTCGGCCGACAGCTGGTACGCCCAGGCCGACATCTGGGCCTTCGGCGGGAGGAACTCCAAGGGCCTGAAGGCCACCATGAACGACGAGCGCGGTGTCGACTGGCTGGAGTGGCAGCGTCGGTTCATCCACGAGGACCACTTCGGCTACATGGCCCAGTCCCCCGACACCGACTTCACCACCGGGCTCGTCGCAGGTACCCGCCAGTCCACGGCGGCCCTGCGCAACCTGACCGAGCTCGCCACCTTCGACGTCGGCTGTGCGTTCATGCCCGGGCAGGTGAACGCCCCCACCCAGGTGCCCACGGGCGGCTCGGGGCTCTCGATCGTGCGCTCGGACTCCAAGGACCGTCAGGACGCGTGCGCGGAGCTGTTCCGGTTCCTCGCGAAGCCGGAGATCTCCGCGCAATGGCACAAGGAGACCGGGTACGTCCCGATCGTCACCAAGGCCAGGGACACGGATATCGTGAAGAACCTGGTCAAGCAGAACCCGAACTACGGTGTCGCCCTGGACCAGCTCCCCCGGGCGCACACCGCCGACACCAGCAACTGGTTCCAGTCCAGCGCCCGGGTGATCGAGGAGGGTCTGACCTCCGTGTACGGAGACAATGCGGACGCCAAGGGGGCGCTCGACGCGATCGCCGAAGGCATCCAGAAGATCATGGACGACAACAGCGAAGCACTGCAGGAGGTGATCGGCTGATGCAGCCGAAGATCGTCGGGCACCGCGGGGCGGCCCTGGTCGCCCCGGAGAACTCCCTGCGCGCCTTCCGTGCGGGTGCCGAGGCGGCAGCGGACCTGCTCGAGTGCGACGTGCACCTGAGCGCCGACGGCCGGCTGGTGGTCATGCACGACACCACGATCGACCGCACCGCCGCCGAGGACTCCCCTCTGCGGACGGGTGCGCTGGCCGAGCTCACGCGAGCCCAGATCGACCGCGTGCGCCTCGCCGACGGCGAACCTGTCCCCTCCCTCGCCGAGGTGCTCGATGTCGCCCAGCACGCCGGGATCCCCATGTACGTCGAGGTCAAGGCCCCCGCCGCGGCGGAGCTGACCGCGCAGATGCTGGTCGACCGCGGCATGGACTCGGGGTCCACCTGGATCATCTCCTTCAAGGCCGATGCCCTGCGCGCCGCCCGCGAGACGGCGCCGCAGATCCCGATCGCCTACATCGCCCACGCGGCCGACGAGAACTTCTGGCCGATCGCGGCGGAGCTCCGGGCGGAGGCGGTCAGCCTGCAGATGTCCAAGCTCCCCGACGCGGACGTGCTGCGGGCGCACGAGGCCGGGTTCGTGCTCAACGCCTGGACCATCAACGACGAGGAGTCGCTGCAGCGGGCCGTGGCGCTGGGCATCGACACCATCACGACCGACGACCCCGGCTGGGCCCGCGGCGTGCTCGCCGCACGCACCGACACGACGGTCTGAGCCGGCGGAACCGGCAAGGCGGGTCCGCGAAGGTCACCATGGGGTAACGGACCCGCGACTGCGCTCATCCCCGGTCGCCCGGGGGCGTACGGTCCGTCCATGACCCAGACCACATCAGCGTCCCGGAACGAGTCCGGGACGGCGCGTCCGCTGGTCACCCTCCGTGGAGTCCAGAAGCACTTCGGGGATCTCCACGTGCTGAAGGACATCGACCTCGAGGTCTCCCCCGGCGAGGTCGTCGTCGTGCTCGGCCCCTCGGGCTCGGGCAAGTCCACGCTGTGCCGCACCATCAACCGTCTGGAGACCGTCGACACCGGCGAGATCACGATCGACGGTCGGCCGCTGCCGAGCTCCGGGCCGGGCCTGGCGCATCTGCGGTCGGAGGTCGGCATGGTCTTCCAGTCCTTCAACCTCTTCGCCCACAAGAGCGTGCTGGACAACGTCACCGTCGCCCCGATCAAGGTCAAGAAGCTCCCGCGGCGGCAGGCGGAGGAGCTCGGCATGAGCCTGCTCGAGCGCGTCGGCGTCGCCGACCAGGCGCACAAGATGCCCGCCCAGCTGTCCGGCGGTCAACAGCAGCGCGTCGCGATCGCCCGCTCACTGGCGATGCAGCCGAAGCTGATGCTCTTCGACGAGCCCACCTCCGCGCTCGACCCGGAGATGATCAACGAGGTCATCGAGGTGATGACAGGACTCGCTCGCGAGGGCATGACGATGATCGTCGTGACCCACGAGATGGGGTTCGCTCGCCGCACGGCCGATCGGGTGGTCTTCATGGACGCGGGCCGCATCCTCGAGGTCGCCCCGCCCGAGCAGTTCTTCTCCGAGCCCGAGTCCGAACGGGCCAAGGACTTCCTGTCCAAGATCCTGCACCACTGAGTCACCGCCCCACACCCGTCTCCTCCCCACACCCGTCACCGCCCGCTGCGCCGAAGGAGCCCCTCATGTCCCTCACCAGACGTCTCTTCCTCACGACCACTGCCGGCTCGGCAGCCGTCCTCACCCTCGCGGCGTGCGGAGGCTCGAGCGACTCCGGCGACGAGGTCGCCGACGTCGACCCCTCGAGCTTCGAGAAGGGCTCGACGATGGCGAAGCTGGCCGACGCCGGCAAGATCACCATCGGCACCAAGTTCGACCAGCCGCTGTTCGGTCAGGCCGGACCGGACGGTGACCCCGTGGGCTTCGACGTCGAGATCGGGAAGATGGTCGCGGCGGCCCTGGGGATCAAGCCCGACGGCATCGAGTGGACCGAGACCGTCACCGCCAACCGCGAACCCTTCATCGAGAACGGGCAGGTGGACATCGTCGTCGCGACCTACACGATCAACGACGAACGCAAGAAGGTCGTCGACTTCGCCGGCCCCTACTACGTCGCCGGCCAGGCCCTGATGGTGAAGAAGGGCGATGACGCCATCGGCGGGCCGGACGATCTCAAGGACACGAACGTGTGCTCGGTCGAGGGGTCCACCCCGGCCCAGAACATCGAGGACAACTACCCCGACGCGAAGCTGGTCACCTTCGACACCTACTCCAAGTGCGTGACGGCCCTGAACAACGGCCAGGCCGACTCGGTGACGACCGACAACGTGATCCTGGCCGGCTTCGTCAAGGCCGACGAGGACAAGCTGCAGATGGTCGACAAGGGCAAGACCTTCACCAAGGAGCCCTACGGGATCGGGCTGAAGAAGGACGACGACGACTTCCGCGCGTTCATCAACGACACGCTGCAGAAGGCCTACGACGACGGCAGCTGGGCGAAGGCCTGGGAGTCCACGGCCGGCCAGGTGCTGCCCACCCCGGAGCCGCCGACCATCGACAAGTACTGATCCGCCCCGATGGGAAGTCTGATCGCCTCGCGCGCCGCCATCGGTGACGCGTTCCTGACCACGCTGTTCCTCGCCGGTGTCTCCGGGGTGCTCTCGCTGCTGCTGGGGACGCTGCTCGCCGCCCTCCGCGTCTCGCCGTACGCTCCGCTGCGCACCGTCGCGACCGTGTACACCGAGTTCCTGCGCAACACACCGCTGACCATCGTGTTCTTCTTCTACGTGTTCGTGACCCCGTCGATGGGGTTCACCTTCGGGTACAAGACGGCGGCGATCACGGCGCTCACCTGCTACACCTCGGCGTTCGTGGCCGAGGCGGTGCGCTCGGGCATCAACTCGGTGGCCGTGGGTCAGGCGGAGGCGGCGCGCTCCCTGGGGATGTCGTTCTCCCAGAACCTCTCGCTGGTGGTTCTCCCCCAGGCGTTCCGCACCGCGATCCCGCCGCTGATCAGCGTGCTCATCGCGCTGGTGAAGAACACGTCGGTCGCCGGCGCCTTCAGCGTGCTCGAGCTGTTCGCGCTCTCCAAGCGGCTGACCAACGTGCATTCGGCGGACGTGATCGCGATCCTGATCGGCATCGCCCTGTGCTACCTGGTCATCTGCATCCCGCTGGGCCGCCTCGCGGCCGCCATGGAACGGAAGGTGGCGTTCGCACGATGAGCAGCGGTCCCGTCCTGTACGACGTCCCCGGTCCCGACGAGAAGAAGCGCGAGCGGCTGGTGAGCTGGATCGCCGGCGCCGTGCTGGTGGTCGCGATCGTGGCGGTGGGCTGGCGTCTCGCGGCCAACGGCGTGTTCGACGACCGCTGGCGGATCCTCCTGGAGGCTCCCACGAACTTCGCGGGCTACCAGGTGGGCGACATCTGGTCCGCGGTGTTCCGCGGCCTCCTGAACACCCTGGTCGCGGCCGTGATCTCGCTGCCGCTCGCGATGATCCTCGCGGTCCTGCTGGTCTCCCTCCGCGCCGCCCCGTGGGCGCCGGTGCGCTGGCTCGCCTCGGCCGTGATCGAGGTGTTCCGCGCCCTGCCGGTGGTGCTCGTGATGTTCTTCGGGATCCTGGTCCTGCCCGGGGCCTCCCCGCTGATGGCCGTGGTCTTCGGCCTCGTCGTCTACAACGCGGCCGTGTTCGCGGAGATCCTGCGGGCCGGCATCAACGCGCTGCCCGCGGGGCAGACCGAGGCCGCGTACTCGCTGGGCATGCGCAGCGGGCTGATCTACCGCATCATCCAGCTGCCGCAGTCGGTGCGGATGATGCTCCCCTCCCTGATCGCGCAGGGAGTGGTGCTGATCAAGGATTCGTCCCTGGGCTACATCGTGGGCTACGCGGAGCTGCTGCGACAGATCAGCCGTGTCGCGGACGCCCTGACCGACGCCGACTACCTGCTGCCGCTGCTCGCGGTGGGCGCTGCGGTGTTCGTGACGCTGAACGTGCTGCTCTCGCGGCTGGCGGTGTGGGTCCAGCGCCGTGGGCGCCTGCAGCGCCGCGGAGCGCGGGTCGCCCGCACGGCGACACTCGTGGAGGACTGAGACGCGCAGCGACCCGAGCGCCCTCAGCGACCGGTCGCGGCGAGCAGCTCGCTGGAGACCACCCGGCGGATCAGTGCGCCGTCGTAGCCGCGGCGTCGCAGATACCCCTCGAGGCGGCGGGCCATTCGTGAGCGCTGCTGGCGGTCCTCGGTGTCGGTCCGCCGGCTCTCCCGGGCGATCCGAGCGCGGGCGAGCTCGCGGCAGCGCGCTTCCTCCTGCAGCTCGGCCTCGTCGAGGTCCTCGGCATCCCCGCGCAGCGCGGCATCGATGGTCGCGGCCTCGACGTCCTTGGCCTCGAGCTCGCGGCGCAGGGCCTCGTCCGCGAGACCGCGCAGTCGCCGGCGCTGCTCGACCCAGTCCCGTGCGAAGGCGGCGTCATCGATCAGGTCCGCGCGGGCGATCCGAGACATGACCTCGTGGGCCAGGTCGGCAGGGACCTCGCGGTCGTAGAGCCGCTCGCGCATCTCCCCGGCGCTGCGGCGGCGCGAGGCCAGCAGGCGCATCAGATAGCGGCACTCGTGAACGATCCGCTTCTCGCGCTCGACCTGCTCGGGGCTCGGTTCCTCCGGCTCACGCGCGAGGATCTCCTCGGTACGCGCGGCGAGGTCCCGGTGCAGGGGCGTGATGCGTGACGGTGTCATCGATGCGGAGGCCTGGCCGATCGACGTGCGGCGGCAGGGCTCGATGCCCTGCCGCCGCACGGTGGATCAGATCGTCGCCGGGACGTCCTCGTCCAGAAACTCCTCGGCGGAGAAGGTCTCGCCCTCTGCCTCCGCCGGGGCCTCCTCGGCGGCGCCGAACTGGCCGACCCCGAGGGCCTGGAGGATCTTCTGCTCGATCTCTGCCGCGAGATCCGGGTTGTCCTTGAGGAACTGGCGGGCATTCTCCTTGCCCTGGCCCAGCTGATCACCCTCGTAGGTGAACCAGGCACCGGACTTCCGCACGATCCCGTTCTCCACGCCCATGTCGATCAGGCCGCCCTCGCGGGAGATGCCCTCGCCGTAGAGGATGTCGAACTCGGCTTGCTTGAAGGGCGGGGCCATCTTGTTCTTCACGACCTTCACGCGGGTGCGGTTGCCCACCGAGTCCTGGCCCGTCTTGAGGGTCTCGATACGGCGGATGTCCATGCGCACCGAGGCGTAGAACTTCAGTGCCTTGCCGCCGGTGGTGGTCTCCGGGCTGCCGAAGAACACGCCGATCTTCTCGCGCAGCTGGTTGATGAAGATCGCGGTGGTGCCCGAGGAGGAGAGCGCACCGGTGAGCTTCCGCAGCGCCTGGGACATCAGGCGCGCCTGCAGACCCACGTGGGAGTCGCCCATCTCGCCCTCGATCTCGGCCTTGGGCACGAGGGCCGCGACAGAGTCGACGACCACGATGTCCAGGGCACCGGAGCGGATCAGCATGTCGGTGATCTCGAGCGCCTGCTCGCCGGTGTCGGGCTGGGAGACCAGCAGGGCGTCGGTGTCCACGCCGAGCTTCTTGGCGTACTCCGGGTCCAGGGCGTGCTCGGCGTCGATGAACGCGGCGATGCCGCCGTTGCGCTGCGCGTTGGCGACCGCGTGCAGGGCCACCGTGGTCTTGCCGGAGGACTCCGGGCCGTAGACCTCCACGATGCGGCCACGCGGGTAGCCGCCGACGCCGAGGGCTGCGTCCAGGGCGACCGAACCGGTGGGGATGACCTCGACCGGGGGACGGGACTCGTCACCCAGGCGCATGATCGAGCCCTTGCCGAACTGGCGGTCGATCTGCGCGAGCGCGTTGTCGAGGGAGGACGCGCGGTCCTTGGGGGCTGAACTGGACTTCGCTGCGGGCATGTTCTCGTTCCTTCCGGGGAGCCGGTGCGACCGGCGGATGCGTGCCGTGCGGCCACACTAGGTCGACGGTCGGACATCCGGGAGGTTCCCCTCTCCCCTGTGGATGTCCGGACCCTGGGGAGGGCCCGTCGGGAGAAGCGGATCGATCCTGTGCGGAACCGGTCGTCGGGCCTCACGATACCCGAACAGATGTTCGAACGCACGAATGCGACACGCGGCGCGCCGGGTGATCCGGCGCGCCGCGTGGGCTGTGGGGTCTCCGCGTCCTGCTAGAGCGGGACGTACCCGGCCCGGACGGGCCGACGGGCGGTCATCGGTTCTGACGGAGCTCGGGTGGGATCTCCCAGCGGCGGGACTCGGGGACGTCCATCTCGTCGCACAGTGCGGTCCACACCCTGCGCACGTCCTCGCCCTGCTCCATCGCCTCACCAGGGGTGCGACCCGAGAGCGGTGCCAGGGCGAGCTCGCGCGTGTAGGTCTCGGCGAGGGTGCGCCCGAAGACGTGGACGGCCAGCTGCGTGTACTCGCTGCGACGCACGTCAGTAGGCGCCGACGAGGCTCTCGGTGTCGTCGGCCAATCCCTCCGGGACGGTGTCGGGGATGTTCATGCCCTCGGCGGCGGCGATGCGGTCGGAGACCTCTCGCAGCAGGAAGGACAGCGGCATCCCTAGCGCCTCGGTCACCGAGGACAGCAGCTCGCTCGAGGCCTCCTTCTGGCCGCGCTCGATCTCGCTGAGGTAGCCCAGGGAGACGCGGGCGTCCGAGGAGACCTGACGGAGGGTCCGGCCCTGGGAGCGCCGGGCCTCGCGCAGGACGTCGCCGAGCTCCTGGCGGAAGAGGATCATGGGTCGGTCTCCCTTCGTGTGCGCGGTGGAGGCAGGTGCCGCCGCCACGGGTGCGTGCATGTCCGCTCGGGGCCGCAGGGCCCCGCCGGGACGCTGCGCTCCCCCACGCAGGGTACCGGGACGGGCGGTGGCACGGGCAGGCACCGGAAGTCCGGGGCGCCGTGCGCGGGTGGGATTCGGAGTGCTCATCACGATGAGTGCAACGTCCCGGCACCCCTGTCTGTTCCCGCTCCTGCGGACCGGGTCGCCCGCGACGCCCGAGAACCATGCCCTGCCGCACGGGCACGGCACCCCGCGCACCATCGCGCCGGGCCCACGGGTGCGCACGTCATGGCAGGTCAGTCCCGGGTTCCGAGAGACACGACCGTGGTATCGAGATGCCGCTGGAGAAGCGAGAGCGCCGCCTCGACGCTCACGCGACGCACCTCACGTCGCGACCCGCGCTCGTGGAGCTCGCACTCCTCGAGCACGACGGGCCCCTCCGGTGTCCGTCCCGCCAGGGCGAGACGGACGCTGCCGGCGGGCACACCACGCTCGTCGGCCCCCGGGCCGGCGACGCCGGTGGTGGAGACGGCGAGGTCGGCCGCGTAGAGCTCCAGGGCGCCCAGCGCCATCTGACGTGCGATCGAGGCGGTCACCGCCCCGGTGCGTGCGAGCTCCGCCTCGTCGACGCCGAGCACGCGGTGCTTGGCGTCGTAGCTATAGCAGGCCGCCCCGCCGACCACACAGGAACTGGCCCCGGGCACGTCCACGAGACGGGCCACCACGGCACCCGCGGTGAGCGACTCGGCGGTCGCCAGGTGCAGGCCGGCTCCCGCTGCCAGGGCGATGATCCGGGCGGCGGGGTCCACGTCGGCGGTCATGCCCGCGATCCGCCGCGCAGCGCCTCGCGCCGCAGCCGCAGCCCGTCCTTGAGGTTCACGAGTCCCGAGTAGACGGTGAGCACGAGCGCGATCACCACCAGTGCGAGCCCGATCCAGTGTGCGGGACCCCACCACAGGTCGAAGGGCAGCAGGCAGAAGGTGATCGCGATCGTCTGCATCATCGTCTTGGTCTTGCCGGCGAGGTTCGCCGGCAGCGCCCCGTACTTCAGGATCGTGAAGCGCATGATCGTGATGCCGAACTCGCGCAGCAGGATCAGGATCGTCATCCACCAGGGCACGTACTCCCACACCGAGAGCATGACGAAGGCCGCTCCGGTCATCGCCTTGTCGGCGATCGGGTCGACGATCTTCCCGAAGTCGGTGATCAGGTTTCGGCTGCGGGCGAGGTATCCGTCCAGGAAGTCGGTGATCATCGCGACCACGAAGATCGCGGTGATCAGCAGCCGCCAGGAGATCACGTCGGGGAAGACCGCCGCCACGGCGACGAACACCGGCACCATCACGCACCGCAGCATCGTCAGGACGTTCGCGATGTTCCACAGCGGGACGGGGCGATGGGTCTCCGGGGCGTTCATGCCTGCTCCTTGTCCGCGGGCGTCCTCGACGCCCGGGGTTCCTGCGCTTCTCGGGGTGGCACGGGCCGCTCACCGTCCGGTGAGCTGCCAGGCGTCCTCCCCGTCGGCGCTGTCGTTGTCGTCGTAGTAGTCGGTCGCCACATCGCCGCCGTCGTGACGGAGCGGGTCCTCGCCGTAGCGGTCGTTCGCCGAGGTCGTGGTTGCCGGGGTGGCGTCGTAGGGATCCCCTCCGGGGACCGCGGGGCCGTCGGCGTAGCCGCCGTCTCCCGGGTACCCGGCGCCGTCTCCCGGTGCAGCTCCGTACTCCTCGGCACCCACCTCGGCACCGGAGTCGAAGGGGGCGTCGGACTCCGAGGGTGCACGGCCGGCGCCGCCCTCGTCCTCCCCCTTGATCCGGGCGATCGCACCGGCGAGGTCGTCGGGGCTGACGAGCACGTCGCGTGCCTTGGACCCCTCCGAGGGGCCCACGATCTCGCGGGACTCGAGCAGGTCCATGAGCCGGCCGGCCTTGGCGAAGCCCACGCGCAGCTTGCGCTGGAGCATCGAGGTCGAGCCGAACTGGGTGGTGACGACGAGCTCGGTGGCCTGCAGCAGCACCTCGAGATCGTCGCCGATGTCGTCGTCGATCTGCTTCCTGGCCGCGGCGACGGTGACGTCCTCGCGGTAGTTCGGCTTCATCTGCGCCTTGACGTGGTCGACGACCTTGTGGATCTCCGACTCGTTGACCCAGGCGCCCTGGACGCGCATGGCCTTGGCCTTGCCCATCGGGTGGAACAGGGCGTCGCCCTGGCCGATGAGCTTCTCGGCGCCGACGGCGTCGAGGATGACGCGGGAGTCCTGGAGCGAGGAGGTCGAGAAGGCGAGGCGGCTGGGCACGTTCGCCTTGATGATGCCGGTGACCACATCGACGCTCGGGCGCTGGGTCGCGAGCACCAGGTGGATGCCGGCGGCGCGAGCGAGCTGGGTGATGCGCTGGATGGAGGCCTCGACGTCGCGCGGGGCGACCATCATCAGGTCGGCGAGCTCGTCGACGACCACCAGCAGGTACGGGTAGGGCGCGAGACGGCGCTCGCTGCCCGGGGGCACCGTGACCTCGCCGGCCCGGACGGCCTTGTTGAAGTCGTCGATGTGCTTGAACCCGAAGGTCGCGAGGTCGTCGTAGCGGGCGTCCATCTCCTTGACGACCCACTCGAGGGCCTCGGCGGCCTTCTTCGGGTTGGTGATGATCGGCGTGATCAGGTGCGGGATGCCCTCGTAGATCGTGAGCTCGACGCGCTTGGGGTCCACCAGCACCATGCGCACCTCCTCCGGGGTGGCGCGCATCAGGATGGAGGTGATCATCGAGTTCACGAAGCTCGACTTGCCGGCGCCGGTGGCGCCCGCGACCAGCAGGTGAGGCATCTTGGAGAGGTTCGCGACGACGAAGCCGCCCTCGACGTCCTTGCCCACGCCCATCACCAGCGGGTGCTCGTTGCGCGTGGCGACGGTGCTGCGCAGCACGTCACCCAGCGAGACGGTCTCGCGGTCGGTGTTGGGGATCTCGATGCCGATGGCCTTCTTGCCCGGGATCGGCGAGAGGATCCGCACGTCCGAGCTGGCCACCGCATAGGAGATGTTCTTGTCCAGGGCCGTGACCTTCTCGACCTTGGTGCCCGGGGCGAGCTCGACCTCGTAGCGGGTGACGGTGGGGCCACGGCTGAAGCCCACGACCTCGGCGTTGACGTTGAACTGGGCGAAGACCTCGCCGAGGGCCTCGACCACGCGGTCGTTGGCCTCCGAGCGGGACTTGGCCGGCGGGCCCTCCAGCAGGAAGGAGGACTCGGGCAGCGTGTAGACCACGTCGCCGGCGAGCTCGAGCTGCTCCCCGGCGCGCGGCAGGTCGCCGCTCGGCGGGAGCACGATCTCCGGGCGCTCCTCGTCCCTGCTGCTCCCCTTCGTCGGCTTGCCCGCGCCCGCGGCGGCGGTGGGCTGCGGGGTGGTGGGCTGGGGGCGCCCGGCGCCCGCGGCACCGGCGGCGCCCGCCGCGCCCGTGCGCGCTCCGCTCTCGGCCGTGGGCAGCGCCTCGGTCTTCGAGGGGAACCCCTTGGCGCGGGAGTTCTCGTCGGCGACCACGTCGAACACCTCGGTGCTGTCGGTGGCGGCGTCCTCGGAGCCCTTGCGGCCGCGACGGCCGGCACGGCCCCCGCGCTTGCCCGCGGGGGCCTCGTCCTCGCCGGGCACGGCACCCGCGAAGGCCTCGTCGCCCGCGTAGCCGAACTCGTCGTGGTCGCGGGCGGCGTCCTCGGCGATCTCCTTCTTGGTGCGCCGGCGGCGCGGCGTCTTCTGCTCGGGGGTCTGCTCCGCCGCCGCATCACCGGCGGCGGCGCGGCGGGGACGCAGACCGAAGCTCTCGCGCTCGGCGTCCTCCTCCTCGCTGTGGCCGACGAGCGTGTCGTAGACGCCGCGGATGCGCTGCGGGAGGGCCTCCACGGGGGTCGCGGTCAGCACGAGCACCGCGAACAGCGCGACCACGACGTAGACGACGACCACCACGGGCGGCGGGACCAGGGCGGCCAGCGGCGCCGCCGCGAGGAACCCGAGCACGCCGCCGCCGGAGGCGAGGGCGTCGATGCCGTCGGCCGGGGCGGGCATCCGCGAGGAGATCGAGGCGATCGCCGAGAAGGAGATCAGCAGCAGGGCGACGCCGAGTGCGACGCGCGTGTTCGCGCGCACGAAGTCGGGGCGGCGGAACATCCGCATCGACCAGCCCAGGGCCAGCAACGGGACCACCACCGAGGCGATGCCGAAGGTGCCGCCGACCACCGCGTGGACGCCGTCGAAGAAGGTGCCGGGCGCCTGGAACCACTCGCGGGTGGCGACCAGGGCCGCGATCAGCAGCAGGAACAGCGCGTACCCGTCCCGGCGCTGCTCGAAGGGGACCTCCCAGCGGGCCACGCCGATCGCGCGGATGAAACCACCGATCGCGCGCGCGACGCCGAGGTACCCGGCGCGCACAGCGCGCACGGGCAGCGGAAGCGTCGACGGATCGTGGGAAGCCGCGCCTGCTCCGCCCGCGGAGCGGGAGGACGTGGTCCGGGACGAGCCCTTCGACGCACGTGCGGGGGAAGACGTACGTGTCGCCATGGGGCCAATCTACCCTCTCGGGTCCACCCCACCCCCGGCAGGCGACACGCCGCCACCCCGGATCCTCGTCACCCTGGGGCCGGATCCGGGGCGGCGCGGGGCTCAGGCCTCGACGACCACCGGAATGATCATCGGGCGCCGGCGCAGGCGCTGGCCCACGTAGCGGCCGACCACGCGGCGCATGACCTGCTGCAGCTGGTGGGTGTCGTGCTTGCCGTTGCCGGCCTGGTCCAGGAGCGCCTTCTCGAGCGCCTTGACGATCTCGGGCCGGATCTTCTCGAACACGGCCTCGTCCTCGGCGACGCCGCGGGCGTGGATCTCCGGGCCGGCGACGATCTCTCCGGTCTCGGAGCTGACCACGGCGAACAGGGAGATGAATCCCTCGTCGGCGAGGATCCGACGGTCCTTGAGGTCCGCCTCGTCGATCTCCCCCACGCTGGAGCCGTCCACGTACACGTAGCCGTTGGGGATCTCCCCCACGACCTTCGCCACGCCGTCCTTGAGGTCCACGACGCTGCCGTCGTGCGCCAGCACCACGTTCTTGGCGGGCACGCCCGAGGACTCGGCGATGCGGCCGTTGGCGATCAGGTGCCGCACCTCGCCGTGCACGGGCATGACGTTCTTCGGACGCACGATGTTGTAGCAGTACAGCAGCTCGCCGGCGCTCGCGTGTCCGGAGACGTGCACGCGGGCGCTGGCCTGGTGGACGACCTCCGCGCCGAGCGCCATCAGTCCGTTGACGATGCGGAAGACAGCGTTCTCGTTGCCGGGGATCAGGGAGCTGGCGAGGATGACGACGTCCCCCGGGCCCACGGAGACGCGGTGGTCGCTGTTGGCGATCCGTCCCAGGGCGGCCATCGGCTCGCCCTGGCTGCCGGTGCACATGAGCACGACCTGCTCATCGGGCAGGGAGTCGATCTTCTTGACGTCCACGAGGGTCTTCGGGGGGACGTCGAGGTATCCCATGTCCGACGCGATGCCCATGTTGCGCACCATCGAACGGCCCACGAAGGCCACCTTGCGGCCGTGCTTCGCCGCGGCGTCGAGCACCTGCTGGACACGGTGGACGTGGCTGGAGAAGGAGGCGACGACGATCTTCTGGCGCGAGCGCGCGAACACGGAGTCCAGCACCGGCCCGATCTCGCGCTCCGCGGTCGTGAACCCGGGCACCTCGGCGTTGGTGGAGTCGACCATGAACAGGTCGACGCCCTTCTCGCCCAGCCGGGCGAAGGCCCGCAGATCGGTGATGCGGCCGTCCAGCGGCAGCTGGTCCATCTTGAAGTCGCCCGTGTGCAGGACGGAACCCGCGGGCGTCTGGATGTAGACCGCGAGCGCGTCGGGGATCGAGTGGTTCACGGCCACGAACTCGCAGTCGAAGGGGCCGAAGCTCTCGGTGTCGCCCTCGCGCACGGCGAGCGTGTAGGGCTTGATGCGGTGCTCGCGCAGCTTGGCCTCGATGAAGGCGAGGGTGAGCTGGCTGCCGACGACGGGGATGTCGGGCTTCAGACGCAGCAGGTAGGGCACCGCGCCGATGTGGTCCTCGTGGCCGTGCGTGAGGACGATCGCGGCGATGTCGTCGACGCGGTCCTCGAGGTACTGGAAGTCCGGCAGGATCAGGTCGACGCCGGGCTGGGACTCCTCGGGGAACAGCACGCCGCAGTCGACGACGAGCAGGCGCCCGTCGAAGTCGAACACGGTCATGTTCCTGCCCACGTCGCCGAGGCCTCCCAGCGGGATGATCCGCAGGGTGTCCTTGGCGCGTTTGCGGGGCTGCTGGAGCCGCTCGCTGAAGGGAGTGATGGTGGTCATGGGTCCTTCCGGGGTCAGACGAGCGGTGGGATGCCCTCGAGGCCGCCGAGCGCCTCGGTCAGCTCGGCGATCTGGGGCGCGCTCGCGGGGACGAGAGGCCCGCGCACGGCCGCGTGCGGGAGGACGCCCTGGAGGACCAGGGCCGTCTTCGCCGCGACCACGCCGGGCATGCGGGACATGATCGCCTGGACCACGGGGGCCAGGCGGCGGTTGATCTGCTGTGCTGCGGGGAGGTCGCCGTCGTTGACGGCGGCCGCCATCTGCGCCTCGAGATCGCCGGCGACGTGGCCGACCACCGAGACGATGCCGGCCGCTCCGAGGGCGAGCCAGGCGAGGTTCAGGGCGTCCTCCCCCGAGTAGTACACGAGGTCGGACTGGGCGGTGATGAGAGCGGCCTGCTGGAGGTCTCCCTTGGCGTCCTTGACCGCGAGGATGCGCTCGTTCTGTGCGAGGCGCAGCAGCGTCTCGTGCGCGAGCGGCACGCCGCTGCGGCTGGGGATGTCGTAGAGCAGGACGGGCAGGTCGGTCGCGTCGGCCACCTGCTCGGTGTGGGCGATGATGCCCTCTTGTGAGGGCCGGGAGTAGTACGGGGTCACCACGAGCAGGCCCTGGAGGTCCAGGTCGCCGTGGGCGCGGGCGAGCTCGATGCTGTGGCGGGTGTCGTTGCTGCCCACCCCGGCGAGCAGGGTGACGTCGCTGCCGACTGCCTCGCGGACCGCCTTGACCAGCGCGAGCTTCTCCTCGTCGGTCGTCGTGGGCGACTCCCCCGTGGTGCCGTTGACCACCAGGGTGTCGTTGCCGTGGGCGACCAGGTGGGCGGCGACGGCCTGCGCGGCGTCGAGATCGAGCCGTTCGCCGTCCGCGCTGAAGGGGGTGACCATCGCGGTGCCGACGGTGCCGAAGGGACGCGCGGCGTCGGTGATCGGGACGGTCATGATGTCCTCCTGCTGGGACGGGCGGAACTGCTGGGTCGTGGGCTCCTCGGAGCGAGGGCCTCGGCGCCGGGCGGGTGGGCCCGGGCGCCGACGGGGTCAGGGGGCGACGCGTCCGCCGTCCTGGAAGGCGGCGTGGGTCAGCGGCATCTTCTCGGCGAAGTGCTGCTCCATCTGCTCGGCGACCATCTCGATCTCCCGCTGCGGGAAGGACGGGAAGGTCGAGTCCTCGTGCTGGGTGCGCAGGGAGAGGAAGTTCATCATGCTGCGGGCGTTCACGGTCACGTACATCGAGGAGTAGAGGTTCAGTGGCAGCACGGTGCGGGCCACCTCACGGGCGACGCCGGCCTCGAGCATCTCCAGGTAGGCCCGGTACGCACTCGTGGACTGGGTGCGCACCGACTCCTCGACGATCGCGTGCTGCTCGGCCGTGCCGGGCTCGAAGGTGTACGCGCCGGGCTTGCCGATCTGCTGGAGGTTGCGGTCGGTCCCGGGCACGTAGAAGACGGGGCGCATCTTCCGGTAGCGCCCCGACTCCTCGTTGTAGGAGGCCATCCGATGGCGCATGAACTCGCGGAAGACGAAGATCGGCGCCTCGACGTAGAAGGTGAAGCTGTTGTGCTCGAAGGGGCTGCCGTGGCGGTCGCGCATCAGGAACCGGATCAGCCCCTTGTCGCGGTCGCTCGCATCCTCCCCGGCCTTGGCCAGCGTCTTCTCCCCCTGTGTGGAGACGCGCGCGGCGAAGACCACGTCGCCGTCCTGAGCGGCGGACCGCACCAGCTGGACGGTCATGTCGGACCGGAAGACGATGTCGCTCTCGCTGTCGCTCATGGTTCCTCAGGGTAGTCGAGGTGGGGAGGTCAGCGAGGCCGGGACATGGCGATGTCCCGGGCCCGCTGGGTGACGATCCCCTCGAGATCGGGGGCGGTGTAGGCGTCCTCCCCCACTCGGTGGCGCACGGCCGCTGCCAGCAGCCGGTCGGCCATCGCGGGGTTCTTGGGCAGCACCGACCCGTGCAGGTAGGTGCCGATCACCTCACGGTGCACGGCACCTTCGCTGCCGTCGTTCCCGTTGTTGCCGGCCGCCCGGGAGTCGTCCGGGCCGAAGGGCCTCACCGTGCCCAGATGGACACAGCCCTCGCCGAGGGTGGTCAGACCCGAATGGTTCTCGTAGCCCACGACGGGGCCGAAGCGCTCGGTCTCGATCGTGAGGTTGCCGATCAGGCGCTTCGAGCTTCCCCGGGTCTCGACGTCCAGCAGCGAGATGCCCGTCAGCGGCTCGTCGGCGGTGTCGCCCGTGGCGGGGACGAACACGTGGCCGAACAGCTGGTAGGAGCCGCAGACGGCGAGCATGGGGACGTCCTGCTCCGCCCAGTCGCGGATCGCTCCGCCGTGGGCGAGCAGGTCGGCGGCGATGCGGACCTGGCCGGAGTCCTGGCCGCCGCCGGCGACGACGAGGTCGACCTGCTCGGGCAGCTCGTCCCCGACCTCGTGGGCCAGCAGCTCGACCTCGAAGCCGCTCCACTGGGCGCGACGCATCAGGGTCAGGGTGTTGCCCCAGTCCCCGTAGATGTTCATCTCCGAGGGGTAGAGCTGGAGGATCCGCAGGGGCGGGGCGTCGGCACGGGCCGGGCGCAGTGCCGGGGTGGGCACCGGTGTCAGGTCGGGGGCGGGCGCCGGCTGCTCGGTCACAGGACCACCTCCACGTCGGTGATGCGCGAGAGCTGCGCGCGCACGGCGAGCATCGCGGTATAGGTGCAGAAGATGCGCATGGGCCGCCCGCTCTCACGGGAGGCGGCGATCAGCGAGCCCAGGGCGGCGCCGAGGTCGGTCTCGACGCCGTCGACGATGACCTCGTCGTAGCGCAGGCGCAGCGCCATGTCGAAGGCGCGCACGCCGCTGACCACGTGCACGCCGCTCGCCCGCAGCGCGCTGAAGTCGACGTCCCACAGCCACGACATGTCGCGCCCGTCGGCGTAGTCGTCGTTGATCGCGATCATGGTCTCGGCGGGTGCGGTGTCGGCGCTGAGCAAGCTCATGCGGAACCCGGCGGGGTTCTTGACCAGGGCCAGCTCGAGCGCACGTCCCTCGACCTCGAGCATCTCCCCGCGCCCGAAGGCGGCGCGCACCTGCGAGAGCGCATGAAGCAGGGAGTCGAGGTCGGCGCGCTCGCCCAGCAGCGAGGAGGCCAGCGCCAGGGCGCCGGTGGCGTTGAGCATGTTATGGACGCCGGGCAGGGCGAACTCGACCTCGTGCTCGGCGCCGCCGACGCGCAACGAGGCGCGGCGCCCGTCGATGGCCTCGAGCCGGGTGCCGGCGCTCTCGGCGTCCTCGGGCTGCTCGGTGCCCAGGCCCGCGTCCTCGGTCATCGCAGGACCCTCCTGCTCCGCGCGACGGAGGTCGTCGTCGGAGAGGAAGACGCGGCGCAGGCGCTCGCCGATGCCGAAGCCCTCGACACGAGCGGTGAGATCAGCGGTGAAGCGCGGGGCGGCCAGTCGCGGGTCGTCGGCGTTGAGGACGACGAGCTCGGTGGTCGCCGTCGCGACCGAGTGGAGGAGGTTCGCGGTGTGGTCGATCTCTCCGAACCGGTCCAGTTGGTCACGCATGACGTTCAGCAGCAGGCTGGCCCGGGGCCGCACCTGGCGCACGAAGTGCACCGCGTGGGCCTCGTCGAGCTCGAGCACGGCGATGTCGGCGTCCAGCCGGCCGCGCGCGTCGACCTCCGTCAGCAGGGAGGCGGCGACGCCGCGCACGAAGTTGGACCCGGTGGGGTTGGTGAACACCCGCAGGCCCTGGGAGCGCAGCAGCTCGACCAGGATCTTGGTCGTGGTGGTCTTGCCGTTCGTGCCGGAGACCACGACCACTCCCAGGGGCAGCTGCTCCAGGGTGCGGGCGAGGAACCCCGCGTCGATCCTCTCGACGACGAGTCCGGGGAAGGCACTGCCTCCGCGGCCCTTGCCGCGCAGTCGGGCCAGGCGGCGCGCGGCACGGCCGGCGGCCACGGTGAGAGCGGAACGCATGATCCGCATCGTACTGGAGCGACCGGCCCGGAAGACCACGCCCGGGGGCGTGTCAGAGCAGGATGAGGAACGTCATGGAGGTACGACGCATCCGGTCCCGCCACCCGCCGGGCGGAACGGCGGTGCGGATCAGCGGCGGACGATCCTGAGGTGCCCCTCGTGGACCTGCACGGCGATGTCGTCGAGAGAGGTGAGCAGCGCGTCGGCGTGCGGGCCGAGGTCGTGGGCGGGCGTCGTCGTGGTGAGCGCGATCGCGAGGCAGCCGGCGGCCTGCGCCGAGGCGAGACCGCCCAGGGAGTCCTCGATCACGAGCGCACGGGCGGGCTCCACGCCCAGGCGCTCCGCCCCCAGGGCATAGGCCTCGGGGTCGGGCTTGCCGTGGGCGACCTGGTCGGCCGTGACGACGCTCTCGGGGGCATCGAGACCGGTAACCGACCACCGTGCCTCGAAGAGCCGCCGCGTGCAGGAGGTGACGATGGTCCAGGTGGGGCGCCCGAGCTCGGCCGCTGCCGCATCGAGCTCCTGGACGATCCTCTCGGTGCCGGGCAGCACGGAGATCTGCGACGCGTCCTCGACCTCGAGGTCCTCGACGCGGGCATGGGCCGCCTCGACCTCGTCCTCAGGCATGTCCGGAAAGACCTCCGCGAGCACGACGCGGGCCGGCATCCCGTGGAGCGTGTGGTCGAAGGCGCGCGCCGAACCGTGCTCCTCGAGCAGCTTCGTCCACGCCCGCACCACCGACGGACCGGAGTCGACGAGGGTCCCGTCCATGTCCAGCAGCAGGGCGTCGACATCGAGCGGGAACGGGTCCGTGGCGGGGGTCCCCCGGTCGGCGTCAGTGTTCATGCTCCAACCGTCTCACACCCTGTTCTACCTGCGCATGCGGGCAACTCCCCGGATACGGTGGGGTGGCGATGAGGAAGCACGAGACCACCGACTCACGACCGGGTGCCGGGACTCCGCTCGCGGTGTCCGCGGCCCGCCGCAAGGGGCTCTCCGTCGGGATCGCGACGGGCCTGTACGGCATCTCCTTCGGCGCGCTCGCCACGGCGTCGGGACTCGATGTCTGTCAGACCATGGTGCTCACGGCGATCATGTTCACCGGCGGCAGCCAGTTCGCGTTCGTCGGCGTCATCGGCGGGGGCGGCAGCGCCCTGGGAGCGGCGCTCGCGGCGATCCTGCTGGGCATCCGCAACACCCTGTACGGGCTGGTGCTGGCTCCGGTCCTGCCCCGCGGCGGGGCCAAGGGGGCGGCCCGCTCGCTGCTCACGATCGACGAGTCCGCTGCGGTGGCCGCGACCACGGAGGACCCGGTCGCCAAGCGTGCGGGCTTCTGGGCCGCCGGGCTCGCGGTCTACGTCTTCTGGAATCTGTTCTCCCTGGTCGGTGCACTGATCGGTCAGAGCGTGGGCGACCCGAGCGCGTGGGGCCTCGATGCAGCCGCGGCCGCTGCGTTCCTGGGCCTGCTGTGGCCGCGACTGGTCTCGCGCGACATCGTCGCGGTGGCCGTCGCCGCGGCCTTCATCGCCCTGATCACCACCCCGGTGCTCCCCGCAGGACTGCCCGTCCTCGCCGCCGCGCTGGTCGCGGTCCTCGTGGGGCTGCTGCCGCGGCGCCCGCGAACGGAACCGGGTACGGGCGGCACCGCCAGCGCCGGGACGGATGCCGACGGGGCGGATGACGCCCGCATCGCCGCGGAGCAGGAGGATCGCGCATGAGCTGGCTGTGGATCGGCGTGATCGGGGCGACCGTCGTCGCCTTCGTCCAGAAGTGGCTCGGCTACCAGGTGCCCCCGGCCGTGCTCGAGAAGCCGCGCATCGCCCGCGTCACCGCCCTGCTGCCGGTCGCCCTGCTGGGCGCGCTGGTGGCGACCCAGGCCGTGGCCGACGGCCAGCACCTCACGGCCGACGCGCGACTGCCCGCCCTCGCCGTCGCGGCGCTCCTGCTCGCCCTGCGCGCCCCGTTCCTCGCGGTGGTGATCGCCGCCGCCGTGGTCGCGGCGGTGTGCCGGGCGCTGGGGTGGGGCTGAGGTCTACTCGCGCCCCGCTTCGAGCCGGATCGCCCGGCGCACCGCCTCGCGCGCGTGCTTGGTGTCGCGGCTCGCGGAGTAGGCGAGGCCCAGGCGGTACCAGGCCCGCCAGTCGTCCTCTCCCCCGGCGCGGACAGCATCGCGAGCCGCCTCGAACTCGGTGTGGGCGGCCTCCCGGCGGGCCGCACGTGCCTCGGCCGGGGTCGCCGTCACGCCATCGGCGGTCTCGGCGCTCTCGGTCCCCGTGCGCAGACCTGCCGCGGCCTCGGTGTCGAAACGGGATCCGCCGTAGATCCGCGCGAGCCGTCCCGCGCGCAGCCCGAACAGCACCTCGCGCCAGGTCACCCAGACGGTGAGCGCGAGCAGGACCACCAGCGCCGCGGCGAGGCCCCAGCCGATGGCGCCCCCGGCGCGGGCGAATCCGCCGGCGATCCACAGCAGACCCCAGCAGTAGGCCGCGGTCACCAGGACCAGGACGGCCACTCCGAGCTTCGCGCGCATGCTCAGCCGAGGTCCATGTAGCCGTCGAGACCGACGGTGAGGCCGGGACGCGAGGCGATCTCGCGCACGCCCAGCAGGACGCCCGGCATGAAGCTGACGCGGTCGAAGGAGTCGTGGCGCAGCTGGAACTGCTCGCCGACGCCACCGAACTGGACGACCTCGTGGGCGACCAGTCCGCGCTGACGGACCGCGTGGACGTGGACGCCGTCGACGACGGCGCCGCGGGCGCCCAGTTCG
This sequence comes from Brachybacterium endophyticum, assembly GCF_003130585.1. Lineage (GTDB taxonomy): Bacteria > Actinomycetota > Actinomycetes > Actinomycetales > Dermabacteraceae > Brachybacterium > Brachybacterium endophyticum. The sequence continues at coordinate 687,352 of NZ_QFKX01000002.1, read as the reverse complement.
TCCTTCTCGGTCGCATCCGGGACGGACCCCAGTCCCCCGGCCTCGCGGCCGCGCGCGATCGCGGCCGCGGTGTGGCGAGCCGTTCCGGAGGGGGCGTCGAGCTTGTCGGGATGGTGCATCTCGATGATCTCGGCGCTCTCGTAGTAGCGCGCAGCGGCCTCGGCGAAGCGCATCGTCAGCACGGCGCCGATGGCGAAGTTCGGGGCGATCAGCACGCCCGTGGCGGGCGAGCCCCCGAGCGCCTCGCGCACCTCGGCCAGGGAGTCCTCGTCCCAGCCGGTCGCACCGACCACGGCGTGGATGCCGTTCTCGATCGCCCACAGCACGTTGCGCTTGGTCACGGACGGCACGGTGAGATCGACGACGACCTGGGCGCCGGCCTCCGCCGCACCCTCGAGGTGGTCCGAGCTCCCGATCCGGGCGACGAGCTCGAGGTCCTCGGCCTGCTCGATCGCCGTGCAGGCGGCGCTTCCCATGCGCCCCTGGGCGCCGAGGACGGCGACGCGGATGCTCTGCGACATGGAGGTTTCCTTCCGATGGGGCCGGCGGTCCGGCGCGGTGGTGGGGGCTGCGGGGTCGGGACGGGGCGGCTCTCAGCCCGGTTCGGGGCCGACGTCGACGCGGGTCGTGAAGGAACCGGCGAGACGATCCGCGAGGTCGCGGACATCCTCGGCGCTGACCGAGGCCATGCGGGCGACGGCCTCGTCGACCGTGGAGTAGCGGCCCTGGACGAGCTCGAGACTGCCCAGTCGCCCCATCCGGGAGGCGGTGTCCTCGAGACCGAGGGCGAGGGCGCCGGTGATCTGACCGAGCGCCCGGCGCATCTCGTCGTCGGTGACACCGCCGTCGCGCATCGCCTCGAGCTCGGCGCCCATCATCTCCACGACCTGCTCGGCGCGGGAGGGCCGGCAGGCCGCGTACAGCCCGAACAGGCCCGCGTCGCGGTAGGCGGCGCTGAAGGAGTAGACGGTGTAGACCAGGCCGCGCTCCTCGCGGATGTGCTGGAACAGCCGTGAGGACATGCCGCCGCCGAGGATCGCCATCAGCACGTTCATCGCGTGCCGGTCCTCGCTGGTGGCACCGATCGAGGGCCCGCCGAGGTAGATGTGGGTCTGCTCGAGGGGGCGGACCAGACGATGGGTGGGGACCGCGGAGGCGGATCCCCGTGTGGTCCCCTCGGTCGGCACGGTGCGCTCGAGGGCAGGACGACGGGCGAAGGGCAGGGCGCTCTCGTCGAGGGACCAGCCACCGGCGGCGAGACGGTCCGTGAGCTGGGCGGCCACGGCGTCGTGGTCGAGGTCGCCGACGGCGGTGACCACGAGATTGCCGGAGCGGTAGTGCTCGGAGAAGTGGGCGCGCACGTCGGCGTCGGTGAGCGCACTGACGCTCTCCACGGTCCCGCCCACGGGCCGACCCATGGGGGTGTCGGGCCCGAGGACCTGGGCGAGGAACTCCTCGTACCCGGAGTCGGTGGGGTCGTCCTGCGCCATCGCGAGCTCCTCGAGGATCACCTCGCGCTCGGTCTCGAGCGCCGAGGGGGCGAGGGTCGAGGAGGTGACCATGTCGGTGAGGACGTCGAGGGCCAGCGGCAGGTCCGCGCTGCGGACCCGCCCGTGATAGAGCGTGTGCTCCTTCGCGGTCACCGCGTTGGACTCGCCTCCCACCTCGTCGAAGGCGGTGGCGATGTCCAGGGCGCTGCGGCGGTCCGTGCCCTTGAACAGGAGGTGTTCGAGGGCGTGGGTGGAGCCGGCGTGCGCCGGGGTCTCGTCGCGCGATCCCACCGGCAGCCAGAGGCCGACGGTCGCGCTGCGCACGGAACGGTCGGTCTCGGTGAGCAGCCGCACCCCGCCGGGCAGGATCGAGCGGCGCACCAGGGGTCCCGCTGTGCCGTCCGAGAGCAGCTGGTCACGGGCGGCGTCGTCGAAGGTGAGGTCGAGGGGCATCTGTCCAGTCTCGCACGCAGGATCAGGGGTGGTGAGACACCGCGGGCGGCACCCCATCAGGGATGCCGCCCGCGGCGGGTGGGCCGGTCCGCAGCTCGCGCCGCCGGACCGACCGAGGGGTCACTCGGACTCGGCAGCGCCCTCGGCGGGCGTCTCCTCGGCCTCGTCCTCGGCGATCGCGAGGCTGATCTTGCCGCGCGCGTCGATCTCGCGGATCTCGACCTCGATCTTCTGACCGACCTTGGCGACGTCCTCGACGTTGTCCACGCGCTTGCCGTCGTTCAGCTTGCGCAGCTGGGTGACGTGCAGGAGGCCGTCCTTGCCCGGGGTCAGCGAGACGAAGGCGCCGAAGTCGACCACGCGCACCACGGTGCCGAGGTAGCGCTCGCCGACCTCGGGGACCATCGGGTTGGCGATCGCGTTGATCGTCGTGCGAGCGGCCTCGGCCGAGGGGCCGTCGGTCGCGCCGATGTAGACGGTGCCGTCGTCCTCGATGGTGATGTCGGCGCCGGTGTCGTCCTGGATCTGGTTGATCATCTGGCCCTTGGGGCCGATGACCGCACCGATCTTGTCCACGGGGATGGTCACCGCGAGCACGCGGGGCGCGTTCGGGCTCATCTCGTCGGGGACGTCGATGGCCTCGTTGAGCACGCCCAGGATGTGCAGGCGGGCCTCACGGGCCTGGGACAGCGCGGAGATCAGCACGGAGGCGGGGATGCCGTCGAGCTTCGTGTCCAGCTGGATCGCGGTGACGAACTCGTTGGTCCCGGCGACCTTGAAGTCCATGTCGCCGAAGGCGTCCTCGGCACCCAGGATGTCGGTCAGCGCCGCGTACTTGGTCTCGCCCTCGACGGTGTCGGAGACGAGGCCCATGGCGATGCCGGCGACGGGCGCCTTCAGCGGCACGCCCGCGTTCAGCATCGACAGGGTCGAGGCGCACACGGAGCCCATCGAGGTGGAGCCGTTGGAGCCCAGCGCCTCGGAGACCTGGCGGATCGCGTACGGGAACTCCTCGCGGCCCGGGAGCACCGGGACCAGGGCGCGCTCGGCGAGCATGCCGTGGCCGATCTCGCGGCGCTTCGGGGACCCCACGCGGCCGGTCTCGCCGGTGGAGAACGGCGGGAAGTTGTAGTGGTGGATGTAGCGCTTGCGATGGACCGGCGAGAGCGAGTCGATCTGCTGCTCCATCTTGAGCATGTTCAGCGTGGTGACACCCAGGATCTGGGTCTCGCCGCGCTGGAACAGGGCGGAGCCGTGCACGCGCGGGAGCACCTCGACCTCGGCCGAGAGCTGACGGATGTCGCGCAGACCGCGACCGTCGATGCGCACGCCCTCGGTGAGGATCTTCTGGCGCACGACCTTCTTGGTGAGCGCGCGGTAGGCGCCGGAGATCTCCTTGTCGCGCCCCTCGAGCGCAGCGCCCTCGGCGCCGAGGTCGGTGACGACCTCGGCCAGCAGCTCCTCGGTGCGCTCCTCGCGCTCCTGCTTGCCGGCGATGCTCATGACCTCGCGGAGACGCTCGGCGGCGCTCTTCTCGACGATCTCGTAGGCGTCGTCCTGGTAGTCCAGGAACAGCGGGAACTCGCGCACGGGCTTGGCTGCCTTGTCGGCGAGCTCCTGCTGGGCGTCGCACAGGGCGCGGATGAAGCCCTTGGAGGCCTCGAGGCCCTCGGCCACGACCTCCTCGGTGGGGGCGATCGCGCCCTGGTCCTTGATCATGCCCCAGGCGTTGTCGGTCGCCTCGGCCTCGACCATCATGATCGCGACGTCGTCACCGACGATGCGGCCGGCGACGACCATCGAGAAGACGGCCTCGTCGAGCTGGCTGAAGGTCGGGAAGGCGACCCACTGGCCACCCTGGGCGCTGGGCATGAGCGCCACGCGCACGCCGCCGATCGGGCCGTTGAACGGCAGGCCCGAGATCTGCGTCGAGGCGGAGGCACCGTTGATGCCGACCACGTCGTAGGCGTCGTCGGGCCCGGAGGCCATGACGGTGAGGACGACCTGGACCTCGTTGCGCAGCCCCTTGACGAAGGCCGGACGCAGCGGGCGGTCGGTGAGGCGGCAGGCGAGGATCGCGTCGGTGCCCGGGCGGGCCTCGCGGCGGAAGAACGAGCCGGGGATGCGGCCCGCGGCGTACATCCGCTCCTCGACGTCGACGGTGAGCGGGAAGAAGTCGAAGTTGTCCTTCGGCTTGTTGGAGACGGCGGTCGCCGACAGGATCATCGTGTCGTCGTCGAGGTACACCGAGACGGCTCCGGCGGCCTGCTGGGCCAGACGTCCGGTCTCGAAGCGCACCTCGCGGGTGCCGTAGCTTCCGTTGTCGATGACGGCGGTGGTCGCCGTGATCTCGGGGCCTTCCATGGCCATGGGGATCTCCTTCGGTGGGATCGGTGTCCCCCTGCCGGACGCGGCCATCGTCAGGGGCCCGCGGGCCGGATCCGGTGGGCCGGATCCGCGTCTCCCGAAGGTCTCTGCCGAGGACCGTGCCGACGGCGAGGGGGCGGATGGGTCGTGCGCGCCGCTCTCAGCGGCTGCGCTGCCCCGCCCTGCGACGCGTGCGCAGGCCAGGACGAGCACCGCCGCCCGTCCCTGGGGACGAGCGGCGGAGGGTGTCACCGGCGGATGCCGAGGCGCTGGATCAGCGAACGGTACCGCTCGATGTCGGCGTTCTGCAGGTACTTCAGCAGACGACGACGCTGACCGACCAGGAGCATCAGACCACGACGGGTGTGGTGGTCGTGCTTGTGCTCCTTGAGGTGCTCGGTCAGGTAGGTGATGCGATGGGTCAGGAGCGCGACCTGGACCTCGGGCGAACCGGTGTCGCCCTCGTCGGTCGCGTACTCCTTGATGATCTCCTGCTTGGTAGCGGAGTCGAAGGCCACTGGCTTCTCCCTCGGTCGTTGCGCGGCGCGCCGGGGCCTGTTCTCCCGGGCTCTGTGTGTCGGGTCCTCGCGTGCTGTGCCCGCAGATCCGCTCGGCGACCCCGGGACGCTGCTCGGGTGCTGCACGGGCGATCATGTCTGCGGGCGCGCGGAACCCTCCGCGGCCGTCATGACGGCGACCAGAGCCTATCAGCGGCGGTGGAGGACGTCGGACTGCACCGACTCCAGAGTGCGGCGAGTCACGTCCTTGTCGAGCTCCATCTGCGCGACCAGGGCATTGACCGAGGAGAAGCGCAGGGTGGGGCGCTGACGCTCGACGAACTCGAGGCGGACGGTGTCGCCGTAGAGGTCGAGGGAGTTGTCGCCGTGGACGTAGGCCTCGACCATGCGCGGGGACTCCTCGCTGCCCTCGTGGAAGGTCGGGTTGGTGCCGATCGAGATCGTCGTGCGCGCACCCACCAGCGGCGGGGCCCCCCGGTGCTCCTGCGACTGCTCGACGACGGTCAGGAAGCCCGCGTAGACGCCGTCGGCCGGCACGAGACCCTGCGGCATCGGCCCGAGGTTCGCGGTGGGGAAGCCCAGTTCGCGCCCGCGCTTGAAGCCGTGGTGGACGACGTCGGCCACGGTGTGGAACCTGCCCAGCATCGCGGTCGCCTCGGGGATCTCTCCGCTCAGCAGGGCCTCGCGGATCGCCGAGGACGAGATCCGGGGAGCCTCCGCGGGGCCCGGCTCCCCCGGCGAGCGGGCATCGAGCGGACCGGCGTCGATGGCCGCGGCATCGGTCGCCGCCGTCTCGCCCGGCGAGAGGTCCGGCAGCACGACGACGTCGAAGCCGTAGCGGCGGCCGAGCTCGAGCAGCGTGTCCACGTCACCGGCGTTGGCCCGGCCGAAGCGGGTGTCGGAGCCGGTGACGATGCAGCGCATCCCCAGCCCCTCGACGAGGAAGACGCGCACGAACTCCTCGGCGCTGTACTGCGCGAAGTCCCAGGTGAACTCCAGGTCGAGGACGCCGTTCATACCGGCGAGCAGGAGCAGGCGATCACGATCCGTGTGCGCGGTGATCAGCGGGGGCTCGCCCGGGGTCTGCATGACGTGCCGGGGGTGGGGCCAGAAGGTCAGGGCCACCGGTTCGAGCGAGCGTGCCGCGGCGTTATCGCGCAGGGCGTCGAGCACGTAGCGGTGCCCGAGGTGGACGCCGTCGAAGTTGCCGATCGTCACCGCGCTCGCGCCGAGGTCCGCGGGCACCTCCTCGAGGGAGTGCCAGATCTGCGCACGGGTCACGGGGGCCGATCCTTCCGACGGGGCCCGCCCCCGCGGCCGGGAGCGGGAGGACGGGGAACACTGTAGCGCCGCGCGCGTGGGGCCACGTGCGCGGTTCGCCTCCCGGCCACGGTCGAATGTGACGAGTCCGTGATACGTGCGCTCTCGGCCGGGCGCACGGGCCTGCCGTACAGTGAAGGACACGAGTGCGGACCCGTGGACCTTCTGCGGGCGGTCCCGTGACGAGGGGGAACCGGAACCGCAGCGAAGAGATGAGCGAGACCCCATGTCGCACCTCACCGACACCGATGCCGGTCGCACCGGCAACGGGCGCCGTCGCGCCCTGCTGATCCTGATCGCGATCATCGCCGTGCTGGCGATCGTGCTGACCGGCGGCGCCTTCGCCTACGCCAAGAGCTACGAGGGCAAGGCGCTTCCCGGCACCACCGTGCTGGGCAAGGACGTCTCCGGCAGCTCCGCCCGGGACATCGCGGCCCTGGTCGAGAAGAAGGCCTCGGGGACCGACGTCACCGTCGACACCGACGGCCGCGAGAGCACGGCGTCCCTGCAGGAGCTCGGCGTCAGCGTCGACGCGAAGAAGACGGCCGAGCAGGCCGTCGCGCACGACGGCTCGGTCTCCCAGGTGGTCTCCTCGACGCTCTCGGGCTCCCGCGCCGTCGACCCGGTGGTCTCGGTCGACGAGAAGGCCGCGTCCGCGTTCGCGAGCGCACAGATCCCGAAGGATCGCACCGCCGCGAAGGACGCGAAGGTCGGGTACGACGAGAAGGCCGGGACCTGGAAGGTCCGCAAGTCGACGAACGGCCAGGGCGTCGAGACCGACGCGTTCGTGAGCGCGCTCAAGAAGAAGGCGTCCTCTCTCGAGAGCTTCACGATCACCCAGAGCATCACCTCGAGCACCCCGAAGATCACCACGGACAAGGCCAAGAAGGCCAAGGACCGGGTGACGACCATGCTGGACCAGCCGATGTCGGTGAAGGGTCCTGACGGCGCCACCCATTCGGTCTCCTCCGAGCGCCGCTCGGGCTGGATCTCGGTGGAGCCCGACGAGAAGGGCGAGGACCTCCGGATCGCCGTGGACGAGGACGCCGTGCGCGAGTGGGTCTCCGCCCGCGCCGACGAGGACGCCGTGGAGAAGAAGGACGGCATCGAGCAGGTCGACCCCGAGGGCAAGGTCGTCAAGACCATCGCGGAGAAGACCGACGGTGTGGAGATCACCAACGCCGACGCGGTCACCGAGAAGCTCGTGACCTCGCTGACCGGCGACAGTCCGCTCGAGGCGGCCTTCGAGACCACGACGCACAAGGCCGAGATGACCCAGGCCAAGGCGCCCGACTCCGACGAGGAGTCGGACAAGGACAAGAAGAAGGACTCCGAGGACTCCGACGACAAGGACCCCAAGGACAAGGACAAGGCCACCGGGTCGGGCTCCTCCAAGGACGAGGAGAAGTCCTCCGACAAGCCCACGGGCGAGAAGTGGATCGACGTCGACCTCACCAAGAAGACGGTCACCGCTTACCAGGGCGACACCCCGGTGTGGGGTCCGCGCACGATGGTCGACGGCGCCGACGACCACCAGACCGTCACGGGCTCCTACGAGATCTACCTGCGCTACGAGAAGCAGGACATGACCAACGGTGCCTACAAGGACCAGAACGACCCCGAGTTCTACGAGACCAAGGACGTCCCCTGGGTGCAGTACTGGCACCGTGGGTTCGCCTTCCACGGAGCCCCCTGGCGCTCCTCCTTCGGGTACTCCGGATCCCATGGCTGCATCAACATGCCGGTCTCGGACGCGAAGTGGCTCTACGACTGGGCGTCGATCGGCACGCGGGTCGAGGTGCACCGCTGATCCACCGCTGACCCCGGGCCGAGCACATGTCGGGCCCGGGTCGGCCGGACCTCGGTGATCTCAGCTGCGCGCCTGGGGCGGGATCACGAGGGCCGGCCGGAGGGTGCCGCTCTGCGACTCGAGCACGGCCACCAGCGCCCCGCGCGGGTCGCGGGCGGCGAGGGTACCGTTCGCGGCGCGTTCCCCGTCCGGGGAGGTGATCCGCTTGCCCTGACCGAGGGCCGTGGCGGCCTCTTCGTCCACGTCGACGACGGGCAGCACGCGGGCGGCGATCTCGCCCAGCCCTTCGAGCGGCAGGTCCACGTCGTCCCCCTCGCCCCGAGCGGGCACATGGTGAGCGCTCTCGACGTCGAAGGGCCCCACCCGGGTGCGCCGCAGCGCGGTGAGGTGCCCGCCCACGCCGAGGGCCTCCCCCAGGTCGCGCGCCAGGGCACGCACGTAGGTCCCGGAGCTGCAGGTGACCGTCACGTCGAGGTCGAGGAAGGGACCGTCGGTCCGGCGCTCCAGGACGCGCAGCTCACCGATCGTGACCGGGCGCGCCTCGAGCTGCACGTCCTCGCCGGCCCGGGCGCGCGCGTACGCGCGCTTGCCGTCGACCTTGATGGCGCTCACCGTCGAGGGCACCTGCTGGATCCGGCCGCGCAGGGCCTCCAGGCTCTCCTCGATCCGCGCCTCGTCGATGCCGTCGGCGGGCACGACGTCGCCGATCTCCTCGCCCTCGCGATCATCGGTCGTCGTCGCCCGGCCCAGTCGGACGGTGGCCGTGTAGGTCTTGTCCAGACCCACCAGGTAGGTCAGCAGACGTGTCCCCTGGCCGACGCCGAGCACGAGGAGCCCGGTCGCCATCGGGTCGAGGGTGCCGGCGTGCCCGACCTTCTTGGTGCCCAGCAGCCAGCGCACGCGGGCGACGACGTCGTGACTGGTGCGCTCGGGTGCCTTGTCGACCAGGAGGATGCCGTGCGGGAGCGCCGCGAGGTCCTGGGGGCCGCGAGCCATCACGCGCGCGGGTCCTCCGTGTCCTCGTCCGAGCGCTCCGAGGACTTCCGGTCCTCGGTGCCCTCGGCCTCGAGGTCCGACTCGAGGTCGCCGTCCTCGAGGTCGCCGTCCTCCTCGTCCTCCTCGTCCTCACGGGGTGCACGGTAGGGATCCGCCTCCCCGGCGTAGCTCGCGCCCTCCTTGAGCTCGGCGAGATCGGCGTCGCGGGTGCGGGCGTGGACCAGGAGGTCCTCGATGGTGCGAGCGTTCTCCGGCAGGGCGTCCTCGACGAACTCGAGGGTGGGGGTCAGCCGCACACCGGTCTGACGTCCCACCTCGCGGCGCAGCATGCCGGTGGCGCTGGCCAGCGCCGCTGCGGTCCCGGCGCGCTCCTCCTCGTCACCGAAGACGGTGTAGAAGAGGGTCGCGTGCTGCAGGTCGCCGGTCACGCGCACCTCGGTGATGGTGATGAATCCGAGGCGCGGATCCTTCACCCGGGTGTCGAGCATGGTCGCGACGATCTGCTGGATGCGGTCGGCGAGGCGCCGGGCGCGGGGGCTGTTCTCACTCATGAGGGGTCCTTTCGCGGGGCCCGTGCTCCGGGGCACGGGCGGGCTGGTGCGTGACGTGTGGGGCGTGCTCCGCGTCCCCGGCCTCGTCCTCCGCCGTGGCGGTGACGGTCAGGGTGCGCAGCATCGCGAGCTGGGGGTGATCGCGCGGCACGGCGAGGACGACGTCACGGTCGATCGACTGGTCGACGCGGTGGCGGAACTCGCCGTCGGCGCTGAGCACATGGAGGTCGTGGGCCTCGAGGATCTCCCGGACCCGTGTGTACGGGGCGGTGCGACGGTTCAGGGCGAGAGCGATGCCCCCACCGGTGCGCAGCAGGGCCCGCCAGGCGGGAACCGCACGCTCGAGGAGCTCCAGCGGGGACCGCTGCCATCCCTCGGTGCGGGCGCCGTGCTGGACTCCGTAGGGCAGGTCCGCGACCAGGGCGTCCACGGAGCGGTAGGGCAGCACCGCCCCCAGGTCCGCGGTGTCGCAGGTCAGCAGCCGGACCTTCTGGACGTCGCCGGCGCGCTGGGCGGTCCGGTCGGCGGCGAGGTCGAGCTCCCACCGCGATCCGGCGCTCTTCGCCCCACGGCCCGTGCCGGTCGTCGGCAGCCCCCCGCTGCTCTGCGTGTGCGGGAGACGGTGCTGCTTGGCCCACGCGGCGAGGAAGGTCCGGTAGGCGTCGATGTCCTTGCGGTCGAGGTCGGCGCCCGTGGGGCTGAGGCCGAGCCGCAGAGCGCGGTTGAGCGTGGTGCCCCTGCCGCAGGTGGGGTCGAGGACGGCGAGGTCGCCGCGCAGCAGACCGGCCCGGCGCGAGGAGAGGGCGGCCGCGAGGTTCAGCAGCATCGCCGTGAACTGCTCGTTGGTCTTGCCGGGGTAGCGCAGGGTGGTCTCCAGCTCGCTGCCGTGGCGCATCGCCTGCGGCAGCGCTACGGGGCGCAGCAGCGTCTCTCCGCCGTCATCGGCGGACGGATGCGGGGCGAACAGGGCGAAGGGCGCCGAGAGCATCGCGAGGAGCGAACGCACGAGGTCGGTGTCCTCGGCGAGGATCCGCAGGTAGTCGACGCCCGCCACGGAGTGCTCGTGCACGTCCGCCGGAGCACCCGCGTGGGATCCGAGCACCCACTGCGCCTCTCGGACCGAGAGCGGCCCGGCAGCGGCGGTGAAGACACGGTTGGCCGAGGGGGACCGCAGCAGGAGCAGCTCAGCGCTCATGGCCTCCCACCTCGCTCACCGATGATCCGCGTCCCCGCGGACGCGGAGGCGTCGGGCGCCCCGGAGATCCGGGGCGCCCGACGCGCACTGTCACTTCGAGGCGTTCTCGCGCGGCTTCTCGCGCATCTCGTACGTCGTGACCACGTCACCGACCTGGAGGTCGTTGAACCGACCCAGGTTGATGCCGCACTCGAAGCCCTCGCGGACCTCGGTCACGTCGTCCTTGAAGCGACGCAGCCCGGAGATCTCGAGGTCCTCGGTGATCACCACGCCGTCGCGCGTGATGCGGGCCTTGGCCCCACGACGGATCTCGCCGTCGCGCACGATCGAACCCGCGATGTTGCCGAACTTCGAGGAGCGGAAGATCTCGCGGATCTCGGCCGATCCGGTATCGACCTCCTCGTACTCGGGCTTGAGCATGCCCCGCAGAGCCTGCTCGACCTCCTCGATGGCGCGGTAGATGACCGAGTAGTACTTGATCTCCACACCCTCGCGGTCCGCGTACTCCGCGTTCTGCCCCTCGGCGCGCACGTTGAAGCCGATGATCACGGCATCCGACGCGACGGCGAGGTTGATGTTGTTCATCGTGATCGCGCCGACGCCGCGGTCGATGATCCGCAGCTGCACCTGGTCGTCGATCTCGATGCCCAGCAGGGCCTCCTCGAGCGCCTCGACGGAGCCCGCCGCATCGCCCTTGAGGATGAGGTTGAGCGTCTCGACCTTGCCCTCGGCCATGGACTTGGTGATGTCCTCGAGGCTGATGCGCTTGCGGGCCTTGGACAGGGCCGCGGCACGCTGGGCGGCCTCGCGCTTCTCGGCGATCTGACGAGCGGTGCGCTCGTCAGCGGCGACCAGGAAGGAGTCACCGGCACCGGGCACGGAGGTCAGTCCGAGCACCTGCACCGGGCGGGACGGGCCCGCCTCCCCGACGTTCTGGCCGTTCTCGTCGAGCATCGCTCGCACACGACCGTGGCCGGTGCCGCAGACGATCGCATCGCCCACGTGGAGCGTGCCCTGCTGCACCAGGACCGTGGCCACGGGACCGCGTCCGCGGTCCAGGTTGGCCTCGATCGCGATGCCGCGTGCCGGCTTGTCCGGGTTGGCGCGCAGGTCCAGGGCGGCGTCCGCGGTGAGCAGGACGGCGTCCAGGAGCTTCTCGATGTTCTGCCCCTCGCGGGCCGAGACGTCGACGAACATCGTCTCGCCGCCGTACTCCTCCGCGATCAGGTTGTACTCGGTCAGCTGCTGACGCACCTTGTCGGGGTTCGCACCCGGCTTGTCGATCTTGTTGACCGCGACCACGATCGGGACGTCGGCCGCCTGGGCGTGGTTGAGCGCCTCGATCGTCTGCGGCATCACGCCGTCATCGGCCGCGACCACGAGGATCGCGATGTCGGTGACGTCGGCACCACGGGCACGCATGGCGGTGAACGCCTCGTGACCGGGGGTGTCGATGAAGGTGAGCGAGCGGTCCTCGGTTCCCTCGTCGACCTCGTGCTCGACGTCGACCTGGTAGGCACCGATGTGCTGGGTGATCCCGCCGGCCTCGCCGGCCTGGACCTTCGCGTTGCGGATCGAGTCCAGCAGGCGGGTCTTGCCGTGGTCGACGTGGCCCATCACGGTGACGACGGGCGAGCGCGGGAGGCGGTCCTCGTCGTCCTCGTCGGCGAGCTCGGCATCGAGATCGATGTCGAACTGCTCGAGCAGCTCGCGCTCCTCGTCCTCCGGGGAGACGATCTCGATCTTGTAGCCGAGCTCCTCACCGAGCAGGTTGAAGGTGTCCTCGTCCAGCGACTGCGTGGCCGTGGCCATCTCGCCCATCGCGAAGAGCACGGTGATCAGCGACGCGGGGTTCACGTCGATGCGGTCGGCGAAGTCGCTCAGCGAGGCGCCGCGACGCAGACGGATCTCCATCCCGTTGCCACGGGGGATCGACACACCGCCCGGAGCGGGTGCCTGCATCTGCTCGAACTCCTGGCGCTTCGCCCGCTTCGACTTGCGCGAACGGGCGGGCTTGCCGCCGCGACCGAAGGCACCCTGGGTGGCACCACGACCGCCGCGACCGCGCGGGCCGCCGAAGCCGCCCCGAGGACCGCCGCCGCCACCGGGGGCGCCAGGAGGACCGCCACCGCCACGAGGACCGCCGCCGCGGCCACCTCCTCGGCCACCGCCGCCGCCCGGCTTCTGGGCGTCGGCGAGACCACCGTGGGAGTGCTGGCGCATGATGCCCGGGGTGGGCATGCCGGGACGCGGGGCACCGGGACGGGGACCGCCGGAACGGCCTCCCTCGCGGGGCGGACGCGTGCCCTGCTCACCGCCGGCTCCCCCACGGCCCTGGCCCTGGCCCTGGCCCTGACCCTGACCGCCCTGGGGACGGCCGCCGGGACGGGGCATGCCCTGGGAGGTCGCGAACGGGTTGTTGCCCGGGCGCGGCGAACCGGGGCGACCGCCGCCGTCGCGCTGCGGGCGCGGACGGCCGGGGCGGGGCATGCCCTGCGAGGTCGCGAACGGGTTGTTGCCGGGACGGGCGCCGCCGGGCTTCGGGGCGCCTCCGGGCTTGGGGGCGCTCGTGCCCGACTCGTCGTCGGCGGCAGGAGCCTCCTCGGAGGCCTCCTGCTGCGCGGCGGCCGTGCGCGGCGTGGGAGCGCCGGGCTTCGCAGCGGGCTTCGCGGGAGCTTCCTGCGGCGCATCCTGCTCGGTGCCGGCCGTGGAGGACGTGTCCTCCGAGGCCGCCGGGGCGGACTGCTCGGGCTGCGCCGACTCGCTCGGGGCGGAGCTCTTGGCCGCGCCGGGCTTGGCGGGCGTGGGCTTCGCAGGCGAGGGCTTCGCGGCACTCTTCGGTGCCGACTTCTTGTCATCGGCCGCGGGGGCCGGGAACGCATCGCGCATCTTGCGCGCGACGGGTGCTTCGATGGTCGAGGAGGCGGAGCGAACGAATTCGCCCATGTCCTGCAGCTTCTGCAGAACGACCTTGCTCGGCTGTCCGAGCTCCTTGGCGAGCTCGTGGACGCGGACCTTAGCCACAATTCTCCTGTCTCGGTCCGGCCGACAGAAGGGCGCGGACCATTAGTTCCTGTGGGTGCTCATGACCGAGTACTCATCGGATGTCCATTGGTTCTTCTACCTGTTCCCCTGGAAGGTGGATGGGTATGAGGCCTCGAGATCCCGGGCCAGAAGCCCGGTGTCGACACCGCCGCGGAAGGACCGGGCGAAGCCGCCCCGCTGGAGTGCGAGGTCGAGACATGATGCGTCCGCGTGGAGCCACGCTCCCCGACCCGGTGCGGATCCGGTGGGATCCGCACGCATCCGGGGTGCTCCCCCTGACGGGGATTGCTCCGCGACGATGCGCACCAGCTGATCGCGCCGGGCCACCGTTCGGCAGCCCACACACGTGCGCTCGGGTCGATGACGAGGGGATGCACTGCGCATGTTCGCCTCCGTTCCCGCACGCTGAGCGCCGACTCCCGCCGCCGGCCCCGGGAGCGGATCCCGGTGCCGTCACGGCACCGGTCACCGGCGCACACAGCCTGATCAGTGTAGCCGACGAGCGCCCCGGCCCCGACATCAGCGAGGTGTGGGTTACATCGTGCTCAGGAGTGCTCCGCGGGCGGCACGTCGGTGCCCTCGGGGAGATCGCTCGGGTCGTCGTCCGGCCCGATCGGTCCGGTCTGCTCGGCGATCCCGGCCGCGGCATCGGCGGAGTCGGGCTTGATGTCGATCTTCCAGCCGGTGAGCTTCGCCGCCAGGCGGGCGTTCTGCCCCTCCTTGCCGATCGCCAGCGAGAACTGGCCCTCGGCGACGCTCGCCCGCACCGCGCGGGCGTCCTCGTCCAGGACCACGACCGAGCTCACGCGAGCGGGCGAGAGCGCGTGGGCGACGTAGACGGCGGGGTCGTCGTCGTAGTCGACGATGTCGATCTTCTCGCCGTTCAGCTCGTTCATCACGGAGCGCACGCGCGCCCCCATCGGGCCGATGCACGCACCCTTGGGGTTCACGCCCGGGACCGTCGCGCGCACGGCCATCTTGGTGCGGTGACCGGCCTCGCGGGCCAGGCCCACGATCTCCACGGTCCCGTCGGCGACCTCGGGCACCTCGAGCGCGAACAGGCGTCGCACGAAGTTCGGGTGGGAGCGCGAGAGCGTGATCTGGGGGCCCTTGGGGCCGCGTCGGGTCTCGACCACGTAGGCGCGCAGGCGCCGACCGTGGGCGTAGTCCTCACCGGGCACCCGCTCGTGCGGCGGCAGGACGGCCTCGACCGTCCCCAGGTCGACCAGCACCATCCGCGGGTCGCGTCCCTGCTGGATGACCCCGGAGACGATGTCCTCCGTGCGATCGGCGTACTCCCCCAGCACGGCATCGTCCTCGAGCTGACGGATGCGCTGGAAGATGACCTGGCGGGCGGTCGAGGCGGCGACGCGCCCGAAGTTCTCCGGGGTGTCGTCCCATTCCTCGACGAGATCGCCGTCGGCGTCCCGCTCGCGGGCGAGCACCGCGACCGTGCCGGTGTGCTCGTCGATGACGACGTCCGAGTCCTTCACCGGGTGGTCGGTGTGGAGGTAGGCGGCGTGCAGCGCCTGCCGGATCGCGTCCAGCAGCACGTCCACGGGGATCTCGCGCTCGCGTTCGAGGGCCCGCAGGGCTCCCATGTCGATGTCCATGTCAGCGCTCCGAATCGTCAGCGGCGGATGAGGGTCGTTCCGGGCGGTCCCCGCCCGGTGCGGCGGTCCCCTCGCCCGTGAGCTCGGCGAGGTCCGCGGGCGGGTTGAACTCGATCTCCACCGTGCCCTTGTCGACCTCGTCGAAGGGGAGCTCCAGGGTGGCCGGGGTCCCCTTGGGCAGCTTCCGCGGCCTGCCGCGGTCATCGACCCCGGCCTCCGGGCGCAGGGCCAGGGAGTCGTCCTCGCGGACCTCCAGCAGCCGCGCCCGCACGGACGAGCCGTCACGCAGGTCGAGGGCGAGGACGCGACCGCGGGAGCGGCGGAAGTGGCGCGGCTCGGTGAGCGGACGGTCGACACCGGGCGTGGTGACCTCGAGGACGCTCGCCCCCGCGCCCAGCAGGGACTCGTCGCCGTCCAGGAGCTCGGAGAGCTCGCGGGACGCGTCGGCGACGGTGTCGAGATCGACGCTGCCGGCGCGCTGCTCGGGAAGGTCCACCACGAGGGTGACCTCGCGGGTGCCCTGCCGCTCGCGGACGTCGAGGCCCTCGACGACGAGATCGTGTCGGGAGAGGACCTCCTCCGCGGCGCGGCGCAGGGCCTCGGTCGTCTCCTGCGTGCCCATCGTCGCCACCTCTCCTCGTGCTCTGTCCTGTGCTTGTGGGGATTGCCCACTCTAGTCGGAGCGCGCAGCTCGCGCCCGCCGCGGGCCCCACGGAGCCGCCCCACGTGGCGAGGCGCACGCGGGCCGGCGGTGAGGCCCCGACCGCACACGCGGACGGCCTCGTGTCGCCGGTCATCGGCGCCTGACGGGCCGGGGCGCTCCCTCGCGGGACGACGATGGCAGAATCGTCCCCATGTCTGCCGATGCCCGCCACCTCGACCGTGGGCGTCGTGCGTTCCTGCTGGGCTCGGCCGCGGCGGGGGCGCTCGCCCTGGCGGGGTGCGGGCCCGTGCGCCTCGGCGGCCCCGCCGCCTACACGCCGCCGCCCGAAGGCATCGACGACCTCTACCGCAAGGACCTGCTGGCCCTGCTCGATCGCGGACTCGCAGCCCGCATCCCCTCGCACCCCGACACCGACGACCTCGTCGCGGGCGTGCGCACGGCCTTCTCCCGGCAGCGTCAGGCGATGCTGACCGGTGCGGAGGCGGAGCGAAGCGCCTCGCCCGCCAGCGACGACGGCGCCGGAGCCTCCGACGGCACGTCGTCCGAGGACGCCCAGGCCCCCACGGACCTGCAGGGGCTCGAGGATCTGCTCGTGCGGATCCGTGACCTCACAGCCGACGCCGCTCGGCAGGTCTCGGGCTCGCTCGCGCGGCCGGTGCTCGCGATCGGCGTCTTCGCCGCCTGGGCCGCGCAGCGCCTGCAGATCGTCGGGTCGACGAGGAAGCCCTCAGCTCCGCCGTCGGCCGGGAGCATCGAGCCGGCGCGCACCGTCCCCGACAGCGACCCGCCCTCGATCGGCGCGGAGGTCGACTACCGCTCCGCGCTCGAGCGGACACAGGAGGACGAGTGGTACGCGGGGTACGTGCGGGAGGTTCTCGCGGCGTACGAATCCGGGAGCGCGCGCAAGAGGCTGATCGCGCTCTCGGACGCGGACCGCGCACGCGCCGAGAATCTCGCCGACTTCGCCGAGGAGGCCGGCGCGAAGGTGGTGACGCGGGACGCCGCCTACCCGCTCCCCGGCGGCGCCGTCACGGACGAGCTGCGCAAGGACGAACCGGAGGACCTCGCGCTCACGCTGGTCGAGGACCACGTGATCCTCGCGGGCGCTGCACCGTTCGAGCGTCGCCCGCTCGCGATCGCCGCCGCCCTGGACCAGGCGGTGCAGCTGGCTGCGCTGCGGTCCTCGCTCTCGGCCCTGCCGACGCTCGACCCCGAAGGCGAGGACTGACCCGGACGCCCTCGCGGGATCAGTCGCGGACGGCTCGGACGACGAGGTCCACGACCTCGTCGGGTCCGGTCTCGGCGACCTCGCCGCTCGCGCGGTCGCGCACCTCGACCTTCCCCTCCGCCAGGCCGCGGCCGACGACCACGGTGGTCGGGACGCCCAGCAGCTCGGAGTCCTTGAACTTCACGCCCGGGGAGACCTTCGGGCGGTCGTCGTAGAGCACCTCGAGGCCCTGTGCCTCCAGGTCCTGCGCGATCCGCTCGGCCTCCTCGAAGATGGCCGTATCCTTGCCGGTGGCCAGCACGTGCACGTCGGCGGGGGCGACCGCGCGGGGCCACACGAGTCCCTTGTCGTCGCTGTGGAGCTCCGCGATCGCGGCCACCGCGCGGGTGACCCCGATGCCGTACGAGCCCATCGTCACCACGACCGTCTTGCCGTTCTCGTCGAGCACGCGCAGGTCCAGCGCCTCGGCGTACTTGCGTCCCAGCTGGAAGATGTGCCCCATCTCCATGCCCCGCGTCAGCCGCATCGGGCCCGAGCCGTCGGGGGCCGGGTCGCCGTCGCGGACCTCGGCGGCCTCGATGGTGCCGTCGGCCGTGAAGTCGCGTCCGAACACGAGGTCGTAGACGTGGACGTCCTGCGCCCCTGCCCCGGCGACCCAGCGCGTGCCGGGGACCACGCGCGGGTCCACGAGGTAGCGGATCTTCGAGGGCGACTCGAGGCCCAGACCCTTGGGGCCGATGTACCCCTTGGTGAGCACCGGGTGCTTCGCGAAGTCCGCCTCGGTGAAGGGCGCCGCGATGGCCGGGGCCACCGCCACCTCGAGACGCTTGTCGTCGACCTCGCGGTCTCCGGGCAGCGCGATCACCAGGGGCTCGGTGGTGCCGTCGGGGTAGGTCAGCGAGTAGACGAGGTGCTTGAGCATCTCGTAGCGGGTCCACTCGCCGCTCTCGGCCACGGCACCCTGGCCCGGGTAGGTCTGGTTGGAGTGATCGGTCAGGGCGGCGATCGTGTTCACCCCGGGGGTGGGCTCCTCGTGGGCAGCGGGCAGCGCGGCCATCGCCGCCTCGTCGAGCCCCTCGGGCGCGACGGTGGTGACCGCCTCGACGTTGGCGGCGTACCCGCCGTCGGAGACCACGAAGGTGTCCTCGCCGATCGGCGTGGGGTGCAAAAACTCCTCGGAGCGCGAGCCACCCATGGCACCGGCGTCGGCCTGGCAGATGACGGTGGGCAGACCCAGCCTGTCGAAGGTGCGGCGGTAGGCGCCGCGCTGCTTGTCGTAGGAGCTGTCCAGGCCCGCGTCGTCGACGTCGAAGGAGTAGGCGTCCTTCATGATGAACTCGCGCACGCGCAGCAGGCCCGCTCGCGGGCGGGCCTCGTCACGGAACTTGGTCTGGATCTGGTACAGCATGACCGGGAGGTCCTTGTACGAGTTGAACAGATCCTTGACCGCGAGGGCGAACATCTCCTCGTGGGTCGGGGCCAGCAGGTAGTCGGCCTGCTTGCGGTCCTTGAGGCGGAACAGCGTGGGCCCGTACTCCTCCCAGCGACCGGTCGCCTCGTAGGGCTCGCGCGGCTGCAGGGAGGAGAAGAGCAGCTCGTTGCCGCCGATGGCGTCCTGCTCCTCGCGCACGATCTGCTCGACCTTGCGCATCACCCGCAGCCCCAGCGGCAGCCAGGTGTACACACCGGGCGCACTGCGACGGATGTACCCGGCGCGCACCAGCAGTTTGTGGCTCGCGACCTCGGCGTCCGACGGGTCCTCGCGCAGAGTGCGGATGAACGAGGAGGACATGCGGATCATGAAGGGCCTTTCGGACGGTGGGGCGGTCACCCTGCATCGGCGGAAGGTGCCGGAACCATCGTAGAGGAGCGCGGGGCATGGCCGGTCCAGCGGATCGCGCCCGGGCAGCCCGGGCGCGCCGACGCCCCGCCTGCTTGACATCTGCGACCCACCGACCCGTACGATCAGTAATCGATTTCCGACGACGATGTCCGGACGGTGCGCATCCGATGACCCCTCCCCCTCAGGGACCCGCGACGGCGGCTCCCGCTCCCGATGGTCCGCCGAGCAGGTCGCCGGACCAGGACTCGACCCCGCCACGCGATCCCGGTCGCGAGCGTGATCTCCTGCTCGAGGTGCACGGGGCGGTGAAGACCTTCCCCGGCGTCCGCGCCCTGTCCGAGATGGACCTCGAGCTGCACGGAGGCGAGGTCCTCGCCCTGGTCGGCGAGAACGGGGCGGGCAAGTCCACGCTGATGAAGGTGCTCACCGGTGTGCACCACCCCGACGCGGGAGAGTTCCGCTACCTGGGACGACCCCTGCGCGTCTCCGGACCGATGGACGCCGCACAGCAGGGGCTCGCGATCATCCATCAGGAGCTGAACCTGATCCCGTCCCTGACCGTCGCCCAGAACATCTACCTGGGCCGTGAGGACCTCGCGGCGCGCCTGCTCACACGCCCGCGGCAGCTCGAGGCACGGGCGCAGTCGCTGTTCGACGAGCTGGGGATGGACCTGGATCCCTCGGCCCGCGCGGAGGACCTCCCCGTCGCCCAGCAGCAGATGGTCGAGATCGCCAAGGCGCTCAGCTTCGATGCGCGCGTGCTGATCATGGACGAGCCCACCGCCGCTCTCAACGAGAGCGAGGTCGAGACCCTGCACGCCCTGATCCGCGACTTCGTGACGGAGCGCACCGGGGTCGTCTACATCTCCCACCGCATGGAGGAGCTGCGCAGGATCGCCGACCGGGTGCAGGTGATCCGCGACGGGGAGTTCGTGGACGACTTCCCGATGGCCGGCGCGAGCATGGACGACGTGGTCACCAAGATGGTCGGCCGTCCCGTGGAGACCGGCGGCTCCGGCAGCGGCCCCCGTGACGTGCGCGAGGACCGGGAGGTCATCCTGTCCGTCGAGCACCTGCGTTCCCGCCCCCTGGTCGAGGACGTCTCCTTCGACCTGCGCGAGGGCGAGATCCTCGGGTTCGCGGGACTGATGGGGGCCGGTCGCAGCGAGACGGCGCGCGCGCTGATCGGCTCGCTCCCCCGTCAGGGCGGGAGCGTCCGCTACCGCGGCCGGCCGGTGAGCTGGCGCAGCCCCGCGCAGGCGGCCCGAGCAGGCATCGGCTACCTCCCGGAGGACCGCAAGCGCCTGGGGCTCATGCTCGAGGCGTCCGTGCTGCGCAACATGGAGCTCTCCTCCCTCGGCGAGCGCTTCCAACGGGGCGGCTTCGTCCGCGACGGCGCCGCCCGCGCAGCGGCCGAGGAGAAGGCGGGCGCCCTGCACGTCCGCACTCCGCACCTGGACCAGCCGATCAAGAACCTCTCGGGAGGCAACCAGCAGAAGGCCGTGATCGGCCGCTGGCTGCTCAAGGACTGCGACGTGCTGATCTTCGACGAGCCCACGCGCGGCATCGACGTCGGAGCGAAGGAGGAGATCCACACCCTGCTCGAGGACCTCGCCGCCCAGGGCCGCTCGATCATCGTCATCTCCTCGGAGCTGCCGGAGGTGCTGCGCCTGGCCCACCGCGTCGTGGTGATGAACCAGGGCCGCGTCTCGGGAGTGCTCGAGGCCGCCGAGGCAGACCCCGAATCGGTGATGCGCCTGGCCACCGCCGAGGACCTCACCACCACTACGGAAGGACACCGATGAGCACCGCCGCCACCGACGCCCCCACCAGCGAGGCGGCCGCCCCCGGTCGATCCCGCGGCGCCCGACGCGTCCGGATCCAGCAGCTGCTGGCCGCCGGCACCCTCGTGCTGATCTTCATCGCGTTCTCGATCGCGAGCCCCACGATCTTCCCCACCTGGGGAAACATCGTCACGATCCTGTACTCGACGGTCGTGATCGGCCTGCTCGCCCTGGGCGCCACCTTCGTCATCACCACCGCCGGGATCGACCTCTCCGTGGGCACCGGCATGGCGCTGTGCGCCGTCATGAGCGGCATGTTCATCGTCAACTGGGGCGTCCCGGTGCCGATCGGGATCGTGCTGGCGATCCTCTTCGGCGGATTCGTCGGCCTCGTCAACGGCTTCAACGTGGCGATCCTGGACCTGCCGCCGTTCATCGCCACCCTGGCGATGATGATGGTCGCCTCCGGGCTCGCCCTGGTGATCTCCGGTGCCGCCCCGATCTACTTCGAGGACGGCTCCTACATGGGCTTCTCCACCGGGATGCTCATCCCCTCGATCCCCAATGCGGTGCTCGTGCTGCTGGTGGCGGCGGTGATCGCCGCGATCCTGATGTCGCGCACGCTGCTGGGCAGGTACGCGACCGCGATCGGCTCGAACCGGGAGGCCGCGGACCTCGCGGGCGTGGACGTCAAGAAGTGGCTCATCATCGTCTACGTCGTGGGCGGCCTGTTCACCGGGCTCGCAGGCGTGATGATCTCGGCACGCCTGGGGTCGGCCCAGCCCGCCACCGGGATGGGCTACGAGCTCGATGCGATCGCCGCCGTGGTGATCGGCGGGACCTCGCTCGCCGGCGGACGCGGCACGGTGTTCGGCACCATGATCGGCGCCCTGATCATCTCGGTCCTCACCAACGGGCTGCAGATCCTCTCGATCCCCCAGGAGTGGCAGGACGTGCTGCTGGGCGCCGTGATCCTGGTCGCGGTGTACATCGACCGTCTGCGTCGCCGTTCGGAGCACACGGCATGAGCACGCTCTCGCGACGCTCCCTGCTGGCGCTCGGCGCCTCCGGCATGGTGCTGCCCGTCGCCGCGTGCTCGTCCGCCCAGGACGACGCGCGCCACGTCGCCCTGGTCTCCAAGGGCTTCCAGCATCAGTTCTGGCAAGCCGTGCGTCGGGGCGCGCAGGCCGAGGCCGATGCGCAGGGGGCGATCCTCACCTTCGAGGGCCCGCCGGCGGAGACGGACATCGAGGCCCAGATCACGATGCTCCAGAACGCGGTCACCAGGAACCCGGACGCGCTGGGGCTCGCGGCCCTGGACTCCCGCGCCGCCGCTCTCGCCCTCGACGAGGCGGCGTCGAAGGGCATCCCCGTGGTCGCCTTCGACTCCGGCGTCGACTCCGACATCCCGCTGGCGACCGTCGCGACCGACAACAGGGCCGCCGCCACCAAGGCCGCCCAGCACATGTGCGAGTTGATCGAGGGGAAGGGGAAAGTCGGCATCGTCGCCCACGACCAGGTCTCGCTCTCGGGCACCGACCGTCGCGACGGCTTCCTGGAGGGGCTGGAGGAGTACGGCCCGGACGTGGAGGTCCTCGAGGTCCAGTACGGGGGCGGTGACCAGGCGGCGTCGGCCGACATCGCCCGCTCGATGGTCGCCGCGCACGACGACCTGCGCGGGCTCTTCGGCACCAACGAGGGATCGGCGATCGGCGTGCTCAAGGGCGTCGAGGAGGCCGGCCGCATCGACCTGGCGATCATCGGCTTCGACTCCGGCCGCGCCCAGGTCGAGGCGATCCGTTCCGGGGAGATGGCCGGGGCCGTCACCCAGGACCCGGCGAAGATCGGCGCCCTCACCGTGCGCACGGCCCTGCAGGCGCTCTCCGGGAAGAAGCCCGAGAAGGTCATCGACACCGGCTTCCTCTGGTACGACGCCTCCAATCTCGACTCCGCCGAGGTGCAGAAGGCCGTCTACCTGTAGTCGCGAGACGGCGGGTCCACCCGACGTCCGGACGGGCATCCGGGGGACGTCCGGCGGCATCCCTCCTAAGCACCCGTCCCCGACTGCGCAAGGATGGCGCCATGAACGAGGACGATCAGGTTCGCACCGCACGCACCGTCGACGGCTCGGCGGGCGATGCCGACTACGGGGCGATCAGCGCGGGATACGGGGGTACCGGCAGCCCGATCCTCGGATCGCGGCCGCCGTCGAGGACGCCCTCGGCGAGGCCCGGACGCTCGTGAACATCGGGGCCGGGGCGGGGTCCTACGAGCCCCGGGATCGGGAGGTCACGCCCGTCGAGCCGAGCGCGACCATGCGCGCCCAGCGCGCCGGGCACCTGGCCGCCGCGATCGATGCGAATGCCGAGCACCTCCCCTTCCCGGACGGCTCCTTCGAGGCGGCGCTCGCCTCGTTCACGGTGCACCAGTGGGGCGATCTGGACGCCGGGCTGCGCGAGATGCGGCGGGTCACGACGGGGCCCGTGGTCGTGCTGAGCTGCGACCCGGCGGCGCTGGACCGGTTCTGGCTGGCCCACTACGCCCCCGAGGTGATCGCCACCGAGGCCCGCCGCTACCCCGCTCCCGAGCGGATCGCCCACGTGCTGGGCGGGCGGACGGAGGTGCGCGAGATCCCCGTGCCGAGGGACTGCACGGATGGCTTCGGCGAGGCGTACTTCGGCCGCCCCGAAGCCCTCCTGGACCCCGGCGCACGCCGAGCGAACTCGGCGTGGAGCTTCGTGGAGGACTCCGTCGCCGAGCGCTTCGAACGCACGCTGCGGGCGGACCTCGACAGCGGTGCCTGGGACGCGCGGCACGGGCACCTGCGCTCGGCGGATCACTTCGACGGCTCGCTCCGGCTGGTGATCGCCCGGCCCACCGGGTGAGGCGGCAGGAGCAGCAGGGACTCAGAAGAGGATCGTGCTGAGGTCCCCGCGATGCCGGAAGCCCGCGGCGGCGTACGCACGGCGCGCGGGCTCGTTGTAGTCGTTGACGTACAGCGAGACCCTCGGTGCGTGGTCGCGCGCCACGCGCGGGACGAGGTCGCGCATGGCGGCCCGGGCGATCCCCTCCCCGCGCCGGGTGGGGTCGACCCACACCCCGTGGATCTGCGCGACCGGGCCGAACACGGCGCCGACGTCGGCCTTGAACAGGACCTGCCCCTCCTCGAGGACCACGTAGGTGCGGCCCAGCGAGATCAGGTCACGCACCCGCGCCCGGTACCCGCGGCCCCCGTCGTGGGCGAGAGGGTCCGTCCCGACCTCCTCGCGGAACATCGCCACGGCGGCGGGGAAGACCATCGCGTCCTCGCCCTGCACGGCCGCTCGCACCCCCGAGGGCCCGCGGACGGTGCTCGCGGCCTCGGTCGCCTCGAGCAGCGGCTGGGACCAGCGGTGCTCGCGGACCTGCGCACCCCACGCTCCCTCGAGCTGCGTCCACAGGGCGGTGACCGCGGCGCGATCGCCGACGATCGAGCTGCAGCGACGGGGCCGCGCGAGCAGCTGCTCGGCGAACTGCCCGGTCGCGCGGGAGGCGGCGCTGACCGGGGCGACGTTGACGCCGTGCCACAGCAGCCCCGTGAGGTGGTGGTCGTCCTCCGCGGCGCTGAACTCCTGACCCACGCTCAGGCTGTGGCGCAGGTCGATCAGTCGCGCCCCGGGCAGCGCGTTGACCAGGGGATCGGAGAGGGCATGGTCGATCGCGCCCTGGACGTGCGCCGGCCTCAGGGCTCGCAGCCGAGGACCGCGGGAGAACATGGGTCAGAGCCTCTCACGGGAACAGGGTGATGGGGTCGACGATGTCCGCGTACAGCAGCATCACCGTCATCGCGAGGAACGCCAGCGCCACCACGTTCGTCAGCGGCAGCAGGCGGGACATGTCGACCGGGCCGGGGTCGGGCCGGCCGCGAAGACGGGCCACGAAGCGGCGGACACCCTCGACCAGGGCGCCCGCGACGTGACCGCCGTCGAGCGGCATGAGCGGCACCAGGTTGAACACGAACAGGGCCATGTTCAGCGAGGCGAGCATCGAGATCAGGGTCGAGACCTTCGCGGTGAGGTCGAACTCGGGCTGGTCGGCGCTCGCGACCTCGCCCGCGAGACGGCTCACGCCCACCACGCCCACGGGGCCGTCGGGATCCCGCTCGCCGTCGCCGAAGGCCGCCTGCGCGACGTCGACCAGCCGCATCGGCAGGGTGATCACGATGCGCGCGGTCCCCTCGAAGGTCTGCCAGACCATCCCCGGCACCTCGAGCGGCGAGGAGCGCTGCAGCTCCTGGCCGGGGCCGATGCCCAGGAACCCCACCTTCTCGGTGGCGATGCTGCCATCGGGGTTCTTCTGGGCGCTCCCGTCCGCGGCGATCTTCGGTCTCTGATCGAGGATGGGGGTCGCGTGGAGCGTCTTCCTCGCACCGTCGCGCTCGACGACGACGTCGATGCGGCTGCCGCCCGCGGCGCGCACGGCCGTGGTGACGTCGGACCATTCGTCGATCCCCCGGCCGTCGACCGAGAGGATGCGGTCACCGGGCCGGATGCCGGCGGCGAGGGCCGGGGCCTCCTGGCGGCCCTCGCACGAGGTCCCTGCCGGGGCCGAGGCCGGCAGCACGCAGCGCGAGACGCTCTCGACGGTCGTGGAGGTGCTGGGCAGCCCGATCCCGCACACCAGGACCGCCAGCAGGACGGCACTGATCAGCAGGTTCATGGTGGGCCCGCCGAGCATCACCACGAGCTTGCGCGGGACGCTGAGCGCGGAGAAGGTGCGGTGGGCCTCGGAGGGGTCGTACTGCGAGGCCTCCCACTCGCGGGCGTCGCGGGACATCTGCTGCACCAGACCCGTGGAGTCCTCGCGGATGGTGCCCGGGGCGTCGCCCTTGTGGGGCGGGTACATCCCGATCATGCGGATGTACCCGCCGAGGGGGAAGGCCTTGAGCCCGTACTCGGTCTCGCCTCGGCGGCGCGAGAGGATGGTCGGCCCGAAGCCGATCATGTACTGGGTGACGCGCACCCCGAAGGCCTTGGCGGGCACCAGGTGCCCGAGCTCGTGGAGAGCGATCGAGACGGCGATCCCCAGAGCGACCACGACAACACCTAGCGCGTACAGCAGGGCGGTCATGCGCGGGGTCGCCCTCTGCGGGGAGGGATCACGGCACGGAGGCCATGAGGTCGGCGACGTGATCGAGGTACACGTCGACGACGGACTCCTTGTAGCCGTCCTCGCCCTTGCGGCGCCGGAAGGCGGCTCGGCGCACGTCGTCCACGCTCATCGGCAGTCCCTCGGTGAAGTAGGCGATGAGCTGGTCGCACAGGGCGTCCACGTCCGTGCGGTCGTAGGACTTCTCCCCCGGCGCTCCCGGGGCGAAGCGCTCCCCCGCGGGGCGCTCGAGGCGCTCCTTGAGGGACTCGGCGCGGCCGGTGAGCTTGCCGATCCACTGCTCCTCGCCCTCACGGGCGATGGCCTCGTCGCGCTGCTGGAGCGCGAAGGCATCGGAGAGGCGGTCGAGGGCCTCGTCGACCGTGCGCATGTCGTAGCCGCCGCGCTGGGTGCCGAAGCTGGCGGCGGTGACGGAGGAGCTGTCGAAGTCGGTCCCGCCCTGCTCGTAGGCGGTGCGGGCGCGCGCGAGGAAGTCGTCGACCTCGTGGGGGTCGTAGCCGACGCTGAAGCGGGAGACGCGCTCGAACGATGTGCTCACGGGGCTGTTCCTTCCGGGGGTCGGTGCCGCGCCCCACTGTACTCAGGCGGTGCGGCGATCGGCGCGTGCCGCGCCGGGGTGCGGATGGGGTGCCGGGACGGGCCTCAGAAGGCGTCGGCCCGACCGGTGACGTCGGCGTCCGTCGCGTCGGGGCCCGTCGCGGGGCCAGTGCCGACGCCCACGAGGTCCTCGGAGTCCTCGGTGCGGCCGGCGACGGCCTCCACCCTGGCCACGCGGGCCTCGCGGTCGGCGCGATGGGTGTCGGTCTCCAACACGGTCGCGGCGAGTTGCCCGCAGGCCCCGTCGATGTCCGAACCACGGGTGTCGCGCACGGTGGTGCGGATGCCGTTGGCCCGCAGCGTCTCCACGAAGTGCTTCTCCACCATCGGGTCCGAGGCCGTCCACTTCGACCCCTTGACCGGGTTCAGCGGGATCGGGTTGACGTGGATCCAGTGCTTGCCGCCCTTGGCGATCAGCCGCTCGGCGAGCAGCTGGGCCCGGTGCGCCTGGTCGTTGATGTCGCGGATCAGGGCGTACTCGATGCTCACGCGCCGGCCCGTGGTCTCGAAGTACTCGTACGCCGCCGACAGGATCTCGTCGACGTCGAAGCGGGTGTTGATCGGCACCAGCTCGTCGCGCAGTGCGTCGTCAGGCGCATGCAGGGAGACGGCGAGGGTGACCGGGATCTGCTCCTTGACCAGCTTGCGCACCGCCGGCGCGAGGCCCACCGTCGAGACGGTGATGTTGCGGGCGCTCATGCCGAACCCCTCGGGTGCCGCGGCGTTCAGGCGCTTGCAGACGGTCGCGACCGGGCGGTAGTTCGCCAGCGGCTCGCCCATGCCCATGAACACGATGTTGCTGACCCGGCCCACCCCGCCGGGGACCTCGCCCGCGGCGAGCTTGGCGTTGGCGATGCGCACCTGCTCGAGGATCTCGGCCGTCGACAGGTTCCTGCTCAGACCCATCTGACCGGTCGCGCAGAACGGGCAGTTCATGCCGCAGCCGGCCTCGGAGGAGATGCACAGCGTCACGCGGCCCGTGTAGCGCATCAGCACGGACTCCACCAGGGAGCCGTCGAACAGGCGCCACAGCATCTTCTGGGTGGCGCCGTTGTCGGCGCTCTGCATGGAGACCAGCGTCAGCAGCTGCGGGAAGAACCGTGCGACGAGCTCTTCGCGGCGGTCCTTGGGAAGGTCCGTCATCTGCTCGGGGTCGACCGTCGCGTGCTCGAAGTAGTGCACGGACAGCTGCTTGGCGCGGAACGCGGGCAGGCCCATCTCCTTCACGGCCTCGATGCGCTCGTCCATGGTGAGGTCGGCCAGGTGGGCCGGCGGCTTGCCGCGGCGGGTGGGGCGCAGCTGCAGCTGGCCCGGCGCCAGGGCGACCTTCTCCCCCGGGATCGCCTCGCGGGAGAGGTCGGGAAGGTCCGGTGCGGTCCCCTGGGCGGGGACGGTGGGGTCGGGCAGGTCGCGGTTCATACCAGTACCTCCAGGAGGATGAATGTCGCAGGGGCGGCCAGGAGGATGGAGTCGATGCGGTCCAGCACGCCGCCGTGGCCCGGCAGCAGCGTTCCCATGTCCTTGATGCCCAGGTCGCGCTTGAGCAGGGATTCGGCGAGGTCGCCGCAGGTGGAGACGAGCACCAGCACGGGACCGATCACCAGTCCCGCCCACCACGGGGCGGAGACGGCGAGGGACAGGAAGCCGACGGCGGCTGCGGTACCCAGGACCAGGGAGCCGACGAAGCCCTCCCAGCTCTTCTTGGGGCTGATGCTCGGGGCCATCGGGTGGGAGCCGAACAGCACGCCGGCGGCGTAGCCGCCCACGTCGTTGGCGACCGGGACCAGGATCGCGAGCAGCACCAGCACGGCGCCGTCGGCCCGGTCGAACAGCAGGAGCGAGAAGCTGCCCAGGAAGGGCACCCAGGCGATCGTGAACACCCCGGCGGCGACATCGCGCAGGGCGACCGTGCCCAGCGACTCGGTGACCCGCCACAGGATCATCACGCAGACGGCGACGGCGGTCGCGATCACCAGGCCGTCGAGGTGGAACACCGTGGTCGAGACGACCATGCCGATCACGCCCACGAGCACCGGCATCACCGGCACCCGCAGCCCACCGGCGGCGAGGGCCCGCGTGAGCTCGAGGACGGCGAGCACCAGCGCGAGCGCGATGAACGCGGGGAAGACGACGGGGATCAGGAACAGGACGATGAGCAGCAGCGCGCCGAGTCCGAGGCCGACCAGGATCGCTGCTCGCAGGTCACGGCCGGGGCCGCGGCGCGCAGGGCGACCCCTGCGCGGGGTCGCCTCGTCGGCGTCCGGCCGCGAGCCGACGCCCGACAGCGACGGACCGTCGGCCGGGCGCGGGCGAGGTGGGGACGTCTGCCCGTGCCCGGATCCGCCGAACACCGCCTCATCGAACGGTGAGGCGGTGCGGCGGGGATCCGGTGCGGGGGCGGACACGGGAGGGACCTGCTGGCGGGAGCGGAGGGCTCAGACGGTGGCCAGCTCGGTCTCCTTGGCCGCGAGGGCCTCGTCGACCTGGTCGGTGTACTTCTTGGTCAGCGCCTCGAGGTCCTTCTCGGCGCGTGCGCCCTCGTCCTCGCCGATCTCCTTGTCCTTGACCAGCTTCTCGATGGCCTTCTTGGCGGAACCGCGGCTCGCGCGCACGGCCACCCGGCCGTCCTCGGCCTTGGTCTTCGCCTGCTTGATGTACTCCTTGCGGCGCTCCTCGGTGAGGGCGGGAAGGACGACCCGCAGGTTGTCGCCGTTGTTGGTCGGGTTCACGCCCAGGTCGGAGTCCCGCAGAGCGCTCTCGACGGCGCTGGTGGACGACTTGTCGTAGGGGGTGACGATCACGGTGCGGGCCTCGGGGAACTGCAGGGAGGCCAGCTGGTTCAGAGGCGTCGGCGCCCCGTAGTACTCCACCGTGATGCCCTGGAACATCGCGGCGTTCGCGCGCCCGGTGCGGATCGCGGAGAAGTCCTCCTTGGTGACCTCGATGGTCTTCTTCATCTTCGTCTCGGCGTCCTTCAGGATGCCCGGGGTGTCCTCGCTCACGTCGCACTCCTCGCTGCTTGGTCGGGATGGGGTGTGGTCTTCACGGCGTCCGGCCCATTCTCCCTCATCGAGCGCTCACGCGCCGGGGCGGGGCCGGGACGTCACTCGCCGGTGACGAGCGTGCCGATCGGCTCGCCGACCAGCGCGCGGGTGATGTTGCCCGGTTCGTCCAGGCCGAACACCATCATCGGCTGGCTGTTGTCCATGCACAGGCTGAAGGCCGTGGCGTCGACGACCTTGAGGCCCCGCTGGAGCGCCTCGCCGTAGGTGATCTCGGTGATCTTCTCGGCGCTGGGATCCTTGCGCGGATCGGCGGTGTAGACGCCGTCGACGCCGTTCTTGGCCATCAGCACCTCCTGGCAGCCGATCTCCAGGGCGCGCTGAACGGAGACGGTGTCGGTGGAGAAGTAGGGCATGCCGGCGCCGGCACCGAAGATCACCACGCGCCCCTTCTCGAGGTGGCGGACCGCTCGCAGCGGCAGGTAGGGCTCGGCGACCTGGCCCATCGCGATCGCGGTCTGCACGCGCGTCGAGATGCCCTTCTGCTCGAGGAAGTCCTGCAGCGCGAGGCTGTTCATGACGGTGCCGAGCATGCCCATGTAGTCCGCGCGCCGGCGGTCCATGCCGCGCTGGGAGAGTTCGGCGCCGCGGAAGAAGTTGCCGCCGCCCACGACGACCGCGCACTCCACGCCGTGGCTGACGCCCTCGGCGATCTCCCCCGCGATCCGCGAGACCACGTCGGGGTCGACCCCGACGGTCCCGCCGCCGAAGGCCTCCCCGGAGAGCTTGAGGAGGACTCTGCGGCCGTTCTCCTTCCTGGGGAGCACCGGGATCTGGGAGGTGACGGACGCCTGAGTCATGGAAGGTCCTTCCGGTCGAGATCTCGGGTGATGATACCGGCGCCGACCGCGCTCCACCTCATGGGGAGGCCGAGGACGTGATGACGTCGGCACGCAGAGGCCCGGGAGCGGTGCACGGCGGGTGGTCGTGGGGCGCGGGGCCCGGGCCGGGGGCGAGACGCCGGGGCGAGGGGCGGGGCATGGGGTGGGCTGGGCGTGGGCTGGGCCGGCATGCCGAAGGCCCTGCACCTCGGGGGTGCAGGGCCTTCGGGGAGAGCGGGGTGCTGAACCGGGTCGTTCGATGGTCCCGAGTGAGGTCTCGAGCTCGTAGAGAGCTCGAGACCTCACGGGGCGCCATCGACGCGCACCCGCGACGTCATCGCCCGGCGCAGGGGCGCCGGCACGCCGGAGGTGCGGTACCCGGAGGGCAGCCTCCTGCGCCGATCAGTTCCCGACGCGGAAGCGGACGAAGCCCGTGAGGGTGCCGCCGGCGCCCTCGAGGATCTTGCCCACCGTCTGCTTGGGGTCCTTGGCGAAGGCCTGGTCCAGCAGCACGTTCTCCTTGAAGTAGCCGTTCAGGCGACCCTCGATGATCCTCGGGATGGCCTTCTCGGGCTTGTTCTCGTTCTTCGCGGTCTCCTCCGCGATGCGACGCTCGTTGGCGACGATGTCCTCCGGGACCTCCTCGCGCGTGAGGTAGGCCGGCGAGTACGCCGCGATGTGCATCGCGATGTCGCGCGCGACCTCGGCGCCAGCGGCGTCGGTGGCCACCAGGACGCCGACCTGCGGGGGCAGGTCCTTGTTCGTGCGGTGCATGTAGGAGGAGACGACCTCACCCTGCACGCGGCCGATACGACGCACGAGGATCTTCTCGCCCATCGTCGCGGCGGCGTTGGTGAGCGCCTCGCCGAAGGAGGTCTCGGCGAGCTGCTCGGGCTCGGTCGCACCGGACTCGACGGCGGCCGCGACGGCCTCGTCGCCGAGGGCGACGAACTTGTCGTTCTTCGCCACGAAGTCGGTCTCGGAGTTGATCTCCACGAGGGTGCCCTCCTGGCCACCCTCGACGTCGCGGATGTCCGCGGCGACGAGGCCCTCGGAGGCGCTGCGGCCCTCGCGCTTGGCGACGCCCTTCAGGCCCTTGACGCGGATCAGCTCGACGGCCTTGGCCTTGTCACCCTCCGCCTCGTCGAGAGCCTTCTTGACGTCGAGCATGCCGGCGCCGGTCGACTCGCGGATCTCCTTGATGTCAGCAGCCGTGTAGTTGGCCATGTGCTCCTTCTTCCTGGGGAGTGAGGTCGTGCTGGAGTCCGAGGGAGGTCCCGCAGGGGGACGTCCTCACGCGGAGGACGTCCCCCTGGGTCCTCACTCGGAGGGCTCGGTCTGGGCCGCGGTGGCCTCGTCGGCGGACTCCGCAGCCTGGGCCTCGGTGTCCGGGGCGTCGGCGGCAGGGACGACCGGGGCGTCCTCGGCCGGGGTCTCCTCGGCCGGGGCCTCGGCTGCGACGGACTCCTCGGCGGGGGCGCCGTCCTGCTGGACCTCGGACTGCTTGAGCAGCTCCTGCTCCCACTCGGCGAGCGGCTCGGCGTCGACCGCGGAGACGTTCTTCTCGCCCTTCTCGGACTTCGCGTGACGCTCCTGCAGGCCGGCGGCGACCGCATCGGCGACGACCCGCGTGAGCAGGGCGACGGAGCGGATCGCGTCGTCGTTGCCCGGGATCGGGTAGGTGATCTCGTCGGGGTCGCAGTTGGTGTCGAGGATGGCGACGACCGGGATGCTGAGCTTCTGGGCCTCGTCGACGGCGAGGTGCTCCTTGTTGGTGTCCACGATCCAGACCGCGCTCGGGGCACGGCCCATGTCGCGGATGCCGCCCAGGGTCTTCTCGAGCTTGTCCTTCTCGCGGCGCATCATCAGCAGCTCCTTCTTGGTGCGGCCGGAGGAGGCCACATCGTCGAAGTCGATCTGCTCGAGCTCCTTGAGGCGGTTCACGCGCTGCGAGACCGTCTGCAGGTTGGTGAGCATGCCGCCCAGCCAGCGCTGGTTCACGTAGGGCATGCCCACGCGGGTGGCCTGCTCACGGATGGACTCCTGCGCCTGCTTCTTGGTGCCGACGAACAGGATGGTGCCGCCGTGGGCGACGGTCGCACGGACGAACTCGTACGCCTTGTCGATGTAGGTCAGCGTCTGCATCAGGTCGACGATGTAGATGCCGTTGCGCTCGGCGAACACGAAGCGCTTCACCTTCGGGTTCCAGCGACGGGTCTGGTGTCCGAAGTGGACGCCGCTCTCGAGGAGCTGGCGCATGGTGACGACTGCCATGGTCTGTCTCTTCCCGATCCTGGGCTCACGCGGCGCACCGGTTCGGCGTCCGCGGTCCTCGCGCAGGACCTGCATTCTCGGTTCTCCCCTGCCGCCGGACGGCGCAGGGCCTGGTGCCCGGTCCTCCGACCGCCCCGGATCCCGCGTCGCTCCCTTCGGGAACGGACGGTGATCACGAGGACCGACGACCGGTGGGACCGTACGGGCACGCGAAGTCGCCCGGACATGCCGGACGCTGTCGTCAGTCTAGCCGACCGCCGACGCCGCACCCACCCCGCGGGGAGCGCCGTGCGTCACGCCGATCCTCCCCACAGCGCGGTCGTCCCCCGCGGACGATGTCCTCTGGCGCCCCGTCACGGGTGACCCGAGACTTCCGGCATGCTCCCGCACCTGCCCTCCCATCCGCACCCCTCCCCGACCCGGCCGTCGGCGCACGTCCGGCGTCGCCGCGCCCTGGCCGCACTGATCGGCGTCCTGCTCGTGGTCCTCCTGCATCTGACGACGCCTGCACACGCCGATCCGGGGATCCGGGCGGACGAGGGAGCGACCGGATCCCTCGGCGAGTCGGCCGGCTCCCCCGGCGACCCGACGAGCCACGGGAGGTGGGGATGGCCGATGGATCCTCCCCACGAGATCGTCGGTCCCTTCGTCCCACCGCCGGACACGTACGGCGCCGGACACCGCGGCGTCGACATCATCGGGGCCGGCACGCAGGTGCGAGCGGTCGAGGACGGGACGGTGCGGTTCTCGGGCTCGGTGGCCGGGCGCGGCGTGGTCTCGATCCTGCACTCCGACGGACTGCTCTCGACCTACGAGCCGATCACGGCCTCCGTGAAGGTCGGAGAGCACGTCAGCGGTGGCCAGCCGATCGGCGAGCTCGAGGAGGCCGGCTCGCACTGCGAACGGGCGTGCCTGCACCTGGGCGCGCGGCGCGGAGGCGCCGACTACACCGATCCGGAGCCGCTGCTGCGCGGTGCCGCTCCGAGTGTGCTGCTCCCGCTGACGGGTTCCCTCTCCCTGCTCACCGAGGTCCCCCGGCACCGACACTGATCGCGACCCGCACCCGGTCCCGCCTGCTCTCAGGCGCGGGGATGGGCCTGGTCGAGGGTGGCGCGCAGGCGCTCCGCGCTGACGTGCGTGTAGATCTGGGTGGTGCCGAGGGAGGCGTGGCCCAGGAAGTCCTGGACACTGCGCAGGTCCGCCCCGCCCTCGACGAGATGGGTGGCTGCGGTGTGCCGCAGCGTGTGAGGGGTGGTGTGACGGTGGATGCCGGCCTCACGGGCGTGGCGATCCACCAGGGTGCGCACCGCGCGGTCGCCGATCCGAGCGCCCCGGGCCCCGAGGAAGAGGGCTCGGCCGGCAGCGGCGGTGACCAGTTCGTCGCGCCCCTCGTCCCGCCAGCGGGAGATCGCCCGGACCGCCGGTATACCGACCGGGACGACGCGCTCCTTGGCCCCCTTGCCCATCACGCGCACCGTGCGCTCCGAGTCGTCGATGTCATGGACGTCCAGGGCGACCATCTCCGAGACCCGCAGACCCGAGGAATAGAGCAGCTCCAGGATCGCCGCGTCCCGCAGTCCCAGTGCGCGCGCACGAGCGTCGGCCTCGCCGGTGTCGGACGGGGCCGGCCGACCGGTTGTGCCCTGTGCCCCGCCCTCCTCGCCGGGAGCGGCGGCCAGGCCGAGCAGCTGATCGGCCTGCTCCGTGCTGAGCACCGTGGGGAGGTGCCGCCCGCGGCGGGGTGCCTTGAGACGACCGCCGATGTCCTGGGGGATGCGACCGGTTCGCGCGAGCCAGGTGACGAAGGTGCGGGCAGCGGCGGCTGCCCGGGCGAGCGAGGAGGCAGCGAGTCCGGATTCCGCGCGGGCTCCGAGCCAGGATCGCAGTGCGGTCACGTCGATCTCCTCCACGGGGATCCGCTCGGCCTCCCGCAGGTAGACGAGGAGGCTGCGGGCCTCGCGGACGTAGGCCGTGACGGTGTGCTCGGAGCGTCCCCGCTCGAGTCGCAGATGCTCGGCGAAGGGCTCGAGCACGGACTCGTCGGACGTCCCGGTCCGTCCGGTGCTCTCGCCTCGCGTCGTGCCCATGGGGCCAGTGTCGCACCGTCGAGGGTGAGTTCCGCCGAGGATTCATGGCGTCGAGGGCCGGTGTCGTTCAGGGTCGGTGTCGACCAGGGCCGGTGCCGACCAGGGTCAGCGTCGCCGCACCCGCTCCCCCTCGACCCGGACGATGCCCAGCAGGTCCAACCTGCCGAGGACGGCCCGCACCTCTCGCTCCTCCCAGCCGATCTCCTCGCCGACCCTCCGGGGCGAGGTGGCCGAACGCGGAGGGACGGCATCGAGCACGCGATGCTCGACGGGCGACAGGATGTCGAGTTCGTCCTGGACCGCATGGGAGGACTCCCCGGCGGGATCGGTGTGCGGGAGCAGTTCACGGATCTCCTGTGCCTCGGTGACCAGCGTCGCTCCGTTCTCGCGGATCAGTCGATGACAGCCCGCGGATGCGGCGGACGCCACCGGCCCGGGGACGGCGGCGATCGTGCGACCAATGTCCTCGGCCCGGCGTGCCGTGGAGAGGGCACCGGAGCGCCAGGAGGCCTCGACGACGACCGTCACCCGGGCGAGAGCGGCGATCAGGCGATTGCGTTCGAGGAACCTCCAGCGTGTCGGCGCAGTGCCGGGAGGTGCTTCCGACAGCAGCAGGTGCCGTTCCCGCACCGCCTGCAGCAGACGCTCGTTGCCGCGCGGGTAGAGCCTGTCCAGACCACCGGCGAGGATCGCGACGGTGGCCCCGTCGACCCCCAGCGCGCCCCGGTGCGCAGCGGCGTCGATGCCGTACGCACCCCCGGACAGGATCGGGATCCCCTCCCCTGCCAGCGCTGCCGAGAAGGACCCGGCGCAGTCCTCCCCGTAGGCGGTGGAGGCTCGCGAGCCGACCATCGCGACGGCATGCGCCCCGGTGAGGGCATCCGCACGACCGGGGCCGTGGGCCCACAGGCAGAAGGGAGCGCGCTTGTCCAGGTCCTCGAGGGCGCTCGGCCATTCCTGATCACCCGGGACGATCACGCGCATCCCCTGCTCACGGGCCTGGTCCAGGACGGCGTCGACGTCGATCCGCCGTCGGCGCTCGCTCCAGCGGCGCAGCGCGGCGCGTCCGGAGACCTGGGGGTCCTGACGTCTGGTGGTGGGATCGGAGGGGTCTGCCAGCCGATGCTTCTCGATCGCGCGGGCGATGGGGCCGACGTCCTCCGCGGCGAGGATCTCCAGTCCCGCACCGGCGCCGTACTCGGTGCAGGTGGCGTGCGCGGCGGCGTCCGAGGGCTCGGCGAGCAGCGACCAGGTCACCCGGGAGATGCGGTCATCGTCGAGGGTCATCGCAGATCGTCCCCCCGCAGGGTCAGGGCGAGTCCCACATGGTCGACGTCGGGGCGGGCATCGCCCTCGAGGTCCGCGACGGTCCATGCCACCCGCAGCACACGATCGTGCCCCCGCAGGGTGAGCCGGCCGTGGGCGAGGGCGCGCTGGAGCATCGTGGCTGCGAGCGTGTGCGCTGCGTACTCGCGGCGAAGCTGCGCACCCGGGATCTGGGAGTTCAGGAGCCAGGGCTCGTCGGCGAAGCGCGCTGCCTGAGCACGGCGGGCCCGCACGACGCGCTGGGCGATGCGGGCGCTGGGCTCGCCGCCCAGCGATCCCGCCGCGCTGCCCGTGCGCACGGACTCATCGCTGCCGACCTGCAGACGCATGTCCATGCGATCCAGTACGGGGCCGGAGATCTTCCGCAGATAGCGTCGACGCTGCAGGGGCGTGCAGGTGCACTCCCTGCCGTTGCCGAAGGCCATCCCGCACGGGCACGGATTCGCCGCCAGCACCAGTTGGAATCGCGCGGGATAGCGGGCGGCCCCCTGGGAGCGGTGCAGCGTGATGTCCCCGGTCTCGAGGGGCTCGCGCAGCGCCTCGAGCACCCGTCCGGAGAACTCCGGGGCCTCGTCCAGGAACAGCACGCCGGCGTGTGCACGCGAGACCGCGCCCGGGCGGGCGGTGCCGCTGCCGCCGCCCACGATGCTGGGGACGCTCGCGGTGTGGTGCGGGGACTCGAAGGGGGCGGTGCGGATCAGCCCGCGCTCCGCATCGAGGCTGCCGTCCAGGGACCGGACCGCGCTCAGGGCGAGGGCGTCCTCGTCGGCGAGCGGGGGCAGGATGCCGGGGATGCGGGAGGCGATCATGGTCTTGCCCGTTCCCGGTGGCCCCTGCAGCAGCAGGTGGTGGCCTCCTGCCGCGGCGACCTCGGCCGCCCGGCGCGCCTGCGCCTGCCCGATGACGTCGGCGAAGTCCGGGACGGGGACGGCGTCCGTGACAGGAGGTGCGGGCGGCGCGACCGGGCGCTCCTGGAGCATGGCGCGCCCCGGGAGCGGCGGCAGCGCGCAGCCGTGACCCGCGAGCACGGTCGCGAGGTCGCGCGCAGGGGTGATCTCCAGGCCCTCGACGAGCGCCGCCTCCCGGGCATTGGCCTCGGGCACGACGACACGTCGCACCCCGGCGTCGCGGGCCGCGAGCAGGGCGGGGAGCACGCCGGGCACGGGACGCAGCGAGCCGTCCAGGCCGAGCTCCCCCAGGTGCGCGACCTTCTCGACCGCTCCCGCTGGGACCGCGCCCTGAGCGGCGAGGATCGCGACGGCGATGCCGAGGTCGAAGCCCGAGCCGGCCTTGGGGACGAACGCGGGCGAGAGGTTCACCGTGATCCGACGGGGCGCGATCGCCGCGCCCACGGCCCCCGCTGCCGCCCGCACCCGTTCCCGCGCTTGCAGCGTGGTGGAATCGGGCAGACCGACGAGGAAGAACGCCGGGAGACCGGTGGCGACGTCGGCCTCGACCTCCACCACGGTGCCGGTGATGCCGCGCAGTGCGACCGAGCGAGTACGGGCCTGCCCGCACCTGGGCCCGGAGGTCACGAGACCGCTCGCAGATGTTCGATCTCGCAGCCGCCCGCACCGAGCACGTGCACGGCGACCACGTCGATGCGCACGTCGCGGTGGCGCGGAGCGTTGTCCATCAGATACGTGCCGGCGAGCAGTCGGAGCCGCCGCACCTTCTGGGGCGTGACGGCGGCCTGCGGCACCCCGGTCAGCAGGGAACGGCGCGTCTTGACCTCGACGAACACGAGCGTGGGGCCGTCCAGGGCGACGATGTCGATCTCGCCGGCGCGGCTGCGCACGTTGCGATCGATGATCTGCCAGCCGGACGCGGCGAGCCGGGAGGC
Source organism: Brachybacterium endophyticum (assembly GCF_003130585.1). Taxonomy (GTDB): domain Bacteria; phylum Actinomycetota; class Actinomycetes; order Actinomycetales; family Dermabacteraceae; genus Brachybacterium; species Brachybacterium endophyticum. The sequence goes on along the minus strand of NZ_QFKX01000002.1, from coordinate 649,317 downwards.
GACGACGTCCTCGCCGATCGCCCCGAGCTCGAGGGTGCTGAGCCGGGCCGGCGGGACGGGAGCGGGGAACGGGACTGGGGCGGGTGCGGGGTCCATCTCCTCACCCTGGCCGGACGGAGCCGGCGGCGCGGTGGGTTGTGGACAGCCGCGATGGTGGAGGACCCGTGCGCGGTGCTCGTCGGCCGCCCGCCGTCGTCGACCGCCCGTTCCTCTCGTCGGCTCAGGGCAGGGCGATGTCGGGCTTGGCGAGCTCCTCGATGTTCACGTCCTTGAAGGTCACCACGCGCACCGAGCGCACGAAGCGGCTCGAGCGGTAGATGTCCCAGACCCAGACGTCGGCGAGGGTGAGCTCGTAGAAGACCTCCCCGCCCGCGGTGCGCACCTGCATGTCCACCTGGTTGCACAGGTAGAAGCGGCGCTCCGTCTCCACCACGTAGGTGAACAGGCCCACCACGTCCCGGTACTCCCGGATCAGCTGGAGCTCCATGTCGGACTCATAGCTCTCGAGGTCCTGGGTGCTCACGGCTGCGCCTCCTTCGGGATCAGGGGACGGGGCTGATCGCCCGCGCCGCCCCACAGTACGCCAGGCTCCTGCTCGGCAGATGGGAGGCCGAGGTTCCAGGACCGACGGTGCTGGGCGTGGGCACCGAGCCGGCGCAGCGCCTCGCGATGGGCGGCCGATCCGTACCCCTTGTTGCCGGCCCAGCCGTAGTCGGTGGCGAGGGCGTCGAGCTCGACCATGTGCTGGTCCCTCTCGACCTTCGCCAGCACGCTCGCCGCGGCCACGCTCTGGCAATCGCGGTCGGCCTTGACCTGCAGGTGCACGAGCGAACGCGGGACGGCGCGGCCCTGACGCGCCAGCTCGCCCAGAGCCGGGGTGACGATGTCGGCGTCGCCGTCCATCAGCACGATCTCGGGCGGGACGGGGAGGTGAGCGAGGGCGCGGCCCGCGGCGAGGGCGAGAGCGGCGAGGATGCCGCGTTCGTCGATCTCGGCGGGGCTCGCCCAGCCGGTCGCGTGAGCCAGCGCGGCCTGCCGGATCGGGGCCACGAGTCCCTCGCGGCGACGGGCCGTGAGGGCCTTGGAGTCGCGGACGCCGTCGGGCAGCGGCCGCTCGATCCCCGCCGGCAGGATCCGCACCGCACAGGCCCCCACCACGACGGGCCCCGCCAGGGCTCCGCGGCCCACCTCGTCGAGCCCCGCGACGACCACACCGGAACCGGCGGCCGGGTGGGAGCGGGCGAGGGAGAGCTCGGTGTCGAGCGTGGGGACGATCGCTGCCGGCAGCGACCGCACGCGGGATGAGGCGTCGGAGGCCATCACGCGCCGCGGGGGCTCAGGAGTTGGCGGGGACGGCGTCGAAGGCGTCGCGGCCGTCCCCCAGTCCGGTCCAGTGGCTGGCGGGCCAGAAGATCGCGACGGCACGACCCGTGACGTCGTCCTGGTCCACGAAGGGCTCCTCGCCCTGGGAGTAGTGATAGGCGGAGTCCGCGGAATCGAAGCGGTTGTCGCCCATCACCCACAGCTTGTCCTGGGGCACGGTGACGTCGAAGTCCCACTGACAGGCCGGGGTCTCGGGGTTGATGTAGGGCTCGTCGATCGTCTTGCCGTTGACGCTCACCGAACCGCCCCGCTCGCACTGCACCCGGTCGCCGGGCTCGCCGATCACGCGCTTGACCAGGTGGTCCTGGGAGGGATCCGGGGCCAGCCCCACCCAGCTGAGCACGGTCAGCAGGCGGTACCGGGGCGTCTGGGTCATGCCCGTCTCCGACTGCATCCAGTTCTGGGTGTCCTCGAAGACGACGACGTCCCCCCGATGCAGGTCGAAGACCCCGGGGGTGAGCTTGGAGACCAGGATCTTGTCGTCCTGGACCAGGGTCGGGTTCATCGAGTCCGAAGGGATGAAGAACGGCTGGATCAGGAAGGTCTTGACGAGGACCGCGATGATCAGGGCCACGAGCATGGTCACGACGTAGTCGAGCCAGCTCCCGCGGTAGCCGCGGCGCTTGGCGTGCGTGCGGGCGCCGGATGCGCCGGCACTGCTCCGCTCGGGAGCCGACTCCTGCTCGTCGCCGGCGGTCGGGTCCCCGGGCTCGGGCGCCTTCTCGTTCATCGCGCTGATCCTAACTGTCCGGGGGTCCCGGCCCTGTCACGGGGCCACACAATGCGACTGGCCTCACCGACCACCCGATCCACAGGTATCATCCCTCCGCCGGGCTGGCCGAGCAGGAATCGCGAGTCGGTCGAATCCGTCCGCGAATCCCCCAGGACGAACATGCGCCCCTCGGGCACCTCCAGGTCGAAGCGGACGGTGCTGGTGTCGGTCCCCCGCGGGAGATAGGGCTCCTCGAGCGGCTTTCCGTTCAGGATCAGACGGCCCTTCGAGCAGCACGAGATGTGGTCTCCACCGACGGCGACGACCCGCTTGACCCAGTAGGACGAGATCGCGCCCTGCTTCGGGAAGTAGCCGGAGCCGTCGAACACCACGATCTCCCCGCGCTCGGCGGTCCCGCGGGTGCTGCGGTCGGCCAGGACCACGTCCCCGGTGCGCAGCGTCGGCGCCATCGACGAGCTGGGCACGCGGAAGGGGGCGACGACGAACGAGCGCACACCGAACGCGGCGATCAGCAGCACGACGACGACGGCGGCGGCCACCAGGAGTGGCCGCCGCCGTGACGGGGAGGCCCCGGTGCGTTCGGACGCCGGGTCCGTGGGCATCGAGGCCTCCTCTCGCGCAGGATCCTCGAGGATCAGGAGTGCTCGCGCTTCTCCTTGATGCGGGCCTTCTTGCCCGTGAGGTTGCGCAGGTAGTACAGCTTGGCGCGCCGCACGTCACCACGGGTGACGACCTCGATCTTGTCGATCGTGGGGGCGTGGACGGGGAACACGCGCTCCACGCCGACGCCGAAGGACACCTTGCGCACGCGGAAGGTCTCGCGGATGCCGTCGCCCTGGCGAGCGATGACGTACCCCTGGAAGACCTGGACGCGCGAGCGGTTGCCCTCGACGACCTTCACGTGGACCTTGACGTTGTCGCCCGCGCGGAAGGCGGGGATGTCCTCGCGCAGCTGCGCCTTGTCGAGCTCGTCGAGCTTCTGCATGTGCTCTCTCCTGCCGTTCGCCCCAGGTCGGACGGAGTTCTCGTGGGGCCGTCGCACGGACCCCTGTCATGAACCGTTCTCGTTCCGGCGCGACGCGCGAGCCCTGAGGCCGCTTCGTCGTGCCGTGGTGCTGGGCCTCTGGCCGCGTTTCCGACGCGACGGACCTGCCCGACCGCTCGGTGCATCGCTCCCCTGGGGCAGAGCGGTGCGCGGCGTGCACCCAGCGGGTCATTCTGCCAGGGGCGACGCGTGAGCGGCAATCCCGCCCGGCGCAGATCACGCTTCGGCGAGCACCCGGCCCACTCCCCGCACTCTCCCCCGGTGATCATCCGCGGGACGTGCCGTTCAGTCGCGGGCGTCCCAGAGGTCCGGGCGCCGCTCGCGGGTGCGCTCGGCGGAGCGCTCCGAACGCCAGGCTGCGATCCGGCCGTGGTCCCCGGACAGCAGGATCTCGGGGGCCTCGCGCACGGCGCCCGCGGGATCGACCCAGCGCGCCGGCCGCGTGTACAGCGGGTACTCGAGCAGGCCGTCGGAGTGGGACTCCTCGACCAGCGACTCGGCGTTGCCGACGACCCCCGGGACGAGACGGACGATCGCCTCGGTCAGGGCGAGCACCGCGACCTCGCCGCCGTTCAGGACGTAGTCCCCGAGGGAGACCAGGGCGATCTCGTGCCCGGCGGCCTCGAGGTGCTCGTAGACCCGCTCGTCGATGCCCTCGTACCGGCCGCAGGCGAACAGGATCCACTCGCGCCCGGACCACTCCTGCGCGGTGGCCTGCGCGAACACCTGACCCGCGGGATTCGGGAAGACGATCAGCGGCTCGGCCTGCGGCCCGAGCTCGGCCTTGCCCTGCTCGATCACGGCGGCGAAGGCCTCGGCCCACGGCTCGGGCTTCATCACCATCCCGGCCCCACCGCCCAGCGGCGAGTCGTCGACGGTGCGGTGACGGTCGTGCGCCCACTCGCGCAGGTCGTGGCGGTGCACCGAGATCAGCCCGTCGCGGGCGGCCTTGCCGATCAGGGACAGGTCCAGCGCTCGCAGGTAATCGGGGAAGATCGTGATCGCGTCGATGCGCACGGCTCAGTCCTCGCCGGTCGTCGCGTCGTCGCTCCCGCCGTCGGCGTCGCTCGCCTCGGCCGCGTCGAAGAGCCCGCCGGGCGGGTCGGCCAGGACCTGCCCGGCCTCGGTGTCGACCTCGGGGACGAGCTCGGCGACGAAGGGCAGCATGACGCGTGACCCGGCCGGCGTGCGGACGATCAGCAGGTCCTGCGCGGGGTAGTGCTCGAGGTCGACGACGGTGCCGAGCTCGCGCCCGTCGACGTGGCGAACGGTGAGGCCCCTCAGCTCGGAGGGGTACCAGGCATCCGGATCCTCCTCGGCCTCGAGGTCGGGATCCACGGCGAGGGTCAGCTCGAGACCGCGCAGGGCCTCGGCGGCGGTGCGGTCGGCGACCTCCTCGAACCGTGCGTACCAGCGCCCCTGCTGCACCCGCGTGGTGGCGAGCGTCAGCTCCCGGGGCCCCTCGGCGGCGGGGACGGGGAAGACGGTCCCGGCGGCGAGGCGTTCCTCGGGCTGGTCCGTCCGCAGGATCAGTGCGACCTCCCCGCGCAGGCCGTGGGCCTTGCCGATGGTGGCGATGGTGACGTCGAGGGCGTTCACACGGGCTCCTGCTGCTCGGATCGGAAGTGGTCGGATCGGACGGGAGAAGAGGGACGGAACGCGCAGGAGGCGGCACCGCGTGCGGTGCCGCCTCCTGCGTCAGATGAGGGGAAGAGCTTCAGCGCCGGTCGACATCGACGATGTCGACACGCACGTCGTCCTCCGAGATGGCCCCGGTCACGGTGCGCAGGGCGCGGGCCGTGCGACCGGACCGACCGATCACCCGACCGAGGTCGTCGGGGCTGACCCGCACCTCGAGCAGGGGACCGCGACGGGTGTCCTTCTCGGTGACGCGGACGTCGTCGGGGTTGTCGACGATGCCGCGCACCAGGTGGTCGAGTGCTTCGGCGCGAGAGCTCATCTCAGGCCTCGTCGCTCTTGGCCTCGTCCGCGGCCGCGTCGGCCTCGGTGGTGGTCTCGCCCTCGGCGGGAGCCTCCTCCGAGCCCGGCTCGACGTCCTGGCCCGCGGGCTGCTCCGGCGCGTCGGCGTCCTTGGACTTCTTGGCGCCTTCGCGGGACTTCTCGGCGGCCTTGTCGGCCTCGGCGATCAGGGCCTCGGCGGACTGCTTGTCCTCGGCGCCCTTGAGGGTTCCGGCGGTGTCGCCCTCGCCGGTGAACTTCTGCCAGTCACCGGTGACCTTGAGGAGGGCGGCGACCTGCTCGGTGGGCTGGGCGCCCACGCCGAGCCAGTACTGCGCGCGCTCGGACTGCACCTCGATCAGCGACGGCTGCTCGGTGGGGTGGTACTTGCCGATCTCCTCGATCACGGCGCCGTCACGCTTCTTGCGGGAGTCGGCCACGACGATGCGGTAGAACGGTGCACGGATCTTGCCCATGCGCTTGAGACGGATCTTGACGGCCACGAGTGTGGACTCTCCTTCGGCGATGTTCGGGTGAGTCGCGTCGCAGCCTGTGGGGTCATGCGGGCGCTGACGCGTCTCGGGGTGTCGCACGCCGGCGGGTAGAGGGCCGGCCGACGCGCATACAGGGCTTGATTATGCCAGCCCGGTGGATGTGGTGCCAGGTGAGCCCGTGTGCCCCGGGGCACACGGGCCGCGACGGAGCCCGGCACACCTGCGCCGAGGCCCCGGCGAGACCTGGTCACGCGCCGGTGATGCTGCCGACCAGCTGGTTCGCGCCGAGCGCGATGAACACGACGGCGACGATCCCCAGGACCACGTTGAGCACCCAGCCGTTGCGCCACCGCTCGGGCATGTGACGGGAGTTCATCAGCACCAGCAGCGTGATCGCGAGGAAGGGCATGAACAGCGAGCCCAGCACGCCGTAGGCGACGATCACCTGCACGGGCTTGCCCAGGAGCAGCAGGAGCATCGGGGGGAAGGTCAGCCACAGGATGTAGATCCGGTAGTAGGTGCCGCCGATGCGGCGCTTGGGGTGGTCCTCCGGCAGCTTGCGGGCGCTGCCCCAGAAGTCGGCGAACATGATCGAGACCCCGTTCCACACACCCAGCACGGACGAGAACGAGGAGGCCCAGAAGCCGATCAGGAAGACCCAGCTCATGGCGGTGCCGTAGCGGGAGGCGAGGACGTCGGCGAGGTCGAGCAGGCCGCGGTCCTCCTCCCCGATCGCGATGCCCGAGGAGTACAGCAGCTCCGCGCCGACGACGAGCATGGCGATCACGAAGATCCCGGAGAGGACGTAGGCCATCGCGTTGTCGATGCGCATCACGCGCATCCATCGCGGGGTGGACCAGCCCTTCTCGGTGAGCCAGTAGCCGTAGGCGGCCAGGGTGATCGTGCCGCCCACTCCCCCGGCGATGCTGAGGGTGTACCAGAGGCCGCCGTCGGGGATCCGCGGGATCAGCCCACCCAGGATGTCGCCGATGTTGGGGAGGGTGATCACGGCCGCGCCGACCACGGTCACGAACATGATGCCGACGAGCACCGCGACGACCTTCTCGAGGGCGTGGTAGTGGCCGAACCACACCAGCGTGGCACCGATCAGGCCCGAGATCACCGCGTAGACGGCCAGAGGCATGTGGGCGAACAGCGGGATGTCGCCGATCACCGGCAGCTGCGGGACCAGCGCCGCCAGCGGCAGCGCCGAGGCGCTCATGGCGGTGGCCCCGTAGACGAAGCCCCACACCACGATGTACGGGCCGAAGTACCAGGACGTCCAGCGGCCCACGCGGCGCCAGCCCTCGAAGATCGAGTGGCCGGTCGCGAGGGTCCAGCGACCCGCGCCCTCGACGAGGAAGATCTTGATGACCACGCCGGCGACCGCCGCCCACAGCAGGGCGTACCCGTACCGGGATCCCGCGACGAGGGTCGCCACGAGGTCCCCGGCGCCGATACCGGTGGCGGCGACCACCAGGCCGGGGCCGATGAGCTTCCAGCGGGCGGGACCCTCGGCCTCGCCCACGGCGTCGACGGCGGTGGGCGCGTCGGCCGCGGACGAGGGGTCCGTGCCGGCGGAGGTCCGGGCAGAAGGGTCGTGGGCTGCGGGGCGGCGGGATGCCTGCGCTTCGTCCTCGGAGTGCATGGGCAGACGGTAGCGCGGGAGCGGCGCTGCACGGCCGCCGGACACGCTCGAGGGGCGGTGTCAGCGCACGACGGCCCCGTCCAGGACGATCCGGCTCGGGGCGCGCAGCGTCCGGTGGTCCCGACGCGGGTCCTCGTCCACGACCAGGAGATCGGCCGGGGCGCCGTCCTCCAGTCCGGGCACGCCGAGGAACTCCCGGGGCGCCCAGGAGGCTGCCTGCAGGATCGCGACCGGGTCGAGCCCGCAGGCGGCGAGCTCGTCGAGCTCGTCGTGGATGATCCCGTGGCCCAGCACTCCCCCAGCGTCGGTCCCGGTCAGCAGCTGGATGCCGGCGTCGTGCGCATCGCGGGTGCGCTCGAAGCGCTGCGCGCGCAGACGTCGCATGTGGTCGGCGTAGCGAGGGAACTTCTTCTCGCCCTGGGAGGCGTAGGTCTCGAACTCGTCGACGTTCACGAGGGTCGTCACCACCGGCACGCCCGCCTCCGCTGCGCGGGCGATGGTGGCGTCGGTCAGTCCGGTCGCGTGCTCGAGGCAGTCGAAGCCCGCGTCCAGCACCAGCGGCAGGGTCTCCTCGTCGAAGGTGTGCGTGGTGATGCGGGCGCCGCCGGCGTGGGCCACCTCGGCGGCGACGCGGAAGTCCTCGGCCGACCAGGTGGGGGTGAGGTCCCCGGCCTCCCGGTCGATCCAGTCGCCGACGAGCTTCACCCAGCCGTCCCCGCGCTGCGCCTCGGTGGCGACGGTCGCGGGCAGCTGATCGGGATCGACCTCGTGGGCGTAGCCGATCAGGTAACGACGGGTGCGGGCCACGTGGCGCCCCGCGCGGATGATGCGGGGCAGATCGCTCTCGCGCTGCAGGGGTGCGGTGTCGATGATCGAGCCGGCGTCACGGATCAGCAGCACGCCGGTGTCGCGGTCGGTGCGGGCCTGGCCCCGCGCCTGGTCGAGGGTGGTGCCGGTGCCCTCGTCGCTGATGCCGACGTGGCAGTGCAGGTCGGCGAGGCCGGGCAGCACGTAGCCGTCGACCTCGCGGACCTCGGTGCCGGAGGGCAGGTCGGGGCGCTGGTGGCGGATGCGGCCGCCGACGACCCAGGCCTCGGGGACCTCCTCCTCGGGCCCCAGCAGGATCGGTCCGCGCAGATGCAGGACGGGCGCCTGCGGAGCGGTCCGGTCGTAGGCGGGCCCCTCGCTGCCCGGCCGCATCCCTGCGGCGACGGACTGGCGGGCGGCACGGGCGAAGGGTGCGTCGGAGACCATGCTGCGAGGCTACCCAGTCACGCGCTCCCGGGGGTGGCCGGATCGACCGCCCGGTGATGCAATGGACGTGTCCCACTTCACCGGCGAAGGACGGATCCCATGGGCACGCATCTGGTCACCCGATCCCTGCTCGGCACGGCCCGGGCCCCCGAGATGGTGCTGCGTCGCCACGTGAGCGCCGCCCCGTCGGCGGTGCGAGAGGCCCTGGTCGATCCCGAGCGGCGCTCCCGCTGGCTCGGCGACGTCGAGGGCGACCCCAGCGGGCCCGGCGACTCCTTCGAGCTGCGACTGGGCGATGACGCCTCCGATGCGGCCGTGGGCCGGCTGCTGATGCTCGAGGCGGACCACCTCGCCCTGGCGTGGTCCTGGCAGGGAGAGCGGGACAGCATGATCCACGCCCGCGTGCGTCCCGACGGCGAGGGCGCCGCGATCTGGCTGCGGCACACGCTCACCGAGCCCGACCACGTCGAGGGCTACGGGGGCGGCTGGGAGCAGCTCCTGCAGGCTCTCGCCCGCGAGCTGGGGTGCGAGGCGGCCGAGGCGGCCGACGACGCGGCGATCGAGACCGCCGCCGCCGAGCGCTGGCACCTGATGACCGAGCGGCCCCTCGAGGTCGTCCGCGACCTGCCCGTCCCCGCCGAGAGGGTCTGGGAGGCCTTCACCTCGAGCGAGGGACTCGGGTCCTGGTGGTGGAAGCACTGGGAGGACGTCACGGTCTCGCTCGACACCGAGAACGGCAGCTACCGGATCGACGCCCCGCGGATCGGCACGAGCATCCGCGGGCAGCGTCTGGTCGCCGAGCAGCCGTCGCGCCTGGCGGCCACCTGGGTTTGGGCCGACCAGGACGGCACAGCCGTCGACGAGGCGATCGACCTGCACCTGACCGCCGGCGGCGACGGCGCGGGCACCCGCCTGACACTGCGCCACACGGGTCCGTGGGCGGAGGACTCCCTGCCCGAGAACTACCGGCAGGGCTGGGACGCCAGCCTCGATCAGCTCTCCGAGGTGCTCAGGGGCTGAGGGACGGCGAACGCGGGGACGGTCCCGGTGCTCAGCGCCCCTTGCCGAAGAGCTTCTGCATCTCGGGCGGCAGCTGCGAGGGGTCGATGTCCGAGAGATCGCCGGCACCCTGACCGGAGGGCGCCCCGCCGCCGAAGGCCGAGCCGCTGCTCGCGGGCTGCTCGGCGGCGCGGCGCGCGGCCTCGGCCTCCTCACGAGCGGCCTTGGCGGGGTTCTTCGACTTGGACTTCTTGCCCTTCTTGGCGGGGGCCTGCATGCGGCCGCGGGACTTCTTGCCCGCTCCCATGCCGGGCATGCCCGGCATGCCGCCGCCCATGCCGCCGCGACCGCCCATCGACCGCATTGCCTGCTGGGCGTTCTTGAAGTTCTCCAGCAGCTGGTTGATCTGCTGGACGGTCGAGCCGGAGCCCTTGGCGATGCGCGAGCGGCGCGAGCCGTTGATGATCTTGGGATCGGCGCGCTCTGCCGGCGTCATCGAGCGGATGATCGCCTCGATGCGGCCCAGCTGGCTGTCGTCGAAGTTGTCCAGCTGATCGCGGAACTGCCCCATGTTCGGCATCATGCCGAGCATCTTCTTGAGGCTGCCCATCTTCTTGATCTGCTGCATCATCCCCAGGAAGTCGTCCAGGGAGAGGTCCTGGCCGCTCTGGAGCTTGCTCGCGGTCTTCTCGGCCTCGGCCTGGTCGAAGGTGCGCTCGGCCTGCTCGATGAGGGTGAGCACGTCACCCATGTCCAGGATCCGGCTGGCCATGCGGTCGGGGTGGAAGCGCTCGAAGTCGCCGAGCTGCTCGCCGGTGGAGGCGAACAGGATCGGCCGCTCGGTGACACCGGTGATCGAGAGCGCGGCACCACCGCGGGCATCACCGTCGAGCTTGGAGAGCACCACACCGGAGAAGCCGACGCCGTCGCGGAAGGCCTCGGCGACCCTCGCGGCGTCCTGCCCGATCATCGCGTCGACCACGAAGAGGGTCTCGTCCGGATGCACGGCGTCGCGGATGTCGCGCGCCTGCTGCATCATCTCCTCGTCGATGCCGAGGCGACCGGCGGTGTCGACGATGACCACGTCGTGCTGCTGGAACTGGGCGGTCGAGACACCGTTCAGCGCCACCTGCACCGGATCGCCCACGCCGTTGCCCGGCTCGGGCGCGAAGACGGGCACGCCCGCACGCTCGCCGACGATCTGGAGCTGGTTCACGGCGTTGGGTCGCTGCAGGTCGGCGGCGACCAGGATCGGGGTGTGCCCCTCCCCCTTCATCCACTTCGCGAGCTTGCCGGCCAGAGTGGTCTTGCCGGCGCCCTGGAGGCCCGCGAGCATGATCACCGTGGGCGGGTTCTTGGCGAAGGACAGCTCCCCGGTCGCACCGCCGAGGACGGTCACCAGCTCGTCGTTGACGATCTTGACGACCTGCTGGGCGGGGTTCAGCGCCTTGGAGACCTCCTCGCCGAGGGCCCGCTCACGCACGGCGCCGGTGAAGGAGCGCACGACGCTGACGGCGACGTCGGCGTCCAGCAGGGCGCGGCGGATCTCGCGGATCGTCTTGTCGACGTCCGCCTCGCTCAGACGGCCATGGCCTCGCAGCCCCTGGAGGGACGCTGTGATGCGGTCGGAGAGGTTGTTGAACACGAAAGCGGCTTCCCCTTGCTCGGACGGACCGCCCCAGTGTAGTCAGCCGCCCCGTGCACGCCATGCCCGCGGGCATGCAGCGCGGCCCACCTCACCCGCGCGGCCCGGCCCGGCCCGCGGGGGCGCCCCCTCCGGGCATGCCCCGTGGCGCGCGGGAGCGCTCAGGTCGCGGCGGCGTCCATCAGGGCGGCGATCACGCGACCCACCATCGGCGCATCGAGCGGGCGGCCCCGGGTGTCGGTCAGGTAGAGGACGTCGACGGCGCGCTGGCCGAGGGTCATCACGTGGGCGCTGCGCACGTGGAGGCGGTGGAGGGTGATCATCTCGGCCACGTCCGCCAGCAGGCTCGGTCGGTTGCGAGCGTTGACCTGGACGACCGTCGCCTCGCTCGAGGCGCCGGGGAGGAGGGTCACCACGGGTGCGTCCTCGGCCGTGCGGGGCGGGGCACCGGGGGCCACGTCCAGCACACGCGCAGCGGGGTCCTCACGACGCCGGATCTCCCGTTCGAGGGCCGAGCGCAGCGCGGTGGGATGGGGCTGCTCGGAGGGACGGCCGGTGACCCACCAGGTGTTGACGGCGACCCCGTCGAGGGTCAGCACCACGGCGCTGCGCACGTCCATGCGGTGACGCGCGAGCACTCTGGCCTGGGCGGCGAAGACCCCGGGCCCATCGGGCGCACCGAGGCACACCTGGGTGATGGGCTCCTGATCGGTGGGCGCGGGGTAGAGCACCTGGGCTCCGCCGGTGCGCACCACGGCCTCGCGGACCGCCTCCTGGACCGCGCGCTGCGGGGCGAGCAGGTCACGCGGGGCGCGCGGGGTCCCGGTGAGGGCGTCGCGGGCCTGCGCGGTGACGTGGTCGACGAGCTGCGAGCGCCAGGAGGACCAGGCGGCGGGCCCGGCGGCGCGCGCGTCGGCCTCGGTGAGAGCCCGCAGCAGCTCGAGCGTGCCCAGATCGCGGCCGACGGCCTGCAGGAGCGCCTCCAGGGTGCTCGCATCCGAGGGGTCCCGACCGGTGGCGAGCTCGACGAGGGTGAGGTGCTCACGGACCAGGAGCTCGACGAGGTCGGCGTCGGAGGCGTCGAAGCCCAGCCGCAGGGCCGCCGCGCGCGCCAGCGGCGCTCCCTCGGCGGCATGGTCCCTGCTGCCCGCTCGCTTCCCCAGGTCGTGCAGGAGCGCAGCGACCAGCAGGATGTCGGGGCGGTCGACGGTGCCGAGCATGGCCTGCGCCTCGCGCACCGTCTCGATCTGGTGGCGGTCCACGGTGAAGCGGTGCACCGGCGAGCGCTGCGGCCGGTTGCGCACGCCGTCCCAGCCGGCGACCCAGCGACCGAAGGCGCCGTGCACGTCGAGGGCCTCGTAGGTGGGGCCGATGTGCTCGCCGGCCAGGGCATCCACCAGGACGTCACGCTGGAGGGCGCTGAGCGAGGAACGGGTCGGACCGCTCGCGAGGCGGCTCAGGGTGGCATCGGCCAGCGGCATGCCGCTGGTGGCGGCGAGCCTCACGGCCGCCAGATCGCGCAGCGGATCGCTCGCCCGGGGGTCGATCGAGACCTCGCCTCCCTGGACGATGACGCCGTGGGGATGGCGGGTGAGGACGGGACGACGATCGGCACCCAGGCCCCGCGTCCCGCGGCCCCCGGGAGCCGCGGCGGCCCGCGCGGCGCGCACCGTGCGGTGCAGCTGCCAGGCGACCGCACGGGAGGCGTCGGCGAGGGCCGCGAGATGATCGTCGGCGGTGTCGAACCCTGTCAGGCCCGCGACCGAGTCCTGGTCGGCTCGGGTGAGGCGGGTGGTGCCGCGTCCGGTGACCGTCTGCAGGGCGTCGCGGGCGTCCAGCAGCACCTCGGAGGCCTCGTCGAGCACGCGGTGGTCGTGATCGGCGAGCCAGGACTCGGCGAAGGCCCGGATGACGACGGTGTCGCGCAGCCCGCCGCGATCGGACTTGAGGTTGGGCTCGGTCGAGTGGGCGAGCTGGCCGTAGCGGCCCTCCCGGTCCTCCGCGATCCCGATCAGCTCCTCGGTGAAGCGGCGGGCGTCCCGGCGCCACTGCGCGCGCACCCGGGCGGCAGCCTCGTCCACGAGCGCGACGTCGCCCGCGACCGGGCGGAGGTCGAGCAGGGAGATCGCTGCACGCAGGTCCTCCTGGGCAACCTTCGCGCACTCCTCGGGGCTGCGCACCGCATGGTCGAGGGAGGTCCCGGAATCCCAGATCGGGTACCACAGGCGTGCTGCGAGGGCACCCGCCTCCTCCTCCCCCATCGGCTCCGGATCCACCAGCAGGATCAGGTCGAGGTCGCTCATCGGCCCCAGGTCGCGCCGCCCCAGGGACCCGATCGCGGCCAGGGCGGCCCCGGACGCCGGAGCGCCGGCCGCCTCCCAGAGCTCCCCGAGCCATCCGTCCACCAGGACGGCGTGCTCGTGGCGCCGGGAGGGGCCGGCCTGCGGGTCAGCGAAGCCCGCGTGCAGGACGTGGGTGAGACGTCTGCCGGGCAACGGCTCAGACGGCATCCGCACCCCTGTCCCCCGTGCGCACGCGGACGACCTCGACCACGTCGGTGACCCAGACCTTGCCGTCGCCGATGCGACCGCTGCGCGCGGTGCGCACGATCAGATCGACCGCCTCGGCCACGCTCTCGTCCGGCAGCACGATCTCGATCCTGCTCTTGGGGATCTGGTCGATCCGGTACTCGGCGCCGCGGTAGACCTCGGTGTGCCCTCCCTGGCGTCCGTAGCCGGCGACCTCGGTGACCGTCATCCCGGCGACGCCGTACTCGCGCAGGGCGTCGGCGACGTCGTTGAGGGCGTGGGGCTGGACGATGGCGGTGATGAGCTTCATCGGGGGTCTCCTGTCGTGGCGGGCGCGGCGCGCTCGGCGGGCTCAGCAGGTCGGGACTCCTCGGTCCCGGCCGGGACCGAGGACGAGGCGACCGCGGGTTCCCCGGTGCGCTCGGCGTCCGTCGCCTCGTGGGCTCCCTCCCCGCGGGACGGGGTGGGGGTCGGGGCGGAGGTCGCCGTCGGCACCGGGGAGGCGCTGCGGCGGGAGGTGAAGCCGCCCATCAGGTCCCAGCCGGTCTCCGCGTGGCGGGTGACGTCGATGCCGGTGAGCTCCTCCTCCTCGGTGATCCTCCACCCCATGATGCCCTTCAGGGCGAGGGCGATGATCGCGGTGACCGCCGCGGAGAACACCATCGCACCGATCGCGATCACGATCTGCACGAGCAGCTGGCGCACGCCGCCGCCGTAGAAGAGGCCGGTCTCGGTGCCCAGGAAGCCGATCAGGACGGTGCCGACCAGACCGCCGACCAGGTGCACACCGACCACGTCGAGGGAGTCGTCGAAGCCGAGCCGGTACTTCAGGCCCACCGCCAGCGCGCACACCGCGCCGGAGACCGCGCCCAGCACGATCGCGCCGACGGGGCTGACCGCGGCGGCGGCCGGCGTGATCGCGACGAGCCCTGCCACCACGCCCGAGGCGGCGCCCAGGCTGGTCACCCGGCGGTCGCGGATCTTCTCGGTGATCATCCAGCCGACCATCGCGGCGGCCGTCGCGACCGTCGTGTTGACCCAGGCGAGTCCGGCGGTGCCGTCGGCGGTCCCGGCGGAGCCGGCGTTGAAGCCGAACCATCCGAACCACAGCAGCGCCGCACCCAGCATCACCAGCGGCAGGCTGTGGGGCTTCATGGGATCCTTGCCCCAGCCCAGTCGCCTGCCCACGATCAGCGCCAGCACGAGACCCGCGGTGCCGGCGTTGATGTGGACCACCGTGCCGCCGGCGAAGTCGATCGGCTCGGCGATCGCGGCGAAGGGGCCGTCGGCCGAGAACAGGCCACCGCCCCACACCATGTGGGCCATCGGGGCGTAGCACAGGATGATCCAGGCCACGCTGAAGGCGATCCAGGTCCCGAAGCGGACGCGATCGGCGATCGCCCCGGAGATCAGGGCGACGGTGATGATCGCGAAGGTCATCTGGAATCCGGCGGCCACCAGGAAGGGCACCCCGGACTCGGCGAGCAGGGACTGCGAGTCCTCGCCGTGCAGCCCGAAGAACTGCAGCGGGTTGCCGAAGACCCCGCCGATGTCGTTCCCGAAGGCGATCGAGTAGCCGACGAGCGTCCAGACGATCGCACCGACCCCGAGGGCCGCGAACGACATCAGCATCATGTTCAGCACGGTGCGGGCGCGCACCATGCCGCCGTAGAAGAACGCGAGAGCGGGCGTCATCAGAAGCACGAGCGACGCACTCACCAGCAGCCAGGCGGTGGCCCCGGTGTCGAGGGTGAAGGGCTCCATGTCCAGTCCTGTCTCGGAGGAACCGGGGCCTCCTGCGGAGGGCCGGTGGGCCCGGGACGGGCCGTAGCGACATGGTGGGCCGAGACTCCTGCGAACGCCCATGCGAGAGGGCGTCGTGATCATTTCGTGACCGGACGTCCGTCCCCCAAGACGACCGCGCCCCGGGGCCGCAGTGCTCCGAAGGCGGCGTGAGAGGCCTCGGTGGGAGGCCCCGGGGGGACGCCCCGCGATCTCGGAGAGCACGCCGCCACCACGACGGGACGAGCAAGGGCCGCCGCTCCCTGTTGGGGGCGACGGCCCTACGCGTCCTCTCGGCCGCCTTCACGATCTCCCAGGTCGCGGACCGGACCGTGGGCGTCCACGGGGTGATCCAGACGTCGCGACCCGGCTGAGACCGGGCTCAGGCCTCCAGCAGGGCGTCGACGAATCCGTGGGCGTCGAAGGGTGCGAGGTCGTCCATGCCCTCGCCGAGTCCCACCATCTTCACCGGCACCCCGAGGGCGCGCTGGACGTTGACGACGATGCCGCCCTTGGCGGTGCCGTCGAGCTTGGTGAGGACGATGCCGGTGACCTCGACGACCTCCGCGAACACCTTGGCCTGCTGCATGCCGTTCTGCCCGGTGGTGGCGTCCAGGACCAGCAGGACCTCCGCGACCTCGTCGCCGTGCAGGGCCTTCTGGGCGACCCGGCGCACCTTGCCGAGCTGGTCCATGAGGTCACGCTTGTTCTGCAGGCGCCCGGCGGTGTCGACGATGACGACGTCGGCGCCCTGGGTGATCCCCTCGGTGACGGCGTCGAAGGCCACGGAGGCGGGATCGGCGCCGTCGCGGTCGGAGCGCACCGTGTCCACACCGACCCGGGACCCCCAGGTCGCGAGCTGATCGGCGGCGGCCGCACGGAAGGTGTCGGCGGCGCCGAGCACGACGGTGCGGCCCTCGGCGACGAGCACGCGGGCGAGCTTGCCGACCGTGGTCGTCTTGCCGGTGCCGTTGACCCCGACCATGAGGGCGACCGAGGGCACCTCGGTGCCGTCGGGGGCGGTGCGCCGGCTGGCGGCGAGTCGCCGGTCGAGCTCCGGGTCCACCAGAGCCAGCAGCTCGGTGCGCAGCGCCTCGCGGATCTGCTCGGGATCCTCGGTGCCGATCACCTGGATGCGCCGGCGCAGGTTCTGCATGAGCTCGTCGGTGGCATCCGGACCGAGGTCTGCCATCAGCAGCGTCTCCTCGATCTCGTCCCAGGTGTTCTCGTCGATGTTGCCGCTGGTCAGCAGCCCGAGGAGCCCGCGACCGATGCTGCCCGAGCGCGAGAGACGGTCGCGCAGGCGCTCCATGCGCCCGGCCGCGGGCTCGGGGGTCTCCAGCGGCGGTGCGGTCTCGGCACCGGCGGCGTCGCCCGGTGCCGGCGCGACCTCGGTCTGCGCCGTCTCGTCGGCGGGCGCCGAGGGCGCCGAGGGCGCCGTGCCGGGGCGGTCAGTCGCCGCGGTGTCGGGGCTCTGGGTGCGAGAAGGTTCCGTCCCCGGGATGACCGGGTTCGAGGGGTGCGCGGCGCGGGCGGAGGCCTCGCTGCTCGTCGTGGGACGACCCTCGCCCTCGGCGGTGGGCGTGCGCGGCGTCTGCTCCTCGGCGGTCGAGGGCTGGTCGGCCGAGGCCCCGGTGGCCGTCGAGGCGTCCTGGCTGCCGGGGCGCGTCGGGGCGGAGAGCGTGTCGCCCCAGGTGGGCGCCGCAGGGCGGTCGCTGCGGGGGCGCTGGGCGGTGGTGGTGCCGCCGCTGCGGGTCGAGGGGCCCTGCTCGTCCCCTCCGGAGCCGCGACGCCCCTTGCTGCGCACCCATGCCCAGGCGCCGGCACCGATGACGACGATGCCGCCTCCAGCACCGGCGAGAACGGCGAGGATGTCATTCGGGTCCACTGGTCACCTCCGGGTCGAACGGCGCCGGTCGGCGCGGGCCTCGAACAGTGTAGGGGGCCTGACGGGAGGGAGGGATCAGGTGTTCAGGCCCCGCGTCCGTTCAGGCCCCGCGTCGCGTGCGGGAGGATCCGCGCAGGACGGTGCCGTCCTCGCCGCGCTCGACCGAGCGCGCGCTGAGCGCCGTCAGCACGAGGACGAGCGCACCCACCACGACTGCGAAGAGAAGGAAGACGACCACCACGATGCCCATGGCGTCATTCTGACGATCCGGGCACGCCGGCACCACCATCCTGGGGAGCGGCGTCGGTGCGACCTTGGTCACATTCTCGTGCGTCGTCGGTGCCCGCCGCACGGGCGGGCCGGAGCGCTCGCCGGCCCCGGTGTACGGGACCGACGAGCGCAGTGTCAGACGAGGCCGGGGAACCAGATGCCGATCTCGCGCTCGGCGGACTCGGTGGAGTCGGAGCCGTGCACGAGGTTCTGGATCACCGGGGCGTCCCACTCGCGGGCGAGATCACCGCGGATGGACCCGGGAGCGGCCTCGGTGGGGTTGGTGGCCCCGGCGAGGGAGCGGAACCCGGCGATCACGCCCTCGCCCTCGGCGACCAGCGCGACCAGCGGGCCGGACCCCATGTACGTCACGAGAGGGGCGTGGAAGGGCTTGCCCTCGTGCTCGGCGTAGTGCTGGGCGAGGGTGTCGGGATCGGGGACCCGCTGGTCGAGAGCGAGGATGCCGTAGCCCTTGGCCTCGAGGCGGCGCAGGATCTCGCCGCGCAGGCCGCGCTCGACGGCGTCGGGCTTGAGCAGGATCAGAGTGCGTTCGGTCATGGCCCGACTGTATCGGCCGACGGCCGTGGTCACCGCATCGTCGAGATCTCAGTCGCCCGTCGACGCCGAGGGCGCGTCCTCGGGATGCGCAGCCCAGTAGCGCGCGTCGACGGCGTCCTTCTGGGCATCCAGGGTGTGGCCCTTGAGCACGCCGAACACGTAGAGCGCGGCGAAGAGGATGCCGACGATCCACATGGCGGGGACCCAGATGCCCAGCAGGATCATCGGGATCTGCAGCACGGCCCCCAGCACGTACGGCCAGCCGCGCTTGCGCAGCATCCCGGCGCAGGCGACCAGGAGCAGGGCGGTCACCAGGGAGAGGGACCACACGGGGAGGCGGTCGGCCGGATTCAGCTGATGGGAGACGAGGGCGGCGAAGAACGCCACGAGCGCCTCGACGGTGAGCGTGGTGGAGCTGAGCATCCGCTGCGCACCGTGGGGGCGCCGGGAGGGCGTGAGGTCCGGGAGCATGATCAGTCCTCCTCCCCGGCGCCGAGGAGATCGCGCACCTCGGCGGCGAGGGTCACGGACCCGGCTGCCACGACGCCGCCGAACTGGTCACCTGCGTCCTCGGCGAGGTCGACGGCCCTCTGGATCGCATCGGGCAGCGAGGCGGCCTCCAGCACGCGCTCCTCGTCCTCGAAGACCTCGCGGGCGATGTCCGCGAGACGGTCGGCGGGGATCGCCCGCGGGGAGGAGGACTGGGTGATCACCACGGAGTCCAGCAGCGGCTCGAGGGTCGCGAGCAGCTGCTCGGCGTCCTTCTCCTGGAGGATGCCGACCAGGCCGATGGTGCGGGTGAAGCGGAAGCTCTCGCGCACGGTCGCGACCAGCGCCTCGGCTCCCGCGGGGTTGTGCGCGGCGTCCACCAGGACCGTCGGCGCCTGGCGCACCACCTCGGCGCGCCCGGGAGAGGTGACGGTCGCCAGGCCCTCGGTCAGCAGGTCGGAACCGAGCGGCGTCTCTCCCCCGCCCAGCAGCGCCTCGCAGGCGGCGATCGCGAGCAGGGCGTTGTGGGCCTGGTGCTCACCCAGCAGGGGCAGGAAGACGTCCTCGTAGCGGCCGGCCATGCCCTGGAAGGTGACCAGCTGGCCGCCGACGCCCGGCGTGCGCGAGAGCACCCCGATCTGCTCGCCCTCGACCGCGGCCTCCGCGGCGAGCTGCTGGAGCCGTTCGGCCAGGACGTCGGCCGCGCCGAGCTCGGGCTGCTCGGCGATCACGGCGAGCGCACGCTCGGTGAGGATCCCGGCCTTCTCGCCGGCGATCTCCTCGATGCTCTCCCCCAGGTACTCCTGGTGGTCGAAGCCGATGGGGGTGATCACGGTGACGTCGGGATCGATCACGCCCGTCGCATCCCAGGTGCCGCCCATGCCGGTCTCGACGACGGCGACGTCCACCGGGGCGCTCGCGAACGCCTGATAGGCCATGGCCACGAGGTACTCGAAGTAGGTCAGGCGCGGCCCGCCCGCCTCCTCCGACTCGGCGTCGACGATCTGCGCGAAGGGCTCGACGTCGCGGTAGGCCTGGACGAAGGCCTCCTCGTCGACGGGGACGCCGTCGACGGCGATCCGCTCGACCGGGGAATGCAGGTGGGGGCTGGTGGTGCGACCTGTGCGCAGGCCCGCTGCGCGCAGGATCGCCTCGGTGATGCGCGCCGTGGTGGTCTTGCCGTTGGTGCCGGCGATCCGGATCGAGCGGTAGGAGTTCTGGGGGTCCCCCATCAGCTCCATCACCCGGCGGATGCGCTCCAGGTCGGGCTCGATCCAGTTCTCGGGGGCCCGCTCGAGCAGCGCGGCGTAGACCTCGCGCAGCTCGGGGCCGAACGCGGGACGGGACACACGGGGCACTGCGGCTCCTCCGGACGATCTGGTGGGACGGGCGACGCGGTGACCGGCCGCCCTTGTTCACAGGACGGGCGGCGCGCTGCCGGTGCGGTCGGCCGACGGTCGGGACAGCCGTGCCGGCGCCGGGTCCAGTCTACGAGCGGGGAACGCATCGTTCCTCCCCACCGTGCGCGCATCCACATGCCCCCGGATCCCGTGGTCCGACGCGCACGTTCTCCCTAGCCTCTGGAGCGACCCCGGCTGCTCGGGGGCCGGGTCGACGAGGAGGAGGGCCGCCGTGGTCGCCAGCGAGAGCGAGGTCGGAGCAGGGCGCGCGGAGCCGCGGGCGCACAGGCGCGTGGGCGTCCCGGGGATCGGCCGATGAACGGCTTCCTCGGGATGGACACCGCCCAGGTGCGGCAGCACGCCCTCCGGCTCCGTGCCGCGAGCGCCCGCATGGACGCGCTGAGGGTCGGCCTCGACCCGGCGATGGCGGGACTGAGCTGGAAGGGAGTGGATGCGGACGCCTTCCGGGCAGCGTGGGCGGAGCTGTCCACCGGGCCTCTGCACTCACTCCCCACCGACCTCGTGGCACTCGGCCTCAGCGCCGAACGCCACGCCGCCGAGCAGGACGCCGCCTCGGACGTGGAATGGAACGGCGAGACCCGGGGCGGCCGATCGGGCGGCGAGGAGGCATCGAGGATCCCGCCCGCCCCGTCTCCCGAGCGGCGCAGGGGCTATCTGCGCGAGGACGATCCGTTCCTGGCGGATCCGTTCGAGACCCGCGTCGAGGGGATACTCTCCCACTCCGCCCACCGGCTCTCCGAGGCCGTCGGGTGGGGCTGGGACCTCGGGCTCGACGGTCTCGGGGTCGGGATCGACGCCCTGGGGCGCCGCAGCGCGGCGGTCGACCAGCTGCGCGCGGACGGCGACCGGCTCGGCGGGATCCTCGAGGACTGGGCGGCCGGCGAGCGCGTGCCCACGTACGCCGAGCTGACGGCATCGGGGCTGCTCACCGCGGGGTCGGCCGGCGTCACCGCCTACGAGGCGACGGGGAACCGGGACACGGCGCTCCTCGACGACCGTCCGGGCGGACTCGTCACCGGAGTCCTCGTGGACACCGAGCAGCATCCCGGCCCGCGCGACCTCGGTGATCTGATCATCGGCAACGACGACCTGCGCATGGAGGGCGAGGGCCAGGGGCCGACAGGCTCCCTGGCGACCGGCCGGATCGGCGTTCAGGAGGTCCACAGCACGGCCGGTGGGGATCCGGTCTACATCGTGCAGGTCCCACCCACCGAAGGCGCGGGGATCGGGGAGGTCCCCGAGGCGTACGGCGGTCAGGGCAACTCCCGGGACTGGGGATCGAACCTGCGGCTCGTGGCGGGCCAGGACCCGGCGGCGATGGACGACGTCCGTGCCGCTCTCACGGAGGCCGAGGTCCCCGCCGGCGCACAGGTCATGCTCGTGGGCCACTCCCAGGGCGGGATCATCACCTCGCACCTGGCGGCGGACCCGGGCTTCAACAGCACGAGCGGCGCCGCGGGCACCTACGACGTCACCACGAGCTTCTCGTTGGGCTCCCCGGTCCAGACCGTGCTGCCGGCGCAGGATTCGACCGAGGTGGTGAACGTCGCCCATGGTCCGATCGGCCTGGACCCCGCGGTCACCCCCGGCCCCGACCTGCGGTACACCGGGGATCCGGTCGCGGAGCTGGACCTGCAGGGCGCACAGGTCGGAGGCGGGTTCCTGAGCGCCCCGAACGTGCACGAGGTGGTGCTGCCGGGGAGCACCCGCCGCGTGAGCGACGGGGTCCCGGGCGTGGCGGCGAACCACGATTCCTACGACGAGCGACACCCCGGGGACCTCTACTACGGCAGCGTGCAGCGGCACGCCGCCTCGGATCCGGTGCTCTCGGGTCTCCGGGGCGACCTCGAGGGGAGGTACATCGGAGAAGGCACCTACGTGGCGAGGTCGACCGTGGTGGAGGTCGGCCGCGGCGCCCCCTGATCCCTCACCGGGCAGACATCGAGCCGGTGCAGGGAGAAGGGGCGCCGAGCCGGTCAGACCTTCGCGACCGACACGGTCACGGTGCCTCCGGAGACCTTCTCGCCGGCCGCGTGCGCTCCCGTGGCCGGCTCGGCCGGGACGGACAGCTCGGTGGCGAGCACCTCGGCGGCCACCAGGTCCCGGTGTGCCGCGACCGCCTCGACGACCTGCTGGTCGCCCGCGACGGTGAGGCTGATGCGGTCCGAGACGTCCAGCCCCGCCTCGCGCCGTGCGGCCTGGATCGCGCGGACCACGTCACGCGCCGTGCCCTCGGCCTCGAGCTCGGGCGTGAGGCGGGTGTCCAGGACCAGGAAGTCCCCGCCGCGCAGCACACCGATCGCGCGGCCCTCGGCGCCCGAGTCGGATCCCGCGACGAGGTCGAGCGTGTACTCGCCCTCCTCGAGGGCGATGCCGCCGGAGGTGACGGTGCCGTCCTCGGCCACGGACCAGTCCCCGCCCTTGGAGCCCTTGATCACTGTCTGGACCTGCTTGCCCAGACGCGGCCCCGCGGCGCGGGCGTTGACGCTCAGACGCTGCTCGACGCCCAGGCCCTGGGCCTCCTCACTCGCGACGTCCAGCAGGCGCACCTGCTTGATGTTCAGCTCGTCGGCCAGGAGCTCCGTGAACGGCTCGAGGGAGGCCGGGTCGCTGTGGACCACGGTCAGCTCGGCGAGGGGCAGTCGCGCCCGCAGCCCCTCCTTCTTGCGCAGGGAGTTGCCCACGCTCGCCACCCGTCGCACGTCGTCCATCCGAGTGACCAGCGCGGAGTCCTGCGGGAACGCCTCGGCGTCGGGCCAGTCGGTCAGGTGCACCGACCGCTCCCCCGTGAGCTGCCGGAAGATCTGCTCGGCGACCATGGGCAGCAGGGGCGCGGCGACCTGGCAGAGCGTCCGCAGGCAGGTCGAGAGCACGTCGATCGCCTGCTCGTCGCCCTCCCAGAAGCGGTCACGGGAGCGTCGGACGTACCAGTTGGTGAGCATGTCCAGGTAGTCCTGGATCTGCTCGGCGGCGTCGGCGATCGCGAGCCCCTCGAAGGAGCTGCGCACCCCGCGCACGAGATCGCCGGTGCGCGCGAGCAGATAGCGATCCATGACGTCGGTCGAGTCGAAGCGCTCCCGGCCGCGGTACCCCTCGGGGCTGCCCTGGGCGTCCTTGGGGCCGGCCGCGTTGGCGTACAGGCCCAGGAAGTACCAGACGTTCCACAGCGGCAGCACCACCTGCCGGGTGGCGTCGCGGATCTTCGCCTCGTCCACGATGAGGTTCCCGCCGCGCAGGATCGGCGAGCTCATCAGGAACCAGCGCATCGCGTCGGCCCCGTAGGTCGAGTACATCTCGCGCACGTCGGGGTAGTTGCGCAGGGACTTGCTCATCTTCTGGCCGTCCTCGCCCAGCACGATGCCGTGGCAGATGACGGAGGTGAAGGCGGGGCGGTCGAACAGCGCCGTGGAGAGCACGTGCATCATGTAGAACCAGCCGCGGGTCTGGCCGATGTACTCGACGATGAAGTCCGCCGGGTTGTGGCCCTCGAACCATTCGCGGTTCTCGAAGGGGTAGTGCACCTGGGCGAACGGCATCGACCCCGAGTCGAACCAGACGTCGAAGACGTCGGTGATGCGGCGCATCGTCGAGGCCCCGGTGGGGTCGTCGGGGTTGGGCCGGGTGAGCTCGTCGATGTAGGGACGGTGCAGGTTGACCTCGCCGTGCTCGTCGCGCGGGAGCGTCCCGAAGGCCTCCTCGAGCTCCGCCAGGGAGCCGTACACCTCGATCCGCGGGTGGTTGGGGTCATCGCTCTTCCACACCGGGATCGGCGAGCCGAAGTAGCGGTTGCGGGAAATCGCCCAGTCGCGCGCGCCCTCGAGCCAGGTGCCGAACTGGCCGTGCTTGACGTTGCCGGGGACCCAGTCGATCTGCTCGTTGAGCTCGAGCATCCGCTCGCGCTGATCGGCGACCTTCACGTACCAGGAGCTGACCGCCTTGTAGATCAGCGGCTTCCGGCAGCGCCAGCAGTGCGGGTAGGAGTGCACGTAGCTCTTCTCGCGCAGCAGCCGGCCCTCGCGCTGGAGGTTGCGGATGATGGGGCGGTTCGCCTCAAACACCTGCACACCCGCGATCTCGTCGAGATCGGTGCCGCGGAAGTAGTCGAGGAACTGGGCGCCGTCGTCGACCGAGACGATCACCGGGATCCCGTACTCGGCGCTGACCTGCTGGTCGACCTCGCCGTAGGCGGTCGCCTGGTGGACCACGCCGGTGCCGTCGTCGGTCGAGACGTAGTCCGCGACGGTCACGATCCACGCGTTCTGGGTGCCCCAGCGCTCGCGGTCCTCGGAGTAGACGGTCCACAGCGGCTCGTAGGCCACGTGCTCGAGCTCGGAACCCCGGTAGCGGCGCTCCGCGACCGCGGCCTGGGCCTCCTCGGCCGAGGCGTAGCCGAGCTCGCTCGCGTAGTCGCCGACGAGCGCCGCGGCGAGCAGGTAGGAGCCCTCGCCCGCCGCGGTGCCGTCGGCCGTGCCCTCCGGCCCGGCGGGCACCACCGCGTACTCGACCTCGGGGCCGACGGCCAGCGAGAAGTTCGTGGGCAGGGTCCACGGGGTCGTCGTCCACGCGAGCGCCTTGACCCCCGCCAGCCCCAGCTCCTCCGCCTTCTCGCCGACGAAGGGGAAGGTGACGGTGACGGTCGGGTCCTGGCGATCCTGGTAGACGTCGTCGTCCATGCGCAGCTCGTGCGAGCTCAGCGGCGTCTGGTCGTTCCAGCAGTAGGGCAGCACGTAGTAGCCCTCGTAGGCGCGGCCCTTGTCGTAGAGGGTCTTGAAGGCCCACAGCACCGACTCCATGAAGGAGGGGTCCAGGGTCTTGTAGTCGTTCTCGAAGTCGACCCAGCGCGCCTGGCGGCTGACGTACTCCTCCCACTCCTTGGTGTACTTCAGCACCGAGTTGCGGGCGGCGTTGTTGAACGCCTGGACGCCCATCTCCTCGATCTCGGCCTTCTCGGTCATGCCGAGCTCGCGCATGGCCTCGAGCTCGGCGGGCAGCCCGTGGGTGTCCCAGCCGAAGCGACGGTCCACCTTGTAGCCGTCCATGGTGCGGAAGCGCGGGATGACGTCCTTGACGAACCCGGTCAGCAGGTGCCCGTAGTGCGGGAGGCCGTTGGCGAAGGGAGGGCCGTCGTAGAAGACGAACTCGGGGGCGCCCTCGCGCCGGGCGATCGAGGCGCGGAAGGTCTCGTCCTCCTCCCAGAAGCCCAGGACGCTGTTCTCCAGGGCGGGAAGGTTCGGCGAGGGGACGAGCGGGTCTCCGGAGACCGGGTAGACCATGGCAACCTCCGAGGGGTGCGTGGACGGACGGCGACGATGCTGTCCGAGGACGCTGCTCCCACCGCCGTCACCAGGACGACCGGCGCGATCGCGCGGTACCACCTCGGTTGATGCCCGACAGGGCATCCCCTTGTTCCTCAGCTGTGACGGGCTGGTCCCGGCGGGTTCTACTGAGCCGGGCCTCCTGCGCGAGCAGGCGCGACGACCGTTCTTCCCGCGGCTCTCCGGTGATGGCCGGGTCGATGCCGATGGCTCGCAGTCTACGCGGGCTCCCCGTGACCGGTCACGCCTGACCGCGGTGGAATCGGTCTCGTCGGGATCGGCCCCTTCACCCCTGGGTCGTCTCCCGGCCCGCCAGCGGGAGGGTGAGGGTGAAGACCGTGCGGCCCGGCACGGATTCCAGGTCGATGCTGCCCCCGTGGGCCTCGGTGATCGCGCGGACGATCGGCAGACCCAGCCCGGTGGTGTCGTCGTCTCCCGAGCGGGCGGCGTCGGCCCGCGTGAAGCGCTCGAAGACGTGGTCGAGGACCCCCGGGGCGATGCCGGGGCCGTCGTCGGCGACCTCGAGCACGGCCCTGTCCTCGCGGGTGCGCAGGACCACCCGCACCTGCGTGCCCGTGGGGGTGTGCTTGCGGGCGTTGGAGAGCAGGTTCACCACCACCTGGGAGAGCTGCCGGGCGCTGCCGTGCACGGGGACCGCGGCCTCGGGGACCTCGAGGTCCCACTGGTGATCGGGCGCGGTGACCTGGGCGTCCAGGGCGGCGTCCAGCACGAGCTCGCCGAGGTCGCACTCGCCCGCCTCGAGCGGGGCGCCCTCGTCGAGCCGGGCCAGCAGCAGCAGGTCCTCCACGAGCGAGGTCATCCGGACGGACTGCGCCTCCATGCGCTGGACGGACTGCTCGCCGCGATCGCTGAGCTCCTCGGTCATGCGCAGCATCTCGGTGTAGCCGCGGATCGCGGTCAGCGGGGTGCGCAGCTCGTGGGAGGCGTCGGCGATGAAGCGGCGCATCGACTCCTCGCTGCGCTGCCGGGTCTCCAGCGCGTCCTCGACGTTGTCCAGGAGCAGGTTCAGCGCACGGCCGACCTCCCCGGCCTCGGTGCCCGAGAGCGCGATCCGCGCATCGACCCTCTCCCCCAGGGCGACGTCCCCGCGGGAGAGCGGCAGGTCGGCGACGTGGCCGGCGACGGCGGAGACCTCCTCGAGAGGCCGCAGGGTCCGGCGCACGATCAGCGACCCCGCGATCCCGCACAGCGCCGTGGCGAGCAGCCCGGCGCTCACCAGGGTGATGTCCAGCCGTGTGAGGGTCGACTGCACCTGCCGGAGCGGGACCCCCGTGGCCAGCTCGTCACCCTCGCCGACGGGAGTCATCATGACGCGGTAGGCGCCGATGGAGAGATCCAGGTCGGTGTGCTCGCCGGGGTCGAGGTCGGCGGTCGCCTCGGAGATCTCGCCCCGGTCGGCCGATCCCAGCTTCTCGACCTGCCCGTCGGTGCCGCGCCAGGCCGCGGTGACGACCCTCCCGTCGTCGAGGAACGCGGCCAGTTCGAACTCCCCTCCCCCCGGCCCGGAATCAGAGGAGCCGCCCGAGTCCGAGGAGCCGCCGGAGTCCGAGGAGCCGGCCGGCGGCGGGTGCGGGGCCCCGTGGCCGTCCGCTCCGGCCTGACCCGCTCGCTGCGAGGCCCGGACCAATTGGGCGTCGAGCTGCTGCTCGAGATGGTTGCGCACGGAGACATGGGTGACGGCCCCGACCAGCACGCACAGCACGGCGACCGTGGTCACCAGCAGCACCACGAGGGTCGCGCGCAGGGAGAGCCGGCGCCGACGTGCAGGGGACGGGGGCTGCGAGGCCGCAGGGCTCATGCGGGCTTGAGCATGTAGCCGGCTCCGCGGACGGTGCGGATCATCGGCTCCCTGCCGACGTCGATCTTCTTGCGCAGGTAGGAGATGTAGAGCTCGACGATGTTGGCCTGCCCGCCGAAGTCGTAGTTCCACACCGCGTCCAGGATCTGTGCCTTCGAGAGCACGCGCCGCGGGTTCTCCATCAGGTACTGCAGCAGCTGGTACTGGGTCGCGGTCAGTGGGATCTCCTCCCCCGCACGCGTCACCTCGTGGGTGTCGAGGTCCATCACCAGGTCCCCCACCACCAGTTCGGTGCTGCGGACCGGTGCCGCCCCCGTGCGCTGGACCAGACGGTGCAGCCGCAGCAGCACCTCCTCCATCGTGAAGGGCTTGGTCACGTAGTCGTCGGCGCCGGAGGCGAGTCCCTGGACCCGGTCGGAAGGGGCGTCCATCGCCGTCAGCATGAGCGAGGGGACCTCGGGCTGCAGGGCGCGGATCCTGCGCAGCACCTCGAGGCCCTCGATGCCCGGCAGCATCCGGTCCAGGACCAGCACGTCGGGGCGGAGCTCGCGAGCGACCCGCACGGCCTCCAGCCCGTCGCCGACGACGGTCGCCTCCCAGCCGATCATCTGCAGCGGGAAGCGCAGCAGGTCGGCGATCGTCGGCTCGTCCTCGACCACGAGCGCCCGGATCGCCGTGCCGTCGGACCGCGTGAGGGCCGGCAGCGCGGAGAGCGCGGAGGGGGTGTGGGTCATGGTCTGCTCCCGTTCGAGGTGGTGGGACCGACCCTAGACCCGGGCAGGTGCGCAGCACAGAGCTGCGCGGGGGCGCACAGGCGGTCGATCGCCTCGGCACAGTCGTCGCACAGGTTGCGTCCCGCGAGGCGCTCGGACGACACCTCGAGGTGAGAGCACCCTCACCTCTTCCCCGGTTAGCGGACATGCGATGCTGGACGCGCTGTCCCGATCCCCGAAGGAGCGCTCATGGCCACGCTCGGCGAACCGTTCACCGCGAAGTGCCACCGGTCCGGCACCACCGTGGAGGTCGACGGCGAGCACACGCTCCTGCAGGCCCTCCTCGATGCCGGCATCGACGTCGACTACTCGTGCGAGGGCGGGGTGTGCGGCACCTGCGTGCTGCCGCTGCTGGCCGGGGACGTGATCCACGAGGACGAGTTCCTCGACGAGGACGAGCGCGAGGAGCGGATCACGGTGTGCGTCTCCCGCGGCATCGGGGAGATCGAGCTCGACGTCTGATCGGAGCCCGCGCGGCGGTCGGTGACCGCGTGGATCAGCGGGCGCGGGTCCGACGACCTGCGGCCGACCGGGAGACCCTTAGCGGCGACGGGGCCCGGCGACGACCCATCCGATCGTGACCAGCAGGACCGAGATCGCCGCCATCGCGGTCGAGGACGCGAGGGGCATCAGCGGACCACCCAGCAGCACCGTGAGCAGACAGAGCAGCGCGATCGTCACGATCACGGCGAACAGCTGCGGCCGGTCCCCGGCGCGAGGTCCCTCCGGCCGGGCGGAGCTCAGGGTGTGGGAGGGGACGGTGTGCATCCTGCGCTCGTCCATGTCCGTCCTCCTGGTGCTGCTGTCCTGCGGGGTGGTGCGTCCTGTGCGGCGCCCGGTCCCGGGCGGCGTAGCCGTCCCCGGTCACTCTGTCATCGAGCCGCCGATGGTTCCACCATCTCGCGCCCGGCGCGTCGGCACATCCCTCGTCCGGCGGATCCTAGGGCATACCCCGGTCGTAGGCGGCCTCCCCGCCCGGGGCGCTCACGCCTCAGAGTCCGACGTGCCGCGCCACCTTGTGCTGGGCGGCTTGCGCGAGGGGCCGGATCGTCACCAGGTCGAGGTTGACGTGGTGCGGTGCGTTCAGCGCGTAGGAGACGACGTCCGCGCAGTCATCGGCGCTCAGCGGGTTCTCGACGCCGTCGTAGACCTTGTCCGCACGCTCCTTGTCCCCCAGGCGCACCAGGGAGAACTCCTCGGTGCGGACCATGCCGGGCGCGATCTCGATGACCCGGATAGGCTCGCCGGCGAGTTCGAGGCGCAGAGCCGAGGCGACCATGTGCTCTCCGGCCTTTGCGGCGTTGTACCCGGCGCCACCCTCGTAGGCACCCTGGGCCGCGGTCGAGGACAGCACCAGGATGTCGCCGCGGCCGCTCGCGCGCAGGGCCGGCAGGAGCTCGCGGGTGACCCGGGCGGTGCCCAGCACGTTCGTCGAGTACATGCGCTGCCAGGCGTCCAGGTCCGCCGCATCGACGGCCTCCTGTCCGAAGGCTCCGCCGGCGATGTTCACCACCGCGTTCACCCGTCCGTCGAACAGCTCGTCCACACGCTCGACCAGACGGGCGACGTCCTCGTCCTCGGTGACGTCCGCGACGAGGGTCTCGCAGCCCGTCTCCGCGGCCAGAGTGGCCAGCCGGTCCTCGCGCCGGGCGACGGCGAGCACGCGCCAGCCGTCCGCGCGCAGGCGTCGGGCGCTCGCCCGACCGATCCCGGAGGAAGCACCGGTGACGACGGCGGTCAGGCGGTCGGCCGAGGTGGAGGGGATGGCGGCGGCAGAAGCATCGGAGGTCATGGACACCGAGGATACGGGCGCGAGCACCGAGGGGTCCCGACCGGTCCGCCGGCGCGAGAGGATGGGCCCATGAGCACCCCGTCCGCACCCGCATCCCTCCCTGCAGTCTCGCCCGAGTCACCGGTCCTCTCCCACGAGCTGGTGCTCTACGACCTCGACGGGACCCTCGTCGACTCCGTCGGCCTGATCGTCGACTCCTACGCCCACGTGTTCGAGCGCTTCGGGATCCAGGGGTACGAGGAGGCCGAGGTGCGCAGCTGGATCGGCCTCGCGCTCGAGGAGACCTTCGAGGCCCTGGATCCGCAGCGGACACCGGTGATGGCGAGGGCCTACCGGGAGTACAACGTGACCCACCACGACGACCGGATCGCGACCTACCCCGGCGCCGCCGAGCACCTGGAGGTCCTGCGGGCCGCGGGCGCCCGCCTGGGAGTGGTCACCTCGAAGGGCGCGGAGCTCGCCCGCCGCGGCCTCGAGATCACGGGGGCGCCGGCCGTCGAAGCGGTGGTCGGCAAGGAGCACACGGCCGCGCACAAGCCCGATCCCGCCCCGCTGCACTATGCGCTCGACCTGCTCGAGGGACGCCCCGAGCGTGCCGTCTACGTGGGCGATGCCGCGACCGACCTGCAGGCGGCGCACGCGGCAGGCATGGACGCCGTGGGCGTCACCTGGGGTGCGGGGACGCGACCCGCCCTCGAGGCCCAGCAGCCGCTCGCCGTCGTCGACAGCTTCGAGGAGCTCACGCGTCTGCTGGCCCCCGGGGCCTGAGCACCGTTCCACCCGGGGACTCGGCTCTGCAGGCGGTCCCGACGCCGTGAGCCGCGTGACCCGCAGCGTGACCTACCAGGTGGTCTCGTCGTCGGCGTGGTGGTCCTCGGGCTCGATCTGCAGGGTGCAGTGGTCCAGACCGTGGCGTTCGCGCAGCATCTGCTGGGCCGCGTCGAGCACCGCGTGGCTCTCCTGGGTCGTGGCCACCCGCAGGTGCACCGTCAGCACGTCCATCCCCGAGGTCACGGCCCACAGGTGCAGATCGTGCACGCCGGTCACACCGGGCAGCGCCCGCAGGTCCTCCTCCACCCTGCCGGGGTGGAGGTGGGGAGGCGTGACCTGACCGAGGACGCCGAGCACCTCCCGGCCCAGCAGGGCCGCGCGCACCGCCACGAAGATGCCGATCGCGAGCGCGATCGCCGTGTCCCACAGACTCGTCCCCGTCGCGCCCACGAGGATCGCCGCGGCGATCACGCCCACCGAGCCGACGCTGTCGGCCAGCACCTCCAGGTACGCGCCCCGGACGTTCAGGCTCTCGGCCGCGCCTGCGCTCAGCAGGCGCATCACCACGAGGTTCACCACCAGACCCAGCGCTCCCACCACCAGCATCGGCGTCGAGGAGACCTCGGCAGTGCCGCCGATCCGACCGATCGCCTCGACGATCACGAAAGCGGCGACGGCGAGCATCACGAGGACAGCGAGCAGGGAGGCGAAGACCTCCACGCGGTAGCGGCCGTAGGTGCGCCGCCCGCTGTGGTCCGGCCGGGCAGCGAGGACGGTCGCGCCGAGCGCCGCCCCGAGGGTGAGGACGTCGGCCGCCATGTGGCCGGCATCGGAGAGCAGGGCCAGGGAGTCCGCGGCGAGCGCGGTGACCAGCTCGACGACGAAGAACCCGCCGATCAGGACGAGGGCGAGCGCGAGTCGACGCCGGTGCCTGCCGCTCGCGCTCACCGACCCTGCCGAGGTGCCGTGCGAGTGCCCGTGCCCGCTCATCGTCCCTCGCCCTCCTTCTCGGGGTGGGTGACCTCCGAGTGCTCGGTGTGGGCGATCGCGAGGTCCAGGAGCATCCGCACGTGCGGGTCCTCGAGCCGGTAGTAGATCCGTCGGCCCGCACGGCGGGTGGCGACCACCCGATGGGCGCGCAGCAGCTTGAGCGCGTGGGAGGTGGCGGAGTCCGACTGGCCGGTCAGCGCCGCCAGGTCGTGCACGCAGAGCTCCCCGTCCAGGAGTCCGAGCAGGAGGGTCAGCCGCGTCGGATCGCCCAGCAGCGAGAAGACGTCGGCCGTGTCGTGGACCGCCTCGGGGGCCGGCAGACGAGCTGCGACCAGGGCGACGCGGTCGGCGTCGACAAGATCGTCCGCACAGTCCCCGGGTGCCGCGCCCGCCACCGAAGCAACACCTGACACGTTGTTCATATGTTCAGGCTACGTGCCGCCCCGGAGGACGGGCAAGGTGCGGTCACAGGGCGATGGCGTCGGCCTCCTCGTGCTCGAGGTCGCCCGAGACGCGCCCCTTCGCGATCCGCGAGACGACCGCAGCGATCGCGCCGTCGCCGGTGACGTTGGTGGCGGTGCCGAAGGAGTCGATCGCGATGTAGGAGGCGATCATCAGGCCGACGGCGGCGTCCCCGAAGCCGAGCATCGAGGAGAGGATGCCGGTGGCGGCCATGATCGCGCCGCCGGGCACCCCGGGCGCGGCGATCATGACGACGCCGAGCATGAGCACGAAGCCGATCAGCTTCGGGATGCTCAGGTCCATCCCGGTGATCAGCATGATCGCGACGGCGAAGGAGGTGATCTTCAGGGTGGATCCGGCGAGGTGGATGGTCGCGCACAGCGGCACCACGAATCCGGCGATCGCCGAGGGCACGCCGTTGCGGCGCGCGCACTGGAGGGTCACCGGGATGCTCGCGGCCGAGGAGCTCGTGCCCAGTGCGGTCGCGTAGGCGGGAGCCATGGTGGCGAGCATCCGCAGAGGATTGCGCCGCATCGCGATGCCGGCCGCGCAGTACTGCACCACCAGCACGATCACCGTGAGCACGAGGACCATCACCACGACGGCGAGGAACGTGCCGATCACGGTCCAGATCTGGCCATTCATCGTCAGCCCCAGGAACATGCCGAAGATGTAGACGGGCAGCAGCGGGATGATGATCGCCTCGATCGTGCGCACCACGATCGTGCGCAGCTGCTCGAAGGATTCCTGCAGGGCGCCGCGCTTGACGAGGGTCAGTCCGATGCCCAGGCAGAAGGACAGCAGCAGCGCCGTCATCACCTCGAACACCGGCGGCATGTCGATCGAGAAGTACGGCGCGATCGCCGAGTCCTCGGGGTTCTCCAGCGTGCCCACGCTCGCACCGGCGAGGAGCCGGGGCAGCAGCAGGAGGGAGACGCCGAGCGCGAAGAACCCGCACAGGATCGTCGAGGCGTAGGCCAGGGCCGTGGTCAGGGCCAACATCTTGCCGGCACCGCGGCCCAGCTCCCCGATCGCCGGGGTCACCAGACCCACGATGATCAGCGGGATCAGGAACTCCAGGAACCCGGAGAACAGGCCGTTGAACGTCGTGAACACGCGGGCGAGCGCCTCGGGCATCACCAGCCCCAGCAGCACGCCCAGCACGATCGCGAGCACGATCCGCGGGAGCAGACCGAAGCGGCGACGCCGCGGGGCGGGATCGGCGGGCGAGGCTGAGGCCTGGTCGGCCGGGGCGGGCGCGGCCTCGGGGGTCCGTGCGGAGGAGGGCATGCGGGCGTCCTGTTCCGGGCGGGGGCGGGGAAGGCACCACCCTAGCCCGCGCGAAACCCTCCCCCGCGGACGCGTCGCACCGTAGGATCGCCCGAGTGCTCGCCTTCGGTCGCATCGTCGCCGCCTCCTTCCGGCAGTACTCCACCTACCGCGTCGCCACCGTCGCCGGCGTCTTCACCAACTCGATCTTCGGGCTGATCCGCGCCTCGATCCTGCTCGCAGCGATCTCGACGGCCGGCGGGGAGCTGCGCGGGTACGACGCCCTGCAGGCCGCGACCTACGTGTGGCTGGGCCAGGCGCTGCTGGCCCCCATCGAGGCCTTCGGCACGCGCGAGGTCGCCGAACGGGTCCACGAGGGCGACATCGCCGTGGACCTGCTGCGCCCGATGGGATTCCTGCGCCTGCACTACGCCAGGAAGCTGGGGCGCTCGGCCTTCCTGCTGCTCGCCCGGGGGATCCCCCCGATGCTGGTCGGGGCCCTGCTGACGGGCATCACCCTGCCCACGGACCCGCTGAGCTGGCTGCTGGGGCTGCTGGCCGTGGTCCTCGCGATCACGGTCGCCTTCCTCGCCGACCTGATCGTGAACCTGACGGCTTTCTGGCTCGTGCAGACCCGGGGGCTGACGGTCGTCTACACCGCGGTGATGAACCTGCTCTCGGGATTCCTGATCCCGATCGCCTGGTTCCCCGACCAGCTGATCGCGCTCACCCGTGCAACCCCGTTCCCGGCCATGGTGCAGACCCCGATCGACGCCCTCTCCGGCCGGCTCACACCCCTCGAGACGCTGCCGCAGGTGGGCATCCAGGTGGCCTGGGCCGCGGTGCTGACGGTGGGCGCCTGGCTGCTGCTGCGGGCCGGGACACGCTCGCTGGAGGTGCAGGGTGGCTGAGTCACGACGCCTGCAGGCCAGGCCCTCCCCCGCCGACCGGCCGGTCTCCCTGCTGCGCATGGTCGCGACCCTCTACGGCTCGCGCATCCGCTCGCAGGCGGCGTTCCGCGCCAGCTTCCTGATGGACCTGCTGGGGCAGGTGCTGATCGTCGGCACCGAGTTCCTCGAGCTGTGGGTGATCCTCTCCCAGGTGGACGTGCTGGGAGGGATGACGCTGCCGCAGGTCGCCGTGGTCTACGGCCTGGGGGCGCTGGCCTTCGGCATCGCCGATCTGCTGTTCGGGGAGATCGACGGCCTCTCGACCGCGATCCGCTCGGGCAAGCTCGAGACGCTGATGGTCCGCCCCGTCCCGATGCTGCTGCAGATCTCGAGCCTCGACCTCTCCCTGCGGCGGCTGGGGCGGATCGTCGTGGGCCTCGCGATGCTGGCGACGGCCCTGGCGATCGCCGGCTTCTCCCCCACCCCCGCCCATCTGCTCCTGGTGGTCCTCGCGCCGCTGGCCGGCGCGGCGATCCTCGGCGCCCTGTTCACGATGGCCGGAGCGATGCAGTTCTGGCTCGTGGACGGTCGCGAGTTCGCCAACGCCTTCACGTACGGCGGGAACTACGTGGCCACCAACCCCGGTGCCGTCTTCCCGCTGCCGCTGCGGGCCTTCTTCACCTTCGTGATCCCGGCGACCCTGGTCGCCTACACCCCGACCCTCGCCCTGCTCGACCTCACCGGCCCCGCCCTGCTCCCGCAGTGGACGGGCTGGCTGGGGGCACCGGTCGCGATCCTGATCTGGATCGTGGCCGCCCTGCTGTGGCGCTCGGGCGTTCGACACTACACAGGAGCAGGCGGATGACGACCTCGAACGACCCCGCGATCGAGCTGCGGGCCCTGCGCCGCGACTACGTCGTGCGCGGCCGACGGCGGACCACGGCCGACGCACCGCACGAGACGCCGGACGACCCCTCGCGGACCACGGCGACCCGCGGGCCCCGCCGGGACCGCGCCGCCCTCGGAGCCCGGATCCCCCGTGGCGTGCGCGGTGCTCGCAGGGCGCAGAGGATCATCCGCGCGGTCGACGACGTCAGTCTCCGGGTCGACCCGGGTGAGGCCGTCGGCTTCGTGGGCGCCAACGGTGCCGGGAAGTCCACCACGATCAAGATGATGACCGGCATCCTGCAGCCCACGGCGGGTCATGTGCGCGTCCTGGGGCGACGACCGGTCCCCGAGCGCCGTCGGCTGAGCCGGGAGATCGGCGTGGTCTTCGGACAGCGCTCCCAGCTGTGGTGGGACCTGCCGCTGCGGGATTCCTTCCGGATCCTGGGGGCGATGCACCGCCTCCCCGAGTCCGCCCGCACCGCTCGCCTCTCACGCCTCGTCGAGGGTCTGGACCTGCAGGACTTCCTGGACCGTCCGGTGCGTCAGCTCTCGCTGGGCCAGCGCATGCGCGGTGAGGTCGCGGCCGCCCTGCTGCACTCCCCGCGCCTGGTGATCCTCGATGAGCCGACCATCGGGCTGGACATGATCTCCAAGGAGGGCCTGCGCCGCTTCCTGCGCGAGGACCGCGAGGAGCGCGGGACGACCCTGTTCCTGACCACCCACGACATGAGCGACGTCGAACGGCTCTGCGAGCGGATCGTCGTCGTGAACTCCGGGACCGTCGCCTTCGACGGGCCGCTCGCCGGCTTCCGCGAGTCCCTCGGGGCTCCGCGCGAGCTGATCATCGACCTCGCGGAGCCGCAGGAGCGGCTCACCCTGCCCGCGGGGGTCTCGACGCTCGCGGTCGAGGCGGAGGGCATCCGCCATCGGATCGCCTTCCACGGCAGCGAGATGACGGTGCCGCGGCTGCTGGCCGCCGTGGGCGAGCAGGCCGAGATCGCCGATCTCTCCCTCGCCGAGCCCGCGATCGAGGACCTGGTGCGGGAGATCTACGCGCGCGGTCGCTGACGCGGTCGCCGGGCAGCGCCGTATCCTCGATCCCGAGCGCACCGACCGACGCTCGCCCCACGTGGAAGGAGACGCCCGTGAGCCCTGCCAGCCCGTCCGTCGGGCGGATGATCGCCGGCGGCCTGGACGCCGTCCCGAAGCAGATCCGGCACGACGACACGCGCACACGCCACGAGGCGATGGCCCGCGGCATGCTCGACCACGTGCTGCGCGACCGGCGCGCGCGCCGCCAGTTCGCCCGCCACGTCGCCGGGATCTCCGGCAGGGCCCCGGCGTTCCGCACCACTACCCGCACCACCCCCGACGCCTACGACCTGATCGGTCGGGCCCCCTCGGGCGCCGGTCCCGAGTTCCTCGGCATCAAGCTCGTGATCGACGGGGATCTCGGCGAGGAGCGCCTGCACACCCTCTTGGGCGGCCTCGACCACGCCCCCGGCAGCCGCCTGCTGCTGATCGTGCCCCGCTCACGCCGGTCCCAGGTGCGCAAGGTCGAGGACCCGACCGGCAGGATGCTGATGGTGACGTGGGCGCAGCTGGCCAAGCGCCTGGTCCAGCGCGACCCCGAGAGCGCCGAGCTGTGGACCGCCCTGGCCGAGTTCGGGGAGAACGAGGCCGTCGAGGACGCCCAGCAGCCGATCGCCCCCAAGGTGCTGCTGGACGAGGAGGTCACCAACGAGCTGCGTGACCACCTGCGCTCGATGCTGCTGATCAGCCGCACGCTGATCCACCGCTCCCCGCGCTTCTCCTCCAGCCGCAGCCACCCCCGCGCCTGGCTCCACGCAGGCGGCAGCAACGAGGACCTCGGGGTCGAGTTCGACGCGGTCGAGGACGGCTCCGCGATCTGGCTGGTCGGCTCACGCCCCCAACGCACCCTCCCGCTGGGCATCGGCGCCCTGGACGGGGACGAGGAGCACGAGGCCGCGAACGCGCGCCTGCAGGAGATCGCCGCCGCACCCGACTGGCGCCACGACCCCGACCTCACCGTGGACCCGTCGCCGTTCCTGGGCACTCCCGCCTCGCGCAAGGTGGAGGACGCCCGCTCGCTGCTGTGGGAGGTCCTGGATCCGGGGCGGCTCGAGGCCGCAGGGTTCCCGCTGGTGCCGCGCCAGCAGCCGGACATGACCGAGGACCGCCTCTCGGTGCGCGTGCACGCTCCCTCGATCCCCCGCTCGGGCACCTTCCTGGTCTCGATCGGCGGTTCGAGCACCTGGCGCACGCTGCTGCCGCGGGTCACCCGCGAGTTCGACAACCGCACCTATGTCGTGCAGGCCAAGAAGTCCGCCTCCGTCCAGGAGTTCGTCACCGACGTCCACGAGGCGCTGCACTCGCTGGCCACCAAGCCCTGAGCGGCGGTGCGGACCCGGGCCGTGCGGCTCACACCGCCGATCGGCGCCGCGGCTGGGACAATGGACGGCGGGCCCACTCCGGCGCCCTGTCCAGCTCGCAGAGAGGCATATCCGGTGAACGGTGCGTTCAAGGTCCGCGGTGGCAAGCTCGTCTCGGTCGAGGTCGAGGCCTCCGACGGTGTCATCACCTCCGCGCACGTGTTCGGGGACTTCTTCCTCGAACCCGATGAGGCCCTCGAGGACATCGACGCCGCGATCGTCGGTCTGCCGGTGAAGGCCAGCGCCCAGCAGATCACCGAGTCGATCACCTCCCGCCTCGCCGCCCGCCACGGCGACGTCGAGATGATCGGCTTCGACGCCGATGCGGTCGCGATCGCCGTGCGCCGAGCCCTGGGCAACGCGACCAGCTGGGACGATCACGAGTTCGACGTGATCGGGCCGGTCACGATGGCCCCGATCATGCACGTCGCCCTCGACGAGGTCCTCCCCCACGAGGTCGCCGCGGGCAGGCGCCGGCCGCTGCTGCGGATCTGGGACTGGGACTCGCCGCTGGTGGTGATCGGTTCCTACCAGAGCGTGAAGAACGAGATCGATCCCGAGGGCGCCGCCGAGCACGGCATCGGGGTGGTGCGCCGGATCACCGGGGGCGGCGCGATGTTCATGGAGGCCGGCAACTGCCTGACCTACTCGCTCGTGGTGCCGTCCTCGCTCGTGGAGGGCCTGAGCTTCGAGCAGTCCTACGCCTATCTCGACGACTGGGTGATGGGGGCCCTCGCCGAGATCGGCGTGCGCGCCCGCTACGTGCCGCTGAACGACATCGCCTCGGACAAGGGCAAGATCGGCGGGGCCGCCCAGCGCCGCTTCGCCGACGGCGTGGTGCTGCACCACGTGACGATGAGCTACGACATCGACGCCGACAAGATGGGCGAGGTGCTGCGCGTGGGCCGCGAGAAGCTCTCGGACAAGGGCACCCGCAGCGCGAACAAGCGCGTGGACCCGATGCGCTCGCAGACCGGCATGACCCGCGAGGCGATCATCGACAGCTTCCTGGACTACTTCCGCGGCAAGTACGCAACGCACGACTCGGCCTACACCGAGGACGAGCTCGGGAAGGCCCGGCACCTGGTGGAGACCAAGTTCGGCACCGAGGAGTGGACCCAGCGGGTGCCGTGACAGCGGGGCCGCCGGGAACCGCCGCGCGATGCGCCCGTGATCACGTCGCAGGATTGCGCCCTCAGGCACGATGCCTGGAACAATGGCCCCATGACCGATACCGCCCCGCGCCCGAACGCCGCGTCCGCTCTCCCCGACAAGCCCACCCTCGAGGGCCTCGAGGACAAGTGGGACCGCGTATGGGACGAGGCCCAGGTCTACGCCTTCGACGCCGACACCACCCGTGACCAGGTGTTCAGCGTCGACACCCCGCCGCCCACGGCGTCGGGCTCCCTGCACATCGGCCACGTCTTCGGCTACTCCCAGGCCGACATGATCGTGCGCTACCAGCGCATGCGCGGGAAGAACGTGTTCTACCCGCTGGGCTGGGACGACAACGGCCTGCCCACCGAGCGCCGCGTGCAGAACTACTTCGGGGTGCGCTGCGACCCGTCGCTGCCCTACGAGGAGGACTTCACGCCCCCGCAGGAGGGCGGCGACAACAAGTCCTCCAAGGCCGCGAACCAGACGCCGATCTCGCGCCGGAACTTCATCGAGCTCTGCGAGAAGCTGACGAAGGTCGACGAGGCCTCCTTCGAGGAGGTCTTCCGCACCCTGGGCCTCTCGGTCGACTGGAACCACAGCTACCAGACGATCGACGCCCGCTCCCGGGCCACCAGCCAGCGGGCCTTCCTCGAGAACCTCGAGAAGGGCCAGGCCTACCAGTCCGAGGCCCCCACCATGTGGGACGTCACCTACCGCACCGCGGTCGCGCAGGCCGAGCAGGAGGACCGCGAGCGCGACGGTGCCTACCACCGCATCGGCTTCGCGAAGACCGACGGCAGCGGCGAGAAGGTCTTCATCGAGACCACCCGCCCCGAGCTGCTGCCCGCCTGCGTGGCCCTCGTCGCCCACCCGGACGACGAGCGCTACCAGGACCTGTTCGGCACCACGGTCACCTCTCCCCTGTTCGGCGTCGAGGTGCCCGTGATGGCGCACCCGCTCGCCCAGGCGGACAAGGGCGCGGGCATCGCCATGATCTGCACCTTCGGTGACGCCAACGACGTGACCTGGTGGCGCGAGCTCGAGCTGCCCACCCGCAGCGTGATCGGCCGGGACGGCCGCTTCCTGCCCGAGGCGCCGTGGATCACCTCGGCCGAGGGCCAGGAGCGCTACGCCGAGCTCGCCGGCCTGACCGTGTTCAGCGCGCAGAAGCGCGTGGTCGAGATGGTCACCGAGAGCGGCGACCTGGTCGGCGAGCCGAAGAAGATCACCCACCCCGTGAAGTTCTACGAGAACGGCGACAAGGCCCTCGAGTACGTCACCAGCCGCCAGTGGTACCTCACCAATGGCGGGCGCGACAGCAGCGAGGGCGGGCTGCGCGACGCCCTCATCGCCCGCGGCGCCGAGATCACCTGGCACCCCGCCTACATGGAGTCGCGCTACCGCAACTGGGTGGAGGGCCTGGTCGGCGACTGGCTGGTCTCCCGCCAGCGCTTCTACGG
Organism: Brachybacterium endophyticum; assembly: GCF_003130585.1. GTDB lineage: Bacteria > Actinomycetota > Actinomycetes > Actinomycetales > Dermabacteraceae > Brachybacterium > Brachybacterium endophyticum. Next base: position 609,181 of record NZ_QFKX01000002.1, on the reverse strand, counting down.
GGTGCCGATCCCGGTCTGGTACGCCCTGGACGCCGCCGGCGAGGTCGACTACGACACGGTGCTCACCCCCGAGGTCGAGCGTCTGCCGATCGATCCGACGACCGACGTGCCCGCCGGCTACGAGGAGGCCCAGCGCGAGCAGCCGGGTGGCTTCACAGCCGACCCCGACATCCTCGACACCTGGGCGACGAGCTCCCTGACCCCGCAGCTCGCAGGCGGCTGGGACGCCGATCCGGAGCTGTTCGCGAAGGTCTACCCGATGGACCTGCGCCCGCAGGGCCACGACATCATCCGCACCTGGCTGTTCTCCACTATCGTCCGCTCGCACCTGCAGCAGGACTCCCTGCCCTGGACCAACACCTCGATCAACGGCTGGATCCTGGATCCGGACCGCAAGAAGATGAGCAAGTCCAAGGGCAACGTGGTGACCCCGATCGGCCTGCTGCACAGCCACGGCTCCGACGGTGTGCGCTACTGGGCCGGGCGTGCCCGCCAGGGCGTGGACACGGCCTTCGACGAGGGCCAGATGAAGATCGGCCGGCGCCTGGCCATCAAGATCCTCAACGCCTCGAAGTTCGCGCTCGGCTTCGGCGAGGCCCCCGCGGATCCCTCGGGTCGCCTGGCCGCTGATCCCGCCGCGGTCACCGCGTCCCTGGACCGCGCGATGCTCGCGAGCCTCGCCGGTGTCGTGGACACCGCCACCGCGGCCTTCGAGGAGATGGACTACGCGCGTGCCCTCGAGGTCGTCGAGCCCTTCTTCTGGACCTTCTGCGACGACTACATCGAGCTGATCAAGGACCGCGCGCACGGCAGCGCGGGCGAGCAGGGCGTCGCCTCCGCGCGGGCCGCGCTGGCGATCGCGCTCGAGGTGCTGCTGCGCCTGTTCGCCCCGGTGGTCGTCTTCGCGACCGAGGAGGTCTGGTCGTGGTGGCGCGAGGGCAGCGTGCACACCCAGGCCTGGCCCGAGTCGGCTCCGCTGCGCGAGGCCGCAGCCGGCCGGGACGCCGCCCTGCTGACGACCGTCGAGCAGGCCGCGATCGTGCTGCGACGCATCAAGTCCGACGCCAAGGTCTCCCAGAAGACGCCGATCCTGCAGGTCACCGTGAGCGCCCCCGCGCAGGCGGTGGAGCATCTGGAGGCCGCCCGCGGCGACCTCACGGCGCTCGGCAGGATCGAGTCGCTGACCATCACCGGTGGGGGCGAGGAGATCGACACCGCGGACGTCGAGCTCGGCGAACCGCCGGTCAAGAAGCCGCGCGGCTGACCCCTCTCAGCGCACGACCTCCCGGCGGGAGCCGTCCACGCGCCGCGTCCATCCGCGGTCATCGAGGTGCTCGAGCAGCGGGACGGCGACCCGGCGGGTGGTCCCGAGCGCCTGCCGGGCCGCGCTGAGGGTGAAGGGCTGATCCAGTCGTGCGAGCTCGCGCATGGCGAGGGCGGGAGCCGAGGGCAGCAGGACCACCCCGTCCGGCAGACGCAGCAGACGGCCCTGCGCCTCGGCGGCCGCGAGTTCGCGTGCTCCCAGGTCCAGCGCGGCCAGATCATCGGCCTCGGGTGCCCGGAAGGGCTCGGACCGCAGGCGGGACTCGAGCGTCGCGACGCGGGGTTCGACCGCGCCCAGCCCCGGGGCCGCGTCCGGGTCGGCGATGCGGCCGTCCCGCTGGACGAGCCGGGCGCTCTCGAGCACGGGCTCGAGCAGCCCGCCGTCGGGAAGACCGAGAAGGTCGAGTGCCGCGCCCCGGCTGATCCCCGGCGACAGAGGGTCGCGGGTGCTCTCCACGGTGAGGGCGTCCCGCAGGGTGGAGGCCCAGCGGCCGATCGCGTCGACGTCCACGAGCCAGTCGCGCAGGCGTCGCACGGCCGCGGGCAGCGGATCGGGCACGTGCACGCCCATGCGTCGCAGCCGGTCCTCGCGGATCGCCCCGCGGCGGGCGGTCTCGTGCACCACGTCGCCCACCGGTGAGATCGTGGCGAGCGTGCGTGCGCGGCGTCCGCCATCTCCCCGGCGCGTCAGCTCGGGCGGGTCGACGTCGAGGATCCGGGCCCCGCCGAGCACCGCATGTTCCCCGCTGCCCCGCAGCAGCACCCGATCACCCACGCGCAGGGGCAGCGCCCGTTCGAGGGTGATCCGCGCGTGCTCGGGACCGAGGCCCCGCACCCGGGCCGGCACCGCCGCGCTGCCGGCATGGACGACGGCCTCCCTGGGCACGTCCTCGAGCAGGGCTCCTGTGCACCGGCGGACGTCGACCACGGCGACGGGCTCGAACGCCCCGGGGGTGACCAGCGCATCCCCGCGCGCGATCGTCCCGGCGTCGATGCCGCGCAGGTTGATCGCGGCGCGGCAGACGGGGCCGAGCGCTTCGGCAGGACGCTCACGACTCTGCAGGCCGCGCACGGTGACCGGCGTGCCCTCGCCGGCGGCCGCGCCCTCGGCGCCGATCAGGTGGAGGCGGTCGCCCTCGCGGAGCGTCCCGTTCGCGAGGGTCCCGGTGACCACGGTCCCGGCGCCGGTGATCGTGAAGGAGCGGTCGACCCACAGCCGCAGCGGCGCGTCCGGGGAGGGCTCGGGGGCACGCTCGAGCACACCGTCGAGCACGGTGCGCAGCTCCTCGATGCCCTGCCCGGTGCGGGCCGAGGTGATGACGAGCGGGGCATGGGCGAGTCCCGTCGAGGCGAGCTCGGCGCGGGCCCGTGCGACCACCGCCTCCACACCCTCGGGGCCGTCCTCGGCGAGATCGGCGCGGGTGATGACGAGGAGGCCGGTGTCGATGCCCAGGGCTGCGACGGCATCGCGGTGGTCGTCGGACTGGGCCTGCCAGCCCTCGTCGGCGGCGACGACGAAGCAGACGATCGGCGCGGGGCCGAGACCGGCGAGCATGTTGCCCAGGAAGCGCTCGTGGCCGGGCACGTCGACGAAGGAGACCTCCCGCCCACTGGGCAGGCGGGACCAGGCGAAGCCGAGGTCGATGGTCAGTCCGCGACGCTTCTCCTCGGCCCAGCGGTCCGTGTCGAGGCCGGTGAGAGCGCGCACCAGGGCCGACTTGCCGTGGTCGACGTGACCGGCGGTCGCGACGACGCGCTCGATCATGCGTCCTCCTGGGCGGCGCCCGCTCCCTGCGCGGCACGCACGGCGCGGGCGAGGTCGACGTCCTGGGCGGCGGGGATGCAGCGCAGGTCCAGCAGGCACGCGCCGTCGCGCACGGTGCCGACGACGGCCGGGTCCCCGCGTCGCAGCGGCTCGGCGAGGTGCTCGGGCAGGGCCAGCGCCCAGCCGGGCAGCGGCACCTCCGCGCCCCCTCCCCCGCCGACGCGCCCCTCGTGCGCGACGACCTGCCCGCCGACCTGGTCGGCGAGGGCCGTGGTGCGCGTGCGCAGGGCCTCCGGGTCGGCGTGCAGGGCGGCCGGAACCGGCGGCTCGGGGCCCCGCAGGGTCGCTTCGAGGGCGGCGAGCGCGAGCTTGTCGGCCCGCATCGCGCGGGACATCGGGTGACGGGCGAGGCGAGCGACCACCTCGGCACGTCCCAGCAGGATCCCGGCCTGGGGCCCCCCCAGCAGCTTGTCGCCCGAGGCGATGACGAGGTCGGCGCCGTCGCGCAGCGCCGTCCCCAGGGCCGGCTCCTCCGGGAGGACAGGATCGGGCTCGAGGAGCCCGCTGCCGAGGTCGACCACGAGCGGGAGGTCGGCCCGGTGGCAGACGTCAGCGAGCTCGGCGACCGGGACGGCGGAGGTGAATCCGCTGATGCGGTAGTTGCTCGCGTGGATGCGCAGGACCGCACCGGTGTCGGGGCCGATCGCCGCGCGGTAGTCGTCCGCGTGGGTGCGGTTGGTGGTGCCGATCTCGCGGATCCGGGTGCCGGTCGAGGCGACGAGGTCCGGGAGGCGGAAGCCCGCGCCGATCTCGATCATCTCCCCGCGCGAGAGGACGACCTCGCCGGTCCCCGCCAGCGCCGTGGTCGCCAGCAGCAGCGCGGCGGCGCCGTTGTTCACGATCAGCGCGTCCTCCGCGGCCGGGCAGGCCTCGAGCAGCGCCGTGCGGGCGGCGGCGCCGCGGCGGGAGCGCTGCCCCGAGGGGAGGTCGAACTCGACGTCGGTGTATCCGGAGGCGTCCTGCAGCGCGGCCCGGGCGGCGGCGGAGAGCGGGGCACGACCGAGGTTCGTGTGGACGATGACGCCGGTCGCGTTCAGCACCGGCCGCAGCGAGTGCGCCCCCGCGCCGCCGATGCCGGCCAGCAGCTCCTGCTCCACCTGCTCCGGGGAGATCTGGCCGCTGCGCGCGCGGTCCTGGACGGCGCGCACGAGCTCACGGACCACCCGCTCCCCCATGCTCGCGCTCGCCCGTGCGACCTCCGGGAGGGCGAGCAGGCGGTCGGTGCGCGGGATGCGGCGGCGGGGATCGGTCTCTGCCACGAGTGCGGCTCCTCCTCGGCGCGGTGCACCTGAGCCCGGCCGGCTGCGCGGCGCCGGAGGATCGTCGGATGCAGGGATCGGATGTGGCGGAGGCGGACGGGAATCGAACCCGCCAGACCGAGGTCCTCGGTCTCACCAGTTTTGAAGACTGGGGTGCCCACCAGGACACGTACGCCTCCGTGGTCGATCCTATCGCCCCTGCGCGTGCCGTCCGGGAGGGGCGGTCGTCGCCCTGCCCGCCCGGCCCCGGCGGTCCTAGACTCGACATCATGGCTCCCGACGACTCCGTCCCCACCCCGCTGACGACCTCGACGCCGTCGATCTCCGTGCGGCTGACGACGATGGCCCACGGCGGGGGCTGCGCGAGCAAGATCCCGGCGGGCGAGCTCGAGGAGGCCGTCTCCGCCCTCGCCGGCCAGTCCGCGGGCGATGTGATCGTCGGACTGGACGACGGTGACGACGCCGCAGCCGTCCGGGTCCGCGAGGATCTCGCCGTCCTCTCCACGGCCGACTTCTTCACCCCGGTGGTCGACGACGCCTTCGACTGGGGGCGGATCGCCGCCGCGAACGCCCTCTCGGACATCTACGCGATGGGCGGCGACCCGGTGGTGGCGATCAACCTGGTGGGCTGGCCCCGCGAGACCCTGCCCTACGAGCTGCTGCGCGAGGTGCTGCGGGGCGGCCTGGACGTCGCCGCGCAGGCCGGTGTCCCGGTGATCGGCGGACACAGCGTGGATGATCCGGAGCCGAAGTACGGGATGGCGGTCACCGGGACCGCGCATCCGGATCGACTGCTGCGCAACGACGCCGCCGAGCCGGGCCTGCCGCTCACGCTCACCAAGCCGATCGGGGTGGGCCTGCTGAACAACCGTCACAAGGCCACCGGCGACGCGTTCCCCGCAGCGATCGAGACGATGACGACGCTGAACCGCGATGCCGCGAGGGCCGCCCTCGCGGCGGGGGTCCGCGCGGCGACCGACGTGACCGGGTTCGGACTGCTCGGGCACCTGTTCAAGATGATGCGCGCCTCGGGGACCGCCGCGGTGATCGAGCGCGGTGCGCTCCCGTTGGTCGACGGCGCGGCCGAGGCGCTGCGGGACGGGTTCGTCTCCGGCGGCACCCGCCGGAACCTCGACTGGGTCCGCGAGCACCTGCAGGTGGACACCGGCATCACCGAGGACGACCTGCTGGTCCTCGCGGACGCGCAGACCAGCGGCGGGCTGCTCGTCGTGGGCGAGGTCCCGGGCTATCCGGTGATCGGTGAGACGGTCGCGGCGTCGGCCGACGTTCCCGCGGGAACGCTCCGGATCCGCTGACGCGCGTTGCCCCGCATCCGTCGCGGCGGCTCGCCCGACCGGACGGATCACCTCCGCAGCACCTGACCCTCCGCGCTGGACGGAAGCCGGGTCACTCGCGTGTCGACGGCGGGAGCTGCCCGGCGTAGTCCTGCTGTCGCAGGTCGAGCACGCTCGAGATCTGGTCGGCGGCGTCCTCGCCGAGCACGAGTCGCAGCGGGCTGCCGGAACGCCGGGCCACGTGGGCGAGGAGCTGCGCGGCGACGGCATCGGGCGGCGTCCCGCCCCCGGTCGCGCCGGGCTCGCTGTCCCAGGGCACCTCCGCCGTGCCGAGGACGCCCTCACGCAGCGTGTCGTAGGCGTCCAAAGGGCTGCTGAACTGCATGCCCGCGGTCGCCCACTGCGTGTCCATCGCCCCGATCTCGGCGATGGTCACCCGCACTCCCATCGGCGCCGCCTCCGCCGCGAGCGCCTCGCTGAAGCCTTCGAGTCCCCATTTGGCGGCGTTGTAGAGACCGAAGAACGGCATCGATCCCACGGCGCCGACGGAGGAGATCTGGACGATGTCCCCGCCGCCGGCCCGCATCCTCGGCAGGGCGGCCTGGCTCAGCCACAGCGGGCCGAGCAGATCCACCTCGAGGATGGCGCGCGCCTCGTCCTCCGTGACCTCCTCGACGGCGCCCACCAGGCCGTAGCCGGCATTGTTCACGAGGGCGTCCAGTCGCCCCGTCGCGCGGACGGCATCGTCCACGGCTTGGTGGCACGCCGCCCGGTCGGTGAGGTCGAGTGGGAAGACCGTCAGCCGGGGGTGGGAGACGGGGAGCGCCGATCCGCGGGTCGTCGCGACGACCCGGTGCCCTTCTGCCAGCGCTCGCTGCACGAGGGCGAGGCCCAGGCCTCCGCTCGCGCCCGTGATGAGCCAGGTCTGCTCGGTGGTCATGCCCCGATCCAACACCAGAGCACCCGTTACGTCCCGTTCTTATCCGTCACCGTGGCTCGCGGCCCGCCTCACCACCCCGTGGTGATCGAATCCCCCGTGATACCGGCGGCGCGGCGTTTCTCGAGGCGATCCTTCTGCGGGATCATCACCCGTCGCGGATCCTTCACCGACTCGTGCCCCGCGTGCAGCACGCCGAAGCGGGTGAGCGCGGAAGCTCCCGCGAGCGCCAGTCCGCTCGCCACCGCGATGGTGCGGCTGCGCCGCGCGAACAGGGTGCCGATGCCGCCCGCGACCGCGAGACGCTCGGCCCAGGTCAGGAGCTTCCCGGGGGTGCCTTCCTCGAGGGGCTCCGATTCCAGCGGATGCATCCTGGACTTGGTGTAGTGCATGCCCACGATGTCGCCGACGACGCCCGCCGCGGCCAGCAGACGTGCGGGGCCCGCGTTCCTCCGGGAGGTCAGGGCCATCGCCATGCCGCCCGCAGCGAGGCTCGCCGAGGAGACGAACACGTAGGGCAGCCCGTGGCGCGCGGCGTTCCAGGTCGGAACAGCGGTGTCGCCCAGCAGCACGGCGGTGTAGGCGGCGAGCGGGGCGCCCATCACGCCCTGCAGCGCGGCCGACGGCCCCTCGGCGAGGCGCAGCAGCGGGCGCAGTGGCCCCAGCGGGAGCCGCTCCCCCGTCATCCGGTCGACCTCGTTGGCGGCGGTCATGCCCGCACCGGTCGCATACGAGCTGAGGATCCAGGTGCCCAGGCTCATCGGGGAGCTCACCTTGAACACGCGCATCATGTGCAGGAAGCGCTCGGGGCGCCCCAGGTCGATGACCAGGGCGGGTGTCCCCACGCCCACGGCGCCGATCGCGACCAGGCGCGCGGTGCGGCGCAGCTCGGCGTTGCCGCTGAGGGCGGCGCCGGCCTGCAGCAGACCGGAGGCGCCGGCCAGCCCTCCCACGAAGAGGTAGATCCCGATCGGGGTCTCCCACGGGGGCGCCTTGACCACGGGACGGCCGTAGTAGGACTCGAACTCGACGTCCTCGACCATCGCCATCTCGTGCGAGCCGTCACCTCCGGCGCCGCCGTCGAGCGGGCTGCGGCGACGCCGCTTGCCGCCCCCGCCCCGCTTCCTGCGTCCGCCCTCGGGCTCGGGCTGGCGGTACTCGTCGTAGGAGGAGTGGGTCACCGGCGTCCTCCCAGGAAGGCGAGGGCGGTCGCGGCCAGCATCCCGCCCATGGCGACGGCGGCGGTGCGGTACATGTGCGGCAGGTCCTTGGTCGGCACCTGCGGATCCGGGGGCAGGCCGTAGACCTCGGGCTCGTCCAGGAGCAGGAAGACCGAACCGGTCCCTCCCACGCCGTCCTCGGGGTTCGCCCCGTAGAGGCGGGCCTCGGTCATCCCCTGTTCGTGCAGCTGGGCGATGCGCTCGTGGGCCGATTCGACCATGTCGTCGTGGTCGCCGAACTTGATCGAGGTGGTGGGGCAGGTCTTCGCGCAGGCGGGTTCCTCGCCCTCCACCAGACGGTCGTAGCAGAGGGTGCACTTGTTGGCGGTGCCCTTGTTGGGCACGTCCTGCTGCACGCGACCGCGCTGGCCCTTGGGGGCGACGGTGCCGTCGTCGCGGCGCTCGATGACGCCGAAGGGGCAGCCGCCCACGCAGGTGCCGCAGCCGTTGCAGATGTCCTCCTGCACGACCACGGTGCCGAACTCGGTGCGGAACAGCGCGCCGGTGGGGCACACGTCCAGGCAGCCCGCGTGGGTGCAGTGCTTGCACACGTCCGAGGACATCAGCCAGCGGAACTCCGGGGTGTCCGGCGGGGCGGTGTCGGCGCGGGAGAGGTCCTCACCGGGCCGACCGCCGGGCGTGCTCGCGCCGCTGCGCGGTCCGATCGAGGGCATGCCGAGGCTGACCAGCTTGCGCCCGGTCTCGCGAGCCTCCTCGATGCGGTCCTTGCCCTGCTCGACGAAGGCGACGTGCCGCCAGGTGTTGGCTCCCAGGGACCCGGTGTTGTCGTAGGAGGAGCCCATGATCTGCAGGTTGCCGTCCTGCGGATTGTGGTTCCACTCCTTGCACGCCACTTCGCAGGCCTTGCAGCCGATGCAGATCGAGGTGTCGGTGAAGAAGCCCTTGCGGTCGTGGTCGTGGCCCCAGCCGGCGTCGGCCGCGGGATCCGCCTCGGGTCCGGACAGCAGTCCCATCAGTCCTCCTCGCCTCCCTGCTCGTGCTTCCCGTCCTCCGACAGCCCCGGGCTCTGCGGGCCCTGGCGGTGGTGCGCGGGCAGGTCGAAGCTCTCCTCTATGGTCTCACCGGTGGAGAGGTCGATGTCCTCGGGGTGGGTGCCCTCGGGGAAGTCGGGCGCGGTCACCCGGGTGTCGCCCGTGGAGAGCGTGAGACCCGCTTCCCTCTGCAGCTGCTCGACCAGCTCCTGGCGCGCCTTCCCGCGGGGCCGACGGCCGGGGCGGATCGTGCAGGCGGTGACCTTCGAGTTCTGGATCTGGGTGTTCGCGTCCAGGTTCATCCCGATCAGGTCATTGACGCTGTCGCCGTCGACGACGGCGTGCGTGCCCTGCGCCCAGTGGTAGGGCAGACCGATCTGGTGGACGGTCTGACCGGCGACCGTGAGCGGCGTCATCCGCTCGGTGACCAGCGCGATCGCCTCGATCGCGGCGCGCGGGGAGATGACCGTCGCCCAGCCGTAGGGCTCGATCCCCACCTCCTCGGCCAGCTCCGGGGAGATCTCGCAGAACAGCTCCGGCTGGAGCTCGGAGAGGTAGGGCAGCCAGCGGCTCATGCCACCCGCGGTGTGGTGCTCGGTGACACGGTAGGTGGAGAACACGTAGGGGTAGACGTCCTGGTGCGTCCCGCTGGTCCCCGGGGCGTTGAGGTTGTGGCGGTCCTGGAAGGACACCCGCGTGGGGTTCGACTGCTGCGGGTACAGCGGGTTCGGGATCGCCGACTCGACGGGCTCGTAGTGGGTGGGCAGGGGCCCGTCGACGAGGCCCGTCGGCGCGTACAGCCAGCCGCGGCCGTCGGCCTGCATGATGAAGGCGTCGTTCCCCGCGAGCGCCGCAGGGCCACCCGCATCGGTGTCCCCGGGGTCGTGGGGGTCCTTGTCGGCGGGGAAGTCGGGCACGTCGGGACCGGACCAGCACTTCTGCTCGTCGTCCCACCACATGAGCTTCTTGCGCTCGCTCCACGGCTTGCCGTCGGCGTCGGCCGAGGCGCGGTTGTAGAGGATCCTGCGGTTGGCGGGCCAGGCCCACGCCCACTCGTGCGCGAACTCGTCCTGCTCGGTGCGGGGCTTCTTGCGGGCCGCCTGGTTGATGCCGTCGGCGTAGACGCCGGTGTAGATCCAGCAGCCGCCGGAGGTCGAGCCGTCGTCGGTCATCTGGGTGTAGCTCGTCAGCGGCTTCCCGGCGTCGGGACCGGACTCGAAGCGGCCGTTGATCTCGGCGATCACGGCCTCCGGGTCGACCTCGCCGCTCTCGTCCACCGGGTAGTCCCAGGTCAGGTCGAGCAGGGGCCGGTCACGGGGGTCGGTGGAGTCCTTGAGCTTCTCGCGGATGCGGTTGCCCAGGTCGAAGAGGAACTCGAGCTCGCTCTGGGCATCGCCCGGCGGCTCCACGGCCTTCTCGCGCCACTGCACGAGGCGCTGGGTCTGCGTGAAGGAGCCCGCCTTCTCGGTGTGGTTGGCGGCCGGGAGGAAGAAGATCTCGGTGCCGATGTCCTCGGTCCGCAGCTCCCCCGAGTCGATCTCGGGCCCTTCCTTCCACCAGGTCGCCGATTCGATCATCGAGAAGTCGCGCACGACCATCCACTTCAGGTGGGACATCCCCAGGCGCTGCATGCGGCCGTTCGCCGATCCCACGGCGGGGTTCTGCCCCAGCAGGAAGTAGCCGTCCACCCCGTCGTCGAGCATCCGCATCAGCGTCTGGTAGGTGCCGGCTGGCCCGTTCAACCGCGGGAGGTAGTCGAAGGCGAAGTCGTTCTCGGCCGTCGCGGCGTCCCCCCACCAGGCCTTCAGCAGGTTCACGGCGTAGGCGCGCGAGTTGGCCCAGTACCCCTTCTGCTCGGAGCGGCCGATCGAGTCGGTGTAGGCGGCGAAGTCGTCGTGCTCGCCGACACTGACCATCGGCAGGTATCCCGGCAGCAGGTTGAACAGGGTGGGGATGTCCGTGGACCCCTGGATGGTGGCGTGGCCGCGCAGCGCCATGATGCCGCTGCCGGGCCGGCCGACGTTGCCCATCAGCAGCTGCAGGATCGCAGCGGTGCGGATGAATTGCGCGCCGCCCACGTGCTGGGTCCATCCCACCGCGTAGGCGAAGCACGTGGTGCGCTCGCGACCGGAGTTGCTGACCAGCGAGTCGGCCAGGTAGTCGAAGTCCGCGCGGGAGATGCCGCAGGTCTCGGTCACCATCTCCGGGGTGTACCGGGAGTAGTGGCGCTTGAGGATCTGGAAGACCGTGTGCGGGTCCTGCAGGGTCTCGTCGCGCTCGGGCAATCCGTGCTCGAGCGGCGGCCCGCCGGCGCCGAAGGCCTCACTGGCCCCGGCGTGCCCCGAGGTGTAGTGCGAGCCGTCGCGACCGGTGAACGTGCTGGCGTCGCCCACACGCTCGCCCTCCTGCGAGGCCGAGTACTGCCAGGAGTCGGTGTCGTAGGAGCCGGTCTCCGGGTCGAAGCCGGAGAACAGACCCTCGAGGTCCTCGGTGTCCTGGAAGTCCGAGCTGACGATCGAGGAGGCGTTGGTGAACGCCTTGATGTAGTCCTCGAAGTACAGGTCGTTGCTGAGGACGTGGTTGATCAGAGCGCCCAGCAGCACGACATCGGTGCCCGCACGCGTGGGGATGTGCTTGTGCGCGTTGGCGGAGGTGCGTGTGAAGCGCGGATCGACGTGGATGATCCGGGCGCCGCGCGCCTTCGCCTCCATCACCCACTGGAAGCCCACGGGATGGGCCTCGGCCATGTTCGAGCCCTGGATGATGATGCAATCCGCGTTGGCCATGTCCTGCAAGGACTGGGTGGCGCCGCCGCGGCCGAACGAGGCTCCCAGACTGGGAACCGTGGCGGAGTGTCAAATACGGGCCTGGTTCTCCATCTGCACCGCGCCCGCCGCGGTGAACAGCTTCTTGGCGAGGTAGTTCTCCTCGTTGTCGATGGTCGCGCCGCCCAGGCTCGCGATGCCCATCGTGCGCCGCAGCGTGCGGCCCTTCTCGTCCGTCTCCTCCCAGTGGCGACGGCGCGCCTCGAGGAAGCGGTCGGCGATCATGTCCAGCGCCGTCTCGAGGTCGAGGTCCTCCCACTCGGTGCCGTGGGGGCGGCGGTAGCGGACGGTCGTCACGCGCCGCGGGGAGTTCACGAGCTGCTCGCTGGCCGCACCCTTGGGGCACAGGCGGCCGCGGGAGATCGGCGAGTCGGGGTCGCCCTCGATCTGGGTGACCTTGCCGTCCTTGGAGTAGACGAGCTGCCCGCAGCCGACGGCGCAGTAGGGGCACACGCTGTGGGCGACGTGGTCGGCCTCGACGGTGCGCGGCTTCTTGTCCCGCGTGTGCTGGGAGGTGACCGCGGTGCCACGCCCCAGGATGTCCCCGTCGCGCAGCTGGCGCACGACGGGCCATTCCAGGAAGCTGAAGCGGGGCATGTCCCCATTCTACGCCTCGCAGCAGGCCTTTCAGCGCCGTTCCGGACGTGGGTCGACGTGCCTTCGGGCCACGCCCCGTCCGACTGCGGACCTGCCCGGCCCCTCCCGGGTCAGTCCGTCTCGTCGCCCTGCAGCTGCTCGTGGTGACGGATCACCTCGGTGACGATGAAGCGCAGGAAGGACTCGGCGAAGACGGGGTCCAGACCCGACTCCTCGGCGAGGGACTTCAGACGCGCCACCTGCTGACGCTCACGGCTCGGATCGGCAGGCGGCAGCCCGTGCTCGGCCTTGAGACGCCCCACCCGCTTGGTGTGGCGGAAGCGCTCGGCGAGCAGGTTCACCAGCGCGGCGTCGATGTTGTCGATGCTCGAGCGTTCCTCCAGCAGGAGCTCGCGGGCGCGTGCCGCGTCGACCTCGGCCGACGGGTCACTCGCCTGATCGGACGTATCCGCGAAGAGATCGGTGACGATGTCGCTCGCCCGGACGTCGGGCGGGGTGGTGTCCTCGTGCCTGCTCATGGCTGCGTCCCTCGGCGTCGTTCTCAGGCGCTCTGCTCGTGGCGCTCGTCGGCCTCTTGCGCCGCTTCCTTCATGGTCGCCATGAGCGGGGCGCGTCCCTCGGTCACGACGCCCTCGGTGATCACGACGCGGGCGATGTCGCGGCGCGAGGGGACCTCGAACATGACCGGCTGCAAGGTCTCCTCGAGGATCGCCCGCAGGCCGCGGGCGCCGGTGCCGCGCTCGATCGCGCGCTCGGCGATCGCCTCCAGCGCGCTGCGCTCGAAGTGCAGCTCCGCACCATCGAGCTCGAACATCCTCTGGTACTGCTTGACCAGGGCGTTCTTGGGCTCGGTGAGGATCTGGATGAGCGCCTCGCGATCGAGGTTCGCCACGCTGGTCAGCACCGGCAGACGCCCGATGAACTCGGGGATCAGGCCGAACTTGAGCAGGTCCTCGGGCAGCAGCTTGGAGTAGATCGCGGTCTGCTCCATCGGGGTGTGCAGCTCGGCGCCGAAGCCGATGCCGCGCTTGCCGATGCGCGACCCGATGATGTCCTCGATGCCTGCGAAGGCACCGGCCACGATGAACAGGACGTTCGTCGTGTCGATCTGGATGAATTCCTGGTGGGGGTGCTTGCGTCCGCCTTGCGGCGGGACCGCGGCGACGGTGCCCTCGAGGATCTTCAGCAGCGCCTGCTGCACGCCCTCGCCGGAGACGTCCCGCGTGATCGAGGGGTTCTCGGCCTTGCGACCGATCTTGTCGACCTCGTCGATGTAGATGATGCCCCGCTCGGCCTTGGCGACGTCGTAGTCGGCGGCCTGCAGGAGCTTCAGGAGGATGTTCTCGACGTCCTCGCCGACGTATCCGGCCTCCGTCAGCGCCGTCGCGTCCGCCATGGCGAAGGGGACGTCCAGCAGCCGGGCGAGGGTCTGGGCGAGGTAGGTCTTGCCGCAGCCGGTGGGGCCGACGATCAGGACGTTGGACTTCGCGACCTCGATCTCCTCGACCTCGTCCGCGGACTCCTCCCCCGATTCGCCAGCTGCCGCGGAGCCGGTCTTCGCACCGCCGGTGGCGGACTTCGCGCTCTTCGTCGCGGCCTTGGCCTCGCGGCAATCCGAGCCCGCGACCGCGGGGCCGGCGACGGCCGTGCCCGCGGACTCCTGGGCCCGCACACGCTTGTAGTGGTTGTAGACGGCGACCGAGAGGGCCCTTTTCGCGGGGTCCTGGCCGACCACGTACTGCTCGAGGAAGTCGAAGATCTCCCGCGGACTGGGCAGCGCGGCGGGCTCCTCGGGGGCGGGCTTGGCGGCCTGGATCTCCTCGGCGATGATCTCGTTGCACAGCTCGATGCATTCCTCGCAGATGTACACCTGCGGGCCCGAGATCAGGCGCTCCACCTGCTTCTGCGACTTGCCGCAGAAGGAGCACTTGAACACGTCGGCTCCATCGCTCATGCGCGCCATGTCCGTCCTCTTCCCTTTCCGGTCGGGCCGTGGGCGGTCGGTGCCGCCGCGGCCGGAGCCGCCCGCGGGCCGTCGGCCGCGTGCCTCAACGGTATCCCAGCGACCGGGGCGGTCGTGGGAGACGCGCGGCCCCTCCCCGACGGGAAGGGGCCGCACGGGGACGCTCCGGCCCGCTCGTCCCGGTCCGGGACGGGCCGACGCCCCCTGTGATCAGCGGTTGAGCTGACCGGGGATCTCCTTGCGCGAGGCCAGCACCTGATCGACCATGCCGTACTCGAGGGCGTCCTTGGCGGTCAGGATCTTGTCGCGCTCGATGTCGCGGTTGACGTCCTCGGCCGAGCGGCCGGTGTGGTGGGCCAGCGTGGTCTCGAGCCACTCGCGCATGCGCAGGATCTCGTTGGCCTGGATCTCGATGTCCGAGGCCTGACCGCCGCCCTGGCCGCCCATCGCGGGCTGGTGGATGAGGATGCGGGCGTTGGGCAGCGCCAGACGCTTGCCCGGTGCGCCCGCGGCCAGCAGCACGGCCGCGGCGGAGGCCGCCTGCCCGAGGCAGACGGTCGCGATCTCCGGCTTGATGTACTGCATCGTGTCGTAGATCGCGGTCAGCGCGGTGAACGAGCCACCGGGGCTGTTGATGTACAGGGTGATGTCGCGATCGGGGTCCTGGGACTCCAGCACGAGCAGCTGGGCCATGACGTCGTCGGCCGAGGCGTCGTCGACCTGGACGCCGAGGAAGATGATGCGGTCCTCGAACAGCTTGGTGTAGGGGTCCTGGCGCTTGAAGCCGTACGCGGTGCGCTCCTCGTACTGCGGGAGGACGTAGCGCGAGGACGGCATCGGGCCGGCCTGGGCGACGGGCAGACCGCCCTGTGCCGTGGGGGCGAAGCGGGGATCGAAGGTCACGTGATGCTCCTTGGTGTGTTCCGGATGGCGGATGGCGAGAAGGAGGGATGCTGCGGCAGGGCCGCGCTCACTCCTCGGTGCCGCCCCCGCCGCTGACGTCGTCCGCGCGGGTGACGATCCCGTCGATGAAGCCGTAGTCGAGGGCCTCCGGGGCGGTGAACCAGTGGTCGCGGTCGCCGTCGGCGATGATCTGCTCGACGCTCTTGCCGGTCTGCTCGGCGGTCAGCTCCGCCATCTGCTTCTTCATGGAGAGGATCAGATCGGCCTGGATCTTGATCTCGCTCGCCGTGCCGCCGAGACCGCCCAGGGGCTGGTGCATCAGAACACGGGTGTTCGGGGTCGCGTAGCGCTTGCCGGGCGTGCCCGAGGAGAGCAGGAACTGCCCCATCGAGGCGGCCATGCCCATCGCGATCGTCACCACGTCCGGCTGGATGTACTGCATGGTGTCGTAGATGGCCATGCCGGCGGTGATGGAGCCGCCGGGGCTGTTGATGTAGAGGTAGATGTCCTTGTCCGGGTCCTCCGCGGCGAGCAGCAGGAGCTTCGCGCAGATGGCGTTGGAGTTGTCGTCACGGACGTCCTCCCCCAGCCACACGATGCGCTCGCGCAGGAGTCGCTGGTAGACGTTGTCGTCCAGTCCCATGGGGGCTTCGCCCGAGGCGCTGCGGGGCTGCGAGGTCATGGATGTCTCCTTCGAGGGGCCGACGTATCGATGGGTCGACCCTATGTCGCGCCCGCCCCCTCGAGGCGGACTGTTCGCCGCAGGCGCACAGGGGGACGGAGGGGCCGCTCGATGAGTGCGGCAGGCCACCCGGACGCCGACGCCGGTGTTGCGCGCGTCGCCCGCAATGCCCGCTCCGGGTAAAGGTGGTGACCGGCGCTGTCGGCGAGGGTCTACGGACCCTCAAGAGGTGGCAAAAATGCAGGTCGCAGTGCTTCCTACGTCTGGTCGAGGACCCCCGCCGCCCGTAGTGTTGAGGCGTCGGCGCGACCGCGGGCCTCTCTTCGCCCGCCGCATCGTCACCCACTTGTTCATCCCGCAGGGGATGAGGAGCCCGTACGAGCATCCGTCAGCGGATGAGACCCGGAAGGACCCCGCCTCCCATGGCCCAGAAGAACACGCACCGCGCCGCCGGCCGCGCCGTCACCCCGATCAACGCCCCCTCCGCAGCGATCCGCACCGCGAGCGGCGCAGCCGTCCTCGGCTCCGTGATCGTCGGCTCCGCCTTCACCATGCAGGGCGCGAGCGCGCAGAGCGCCCCTGCCGCCCCGGCCCCCTCGACCCACACGGTCTCCCAGGCCGCCCCCTCGACCAAGAGCGCGAGCGCGCCCCTCAACGCCGGCCACACGCTGCACTCCGGCGTGCGCGGCGAGAGCGTCTCCGCCCTCCAGGCCGCACTGAACGACCACGGCTCGAAGCTCGCGGTCGACGGCGTCTTCGGCCACAAGACCAAGTCCGCCGTGCGCGACTTCCAGGCCTCCAACGGCCTCCGCGTCGACGGCCGCGTGGGCCCCGAGACCCGCGGTGCGCTGAACGGCTCCTCGAACGGGTCGTCCTCGTCCTCCGAGAGCACCTCCGGCTCCGCCATCGTCGATGCCGCGAAGTCGCAGACCGGCGTCCGCTACAACTGGGGCTCCACCGACCCGGGCAACGGCCTGGACTGCTCCGGCCTGACCGGCTACGCCTACAAGCAGGTCGGCAAGTCGCTCCCCCGCACCTCCGGTGGCCAGGCCGCCGGCGGCACGACCATCTCGAAGTCGCAGGCCCAGCCCGGCGACATCGTCCACTGGCCCGGCCACGTCGGCATCTACGCCGGCAACAACAAGGTCGTCGACTCCTCGCCCTCGCAGGGCGGCGTCACGGAGCGCACCATCTGGGGCAACCCGACCTTCGTCTCCTACCGCTGATCACCCGGGAGCGGCGACCAGAGCGCCCCTCCCCGCGACCAGCTCCCGAGCGGGGCGGCACCACATCGGTGCCGCCCCGCTCTTCGTCGTGACGGCGCGTCGCAGCGGGCATGGGCCGCCGGGCCGCTGTGGCGACCGGCGGCGCTGTGTCGCCCGGCGACCGGCGACCGGCGCCGGCCGAGCGCCCCCTCGGGACTCCTAGACCTGCGGAACGCTCAGGCACAGGGCTGGGCTCCCGGCGCTCCCAGGGCTCCGCCTGGCGGCGTGTGTCCTGGCCGGGCGCCGGGTGGCGTGTGCCGCCCTAACATCACCGCCCGGGGATTTCAGGGGACGGGCGCACGTATTCCGCTCGGCCCTGTCACCGAGCACCTCGCGAGCCACCCGGCACCGCGCGAGCACTCGACCCCCGGCCTCCGCACCCACAGCGAGCTCCCCCGCCTGCCCACCACGAGCTCCCCGCACCACCACGAGCGCACGAGAAGGGCCGCCCACCGGATCACCGGTGGGCGGCCCTCTCAGTGCGAGCCGGCGGTGCAGCGTGCAGGGATCCCTGCACGCTGCGCCGCGGACCGCGGCGAGGAGGAATCACTTCTCCTCGGACGTCTCCTCCGCCTTCTTGGCCGCCGACGTCTTGGACGCGACGGGCTTCTTGGCGGTGGTCGACTTCGACGTCGAGGACTTCGGGGTCGAGGACTTCGAGCCGGTCGACTTGGAGGTCGAGGAGGTCGAGGACTTCGCCGCGCTCGAGCTCGTGGAGGTCGACTTCTTGGCCGGAGCCTTCTTGGCGGGGGCCTTCTCCTCCTCGCCCTCGGCGTCCTTGGCCGCAGCGGTGGACTTCGCCGCGGTCGACTTCGTCGAGGTGGACTTCGCCGCCGTGGACTTGGTGGTGCTGGCCTTCTTGGCCGGCGCCTTCTTCGCGGGAGCCTTCTCCTCGCCGTCCTCGTCCTTCGCGGCAGCGTCCTTCGAGGTCGACGCCTTCTTCGCCGGGGCCTTCTTGGCCGGCGCCTTCTTGGCGGGGGCCTTCTCGGCCGGGGCGTCCTCGGAGTCCGCGGCGGCCTCGTCCGTCGACGCATCGGCCGACGTCTCCAGGCCCAGGTCCAGGACGTCGCCCGCGGCGTTCTTCACGGTGACCTCGGCCAGGGCCACGTCGAGGGCCTTGGAGCGCTGGGCCTCGGCGAAGACCTGCTCGAGCTGGCCGGACTGGGCGAGCATCGAGATCAGCTGGTTCGGGTCCATGCCGTACTGCGCGGCGAGCTGGCTCAGGTAGGACATGAGGTCCTCCTGCTCCACGTTGACCTCGCGGGTCTCGTTGATCGCGTCGAGCACGAACTGGGCACGGATCGCGGAGATGGTGTCCTCGCGGATCTCCTCGGCGTGCGGGTCGCCCGCCTCCTTGCCCTCGTTCTCGAGGTGCTGGGCGATCTCGTCCTCGATCAGCTGGTCCGGGACCGGCAGGTCGAGATCGGCGACCAGCTGGTCGAGCAGGGCGTTGCGGGCCAGGGCGACGCGGTTGGAGACCGCATCCTTCTCGGCCTGCTCCTTGAGGTCCGCCTTGAGCTCGTCGATGGTGTCGAACTCGGAGGCCATCTCGGCGAACTCGTCGTCGGCCTCGGGCAGCTCGCGCACCTTGACGCTCTGCGCGGTGACGCTGATGTCGGCCTCCTCGCCGGAGCGGTCGCCGCCGGCGAGCTTCGAGGTGAAGGTGGTGCTCTCACCGGCGGAGAGGCCGATGAGCGCCTCGTCCATGCCCTCGAGCATGTTGCCCTCACCGATGTGGTACGAGACGCCCTCGACGGACTCGACCTCCTCGTCACCGACCTTCGCGGTCATGTCGAGGGAGACGAAGTCGCCGTCCTGAGCGGGGCGGTCCACGCCGACCAGCGTGCCGAAGCGCTCACGCAGAGCGTCCAGGCGCACCTGGACGGCGTCGTCGTCGACGGCGGGCTCCTCGATCTCGACGGTGACGTCGGAGAAGGCGGGGAGGGTGAACTCGGGGCGCACGTCCTGCTCGACGGTGAACTTCAGGTCACCGGTGTCGGTGCCGTCCAGGCCCGGGATCTCGCTGACCTCGACCTCGGGGCGGCCGAGCGGGCGGATCTCCGCCTCCGTCGCGGCCTGCTGGTAGAAGTCGGGCAGGGAGTCGTTGACGGCCTCCTGCATGATCGCGGGACGGCCGAAGCGCTGCTCGACCAGACGCGTGGGGACCTTGCCCTTGCGGAAGCCGGGGATCTGCACCTGGTCGGCGATCTTCTTGGTGGCCGCCTCGACGGCCGGCTTCAGCTCGTCGAAGGGCAGAGCGACGGTGAGCTTCACCCGGGTCGGGCTGAGCTTCTCGACTTCGGTCTTCACGTGCAGGTCTCCCTGTTGAATGTCTCGGTGGATGGATTCTCCGGCGGCGCCGCCCGGTGTCTCGGCACGGCGGGCGACCCGGCTGCGGGTCGGGGTGACAGGATTTGAACCTGCGGCATCCCGCCCCCAAAGCGGGTGCTCTACCAAGCTGAGCTACACCCCGGAGGGCAACCCTCCCGATCCTACCTGCTCGCCACGGCGACCTCTCGGCGCCCCCGGGTGGCTGTGACAGGAGACATGCGCCGACGGCGGGCGCCGAGGTGCACGAGGGCTCGTACCTCTGGTCTAATAGACGCGGCCGCACACGCCGGATCCGGTTCCGCGGGACGCAAGTCTCCCGCCACGATCCGATATCGTTGCTGGTCACGCGGGCGTAGCTTAATGGTAAAGCCTCAGTCTTCCAAACTGATGACGCGGGTTCGATTCCCGTCGCCCGCTCCCCCGCAGCGGCGGGCCGAGCGAGACGATCGCTCGGCCCGCCGTTCGCATCTCCGCTCGCTCCGCCCACCGATCGCGATGACATTCCCGCTGGCGCCGCTGGTGCCGACGCGCTTCACTGGGATCATGCTCGAGATGACCGACGAGGAGCGCTACACCGCGATCCGGGCCCGCGACGCCCGCTTCGACGGGCGCTTCTTCACCTGCGTGCGCTCGACCGGGATCTTCTGCCGTCCCTCCTGCCCCGCGCGCACGCCCGCACGCTCCAACGTGGACTTCGTCCCCACGGCGGCAGCGGCCGTCGAGGCGGGGTTCCGGGCGTGCAAGCGCTGCGGGCCCTCAGCGCCTCCCGGCACCCCGGTCGCCGATCCCGCGGGAGGGCTGGCCGAGCGCGCGCTGCGCCTCATCGCCTCGGGCGCGCTCGACGAGGGCTCCGTCCCCGACCTCGCGGACAGGCTCGCGGTCTCCGAGCGCACGCTGCACCGGGCCCTGCTCGCCCAGACCGGCGCCTCCGCTCTCGCTCACGCGAGGATGCGGCGCGCCCGCCGCGCCCACGACCTCGTGCTCGAGACCGACCTCCCGATGTCCGAGGTCGCCTTCGCCGCCGGCTTCGGCAGCGAGCGCCAGCTGCACGACACCTTCACCCGCACGTTCGGGCACGCCCCGTCGGTGGTGCGCGAGCGCGCGGCCCGTGCCGGACGGACCCGCCCGTCGAGCGCGACGGAGCGGGAGCGCGCCGGCGGCCGCGGCCGATCGGGCGGGACCGAGGCCGCCGAGCTGCACGCCCGGCTCGCGGTGCGCCTTCCCTTCGACGGCGCGGGCCTCGCCGCCTGGTTCGGCCATCGTGCGGTCGACGGCGTCGAGGAGGTCGAGGGCGACCGCTGGCGGCGCGCTCTGCGCCTCCCCCACGGCCCCGCGGTCATCGACGTCGGTCTCTGCCCGATCGGCGGGAACGGCGGCGCACCGCCCCACGGATCCGCTCCTGCGCGAGGCTCCGCCACCACCGCTCACCTGCCTCTCACCGTGCGCCTGGCCGACATGCGGGACTACGGCGCCGCGGTCGCGAGCGCCCGCGCCCTGCTGGACCTGGATGCGGACCCGGTCGGCATCGACGACTCCCTCACCCGCTCGCTGCCCGCGCTCGCGGGCCTGGTATCCGACAGGCCCGGCGTGCGACTGCCCGGCCTGCCCTCGCTCGCCGAGGCCCTGCTCTGGGCGATCGTCGGCCAGCAGATCACCAGCACGCAGGCCCGCGACCAGATCGAGAGGGCGACCGACCTGATCGGCGAGGAGCTCCCGCCCTCGCTGCGGGCGGGCGGGATCCTTCGGCTTCTGCCGACCCCCGAGCAGGCGGCCGCACGCGCCGAGGACTGGTACCGCGGCCCCGGCACCCGCCGACGCGCCCTGGCCACGGCGCTCACCGCGCCCCCGGACCCCGATGCGCTCCCGACCGGCGATCTGGCCGCGGCCGTCCTCGCCCTGCCCGGGGTCGGCCCGTGGACCGCCGGCTACGCCCTCCTGCGCGGTGCCCGCGCCACCGACGTGGTCCCCGCCCGGGACGTGGCCATGCTGGCCGCTGCCAGGGACCTCGGGCTGACCGAGGACCTCGCGCAGCTGCCTGCCGTGCTCGCGCCGGCCGCGCCCTGGCGCTCCTACGCCTGCCTGCACCTGTGGCACCACGCGACCTCCCTCCCACCTGCGCGGCGACCCCGGAGCACCCAGAGCCCCCGGAGCACCCGGAGCACCCGGAGCACCCGGAGCACCCGACCAGCCACCACCTGAGGAGCACACCATGAGCGCACGAACGATGGACAGGACCACGCACACCGTGCAACCGCCGCGCCACCTGACGGTCGACACGCCCGTCGGCCGCTACCTGATCGCCGCGCAGCACACCTCCGACGGCGACGCGGTGACCGGCGTCTGGCGCGACCAGCAGAAGCACTTCCCCCGCGCCGGACGACTCGGTGAGCAGGCCGAGGACGGCGACGCCCTCCTCGCCGAGGCCTCCCTCCAGCTGCTGCAGTACCTCGCCGGTGAGCGCGAGGGGTTCGACCTGCCGCTGCGCGCCGAGGGGACGCCGTTCCAGCTGCGGGTCTGGGAGCAGCTGCGCGCGATCCCCTACGGCGGCACCACCACCTACGGGACGCTCGCCCGGGACCTCGGCGCCCCGCGCGCCTCCCAGGCCGTCGGCGCGGCCGTGGGGGCGAACCCGTTGTCGATCCTGGTCCCCTGCCACCGGGTGGTCGCCGCCGACGGTCGTCTGACCGGGTACGCAGGCGGCCTCGAGACGAAGCAGGCGCTGCTGGGCCTGGAGGGCGCCCTGCCGCGCTGACCGGGCACGGCGTGGGATCATGGGGCCATGTCCTCGCAGATGCCGCCGAGCAGCCCGACCCCGTCCGCGTTCACCTTCCCCGTGGCGGCCCGCTACGCCGGAATGGCCAGCTCACCGCTCAAGGACATCTTCGCCCTCGCCGCCAAGCCCGACGTCGTCTCCTTCGCCGGCGGCATCCCGGACCCCTCCCTCTTCGCGCTCGAGGACATCGCCGAGTGCTACGACTGGGTGCTCACCCACCAGGGCACGCGCGCCCTCCAGTACGGCGTCAGCGAGGGTGAGGCCGAGCTGCGCGAGCAGGCCGCCCGGCGGCTCTCACGGGACCTGGCGACCGACGCCTCTCAGATCCGCATCACCTCCGGCTCCCAGGAGGGGCTGTTCGTCGCGGCCGAAGCCCTGCTCGAACCCGGAGACGTCGTCCTGGTCGAATCGCCCACCTACCTCGCCGCGGTGCAGGCCTTCGCGGTGCACGGAGCGCGCATGGTCGGCGTCGAGACCGACGACGGCGGCGTGCTGCCGGACGCGCTGGACCGCGCGATCCGCCTGCATCGCCCCCGGCTGGTCTACCTGATCCCGACCTTCCAGAACCCCACCGGCCGCTCGATGTCGGCCGAGCGGCGCGCGCAGGTCGCCGAGGTGCTGCGCCGCTACGACGTCCCGCTGATCGAGGACGACCCCTACGGCGAGCTGTCCTTCGACGGCCACCGCTTCGCCCCGATCGCCGCGGAGCCGGGCATGTCCGGTCGCACCCTGCTGATGAAGTCGATGTCCAAGCTCATGAGCCCGGGCGTGCGCATCGGCTGGATCCGCGCCGAGGGACCGATCCTGGACACGCTCGCGGTCGCCAAGGCGGCGATCTCGATGCAGTCCTCGGTGGTGGATCAGCTGACCGTGGCCCGCTACCTGGAGACCAAGGACCTGGACGCGCACGTGCGCAGGGTCATCGAGGTCTACCGCGCGCGGCGCGACGCGATGGCGGCGGCGCTGACACCGGTGCTCCCCGCCCAGGCTCACGTGACGCGCCCGGAGGGCGGGATGTTCCTGTGGGCCGCCCTCGGCGAGGGCTACGACGCCCAGCTGATGCTCGACGACGCCGTCGCCGCGGGCGTCGCCTACCTGCCAGGGTGGTCCTTCTACGCGGAGGACCCGGACCTCTCGACGATGCGCCTGAGCTTCGTCACCCACTCCCCCGAGGTGATCGAGCAGGCCGTGGGGCGTCTGGGCGAGGTCATCGCGCGCCAGGGCTGAGCTCGAGCACGCGCCGACGGGCATCGAGGGCGAGCAGCACGAGCGCGAGCACCCAGACACCGGTCGCCAGCGCCCAGGAGCTCCCCAGTGCGGCCGTCAGCGCGGCCGCGATCACCAGCGCGAACAGCGGCGCGTCGGCCTGCCAGAGGAGCATCGGCACGATCGAGGCATCGCCCTGGACCGTGGGCATCGGCGTGGTCAGCGCGAGCGGCATGGGCCCCTTGGCGGCGTCGCGGATGCGCCCGAGGACCAGCGTGGCCGCGAGGGCTGGAGCGAGCACGAGCGCGGCGGCAGCCGGGGCGGGAGCCCCACCGCCGGCGGCCGCTGGGCCCGTCCCCGGGCCGATGAGCAGCGCGCACGCCGATCCGGCTGCCGAGAGCACGATGAGGACCAGCAGCGGGGCCGGGGAGTGCAGGAGCACCTGGGCCCGCGTGGACTGCCCGAACAGTCGCGGGGCCCCGATGGTCTGGATGCCGTGCCGCAGTCCGTCGACGAACACGCCGCTCGCGCTCCACAGCATCAGCGCCCCGATGACGAGCGCGAGGACCGCGAGCGGACCGGTGAGCCCGCGGGAGAGCGCGAGCAGGCCACCGGCGAGGAGAACTCCTGCCGCGGCGATCAGCAGTCGCTCGGGCGTGCGCATGAGGGCGACCAGGTCGCGCCTCAGGTACAGGGCGGCCAGGGCGAGCGGGCCCCTGCCGCCGCCGCGGACGGCCCGCAGCCTGCGGCCTGTCGTCGGCAGCGCACGGTACGTCCCGGCCGCGGCCGCGAGATCGGAGGAGCGGGCGGCCGTGGTGGCCGATTCCCAGCGTCGGCCCTGGTCGACGAGCACCCGCCCGCGCACGCGGTCGAGCGCCGGGATGCAGGCGGCCACCACGAGCAGACCGAGCACGAGCAGACCGAGCGCCCAGAGGACGGTGCCCTGCTCCGGTGAGGCTCCTGCCGCGGCACCGGGCAGCGCGGGATAGGCCCCGGCGAGGGCGCGCTGCGCCTCCTCGGACCCGGAGAGCGCGCCCACCAGGGCCACGGCGATGCCCGCGAGGGCGAGCAACCCTGCGAGCAGGCGCCGGGCTCCGGCTCCGAGCACCTGCCCCGCGAGCCACGCCCCCTGGAACGCCAGGGCGATGCCGAGGCTCGCGGCGGCGAGCGCGACCGCTCCGCCCGTCGAGGCCTGCGCGCCGAGCACGAGGACGCGACCGAGCACGATGGAAACGGCGAGCAGGACCAGCGCGATCGCGATCCCGCTGCGGGCGAACGGCCGGATCAGGGCGGTGCGTCGCGGACGCTCGCTCGCGGCGAGGGTGACCGCGAAGAAGGGCGCGAGGACGGCGGGCCCGTGTCCCGCCCCGGCGAGCACCAGCAGCGCGGCCCCCATCAGGGATCCACCGCCCAGCAGGGCTCCCGTGACCGGCGCCGAGAGCACCGGCAGCACGTCCGGCCGGGCCAGCAGGATCCCGGCGGCGCGCAGGGCCGGCACGCCGAGCACGAGCACCGAGACGACCGCGATGTACACGAGGTAGGCGAGGTCCAGGACACCGCGGGCGCCCTCGCGATCGCTCCACACCTCGGCGACCGCGCGCCGCGCGATGCGCCGGCGTTCCCTCTCGTGCGCCCTGTCCGCACCGTCCGCTCCGTCCGCTCCGTCCGCGCTGATGACGGCATCGCGGGGGCCTGCGCTCACGCCCGCTCCCCCGGGCCCGTCGCCGTCTCCGTGCCCGTCGTCTCCGTGGCCGCCTCCGGTTCCCCGCCCCCGTCCCCGTCCTCGCCCACGAGCGTGAGGGTGTCGGTGGCGAGGGCGCCTGCCAGGTGCGGGCTGTGGGTCGCGATGACGAGCGCGGAACCGTGGTCGACGCGGCGCTGCAGGGCCTCGATGACGAGGTCGAGGCGGTCCGGGTCCAGTCGCTGCTCGGGTTCGTCCAGGAGCAGCACGTCGAGGGGACGGGCGAGAGTAAGGGCGATCGCGACCAGCTGGGACTGCCCGCTCGAGAGCTCGTGGGGGTAACGGCGGGCGAGCGCGGAGATCGCCAGCTCCTCCAGCAGGTCGTCCGCGAGGGAGGCGGCGGCAGAGGCCGGGCTGCCCCAGGTGGCGCCGATGAACCGCAGGTGCTCGGCAACCGTGAGGTCGCGGGCGGTAATGGGCGGGCCGATCAGGGCGGCGAGGGTGCGGCGGAAGCGTCGGTCGCGGTCGTCGGGGACCCTCCCGGCGATCTGCACGCGGCCCGCGGTGGGCGCGATCATGCCGGCCAGCACCCGCAGCAAGGTGGTCTTCCCCGAGCCGTTGGCACCGCGCAGGGCGAGGACACCGCCCGGGGGCACGTGGCCGCTGGCACCGTCGAGCATGAGCACGTCGTCGTGCAGGACGGCCACGTCCTCGAATGCCACCGGCGCCGGGCCCCGGTCCTTTAGCGACGCCGGTCCGGACGTGCCGGAGGGAGAGGACGAGGAGGCTGCCATGGGTTCATGCAACAGCATCCGGGAACCCGCCGCATCCGACGATGGTCGGCCCGGCAGCGCTGCGATCAGGTACGGGCTGCCCTGCGGGTACGGCCGACGGGCGCGGGCGTGTGATGGGGCAGGACCTTGGCGAGCCAGGCTCCGCCGCCCAGGCAGAGCACGCCGCTCACGATCGCGGCCG
Source organism: Brachybacterium endophyticum (assembly GCF_003130585.1). Classification (GTDB taxonomy): domain Bacteria; phylum Actinomycetota; class Actinomycetes; order Actinomycetales; family Dermabacteraceae; genus Brachybacterium; species Brachybacterium endophyticum. Next base: position 583,129 of record NZ_QFKX01000002.1, on the reverse strand, counting down.
CGGCGACCGGGGCGATCAGGGTGACTCCGGTGACGATCAGCGGCGCGGCCAGACGCCCCACGCCCAGCAAGGTGTTCCACCAGGCCAGGTAGCGGGTGCGCCCGTGCACGGGCGACACGTCGATGCCCAGGGTCATCACGATCCCCGAGCCCAGACCATTGCCCAGCGACATCAGCAGGCTGGGGACCAGCAGAGCGGTCACCGACCCCGTGCCGCCGTCGTCCCCCGCGGTGCTCGCCAGGACACCCATCAGCACGAAGCCGACGCCCATCACCAGCGAGCAGGGCACGGCGACCGCGGCGCGCCCGAAGCGGTCCATGAGCACGCCGGCCGGGACGACGAGGGCGATGTCGAGCACGGCGGAGATGCCGAAGACGATCGAGATGGTGGTGGCGTCGACCCCCAGCACGGCGCCGAGCAGCGGCACGATCGTCGGACGGTTCACCCGCGCCATCAGCAGCGGCGTGATGCCGAGGACGACGACGAGCATCCGGGTGAGCACCCCGCGGGTCAGCCGCGATCGCGCCGGACTGGCGCGCATCGGGCTGCTGCGCGTCGACCGGTCGGCAGTGGACCGGCCCGGACGGCCGGCAGCGGTGCGGGCCCCCTCCCCGGGCACCATGAACACCGCGACCATCACCGTGGCGGCCGCGCTGAGGGTGGCGAAGAGAGCGAAGACCCAGCTCTCATGCCCGAGTGCGGTCACCACCGCTCCCAGCAGCGGGCCGACCACCTGGCCGATGCGCATCATGCCGCCGAACAGGGTCATGCCACGGGCCCTCACCGCCGAGGGCAGCGCGCCCCCGAGATAGGACTGGCGGCCCAGCGCCCAGACCTGGGAGCTCGCGGCCATCACGACCAGCAGCAGGACGAGCATCCCGCGGTGCACGGTGGTGGGGCCGTCCTGGAGACCGCGCCCGATCACGACCAGCGCCACCAGGTTCGTGGCGACCAGCAGGATGCCCGTGCCGATCAGCGCGCGCTGTGCCCCCACCCGATCCATCAGTCGGGCCGAGGGGATCGGTCCGAGCACGGCCGCGATCCCGAAGACGAGCGTGATGGCCGCGGTCGCCGGCACCGAGAATCCCAGGGCGAGGGCCAGCAGCGGTATCACCGGCAGCAGCGCGTTGGATCCCGAGGCCTCGATCAGTGTGGGCGCGTAGACCGGGCCGATCAGCGAGCGGATGACCCGGCGGGCCTCACCGTCCGACGACCGCCCGACGGCGGTGGGCACGGATGAGGAGGGCACGCTCTCACTCTTCCACCGGATCCTTCGCCAGGGCAAAGATGTCCACGCCCGGCGGCCCTCCCTCGCAGCGGGATAGCGTGGAGCCATGAGCACGGCGCATCCCGCAGACCCTCCGCCCCCTCCCCGCCTCGCGGTCTTCGCGGCGGACTCCCTGCTGGGCGAGGCCGTCGCCCGGGACGCACTGCTGCGGGCGTGCGAGGTGGTGAGCGCGGCCGAGGATCCCTCGCTCGTCGCGCAGGTCTCCCCCGCCCAGCAGATCATCGGCATCGACCCGGGTGATCCCGTCGGTCTGCTCGCGGCGCTGGACGGAGCGAGCGCGGTGATCCTCGCTCTCGAGCCGGATCCCGTCCCCGGCGCTCACCGCTGCGACCTCTCCGAGCTGCTGGTGAGCGTCGTGCGCGCGATGCGCCGCACCGGCGTCGGCCGACTGGTCTCCTCCTCGAGCCTCGCCCTGAGCGGCGAGGCCGCGGATCCTCGCGTCGACCGCAGCACCCGTCGCGCGGCGCGCGACCTGCTCACGGCGCTGCGTACCGAGGTCTCGCCCGAGGATCACACGCGCGAGCTGCGGCGCTGCGAGATGCTCCTGGACGGCAGCGGCACGGACTGGACGGTCCTGCGTGCGGGCCGGCTGACCGACCTGCTGGGCACGCGCAGGCCGCGACTGGTGGACGCGGCGAGCGCCACCGACGCATCGAGCCGCCGGATCGCCCGAGAGGACCTGGCACGGGCGCTGGTGGACCAGGCCCTGGTGCCGGGCGATCCCGGAGCGCGGGTGCGGACCGTCGTCGCCGACGGCTGACGCCTGCGGTCGGTCGGGACCGCGCGCTCAGACCTCCGCGGTGCGTGCCCCGCCGTAGGCGGCGGTCGTCGCGACCTCGCCGGCGCGCGCCTGCTCGGGATCGGTGCCGGCGGCGGTCGAGGCGGCGGCCCAGCGGATCGACCAGGCACGCACGTAGTCCGCTCCCTCGTCGCTCGCGAGCCACTGCGGCGCGGGCTGCGGGACCTGCCCGCACAGGTCCTGCCATCCGCCGCTGAAGGCCGCGAGACCGAGCAGGGCCAGATCCCATCCCACTGCCAGCGCCCCCGGACCGAAGCGGGAGAAGACCTCCGCGTCGACGTCGGTGGTGTGGGTGAGCTCGAGATCGGTGCTGCCGTCGTCCACCGGGTCCAGACGGATCAGGAGATCGTCACGGCGCCCCTCGTACTCCCAGCTCAGGTGCAGGGAGTGCGGCGCCTCCACCTCGAGGATGCCGCCCTCGGCGCCGGGTGCGGTGAAGCGGCCACCCTCGCGCAGGTCACCGCCGACGGGCCCGTACCACTGCACGAGCTGCGCGGGGTCGGTCAGCAGCGGCCACAGCCGCGCCGGTGCCGGGGCGAAGATGGTCGCGAGCGTCATCGTGAGGTGGACGCTGTCCTGGCAGGGGACGATGTCGACGGTGCGGCGCACGGCGTCGACGGGGGAGGCTGCCGCGAGAGCGGTCATCCATGCTCCTTGGACGGGGTCGGGCTGCGGACGTCCCGCGGACGGTCACGCAGGCGCCGTCGATGCTACGCCCGGCCCCGACCGCCCGCCAGGGTCCGTGATCCCCTCCTCCCGGGCCCCTCTCCGCCCTCCGCCCGCTGCCGCGCCCGGTCCGCCCCTCGGGCCGTGATCCACGGACGGACTCGCCCGGCGCCCGGTGTGCGTTTCCATCTCCCGGCCGCAGGGGCCCTAGCATGTCCGTGTGCATCTGAGCCCGACTCCCCAGAGCCCGACGCCCGACCCCTCCGGTTCCCCCGCGGACGCTCCCCACCGTGAGCCGCGCGACCTGCCGGTCCATCTCTTCGACCTCGACGGTGTGATCACCCCGACCGCGCGCATCCACATGGAGGCGTGGGCGGAGATGTTCTCCGCCTTCCTCACCTCGCGCGGTGTCACCGAGCCCTACACCGACGCGGACTACTACGCGCACGTGGACGGACGCCCCCGCACCCACGGCGTCCGCGAGCTGCTCGCCTCGAGGTCCATCACGATCCCCGAGGGATCGTCCGATGACCCTGTCGACCAGCCCGAGGGCAGCGAGACCATCGCCGGCCTGGGCAACCGCAAGAACGCCCGGGTGCTCGAGAAGATCCGCCGCGACGGCATCGCCCCCTACCCCGGCACCGTCACCTATCTCGACGCCCTGCCCAGCAGCGCGCGTCTGGCGATCGTCTCCAGCTCGCGCAACGCCGAGGAGGTGCTGAGCGGGGCAGGCCTGCTCGACCGCTTCGAGGTGATCGTCGACGGCAACGTGGCCTCCCGCGAGTCCCTGCCGGGCAAGCCCGCCCCCGACACCTTTCTGCGTGCCGCGGACCTCCTGGGCTGCGACTCCCACGACGCCGTGGTCTACGAGGACGCCGTCTCGGGAGTGCGCGCGGGCGCCGCCGGCGGGTTCGGCGCCGTCGTGGGCGTGGACCGCGGCGCCGGGCACGAGGCCCTCGCCGATGCCGGCGCCGACCGCGTCGTCTCCGACCTCGAGGAGCTCGCCCCCGCCTCGTCGGCCGAGGGGACGACCGGAGCCCCGCACCAGACCACACAGCAGACCCCGTCGGAGGAGCAGTCATGAACCCCCGCGACCACGTCATCGGCGATCCGGTGGACCGCCAGCACCTGCCCGTGGACGAGTGGCGCCTGGTGGAGTCCCGTCCCGGTGGAGAGCTCGGCCAGTTCGAGACGCTGTTCACGACCGCCAACGGCTACCTCGGGATGCGCGGCACCCCCGAGGAGGGGCGCCCCGTCCACGCCCACGGCACCTTCATCAACGGCTTCCACGAGACCTGGCAGATCAACCATGCCGAATCGGCCTTCGGGTTCGCGCGCACCGGTCAGACGATCGTCAACGTCCCCGACTCCACGGTGATGAAGCTGTACGTCGACGACGAGCCGCTGCTGCTGGACGTCGCCGAGCTCGAGGAGTACGAGCGCTCGCTGGACTTCCGGGACGGGACGCTGCGCCGCGACCTGATCTGGCGCACGCCCGCCGGCAAGCGGATCCGGGTGCGCACGAGCCGCATGGTCTCCTTCAGCAACCGTCATCTCGCGCAGATGACGATGGAGCTGGAGATGCTCGACGGCAGCGCGCCGATCGCGGTCTCCTCGCAGATCATCAACCGCCAGGACGGCAGCGACGACTTCGGCGTCCACGCCTCCCCCGGCGGCAAGAACGACCCCCGACGCACCACGACCTTCGACCACCGGGTGTTGGTGCCCCATCAGGACTGGCACTCGGACCGCCGGATGCTGCTGGGGTACCGCACGTCCGACTCCGACATGTCGCTCGCGATCGGCGCGGACCACCAGGTCGACTCCGACCTCGAGGTCGAGCAGCTGGTCTCGACCGAACCCGATCAGGGCAAGCATGTCTTCCGCGCGAACATGGTGCCCGGGTCGTCGCTGCGGATCACCAAGGCCGTCTCCTACCACTCCTCGGCGTTCCTGCCCGTGCGCGAGCTGTTCGACCGCTGCCGCCGCACCCTGGACCGCGTCCGCGCCGAGGGCTTTACCCCCGGTGAGCAGGACCAGCGAGCGTTCCTCGAGGACTTCTGGGAGCGCACCGACGTGCAGATCCCCGGCCACCCGGTCGAGCAGCAGGCGATCCGCTGGTGCCTGTTCCAGCTCGCCCAGGCCACGGCCCGGGCCGACGGCCTCGGGGTCGGCGCCAAGGGCGTCAGCGGCTCGGGGTACGAGGGCCACTACTTCTGGGACACCGACGTCTACGTCGTGCCGTTCCTGACCTACACGACGCCGCTGTGGGCCCGCAACGCCCTGCGCTTCCGCGTGAACCTGCTCGACAAGGCGCGCGAGCGCGCCCGCGAGCTGAACCAGCGCGGGGCACTGTTCCCCTGGCGCACGATCAACGGCGACGAGGCCTCGGCCTACTACGCCGCCGGCACCGCGCAGTACCACATCGACGCGGACGTGGCGTACTCGATCGCGCAGTACTCGGACGTCACCGGGGACCTCGACTTCTATGACCGCGAGGGCATCGAGGTGCTCGCCGAGACCGCCCGCATGTGGGCGGACCTGGGCTTCTGGCGCAGCCACGGCGACGACCACCACGAGTTCCACATTCACGGCGTGACCGGGCCCGACGAGTACACGACGGTGGTGAACAACAACATGTTCACCAACGTCATGGCGCGGCACAACCTGCACCGGGCCGCCGAGGCCGTCCGCGGCCTCAGCGAGCGCAATCCCGCGGAGTACGAGCGTCTGGTCGCCGCCATCGGCCTCGACGAGGGCGAGCCCGCCCAGTGGGAGGCGTGCGCCGAGGGCATGTACGTCGTGCGCGACGAGGCCTTCGGGATCCACCCGCAGGACGACTCCTTCCTCGACAAGGAGGTCTGGGACCTCCCGGCGACGCCGCCCGAGGCGCTGCCCCTGCTGCTGCACTTCCACCCGCTGGTGATCTACCGCTTCCAGGTCCTCAAGCAGGCCGACGTCGTGCTCGCGCTGTTCCTGCGCGGCGGCGAGTTCACCCTCGAGGAGAAGCGCGCCGACTTCGAGTACTACGACCCGATCACCACGGGCGACTCGAGCCTCTCCTCGGTCGTGCAGTCGATCGTCGCCTCCGAGGTCGGCCACCATCGCGCCGCCCTGGACTACTTCCACGCGGGCCTGTTCGCGGACCTCGCGAACCTGCACGGCAACACGGCCGACGGCGTCCACATCGCCTCCGCCGGCGGGGTCTGGAACGCCCTGGTGCACGGGTTCGGGGGCATGCGCCACGACCAGGGCACCATCAGCTTCGACCCGCGCCTGCCCTCCTCGTGGCCGGAGTTGACCTTCCCCCTCACCATCCGCGGCTCCCGCTTCCGCGCCCGCCTCACCCGCTCCGAGATCTCCTTCGTCCTGGAGGACGGGGCCGAGGTCGAGGTCGACGTGCGCGGCGAGAGCGTGAGGATCACGGCCGAGGGCGTCACCGTCGCGCTGGCGGACCAGGGGCCGCGCCTGGGCGACACCGATCTCAGCGAACCGGTCGGTCTGGGTGACCGGCGCGCGGACGGCTCGATCCTGACCTCCTCGGTCCCGGCCGACCCGGACTCCCCCTGGGAGTTCCCCGTCGCGCCCGAGGAGGGACAGGAGGCCTCTGCATGAGAGTGCGCGACATCGGCGGCGGGCGGTGAGCCGGAAGGCTCGGCGCGAGGTCACGATCGCCCGACCCCGCCTGAGCATCTGGCACGTGCTGAACCGTCTGCGCGTCCGCATGATCGACATCCAGGTCTGGGACGTGGCCGGCACGATGACGTTCTACATGCTGCTGTCGGTGCTCCCCGCCGCCATCGCGATGATCTCGGTGGTCTCCATGCTGGGCTTCCAGGAGCGCACCGTCGACACGCTGGGAAGCCTGGTCACCGAGGTGTTCCCGAGCGTGGACGCCGAGCCGTACGAACGCACGCTGCTGGCCCTGGGCACGACCCGGGGAGGCGTGCTGGGGCTGACGCTGGGCACGTTCGGCGCGCTGCTGTCGGCCTCCAACGGCATGGCGGCCTTCCACCGGGCGCTCCATCACGTCTACGACACCCGTGAGGGCCGCCCCTTCCTGTGGTTCCGCACCATCGTGTTCGGGGAGACCGTGCTGGCCGTCGCGATGGTGATGCTGATCGCGGGCGTGGTCGTGGTGGGAGGCGAGGCCACCCAGGAGGTCGGCGAGTTCGTGGGGATCCCCCGCTTCGCCTTCCAGGTGTGGAACGTGGTGAAGTGGCCGATCCTGCTGGGGATCCTGATCGTCGCGATCTCGCTGGCCTACTACCTCTTCCCCAACGTGCGCCTCCCCCGCTACCGGGTGATGACGGTGGGGTCGACCCTGGTGGTGCTGCTGCTGTTCGGGGCCGCTCAGCTGCTGGGCCGCCTCACCGGCGAGCTCACCCGGATCTCCGACCTCCTGCCCGCTCTGAACGGCGCGATCGGCATCCTGCTGCTGCTGTGGCTCGCGAACATCGTGATCGTCGCCGGCGCGGCGCTGGACGCCGAGCTGCTGCGCGCCCGGCAGATCGCCGCGGGCCTTCCCGCCTGGCACCACCTGGCCCTGGAGACGCACGCCTCGCACTCCCTGGAGTTCCTCGCCGGGGTCGCCGACCACAACGAGGAGGTCGGTCGTGCGGTCTGCGAGGCCGCGCGCACCGAGCAGCCCCTCACCCACGGGCGCTCGGCCTCGATCGTGGACGCCGGCAGCCTCTTCGCGATTAATCCTCCTCGCCGACGGGCCGTCCACACCGGCCCCGAGCAGCCCGTCCCGGTGATCTCCCGGCCCACCGCCCTCGCTCCGTCCCCGTCCCGGGAACCGGCCACGCCCGGGGCCTCCGACATCCCGGCGGCCACCATGTCCTCGGCCGATCCGGCACCGAGCAGCGCGGCCTCGCCCGCCGCGGCGAACGCGTCCGCGTCCTCGCCCTCGGCCGCGTCGTCGTCCGCGTCGTCGCCCCCGGCCGCGCCCTCCCGCCCCTCCCCGTCCCGTGACACCCCAGGAGAACAGCAGTGACCGTCCGCCCCATCACGATCATCGGACATCGGGCGCTCGAGCGCCCCACCCGCAAGGTCCGAGAGATCACCGACGAGATCCGCACGCTGGTCGCGGACATGTTCGAGACCAACGACGCGGCGGACGGTGCAGGGCTGGCGGCGCCGCAGGTGGGTGCGCGCTGGCGGATCTTCGTCTACTCCTGCACCGACGCGGAGGACATCGAGCAGCGCGGGGTCGTCATCAACCCCCGGCTGCAGCGCTTCGGCACTCTGGTCCTGGACGAGGAGTCCATCGAGGGCTGCCTGTCGGTGCCCGGCGAGGGCTACCCGACCGCACGTTTCACCGGGGCCCGGGTCACCGGCACCGACCTCGAGGGCAACGAGGTCGACGTGTCCGACGAGGGCGGCGTCCTGGCCCGCTGCCTCCAGCACGAGGTCGACCACCTCGAGGGCATGCTCTACGTCGAACGCCTCTCACCCACTCTGCGGCGGGAGGCCCTGGACGCGGTCACGGCGCGCGGATGGCGCTCGCGGGGTGTGCTCTCGTGGGATCCGCGACAGCTCGAGGCCGACGAGGTCTGAGCGGCACCCGGAGAACCGTCACCGCGACCGTCATCGGGACCGTCGTGCTCAGGTCCCGCGAGTACGCTGAGGGCATGGATCGTCGCCCCTGTCTCTCCCGTCGCCGCGCCCTGGGCGCACTCGCCCTCGGCTCCGGTTCCACGCTCGCGCTCGGCGCCTGCGGCCCGGACGACGAGGGCTTCGGCAACGCCGACCCGGTCCAGGCGTCCGACGACGCCGTCGCCCTCTCGGAGATCCCCGAGAACGCGACCACCCTGGTGAACTTCGGCGGCGAGCAGCCCTACGTCGCGATCGTGCGCGGCTCCGGGAAGGACATCAGCGCGATGTCCGGCTACTGCACACACCAGGGCTGCGCCCTGGCCGTCGGCCACGACGGCGCCGAGCTCGACTGCCCCTGCCATGGCTCCCGCTTCGACTCCACCAGCGGCGACGTCGTGCGCGGCCCGGCCGAGGACCCGCTGGGCAAGGTCGAGGTCACCCTCGACGGCGACCAGCTGCGCCGCGTGCGCTGAACGATGACGCAGGATCCCTCCCGCCCTCATCGCGACGTCGTCTCCTTCGTGCGCCGCGGCAGCCGCCTCTCGGCGAGCCGCCAGGACGCCTGGGACCGTCTGGCCGACACCTGGGTGCTGGACCTCCCGCGCGGCGAGCGCGACACCGTCCCGGCCCACGGGACCCGGCTCGACCCCGCGCAGGTCTTCGGCCGCACTGCACCGCTGGTGGTCGAGATCGGCAGCGGACAGGGCGAGAACATCGCCGCGGCGGCCACGGCCCGCGACGACCGCGACCACCTCGCCTTCGAGGTCTACGTCCCGGGCATCGCGCAGTCGCTGGACCGGATCGAGCGCGCCGGCAGTCCCCGCAACCTGCGCCTGGTGCCGCTGGACGCCCTCCACTCCCTCCCCACCCTGCTGGCGCCGGGCAGCATCACCGAGCTGTGGATCTTCTTCCCCGATCCCTGGCACAAGTCCCGCCACCACAAACGGCGCCTGGTGAACCCTCCGCTGCTGGATGCGGTGCTGCCGCTGATGGCACCCGGGGGGCTGCTGCGCCTGGCGACCGACTGGGCGGAGTACGCCTGTCACATGCGGGCAGTGCTGGACGCCGACCCGCGCCTGGTAAACACCTCCCCCGACGGCCCACGCCCCGACGGGACGCCGAGCGACGAGGTGCCCGACGAGATGCCCGTCCACGGCTGGTCCCCCCGCTTCGAGGGGCGCGTGCTCACCAGCTTCGAGCGCAAGGCCCATGACGCCGGACGCCTGATCTGGGACCTGACGTACGAGGTCGATGGCGAGGGCTCCGCGGGAGCGAGCGCGCGTTCGAGCGGCCCCACCGACTGACGCGCGCGGGCACGCCGCCTGCCCCGTCTGGAGGCTGCCCGCCGCCCCGGGTCCCGCCCGCTGTCCGGCGGCCTGCCTGCCGTCTATAGGAGAGTTCCGAGCCAAATCCGAGCGATTCTGACTCGGAATCCTCCTATAGGCGCCGCAACCTGCCCCGGCCGACACCGGCCGTCCCCACCGCGCACCCCACCCGGCCCGCGCCTCCCGCGGAGGTTTCGTGAGGACCTTGCCATGAGCCGGTGGAGCGCGCGACGACGCCGGTGCCCGGGGATATCCTGAGTGCTTCCGTCACGCCGCGTTCGTCGGCCCGAAGCATCCGGAGGACCGCTCATGAGCGAGCCCGACATCGACCTGCCCGGCGACTGGGAGAACGACGGCGGGACCCGTCGGACCCGCCGCCCCCACCGCGGCCGACGCGCACTCCTGATCATCCTCCTGATCCTCGTGGTGCTGGTCGCGGCCGCGGGGATCATCGCCGCCCGCTACCTGACCTCGCTCAACAACTCCTACGAGAAGCGCACCACGATCAGCATCGACGACGACAGGTCGGGCGACACCGCGGGCGAGAACTTCCTGCTCCTGGGATCGGACAAGCGCAGCCCCGAGGCCGCCGCGGCCGAGAAGGTCTCCGGGCAGCGTTCGGACGTCATGATGCTCGTGCACGTCCCCGCCGATCACTCGGGGGCCTACGTGATGTCCTTCCCCCGCGACCTGTACGTCGACATCCCCGGTCACGGGAAGGACCGCATCAACTCCGCGATCGAGTACGGCGGGGTGCCCCTGGTGGTGAACACGGTCGAGGACTACACGGGAGCGCACATCGACCATGTCGGTCTGATCGACTTCGAGGGGATCCAGGGGCTCGTCGACGCCCTCGGCGGGGTCGACGTCCAGGTGCCCAAGGAGTTCACCTCCAATGGCGTGGAGTTCACCCAGGGCAGCATGCACATGGACGGCAAGACCGCCCTGGTCTTCGCCCGTGAGCGCAAGACCTTCGCCGACGGCGACTTCCAGCGCAACCGCGACCAGCAGGCGCTGCTCAAGGGCATCATCGGGGAGCTGCTGGACCGTGACACCCTCTCCAGCCCCTCGAAGATCTCCGACACCGTCGAGGTCGTCTCGCCGTACCTCACCACCGACGACGCCCTCACGGGCTCGCAGCTCGTGAAGCTCGGCATGTCCCTGCGCGGCATCCGCGGCTCCGACATCGACTACCTCTCCGTGCCCTACGGCGACCCCTACACGACCAAGGGCGGCGCGAGCGTCGTGGGCAGCGACGAGGCGGGCATGAAGGAGCTCAAGAAGGCCCTGGCCGACGACACGATGGACCAGTACGTGGAGGACCAGGAGAACTCCTGAGAGGCGTCACGGGGCGTCCTCGGCCCGATGCGCCCCGGCAGGTACCATCGGAGACGACCCCGAGAACCGCCCAGGAGGCTCACGTGCCCAACCCACTGGTGAAGATCGCGATGACCGGTGCCAGCATCGCCGCCGGCGTCGTCGGTCAGAAGGTGATCACCGCGATCTGGAACAGCGTCCTCGACGAGGACGCCCCGACGAACAAGAACATCAAGCGCTCGGCCAAGGAGACCAAGGCCGCTCGCAAGGAGGCCAAGAAGTCGGGCGCGTCGAAGGCCGAGGTCAAGGCGATCACCGACCCGGAGAACGAGCGCCCCGCCTGGCAGATCATCGTCTGGACCCTGCTCACGGGCGTGGTGCTGCAGGCGTTCCGCCAGGCCGCGCGCAACGGTACGGAGGTGGGCGCCCGGAAGATCACCGAGCGCCGCCCGCGCCCCAACCGCGGCTGAGCGCTCACCGCTCGCACGAGGGCCCCGGACCGATCGGTCCGGGGCCCTCGTGCGAGCGGTGAGCGGGAGCCGTGGCACGTCACCGTGCGCTCCAGCCCTCGGGGCTCACGGCTCACGGCTCACGGCTCACGGCTCACGGCTCAGCGTTCAGGGCTCAGAGAATTCAGGACTCGGAGCTCGCCCTTCAGAACTCCTCGGGATCCTCGCGCCCGCCGTGGGAGTCCAGCGTGTCGCCGGTGACGAGGAAGCCGACGCGACGCACGAGCGAGACCGCGTGGTCGCCGATGCGCTCGTAGTAGCGGCCCAGCAGCGTCAGGTTCATGACCTCGGCGCTGGTGTAGTCGTCGTGACGGGTGACCGCGCGGTAGATGTCGCTCTGCAGGGCGTCGATCTCGTCGTCGTCCTTTTCGACCTGCGCCGCGAGGGCGAGGTCGTTCCCGCTGATCACCCGGGCGCTGGAGCCAACCGCTCCCAGTGCCAGCTCCCCCAGACGCTGGAAGTCCTCACGATGGCGCTCCGGGACGGCCAGCTGCGGGTGGCTGCGCCGGGCGACGATCGCGATGTGCGCGGCGAGGTCGCCCATCCGCTCGATGGTCGAACTCATCCGTAGGCCCGCCACCAGCAGGCGCAGATCCCCCGCCACGGGCCCCTGCCGGGCCAGCAGCTGGATCATGGTCTCGTCCAGCTGCGCCTGGTCCTCGTCGATGTGGGAGTCGGCAGCGATCACGCGCTCGGCGAGCGCCAGGTCGCCGTCCAGCAGAGCGGTGGAGGCGCCACCCAGCCCTTCGTGGACGCGGTCCAGCATCGCCACCAGGTCCTCGACCAGGTGTCGCAGATCGCTGCGATACGCCTCGCGCATGTGCCCCTCGTTCCCTTCATCGCGTCCCGGCGGGCTGGTCCCACCGGGGGCCGCCTGTGCGGCGCCGGCGCCTGATCCTCGCAATCACAGGTGAACGCGAGGGCACCGCCCGGTGAACTCCTGCGGACCTCGACGCACCGGAGGACGTCCAGCTGCAGGAATGCCGTTCACCTGGACCTACGATAGGGGGCGTGCCTGTGTCAGTCCTCCTCGTGCTCGCCGGGGCCATCGGTCTCGTGATCGGCTGCGCGGCGACTCTCTCCCTGGTGCGTCAGAACCGGGGAGCCCCTGCGCCGACCACCGTCACGTCGACGGTCCCGGAGCCCGCGGCGGAGGTGCTCACGATCCTCTCGACCGCGTACGTGGTCCTCGACGCCGGCGGCGACGTCCTGCGGGTCTCCCCGCTCGCCTATTCCTACGGGATCGTGCGCGCCAGCAGCGGTGACTACCCGCGCCTGGCCAACCAGGAGCTGATCGAGCTGGCGGCCGACGTCGCCCGCAACGGCGGCTACCGCGACGAACGGCTGACGATCCGACGCCAGGGCCCGGAGGACTCCGAGTCGGTGATCGACGTGCGTCTGGGGACCCTGGGGTCACGCGGCGTCCTGCTGCTGGCCGAGGACCGGACCCGCGCGGTGCGGGTCGAGGAGACCCGACGCGACTTCGTCGCCAACGTCTCCCACGAGCTGAAGACCCCCGTCGGCGCGATCAACCTGCTCGCCGAGACGATGGAGGACGCGGCCGAGGATCCCGAGGCGGTGCGCCGCTTCGCCCAGCGCATGCAGTCCGAGTCCCAGCGTCTGTCGCACCTGGTCCAGGAGATCATCGAGCTCTCGCGCGTCCAGGGGGCCTCCGCGCTGCCGGACGCGAGCGCCGTCGACGTGGACGACGTCGTCGAGGAGGCGATGAGCGCCAACCGCAACCTCGCCCTGGGCTCGGACATCGTCCTGGCGGGCGGGGCTCCCTCGGGCCTGCAGGTCTACGGCTCCACGACGATGCTCACCACGGCCCTGTCGAACCTGATCTCCAACGCGATCGCCTATTCGCCCTCGGGCACGCAGGTCGGCGTCTCGGCGCGGCGGGACGCCGGCATGGTCGAGATCGTCGTCAAGGATCAGGGCATCGGGATCTCCAAGGAGGACCTCGAGCGGGTCTTCGAGCGCTTCTTCCGCGTGGATCGCGCGCGGTCACGCGCCACCGGGGGCACGGGCCTCGGTCTCGCGATCGTCAAGCACATCGCGACGGACCACGGCGGGGAGGTGACGGCCTGGTCGATGGAGGGTCAGGGATCCACGTTCGTGCTCCGCATCCCCGAGATGGGTCGCACCGATGCGACCACGGTCGGCACCGCGAACAGGTCGGAGGGGGATGCCTCGTGAGCTCGCAGACCGCCGCCCGACACCTCTCGCGCTCGCCCCGTCCCGGCACTCCCGCGCCCGGTCTCACGCCTGCGTCGGCGCCCGCGTCCGCGCCTGCCGGGGTCTCCCCGGCCCCACGTCTTCATCCCACCCCGACGGCGACCGGAGCACCGGTCCCGTATCGTCACTGCCGAGGCGGCGCTGCCGCACGAGAGAGAGGACGCCGATGACCCGGATCCTGATCGTCGAGGACGAGGAGTCGTTCTCCGACCCCCTCGCGTACTCCCTGCGCAAGGAGGGATACGAGGTCGCCGTCGCAGCCACCGGCACCGAGGCACTGCGGATCTTCTCCACCCATGGAGCCGAGCTGGTGCTGCTGGACCTGATGCTGCCGGGCATCGGCGGCACCGAGGTGTGCCGCGAGATCCGCCGCACCTCGAGCGTGCCGGTCATCATGCTGACGGCGAAGGACGACGAGTTCGACAAGGTCCTGGGGCTCGAGCTGGGGGCCGACGACTACGTCACCAAGCCCTACTCCTCCCGTGAGCTGCTGGCCCGCATCAAGGCGGTGCTCCGGCGCGGGCAGGACAGCGCCGAGGACGAGACCGAGGCGACCCTGCGGGCGGGCGGCATCGAGATGGACGTCGAGCGCCATGTGGTCACCGTGCGCGGGGAGGAGGTCTCCCTCCCCCTCAAGGAGTTCGAGCTGCTCGAGCTGCTGCTGCGCAACGTCGACCGTGTGCTCACGCGCGGTCAGCTCATCGACCGGGTGTGGGGAGCGAACTACGTGGGCGACACCAAGACCCTGGACGTGCACGTCAAGCGCCTGCGGGCGAAGATCGAGAGCGACCCCAAGAACCCGGTGCACCTGGTGACGGTGCGCGGACTGGGCTACAAGTTCGAGACGCTGGAGCGCTGAGCGCTACCGTGCCTCATCGGCCGCCGGTGGGCACGGGCCCGCTCGGCGGCCGGCACGGCGGTCCTCGACCCGACGCAGGCCCGCGTGCGCGGCGTCGCCCCTAGACGACGGCGCGGCGTCGACCCTCGTGGTGGCTCTCAGCCCTCGCCGTGGCCGGAGCCCCCGCCGCCGTCCGACGCGTTGCTGCCGGAGCCGCCGCCATCGGAGGAGCCGCTGCCGGAGCCGCCCTCGGACCCGCCGGACTTGTAGTACGACAGGCTGCTGTCGGTGACCGGGAGCGTCTCGGTGCGCTTCTTCCCGTCGGCCGACATCGTCAGCTTCATGGTCTTGCCGGGATCGACCGGGAAGTCGTCGGCGCCGATCCGGATCGGGTTCGACTCCTGCGGGTCCTTGTTCTTCTGCAGCGACTTGGGCTCGACCTGGACGGTCTCGTGAGCGGGCACCTCGACGCTGTCGGAGAAGACCGTGGTGCCCTCGTAATCGCCCTGGATCTTCACGGTCACCGGCTTGTCGGTGTAGTTGACGACGGACCCCAGCAGCTCGCCGCGCTGGGAGTCGTCCACGATGACGATCGCGTTGCGCACACCGACGGTGAAGTTCTTCTCGGCGTCGACGAGGCTGACGTTGGTGCCGTCGGCCGCCTGGTAGAAGTCGTGCGTCTGCACCGGGTTCATGTAGCTGCAGCCGGTCGCGCCGAGGGACAGCGCGAGCGCGGCGACGGTGAGGGCGAGTCGAGGACGACGCACGGACTTCACGAGGACTCCTGTTCATGTCCGTCCGGAGGGGCGACCCGGGCGGGAAAAGGGATCGGGGACGCCGGGATCTGACGCGACGTCGTACCTGTCCAGACTAGCGCACGGACGCCGTTCGCCCGGTCACAGCGGCGGCGCGGGCCGCGTGATCCCTCGCATGCCCGGCGCGGCGCCGAGTCCCTGCCGAACTGCCGAGGGCGCCGCTCCCTCACCCTCGTGACCAGCGCCGATATCAAAAGGGGCGCATTTTATCAGACGTCCTCGTGGTAGACTGGAAGCCAGGAAAGGGGCCCAACACATGAACTTTGCCGTCGGCGAGACAGTCGTCTACCCGCACCATGGAGCAGCGCTGATCGAGGAGGTCAAGAGCCGCACCATCAAGGGCGAGGATCGCACCTACCTCAAGCTCAAGGTGGCACAGGGAGATCTCACCATCGAGGTACCGGCCGACAACGTCGACCTGGTCGGTGTCCGCGACGTGGTGGACAAGGAGGGCCTGGAGGAGGTCTTCGACGTCCTCCGTCAGCCGTACACGGAGGAGCCGACCAACTGGTCGCGCCGCTACAAGGCGAACGTCGAGAAGCTCGCCTCGGGTGACGTCAAGAAGGTCGCGGAGGTCGTCCGTGACCTCTGGCGTCGCGATCAGGACCGCGGCCTCTCGGCCGGGGAGAAGCGGATGCTCGCCAAGGCGCGACAGATCCTCGTCTCCGAGCTCGCGCTCGCGGAGAAGACCGACGAGATCAAGGCCGAGTCGATCCTCGACGAGGTCCTCGCCTCCTGACACCCGCCCCGGTCCCGCAGGTCGCAGACCTCGCGGACCCGGAGCGCACCGATCGACCCCGGACGACCCTGTCGTCCGGGGTCGTCGTCTGCTCGGAGCCGCTCCGTCGAGCCGTCCACGGACGCCGACGGGACGGATCCGCGCAGCACCCCTGGCCTCAGCGCCCCTCCCGTGCCACGATGGTGACGTGCGCCACACCGCCCTGCCGAACGGTGCACCTCGTCCTGACTCCGTGAGCCCCACGGAGAGGAGTCGGCGCATCGCCCCGCGGGGGCGGGAAGGAGGGACCGTGCGCACCATCGCCGTCGTCAGCGGTTCCGGCGTGACGGCCTCCGCGCAGCTCGCGCGTCAGATGCACGATCATCTCGACCGACGCCAGATCCAGGCCCATGTCCTCCCCACCACCGTGATGGACATGCTCTCGCAGGACTTCCACGCCGACCTCATCATCGCCACCGTGGAGATCCCGCAGAGCCTGCGGATCCCCGTGATCTCCGGCATGCCGCTGCTGCTGGACACGAACCCCCAGCTGGTCTTCGACGACGTCGAGCGGCTGCTGGCCAGGCCCCATCCGACGCGTTCCTCCCCGCGTCGCCCCGGCTCCCGGCCCCTGCATCGACCAGGGAGCGGCGCGACCCGCTGAGGCGGCGAGGGGTCCGTCCCTCGACCCGGTGTGCACGCGGGGTCCGATCTGCGTACTGTCGCAGGGCAAGCCACAGCCTCCGCCCGCCGCGGACACCATCACACCTCGCGGCGGTGCGCGCTCGTCCACCCGAACATCCCGGAGTTCCTATGTCCGCGTCCGAGTCGCCACTCCCCCTGCTCACCGCCGACGACGTCGAGGCGGCCGCCTCACGTCTGGAGGGCATCGTGCGACGCACCCCGGTCCACCTCAGCGATCGCCTGAGCGCGATCGCCGGGGTCCCGGTGTGGCTGAAGCGCGAGGACCTGCAGGTGGTGCGCTCCTACAAGCTGCGCGGCGCCTACCTGTTCATGGACGCCCTGGACGAGGACTTCCGCTCGGTCGGCGTGGTCGCCGCGAGCGCCGGCAACCACGCGCAGGGCGTGGCCTACTCCTGCAACGTGCTGGGCATCGACGGCCGGATCTACGTGCCCGGGACCACCCCACGCCAGAAGCGCGACCGCATCACCACACTGGGCGGCGACCGTGTCGAGCTGATCCTGATCGGTGACACCTTCGACGACGCCTCCGAGGCGGCGGCCGACGACGCCCGCCGCACCGGGGCGACCATCGTGCCGCCCTTCGACGACCCGCAGACCATGTCCGGACAGGGGACCGTCGCCCTCGAGGCCGTCACCGACATCCGCGAGACCCACGGCCAGGACGTCGACACAGTGGTCCTGCCCGTCGGCGGCGGCGGACTGCTGGGTGGTTGCGGCACCTGGCTGCGTGAGCGCGAGCCCTCGATCCGCGTGGTGGGTGTCGAGCCCGCGGGCGCGGTCTCCATGGCCGCCGCGATGCGTCACGGCAGCCCCGTCACCCTGCACGAGATGGACCGCTTCGTCGACGGCGCGGCGGTGCGCCGCGTCGGCGCGTCGACCCTGCGCGCCGCCCAGGCGATCCAGCCGGACCTGCTCGCGGTCGACGAGGGCGCGGTGTGCTCCGAGATGCTCGCGCTCTACCAGACCGACGGGATCATCGCCGAGCCGGCCGGCGCCCTCGCCGCCTCCGCCGTCGCCTCGGGGCTCGTCGGGAACGACGGCTCGACCGGGGGTGACACGGAGGACCGCGGCGGCATCCTGGTGATCGTCTCGGGCGGCAACAACGACGTCTCCCGGTACAACGAGGTGGTCGAGCGCTCCCTCGTGCACGAGGGCCTCAAGCACTACTTCCTGGTGACGTTCGCGCAGGAGCCCGGGGCCCTGCGCCGGTTCCTGGACCAGGTGCTGGGCCAGGACGACGACATCGTCCTGTTCGACTACATCAAGCGCAACAACCGCGAGGAGGGCCCCGCGCTCGTGGGCATCGAGCTGGGGGCGAGGGAGAACTTCGAGCCGCTGCTGTCCCGGATGGCAGCCTCCAACATGCAGATCGAGCGCATCGATCCCGAGGACCCGATCTACCGCTATCTGACGTGAGACGGCGGGGCGCACGGGAGGGGACGACTGCCTCTCGAACCTGCGCCACGCTCTCGCCGCAGAGGGGCCCGCGCATCGTGGCGATGCGCGGGCCCCTCTGCGTCCTGGGCTGTCGGTGCTGGAGTGTCGGTGCTGGGCTGCCGGTCCCGGGCCGTCAGTCCTGCGCAGCAGCCTCGCGGGCCTCGACGGCGGAGCGGACGATGTCCTCGAGCGACTTCTCGCTCTTCCAGCTGAGGGTCTCGCGGATGCGGTCGGTCGAACAGATCAGACGGGCCGGATCTCCCGCACGCCGCTCGCCGATGCGCGGTTCGATCTCGATCCCCTTCACCTTCGCGATCGCGTCGATCACCTCGAGCACGCTCGAACCGGTGCCGGTGCCCACGTTGAACACGCGGTGAGGACGGTCGCCGCCCCGCAGGTACTCGAGCGCCGCGATGTGGGCCTCGGCCAGGTCGAGCACGTGCACGTAGTCGCGGATGCAGGTGCCGTCGGGGGTGTCGTAGTCCTCCCCGAACACCGTCGGCACGTCGCCGCGCTCGAGGGCGTCCAGGATGATCGGCACCAGGTTCATCACCTGCGTGTCCGCGAGCTCGGGCCAGCCGGCGCCCGCGACGTTGAAGTAGCGCAGCGCGACGGTGCGCATGTCGTGCGCACGCTCGGCGTCGGCGAGCATCCACTCCCCCACGTACTTGCTCGCGCCGTAGGGGTTGATCGGCTGCGGGGCGAGATCCTCCGTGACCTCGGGGACGTCGGGCATCCCGTACACGGCCGCGGACGAGGAGAACACGACGTCGCGCACCTTGGCCTTCGCACAGGCGGCGAGCACGTTGGCGAGCCCGCCGACGTTGTCGTGCCAGTACATCTCCGGGTTCTCGACGGATTCGCCCACCTGCTTGTGCGCGGCGAAGTGGATCACCGAGTCCGCACCGGAGCTGGTGAGGTGGAAGGCGAGCCGGTCCACGGCCTCCGGGGAGGTGACGTCGAGCTCGACGAGGTCCGCGCCCTCCGTGCGGGCGCGATAGCCCGTGGAGAGGTCGTCGACCACGACGACCTGCTCGCCCCTCTCCAGCAGGAGTCGCACCACGTGCGACCCGATGTACCCGGCACCACCGATCACGAGAGTCGTCATGGTTCGACCCTAACGGGTATCCGCGGTGATCAGGCCCAGGACTGCGCGAGCGGCTTGCCCTCGGCGTACCCGCTCGCGCTCTGCAGCCCCACCACCGCGCGCTCGCGGAACGCGGCGAGGTCCACCGCTCCTGCGTAGGTGCACGAGGAGCGCACGCCGGCGGTGATCTCGTCGAGGAGGTCCTCGACGCTGCCGGCCCCGTCGGCCAGGTACATGCGCGAGGAGGAGATGCCCTCCTCGAAGAGGGCCTTGCGGGCGCGGGCGAAGGCGTCCTCGGCGGCGGTGCGGGAGGAGACGGCACGCTTGGAGGCCATGCCGAAGCTCTCCTTGTAGGCGCGTCCGCGCTCGTCCACGTGCAGGTCACCGGGGGACTCGTAGGTGCCCGCGAACCAGGAGCCGATCATCACGGCCGAGGCGCCGGCGGCCAGGGCGAGAGCCACGTCGCGGGGGTGGCGCACGCCGCCGTCGGCCCAGATCCGGGCGTCCAGGGCGCGCGCGGCCTCGGCGCACTCGAGGACGGCCGAGAACTGGGGGCGCCCCACCCCGGTCATCATCCGGGTGGTGCACATCGCGCCGGGCCCGACGCCGACCTTGACGATGTCGGCACCTGCCTCGACGAGGTCGCGGGTCGCCTCGGCCGTCACGACGTTGCCGGCGACCAGGCGGACAGGGGTGCTCCCCCGCTCGCCGATCTCCTGGCGGGCGGTGCGCAGGGCCTCGAGCATCTTGTCCTGGTGGCCGTGGGCGGTGTCGAGCACGAGAACGTCGGCCCCGGCGTCCACGAGGGCGCGTGCACGCGCGGCGACGTCGGCGTTGATGCCGATCGCGACCGCCACCCGCAGGCGCCCCTCGTCGTCGAGCGCCGGGTCGTAGATCGTCGAGCGCAGCACGCCGCGGGCGGTGAGGACGCCGCGCAGCGCCCCGTCCTGCTCCAGCACCAGGGCGGCCTCGTGGTGGGTCGCGGCGATGCGCGCGTGGAGCGCAGCGGGATCGCCGGTGACCTCCGAGGCGGACAGACGCAGCACGTCGGTGCTCAGCACCTCCCCGACCTCGGTGAAGGCGTCCCGGCCGGCGAGCTCCTCGGCCGAGACGACACCGAGGGGCCGGTCCTCGTGGTCGATGACGACCACGACGCCGTGGGAGCGCTTGGGCATGAGTGCACGCGCCTGGCCGATGGTGCCGCTCGCCTCGAGGGTCAGCGCATGGTCGACGAGCGGATCGCGCGCCTTCACGCTGCGCACGATGTCCTCGACCCGCTCGGCGGGCAGGTCCTGGGGCAGCACGGCCAGACCCCCGCGCCGGGCCATCGTCTCGGCCATCCGGCGCCCCGAGACCGCCGTCATGTTCGCGGCGACGAGCGGGATCGTCACCCCGGTGTCGTCGTCGGACGCCAGATCCACCTCGAACCTCGAGCCGATCGCGGAGCGAGCGGGCAGGAAGAAGCAGTCGTCGTACGTGAGGTCGGTCTGCGGTGTGTGGATCAGGCGCATGGCACCAGGGTACGGACCCTCTGCACGCGCGCGAGAGGCGTCCGTGAACGCGCAGGGCGTGACAACCGCCACGCGCGGGCGCCCGACGGTCGTGCCGCGGCGCGGCTGCGGCGAGGTGTCTGCATTCGTCCTGTTCTGCGACGTTTGCTCGTGAGGGCGCTCAGGCACGCGAGCGGCGTCCCGATCCCCTTCACACGCCCCGCCTCGCGCCGCGCTGACGCGATCAGCGGACATCCGTAGGATGACCCGCATGACGGACCAGACACCTGGTCGCCGTTCGCGTCGCCCGTATCGGGGTCGACACGCAGACGAGCAGACCGACAGCGGCACCATGCCCTCGGTGCGCGCGGACCGCGACGAAGACCGTGCCGCCGGGTACGACGCCAGCGCTGCACGGCGCTGGGTCGGCGCCCGCCGGGACGTCACCCCGCGCGCCTCGAGCGTCGAGAGCGCCGCCGCCGAGAGCCCCGTCCGCGAGACCCCCACCCGCGAGACCGCCGCGCGGGAGGATGCCCCGAGCGCGGCGCAGTCTCAGCAGGGCGCCGATCCCGCCTCCACCGCTGCCTCGGCCGACGACGCGCCGACCAGGCGTCGGGGTCGACGCGCGGGCCAGCCCAGGGACGAGCAGGCCGAGATCCGCGCCGCCTGGCAGGCCGAGGACGGCGGCGCCACCGCGTCCCGTCCGTCGCGCGCCCGCCGCGGCCGTCGAGCGACCGACGACGAGATGGACGCCTGGTCCGCGGCGGACAGCAGGGTCGTGCCGCGCCCGGGTCCGGCAGCGGACCCGTCCCGGCCGTCGGCCGCTTCGACGGCATCGTCGCCCGACCCCTCGGCCACGGACGACTCCGAGGAGCCGCCGACCACTGTCCTGCCCCCGATGGACGAGCCCCGCACCGGGGTGCGCCTGGGGTCGTCCTCGACGGTGACGGCCCTGGGGCCGCGCGACCAGGAGCCCGAGCAGCCCGACACCACCGAGACCGGCACGAGCGACGCGGACCACACGTCCGCCCCGGGCGCCGACGACTCCGACCGCCCCGCCTCGCCGGGCTCCCCGTCCCGGGACCGCTCCGGCGCAGAACGTCGCGCCGGCACCGCCGCTGCGGCGACCGGTGCCGCGGCAGCGGGCGGCGCAGCACTGGCCTCCGCCGGGTCGGGCTCCGACGGGTCGCGGTCCGGTGGCCCCGCGGGTTCGGGCTCGGCCGCGGACGGCTCCGCCGCGACAGGTTCCGGTGGGGTGGCCTCCGGTGGCAGCGGCTCCGGTGGCAGCGGCTCGGGCCCCCGCGGCCCGCGGTCGGGCGGTCCGGCGGGTCCGGGCCGTGACGACAGCGCCCCCTCCGGGCGTGGAGGCGAGGGCTCCCTGCCCCGCGCCGCGGGATGGACCGTGCTGACCACGTTCATCCCGGGGACCGGGCTGCTCTCGACCAAGCTCAAGCGCGTGGGCTGGGTGATCCTCGGGGTACTCGTGATCGCGCTGGCCGCCCTCGCCATCTGGTTCGCCGCCGGTGATCCCCTGCTGACCACCCTGAAGTTCGTCAGCAGCAGGAAGGTCCTGATCGCGATGATGGTCGCGATCGCCGTCATCGGGCTGATCTGGATCCTCCAGGTCGTGGCCTCGAACCTCGCGCACAACACCAAGGAGCGGCTGCAGGGGCGTCGCCGGATCATCTCGCTGCTGATCGCCGTGGTGATGGTGATCGGCATCGCGCTGCCCCTGGGACGCGCGGAGCAGTACGTCTTCGCCGCGCAGGGCCTGCTGGGCAACGAGAACGTGTTCCGCTCCTCCGGCGGCAAGGGCGGGAACCTCGGCTCCGGCAAGGACGCCTGGAAGGGCAAGGAGCGCGTGAACATCCTGCTCCTGGGCCAGGACGCCGGCAGCGATCGCGAGGGCACCCGACCGGATACCATCATGGTCGCCTCGATCGACACGAAGACGGGACGCACCGCCCTGTTCTCCCTGCCCCGCAACCTCGAGAAGCCCCGCTTCCCCAAGGGCACCGTCGCGCAGAAGGAGTTCCCGCGCGGGTTCGACTACTACGGGAAGGGCCAGAACCTCATCAACGCGGTGTGGTCCTGGGCCGATGAGAACAAGGACCTCTTCCCCGAGGACACCCAGAACCCCGGTCTGACCGCCACCGAGTGGGCGGTCGAGGAGGCCACCGGTCTGGGCATCGACTACTACTCGATGGTCAACCTGCAGGGCTTCTCGGATCTCGTCGACACGATGGGCGGCGTGGACATCAACGTCGAGAGGAAGATCCCGATCGGCGGCGGCACCAACCAGGCCACCGGTGGGAAGTACCCGATCAGCGGCTACATCGAGCCGGGTCAGCAGAACCTCGACGGCGACAAGGCGCTCTGGTACGCCCGCTCCCGTGAGGGCTCGACGGACTTCAACCGCATCTGCCGCCAGCAGCGGATGGTCCGTGTGGTCTCGGAGCAGACGAACCCCACGAAGCTCGCCCTGAACTTCACCGACCTGGTGGGCGTGGCCGGCTCGAACATCGAGACCGACATCCCCTCGGACGACCTCGATGCGTTCGTCGACCTGGGCTGGAAGGTCAAGGATGCGGGCTTCGCCTCGTACCCGATCCAGCCCGGCGTGGACCTCCCCGACCGCCAGCGCAAGAGCTACTTCGTGGACGGCCACCCGGACTGGAAGTACCTCAAGACCTGGGTGCAGGAGTCGATCGACGACTCGATGAAGACCACCGAGTCGACCTCCGTGGCGGGCACCGACGACGCCAAGAAGAAGAACAAGGCGTCCGAGAGCGCCGAGAGCACCAAGGACGAGAAGACCGAGGAGCCCTCCGACGAGCCCTCCGCGAGCGACTCCTCGACCAAGTCGGACGAGGACAAGGCCGCGAAGGAGGCCAAGGAGCAGGCCGAGGCCGATCCGCTCGCGGCGTGCATGCCCGGCACCCAGGATCCCGACGCCGAGGCCGGCGACTGACCCGTCGATGTGGGGCCGCTCGGCCCCGCGCCGGGGCCGAGCGGCCCGTCGCCGGGGCCGCTCGCCCGGCCCTCAGTCGTCCAGCTGGAGCAGCGCGTTCTCGATGAGCTCGGGCATCGCGGGGTGGATCCAGTACTGGGTGCGCGCGATGTCGTGCGCGGTCTGCCCCGTGCTCATCGCCTGGATCAGCAGCTGGATGAGGATCGTGGACTCGGGCCCGATGATGTGGGCGCCCAGGATCCGTCCGCTGCCGGCATCGACGATGACCTTCGCGAAGCCCGTGGTGTCCTCGAGGGCCCAGCCGTAGGCGATCGAGGAGTAGTCCTGGACGGCCACGCGCACGTCGTGGCCCTCGCGGCGGGCCTCGTCCTCGGTGAGACCGACCATCGCGATCTGCGGGTGGGTGAACACGCCCGCGGGCACCGGCATCGTGTCCGAGCGCTCGAGGTCCTCCGGGTGCAGGACGTTGTGGCGCACGATGCGCTGCTCGTGGTTCGCCACGTGCTTGAGCTGCGCGGGGCTCGAGAGGTCGCCGAAGGCCCAGACGCCCTCGACCGCCTGGCCGTCCTTCCCCAGTGCCCGCTGGTGGGCATCGACCCTCACGCAGCCGTCCTCGGCCTCGGCGATCCCTCCCGCCTGCACGTCCAGCAGGTCGGTATTCGGTCGGCGTCCGGTCGCGACCAGGATCTCGTCTGCATGGATCTCGACGTCCGCGCCAGCCGAACCGGCGGCGTCGCCGGTCGGCGAGTCCGTGCGGCGCCCGCGCAGGATCACGCCGCCGTCCTCCGTGCGGTGCACGGACGTGGTGGTGACGTCCGTGTGCACGTCCCACTGCTCGCGCGCGACCTCGGTGATCCGCTCGGAGACGTCGGCGTCGGCCGCTCGCAGCAGCCGGCCGGAGCGGGCGACGACGCTGACAGCAACCCCCAGCCCGGAGAAGATGTGCGCCATCTCCAGGGCGATCACGCCGGAGCCGAGAATCACCAGCGAGGAGGGCAGGGCGTCGATCCGCATGATCGAGTCGGAGGTGTGCGGGTGGGACTCGGCGAGTCCCTCGATGCCCGGGATGATCGGTCGGGAGCCCGCGCCGAGCACGACGGTGTCGGCCGTGATCTCCTCGGTGCCGCCGTCGCGCAGGTCCACGCTCAGCGCGCGCGGGCCCGTGAAGCGGGCGGTGCCTCGCAGCAGGGTCAGGTTGGCGTTGTCCTCGTGGTCGCGGCGGTACTCCTCGCCGCCGGCGACGATGCCGTCGATGCGCCCGAAGATGCGGTCGCGGATCGCCGGCCAGTCGACGTCGTCCAGGGTCTCGCTCACGCCGAAGCGCCCGGCCTCGGCCGGGGTCCCCGCGACCTCCGCGGTGTGCACGAACATCTTGGTGGGGATGCACCCCACGTTCAGGCAGGTGCCGCCGAACACGCGGTCGGGGCCGACGCCCCGGTCGATGTAGACGATCGAGCGGTCCGCGAACTCGGGGCCGGGGAAGGAGTTGCCGGATCCGGAGCCGATGAGGGCGATGTCGTAGTGGGTCACCCCGGCAGACTACGCGGGGCGGCTGCGCTCGCGGAGGGTGCGGTGAACGGGCATACTCGACACGGTCGCGCCATGGATGCGGGCCATTTCACGCTCCGCCCGCCGCCCGCGCACCGACGCGAACGAGGACCAGGAGAACAGGTGAACACGATGCTGAAGTCCCTCGAGGACCTCGACCGTTCGGACCCGGAGCTGCGGGACTGGGTCGCCGAGAGGGTGCGGCGCCTGGAGGCCGACGACCGCCGCAGCGCCGACACCCACCTGCTCAAGCCCGATCTGCCGCGGGACTGGGGCATCGACCTCTACCTCAAGGACGAGACCACCCACCCCACCGGCAGCCTCAAGCACCGTCTGGCCCGCTCACTGTTCATGTACGCCCTGGTCAATGGCTGGCTGAGGCCGGGGATGCCGGTCATCGAGGCTTCCTCGGGATCGACCGCGGTGAGCGAGGCGCACGTGGCCCGGATGCTCGACGTGCCGTTCGTGGCGGTGATGCCCCGCTCCACGAGCACGCGCAAGATCGCGCTGATCGAGGCCGAGGGCGGCCGCTGCCACATGGTCGAGCGGCCCGAGGAGATGGCCGCCGCCTCCCGCGCCCTCGCCGAGGAGTGCGGGGGCCTGTTCATGGACCAGTTCACCTTCGCCGAGCGGGCCACCGACTGGCGGGGCCACAACTCGATCGCGCGCTCGATCTTCGAGCAGCTGACCGAGGAGCCGCACCCGGTGCCGCGCTGGCTCGTGGTCGGAGCGGGGACCGGCGGGACCAGCGCGACCCTGGGCCGGTACGTGCGCTATCACCGCCTGCCCACGTCCCTCGCGGTCGCCGACGTCGAAGGCTCGGCCTTCTTCGAGGGCTGGCGCAGCGGTGATCCGGACGGCCCCTGCGAGCGCGGCTCGAGGATCGAGGGGATCGGACGGCCCCGGGTGGAGCCGAGCTTCGTGCCGGGGGTCGTGGACCGGATGCTGCGCATCCCGGACGCGGCCTCCGTCGCGGCCGCCCGCTTCGTCTCGGACCGACTGGGGCGGCGCGTCGGTGCTTCGACGGGCACGAACATGGTGGCCGTGGCCCGCCTGGTCGACGAGATGCGCGAGCGCGGCGAGCACGGCAGCGTGGTGACGCTCCTGTGCGACAGCGGCGAGCGCTACACCCGGACCTACTTCGACGACGACTGGGTGGCCGAGCAGGGCTGGGACCTCGAGCCCTGGCTCGCCGAGCTGCCCCGGTTGCTGCCGCTCGGAGAGCGCTGAGGATCGCGGGCTCGTTCAGCGCGGCCCGGGCCCTTCCTCCCAGGCGGTGAGCAGCCCGATGGTGCGCTCGAGGGCAGCGCGGTCCTCGGCGTCGAGATCGGGGATCCGCTCCCGCAGCACCCGCGCCCAGTGCAGACGGATGATCCGCCCGTGCTCCTCGGCCTTGGCGGTCAGCCGCAGGTGGACCCGGCGGGAGTCCTCGGGATCGCTCTCGCGCTCCACCAGGCCCTTGGTGACCAGCCCGCGCAGGGCGGTGCTCATGTTGCTGCGGTGCAGGCCGGTCGCACGGGCGGTCTGGCCCGAGGTGGTGCCCGGATGGCGATGCACCCAGCGCAGCACGATGATCTCGGTGCCGTTCAGCGGTGCCACGCTGGTGTCCTCGATGTCGGAGACCTGGATCAGCCGCGCGATGCCGACGATGCCGTCGGCCAGGTCGAACATGAGCGGGTCCTCGCCGCCCAGGCGCGCGTCGGCGTCGGCGGCGGTGGTGCCCTCCCCCTGGGCGCTGCCAGAGGCGTCGGGACGACCACCCGACGACGGCTCGGGATCGATCCTGCTCACGACGTCGATCCTAGTGCCGGTCCTGCCATCGGCCCACGCTTGCTCAGCGGCGCAGGTGCACGAAGGCCCGCAGCGGCGGGTCGTGATCGTGGGCCTCACGCAGGCCGAGCGATTCGTAGAAGGCCCGCTGGGAGGCGTCGGCGTCGGTGAGCAGGACCTGCTGGCGCAGATGGGCGAACGGGGCGAGGGCCGCCCGCACCAGATCGGCTCCGATCCCGCGGTGGCGGGATCCAGGGTCGACCAGCACGTCCTGGAGGTAGGCGATGCTCGCCCCGTCGCTGAGGACGCGGGCGATCCCGAGCAGGCGCTCGCCCTGCCGGGCGGTGACGACGCGGGTGCTGCCCGCGAGCGCACGGCCCAGGGTCTGCGGGTCCTCGGTGTACGCGTCCCAGCCCACCGCGTCGTAGAGCGCGAGCGTCTCCTCGAACGCCGGCACCTCGGCACGGATCTGCACACCTGCCGGGTCCGGAGCCCCGGGGTCTGCGGGACGCACCTCGCCTCGCGGGTCGTCGGCCTCCTCGCGCATGTCCACGAGCTGGAAGAGACGGCAGTCCGCCCAGCCGTCCCCGGCGATCCCTAGTCGCAGCATGCGCGGCGCGAAGCCGCATTCCTGGAAGCCACAGGCGCGCAGCACGGACGCCGAGCGATCGTTGCCCACCACGACGCTCGCCTCCAGCCGGTGCAGCCCGAGCCCCTGGAAGGCGACGTCGATGATCTGGCGCAGCGCGTGGGTGACCACTCCTCGCCCGGACTCGCCCTCGTCGATCCAGTAACCCACGCTCGCCCACTGGGCAGGGCCGCGCAGGATCTGGTTCAGCGTGATGCGGCCGACGATCCGGCCGGGCTCGGAGAGGCGATCATCCAGCAGGATCGCCATCGGCAGGCAGGTCCCGGCGTCGTACTGCGCGAGCAGCTGGGCGATCGCGGCCCGCTGGCCGGCTCGCGTGGCCCAGTCGTCCCCGTGCGCCGGTGCCCCGGTGAGCAGGTAGCTGCGGTTGCGGTCCTCGAGGTCGGCGAGCGCCGAGGCGTCCTCGAGGCGCAGCAGACGGAGACTCACGCTGGATGCCGGCACGCGCTCGGCCGATGTCCGCTCGCTCGTCCGCTCCCCCATGGCCGCTCTCCCCTCACCGCTGCGCGCCTCGCGCCCCGTGCGCTCACCGCTCATTGTGCCCGTCGGCCGTGTCATCGGGGTCGTCGACCGCGTCGGTGTTCCCGTCGCTCCCGCCCGTGCCCGATGCACCGCGGCTGATCTCCCCGACGGGCGCGCCGTCCCTCCCTCGCGGGGTGGGCGGAGCGAGCACACCGAGCGCAGCTAGCGCCCGGGCCACGAGCAGGGAGATCGCCGGCGTCGTCATGACGGAGGCGAGCACGTCGGTGGGGTGGTGCACGCCGAGCGCTACGCGCGACCAGGTCGTCAAGAGCACGAGGCCCACGGCGAGCACGACGGCGAGGAGCCGGCGACGTCTGCCGCGGAGCAGGATGACGACCGCGCAGCACACGGCCGTGACGAAGGCCGTGTGGCCACTGGGGTAGCTGAACGACTGCGGATCGGGCACCAGTACGTGCACGATCACCCCCGGGTCGGGACGCGGCCGCTGGACCATCACCTTCTCCAGGTGGACGACGCCCCATGGGACGGCGATCAGGACGGCCGCCCCGAGCGCGGTGCGCAGGCGACGGGCGAGGATCCCGGCGGCGATCACCACCGCCACGGCGACGGGAGCCGCACCGGACCCCCACGCCAGGTCGATGCCGGAGGCGAGTTCGGAGGTGAACGGGCCGAGTGCGCCGTTGGCCCTGCGGATCCACGCCAGGTCGAGTGCCTCGATCGCCGGCGCGGCAGTGATCAGACGGCCGACGATCACCGTCACGAGAACGACGAGGCAGACCCCCAGGATCGGGAGGACGAGTCCCCGTGGGCTCCGGGCGGGGGCGCCACCGGGGCGGTCCGCCACCGGGGTGTCGCGTATCCCTGGTGTGCCACGTGTCCGGTGTGCCGCGTGCGCGCCACGGTGTGCTCGTTGATCCTCCACGAGCTCTACGGTGACCTGTTAGGCCCGAGACGTCCTGCGGAATCGCGCGAGGGTGACCCATCCCCCATCCTCACCCGGCACCCGCACCCGCACCCGCACCCGCACCCGGCACACGACGGGCCGAGGGGCCTCGACGTCACCCCGACGACGGATGCGTCGATCACAGTCAGCTCCCCCGATCTCGTGCCGTGATCGGCGCATGCTCGGCACCCCGATCGGCCCGGGACACGGGCCCCGACCGCGAGGCCTCGATGACCCGGAACGACGCGGGCGGATCCGGACGCGGAATGGCCCACTGACCAGCGCGGGAAAGGCACGCTGAACAGCGGGGAAGCTCAGCCTTCTCATGGCTGACAAGCCCGGATCCCGGCGCTACTCTCATGGTCATGAAGATGAGCACTGATCTCGAGAAGAAGTTCCAGGCGCAGATCACTCTGGAGCTCGCCGCGTTCTCCACCTACCGCCAGCTCGCCGTCGAGGCCGATGAGCAGGACCTGCCGGGCATCTCGGCATGGCTCCAGGCCCAGGCCGAGGAGGAGCTGGTCCACGCCAACAAGTTCATCGCCCACGTCTCCGACCGTGGCAACCACGCGCAGATCGGCACCATCGAGGCCCCGGAGGTCACCCCTGGCCTCTCCGTGCTGGCGATCTTCGAGGCCGCCCTGGCCCACGAGGAGAAGGTCTCCGAGTCGATCCGCGAGCTCTACCGCTCCGCGGACAAGGAGGGCGACCTCGACTCCGTCCCGCTGCTGCAGTGGTTCATCGACGAGCAGATCGAGGAGGAGTCGACCGTCTCCGAGATCATCGGTCGCGTGAAGCGCGTGGGCGGCGACGGCTCCGGCATCCTGCGTCTGGACTCCGAGCTCGGCTCCCGCACCCCGGCGGTCGCCGACGGAGTGAGACTCCCTCGCCACCGGTGCTGACCGGGAGCCCCGGCACCAGCGCCGACCCGACGGCCGACGGCCCGGACACCTCGTGTGTCCGGGCCGTCCGTGCGTCGGGAGCCGTCATGGTGGGCGCCACCGAGGACGCCCCGACCCAGAGGCCCCGACCGAGAGGCCCGACTCAGAGGCCGAGGGCCGGCAGCTGCTCACGGGCCGCCAGATGCCCCAGCGCCGCGATCCGCCCCGCCCGGTGGAAGGACAGCGCCGAGGCGCCGTCACCGGCCGGGAGCTGGATCAGCGAGACCTCCGGATGCGCCGCGAGCACGGCCTGCTCGATGCCGTGCTGGGCGATGCTCAGGGAATCCATGACGTAGTGGACCGTGCGTCGCCGCGGGACGCCGGTCCTCCAGGGCTGCGCGGCCGGTGGCCCGAGCACGCTCACGGCCAGGACCCGATCAGCTCGGGGATCCGGCTCCGGTGGGACGGGAAGCGGTTGGACCAGGGTGCCGTCGGCCAGGATGCGGCCGGCGAGTTCGATGGGCGGGAGCAGGGCGGGGACGGCGATCGAGGCGCGCACCGCCTCGCGCAGGAGCCCGCTGTCGAGGTCGACGGGGAGCCACGTGCTGACGTCGGTCGCGACGACGCGCAGGGGCAGGTCGAGCTCCTCTATCCGGCGCTCGCCGTACAGCTCCTCGAGCAGCCGCTCGATCCTCCGACCTCCCACCAGGCCCGCCCCGCGGACGCGCAGATCGAGCAGACGCAGGGCGTCTCGGAGCCGGGCGCGGTCGACCCGCTGCTCCAGCAGGTGATCGCTGCCCGCCGCGACGGCGCCGGCGACCAGCGCGCCCATCGAGCAGCCGTGCAGCCTCACGACCTCGTGGCCCCGCTCGCCCAGAGCACGCAGGACCCCCAGGTGCGCCAGCCCGAACGCGGAGCCGGCGCCGAGCACGAGTTCGATCCTCACGTCCGCGAGGCTACCGTCGGCGGATCCTCAGCTGCCCGGGATTTGAAGGCTCCAGACCTGCATCTCCTGTCCGCTGATGCGCAGCTGCTCGCCGTCGGCCGGGTAGAGACGACGCGTGTGCGGGAGGTCCCTGTCCCCGATCGCCTCGAGGATGCTGCCGTCGACGAAGATCCGCAGGCCACCATCGAGCGCGGCGATCTCCCGGACGGTGCCGTCGGCCGAGAGGATCTCCACCCGCGCCCCGTGCGGGGCCCGGACCTCGAGTCGGATCGGCGCCGACGCCTGGACGGCGTTGCCGATCACGAGCTCCTCGCGGGCGCGCAGCGCGTCGACCTCGGCGGGCACCCGCGCGAGCAGACGGTCCTGGTCGAGCTCGAGGACGCGCGGGAGGGTGAGGCAGCCGGCCCATCCCTGCGCGTCGGTCTGTTCCTGGGTGCGTTCCGCCCCCTCCCAGGACCATCCCCACATCAGGACCCGCTCGTTCTCGCGATCCTGGATCGCCTGCGGAGCGTAGAGGTCCGATCCGGAGTCGATCGGGCCACCGGTGCGGGGGACGAAGCGCGGCAGGCCCTGCTCGTCCTGCTCGTCCTGCTCGAGGCTGCCGACCAGGTACACCGTGTGATCGGTCTGGGCGCTCGACGCTCCACGACGGTCCCACAGCGACAGCAGCAACACCCAGTCCTCGCCGATCTGCACCAGCTGCGGGCATTCCCAGATCTCCGCGGGAGCCACCTCGGCAGCGATCGGATCATCCCCGGTCAGCAGCGTCCCCAGCAGCTCCCACTGCTCGAGGTCGTCACAGGAGTACAGGAGCAGCTCGGGGGTCGCGGAGTCCTCCGACTCCCCGAGGTCCCCGGCACCCTGGATCGCGAAGCGGCGCCCGAAGGCCTCGAGCACGAAGGGGTCTCGCACCCCCAGCAGTCGCCGCCCCTCGGGGACGCCCGCGACCACGTGCCCCTCCTCGAGCACCTCGGTCATGTCCTCGCTGGTGCGGGCGACCATCACGCGGGCGAGCTCGTCGTGCACGCCGTCGACCCCGGAGTAGACCAGGGTGGGAGCGCCACCGCGGGCGCCGTCGCGCAGGGCGACGCCGCTCCAGCAGCCGCCAGCGTCGGCCTCCCCCGCACGCGGAGTGATGCTGTCGGGCTCGACGCGCCAGGTCACCAGGTCGGAGGAGGACATGTGGCCCCAGCGGATGTTCCCGTGACGCGGCGCGCCCGGGTTGTGCTGGAAGTGGACGTGCCAGCGGTCGTCGACGCGGACGATCCCGTTGGGGTCGTTGATCCATCCGGTGGGATGGACGCGATGGAGGGCGGGGAAGTGGGGATCAGCGGCGGGAGTCATGTGGGCACCTCGTCGTAGGGGCGTGACGGCAGGGGTGGGCGGTGCGGCCGGGGAGCCGGAGTCCTCCACTCTGACATGACCGCGGTCGTGGCGCAGACCCGGGGCACGACGGCAGTCCGCCCCGCTTGTCATCCGACACAGGACGTGCCCGGTCTCGCGACGGACGCGGGCCCGCCGTCCCCGCACGAGGGGCGACGGGCCCGCGACCGTAGCCGGGCGCCTCAGGCCTTCTCGACCTCGGGGAGCAGGTCGGGGTTGTCCTTCAGCCACTTCTCGATGGCCTCGGGCTCCTTGCCCTTGCCGTACTCGTTGACCACGAGGTCCTCGAGGCTGTTGTACTGCTCGTCGTCGAGCTTGATCCCGCCGATGAACTTCGCGGCGTCCGCGAAGTCGTCGCCGAAGCCCTTGCGGGCCAGGAAGTGCAGCCCCTCGGACTTGCCCATCGCACCCTCGGGGTCCTTGAGGTCCTTCACGGGGAAGGTGGAGTTCGCCCAGAAGGGGCGCCACAGGGTGACGACGATGTCCTTCTTCGCCTCGGTGGCCTTCTTGAGCTCGCTCAGCATGGCCTGCGTGGAGGAGGTGACGAGCTCGTACTCCTTGTCGAGCCCGTAGGCGGGCATCGCCCCGTCCTTGACGACGCCGGTGAGGCCGGCTCCGGGTTCGATGCCGATGATCTTGCCGTCGAACATGTCGGCCTTGCCCTTGAGATCGGAGATCGACTCGATCTTCGTGTACGTCGGCACCGCCATGGTGAGCACGGCGTCCCCGTAGTACGTGTCGAGGTCCTCGATGTCCTTCCCGTACTTGTCCATGTACTTCTTGTGGGTGATCTCGGGCCATGCCGAGGGGTACATGTCGATGTCGCCCTTGGCGAGAGCCGCGTACAGCGCGGCCGGCTGCTCGATCTCCTGGTGCTCGACGGAGTAGCCCATCTTCGAGAGCCGGTTGTCCAGCAGGTACGCGGTGCTCAGGCCGTCGGTCCACGACGGGACGTAGCCGAGCGTGATGCTCTTGCCCTCGCTCCCGGAGCCGGAGCCACCTGAGTCCCCGCCGGTGGTGGCATTGCCGGAGCAGGCAGCGAGGCCGAGTCCGAGCGCCCCGGCGACGCCGACGAGGGCGGAGCGGCGGGTGAGAGGGCGGGAGCGGAGATTCTGTCGGTCGTTCATCGGTGCTGCTCTCCTTCGGTGGTGCGGTTGGGAGTGGCTGTGGCGGGAGGGCGGGAGGGCGGGAGGGCGGGAGCGGCCGGGGCGGCCGGGGCGCCGGTCAGCCGTCGGCCGCGGCGCGCTTGCGCCGACGGCGGCGCACCAGGGCGACGAGCGAACCCGGGTACTGGCTGGGGGCACCGAGCGCTGCGGTGAGCCGGTCGAGGAAGACGGCGAGGAAGACCACGGAGAGTCCCGCCTCGACGCCGAGCGGCAGGTCGAGGCTGGAGATCGCCTCGACGACCTCCTTGCCCAGGCCGGGTGCGCCGATCATGCCGGCGATCACGCCCATCGACAGCGCGAGCATGATCACCTGGTTGACGCCCGCCATGATGGTCGGCACCGCCAGCGGCAGCTGGATGCCGCGCAGGATCTGCCACGGGGTCGCCCCGAAGGCCTCACCCGCCTCGACCGTCTCGGTGTCGACCTGGCGGATGCCGAGCTCGGTCATGCGCACCCCGGGAGGGAGGGCGAAGATGATGGTCGCGACCATGCCGGGGACGACGCCGATCGAGAACATGGTGACGGCGGGGATGAGGTAGACGAAGGCGGGCATCGTCTGCATGAAGTCCAGGATCGGGCGCACGATCGCACTGACGGTCCGGCTGCGGGCTGCGAGCACGCCCAGGGGGATTGCGATCACGACGGCGATCACGGTGGCCACCAGCACCAGCGCGGTCGTCTCCATCATGTGCACCCACTGCCCCATGGAGAGCACAAGCAGGAACATCACGGCGGTGCCGAGGGCGAACTTCCAGGAGCGCAGCACCCAGGCCAGCAGCACGCAGATCACGATCAGGGCGACCGGGGCGATCGCGGTCAGACCGAAGGTGAGGTTCTCGACCAGGAAACTGAAGACGGCCTTGATCAGGTCGAACAGCCAGGAGACGTTCTCGGTCAGCCAGTCGATGAAGGACTGGACCCAGTCACCGATCGGGATGGCGGGCACGAGGCTCTCGTCGGGGTTCATCGGCCCTCCTCCCCTGTGGTGGTCACGTCGTGGTCAGGGGCGCGGTGCGTCTGCCCGCTGCCGTCAGGGGGTGGTGGCGCCGCGACGCTCCCCGGGGATGTCTCCTCCTGATGGACACCGGCGGCGGTCAGCAGCGTGACCCGGGGGACGACCCCGGCGAAGTGCCCCTCCTCGTCCACGACGACGAGCGGGCTGCGGTGCCGGGCCGAGGGCGCGAAGAGCTCGGCGATCGGGGCGTCCTCACGGACGACGGGCATCTCGTGCACGTCCGACCAGGGCAGCTCGTCGCGCCCGGCGCTGACCGCGTCGGCGACGTCGTCCTCCCACAGCACGCCGGCCGGCGTCTGGTCGCGGTTCAGCACCACGAGCCACGGGTTCTGGGTCTCGCGCATCAGCTTGTGCGCAGTGCGCGGACCCTGTGCGGCGCCGAGGACCTCGGCGGGCTTCTCGAGGATCGCGCCGGCGGTGAGCACGCGGCTGCGGTCGACGTCCTGGATGAAGCGGGCGACGTAGTCGTTGGCGGGCTCGTTGAGGATCTCCTCGCTCGTGCCCACCTGGACGATGCGGCCGTCGCGCATCATCGCGATGCGATCGCCCAAACGCATGGCCTCGTTGAGGTCGTGGGTGATGAACAGGATCGTCTTCTCCAGGCGCTGCTGGAGGTCCACGAGCTGGTCCTGCATGTCGCGGCGGATCAGAGGGTCCAGCGCGCTGAAGGCCTCGTCCATCAGCAGGATGTCCGTCCCGGCGGCGAGCGCGCGGGCAAGTCCCACGCGCTGCTGCATGCCGCCGGAGAGCGCCGAGGGCGGGTACCCGCCCCAGCCCGTGAGTCCGACCATCTCCAGGGCGGTGCGCGCCTTCTCCTCGCGCTCGCTGCGGCCGACGCCGCTGATCTCCAGGCCGTAGGCGGCGTTCTCGCCGACCGTCCGGTGGGGCAGCAGTGCGAAGTGCTGGAAGACCATGGAGATCCGTTCGCGGCGGACCTGGCGCTCCTGCTTGGCGCTCATCGAGAAGAGGTCCTGCCCGCCGATCTCGAGACTGCCCGCGGTGGCGGGGAGCAGACCGTTGACCATGCGGATCAGCGTGGACTTGCCCGATCCGGACAGCCCCATCACCACGAAGATCTCTCCGGGCTCGACGTCGAAGGACGCGTCGATGACGGCAGCGGTCAAGCCCTCCTCGCGCAACTGGTCGCGGGTGGCGCCCGCGCGCAGGGCATCGACGCCCCGCTGCGGGCGGCGCCCGAAGATCTTGTGGAGACCGTCTGCGGAGATGACGGGCATTCTTGCTCCCTCGTGTCGACGTCGGACAGGGCTGAGTCGCTCACAGCCGAAGACTGCGATGGCGCACCTCTGCGCTCCGCATCGGAAGCGATTTCCGGCTCGGTTCTGTTTCTCTATCATCGCCGCCTGACCTGGGCTTCTCAATCACGTTCGGTCCGAGGGCGTCGGCAGGGGCCCCTTCCGGCACCTTCTCGGAACCCGCTTCCCACCCCTCCGCAGGCTCTTCTCCCGATGGTCGTTCCTTCCGTGCGACCAGCACGGTCAGCTGCTTTTCCGGAGATTTCCGTCATCGCCTGCCAAAGCCATGCGTAACGCTTCCGTCACGATTCGCGCGTGTCCGCTCCGAGGCCTCGTACCCGCCCCTTCTCCGGCGATCTCAGGCTCCGGGGCCGACCTCGGCGAGGGCCCAGGAGCCGGTCGTCGGACGCCGACCGCATGCAGGGTGGGAGAATCACTGGCAGCTCGAGGCCCCCGCCGACATCGTGTCCCGCGCGCCGGCCCACCCCCCACCGTGGATCCACCGGACGGAGCCGGCCATGACCCTTCCCATCGCGCTCGCGGTCGCCGCGATCGTCATCATCTGCGCGACCGATGTGATCGCCCCGCGCCTGCGCACCGACCGCCGCCCCGCTGATCCTCGTGGGCACCCGACAAGATCGAGACGCTGCGGGTCCTCGAGGCGCAGCGCAAGGCCCTGCTGGATGCGCGCGACGACGGGCTCTTCGATCCCGAGATGGTCGAGCACGTGCTCTCCACGCTCGATGCCGAGCAGATCTCGGTGGAGCTGCGGGGCGGGCCGCACGGCTGACGCGCAGGGCCCCTGCCGGCTGACGGGGCACTCATCCGCCGGTCGAAGGGGCGCTCACCCTCCGGTCAGGAGCATCACCGCGACCACCAGCATCGTCACCGCGACGAGCCCGTCGAGCACGCGCCAGGCGCGAGGGCCAGAGAGCAGGCCACCGAGACCGCGTGCGCCGAAGCCCAGCGCCGAGAACCACAGCGCACTGCCGGCGATCGCACCGAGGGCGAACGCCCACCGCCCGGTCCCGTGGGTCGCCGCGACGGACCCCAGCAGCAGCACGGTGTCGAGGTACACGTGGGGGTTGAGCCAGGTGAGGGCGAGCGCGGCGAGGGAGACTCGCACCACTCCGCCTCCCCGGTCCGAGACGGTCCCCGTCTCCAGCGACTCGCCCGTCGGCCGCAGGGCCCTGCGAGCGGCCAGGAGCGCATAGCCGACGAGGAACGCCGCGCCCGCCCAGCGGACGACATGCACGAGCTGCGGCTCCTGCTCCACGAGCAGACCGAGTCCTCCCGCTCCGGCGCTGATCAGCACCATGTCCGAGAGCGTGCACACCACCACGACCGCGAGCACGTGCTGACGCCGCAAGCCTTGGCGCAGGACGAAGACGTTCTGCGAGCCGATGGCGACGATCAGGGCGAGGCCGGTGAGAAGACCGTGGAGCGGAGCGGGCATCCCTCGACGCTAGAACCTCCGCTCGATGAAGCACCAGCAAGGATGCCTGACGCAGATTTAGCATCTCTTCATGAACGTCGATCCGGTTCTCGCGCGCACACTGGCCGCCGTGGTGGACGAGGGCTCCCTCGAGGCCGCCTCCCGTGCCCTGCACCTCACGCCCTCGGCCGTCAGCCAGCGGGTGCGGCTGCTGGAACAGACGCTGGGCCGACGGCTCCTCGTCCGCTCGCGTCCGGTGCGTGCCACGGAGGCCGGTCAGGCCGTGATCCGCTTCGCTCGATGCCACGCCCTGATCGAGGCGGAGGCGCAGGAGGCGCTCGGCCTCGAGGACGAGGGGCACGCGCCGCGGATCGCGATCGCGGTGAACTCGGACTCGTCCGCGACCTGGTTCATCGCTCCGCTCGCCTCCTTCGTCGCCGAGCACGACGTCCAGGTCGAGATCCTGCGGGAGGACCAGGACGCCACCGCGCAGCTGCTGGAGAGCGGGGCCGCCATGGCCGCCGTGACCTCCTCCGCGCTGGCCTCGCCCGGCTGCTCCGTGGCGGCGCTGGGGAGCCTGGTGTACGAGGCCGTGGCCTCCCCGATCTGGTGGGAGAGATGGGTCCGTGACGTCGAGGAGGGGGACCCCACCGCACCGGCGACGTCCGGAGGCTCGTCCTCGCCGGCCGGTCCCGCCCCGTCGAAGGGGGGGGTCGCCGTCACCCGAGATCCTCAGCAGAGCCCCACGCATCGACTTCGACCGCTCTGACCGGTTGCAGGAGACGTGGCTGCGGTCCCGCGGCGTGGACGCCTCGGTGGCGCCCCGCCACCTGGTCCCCTCCACGCATGACCTCGGGAGCGCAGTCGAGGCGGGGATCGGCTGGGCGATGATGCCTCTGCAGCAGTCCGTGCCGCTGCGCGAGGAGGGCCGGGTGCTGCCGCTCGGTGGGGAGGAGGTCTCGACGCCCCTGTACTGGCAGGCCTGGCGGACCCCGCCCGATCTGCTGCGTGCGCTCGGCGAGGAGGTCCAGGCTGCTGCCCGCCGGGAGCTGCGTGCGGCATAGGGTGGCCGCATGTCTCTCTCCGACACCACCGCCGACCAGCTCGAACTCGTGCAGGAGGAGGCCGTGCGGATCACGAGAGATCTGATCCGCATCGACACCAGCAACTACGGCCGCAACGAAGGGCCCGGCGAGCGCGAGGCGGCCGAGTACGTGGTCTCCCAGCTGCGCGAGGTCGGGTACGAGCCGGAGATCATCGAGTCCGAGCCCGGACGCGCGAGCGTCGTGCTGCGCATCCCCGGCGCGGACCGTGAGCGGGGTGGGCTCGTGATCCACGGGCACCTCGACGTCGTGCCCGCCGACGCCGCGGACTGGAGCGTGGATCCCTTCGCCGCAGAGATCCGCGACGGGGTGCTCTACGGTCGCGGCGCCGTGGACATGAAGGACATGGACGGGATGATCCTGGCGATGGTCCGCCACCTGGCGCGCACCGGCCAGAAGCCGCCGCGGGACCTGGTGATCGTGATGTTCGCCGACGAGGAGGCCGGTGGCGTCCTGGGCTCGCGCTGGCTCGTCGAGCACCGGCCGGAGATCTTCGAGGGGTGCACGGAGGCGATCAGCGAGGTGGGCGGCTACTCGATCACCGTGCCGCAGAAGGACGCCGGGCGCGACGTGCGCGCCTACCTGCTGCAGACCGCGGAGAAGGGCTACGCCTGGATGCGTCTGCGCGCCCACGGCCGCGCGGGCCACGGGTCGGTCCCCAACGACGAGAGCGCGATCGTGCGGTTGTCCCGGGCGATCTCCGCGATCGACGAGCACGTGTTCCCCTACGAGTACATCGCGAGCGTGCGGACCCTGTTCGACCGTGTCGGCGAGATCTCCGGGACGGAGTGGGAGGAGAGCGACCCCGCAGCCTTCCTGCCGATGCTGGGTGGAGCGAGGCAGTTCGTCTCCGGCACCCTCTCGGACACCGCGAACGCGACCACCCTGCGCGCCGGGTACAAGGGCAACGTCATCCCCCAGACGGCCGAGGCGGAGCTGGACTGCCGGTTCCTGCCCGGCCACCGGGACGAGCTGCTGGCGCTCATCGACGAGCTCTCCGGGCCCGACGTCGAGATGATCGTCGACACCATCGGCATCGCCCTCGACGCCCCCGACGACACCCCCTTCGTCGACGCGATGCACCGCGCGATCCTCGCCGAGGACCCCGGCGCCGAGCTGCTCCCCTACTGCCTCAGCGGCGGCACCGACAACAAGCAGCTCGCCCAGCTGGGCATCACGGGCTACGGCTTCGCCCCGCTGCAGCTGCCCGCCGACCTCGACTTCGCGCCCCTGTTCCACGGCATCGACGAGCGCGTGCCCGTGGACGCGATCCGCTTCGGCGCCCGGGTGCTGCTGCGACTGGTCGCCGACTGCTGACGGCGACCGGGTGTTCGGGCACGGGCACGGCCGCCGGCCACCGGCCGTCGGGCTGCCTCGGCGCGCTCTCAGAGTGCCGCGCCGAGGACCAGCCCGAGCGTCGCGGCTGCGGAGCCCACCACCAGGGTGCCCAGCAGGTTGCCCAGGGCTAGGACCATGCGCCGCTGCTGCAGCAGTCGCACCGTCTCGACGCTGGCCGTGGAGGACGTCGTGTACCCGCCGAGGAACCCGGCTCCGAGGACGAGCTGGAGCTCGGGCGTGAGGAGCTGCGCTCCGAGCATCCCGGTGACCAGGCCCAGCAGCAGGGAGCCACTGATGTTGATCAGGATGGTCCCCCACGGCATCGCCGAGGAGACCCGGGACCGCACCAGCCCGTCGAGGACGAACCGAGCGACCGCGCCGACGCCGCCGGCGAGGCTGAGCAGGATGAAGACGGCGACGCTCATCGAGCACCCCCTGCCCGGCGGCGGGAGGCGAGCAGGACGCCGGCGAACGCGAAGAGCACGCCGAGCACGACGCTGAGCAGGGCGAAGGCGAGGGCACGGCCGACGGTGCCGTCGGCCAGCAGCTGCTGGGTCGCCAGCGAGAGCGCGCTGTAGGAGGTGAAACCGCCCATCAGGCCCGTGCCCAGCAGCAGGCGCAGGGAGCGGCGGGGACCCGTGTCGGGCCCGCGGCGCGCGAGGGACTCCAGGAGCACGCCGAGCAGCAGCGCGCCGACGAGATTGATGCAAGACAGGGCGATCGGGAATCCGCCGACCTCGGGGACGACCAGGGTCAGTCCCTCGCGTGCCGCCGTCCCGAGCGTCCCTCCGAGCAGGACGAGCGCGAGGGCACCGGCCTGCAGGTGGAGGGGGCGCACGGGCCGCTGCGGGAGCCGCTCCGCGCGAGCGGCCTGCTCGTCGCCGGTCCGGCCGGATGTCGTCATGGCGGTCTCCTGTCCCGTCGAGGCCCACCACAGGGAGAGCACCTGCCCGGGCGCGTCACGCTGGAGCGGACAGGGCCCATTGTCGGTCATCGGGACGGGCCGCGATTCGCGGGGTCAGGAGGTGGTGGCGGGAGTTCCCCAGGCGGCCTTCAAGCGGTC
Organism: Brachybacterium endophyticum; assembly: GCF_003130585.1. Classification (GTDB taxonomy): domain Bacteria; phylum Actinomycetota; class Actinomycetes; order Actinomycetales; family Dermabacteraceae; genus Brachybacterium; species Brachybacterium endophyticum. The sequence goes on along the minus strand of NZ_QFKX01000002.1, from coordinate 542,349 downwards.
GACGTGGCCCGCCAGGATCGCGGCCATGTCGACCGTGGGGTCGATCAGCCACTGCAGCTGCAGCCCGTCCATGAGCGCGACCGTCTCGCGCGCGATGGACTCCACCGGGGCGTCCTCGCGCACGTCACCGTTGGCCTGATCGGCGATCAAGCCGCTGCGCAGGGTCTGCATGACGTTCTCGAAGTGCTCGACCATCCAGCCGTGCGCCGGATGGTCGGCCTGGGTGGCCTCACCGGTGACCGTGACGTAGAGCAGAACGATCTGGCGGCGCCCCATGTTCAGCCCGGCCACCCGCACCAGATGGTCGAAGGATGCCCAGGGTGCCGACCCCTCCGGCGGGCGCGGGTCACTGTCCACCGCGTCACGGTGGGCGAGGACCGCCGTCAGCAGGTCCCTCTTGGAGGGGAAGTGGTGGGCCAGGCCCGAGGGCGAGATCCCTGCGCCCTCCGCGACCTGCGCCATCGACGTCGCGGCGAAACCCTGGTGGGCGATCAGGTCGACGGCGGTGCGCAGCGCCTGGTCCCGCACGATCGCGGAATCCTGTCCGCGCGGCCGCCCCGGGGGCCTGCGCCGCGTGCGGCCGTGCTCCGTCGTCGCGCTCACGTGCGCCCCTCTCCTCCGTGCGCCGACGAGCCGAGGTCGGCCGGTGCCGCCCCGGGCGCTGGACGCGCCCCGTCAACAATGGTTGATGGCCACTATTACACGGCGGGGCGTCGCACGGTCAGCGATCGATCCCGGCGGCTTCCCAGAGGGCATGGAAGTGGTGCAGGGGGCCGTGTCCTCGGCCGACGTCCAGCCGGTCGCTCGCCGCCAGCGCATCGTGGAGATACGCCTTGCCCTCGCGCACCGCATCTACGGCGCTGCGCTGCGGGAGCAGGGCGGCGATCGCGGCGGAGAGCGTGCACCCGGTGCCGTGGTCGTTGGTCGTCGCGATGCGGGGAGCGGGCAGCTCGAGGATCCCCTCGGGCCCGCACAGCAGGTCGGTGCTGGTGGCGGAGCCGTCGAGGTGACCGCCCTTGAGCAGCACCCTGCTCGGACCGAGCTCGAGCAGAGCCGGCGCACGGCGGCGCATCTCCGAGAGGTCCCAGTCGGGCTCCTCCCCGAGCAGCACCGCTGCCTCCGGGAGGTTCGGCGTGATGATGCTCGAGCGCGGCACCAGCAGATCGCGCACGGCGTCGACGGCGTCCTCGTCCAGGAGGCGGTCCCCGCTCTTGGCGACCATCACCGGGTCCAGTACCACGCGGTCCGCGCCGTGGTGGGCGAGCCTGTCGGCGATCACCTCGGCGATCCCCGCGTTCGCGACCATGCCGATCTTCACGGCGTCCACGCGCACGTCCTCGAAGACCGCGTCGATCTGCTCCCCGACGAACTCGGGATCCATCGCCCGCACGCCGCGCACGCCCTGGGTGTTCTGGGCGACCACTGCCGTGACCACGGCCATCGCGAAGGCGCCCTGGGCGCTGATGGCCTTGAGATCGGCCTGGATCCCGGCTCCGCCCGTGGGGTCGGTGCCCGCGATCGACAGGATGTTCGGGATGGGGTGGGCGCTGGTGCTCACGATGCCTCTTCCACGCGGCCGGCGGGGAGGGCTCACAGGAGATCCGTCCCTGCGCCGGCATGATCCGGATCAGGTGCTCAGGGTCTCCACGCCGTCCGAGACCGCGCCCGGCGCGACCATCTGACCAGTGGATTCTCAGCCCCTTGCCGGGACTCCCCTCGGTCCGTTCACGGTAGCAGGGCGGGCTGCGCGGGCGGGTGGGGCGGGTGGGTGGGGCGTCGACCGGGCGGGGGTGAGCCAGGTGGGGGGGGGGCAGGGCGTCAGGATGGGGGCGGGGCCCGCCGACAGCAGGCCCGTCGGTGGCCCAGCCCGTCGACAGCCGATCCTCTGGCGGCCCGTCGGCCCACGGAAGCCCCTCGGACAGTTCCGTAGCAAGAACGTCGGTTCTCGCTACGGAACTGTCCTATAGAGGGCGGGCGCGGGCCCAACCGGGGTGAACGGGGCCCCGTGCGGCTTACTCCCCGCTGTCCTTCTTACCGGTGAGTCCGCTGATCGCGCCCTTGACGCTGTCCTTGACGTCCTGGGCCTTCTCCTGGAAGCCGGCGCGGGTCTGCTGGGCCTTGCCCTCGCTCTCGGCCTCCTTGTCACCGGTCAGCTTGCCCAGGCCCTCCTTGGCCTGACCGCCCAGCTTGTCGGCCTTGTTCTCGAACTTCTCGTCCGCACTCATCTGGTGCCTCCTTCGCTGTCGGTTCATGACGTCGTGCACCCTCGAGTATAGGAGGCCGGGGTCACACCGGCGCGCCTGGGATACGCCGAACGCGGGCGGGGCGCCGCGGGTGGGCGCGCCCGCCGCGGGTGGGCGGGCCCCAGCGTGAGCGTGCCCGCCGCGGGTGCGCGCGTCCGCCGCAGGTGGGCGGGGCCCTGCGTGGGCGCGCCCGCCACGCATGAACGTGCCCGTCGAACGTCGACGCGACCACCGCACACACCCCCCACACAGAGACGCGCCCCGCCGTCCACCACGAGGGTGGGCGACGGGGCGCGCTGCACGCTATGCGTGCGACTCCCGGAGCGAGGGGTGCGGGGCGGACCCGCTCCTCAGCTCAGGAGGAGGTTCAGACCGACTGGATGTTGGTCGCGGTCAGGCCGCGATCCGTGCGCTCGGTGTCGAAGGAGACCTTCTGGTCCTCCTCGAGGTTGCGGTAGCCGGAGCCGGCGATGTTGCTGAAGTGGGCGAAGACGTCGGCCGAGCCGTCGTCGGGGGCGATGAAGCCGTACCCCTTCTCGGAGTTGAACCACTTCACGGTGCCTGTAGTCATGCAGTCTTTCCTTCGGTGTGCAGAGGGCAGATGCCCCCTGTGCGGTCGCGACGAGATTTCCGCCGCGCGCCCCCATCGACGATTCCGGTGGGACCGGTCCGCGATGGGGAGTTGGTGGGGATGGGCGCTGGGCCCATCCGAGTGGGCTGCCGGTGCGAGGCGGCGATCCTGGCGAGGATCTGCGTCGCTACGGTCGGTGCAGGGGTGCGGGTGCTGCGAGTGAAGATTCCTGACGTTCGGCCGTGCGCATCGGAGCGCTTGTGGTTCGAGCGTACCTGATGGCAGCCGATCGCACGAGAGTTTTGTGGGACGAAGTGCGCGCCTCCCCGGGGAGGTCCCCCAGGAAGGCGCGCACGCCGCCTACGCGGCGTCTCCGCGCCGTCTCTCGCCGCTCGAGGACAGCTCGAGGGCCGCTCGAGGTCAGCTCGTCGCGGGGCCCACCCACACCTGCTGGGCGTTGACGAACTCGCGGATCCCGTGGGGGCCGAGCTCGCGGCCGTAGCCCGAGCGCTTGATGCCGCCCGAGGGCAGGCGCGGGTCGGTCTTGACGATCCCGTTGACGCTCACCTGACCTGCCTCGATGCGCCGGGCCAGGTCGACGCCGCGGGAGGCCTCGGTCCAGATCGAGGAGCCGAGGCCGTAGGGGGTGTCGTTGGCGATCGCGATGGCGTCCTCGGCGTCCTCGGCGGCGACCACCACGGCCACCGGACCGAAGGTCTCCTCGGTGCACGCGGTCATCCCGGGCTTCACGTCGGTCAGCAGCGTGACCGGGTAGAAGTAGCCCTCCCCCGCAGGCATCTCGCCGCCCAGCATCAGGCTCGCCCCCGCCTCGACGGAGGCGGTGACCTGCCGGTGCAGGTTCTCCCGCAGCTCCTCACGGGCGATCGGACCCACCTGGGTGGTGTCCTCGCGCGGATCGCCGACGGTGAGCGCCGCGAGCCGCGCCCTGAGCAGCTCGACGAACTCGTCGTGCACCGAGCGCTCGACGATCACGCGCTTGGCGGCGATGCACGACTGCCCGGCGTTGATGATCCGTGAGAGCGCCGAGACCTCCGCGGCCTTCTCGAGGTCCGCGTCGGCCAGGACGATGCACGGGTCCGAGCCTCCCAGCTCGAGCACGGCCGGCTTGATCTCGCTCGCGGCGATGGCGGCGACCTTCGCGCCGGCACGGTCCGAGCCCGTGAAGGAGACCGCGGCGATGCGCGGGTCGCGGATCGCCTGCTCGACGTCCTCGGTCCGCGCCTGCAGGGTCTGGAAGATCCCCTCCGGGGCGCCGACGGCGCGGAACACCTCCTCGATCGCCGCCGCGCAGCCGGGAACGTGCGGGTCGTGCTTCATCACGCAGGTGTTGCCGGCCATCAGCGCGGGTGCCGCGAAGCGGAACGCGATCCAGAACGGCGCGTTCCAGGGCAGCACACCCAGCACGGGTCCCAGCGGCAGGTGCTGGACGTAGGAGGAGGTGGCGTCCGAGGCGATGTGCTGGTCGGCCAGGTACTCCTCGGCGTGCTCGGCGTAGTGCTCGGCGGCCCAGGCGGCCTTGCCGACCTCTCCCCTGGCCTCGCCGATGGGCTTGCCCATCTCCTCGGTCATCAGCGGCGCGAGCTCCTCGACGTGCTCGCGCATGTACGCGGCGACGGCGCTCAGGACCTCGGCGCGTTCGGCGAAACTCGTCTCCTTCCAGGACTCGTAGGCCTGCTCGGAACGGTCGATGATCTCGGTGATCTGCGCCGGCGTCGCGGCGGGCACCTCGCGCACGACGGTGCCGGTGGTGGGATCGATGGCAGTCAGAGTGGACATCTTCGTCTCCTCTCAGAGGGCCTGGGCGGCGGGGCCGACCGACCGGGCGGTGGCGTTCGCGGACGGAGCGACGGACCTCTCGGATCCGATGATCGGGATGTCGCCGTCGGCCGCGGACCCCGTCCCGCCGGGGTGGACGGTGAAGTCCTCGGGGGCGTGGAAGAAGGACTCGCAGCCGTCGGCGGTGATGCGAACGGTGTCGGAGATCCCGCAGGTCTTGTCGCCGTCCACACCCCACATCCACGGGATCAGGTGGAAGGTCATGCCCTCCTCGAGCTCCCGCTGGTCCCCGCTCATCAGGGAGAGGATGTATCCCTCGTCCCAGCTGGGCGGGAAGGCGATCCCGATCGAATATCCGGCGCGGGTGACCAGGCGCGCGCCCACCGAGTTGTCCTCGATCACCGCACGTGTCAGTTCGTCGACGGCGGAGACCGTGACACCCGGCTTCATGAGGGAGCGCAGCTCCGCCAGGGCTTGCTTCATCGTCTCCTGAGCCTGGTGCATGGAGTCGGTGAGCTCGCCGTTGACCACGGTGCGCATGAGCGCCGCGTGGTAGCGGCGGTAGCAGCCACCGATCTCGAGGAACACGTGCTCACCGGGCTGGATGGTGCGCCCCTCCCAGGTGGCGTGCCCGATCATCGAGCGCGGCCCGGAGGTCACGTACGGCATCACCGCGGGGAACTCGCCGCCGGCGCGGAACATCGCCGAGGAGATCGCGGCGGCGACGTCGTTCTCGGTGTTCCCCGGGACCGCGACCTCCACGCCCGCGGCCCATCCGGCCTCGGCCGCGCGTGCGGCGCGACCCATCACCTCGATCTCGGCGGCGGACTTGCGGATCCGCCCCTCCTCGACGATGCCGAAGCAGTCCACGAGGCCGCGCCCGAAGGCATCGTGCATGCGGTCCTGCTGGTAGGCGGGGAAGTAGTAGCTGTTGCGCTCGAAGCCCACCGTCGCATCGCCCAGGCCGAGCTCCTTGAGCACGTCCACGAGCGAGGCGATCGCATCACCGGTGTCGGGGTAAGGCCTGGTGCGACCCACCCAGGTGCGATGGATGACGTTGGACTCCTCCATCGCACGGGTGACGAACACCGAGTCGTCCTCGAGCGGCACCACGAGCGCCTGGAAGAACGAGTACCCGGTGGTCTGGTAGTCCGTGAGGTACATGAGGTTCTCCGGATCGGAGATCACCACGGCGTCCAGTCCGCGCTCGGCCATCCGCTGCCGCAGCCCGTCGAGGCGGCGCTCGTACTCCTCGGGCGCGAACGTCATGTCGTCCCGGCGGCGCATCAGGCCACCACCGTCGTCGTCGCGGCCGCCTCGATCGCCTGCTCGAGCAGGTCGAGGCCTGCGTCGAGGTCGTCGTCGGGGATGGTCAGCGGCGGGATCAGCTTGACCACGCGCCCGTCCTGCCCGCAGGGGCCGATCAGCAGTCCGCGCTCGAAGCTCGCCTGCTGCACCTTCTTGGCGACGGCGCCGTCCATGGTGTCCAGCGCCTGCATCATGCCCTTGCCGCGCACCTCCCATCCGGCGTCGGGATGGGCGGCGGCGATCTTCTCGAGACGCTCGCGCATCACCTTCCCCTTGCGCGTGACCTCGGCCGTGAAGGAGTCGTCGGTGAAGTAGTCCAGGGCGACGGTGCCGGCGACGAAGGAGAGGCCCTGACCGCGGAAGGTGCCGGTGTGGGCGCCGGGCGACCAGTGGGCGTCGACCTCGGGCTTGTTGAGGTTCATCGCGATCGGGGTGCCGAAGCCGCCCAGGCCCTTGGCCAGCGTGATGATGTCCGGGTCCAGGTCCATGCCGTCGAAGGAGAAGTAGGAGCCGGTACGGCCGATGCCCGCCTGGATGTCGTCGAAGATCAGCAGCGCACCGACCTCACGGGCGAGGTCCTGGACCGAGCGCAGCCATTCGGCGCTGGCGACGTTGACGCCGCCCTCGGCCTGGACCGGTTCGACCAGGAAGGCCGCCGGCGCCGTGAGTCCGCTCGAGGTGTCCAGCAGGGCCTCGCGGTACTCGGAGATCGCGGTGTCCCCACCAGGTGCGGTCTCGAAGGGCAGGCGAATGATGTTGTCCAGCGGGACCCCGGCCCACTGCCGGAAGGCGTGGTTGGCGGTCGCGGCGAGCGAGCCCAGGGTCATCCCGTGGAAGCCGTGGCTGAAGGCGACGATCTCCCGCCGCCCGGTGGCGCGGCGGGCGAGCTTCATGGCCGCTTCGACGGCGTTCGACCCGGTGGGGCCCATGAACTGCATCTTGTGGTCCATGCCGCGGGGAGCGAGCACGACCTCCTGGAACTTGGAGACGAAGTCCCGCTTGGTGGTGGTGTACGTGTCGAGGCTGTGGGCCACCCCGTCATTGCTGATGAAGTCGATCAGCGCTTCTTTCATCTTCGGGTTGTTGTGCCCGAAGTTGAGCACTCCTGCCCCGCCGAAGAAATCGATGTAGGAGGTTCCGTCCTCGGAGACCTGGCGGGCATTGGAGGCCGTGGCGAACACGGTGGGGTAATTGCGGCAGTAGCCGCGGATCTCGGACTCATGATTCTCGAAGACTGCGGTGTCCATGGCGTGTGCCTCGCTTTCGGCGACGTGCGAGAGATGCCATCGTCCCGGACCACGGTGTCCGGGATCGACGAAGGCGGCCCCGAATCGAGAACCGCCTCATGACGCACCCTCAGCCCCCGGGATCACCCCCGTCAAGCCCCCACGCCGCCGTGACGTTCGCGTGACCTTTCGTCTCATGGGACGACCAGGGAAAACGCCCCGAAATCCGCGGGGGCGACACCCCGCGTGTCGACCCCTCGGACGGCGGTTCCGAGCCCCCTGCGAAAGCCGGGTCGTCACGCCCGTCCGCGGCCCCCGATGAGGGGCCTCGACGGCGCGGGCCGACGGGAGGCCCTCCCCGGGACTGCCGCGGCGAGTGCGCGGAAGAACGCATACGGACAGCACGGAATTCTCTTGGGGAGGAGGGTCGGCGCTTCAGGGCGGAACTATTTCGCGATAGGCCCGGGAACACCCGGGGAAAGGAAGTCCCGCTTCAGGCGTTCTGCAGGCCCGGCCCCTCGGGGAGAATCCCCGCGCATTCTCGTGCTGATTCCGCGGGGCTGTCACCGTGTTACTGCGGTGACTCTCCAGTGCTTCCCACCGGCTGCTGCGGCCCGCGTCCGCCGCCGCACGATCACGAGCGCCGCCCGACGGTCAGGAACGCTGCCGGACGATCTCGACCGCTGCCCGCGGGCTGCCGCGCCACGCGGGTCCATGACCCGGGAGGATCAGCTCGGCCGGCAGGGTGGTGAGCACCTCGAGCTGCTCGAGGGCCTGCTGGGGATCGTGGGCGAAGAACTCCGGGAGCATCTGCGGGCCGTGGAGTCGCGAGAGCGGGTGCCCTGTGACCAGGGCGTCGCCGGTCACGAGGACGCCCGGCTCCCGCAGCAGGTAGGCGGCGTGGCCGCGGGTGTGCCCGGCGACCAGCACGGGCTCCGGCGCGCCGGGGAGGTCGAGCATCCCGGTCGTGGGCAGCGCCGTCGCCCCCGTCAGGTGCACCGGTGTCGTTCCCCCGGAGCGCAGCACCATGGCCAGCCAGGACGGCATGTGCGGCAGGGTGAGGTTGCGCAGCACGTCGAGGGGTCCGGCTTGGTCGTGGACCTCCCCGTGGAGGTGGGGGATCTCGGCGGGGTGCGCGTGGACGGGGACGGCCCGGTGCCGCAGCAGTCCGGGGAGGGCCCCGACGTGATCGATGTGCCCGTGCGTGAGGAGAACGGCCCGCAGGCCAGCGATGCCGCCGGCGAGCGAGCGGACGTCGCCGGCGACCTGAGCGGCGTCCGCCGGATAGCCGGCGTCGATGAGGGTCAGCTCCCTCCCGTCGCGCAGCAGCACCCAGTTCGATCCGCGCCCCCGCGAGAAGAAGACGCCGTCGGCGACCTCCTGCAGGGCATCGATCCTGCGGCTGCTCCGACGTGTCAGCACTGCTCCGTCCTCCGTTCGGGTCGCTCCGGTCACGCCGCTCGCTCGGCTCCTCCGGGAATGCCTCAGTCGCCCAGGATCGCTCCCCGCGAGGCGGAGCCGACGAGCCGCACGTACTTCGCGAGCACGCCCTTGGTGAACTTGGGGGGCAGCGGCGCCCAGCCCTCGCGGCGGGCCTCGAGCTCCTCGGGATCCACGAGGACGTCGAGCTTGCCCGTGGCGACCTCGAGCCGGATGTGGTCGCCGTCGCGCACGAAGGCGATGGGGCCGCCGTCGACCGCCTCGGGGGCGATGTGACCCACGCAGAGCCCGGTGGTGCCGCCGGAGAAGCGACCGTCGGTCATCAGCAGCACGTCCTTGCCGAGCCCCGCCCCCTTGATGGCGGCGGTGATCGCGAGCATCTCGCGCATGCCGGGGCCTCCCTTGGGGCCCTCGTAGCGGATGACGACGACGTCCCCGTGGGTGATGGTGCCGTCGCGCAGGGCCTTCAGGGCGGCCTTCTCGCGCTCGAAGACCCGGGCGGTCCCCTCGAATACGTCGCCCTCGAAGCCGGCGGACTTCACGACGGCCCCCTCGGGCGCGAGGGTCCCGTGCAGGATGGTGATGCCGCCGGTGGGCGCGATCGGGTCCGAGGCCGGTCGGAGCACCGTGCCGTCGGGCTTCGGCGGGTCCAGCACCTCGAGGTTCTCGGCGACGGTGCGGCCGGTGACGGTGAGGCAGTCGCCGTCCAGGAGCCCCTCGTCCAGCAGGGTCTTCATGACCACCTGGATGCCGCCGACGTGGTCCACGTCGTTCATCACGTACTGCCCGTAGGGCTTGAGGTTCGCCAGGTGCGGGACCTTGGCGCCGATCCTCGCGAAGTCCTCGAGGGTGAGGTCGACGTCGACCTCGTGGGCGATCGCCATCAGGTGGAGCACGGCGTTCGTGGAGCCGCCGAAGGCCTGGACCACGGCGATGGCGTTCTCGAAGGCGGGCTTGGTCATGATGTCGCGGGTGGAGATGCCGGCCTTGAGCATCCCGACCACGGCCTCTCCGGCCCGGCGGGCATCGGCGTCCCGGCGGCGGTCGGCCGACGGCGGTGTCGCCGAGCCCGGGATCGACATGCCGATGGCCTCGGCGACCGTCGACATCGTGTTGGCGGTGTAGAAGCCGCCGCAGGCGCCCTCGCCCGGGCAGATCCGCCGCTCGATGTGGTCGGCGTCGGCCTGGCTCATGCGTCCGCGGGCCAGCGCTCCTGCGGCCTCGAAGCCGTCGATGATCGTGACGTCCTTGGACTCCCCGGTCGAGAGGTTCACATGGCCGGGCATGATGCTGCCGGCGTAGACGAAGGCGCTGGCCAGGTCCAGGCGGGCGGCGGCCATCAGCATCCCCGGCAGGGACTTGTCGCAGCCGGCCAGCAGCACGGACCCGTCGAGCCGCTCGGCGCTCATCACGGTCTCGACGCTGTCGGCGATGAGGTCGCGGGAGACCAGCGAGAAGTGCATGCCGTCGTGGCCCATCGAGATCCCGTCGGAGACGGAGATGGTGCCGAACTGCAGCGGGTACCCGCCGCCCGCGTGGACGCCCTCCTTCGCGGCGCGCGCGAGACGGTCCAGGGACAGGTTGCAGGGGGTGATCTCGTTCCAGGAGCTCGCGATGCCGATCTGCGGCTTCGCCCAGTCCTCGTCGCCCATCCCGACGGCGCGCAGCATGCCTCGCGAGACGATCGCATCGGGACCGTCGGTCACCTGGCGGCTGCGGGGCTTGATGTCGTGGGCGGGATCGCCGGAGTCATCGGACGGGGGCGCGGCAGCGGTTCCAGAGATGTCCATGGGGGCGAGCGTAGGCCCCATGGTCCGTGCTGTCAGCCGGCAGCCGACGTCGGCTCCTGTCGACGGCCGCCCCAGCAGCGGTCCGTCGCTGAGGGCCCGCAGTCGAGGGAGCAGCAGCGAGAGCAGGAGCGTCTGGGCGAGGCCGAGCAGGAGCAGCGCCGTGGTCGGCGGGTTCATCGCGGCGATGAGGTCCGCGGGGAACACCCCGGTGACGACGGTGACCACCAGCAGTCCGAGCGCTGCGATCGCGCCGAGCAGACGGGTCCTGGGCGCGAGGGCGTCGATCCGCCCCTCGGCCAGGAAGAACCCGAGCTGCTGGAGGGCCAGCCAGACGAAGGCGAGGTCGAGGTACCCCACCGCTTCGATGCCGCTCACCAGCCGCAGCGCGTCCACTCCGACGGCGCCCGTCACGAGCCCCACCAGCACCGGGACCGCGGCCCTGTCGTGGAGCGCGGCCATCGCGGGCAGCAGCGCCTGGGCCGCCAGGAAGACACCCAGGAACCACAGCGTCTCCCCGTAACGACGGCCGATCTCGTGCAGCAGGCCGGCGTCCGTGCCGCCCACCGCGAGCAGGGAGAGTCCGACGGCGACGGTCGCGACGGTGAGGCTTGCAGGCACCAGGAGCCGTCGCACCCGACCGGCGACGAAGCGCGCGGCCGTGCCGCCGCGAGCCTGCTGCCGACGGTAGGACAGCAGCCCGGCGAAGCCCCCGATCATGAAGAACAGCGGCAGCACCTGCAGCAGCCAGGTCAGCAGCGGGTACCAGGCACGCCCCACGGTGGAGTGTGGACGGGCACGAGCACGCAGAACAGCACCACCGCCGCCGCGACCAGCGCGATCAGAGCGCGCCCCGGGCGGCGGGCGCGGCGAGGTGCCTGCGTCGCTGCCGTCATGCGGTCAGTCTGCCCCATGGCCCGACGAAGGCGACCGCTGCCGGGGTCCCTCCGCGCCAGGCGCCCGAGCGGAGGTGACGACCGCCCGCGAGGCGGCGGGAGGATGCGGGGCCCCGTCGCGGCGGGTTCGGCCGGGCAACCGGCGTCGACTCCCCCGACGCACGGCGCCGCGAGGCGATCCGGTCGACCACGAGGCCGAGCGCGAGGGCGACGCCGGTGCCGATGACAGCGCTCAGCAGCGGCTGGTCGGCGAGCCACTGGCCGGCCAGGACACCCATCACCGCGTTGTAGGACGCCCAGATGACCCCGGAGAGGGCGCTGATGCGGAGGAAGCGTCGCCAGGGGAATCCGACCGCCCCGGCGGCGAGGTTCACGGCCACGCGCCCGACGGGGATGAAGCGGGCGGTGAGGAGGAAGGAGGCTCCCCGTCGCTCCAGTCCCTGCTGAGCGCGGTCGATCGACGCCGTCAGCCGCGGACCGCGCAGCCACCGGCCGCGGAGGGCGCCGAGGCGCCCTCCGATCGCGAAGGCGATGTTGTCACCGATCATGGCGCCCAGCGCCGCGACGGCGACCAGCAACAGCATCGTCGGCAGGGAACCGGCCGAGGCCGCCACGGCGACCGCCGAGACCAACACGATCTCGCTCGGACCGGAGGGAAGAAGCCGTCGACGATCGCCACGGCGAGCATGATGAGAGGGAGCCACGGCGAGGCCGCGGCCTGCAGAATGAAGTCGTTAATCATGTCCACGCCGAGGACCGTAGGAAGACGGTCCTGACGTGCACATCACCCGGTGGTCCCGTGCGACCCCATACCTGGGAGCCACGGCGAGGACGGCCTCAGAGAGCCCGGTACGCCGGGGCGAGCACCTCGCGGCACCAGGTCCGGAAGTCGGTCCGCGCGAGGCGGGCCGTCTTCCAGTCCTCCTCGTAGATCCCGCCGTCCTGGGCGGCGAACATCTGCGTGGTGTCGGTGATCGCCTGCTCGCTCGCCCCGCGCGAGCGGAGCATCGCGGCGAAGTCGTCCATCGGCATGCGCTGGTAGGCCACGGGGCGCCCCAGCTCCTCGCCGATGATCGCGGCCATCTGGTCCGGGGTGAGACGGTCCGGGCCGAACAGCGGGAGGTCCTCCTGGCCGCTCCACGAGGGGTCGGTGAGCAGCTCCGCCGCTGCGGAGGCGATGTCCCGCGTCGCGATCGAGGCGAGGAGCCGGTCCCCCGCGCAGGTCATGGCGAAGACCCCCTGATCCTTGATCACGCTGACCTGCCCCAGCAGGTTCTCCATGTAGAACGGGAGGGACAGGGCGCGGTAGTCGGCGCCGGAGGACCTCAGGACCTCGTCCATGGCGAAGGCGGCGGAGAGCACGCCCGCGGGATGCGGCCAGCCGTGACCGGCGCTCGTCACGCCGACCACGCGGGTGACGCCGTTGCGCGCGACGGCTGCGGCGCCGGCCCGGGCGAAGCCGAGGTAGTGGGCCTCCGCGCTCGGTGCGGTGGAGCCCGGCGGGATCAGCCAGAACAGTGCGTCCGCGCCTCCCAGGGCCGTATCGAGCACGGCGGGGTCATCGTGGGACCCCTCGACGACCTCGACCCGGGAGCGCACCTCGGATGCGAGGCGCGCGGGATCACGCACGATGACGCGCACCCCTTCGCCGCGCTCGAGCAGCTCCTGGACGACCTGGGATCCGATCTGACCTGTGGGTGTGGTGACGACGATCATCATGAACCTCCTAATATGAACCTGAATTCCGGTTCCGAATCTAGACCCGGACACCCCACCCGTCAACTAGCATGTCGGGCATGGCCACCGCCGACACCGCCCTGCGCGCCGACGCCCGTCGCAATCGCGACGCGGTGATCGATGCCGCCGGAGCGCTCTTCGCCGAGCGCGGCGACGACGTGCAGATGGGCGAGATCGCCCAGCGCGCGGGCCTCGGGGTGGGCACCCTCTATCGCCACTTCGCCGACAAGCAGTCGCTGCGCGCGGCGATCATCGGGCGCAGGTTCGAGGCGATGGCCGAACTCGCACGATCCTGCGCGCAGGTGGAGGACGCCGGGGACGCCTTCGAGTCCCTGCTGCTCGGGTACCTCTCGGAGGTCGAGAAGGACGTCGCGTTCCGCGTCGCCCTCCTCTCCCCCACACCCGCCCACTGGGACGACATCGAGAAGCAGAAGGAGTCGTTCTCCGCCGCGGTCTCGGAGGTCGTGGACCGCGCAGTCACCGAGGGTCACCTCCGGGCGGACTTCACGGCCGCGGACTTCATCCTCGTCACCCGCGGGACCATCGCGAACATGACGGAGGAGGGTGACTGGCGCCGCCATCTCACCCTCCAGCTCGAGGGCGCCCTGACCAAGGACGCCCCGACGAAGGGCGCTCCGACGAGGGGCGCTCCGGGTCAGTCCCCCCGCGACTCCGGGCGGTAGGCCCGCAGGAAGGCCCGCAGCCCGCGACCGGCCCTTGCATACACCGCAGCCCACCAGGAGGATCAATGCGCGTCGTCATCATCGGAGCCACCGGCCACATCGGCGGATACCTCGTTCCCCGCCTGGTCCACGCAGGCCACGACGTGGTCGCGGTCAGCCGTGGGCGACGCGCCCCGTACCGGGAGGACCTGGCCTGGAAGAGCATCGAGACGGTCACGCTCGACCGGGAGGCCGAGGACCGAGCAGGAACCTTCGGCACGCGCATCGCGGAGCTGGGAGCTGACGTCGTCATCGACCTGGTCTGCTTCACGCGCGATGCGGCGCAGCAGCTCGTCGAAGCCCTGCGCGACACCGGGGCGCTCCTGGTGCACTGCGGGTCCATCTGGGTGCACGGCGCCTCCGCGGCGGTGCCCACCCGTGAGAACGAGGCCCGTGAGGCATTCGGGCAGTACGGGGTCGGAAAGTCCGAGATCGAGGCGTACCTGCGGGACGAGTACGAGCAGAGCGGATTCCGTTCGATCGAGCTGCATCCCGGGCACATCAGCGGACCCGGCTGGGCCGTCATCAATCCCGCAGGGAACCTCGACCTCACGGTGTGGGAGGCGCTCGCGGCCGGCGCCACGGTCACGCTCCCCCACCTTGGACTGGAGACGGTCCATCACGTGCACGCCGATGACGTCGCCCAGGCCTTCGAGCGCGCGATCGATGCGCCCGCCGCTGCGCTGGGCCGCAGCTTCCACGTGGTCTCGGAGCGCGCGGTGACCCTGCGCGGGTACGCCCAGGAGGTCGCCTCGTGGTTCGGCCGGGAGGCCGTGCTCGCCTTCGCGTCTTTCGAGGAGTTCCGTACCGTCGTCGGCCAGGGGAACGCCGACGTCACCTCCGACCATGTCTCCCGCAGCCCGTCGATGAGCATCGAGCTCGCGCGCGAGGTGCTCGGATATGACCCGCAGCACACGTCGTTCGAGGCCGTGCACGAGGCACTGGGCTGGCTGGACGCCCACGGCGAAGTCGATCTGGGGACGGGTCTCGTGCGAGACACCCCCGCAGGCACCTAGGCCTTCTCGGAACTCTCCGTGCTGACCTCTTCGCCGCCCGAGGACTCGTCATCGTCCTGCTCGGAGTATTGGCGCTGGCGTTCGCGCTGGCCGTGGGTGAGCGTGCGCAGGTTGGTCGACACGTCGAAGCTCGATCCCAGGGAACCGGCCACCACGCCCATCGCGGCACTGAGCCACGCGATGTCGAGATAGTTCCCGAAGGTCGGCTGCTGTTGGATGATCGAGGCCATGTAATCCGGCGCGATGACGATCAACCCGCCGACGAGGATGAGGACGACCAACGCCAGATACAGCCCGAGCACGCACACGACCAGGGTCATCACCGTGGAAAGGTTGTAGAGCAGCACCACCCGTGCGAGGTTCGCGCGCTTCGGTGAGTCCCACAGCGCGTTGCTGATGATCAGCCACAGCACCATCGCGACCATCGCGAGCACGCCGACGCCGACCAGCCGCAGCGACGAGAGGTATGTCGACATCGCCCAGATCGAGCTGTAGAAGATGCCGAAGGCGCCGGTGGCCGAGGCTGCGGCGAGCGCACTGGACAGCCGCGGCGCGGTCCTGCTCGGTTCGTTGCCCGCGACCATGCCCAGCACGGTCCGGAGCCCGCCGGTGACGGGCTTCGAGTGGAGCATCTCGTGGTCACCGGCATCGGTCGCGTCCGTCCACGTCGACCACCCTTTCCCGAACCGCGCCGCGTCGCGGGCCTCGCCCGTCGGCCTCATCCGCAGGGCGCAGTCCATCAGGGTGTGGAGGATCCGTCGCCGGCTGGCGAAGGCCCCGAGAGTCGGGCACGAGATGACCGCGACCTGCTCGTCGGGGAAGATCTCCGCGATCAGCGGCTTCCCCTCGGTCAGACGAGGGATCTCCGTCAGCAGCAGGATGACGTCGGTGCGCTCGTAGTCCTCGGCGAGCTGGACCGCGTCGCGCAGGTCCAGGGAGTTGTCCGGACGCAGGCGGAGCGTCGCGGTATGGGTGCGCAGCTCGATCGGTGGGTTGAAGGCCTCGTCGAGGAGATGCTCGAGATCGTCCTTCACCGAGTGAGCTCGCGCGGTGGGCACGCCGGGATCCGCCACGAGGAGCACGTTCAGCCCACCCGCTGAGCAGTCTTCCTTAGCCTGTTCGTTCACAGGTCAACCCTAGAGGCCGCGGGCGGCACGAGTCGATACCGCGACGAGTAAAACGACCGACGCGCGCATCGCATGCTCGATGACGGTGGGCCCGGAGGGGATCGAACCCTCGACCCGCGGATTATAAGTCCGCCAGAGCATCGGCCGCAGAGCGTATACAAGCAGGTCAGAGGGCTCGTACTGCTACCCGAAGCGCGACGGACACCATCGCGTTGCTGTCAGCGTTGCTGTCAAGAGGTGTTCGAGACGAGTCGGCATCTGTTCCTTGGGGATGGTGTCTCCAGAAGCCCTAGTCACACGTGCGCTCGGCTTTCCTCAACCTTGGACTCGAATGTCGAGTGGCTCGCGGGACAGCAAGCTGCCGATGAGCTCCTCGATGCGGGTACGGATCTCGTCGCGCACCGGGCGGACTTCCGCGACGCCCTTGCCGGCTGGGTCCTCGAGTTTCCAGTCCTCGTACCGCTTGCCCGCGCAGTAGGGGCAGGCGTCGCCGCATCCCATGGTGATGACCACATCGGAGGCCTGGACGGATTCGAGAGTGAGGATCGTCGGCTTCTGGTGGGAGATCTCGATGCCGACCTCCGCCATGACTCCACCGCTGCGGGATTGATCGAGTCGGCGGGCGCAGACCCGGCGGAGCGGACCTCGATGCGGTTCCCGGCGAGCTCCCTCAGCCACCCGGCTGCCATCTGGGATCGACCGGCGTTGTGGACACAGACGAACAAGACGCTGGGGCGAGCGGTCATGGGAGCCTCCCGACCGGGGGTGAGGTTCAGGCGATGTCGAGGAACGCGCGGAGTTCGGCAAAGGCTGACGGGACGACGGAGTAGTGGGCCCAGCGGCCCTTCTGCTCGCGCGTGAGCAGGCCGGCGTCGACGAGCTTCTTCATATGGTGGCTGACGGTGGGTTGACTGATGCCGAGCGGCTCGGTGAGATCGCACGCGCAGACCGACTCACAGCCCTGGGCGGCGACGTGGAAGAGGAGCCGGAGGCGTGTGGGGTCGGACAGCGCCTTGAACAGGGAGGCGATCCTCTCGGCGTCGACGGTGTCGACCGGACCTGCGGACAGCGTGCAGCACTCCTCAGAGCCGGTCCTCGCCGCGAGTCCGGTGGCTGTGGCGTCGGTCGTCGTGGTCATGCCCCCACCTTACATTGACAGTCGTCGATGTGGAACATAGCGTACTCATCGATAACCGTCGATGGAAGGTGCCGAGGTCTGATGAGTACGACCACCAAGGACGTGGAGCAACCGCGCGTGATGAAGGAGATGTCCTTCCTCGATCGCTGGCTCCCGGTATGGATCCTGGCCGCCATGGCCGTGGGACTCCTGCTGGGGCGGTTCGTCCCCGGCCTGAACACCGCGCTGGAGGCGGTGAAGATCGGGTCTGTGTCCCTCCCCATCGCGATCGGGCTGTTGGTGATGATGTACCCGGTCCTGGCGAAGGTCCGCTACGACGAGACCCGGAGAATCGGAGCTGACCGACGCCTGCTGGTGACCTCGCTGGTGCTGAACTGGCTCGTCGGACCGGCCCTCATGTTCGGCCTCGCGTGGATCTTCCTTGCCGACCTGCCGGAGTACCGGACCGGCTTGATCATCGTCGGTCTCGCGCGCTGCATCGCGATGGTGCTCATCTGGAACGACCTCGCCTGCGGTGACCGCGAAGCTGCCGCCGTGCTGGTCGCGATCAACTCCGTCTTCCAGGTGATCGCCTTCGGTGCCCTGGGCTGGTTATACCTCCAGGCGCTGCCGTCGTGGCTGGGACTGCCGACCACGTCGGCCGAGTTCTCGATCGGCGCGATCGTCCTCAGCGTGCTGATCTTCCTCGGGATCCCTCTGGTCGCCGGGTTCCTGACCCGCGTCCTCGGGGAGCGGGCGAAGGGCCGGACCTGGTACGAGGAGCGGTTCCTCCCGAAGGTCGGCCCGTGGGCGCTGTACGGGCTGCTGTTCACCATCGTGCTGCTGTTCGCCCTCCAGGGCGACGCGATCCTCTCCGCCCCAGGCGACGTGGCCCGCATCGCCCTGCCCCTGCTGGTCTACTTCGTGGTCATGTTCCTGGGGTCCTTCCTGCTCGGCCGCGCGATCGGCCTCGACTACGCGAAGTCCACGACCGTCGCGTTCACCGCCTCAGGCAACAACTTCGAGCTCGCCATCGCCGTCGCCATCGGCACCTTCGGCGTCACCTCCGGCCAAGCCCTCGCCGGCGTCGTCGGCCCCCTGATCGAGGTCCCGGTCCTCGTCGCCCTCGTCTACGTCGCTCTCGCGATGGGCCGCCGGCTCTTCCCAGGCGACCCAACCGTTCCCACCCGATGAACCAGCAGAGAGTTCGAGTCACCATGACCGCGAAACGCCCCGCAGTCCTGTTCGTGTGCGTGAAGAACGGCGGCAAGTCCCAGATGGCGGCCGCCCTCATGCGCCACCACGCCGGAGATGCCGTCGAGGTGCACTCCGCCGGCACCCGCCCCGGCACCGCCATCAATGCCCAGTCCGCTGAGGCGATCGCCGAGGTCGGCGCGGACATGTCCTCCGCCGTCCCGCAGCCGGTGACCCCCGAGCTGCTGCGCAGCGTCGACCACGTGATCGTCATCGGCGGCGAAGCCGTCATCGAACCCGTCGAGGGGATGACCGCGCCGGTCACCACCTGGCACACCGATGAGCCCTCCCATCGGGGCATCGAAGGGATGGAGCGTATGCGCCTGGTGCGGGACGACATCGACGCCCACGTCCGCGCACTCATGAACGACCTCACCCCTACCGCGAACTGACCGCACCCGCAGCAAGGAGACCCATCATGCTGACAACCGCAACGAGCTCGCATCCCGTCGTCGTCATCGGCGCTGGCCCCATCGGCCTGTCGGCCGCCGCCCACCTCTCCGAGCGTGGCCTGCCGTTCCTCGTCCTCGAGGCCGGGACCGCAGCAGGAGCAGCGATCGCCGACTGGGGGCACACACGCCTCTTCTCCCCGTGGCAGTACAACCTCGATGCCGCCGCGCGGCGTCTCCTCGAGGCCGACGGCTGGACCGCTCCCGACGTGGACGCCCTGCCAACCGGTCACGAATTGCGCGAGCAGTACCTTGAACCCCTCGCCCAGCTTTCGCAGCTCGCCGAGTCGATCCGCTACGACGCACGCGTCACCGCCGTCTCCCGAGCCGGCATGGACAGGACGCGTACCGCACGCCGGGAGGAGACCCCCTTCCTCATCCGGACCGAGACCGCTGACGGACACAGCGAAGACGTCCTAGCCTCCGCCGTCATCGATGCCTCTGGCACCTGGTCCACCCCTAACCCGCTGGGCCAGGCCGGTCTCCTCGCCCCCGGTGAACGACAGGCCGTCGCTGCGGGCCGCATCACCCCGCCACTGCCGGATGTGCTGGGTCGTGATCGCGATCGTGTCGCCGGCAAGCGCGTGATGGTCACCGGCGCTGGCCACTCGGCCGCGAACACCCTGCTGGACCTCGCAGAACTGGGTTCGACCACCGTGATCACCTGGGCCGTCCGCACCGCGGACCTCACTCGCGTCTACGGCCGCGGTGAACAGGACGAGCTCTCGGCCCGAGGAGCGCTCGGCTCCCAGTTGCGCGAGCTGGTCGACTCCGGACGCATCAAGGTCCTCACCTCCTTCACCATCACCCGCTTCTCCGGCGAGGACGCGCTTACCGTTCACGCGGTGACCCCGGACGGAGAGCGCGAGGTCACTGTGGACGTGCTGGTGCCTGCGACCGGGTTCCGTCCTGAACTGAGGATGCTCTCCGAGCTCAGGCTGAACCTGGACCCGGCGGTCGAGGCCCCCGCCCAACTGGGACCGCTCATCGACCCCGAGTTCCACTCCTGCGGCTCTGTCGAGCCTCACGGGGAAAGAGTCCTCGCCCACCCCGAGAAGAACTTCTACATCGTCGGCATGAAGAGCTACGGACGCGCCCCCACGTTCCTCATGGCGACCGGCTATGAGCAGGTCCGCTCCATCGCAGCGTCTCTCGCCGGCGACCGCGACGCAGCAGACGCGGTCCACCTCGAACTGCCCGAGACCGGCGTGTGCACCACCGACCTCGGCGGCAGCTGCGATGCGCCCACGAAGGCCACCGACGTCTGCGGAGCGTCCGCACCCAGCTAGGAATCGTGCTGCACCGGACCACAACCCAGCGCGATTGCTTGCGGTCTGCAAAAACCCAACAGGTAACCAGATTCCGAGCGCGCGCCCAAACTTCGCCGTAGAGCAACTGACCGATGCCCCACAGAGAAAATTCGATCCCGAAGATTGCCGTGCGGTGGAATCAGCCCCGACCCCGGACTGCCGTTCCCGCAAGACTCTCATCGCGGGTATCGCTCTCGTCCCGCGAACGCGGCCGGCAGGCGTGCTCCCCCGTCAAGCGAGCCGGAATCGCTACCACGTTGCTGTCAAACCACTCCGCAGGACACGATGGTGTCGCCGAAAATGAGCTCTGACCAGTGGGCCCGGAGGGGATCGAACCCTCGACCCGCGGATTAAAAGTCCGATGCTCTGCCAACTGAGCTACAGGCCCCGACCCGCGAAGCGGGCCCGACCATCCTACCGGCCGGCGACGCTCATCCCGGACGCCCCCAGCGCGATCATGTCGGGCGGGAGGAACTCGCCTCGAGCACGCACTATCCGCCCTCAGACGCCAGGCGCCGCAGCCTTCTTCATGCGGTTCCGCCCGACGATCAGCAGGACGACACCGGTGACCACGAGCAGGAATCCGACGACACCGACGAACACGCTGGCCACGATGCCGCCGACCCCTCCCAGGATGCCGCCGACCGACAACGGCGGCGCGACCATGACCTCCTGGTCACCGTCACAGGTGATCGAGTACTCCTGGGTGGTCTTGGCGGTGAAGGAGCCGAAGGACTCCCACTGCTGGCCGTCCGCCGGGGTCGAGCTGCTCGCCGAGATCGTCCCGGTCTCCGGCTCGGTGCCGTCGGCTCCGACGATGATGCACGAGGGCGTGCTCTCGCCCTGGACCTTGTAGGCCTGCATGTCCTTGCCGGCTTCCAGCTGGAGGGTCGTGGTGCCCGTGAACGTGGTGCTCTCGTCGGCGACCTTCTTGGCGACGCCGACCACCCCGATGATCGAGACCACCAGGACCACGACACCGATCACGAACCCGATGATGCCGAGGATCAGCAGGATGAGCCCGGCCTTCTTCATGCCGGTGCCGGGCGGCTTCGCGCCAGGGTTCGTCGCGGGCGTGGTGCCGCCCATCCCCTGCGGGCCGCTGGAGGGGTTCACGGGCTGGGCTGGACTGCTCACGGCTACGTCTCCTGGTCCAGGAAGGGGCGCCGAGAACTCGGCGCACGCGACTCACGCTAGCGCACGCGGTCAGCGGCATCAGCCGGTCGGACGGCATCAGCCGGTCCCCGTGGCCTCACCCTTCGCTGTCGTCCATCCACGGCAGGTCGTCGTCGTGGCCGACCACGCACAGCGGCACCACGACCACGGGCCGCACCTGCCGATGGGACAGCTGGGTCGCGACCGAACCGTTGATGAACTCGCGCATCGAGTCGCGCAGGCCCGGCTTGCGGGTGCCGAGGACGAACATGAGCGCGTCGACGTCCTCGGCCACCTCGTGGAGCTCGACGGTCGGGGTGCCGCGGCGCGCGACAGCCTTCCATTCCACGGGCGTCCCCCCCACGCCCTCGGTCACCACGTCGCGCAGGTCATCGGGGAACACGGGGTCGTCGATCTCCGCGGCGAGTCCGGCGGCGTACAGCGACCCCTGCGGCGTCTCACCGAGCGCGAGCATCGTCGACTCCACGTACACGCAGGTGAGCGTCGCGTGGAAGGCCTTCGCGTACTGCGCAGCGACGGAGATGACCGCCCGGGATCTCTCGTCGACCACGCCGACGACGATCTGACGGGGGCCTCTGTCCCGGTGCGCGTCACCGCTGGGCCTCGGCGCGTCACCGGTCTGGTCAGGATGGGCATTCACGGCGGACCACTTCCTTCCATCACCTGCGCCACGTCGCAGGGCCTGACGGTCGTCCCGGCATCCTCGCCGGTGACCCCATTGTGCTCCCCGTCGGCCTTCGGTGGGTGATCTGTCGGCCCCGCGACGCAACCGTTACCGCGTGGCGCGTCCTCGACGGCGCCGTCGAGGACCCGCAGCGCCCGCCACCGACTTCCTAGACTTCCCTGATGACCATGGAGAGGAACCCCGAGATGCCGCACCGATCGCGAGCACTCACCCTCGCCGGTCCCGCAGAGGGCGAGATCATCGAGCGCAAGTCCCGGTTCCTCGCCCTCCTGCATCCCGTGCGCTCGATCGAGGACGCGGACGCTCTCGTGCGCGAGGCCCGGTCAGCACATCCCGACGCGCGTCACCACTGCACGGCGCTCGTCATCAGCGAGGCGACCACGGGCGCCGGCCCCGTGCAGCGCTCGAGCGACGACGGCGAACCCTCGGGCACGGCCGGGATGCCGATGCTGCAGGCGCTACTGCACGCCGACCTCACCGACACCCTCGCGGTCGTGGTGCGCTGGTTCGGCGGGGTGAAGCTGGGCGCGGGCGGTCTCGTGCGTGCCTACACCGCTGCGATCGAGGACGCCCTGGACGGTGCGGCGCTGTGCGAGCGCGTCGAACGCTGCGAGATGGCCCTCGACGTCCCCTTCACCGACGTCGGCCTGGCGGAGAACGCCGTGCGCCAGTGGGCGGACCGCCAGGGCGGCGTCGTCGGCGAGACCACGTACACGCCGCAGGGCGCCCGCCTGACGCTGCAGATCGCCCCGGAGCTCGCGCACGATCTCTCCCAGGACGTGGCCGCCTGGTCCCAGGGCCGCCTCACTCCCCACGAGATGGGCCGGCGCATCATCGACGTGCCGCTGAGCCGCTGAGGCCGTGTCCGCCCCCGAGGTGAACACGAGACGATGCGGGAACCGGGCGAATCACCCAGGCCCACACCCTCCGGCTCTGTGACATCACGTACAGCCAGGCACGAATGCCCAGGAGACAGGTGAACGGCAGGTGAACACCCCGCAGGTCCAGCTGGCCCTGCGGCTACCCCCCGACGCACACTGGCCACATGACAGGTGACATCGTCATCCTTGTGCTGCTGATCATCACGGCAGTGGCCTTCGACTTCACGAACGGCTTCCACGACACCGGCAATGCGATGGCGACGTCCATCGCCACCGGGGCGCTCAAGCCCAAGACCGCGGTGACGCTGTCGGCGATCCTGAACGTGATCGGAGGGTTCCTCTCGGTCGAGGTGGCGGTCACCGTCACCACATCGGTCCTGAAGATCCAGGACACCGACACCGGGGCGCTGATCACGGGCCTCGACGCGGAGACGGCGATGTTTATCATCTTCGCCGGGCTCGTCGGCGGCATCCTGTGGAACCTCGCCACCTGGTTGTTCGGCATCCCCTCCAGCTCCTCCCACGCCCTGTTCGGGGGCCTCATCGGCGCGGGCCTCGCAGCCTTGGGCACCGTGGGGATCAACTGGGAGGGCCTGATGATCAAGGTCCTCATCCCGGCGATCCTCTCCCCCTTCATCGCCGGCGCGATCGCGGCGACCGCCGCCTGGCTCGTGTTCAAGGTGACCTCGAACGTGCGCGAGGAGCGCCGCGAGAAGGGCTTCCGCTACGGCCAGATCGCGACCGCCTCCCTGGTCTCGCTCGCCCACGGCACGGGCGATGCGCAGAAGACCATGGGCGTGATCGCACTAGGCCTGATCGCCCACGGCACCCTGACCGATCAGGAGATCATCGACAACGGCCTGCCGCCGTGGATCATCATCGTGTGCGCCGGCGCCATCGCGCTCGGCACCTACATGGGCGGCTGGCGCGTGATCCGCACGCTCGGCAAGGGCCTCGTGGAGCTCGACTCCCCGCAGGGCATGGCCGCCGAGGCCTCCTCCGCCGCGATCATCCTGACCTCGAGCCACCTCGGCATGGCGCTGTCCACCACCCACGTCGCGACCGGCTCGATCGTCGGCTCCGGTGTGGGCCGCCCGGGAGCCCAGGTGCGCTGGAGCGTCGCCGGTCGCATGGCCGTCGGCTGGCTGATGACCATCCCCGCGGCCGCCGTGGTCGGCGCCCTGACCTACTTCATCGGCCATCTCGTGGGCGGCGTCGGCGGAGCGTTCGTGGTGTTCGCGATCCTGCTGGCCGTCGGCGGGTACATCTACTACCGCTCGCAGCTGCAGAAGGTCGACGCGGGCAACGTCAACGACGAGTGGGACGAGGGCGCCGAGGCGGTCTCCCTCCCCGGCGACGGCGCCGTCGGGCCCGACGCACGCACGGGTGTCATCGGCGCGATCACCGACGCCCCCGAGCGACCTGATCCGCTACGGTCCGACGACGAGAGCACCCCACGACCCACCGTCCCCACCCCGAGCAGGAAGGACTCCTGACATGTCCGACGAGATCGTCGAGATCATCACCGGCACACTTCGTGTGCTCGGCGTGGGCCTCCTGCTGGGCGCCGGGCTGCCGCTGCTGTACTCCGTCGGCATCCGGCTGCTGGACCGCGGCGAGGGCGGCACGGAGCGCGACGGCACCGTCCTCGCGCCGCATCCTGTGGCACGCGTCGCCGCCTGGCTCATCTTCGCCGTGGTCGCGCTCGCGGTGGTCTATGGTCTTCTGTTCATCACCAAGGGCAGCCTCGACCACTATCTGGGCATCCAGCTGCCCATCTGAGGGCAGCTGACCACGAGGAGTCGATGACGATGAGCAACCCTCTGAGCAGGATGCTGGACTGGCTGCGTGTCGGGTACCCCGACGGCGTGCCACCCAAGGACTTCTATCCGCTGCTGGCCCTTCTCACGCACAACCTGAGCGAGGAGGAGCTGGAGCGGATCATCAGTGACCTCCAGCGCGAGAACCCCGAGCGAGACGTCACCCAGGAGGACGTGCGCGGCGCCATCAGTCGTGTGACGGACGCCCCGGTGACCGAGGACCACACGCGCGAGGTCGCCGAGCGGCTGGCCGAGGCGGGATGGCCCGTGGACGAGGAGTCCGCCGAGGTCGCCCGCGCGGTCGCCGCCGACGGCGGACTCGAGGGACCCCTCACCCGGGTCCGTCGGCCCACGAGCGACGGCACCGACGGCGAGAGCGGAGCCTCCGAGACCCAGGCGTCTGCTGCCGGCGACCCGAGCACCGTGGAGCCCTCGGAGCCGGCGCAGCCGTCGACCGCGTCCGAGTCGCCCACGGCCGCACCCTCGGCCGCTACCCCGACCTCGCCCACAGAGGACGGCACGCAGCCCGTGCCGCAGGCACCGTCCGACACCGGGCGCACGTACGTGCGGAACACGCGGCAGACGCACGCGGGGACCGGCGTCACGGGCTCCGAGCCAGCGGACGCCCCACACTCGTTCGACGAAGGCGGAGCACCCTCCAACGCCGTCCAGCGCATCCTCGACTGGCTCTCGGCCGGCTACCCCGCCGGCATCCCCGCGACCGACAGGCTGCCGCTGCTGGCGCTCCTGCGCCGCCAGCTGACCGACGAGGAGGCCTCGGAGATCGCCTCGCACCTGGTGGACGAGGCCGGCCACCGGATCGTCGATCCCACCGACGCGGGCGTCGCGATCACCCGGTACACCAACGACCTGCCCACCGAGCAGGAGATGCGCCGCGTGGCGGAGCACCTCGCCGAGAAGGGCTGGCCCCTCGGGGATCGCCGCTGAGAGTCGCCCGCCCCGTCACAGACACGAGCGCCCGGTGCCGATCGGCACCGGGCGCTCGTCCGTGCGCTGCTGACCGTGAGGTCAGCGACGGTTCTTCGTCACGAGACCGTAGATCACCATGACCACGATCGCCCCGACCACCGACAGCAGGATGGTGCCGATGCTCCAGGGGTTGCTCATGATGCCGCTGATGCCGTTGCCACCGAACAGGCTGCCGATGAAGCCGCCCACGATGGCGCCGACGACGCCGAGGATGATGGTCATCCCGATGCCCATCGCCTGCTTGCCGGGCAGGATCGCCCGCGCGATGAGGCCGATGATGGCGCCGATGATGATCCAGGAGATGATGAGACCGATGAGGCCCATGGGGAACACCCCTTTCGTTCGGTCCACCGGCTGTGGACGCTGTACAGCCACACTCTCACATGTTGATCACGCCAGCGCGGAGGACGGCCTGGGCACCGGGGAGGAACCGAGCGAAAGCAGGACAGACCGAACGGTCGGATCATGCTGCTGCGGCACCTGGCGTCCGAGCACCCAGCCCCTGAACGCCCACCCCTCGACTGCCCGTCCCCCGGACGCACGAACGCGCCCTGCCCCACGACCGAGACAGGGCGCGCCGTCGTGCCGGAGGACTCAGAAGTCCCAGTCGTCGTCCTCGGTCTCGACGGCCTTGCCCATGACGTAGCTCGAGCCGGAGCCCGAGAAGAAGTCGTGGTTCTCGTCGGCGTTCGGCGAGAGCGACGCGAGGATCGCGGGGTTGACCTCGGTCTGGTCCGCCGGGAACAGCGGGTCGTAGCCGAGGTTCATGAGCGCCTTGTTGGCGTTGTAGCGCAGGAACATCTTGACGTCCTCGGTCCAGCCGACCGGGTCGTACAGATCCTCCGTGTACTGCTCCTCGTTGTCGTACAGGTCCATGAGCAGCGAGAACGTGTAGTCCTTGAGCTCGTCCCGACGCTGCGTGGAGGCCTTCTCCATGGCCTTCTGGAACTTGTAGCCGATGTAGTAGCCGTGCACGGCCTCGTCACGGATGATCAGACGGATCACGTCGGCCGTGTTGGTCAGCTCGCCATGGCTGGACCAGTACATCGGCAGGTAGAAGCCCGAGTAGAAGAGGAAGGACTCGAGCAGGGTGGAGGCGACCTTGCGCTTCTCCGGATCATCGCCCTGGTAGTAGCCCATGACGATGCGCGCCTTCTTCTGCAGCGCCTCGTTGTGCTCGCTCCAGCGGAAGGCCTCGTCGATCTGCTTGGTGTGCGAGAGCGTCGAGAAGATCTGCGAGTACGACTTCGCGTGCACGGACTCCATGAACGCGATGTTGGTGTACACGGCCTCCTCGTGCGGGGTCACCGCATCGGGGATCAGCGAGACCGCGCCCACCGTGCCCTGCACCGTGTCCAGCAGCGTCAGACCCGTGAACACGCGCATGGTGAGGGTCTGCTCGCCCTCGGTCAGTCGCCCCCAGGACTGGATGTCGTTGCTCAGCGGGACCTTCTCGGGGAGCCAGAAGTTCCCGGTCAGACGGTCCCAGACCTCGAGGTCCTTGGGGTCGGGGATACGGTTCCAGTTGATGGCCTGGACCGACGTCTTCAGGTGATCGGAGTTCACCGCTGCCTCACGTTCGCTCAGGGGTCGGATCGATCCCCCAGTCTAGGTCTCCGCGCCCCCTCTCCGGGAGGACGCGCAGGACTGCGAGCGCGTCTGTGGTGGAGTCGACCACGGGAGTCGGCGCCGGTGCCGGCCACCGCCCTCCCGAGGCCTCGCCCGGTCCCTCGCGCTCATCGCTCTGACCCTGTCCGTCGGGCCAGCCCGACACGACAACCACCGGGTGACAGGATGGGCCCAGCGCCTCCCGCCGACGAGACTCGAGACATGACGACGACCTCTCCCCCAGCCGACCGTGCACCCGCGGATGCACCGGTGCGGGCCCCCGGATTCCTCGCCCGCTGGGCGGGGACGATCCTGCGCGCCCTGGTCTACTCGATCCCGGCGTTCGTGCTGGGGCTCCTCGGATTCGTCGTCACCCTGGTGCTGCTCGCGGTGGGGACGGGCACCGCGGTGATCTGGATCGGACTCCCCCTCCTGGTCGCGGGCGTGTCGGTCGCACGCGGCTTCGCGGAGGCCGAGCGTGGCCTGCAGAGAGTGCTGCTGGGCCGTGCCCTCCCGCGTCCCGAGCGACGCCGTGCCGGGCCCGATGCGGGACGGTTCCGCCGCCTGCTCGTGCCCCTGACCGACCCGCAGTCGTGGCTGGACTGCCTGTGGACGCTCGTGCACTTCGTGCTGGCCGTGGTCACCTTCCCGATCATGCTGGCCTCAGTCATCGGCAGCGTGGCCACCGTCGCGGGGCCCCTCGCCTCGATCATCGTGCGTCTGGCCCAGCCCGACGCCGACATCACCGGTCTCGGCGAGCTGCTCGGCCTGGAGGACGCCTCCGCGATCGGCCTGGACCTCGGGCTGCAGGTCCTCGCCGGGCTGATCTTCCTGCTGACGGTCCACCCGGTCTCCCGGGCGGTCATCGGGGTGCACCACGCGGTGGATCACGCCCTGCTCAGCTCGCGGTTCGACGAGCAGCAGCAGCTGGCCCGCACCGAGGAGTCCCGCGCGGCCGGACGCGTCGCCGAGTCGGAGTCGCTGCGTCGGCTCGAGAGGGACCTGCACGACGGGCCGCAGCAGGGCATCGTGCGCGCCACGATGGACCTGGCCCGCGCCGAGCGCATGGCCGACGGGGACCCCGAGCGCGCCCAGCAGATCCTCCGTGAGACCCGCACCCTGCTGGGCTCCACTCTCGAGGACCTGCGCCGGCTCTCCCGAGGGATCGCCCCGCCGATCCTGGTCGACCGCGGTCTCGCGGCGGCCCTGGCCGAGCGCGCGGCCCTGTGCCCGGTGCCGACCTCGGTGGACTGTCCCGATCTCGACCTGCCCGAGCACGTGCAGATCGGCATCTACTACGTGGTCTCCGAGGCCCTCGCGAACGCTGCCAAGCACTCGCAGGCCCGCACCGTGCAGGTGCGGGTGACCCGGGAAGCCGGCAGCGCCCGCGCCGTGATCGCGGACGACGGACGCGGCGGGGCGAACATCGCCGCGGGGCACGGCCTCGCCGGACTGGCCGGACGCGTCGCCTCCCTGGAAGGATCACTGCATGTGGACTCCCCCGCCGGCGACGGCACCCGGATCGAGGCGGTGATCCCGTGCGCGTCGTGATCGCCGATGACTCCGCGCTGCTGCGCGAGGGGCTGCGTCTGCTGCTGGAGGACGCCGGACACGAGGTCGTCGCGGCCGCCGCGGACGGCACCGAGCTCGTCGCCCGGGCCCTCGAGCACCGTCCCGATCTGGTGATCGCCGACATCCGGATGCCCCCGAGCCACAGCGACGAGGGCCTGCGGGCCGCCCAGGAGATCCGCGGCGCCTGGCCCGCGGCACCGATCATGCTGCTCAGCCAGTACGTCGTGGTCGCCTACGCCTCCGAGCTGATCGGCTCCGGCACCCCGGCGACCGGGTACCTGCTCAAAGACCGTGTCAGCGACATCGGCCGGTTCCTCGAGTCGATCGAGCGAGTCGCCGGCGGCGGCGTGGTCATGGACCCCGACGTCATCGCGCAGGTCCTCGCCTCCCAGCGCCGCTCCCCTCTGGACGAGCTCACGCCCCGCGAGCGCGAGGTGCTCGAACTGATGGGCGAGGGCCTCACGAACGCCGGGATCGCCGAGCATCTCGTGGTCACCGAGGGCGCCGTGGAGAAGCACACCCAGCGCCTGTTCGCGAAACTCGGCCTGAGCCCCGACGCGAGCGTCCACCGCCGCGTGATGGCGGTGCTGACGCTGCTGGGTGGGTAGTCGGGCCGACGCCCACGCGCACGCCGACGCAGGACGACGTCCGTGCACCTCGTCCATCGACGAGGTGCACGGACGTCGCTCACGTCCGCTGTCGCGGGATCGTGCCTGGCCTCAGTGGTCGGAGGCACCCTCGGCGCCGGCGCCGGTGAAGGCGCGCACCTCCATCTCCGCCGCCTTCGCTTCGTGGTCGGGCTCGGACTTGGTGACGAAGGTGCCGACGATGCCCAGTAGGAAGCCGAGCGGGATCGAGACGATGCCGGGGTTCGACAGCGGGAACAGGTCGAAGTCCGCGCCGGGGAACATGGCCTTCTCGTTGCCGGAGACCGCCGGGGAGAGCACGATCAGGATCAGGCAGGCCGCGAGCCCGCCGATCATCGAGAACAGTGCCCCGCCGGTGTTGAACCGCTTCCAGAACAGCGAGAACAGGATCGTCGGCAGGTTGGCGCTCGCGGCGACCGCGAACGCGAGGGCGACCAGGAAGGCCACGTTCTGCCCCAGGGCGACGACTCCGCCGACGATGGCGAGGATGCCGATCGCCACCACCGTCCAGCGGGCGATCTTCACCTCGTCGTCCGCCGGGACCTCGCCCTTGCGGATCACCGAGGCGTAGATGTCGTGCGCGAAGCTGGTCGCCGCGGTGATCGCGAGGCCGGCGACGACCGCGAGGATCGTGGCGAAGGCGATCGCGGAGACCACGGCCATCAGCACCGGGCCGCCGATGGCGAGCGCGAGCAGCGGTGCCGCCGCGTTCTCGCCGCCCGGCGTGGACGGATCGGCGAGCACCTCGGGGCCGACGAGCGCCGCGGCGCCGTAGCCGAGGATCAGGGTGAGCACGTAGAAGATGCCGATGATCCAGATCGCCCAGACCACCGAGCGCCGCGCCTCCTTGCCGCTGGGCACCGTGTAGAAGCGCATGAGCACGTGCGGGAGACCCGCGGTGCCCAGCACGAGCGCGAGGCCCAGGGAGAGGAAGTCGACCGGATTGGGGTACTTCAGGCCGGGCGCGAGGATCGCTTCTCCATCGGGCGACATGGCGATCGCCTCGTCCAGCACGGCCGAGAAGTTGAAGCCGTAGCGCCCCAGCACCAGGATCGCGAGGATCCCGACGCCGACCACGAGCAGCACGGCCTTGATGATCTGCACCCAGGTGGTGCCCTTCATGCCGCCGACGATCACGTAGACGATCATCAGCAGGCCCACGACCACGACCGTCAGCGCCGTGGGCAGCTTGCCCTCGAGGCCGAGCAGCAGCGCGACCAGGCCTCCGGCGCCCGCCATCTGCGCGATCAGGTAGAAGAAGCAGACCGCGAGGGTGGTGAGCGAGGCGGCCAGCCGCACCGGGCGCTGGTTCAAGCGGAAGGAGAGCACGTCGGCCATCGTGAACTTGCCGGTGTTGCGCAGCAGCTCGGCGACCAGCAGCAGGGCGACCAACCAGGCGACCAGGAAACCGATCGAGTAGAGGAAGCCGTCGTACCCGGCCATCGCGATGGCGCCGCAGATGCCCAGGAAGCTCGCGGCGCTGAGGTAGTCCCCGGAGATCGCGATGCCGTTCTGGGGGCCGGAGAACGAGCGGTTGCCCGCGTAGAACTCGGCCGCGCTGGCCTTCTGACGGGAGACGCGGAAGACGATGAACAGCGTGACCGCGACGAACAGCGCGAACACGATCATGTTGATGACGGGATTGATCTCGTGGCTCATCGCTGGTCACCCTCCTCCGGGACGTCGGCGCGATGCCGGCCGGGAGCGTGCCCGGGGTCGGCGAGTCCGTCCGAGCGCTCCGGGGCTGCGGAGTCGCGGTCGGCGGCGCCCTGGCCCGCACCCGGGGTCGCGGAGTCCTCGAGGATCTCCCCGGACTCCATCTCGGCGCGGATCGCCTCGGCGTGGGGGTCGTAGCGCTTGTCGGCCCAGGAGCGGTAGAACATCGTGATCGCGAAGGTGGTGATCACCTGGCCGAACCCAAAGAGGAGGCCGACGTTGACGTTGCCGAACACCTTGATCGCGAAGAACTCGTGGGTCCATCCGGCGAGGATCACGTACAGCAGGTACCAGGCCAGGAACAGGACCGTCAGCGGGACGATGAACGAGAGGAACGAGCGCCGCAGGCGCTGGAAGTCCTCGGACTGCTGGACGGCGATGCTGCGTTCCGCGACGCTGAGCGGGTCTGGGGATCTCGAGAGGTCTGACATGCCGGGCTCCTTCGCTCGGACGTGCACAGGGGTCCCCGCGGGAAGAACCGCGAGGACCCCAATGTATCGTGAGTCACACCGTCGCCGTCGGAGATGTCCCGAGTGTCGCGGCGCCTGGCAGAGCACCCGCAGGACGACGAACGGCCCGCCCGGTTTCCCGGAGCGGGCCGTTCGAACGCCGGTCGTGGGCTCAGAGCGTCACAGCATGCAGCTGACGCAGCCCTCGACCTCGGTGCCCTCGATGGCCATCTGCCGCAGGCGGATGTAGTAGAGGGTCTTGATGCCCTTGCGCCATGCGTAGATCTGGGCCTTGTTGACGTCGCGCGTGGTGGCGGTGTCGGGGAAGAAGAGCGTGAGGCTCAGACCCTGGTCCACGTGCTTGGTGGCCTCGGCGTAGGTGTCCACGATCTTCTCGTAGCCGATCTCGTACGCGTCCTGGTAGTACTCCAGGTTGTCGTTCGTCATGAACGGCGCCGGGTAGTAGACGCGGCCGATCTTGCCTTCCTTGCGGATCTCGATCTTGGAGACGATCGGGTGGATCGAGCTCGTCGAGTGGTTGATGTAGGAGATCGACCCGGTCGGCGGGACGGCCTGCAGGTAGGCGTTGTACATGCCGTGCTTCTGGACGTCCGAGCGCAGCTGCTTCCAGTCCTCCTGGGAGGGCAGGTGCACGTTCGAGTTCGCGAACAGCTCGCGGACCTTCGCGGTGCGCGGCTCCCAGACCTCGTCGGTGTACTTGTCGAAGTACTCGCCGGTCCCGTACTTCGAGTTCTCGAAGTCGTAGAAGGTCTCGCCGAGCTCCTTGGCGATCCCCATCGAGGCCTTGATGGCCTGGTAGGTGACCGCGTAGAAGTACATGTTCGTGAAGTCCAGGCCCTCGTCGGAGCCGTAGAAGATGCCCTCGCGCGCCAGGTAGCCGTGGAGGTTCATCTGTCCCAGGCCGATCGCGTGGGACTTGCGGTTGCCCTCGGCGATGGTGGGGACGGACTCGATGTCGGAGGTGTCCGAGACGGCGGTCAGCGCGCGGATCGCGGTGCTGATCGTGCTCTCGAAGTCCGGGGAGTCCATCGCCTTGGCGATGTTCAGCGACCCCAGGTTGCAGGAGATGTCGCGACCCATCTCGTCGTACGTGAGGTCGTTGTTCATGTGCGACGGGGTCGCGACCTGCAGGATCTCCGAGCACAGGTTCGAGTGGGTGACCTTGCCGGCGATCGGGTTGGCCCGGTTCACCGTGTCCTCGAACATGATGTACGGGTAGCCGGACTCGAACTGGATCTCGGCGAGGGTCTGGAAGAAGTCGCGGGCCTTGATCTTCTTCTTCGCGATCCGCGGGTTGTCGACCATGTCGCGGTAGTTCTCGGAGACCGAGATGTCCGCGTACGGCTTGCCGTACTCGCGCTCCACGTCGTACGGCGAGAACAGGTACATCGGCTCGTTGTTCCGGGCGAGCTCGAAGGTGATGTCCGGGATCACGACGCCCAGCGAGAGGGTCTTGATGCGGATCTTCTCGTCCGCGTTCTCGCGCTTGGTGTCCAGGAACCGCAGGATGTCGGGGTGGTGGGCGTGCAGGTAGACCGCACCCGCGCCCTGACGCGCGCCGAGCTGGTTGGCGTAGGAGAAGGAGTCCTCGAGGAGCTTCATCACGGGGATGACGCCGCTGGACTGGTTCTCGATGTGCTTGATCGGCGCGCCGTACTCACGCAGGTTGCTCAGCAGCAGCGCGACGCCGCCGCCGCGCTTGGACAGCTGCAGGGCGGAGTTGATGCCGCGACCGATGGACTCCATGTTGTCTTCCATGCGCAGCAGGAAGCACGAGACCAGCTCGCCGCGCTGGGCCTTGCCGGCGTTCAGGAACGTCGGGGTCGCGGGCTGGAAGCGACCGTCCAGGACCTCGTCGACGATCCGACGGGCCAGCTCCTCGTCACCGCGGGCGAGGGTGAGGGCCACCATCACGACACGGTCCTCGAAGCGCTCGAGGTACCGCTTCCCGTCGAAGGTCTTGAGCGTGTACGAGGTGTAGTACTTGAACGCGCCCAGGAACGTCGGGAAGCGGAACTTCTTGGCGAAGG
Organism: Brachybacterium endophyticum; assembly: GCF_003130585.1. Classification (GTDB taxonomy): domain Bacteria; phylum Actinomycetota; class Actinomycetes; order Actinomycetales; family Dermabacteraceae; genus Brachybacterium; species Brachybacterium endophyticum. The sequence goes on along the minus strand of NZ_QFKX01000002.1, from coordinate 508,754 downwards.
CCTGCTCCGACAGCTGCTCGACGAAGTCGAAGGAGTACTGCTCGAACACCTCGGGCTCGTAGTACTCGTTCTCCACGAGGTAGTCGATCTTCTCGCGAAGCGAGTGGAAGAAGACCGTATTGGGGTTCACGTGCTGCAGGAAGTACTCACGGGCGGCGAGACGATCCTTGTCGAACTGGATCTTCCCGTCGGGCCCGTAGAGGTTCAGCATCGCGTTCAGCGCGTGAAAGTCCAGGGACTTGTGATGCTCCACCGAAGGCATCTCGGTCAGTGTCGCCAAAACTCTTCCAATCCGTCGTGAACTTGCTGCACGTCTCGCGGCGTGCCCAGCAGCTCGAACCTGTACATGTGCGGGACGCTGCACTTGGCGGAGATGATCTCGCCCGCCAGGCCGTACGCCTCGCCGAAATTCGTGTTCCCCGCCGTGATCACGCCCCGGATGAGTTTCCGGTTGCGTTCGTCGTTGAGGAACTTGATGACCTGCTTCGGGACTGCTCCGTGTCCGTTGCCGCCGCCATAGGTCGGCACCATCAGGACGTACTCCTCGTCCATGACGAGGGGGTCGTCCGCGCGATAGAGGGGGATCCTGCTGGCCGGCGTCCCCAGCTTCTGGACGAAGCGGTGGGTATTGCCGGACACGGAGGAGAAGTAGACGAGGGTGCCCATCCGCCTCACCTCCGCATGAACGGGTGCGTCAGATGACCGGGTGCGTCAGATGGCTGCGGTCTGCGCGCCCTGGGCGCCCGCGGCCACGACGGCCTTGATCTTGTCCGGGCGGAAGCCCGACCAGTGGTCCTCGCCGGCGACGACGACGGGCGCCTGGACGTAGCCCATCGACTTCACGTGGGCGAGCGCCTCGGCGTCCTCGGTGATGTCGACGACGTCGTAGGCGATGCCCGACTTGGTGAGGGCGCGCTTGGTCGCGTCGCACTGGACGCACATGGGCTTCGAGTACACGGTGATGGCCATCGGGCGATGCCTTTCTCGGAGAGTTCGGGCCGCGTGACCCGGCGCAGCGGATCCGGGTCGAAGGGACGGTGAGGGCGAGGGGCCGAAGGAGCGTCCGACGAGGTCGGAGAGGAGTTCCGACGGCCCGTCGAGCGGTGTCCGGAGAACTCCCGCGCCGACACCTCCAACACTACACCTAGTGGTGCCCCCTCGTCTGCACCACAAGATGTACTGAACTACAAGACTGTTATCCACAGCCCGTTGGTGACGGATTGTGGACGAGCGCGGACACGCTGGGGACGAACGCGCATCGTCTGCACGGATGCTGTGGACAGTGCTGTGGAACGGCCCGTGGAGGCCCGCCCGAGCGGTGGATGACGAGCGCTGCGCGGGTCGCTCGGCGGCCCTTCACGGACCCCGAATCCGGCTCGATTCGTGTCGCTCTCGGCGTGTCGCGGCGTGTCGTCCGCGGCCGACGCCCGAGGGTCCCTTCTCCCCCGTGGATCCACAGCCGGACGCCCGCTCGGCGTGTCGTCAGATCCCGTCGAGGACGGGGCCGACCGATTCCCACGACGTGGGCTCGTCCACGCCGCGAACGTGGCCCGACACGGAGCGACCCCCGGGGCGAGAGGTCCCGGGGGTCGCAGCGCAGCAAGGCGCGAGGATCAGGTGCTCGGGCGATCCGTCCCGTCGGCAGGGCCCTCCGGGCGGGGCCCGTCGGGACGTTCGCTGCCCGCGCGCTCACTGCCCGAGCGTGCAGCATCCGGGCGTGCAGCATCCGGGCCCGAAGCATCCGGGCCCGCGCCGTCCTCGAGCTGATCGGCCACCGCGGAGAGATCCTCGGTGGGCGCGGCGGGCGCCGGCCCCTCCTCACCTGACTGGGTGGGGAGAGGGCCGATGGTCACGCCGGTGGTCGCGGCGGCACTGCTCCCCCCGGTTGCCGAGGAGGCGTCCGTTCCGCGGTCGTCGGTCGCGGCACTCGTGGCAGAGGTCGCGGCCGCAGCCTCCGGCGCTCCCCCACCTGCCTCGGTGTCGGCGACGGCCGGGCCATCAGCCGCGGTGGCCTGGGCCTCGGCGCTGCTCCCTGCCTCGGAGGTGCCGGCCTCGGTCTTCCCCGGCGCGGCGTTCTCGGCCCCGCTGTCATCCACCTCGGCGTCCTCGTCCTCGGGGGCGGCATCGAGCGACCGCTCGTCGGCCTCGACGAGGGTCTTCAGGACCTCGCGCAGCAGCTCGACCTGTGCGAGCGCTTCGGCGGCGCCGGCATGCGGCTCCTTCCCGGACTCGACGAAGGCGTGGAAGGCCTCCCACATCGACTCGGCCGAGCCGAGGTCGGAGGAGCGGGAGGTGACCACGACCCGTCCGTGCTCCTTCTCCCGCAGCGAGCTGTGGGAGCGGGAGTCCAGGTGGGAGGGAGGCGCGATGTCGAGGTCGAGCCGCTTGCGGGCGGTGAGCACCTCGTAGGTTTCCGAGTACTCCGGGGCGAAGGGCAGGTAGTGCCAGACCAGCCGGACCGGGGACCCGTTCTCGAGCTCGCCCAGCAGCTCGATCGACCCCGGGATGACGCCGGTGGGCCAGTGCCGCACGCCCACGAGCTTCTCGACGGGCCCGTAGACCCGCTCGGTGACGGCCAGCTGGTGTGCCACGCCCGTCAGCAGCCCCTTGACGTAGAGATCACGGTCGCGCTGGGTCGCCCCCTCGCCGGTGCCGGCGACCACGGCCTCCTGCAGGTTCTTGCGCCGCTCCTGGCGCTTCTCCGAGGGCAGGTCGTAGGCCGCGGAGGTCACGTGCGCACGCGAGAACAGCGGCCCCGACGCGGGCATGAGCACCTCGTGGTCGATCATCCGCACATCGCGACCGCGCAGGTTCTCGGAGACCTCGTCGAGGACCTCGTCGTACTGCTGGGGGTAGGCCATCATCACCAGGCGCCGGCCCATCACGCGCTCGAAGTCGCGGATCCTCGCGACCTCGGCCGCCGAGTACCCGAGCGGCGGCTCGACGAGCACCGGGATCCCACGCTTCAGCAGCTGGAGGAGGTCCTCGACGTGCAGCCCGTCGGTCGAGAGCACGACGGCGTCCAGCTCGATCGTCTTGGCCCGCGCGGCGGTGATCAGGTCGGCGACGGTCTCGAAGCGCTGGTCCTCGCCGACGCCCCAGACGTCCGCGGACTCGCTGCGACGCCGCGGCGAGTGGTCCACCAGAGCGGTCACCGCGAACCGGTCCCAGCGGCGGCGCAGCACCGGCAGGTGCACGGCCTGCGCCATCGTTCCGGCACCGATGACGGCGATGTTCAGGATCCTCGGCATGAGGGCGGTCTCCTCGCGGGGTGGTCGTGTGCCGCTGTTCTACCACAGCGCGCTGATCCGGATCCTCCCCGGGGCCTGCACGGACAGCGGTCGGCTCAGGCTCTCACGCGAGGTCTCGCGCGAGCGCGGCCACACCGGCGGCGACACCGACTGTGTGCAGCGGTGTCTCCCGGTTATCGTGGGGCGCGTGCCGATGCTCTACTCCCTCGTGCGCCCCGTCCTGGGGCCGCTGTTCACCACCTACTGGCGTCCCCGCGTGACCGGTCTCGAGAACATCCCCACCACGGGAAGCTTCCTGCTGGCCTCGAACCATCTGGCCAACGTGGACAGCTTCCTCATCCCCGTGGTCAGCCCGCGGATGGTCCGCTTCATCTCCAAGGACGTGTACTGGAAGAACGGCGGAGTGATCGGCCGGCTCCAGAAGTGGTTCATGAGCTCGGTGGGCACGGTACCGCTGGACCGCGAGGCCCTCAGCTCCGGTCGCGGAGCCCTCGAGGCGGCCCTGCAGGTCCTCCAGGAGGGCAACGGCTTCGGCATCTACCCGGAGGGATCGCGCAGCAAGGACGGCCTGCTGCACAAGGGGCAGTCCGGTGCGGCCTGGCTCGCCCTGCAGTCCGGCTGCCCGGTGATCCCGCTGGGACTGGTGGGAACCCAGAACCTCTTCCGCGCGGGCAGGCTCCTGCCCACCCGGTATCGCGTGGACATGCGCTTCGGCGAGCCGATCGACTTCTCCGACCTCCCCACCGATCTCAGCACGGGGGCCCGGCGCCGGCTCATCACCGACAGGATCATGACCGAGATCCAGGCGCTCTCCGGGCAGGAGTGGGCACCCGGGGCAGCACCGCGCAGCGGCGGCACCCCCGCAAACGGCGACGGCGCGCTCGCGTAGGATCGTCTTCTCCCCCGACACAGGAGGTCAACGTGGCAGTGGTGGTCGGCTTCATCCCCACCCCGGTGGGATTCGACGCGCTCGACACGGCCCGCGCCCAGGCGGAGAGTCGGGGCGGCCCCCTGATCGTCCTGAACGTGGTGCATTCGAACGACGAGGACGATCCGCGCCACGCGAGCGACGGTGACCTCGATGCGGCGGCCGATCGCCTGCGCGGCTCCGCCGTGCGCGTCGACATCCGCCAGGAGACCAGCGACGAGGACATCTCCGACGTCCTGCTGGACACGGTCGAGAAGGAGAAGGCCGAGCTGCTCGTGATCGGCCTGCGCCGCGAGCGCGACGTCGCCCGTCACCTGCTGGGCATCACCCCGCAGAAGCTCCTGCTCTCGGCCCCCTGCGACGTGCTGGTGGTCTGAGGACCCGCGGCCGGCGACGCCGAGGACACCCTCGCCCGGCCGCGCCCGCCCACACATCCACCGCCCCTCCCCCGAGCTGCTGACGACGCCGAACAGCGTCTGGACAGCACGCGGCCCGGCGCCGAACGCGTCGACACCGGGCCACGGGAGGAGGGATCAGATCACTCCGAGAGCGGATCCGCTCCGGGGACCTGGTCGCCCTGGTCGCCGCGCACGGCCTTCTCGATGCGCTCGCCGACCTCCTGGTCGATCTTCTTCCAGTACTCGAAGGCGTTGGAGAGCACCGGCTCGATCACGGTCTCCAGCGCACCGGCGACGGTCTCGATCAGACGCTCGCGCTCGCCCTCGTCCATGACCTCACGGATGAGGGTGTGGGCCTGGCCGAAGTCGTCGTCGTCCTTGCGCAGCGTGTAGGCCTCGCGCACGAGGGTGCCGTCGGCCTCCCAGCCGTTGTCGACCGGGCCCTGCTCGTCCTGGTAGGCACGCCCGAAGGAGTTCGGCGCGTACACCGGCGCATCGCCGCTGTGGAAGAACTCCATCGACCCCTCCTTGTCGTAGGAGTTGGTCTTCACGACGGTGCGGTTCACCGGCAGCTGGTTGAAGTTCGTGCCCAGCCGGTTCCGGTGCGCGTCGGGGTAGGAGAACACGCGACCCAGCAGCATCTTGTCGGGCGAGACGCCGGTGCCCGGCACCATGTTCGAGGGGCTGAACGCGGCCTGCTCGATCTGGGCGAAGTGGTTCACCGGGTTGCGGTTCAGCGTGAAGCGACCGACGGGGATGCGCGGGTAGTCCTTCTTCGACCAGATCTTGGTGAGGTCGAAGGGGTTGAAGCGGTAGGTCTTCGCCTCCTCGTAGGGCATGATCTGCACCTCGACGCGCCAGGAGGGGAAGTCGCCGCCGTCGATCGCGTTGAAGAGGTCGCGACGGTGGTAGTCGCCGTCGAGGCCCGCGAGCTCACCGGCCTCCTCGTTGGTCAGGCACTCGACGCCCTGCTCGGTCAGGAAGTGGTACTTCACCCAGAACTTCTCGCCGGCCTCGTTGACCCACATGTAGGTGTGCGAGGAGTAGCCGTTCATGTTGCGCCAGGTCTTGGGCAGACCGCGATCGCCCATGACGTAGGTGACCTGGTGCGCCGACTCGGGCGAGAGCGTCCAGAAGTCCCACTGCATCGTGTTGTCACGCAGACCGGCATCCGGGGTGCGCTTCTGGGAGTGGATGAAGTCGGGGAACTTCATGGGGTCGCGCACGAAGAACGTCGGCGTGTTGTTGCCGACGATGTCGAAGTTGCCCTCCTGGGTGTAGAACTTCAGCGCGAAGCCGCGCACGTCACGCCAGGTGTCGGGCGAGCCGAGCTCACCGGCCACGGTCGAGAACCGCGCCAGCATCGGGGTCTTGGCGCCCTTCTGGAAGAGCCCGGCCTTGGTGTACTGCGAGACGTCCTCGGTGATCTCGAGCTCGCCGAAGGCGCCGGAGCCCTTCGCGTGCGGGCTGCGCTCCGGGATGCGCTCGCGGTCGAAGCGGGCGAGCTTCTCGACGAGGGCGACGTCGTGGAGCATCAGGGGGCCGTCGGTGCCCAGCGAGAGCGAGTTCGCATCGCTCTCGCGGCGTGCGCCGGCGTCGGCGGTGGACGGCTTGGTCGAATCGTGGTCGGCAACGGGGTCGAACGAGGTCACGATGTCTCCTTCAGGGGCGTGGTCCCGGCACGAGAGCGCCGGGAGGCGGGGCGTCCCCGTCGCGCCCGCAGAGGCGCTCGGGGTGTGGGCCCCGTCCCGCTCGGGCTGAGCGGGACGGGCGTCGCAGTTCGTCGCAGTGTTTGACGGATGTCGCGTTGTCCAGCAGTTATCAGGAAGCCTCGGCGCCGACCGGAGGGGGGGCACCGACCGGTTCCGATGCGGTGCGGCATGCGGAGCACACGCCGCGGAAGAGCACCTCAGCGACCTCGATGTCGAAGCCGAGATCGTCCGACGGTGTCAAGCACGGCGCCTCTCCGGTCGTGCAGGGCACGTCCTCGAGGCGACCGCACACCCGGCACACCATGTGGTGGTGGTTGTCGTGCCGGTGGATCTCGTAGCGGGCGGCGTGACGCGCGCCGGTGGCGACGCGCCGCAGCAGTCCCGCATCGGTGAGCGCATGCAGGACGTCGTAGACGGCCTGACGCGAGACCGTGCCGAGACGCTCACGCACCGCGGCGGCGATCTCGTCCGCCTCGGCATGCTGACGCTCGGCGACAACCGCTAGTGTCGCCAGCCGCGGAGCGGTGACGCGAAGACCCGCAGAGCGCAGGTCATCAGCCAGGTCGGTCGTCATACGAACAGGCTACTACGCTTTTTGGACCTGGTCCAGAAATCGACCGGGCACAGACGGAGTCCGCGAATCTTTCTGACACACCTCGGCCCGGTCGCCATGTGCGGCCGGGCCGAGGTGGGTTCGGTGCGGAGTCCGGCCGAGCCCGACACCACCGCGGAAAGCGGCGGGACGGGGCCCGATCAGGACCGCGGAGGATCAGCGGGGAAGCTGCTTGCAGATCCAGGGGAAGGTCGGGGCGATCCAGCAGATGACGGCCCGCTGGTGCAGAGGATCGGACGCCTCGATACCGCCCTCGATCGCTCGCTCGCGAGGCGAGGCGACTGTGTGGTTCGAGTCGGCGATGACCGCTCCATGGCTCTCGGACGCGAAGGCGGCACCGGGCACCGCCAGGGAGCCGACGAGCAGTGCACCGGCGGCGACAAGGGTGGTCAGGGGGCGGGTGGCGAAGGACAGCGAACGAGACATGACGGTTCTCCTGGGGTGTAGCTCCATGGGTGGGTGGCCGGGATCGGCCGTACGACCAGGGCCGCGCCTGCGTTCCCTGCACTTCACGTTCCGATCTGGGTGCAGATGGAGCCACGGTCGTGCTCGCACATTACGCTGAGCACAGTGAACTTCCAGGGGTCTGCCGTGCCGAAGGACGTCGCGCCTTCGCCGACGTCCCCTCCGCGGCGCCCCGAGCATCGGAGAGGCTCCCTGTGGTCACGTGCCCTGGGTGGCCTCTTCCGGCCCTCGGAGACCATTCCCGGCTCCCTGCGCGTGAGCGCAGGTGCCACCGTCGCGATCACCCTCTTCCTCCTGGTGCTCATCGTCCCCTCCACGCTCCCCTACGGCATCCCCTCGGCGTTGATGGGCGTCGGGCTCAGCCTCGGCGGCGGTCTGGCGATCGCGCGACCCGTGAGCGGCGGTGTCCTCATCGGGCTGATCCTCTCGGCCGCCCTCATCGACCCCGGGCTCACGCCCGGGCTCGGCGTGCTGGTCTCCCCGGTCGCCCTGGCCACCTGCGCAGGGGCGGGACGTCTGCTCCCGGCCATCGCGATCGGGCTCTGGCACACCGCGGTGATCACCGTGGCCTCCGAGCGCACCGCGCAGAGCAATGCCGATCTGGTCGCCAATGCTCTGGTCTGGATCTTCCTGCTCGCCGCTGCGTATCTTCTCGGGGCCCTGTGGCGCTCGATGATCCTCTACATCGGCGCCGAGCGCGCACGTCACGCCTTCGACCTCGCCGAGCAGCGCCGGGCGATCGCGCGCGAGCTCCACGACACCGGGGTCCGGGCGATCACCGAGGTCATCCTCCTGGCGGAGACCGCCCAGCGCGCCAAGGGTGTCTCGACGCAGGATGCCGAGGCCTTCGCCCGCATCTCGCGCACGGCGCGACTGTCCACCGACGATCTGCGCAGCCTGATGGAGTCGCTGCGCACGGAGACGTCGCTCGAGGACGGCATCCACGGATCGCCCGTGCACGCCGCGAGCTGGGATGACGCCCTGCAGGCTGCGCGGGACCGGCTCGAGGCCGCGGATTTCTCGGTCAACCTGATCTCGGAGGCGGAGGAGCCCGTGCCGCCCTCGGCCACCCCGGTGCTCCTGCGCTGCCTGTGGGAGGCCGTCGCCAACGTGATCCGGCATGCCGACCCTGCCGGGCCGGTCGCGATCATGTCCGAATCCACGTCCGATGGTGTCGAGCTGCTGGTGCGCAATACGATCGATGCCGACCCCGTCGTCTGCGTGAGCGGCGGCGTGGGACTGCGAGGACTCCGCGAGCGACTGTCGGCCGCCGGTGGATCCCTCGAGGTCCAGCGGGACGGGGAGATCTTCCTGACCCGCATCAGACTGCCCCGGGAACCGGGTCTGTGACGACAGCGCCGACCGCACCGCCCTCACCCCACCCCGAGAGGATCCCGCCCCGATGATCACCGTGCTGATCTGCGACGACGACCCCATCGTCCGCACCGCCCTCGAGGGCTACCTGGCCCGCGAGGACGACGTGCGCGTGGAGCGCGCCGTGGACAGCGCCGAGGCCGCTCTCGAGGCCCTCGGGGCGGTGCAGCCCGACGTCGTGCTCATGGACCTGGTACTGCCGGGCATCGACGGGATCACCGCGACCCGGCAGATCTGCGAGCGGCCGGGAGCTCCCGCGGTCATGGTGCTGACGACCTTCGGCACCGAGGAGCAGGTGACGTCCGCGATCCAGGCCGGCGCCGTCGGCTTCCTGCTGAAGTCCACGACGGCAGCAGCGCTGGCGGCGGCGGTACGCGCGGCAGCCGTCCGCGCCGGCACCATGATCACCCCGGAGCTCGCCGCCCACCTCGCCAAGACCGCTTCCCAGGAACGGTCCGAGGGCCCCCTGGCACCGAACGCGGCGGACGGATCGCTCCCGGCACCGAGTCCGAGCACGGCGAGCGCTGTCTCCCCCGACTCCGCGGGAGCGCCACGCTCTCTGCCCGCCCTGACCCCCGGGCCGGACTCCGTCCCGGACGCGGATGCCGCGGCAGCGACGTACTCGCTCACCGATCGCGAGCGCGACGTTCTCGAGCTGGTCTGCGAGGCCGAGTCCAACGCGCGCATCGCCGAACGCCTCAGCCTGTCGGAGTCCACGGTGAAGTCCCACGTCGGCTCTCTGATGACGAAGCTCGACTGCTCCTCGCGCCTGCAGGTCGCCGTGCGCGCCTTCGAACTGGGACTGGTCTCCGCGCCGCACCGACGCGGCTGAGAGGTCTCAGGGCGACGGTCCGGATGCGCTCATTCGCCCCGGCGGCGAGACATCCTCCGGTCCAGCAGGACACCGAGCACGAAGACCACCAGCGCGGCCAGTGCGCACACGAGCCGCACCACACCCGACGTCTCGCCGCTCCCCAGGAAAGCGGGAACCACGAGGAACACCAACCCGACGATGATTGTGGTCGCCATGAGCGAGACCCTCCTTGAGTTCGGTGTGCCCGGACCGTGGTCGTCCATGACGCCTCCTCGCTCGCGCGGACGGTCGTGACGACCGGCGCGACGCCCGGCGAAAGCATTGTTAGATCGTCTACGGGTCGGTACGGTACCGCGGACCGGATGATTGATGTCAAACCACAACTAAACCGGCGCGTCACTCAGCCGACCAGGCTTGCGTGGAGGCCCCGAGAACGACGGAGACGCGATGAAGCTCGAGGGACTGACGACCGAACACATCGGCCGCAGGATCACGGTTCACGGAGCCGGCCACCCCGCCGTCGGAGTACTCACCGGTCTCCGCAGAGCGGTAAACCGCTACCCCGTCCGTGCGCACGGCGACGGCGCCCCCTACGAGGAGCGCACCTGGGTCACGGTCTGGATCGACGGAACCGTCTACGAACCGCTCGAAGGCTGGCTCGTCGACGTCGACGTCGACGTCGACGATCTTGGCTGAGCGAAGCACCTTGGTCGACGAACGGCTCTCCTGCACATCACCCCTCGCACGCATCGGCCGGAGGCCGGCCGAGAACCGGCCACGGACGCGCTCCACGGCCAAACACGAACGGCCCCTCCCCAGCATCGAAGCTGGTGAGGGGCCGTTTCCCGGAGCCGCCTGCCGGAATCGAACCGGCGACCTATTCATTACGAGTGAATCGCTCTACCGACTGAGCTAAGGCGGCGTGTCCGCAGCGCACCGCGGACCTGGCTACTCTACGAGACCCGCGCCGGGAGGCGCAAAGCGGATCGGTGAGCAACGCGTCACGCCGCGCCGGCCGGCCATCGCGCAGCGCACTCCCCCGTCAGCAGGTCAGGCCCTTCTGGGGCGAGGTCCCGTCGATCAGGTACGCGTTCACGGCCTGCTCGACGCAGCCGCCGCTGCGGCCGTAGGCGGTGTGCCCGTCGCCGTCGAAGGTGATGAGCGAGGCGTTGTCGAGCTCCTTGGCGAGCTTCTTCGACCAGGCGTAGGGGGTCGCCGGATCCCTGGTCGTGCCCACCACCACGATCTCGCCGCTGCCCTCGGCGTGCACGGGAGCGGGCTCCCGCAGGGGCTTGACCGGCCACAGGTCGCACATGGCCTGCGAGTAGTCGGTCATGCCCGCGGCCGGGTACTCCTTCAGCAGGCGCTTGCTCTCCTTCTTCTGCCAGTCCAGGTCCTTCACCCCCGGGCGGTCCAGGCAGTTCACGGCGTTGATCGCGAAGAGGTCGTTGCCCTTGTAGGAGCCGTCGTCCTGACGGCCGGCCGAGAGGTCCGCCAGGGCCAGCAGCGCGGTGCCGTCACCGTTCTTCGCGTCCTTCAGGGCGTCGACGCCCAGGCTCCAGTAGTCGTTGCTGTACAGGGTCATCTGCATGCCCGCAGCCGCGAGCGCGCCGGTGAGCGGGCGATCGGGATCCGTCGTCGGCAGAGGCTCGTCGGAGATCGAGTCGAGCAGGTCGCTGAGCTCGCTGGTGGCCTGCTTCGGCGAGGAGGACTCCATCGGGCAGTCCTCGCGCTCGGTGCAGAACTTCGCGAAGGATTCGGTGGCCTTCTGGAACCCCTCGGCCTGGCCGGCGACGAGCTCGTCCGCCGTCAGGCTCGGCTCCATCGCGCCGTCCAGCACGAAGCGCCCCACCCGGTCGGGATAGAGGTCGGCGTAGATCGAGCCGAGGTAGGTGCCGTAGGAGAAGCCCATGTAGTTCAGGGAATCATCGCCCACGGCCGCGCGCAGCACGTCCATGTCGCGCGCCGCGGAGTAGGTGTCGAGGTAGGGCAGCAGGTCCCCGGAGTTCTTCTCGCACGCGTCGCTGATCTTCTCCATCCAGTCCAGGGACTTCGTGAGGCCCTCCGGGGTGCCGCCGTCGAAGGTGTCGGCGCGGTACTCGTCGGTCTGCTCATCATCGAGGCAGCGCACGCCCTCGGACCGGGAGACCCCGCGGGGGTCGAAGCTGACGAGGTCGTAGTTCCGGCGGACCTCCTGGTTGAACAGGTAGTCACCGTTCTCGGCGAGGAAGTCGACGCCGGAGTTGCCGGGCCCGCCGGGGTTGGTCATGAGCGTCCCCTTGGGGTCGCCGGTGGCGGGCAGGCGCACCATCGCGATCTCGACGTCCTCCGCCCCGGGATCGTCCCAGGCGCGCGGCACCTTGACGCTCGCGCACTCGAGGCCCGGGATCGCGGCTTCGTCGCGCACGCCCTGATCACAGGTCCCCCAGTCCGCGTGCTGGTCGTAGTACTCGGCGTAGTCCGAGCTCTCGGCCGGGTCCCCGGGCAGGTCCTTCGCGTGGGAGGTGCCGAGCTCCGCGAGCGGCGGGGTCGACCCGTCGCCGGACGCCCCGGCCGAGGACCCTGCCGACGCGCCGTCGCTCGCGCTGCTCGATCCCGATCCCTTCGATCCGCCGCCCGGCTGGTCGCCGTCGCCGCCGGCGTCGAGCAGGCTGCACCCGGAGAGCAGGAGCGCTGTCGCGGCGGCGCCGGCGAGCACGCGCAGGGCGCCTCGGTGCGAACGGGTGCGCTGCATGGGGCTGCTCCTGGGGATCGGGGGCACGGGGTGCCCGCCCATCCTAGGGACGCGGGCGCCCCGAGCCCCGTTCAGCCACGGCCGGCCAGGCCGATCTCGCGGATCAGCCGATCTCGCGGTTCAGCCGATCTCGCGGCGCGACCAGCGGATGGCGCCCGCGATGAACGGCAGGACGATGAGCAGCACGGGGGCCATGATGCTGGAGACCTCGATCTGGTTCGTCGCGATCGCCTGGGCCGCCGTCGAGAGATCCACGTACCTCAGCACGTCGGAGACCGTCTGCGAGCCCAGCGCGCCGATCAGGTTGCCGGCGATGGTGACCACGAACGGCACGACGATCGAGACGACCATGGCCAGGGCCGTGCCCTGGAGGAGCGTGGCGCAGGCGATCGCGAAGAGAGCCGAGAACAGGCCGGCGAGCCCCAGGCCCAGGATGTTGTCCCCGAGGTTCTGGAACGAGGCGCCGCGGCCCGAGACGGAGCCGACGAGCGCGGAGAGTCCCAGTGCGAGACCGAAGGTCACGGCCATCACCAGGATCGTGATCGCGAGCGCCGCGATCACCTTGGAGACCAGCACTCCCGTGCGGCGCGGGCGCAGCAGGAAGGTCTGCTGGATCGACTGCGGCCACTCCCCCGCGACCGTGAGCACGGTAAGCACCGGCAGCACGACCGAGAGGACGAGCGAGACGGCGATCAGGGCGCCGCCGGAGGAGACCTGGATGTCGGGCTCGAGGATGAGCGGCTGCAGGACCGTGGCGAGCAGGGCCATGCCCAGCACGCACACGCCGCTGACGGCCAGCAGGATCCGCATCGCCAGGGTGTCGAGCACCTGACGCAGGTCCAGCAGCGGACGCACGGTGCCGGGGGCACGCGTGGGACCGGCGGGCGACGCGCGGTGCGAGGGAGCGGACGCCTTCGAAGGCCCGGAGTGGTTCGGGGTGGTCGTCGTGGTCATGCTGATGCCTCCTGGGCCGCGGGCGCGGTGCTCGCGCGGTCGTCGTCGGTCAGGGAGAAGAAGACGTCCTCGAGGGAGCCGTCGCTCAGTCGCTGCAGCTCGGTCAGCACGAGGGAGTGCTCGAGGGCGAGGCGCCCCACGTCGGCCGGTTCGAGGGCGAGCGTGAAGGAGCCGTCGGACTTGGGGGTCGAGGCGACACCCGACGACTCGATCGCGCGGCGTAGGGCCTCGACGTCCGTGGCCGCCACGCGCGTGCCGCCCTGCGAGGTGACGTCCTCGAGAGTGCCCTCGGCGACGAGGCGACCGTGGGCGATCATGGCGACGCGGTCCACCGTCGCCTGGACCTCGTGGAGCTGGTGGCTGGAGAGCAGCACGGTGCCGCCGGCGTCGGCGAAGGAGCGCAGCAGGCGGCGCATCCAGCGGATCCCCTCGGGGTCCAGGCCGTTGGCCGGCTCGTCGAGCACGAGGGCGGCGGGGTCGCCGATGAGCGCGACGCCGATGCCGAGGCGCTGCCGCATGCCGTAGGAGTAGCCGCGCACGCGCTTGCGTCCCGCGCCGTCGAGCCCCACCAGGGAGAGCACCTCGTCGGCGCGGCTCGCGGGCATCCCGCAGGTGCGGGCCGCCAGGCGCAGCGTCTCGATGCCGGTGCGGCCGGGATGCAGGGTGCGCGCATCGAGCATGACGCCGATGGTGCGCGCTGGCTGCGGGAGCGCACGGAAGGGGGAGCCTCCCACGAGCGCGTGGCCGGCGTCCGCCTCGGCGAGCCCGGTGAGGATGCGCAGCGTCGTGGACTTGCCGGCGCCGTTGGGGCCGAGGAACCCGGTGACGCTCCCGGGCTCGCACAGCAGGTCGAGGCCGTCGACGGCTCGCTGTTCCCCGTAGGACTTGGTGAGGCCCTCGATGCGCAGCTCCAGGCCGCCCGCGGATGAGCCCTCTGTCGCCGATCCGGCGGCCCGGGAGCCGTCGGCGGCGCGGTGCGTGGTGGTGGTCATGGGGCCACCCTCCCGAAAGAGGCGTCGCCGCGGATCCGTCGGCAGGAGTGTTCGGCACCGACTTTGGTCGCCGCACGCGTGCCCGAGCTGCGACCGAAGGACGACCTGGCGCCGGTTCGCGCTGGATACAGTGGCCCGATGGAGCAGGAGGCGGTGCCGGGACGCCGGGCGTGGGTCGAGATCGTGCTGGTGATCGCGGTACTCGCCGAGACCGCCGGGCGGGTGGCGTGGAACCTCACCCAGCGTCCGGGCGAGGATCCGCTCTCGATCGTCATCGGACTGCTCGCGGGGCTCGCGCTGCTGGCCCGACATCGCTGGTGGCGCTGGCTGCTGCCCCTCGTGCTCGTCGTCGACGTCCTGGGCGCCTCCCAGGTGGTGCTCGCCGTCGCGACGTTCGCGCTGACGGTGCGACTGCGCGGCCGCTGGCAGCCGATCGGCGTGATGGCTCTCGCGGTGGTCGCCGGCGTCCTGCCGCACCTGGTCGACCCCTCCCATCCCACGCTCGCGGGCGCGATCGTGAGCGGTCTGGTCGCGGTGGTCGCGGGGCTGATGGGCATGTACGCCCGCGCGCGCTCGGAGCTGCTGCGCGAGCTCACCGGGCGGGCCGAGGAGGCCGAGCACCGCCGGGCGACCGCCGAGCAGGACGCCCGCCGTGCCGAGCGCACCCGGATCGCGCGGGAGATGCACGACATCGTCGCCCACAAGATCTCCCTGGTGGCCCTGCAGGCAGGAGCGCTCGAGGTGAACCAGAACCTCGAGCGGGAGGAGGTGTCCCGATCCGCCGGGCTGATCCGGGAGACCGCCGCCGATGCCCTCTCCGAGCTGCGCGAGGTGCTCGGTGTGCTGCGCGGAGAGGAGGAGGTCGCCCCGTTGAACCCGCAGCCCACCTGGGAGGACGTCAGGCGTCTGGTGGACGCGACCAAGGAGGCCGGGGTGCAGGTCGAGCTGTTCGACTTCATCGACGTCCGCGTGCCCGACGCGCTCGCTCGCACCGCCTACCGGGTGGTGCAGGAAGGGCTGACGAACATCCACAAGCACGCCCGTCACACGCGCGCCAGGGTCGCGCTGATCGGCGAGCCGGGCGACGACCTGCTGATCGAGATCAGTAATGTGCTTCCCAAGGGGTTCACCTCGGATCTGCCCGGAGCCCGCATGGGGCTCTCCGGCATCGAGACTCGGGTGACGCATGCCGGCGGGACATTCACGTCGGGCCCCACGGACGACGGACGTTTCGAGGTGAAGGCGGTGATCCCGTGGCCGAATCAGCAGGGGTGAAGCGGATCGCTCTGATCGACGACGACTCGCTGGTGCGCGCCGGGCTCGCGATGATCCTCGGCGCCGATCCGGGCATCGAGGTCGTCGGCGAGGGATCCGACGGGAACCAGGCGGTGCAGCTCGTGCAGCGCCACCGGCCCGACGTGCTGCTGATGGACGTGCGGATGCCCTCGATGGACGGCATCGCCGCCACCGAGGCCGTGTGCGCCGAGACCGATCCGCCGAAGATCATCATGCTGACCACGTTCGACATGGACGAGTACGTGTTCGAGGCGCTCGAGGCCGGGGCGAGCGGGTTCCTGCTCAAGGACACTCCCCCGCAGGACCTGATCCGCGCCGTGCACGTGGTCGCCCAGGGCGACGCCATGCTCGCCCCGACGGTCACCCGGCGGATGCTCTCCCACTTCTCGCAGTCCAACCCCGGCGCCCAGAGCGCCGAGCATCCCGGCCTGGATCAGCTCACCGAGCGCGAGCGCGAGGTGCTGGGTTCGGTGGGCGCGGGGCTGTCCAACGCGCAGATCGGCGAACGGCTGTTCATGAGCGAGGCGACCGTGAAGGCGCACGTCTCGAAGATCTTCGCCAAGCTCGACTGCTCCAATCGCGTGCAGATCGCGATCATCGCCCACGAGGCCGGACTGAGCGGAGGGCTCGACCCGGCGGAGGGGTGAGCGGGGCGGGTCCGTGCGACTCGCTCACATCAACACCCCGCCCGCGGATCCGCCGCGTCGCCTCAGTCCTCGTATCGCAGCAGGTCCCCGGGCTGGCAGTCCAGGACTCTGCAGATCGCGTCGAGGGTCGAGAAGCGCACCGCCTTCGCGCGCCCGTTCTTGAGCACCGCGACGTTCGCCGGGGTGATGCCGACCGCGTCCGCGAAGTCCCTGACACTCATGCCGCGCTCGGCCAGCATGCGATCGATCGTGATGCGGATCGGCATCACACCACCTCGTCCAGCTCGGCGCGCAGATGGATGGCATTGCCCAGCAGGGACCGCAGCACGAGCGTGATGCAGATGGTGGAGACGAGGGCGATGCACGCCATGACCTGGATGAGCGCGAGGAAGGGGCTCCCGGCCTGACCGTTGCTGATCACGAAGAACCCCACGACGATCAGCACGGCAGCGCACCCGAGGGTGGCGACCAGCACGTCGACCCAGCGCAGGGACGGGCTCGTCAGCATGGTCCCGCTGTGGACGCGGTGCACGAGCAGCCCGACCATGGCCAGGGCGATGAGCCCGAGAATCGTGAAGGTGATCGCGACCGCGAGGAGCGGGCCACGAAGGCCTGCGTACTCGGGAAGGGTCGCGGCGGCGTCCGCAGAGAACCCGGGAAGCAGAGCGATGGCACCGAGGCCGACGAGGAAGAGCACGATCAGGAGTGCTTCCGTGGCGACGACGAGGGCGAACGGCGGGCGTGGGAGATCTCGAGTCATATATCGAGTATCGATAGGTTTCTATCGAAAGTCAATAGGCATCCGGAGGCGGCGCTCACGATGCACCGGCCCCTCACCCCCGTTCGGCACTCACATCAACACCCCTCCCGACACCTCGATGCGCTCGCCCGTCGCCCACCCGAACTCCGGCGACACCAGGGCAGCGATCGCGCCGGCGATGTCGCCGGGCTCGCCCACACGCCCCAGCGCGGTCTGCCCGGACAGCATCTCGCGCATGGAGTCGCTGTCGCGCATGGCTCCCCCGTTGAAGTCGGTGGCCGTCGGCCCCGGTGCGATCGAGTTGACCCGGATCCCCCGTGGCCCCAGTTCGAGGGCGAGACTGCGGGTGAGCGCCTCGAGCGCCTGCTTCGATGCCGCGTAGACGGAGGTGGCCGGACTGACGTGCCGGCTCAGCGAGCTCGACACGTTCACGATCCGCGCGCCCTCCGTGAGGTGGGGCAGGAAGGTCTGGGTGACGAACAGCGGACCTCGGACGTTGACCTGGAACGTGGTGTCGACGTCCTCCGGCGTGATCTCTCCGAGCGGCGCGAAGAGCCCGACCCCGGCGTTGTTGACCAGCACGTCGATCATTCGGGCGCCCCACTGCTGCTCGATACCGGCGAGCGCGGCGTCACGGGCCGACGCGATGGACGCGAGGTCGGCGACGTCGAGCCGGACCGCGAGGGCCTCACCGCCCGACGCGGCGATCTCGTCGACGACGTCGCTCGCGTCCCCTCGCGCGGCAGCGACGATCTTGATGCCGTTCCGGGCGAGGACGAGCGCGGTGGCCCGGCCGAGTCCGCGGTTGGCTCCGGTGACGAGGGCGATGCGTGTCATGTCAGCTCCGATAAGTAAATGAATACTTACCGCTAAAGTAGACCGGGTCCAAGCGCCCGTCAACACCGAACTCGAGGGAACCCCGATGCCACGTGACGCCGACGCCACGAAGGAGCGGATCCTTGCCGCAGCGACCGCGGAGTTCGCGACCCACGGCTACGCCGGCGGGCGCGTGGAGCGGATCGCCTCGCAGGCGAAGAGCAACGTGCGGATGATCTACGCGTACTACGGCGGCAAGAGCAGCCTGTTCGATGCGACCGTGGCGGAGGCGCTGCGGCGTATGGCCGAGAACGTCCCTCCGCGCCCGGACGACCTCGCCGAATGGGCCGGGGACGTGTTCGACCACCATCAGCGCTTTCCCGACGTGCTCCGGCTGAGCATGTGGGCCCAGCTCGAGCGGCCGGAGGCCACTGCCGAGCCGAGCGAGGCCTATCGCGACAAGACGCTCGCCGTGGCGACGGCCGACGCGAGTCCCCTCTCGCCCGTGGACGTCCTCGTCTTCGTCTACGCCATCGCCCAGGCCTGGCAGCTTTCCCCCGCGGGGCTCACCGGCCTCGAGGAAGCGACGGACGAGAGCGAGACGGTCGCTGCCCGCCGACGCTCGGTCGTCATCGCCGTCGAGCGGATGCTGCAGAAGGGACCCTGAAGCGAAGCCACTCCGCATCGCATGGGAAAGAATCGGCGCATGAGCACCTGGGGCGACGTCGCCGACGCCTATCCGCGATCCTTCGGGAAACTGTGCGCAGGGACTGTGGATCGCCTGCTCGAGGACACCGGACCCGGGTCACTGCTCGACGTCGGCTGCGGCGCAGGAGACCTGGCTGCACGAGCCGAGTCGGCAGGACGCAGCGTCACCGCCATCGAACCGTGGCACTGAACTTCGCTGCCACGGCCTCGTACGTGCTCGCGACGAAAACAGCGGGCTGATCAAGGTTCACGTGATGACGATGCGCAGCGACGTCATGCCAGGGCACCTCTCACTCACTGGAGCCCTCGGTGACCGGCCGCAGGAACGTGCGCTCGTAGCGACGCACGCAGCCCGACTCGTCACGGATCCTGTCCGCCGCGATGAAGTCCGGATCGACGCCGAAGAGCTCGCGGTACCGCTCGTAGTCGGCGAGGCTCGGGAAGCTGAACAGGGCGTACGCGATGTCGCTGGCCCCTTCGGCCGGGAGGAAGTACCCGTGGTGGACGCCGCCGTGGCGGTTCACGAGCTCGATCCAGCGCCGGGCGAACCGCTCGAAGGCCTCGATCTGCTCAGGGTCGATCTCGTACCGGACGTGGCAGGTAATCATGCGGCGAGACTATGCCGGTCGCGGGTGCGGCCGGCAGGAATCGGAGAGATGGGCCCGTAGGTTCAACCGATGTTCCCGAACCGCCCTCCGACCGGAAGATCCCGGACGCTCCGCGCCGTCATGGGCGGAGGACTACAGTCACGACGAACGCCGTGAACCTGCTTCCGGACCACAAATCTGAACCGAGAGGGACCACGATGGGGTCGAACCCTACGGACATGCCGAACCGAGTGCTGATCTCCGGCGCGGGGTTCGCCGGTCTTGCGTCGGCGTTCTGGATGCGACGACTCGGCTATCAGGTCACGGTCGTGGAGACCGGCCACGGGGTGAAGAAGGGCGGGACGCCCGTCGACATCCGCGACGAGACGATCGCGATCGTCGATCGGATGGGCCTGCTCGAGGCGATCCGCGCGAAAGCCCTGCCGCCCCGTGCGACGGAGCTGGCGACCGTCGACGGCGGCGTGATCGGCCGGATCGAGCCCTCGCCGCCAGGCGTCGACGGACCCGCCGACGGCTACGAGATCCACCGCGACGATCTGCTGGCGATCCTGTTCGCCGCGATCGAGGATGACGTCGAGCTCCGCTTCGGGAATTCCATCGTCGAGCTGACGGACGTGGAGGGCGGCGTACGGGCCTCCTTCCGCGACGGTTCGACCGGGGAGTACGCGCTCGTGCTGGGCTGCGACGGCAACCATTCGACCGTCCGGCGCCTGAGGTTCGGCCCCGAGAGCGGCTACAGCCGCTTCCTGCGCAACTACTTCACCGTCGCCATCGTCGGCGACACGTTCATCCCTGCCGACACCACGCGGATCCTCAGCCTCCCGGGCCGGACCCTGATGCTGAACTCCTACGAGACGACCACGGACATCGTCCTCGCCTTCCACGCCGACGAGGAGATCGCCTACGACTACCACGACGACGAGGAGCAGAAGACGCTCCTGCGCACGGCGTTCGCCGATGCCGGTGGCCCGTTCGTCGAGATGGTCGAGCGAGCCGTCACCGCGGACAACTTCTACTTCGACAAGCTCAGCCAGATCAGCGTGCCGAGCTGGTCCTCCGGCCGCATCGCGCTGGTGGGCGACGCCGGGTACTGCGCATCGCCCGCGGCGGGGATGGGCGGTTCGCTCGCGATCATCGGCGCGACCGCGCTGGCCGACGCCTTTTCCACGGCCGGTGGCGACATCGACGCCGCCTTCGTCGAGTACGAACGCACCCTCCGGCCCACCGTCGAGCGGATCCAGACCCAGGCCGCGGAGAACGGCGTCTCGCTGTTCTTCCCCGAGACCGAGGACGCCATCCGGACGCGCAACGCCGTCTTCCTCGGGAACTGACCGCCTCGCATGGCCACACCGCGGCACCGGACGACCTCACACCGCCCAATACCCGTCCTTCGCGCACGCAGATGGGACCATGAGCCATGCCTCCCGGTCCCGACGCACAGACGCCGACGTCCTCACTCGCGGTGACGGTGGGACCCCTGCGACACACGTGGCCCGCGCTGGTCCTGCCGGTCGTGCTGGGCGGTGCGAGCGTCGCCATGGTCGTGCTCACCCAGACCTGGGTGTACATCGCCGGGTGCCTCCTCCTCGGGCTGGCCCTCCTCCTGCTGCTGCGCGCCGTGCTGCACGGACGCGTGCGCACCGTCCTCGCACCTCTCGCAGGTCTCGCCGTGGCGGCAGCGACCCTGTGTCTTCCGATCCTGGTGACGGCGGTGCGCGTGGACGGCGCGGTCGCCTGGCACCGGGACGACCTCCCCCAGGACGAGCACTCGGCTCCCTATGTCGGGAAGAACCACCTGGTCTTCACACGTGGGGGCAGGACGGAGGTCGTGGAGACCTCGTCCGGACGGACCCTGAGCACCGACGGAGCCGACCGCGAGAGCAGCCGTCTGTCGTCGTCGGGCGATGTCTACGTCGAGTCCGAGGCCCTCGACGGATCACGGGACGTCTGGCGGGTATCCGACGGCAAGCGGACCCGGGTGGGGTCGTTCGTGGTCCCCGAGAACGGCACGCTGGACGTGATCGCCGCCGAGGACGGGTACGCCGCGGTTCGCATCTGCCCACCGGAGAGCGACACGTCGGCGACGCCCACGACCTGCCGCGTCACCGGGACCACCCCGGACGGGAGCACGGGCTGGTCCACCGAGCTGGGCTACGGGACGGGCTACGACCTCGATCGGCACCCGATCCCTCTGCGCGGCTTCGGGATGGATCCGGGAACCCGTGATCCGGTTCTGCTCGATCCGCGCACCGGCAGCACCGAGGCCCCCGCGAACCCGGACCTCGATCCCGATGTCCTCATGAGCACGTACACCCCCACCGAGCCCCGCTCGAGCTCCTTCGAGGTCGACGAGGCCCACCCTCAGCGGCGCCTCGCGGAGACCCCCGGGTTCGCGTTCGCCCTGGAGGATTCCACGCTCTTCGTGGAGCCCGACGGCGCGAGGGCCTGGCGCCAGCAGATCCCCGGCGCCCCTGCCGATCAGCAGGTCGTGGCGGTCGCGAACGGGCAGGTCGTGATCACCTCGAAGCCGACCGCCTGGTCCCCGTACCGCAGCTGGCTGCACCCTGATTCCGAGCAGGTCACGGTGCTGTCCGCGAAGAACGGGACGATGCTGACCACCACCGAGATCCGCCATCCCGGCGACATCCACCCCACCGGTGGACACTTCGTCCTGGTCTCACGGGGCGACGGGCACGAGAGGTCCTGGGACGTCGTCGACTAGAGCACTTGCGGGAGGCCCGCGACCTCACCCCCACCCGAGTTCGTGCAACCTCGACTCGGAGAGTCCGAACATGTGGCCGAGCTCGTGCAGCACCGTCACCCGGATCTCCGCGCCCAGCTGGTCGCGGCTCGCGCACACCCGCTGCATGGGGCCGCGGAAGATGAGGATCCGGTCGGGCTCGATGTAGCTGTCGAAGGTGCTGCGCTGGTCCAGGGGGATGCCGTGGTAGATGCCGAGCAGCTCGGAGCTCTGACGGCCGTCGCGAACCGGGTCGGGCTCCTCCTCGATCAGGATCACCACGTTGGACTCCGCGATCAGTCGCGCGGTCTCCTCCGGCAGGGAATCCAGGGCGTCGTCGACTGCTTCCTCGAAGTCCTCGTGGCTGATGCTGATCATGCGCTCATCGAACCACGCGACCCTGCGGGAGTTCCCTGTGTCCTCCCGATGTCGGGTGTGCCGCATCGAGCGGGAACCCGTTCGCGACCCGCGCCCCCGGATCGGTATGCTTCCGCGTGGGCCCCCATCGTCTAGTGGCCCAGGACACCGCCCTTTCACGGCGGCGACACGGGTTCGAATCCCGTTGGGGGTACTTCTCTTCTCCATGCGAATGGCTCTCGAGCCCTCTCCGCCCGCGCCCGCACGGCACCCGCCACCGGCGACTCCGACGGCAGCGAGCTGCAGACCGCGATGCTCTGAGAGGCCCACCCTCCCCTGCCGCGACGCCTTCCCCGTGTGTTTCGATGGCTGTCCCGGGGCATTCCCGAGCGGACGCGCCTCGGCGCGATGCGGTGGACACCGATCGCGACGGCGTCCGCTCATGTCAGAAGGAGCTGACCATCATGGCGACGATCCTCTGCGTCCTGTATCCCGACCCCCAGGCCGGCTACCCGCCGCCCGCCGTGCGCGACTCGATCCCCGACGTCCCGTGGCAGGTGGGAGGCGAAGACGCCCCGAAGCCGGAGGCTCCGCTCGGATTCACCCCCGGCGAGCTGGTGGGCAGCGTCTCGGGTGAGCTGGGCCTGCGCGACTACCTCGAGAACAACGGCCACGAGCTCCTCGTCACCAGCGACAAGGACGGCGAGGACTCCGCGTTCGAGCGTCTGCTGCCGAAGGCCGACGTCGTCATCTCCCAGCCGTTCTGGCCCGGCTACCTCACGAAGGAGCGGATCGCGAAGGCGAAGAAGCTGAAGCTCGCGATCACCGCGGGCATCGGCTCGGACCACGTCGACCTCGACGCGGCCGCCGAGGCCGACATCACCGTCGCCGAGGTGACCGGCTCGAACTCCGAGAGCGTCGCCGAGCACGTGGTGATGATGACGCTCGCCCTCGTGCGCAACTACCTGCCCTCCCATGCGATCGCCCAGGCCGGTGGCTGGAACATCGCCGACTGCGTCTCCCGCGCCTACGACGTCAAGGGCATGTCCTTCGGTGCCGTCGGCGGCGGGGCGATCGGCATGGGCGCGCTGCGCCGCCTGCAGCCCTTCGGTCTCGATCTCCACTACTCCAAGCGTCACCGCCTGGACGAGGAGACCGAGAAGGAGCTCGACCTCTCGTACCACGAGGACATCGGCGAGATGGCGAAGGAGATGGACATCCTGAGCCTGCAGATCCCGCTGTACCCGGCGACGCGCCACATCATCGACGCCGACATGCTCTCCTCGATGAAGCGCGGGACGTACCTGATCAACTGCGGGCGCGGTGAGCTGGTGGACCCGGACGCGGTCGTCGAGGCCGTGCACTCCGGGCAACTGGCCGGGTACGCGGGCGACGTCTGGAACCCGCAGCCTCCGAGCGCCGAGGACCCGTGGCGGACGATGCCGTTCAACGGGATGACCCCTCACGTCTCCGGCACGACCCTCTCCGCGCAGGCCCGCTACGCCGCCGGCGCCCTGGACATCCTGCAGCGCTTCCTCGAGGGCACCGGGATCGAGGAGGACTACCTGATCATCGACGGCGGCGACCTCGCCGGCACCGGGTCCAGCACGTATCAGCTGAGCTGATCCGGCCGGGTCCGCTTCTGCGACGCCGACCCAATCCCGGGCTCCTCGGCCTCACTGCGAGGTGTTTCACAGGCCGAGTGGTCGAGGGGCCCGGATTGGTCCGGTAGAGTTGTTCAGGTCGGAAACGCGCGAGCGAGGACGATGAGAATGGCCCTGTAGCTCAGTTGGTTAGAGTGCCGCCCTGTCACGGCGGAGGTCGCCGGTTCAAGCCCGGTCAGGGTCGCCCCGCACGAGAGGCCCCGGAGCAGATGCTCCGGGGCCTCTCGCATGTCCGCGTCCGCGTCGGGTCGTCGCGGACGTCAGCGCCCGACGGCCGCCGAGGTCAGCCGACGATCTGCAGGTCGAACACGTGGATCGTGGCGTTCGCCGGCAGCTGCACGGCCTCGATCTCCTTCCCCGAGTCCAGCGGGACGCCCACTGCGTACAGCCGGTACGTCCCGTCCTGGTTCGCGTAGCCGTCGGGGGTGTTGCGACCGGCGGAGGCGACGACCTCCTCGGCGGTGTCGACGCCGGCGCCCACGCCGGTCCAGTTGGGAACGGCGAGCGAGCCGGTGCTGGTGGTGCCGTCGGTGTAGTACACGGTCACCGTCCCGGCGGCGTTCAGTCCCGAGCCCGAGGCGAGCAGGGCGAGCGCGGAGCCGCTGCCGTCGACGCTGATGGCCTGCCCCTGGGCGACCACGTTGTCCTTCGCGGCGGGCCCGAGGTCCGGCCAGGTGAAGGTCGCCCCGGCGCCCTCGATCTCGCTGCCCCGGCTCACCCCTTCCTTCTTCAGCGCGGCGTCGGAGAAGGAGTTGCCCTCGCCGTCGAACTCGCCCGCCGCTCGCTGCGCGAGGGAGGTGGTCCCCACGTTGTTGCGGGCCGCCGCGAGACTCGCGATCGGCTCGCCGGAGGTCTGGACCCGCTCCCCGGTGATGCTGCCGTGCCCGTCCCCGCCCGTGTAGGCGATGTCGGCCGTGAAGGTGTAGGAGTGGAAGCCGTCGCGGAGAGTGGGGACCCGCACGTCGAAGGTCCTGGTGACCCTGGAGCCCGGCTGGATCCGCTTCGCGACGGTGATGGCCTCGGGCGAGGTGGTCCACCCCTCCGGCCCGTGCAGGGTGATCGTGGTGCCCGTCATCGCCTCGCGCGAGGAGTTCGTGATCGTCACCGACAGGGTCTGGATCGAGTCCTGCTCCGCCAGGTCGACCATCGACACCTGGGCGTCGATCTGCCGCGGCGTCTGGCTCGCGGCGAGCGCCGGCACGGCGGCCCCGAGCACGAGCGCGAGGGCCAGCAGGATCGTCTGCGGGATGCGCCGCAGCGCGAGCACGCGGTTCGTCGACGTCGCCGGCAGCGTCGCCGCCGCGGGTCGGTCGTCCGTGCGGCTCGGGGTCGGGGCGGGTGTTCTCATCGGGTTCACTTCGGCATCTCCTTCTGCTTCGAGTCGATCCCCTGGCGCAGCTCGCTCCAGCGCCCGCGGGTGAAGTCGGGGTACTCGAGCGTGGCTCCGCCCTGCTCGATGGACATCTCGCTCATCGGCACCGCCGCGCACCAGGTGGCGGAGTCGTAGACGTCGATGTCCGGCACCAGCCCCAGCCGGATGGACTGGACGGTGCGCCACTGCAGCAGGTAGTCGATGCCGCCGTGGCCGCCGTTGGCCTCCGCGTCGTCGCCGACCTCCTTCCACAGCCAGTGGTCGAACTCCTCGAGGAAGGGGTCGAAGCTGTGCCAGGCGTCGTCGCCGTGATCGGGCTCGACGTAGATCCGCGCCCCGGAGTCACCCGTGCCCACGTAGTCCTCGAACAGACCCCGGGTGCCCTGGATCGAGTTGATCCGGCTGTAGGGGCGGGCCGTGGTGGTGTTCAGCTCGGTGCGGATCGAGCGCCCCTTCTCGGTCTCGTGCAGGCAGGTGACGAGGTCGCCGGTGACGTAGGTGTCGTTCCACGAGGGGTGGTCGGCCGGCATGAAGCGCTTGCGGTAGTCCGCGAGGCCTCGGGCGGCGCTCGCCTGCGCGCTGATCGTCGTGATCCGGTCGCCGCGGTTGATGTCCATGGCGTTGGCGACCGGCCCCAGGCCGTGCATCGCGTAGAAGGAGCGGTTGTGCTTCGTGTGCCAGGTGCGACGCCAGTGGTCGGTGTAGTAGTCCTCGTCGAACAGCAGCGGACGCAGGTCGTGGCAGTATCCGCCGGCCCCGTCGCTGAGGTCGCCGAACACCCCGGCGTGGGCGGCGCGCATCATCGCCAGCTCGTTGCGCCCGTAGCAGCAGTTCTCCGAGAGGAACAGGTGGTTCCTGGTCTTCTCGACCGTTCCGACGAGGTCCCAGATCTCGTCGAGCTCCGTGGCGATGGGCAGCTCGACGGCCGCGTTCGCGCCCGCCTCGAGGGCGGCCTTGCCGTGGGCGTAGTGGAACTCCCACGGCGTCGCGATGTAGACGAGGTCGAGCTTCACCTCGTCGAGCATGTCCTGGAAGGATCCCTCGGACCCGCCGAACTCCCGGGGCCGGTCGTGGCCGTCGTCCTCGAGCTGGTCGGCGACCTTGGTCGCGCGATCGGCGCGGATGTCGCAGACGGCATCGATGCGGGCGCCGGGCACCGCGGCCCATCCCTGCCACATCGTCCCGCCGCGCTGTCCCAGGCCGATCAGCCCGATCCGCACGGTGTCGCGCTGGGCGAAGGGGACGCCGATCATGCTCGCGCGCCCCTTCAGGGGCGAGTCGCCCGTGGAGCCGCTGGTCGTCTCCGCGGGAGCGGCTCCGGCCGGCAGGGCGGTGCCGGCGCCGGCGAGGCCGGCGAGCCCGGCCCCTCCCAGGAGTGTTCTTCTCGATGGCGTGCGCGCAGTGCTCACGGTCAGTCACCTTGCTGTGGGGAGGGATGGCCGACGCACGTGCGCCCGGCCGCGCATGGGCGCGGCCGACGGACATCGGGTCGTTCGGAGAGCACGTCCTCGTGCAGACCGGAGGCTCCGGAACGTCCCGGACGAACCGGGGCTGGTGTGAAACTCCCACCGATCCGTCCGGATGTCAATCGAATCACACCAGATCGGGACGAAGGTGCCGGGCCACCCCGAGCACCCGCCACCGGTGCGAGCCTCCTACGCTCGAGGGATGAGCACACGACTCCGGAACCACCGCATCCGCCTCGCCGCGCGCCCGCACGGGGAGCCCACCAGCACGGACTACCAGCACGACGTCGTGGACGTCCCCTCCCCCGCCGACGGCCAGGTGCTCCTGCGCACTCGCTACCTCTCGCTCGATCCGTACGTCCGCGGCCGGATGAGCGATGCCGAGTCCTACGCCGCCCCCATGGAGATCGGCGACGTGATCGTGGGCGCGACCGTGTCGGAGGTCGTCGAGTCCGCCGCCGAGGGCTTCACCGCCGGTGACGTCGTGCTCTCCTACGGCGGCTGGCAGGAGTACAGCGTGGAGGCGGCCGAGAGCCTGCGCGTCCTCAACCCGGACGGCGCGCCCCTCACCACCGCGCTCGGCGTGCTGGGGATGCCCGGCTTCACCGCCTACGCGGGGCTGCTCGCGATCGGCAGGCCACAGCCCGGGGAGACCGTGGCCGTGGCCGCGGCGACGGGCCCGGTGGGCTCCGCCGTGGGACAGATCGCGCAGGTCCTCGGAGCGCGCGCGGTGGGCATCGCCGGGGGCGAGCACAAGGTCGAGCGCCTGCGCGAGTTCGGGTTCGACGCCGCACTGGACCATCGCACCCCGGACCTCGGCGCCCGCCTCGCCGAGGTCACCCCGGACGGCATCGACGTGTACTTCGAGAACGTCGGCGGGAGGGTCTGGGACGCCGTGCTCCCCCGGCTCAACGAGTTCGCCCGCGTGCCGGTGTGCGGCCTCGCCGCGAGCTACAACGCGACCTCGCTCCCCGACGGGCCGGACCGCAGCGGCCAGCTCATGGGCGCTGTGCTCCGCAAGAGCCTGACCCTGCGCGGCTTCATCCAGCGCGAGTTCGCGCCGACGATGTTCGAGGACTTCCTGCGGGAGATGACCGGCTGGGTGGAGAGCGGCCGGGTCCGCTACATCGAGGACATCCACGAGGGACTGGACAGCGCCCCCGATGCCTTCGTGGGGATGCTGCGCGGAGCGAACCTCGGCAAGACGATCGTGCAGGTCTCCTGAGGCCACCCGCTCTCGCACCCGTGGCATGCCTCTCACCCGTGTCGACCGGTTGGGAGCACCGCACGCCGCCTGCTAGCCTTGTCGTCGGTCGCCTCGAGCGATCACGGCTCTGTAGCTCAGTTGGTAGAGCGTTCGACTGAAAATCGAAAGGTCACCGGATCGACGCCGGTCGGAGCCACCACCAGGGGCCCTCACGCACACGCGTGAGGGCCCCTTCTCATACCCCCCCCGGCGCAGCTCGACTCCCCCGGCACGTGCTGGAATGGCAGGGTGACCTACTTCTACCGCCCGGCCGACGGGCACGGGCTCCCCCACGATCCGTTCAACGCCATCGTGGCGCCCCGGCCCATCGGCTGGATCGCCACCGTCGACGCGCAGGGCAGGCACAACCTCGCGCCGTACTCGTTCTTCAACGCCCTGAACTACCGGCCCCCGCTGATCGGCTTCTCCAGCAACGGTTGGAAGGACACCGTGGCCAACTGCGAGGCGACCGGGGAGTTCACCTGGAACCTGGTCTCGCGCGCGCAGGCCGAGCAGATGAACGCGACCTCGACCACCGCCGCGGTCGACGAGTTCGAGGCCGCGGGCATCCTCACCGCCCCCTCGCTCGAGGTCGAGCCCCCACGGGTGGCCGCCTCGCCGGTGAGCTTCGAGTGCAGGGTCACGCAGATCATCGACCTGCAGACGTCGGCCGGCGCCTTCGCGGGCTCGCGGTTCACCGTGGGTGAGGTCGTGGGCGTGCACCTCGAGGAGTCCGTCCTGGTGGACGGCGTCTTCGACACGGTCGTGGCCGACCCGGTGCTGCGCGGCGGCGGCCCCACGGCATACTTCGGCATCGATCAGGCGCTGCGGTTCGACATGCGCCGACCGGACTGAGCGCGTCACCTCACGCGCCGGGTCGCACGGGTCCCGCCCTCAGATCCCGTTCTCGCTGCGCGAGCGTCGTTCGACGACGTCCTCGAGCTCCTTCTCGGTCTCGTCCTCGAGGTCGATGTCGATGTCCAGGGCCGACGCCGCCTCGGAGTCCTCCGGCTCGCCCCAGTTGCTGAGCCCCGAGAGGTCGGCGTCCTCGTGCGCGCTGCCCACCACGTTCTCGGGGAAGCGCGAGGGCTCCTCGTCGCCGAGGTGCGGGCCCTGCGCCTCGTCGATGAAGCCGTCCTCGTCGTCGTCCTCGTCGAAGGTCGCCGCCAGACGCGGGGTCAGCTCGTCGATGGTGTACGCGCTGCCGGCGACGAAGCCCCGTCGGAAAGCGGCCCGGCCCACCATCGTGCTGGAGACGGTCACCGTCGCCATCTGCGCGAGCATCACCAGCAGCATCGATCCGGCGATCGTCCAGCTGCCGGCGATCAGGGCGCCACCGGCCAGGATCAGCAGCAGGCCCACGGTCTGCGGCTTGGAAACGGCGTGCATCCGACGCAGCACGTCGGTGAAGCGCTGAAGGCCGATCGAGGCCACGAACGCGAACAGGGACCCGAGTGCGATCAGCACCAGGCCGAGGACGTCCATCACCGTCATGACTCCTCCCTGTCCGGCTCGTGCGCGTCGCTCGCCGGACCCGGCAGCCGCGGTCCCGCTCCGCGGCCGGTCCCGTGGCGCAGACGCTCCCCGGAGTCGTCGGTGAAGGGAGCGTTCCCGGCAGCCTCCGCGGGCTCCGCTCGGTCGGCCTGCTCTGTTCGATCTGCCTGCTCTGCTCCGCCGGCAGGCTCCGGTGCGTGGGCCGGATCCGCCGCGTCGGCCTGATCCGCCACGTCGGCCCGTTCCGCCGCGTCGACCTGCTGCGCGCCCGGAGCCCGCACCGCAGCGGCGACCTGCTCGGCCCCGTCCCCGGATCCCGGATCCTCCGCCGGCCCGGCGGCGACCTGGCCCCGCGACCCCGGGTCCCCGTGATGGATCGCCTCACCGCTGACGGCCCGGTCGCGGGAGACGAACCGTGCGACCACCAGGGTGCCGACGAAGGCGAGCGCCGTCAGGCCGAGCATCGGCGGCACCGCGTACTCGGTGCCGCTGCCCGCCGTGTAGAGCGCCATCCCGGCGATCACCAGCACGATCAGCATGTCGGAGGCGACCGCACGATCCAGGACCGTCGGCCCCACGACCATCCGGTGGACGGCGGGGATCGCGGCGAGGCCGAGCACCACGGCGATCACCAGCAGCATGATGTCCAGGCTCATGAGGCCTCGGCCTCCTCGAGCACGTCCTTGCGGGCCAGGGCCTGCAGCAGGCGCATCTCCTGGGCCCGCGTCCGCTCCCGCGCGACCTCGGCCGCCTCCTCGGTGCCCACACCGATCACGTGCAGGAACAGGGTCCCCGTGGCGCGCTGCGCCTCGACCACCACGGAACCGGGGATCAACGTCGACAGCGCCGCTGTGAAGGTGAGGAACAGGTCGGAGCGCGAGGCCAGGGGCACCGCGATCACGGCCGTGGGCGGCTCGGGCCCCGGGCGCACGGCCCACCAGGCGATCTGGACGGCCGAGACCGTCATGTCCCACAGGAAGCGCACGCAGAGCCACAGGAACGCCAGCGGCCGCAGCGTCACCTCGCGGGCCATCGAGGGCAGGGGGAAGACGACGTAGACGAGGATCGCGACCGCGAGCCCGCCCAGCACGTCCCGCGGGGAGAACCCGCCCCACAGCAGGCACCAGAACACGGTCGTGACGGCGAGGCCCAGCCACCGGCTGGGCAGTTCGCGCAGCATCGCCCTCATCGCCCCTCCACCCGGGTGCCGTCGTCACCGATGCGCCAGTGCAGGTGCGATGCGGCGTCCTCACCGAGCACGGCGCTGACGTACGGCTTGCGGTCCAGGACCGAACGGGCGGCCTCGTCGGTGTAGTGCAGCAGCGGACCGGCCAGGACCGTCAGCAGCACGGAGACGATCACCAGGGCGCCGGTCGCGCCGAACATGAGCGCGGGGACGGGAGCTCCCGTGCGGTCGATGTCGGTGCCGCTCGGCGGGCTCTGCCAGAAGGCACGGTTCCAGATCTTCGCGATCGCGTACAGGGTGAGCAGGCTCGTCACCACGCTGATCACCACGAGGATCCAGGAGGCCTCGTTGCCGCGGGCGATGCCCGCCTCCACCAGGCCGACCTTGCCGAGGAACCCGGAGAAGGGCGGGATGCCCGCGAGGTTCATGGCCGGCAGGAAGAAGAGGACGGCCAGCAGCGGGGCCGCCTTGGCCAGGCCGCCCAACCTGCCCAGGTTCGTGGTGCCCGTGCGGTG
The DNA here is from genome assembly GCF_003130585.1 of Brachybacterium endophyticum. GTDB lineage: Bacteria > Actinomycetota > Actinomycetes > Actinomycetales > Dermabacteraceae > Brachybacterium > Brachybacterium endophyticum. The sequence continues at coordinate 477,644 of NZ_QFKX01000002.1, read as the reverse complement.
CTCGATGAGCCCCGCGACCAGGAACAGCGTGGACTGCACGGTGATGTGGTGGGCGACGTAGTAGATGGTCGAGGCGATCGCGAGCCGCGTGGTCACCCCGATGCCGAACAGCATGAAGCCCATGTGGGAGACCAGCGTGAAGGATAGGACACGCTTGAGGTCCGTCTGGGCGACGGCGCCCAGGATCCCGATCACGAGGCTGGCGCCGGCGGCCGCGAGCAGCAGCACCTCCAGCTGGGAGGCCGGGAACAGCAGCGTCTCCAGGCGGATGATCGCGTAGATGCCCACCTTGGTCAGCAGTCCGGCGAACACGGCGGTCACCGGCGCCGGCGCCGTCGGGTAGGAGTCCGGCAGCCAGGCGCTGAGCGGGAAGATCGCGGCCTTGATCGCGAAGGCGACCAGCAGCGTGAGCTCGAGCCCCATGCGGGTGGCGTCGGGCAGCTGGTCAAGGCGCACCGCGAGCTCGGCCAGGTTCACCGTCCCCACCGCGGCGTAGACCGCGGCGATGCCGGCCAGGAAGATGATCGAGCTGAGCAGGGAGACGATCACGTAGGTGGTCGCGGCGCGGATGCGGCTCGCGGACCCGCCCAGGGTCAGCAGCACGTAGCTCGCCGCGAGCAGGATCTCGAAGCTCACGTACAGGTTGAACAGGTCCCCGGCGAGGAAGGCGTTGGAGACGCCCGCGACCAGCACCATGTAGGTCGGGTGGTAGATCGCGACCGGGGTGCGCTCGGTGTTCTCGCTGACCGTCTGCGCACTGGAGTAGATCAGCACGGCGAGGGTGACGATGCTGGAGACGACCAGCATCAGGGCCGTCAGCCTGTCGGCGACCAGCACGATCCCGAGCTGCGGCGTCCAGCTCGCGATCTGCAGCACGAGCGTGCCGTCCGCGCTCACCCCGTAGCCGATGGCGAGGGCGGCCACCAGGATCGCGACCAGGGTCGCGATGCTCACCGCACGCTGCAGCCGTGCGTGGTGGCGCAGGATCAGCGAGGCGGCCGCGCCGCCCAGGGGCAGGACGACGGGCAGGGCCAGCAGCAGCTCGATGCTCATCGGCGCTCCTCCCCCTCTGCCTCGTCGGCCTCGGTGTAGTCCTGCGGGACGTCCTCGTCGCCCGAGAGGTCCTCGCCCAGCGGGTCGGCCTCGCGACGCTCCGGGAGTCCCTGCGATGTCGCGAGCGCGCCGCGGCGGGCGTCCTCGTCGAGCTGGTCGGCCCAGCCCACCTCGATGCCCTGCCCGGTGCGCCCGCGGGAGCGGCGCAGCACGCGCCGGTCCTCGACGTCGTCGGGGACCTCGTCGTGGCCGAAGAGCTGCCAGGCCCGGTAGGCCAGCGCCATCACGAAGGCGGTCACGCCCAGGGTGATGACGATGGCGGTCAGCACCATCGCGAACGGCAGCGGGTCGGTCATGGTCCCGGGATCCCCGCTGCCCTCGAAGGGCGGCTCGCCCCACGGCCCGGCGGCGACGATGAACAGCAGGTTCACCCCGTTGCCCAGCAGCACGAAGCCCAGGATGATGCGGGTCAGGGTGCGTTCGAGCACGAGGTAGACGCCGCAGGCGATCAGCACGCCGGCGGTCAGGACCAGGGTCAGGCTCACGCTCATTCGGTCTCGGCCTCCTGGTGGAGATCGATCTGGGACCCCAGGCTGCGCAGGATGTCCAGCACCACTCCGATCACCACGAGATAGACGCCGATGTCGAACAGCAGCGCGCTGGGGAAGTGCAGCTCGCCGAGCACCGGGACGTGCACGACGGGGGTCGCGGTCGAGAACACGCTGCCGCCGAAGAACACGGGCAGCACCGCCGCCGCCACCGCGGTCGCCATGCCGACGCCGAGCACCAGACCGGCCTGCACCGGCGCGGCCTCGGAGAGCTCGTAGCGGCCGCCGGCGATGTAGCGCAGGGTGAGCGCGATGCCCGCGACCAGGCCGCCTGCGAAACCGCCGCCGGGATGGTTGTGACCGGCCATCAGCAGGTACACGGAGAACATCATCATCAGCGGGAACGACAGCCGGGTCATCACTTCGAGGACCACCATGCGACGCTGCGGGGCCAGCGTGCGTCCCGCGGAGAGCCAGGTGCGCCAGCGGTTGCCGCTGACGTCCTCGGGGCGCGTGTCGAGCTCCAGGAGGTTGCGGGGCAGCTCGGTGTCGGCCCGACGGTTCCAGATCGTGCGCGAGGGCCGCACCGACTCCACCCGGGCGATCGACTGCTCGCGCTGGGTGACGAAGATCAGGGAGGCGACGCCCGTGGCGACCACCAGCAGCACCGAGATCTCCCCGAAGGTGTCCCAGACGCGGGCGTCCACGAGGGTCACGTTGACGACGTTGTGGCCGCCGCCGATCGTGTACGCCGCCTCGATGAGGTCACGCCCCAGCGGATCGTCCTGGCGGGCCGCCGCCGCGTAGACCGCGACGCCGCAGAGCGCCGCCGCGGTGCCGATCGCGATCGTCCAACGCAGCCAGCGGTCGAGGTTCAGGGGACGACGGGAGAAGTACGCGGGCATGCGCCGCAGGGCGAGCACGAGCACCACGGTCATCATGGTCTCGGCGAGCACCTGGGTGAGGGCGACGTCGGGGGCACCGGCGAGCAGGAAGTAGAGGGCGACCACGTAGCCGGTGACCGTGATCAGGAAGACCGCGCGCAGTCGCCGGCGTGCCCTCGCCGCGCCGATCGACGCGATCGCCGCGACCACCAGCAGCAGGATCTCGACCGGGCGCATGAAGGGCACGAAGTTGTCGGGCAGGGGGTTCTGCCAGAACAGGATCGGCGCGGCCATGGCGATGATGACCACGAGCATCGTGCCCAGGGTGAAGGGCAGCGAGCCCCTCTGGTAGAGCGGGGTGACCAGCACGGCGATGCTGTCCACCGCACGCATCAGCCCGCGGAACCCGCGCTCGGCGTCCAGCAGCACCCCGGCGCGTCCGGGCGCCCAGCGCTGCGGGGAGACGGCGCGCTGGAATCGCTCGACGGGCCGTGCCAGGACCGCCACCAGGACGCCGAGCCCGAGCGTCACGGCGCTCAGCAGCAGGGGCACTCCCAGGTGCGGGACGATCGCCAGGTGCACCCCGGCGTGCTCGCCGGGGACGCCGTCGGCGATCCGGGCCGTGATCACCTCGAGGCCGTGGGCGAGCACGGGCAGGGCGAGCGTCGCCAGCGTGATCACGGCCGGCGGCAGCCAGAACCCGGGGCTGATGGCGGCCGCCCGCACGGGCGGCGCACCCGGGGCGCGCCCGAGCGCACCGGTGAGGAAGCGCCACGAGTAGGCGACCGTGAGCACCGACCCGGCGACGAGCGCGACCAGCAGGAGGCGCTGGGCGGTCCCGCCGTACCAGAGGGCGGTGAAGATCGCCTCCTTGGAGACGAAGCCGAGCAGCGGCGGGACGGCGGCCATGGAGGCGGCCGAGATCAGCCCGATCACAGAGACGATCGGGGCGGCACGCCACACGCCCGAGAGCACCCGCATGTCACGCGTGCCGTACTTCTTGTCGATGATGCCGACCACCATGAACAGCGGCGCCTTGAAGGCGGCGTGGGCGACCAGCATGGCGCTCGCGGCGAGCACCGCATCGGGGGTCGCGAGACCGGCGACGGCCATCAGGAAGCCCAGCTGGGAGACGGTCCCGTAGGCCAGCAGCAGCTTGATGTCGACCTGGCGCAGAGCACGCCAGCCGCCCAGCAGCATCGTCGCCGCGCCGAGCACGACGATCACCGGGCCGACGTACGGCACCTGGGCGATCGCGGGGTCCAGGCGCAGCACCAGGTAGACGCCCGCCTTCACCATCGCAGCGGCGTGCAGGTAGGCGGAGACGGGGGTCGGTGCCGCCATCGCACCGGGCAGCCAGAAGTGGGTGGGCACGAGCGCGGACTTGCTGACGGCGCCCGCGGCGATCAGCAGCAGCGCGATCACGAGATAGGCGTCGTCGCCGTGCCAGATCGGGCTCTCCACGATCGCGGCGAGGCTCATGCTGCCCGCCCGCTCGGCGAGCATCAGCAGCCCGACGAACATCGCCAGCCCGCCGGCCGTGGTCGAGATCAGCGCGTTGATCGCGGCACGGCGCGAGGCCCGCTTCTCGGCGTAGTGGCCGATCAGCAGGTAGGAGAAGATCGTGGTCAGTTCCCAGAACACGAACATGACCATGACGTCGTCGGCCAGCACCAGCCCCACCATGGCGCCGGCGAAGGCGGTCAGCACGCCGGCGAAGCGCCCCAGCCCGGGCTCGGTGTTCTTGAAGTAGCGCGCGCAGTAGACCAGCACGAGCGCGCCGACCGCCGTGGCGATCATCGCGAGCAGCCAGCTCAGGGTGTCCAGCCGGAAGGTCAGCGTGATCCCGAACTGCGGGATCCAGGGGATCGAGTGCACCCGTGGCGAGGTCGTGAGCGCCGCCGGGTCCAGCGTGGCCAGCCACAGGGCGCTGGCCGCGGGGACCACGGCCAGGAGGTAGAAGGCGCTGCGCCCCATCACCCTCACCGCGAGCGGCCCGAGCAGGGCGGCTGCGAGATGCGCGACGAGCACAGCGAGCACGGGCACTCCGTCCATGAGGGCGGCTGGGGATACTCGGAATTCTATCTGCATGCCCTGTGCCGCCGCTGGGTCGGAGTGACCTTTCCCTGCGGGCCGGACATAGGGTGCGCACATGAGCGTGCCCCATTCCTCATCCGGACCTGCCCCGGCGGCCCGCTCCCGCCGCTCCCTCGTCTCCTTCGCCCTGTGGGACGGCGGGATGTCCGCGTTCAGCTCGGTGATCCTGACGTTCGTCTTCGCGACCTACGTGACCAACGCCGTCGCCACCCAGGGGGCCGTCGGCGAGGAGGCGATCAAGGCGGCGCAGGACCACGGCTCCCAGGTGCTCACCTCGTGGCAGGCCGCGGGCGCCGTCGCGATCGCGCTGCTGGCGCCGCTGCTGGGGAACCTCGCGGACTCCGGGGGATCGCGCAACGCGCTGCTGCGCATCACCACCCTGGCGACGGTGGCGACGATCGCGGCGATGCCCCTGGTCGCCCTGGACGCGGACTCGTTGACGCTCGGTGCCGTGCTGATCGCCCTCGCGGTCGTGTTCTCGGAGCTCGCGGGGGTCTTCGTGAACTCGGTGCTGCCGGAGATCTCCACGACGGAGAACCGCGGGCGCGTCTCCGGCACCGCCTGGGCCGTCGGCTACTGGGGGTCGATCCTGTGCCTGGTGCTCGTGCTCGTGCTCTTCGTGATGCCCGGCACCGGGATCCTCGGCATCCCCGCGGACGACGGCTGGAACCTGCGGGCGATCCCGCTGTTCACCGCGCTCTGGATCCTGCTGGGCACCCTCCCGCTGATGCTGTGGGCACCGCGTCATCGCGCACGCGGCGAGATCGAGGGCGGTGACGACGCGGCGACTGAGGGCGAACGGCGGGTCCAGACGGGCAGGACCCGGTGGACCCCCTGGCAGGGGTATGCGGCGATCGTGCGCCGGGTCGTCCGCGCCTTCCGCGAGGAACCCGCGACCCTCGCCTACCTGGCGGCCTCCGCGATCTACCGGGACGGGCTGGGCGCGGTGTTCTCGGTGGCCGGGGTGCTCGCCGCGAACGCCTACGGGTTCTCGACCGTCGAGGTGATCGTGTTCGGGATCGCCGCCAACCTGATCGCGGGCGTCGGGGTCTTCCTGGGCGGGCGGCTGGACGACCGCATCGGCTCGCGCGCCGTGATCATCATCGGCTGCGCGGCGATCGTCGTGCTGGGCCTGGTGATCTTCCTTCTCGAGGCCCAGCTGGTGTTCTGGGTGATGGGCCTCACGATCTGCCTGTTCGTCGGCCCGGTGCAGTCCTCCTCGCGGAACCTGCTGACCCGGCTCTCGGCCCCGGGGCGCGAGACGGAGAACTTCGGCCTCTACGCGACCACGGGCAGGGCGCTCGGCTTCCTCGGCACCGCCGCGTTCTCCGCCTCGGTCGCCCTGTTCCACGACACCCGCATGGGCATCATCGGGATCATCGTGGTGATCGCCCTGGGGCTGCTCGCCTTCGTGCCCATCCGCCTCGGAGCGGCGGGACGGGCGGGTGCCCTCGACCCGGCGGACCGGCCCGGTGCTCCCGGGCGCCCCGGCGCGTCCGAGCGGACCAGCGCTTCCGGCTGAACCGGCGCGGGTCAGCCGTCGACGAGCGTCACCTCGAAGGAGTAGCGCGAGGCGCGATAGACGTGGTGGCCGTACTCGATCACGGAGCCGTCGTTGGCGAAGGACTTGCGGTCCATCGTCAGCAGCGCCGCGCCGACCGATTCCTCGAGCAGTGTCGCGTGCTCCTCGTCGGCCGTGACCGCGCCGATGCGCTCGTGGCCGACGGCGGTGGCGATCCCGCGCTCGCGCAGGGCCGCGTACAGCCCCTTCTCCAGCAGCTCCTCACGGGTGGGCGCGAACTTCTCCGGCAGGGTGTTGCGCATGACGGCGAGCGGTTCGTCGTCGGCGTAGCGCACGCGCACCAGCTCCAGCACGAGCTCGCCGGCGCCCAGCAGCAGGCGCCCCGCGGCCTCCGCCGAGGGGCGACCGATCCGGTACTCGAGGACCTCGGTGCGGGGGCGCTTGCCCTCCCGCGCGAGGTCGTCGAACAGCGAGGTCAGCGCGACGGGGCGGTTGACCTGGGATTCGACGACCTGGGTGCCGACCCCGCGCTTGCGCACCAGCAGTCCCTTGTCCACGAGCTCCTGGATGCCCTGGCGCACCGTGGGGCGTGAGAGCTTCAGCCGGCTCGCGAGCTGCAGCTCGTTCTCGATCCGCGAGCCCGGGGGCAGCTGCCCGTCGCGGATCGCCCCTTCGATCGCAGCGGAGAGCTGCAGGTAGAGGGACGTCGAGGAGCCGCGGTCGATGGGGATGATCAGTTCGGTCGGGGGGATGCTCTCCGCGCCCATGGGTCCCTCCTCGTCCCGGTGTCGGCGTCAGGGGTGACATGGCACCCCTCAGCGCTGCCGCTGTCCTGACAAATGTACACAGTGCCTTCGGGGCCGCCCCACGCCGGGGTCGTTCCCCCGTCAGGGGTCAGTCCCCGTGGGTGGCCTGGTAGCGCTCCTCGAACTCCTCGAGCGAGACGCCCCGGGTCTCGGGGACGATCCGCCAGTAGAACAGGAACGCGACGACGTTGATGATCGCGAACACCAGGTAGGTCTTCGCGCCGCCCAGGCCCGCCATCATCGAGGGGAAGACGGCCGCGACGATGCCGTTGAACAGCCACAGCATGCCCACCGAGATCCCCTGCGCCCCGCCGCGGATCTTCGCGGGGAAGATCTCCGCGAGCAGCACCCAGGTGACGGTCCCTGCCTGCTTGGCGAACACGAACAGCGAGACCACCACGAGCACCAGCCAGGGCACCACGACGGGGATCGTCCCGGCGATGCTGCCGTCGGCCTTCATGTGGGGCTCGATGCCGAAGTGGAAGAGGCCCGCGAGCACGAACAGGGCCACGGCCACGCCGAACTCCTGGGCCATGCCCACGTGACGCCGGGCGAAGCGGAAGACCACGTACAGCCCCACCGCAGACCCCACCGCCGAGACCAGCCCGGTGACGACGTTCAGCGTGATCGCGTCGGCCGTCGAGAATCCCGCCGCGCCGAGGATCGTGGGCATGTACCACATGGCGGTGTTGATGCCGGTGAGCTGGTCGAAGATGCCCAGGGCGATGCCGATGAGGATCAGTCGCCGTGCCCAGCGCCGGGTGAACCCCTGCCGCAGCGTCCACTCGGTCTGGCGTGCCTGCTTCTCCTCGAGCTCGACCATCTCGACGACCTCGTCGGCGATGTCGTCCTTGGCGGGGTCGCGCAGTGCCTTCAGGCTCGCGATGACGTCGTAGTAGCGCTTGTTCGCGGCGAACCAGCGCGGGGACTCCGGCATCACGCGCATCCCGACCCACAGCACGATCGCGGGGATGGTGGCGAGCACGAGCATCCAGCGCCAGGCCTCGCCGTTGCCGTCGGAGACGACGATCCCCTCGATGTGCTGGAGCACGTCCCAGGAGACGACGTCGCCCGAGGAGTACTTCCCCGAGGGGTCGTCCTGCACGGTCGCCTGCGGGGCGGAGTGCATCCGCGCGATGACCGCGTTCATCGAGTAGGCGACGAACTGCCCGAAGACGATCATGAACTGGTCGATCGCGACGAGCGGCCCGCGGATCCGCTTGGGCGCGGCCTCCGCGAGGTACAGCGGCACCGTCGAGGAGGCTCCGCCCACGGCCATCCCGAGGACGAAGCGGAAGGGCGCGATCACGGCGACGTTCGGCGCGAAGGTGCAGCCCAGCGTGCCGACGACGAACACGATCGCGAGCACCATGATCGCCCGACGACGGCCGATGCGGTCGTTGAGCTGACCTCCCAGCAGGGCCCCGGCGGCCGCGCCGAAGGCGAGCAGCGAGGTCACCAGCCCCTCCTCGGCGGCGCTCAGGCCGAGGCCTCCGGCCGGGCCGGGCAGGTGCATGTAGGGCAGGGCGCCGGCGATCACACCGGTGTCGTAGCCGAACAGCAGGGAGCCCATGGTGGCGACGGCCGCGATCACGAGCGGTCCGCGGCGCCGTCCGGACGCCCTGATCCGGCCGACGAGCGAGGGGATCTCGCCGGTGGCGGGGACCTCGCCCCGTCGGGGCCCGGTCCCCTCACCGGGGCGGGGTTCGCTGGGTGTGGACATCATCGTCCTCCGGTCTCGGTGTGGGTCTCGGGCATCTCGGTGCCCGCCTCGGACATCCGGTTCACGGCCGCTCGCGCACGTCCACGGGCACGAAGCCGTCGGTCGTGAGGGCCTTCTCCGCTGCCGCGCAGGCGGCGGCGCCCAGGTAGCCGTCCCAGACGCCCGCGGAGCGTGCGGCCACGTTCGTGCCCTCGCGGACCGCGCCGATCCAGGCCTGCACCTCGGCGTCGTAGGCGTCGAGGAAGCGGGGACGGAAGTCGGCGGGGATCGCCCCGCCCCACTGGCCGCCCTCGCGGTGCGTGGTGATGCGGCCGCTCTCCTGGCCGATGGTGGCGATGCCCTTCGAGCCCAGCGCCTCGGTGCGCACCTCGTAGCCCGAACCGGTGTTGACGTAGAGCTCATCGGTGACGATGCGACCGGATGCGGTGCGGAACAGCAGCAGCATCGGATCGTGCTGGCCCTCGTCCGCGCGTGGTCCGGGCAGCGGGAGCACCACCTGCACCGCGGTGATGGGCTCGTCGAGGAAGTAGTGGATCGCGTCGATCTCGTGCACGGCCGAGTCGTAGACCATCATCGTGTCGGTGAAGCCCGGCAGCGTGGTGGCGTTGCGGTGCTTGCAGTTCAGCACGCTGATCTGTCCGAGCTCACCGGAGTCGATCGCGTCCTTGAGCTCCGCGTAGTCGCGGTCGAAGCGGCGCATGAAGCCCAGCGAGACGTACGCGCCGCCGGAGGCCTGCTCGGCCTCGACCACGCGGTAGGCGTCCTCGGGGTTCATGGCGAGCGGCTTCTCGCACAGCACCGGCTTGGACACCTCGATGCAGGCGATGGCCTGGTCGCGGTGGAAGGCGCCGGGGCTCGCGATCAGCACGGCGTCGACGTCGTCCGCGGCGATGAGCTCCTCGGGGGTGTCCACGACGCGGGCGCCGGGAACCGTGCCCGCGATCTCCTCGGCCTTCTCGCGGAGGTAGTCGGTCACGACGCTGACGCGGGCGCCCTTGATCCGGTCGCGGATGCGCACGACGTGGTCGGCGCCCATCTGGCCGACGCCGATGACGCCGACGCGGACGTCGGCCGGCGCTGCGGACGCGTCCTGCTCACTGCTGCTCATGGGGTGTCTCTCCTTCGGGACGTGGATGTCGGATCGCGCTCGGGCGCTCTCAGGCCTCGCCGGCCAGACGGGGGTCGGGCCCGGCGTCCTCCCAGGTGCCGCGCACCCAGGTCTGATCGGGATGGTCGGTGATGTTCCAGGCCCGCTGCGGCGCGGGGCCCGCCATCACGTTGAGGTAGTACATGTCGTGGCCGGGGGCGGCGGCGCAGGGTCCGTGCCAGCCGTGGGGCACCAGCACCACGTCGCCCGCGCGGACCTCCACCAGGGTGTCGATCGGCCGCTCGGGGTCGGTGGAGGAGGTCTGGTGGTAGCCGAAGCCGGGACCGCCGTCGGGGGCGTCCTGGATCTCGTAGTAGTAGATCTCCTCGAGGTCCGACTCGGGGTGCTCGGGGTCCTCGACGGTGGTGTCGTGCTTGTGGGCGGGGTAGCTCGACCAGTTGCCGCCCGGGGTGATGACCTCGCACGCGATCAGCGAGTCGCAGTCGTCGAACGATCCGACGGTCCCGAAGTTCCGCACCTTCCGCGTCATGCTCCCGCCGCCGCGGATCTCGACGGGCACGTCCTCGGCGGCGATCCTCGCGGCGGGGTGGGAGGCCGTCGCGACCGCGATCGCGAGCGCGAACCGGCCGCCGCCCGAGCTGCTGACCGCGAGCTCGGACTCGATGCCCGCGTAGGCGACGTCGGTCGCCGCCGAGAACACGTCGCTGCGCCCGGCCAGGTCGAACTCGTGGTCGCCGGCGCGGTCGGTGACCCTCACGTGGCAGGACCCGCTGAGCGGGACCACCATGATCTCGGTGCGGCCGGTGCCCAGGTGCGCCGATCCCCCGGGCTCGAGGGCGAGCACACGCAGGCCGGTGTGGGCCCAGTCCTCCCGCTCCCCCGGGTCGATGACGGTGTCGTAGGGGCCCTGCGCCGAGGACCCCGCGGGGATGTGCAGTTCACTCATCGTCTCGCCTTCCTTCGCCTCGTCTCTCAGCGGATCATCTGCACCGCGGTGCCCACCGCGGCCTCGACGTCGTCGTCGCCCGGGTACAGCAGGGTGCGGCCGACGACCAGTCCGCGCACGTTCGGCCGCGCCAGCGCGCTGCGCCACTTCGCGTAGACGGCCTCGGCCTCGCTCGCACCGGGGTCCCCGCCCAGGATCAGGGTGGGCAGCGTGGTCGCGTCCATGACGCGTTCCATGTCGGCCACGGCGGGCAGCTTGAGCCAGCTGTACGCGCTGGTCGCGCCGAGCCCCTGGGCCACGTGGATCGAGCGGATCACGGCCTCGGGGCTGAGGTCGTTGACGACCTTCCCGGCCGTGCGCGAGGACCAGAAGGGCTCGATCATCGCGATCAGCTCGTGGCGGGCGAGGTCGTCGATCGCCTCGGCGCTCCACTGCAGGGCCGTCGAGGTGCGATCGTCGGCGAGGTCGATGCGGGTGAGCATCTTGCCGCCCGCGAAGCCGGCCTGCGCGATCGCCTCCGCGTCGTAGGCCGTGAAGCGGTCCTCGATCTCCCAGGAGGCGCCCTGCAGGCCGCCGCGGTTCATCGAGGCGAACACGACCTTGTCCTCGAGCGCACCGAGCAGCAGCAGGTCCTCGAGGATGTCGGCGGTGCCCAGCACGCCGTCCACGCCGGGCACGGCGAGCGCGGCGCGCATGCGGTCCAGCAGGTCGGTGCGGCTGGCCATGGCCTCGGGCCGATCGCCGACGCCGAGGGCCCCGCGGGCGGGATGGTCGGCCGCGACGATCATCAGCGAGCCGTCGGTGTCGGCGACGGTCCGGCGTCGTCGTGCCCGGAGCAGCCGTCCGATCCGGCCCGGGTCCTGGACGCGCACCCGGGTGATCTCCTCGTAGCTGTCCACGAAGCTGTCGGTCATCGCTGAGCACCCTCCTGGAGACCCCGGGAGCGGATCCCCGCGAGCATCTCGTCGATGGTCCGGCCGTGGTTGGGGTCCTCGCCCGCCAGCAGCTGGTCGATCTCGTCCGTGGTGGGCATGGCGGTCGAGCACTCGAGGCGGCTGGTGACGATCGCGCCCGCGGCGTTGCAGCGGGTGAGGGTCTCGGTGAGCGACTGGCCCGAGAGCAGGCCGTGGCACAGGGACCCGCCGAAGCTGTCCCCTGCGCCCAGGCCGTTGATCACCTGGATCATGTTCGGGGGCACCTCGACGCGCTCGTCGCGGGTCTTGCCGAGCACGCCCTTGGGGCCCTGCTTGACGATCGCGACCTCCACACCGGCGTCGAGCAGCGCGTCGGCGGCGCGCTCGGGTTCGGTCTCCCCGACCGCGACCTCGCACTCCTCGCGGTTGCCCACGGCGACCGTCGCGTACTGCAGCGCCCGGTGGTACTCCTCGCGGGCCTCCTGCGTCGAGGACCAGAACATCGGCCGGTAGTCGAGGTCGAAGACGGTGTGGCGGGTGCGACCGCGCGCCTCGAGGGCGGCGTGGTGCGCGGAGCGGCTGGGCTCCTCCGACAGCCCCGTCCCGGAGAACCAGAACAGCGGTGCGGAGCTGATCGCCTCGAGGTCGAGGTCCTCGGGGGCGACCTGCAGGTCCGGGGCGCTGGGCTCACGGTAGAAGTAGAGCGGGAAGTCGTCGGGCGGGTAGATCTCGCACAGGGTGATCGGGGTCTTCAGCACCTCGTCGGTGACGACGAACTGCCCGCTCACACCGAGCCGCTCGAGCTCGGCCACGACGTAGCGCCCGAAGGGGTCGTCCCCGACGCCGGTGATCACGGCCGGGCGGTGCCCCAGCCGGGCTGCGGCGACGGCCACGTTGGCGGGGCTGCCGCCCAGGAACTTGCCGAAGCTGTAGACGTCCTCGAGCCCCGTCCCGACGGCCAGCGGGTACAGGTCCACCCCGCTGCGACCGAAGGTGATGATGTCGAGATCTGCTGATGCCATGGGAATGATGCCTCTCTGCACACGTGCGGTCCGCTCCGAGGGCACGCCCTCGTGCCGTCCGGCTCGGTGCGACTATGTTGTCACGCTGCGATCTATATGTCCATACAAAGTTTGGGTCGGGTCGGGTCGGACCGGCCGGCGGACCACGGAGGTCGGCGCGGCCGGCCTCAGGGCTCCCCGGTGAGGAACTGGGCGCGGCCGTGACCGAAGGACCAGTCCTCCCGGCCGTTCTCGGCGACCGAGACGATGAGGTCCTCGGGTCGGACCAGCCCCGCCTCCCCGAGACGCTCGGCGAGCCGGGCGTAGATCGCCTGCTTCTGCTCCTGCGAGCGCCCCTGCTGCAGGATCTGGATGATCGTCGCGCCGTGACTGCGCTCGATGCCGAGTCCCGTGTCCTCGGCGATGATGCTGCCCACCGGCACCTCCTCGAGGATCTGATAGCGGTCCCCCGGGGGGTGCCGAGAAGTGCTCGAGCATGACCTCCTGGACGGCGTCGGCGAGCTCCTTCTTCTGCGAGGCCGTGCGGCCCTCCTGCAGCGTTATCCGCACCAGCGGCATGTCATCTCTCCTCTCCGGACCCGGCGGGGTGCCGCCCACGGCGGGTGTGGGCAGCGGCGGCGCGCTCAGGCACCCGACCGGGCGGCGGCCTCGAGCAGTGTCCGGGCACCGCGCTCGATGCCCTCGATCCGGTCGAACGCGGCGTCCTCGTGCTCGATGTTGATGGTCAGATCCGGGTCGACGGCGGCGAGAGCGCCGAGGAAGCGGGTCCAGTAGTCCACGTCGTGACCCTCGCCGAGCGCGACGAAGCGCCAGGCCGGGTCCGCCGGCCAGCTCGAGCACCAGTGGCCGATGCCGGTGGGGGTGCGCTCGGCGGGGTCCTCGGGGACGGGGTCGAAGGCCGTGTCGAGCACGCCGCGGGTGCCGGCGCCGGGCAGCACGGCGGTGTCCTTCGCGTGGACGTGGAGGATGTGCTCCGCCAGGCGCTCGATGCACTCCAGCGGCTCCATCTGCTGCCAGAACAGGTGCGAGGGGTCGAGGTTCACGCCGATGTTCGTGGGCTCGACGCGCTCCAGGAACTGCTCGAACGTGGGCGGGGAGAACACCAGGTTGCGCGGATGGAGCTCGAAGGCGATCTTCACGTCGCGCTCGCGAGCCAGGGCGTCCATCCGCTTCCAGAAGGGCACGGCGACGGACCACTGGTACTCGAGGATCTCGAGGTCGATCCCGTTCCAGGGGTTGACGATCCAGGCCGGGTACCCGGCTCCCGGGTCCGTGCCCGGCGTGCCCGACATCGCGACCACCTCGGGGACCTCGAGAGCCCCGGCGAGCTCGATCGTGCGGCGCAGGTCCTCGGCGTGGCCGATACCCTCGGTGGGCAGCGGGGACAGCGGGTTCCCCGAGACGGTGAGCCCGGTGAGCTGCATGTCCGCCGCCGCGAACACCGCGCGGTACTCGCGCCGTGCCCGCTCGCTCGCGAGCAGGAGGTCGACGGGGGCGTGGGGTGAGGGGATGAACCCTCCGGTGTTGACCTCCGCTCCTCTCAGGCCGACGCCCGCGAGGACCTCGAGGGCCTCCTCGAGCGTGCGGTCCTGCAGGCAGGCGGTGTAGGCGCCGTAGGTGAATGCCATGGAGTTCTCCGTTCAGTGATCGAGGATCAGGCGGGTCGTACGGATCGAGCGGGTCTGGCGGGTCTGGCGGGTCGAGCGGGTCTGCTCAGGCGACGTCGACGCTCGCGCCGTCGTTCTCGGCCGAGCGTGCGACGGCGTCCAGGATCCGCATCTCGCGGTAGCCGTCGGCGAAGGTCGCGCAGACCGGGAGCGCCCCGTCGGTGATGCCCGCGACCTGCTGCAGGAAGGCGTGCGCCTGGTAGGTGAACTGCTCGATCTGGTTCAGGCCGACGCCGGCGAAGGCCATCGAGGACCCCTTGTCGAAGTAGGGGAAGGAGGGGTTGGCGAGGACCTGGCGGAAGCCGCCGAGGCCCGCCGGGCTGGAGTCGTCGGCCAGCTGGATCTCCCCGGCGCGAGCGAGGTCCCAGCTCGCGCTCCCCCGGCTGCCGGCGACGTCGATCATCATCTGGTTGGGCCTGCCGAAGGCCACGCGCGAGCACGAGAAGGTGCCGGCGGCTCCGCTGGCGAAGTGCGCGGTGAAGGTGGCGACGTCGTCGTTCTCGACCGGCTCGGTGGGGTCATCGGCGCTCGCGGTGAGGCCGCGGCCGCCGGCGACCGCCCCGGAGGCGACCGGACGCTCGGTGATCGAGGTGACCAGCACGGCGCCGGAGACCGAGGCGATCGGCCCGCCGATCAATTCGGCGGTGTCCACGAGGTGGCTGCCGATGTCCCCGAGCGCGCCGCTGCCCATGGGCCCCTTGTACCGCCAGGCGATCGGCGTCAGCGGGTCCGCGCCGTAGTCGCAGGAGTAGCGGGCGTCGAGATGGTTGACGGTGCCGAGGTTGCCGTCGGCCACGAGCTTCGCGAGCTGGGCGACGCCCGCGTTGCGGCGGAAGGTGAAGCCGGTCGAGAGCACGGGATCGGGGTGCGCGGCCTCGAGCTCCGCCATCGCCGCGGCGTCCTCGAGGGTGCCGGCCAGCGGCTTCTCGCAGAGCACGTGCTTGCCCGCGGCGACCATGGCCTCGGCGATCTCGCGGTGCAGGGCGTTGCCGACCACGATCGAGACGATGTCGATCGAGGGGTCCTCGGCGACCTCGCGCCAGTCCCCCACGGCGTTCTCGTAGCCGTAGTGGGCGGCGGCGTCCTCGGCGAAGGGCAGGTGCGCGTCGGCGATCGTCGCCAGGCGCACCGGCGGCAGGCCCAGCTCGTAGACGGTGGTGGCCTGGCGCCAGGCGTTGGCGTGGGTGCGGCCGGCCATGCCGGCACCGATGACGGCGACGGACAGGGGCTCGGTGCTGCCGGGGGTCGTGCTGCGGGGTGCGGTGCTCATGAGCGGGATCCTCTCGAGAGGTGGTGCGGCGGGAGATCGACGGGTGACGGGTGCATGGGGAGCGTCGGGCTCAGCGCAGTCGCTTCACCCCTCCCGCCTCGCGGAAGGTCTGCTCGATCTCCTCGAGCGTGTACGTCCTGGTCTCGGGGATGCGCAGGAAGTACCAGATCACGGCGCCGACGTTGACCAGGGCGAAGAGGGCGTAGGTGGTGACCGGACCCAGGCCGGACATGATGGTCGGGAACACGAAGGTGATGATCATGTTGGTGATCCACAGGATCATGACGGTGAAGCCGTTGGCGGCCCCGCGCACGGCGCCCGGGAAGATCTCGGAGAGCATGACCCACATGACGGGCCCGGGACCGGACTGCATGCCGAGCATGAACAGCACGATCACGACGACCACGAGGTAGGGCACGAAGCCCGGGACCTCGGAGGAGACCGCTCCGCCGGCATCCATGTAGGGGTTGATCCCGATCAGGAAGATCACGGTCATCGCGATCAGCGACACGGTCAGGAGCACCTGGCCGACCAGCAGCACCTGGCGCCGGCCGAAGCGGCGCAGGGCGAGCAGGCCCAGGCCGGAGCCGATCACCGAGGCGATGCCGGTGAAGACGTTCAGGATGATCGAGGCCTGCGAGCTGAAGCCCGCGGCCATCAGCACCTGGGGCGCGTAGTACATCATCGTGTTCACGCCGGTCAGCTGCTGGAGCATCGCGAAGATGCCGCCGAAGACGATGATCGAGCGCAGCCACGGGATGCGCACCGCTCGGCGCAGGGAGAGCGTCTCGCGGTGCTTCTCCTCCTCGTGGACCTCGACCATCTCGGCGAGCTCGGCGGCGACGTCGTGGCGCCCCTCCGTGCGCAGCCGCTTCAGGCTCCCGATGGCCTCACGGATCCTGCCCTGGGACACGTACCAGCGGGCGGACTCGGGCATCATGCGGATCCCCAGCCAGAGACCGATCGCGGGGACGGAGCACAGCACGAGCATCCAGCGCCAGGCATGGCCGTTGCCGTCGGAGATGGTCAGTCCGGCGATGCCGGACAGGGCGTCCCAGGTCTGGGTGCTGCCGCTCGCGTAGGTGCCGGAGGGGTCGTCCTCGACCACGGCCGAGGGCCCGCCCTGGCTGCTCGCGATGATCGCGTTCATGACGAAGGCGGCGAACTGACCGGTGACGATCATCAGCTGGTCGACGGCGACCAGGCTGCCGCGCGCCTCGCGGGGCGCGCTCTCCGAGAGGTAGACGGGGACCGTCGTGGAGGCACCGCCCACCGCGAGCCCCAGCACGAAGCGGAACACGTAGAGCACGGCGATGTGCCACGAGAGCGCGCAGCCCAGCGCACCGATGAAGAAGACGACCGCGAGCAGCAGGATGTTGTGCCGGCGCCCGTAGCGGTCCGAGAGCCGGCCCCCGACGACCGCGCCGACGGCGCATCCGGCCAGCAGGAACCCTCCGACCAGGCCCTCCTCGACGGAGTTCAGCCCGAGCCCGCCGGCCTCGCCGGGCATCATCATGTACGGCAGGGCCCCGGAGATGACCCCGGTGTCGTAGCCGAACAGGAATCCGCCCAGGCACGCGACGACCGCGAGGAACGCGATCGATCGGCGGCGGCCGGTCGGCGGGGTGTGACGGACCATGGCCGTCAGCCGCGACGGGGCCGCGGTGGGGTGAGTGCTCATGTCCCCTCCTCGGAACGTGAGTGGCGCCGGGATCCGGCGCGGACCGGGGCGCTCCTGCGTCCACTCGTCAGCGAGCAACTTGTCCGGTCAAAGTGTCTGCCGCAGCAGATAGCGGATGACCCTAACACGCACTCCGCAGGCAGGGAACCCACGTCCGCCAGGGCGGATACGCCATGGGTTGCTGTCGCTTGTCAGTACAAAAGATTGACATGGCGGCAGAGATGTCGGCATGCTGGTGCCACGACCCATCGCCGCGTCGTTCGACCCGGCGATGGCACGGATCCCGGGCCGCAGCATGCGGCCCACACCGCCCGCATCGTCCACGGAGGCAGCATGAGCGAGCACAGCGGCACGACGACGCCGTCCCCCGCCGCACCCACGGTCCGGCTCACCGTCGGCCAGGCGCTGGTCCGGTTCCTCGCCGCGCAGCACACCGAACGCGACGGCGAGCGGCAGCGGCTGATCCCCGGCACCTTCGGCATCTTCGGCCACGGCAACGTCGCGGGCGTGGGCCAGGCCCTCCTGCAGAACGCGGTCGACCCCGCCGAGGGCGAGGCCGAGATGCCCTACTACCAGGCCCGCAACGAGCAGAACATGGTGCACGCTGCGGTCGCCTACGCGCGCACCCGGAATCGTCTGCAGACGCTCGCCTGCACCGCCTCCATCGGACCGGGCTCCACGAACATGGTGACCGGCGCCGCGCTCGCGACGATCGATCGCATCCCCGTGCTGATCCTGCCCAGCGACGTGTTCGCGAACCGGGCGGTCGACCCGGTGCTCCAGCAGCTCGAGGACGAGCGCGCGATGGACGTGAGCGTGAACGACGCCTTCCGTCCCGTCTCCCGCTACTTCGATCGGATCTGGCGTCCCGAGCAGCTGATCCCGAGCGCCCTCGCCGCGATGCGGGTCCTCACCGATCCGGCCGAGACCGGCGCGGTCACCCTCGCCCTGCCGCAGGACGTCCAGGCCGAGGCCTACGACTGGCCGCTCGAGTTCTTCCGCGAGCGCACCTGGCACGTGGCGCGTTCCGTGCCCGAGCCCGCCGCGCTGGATCGCGCCCTCGAGGTCATCCGATCCGCGCGTCGGCCGCTGCTGGTGGCCGGCGGCGGCGCCGTCTATTCGGAGGCGAGCGAGGCGCTCGCGGCCTTCGCCGAGGCGACAGGGATCCCGGTCGCCGACACCCAGGCCGGCAAGGGCGCGCTCAGCGCCGACCACCCCGCGAGCGTGGGCGGCGTCGGCGCGACCGGCAACGACGCCGCGAACACCCTCGCCGCGGAGGCCGACGTCGTGATCGGCGTGGGCACCCGCTACACGGACTTCACCACCGCCTCGCACACGGCGTTCCGCGATCCCGACGTGCGCTTCGTGAACCTCAACGTCAAGGCGTTCGACGCGGCCAAGCACTCGGCCGAGATGGTCGTGGCCGATGCCCGCACCGGGCTCGAGGCGCTGACCGCTGCGCTGGCGGGGACGACCGGCTCCGCGGACGGATACCGCGCGCCGCAGGAGCACCAGGATCGTGCCCGCGAGCTGCGGGAGCAGTGGGAGGAGCGCATCGCCCCCTGCTTCGCCCCGCACGACCAGGAGCTGCCCGCGCAGACGGAGATCTTCGGGGCGCTCAACGAGATGATGGGCGAGAGCGACATCGTCATCAACGCCGCCGGGTCGATGCCCGGGGACCTGCAGGCGCTGTGGCGTGCGCGCACCCCGCTGCAGTACCACCTCGAGTACGGCTACTCCTGCATGGGGTACGAGCTGCCGGCCTCGCTGGGCGCGAAGATGGCGGCACCGGAGAGCGAGGTCGTCGCGATCATCGGCGACGGCACCTTCCAGATGGCCCCGCAGGAGATCGCGACCATCGTCGCCGAGGACCTCAAGGTGATCCTGGTGATCCTGCAGAACCACGGCTGGTCCTCGATCGGCTCGCTCTCGGAGTCCCACGGCTCCCAGCGCTTCGGCACCCGCTACCGGATGCGCAGCAAGGAGTCGGGACTGCTCGACGGCGAGAAGCTGCCGATGGACATCGCCGCGAACATCCGCTCCTACGGCATCGAGGTCAGCGAGGTGAGCGCGACCGCGGACTTCCGCGACGCCTTCCGCCGTGCCGAGGCCTCCGAGCACGCGAGCGCGATCGTCGTGAACACCGACCTGTACGGCCCGAACCCGCCGGGCATCGGCTGGTGGGACGTGCCCGTCTCCCAGACCTCCCGCCTGGAGTCGACGCGGGAGGCGTCGGCCGCCTACGAGAGCGAGAAGGCGCCCCAGCGCCACTACCTGTGAGCGCACCGGAGGCGGCGCACCCGCACGGCCCCGCCCTCACGGCTCCACCTGCATCACTCCCCTGCACCACCCACGTGCACCGCACCATCCGCACCTCACCACCACGGAGGACGACATGACAGACGTCAAGCACTGGATCGACGGCCGCGAGACCGCGAGCACCGGCTCCACCCAGCCCATCCTGGATCCCTCGACGAACGAGGAGATCGCGACCCTGCACCTCGGCGACGCCTCGACGGTGGACCAGGCCGTGCAGGTCGCCCGCACCGCGCAGCGCGAGTGGGCGCAGGTCTCGCTGTCCAAGCGCACCCAGATCATGTACCGGATGCGTCAGCTGCTGATCGAGGCGACCGGCGAGATCGCCGAGGTGATCTCCCGCGAGCACGGCAAGACCGTGGCCGACGCCAAGGGCGAGATCGCCCGCGGCCAGGAGACCCTCGAGTTCGCCACCTCGATCACGCAGGACCTCAAGGGCGGCTTCTCCGAGAACGTCTCCACGGGCGTGGACGGCTACACGTTCCGCCAGCCGCTGGGTGTCGTCGCGGGCATCACGCCCTTCAACTTCCCCGCGATGGTCCCCTTCTGGATGCACCCGATCGCGATCGCGACCGGCAACGCCTTCATCCTCAAGCCCTCGGAGCGCGACCCCTCCGCCTCGAACATCGTCGCCCGCCTCTACCAGGAGGCCGGTCTGCCCGACGGGGTGTTCCAGGTCGTCCACGGCGGCAAGGACACGGTCGACGCGCTGTGCACCCACGAGGACATCGCCGCGGTCTCCTTCGTCGGCTCGACCCCGATCGCCCAGCACGTGCACGCGACCGCCTCGGCCGCCGGCAAGCGCGTGCAGGCCCTGGGCGGGGCGAACAACCACGCCGTCGTGATGCCGGACGCGAACGTCGAGTTCGCCGCCTCGCAGGTCGCCTCGGGAGCGTTCGGCTCCGCGGGCGAGCGCTGCATGGCGGTCCCGGTCGCGGTCACCGTGGGCGACATCCACGAGCAGTTCCTCGAGGCGATCGCCGCCGAGGCCGAGAAACTGACCGTCGGCCCCGGCTCCGATCCGGCCACCGACATGCCCCCGGTGATCACGAAGGACGCCCGCGAGCGCGTGATCCGCATGGCCGACGAGGCCGAGCAGGCCGGCGGACGGCTCGTGGTGGACGGCCGCGGACTGGTCGTCGACGGCTACGAGAACGGCAACTTCGTGGGCCCGACGGTGGTCACCGACCTGCCCGCCGACCACCCGACGTACACCGAGGAGGTCTTCGGACCGCTGCTGGTGGTCATGCACGTGAACAACTTCGACGAGGCCGTCGAGCTCGTGAACTCCTCGCGCTTCGGCAACGGCACCGCGATCTTCACCGGGTCGGGCCACTACGCCCGTCGCTACCAGGAGGAGATCGAGGTGGGGATGGTCGGCATCAACGTCCCGATCCCGACCCCCGTGGGCTACTACTCCTTCGGCGGCTGGAAGGACTCGCTGTTCGGCGAGCACCATGCGCACGGGCCCGAGGGCCTCGAGTTCTACACGAAGCAGAAGGCCGTGACCTCGCGCTGGCCCCACCAGGAGGAGCACCTCGAGGCCTCGATGAGCTTCCCGACGCACGACTGAGCGCCGACATCCATCCGTCACCCATCGAAGGAGATGCACCGTGACCGACCCTGCCGTGGGCGCCCCTGCCCGCACCGACCTCTCGCGCAATCCCGAGGCCCCGTTCGACAACCTCACCATCGGGGTGTGCCCCGATCAGTGGGGCGTGTGGTTCCCCGAGGACGAGAAGCAGATCCCCTGGCGCACGGCGCTGGCCGAGATGGCGCAGGCCGGGTTCTCGGTCACGGAGACCGGCCCCTGGGGCTACTTCCCGAAGGACGCCACGGATCTGCGTCATGTGATGGACGAGCACGGGTTCCGGGTGGTGGCGGGGACCGGCTGGGGCATCCTGCACAAGGAGGAGGCCTGGGCCGAGACCGAGCGGACCTTCCGCGCGATCGCCGAGACCCATGCCGCCGTCGGCGCCGAGTACATGGTGCATCTGCCGCCCCTGTACCGCGATGACAAGACGTGGGAGTTCACCGATGACCGTCAGCTGACGGGTGAGGCCTGGCGGCTGTACGTCGAGAACGCCAACCGACTGGGCCGGCTCCTGAAGGAGGACTACGGGCTGACGATGGTGCTGCACCCCCACGGGGACAGCCATATCGAGACCCCCGAGGAGATCGCCCGTGTGTTCGAGGCGACCGACCCGGAGCTCGTCTCCTTCTGCCTGGACACCGGGCACGTGGTCTACGGCGGCGGGGACCCGCTGACGATGATCGAGGAGTACCCCGAGCGCATCGGGTACGTGCACATCAAGGCCTTCGACGCCGACATCACCCGCGAGGCCCACGAGAAGGACTGGCCCTTCGGACAGGCCGTCGCGAAGGGCGCCTCGGTGCGACCGCCGGCCGGGCTGCCCGACATGAAGGACCTGGTCGCGAAGCTGGCGACGCTGGATCGGGAGCTCTACGTGATCTGCGAGCAGGACCTGTACCCGTGCGATCCCTCGCTGCCGCTGCCCAATGCCGTGAAGACCCGCGAGTTCCTGGCCGAGTGCGGCCTGGGCGTGAAGTGAGCGAACCCCTCCCCTGATCGAGCGAAGGAGCATCCGATGGTGAAGGTCCTGCTGGACCCGAGCATGTACCACCCGCAGCTGACGGTCGCGCAGGAGGTGCACAAGTCCGCCGAGCTCGGCTTCCGCTACATCGAGCTCTCCCCGCGCGCCGACTTCCACGAGTGGCACCACTACCCCAAGGTCGACCGCCACCAGATCGCCGAGGTGAAGCAGGCGATGCGCGAGACCGGGACGAGGATCTGGACGTTCAACCCGGTCTTCGACTGGTCCAGCCCCGACGAGGAGGAGCGTCAGGCGCAGGTGCGCAACTGGCGGCGTCTGCTCGAGATCGCCGACGCCCTCGAGGTGCCGATGATCGCGGCCGAGCTCTCGGGAGACCCGAACCGGTCGCGCCGCAGCGAGGCGCAGTTCTACCGCTCCATCGAGGAGCTGATCCCCGACTTCGAACGCTACGGGATCGAGTGCACCGTCGAGGCGCACCCCTACGACTTCGCCGAGACCAACGAGCGGGCCGTGCAGATCGTGCGCGGCGTCGACCGCGACTGGTTCAACTACGAGTTCTGCTTCCCCCACTCCTTCCACCTCGCCGGAGGATCCCCCGGCAGGCCCGGCGCGGACCTCCGTTCGATGCTCGACTACGCGGGCGACCGGCTGAAGCACCTGCACATGGCCGACGTCTTCGACCACACCGCGAACGTCGGCAACCGCTACATCGTGAACCCGCCCGGGATCGACGCCCGCGTGCACCAGCACAACGAGATCGGCAACGGCGAGATCGACTGGGACGACGCCTTCGCCGCGCTGCGCGAGCGCGAGTACGACGGCCCCGTCTCGGTGTGCGTCTTCGGATGGGAGGAGGACGCCGACGCGATCAACCGCAGGATGCGCGAACGGATCCTCTCCGAGCTCGGAGGCGAGTGAGCATGGCCGCCCTGCGCGAGGTGGGCGTCGGCGTGGTCGGCCTGGGCTGGATGGGTCGCCTGCACTGCTCGTCCTACCAGCGGATTCCCGCCCGGTTCCCCGAGCTCGGTCTGCGGCCGCGGCTCCGGGTGGTCGCGGACCCGAGCGCGGCGGCACAGGGGGCCGCGCTCGAGCAGTTCGAGGCCCAGCGCGCGGTCGACGACGCGGCCGCCGTCTTCTCCGACCCGTCGGTCGCGGCGGTCTCGATCTGCTCGCCGAACTTCCTGCACCGCGGCCTCGCCCTCGCCGCCGCCGAGGCCGGCAAACCCTTCTGGATCGAGAAGCCGATGGGGGTCGACGCCGCCCAGAGCCGGGAGATCCATGACGCGGCACGCGCGGCGGGCGTGGCCACGGCGGTCGGGTTCAACTATCGGCATGCGCCCGCGGTCGAGCACATCCGGGCGCTCGTCCGGGAGGGCCGGCTGGGACGGATCACGAACGTGCGGTGCCGGATGGACGCCGACTACGCCGCCTCTCCCGACGGACCGCTGACCTGGCGCTACGACCGCGAGCGGGCGGGCGCAGGCGTGATCGCCGACCTGCTCTCCCACGGCTCGGACCTGGTCCAGTACGTCACCGGGCAGGCGATCACCGAGGTCAGCGCCACCACCGACGTGCTCATCCGCGATCGGCCGATCCCCACCTCGACCGGCGTCGGCCACGGCAGCGTCGAGGTGGGTGACGAGCGCGGACCCGTCGGCAACGAGGACTGGGTGGCCGCCCTCGCGACGCTCGACGGCGGTGCCCACGCGACGCTCGAATCCTCCCGGGTCGCCCGCGGACACCGCAGCGACTATGTGCTCGAGGTGTTCGGCACCGAGGGATCCGCCCGCTGGACCTTCACCCGCATGAACGAGTTCGAGGTGATGATCGGCGACGGCGGCCTCGAGCACGGCTACACGACGGTCTTCGCAGGCGCAGGCCACGGCGACTACGGACGCTTCCAGCCGGGTCCCGGCATCCCGATGAGCTTCGACGACCTCAAGGCCATCGAGTGCGCGCAGTTCCTCGCGGGGGTCGTCGGTGACGCCGGCGACGGGGGTCTCGGTGACGGAGTCACGGGCGACGGGGCCGGCGGTCTCGGCGTCGGGGCCGGCGCGCTCGTGGCCCCGACGACGGCCGACGGTCTGGCGGCGGCCGAGATCACCGACGCGATCGTGCGATCGGCGGCCTCACGCTCCTGGGTCGAGGTCCCGCAGGTCGACGGGACGACACGGGCGATGTGAACGAGCCCGGCTCGGGCCGCGCCAGGCCGGCGCGGGCCGCGAGACTCCCGGGCAGTCAGGCCACCATCTGCGCGAGGTGGGCGAGGATCTCGTCCTCGTCCTCGAGCGCTCCCGCCGGAGGCCACGAGGCGACGGCGGCACGGTACATCGCCTCGCTCTCCGCGATCGTCGGCTCCGGCTCCGGCTCGAGGCCGTACCCGACTCGCTCCTCGCGCTCCGCTCCACCCGGCTCTGCTGACGACTCCCTCTGCAGCTCCTCGAGCCGCCGCAGGATCGTGGCGGGGTCGGCGGTCGGCACGGTGCACTGGAGCTCGTCGGGCAGCGAGGGGACTCCGTCATCGCGCTCCGACCTGGCTGCCGCCGAGGCGAGCACTGCCTCCTGCTCTTCCCTTTCCTGGTCCTGTCGCTGCGTGCGTGAACCGGTCAGGGGAAGCCCCGTGAGCGACCGGGGCGAGACCGTCGCGGTCCGGCCGAGCCGGGTCGTCCAGGTCACCGCGTGGCGGCCGTCGGCCGTGGGCGTGTGCTCGACCCGACCGAGCACCTCCTTGGTGAGGTTGCAGTGCGCACAGAGACCCTGTCCGTTCTCGGCGCTGGTCGCACCGCCCTCGGAGACGGGACGGATGTGGTCGAGATGCCGGATGGGCGCATCACAGTACGGCGCCGCGCATCGCTGGTCGCGCAGTCGGATGAGCCGCGCGAGCCCCGGCGGGAAGGCGCGCGAGCGCGATTCGACGGCCACGAGCTCGCCCGCCGTGGGATGCGTGTAGAGGCGTCGCAGGTGATGGATGGTCTCTGTGGCGACGGGATCCGGCAGATCCGGCGAGGCCGGCGGATCCGCCGGGGCCGGAGGGGTCGGCGGGGCCGTGGACGTCGGCGGTGGCAGCTGCGGGTCGCTCGTGGGATCGGCGCCCTGTGGAGGAGCGACCAGGCGCGGGCGCGGACGTTCCTGTTCGGAGTGGGCTGCGCCAGCACTGTGACCAGCGAGTTCGCGAGCGACCTGAGCGGCGAGCCGCAGTTCTCTCTGCTCGGCCGTCTCATCGACGGCGTCGGTGTCGACCTCGCCGTTCCCGGCGCGCCCGCGCGCTCCCAGAGGAGCTTCGGAACCCGTCGGCCGGCGCTCAGGTCGAGGGCTCTGCACCCGATCCCGGATCTGACTCGCCTCGATGACCCCGTAGCCCTCGAGGTGGGCGGGCTCGCCGTGCTCCGGGGCGAGCAGACTGCGCTCGGAGACCACGACGCCGATGTCGAGATGCACGGGGTCCATCGTCTCGTCGCGTCCCAGCAGGGTGTCGGCGAACAGGTCGGCCATGATCTGGGCGTGCGTGCGCCGGTCCCCCTGGGCGCGCAGGGACTCGGCCTGCAGGGACAGCTTGCGACGGATCGCGGCGGCATCGAGCCCGGAGAGATGCGCGCTCACGGTGCCCATGCCGTGAGCGCCCGGCGTCACGCTCACACTGCGCTCGCGGACGGCCTCCCGGTGGCGGTCCGGCGCTCCCTCGGGTTCGAGGCACTGCGCGATCGCGCTGATCTCCTGGCTCCATCGGCCGGTGCTGATGCCCTCGAGATCCGGGAGATGCGTCTCGATGACCTCGTCGACCGCCGGGCGCAGCTCCGGGGAGACCGGGCCGCTGCCGCGACCGATCGCGTAGGCGGCATCGACCGCAAGACGTCCGTCGGCCAGAGCACCGAAGACGCGAGGCATCTCGCGCACCAGTCGCTCCCCCGAGCGCAGGCGTCGTGATGCGGTGGCAGGTGAGATGCGGGAGGCCATCCGGATCTCCCCCGCCGTGCGCCGGCCCTGCTCCTTGAGGGGGACCCGGGCCTCGGCATCCTCCGCGCGAATCCGCTCGTCGAGCGCCGTCATGGTGCGCATCTCGAGGGCGGCGAGGGCGGAGGTGAGCCGGTCGATCCCGGAGAGCACCCGCGAGAGCTCCTGCGCGTCGAGTCCGTTCTCCGCGCCGGTGAAGGTCGCATCCTGCACGGTCGCGGTCTCGCCGATCACCCGCGCGGTCTCGACGAGGTCGATCGCCGTGGGCGCTTCCTCGATCCCCGCGACCGGTGGGGTGGCGAGGATCTGCCCACCGGGGACCACACGCATCGACACCGCGCCGACCGACGGCGCACCCGCGCGACGGGCCGTGCTGCTGCCCGTCGTCGGCTCGGCGCCGGGGCCGATGCGGTGTCCATCGTGATCCATGGAGCCATGCTCCTCGGGGGGTCCGACAAACGAAGCCGTCGGAGTGGACAGCACAGGTGTGAACTGCGTCACGCTTTCGGCGAGGCGGTCCCCGCAGCACGATCGACGGGGCCTCCCCGCCCGACAGCGGCGCGTCAGGCCTGCTCAGCCCGGTATCACGCCAGATCAGCCGGATCGACCAGGAACCCCTCGAGGTCGGTCACGTACCCGCCGACGGTCTCGGCGAGCACGCCGGCGATCCGTCCGATGCGCCGGTAGATCTCCGCCCACCGCTCTGCGGTCGCGGCGTCGGGCAGATCGGTCTCGTTCTCGGCCTCGTCGAGCGGGAGATGCACGATCGCGTAATCCACTGCGTCCTCGAGCCAGGGCAGCGCCCCGAGGGCGGTGGGCGCGCCCGTGGGGCCCACGCGCACGTGGATCTCCTCCTCGGGCTCGTCCTCGTCGGCGTCGATCAGCACGGACCCGGCCCCCGAGGTCCGGATCCCCGCCCCCGTCTCGGGCACACCGAGCGGGATGCGCACCACGAAGCTCGTGGTCTCCGCGCCGGCCGGCGGACGGACCAGCTGCGCGTCTGCCTCGACAGCGTGCAGCAGCTCGAGCAGATCCTCGGGGTCGAGCGCGTGCGGGCTGGTCACCGTGAGATCGCGGACGTGACAGGGATGCGGCTCGAGCCGATGGTGGGAGTCGGTGACCACGGCCCCCTCCAGGCGCCGCGCGAGCGACCAGATCAGGTCGAGCATCGCGTGCTCCTGGCCGTACGGCATGCCCTCGGCGAAGGCACGGCCGTACCCATGGGAATCGGGGCGCCCGGATGCCGGCTCGGTGTCACGGATCCGCGGCGTGCGAAGCGTCCAGCGAGCCGGCCGACGAGCGTCCTCCTCCAGCACGGCACCGTCACCGAGGTCGATGACGCCGTCGGCGATCTCGGCGCGGGGGATCACGTTGCGGACCATCATCAGCACCGACTCCGCGGGCGTGCCGTGGGGCAGCTGGAGTCGGTGCGAGGCGATCTCCTCGGAGGTCGCCTGCTCAGCGACCATCGGTCGCCTCACGCTCCACGGGGATCAGGGTGCGGTGGAAGTTCAGGTGGGAGCGGGAAGCGGTGGGCCCGCGCTGGCCGCTGTAGCGATTGAGGTTGCCCTCGCTGCCGTAGGGGCTCTGCGCCGCGGAGGACAGGCGGAAGAAGCACAGCTGGCCGATCTTCATGCCCGGCCACAGCGCGACGGGGAGGGTCGCCATGTTCGAGAGCTCGAGGGTGATGTGCCCGGTGAACCCGGGGTCGATGAAGCCCGCGGTGGAGTGGGTGAGCAGGCCCAGTCGCCCCAGCGAGCTCTTGCCCTCGAGGCGCGCGGCGACGTCCTCCGGCAGGGTGACCTGCTCGTACGTGGAGGCGAGCACGAACTCCCCCGGGTGCAGCATGTACGGCTCCTCGGGGTCGACCGCGACCTCGCGAGTGAGTCCCGACTGCTCGACCGCGGGGTCGATCATCGCGTACTTGTGATTGTCGAAGAGCCGGAAGAACCGGTCGATGCGCACGTCCACGGAGGCCGGCTGCACCATCTCGGGGTCGAACGGGTCCAGGCGGACGCGACCGCCGTCGATCTCGGCTCGGATGTCGTTGTCGCTCAGCAGCACGGGGCCAGCCTATCGGGAGCCCGGGCGCGGGCGGCACCGGTCCCACCGGCAGTCCCCCGGCGGATCCCACGCCGCCCGGCCACCGATTCCGCCGCGCACGCGTGACGTGCGCGGCAGCGGTCCGCGGGCGTTTTCGCATGGGCGCCCATCGCACGCTATGCTGGACCCCGTTCGCCTCGCCGATGGCATGTTCCAGCAGGTCGAGACGGATACGCGGGTGTAGTTCAATGGTAGAACTTCAGCTTCCCAAGCTGACAGCGCGGGTTCGATTCCCGTCACCCGCTCCGCGCGCCGAAGCGGCACGACAGAAGCTCCCCGGACGATCGTCCGGGGAGCTTCTTGCTGTCCGGCTTCCAGCTCCAGGATCCCGGGTCACCGGCTCCGGCTCCGGCTCCGGCCTCGACACCGACACCGACACCGACACCGACACCGACACCGACCATGGTCAGAGCCGAGCCCCGACACCCCCGACCGCCTGCCGCACGACCGTGTCGAGGAAACCCTCGTCCAGCGGCTCGCGCGAGAACCATCGGCGATAGAAGAGCGGCCCCAGGATCGAGGCGGCGACCACGGTCGACTCCGGCTCCGCGTCGAGCTCGCCACGTGCGATCGCACGCTCGAGCATGACCGTCACCGGCGCCGCGTGCCGGCGCTGGATCTCCGCGTGCAGCGCCGCGAACTCGCTGCTGCGCTCGGCCGCATCGACGATCGAGGGGAGCACCGAGGCCCACTCCGCCTCCTGGAGCATCCCGGCGATGTCCCCCGCGAAGGCCCGGAGGTCCTGCCCGAGGGTCCCGGTGTCCGGCACGTCGTACTCGGCGTCGAGACGCGCGCAGGCATCCAGGACGAGACTCTCCCGCGTGGGCCAGTGACGGTAGATCGTCGTCTTGGCGACGCCGGATCGGCGCGAGACCGCGTCGACGGTGAACCCACCCACTCCCCCGTCGACCAGGAGTTCCGCGGCCGCGTCGAGGATGACGGCTCGCGACCGGCGGGAGCGGGCCGACAGCCCGTCACCCTGCTCCCCCGCCCCGCTCGCCGTCTCGCTCGTTGCGTTGGCGTGACCCACCCTCGGCTCCTCGCTCATGCGTCGACGCCCCTTCCGGCATCTGCCCGACCCTTGACGTATCGCTACGCTACAGTAGCGTAGCGTTCTACCGCACCGGGCCGACGCAGATCACCTCGCCACGGATCGTCACCTCCTTGGTCGTCACGCCATTGGTCGTCACGCCACTGCTCGTCACGTCGCCCGGCCCCAGACCGTTCCGCTCCGAGGAGAAGCTCATGGAGTTCGCATCCGTCCGCCTCATCACCGACGACCTGGACCGCATGGTCACGTTCTACGAGCAGGTGACGGGCGTTCCCGCCTCCCGGCCCGCGCCGGTCTTCGCCGAGTTCGTGACGCCGCTGGCCACCCTCGCGATCGGGCACACGCAGACTCTCGCCCTGTTCGGGGAGGACGTCGCCCAGGCCGCCTCCAATCGCACGGCGATCCTCGAGCTGCGCGTCCAGGACGTCGACGCGGAGGTCGCGCGGCTACGCCCGCACGTCGGGTCCTGGGTCCAGGAGCCGACCGACATGCCGTGGGGGAACCGCTCCGCGCTGCTGCGCGATCCGGACGGCAATCTCGTGAACCTGTTCTCCCCCGTCACCGAGGATGCCCGGCAGCGGTTCGCCGCCCGGCCGACGTCCATCCCGTCGGACCAGGACGCGAACCCGTCCGGCCGGTGAACAGCCGCCGAGGCAGGAACCGATCGCGGCGAAGGGGACCGTTCTGGAGTGAGCACGGATCAGCCGTGACCGCGCGTCAGCTCCCCCCGTGGTGCGCACGCTCCTCGAGCTGCACCAGCAGCGCTCCCGCATAGGCGTCCTCGGCGCGGCCGGCGCGGATCTCCCGCGGCTCCTCGGGTCCGGCGAGGGAGACCACGTGGACCTCACGCCCGGACTCGGAGCGCTCACGACGCAGGCCGACGAAGGTCTCGCCGAGAGCATCGCGCAGCTGGTCCTCCCGGGGGATCCAGACCGCCTCGCCCTCCTCGATCGAGTCGAGCGCCCACTCGGTGGTGCCGTTGAACTTCAGGAGGGGCTCGCCCCGGCGGCCGCGCCCCGGCTCGACCACCATCGAGGAGAGCAGGAAGGTCTGCTCGCGCAGATCGGGCACGTCGATCGCGAAGCGGTCGCCCTCGGCAGGGTCCCATGACAGGCCGAAGTCCCGGAGGCGGCGGGCGATGTCCACGTCGATCACGCCGGTGAGTCTAGTCCGCCCGGAGCGAAGTTCACGCTCACGGGCGGAATCGAGCTGACACGGTGCAAGAATATGTCCATGCCCAAGATCATCGGAGGCTCCCTGGAGGAGCATCGCGAGCGGACGCGCGAGAAGATCTTCGCCGCTCTCGGCGAGCTCATGGCGACGGATCCCTTCGAGGACATCACCTTCTCCCGGATCGCCGAGGAGGCCCAGGTCGGGCGCACGGCGATGTACAACCACTTCCCCGACAAGGACACGCTCCTGGTCGAGTACACGATGCACGAGACCAGCGACTACCTCGATCAGCTGCAGGAGGGCATCCGCGGCGCCTCCACGCCGATCGAGGCGATCGAGCTGTACGTGCGCACGCAGCTGGGGCTGAGCTCGTCCTTCCACCTCTCCAGCACCCGCGGCCGCGTGAACCTGGATCCCGAGATCGCCCGCCGCATGCGCGAGCACGTGGTCCTGATCGAGCGCGTGCTCAGCTCGATCCTCGAGGAGGGCATCGCCACGGGAGATTTCGCCGCCGATCTCGACATCGAGGCGACGCTGCGCATCATCAACGCGATGCTGATCGGCCGGGACCTGCCCAAGGGCACCGACGAGACGGAACTCGTGCGCTTCATCCAGCGCGCGGTCGGCGCGAAGGTCTGACGGCCGCCGGGCGACGGGACGATCAGCGCTTCTTCTTCTTTTTCCCGCGCCCGCCCTTGCCGGAGCCCGCACCGCTCTTCGAGCCGCGGGACTGCGCCGATCCGCTGCCGGCCGTCGTCCGGTCCGAGCCCTTCTGCCGACGGGATCGCGGCGAGGCGGCGACGGACTCGTCGTCCTCGTCGTCCCAGTCCATGAGCAGGGGGTCGGTCCCGTCGTCGTCCTCGTCCTCGTCGGCCCGGGCGAACAGGGGCTTCGAGGTCTCCCCCAGCTCGTCCTCGAGGTCCGTCTGGGCGGCGGTGATCGCGTACACCCAGCTGGCTCCGATGGCGAGCAGGGCGATCAGGGCGACGCCCCAGCGCAGGAACTCGTTGGTCCCGTCGATCATCGCGTTGACCATCGAGGCCACCGAGAGCACGCCGACCAGGGTGCCCACGAGCGCGGCCATCGAGACGAAGCTGCCGAGCGCGTTGCGCAGCGCGCCCACCAGCACCGTGGTGCCCAGCGCGCCCGAGTGACCCCAGGAGCCGGGCCCGCCGTAGCGGCCGGACTCGATGACCCGCACCGAGGCGGTGCCCAGGCCCGCCGAGATCGTGGACCAGACGGCGGCACCGAGCGCGAACAGCACGAGGCCGCCGACGTACGCCGGCAGGGCCGACGGGCCGAAGGCGAAGCCGGCGACGACGGGCATCAGGGCGGAGATCGCGACCGGCGCGAGGGCGGCCCGGCGCGAGGTCGTCCCGAGGTCCACGAAGTCGACGCTCTCGCGCTGATCGAGGATCGCGGTGCGGGTCTCGACCACCGAGGCGACGCCCAGGCGGCGCAGGCCGTGCAGGAGGGTGGAGGCGATCAGCACGAGGGTGATCAGGGCGAGCGCGATGCCGCCCAGCACGGCCGTCGAGTCGGGGGTGAGGGCGTGCAGGGCACGGTCCTCCCACACGGTCTTGGCGCGGTCCGCGCCGGCGACCGCGCCGACGATCGTGGAGAGGAACGGCAGCGCGGCCAGCGCGCTGGCGACCTGGATGCCGACGGCGGTCTCGGCGCCGCCGGTGCGGCTGGCGGCGCGCCACGGCTCGGCGGTCCCCGGACGGTCCGCGAAGGCACCGGAGGTGTGCAGCGCGGAGCTCGCGGCGATCACCACGAGGCCGCCCACGCCCGCGAAGGCGACGAGCGAGAGCGCGAGGCTGGTGACGCCGGCGGCGAGCACGGTCACCACCGCGAGCACGAGCCCGCCGAGGGCGAGGATGCCGGAGGTCGCGAGGGCGGCGCTGCCCAGCACGGTGACGGCCCCGAGGGCGCCGCCCGTGCGGCTGCTGCGGGCGGCGCGCAGGGCGGTGGCCTCGTGCGGGTTCAGCACCCGCGAGACGATCAGCTGCGCCGCGAGCGTGATGATCGCGCCGCTCGCGATCGCGAGGGCCGCGAGCACCTGCGGGTGGGTCTTGTACAGCGTGAGCGTGTTCAGGAACGTCGTGGCGTACTGCGACTCGTCGGTCGAGGAGATCCACTGCGACATGTCGCCGATCGCCGACTCGATCTGCCCCACGATCTCCGAGCGCGCGACGGGCTTGTCCGATCCGGTGATGGCCTTGTCGGTGAACTGCCCCAGCCCGACGGAGTCGAAGCGCAGGCCCTTGTAGGCCGAGGGCAGCCAGAGGGCGACGCCCGCGACCATCCCGCCGACGCTCAGCAGGGCGGGCACGAGCTGGCCGGCCCGCAGGGCCGTGCGCTCGCGGCCCGCGCGGCCGAGGTGCGGGAACACGGCGACGGCGAGCGCCACGGCGATGGCGACGGCGAGACCCAGCACGGTCACGCCGATCCCCTGGGCGCCGAAGACGGGCACCGACACGCGCACGCTCGCCGCGGTCAGGGCCGCGGTGAGCGCGACCAGCGTCGCGCTGCGGGCGGGCCCGCGGCGCAGCACCTGGGCGAGGCGCAGGTGGGGGCCGCCGGGGTTGGTCTCGTCCTCGGCGTGGATCTCGTTCTCGTCGGAGCCGACGAGCATGGTGGCGGCGTGCCCGGTGGTGTGGGCGAGGGAGGCGATCGCGTGCAGGGCGAGCGCGAAGACCGCGGCACCCGCGGCGTAGGCGATCAGCGGGGAGGCCGCCGCCTGGTGCATGAAGTACAGGGCCAGCGCGATCGGGAGGGCGGCGATGCCCAGCGAGGAGGCGACGAACAGGCCGCCGAAGCGGGAGATCGCCCGGGGGCGGTCGCTCGGGGCGATGCCGAAGGCGCTCATCATCATGCCGCTCGCACGCCAGGCGGCGAGGGGTCCCGCCATCAGGCCGACGAGGAAGAAGCCCAGGCGCAGGACGCGCACGTCGGTCGAGCCGGGCACCAGCAGGAGCAGCAGCGCCGCGGGGACGCCGACCCAGGTGGCGACGACCGTGGCGCTGGTGACGAGGGAGCCCAGACGGCTGCCCAGGTGGCGGTCGATCGCCGGGTCCCCGGTGTCCGAGTCCTCCTCGGTCAGCAGGTCCGGGTCGTCCTCGTCGGCGGGAGCGATGTCCTCGTCGGCGTCGTCGGGATCCTCGTCCGCGCCGACTGCGCGCGCAGCGACGCCGTCCTCGTCCTCTGCCTCGTCCGTGTCCTCACGGCTCTCGGCACGGCGCCGCGCGATCGCCGCGCCGTGGTGGGCCAGGCGGGGCGGTATCAGCGCCCCGAGCACGATCGCGGCGACGGCGAGCACGCCGAGAACGATCAGCAGCACGGCGATGTCGTCCCCGAGGGCGAAATCGGTGATGAACTCCACGGATTCTCCTGCCAGGTGGGAAGCGCGCCCCGGAGGGGCCGCGGGTCGTCGGCCGACCGAGGGAGCCCGGTCCTCCGCGGCCGGCTGCTCGGCGGGGAGCCGCCGACCGCGGGACCGAGGCTACGCGATCCGCCTGTGCGGACTCAGCCCAGCAGCGAGAGGTCCAGGACGTCGGGGGCGCCGTCCACGACGCGGATCGGGACGCCCCAGTCCTGCTGGTGCATGTGGCAGGCCGGGAACTCCACGCTCGGGTCGGCGTCGCACGAGGCCGCCCGCGCGTTCACGTGCAGCACCCCGTCGGAGTAGGCGGGGTCCAGCACGACGGTGCGCTCGAGCGCCGTCGAGGTGCCCGAGCCGGAGGTGAGCATCGAGGTGGGCGTCGTGGAGATCGAGACCTGCGTCGAGGGGCCGAGCGAGTCGTCGAGCTTGTGCCCGGGCGGCGGGGTGAACAGCACCCGCACGGTGAGCGTGCCCGGGCCGACCTCGGTGACCGGGCGGGAGGTCCGCTGAGCGCCCTCGTCGAGCACGCGCTCCGCGGCCTTCGCCACCGGGACCCAGGTCAGGCGGTGGGCGCCGGACTCCACGACGATCAGCTGGCCGATCCCGTCGATCGGCGCCCCGACCACCGCGTCCGAGGGCTCGGCGAGATCGAGGGCGACGGTGACGACGCTGCCCTGGCCGTCGGCCCCGGCGGGGTCGATCAGCCGGACCGCACCGTTGTAGGTGTCGCAGACGGCGAGGCGGTCGTCGGGCAGGACGGTCACGCCCAGCGGGTGCTGCAGGCGGGCGTGGTCGGCGCTGCCGTCGACGTGGCCGAAGTCGAACAGTCCCTTGCCGACGACGGTGCGCACGGTCAGGCGCTGGGGGTCCAGCAGACGGATCGCGGAGGACTCGGAGTCGGCGACGGCGAGGGTGCCGTCGTTCATCTCGTCGATCCCGGAGGGCTGCGCCCACCAGGAGGAGACGAGCGGGCCGTCGACGAGGCCCTCCTGGGTGGTGCCGGCGAGGACGGCGAGGGAGCCGGTGCGCGGGTCGAAGGTCCAGATCTGGTGGATGCCGGCCATGGTGATCACGGCCCGGTCCAGCACGTGGGACCAGGTCAGGTCCCACGGCGTGGAGAGCGCGAAGTCGAGCGGATCGCCCTCGCCGGTCGGCAGCGGCTGCCCCTGCATCCACTGCTCGCCGTTGCCCGCGACGGTGCCGACCACGGAGGTGGTGCGCGAGCGCAGCAGGCGGCTGCGGCCCAGCTCCACCGAGCGCAGGCGGTGTCCGGCGCTGTCGGCCACCAGGAGCTCGTAACCGACCTCGTCGGCGACCTCCGGCGGCAGTGTGAGGACGCCGTTGGGCTCGGCGAAGCGGGCCTGCTCGCCCTCGCCGTCGGCATGACCGCGACGGCCCTCGCCGACGACCTCGTCGACCGTGGAGCCGTCGGGCTCGAAGACGACCAGGCGGTGCTGACCGGCGTCGGAGACGACCAGGCGGCCGTCGTCCACGGTGGTGACCTTGGAGGGGTAGCGCAGGGTCTGGGGGACGCGGTCGGCGACCACCGCGGGAGCGGGGCCGCGGCGCAGGGAGCCGTCGGCCTCGGCCTCGGCGGTGAGCTGGGCGGCCAGCGCGTCGATGGTGTCCGCGTGGCCCTCGCCGGAGAGGTTCGCGGCGATCCGACCATGGGTGTCCAGGACGATCAGGGTGGGCCAGGCGCGGGCTCCGTACTCGCTCCAGGTGGACAGCTCGGGGTCGTCGAGCACCGGGTGGGTGACCTCGTAGCGCTCGATGTTCGCCGCGAGCGCGTCGGGGTCCTTCTCGAACTCGAACTTCGGCGAGTGCACACCGATGACGACGAGCTCCTCGGACCACTTCTCCTCGATGGGACGCAGTTCGTCGAGCACGTGCAGGCAGTTCACGCAGCAGAAGGCCCAGAAGTCCAGGACGACGACCTTGCCACGCAGGTCCTCGAGGTCCAGCTCGACGCCGCCGGTGTTCAGCCAGCCGCGCCCGCGCAGGGGGCTGCCGTGGACGCGGACGTCACGGGCGCCTCCCGCGCTGTGCCCCGTCGCCACCTCGGGGTTCTCCCCCGTGGGCGGGGTGACGGGGGTGGCCGGGGTGATGGGTCCGGTGTTCAGCCAGCCGCCGTCGAGGACCGAGGAACCGCCTGTCGCTGCGGCACCACCGTTCGTGGCGGCGTCGCCGGTGTCTGCGGCGCTGCCGGCGGGGGCTGCGGCGTCGGCGCCGGAGCCCGCGGTCTGCGCGTCGGTGGGGTCGCCTGGTGAAGTCATGGGCGCCAGTCAACACCGTGCCGCGGCGGCCGTGCCAGTCCCGCGCCGTGGCCCGACGGGTCGGTCACACCGGGATCGGCACCACCTGGGGCGCCGCGGCCGCCCCGTGACCGAGCCGACGCGGGCGTGTGTCCGCGTGTGACGAGGCCCCGAGCTCCTCGCCGACGCGAGGGGGCCGATGCCTCACCAGGTCGCGGTCCGCTCCCTCACCAGGTCGCGGTCCGGACCTTCACCAGGTCTCGATCCAGCTCAGCAGGCGGGGGTCTGCCAGCGTGGTCAGCGACAGGTCGGCGGGCGGCGCCTCACCGGCCTGGGGGATCGTGATCAGACGCAGGCCGGCCGCGCGCGCCGCGCTCGCTCCCGTGTGCGAGTCCTCGAAGGCGAGGGCCTGGGCCGGCTCGGCGCCGAGCGCACGGGCGCCCGCCTCGTACATGTCCGGGAAGGGCTTGCCGCGCTCGACGGTGTCGGTGGACTCGAGGGCCTCGAAGAAGTCACGCAGCCCGGCCCGGCGCAGCTTGTCCTCGAGCATCTCGTGCCAGGAGTTCGAGGCGCACGCGATCGGGACCCGCGCGCTGGTGGCGGCGAGGACCTCGCGCACCCCCGGCAGCACCTCGAGGTCGCCGGCGACGTCGGCCCGGAAGCGCTCGCGGGTTACCTCGAGGACCTCCTCGTAGGGGGCGCCGGCGAGATCGGCGATGACCTTCGAGGCGTCCTGGACGGTCAGGCCCAGCGGAAGGGCGTCCTCGGCGGCCGCCGGATCCACGCCGTAGCGGGCGAGGACCGCGGGCTGGGTGCGGTGGCTCCAGGCGGCCTCGGTGTCCAGGAGCATGCCGTCGCAGTCGAAGACGACGGCGCGCGGGGTCCAGGCACCGAAGACCTCCTCGAAGATCTCGGGGGCGGCAGCGGTGGCGGAGGTGGTCATCGGGTCGTCTCCCAGGTGCGGATCCAGGTGTGCAGGTCGGGGTCCTCGAGGCTGGCCAGGGTGCGGTCGGCGACCGGTTCCTGGCCGGGGATCGAGGGGACGGCGATCAGGGTCAGGCCTGCGGCCCGGGCGGCCCGTGCACCGGTCTCGGAGTCCTCGAAGGCGAGGGTCTCGGCCGGGTCGGCGCCGAGGCGGGCGGCTGCCTCGGCGTAGATGTCCGGGGCGGGCTTGCCCTCGGCGACGTCGTCCACGCTCACGCTGGTGGTGACCACGTCGGCGATCCCGAGGCCCTCGATCGCGTCGTCCAGGAGGTCGCGCGGGGAGTTCGAGGCGATCGCGACGGGGACCCGGGAGGCGATCGCGCGGACTGTCTCCACGGCGCCGGGAAGGACGCCCACCGCATCGCTCAGGGCCTCACGGTGGATCTCCATCAGCTCGTCGGCGGCGACCAGCGGGTCCTGTCCCGTGTGGGCGGAGAGCGCCCGCACGACGGTCTCGATGCTCCGCCCCGTCAGCGCGCGACGCTCCGCCTCGTCGATCGTGGCGTCGTGGACGGCGAGGTAGCGGGCCTGGGTGGCGAGCCACTCGGACTCGGTGTCCACGAGCAGTCCGTCGCAGTCGAACACCACCGCGCGCGGACTCCAGCGCGGGGGCCAGTCCTCGAGAGGGCCTGCCGCGGTGGCGGATGCTGCGTCGCTGGGATGATCGGTGGCCGGGTTCACGGCCCCAGCGTCTCACGGAGGGGGCGCCGACGGCGACGGGTGCGGGGCGGCGTGAGACCCCCGGCACCCGTCGTGACCTGGGGAGGAACGGGATGTTCACCTCGCGGTGGGCCCGTCGTTCACCCGTCGGTCAGGTACCCGTCGATCAGCCCCCGTCGACCTGCACCCCTCAGACGTCCGCGATCGCCGCGAACCCCTTGTCGAGATCGGCGAGGATGTCGTCGATGTGCTCGAGCCCCACCGAGAGGCGCACGAAGCCGGGCTCGACGCCCGCGGCGCGCTGCTCGTCGGCCTCGAGCTGGGAGTGGGTGGTCGAGGCCGGGTGGATCACCAGGCTGCGCACGTCGCCGATGTTGGCCACGTGCGAGTGCAGCTCGAGGGCGTCGACGAAGGCGACCCCGGCGTCGTGGCCGCCCTCCAGGACGAAGCCCAGCACCGAGCCCGCGCCGCGGGGCAGGTATTTCTGGGCGCGGTCGTAGTACGGGGACTCGGGTCGGCCCGCGTAGGCCACCGAGGAGACGCCGGTCTTCGTGGCCAGGTGGTCGGCGACCTTGCCGGCGTTCTCGACATGCCGCTCGATGCGCAGCGGGAGCGTCTCCAGTCCCTGCGCGATGAGGAAGGCGCTGTGCGGGGAGAGCGCGGGGCCGAGGTCGCGCAGCAGGGCCACGCGGGCTCGGATCGCATACGGCGGCAGGTCGGGCGCGAGCGAGGTGTAGACGAGCCCGTGGTACGCGGGGTCGGGCTCGTTCAGCAGCGGGAAGCGCTCCGGCTCCGCCGCGAAGTCGAAGGAGCCGCCGTCGACGATCACGCCGGCGATCGCGGTGCCGTGCCCGCCCAGGAACTTCGTCGCCGAGTGCACGACGATGTCGGCCCCGTGCTCGAGCGGACGCAGCAGGTAGGGCGTGGCGACGGTGTTGTCGACGATCAGCGGGACACCGGCCTCGTGGGCGACGGCCGAGACCTCCTCGACGCGCAGGATGTCCTGGCGGGGGTTCGGGATGGTCTCGGCGAAGAAGGCCTTCGTGTTCGGGCGCACCGCGGCGCGCCAGGAGTCGAGGTCGTCGGGGTCCTCCACGAAGACGGTCTCGATGCCGAGCTTGCTGAGCGTGTTCTTCAGCAGCGAGTACGCGCCGCCGTACAGGCTCGGGGAGGCGACGATGCTGTCGCCGGCCTGGGCGAGGTTCAGGATCGCGAGCGTGATCGCGCTCTGACCGGAGGCGACCAGCAGGCCGGCCACTCCCCCTTCGAGCGCGGCGATCCGGTTCTCGACCGCCTCCTGGGTGGGGTTCGTCAGCCGCGTGTAGATCGGGCCGAGCTCGGCGAGGCCGAAGCGGTCGGCCGCCGTCTTCGCGCTCGGGAAGACGAAGCTCGTGGTCTGGTAGATCGGCAGGGCGCGGGCACCGGTTTCGGAGTCGGGGGTCTGCCCGGCGTGGATCGCGAGGGTCTCGAAGTGCGGGGCGGAGGCGCCGATGGTCGTCGCAGTGGTCTCGGTGGGCGTCTGGGCGGCGTCGTTCTCGGACATGGGGACACCGTCGGCGAGGGGTGCGCGGGAGCGCAAGGATCCGGGGCGAACGTGAACGGGTGTGACGGGGACGGGTGGGCAGGGATGGGTGTGGCAGGAACGCGCACGGCGGGCCACAGAAAAGTCCGTTGCCCGACGACCGCTGCCCTGGAAGCATCCGGGCATGCTCACCGACCTCGAACGGGACCTGGTGCGGCTCACCGCCGAGCACGCCCGTGCCCACCACCACGACCCCGACCACACCGTCGCGGGCGGGCTCCTCACGGTTTCCGGGCGCGTCGTGCTGGGGATGAACACGTTCCACTTCCTCGGAGGCCCCTGCGGCGAGATCGCGGCGCTCTCGAACCATGCGGCGAGCGCGGCCGACGACCCGATCGTCGCCTCGGCCGCGGTCTACGGGCCGACGGGGGACGTGATGGCGCCGTGTGGGAAGTGCCGTCAGGTGCTCCACGACGTCGACCCGGAGATCCGGTTCGTGGTGCGCGACGCCTCCGGGCTCATCACCCGCAGCGCTCGCGAGCTGCTGCCCTTCTCCTACGACAGCACCCACCACGACCGGCCGCAGCGCATCGGCCTGTGGGAGGGGTACGAACCGCTGATCCGTTCGGGGGCGAAGCGCCAGACGATCCGCATCGACGACCCCTTCCATCCCGGGCCCGCGGAGATCGTGGTCGAGAAGCAGGGCGGTGACGAGGTGATGCTGCCCGCGACGGTGACGACCGTACGGACGACGACCCGGGGCAAGCTCACCGAGCGGGATGCCGTGCTCGACGGATTCGCTGATCTCACCGCTCTGCACGAGGCGCTCGAGCGTCACTACCCGGGCGTGCGGGACGTCGATCCGGTGGACGTGGTCAGCTTCGAGGTGGAGAGACCTGACGTCGAGCGGTGACCTCCTCTCCGACGGGACCCGCTCCCGTCACTCCGGCCGCCCGCCGAGCTCGAGCGTCCGCCCCGTCCACCGCCTGCGCAGCCAGCGATCGTGCGAGGCGATCACGACGGTCCCCTCCCAGTCCTGGACGGCGCGCTCGAGGCGGGTGGCGAGGTCGAGGCTGAGGTGGTTCGTCGGCTCGTCGAGCAGCAGCAGCGAGGGTGGCGCGGCGAGGAGCCCCGCCAGGGCCGCACGACGCTGCTGACCGCGGGAGAGCTCACCGAGCGGACGGTCCAGGTCGCGCGGGTGGACGAGGCCCATCAGATCGGGGACGTGCTCGTCCTCGGGTGTCCCGCCGAGCAGGCGACGCACCGTGGTGTCCTCGTCGATCTCCTCGTCCTGGGCGAGCAGTCCGCGATCGCGGACCACGGAGATGCTCCCGGCATCGGGCTCGAGCAACCCCGCCAGCACCGCGAGGAGCGTCGACTTCCCCGAGCCGTTCGGTCCGGTGATCAGCAGCTTCTCCCCTGCCGAGACGCTCAAAGAGGTCGCGGTGAGCCGCCCGGCCACGGCGGCGCCGGCCGCGCTCAGCAGCACCTCGCCCTGGGTCCTGCGCCGTGTCGAGGTGGGGACGCCGGTGAAGTGGAGCTCCGCCGGCGGCCTGCGGATCTGGCTCGACTCGAGCTCCTCGAGACGACGCTCGGCGTCACGCACCCGGCGGGAGACCACGGCCGCGTTGCGGTCGGCGTAGAACTTCTTCGAGGCGCGTGCCTCGGTGCGCGGGCCGCGGCCCTCGTGCCCCACGCTGTGCTCGTCCCGGACCTTCGCCCGCAGCCGGTCCAGCTCCTCCTGCTCGTCGCGGAACCGGCGCTCCCAGCGCTCGCGGGCGTCGAGCCGTGCGAGCAGGTAGTCGGTGAAGGTGCCGGTGTAGGCGGTGAGTCCGCCCTGCTCCTCGCCGAGCGGCGTGGGAGCGGGATCGAGGTCGAGCTGGGCGCGGGTGGCCTCGTCCAGGAAGGCGCGGTCGTGGCTCGCGACCAGCACCGGACCGGGATGCTCGGAGAGCAGCCGGGCCAGGAACTCGGCCCCCGCGTCATCGAGGTGGTTCGTCGGCTCGTCGAGGAGCAGCGTCGTCGGCCGCGTGATGAGGAGGTGCGCGAGGGCGAGGCGTCCCCGCTGCCCGCCGGAGATCTGCGCGAGCAGCCGTTCGTGGGGCACGCCCGTCAGGCCG
The DNA here is from genome assembly GCF_003130585.1 of Brachybacterium endophyticum. Lineage (GTDB taxonomy): Bacteria > Actinomycetota > Actinomycetes > Actinomycetales > Dermabacteraceae > Brachybacterium > Brachybacterium endophyticum. Next base: position 436,307 of record NZ_QFKX01000002.1, on the reverse strand, counting down.
AGCCCGGCGAGGATCTCAGCGGCGCGGGTCTCGGCGTTCCAGACGTCGGCGAGGGTCGCCCGGGACAGCAGGGCGTCGTACCGGGCGGCGGCGCGCTGGGAGTCGTCGACCGCGAGCTCGGCGCCCGCCTCGGTGAGCGCCTCCTCGAGACGACGGGAATGGGCGAGCGCCTCTTCGAGGACGTCGGCGATCGTGGTGGTCGCCGGATCGTGCGGGAGCTCCTGGCGCAGCAGGCCGACGGGGCCGGGCACGGCGATCTCCCCGGTGTCGGCCTCGAGATCGCCGGCGAGGATGCGCAGGAGGGTCGACTTCCCCGAGCCGTTCTCCCCCAGCAGGCCCGTCGGAGTTCCCGCGGGAACGGTCAGGGAGATGTCGGTCAGCACCCGGCGGGCGCCGAAGCCGTGGGAGATGCCGTCCGCCCGCAGGTGCAGGGCCGACGGCGAGGCGGCGGGGGCGGACGCGATCCCGGGATCCGAGGCGGCGGGGACCTGCGCGGGTGAGTTCGAGGTGGGCATGGATCGGCTCCAGATGTCGCAGGGACGGGGTCGGGGTGCCGATCAGATGCTCATGCGCGACACCGTACCGGGGCCCGGGCGAGCGAGGACAGGGAATATTCGGACCGGGTACCCGCAGGGCCTGCCTCCCGTGCCGGGAGCGGTCGAGGATGGTGGTGGACCGAACCGGCTACCGCAGGAGGACCACATGCACACGAGGACACTGGGACACGGGCTCGAGCAGGGGCTCGAGGTCTCCGCGATCGGGCTGGGAGCGATGGGGATGTCGCAGTCCTACGGCCCCAACCCCGGGGACCGCGAGGAGATGATCGACGTGCTGCGCTACGCCGTCGACCACGGCGTCACCTTCATCGACACCGCGGAGGTCTACGGCCCCTACGACAACGAGCGCCTGGTGGGCGAGGCGATCGCGCCCGTCCGCGACCAGGTCGTCCTGGCCACGAAGTTCGGGTGGGACATCGTGGACGGCGCCATGCGGGGCACGAACTCGCGGCCCGAGCAGATCCGCCGGGTCGCCGAGGAGTCGCTGCAGCGGCTGCGCACCGATCGGATCGACCTGTTCTACCAGCACCGGGTCGACCCCGACGTGCCGATCGAGGAGGTCGCGGGAACCGTGGGCGAGCTGATCTCCGAGGGGAAGGTCGGCCACTTCGGGCTCTCCGAGGCCGGGGCCGCCACCATCCGCCGGGCCCATGCCGTGCAGCCGGTGACGGCGGTGCAGAGCGAGTACTCGCTGTGGACCCGCGATCCCGAGCCCGAGGTGCTGCCCACGTGCGCCGAGCTCGGCATCGGCTTCGTGCCCTTCAGCCCGCTGGGCAAGGGCTTCTTCACCGGGACCGTCCGGCCCGGGCAGGGCTTCGGCGACGGCGAGATCCGCGGCCGGGTCCCCCGCTTCGAGGCCGAGAACCTCGAGCGCAACCAGGCGCTCCTGGACGCGGTCGCGGATCTGGCCGAGCAGCGCGAGGCGAGCACCGGGCAGGTGGCGCTGGCGTGGCTCCTCGCCCAGTCCCCGGCCATCGTCCCGATCCCGGGCACCCGCCGGCGCGAGCGGATCGACGAGAACGCCGGGGCGACCGAGGTGCGGCTCTCGGCCGACGACGTCGCGCAGCTCGACGCCCTGGCCGCGCGGGTCGGCGTCGCCGGTGACCGCTACGACGAGAACGGGATGCGCATGGTCGGGCTCTAAGGCCCCGCTCCGAGTCCCCGTTCCGGGGCCCGCCCCGAGGCCCTGCTCAGTGCACGCGGCGGTCGTCGACCGCGGCCCGGGTGCGGGCGAGAGCGTCACGGCCCAGGTCGGGGACCCGGGTCGCGACGGCCACGAAGATGCAGTCCACGACCGTGAGCTGGGCGATCCTCGAGGCGGTCGCCCCGGAGCGCAGCTCGGACTCGACGGCGGCGGTCAGCAGCACGTCGTCGGCCGTGTGGGCGAGCGGCGATCCGGCGGCGCCGGTCACCGCGACCACCCGGGCGCCGCCCTCGTGCGCGATGCGGGCGGCGTCCAGGGCCTCGGCCGTGCGCCCCGAGTGGGAGAAGGCGATCAGCACGTCCCCCGCCTCGAGGAGGGCGACGGCCGGGAGTCCGTTGTGGGCCTCGATGTGGACGGCGGCGGGAAGGCCCAGCCTCGTGAGCTTCTGCTGCTCGTCGGTCGCGGGCAGCGCCGAGGCGCCCACGCCGAAGAGGATGATGCGGCGGGCCGGGGCGACGGCGTCCGCGACCCGCGTCAGCGCATCGAGGTCGAGGCCGCGCACCGTGTCGTGGACGGCTCGGGAGTCGGCCGCCGCGATCTTCCCCGTCATGGTCCCGATGTCGTCGGAGGGGTCGATGTCGCCCTCGGCCCCGGGTTCCTGGACCGACGTGGCAGCCGCCACCGCCTCCTCGTGGAGACGGAAGCGCAGATCGCGATAGCCGCGGAAGCCCAGCTGGCGGGCGAAGCGGACCACGCTCGCCTCCGAGCACCCGGCCTCCTGCGCGAGGTCGCCGATGGTCATCGAGGCCACACCGGCAGGGTCGCTGAGGATCAGGTCGGCGATGCGCGCGAGGGCCGGCTTCAGGTCGCCCCGGAGACTGCGCAGCCTGAGCAGGAGCGGCGGGGTGGTCATCAGGACTCCGTCGGGTTTCTCATCGGGGCTCCTTCGTCGTCAGGCTCGCGACCGCGCTGCGGATCCCTGCCGGATCGCCCCGCCTGCCCGAGTCCTTCCCGAAGCGTACTGCCGCAGCCTGCGCATCCTGGACATCCGCGCCGGCCAGCAGCGCGACCAGGGCGACACGCACGCTGCCCCCGGCGTCGTCGAGCACCGCGGCGGCGTGCTCGGGCGAGGCGCCGCTGGCCTGGACGAGCATCCGGACGCTGCGGGCCACGAGCTTCTTGTTGGTGGGTCGCATGTCGATCATGAGGTTCTGGAAGGTCGTGCCCAGGCGCACCATGGTGGCCGTCGACATCGCGTTCAGCACCAGCTTCTGCGCGGTCGCGGCCTTCATGCGCGTGGACCCGGTGACGACCTCCGGGCCGACCTCCACGAGCACCGCGACATCGGCGAGCGCCGCGAGGGGCGCCAGGGGGTTCGCCGCGACCAGACCCGTCGGCAGACCCCGTGCCCGGGCTGCCTCGAGGGCCCCGCGCACGTAGGGGGTGCGTCCGCTCGCGGCGAGCCCGATCACCACGTCGCCGGCCTCGCACTCGTCCTCGACGAGGGCTGCCCCCGCCGACGCGTCGTCCTCCGCGCCCTCGACCGCGTGCATCACCGCTTCGGCCCCACCCGCGATGTGGGCGGTCACCATGTCCTCGGTGGCGCTGTAGGTGGGGACCAGCTCGACCGCGTCGAGCACCCCGAGCCGCCCGGAGGTCCCCGCGCCGACGTAGTGCACCGTGCACCCCGAGGCGATCGCCGCCACGCACAGCTCGACGAGCTGCGCGATCGGCCCCGCCACCGCCTGCACCGCGGCCGCCACCCCGGCGTCCTCTGCGAGGATCGTGTCCACGAGGGCAGGGGCGTCCAGGGTGTCGAGGTCGAGGGTGCGCGGATTGCGCTCCTCGGTGGGCGAGGCGAGCGCGATCAGGTCCTGCCAGCGTTCGCCGTGCTCGGTCTGCTCGGTCATCTCTCACCTTTCTCGGGGGGTCGGTGGGCGGGGTGGACGGGTGCGGGCGGCGTGGACGCGTGATCCCGCAGGCGCAGGCGTCGGGGCGGCTGCCGCGCCGCGGGGTCCGAGGAGGTCTCGAGCCCGGTGCAGGGCAGCGGCGGCGTCAGCGACCCCAGCACCGCGGCGTCGCTCGCGCCCGTGACGGTGTGGCCGCCCGGCCCCGGGGGCAGTGCCGGGATGCCGTGGGCGGAGAGGTATCCCAGGAGCGCCATCAGCAGCGCCTCCTTGCCGTCTCCGCTGATGCCGAGTTCCTCGCTCCCCCGCAGCGGGATCGGGGCGAGCATCTCCGCGAGGCGCGTGCGCAGCACGGGGTTGCGCATGCCGCCGCCGGAGCCGAACACCTGCGGGGCGCCGGAGGCGCGCACGAGCTCGGCGACGGTGCGGGCGGTCAGCTCGGTCAGGGTCGCCAGCAGGTCCGGCAGGGACAGGTCGGCGGCCCGTGGGGAGCACCGCAGGACGTAGTCGGAGTCGAAGTGCTCGCGGCCGGTCGAGCGCGGCAGCGGGAGGGAGAAGAAGGGGTCGGCGAGCAGGTCCGTGAGCACGTCCTCGTCGACGGTGCCGGAGGCGGCGAGGCGTCCGTCCGTGTCGCAGTGCCGGGCGCCGCCGGTCGCCGCCCGGACCGCGGCATCCAGGAGGGCGTTGGCGGGGCCGACGTCCCCCGCCCGGACGACGGGACGTGCGCGCTGCCCGGGACCGGTGCCGGGGCCGCTGCCTGCGGCATCCGGGGCCGGCGGCTCCACGATCGTCAGGTTCGCGATGCCGCCCAGGTTCAGCAGCGCACCGCCCCGCTCCCCCAGCAGCAGCACGTCGAGGACCGGCGCCAGCGGCGCCCCCTGTCCCCCGCGGGCGAGATCGGCGCTGCGCAGGTCGTACAGCACGCTGGTCCCGGTCATCGCGGCGATTCGGGAGGCGTCGCCGACCTGCAGGGTGCCGCGGGCGCGTCCGTCCTCCTCCACCCAGTGGTGCAGGGTCTGCCCGTGGGAGACCACGAGGTCCACGCCTCCGTGGTCCTCCAGCACGCTGCGCGCGACGACGCCCAGGTGCTCGCCGATCTGCGCGTGCAGACGGTTCCAGGTCCCCACACCCGTGGTCGCCGGCGGCAGCACGTCCAGGATCTCCTCCCGCAGCGCGGGCGGCCAGGGATGCTCTCCGACCTCGAGGACGCGCCCCTCCAGCAGGCCCGGGTCCTCGCTCGAGCGCGCGAGATCGACGAGCACGGTGTCGATCGCGTCGGCCGAGGTGCCCGACATCATGCCCAGGATCCTCACCGGCTCTCACGCCCCTCTGCCAGCAGCAGCTCCACGGCGGCGCGCATCATGGTCAGCGAGCCGCCGAGGGTGCGCACGAGGGCACGGTGGTCCGGGGCGGCGTCCGGCACCCCGGTGTGGACGACGATCGCGTCGGGCCGCGCCTGCAGCACCTCGCGCAGCCGCGCGGACTCCTCGGCGTCCGCTCGGGGCAGCCGGGTGAGGACGAGGACCTCGGAGCCCGTCGTGAGATCGCCCGGGTAGTGGGCCCACTCCGCGTCGATCCCGCGCTCGCGCAGCGCGGTGAGCAGGTGCGGTGACCGCGACCCGGAGGCGTGATCGGCGCGGATCCGCGCATCGACCAGCACCACGGGACCGCCGCCGAGGGCCGAGTGCTGGGCGCTGACCGCGCGTCGGGCGGCGGCGGCACCGAGCTCGTCCAGGGCGCGGATCGCGGTGATGACGTCGCGGCGCGGTTCGACGCCGCGACGCATGCGCAGGGCGTGGATCGAGGCGCGCGTGTGCGCGGCGCGAGCGGCGACGTCCTCGCGCCGCAGGCGGCCCGATGCCAGGGCGCCGACGATCGCGTCGTGCGCCTCTCGGAGCAACTGCTCGGCGTCCCGGCGCAGCGAGGTGCCCAGGCACAGCAGGTGCGCTCCCGCCTCGACGGCCCGCACGACGGCTTCCGGGAAGCCCGGGCCGGTGGAGACGGCGGCCATGTCCAGGGCGTCGGTGATCACCAGGCCGTGGAAGCCGCCGCCGGCGACCTCGTCGAGCAGACGGGTCGACCAGGCCGAGAGCGTCGCCGGCCCCTCCCCCAGGGCGGGGACCAGGATGTGCGCGGTCATCACGGCGTCCAGCCAGGGGGCGATGTGGAAGGGAGCGAGATGCTCGCGGCGCATCTCGTCCGGATCGAGGTCGATGCGCGGCAGCGCGGTGTGGGAGTCCACGGAGGTGGCGCCGTGGCCGGGGAAGTGCTTGGCGGTGACACCCAGGCCCGCGGCGTGCAGACCGCTCGCGAAGGCGCGGCCGTGGCGGGCGACGAGGTCGGGGTCGTCCCCGTAGGAACGGGTGCCGATCACGGGGTTCGCCGGATCGGTGGAGACGTCGAGCACCGGGGCGAGGGCGAGGTCCATGTCGCACGCCGCCATCAGATCGCCGAGCGCCTCGCCCGCGCGGGCGGTGAGCGAGGTGTCGTCGATCGTGCCGAGGGCCCAGGCGCTGGGCAGGGAGGAGCCGGTGTCGGCCTGGAGGCGGGTGACGTCCCCGCCCTCCTCGTCGATCGCGACCAGCACCTGGTCCGCCCGCTCGTGGATGGAGCCGGCGAGTCCCGCGGCCGTCCGCGCATCGGGGGTGTTGTAGCCGAAGAGGATGATCGAGCCGAGCCCGGCGTCCAGGGCCTCGTCGGCCCACTCGGGAAGGGTGGTCCCCTCGATCGGGGCCATCAGCAGGGCGAGGACGTCGCGGTCCCACCCGTATCGTCCGTCCCGTCCGTCGCGTCCGTCGGCGGCGCTCATCCCTTGACCGCCCCCTGGGTGAGACCGCTCGCGAGGCGCCCCTGGACGAGCACGAAGAAGATCACGACCGGCACCGCGATGATCGTCGAGGCCGCCATCACGGCGCCCCAGTTCGCGGTGTTCTGCGTGAAGAAGGTGCGCAGCCCGACGCCGACGGTGTACTTCGAGCCCTCCTGCATGAAGGTGAGCGCGAAGATGAACTCGTCCCAGGCGGTGATGAAGCTGAACACGCTGGTGGCGACAAGGCCCGGGGTGACCAGGGGCAGCAGCACCGAGAAGAACATCCGCGACCAGTTCGCCCCGTCGACGTAAGCGGCCTCCTCGAGCTCCTTCGGCACGGCCTGGACGAAGCCCCGCAGGTTCCAGATCGCGAAGGGCAGCGAGAAGGCGAGGTAGACGACCACGAGCCCCGCGAGCGAGTTCAGCAGATGCAGGTTGCGGGCCTGCAGGAACAGCGGGATCACGAGCGCCTCGAGCGGGACCATCTGCACCAGCAGCACGAGGATCAGCACCTGGGTGCGCAGGCGGAAGCGGAAGCGGGCCACCGCGACCGAGGCGAGCAGGGCGACGGCAGCGGAGATCAGCACCGTCGCGAGCGCGACGACCGCCGAGTTCTTCAGGTAGTGCACGAAGCCCGCGTCGAAGAGCACGAAGCGGAAGTGCTCGAGGGTGAAGCCGTGGGGAAGGAGGCTCGCGCCGCGGCCGAGCGGGTTGGGGTCCACGGCGGTGGAGAGCATCCAGTAGAAGGGGAACAGGGAGACCCCCAGGATCAGCACGACCCCGAGGAACTTGCCGACCCGCACGGCGGTGCGGCGCGGCGAGCGACGGGCGGACGCGGCGGTTCTCACAGCTCGTCCTCCTTCATCAGGGTGCGCATGTAGACCACGGAGATCACCAGCAGGAGCACGGTCAGCAGCACGGCGATGGCCGAGCCCATCCCGTACAGGCCCTGGGCGAAGGACTCCGAGTAGGACCACACCCCGAGGTTCATGACCGAGCGGTTGGTGCCGTCCCCGCCGGGCATCAGGTAGATCTGCGTGAACACCTTGAAGTCCCAGATGGTCGACAGGATGATGCACACCGCGAGGATCGGGCGGATGCCGGGGACGGTGACGCTGCGGAAGCGGGTGACGGCGCCCGCACCGTCCAGGGCCGCGGCCTCGTAGAGCTCCCTCGGCACGGTGCCCAGGCCTGCGAGGACGGTGACCGCGATGAACGGGAAGCCGTGGTAGACCACGTTGGCGGTCGCGATCGCGTAGAAGGCCCAGCGGTCGTCGAACCAGTTCCAGGAACCGGCCTCCATGATCCCGAGCGCGTCGAGGGTGTTCGCGACCAGGCCGTTCAGCGGGTCGAACAGCCAGACGAACACGTAGGTCCCGGTGATGGCGGGGACCGCCCAGGCGACCATGATCGCGGCGGTGCAGATGCTGCGCCAGGCACGGCCCAGGGTGTTCAGGAACAGCGCCACGACGATCCCGACCAGCATCGTCAGCACGACGCACACGACGGCGAAGCCGACCGTGTTGGGCAGCACCGTGGACCACAGGAAGTCGCTGGTGAGGACCTTCGTGAAGTTCTCGAGGCCGACGTAGTTGGAGTCGCCGCGGATCAGGTTGCGCAGCCGGTAGTCCTGCAGCGAGAGCATCACGACGCGCACGAGCGGCCACAGCAGCAGGACGGCCAGCAGGATCAGGGCCGGAGCGAGCAGGACCCAGGGTGCGGCGCCGCGGGTGAGGCGGCGCCGCACCGGGACCCGTCGGCGCGCCGGGGCCGTCGCCGGGGGCGAGGGAGCCTCGGTGCCGACGGTCATCCCTTGAAGATCTCGTCCATCTCGGAGGCGGCGGAGTCCGCGGCCTTCTGCGGATCGGTGCCCTTGAGGACATCGCTGAACAGGGTCGAGAGCGTCTTCTTGCCCTCGATCTGACCCCAGGCCGGGGTGACGGGGACGGTGGTGCCGCCCTCGGTCATCTGCTGGGCGAAGACCTTGGTCAGCTCGTCGCCGTCCTTCACCACGGCGTCGAGCGCCTTCTGCTCGCCGGGGAAGTAGTTGGTCTCCTTGGCCCAGCGGGTCGCGAGATCGCCGGTGGACATGAGCTTGATGAGCTCGAAGGCGAGCTCGGGCTCCTCGGTCTCGGTGAAGCGGCACAGCAGGGAGCCGCCCAGGAAGGAGGGTGCCACCTCCTTGTCCTTCGCGGGGATCGTGAAGGCGACCAAGCGATCGAACAGCTCCTCGTCGTCGACCTTGATGGTCGCGGGCACCCAGGAGCCGGTGATGAACATGGCGACCTTGCCCTGCTGGAACGCGGCGAGGGAATCGGTCTCCAGCCAGCTCGAGGCCGCGGCCGTCGAGGCGTCGTGCTTCAGGGCGAGGTCGGTGTACCAGCGGATCCCCTCGACGGACTCCGGGGTGTCGATCGTGGCCTTCCACGTCCCGCCGGACTCCTTCGCGATGTCGCCGCCCGCGCCCCACACGAAGGGCATGCCCGCGAAGATCGAGCTGCCCGCGATGGGGAAGGGGATGATGTCGGGGTTCTTGGACTTGATGGTCTCGATCATCTCGAGCAGGTCGTCCCAGCTGCCGGGCTGCTCGGTGACGCCCGCGTCCTCGAGGATCTTCCTGTCCGCGAGGATCGAACGCACGCCCGCGTACCAGGGCATGCCGTAGAGCTCGTCGTCCAGGGTGCCGGCGTCGACCAGGCCCTGCACGAGGCCGTCACCGATGCCCGCCTCGTCGACGTCCTTCGTCAGCGGGTCGATGCCGCCGGCGTCGGCGAACTCGGGCACCCAGGTGGTGCCGACCTCGGCGACGTCCGGGGAGGTGCCGCCGCTCATCGAGGTCACGAACTTGTCGTGCGCGCCGTCCCAGGGCTGGACCTCGACCTTCAGCGTCGCACCGGTGCGGTCCTCGAAGGCCTTGGTGAGCGCGTCGACGTACTCGTCCGTCTTCGCATTGGTGCCCTGCATGATCCACAGGGTGATGGTCTTGTCGCCGTTCGCGTCCTTGTCCGTGGGGTCGCTCGAGCCGGAACCGCCCGAGCAGGCGGCCAGCCCCAGGGCGGCGGAGCCGGCGGCACCCGCGGAGAGAACACCTCGTCGTGAGATCATGGGGACTCCTCACAGCAGTCGGATCGGCACGTGCCCGGGCGGCACTTCGGAGATCGTCTCGTCCTTGAGCGATGACACCGTCGGGCACGCGCGAGGACTCGCACGAGAACCGACCAAAACTGAGAAAACTTCCCTCACCGATACTCTTTGCTAAAGTTACCACGATCGAGGAGGTGTCCGTGCACTCTGCACCCGACCGTGACGACACCGTGACGTCACCCGTGATCCTGGCTGCCGACGTGGGCGGGACGCGGAGCAGATTCCTGGTCGCGCCGCTCGATCCGCAGGCCCCTCCCCTGATGGACTCGCCCGTGCTCGGGCCCGGTGCGAACCTGCGCTCGAGCGGCCCCGGCGCGCTGCAGTCCCTCGCGGGACCCGCCCGCGAGGCGCTCGCGACCGCGGGCGTGACGGGGGACCAGGTCCGTGCCGCCGTGCTGGGGATCGCCGGCAACGGCGCCGCCCGCCGCCAGGAGATCTCGCACGCGGTGGCGGAGACCCTCGCACCGCTCGGGATCACCCCGGACGCCCTGCACGCGACCGATGACCACCTCACCGCCTTCCTCAGCGCGGACGTGGGCGAGGACGGCCTGCTGCTGCTCGCGGGCACCGGCTCGGTGAGCGTGCGCTTCGAGCACCGCCGCCCGGTGCAGCGATGCGACGGCATGGGGTGGCTGCTGGGCGACGTGGGCTCGGCCGTCTGGCTGGGTCGCGCGGTGCTGCAGGCCGTCGCGGCCGACATCGACGGACGCGGTCCCCGCACGCGGCTGACCGAGTCCTTGGGCGACGTGCTGGGGCTCGACCTGCGCGACGGTCTCGTCCCCCGCTCGGCCACCGGAGATCCCCGGCAGGACCTGGTCGCCGCGATCGACGGCCTCTCCCCCGCCGAGTTGGGACGGTTCGCGCCCCTGCCCGGCTCGCTCTGCGAGGACGCGCCCGACGAGGTCGCCCGCGAGATCCTCGATCACGCCGGACGCCACTTCTCGCGCACGGTGCAGCGCCTGGACCCCGAGGCCGGGCTCCCGGTGGTGCTGGCCGGCGGCGTCCTGTCCACGAGAGGGCCGATCCACGACGACCTCGTCAGCTGGCTCGAGACCGCCGGGCGCACCGTGGTCCCCGTCGACGACGGGCTGGATGGAGCCGTACGGCTCGCCCGCGAGCGATCCCCACGGTGATCACCGTTCTGTGAGGTCGCGCGGATAGGATGGCCGCGCTCCAGTTCCGACCCGGAAGGCTCCTCGCGATGTCCCACGCCTCCGTCACGCCGCACACCTCCTCGGACGCGGCCGACGTGCTCGACGCCCCCACCCGCGAGAAGGTGCTGGTCGTGGGCGCCGGCCCCGCCGGCCTCGCCGCGGCCGCCGCGCTCAAGGCCCTGCGCGTCCCCTTCGACCTCGTCGACGGCAACAAAGACGTCGGCGGGATCTGGAACGAGGAGCGCGAGGACTCCCCGGTGTGGCCCGCGATGGAGATGGTCTCCTCGACCCGCTTCACGCAGTACGAGGACATGATCCAGCCGGTCTCCTTCCCGCCCTTCCTGCGGCCCGGGCAGATGGCGAAGTACCTGCGTGCCTACGCGGCACGCTACGAGCTCACCGACCACTTCCTGCCGAAGGTCTCGGTGCGCACCGCGACCCCCTTCGACGAGGAGGGCGTGTGGCAGGTGGAGCTGTCGAACGGAAAGGTCGCGGTCTACTCGGCCCTGGTCGCCGCGCACGGCATCTCCGGGCGCCCGCACCTGCCCCGCTGGGCCTCCGAGGTCCCCGACGAGGTCCGCACCCTGCACGCCGCGCAGTGGACGGGCAGCGACGGCCTCGAGGGCAAGCGGGTGCTGATCGTCGGCTCCGGTCAGTCCGCCGCCGACATCGCGGTCGACGCCGCACGGCGCGCCCTCGAGGTGCGCTGGTCGGTGCGCACGGGCCACTGGGTGGTGCCGCGATCGATCGGCGGTCGCCCCGGCGATGTCGCCGCCTCCCACGAGCCGTCCCTGCTGGGACCGCTCAACGAGAAGATCGCCGAGCAGGCCGTCCGGCGCACCATCGGCGATCCGCAGTCGCTGGGTCTGCCGCGTCCGTCGGCCTCCCTCCTCGAGGACGCCGTGATCATCTCCGACGAGCTGGCGCCGCGGATCCGCGACGGCCGGGTCACGCCGACCGGCGACGTCGAGTCGATCGCTGCGGACGCCACCGTGTCCTTCTCCGCGGGCGCCGAGTACACGCCCGACGTGATCGTGTTCGCGACCGGCTACGAGCAGGCCTCCGAGTACCTGCCCGAGGACGTGGTGCCCCGCACCGCCGACGGCGAGCTCGACCTGTTCCTGGGCACGTTCCCCCGAGGTCGCGACAACCTGGTGCTGCTGGGTCAGCAGCGCGTGAACGGCGGTGTGCTGCCGCTGCTCGTCGAGCAGGCCGACGTCGCCGCCTACGCCCTGCACGCGATGCGCAGCGGCTCCGCGCAGGCCGAGGAGTTCCGCAGGATCCGCGAGCGCGGTGACTCCGAGGTCCCCGCGCACGAGGCGCGCGAGGAGTCCGGTGTGCGCGGGAAGCTGGAGTCGCTGCTGCCCGGGCGCCGCGAGGACCAGCGCTCCGACGCCGGGGCGGCCGCTGCCTCCCGCTCGACCGGGGCGTCCGCTGCATCTCGCTCGGCCGGGGCGTCCCGCGACGAGGGCCTGGTCCCGTTCGTCGACCGGGATCGACTGCTGGGCCGTCTGCGTTTCGTGCGCGGGCTGTTCGCCTGACCCGGGGACCGCAGTTCAGGCCCGTCGCGGGGCGCGTCCCGTCCGTGACCGAGCGACCAGGGCTGCCAGGGCGAGGGCCGCGAGGATGACGAGGAACCATCCGCCCGTCTGCTGATCGGCGAGAGCGTCCGCGCGCCAGCTGCGGCCCGTCGCCCCGAAGCGGTCGGGCACGAGCAGCACGTGTCCGAGCGCGAGCCCCAGCCCGCTCGCTGCGAGACCCGCGACCGGCAGTGCGGCGAGGACGGCGCGAAGGATCCGGGGCACGGTCCGCAGCACTCCCCGGTCCAGGCTCCACCAGGTGAGGGCTCCGGCCAGCGCGGGGAGCAGGAGCAGCAGCTCGTGTCCGGGGATCGAGGCGAGGCCCGGTCGCAGCAGCCACGGCGTGGCGTGCACGAGCACCACCGCACCGGTCGGCCCGAGGGCGAGCACGGGAGCGAGCCAGGGGTCGCGGGCGAGCAGACCCTGCAGTCTCCTCGGTGCCGGGACCGCGCTCGCCAGCAGCGGACCGACGAGGACCAGCAGCAGTCCCTGCTGGATCAGGTGTGCGGAGCTCAGCACCGGCGCGTAGACCCCGAGGGGGCCGCAGGAGATCCAGGCCAGCAGGAGCAGACCGGCGGCGGCGCGGAGCCTCCTCCCCCGGGGTCCTTCGCGCAGCACCCCCACGAGCAATGCCCCGAGGAGCAGGATCCCCGCGAGCACCAGTGCGTCGGGGCGCCAGGCGGTGAGCAGCGCGAGAGGTCCCGGGGCGGGCGGCAGATCGCGGCCGGTCAGCACCGTCGCGGGACTCGTCCCACGGGTATCGGGACCGGTCGGTGCCCCAGCGGTGGCATCGAGCGCGGCGGCCAGCACGAGGGCGAGCAGCAGCAGGGGGAGGACCACCCGGGGTATCCATGATCCTGCGTCGCCGGCCCTGTCCGCGGCGGCGGTGCGCGCACGGCGAGCGCTCATGATGACCAGCGCGCCGAGCGCCAGCACGACCGCGCTCTCGCCGAGGGCGAGGACATCGCGCCCGCTCTCCCCCGGTGCGCCGAGCTCCGAACGGTGCAGGATCAGCAGCCACGCCCCGCTGCCCGCCACCAGGATCCAGGCCACGAGGGGCCGGGTCGCCGGCGGGAGACTGCTCGGCGAGGCCATGCGGCGTGCAGCACGGCGCGCCTCGCCCCGCAGTGCGGCGCCGACCGCGAGCAGCCCAGCCCACGTCGAGAGCGCGAGGACGTGCACGAGCGCGGGCAGGACCGCGTCGATGTGCGGGTATCCGGCACCGTGGCTCCCGAGCACACCGACCGCGATCCCGATCGCGGCGAGCCCCGCGCAGATCCACGCCACGGCGCGGCCCTCCAGGGCGACGGCCAGCATCACGACGAGCGCGGCGCTCCCGGCCCCGATCAGCGGTGCGGGCCCGGGCCCGGCGAGCAGATCCGCGGCGAGCACCAGCACCCATGCCCCGCCGCAGACGGCGAGGGCGCCGCGGGCCCGGTGCACCGGCCCGCTCCCGGCGAGCAGGGCCGCACCGAGGGTGCCGGCGCCCTCGAGCACGGCGAGGAGGTGGAGGGCGGCGGCGAGCACGGGGAGGTCGAGCGGAGCGCTCACGCGCCACCCGTCGCGCCGGTGCCCTGGGTGACCAGCACTCCCACCCAGAGCGCACCCATCCCCACGGCGACCGTGACCAGCAGGTACCCGACGGCCAGCACCGGGGTGCCGCGCCGGGCCAGCTGGACCACGTCCCGCGCGGCACCGGCGAGCGTGGACATGCCACCGCAGAGCCCGGCGCCCAGCAGCAGGAAGAGGTAGCGCAGCGACCCCGTGGGCTCGGCGCCGATGCGGGTGACGACGATGCCCAGCACGAAGCAGGCCAGGACGTTCGCGATCACCGTCGGCCAGGGGACGACCTCGACCAGGATCGAGGAGGACCCTCGCGAGGACACCAGCTTCGAGAAGCCCTCGTGGATCCCCCAGCGGGCGACGGCACCGAGCCCGCACCCCACCCCGACGGCGAGCAGCGCGAGGATCGCGAGGAGGACGGTCATCGCTCCTCCTCCGGTGTCTCGCTGGGCGTGGAGGAGGAGAGCGTGCGGTGCGGCTCGACCTCGGCGGGCGTGTCCGCGCCCATCACGCTCACCCCTCCGGTGGCGGCGACGGATCCGGTCCGCCGCGGCCGACGCCGCACGGTGCGGCGGTGGATCAGGGAGGCGAGGCCGATGCCCAGGACGACGCCGAACACGGCGCCGAACGCGGTGATCGCCCCGTACATGAAGGCGAGCGCCGGGAAGCCCGCGCCGATCATGGCCGATCCCTCGAGGACCAGCCCGGAGTAGATGGTGAACCCCTCGAGCAGCCCGATCCCCAGCAGCGGACGCATCCAGCGCGGAAGATCGGGGCGCTTCTCCAGCAGGCCCGTGAGGAGTCCGAGGCCCACGCAGCCCAGCACGTTGACCAGCAGGGTCCCGCGCGGCAGCTCGATCAGCGTGGGCGTGGAGATGGTGGGCATGGCCAGCGTGATCAGCTCCCGCAGGACCCCTCCCACGGCGCCGCCCGCGGCGATCAGCAGGGCGGTGCGCTGCCAGGACAGCGCCGGCAGGGCGGGTCCCGAGCTGAGGGTCTCGGTGTCCTCCTCCTCGGCACTGAGGCTGAGGGCCTCCATCTCGACGGTCCGCATGCGCGGATCGTCGCGGCGGCGCGGAGCGGGAGGCGGGGTCACCGCACCAGCGTACCGAGCCGGAGCGGCTCGGTACGACCGGCCGACGCGCAGGCCGAGGTGCAGGCCGACGCGCAGGTCGTGGGCGGGGTCGCACCGCCGGGGCGGCTCAGCCCCACACGAGTCCCAGCTGCGGCTGCTCGAGGACGGCGGAGATGTCGCGCAGCAGCTCCGATCCCAGCGCGCCGTCGATCAGGCGGTGGTCGAAGCTCAGGGCGAGCTGGGTGACCTCCCGGACCTCGATGCTCCCGTCGACCGCCCAGGGCTTCTGCTTGACCGCGCCCATGCCCAGGATCACGGACTCCCCCGGGTTCAGGATCGGGGTGCCCGAGTCGATGCCGAACACGCCGAAGTTCGTCACCGTGATGGTGCCGTTGCGGGTGGCCGACAGCGGGGTGGAGCCGGAGCGGGCCGTCTTGGCGAGGTCGTTGATGCCCTCGGCGAGCTCCTTGAGGGTGAGCAGGTGCGCATCCTTGATGTTGGGCACGATCAGCCCGCGCGGGGTGGCGGCGGCGATGCCGAGGTTCACGAAGTGCTTGTAGACGATCTCCTGGGCGTCCTCGTTCCACGAGGCGTTGACCTCGGGATTGCGACGGATCGCGACCAGGAGCGCCTTGGCGACGATCGCGAGCGGGGAGATCCGCACGTCGGCCCACTCGCGGGAGGCGCGCAGGGTGCGCACGAGGTCCATGGTCGCGGTCATGTCGACCTCGTTGAACACGGTCACGTGCGGCGCGGTGAAGGCGCTGGAGACCATGGCCTCGGCGGTGCGCTTGCGCACCGAGCGGATCGGCACCCGCGTAGTGCGGTCATCGCTCGTGACCCCGGAGAAGGACTGCTGGTCCATCGGCTGCGAGGTCGCGGACTTCATCGCCCCGTGCAGGGAGGCGGGGGCCTGCGGGGACTCGTCGGGGAAGTAGTCGCCGTCGGCCGGGGCGGGCTCGTCGCCGATCGCCCGCTGCTGCGCGGCCAGCACGTCCTCACGGGTGACGGTGCCGCCGGGGCCGGTCGCGAACACGTCGGCGAGCGCGATGCCCAGGTCCCGCGCGAGCTTGCGCACGGGCGGCTTGGCGAGGATGCGGTCGATCGGCACCTGCTGGTCCTGGTCCTCACCGTCCTGGGCGGCGACGCGGCGGCGCCGGCGCGACGCACCCGAGCGCGTGCCGTAGCCCACCAGGTTCTTGGGCTGCTCCTCCTCCGCGGCGCTCTCGGTGGCCTCCTGCGCCTGCGTGCCGGGCTCCTCGGCCGACGGGTCGGCCGCCGGTGCGGCGTCCTCCTCGGCGCCGGAGTCGGCGGGGGGCGCTGCCTGCTCCTGCGCGCTCGTGCTGTCCTGCGCGCCCGTCCCCTCCCCGGCGGTGGCCTGCTGCCGGGCAGCGGCGGCTTGGTCGGACCCTGCGCCGTCGCCGCCGTCGGGGTCGGTGTCGACCTCGATCAGCGGGGCGCCGACGACGACCTCGTCGCCCACGGAGACCAGCACGCGCGTCACCCGGCCGGCGATGTGGCTGGGCAGCTCGACGGCGGACTTGGCGGTCTCCACCTCGATCACGGGGTCGTTGATGGCGACGGTGTCACCCACGCCCACCTTGATGTCGAGGATCTCGGCCTCGGTCAGCCCCTCCCCGGGGTCGGTGAGGGTGATCATGACGAGGGTGCTCATCGGAGGGTCCTTCCGTGGGGCAGGCGGGGATCAGTATGCGAGGGAGCGGTCCACGGCGTCGAGCACGCGGTCCACGTCGGGCAGGTAGGACTCCTCCATCCGCGCCGGCGGGTAGGGGGTGTGGTAGCCGCCCACGCGCAGCACCGGGGCCTCGAGGTGGAAGAAGCACTCCTGGCTGATGCGCGCGGCGATCTCACCGCTGATGGACCCGAAGACGGGCGCCTCGTGGACGATCACCAGACGGCCGGTGCGGCGCACGGACTCGGCGACGGTGGCCGTGTCCAGCGGGGAGATCGAGCGGGCGTCGATCACCTCGAGGTCCAGTCCGTCCTCGCTCGCGGCCTCGGCGGACTCCCGGGCGAGCGAGACCGAGGGGCCCCACGCGAGCAGGGTCGCATCGGTGCCGGGGCGCACCACCTGCGCGGTGTGCATGTCGATCTCGGGCCGGGTCTCCGTCTCCACGTCGCCCTTGACCCAGTACTGCTTCTTGGGCTCGAAGATGATCACCGGGTCGTCGGACTCGATGGCCCCGCGGGTCATCCAGTAGGCGTCCTGGGCGTTCGAGGGGGTGACGATCCGCAGCCCGGCGGTGTGGGCGAACAGCGCCTCGGGGCTCTCGGAGTGGTGCTCGACCGCCCCGATGCCGCCGCCGTAGGGGATGCGGATGACCATCGGCATGCGTACCGAGCCGCGGGTGCGGTAGTGCATCTTGGCCAGCTGGGTCGTGATCTGGTTGTAGGCCGGGAAGACGAAGCCGTCGAACTGGATCTCGGCGACGGGCCGGTAGCCGCGGAAGCACAGTCCGATGCCGGAGCCGATGATGCCGGCCTCGCCCAGCGGGGTATCGACCACGCGCTGGGTGCCGAACTCCTTCATCAGGCCGTCGGTGACGCGGAAGACGCCGCCCAGGGCGCCGATGTCCTCGCCCATCAGCATGACCTTCTCGTCCATCCGCATCGCGTCGCGCAGGCCTGCGGTGATCGCCTTGGCGATCGGGAGCTTCACGGCGGCCATCAGCGCTCCTCCCCCGTGGTGGTCTCGTCCTCGAACTGGGCGCGGAACTGCACGAACTCCTCGCGCTCCGCCTCCACCAGCGGGTGGGGATCGGCGTAGACGTTGCGGAACATCTCGATCGGATCGGGGTCGGCCATCGCGTGGATCTGGTGGTGCAGCGCCATCGCGAGGTCGTGCCCCTCCTCGTCGCAGCGGGTCACGAAGGCCTCGTCGATCTCGTCCTGCGCCTCGAGGTAGGTGCGCAGACGGTCGATCGGGTCCTTGGCCGCCCACTCCTCCTCCTCGGTGCTGTGGCGGTAGCGGGTGGGGTCGTCGCTCGTGGTGTGCGCGGCCATCCGGTAGGTGAGCGCCTCGATGTAGCGGGGCCCCTCGCCACGGCGGGCGGCGTCCAGGGCGAGGCGGACCGCCCCGTAGACCGCGAGCACGTCGTTGCCGTCGATGCGGACGCTGGGGATGCCCCAGCCGCGGGAGCGCTGCGCCAGCGGCACCCGCGACTGCACGCTGGTGGGCACGGAGATCGCCCACTGGTTGTTCTGGGTGAAGAAGACGCAGGGCGCCTGGAAGGAGGCGGCGAAGGTGAAGCCCTCGCTGACCTCGCCCTCCGAGGAGCTGCCGTCGCCGAACAGGGCGAGCACGGCGGTGTCGGACTCGTCGTCGCCGGTGCCCACCAGCCCGTCGCGCTGCAGGCCCATCGCGTAGCCGACGGCCTGCGGCGCCTGCGCGCCGAGAACGAGCATGTACGGGTGGGTGCGCAGCTCGTAGGGGTCGTAGCTGCCGTGGGCGATGCCGCGCCAGACGTCCAGCAGACGCCAGGGCTCGATGCCGCGCGCCCAGGCGATGCCGTGCTCGCGGTAGGTGGGCACGAGGTAGTCCTGGGTGCGGGCGGCGTGGCCGGCCCCGATCTGGGCGCCCTCCTGCCCCAGCGCGCTCGCCCACAGGCCCAGCTGACCCTGACGCTGCAGGGAGGTGGCCTCGAGGTCCGCCGCACGGATCATCACCATGTCGCGGTAGTACCGGCGCAGGTCCTCGCCCGTCAGGTGCGCGACGGCAGCGTCGAGCTCCTCGTGCGGGGTGCGGGTGCCGTCGGGCGCGATGAGCCGAACGAGCGGCTCGTCCTCGGCGTTCTGGGGAATCGTTGTGCGGAAGACGCTCACGGGAGCGAGCGTAACCTACGGATCCGTAAGTTCCAATCGGTGGCACTGCGCGACCGGTCACCCGGGCCCGTCGCCCGCCCACGCCGCGCGAGGGCGCTTGTTGTACTCTCGGCGATCGATCCCGCTGCAACGGCGGGCTGGGTGGACCCGGCCCCCCTTCGATCCCGGCACCCCCACCCGAGGAATCCATGACCAGCGCCACCCCCACCCCAGAGCGCGCGCCGACGCACGGCGACCCGGAGCTGCAGCGGAAGCTGGCCCCGCGCCACTTGAACATGATCGCCATCGGCGGCGCGATCGGCACCGGCCTCTTCGTGGCCTCCGGCGCGACGATCAGCGGCGCAGGCCCGGGCGGGGCGCTGGTGGCGTACGCCGCGGTCGGCTTCATGGTCTACCTGCTCATGCAGAGCCTGGGCGAGATGGCGACGTACCTGCCGGTCGCCGACTCGTTCGAGACCTACGGGACCCGGTTCGTCTCCCCCTCGTTCGGCTTCGCGCAAGGCTGGAACTACTGGTACAACTGGGCCGTCACCGTGGCCGCCGAGCTGGTGGCCGCCGCGCTCGTCATGGGGTACTGGTTCCCCGACGTGCCCTCGTGGATCTGGTCGCTCGGGTTCCTGGCGCTGCTCTTCCTGCTGAACGCGGTGTCGGTCAAGGCGTTCGGCGAGAGCGAGTTCTGGTTCGCCTCGATCAAGGTGATCGCGGTCCTGGCGTTCCTGGTCGTGGGCGTGCTGATGATCATCGGCATCCTCGGCGGCGACTCACCGGGCCTCTCGAACTGGACCCGCGGGCAGGCCCCCTTCGTCGACGGCTGGACGGGCCTGCTGTCGATCTTCATGATCGCCGGCTTCTCGTTCCAGGGCACCGAGATGGTCGGCGTCGCGGCCGGCGAGGCGCAGGACCCGGAGCGCACGATCCCGCGGGCGATCCGCTCGATCTTCTACCGCATCATGCTGTTCTACATCGGGGCGATCACGATCATCGGCTTCCTGCTCCCGTACGCGGACCCGCGGCTGCTGAGCGCCGACGAGTCGCACATCGCGGTGGCCCCGTTCACGCTGATCTTCGACAAGGCCGGGATCCTGGCCGCGGCCACCATCATGAACGCGGTCATCCTCACCGCCATCCTGTCGGCCGGGAACTCGGGGATGTACGTGTCGAGCCGGATGATGTTCGCGCTCGCCAAGTCCGGCAAGGCGCCACGGTTCTTCGCGGGCACGACACGGCGCGGCATCCCGCTCGCGGCGGTCGGGGCGACCACGACGATCGGCGCCCTGTGCTTCCTCACCTCGCTGATCGGCAGCGGCGGCGCCTACACCTGGTTGGTCAACGCCTCGGGCCTGGCCGGCTTCATCACCTGGCTCGGGATCGCGTGGAGCCACTACAACTTCCGGCGCGCCTTCCTCGCACAGGGTCACGACCTCTCGGAGCTGCCGTTCCGCGCCCGCTGGTTCCCGCTGGGCCCGCTGGTGGCCGTCGTGATGTGCGCGGTCGTCATCATCGGTCAGAACTACGAGTCGTGGCTGACCGGGTCCCCGGACATCAGGGGCATCCTCACGGCATACATCGGCCTGCCGTTCTTCCTGGCGCTGTGGTGGGGCCACAAGCTCATCGCGCGCCCCGAGCGCACCCCGCTCGAGCGGGCCGATCTCACCCGCCCGCACCGCGGCCCCGCGACGGAGTCACTCCCGACCGACGCGTGACGGCGACGGCACGACGCGTGACCCCGGCGCCGCAGCCGAGCGGCACCTCGCTCGGGTCCGCCCTCAGTCCCAGGTCACCGGGTGCTTCTCGTCGGCGAGGTCGACGGAGGGTGTCCCCATGCCACCGCCGAAGAGCAGCTCGCAGGTGCCGGACTGCCCGCCCTTGGTGCACGTCACCTTGGTGTCCACGGTGCCGACGCTGGTGCCCGTGACGTAGGTGGGCTCCTCGGAGTCGGGCGTCGCCTCCATCTTGTCGATCGTGCGCTGGGTCGTGTCCGGGAGGCTCCGCTCCACGGTGTCCTCGGTGATCTTCCAGCCGTCGGTCGAGGCGTCGCTCAGATCGCCCATGCCGCACCCGGCCTTGAGGGTCTTCTGCTTCAGGCACGTGTCGACGGAGGACTGCACGGCTGTGCGGAACTCCTTCTGGCCGTCGTCGTTGAGTTCCGGCTCGGGCCACTCGACGTCGGAATCCGCGGAGGCGAAGGTGAACGTCTCGGCACCGTCGAGGTCGAAGTACTCGTTGCTGATGCCTGCCTCGTAGGCGCCGGGGAGCAGCACGACCGAGGTGTCGGCCTCGACCTCCGCCCCGTTCAGGGTCGGCTTCAGCCCCTCGAACGACGTCGGCACCCTGGTGTCGTAGTCGACCCCGGTGGTCTGCTCGTAGGTGCCGTCGTCGTCGTAGTCGTTCGCGCTGATCTTCGCGGACGCCTGCTCGTCGCCGACGGTGTACTCCACCGTCACCTCGCCCTCCATCGTCGTCATCGTCGGGGTGCCGACGGAGACGTTCTTGACGGGCGCCTTCTCGAGGGCCTTCGCGTAGTACTCCTCGTCCAGGGCCACGGCTCCGTTGGTGCCCTGCTGCGAGACGAGCTCGAGCGCGGGCTTCGGGTCGCCGGCCGCCAGGGCGTCCATGTAGTCCTGGGCGATCGCGGTCACCTGCTCCTCGGGGGACGCGTTCTTGCGGCCACCTCCCTCACCGCCCCGTCCCAGGCCGACGGCGATCGCGATCACGACGACGAGCACGATCACGAGGAAGAAGGCGATGGCGGCGATCACCAGGCCGATGATCAGGCCCGTGCGGTTCTTCCGCGGCGGCTGGTTCCCTCCGCCCGGCCCTCCGAAGGCGTCGGGTCCGCCGAAGGCGCCCGCACCCTGCGCGCCCTGCGCACCCGGGTACTGCTGGCGCCAGGGACCGTGCTCCCCCTGCCCGTCCTGGCGCGGCCGGCCGTTCTGCGGGCCCTCGGGCATCGTTCCGGTCATCATCGTCCCCCTCCGCCGCGTCCGGTATCCGCGGCACGTTCCGCCCGAGTCTAGGCTGAGGGCGTGACCCATCGCGCACAGCGTCCCGCGACCAGGAGCGTGCGCCTCGCGCAGTCGGACTCCGTCGCCCGGATCCGACCCGACGGATACAGCGAGCACGGCTTCGCGCTCGACGTCGGAGGCATCGAGCAGTCGCACGTGGATCTCGAGGACCCGACGGTGATCCGCCACGAGTACCTGCGGCGCATCGCGCACGTGGTCGACACCGGCGCCGCGCCCGGGACGCCCGTGCGGGTGCTGCACCTGGGGGCGGGCGCGCTCACCCTGGCCCGCTACGTGCAGGCGACCCGGCCGGGCTCGCCCCAGGTCGTGGTCGAGATCGAGCGGGAGCTGCCCGACCTCGTGATCTCCGCACTCCCGCTCCCGCCCGGGACGGACCTCGAGGTCCGCATCGGGGATGCCGCCGAGCAGCTCGCGCAGCCGGGGACCGAGCTGGCCGCCCTGTTCGACGTGATCGTCGTCGACGTGTTCAGCGGGCAGAGCACCCCGGAGCACCTGACGCGCGAACTCTTCTTCGCCGACGTGCTGGACCGGCTGGACACGCACGGCGTGATGGCCGTGAACGTGGGCGACGACGCGGGCCTGCGCTTCTTCGCCGCGCAGGCGAGGGCTCTCGACGCCGCCACCGAGGAGGCGGGCCTCGCGGGCGCGTGGGCCCTGGCCGACGAGCACGTGGTGGGCTCTCTCGAGGCGGGGAACCTGGTGCTCGCCGCGGGGCCCGGCCTGGAGCGCTCACGGGGCGCGGATCCCGAGAGCCTGCGGGAGCGCTGGCTCTCGGGCGGTCCGCATCCGGCCACCGTGCTGGACCCGGCCGAGACCATCCGGCTCATCGACGGCATCGACGGATGAGCGGCCGGGCGGCGGACCGGGCGCCCGACCTCACTCCCCCGTCGCGTCCTCCTGGGCGGTGCGCCATTCCTGCGCGATCGCGAGCAGCAGGTCGTCGGCCTCCCGGGTCGCCACGGTCACCCGCACGCCGTCGGTGCCGTAGGCGCGGACCACGAGTCCGCGGGCATCGGCGAAGGCCGTGAACTCGGCGCTGCGCTCCCCGAGCGGGAAGTACACGAAGTTGCCCTGGGAATCGGGCAGGTCCCAGCCCTGGGCGGCGAGCACCTGCAGCATCCGCGCACGCTCGCCGCGGATCCACGCGGCGCGGTGGTCGAGCTCGGCGGCGGCATCGGGATCGAAGGTCGACAGCGCTGCGGCCTGCGCGATCGAGCTCGCACCGAAGGGGACGGTGACCTGGCCGAGAGCGGCCGCGAGGCGGGAATGGGCGACGGCGTAGCCGATCCGCAGGCCGGCGATGCCCTGCATCTTGGAGAAGGTGCGCAGCAGCACCACGTTGCCGTGCTGGGCGAAGAGGCGGGCGGTGTCGGCCACCTGCACAGGGTCGACGAACTCGCGGTACGCCTCGTCGAGGGCGACCACCACGTGCTCGGGCACGCGCTCGAGGAAGGCCTCGATCTGCGCGGTGGTGAGCGCGGGCCCCGTGGGGTTGTTCGGCGTGCACAGGATGATCAGCCGCGTGCGGTCGGTGATCGCGGCAGCCATGGCAGGAAGATCGTGCTCGTGGTCCGCGGTGAGCGGGACCTGGACGTCGACGCCGCCGTGGGAGCGCACCAGGATCGGGTACGCCTCGAAGGAGCGCCAGGCGTAGATCACCTCGTCGCCCTGGTCCACGAGGGCACGCACGAGGTCGCCGGAGACCGCGACCGAGCCCGTGGACAGGGCGATGTTCTCGGGGCCGATCCGCAGGTGGCGAGTGGTGTGGTGCTCCGCGATCGCGGAGCGCAGCTCGGCGGCGCCCATGTCCGGGTAGAGGTTCGCGTGCTCGGTCGCGCGGGCGACGGCCTCGAGGACCTGCGGGAGCGGCTCGAAGGGCGACTCGTTGGAGGAGACCTTGTACCGGCGGATGCCGTCCTCCGGCGCCGGCCTCCCGGGCACGTAGGCGGGCAGGGACTCAAGGGCCGCGCGCAGCCGGATGTTCTCGGCGGGGGCCTGGGGGCGGGTCTCGGGCGGGGTCTCTAGCATGAGCCCAGGCTATGGCCGATAACCGGCCTCGCGCTGGGAACCACGAGATGTGAGCGCGAGCCGAGGGAGTCGGGCTACCCCCATGTCCCCTCCCCACCCTCTGTGATGGACTTGCCGGCATGTTCAGGTTCCTCGGGCATCTCATCATCGTGGCCGTCGCCCTCTGGCTCACCTCGCTGCTGCTGCCGGGCATGCACCTGGGAGGCGGCGAGGGAACGCTCGTCGGCCAGGTGCTCACCGTCGTGGGCGTCGCGCTGATCTTCGCGATCGTCGACGCGATCGTGAAGCCGATCCTCTCGTTCCTCGCCCTCCCGCTGACCTGCCTCACGCTGGGCTTGTTCATGCTGGTCATCAATGCGGTGCTGCTGCTGCTGACCTCGTGGGTCGCGGGATGGTTCGGCCTGCCCCTGGCCTTCGACGGCTTCTGGTGGGCCCTGCTGGCGGGCGTGATCGTCGGCGTCCTCTCCTCGGTCTTCGAAGCGATCCTCGGCGCCGACGGGGGCCGTGACCGGGCGGACGCCTGAGCACGCCGCTCCGGGGCGACGTCGTCGTCACGGACCGGTGCGCCGGGTCGTCATGCCCTCTGGAACAATGGCCCTCATGCCGCAGAGCTTCGCCGACCTGACGCCCCCGATCGCCCTCACCCCGCTGGACGGTCGCTACCGCGACCAGGTCGCCCCGCTGGTCGAGCACCTCTCCGAGGCCGCGCTGAACCGCGCCCGGCTGATCGTGGAGACCGAGTGGGTCATCCACCTGCTGGACGGTGCGGCGATCCCGGGGCTGCGCACCCTCACCGACGACGAGCGCGCCCTGCTGCGCGCGATCCCCGAGGACTTCGGCGCCGAGGGGATCGCCGAGCACAAGGAGATCGAGCGCGAGACGGTGCACGACGTCAAGGCCGTCGAGTACTACATCAAGCGCCGCCTGGCGGGCACGTCCCTCGAGTCGCTCGCCGAGATCGTGCACATCTACTGCACGAGCGAGGACGTCAACAACCTCGCCTACGCGCTCATGATCAAGGGCGCCGTGCACGAGGTGTGGCTGCCCGCCTTCGAAGGGGTCATCGAGCAGATCGCCCGGCTGGCACGGGAGAACGCCGAGGTGCCGATGCTCTCGCGCACCCACGGCCAGCCCGCCACGCCGACCACGCTCGGCAAGGAGCTCGCGGTCTTCGCCCACCGCCTCCAGCGCCAGGCGCGACGCATCCCCGCCAACCAGGTCCTGGGCAAGATCAACGGGGCGACCGGTACCTACGCCGCCCACGCGGTCTCGGCGCCCGACACCGACTGGGAGCAGGTCTCCCGCAGCTTCGTCGAGCACCTGGGCCTGACCTGGAACCCGCTGACCACGCAGATCGAGTCCCACGACTGGCAGGCCGAGATCTACGCGGACATGGCGCGCGCCGGCCGCATCCTGCACAACGTCGCGACCGACGTGTGGACCTACATCTCGCTCGGCTACTTCCGCCAGCGCCTCTCCGCGCAGGGCGGGACCGGCTCCTCGACGATGCCCCACAAGGTCAACCCGATCCGCTTCGAGAACGCCGAGGCGAACCTCGAGATCTCCGGCGCGCTGCTCGACGTGCTCTCCCAGACCCTGGTCACCTCGCGCCTGCAGCGCGACCTCACCGACTCCACCACCCAGCGCAACGTCGCCCCCGCGATCGGGCACTCGCTGCTGGCGATCCAGAACGTCGCCAAGGGCCTCGCGGGCCTGGACGTGGACGCCGCGGCGATGGCGGCCGACCTCGAGGGCAACTGGGAGGTGCTGGGCGAGGCGGTCCAGTCGGTCATGCGCACCCTGGGCGTGCAGGGGCACGAGGGTCTGGACAACCCCTACGAGCGCCTCAAGGAGCTCACCCGCGGGCACCGCGTGGACGGCGAGGGCATGCGCGCCTTCATCGAGGACCTGGGCCTGCCCGAGGCCGAGCGGGACCGTCTGCTCGCCCTCTCCCCCGCGTCCTACGTCGGCTACGCACCGCGCCTGGTGGCTCACCTGGAGGACTGACCGGGTCCTCCGTCCTCCCGGGTGCACACCAGCACGACGAGGGCGATCGCCACGATCCACGGCAGGTAGGCGGCGTAGCGGAACGGCATGGCCGTGGGGACGGCCGCCATCAGCGTGCCCCAGAGCAGGAGGGCCGGGGTCGCGATCGCCACGAATTCCCCGCGCCGGCGGTACCAGTACGCGAGCCCGATCAGCACCAGGGCCCACATCCAGGTGCCGGTGCCGGGGGTGAGGTCCAGCGCGGCCACGGAGATCCGCTCCTGCCACCCGCCGACCGCGCTGCCGAGGAGCGGCTGCTTCGTCACCCCCTGCGCGGCGAGGTCCCCGATGATCTCCTCGCGGTCGGCGGGGTAGTTCGAGATCGGCTCGAGGAAGAAGGACTGCGAGGTGCGGCCGACGGGGACGGTGTCGACCTGCCACAGCTGCGCGGTCTGATCGCGGTATCCCGCCATCATCGGCCCCGGGCACGCCCGCAGGGTGCCGGCGACCGCCCCCAGGAACGCGCCGCGGGAGCGCTCGAGCTCGTCCTCGGAGAAGGACGCGGAGTCCTTCACGGGATCCACGCTCTCGGGCCGGAAGACGTCCCGCCATTGCTGCGCGGGCATGATCCGCTCGAACGTGCGGGCGTCGTCGGCCGGTATGCAGCCCGGGTCGTCCACCAGCGTGCTGCCCACCATCTGCAGCGGCACGCCCAGGCTCTCCACGCTCTTGGGCGGCCCCGCCGTCCAGCGCACGATCTGCTGCGGGACGAGCGCGACCACCACGACCGCCGCGACGCAGACCAGCGCCCGTCGTCGCGCCCGTGCTGCCAGGACCACCAGCAGCACGCCGACGAGGACGACGATCACGAGCGCATTGTTCCGGGTGAGGGCGAAGCCGAGCAGGGTCAGCACCGTCGCGGCCAGGAAGCGTCGCTCGTGCAGGCAGCGGCCTCGGGTGCGGACGACGGTGAGCAGCACGGGCACGAGCAGGACGGCGAAGGCGGTGAAGAGCGAGTCCTTCACCAGGGCGAACGTGTAGTTCGCGGTGATCGGGAGGTACCCGAGCACCACGGCGAGGACGACCAGGGCGATCCGCGGTGCTCCCATCCGTGAGAGCACCCGGAGCGTCCATGCGACGGCCAGGGTGAACAGGGCGATCTGGAGGAGCGCGAACAGCACGATCCCCGGCAGCATGCTCCCGGTGACGAGCCGCAGGCCCTGCACGACGCCGCTCACGGCCAGGTCGTAGACGATCGGGTGCTGCCGCGCCGCGCCGAAGGGGTTGCGGATGATCGAGTAGGTGTCGTTCATCGACGCCAGCGGCCCCACGCTCGCCCACATCAGCAGCCAGCCCACCACGGCGATGCCCGTGATCAGCAGGCATGTCCGCCAGGACGCCGGTGCCGCCGAGCGGGCGCCGGGCCTCGCCCGCTCGCTCCGTGCCGTGACGGCGCCCCGGGCGTCCGCGCCGCTGAGCAGCACCCACATCAGGACGGCGGCGACCAGCGCCACGATCGCATGACGCCCGATCCCGTCTCCGCGCCACATCTGCTGGGCCACCGGGGCGGTGAGCGCGTCGACCGCGCCGACGGCGAGGGCGGGCAGGAGGGCGAACAGCACCTTGCGGGTGCTCGCGCGTGCAAGGTGGGTGATCACGCCCCGGCGCTGCCGAACCGGGCGAAGATGACGCGGTAGCTCACGAAGTTGCACACGGCGGCGCAGCCGACGGCGATCACCTTCGCACCGACCTCCACGGCGCCCTCCGGCGCGTCGGGGAACAGGGCGCCGCAGGCGTGCACCACGCCGGTGATGATCAGCGTCTGGATCACCAGGGCGGTCACCAGGGTCACGACGACGAAGGGGACGAAGGCCCCGACGCCGGACCCCTGGGAGCGGAAGACGAAGGCCCGGTTCAGCAGGAAGCTCACGCAGATGGTGATGAGCGTCCCGACGATGTGCGCGAGGATCGGGTGCCAGTGCAGGAGCAGTGCCCCGCAGGAATACAGGCCGAGGTCCAGCGCGCTCATGGCGCCCCCGGTGACCAGGAAGCGCGCGATCACGCCACGCGCTGCCAGCAGGCGCTCACCGATCACCGAGGCTCCGCTCCGGCTGCGGCTGCGGCTGCGGCTGCGGCACCGGCGTCGTCCCGCGCACGGCCCGGGCGTCCAGCGAGCGCGGGGGGCCCGATGCCTCCGCGATGCCCGGTGTGCTCACCGGCGCCAGGCCGAGGTACGCGAGCCGCGCGGCCTCGTGCCGGTTCCTGGTGGTACCGGTGAGGATCACCCCGGCGGTCGCCATCAGGCACGCGATCACCATCAGGCTCGCCGCGAGGAAGGCGGTCGGGAACCGCTGCACCAGCCCGGTCTGCATGTACTCCGAGATCACCGGGATCCCGCAGGCCAGACCGGCCACGAGCGCGATCAGGGCGCCGGTCCCCCAGAAGATGAGCGGCTTCTCCATGGCGAAGAGCTTGCCGATGGTCAGGATGATCCGGCGGCCGTCGGTGAAGGTGCTGAGCTTCGACTCGCTGCCGTCGGGCCGTTCCCCGAAGCCGACGGGCTTCTCGATCTGCGGGACGCGGGTGGCGAGGGAGTGGACGGTCAGCTCGGTCTCGATCTCGAAGCGCTGCGAGAGCGCCGGGAACGACTTCACGAAGCGGCGGGAGAAGACCCGGAACCCCGAGAGCATGTCCGTGACGGGCTCGCCGAAGAGCATCGAGACCACACGGTTGAAGAAGCGGTTCCCCCAGGCGTGGCCGGTGCGGTAGGCGGAGCGCTGCGGGTCGTCGACCCGGCAGCCGAGCACGTGGTCGTAGGGCCCCTCCAGCAGGGCGTCCACCATGGCGGGGGCGGAGGCGACGTCGTAGGTGTCGTCGCCGTCGATGAGGACGTAGATGTCGGCGTCGACGTCGGCGAAGGCGCGGCGCACCACGTTCCCCTTGCCCTGGAGGGTCTCGGTGCGCACGACGGCGCCGGCCTCGCGGGCGCGCTCGCGGGTGGCGTCCCGGGAGTTGTTGTCGTACACGTACACCGTGATGCCCTCGAAGGTGCTGCGGAGGTCGCTCACGACCTTGCCCACGGTGGCTTCCTCGTTGTAGCAGGGGACGATGGCGGCGATATCGGGCCGGGACCTGCGTGGAGTGCTCGTCACGCGGCGAGAGTACCAACGGGGACGACCGGGCGACGGTTCCCCTGAACCGCCGGTGAACCTAGAGTGAACCCAGGCGCAAGGATGCGCCGGACGGTCCGGCCGTCCCGGGCCGCCCCCTCGCTCCCCGCTCGGGGAGGTGACGCGAGAGGTGATGGGGATGACCACGTACGTCCACCCGTTCCGTGAGGGCTCCAAGGACCAGAAGGACCTGCTCGGCGGCAAGGGCGCGAACCTCGCCGAGATGACCCGCCTGGGTCTGCCCGTACCACCCGGCTTCACGATCACCACGGACGCCTGCCGGTACGTCATGCACCACGGGCAGAACCCGCCCGACCTCGCCGACGAGGTCGCCGCAGCCCTCGAGGACGTCGAGGGACAGATCGACCGTCGCTTCGGCGATCCCGAGGACCCGCTGCTGGTGTCCGTGCGCTCGGGCGCCGCCATCTCGATGCCCGGGATGATGGAGACGGTGCTGAACGTGGGCCTGAACGACGAGACCGTGCAGGGCCTGGCCGCGCAGTCCGGCTCCGAGCGCTTCGCCCAGGACTCCTACCGGCGCCTGCTGCAGATGTACGGCGCGACGGTGCTCGGCATCGCCGCGAGCACCTTCGAGGAGGCCCTCGAGGCGGTGCGGGAGGACCGCGGAGCGGCCGACGACGCGGGACTGGACGTCGAGGCCCTGCGGGAGCTCGTCGGCAGCTTCCAGGACATCATCGAGCGCGAGACCGGGACACCGTTCCCGCAGGATCCCCATGAGCAGCTGCGCGGCTCGATCAGCGCGGTCTTCGAGTCCTGGAACGCGCCGCGCGCGATCGTCTACCGCAACGCCGAGCACATCGACCACGAGCTCGGCACCGCCGTGAACGTGGTGGCGATGGTGTTCGGCAACCTCGACGAGCGCTCCGCGACGGGCGTCGCCTTCACGCGGGACCCCTCGACCGGGGAGCACGGCGTCTACGGGGACTTCCTGGTGGGCGCGCAGGGTGAGGACGTGGTCGCCGGGATCCGCAACACCCGTTCCCTCGAGGAGCTCGAGGAGGTGCTGCCCGAGGCCTACGCCGAGCTGCTGCGCATCATGGACGTGCTCGAGGAGGAGTACCGCGACCTGTGCGACATCGAGTTCACGATCGAGTCCGGGAAGCTGTGGATGCTGCAGACGCGCGTGGGCAAGCGCACGGCCGCGGCGGCCTTCCTGATCGCCGCGGCCCTGATCGACGAGGGCGCGATCGACGAGCACGAGGCGCTCACGCGGGTCAGCGGCGCCCAGCTCACGCGCCTGATGTTCCCGCGCTTCGCGGGTGGTGAGCGCACCGCGGTCGCCCGCGGCATGGGCGCCTCCCCCGGCGCGGCCGTCGGCGAGGTCGTCTTCGACTCCGAGACCGTCATCGCCCACGAGCAGGAGGGACGCAGGAGCCTGCTGGTGCGGCGCGAGACCAACCCCGACGACCTGGGCGGCATGCTCGCGGCCGAGGGCGTGCTGACCTCCCGAGGCGGCAAGACCTCCCACGCCGCCGTGGTCGCGCGCGGGCTCGGCAAGACCTGCGTGTGCGGCGCGGAGTCCCTGGACGTCGACCCGAAGGCCCGGGAGGTCCGGCTCGACGGCGAGGTCGTGGCCCGGGAGGGCGACGTGCTCTCGATCGACGGCACCACCGGCGAGGTGTTCGCGGGCGAGGTGCCCGTCGAGCCCAGCGAGGTCGCCCAGTACCTCGAGGGGGAGCTCCCGGCCGACGACCCGTCGGCCACGGCCCTGGTGCGGGCGGTCGACCGCCTGATGGGCGTGGCCGATCAGGTGCGACGGATGCAGGTGCGGGCGAACGCCGACACCGCGGACGACGCCGGGCGGGCCCGCACGATGGGCGCGGAGGGCATCGGGCTCGCCCGTACCGAGCACATGTTCCTCGGGGAGCGGCGGGCGCAGGTCGAGAAGCTGATCCTCGCCGGTGACCCCGCCGAGCGCGAGGAGGCCCTCGCCGAGCTGCTGCCGGCCCAGCGGGACGACTTCGCGGGCCTGATGCGGGCGATGGGCGAGCTGCCGCTGACGATCCGCCTGCTGGACCCGCCGCTGCACGAGTTCCTGCCCGACCTCACCGATCTCTCGGTGCGCATCGCCCGGGCGGAGGGGGCCGGGCGCAGCATCCCCACCCACGAACGCAAGGTGCTCGCGGCGGTGGAACGCCTGCACGAGCAGAACCCGATGCTGGGCCTGCGCGGGGTGCGTCTGGGGCTGACCATCCCGGGCCTGTTCGGCATGCAGGTGCGCGCGATCCTCGAGGCGGAGCTCGCGGTGCGGGCCGAGGGCGTCTCCCCGCACGTCGAGATCATGATCCCGCTGGTCGGCTCGGTGCGCGAGCTGCGCGCGATCCGCCGCGAGATCGACGAGATCACCGAGGACGTCGCCGCCGGCACGACGGAGGACCTCACCACCCGCATCGGCACCATGATCGAGCTGCCGCGCGCCGCGCTGCGGGCCGGGGAGATCGCCGAGGCCGCCGAGTTCTTCAGCTTCGGCACCAACGACCTCACGCAGACCACCTGGGGCTTCTCCCGCGACGACGTCGAGGCCGGCTTCTTCTTCACCTACAAGGAGCGCGGCATCCTCTCGGACAGCCCCTTCGAGTCCCTCGACCAGTTCGGGGTGGGCGAGCTGGTGAGGATCGCCGCCGAGCGGGGACGCGCCACGAACCCGGAGCTCACGCTCGGGGTGTGCGGGGAGCACGGCGGGGACCCCGCCTCGATCCACTTCTTCCACTCCCTGGGCCTGGACTACGTCTCCTGCTCGCCGTTCCGGGTGCCCGTCGCCCGGCTCGAGGCCGGGAGGGCGAGCCTGCTGGAGGAGGAGTTCACGCCGCAGCCGTGAGGCGATCGTGAGGATCGCGGCGATCGCGGGGATGGCCCGCGGTGCCGCGCAGCGGGCTCAGCCCAGGCGGGGGCGCACGGAGATCACGTCCATGCTCGCCTCCGCCGTCGCGCGCACGGCCAGCGCCACCGCCGAGGCGACCGAGGCCGGATCGAGGTACTTCTCGATCTCGTAGTCACCCTCCTCGAGGGCGCGCAGCTCGTGCTGCATGTCGGTGTCGACGCGACCGGCGTGCACGGAGCTCACGCGCACCCCATGGGGACGCTCCTCGAGACGCAGGGCGTCGGTGAAGGCGCGCAGCGCGAACTTCGAGGCGCAGTAGGCGCCACGGGCGCCGATGGAGTTGAAGCCGCTGCCGGAGTTCAGGGCGACCACGGTGCCGCGCGCCTGCCGCAGGGCGGGCAGCAGCAGACGGGTCAGCTCGACGACCGCGGTCACGTTGACCTCCATCGAGCGGTTCCACTCGGCGACGTCCATCTCCTCGGTGGTGCCGCCCACCAGCACGCCGGCGCTGTGGACGACGCCCGCGAGACCGTCGGGCAGGTCGAGAGCGGCGACCGCCCGGCCGACGGCCGGGTAGTCGGTGACGTCGACGGCGAAGGGCTCGGCCTCGGGGTAGGTGGCGGCGAGCTCGGCGAGCGCCGCGGCGTCGCGCCCGCCCAGGATCAGGCGGTGGTCGGCGGCGAGCTCGTCGGCGACGGCGCGGCCGATGCCGCGGGAGGCGCCGGTGATCAGGACTGCGGGGCGGGAGGAACGAGGGGTGCTCATGACCGCCATTCTCGCAGGCCCGCGGTCGGGGGCGGGAGCGTCACGCGGCCGGGGGCGACAGCGTCACGCGGTCCGGTGCGGGAACCTCACGCGGTCAGGCGCGGAGCCGGGCCCGCGCGGTCTCCGTCGGCCCGTCGACCTCCGTGAGGCCCGCGTCGATCACCCGCACGGCCTCGCCGGGCTCGGCCCAGTCGGACTCCGCGGGCACGCTCGCGCGCACCGCGAAGCCGTCGGCCCGCCAGGCCTCCCGCGCCGCCTCGTCCATCTGCTCGTACAGCAGCTGGGCGGCGTGCCCGGCCTGCGCGGCCGTCTTCCCGCTCGAGAGCTCGGCGAGCGGTGTGATCTCGACGTCGACTCGTGCGCCGTCGGCCGAGGAGCCTTTCTCGCGGGGGAACTCGGTACCGCCCACCTGCAGCTTCCCCAGAGCCTTGGGCAACGGCGAGAGCGGACCGGGGACGAAGGCGCGCACGCGGGCGCTGCCGTGGGCGACGGTCACCCCGGGCAGTTCCTGCACGGCCTCCCAGCGGGCGCCGTCGGCGCGGCGCACGACCTTGCGGATCCAGCCCTCGCGCCAGTGGCGGACCTCCGCGGCCCACTCCCCCGTCCGCGCCCGCTCGTCGTCCAGCAGCTGCACGACCGCCTGCGCCGCGGCCTCGACGACGTCGACGTGCGCGGAGGGATCGGCTCTCACCCTCTCCACCACGAGCTGCATCGCCCAGGGGTTCTCGTGGTCGGGCCGGTCCGGTCGCTGCGCGGTGTCGTTCACCCCGGTGACAACGGGACGACGGGCGCGCGCATTCCCGCGGGCGCTCCCCACGGCCGCCCCCGCCTACCGTGCGCACGGGCATCCCCCGCGAGGGCTCCCGGCGGGCAGTGGCACGATGACCGCGTGGACCAGAGCGCCAGCACCCCCGCCGGGGACCCCAGCGGCCGCCCCGGCGTCGACCTGCCCCGGTGGTTCCTGATCGCCGAGATCGTGGTGGTGCTCGCCCTGTCGCTCGGGCGCTCCGCCGTCGACGCGGTCGTGGACCTCCTGCGCGCGCTCGCGAAGGGGCCCCTCGGCTCCCAGCAGGCCACGCTGAACTCCTCGCAGGACTCCGACCCCTGGTTCGACCTCCTCCAGCAGCTGATCGGCATCGCCTTCACCCTCGTCCCGGTCGTCCTCGTCGTCCTGCTGCTCACGGTCAGCGCGGGGACGCTCTCCCGTGCCCTGGGCAGCCTCGGGCTGGACGGCACGCGCCGACTCCGGGATCTCGTGCACGGTCTGCTGCTCGCCGCCTGCATCGGCCTGCCGGGACTCGCCCTCTACTACGCGGGCAGGGCGCTCGGGGCGACGCTCGAGGTGATCCCGGCGGCGCTGGACGCGCACTGGTGGACGGTGCCGGTGCTGATCCTGCAGGCGGTCAAGAACGCCGTGGTCGAGGAGGTGATCGTGGTGGGCTACCTGACCCGTCGGCTCGAGGCACTGGGCGTCGGCGCCGCGGGAGTCCTCGCGATCACCGCTGTGCTGCGCGCCAGCTATCACCTCTACCAGGGCATCGGCCCGGGCCTGGCGAACATGGTGATGGGCCTCGTGTTCACGCAGTACTTCCGCCGCACGGGGCGCGTGCTGCCGCTGGTCCTCGCCCACACTCTCCTCGACGTCGTCGCCTTCGTCGGCTATGCGCTGCTGAAGAGCGTGCTGCCCCTGTGAGGGCCGGGCGGTGCGAGCATCGGGCGCTGCGACCACCGGGCGTTGAACGAGGAGGCGGGACGGACCCGGAGGGGTGCGCTCCCCCACCGACCCGCTAGCCTGGGGATATGGCTCAGAGCTTCCCGCCGCACACGTCCCTCGAGCAGCGCTCCAACAACTGGGGCGGCAACCATCGCTTCACCCCCGCGCTCGTGGTCCAACCGGAGGACGAGCAGGAGGTCCTCGCGGCCGTCCGCTGGGCGGAGCAGCGCCATCTCCCGGTGCGCACCATGGGCGCCGGGCACTCCTTCTCACCGCTGATCCCCACCGGCGGGGTGCTGCTGAAGCTCGGCGCGATGACGGGGCTGACGGGCGTGGACACCGCCACCAACCGGGTCCGCGTGCAGGCGGCCACCTCGATCGGTGAGCTCGCCGAGGCCCTCTGGGAGAAGGGGCTCTCGCTGCCCGTGCAGGGCGATCACGACGTGCAGACCATCGCCGGGGCGCTCGCCACCGGCACCCACGGCTCCGGTGTCACGGCGCCGACGATGAGCGAGGCCCTCACCTGGCTGCGTCTGGTCTCCGGCAGCGGGGAGATCGTGGAGATCGGCGAGGACGAGCTGGAGCACCTGCGCGCCGCCCGGGTGTCCCTGGGCGCGCTGGGCGTGGTCCTCGAGGTCGAACTGCAGGCCGTCCCCGCCTTCCACCTGCGCGAGAGCCGTGAACTGGTCGACCTCGACCCGGCCTCGGCCGATCTCGCCGCACTCGGGGCCGGCGCCCGTCACGTCCAGGTGCACTGGTTCCCGACCGACGCCTCCCCCGCTCTGCTGCAGCTGCCCGTCGAGGAGGGGACGAGCGCGGCGGGTCGCGCTCTGGTGCGCCGTCTCGACCCGGCCGAGGAGGGTGAGGAGGGCACCGCCCCCGCCCATCAGGTGTTCACGGGACGCTCCACCAAGCCCTTCCACGAGATGGAGCTCGCGTTCCCCTCCGAGCGGGCCGACGAGGCCTTCGCCGCGCTGACCGCGGCGAACCGTGAGCAGTTCGCGGACATGGAGTACCCGATGGAGCTGCGCTGGGTCGCGGCCGACGACTCCCCGCTCTCGATCGCCCAGGGCGGCGACCGCGTGAGCATCGCGCTGACGGCGAAGACCAGCAGCGACTACTGGCCGTTCCTGATCGCGGCCGACGCGATCGGTCAGGACCTGGGGGCACGCGCCCACCTGGGCAAGCTCCACCTGATGACCCGCGAGCGCCTCGCCGAGGCCCACCCGCGGCTCGGGTCCTTCACCTCGCTGCGCGCGGAGCTGGATCCCGAGGGGCTCTTCCTGAACGACCACCTGCGCTCACTGCTCGGCTGAGCGGCCGGGCTCGGCTGAGCGGCCGGACTCGGCGGGGCAGGCGGGTCGGCCCGGGGAGGCGGCTGAGTCCGCCTCGGAGCACGCGGCGCGTGTCAGAGCACGTAGGGCTCGGCCTCGCCCTCGCTGACCATCGGCAGGCTGGACTCGTACCAGATGTCCATGCCGCCGGCGACGTTCACGGCCTCGAAGCCGTTCTGGTTCAGCCACTGGGTGACCTGGGCGCTGCGCCCTCCGCTGCGGCAGACGATGAAGAGCTCGTCGTCGGTGTCCGGGAGGGCGTCGAGATGCTCCATGAAGGAGCTGGCGGGCACGTGCTGGGCCTGCGGGGCGTGCCCGGCATCCCATTCGTCCTGCTCACGCACGTCGATCAGGTGCGCACCCTCGGGGAGCTCGGTGGGGGCCACGGATTCGATGTCCATGCCCCCAGCCTACGAGCGTGCACCTGGGCGTGGGCGGGCGCCGTGACCACCGGAACCCTCCGGGCCTCAGGCGCCGGCGCGGGCGACCCGGCCGACCAGGGGCGCGCTCGCGGCGACGCTGAGGGCCACCAGACCCAGCGCCCCGACCGCGGCCAGGAGATAGCTCAGCACCGCCTCCAGGACGAAGCCTCCCGAGATCACCGGCGCGACGAGACCCGCGGCGCTCACCCCCGCGATCATCCCGGCCAGGGCGAGCGGGATCCCGATCTCCGCGATGCGGGCCCGCTGCAAGGCAACCACCGGAGCACCCGCCACGTGCTGGGACCGGTAGACGCGGCCCTGATCGAGCACCCGCGCGGTCTGGGTGACCCCGGTGGAGACCGCGGCGAGCACCGCGGCGATCCCCAGGGTGAGCAGGCCCCCGGTGTCCAGGGCGGTGGCCAGCGCCCTGCCGGCGGCATCGTCTCCCTGCTCCCCCAGCATGCCGGTCAGGGTCAGGAAGCCGGCGACCACCAGGGCGAACGTGACTCCCGAGACCGAGCGCCAGCCGGCACGGGGATCGGCCGCGAGGCGCCGCGCGCCCACCAGCAGTGCAGGCGTCGGTGCCAGCGCCGCGAGGATCCGGGCGATCACCCAGACCACGAACGGTCCGACGATGTTCACACTGCCGATCACCAGCGCCATCAGCACCGCGGACACGGCGATCATCACGACCATGCCGTTCTCCACCCCTCCGACGAGCATCGGCAGGAACTGGAGGGCGCCGATGAAGGCGAGGATCAGGCCGGCCCAGACGACCAGCCGCACCACGGACATCCGCACGATCCGTGATTCCCGGGCGACGCCCAGCGGCGAGATCACCACACCGGCCAGGGCGATCGCCGCCGAGATCCCCGCCAGCAGCGTGGTGGCGAACAGCAGCAGCGGGTACCCCCACAGTGGCATCACGAGCTCGCCGATGGTGAAGCGGTCCATCCCGAAGTCGAGCAGGGTCAGGGCGGGCGTGACGGCGAGATGCAGGACGATCCCGAGGACCGACCCCAGCATCGCCTGGACCAGGACGTCGGCCACGGCGAGGGCTCCGACCTGAGCCGACGTGCCTCCGACCAGGCGCACGGCGGCGAGGTCCTTCTCGCGCCGGGCGAGGCTGAGCTTCGCCGCGGCGCTGCCCAGCCCCATCGCACTGGGCACCAGCAGCACGGTCGCGACGATCGCGCAGATCACCAGGAAGCTGAGGTTCGAGGCCTCGGGTGTGGGTGGGCCGTCGGCCCCGGACCCGGTGCCGACCGTGGCCGCTCGGGACAGGAACGCTCCCAGGCCGCCCAGCACGGTCGCGAGGATCCCCGTGGACGCGGTGAAGCCGATGATCGGCAGCGCCGTGGCGATGCCGCCGTGCCGGCGCAGGACCAGGGGCGCGGCGGCGAGGACGCTCATCGCCGACCTCCGCCCACGGCGCCCTGCTGCGAGTCCGGGTGGACCTGATGCGAGTCCGGGCGGACCTGCTGCGTGGGAGCGGCTCCCTGCGCAGGATCGCGCTGGAACTGGCGGGCGATGCGTCCGTCGCGCATGGCGATCGTGCGCTCGCAGGTCGAGGCGACCGAGGGGTCGTGCGTGACCATCACCAGGGCCGCCCCGGCATCGCGGCAGGCGTCGGCGAGGACGGCG
Organism: Brachybacterium endophyticum; assembly: GCF_003130585.1. GTDB lineage: Bacteria > Actinomycetota > Actinomycetes > Actinomycetales > Dermabacteraceae > Brachybacterium > Brachybacterium endophyticum. The sequence goes on along the minus strand of NZ_QFKX01000002.1, from coordinate 398,600 downwards.
AGCACGCTGTGGCCGGTGGCCTGGTCCAGCGCCCCCGTGGGCTCGTCGGCGAAGACCACGGAGGGGCGCCCGCCCAGCGCCCGGGCGATGGCGACGCGCTGGGCCTGACCGCCCGACAGCTGGCCCGGGCGCCGGTCGTGCAGGCCCTGCAGGCCCAGCCGGTCCAGCCACGACGCGGCCTCGGCACTCGCGGAGCGCCGTGGAGCACCGCCGAGCATCCGCGGGAGGATCGCGTTCTCCAGAGCGGTCAGCTCGGGGAGCAGCCGGCCGTCCTGGAACACGAACCCGAAGGCGGTGCGGCGCAGACGGGTGCGGCGCGACTCCGAGAGCGCGCTGAGGTCGCTGCCGGCGTGGAGGACACTCCCTGAGGTGGGCCGGAGGATGCCCGCCAGCACGTGCAGCAGGGTGGTCTTGCCGCAGCCCGAGGGCCCCATCACGGCGAGGGACTCGGCGGGCGCCACGTCGAGATCGACGCCGTCCAGGGCCAGGGTGGTCGCGGAGCGGTCACCGTAGGCGTGCTGCAGGCCGCGGGCCGCGAGGACCGGGGCGGGGCCGGCGGTCGGTGGCCGCAGCGGAGGGTGTGCGGGACTGTTCTGTGCTGTCATGCCCCTACAGTGAGGCGCCCACCCGCACGGGCACATCGGCCCCGGGAGCGAACCCGAGGCGCCGGTCTCAGCCCGTGGTCCGACCCCGCGGCTCAGCCGAAGCGACCGGAGATGTAGTCCTCGGTCTGCTTCTCGGTGGGGTTGGTGAACATCTTCTCGGTCTCGTCGATCTCGATGAGGTGGCCGGGCTTGCCGGTGCCCGAGATCGTGAAGAAGCCGGTGCGGTCCGAGACGCGCGAGGCCTGCTGCATGTTGTGGGTGACGATCACGATGGTGAAGTCCTGCTTCATCTCGTGGATGAGGTCCTCGATGGCGAGCGTCGAGATCGGGTCCAGGGCCGAGCAGGGCTCGTCCATCAGGATCACCTCGGGCTTCACGGCGATCGCGCGGGCGATGCACAGTCGCTGCTGCTGCCCTCCCGACAGACCCATCCCCGGCTTGTCCAGGCGGTCCTTGACCTCCTCCCAGAGGTTCGCCCCGCGCAGCGAGGACTCCACGAGCTCGTCGGCCGAGGAGCGGGAGAGGCGCTTATTGTTGAGCTTGACCCCGGCGAGCACGTTGTCCCTGATGGACATGGTCGGGAACGGGTTCGGCTTCTGGAAGACCATCCCCACGCGACGACGCACGTTCACGGGGTCGACGCCGGGCGCGTAGATGTCCTGTCCCTCGATCTCGACCTTCCCCTGGGCGTAGGCGCCGGGGATGACCTCGTGCATGCGGTTGAGGGTGCGCAGGAACGTCGACTTCCCGCAGCCCGAGGGGCCGATCAGGGCCGTGACGGAGCGGGGCTGGAGGGTGACCGTCACGTCCTCCACGGCGAGGAAGTCGCCGTAGAAGATGTTGAGGTCCTCCACGTTGATGGCCTGGGCCATGGGTGTCCTTTCGAGGCGGGGCCGGTCGGCTGCCGGGCCGGCGTCCGGGAGGCGCCGGGGCCGACGACTCAGCGGCCGAGCTTGGGGGCGAAGAAACGGCTGACGAGCCGGGCGGCGATGTTCAGGATCATCACGATGAGGATCAGGGTGAGGGCGGCGGCCCAGGCGCGGTCGTAGTTGATCGTCGTCGAGCACGCGTACTGCATCTGCGTGATCGGGTTGGTCACGGTCTCGGAGTTGCACACCGCGTTGCCCGAACGGTACTGGCTGTTGATGAAGGTCGGCAGGGTCTGCATGCGCCCGTCGAACAGGTGGGAGTTCATCAGCGGCAGGGCCCCGACGGTCAGCAGCAGTGGTGCGGTCTCGCCGATCACGCGGGCCACCGCCAGGGTCACGCCCGTGGTGAGACCGGCGATCGAGGTGCGCAGCACGACCTTGACGATGGTCAGCCATTTGGGCACGCCCAGACCGAAGGCGGCCTCGCGCAGCTCCATGGGCACCAGGCGCAGCATCTCCTCGCTCGAGCGCACGACGGTGGGGATCATCAGCACGCTGAGGGCGACCGAGCCCATCAGACCGATCCGGATCCCGGGGTCGCCGGTGAGGGTGATGAACAGTGCCAGGCCGAACAGGCCCGCGACGATCGAGGGGATGCCGGTCATCACGTCCACCAGGAAGGTGATGCCGCGTCCCAGCACCCGCAGCGGCCCGGAGGTCGCGTACTCGACGAGGAAGATCGAGGTGAGCAGGCCGATGGGCACCGAGATGATGCTCGCGCCCAGGGTGACCAGCAGGGTGCCGACGATCGCGTGGGAGATGCCGCCGGAGGCCATGCCTCCCACCACCCCGGCCATGTCGTGGGTGAAGAAGTACCCGGGGTAGGGGTTCAGGAGCTTGTCCAGTCCCCTCGCGACGACCTCCCAGAGCAGGGAGACCAGGGGGATCATCGCGACCGCGAAGGCGCCGAGGACGAGCAGGGTGACCAGGCGGTCGGCGGCCCAGCGTCGGCCCTCGCGGGCTCGGGCGTAGGAGTACCCGACGACCAGGTGCAGCACGTACCCCAGGACGACGAGCGCGCCGATCGAGAAGGAGTCCAGCAGGACCAGCACGACCGCGGCGAGGGCGATCGAGGCCAGGGCGGTCACCAGCAGGTGGTACCAGGGCAGGCGTCGCTCGGAGGCCCCGGAGCCGGTGAGAAGGCCCGAGGATGCGGCGCGTGCGGGAGCGGCGCTCATGGAATGTCCCTCCTCCCTGTCAGGCCCTCGCCGACCGCGCGACGATCGCGCGGGCGAGGGCGTTGATGATGAAGGTGATGATGAACAGGACGAGGCCGGTGAAGATCAGCCGTGCCATGACGTCGGGCGTGGCCTCGGCGCTCTGGGAGGCGATGTTCGCGGCGATCGTGTTGTGCTGCCCGACCTCGAGGATGTGCAGGGAGAACGAGGAGCCCGGGGAGAGCACCATCAGCACGGCCATGGTCTCGCCGAGCGCCCTGCCCAGGCCCAGCATGGAGGCGGAGACGACGCCCGCCCGGCCGAAGGGCAGCACCACGGTGCGGATGGTCTCCCAGCGGGTCGCGCCGAGCGCGAGGGCCGCCTCCTCCTGCAGGCGAGGGGTCTGCAGGAAGACCTCGCGGGAGACGGCGGTGATGATCGGCAGGATCATCACCGCGAGCACGATCGAGGCGGTCGCGAGGTTGCGCATCGGCGGCTCCGGCTCCGGGCCGGCGAACAGCGGGATCCACCCCAGGTAGGTGTTCAGCAGTTCGTAGAGCCCCTGCATCTTGGGCACCAGCCAGACGCCGCCCCACAGGCCGAACACCACGGAGGGCACCGCGGCCAGCAGGTCGATCATGAAGCCCAGCGGGGTGGCCAGACGGCGCGGGGCGAAGTGCGAGATGAACAGGGCGATGCCGATCGAGACCGGCACGGCCATCACCAGGGCGAGCACGGCCGCGAAGACCGTGCCGAACACCAGCGGAGCGGTGAACTCCCACAGCGAGACGGCGTCGGCCCCGCCGCCGAACTCTCGGCTGTCGCGGATCGCGGGCAGGGAGCGCACGGTCAGGAAGATCGCCACCAGCGCCAGGGTGAGGAAGATGATCAGTCCCGACCCGACGCTGAGGCCGGTGAAGATCATGTCGCCGGGTCGGCGCTTGGCACGGCCCCGTCGCGGGTCCTCGGAGCGCGAGGGCCCGGTGGGACCCGAGGGCGGCGCGTCGGCGGCGTCCGGGGCGCCGGGGGCCCGGGTCTGCGACGGCGAGGGCGCAGGGTCAGCGGCGGAGCTGCTCACGAGTCACCTTCCTGGGAGCTGGTCGGTCACCGTGCGGCCCGTGGGCCGCCGCGGTGACGCTGCTGCGCCGCACGGGGAGGAGTCCGCCGTGCGGCGCAACGATGCGCGATGTCTGCTGGTGCGGGTCAGCCCTTGGCCTTGATCTTCTCGATCGAGGCGGTCGCGTCCTGGGAGAGCTTGTCGCTCAGGGGTGCGTTGCCCGCGACCTCACCGGCGGCCTTCTGACCCTGGGACGAGACCACGTACGAGGCGTAGGACTTCACGAGGTCCGCGGTCTCCTTGTCCTCGTAGGTATCGCACAGGGCCATGTAGGAGACCAGCACGAGCGGGTAGGTCGAGGGGTCGTCCAGGGTGCGATCGAGCTCGATGACCACGTCGCCCTTCTCGCGGCCCTTCACGCGCGGCGAGTCCTCGACGGCCTTGGACGCGGCCTCGGGCGAGTACTCGACGTACTCGTCGCCCACCTTGATCTTGGCGATGCCCAGGTTGCCGGCCTTCGAGGCGTCGGCGTACCCGATGGTGCCGTCACCCCCCTCGACCACGGAGACGAGCCCGGAGGTGCCGTCGCCGGACTGCCCGCCCTTGACCGGCCAGTCCTCGACCTCGCCGTGCTTCCATGCCTTCGGCGCGGTCTTCTCGAGGTACTGCGTGAAGTTCTCGGTGGTGCCCGAGGAGTCCGAGCGGTGGACGGGCGTGATCTTGGTGGACGGGAGCTTGACGTCCGGGTTGTCCTCGGCGATCGCCGGGTCGTTCCACGTGGTGATGTCACCGGCGAAGATCCCCGCGATGGTCTCGGGCGAGAGCTGCAGGTCGTCGACGCCCTTGAGGTTGAACACGACGGCGATCGGCGAGATGTAGACCGGGACGTCGAAGGCCTTGCCACCCTGGCATGCCTCAGAGGACTGCTTGATCTCGTCCTCGGTCAGGGCGGCGTCGGTGCCGGCGAACTGCACGCCGGAGTTCAGGAACTGCTCGCGTCCCGCGCCCGAGCCGACGGAGTCGTAGGTGACGCTGGCCTCGGGGTTGGTGGCGGTGAAGCCCTGGGTCCAGGCGCTCTCGGCGGACTCGGCCGAGGAGGCGCCGGCCCCGGCGAGCTTGCCCGAGGCGTTGGCCGACGCCGCCTCGGCACCCCCGGCGTCCGAGACGGGCGTGCCGCCGTCGGAGCCGCCGCAGGCGGACAGGGCGAGGGCGGCCGTCAGACCGAGAGCGGCGAGCGGGACGAGTGTGGTCTTGCGAGCGATCACTGCGATTCCTTCCGGGGCATAGCCCACAGGGTCGAGGAACGCGCCCGGGGAGGATCGCGCGGGGTGCGCGGGAGGGGCGACAGCAGTGACGCTAGGGAGCGGAGGTGTCCGGTCTCCCGCCGTCATGTGAACAGCGCATGAACGCCTCGAAGACGACGATTCGGGCACGCTCGGCGAGGGTCGCCCGACGCAGGTCAGGGGGTGCGGCGCCGCAGGGAAGGGCGTGCGTCACACCTCGACATCGGGCGGTCGGCTCCGGCCGGCGGGCGCGGGGCTCGGGCCGTCGGGCGCGAGGCTCAGGCCGTCGGGCGCCCCACACTCAGGACGTCTGCGTGGCCGTCAGGCCGAGGACCACCATCAGCACGATGTACGCGATCACCGCGAGGAAGAAGAGCGTGCCCAGGATCGAGAGCACGAGTCCGGCGATCGCCAGGCCGCGCCCGGCGCGCTCCCCCCCCGAGGTGGCCTTCATGCCGATGATGGCGAAGACCAGCCCGACGGGTGCACCCGGCAGGCAGGTGGCCGTCACCCCGAGGATCCCGAGCACGAGGGAGGTGATGGCGGCGGCGGACGTGGGCGTCGGCACGCCGGACCACGTCGGGTACGAGGGAGGGGGCACGAGGGCGCCGGGGGCGGCCGTGCCCGCGTCGTGCCGGGCACCGTACGGGTCCGCCGCCCCGTACGAGGCCCCGGATCCGTAGCGGTCGGCGGATCCGAACGTGTTCGCGGACCCGTACCGGTCCGACGAGGCGTACGGGTCCGATGCCCCGTAGGGATCCGAGGAGCGGTAGTGCTCCGGTGCGCCGTAGGGATCGGCGGAGCCGTAGGGGCCCGTCGATCCGTACGGGTCCGTGGAGCCGTACGGATCCGTGGAGCCGTGGGGGTCCGTCGGACCCGGGGCGCTGAAGGAGCCGTAGCCGCCCTGGTCGCTCATCGTTGCCCTTCCTCGTGGGTGTGTCGGTCAGTCGATCCGCGGCTGATGACGCTCGACGGCCACGATGCGACCGCCCGCGGCGGCGTGGACGACGAGGGCCTCGCCGGCGGCGAGATACGGGTTCTCCCGCGGCAGCTCGAGCCCTGCCTCCCGGGTGGCGAACTCGCGCACGGTCCCGATCACCGTGGGCAGGACGGGTCGATGCGTGCACAGGACGGTCGGCCGCGCCTCGCGCAGCACGCGCTCGACGATCGCCGCGGTGCGCGAGGGCTCGGAGGTGTGACCCGCCTCGGTGAGCGGTTCCTTGGTCGAGATGTCGAGGCCCGACCGCTTGGCGAAGGGCTGCACGGTCGCCCGGCAGCGCTTCCAGGGACTGGAGACCACGGACTCGGGGGCGAAGGCGTCCAGCATCGGCGGCAGGGCCTTGGCCTGCTTCTTCCCCTTGGAGTTCAAGGGCCGGGACTTCTCACCGTCTCGCCACTTCGAGCGGGAGACCGCTGCAGCGTGCCGCTGGATGATGATCGGGCTGGTCAGCGCGGCCTCCTCCTCGAGCTGATCGGTGAGGGCCCGAAGGGTCACCCGGTCGCTCTGCCGGGTCAGCAGCTGCGCGGCCTCGTCGAGCTCCACCCAGCGGGTCTCGTCGATCTCCTTGGGGTTCTTCGGTCCGGGACCGATCCGCGAGCGCACCGCAGCCGTCCAGTACTGGACGATCTTCGAGCGCCCGTCGGGCAGCAGGTACACCGAGGCCGGCAGCGGCCGATGCAGACGCACCCGGTATCCGGTCTCCTCCCCGACCTCGCGCACCGCGGCGGCGGGGAAGGACTCACGGGCCTCGAGCTTGCCCTTGGGGATCGACCAGTCGCCGTAGCGGGGCCGGTGGACCAGCATCACCTGGACGACGCCGTGCTTCTCGCGCCAGATCAGTGCGCCGGCGGCGAGGACAGCCGGCTGCGCCCCGGGCGCTCCCATCGTGCTCATGCGGCGGTGCAGAACTGCAGGTCGCGGCCGGAGATCACGAAACCGAGGTGCTCGTACAGGGCGAGCGCGGAGGCGTTGTCGCCCTCGACGTAGAGCGTGACCTCGCGGGCACCACGTGCCTGCAGGGAGCCCAGCGCCGTGGTGAGCAGCGCGCCGGCGATCCCCTGTCCTGCCGCACTCGGATCGGTGCCCACCGCATAGACCTCGTCCTGGGTGTCACCGCCTTCGGACGCGTCGGTGTCGGCCGCGGTGTCCCCGTCGGAGGACCCGCTCCGCTCACGCTTGATCCACACGAAGCCCACCAGGTCGCCCTCGCGCCGGGCCACGTGGAAGTCCTCCGCGTCGAACCAGGGTTCGGCCATGCGGGCCTCGAGATCCGCGCGGGTGAGGCGGCCCTGCTCGGGGTGGTCGGCGAACGCTCGGGCATTGACCCGGACCCAGGCGTCCGCGTCCCGCTCGGGGTCGAAGGTCGAGAGCTCGATGCGCTCGTCCCGCGGCTCGCGCACGGGCACGGCGGGGGCGCCCTCACCGAGCGGGCGGCTCATCGTGAGCAGCTCGCGCACCGCCTCGAGACCGTGCGCGCGCAGGAAGCGGACCGAGTCCTCGAGGGCGCCGTGGGCCCAGACCCCGGCGTCCGGCCGCCGGGAGAGCGCCTCGGCGAGCAGCTCCGCCCCGAGCCCGCGCCTGCGCCGGTCGGGGTCGACGGTTCCCTGCGTGGTGCCGTCGGTCAGGACGGAGACGTACCCGAGCACCCGTGCGGACGCCCGGGAGTTCTCGCCGTCCTCGGTGAGCAGCAGGTGGAGGGCCCCCTCGGAGGACTCCCCGTGCAGGGCGAAACGGGCGGCCTCGTCGAGAGCCGCGGCGCCGTCGTGGGCGCGCGAACGCTCCAGGAGGAGGTCGACCGCCGGGATGAGCTCGGGTGGCAGCTCGTCCGTCACGATCATGCGAGGGTGTCCTTACGGTGCAGGGCAGGGCTCCGCTGTCGGCGGCTCGTAGACTGCCACTGTAGCGCTCCCCTGCCTCGCGCCGGGACGCCTGTTCGCGCCCCCGCATCCCGGCGGTCGCACGCAGCCGCGTCACGACGCTCCGGCCCCGGAGCGGCTCGGCGGCCGTCGCCGCGACCCGACACGAAACAACCCGACCCGACCCGCCCCATGGACGCTGCCGCGTCCCGACCACGACCATCGAGGAGAGCAGATGACCGCAGCGGAGCGCGCCCCCCTGGGAGCCGTCCTGGCGGTGCTGCTGACCTTGGTGACCATCACGGGTCCCGCCTCGGTCCCGCTGATGGCCGGGCTGATGTGCGTGATCTCGGCGCTCGTGGGCCTCGGGTGGGCGGACCTGCTCGAGCTGCCCAGCCCGCTGGGATCGCGGATCGTCGTGGTGGGCACCGGTGCGGCCGCCGCCCTGCTGAGCATCCTCACCGTGCGCGGCGAGGAGCCTCTGTGGAGCGTCGTCGTCGCCTGCGCGGTGGGCATCTTCGCCGCCTTCGTCCACCAGATGACCCGGCGCGAACGCAGTGAGCTGTCCGCCTCGCTGACCGGGACGATCGGCGGCGTGATGCTCACCGGCATCTCGGCGACCTGGGTGGTGGCCCAGGCCGCGGCGACCACTCCCGCACAGATCGGGCTGCTCGCCGCCTCCGGGGCGGGGCTCGCCGTGACGCTGCTGGTGACCGCGATCGGTCTTCCGCGACTGCCGCGCCTGCTGCTCGCTGTCCTGCTCGGCGCCGGCGCCACCACCCTCGTGCTGCACACGGTCTCCGGCATCGGTGTACCGGTCGCCGCCCTGATCGGGATCGTCCTGGCGATCGGGGCGAGCGGGGTCCACCTGCTCCTGGGCTCGGTGCTCGCGGCCCGCGAGCCGAACCCGTCCCTCGCGGTCGCCGGGGCACCGGTCGCGACCATCGGGGTGGTGGCACTGCTCACCCTGCGGCTGCTGGGATGAGCCGCCGACCCGCGGCCCGCACCGGGCACCGTGCCCGGTAGGGTGGCCCCATGAGCATTCTGTCCCTCGTGTACACGGCCCTCGTCGGCGTCGTCGGCCTCGGCACCGCCGGATTCGCGGTGCTCGTCGTCTCCCGCCTGTTCGCCCGCTGAGTCCATGCCCATCGTCCTGGATCCCTCGCTGCCCCGGAGCCTCTACCCGCTCGCGTGGCTCGTCGGCTCCTGGAGCGGCGACGGCGCCGCGCAGGTCCCCGACGAGAACCAGGAGACCATCGGCCGGCGCATCGAGCAGACCCTCGTGTGCTCCCCCGCGGACGACGGCACCCTCTCCTGGGTGATGTCGACCGACCTCGTCGACGCCCCGGCCCCGCTGCCGCCGACGAGCGCCTTCGTCGACGCGGAGAAGGCGGCGCCCGTCGCCGACGGCAGCGGGGAGCGCAGCCTGCTGGTCCGTGAGAAGGGTTCCTGGCGGGTCGGCGACCCGCTCCCCGGTCAGGACCTCGAGGCCGCCGAGAACGCCAAGCCCGGGGATCCCGCCGGCGTGCTCAGCTACGCCGTCGAGTTCGTGCTGCAGCGCGAGGACGGTGAGGAGGTCTGGGCCGGCGAGGTCCGCGGCCCCCGCATCCAGCTCGGGCTGCGCACCTCCCCGACCGCGCGGACCGCCGACGGCTCGATCGCCGCGACCCGCATGTTCGGCCTGGTCGGCGGGCGACTGATGTGGCTGTGGGAGCGCGCCGGGGACGTCGCCAGCCCCGAGGCGCTCTCCCCCTACCTCTCCGTCGAGCTCGACCGTGGCTGAGCGGCGCCCCCTGCTCGAAGGCGGCGGGGCCGTCCTCGGCGAGGGGCCCGATCACGCGGTCGCGGCGCACTACGGCGCCCCGCTACGCGAGCAGCGCGGGCTGCTGGCCCGCCGCGCCGTCGTCGACCTGGGCCAGATGGAGGTCCTCGAGCTGAGCGGACCGGACGCCCGGTCCTGGCTGACCACCGTCTCCTCGCAGGTGTTCACCGACCTCCCGGTGGGCACCTCCCGCTCCGTCGCCGTGCTGAGCCCCCAGGGACGCGTCGAGCACCTGGCCGCGGCCACCGTCACCGGTGAGCAGTCGCTGCTGCTGATCCTCGATCCGGGCGCGCGGGCCGGATGGCGCCGCTACCTCGAGATGATGCGCTTCGCCGCCCGCGTCGACCTGACCGACCGCGACGACCTGCGGGTCCTGGGCGGTCTCGCTCCCGCCACGGACATCCTGGGCCCCGCGGGTCTCGAGCTGGCCGAGCCCGTGGCCACCTGGATCGACCCCCATCCCGAGGTCGCCTCCGGCCACGTCGCCTACGGACCCGATCCCGACGACGCGACCGACTGGGTGCTGACCGTGCTCGACGCGGCGTCCCTCGAGTCCCTTCCGTGGCACGCCGAGCACCTCGCCGGCATGCTCGCCGCCGAGGCCCTGCGGGTCGCCTCCCACCGGGCCCGGCAGATCACCGAGGTCGACGAGCGCACGATCCCCCACGAGCTCGATCTGCTGCGCACCGCCGTGCACACGGCCAAGGGCTGCTACCGCGGCCAGGAGACGGTCGCGAAGGTGATGAACCTGGGCCAGCCCCCGCGGCGCCTGGTGATGCTGCACCTGGACGGCTCGCAGAACGTCCCCGCCCAGGCCGGTGACGAGGTGCGACTGGGCGGCCCCGAGGGCAAGCTCGTCGGCCGGGTGACCACACCCGCCGTGCACGTGGATCTGGGACCGATCGCCCTGGCCGTCATCAAGCGGGCGACCCCGCTGGACGCCGAGCTGTTCGTCGGCGCCCGCCTGGGCGGACCCGAGCAGGGGGCCGACCCGGCCGACGCCGATCCCACGGACGAGGACGCCGAGGAGGTCGAGCGCGTCTGGCTCGATGCCGCACAGGAGCCCGTCGTGACCGATCGCGACCACGGCGAACGACCCCGCACCGCCCGCCTCTGAGCCGGCTCGCCCCTGTGCCACCGCGGTCGACCTGACACAATGGGCCCATGGGCATGAGCGCGCAGGGCGACCGGAGCACCTGGTCGCAGCAGCGTGCCGCCGTGCTGGCAGCGAAGGAGCAGGCACTCGCCCAGGCCCGTCGTGAGGAGCACGAGAAGGCCACCGCGATCCTGCGGGAATACGTGGACCGCTTCGAGGCCGCCGGCATCGCCCCACGACCGCTCCGCGCTCTCCCCTACAAGGGCTCCGGCAGCATCCGCACCGCTCTGCACGGCTGGTACCTCAAGCACGACCGCACCATCGCCGTGGACGTCGAGGGGCGCTACTACGTGCTGCGCGCGGACGGCGGCCTCCTCACCCGACTGCGCGGGGCCGACGTCGACCCGGTCGACGCCCCGCTGGTCGTGGGACGCGGCGGGCGCGACGGGGAGACGTTCGACCTGACCGAACTGCTCGAGATGCGACTGAAGGATCCGGTGGCCCCATGAACCCTCGCGACAGCACCGAGCCCGCGTCCACCACCACCGGCGTGATGACGGCGGTGAAGCCGCCGCTCGTCGAACGCGTGCGCACGGCGGTCACCGGGCACCTCGGCGCGGGGCTCGACCGCGATCGCAAGGGACTGGGCAGCATCGCCCGCGCCGGCGTCGCGACCTGTGTCGCCTACCTGATCGCCCATTTCATCTGGGGGCACCCGTTCCCGTTCTTCGCGGCGATCGCGGCCTTCGTGATCATCGGGGTCTCCAGCACCGAGAAGAAGGTCCGCAAGGTCCTCGAGATGGCCGCCGGCGTCATGTGCGGTGTGCTGCTGGGAGAGCTCGCCCGCGCGACCATCGGCTCGGGCTTCTGGCAGATCGCCGTCGTGGTGGTGACGGCGGGACTGCTGGCGCGTCTGATCGACTCCGGGATCGTGTTCACGATGCAGATGTCGATCCAGTCGCTGCTGGTCACGGTGATGCCGTTGACGCCCTCGATGAGTCCGGGCACCCGCATCGTCGACGCCCTGACCGGCGTGGTGGTCGCCATCGTCGTCCACCTGCTCACCTCCGGTGATCCCCGCCGGGCCCAGAAGCAGGCCGCGCACTCGCTGTACCGGGCCCTGGAGGACGCGCTGACGCAGATGTCGCTGGCCGCGCGCAGCGGGGACGTGCGGGTCGCCACCGCCGCCCTCTCCCAGATCCGCACCTCGTCCCAGGAGCTCGTGGACGAGTGGAAGGTCGCCAACAACGCGGCGGAGGAGATCTCCACCTACTCCCCCACCCATCTGCGCCATGCCGGCGACGTCGAGCGCCTTCGGCACCTCCTGGTCGGCTCCGACCGCGCCGTGCGCAACGTGCGCGTGATCGCGCGGCGCGAGGTCGAGTTCCTCGACGTCGTCAAGGGCCGCAGCAACCACAGCCGCCTCGCCGACGCCTTCCTGGCCGCGAACGACGCCGCCCGGGCGCTGCGTCGCGCGATCGATTCCGGCGCCGACTTCACCGAGGCCCGGCGTGCCCTGCGGATGTTCTGCTCCTACCTCACGCCCGACACGCTGCTGCGCAGCGACAACGGCGAGCGTCTGGGCCGTGTGGACCACTTCGAGGGCGTGGCGCTGGTGATCCAGCTGCGCTCCCTCGCGATCGACCTGCTCGAGGCGACCGGTCTCGAGCACAAGGACGCCCAGCGCTTCCTGCCCAGCCTGCTGATCGCGGCCGACGGCGACACCATCGGCCCGCGGCCGCTGACCCGGGAGATGTCGGCCGTGGAGCCTCCGGCGACCACGGAGGCGCTCGAGCTGCTGATCACCGACCGCTCCGACCCGGGACGCCGTCGGCCCTGAGCGGGCGCGCTCGGCCCCGGGCGGGCCGGATCACCCCGGGCGGGCGCGCCCGGCCCTGGGCGAACGCGTCCGGGATCCGTGCGGATCTCCCCGCTATCCTGGCCGCATGGTCGGACTCATCCAGGCGTGGATCTTCGCCGTGCTCGCCGTCGTCCTGTTCGCCGTCGAGGTCTTCGCGCTGATCAACGCGCTGCGCTTCCGGCCCGATGCCTACGTCGCGGCGGGCCGCCGCACCAAGCTGTTCTGGGGGCTGCTCACCGGGCTCTCGGTGCTGCTGGGCTTCCTCGCGCTCCCCTATCCCGTCGGCGGCGGCTCCTCGATGCTGCTGATGATCATCGGCATCGTCATCGCCGGCGTCTTCCTGGCCGACGTCTACCCCGCCCTGCGGCAGGTGATGGGCCGCTCCCGGCGCAACCGTCGCAAGCGGCGTCGCTGAGGAACGGACCGCCGAGGCAGCGGCACCGCTGCCCCTCCCCCTGCACGGACGAGGGCCCCGCCCCGAGGATCGTGATCCTCGGAGCGGGGCCCTCGTACGGAGCGAGCGGCGGATCAGCTCTCGTGGCTGCCGGCGCTGCGCAGGTTCTCGCTGGCCTCGACGATGCGAGCGGCCATGCCGGCCTCGGCCTTCTTGCCCCAGGCGCGGGGGTCGTAGGCCTTCTTGTTGCCCACCTCGTTGTCGACCTTGAGGACACCGTCGTAGTTGTCGAACATGTGCCCGGCCGCGGGACGCGTGAAGGCGTACTGCGTGTCGGTGTCGATGTTCATCTTGATGACGCCGTTGTCCACGGCCTCCTGGATCTCCTCCAGGGTGGAGCCCGAACCGCCGTGCATGACGAGGTCGAAGGGCTGGTCGGTGCCGTACTCCTTGCCGACCGCGTCCTGGATGTCCTTGAGGACCGACGGGCGCAGCTTCACGTTGCCCGGCTTGTAGACGCCGTGGACGTTGCCGAAGGTGAGCGCGGTGAGGTAGCGGCCGTTCTCGCCCAGGCCGAGCTTCTTCGCGGTCTTCAGGCCGTCCTCGGGGGTGGAGAAGAGCTTGTCGTTGGAGACGTCGGCCTGGACGCCGTCCTCCTCGCCGCCGACGACGCCGATCTCGATCTCGAGGATCTTCTTGGCCTCGGCGGACTTGGCGAGCAGACGCTCGGCGATCTCGAGGTTCTCGTCGACCGGCACGGCGGAGCCGTCCCACATGTGCGACTGGAACAGCGGGTCCAGTCCCTTCTTCACGCGGTTCTCGAGGTCCCACTCGATCAGGGGCTCGACCCAGGTGGGCAGGACCTCCTTCGCGCAGTGGTCGGTGTGCAGGGCGATGTTCACCGGGTAGTTGTCCGCCACGGCGTGCACGAACTGCGCGAGCGCGATCGAGCCGGCGACACGGTCCTTGACCGTCGAGCCGGACAGGTACTCCGCACCGCCGAAGGACACCTGGATGATGCCGTCCGAGTTCGCCTCGGTGAAGCCCTGGAGCGCGGCGATCGCCGTCTGCGAGCTCGAGACGTTCACGGCCGGGTAGGCGAACGAGCCCTTCTTGGCACGATCGATCATCTCGGCGTACTTGTCAGGGGATGCGATGGGCATGTGTGCTCCTCACGCGGGTGTCAGCATCGGTACGCGCGCGCGACCGCGCGCCGTGCTGTCGATTCTCTCACGGCTGCCCGGCGGGGCGACCCGGCACCCGCTCCCGTGGACACCCTGCTCATGACGCGTCGCCGGGCGCCCCACCGGGAACGGTGTGCTGACGCATCCAGGTGTGCATGGCGATCGCCGCGGCCGCCGCGACGTTCAGCGACCGCGTCGAGCCGAGCTGGGTGATCTCCAGGACCTCGTCGCACGCGGCGAGCAGCTCGGGGCTGATCCCCGGGCCCTCCTGGCCGAACACGAGCACCGCGCGCTCGGGCAGACGGGCGCTCTCCAGCGGCAGCGCCCCGGGGACGATGTCGATCGCGATCAGGGGGCGCCCCTCGGCCCGCGCCCAGTCCGCGAGGTGGGGGACGTCCGGATGGTGGATCTCGTGCTGGTACCGATCGGTGACCATGGCGCCGCGTCGGTTCCAGCGCCGACGACCGACGATGTGGAAGGCGCCGACGGCGAAGGCGTTCGCGGTGCGCACGATCGACCCGATGTTCGCGTCGTGCTCGAGGTTCTCGATGGCGATGTGGAGACCGGTGCGGTGGGCGTCGAGATCGGCGACGATCGCCTCGCGCCGCCAGTAGCGGTAGCGGTCCACGACGTTGCGCCGGTCGCCGTTCTCCAGGAGCGCGGGATCCAGGCGGGGGTCGTCCGGCCACGGCCGCGGATGCGGACCGACGCCGACGCTGCGCTCGGGATCGTCCTGCTGCTCGGTCACCGCGCCTCGTCCGGTCCCTCGGGATCGTGCTCGCCCGCCGCGACGTCCGGGTCGGGCAGCCCGGCCGCTCGACGCCGGCGCTCGCGACGCACCAGGCGGACCAGCCAGACCACGATCAGCACGATGATCACGAGGTACACGATGTTCGAGATCACCTCGGTGTAGGGCTCGATGACGTGCCAGTTCGATCCCAGCGCGAACCCGAAGGTGATGAACAGGGCGTTCCAGATCGCGCTGCCGGCGAGGGTGAGCACGGTGAAGCGCCAGAAGGGCATCGCGAACAGGCCGGCCGGGATCGAGATCAGGGACCGCACCCCGGGCACCATGCGCCCCAGGAAGATGCTCACCGAGCCGTGGCGGTCCATCCACTCCACCGCCCGATCGAAGTCCTGGACGTGGACCATCGGCAGCCGCACGATCAGGGCCCGGAGTCGCTCGGGACCCAGCGCCCGCCCCACCCCGTACAGCAGCCAGGCACCCACCACGGATCCCAGCAGCGAGAAGGCCAGCATCTCGACGAAGCTGTGCCCCTCCGACGCCGCGGCGACCCCCGCGAGCGGGAGGATCACCTCGGAGGGGATGGGTGGGAAGACGTTCTCGAGGAAGATCAGCAGCGCCACGCCGGGCCCGCCCAGCGAGTCCATCGTGGAGACCGCCCAGTCGACGACGTTCATCGGGACACCGCCTCGATCCGTGAGCCGGACGAGGGGTCACGCCCCGGAGCGGGCTCCGGGGGCGCTCCCCCGGGCTCCGGGGAGCGCGCCCGGCGGGCGCCGGGCGCGGGGGCTGGGGCGGGGGTCATGGCTGGCCTCTCGGTCGAAGGATCCGCGGGGTCGGTCATCCACAGGGGTCCCGGTCGCTTCCGGATGGTCGCGGCCGGAGCCGGTACCGGCATCGTAGAGACCTCGCCGAACCATTCCCTGGCATCTCCCTGACCTTCTACTGTGTGGCTCATGACCTTCAACCCGAACGCCGACATCAGCTCCGGCAACGTCTCGCGCGGCGGAGGCGGCGGTGGGCGCGGCCTCGTGCTGGGCGGCGGCGGGGGCGGCTGCCTGGTGCTGGTGGTCGTGGTCGTCTACGCCCTCCTGGGCGGCAACCCGCTGGACCTGCTGCGGGGCGGTGACGAGGGCACCCGGGTCGAGCAGGGCACCTCCTCGGGGGAGGCGACCGAGTGCCGCACCGGGGCGGACGCCAACTCCTCGGACGACTGCCTGGTCCAGGCCACGGTGGAATCGGCCGACTCCACGTGGACCGCCCTCGCGTCCGACCTGGACATGACGTTCCAGGAGCCGCAGGCGCTCCTGTTCTCGGGGCGGACGAACACGGGCTGCGGCGCGGCCTCGAGCGACGTCGGCCCGTTCTACTGCCCCGCCGATTCCACGATCTACGTCGACACCAGCTTCTACTCGGAGCTCAGCTCGACCTACGGCGCCTCCGACGGGAACTTCGCCAAGGAGTACGTGGTCGCCCACGAGTACGGCCACCACATCCAGAACCTGCAGGGCACGATGGATCGCATCGACCGCTCGCAGACCGGCCCCGACAGCGACGGGGGTGCGCCTGGAGCTGCAGGCCGACTGCTACGCGGGCGTGTGGGCGCATCACGCCGCCGGTTCGAAGGACTCGAAGGGACAGTCGTTCCTGCAGCCCCTCGGCGAGAAGGACATCGCCGACGGTCTCTCCGCGGCGAGCGCGGTGGGTGACGACCACATCCAGGGCGATGTCTCCGGCGGGCAGGTGAACCCCGAGAGCTGGACCCACGGCTCCTCGGCCTCACGTCAGAAGTGGTTCACGACCGGCTACGAGTCCGGGGACCCCGGTGCCTGCGACACGTTCTCGACCTCGGACCTGTGAGCCCGGGCCGCTCCGGCGCTCAGACCGACAGCTCGTCGACCGAGTAGGCGTGCAGGTAGCGATACCCGGCGGCCTCGATCTTCTCGCGGGCGCCGGTCCCCCGGTCCATGATCACGGCGACGGCGCGGATCCGCGCTCCCGCCTCCTCGATGGCCTCGCAGGCGGTGAGCACGCTGCCACCGGTCGTGGAGGTGTCCTCGACGGCGATCACGTCACGCCCCGCGATGTCCGGCCCTTCGATGCGTCGCTGCAGACCGTGGGCCTTGTTGGCCTTGCGCACCACGAAGGCGTCCAGCTGCGGGGGACGCACGGCGCCCTCCTCGGCGGCCCAGTCGGCCCACGGGTGGGCACCCGCGGCCGCGCCGTCGTGCGCCGCCGTGTGCAGGACGGCGCTCGCGACGGGATCGGCACCGAGCGTCAGACCGCCCACGGCGCTGACGGCGTCGGCCCCGGCGAGCAGTCCCTCCTGGCTCAGCAGGTCCAGCATGACGCGGCCGACCAGCGGTGCGGCCTCGTGGTGCAGGGTGACGCGGCGCAGGTCGACGTAGTAGTCGGCCTCCTTGCCGGAGGAGAGCGTCACCTTCCCCCGCACGACGGCGATCTCGTCGATGAGCTGGAGGAGGCGGGCGCGCGCGTCGGAGGTCGAGTTCTCAGCCATGCGACCAGGGTAGACGGCTCACTGGTCCTCGCGCTGCCACGGCGCGTGGAGCTTGCGGCGGGAAGCGCGGCGGCGCGAGCGGCGCAGGGCCCGCTGCCCGAGCTCGGCCTCCCAGCTGGCCGAGGTCAGCTTCCGCACCAGACGCCGCGGGGCCAGGCGCGAGACCTCGCCGGCGGCCCGGTACTTCACCGAGGGGATCGAGAGCACGTGCCCCTTGGCGGCGTCGCGCAGTGCCTGCTCGACGACGAACGGCGCCTTCAGCCACGTCACCCGCGGCAGGCCCTCGACGTTGATGGCGGCGCGCTGATGGAACTCGGTGGCGACGAAGCCGGGCAGCAGGGCGGTCGCCGTGACGCCCGTGCCCCGGAGCTCCGTGGCCAGGGACTCGGTGAACACGGTGACCCAGCTCTTGGAGGCGGCGTAGGGCCCCGCGGCGGTGTACCCGGCCAGGGAGCTGACGTTGATGATGGCTCCGCAGCGCCGTTGCACCATCACCCGGGCCGCCGCGTGGGAGAGCACGAGCACGGCTCGGATCAGGGTGTCCATCTGCTTCTCGTGGTCCGCGACGCCGACTTCGAGGAATCGGCCGCGCAGCCCGTAGCCGGCGTTGTTGACCAGCAGTGAGATCGGTGCCACCGGGTCCGTCAGCTTCGTGGCGACGTGGTCGAGGTCCTCGCGCACCGAGAGGTCCGCCCTGAGGACCTCGATGTCGACGTCGTGGACGTGCCGGATCTGCTCGGCCACCGCCCGCAGACGTCGCTCGTCGCGGGAGACCAGCACCAGGTCGTGCCCGGTCCCGGCGAGCTGCCAGGCGAACTCGAGGCCGAGTCCCGCCGTGGAGCCGGTGACCAGTGCGCGTGCCATGGTCAGATGGTAATCCGCGGGACGGCTCAGGGGCGCGATCCCAGGTAGGCCAGTGCCGCCACGACCTGTGCGCGGGTCATGACCTCGAGGGTCGGGTGCAGCTCGGGCACGAAGCCGCTCTGGTGGTTGGCGGGGACGTCCTGTGCGACGGTGCCGTTCTCGACCGCCGCGCGATAGGTCCCGGGGTCCGTGCCGCCGACGATCCAGTACACGTAGGGCGCCCCGAAGGCGTCGGGGATGTTCGAGAAGTCCTCGCTCGCGGTCTGCCGCGGCGGGGTGACGACCTGGCCGTCCTCGAAGGCCTCCTCGAAGGCGCCGCGGATGCGTTCGGCCTGCTCCGCGTCGTTGTCGGTGAGCGGGTACTGGTCGTAGTACTCGAACTCGGGCTGCCGGGGGCAGCCGGCGGCCTCGCACTCGGCGCGCACGATGCGCTCGAGGGAGCCGATCACGTGGTCGCGCACGTCGGTGTCGTAGTGGCGCAGATTGACGCGCAGCTCCGCCGTGGAGGGGATGATGTTCGACTTCGTGCCCGCGACCAGCGAGCCGACCGTGAGGACGGAGAAGGTGCCGGGCTGGATCTCGCGGGACACGATCTGCTGGAGGCGCACGACGATGTCGGCGGCGAGCACGACGGGATCCACCGCGTTGTGCGGCATCGACCCGTGGGCGCCGCGACCGTGCAGGGTGATGTGCACCGAGTCGCCCTGGGAGAGGATCGGCCCGCCGAGCACCCCCAGCTGCCCGGCGATCCCCGGCATCACGTGCTGGCCGAGTGCCACGTCGGGCCTCGGCACGGCGTCGGCGAGTCCGTCGCGCAGCATCGACCGGGCGCCGTCGGCGGCCTCCTCCCCGGGCTGGAACAGGGCGATGTAGGTGCCGCTCCAGGCCTGCTTCGCCTCGACGAGGGCGCGCACGGCTCCCAGCAGCGCGGAGAAATGGAAATCGTGGCCGCACGCGTGCATGACGCCGTCGGCCTGCGAGCGGTAGTCGGCCACCGGGTCCTCGGTCACCGGCAGGGCGTCGATGTCCGCCCGCGCCAGGACCACGGGGCCCTCCCCGTTCTCGATCACGCTGACCACACCCGTGCCGCCGAAGCGGCGGGATGCCAGACCCAGGCCCTCGAGCTCCTTCTCGATGCGGGAGGCGGTCTGCTCCTCCTGCATGCTCAGCTCGGGATGGCGGTGGGACTCCTTGTAGAAGTCCTCCTGCCACGACCACAGGTTCTCCAGGCTCGTCTCCACTGTCGCGTCCATGCCTCCACTGTGCGCCTCCGCGGAGCGGATTGCACGACGCCCCGGAGGTCGGTCCCCTCGGCCCCGGTCCCGCACGGCACGACACTTCGGTGCACGCATAGACTGCCGGGCATGCGCATCGCGACCTGGAACATCAACTCGCTGCGAGCCCGGACGGACCGCCTGCTGGCGCTCCTGGAGCGCCACGAGATCGACGTGATCGCCCTGCAGGAGATCAAGGCGAAGCCCGAGCAGCTGGACCTCTCAGGCCTCGAGGCGGCCGGCTACGAGGTCGCGGCGCACGGCCTGAACCAGTGGAACGGCGTCGCGATCGCCTCCCGGATCGGGCTGAGCGACGTGCACACCCAGCTGCCCGACGTGCCGACATGGCCCGAGGAGGAGGACGGTGTCGTCGAGGCCCGCGCGCTGGGCGCCCTGGTGGGCGGGGCCGAGGGGACCTCGCCCGGGCTGCGCCTGTGGTCGCTGTACATCCCCAACGGCCGCGAGATCGACCATCCGCACTACGGTTACAAGCTGCGCTGGCTCGAGGCGCTGCGCGCGGAGGGCGCCCGTGAGCTGGCCGCCGACGCCCAGGCGCCGGTACTGCTGACCGGCGACTTCAACGTCGCGCCGGAGGACGAGGACGTGTGGTCGATGGAGTTCTTCGAGGGGAAGACCCACGTCACCGAGCCCGAGCGCGCGGCCTTCCGTGCCGTGGTCGACGAGGGCTACGCCGACCTGGTGCGCCCCGACCACCCGGGGCCCCAGGTCTACACCTACTGGGACTACCAGCAGCTGCGCTTCCCCAAGAAGGAGGGCATGCGCATCGACTTCGCCCTCGGCTCGCCCGCGGTGCAGAACGCCTATCGCGCCTCCTTCATCGATCGTGAGGAGCGCAAGGGCAAGGGCGCCTCCGACCATGCGCCCGTGGTGGTCGACCTGGAGTTCTGAGCGCCCGGCCCCGCCGCCCCGCTCCGGCGACCCCGGTCCTCCACAACCGGGGCTTGTCCCCCATCGGGGGTCCGGGGCTGACGGCGCGCCGCGGGCGCCCGACCCTGGGGGCATGACCAGCCTCCTGGATCGCCGCGCTCCCCGCTCCCCCGTCCGCTTCCCCGTCGACGTCCCGCCCGCGGATGCCGTCTCCCGCGCCCCTGCGAGGGGGCGGTGCTGCGGCCGGCGGCGGCTGCAGGCCTCTCGGCCCCGCCGCCGCGGGTGCCGCTGATCGCCTGGCACGACGCCCCCCATCCGGCTCCCTCGGATGCGGCCGACGGCGAGGAGCGGACCACGGGTGACACCGGGCGCCCTCTGCGGGCCCTCGTCGAGGACCACGTCGCCGCGGCAGGAGCGCTGCTGTGCGACGCCGGGCAGCTCGATGCCGAGGACCGCCAGAGCTGCCTGCTGCACCTGTGGACGCCGGCCGCCCTGCTCGGCGCCACGGTCTCGCGCTCCGCCCGATCCCGCCCCCTGGTGGTCACCGACAAGGCGGTCTCCGAGCCCGTGTGGCGCAGCGCCCTCGAGCACGAGGCAGCCGGCGTCGTGCGTCTGCCCGAGGAATCCGCGCGCCTGCTGGCGCTGCTCGGGACGGCGCTGCGACCGCGCGAGCGGGCCCAGGTCATCGGGGTGGTTGGAGGCTGCGGTGGGGCGGGGGCCTCGAGCTTCGCGGCACGGCTGGCCGGGGCAGCGGCCCGCAGCGGGATGGACAGCGTGCTCATCGACGCCGATCCCCTCGGCGGGGCCTGGACGCGCTGGTCGAGGCCCCCGAGCTGCAGGGGGCCTGCTGGGAGGATCTCGCCGGGATCGATGCGGCCGACGGCGACGCCCTGGTCGACGGGCTCCCCGAGGTCGACGACGTGCACCTGCTGGTGGCCCGGGAGGAGCCCGCACCGAGCGGTGTGCAGCTGGACCATGTGCTGGCGGCGCTCGACACCCTCACCGCCCAGGTGGTGGTGGACCTCGCGCCCGATCTGGTGGGCACCGCCGTGCCGCACCTGGACCGGCTGTTCGTGGTGGTCCCGGCCAGCGATCACGCCCTGCGCGCCGCCTCCCGGCGCGTCGCCGCGTGGCACCTGCCGACCGGGACCGACGAGGCCGTGCTGCGCGGTCGCGGGCCGGTCGGTCCGGCCGATGTGCGCGAGGTCCTGCACGTCCCGGTCGCGGGGCGCTTCAAGGACTCCTCGCGCGCCCTCGTCCCGCTGCTGGACGTGCGACGGGGCGGGGCCGATGCCCTCTCCCGTCGCATCGTCGAGGCCTGGGAGCAGGAGCGATGAGCGCCCCGGCCGCGGCTGTCGAGGGCATCGTCGAGCGGGTGCGGGAGGATCTCGCCGCCGACCCCGGCCCGGTGGACGTCGCCCGGGTCTCCCGCGCCCTGCGCTCGGAGGGCCGGGTGCTGGGGGCCGCTGCGATGCTCGAGGTGACGGCACGGGTGCGGGATCACGTCGCCGGGCTCGGCCCACTGCAGGGGCTGCTCGGCGCCGACGTCACCGATGTGCTGGTCAACGGTGACGGGACCATCTGGGTCGACGACCCGGAGGGGCTGCATCGCAGCGAGGTGCGGATCGATCCGCGCGAGGCGCGGGAGCTCGCGGTGCGACTGGCGACCCTGGGAGGGCGCCGCCTCGACGACGCGGCGCCCTGTGCCGACGCGCGCCTGCCCGGAGGGATCCGTTTCCACGGCGTGCTGCCGCCGCTGTCGACCGGCGGCGCACTGATCTCGCTGCGCCTGCCCGCCCGGCGAGCCCTCTCGCTCGCGGACCTCGAGGCCGCGGGCGCCCTCCCGGGCCCCGCACCGGCGATCCTGCGTGCCCTCGTCACGGCCCGGGCCGCCTTCGTGGTCACCGGCGGCACGGGCAGCGGGAAGACCACGCTGCTCGGGGCGCTGCTTTCCCTCACCGACGCGCAGGAACGGATCGTCGTGATCGAGGACGCCCAGGAGCTGCGCATCGATCATCCGCACGTCGTCCACCTGCAGTCCCGCCATGCCAACAGCGAGGGCAGCGGCGGCGTGGGCCTGATCGACCTGGTGCGGCAGAGCCTGCGGATGAGGCCGGACCGCGTGGTGCTCGGCGAGTGCCGCGGCGGCGAGGTGCGTGAGCTGCTGCAGGCCCTGAACACCGGACATGAGGGCGGGTGCGGGACCCTGCACGCGAACACGGCGCTGGACGTTCCCGCCCGTCTCGAGGCACTCGGGGCCCTCGGAGGGCTGGACCGACAAGCGCTCGCGGCCCAGGCGGCGAGCGCCCTGGAGGTGATCGTGCACCTCGGGCGACCCGGCGGGCGGCGCCGTGTCGTCGAGGTCGCCGTCCTCGAGCGCGGGGCCGACGGCGGACTGCGAGCGGTCTCGGCCCTCGACCTCCGTGACGAGGAGCCCGCTGCCGGGCCGGGGTGGGAACGCCTGGCCGTGCGCCTCCATCTGGATCCAGGGATCCTCGAGGGCGCCGTCGGAGGTCCCGCACGGGCGCGTGGACGCCACGCCGCCGGGGCGGGCGCACGATGACACTCGTCCCCGCACTGCTCGTCATCCCTCTGGCCCTGCTCGTCGCCTGGGGCCGAGGGCCGGCGAGGACCCTTCCGCCGGGCACCACCGCGCTCCTCGTCCGGCCGCGTTCGCGTGCCAGCACCCTCGACGTCGCGCGGATGGTCGAACGCCTCGCCGTCGTGTTCTCGAGCGGGTCCCCGATCCGCCAGGCCTGGCGGATCGTCGGCGAGTCGCTGCCGCCCGGCGATCTCTCGGACCTCGCCCAGCGGGTGAGCGCGGGAGCCGACCCGCGACGAGCGGGCCGCCGTTCTCTCGCCCATTCCGCGGAGATCCGCTCCCTGGGCGCCGCACTGGAGGTCTGCGAGCGCAGTGGTGCCCCGATGGCCGCTCTGCTCGACGGCCTGGCCGGCGCTCTCCGGGGGCTGCACGATGCCGCGGCCGCGCGTCGCAGCGCCTTCGCCGGTCCCCGCGCGACCGGCAGGATCCTGCTGGGTCTGCCGCTCGCGGGAGTGGCGCTCGGTGCACTGCTGGGCGCTGATCCCCTGCGCACGCTCGTCGGGACCGGCGCGGGGAGGGTCCTCCTGGTCACGGGCGGTGCGCTGACGCTGGGCGGCTGGTGGTGGATGCGTTCGCTGATGCGGACCGCGGAAGGCCGGGTGAGCACCGCGGTGGACCCCTCGGTGCTGCTGGATCTGGTCGCCGGCGCCATGACCTCCGGGCTGCCGCTCGCCGGGGCCTGCGAGGTGGTCGCCCACGCGCTCTCCGAGGACCGGGATTCCCACGGCGCGGCCCGCGATCTCGACCGCTTCGCACAGTCCCTCGCCTCCGGTGTGCCCGCCACTCTCGCGGCCGCCCACCTGGATCCCTCGCTCGCGGTGCTCGGCCAGTCCGCGCTGCTGGCCGAACGCTCGGGCGCGGACCTCACACGGGTGCTCTCCGGAGCGGCACAGGACGCGCGGCGTGATCGGGCGCGCGAGGCCGAGGCCGCCGCGGCACGTCTCGCGGTGCGTCTGGTGCTGCCCACCGGGACCACCCTCCTGCCCGCGTTCGTGCTGCTGGGCATCATCCCCACCGTCGCCTCGCTGCTGGGCGGCTCCCTCGGCGTCCAGACCTGGATCCCCGCCGGGACCTGACCACGCCCGGCACCCCTCGACCACCGGGCATCCCCGGTCCGCGTCGCCGGCCGGCGACGCTCCATCCGCTCGCGTCCGCGGGCACCCCACGAAGGAGACACCATGACCGACACGACCACGACCCCTCACGCCCTCGGGCCCACGCGCCGCACCCTCGGGGCGGCACTGCGGGACGAGACCGGGGCGTCCACCGCGGAGTACGCCATCACGGTGCTCGCCGCCTGCGGCTTCGCCGCCGTGCTGGTGGTGCTGCTGAAGTCCGGCGAGGTGCGGGACCTGCTGATGAACATCATCACCAGCGCGCTCTCGCTGGGTCAGTGACCGACCGCTCCCCCGCTGTGGACGGAGCGTCCCGACCGGCCCCTTCCCGGGTCGATCGGGGCGCCCCGCGCCCGGGCCGACGCACGTCCCCACGGGGCGCCCGCCGAGGACTGCCCTGCCCGGGACTGTCCTGCACGCGGGGATCCGTCACGGCGGAGGCGGCCGTCGTGCTGCCGGTGATCGTCGCGATGGTGCTGGTGATCCTGGTGGCGGGGATCGGGATCGGCACCGAGGTGGGTCTGCAGTCCGCCGCGCGAGGCGCCGCACGGGAGATGGCCCGAGGGCAGAGCGAAGGGGAGGCCACCCGGACCGCGCAGCGGATCGCGGGTGAGGACGCGCAGGTGAGCTTCCACAGCGACGGAGCATGGGTGGAGGTCACGGTCACGCGCGCCCCGCAGGTGGACTCGGGCCCGCTCGCGGGCGGCCACTGGCAGCTCACGGGCAGCGCCTCGGCTCGCCGCGAGCCGCACCTGGTGGGGGACGACGCCGGCGGGCAGTCGCCATGAGGCGAGGGCGAGGGCTTCGTCGATCATTCGGCGAGGAGGGGTCCGCGCCGGCCAGCGTGCTGGCCTACACCGGAGCCATGACCGCGGTCCTCGCGGCGGTGATCCTGATCGGTCAGGGACTGCTCGCCTCCTCGCGTGCGGACACCGCCGCGGACCTGGGGGCGCTCGCCGGGGCGGACTCCCTCGCGGTCGGCGGGTCGTCGCCGTGCCAGGTCGCCGCGGAGGCCGTCTCCCGCAACCGGGCCCGGATGACCTCGTGCCGCATCGAGGGCGAGGACGCGATCGTCGAGGTGAGCACCCCTGCGGGGATCCTGCCGGATCAGACCTCGCGGGCCCGCGGCGGCCCGGCGCCCTCGAGCAGTCCGAGCACGGCGAGCGCCCCCGACTTCGACAGCGGCTCGTTGCCGTTGCCGCACTTCGGGGAGACCACGCAGGCGGGGCAGCCCGCCTCGCAGTCGCACTCGCCGATCATGTCGGCCGTGGCCCGGATCCAGGCGCCGGCGTCCTCCGCGCCGCGCTGGGCGAACCCGGCGCCGCCGGGCGCGCCGTCGTACACGAAGATCGTCGGCTCGCCGGTGTCCTCGTGACGGGCGGTAGACACCCCACCGATGTCCCAGCGATCGCACGTGGCCAGCAACGGCAGCATCGAGATCGCGGCGTGCTCGGCCGCGTGCAGCGCGCCGGGCAGGAGCTCGCCGGGGATGTCCTCACGCTCGGTGAGCTCCTCCGGCAGGACGAACCACACCGCCCGCGTGGTCAGCGTGCGCGGCGGGAGATCCAGCGGATGCTGGCCGAGGACCGCCTGGGTGTAGACGTCGCGCACCTGGTACCCGGTCACCTGGTCGGTCACGTCCACGGTCCCGAAGCACAGGCGCACCCCGTCCTTCCACTCCTCCTCGCGCTCGGTGGCGCGGATGCGGATCGTCGAGGTGGACTGCGGGTGCGTGGAATGCAGGGGATCCTCGCGGTGCACGAGCGCGACCGCCCGCTCGACGTCCAGGTGGTCGACCACGAAGGTCCTTCCCTGGTGCAGGTAGACCGCGCCGTCGTGGACCTGGGTGTGGGCGCTGCCCGCGTCGACAGTGCCCAGCAGGGCGCCGCTGGACCCCTCCACGATCCGCACCGGCTCTCCTCCGCTGCCGCGCAGGTCCGTGAGGGCGTGAGCGCTCTCGGTCATCGTCCAGTACCAGCCCGTCGGCCGGCGTCGCAGCACGCCGCGAGCCACGAGGGTGTCCAGGAGCTCGTGGGCGCTGGGCCCGAAGATCTCCTCCTCCCCGTCGCGCAGCGGCAGCTCGGCCGCCGCGGCGCACAGGTGCGGCGTCATCACATAGGGGTTGTGGGGGTCGAACACGGCCGCCTCGACCTCCTGCCCGAAGACCGAGCGGGGGTGGTGGACGACGTAGGTGTCCAAGGGGTCCTCACGGGCGATGAACAGGGCGAGCGCATCACCCTCCTGGCTGCGGCCTGCCCGTCCGGCCTGCTGCCACAGGGAGGCCCGGGTCCCCGGCCAGCCGGCGATCAGCACCGCGTCCAGCCCCGAGATGTCGATGCCCAGCTCGAGCGCGTTCGTCGAGGCCAGAGCCCGCAGCTTGCCGCTGCGCAGGGCGTCCTCGAGGTCGCGACGCTCCTGGGCGAGGTAGCCGCCGCGATAGGCCGCGATGCGTCCGGCCCGGTCGGCGAGCGCGCCGTCCATGGTCTGCTCGGCCTCCTGGCCGAGCAGACGCTGGGCACCCGTGGAGACCAGCTCCGCCCCGCGTCGCGAGCGCGCGAAGACGAGGGTCTGGACGTCGCGGTGCACGAGATCGGCGAGCAGGGCGCCCGCCTCGCTGGTGGCCGAGCGCCGCAGCGGCTCCTCGCTGCGACCGCTCGCAGCGTCCTCGGGATGATCGCCCGCGGACTCCGCCCGGGGGCTGCTCGCCGGCTCGGCGGCGACGCCGCCCTCCCGGGGAGCACGGCCGTCGACCACGGACTTCGTGCCGGGCTCCCACAGGCCGAAGGTGACGCCGCCGCGCGGGGAGCCGTCCTCGGTGACGGCGGTGACGTCCTGGCCGACCAGGCGTGAGGCCGAGAGCTCCGGATTCGCGGTGGTCGCCGAGGCGAGGACGAAGGTCGGCGAGCTGCGGTAGGCCGCCGCGACCCGTCGCAGTCGCCGCATCACCATCGACACGTGGCTGCCGAAGACTCCGCGGTAGCTGTGGCACTCGTCGACGATCACGTACCGCAGGGCGCGGAAGAACCCGGCCCACTGCTCGTGCCCGGGCAGGATCCCGAAGTGCAGCATGTCGGGGTTGGTGAGCACGAAGCTCCCGTGGCGGCGGATCCACCGGCGCTGCTCGGTGGGGGTGTCGCCGTCGTAGACAGCGACCCGGGCCGCGCGCAGACCCGCTCCGTCGGCCAGGCCCGTGATGTTCGTCAGCTGGTCGGCGGCCAGCGCCTTGGTGGGAGCGAGATACAGCGCCGTCGCCCGGGGCGCGGTCGCATCGAGCTCCCGCGCGCCGATCGCGCTCAGCGAGGGCAGCAGGTAGGCCAGCGACTTCCCGGAGGCCGTCGCCGTCGAGAGCACGACGTGCGACCCGTCGTGCGCGAGCCTGGCCGCCTGCTCCTGATGGGTCCAGGGCGCCGTGATGCCGCCGGCGGCGAGGTGCTCGATCAGCCGGGGATCCGTCCACTCCGGGAAGGCCCCGGTGCGGCCCGGCCTCGCAGGCACGTGCTCGACGTGGGTGAGGCAGGTGCGTCGCTGCAGGGGAGCGCTGAGTTCCCGCAGCAGCTCGTCGGCACGGCCTGTGCGCACCCGCTCTCCTCTCCCCCGGTCCTGTCGCCGGGCGGCGTCCAGGGGACGTCCCGCTGACGTCCGGGCGGCTGGGGCACAATCGTAGCCATGCCCTCGGACACCGCTCCCGCGTCGCTCGCTCCCGCGCCCCCGCACACGGACGAGGCCCTGCTCAGCGCTCTGCGCAGCGATCTGGAGTCCGCTCCGTATACGACCGACGCGGTCGGCGAGCTGCTGGGCGAGCTCGCGAGCGAGGCGCTCTCGCGCGAGAACCCGATCCCGGCGCGCCGGGTGCTCGCCGGGGACGACGGCCCCACGGCGACCCTGCTCTCGCTGTTCACCCTCGGCGCCGTGCTCCCCCGTGAGCAGGTCTCGCGCGCACTGCCCTCACTCGGCATCGACGGAGCGATCGACCTCGGGCTGCTCGCCGCCGTCGACGCCGACGCCACGACCATGCGTGCGTGCCTGGACCTCTCGACCTACACCGCTTCCGACGACGCCGGCGAGGTGCGCTGGTGGATCGCCTCCGACCTCTCCGAGCTGGCGACCGGGCAGCCGCTCGTCCCCGATCATGTGCTCGGTGTGGGCGGTGCCTCCCTGACGCTCGCGCGGATCACGCCGCGGGAGGCCGTCGGGCGCGTCCTGGACGTGGGCTGCGGGGGCGGGATCCAGGCGATGCACGCCTCCCGCCATGCCCGTGAGGTGGTCGCCACCGACCTCTCCGAACGCGCGTTGGCCTTCGCGGCCTTCAACGCGGCGCTGAACGGGATCGACCTGGACCTGCGCCAGGGCTCCCTGCTCGAGCCGGTCGCCGGCGAGGTCTTCGACCTGGTGGTGAGCAACCCGCCCTTCGTGATCACGCCGCGCGGCGACGGGTTCGCGACCTGGACCTATCGCGACGGAGGTCGCGCCGGTGACGTGCTGACCGCCGAGCTGCTCGCGGCCCTGCCCGAGCACGTGGCACCGGGAGGTCGCGCCGTCATGCTCTCGAACTGGGAGATCGCCGAGGGTCCCGACCCCGACTGGCAGGCGCATCCGCAGGCCTGGCTCGCACCTGTCCGCGAAGCGGGCCTCGATGCCTGGGTGATCCAGAGGGAGAGCGAGGACTGCGCGCAGTACGCCGAGACCTGGGCGCGCGACGGCGGTGTCACCGTGCGCGACGCCGCCTGGGACACCCTCCAGGAGGCCTGGCTGGACGACTTCGCCGCCCGCGGGACCGCCGCGATCGGCTTCGGCTACATCCTCCTGCACCGCCCGGAGTCCGCACGCCCCGAGGACGCCGAGGTGATCTGCGAGGACGCCAGGGGACGCGGCAGCGGCACCCTCGGCGAGCACCTGGGGGCGAGCCTCGTGGCGATCGACCGCCTCGCGCGCCTGAGCGACCAGGAGCTGCTGGACTCGCGGCCGGTGCGCGCAGAGGACCTCGTCGAGCGCCGCTTCCTCACCCCCGGCGAGTACGACCCGATGCTCATCGAGCTCGTGCAGGGCGCCGGCTTCGCCCGTGTCCAGCGCGCGGACCAGCTGACGGCCGGCGTGGTCGGCGCGCTGGAGGGGACGCTGACGCTCGGCCAGATCATCGGTGCCGTCTGCGCTCTCACCGACGAGGACGAGCCGTCGGCCCGCGAACGACTGCTCCCGACAATGCGCGAGCTGATCCGCACCGGGATGGTGACGCTGTGAACACCGAGTTCGAGACGCCCCGAGAGCCCCGAGACCCCCGGGACCCCATGGACCACTGGGAGCCCCGGGGACCCCAGGAGCCCGACGGCGTCCGGGGCCCCCGAGAGCCCGACGACCCGCGCCACCACGAGCAGCGGTCCGAGCACCGGGCGCCCGACGCGGAGGACGACCGCGGCTCCACGCGGCTGGATCCCGAGGTCGGGCCGGGTGCGCTCCCGCCCACGCACCGCCGACGCGGCCTGATCCCGCGGCTGCTGGTGGGCCTGCTGGGCGCGATCGCCTGCACGGCCCTCGCGGTGATGCTGGCCCGCGCCGCCGTCGGCTCCGCCCGCGGGCAGCGTCTGGACCAGCTCATCCTCTCGGCCGCCCAGAACGACACCAGCCCGATCGCCGATGCCGTCTTCCCCGTGCTGAACACGGTGACGGTCCCCGTGGTGCTGATCCTGCTCGCCCTCGCCGCGATCTTCGCCCTCGCGCGTCGTCGACCGTCCCTGCTGCTGCAGATCCTGGTGATCGTCGCCGGGGCGAACATCACGGTGCAGGTGGTCAAGGACGTCGTCGTCACCCGTACGGCGCTGGCCAAGGACA
Source organism: Brachybacterium endophyticum (assembly GCF_003130585.1). Classification (GTDB taxonomy): domain Bacteria; phylum Actinomycetota; class Actinomycetes; order Actinomycetales; family Dermabacteraceae; genus Brachybacterium; species Brachybacterium endophyticum. The sequence continues at coordinate 368,524 of NZ_QFKX01000002.1, read as the reverse complement.
TCGACGTCACGCCGAACTCCTTCCCCTCCGGCCACACGGCGCTGGCGATCTCCGTCGCCCTCGCCCTGATCCTGGTGTGCCCGGCCCGGATCCGCGGGCTGGTCACCGTGCTGGGCACGGCGTGGGTGGCGGCCGCCGGGGTCGGCACCATCGCCGGTGGCTGGCACCGTCCCAGCGACGTCCTGGGCGCCCTGCTCGTCACCGGGGCCTGGACCTTCCTGCTGCTCGCGATCGATGCGGTGTTCGCGCTGATCCGCACCCCGCGCACGGCCGAGGGCCTCGCCGATCCCCGGGACGTGGGCTCCGGGCACGGGGTCGCGGGCACGCTCGCCGTGCTCGGGGCGATCGCGATCGCCGGCGGGATGGTGGTGCTGGCCACCGTCCCCACCCCGCTCGACCTCACCGACACCGGCCACCAGGCGCGCTCCTACCTCGCCACGGTGCTCGTGATCCCCGGCTGCGTCGGCATCCTCACCGCCGCCGCGCTCGGGCTCCGTGTCCCGGACCAGCGCCGCCGGCCCCTCCGCGAGGTGGCCTGAGGCCGCAGCGTCCACCACCCGCCGAGACGCCCGCCCCTCGCTCGTGTGAGCCGGGACGAGAGTCCCCGTGCACGTTCCGACGGAGCGTGTACGGTGAGCACGCCGGAGCCACCCAGGCCCCGCCCATGGATCCCCGACTGCGAACCGGGGTCCACCAGAACCCCCGGAAGGACGGTACAAGTGCCCGGCTCGCGCCATCTCGTGATCGTGGAGTCCCCTGCCAAGGCACGGACGATCGCCCGGTACCTCGGGGACGACTACGTCGTCGAGGCGTCCGTCGGACATATCCGTGACATCCCCGTGCCCCGGGATCTGCCCACGGACATGAAGAAGGGGCCCTACGGCAAGTTCGGGGTGGATGTCGAGAACGGCTTCGACCCCTACTACGTGGTCAGCCCGGACAAGAAGAAGACCGTCGCCGAGCTGAAGAAGCAGCTGAAGGATGCCGACACCCTCTACCTCGCGACCGATGAGGACCGTGAGGGCGAGGCGATCGCCTGGCACCTGCTGGAGACGCTCAAGCCCAAGAAGTCCCTCCCGGTGCACCGGATGGTCTTCCACGAGATCACGCGCGACGCGATCCAGGCGGCGCTGACGAACACCCGCGAGATCGACGACCATCTGGTCGATGCGCAGGAGACCCGGCGCATCCTGGACCGTCTGGTCGGCTTCGAGCTCTCCCCCGTGCTGTGGCGCAAGATCCGCCCCTCCCTCTCCGCCGGCCGCGTGCAGTCCGTGGCCACCCGCCTGGTCGTCGAGCGCGAACGCGAGCGGATGGCCTTCGTGCCCTCGGACTACTGGGACGTCACCGGCACCTTCTCGGGCGAGGACGCGGCATTCACCGCTCGCATCTCCACGGTCGACGGCTCGCGGGTCGCGACCGGATCGGACTTCGCCGACGACGGCACGCTGAAGAAGAAGGCCGCCTCGGCCACCGTGCTCACCGAGGAGTCCGCGACCGCTCTGGTCACGGCCCTGGAGGGCGCGAAGGCACGGGTCGCGAGCCTCGAGTCCAAGCCCTACACGCGGCGCCCCGCCGCCCCGTTCACGACCTCCTCCCTGCAGCAGGAGGCCTCGCGCAAGCTGCGCCTGGGCGCCCGTCAGACCATGCGCGTGGCCCAGGGTCTGTACGAGAACGGCTACATCACCTACATGCGTACGGACTCGGTCGCGCTCTCGAGCGAGGCGATCAGCGCCTCGCGTGCGCAGGCCGCCGAGCTCTACGGCTCGCAGTACGTGCCCGACAAGCCCCGGCACTACCAGACCAAGTCGCAGAACGCCCAGGAGGCGCACGAGGCGATCCGCCCCGCGGGCGACCGCTTCCGCACCCCCGCCCAGGTCGCGGGCCAGCTCTCGGGCGACGACTTCCGCCTCTACGAGCTGATCTGGAAGCGCACCGTCGCCTCGCAGATGGCCGACGCCAAGGGCACCACGAGCTCGGTCGAGCTCGCCCTCGAGCAGGGCGGTCGCGCCGCGACCTTCCGCGCCTCGGGCACCGTGATCACCTTCCGCGGCTTCATGGCCGCCTACGAGGAGGGCCGGGACGCCTCCCGCTACGGCGACCAGGACGAGAACGACAAGCGTCTGCCGCAGATGAGCGAGGGCGACGAGCTCGACGTCCAGGAGCTCGTGCCCGACGGCCACACCACCACCCCGCCGCCCCGGTACACCGAGGCCTCGCTGGTGCGCGCGCTCGAGGAGCGCGGCATCGGTCGCCCCTCGACCTATGCCTCCACGGTCACCACCATCCAGGACCGCGGCTACGTGCTGCGGCGCGGCAGCGCGCTGGTGCCCTCGTGGACCGCGTTCGCGGTCGTCAAGCTGCTCGAGGAGCACTTCGGGCCGTTCATCGACTACGACTTCACCGCCCAGATGGAGGAGCAGCTCGACCGCATGGCCCGCGGCGACATCGGGCGCAGCGAGTACCTGCAGGACTTCTACACCTCCGACGGCACCGACGGGCCGATCGGCCTGAAGCCCATGGTCGAGCAGCAGGGCGACATCGACGCCCGCCAGATCAACTCGATCCCGATCGGCGAGGGCATCACCCTGCGCGTGGGCCGCTACGGCGCCTACGTGGAGCGGGCCCATCCCGATGCGGAGGCCGGTTCGACGAGCTCGGGCGAGAGCGAGACCCCGCCGCAGCGTGCGAGCCTGCCCGACGACCTCGCGCCCGACGAGCTCACCGTCGAGCGGGCACGGGAGCTGCTGGAGCGGCAGAAGGACGACGGCCGCGTGCTGGGTCAGGATCCCGCGACCGGTCACGACGTCATCGTCAAGGACGGCCGCTACGGCCCGTACGTCACCGAGGTCCTCCCCGAGGACCCGGAGGACAAGACCCCGAAGTCCAAGCGACCGAAGCCGCGCACCGCGTCCCTGCTGCAGTCCATGGACCTGGCCACCGTCGGGATCGAGGACGCCCTCAAACTGCTCTCGCTGCCCCGCGTGGTCGGTACCGACGAGGAGGGCACCGAGATCACCGCCCAGAACGGGCGCTACGGTCCCTACCTCAAGAAGGGCACCGACTCGCGCTCCCTGGAGACCGAGGAGCAGATCTTCTCGATCACCCTCGACGAGGCGAAGGCCATCTACGCGCAGCCCAAGCAGCGCGGCCGCGCGGCCGCGAAGCCGCCGCTCAAGGAGCTGGGCACCGACCCCACGAGCGAGAAGCCGATCGTGGTCAAGGACGGCCGCTTCGGTGCCTACATCACCGACGGCACCACCAACGTGACGCTGCGACGGGACGACTCGCTCGAGGCCCTCACCCACGAGGTCGCCGTCGAGCGTCTCGCGGAGAAGCGCGCCAAGGGCCCGGCGAAGAAGGGTGGGCGCAGCACCACCCGCAAGAGCAGCTCGACCTCGAAGAAGTCCACGACGTCGAAGAAGTCCACCTCGACGAAGAAGAGCTGACCGGGACCGCGAGGTCACGACCTCGCAACGAAACCGATCAATCCCCCGTGTCCGGTGTGTCCCTGCTCACCCGGAAGGCCTAGGGTGGCGACATCACGGTGAGGCCGTGGCGCGCACCGCGTCCCCTCGCCGTGATCGATCGTCCGCCCCCGTCAGCGTCGCCGGGGGCGGACCCCTCAGAGCCCACCCCCGGCAGTCGCTGCTTCGCGAATCTCCTCAGCGGACCTACTTCACGGACCCGGCCGCCAGCCCGCCGATGATCCGTCGCTGGAAGATCAGCACGAGGATGATCAGCGGCACCGTCACGATCACCCCGGCGGCCATCTTGGTGCCGTACGGGGTGTCGAACTGCGAGGAGCCGGTGAACTTCGAGATCGCCACGTTCGCGGTCTGCATCGCGGGCTGGTTCACCATCGTCAGGGCGATCAGGAACTCGTTCCACGCCGCGATGAAGGTGATGATCGCCGTGGTGAACACACCCGGGGTGGCCAGCGGCAGGATGATCCGCCAGAACGCCCCGAAGCGCGTGGTGCCGTCCACCATCGCCGCCTGCTCGAGCTCGACGGGCAGCTGCCGGAAGAAGGCGTTGAGGTTCCACACCGCCAGCGGCAGCGCGAAGGACATCGTGGGCAGGATCATCGCCTGATAGCTGTTGATCCAGTTGACCGGCCACCACTCGAAGCCGCCGCTGAACAGCTTCAGCAGCGGGACCACGAGCGTGATGACGGGGAACATCGAGGTGGCGACGATCATGAACATCACCAGCACCTTGCCGAAGAAGTCCAGCCGGGCCAGCGCGTAGGCGCCGAACGTCCCCAGCAGGAGCACCAGCAGCGTCGTGCCTCCGGCGACCACGAGGGAGTTGATCAGCGCCCGCCCGAAGTGGTTGTCCGGGTCGAACACGGCCACGTAGTTCTGGACGCTGATCGGGTTGGGGATCAGCTCGGTGGAGCGGCCCTCGCTGGGTAGGCGCAGGGAGGAGACGGCCATCCAGTAGAACGGCAGCAGGCAGTAGACGAGGATGAAGGCCATGCCGATCGCGATCACGATCGAGCCGGCGCGTCCTTTCTTGATCTTCTTGGGCGAGAGCACCTCGCCCGTGCGCGAGCGGATCTGCGTGCCGGCGGCTGCGCTGCTCATGCCATGCTCCCCTCGGTGGTGGTGCGCAGTCTGCGAGCGGCCCGCGCGGACCGCCCTCCACGCTTGGCGGGCTTGTTCTGCGCGCCGATGACGTCGGCCCCGAGCACCCGGATGAACACGAAGGCGACCAGGCAGATGTAGGCGAACAGGATCATCGAGTAGGCCGAGGCGAGCCCGTAGTTGGTCTTGCTCGCCGCATCGGAGGCCAGCATCGAGAGCGTCTGCCCCGACTCGAGCCTGCCCAGCAGGACGTAGGGAAGGTCGAACATGCGCATCGCGTCGAGCAGACGGAAGAGCACGGCGACCACGAGCACGGGCCGCACCAGCGGGAGCGTGATCTTCCAGAACGTGCTCCAGCGGTTCGCCCCGTCCATGGTCGCCGCCTCGTAGACCTGGTCGTCGATCGTCTGCAGACCGGCGAGGGTGAGCAGGCCGATGTACGGCGCGGTCTTCCAGATGTCGGCCACCAGCACGGCGGCCTTCGCCTGCCATCCCTCGGTGGTCCACAGCACCTGGTAGTGGATGACCCGGTTGAAGATGCCGTTGGCGTCGAAGATCAGCTGCCACATGAGCGCCGAGACCACGGTCGGGATCGCCCAGGGCACCAGGATCGAGGCCCGCACGATGCCGGTCGATCGCATCGCCCGCGCCATGATCAGGGCCATCGAGACGCCCAGCACGGTCTCGATGCTCACGCCCACCACGGTGAACAGCGTCGTGTTCCAGAAGGCGTTCCAGAACCCGGCACCGGCACCCGCACCGCTGAACGCGTCGGCGTAGTTCTGCAGGCCGACGAAGCTGTCGCCCTGCTTGATGATCCCTGTCGCGGGGTCGATGTCACCGCCGGACTGGGTCAGCGACTGCCAGGCGGAGAGCACGAGCGGGAAGCCGACCACGAGTGCGAGCAGCACCAGGGTCGGCAGCAGCAGGAGGTAGGCCATGCGGCCCTCGCCCGCCGTGACCCGGCGGGAATGCTGTGCGGCCACCACTCACCCCTTGGTCAGGTCGGTCAGCTGCTTCTGCAGGTCGCTCATCGCCGCCTTGGCGTCGGTGTCACCCGAGAGGCATCCGTAGGCCGCTTCCTGGATGGCCTGGGTGACCTCGCCGTACTTGACGACCTGCGGACGCACCGCGCCCTTGTCGATCGAGTCCTTGAGCGTGGCCAGGAACGGGTACTTCTTCTTCAGATCGGCGTCCTCGAAGACGGCCTTCGACGCGGTCGGGTTGCTGGTCTGCTCGAACCAGGCCTTCTGCTGCTCGGGCGCGCCCATGAACGCGATGAAGTCCAGAGCGGTCCCCATGTTCTTCGCGAACGCACTGATCGCGTAGTTCAGTCCGCCGACCGTCGAGGTGCCTTCGCCGGTGACGGCGGGGACCAGGGACACGAGGACCTTGCCGTTGACCTTCGAGGAGCCGTCGTCGGCCTCGAACTTCTCGTAGACGTAGGGCCAGTTCTGCAGGAAGACGAGCTTGCCGTCCTGGAACGCCTGGCGCGACTCCTCCTCCTTGTAGGTCAGCGCCTCCTGGGGGATGTACTTCTTGTCGAAGCCGTCGCGCAGGACCTGCAGTCCCTCCACGGCCTCCTTGCTGTCGGCATGGGGCTTGCCGTCCTTGTCGAACAGCTCGCCTCCGGCGGACTTCACGACACCGGAGATCTGGCAGGTCAGGCCCTCGTACTTGGAGAACTGGCCGCCGAAGCCGTTCATCCCCTCGTTCGAGCCCTGCACCTTCTCGATGATCTGGTACATCTCGTCGTAGGTGGCGGGCGGTTCGCTCACCCCGGCGTCCTCCAGCAGGTCCTTGCGCGAGAACAGCAGCTGGCCGTTGGTCGCGAACGGCATCGCGTAGAGCTTGCCGAAGTAGGTGGCGGTCTCGACGGTCGCCGGGATCATGGCGTCGATCGGCAGCTTGTCCTTCGGCAGCTCGACGACCCACTGGTTGGCCGCGAACTCCGCGGTCCACACGACGTCCAGGCCCAGCACGGAGTAGGCGTCGGACTTCGCCTGCGCATTGTTGATGAACTGGCTGCGCTGGTCGTCGGCGCTCTCGGGCAGCTCGACCAGGGTCACCTTCTCGTCCTCGTGGTCCTTGTTCCAGCGCTCGAGGAACTCCTTGAGCACGCCGCTGGTGTCCTTGCCGGTGGCGAACGTGATCGGGCCTCGCTCGTCGAAGTTCGCCGTGGCGCCGCCTCCGCCGCCGGAGGACGAGGAGTCGTCGGACCCTCCGCAGGCTGCGAGACCCAACGCCGACGCGCCGAGCCCGCCCGCCGCGAGCAGCGAACGGCGAGGGAGGGAATGGGTGCTTGTGCTCATGCTGGGACTCCTTCGTTCCACGACCACATCGAGACCTGCGGGGCCGGCCGATCGCCGCCCACCTGCAGCGACCTCCGTCGGTCGCCGCAGGAGGCGAGAGTAACCCCGGGCTCGCGTGTGCAGTGGGTCTCAGCCGACATTCGGGGCATTTCGCAATCTATCCGTGACCTGCACGGTCGGTAACCGCTCGCCCGTCCCCCGGTGCGGCCGACCGCTGCGAATCACCGCGGCCGGTCGGCCGTGCGGCGTCCACGTCCCGGAGCGTTCGTCGGCCGTGCCCGATAGATTGGTGTCATGACCCCGAGCCCCGATCCGGACCTGCCGGCCACGACGGTCCCGGACCCGATGCAGGCACCCGCCGTGCGCTGGGCCGTGGTCTCGCCGGGGCACATCGCCACCCAGTTCACCGAGACCGTCCACCGTGCCACCGCCTCGCGGGTGGTGGCCGTGACCTCGCGCTCGGCCGAGCGCGCCCAGGAGTTCGCGACCACCCACGGCGTGGACGCGGCGTACGACTCGCTGCCGCGGATGCTCGCGACCGGGGGCTTCGACGCGGTGTACATCGCCTCTCCCCACACCTCCCACCACGAGATGGCTCGCGCGGTGCTCGAGGCGGGGTTCCCGGTGCTGCTCGAGAAGGCCTTCACGATGGACGCCGCCCAGGCCCGCGACCTCGTCGAGCTCGCGCGAGAGCGCGGCCTGTTCCTGATGGAGGCCATGTGGTCGCGGTTCCTGCCCCGCTTCGACATCGTGCGCCAGGTCCTCATGGCCGGGACCATCGGGGAGATCGTGTCGCTGCGCGCGAGCCACGGCCAGCACTTCCCCTTCGACCCCTCGCATCGCCTGCACGCCCCGGAGCTGGGCGGCGGCGCCCTGTTGGACCTGGGGATCTACCCGCTCAGCTTCGCCCAGATGGTGCTGGGCGACCTGCAGGAGGTCACCGCGAGCGGCACCCTCACACCTGCCGGCGTCGACGAGACCGTGCACGTCCTGGCGTCCTCCTCCGCGCATCCCCGGGCGCGCGCCTCGCTGGAGACCACGCTCGCCGCTCGGGGTGCCAACGATGCGACGATCCTGGGGACGCTCGGCCGCATCCACCTGCCGGACATGTTCCTCGCTCCCGGTGAGGTGATCGTCGAGCTGCACGACGGAGGGCGCGCCGTCGCCGCCGATCCGGTCGTGCCCGACGACGGCCTCGCCTACGAAGCCGCCGAGGCGGCACGCCGGATCGCAGCCGGCGACACACAATCACCACTCATGACCTGGGAGGACACCCTGTCCGTGATGACCGCCGTCGATGCGGTGCGCACCCAGGTCACCCCGCAGGGGGACGACGACCGCCAGGAGGCACCCCGCCCATGACCGCCACGTCGATCGGCATGCGCACCCTGCTCGTGCCCAGTCCCCGTCCGCCGCGGCGCGGCATCTTCATCTCCTTCGAGGGAGGCGAGGCCGCCGGCAAGACCACCCAGATCGGTCTGCTGCGCGAGCACCTGCTCACCGAGCGCGAGGTCTCCGAGGATCTCGTGCTCACCACGCGCGAGCCCGGGGGCACGGAGCTGGGCACCTCGATCCGCGGTCTTCTGCTGCACGGCGGCGACGTCACCCCCCGTGCGGAGGCCCTGATGTACGCGGCCGATCGCGCCCACCACATCGAGACCGTGGTGCGACCGCACCTGGCGCGGGGCGGCCTCGTGCTCGCCGACCGCTACCTCGACTCCTCCATCGCCTATCAGGGCGTGGGACGCGACCTCAAGCAGGACCAGATCGCCGCCCTGAACCTCTGGGCGACCGACGGGCTGCTGCCTCATCGCACGATCCTGCTGGACCTGCCGCCCGATGCGCTCTCGGACAGGCGCGAGGCCCATTCCCTGGACCGACTGGAGCGCGAGGGCCGGGAGTTCCACGACGCCGTGCGCACCGAGTTCCTCGACCTCGCGCAGGCCGAGCCGGAGCGCTTCGTGATCGTGGACGCCTCGCGCACTCCGCAGGAGGTCCATCAGGACGTGCTCGCCGCCATCGGCGAGGACCTCGCGCAGCTGGACCCGACCTTCGAGCCCGACTCCACCCATCCGGGGGCCGACGAGCGATGAGCACGGTCGACGAGGTGGACGCAGCGGGGGCGGCAGAAACGGCGGGGACGGCGGGCACCGTCTGGCAGGACGTCGTCGGCCAGGAGGCCGCCGTCGCCCAGTTCCGTCGAGCAGCCTCCCCGGAGGGGTCCCTCGCGCAGGCCTGGCTGATCACCGGCCCGCCCGGATCCGGGCGCTCCACCGCGGCACGCGCCTTCGCCGCGACCCTGGAGTGCGAGAGGGGGACGGGATGCGGTCGCTGCCACGCCTGTCGCACGGTGCTCTCCGGCACCCATCCGGACGTCACGGCCGTGGCGACCGACAAGCTCTCGATCTCCAAGGACGAGGTGCGCTCGCTGGTGATGACCGCGCAGCGCTCCCCCGCCACCGGCGCCCAACGGGTGATCATCATCGAGGACGCCGACCGCATGAGCGCCGGCACCTTCAACGTGCTGCTGAAGTCGATCGAGGAGCCGCCTCCGCACACGGTCTGGATGCTGTGCGCACCCTCGGCGGAGGATCTCGCCTCGACCATCCGCTCCCGCTGCCGCGTGGTCTCGCTCGCCATCCCGCGGCCCGAGCAGGTCGCCGAGCTGCTGGTGCGCCGCGATGGCGCGGATCCCGCGCTGGCCGACCGCGCCGCGCGCGCCGCCCAGGGCCACATCGGTCTCGCGCTGCGGTACGCGACCCGGCCCGGGGAGCTCGAGGCGCGCGAGGAATCGGCACGCACGCTGCTGGGGCTGCGCAGCAGCGGGCAGGCCGTGCTCGCCGCCGGATCACTGGTGGAGCGTGCGAACGCCGAGGCGGCCGCGTCCGCGGACGACGACGCCGCAGCGCGGAAGGAAGCCTTCCTGCGCTCTGCCGGCATCGAGGACGGCAAGATCCCGCCGTCGCTGCGTGGTCAGATGCGCCAGCTCGAGGAGGATGCGAAGCGTCGTCGCACCCGACTCGTGCGCGACGTCCTGGACCGCTATCTCCTGGATGCCCACTCGGTGCTGCGCGACGTGCTGGTGGTGCAGCTGGGCACGGAGGCGGACCTGGTGAACCCCGGTGTGCGCGAGGAGATCATGCACGCCGCCCAGGGCGGCGACCCGCAGGTCACCCTCGCCCTGCTGGACGCCGTCCAGCAGGCGCGCGCACGGATCGCGGGCAACGTCCCGCCGCTGCTGGCGACCGAGGCGCTGCTGGCCAGGATCGCCGTGCGCTCCGGCTGAACAGGCGGCGTCAGCTCCCCGCCGGCGCCTCGTCCTGCTGGGTGGCGTCGTCCTGCTGGGTGGCGTCGTCCTGCTGCCCGGTGCCCTCCGGAGCGGCGTCCGAGGCGTCCTCCGGGGCTGCGGTGCCGGCCGCGTCGGCGCCGCCGGCATCGTCCGCCCCGCTCGCCGCCGTGCCGGAGGCCGAACGGTCCAGGTCGACCGTGAACTCGTCCACGACCACGCCCTCGCCGGTCTCGGCCTGCGGGCGGGGGTCCTCCTTGCCGGTCTCCGAGTGCGAGCCGCAGCCGTACTCCATGTGGACCACGTGACCGTCGGCCACGGACCACTCGTTCGTGCACACCCCGAACTCGGTGCGCAGCGATCCGTTCAACAGGGTGAGGAACCCGCAGGAGGAGCAGGTCGCCGTGACGGTGCCGCGCCGACGCCGGGTCGAGGTCTGGCGGGGCCCGAACTCGCCGTGGGCCCAGCGCTCGGCGGCCTCCTCGCGTCCCTCCGGCGAGAGCACGCGCGGGCGCCCCAGTCCCAGCTCCCACTGGGCGACGCGGTCGGCCTCCTCGTCGTCGGTCTGCTCGTAGCCCGGCTCGAGGCGCTCGTCGGTCTCCTCGAAGGGCAGCAGGTCCTCGGAGCCCACGTCCGAGGGCTTCAGGCGCTCGGACCAGGGCTCCCAGTCGGGCGCCAGCAGCGCCCCGTCACCCGGGAGCAGCACGGTCTCGCAGACGGTCGCCTGCTTGGCGCGGGGCGCACGGGCGAGGACCACGTTCCACGACCAGCCGCGATAATCCGGCATCTCGCACGCGAAGATGTGCGTGACCAGGCGCTCCCCGCTGGCCTCGACGCCCAGGTGCTCCCCGACCTGCCCGGGTCCGGTGACCTCGATCAGGGCGTCACGGGCGAGGTCGACGGCCGCGGCGCTGACGGCGTCGAGCTTGGGCCGGGCGCTGCGGGTGCGGGGGCGGCGCGTCGACGCTGCGGGGCGTGCGGCGGCCTTCTCCTCCGGAGCGGCGGTCGAGCCGCTCTCGGGCGTGGTGCTGGGATCGGTATCGGCAGTCATCGGCATGCGGTGGGTGTCCTCAGGCCTCGAAGTTGTCGGCGACGGCGCGCAGGACGGTCGCGATCTTGTGGGAGTGCCCGGCGTCCGGGTAGCGCCCCTTGCGCAGTCCGTTCCCGGCATCGTCCAGCAGACGGATCACGTCCTCGACCATGGTCGCCATGTCATCCGGCTTGGGCCGGCGTGCCCGGCTGACCGACGGGGCGGCCTCGAGCAGGCGCAGCGAGAGCGCCTGCGGGCCGCGGCGGCCGTCGGCGACGTCGAACTCGACACGGGTGCCGGGGCGCAGGGTCTCGGCTCCCTCGGGCAGCGTCGAGGCGTGCACGTACACGCTCTCGCCGGACTCGTCGTCCCGCACGAAGCCGAAGCCCTTCTCGGCGTCGTAGAACTTGACCTTGCCACGAGGCACGCGGATCCCTGTCCTTCACGGAGTCGTCTGGTGTCGGCCGAACGGTGTCGACCATCTGGTGATGCTGGCCCGCGCGTCCGCCTCTCGGGCACACGCGCGACGCTCAAGTCTACCGCGCGCGCAAGCACGATCGCCTCGGCTTTTCGGCCTCCGTGAGCGGGGACGCATCGGGACACCGGGCCGGGGCCCGGGGCCCGGCCCGGGGACCGGAGTCCGATCAGCGCGGGAGATCCTCGCGCCGTCGGGCGAGCGGGATCTCGATGCGGGGCCATCCTCTCCGGCCCGCAGCTCCCTGCTCCGCACCCTGCTCAGTCCGTCCCCCGGTGCCCGGAGGAACGGCACCGACAGCGCCCGCCGCCTCGCCCTCCAGGCCGAGCAACCCGAGCGCCCCCTCGAGGAGCATCGCGGTGAAACCCCAGACGAACCGGTCGTCACTGAGGGAGAACACGGGACCCACGTCCCGGCCGTCATACCTGCCGGCGAAGCGACACCGGCGGTCGGTCAGCGAGTCCTCACCGATCAGGGGCAGGCGGACGACCCGTTCGACCTCCAGCGGATCGCGGGCCTCGAGCGCCGGATGATGCGGCGCCCAGGCGGCGACGGGGTGGACGACCTGGCCGCGCCACGGCATCGGGATGGGGGCGAACTCCCCGAGCACCCGCACCTCCTCGGGGTCCAGGCCGGTCTCCTCCTGCGCCTCTCTCAGCGCGGTCGCCCGGACGTCGGCGTCCTCCGGCTCGACGCCGCCGCCCGGCAGCGCGAACTGGCCGGGCTGGGAGCGCATGCGGTGCCCCCGCTCCTCCACGACGACCTGCGCCTGGTCGATCTCCTCCCCCGTGACCAGGAGCAGGACGGCACTGCGGCGGGTCAGGGGTCTGGCGGGCCCCGGGCTGCGCGGGGCGGCGAGCGGCACCGATCCGGAACGGGCCTGCTCTGCGAAGGAGCGGAGGAACCCGGGGACGTCCTCGGTGCCCGGTGTGGGCGAGATCGTGCTGGCCACGCATTCCTCCTCCCGGGCCGTCGGACTGCGACCCCGTCGTTCTGCTCCGGCCCCGGTGTCGCCCGAGGGGGCCGCCGCGCCCGAGGGGCCGCTGCGCCCCTCGTGCGCCCCCGGGTGCGGGCCCGCGGCGCGGACGGGTAGCCTGTCATCCTCGTGACCACGTACGTTGCGGCATGCGACGCACGGAACGTGATAGCAAGCACGCATTCGCGCGCCGTATCGGTCACAATGGTCCCCAAGAAGACGGTCCCGGCCCCGACGGGATCACCGAGATCAGGAGGTTCCGTGGACGAGAACATCGTACGTTCATCCCCGCTCTTCGCGGCGCTCGACGACGACGGCAAGCAGGCCGTGCTCGCATCGATGTCGCAGGAGGACTACCACCGCGGTGCGGTGATCTTCCGTGAGGGCGACCAGGGCGACCGCCTGTTCATCATCGGCGCCGGCAAGGTGAAGGTCGGACACGCCTCCGGCGACGGCCGCGAGAACCTGCTGGCCGTCCTCGGCCCGGGTGAGACCCTCGGTGAGCTCTCGCTGTTCGACCCCGCGCCGCGCAACGCCACGGCCACCGCGGTCGCCGAGTCCACCCTGTACTCGCTGACCCAGCAGGATCTCTACCGGGTGCTCTCGCAGCGTCCCGAGGTGGCGCGCCACCTGCTGGCCTCGCTCGCCCGACGCCTGCGCAAGACCAACGAGTCGCTGGCCGACCTCGTCTTCGCCGACGTGCCCGGCCGCGTCGCCAAGAACCTGCTCGACCTGGCCCAGCGCTTCGGTCGTCAGACCGACGACGGCGTGATGGTCTCCCACGGCCTCACGCAGGAGGAGCTCGCCCAGCTCGTGGGCGCCTCCCGCGAGACCGTCAACAAGGCGCTCGCGGACTTCGCCTCCCGGAGCTGGATCCGGCTCGAGGCCCGCGCGGTGCTGCTGATCGACGTCGAGCGCCTGCGCCGCCGCGCCCGCTGACTCCTGACCTCGCTCGACTCCGAGGATCCCGGATCGATGAACAGGGCCGGGTCGCCGCTGATGCGGTGACCCGGCCCTGTCGTGTCGTCCGACGGGGAAGGCTCTGGGGAGAAGGCTCTGCGGCGAAGGCCCTGCGGAGAACGCTCGGGGCAGACGGCTCCGGACGCAGCCGGACGCGTGTGCTCGGCGCTCAGCGCTCAGCGCGCCCCGTTCTCAGCGGGTGCGGGAGATGTGGTCCAGGACCGCCCGCAGGGAGTCCTCGGCCGCTCCGCGCAGGCCGGGGTCCAGCGCCTCCCCGTACACGGCCCGCAGCAGTCGGTCCATGCTCAGCGCACCGGCCGCCCGGGCCTGCCGCACCTGATCGATGCGCTCCTCGCGGTGGGCGATCATCGACTCGATCGCCTCGAGCGCCTCGAGCGGGCTCTCGGCGACGGACCCGTGACCCGGGTGCAGCGAGGAGATCCGGCCGTCGGTCGCCAGCGCCCGCATCACCGCGAGGGACTGCAGGTGCTCGGTGAGACTGCCGTCCGGCGGGGAGATGACCGTCGAGGAGCCGTCCCCCAGCAGGGTGTCCCCGGTGAGCATGCGGCCGCCCTCGACGAGCAGGCCGACGGAATCGGCGGTGTGCCCCGGCAGGTGGATCACGTGGCCGACGATCCCGTTCTCGCTGATGAGCTCGGAAGGAGGGGTCTGCGCCCCCGCCACCGCGCGAGGATCGGCCGCCCACAGCCGCACCTCGCAGCCGGTGCGGTTCTGCAGCTGTCGGCGCAGCGTCCCGGCGCCCGCGGTGTGATCGTCGTGGCGGTGGGTGACCAGCACGCCCATCGGCCGCGGGCCACAGGCGCGGATCACGGCCGTCAGGTGCGGGACGTCGAGCGGCCCGGGATCCACGACCCAGCTCTGCTCGCCGTCACGCAGCACGTACGTGTTGGTGCCCTGCAGGGTCATCGGGCCGGGGTTGTCGGCCCGGATCAGCTCGAGCTCGACACCCGGTGCCGCCGGATCGCGCTGGAAGGAGTCCTCCTCCATCAGGAGTCCTCCTCGCTCAGGAGTCCGTGAGCGGACGCTTCATGTAGGCGACCAGGTTCTCGGGGTTCGGCCCCGGCACGACCTGGACGAGCTCCCACCCGTCGGATCCGTAGTTGTCCAGGATCTGCTTGGTGGCATGGATGATCAGCGGCACGGTGAGGTACTCGAAGCGCGTCATGGAACTCATGGCGCGAGCCTACCGGGATCGGGTCCGCCGTCGGGACCCGGTCCTCGGCGTCGGGAGCGTGCTCGAGCGTTCGGATCGTCGGCCGGGTCCGCGCTGCGGTCAGTCGCCGGAGGCGCGGGCGGCGGTGCGGTCCAGCACGGCGTACCAGTCCTGGATGCCCGGATGCTGGCGCAGCAGCCTGCGGCGCTCACGCTCGGTCATCCCGCCCCAGACGCCGAACTCGATGCGGTTGTCCAGCGCATCGGCCAGACACTCCATCCGCACCGGGCACCCCTGGCACGCGGTCTTGATCTTCTGCTGGTCGGCGCCTTGGACGAAAAAACCGTCCGGATCCAGCTGAGTGCATGCCCCCCGGGCCGCCCAGCTGCGATCATCCGTGCCGCGGATCCTACTGATCGTCACGAATGTCCCCTCTTCTCGAATCCACATCGATCCGTTCTGGTGCGTCAGCGTATCGAGATCCTCACCACAGCGCCAATCCCCCGTGAACGAGTGGGTACGAATCCCGTTAAACGAGTGGGGACGAACGGCTTTGGCGGCCCGTACCGTCGGAGCTTTCCGGGACCCGTGCGGAGGATCGCCGGCGCAGGACTCCGCATCGATGGCCGGGGCCACGGATCCGCTGGCTCGAGCCGAGGCGCTCAGCTCGCCGGTCTTGCAGCCCCGCAGCACCGCAGCCCCGGACCATCCGCCCCGCAGGTGGGCCTGCGCGGGACGAATAGCGCATCATCTGCAATATCTCGCAGATGATGCGCTATTCGTCCCGTCGCGGCCCGTGCCCGGGTTACGGCACCGGGTTACGGGCAAGGGCCACCGCCCCGTCCCCCTCCGGCCTCCTTCCGACGGACGTCACGCACTGCGCGCGGGACGCGCCCGTCGGCCTCGTGGCTCCCGACCCCCGAGCGCCGTACTGTGTCCTCATGGTTGCCCCTGACTCCGCCCCTCGTGGATCTGCCGGCCCCGCCTCGGTGCCTGGTGCCCTGCTGCGCGTCTTCTCGCTGCTGCTGGGCATGCTCGCCGTGGCCGGCATCGCCGGGGTGCTGCTGGCGGCGTTCTTCCTCCCGGCGGTCTCGATGACGTCGGCCGTCGCCAAGGACGGCGCGGACCTGTTCGACTCCCTGCCCTCGGAGCTGGAGACGCAGCCGCTGAACGAGGCGAGCCGGATCGAGGCCTCCGACGGTTCCCTGCTCGCGACGTTCTACAGCGAGAACCGGATCATGGTGCCGCTGGACGAGATCTCGCCGAACGTCCAGCACGCCGTCGTCGACATCGAGGACCACCGCTTCTACGACCACGGCGGCATGGACTTCCAGGGCACCGTCCGCGCCCTCGCGAACAACGCCGCGTCCGGCGCCACCCAGGGCGGATCCACGCTCACCCAGCAGTACGTCAAGAACGCCCTGCTGATGGACGCCGAGCAGAAGCACGACAAGAAGGCGGTGGCGGAGGCGACCGAGCAGAGCTACGGCCGCAAGCTGCGCGAGGCCAAGCTCGCGATCTCCCTCGAGAAACGCTGGAGCAAGGACGAGGTCCTCAACGCCTACCTCAACGTCGCCCAGTTCGGGCCTTCCCAGTACGGGGTGCAGACGGGCGCCCAGCACTACTTCTCCAAGGACGCCAAGGACCTCAACCCCGGTGAGGCGGCGCTGCTGGCCGGCATCACGAACAGCCCCAACGGCAACGACCCCAAGACGAACCCGAAGCAGGCCGAGAAGCGGCGCAACGAAGTGCTCTCGGCGATGCTGCGCTACGACCACATCTCGCAGAAGGACTACGACACGTACTCCCAGCAGTCCATCGACGACATGCTGGACGTCAAGAACATCCAGGCCGGCTGCGGCGACGCGGGCTCCAACGGCTTCTTCTGCGACTACGTGACCCGGACCCTGCTGAACGACCCCTCCTTCGGCAAGACCTACGAGGACCGCCAGAAGCTGCTGTACGGCGGCGGGCTCACGATCAAGACCACGCTGGATCCGAAGCTCCAGAAGGACGCCCAGAAGATCGTGGACCGCAAGGTCCCGCAGGACGACCCGAGCGGATTCGGGCACTCGATCGTCACCGTCGAGCCGGGCACGGGCAAGGTGCTGGTGATGGCCGAGAACCGCACCTTCGACCCGCACGCCGGCGCCGAGGGCGGCAAGACCTCCCTGAACTACAACGTCCCGCAGGCGCTCGGCGGGTCGAGCGGCTTCCCCGTGGGCTCGACGTTCAAGCCTTACGTGCTCACCGACTGGCTCGAGCACGGCAAGTCGATCTACGACAAGGTCGGCACCGCCCGCAAGAAGATGAGGACCTTCCCGGCGCAGTGCCTGAGCAAGGGCCGCTGGTTCGAGACCCAGGGCTACAACCCCGACAACGCGGTCTCCGTGCCGCTGTCGGCCCAGGAGACCGTGCTGAACGCGACGAAGTTCTCGGTCAACACCGCATACGCCAACATGGCCCGCGAACTGGACCTGTGCGACATCGCCGAGCAGGCCCGCTCCCTGGGCGCGATCCCCGCGACCTACAGCCCCTACGAGAAGTCCACGTCGGACATGCCGATCGAGGAGATGTACAAGACCGAGCTGGCCCCCTCCGTGGTCGTCCTCGGGGAGCTGCGCATCTCCGCTCTCGACCAGGCGGCGGCGTACGCGACGTACGCGGCCGAGGGCACCTACTGCAAGCCCACCGGCATCGACGAGGTCATCGACCGCGACGGCAAGAAGATGAAGGACGTCGGCGCCGGGCAGTGCGAGCAGAAGATCTCCAAGTCCACGGCCGACAAGGTCTCCTGGGTGCTCAAGCAGGACCTCAAGGATCCTCGAGCGACCGGCAAGGGCAAGGTGATCCCCGGGCACGACGCTGGCGGGAAGACCGGCACCTCCGGCTCGCAGTACCACACCTGGTACGTGGGCTTCACGCGGCAGATGAGCACCGCCGTCTGGTTCGGCAACCCCACCCGCAACGTGCGGCCCGCCGGCTTCAAGGTCGACGGCGAGATGCTCAAGCGCGGCGAGGTCTGGGGCAACACGGTCTCCCTGCCCACGTGGCAGGAGTTCATGATCGACGCGCACAAGAAGAAGAACCTGCCGAACGAGAAGTTCCCGAAGCAGCCCAAGGGCGCGCCCAAGGAGACCGATCCGGGCAAGGGTGGCGGCGGCCGCGTGAACACCGGCGGCTCCAACGCCGGGACGAACGACACCGGCGGCGCTGAGGGTGGCCAGCAGGGCGGCGGCCAGGGCGGCCAGCAGGGCCAGGGTGGCCAGCAGGGCCAGCAGGGCCAGGACCAGCAGGACACGGGCGACTGAGGATGACCCGCGCCCGCACAGCAGCGATCGCGGTGGCGGGGGGCGGGGTGCTCGCTGCCGCCGCGGCGCACGTCTGGTCCCGTCACATCGAGATCGACCGGTTCACCGTTCGCGAGCACGAGCTGCGGATCCTCCGGCCGGGCGCCCGCCCGGTGCGGATCCTGCACATCAGCGACGCCCACCTGGTGCCGGATCAGCAGCGCAAGCTGAGCTTCCTGCGCCATCTCGAGACGCTCAAGCCGCACCTGGTGATCGACACCGGCGACAACATCGCCTCGGCGGCGTCGATCCCGGTGCTGGCCGACGCGATCGACCCCCTGCTGCGCCGGCCCGGCGCCTTTGTCATGGGGTCGAACGACATGTACGCCCCGCACCCGAAGAACCCGCTGCGCTATTTCCTGTCCGACCCGCGCCCCCAGGGATTCACCGGTCCCGACCGCGAGCCCGACCTCCCCGTCGGCGCGCTGCGGTCCGCCCTCTCCGCCCACGGCTGGGTGGACCTCACGAACACTCGCGGGAGTCTCGCGCTGACGGGCCTGCAGGTGGACCTGGTGGGGGTCGACGACCCCCACCTGGAGCGCGACGAGTTCCCGGCCCGGGCGGCGTCCACTCGGGAAGGAGTCGCTTCGGGTGGAGCCGCTTCGGGTGAGGTCGCTGCGGATGAGGTCTCACCGAGCGGGACCGCGACGGATGAGGTCGCTACGGAGGGGGCCGCTCCGGGCTCGCTGCGGATCGGGGTCGCGCACGCCCCGTACCAGCGCGTGCTCGATGCGTTCGTGGAGGACGGCGTCGACCTGATCTTCGCCGGGCACACGCACGGTGGACAGCTCCGGGTGCCCGGCTTCGGCGCCCTGGTCACGAACTGCGACCTGCCCCGTCGGCAGGCGCGCGGCCTCTCGACCTGGCGAGGTGTACCTCTGAACGTGAGCGGAGGGCTCGGCGCGAGCCCGTACTCGAACTTCCGCTTCGCGAACCCTCCGGAGGCGACGTTGCTCACGTTGCGCTCTCGCCTGCCCTGACAGGTCGCGACCACTCGCGCGGGCTTGGTATCGTTTCCCGTCGGAGAACGGCACACGGCATCGCCTCGGCGAACCACCGCGGACCGCTCACCGACCCAGACCTCGGGGTGTGGCGCAGCTTGGTAGCGCGCCTCGTTCGGGACGAGGAGGTCGCAGGTTCAAATCCTGTCACCCCGACCAGCGTCATGAAGGGCCCCTGCTTCGGCAGGGGCCCTTCGCGTGTTCGGCGGTGGCGGGCGGTCGGGCCGCGAGGACCGTCTGCGTCTGCGTCGGCGTCGGTGTCGGCGTCGGCGTCGGCCAGCGGATCAACTGGCCGCGGGCGTCGCGCCGTGGACGGCGAGCCGTCGGACCGCGACCCTCGAACCGTCGGGCAGTGGGCCTCAAGCCGTCGGGCCATGGATGTTTGTGGCCGCGGATGGACATATAGCGCACGCCCTGCCATATATGGCACAGCGTGCGCTATGAGTCCCTCGCAGGCCCGCGACCGCTCCGCGCCAACACCCGGCCCCCCCCTGCCGCCCCCGCCCCTGCCCCGCCCCTGCCCGACCCGACCCGACCCGCCCCTACCCTGACCCGACCTGGCGCCGCTTCCCCCGCATTCCCGCCGCCCGGGAAAACCGAAGAAAACGGTCTAACCACCCCGCGAGAAACCCTGAATCACAACGGTGTGATTACCACACGAAAATCGGACATCGTGTCTTCGACACGGCGGAAATGGCTGGAATACTTAAAATCTTGGCAAAGGGATCAGATAGTGGCCGTAAAGGCCCTACGTAAGTACAGAAGGCGTCCGCCTAGAGTGACCACGGTGCCTCTCCCCAGGTACCGGTCGAGAAGTCGCTCCCGCCACCGTTCTCGACCCACTTCCTCACTTCCCTGGGTGGCGGGCGCAGCGAACCCCTAGGGTGTCGCTTCCCGTGGGCGGGACACTGTGCGGCGACAGAGAAAGCGACTGCAACCTATGTTCCGCACCAGCACCCGGCGCACGCATCGTGCTGCGGGTCCAGCCGTGATCGACTACCGGGGTCTGACGACCCCCGTCGGTCGCACCGTCGGCGGCATGGCCGTCGTCGGCGCCGTGACGGCAACGGCCTCCCTGCAGGCCATGGGCTCCGCTGATGCCGCGACCGCTCCGGCACCTGCCCACCCCTCGACGACTGCTCCGTCGGCCCCCGTCGCGGGTTCCGCCGTCGCCGCAGCCAAGTCGACGCCCGCCCCCGCCGCCTACAAGAACGTCAAGCTGCGCTTCGGCGCACGCGGTTCGGCCGTCTCGTCGCTCCAGAAGAGCCTCAACGCCAAGGGTGCGCGGCTCGCCACGGACGGCGTCTTCGGTTCCAAGACCCTCAGCGCCGTGAAGTCGTTCCAGCGCAGCGCTGGGATCCACGTGGACGGCGTCGTCGGCCCGTCCACCTGGGGCAAGCTCGGGTCGTCCTCGGGCTCCGGCTCCTCCTCGTCCAGCCACCCGAAGCTGCGCAGCGGCTCGAGCGGCTCGGCGGTCAAGACCCTGCAGCGCTCCCTGAACGAGCACGGTGCAGGCATCTCGGTCGACGGCGTCTTCGGGTCCCGGACCCTGAGCTCCGTCAAGGCCTTCCAGCGCGCAGCCGGCATCTCCGCCGACGGCGTGGTCGGCACGAACACGTGGGCGAAGCTCTCGTCCTCGAGCGCGAACATCGGCGGTTCGGGAGGCGGCTCCTCGAGCGGCTCCTTCAACGGCCAGGGCATCATCAACACCGCCCGCAGCGTGAAGGGGTCCCCCTACAAGTGGGGGGGGTTCGAGCCCGTCGACCGGTTTCGACTGCTCGGGCCTGGTCAAGTACGCCTACAACGCCCACGGCATCACGGTGCCGCGGACAGCTAAGCAGCTGACCTTCGGCGGCCGGATCATCTCCCAGTCGCAGGCGAAGCCCGGCGACCTGGTGGCGTTCACCGGCAACGACTACGGACACATCGGCATCTATGTGGGTAACAACCAGATCATCGATGCCTCTGGTTCGCAGCAGAGGGTCGTGGAGCGCACCATCTGGAGCGCCCCCCACGTCTTCGTGACCTACCGCTGATCCCCTGATCCGCGTGAGGTCCTAGAGACCACGTCATGCCTGCTCGGTGCTGTGAGCACCAACGGGAAGGAGCAGGACGGCGTGTGAGGAGCCCGGTCGGTCCGCCGGCCGGGCTCCTCTGTGTCCGGGCTCGTCCATGTCCGGCGTCCTTCGTGGCCGGGCTCCTCTGTGTCCGGGGGCCGGACGTCGAGCGGCGAAGACCCCGGCATGCCCTCGCACCTGTGACAGACTTGCCATGCACGCCGTCCAGGTCAGAGAGGATCCATCCGCATGTCCGACCCGATCAGTCTGGTTCCGCTCCCCCGCTCCGTCATCTGGTCCTCGGGCACGTGGGAGACCACCGACCCCTGGGAAGGCCTCTCGGTCGGGATCTCGGAGGATCTGCCGCGCACCGAGTACGCCCTGTCGATCACCCCTTCCGGTGCGCATCTGAGCGCCGGCAGCGAGGCCGCGCTGGCCGACGGCCGCAACACCTTCAACCAGATCGTCCTCACCGCCGACGGCTCGATCCCCTGCGTCACCATCTCCGACAGCCCGGAGCACGCATGGCGCGGAGTGCACCTGGACGTCGCACGGCACTTCTTCGACGTCGAGACGCTCCACCGCTTCATCGACGCCCTCGCGCTGCACCGCCTGAACGTGCTCCACCTGCACCTGACCGATGATCAGGGCTGGCGCGTCGAGATCAAGGGATACCCGAAGCTCACGGAGTTCGGCTCGCGGCGAGAGCGCACGCTCGTCGGCCACATGAGCGGCGAGCCGGAGTCCTGGGAGTTCGACGACACCCCTCACGAGGGCTTCTACACCCAGGACGAGCTGCGCGAGCTGGTGACCTACGCCCAGAACCGCGGCGTCATGATCGTCCCGGAGATCGATCTGCCCGGGCACATGCAGGCCGCGATCGCCTCCTACCCCGAGCTGGGGAACTTCCCGAACCAGCAGATCGAGGTGCGGCAGGTCTGGGGCATCTCCGACCACGTGCTCGGCGTCTCCGACCAGGCCTTCGACTTCGTGCGCGATGTGCTCGAGCAGGTCGCCGGCATCTTCCCCGCACCCTTCTTCCACATCGGCGGCGACGAGTGCCCGCGCACGGAGTGGGAGCGCTCGAGCGACGCCCGCAACAAGATGAACGAGTGGGGCCTGACCCGCGTCTCCGAGATCCAGGGCCGCTTCACCCGGTTCGCGAGCGACGTGCTGGCCGAGCAGGGCAAGACGGTGGTCGCCTGGGACGAGGTCCTGGAGTCCCACGTGCCCGACGACGTGGTCGTCATGAACTGGCGCACGGACGACGGCCTGAAGGAGTCGCTGGACCGCGGCTTCCGCACCGTCGTCTCCACCAGCTCCCACCTGTACTTCGACTACTACCAGGGCAATCCGAAGAAGGAGCCGCTCGCGATCGGCGGGGACCTCTCCCTCAAGGACGTCTACACCGACCAGCTGCTGCCCAAGAAGCTCGACGAGGGGACCTCGGCGCTGGTCCTGGGCGTCCAGGGCCAGGTGTGGACCGAGTACATCGCCACCCCCGAGCAGCTCGGCTACATGGCCTTCCCGCGCGTCTGCGCGCTGGCCGAGCGGGCCTGGGGCTCGCCCGAGCAGTCGTTCTCGCAGTTCGAGGAGCGACTGCGCGGTCACCTCCCCCGCCTGGACGCCCTGGGCGTCTCGTACCGTCCTCTGGACTGATACGGGGCCACCATGAGCTCCTCGCACCGGGATGCGCATCCCTACGGGCGCTCGAACGTGGACGTGCGGCGCCGCGATGCGCGGCGCCGCCGTCAGCGCCGGGTCCGGATCACCCAGCTGATCGTGTTCTCCGTGGCGATGATCGGGATCGTCTGCGCGCTCGCGTATGCGCTCCGGCAGCTCACGGAGGACGGCGGCACCGCCGCCGGACCCTCCGATGCGGGCACCAGCGTCCCCCTCGGCGCGGACGGCGTGCAGTGCCCTGCGCCCGGGTCCAAGCCCGTCGCACCCGAGGACGTCAGCGTCACGGTGCTGAACGGGACCTCGCGCAGCGGGCTGGCCGCGGACGTCGCGGGCACTCTCGAGGACCGTGGATTCGACCCCGGGAAGGCCGGCAACACCAAGGCCTCCTCCGGCCCGGTGACGATCGTCTACGGACCCTCCGGATATCTCGCGGCCACGAGCGTCGCCGCAGAGTTCGACGACCCCAGCCTCCGCCTCGAGGAGGATCGGGAGGACTCGACGGTCGACGTGCTGATCGGCGACGGTTTCAAGGACCTGCGGGCGAAGTCGAAGGCCGCCGAGACACGGACGAAGGCCGCGGCCGTGCCGTCCGGGTGCTCCGGCGCCACCACGGGCGCATCGGACGGCGGCGCGGCGGGCTGAGAAGGATCGATGGAGCCCGCGAAGGGCTGATCAGTCCTTCCAGGTGCGGCGGTCGGACTCCATTCGGGAGCCGATGAACAGGCTCATCACACCCGCGAATCCGATCAGCACCACGATGGTCAGGAACACCGCGGAGGTGGAGCGGGAGCTGGGCATCAGTCCGGACAGCATCGTGTTGATGCCGGCGCTGCTGTCGGCCCGCGGACCCGAGGAGCTCGCGAGCTGCGGATCCACGTGCACGGTCACGGTCGCGCGGTAGCGGACGCCGTCGTCGTCCTCGACGGTGTAGTCGACCGGCGAGGTGCGGCCCCGGAAGCCGTCGGCGGGCACGAACGTGAGCACGCCGTCGCTGCCCACGCGGTACTCCCCCTCCCCCGGCACCACCAGATGGGTGCCCGAGTAGCGGTCGAGCTCGTCGAGGTTGGCGGCGTCCAGCGCGCTGATCCGCACCGTCGCCGGGGCGAGCGGGGCCGTCGTCGCACCGGCGGTGTCGTTGGCCAGCAGATCGACCTGGACGGTGCGCCCCGGAGCGGTGCGCAGGTCGTCGTCGCGCAGCACGGCCCCGGTGTCGGAGACCAGCGCGGTCAGCGTGCTGGTGGCGGTGGTGTCGTCGGCGTAGGAGCCGCTCCCCGTCAGCGAGACCTGGCTGCGCAGGCCGTTGCGGGCGCCCTGGACGGGATCGAAGGTCACCAGGCGGGAGTCCACGTCGATCTCCCAGGTGCCCTGGTCGGGTATGCGCAGCTCGCGCCCGCTGTCGTCGAGCTCCGCGCCGTCCGGCAGGTCCTTGTCCGAGAAGCGCAGCGAGTCGGCCTGGACGTAGTGGGAGGCGTCCATGGGGTCGAAGCCGATGGTGTTGCCGCCGGCACCGACCTCGGTCTGGTCCAGCATCGCGGGATACCCGGGGCTCAACGTGGCCACGCCTGCCGTGTTCCCGTCGTCGTCGCGGCCGGTCACACCGATGGGGTCGGCCTCGGTCACCCCGTCGTCCTCGGGGGTGAAGCGGACGCGCTGGTCCGAGCGGTCGAGGGTCCAGGTGCCCTGGCCCGCCACCTTCGCACGGGTGCCGTCATCGGTGACGGTGACGGCCCCGGAGCCCTTCGCGCCGTCGCCCGCCGCACCGCCGTCCGAGGTGGTCGCGCCGTCTCCTGCGTCGTCCGCGTCCTGCCCGCTGCCCTGGTCGCCGCCGGCCTGCTCCTGGCCGCCCTGCTCCCCGGTCGCGCTCCCGGAGTCGGACCCGCTCCCGGAGCCGCCGTCGGATCCGCTCGCATCGGAGCCGTCCGAGGTCTTGATGCTCTCCAGCGGGACCAGACGCAACGTCGAGGCATCGACGTCCTCCTGGTCCTCGCCGACCGCGAAGTCGACGGGGTCGCCATAGGCGGAGGCGCGCACCATGTCGGTGAGCACCGGGGTGCTCAGGCCGACGACGCCGGTGCTCAGGATGGAGCCGTCCTTCGACTCGGTGACGAAGCGGGCGGGCTCCGGCGAGCGGCCCAGGTGCCCGGAGGAGGGGATGAAGGTGAGCGAGCTGTTGTCCGGGGAGAGCTGCCAGATGCCCTCGTCGGCGACGAACAGGCGTCGCCCGTCGCCCGACAGCGAGCTGCCGGCGGGCATCGTGTCCAGCAGCAGCCGGATCCGCGCGGTCCCCTCGGGCACCAGCTTCCCGTTCAGCGGCAGGCTCACGGTGGTGCCGGCGGGGGCGGTGACGTCCTTCTCGGTGACGGCGCTGGGATCGACCTCCAGGTCGACCGCATGGGAGCGGACGCCGTTGGTGGCCTCCACGGTGATCGCTATCGGGGCGGGGTCGCTCCCGTCGGAGTCGGAGGCCGGGGTGTAGACCAGGCTCTCGCCCTGGACGGTCCAGGTGCCCTGCCCCTCGACCGACAAGGACGAGCCGTCGGAGGCGAGCGTCATCGCATCGAGCTGGGATCCGCTGGCCTCCGAGGGGACGGCCAGTCTCGCCGTGTCCAGCTGCAGCTGGTCCTCCGCGCCGTCCTCCAGCAGGCTGCTGAGGGGGACACGGTTGACCACGCCGGGAGCGACCGTGATCGAGTCGCGCGAGAGCGGCAGCTCGAAGGGACCCTTCTCCCCGAGCGCGAGGGCGGCCGACGGGCTGACGAGCGAGATCATCAGTCCGAGCACGAGGACCAGGCCGAGGCGCAGCGAACGCCTGCTCGCGGACCGGAGGGCCGCGGTGCGGCGCGGCGACTCGTCGGGCGGCGCGGTGCGATCGGGGCGTTCCCGGTGCGGGACGGGTCGCGGCAGCGCCACGCGCGCGGCGCGCGTGGGCGGCGGGGTCGCATCCGTGCCGGGCACCCGGTCACGGTACCAGCAGGAACGCCGCATCCTGCGGTCTCGTTCCCGGGAGGGGACGACGTCCCGGTGCCCTCAGCGGGGCCGCAGCAGGGAAGGGCGCAGACCACGGGCGACCTCCGCCGGTGTGGTGGAGATCGGGGTGTGCTCGGGACCCGGCAGGAACGGTCCGCTGTGGGCGCGCAGCAGGATCCGCGCGCCGACGACCACCTCGGCGCGCTCCCCCTCCCCTCCCTGCCAGAGGCGCTCATGGACCTCGCTGACGTCCCGGGCCCCGGCAGCACGCAGCCCCAGGTCCCCGGCGGCGTGGGCGGCACCCTCGAGGAGGCGTCGCACGGAGCTCTCCCCAGGGGCCGGGCCGTCGGAGGCTATCAAGGCGCTGACGTGCAGGAAGGTGGGGTCACCGCGCCACTGCAGACCGGTGGGACGGTCGCGCCCCGCCCGGTGCTCGGAGAACTCGAGGGCCGGGGTCGGCGCGGGCGCGCTCCGGCCGGTCTCGCGCAGCGCGGAGAGCAGGGCGCCGAGGATCTCACGCACCCGGGCACGGGCATCCTGCGGGGTGGCGATCCGCGGCAGCGCCGACGTGGGACCGGTGGGCACTCCAATCATCCGGCCACCTCCGCTCAGCGGCTCGCGCTCTCCCCCGGCTGCGCACCCGGGTCTGCGCGGGGCTCGCGCGGACGGCCCCACGCTATCCACGAGCACCTGCTGCTGCCGATGGGGAGAAGTCCCCATCGGCAGCGCGGCCGGCTCACTCGGCGGCGACGAACTCGATGGGGCTGATCTGGGAGTAGCGGTCCTCGCGGATCGAGACCACGCCCACGCCGCCGATGAACGGGGCCAGGGCCTGCGGGTTCTTGCCGGGGTTCGCCAGCACCACCTGGAAGCCGAAGTGGCGGAACGACTCCATCGCGGCGGTGATGAACTTGCCCGCGCCCTTCGAGAACGCCTCGTCGATGATGATCGGCGCGTAGCGGGGCACATCGATGCCGGTCCCCGCGAGCTGGTAGCGCAGGGCCGCGGCCAGGCAGAACGTGGTCAGCCGCTCGTTCTGACCGCCCGAGAGCGGGCCGCCGGACTCGTGAGCGTGGACGACGTTGCCCTCGCCGTCGACCTCCTCGGCGTGGAAGTGCACGTGGCGGCGCACGTCCAGGATCGCCCGGGAGACCTGGTCGTCCTTGGTGCGGGCACCGGCGATCAGCTCCATCAGGTGACGCAGGGAGACGAAGCGTTCCTCGGCCTTCTCCCGGTCCCGGGTGATGTCGTTCTCGATGGTCCCGGCGACGGCGTCCTCGAGGGCCTTCTTGAACTCGTCGAGCGCCGCCAGGTGCACCGGCCGCATGGACAGCTGCAGGTACCGGCCGGAATGGAACTCGACCTGCGAGAGCAGCGCGTTGATGCGCTGCAGGCGCTTCTTGATCTCCGCGGGCTCGCGGGCGATGGCGGTCGCCAGCGCCTGCACGTCCCCGAGGGTGTTGCCGGTGAAGAACTCGAAGAAGCGGTCCTCGACGTCCGGGAGCTTCTCCTCCTCGATGCGCTGCAGGATGGCGAGGTGGTCGCCGGCGGCGTCGAGGGAGACATCCGTGTCACCGGCCTCGGCGGGCCAGCGTCGGGCGAACTCGCGCATCGCGGTGCGCATGTCCTCCTCGGCCCGGGAGGTGCGCTTGGTCAGGTCCACCAGCTCGGCGTCCAGGGTCGCCGAGGCGTCCTTGGTGACCTGGTCGATCGTGGAGAGCACGATGGTGGGCGCGATCGCGTGGAAGCGCTCGGAGAGCTCCTCCTCGACCTCCGGGGTGAGCGAGCGCTCGCTCAGCCGCTCCTTGGCCTTGGCGAGCCGTTCGCCGGCCCGCTCGGCCTGCTCACCGAGCTTGCCGACACTGCGTGCGACCTCGAGGAGCTCCTCGTCGGCGTCGGTGATGGACTGCTCGACGTCGTCGATCTGCCGGGCGAGGTCGGCGAGGGCCTCGGAGCCGGACTCGGCCGCCCGCACCATGTCCCGGAGGTTCGCGATGCGCCGAGCGACCGACGCCGCGTCGATGTCGTCCCATTCCACGGCGGCGAGCGCCTGCAGGGCGAACAGGCGCTCACGGCGCCGCTCGGCCTCGTTCTCGACGTCCTTGCGCTGGGCCTGCGCCTCGAACAGGGCCTGCTCGGCGCGGGTGCGCTCGCTCTCGAAGACGGCGCGCTTGCCGCGGTTGTCGAAGCCCAGCACCCACTGGGAGCGGTCGTTGATCGCCCGGTCGGTGTTCTTCTCGTGCCGCGAGGCCGAATGCTTGATCTGTCCCGAGCGCAGCACGGCCCGGTTCAGGCGGGTGAACTCGCCGAGGTCCTCCGCGCACACGTAGTCCATGCGCGAGGCGATCTCCCCGCTGAGCCAGGTGTGGAACTCGCCGTCCTTGACGTCGAGCTTCGCCGCGAGCGTGGCCGGATCGATCCGCCGTGCGGGCCGGGTGAGATCGGTGTTGACCCGGTTGTAGGAGATGCGGCGGCGCAGCCGGGTGCGATCGATGACGCCGGCGACCTCCCGGTAGACCCGCTCGGGCACGAGGATCGAGCGGGCGAGCCCGCGCAGGGCCTGCTCGGCGGCGGCGGTCCATTCCTCCTCGCCGCTGCTGACCTGCAGCAGCTCGGCCGCGAAGGGGAGGTCGGTGGGGGCGACGCCGACCTCGCGGGCGATCATGTCGCGCACCGTGATGTCCTCGGAGTGCAGGTTGGAGGCGCGGGAGGTCAGCGACTCCAGCTCCGCGACGGTCTGCTGGAGGTCCTTCTGGAGGTCGCGGACCTTCGCCTCGGCCTGCCAGCGGTTCTCGTCGGCACCCTTCTCCTCGCTCTCCAGGGTGCGCCGCAGCTGGTCGACCTCGCGCTGGGTGGCCAGGAACAGGTCCTCGCTGACAGGCGTGCGCAGCTCGACGGTCGCGAGCTGGGAGGCGAATTCCGCGGCCCTCTCCTTACGGCGCTCGCGTTCGACGTCCAGGCCGGCGATCTGCTGCTTCCAGTCGTCGATCTCGCCACCACCGGCCCGACGGCGCTGCTCCTTGAGCTGGACGAGGTCGGCGCGGGAATCGGCGAGGTCCTGGGTCAGGCGACGCTGCTGGGCGCCCACACGGTCCCGCTCGAGCTGCAGGCGCTCCTGCTCGCCCTCGAGGAGGCGGACCAGGTGCTGGGCGGCGTAGACGTCGATGTCGCTGCGACGGTCCACGAGCTCCCCGCCCCGCTGGCGCATCTCCTTCCAGGAGGTGTGGGCGTCCCGCAGGCCCCGCAGCAGGTCCCGCTGCTCGCGCGCGGTGATCAGTGCGTCGTAGACCTCGGAGAGGTTGTGGAAGTTCGTCAGCGCCTGATCGGCGAGCTCGAAGGTGCGGGGCTCGTCGAGCATGTAGTCGCGCAGCAGGGCGTTGACGTCGCCGAGCTCCTTGGCGCTCTGGATCTTGTGGAGCAGGCCCAGCGCCTTCTCGTCGGGGATGCCCAGGAGCTGGCAGAACTTCGCGCGGTACTCGCGGAACTGGCGGAAGGTCTCGGTGCCGGGTTGGGCGGCCTCGAGGGCACGTCCCTCGATCTGACTGGAGACGAACTGGCGCAGGTCCGTCGTGTCCAGGGGCTTGCGGGCGATCACGTACAGGCTCTTCACGTCCGAGTCCGACGTGTGACCGGCCTGCAGCAGCAGCAGACGCGAGAGCTGGACGGTGCCGCCCTGCCCGTCCGAGAAGCGCAGCGTGAGGACCGTCAGCGTGGTCTTCTCGCGCAGCACCTCCTGGCTGAACTCGCCGGTCGCGGCGTCGTAGTGCATCGCCCAGGCGCCGCGCACGTAGCTGGCGACGGTGCGGCGGTACTTCGAGCGGGCGGGGCCGGCGTCCGACGCGGCGGCGTTGAAGTGGAGGGTGCGCGGCGGGGTGAGCAGCGCGCTGATCGCGTCCAGCAACGTGGACTTGCCGGTGCCGGGGCCGCCGGTCAGGAAGTAGCCGCGCGGGGAGATCTCGAGGTCGTGGGTGCCGTGGAAGGTCCCCCAGTTCGACACCTGCACGTGCACCAGGCGCCACTGGCCGGGGTGCGGGTGCTCCGGATCGGTCTGCGCGGGAGCGGCGCTCTCGCCGGTCTCCTCGGCGAGGCCCGGCAGGTCGAGGGTCGTTGCATCGGAATCCACCCCAGAAGGGTACCGGGGACGGCGGGGCGCGGGGTGCGGGCGGGGTGCGCGGGGCACGACGGGGCGGGCAGCCCCTGCGAGTGGGCAGACACACGCTCCAGGCTGGCGGGGAGTCTGCCCACATGGGCGCCCAGACCCTCTATAGGACAGTTCCGAGCCGAATCGGGGCCGATTTGGCTCGGAACTGTCCTATAGAAGTAGCCACGCGGTCCGGCATCGCGCTGGCCCACGCGGTCCGGCGGCGCGCCGGCCCGGGCGGGCCAAGCGTGCCGGCCCGGGCGAGCCAAGGGCGCCGGTCCGGGCGGGCCCGGCCGTCAGGCGCCGCGGAGCCCCAGCGACCCTGCGTGCTCTGCGTGCTCTGCGTGCTCTGCGTGCTTTGCGGCGACGTGTTCGGCGTACTCGGTGACGTTCTCGATGCTGCCCACGTCACTCGCCTCGGAATGCCTGGTCGGCTGGTATTCGGGCGACGGGGGCGATCACGACGTCGTGCACCTTCCAGTCCACGCCGCGCAGGGCCGTGCGCAGCTCCTCGCAGCGCGCGCCGGTCACAGCGGCCCCGGGGGCGGGGACCACGAACATCTCGACATGGAAGACATGCCCCTCGTCCCGCACACGGCTCGCGGCGTCGGCGACCCATTCGGCCTCCCGCGCGACCCGCTCGACCTCGTCGATCAGGGGATGGGGCGCCTTGTCGTCGAAGGTCCGCGCCTCGCTGTCGGTGAGGCCGAGGATCGAGGCACGCAGGTTCTTCACTCCGTCATGGAGGATCGAGATCGAGACCAGGATCGCGGCGACGGAATCGGCCCACCACAACCCCACACCGATGCCCAGCACACCGATCACCGTGGCCAGCGCCGAGGTCCAGTTGGCCTTGTTCATGTCGGCATCGGCGTACAGGACCTTGTCGTGCAGCGGCTCCGCGAGCTTCATCTTGGCGCGACCGATGAAGATCGGCGGGATGTTGGTGACGACCATGACCGCGATCATCGACCAGCCCGCCCAGAACCCGTGTCCGAGCACCACCGTGAGCCCCACTGATGGACGCTCGACCGTCACGAGCGTGGTCAGCGAATCCACCACGAGGAAGATCCCCATGCCCAGCAGCGCCGCCGCCGAGACCACGTGCGCCACACCGATCGAGCGGTGATGACCGTAGGGGTGGTGCCGATCGGAGCTCTTGCCGATCATGCGGGCGGCGACGAGGAAGGCGATCGGCGGCAGCAGCGACATCGAATCCTCGAGCCACGCCGCCTTCATGGCCTGGGACTGCCCCGACACGAGAGCGACCAGGGTGACCGTGACCGCGAGGAAGACCAGCGAGAACCACTCCAAGCGGATCGCCTTCCGGAGCACCCGTCGCTGTTCCTCCGGCAGCGCGTCACGCCCCGAGGGCGATGTCTTCTCCGGTGCCGGCTCACCGCGTCGGTTCCCGCTCACAGCTCTCCCGACCTCCTCGCGAGGAACCGTTCGAGCGAGACCTGCAGAGCGTTCTCCCCCGGGCGGACTCCGATCACGAGCTTCTGCTTCGAGCCGTCCGCGGAACGAACCGTTCGGTAGGGGCGGGTCGGGGCGATCTTGTCCGACCAGGGGGTGTCGGCCGCCAGCCCCCCGATGACGAGGTCGAGCTGGTCGTCCTTCATCCTCCGGGCCAGCTCGCTCACAGCGTCTCGCGTCCAGTGGATGCGAGCGCCGATCCCGGAGGCATAGTCCCTGATCAGATCGGCCTCAGGGCCGCTGACGGTTCCGTCGTCCGCGACCCGCGTCCACGGCAGGTTCTCGGCGGCGCCGACGTAGAGAGGCCCGTTGGTCGCGCGCTTCAGAGCCCCCTTCGCGTCGAGCGGCACGGTGCCGGCGCATCCTGACGAAGTCAGGGCTGTAGCTCCCGCGAGTAGCAGCATGGCGCGTCGGGACGGTATGAGCACGGTGGCCACTCCTTGTTCCTGCTGCGATGTGCCACCGACCCTATATCGTGGTGATTCAGTAACAGGAGGCCAGCCCGGCTGTTCGCCACGCCAACACGAAGGACACGGTGACCATGCTGATCCCCTCCGCACGGGGCTCTCTGAGCGGTGTTCTCGCCGACGCTCTGCGCTCCGGCAACCCACGGGACGTCGAGAACGCCCCCGCTCCTGACAGCGCGGAGGACAGCCAGATCGCCTTGTGGATCCTGTACGCATTGCACCACCAAGGCTTCGACGATGCGGTCGACGACCTCGAATGGGCTCCCGCGCTGATCTCGCTGCGCCGCGAGATCGAGCACGCATACGAGCAAGAACTGCGTGACCGCCAGCCGGAGATCCCGAGACCGGGACGGTTCGCCGAGGACTTCTTCGCGTTCATCGCCGGGCACGACGGCCCCTCCCTCGTCGGCCGGCTGCGGAGTTCAGCCACCGCCGAGCAGATGCAGCAGTTCCTGAGGCACAAGTCGATCTACTCGCTCAAGGAGTCCGACCACACGATGTGGACGGTCCCGCGTCTCTCACACCGCGTCAAGGCCGCCGTGGTCGAGCTGCAGTACGACGAGTACGGGGCGGGCGACCCGCACCGCCTTCACGCGCACCTCTTCGCTCGCGGGCTCGAGGCGAGCGGGCTCTCGGCCGCGTACGGCGCCTACATCGACGAGGCACCGCTCGAGATCCTCGAGCAGGACAACGCCATGAGCATGTTCGGGCTCAATCGCCGTCTGCGGGCGGCTTCGCTCGGCTTCCTCGCCGCTTTCGAAGCCACGAGCTCGGCTCCCTGCCGAAAGATCGCCGGAGGTCTCGCGCGTCTCGGTTTCCCACCCCAGATGGCCGCGTACTACACCGAGCACGTCGAGGCCGATGCCGTCCACGAGCAGCTCGCGGTCCGGAACATCTGTGAGCCGCTGCTGCAGGAGTCCCCCGATCATTACCCGAACATCTACTTCGGTGCCTGGACGTGCCTGCACGTCGAGGACCGGTACGCGACGCGCATGCTCGAGGAGTGGTCGTGATGGGTGCTGAGGGCACCAACGAGCCGGGACCTGATCTCGTTCTCTGCCCTGGCGGGCCCCTGCTCGTGCGGGGGGATCACCTCGTGCAGGACACCGAGGGCAACCAGCACGCGACCCGACGCCCGGTCAGCGCGGTCTGCATGTGCGGAGGGTCGGCCATCAAGCCATGGTGCGACGGTACCCACAAGGCGATGAAGAGGAACAGATCCTCCGGATGAGGCTCTGCGCTCTTCCTCCGGGGCGTCCCCAGGCGCGGCGCGGAGGAGCCAGCCCATCTCACGCACGCCGAGCGAGGTGCCGGCGTCGCCCGCTCAGCCGGCGTCATCCTGACTCGCGCACCCCTCGCCCGGCCCGGTCCTAACTGTTCCCGTCGTCACCGCTGCCCCGCGTACCTGCCGGCTCCGCCCCCTCGTCGTCACCCTCGATGTCGTCCGCGGATTCACGTTCTCCTTCCGCGCCGACGTGCTCGTCCGCGTCACTGCCCTCGTCGACGTCGATGTCCTCGTCGGCATCGGCCGGGTCGGCCAGGGTGTCGGCTCCCGCCTCACGGTACAGCGCGATGAACTCGCGTGCGGTGTCCGGGCCGATCATCAGGCGCAGCACCGGGGAGACCTCGTAGGAATCGCCCTGCTCCTCGAGCAGGCCGGCGCGCTGGATCTTGGTGATCGAGGCGCGCACCTCCTTGGCGAAGCCCGCCTCGTCGGTCGACGTGGAACGACGGTAGGCGGCGAGCGCCTGCTGGATCTCGGCCTCGGAGACCACGGCTCGCTGACCGCGGGAGGACTGCGTGAGCAGCATCTGACGCAGCACCAGCAGCAGCACGGAATCAAGTCGGTTCAGGCCCGAGAGGCGCCGCAGCAGCTTGGGGGCGTCGGGGTCCTCCTCGCTCTGGCGCACGAAGGCGACCTGGGCGTCGTCGTCCAGGACGAGCTCGAGGAACATGTCCGCCAGCCGCGCCTCGATCGCCGGGCGGTCCCGCAACAGCTGCCCGTAGCGCTGGGGCTCACGTCGGCCGTCGACGAAGGGCCCCTGCAGCAGGGCCACCAGGACGCGCCGGGAGTCGTCGACCAGTGCTCCCAGGCCCGAGGTGGTGGGTGCGGCCGGGTCCTGGTCCTCGTTCGCGGAGGACGACGAGCCGGGCATGGCGGAGGAGGTCGCGGTGGTCACGGTTCACGAGGGTACCTGCGAGACTGGGCGCCATGGACGATCTCACCGTGGAGCGCGTGCTGCGCACCGTCGAGGTGATACCGCCCGGCCGTGTCGCCAGCTACGGACAGGTGGGCGATGTGTGCGGGCTCGGCGCGCGCCAGGTGGGTCGGATCATGAGCCAGTGGGGCTCGGGCGTGCCGTGGTGGCGGGTGACCTCGGCCGACGGCGATCTGCCCGTCCCCCTCGTCGCGCGCGCCCGCGTCCGCTGGGACGAGGAGGGGATCGAGCTGAAGCCGAACGGTCGCGGATGCCGGATGCGGCGCTACCGGGCCGATCACGGCCAGCTCTCGGCCGACGCCGAGCGCGTCTGGGCCGACCTGCCCGAGCACGAGAACCCGCCCGAAGGCGCGGATCCGCCCGAACAGCCCGCGCCCGCGCCCGCGCCCGACGCCTGATCGATCACGCCTCGTTCGTCGCCCGTTCGCCCTGCTGTAACCTCGGATCGGTCCCGTCGGGCAGGCCCGAGGGACCCGACCGCCCGACCACTTCCACGCGTGTTCCGAGGAGGCCCCGTGCACGTCGGAACGACGCTGCAGCAGACCACCGGCGAGGACACCCCGCTGTGGGAGCAGACCTTCGCCGCCTGGGCCTGGCGCCCCGCGGTGGGCGCCCGGCCCGTGCAGGTCACGGCCCGAGCAGCCGACCCGAGCACGCCTGCGCGCCTGCTCGGGGGACGGGACGGGGTGATCGAGGATCTCGGCGAGCTCGGCGCGAACCCTCGCACCCTCGACCTCACGGACCCGACGACGCCCCCGTGGCTGTGGGTCGCCGGCGCCTCGAGCGTGCGCTGGAGCGTCGAGGTCTCGGACCGTGAGCCCGCCGGCAGCGCAGGAGGCGCCCGACGCGCGCTCACGCTCCCGCAGGTGACCGCCGTGGTCCCCACGTTCCGTCGTGAGCAGGACGCGACCGCGCAGGCGGCCGCCTTCGCGGCGATGGAGCACGTGGCCCGCGTGCTCGTGATCGACCAGGCCGGCACGCTGGCCTCCCACGCCCCCTTCACCGAGCTGCGGGAGCAACAGCCCTCGATCGAGCTCATCGAGCAGCCGAACCTGGGCGGATCGGGAGGCTACGCCCGTGGCATGCTCGCCTCCCTGAGCGACCCCTCCCAGGCGGTGTTCCTCTCCGACGACGACGCCGTGATCTCGGCGGAGTCGATGCGCAGGATCCTCACCTTCCAGACGCTTGCCGAGGCCCCCACGA
Source organism: Brachybacterium endophyticum (assembly GCF_003130585.1). Lineage (GTDB taxonomy): Bacteria > Actinomycetota > Actinomycetes > Actinomycetales > Dermabacteraceae > Brachybacterium > Brachybacterium endophyticum. The sequence goes on along the minus strand of NZ_QFKX01000002.1, from coordinate 333,158 downwards.
TCGTGGGCACCGGACTGCTCGCGGCCGACGCGCCCGGCACCCTGCTCGCCCACGCCGAGCACGTGGACAGGACCCCGTTCTTCTGGCGCCCCGCCGACGGCATGGAGGGCCCGCTGGACCTGCGCGGCACCACCCCCGCCGACTGGGACGCGCTGCTGCCCCGCACCGCACCGGACTACACCGGCTGGTGGGGCACGCTGCTGCCGCCCGGAGCGGTCGGTCTGCTGGGCCTGCCCGCCCCGTACTTCCTGAAGTGGGACGACGCCGAGTACGGCCTGCGGGCCACCCGCAACGGCTACAGCACGGCCGTGCTGCCCGGTGCGTCGGTCACCCATCCCTCGTGGGACGCCTACCGCACCCAGATGAGCTGGAGCGCGCGGATCCTGCACCGCAACCGGCTGGCGACCGCCGCCGCCTGCGGAGCGGGGCCGGGAGTGCTCGTCCACTCGCTGCTCCACCAGGCCAAGCACGTGCTCTCCGGACTGCACCTGACCGCGCTGCTGTGGGACGACGGCGCCCGCGCCGCGCTGAGCGGTCCGGAATCGTGGCTGGGGAAGGACCTCGGGCGTGCCCGCCAGGACGGCCAGCGGATCGTGGACGACTGGCGCGAGCGCCAGCAGGCACGCACCGCCGACCTCTCCCCCACCCGGACGGCACCCTTCTCCCTGCCCGCGGGCGCTCTGCGCGCCCAGCGCCGCCTGCTGGCGCCGTCCCGCACGCCCCAGGAGGTTCTCGCGCTGCCGGCCGAGGAGATCTCCTGGCGCACCACGCTCGGGGCGGACGGGGTGATCATCACCTCCCCGGACGGCGCGAGGATCGACGCCTTCACGATCGACGGCCACGATGATCGCGCGCTCCTGCTCCGGGTCCTGCGCACCCACGCGGGTCTCGGGGCGCGCTGGGGGCGCCTGCGCCGGCGCTACGCCCGGGCCCTCCCGGCCTGGACCACCGACGTGGCCTGGCGGCGGATCCTCGCCGACGCCACCGGCAACGGCAGCGGCAACGAGACCAGGGACGACAGCAACGGGAAGGGAGGTCGCTGATGGCCCCTCGCGGCAATTCTCTGAAGCGCAGGGTGCGCAGCACCGGCGGACGCCTCCTGCGCCGGTTCGGGCTGCTGCCCGGCGGCGTGCCCGACGGCCTGGGCGACGACGACCGCCTGACCGACACGGTGCTCGAGGGCGACGTCGTCCTCTACTTCCCCGACACCCTCGAGAGCCTCTACCAGCTGCGCGACTGGTTCGGCCCCCTCAAGGAGCTGCACGCCCGGCGCGGCGTCACCATCATCTGCATGGACTCGCGGGTCGCGGCACGGCTGCGCGACATGGTGACCATGCCGGTGATCACGGTCGCGCGGGACGCGACGCTGGATGCGCTGATCCTGCGCAGCAGCACCCGGCTGATCCTGTACGTCAACTACAACCCGCTGAACACGGCGCCGCTGCGCAGCCGTTCGGCGCTCCACGTCTCCCTCCTGCACGGTGACAGCGACAAGGGGGTCTCGGTCTCGAACCAGATCAAGGCCTACGACTTCTCCTTCGTGGCCGGGCAGGCGGCGATCGACCGCATCGAGCGCTACTCGACCCTGTTCGACGCCCGCACCCGCTGCATCCCCGTCGGCCGTCCGAGCCTGGACACCGACCGGGTGACCCTGCCCGCGCGCCCCGAGGGGTCGCCGCCCGCCGTGCTCTACGCACCGACCTGGGAGGGCGGGCAGGCGAGCGTCGCCTACTCCTCGCTGACCACGCAGTCCGAGATGATCGTCCACTCCCTGCTCGCCGCCGGGCTGCGCGTGATCTACCGCCCGCATCCGCTGACCGGCGTGCGCCTGCCCGAGTACGGGGAGGCCGACGCCCGCCTGCGCGAGCTGCTCGTCGAGCACGGCCAGGAGGTCTCGGAGGGCCACAGCACCCAGGAGGACTTCGCCCGCGCGGACCTGATGATCTGTGACGTCTCCGCCGTGGCGACGGACTGGCTGTCCACGCGCAAGCCGCTGATCGTCACCCGGGCCGCCTCCCCCGAGGGGCCGCGCGAGGCCGCGACCCGCCTGCTGCAGATGGCACCGCGCCTGAGCGCGCAGGACGCCCCGCGCGCCGGGGAGGTCGCGAACGAGCAGATCACGGAGGATCCGCTCGCCGACGAGCGTCGCGCGCTCACCGAGTACTACCTGGGGGACACCACCCCGGGCGCATCCCTGGAGCGCTTCCTGAAGGCCTGCGACGACCTCGCCGTGCTGCGGGACGAGCTGTGGGCCTCGATCCAGCAGAACCAGATCCAGGAGGACCCCCGGTGACCGCTCGCGGGCAGCGCTCTGCCCAGGGCATGGGCTGGATCACGGAGTCCCGTTCCCGCCGTCGCCATCCGATACCCACCGAGTACTCTCGCGGCGGTGTCCGTCCGGGCTGACCCCGGCCGCCGACACCACGCCGTCCGAGCACGCCTCACGATGCTGACCGCACAAGAAGGATCCCCCTCGATGACAGAATCCTCGAACCCCTCGGCAACGACGCACCGGATGTCCGTGCCGTGGCAGCGCATGGCCGGTCTGCGCCGGCGCCTGACCCAGACGATCTTCGCGATCGCCCCGTTCGTGCTGATGGCGATCGGCGTGCATCCGGCGATCGCCGCGATCCCGGCGGTCTACCCGTTCTTCATCCTGATCCGCCGCGGCTACCGGCGTCTGCGCAAGCACGTCGGCCGTGCCGCGCTGGCCGGGGAGCACGGGATCCGTCTGCTGCTGGGACTGCTGCCGCTGGCCATCTGCTGGGCCGAGGGTTCCACGGGCGTGGTCGGCTGGATCACCGCGACCCTGTTCGCCCTGGTGCCGCTCTCCGAGCCCGTCGTCACGAGGGTCGCCCCCGGCCGCAAGCTGCGGGTGGCGAACCTGCCGGGCATCCCCGATCACCGCGGTCCGGCCTTCCCCGTGAACGTCGTGCTGGTCGTCGACCTCTCGCTGACCGCCCTCGCCTCTCTCCTGCTGCTGGTGGGCGTGCCGGCCGGCGCCCTGCTGGTGCTGCCGCTGATCGCCCTCGCCGTCGCCGGCTACCACGCGCTGGATTCCTTCCGCCGCGTGCGCGACTCGGTGAACGCCGACAACAACCTCTACGCGGCCGTCGAGGCCTACGCTCCGAAGTTCGTGCTCTACTACGGCGTCCCCGCCGGGTCCGCCTACCAGGTGGGCATGTGGATCGAGTACCTCGAGCGGATCGGCGAGCCCTTCATCGTGGTGCTGCGCAAGACCTCCGCCTTCCGCGAGATCCGACGCCTGACCGACGCCCCCGTCGTGGTGCGCACGAACATCTGGCAGCTCGACGACGTCATCACCCCGTCGATCACCACCGCCTTCTACGTCAACAACTCGGCGCCCAACGTGCACCTGGTGCGCTACCCGCAGATCACCCACGTGCAGCTGCTGCACGGGGACAGCGACAAGGCCTCGAGCTTCAACCCCGTCACCGCCCTGTACGACAAGGTGTTCGTGGCCGGCCAGGCGGCGATCGACCGCTACGAGAACAACGGCGTGGACATCCCCCAGGAGAAGTTCACGATCGTGGGCCGCCCGCAGGTGGAGACCGTCGAGCAGCAGGGCCCGGAGAACCTCCCCGTGCGCACCGTGCTGTACGCCCCCACCTGGGAGGGGCACTACGCGGACACGAACTACGGCTCGCTCCCGGTGGGTCCGCAGATCATCCGCGAGCTGCTGGACCGCGGGATCACGGTCGTCTTCCGCCCGCACCCCTTCAGCTACCGCAACCCCGCGGCCCGCCAGAACATCAGCGCCATCAAGCAGATGCTGCGCGAGGACCAGGAGGCGAGTGGCCGCGAGCACCTGTGGGGCAGGGCAGCGGAGAAGGACCTCGACGCCTTCGGCTGCTTCAACGCGGCCGATGCGATGATCTCCGACGTCTCCTCCGTGGTGCCGGACTTCCTGTACTCCGGCAAGCCCTACGGCCTGGTCACGATGTCCTACTCGATCGCGGAGTTCGAGCGGATGTTCCCGCTGGCCCGCTCGGCGTACGTGATCGCCGAGGACCTCTCGAATCTCGACGAGATGCTCGAGGGACTGCTGGTCACCGACCCCAAGGGGAACCAGCGCAAGCAGACGCGCGTGGACTACCTGGGCCCGTTCCCGGCGGAGAACTACGCCGACGCCTTCGTCGATGCGGCCCGCAACGTCGTGCTGCACGAGCGCAAGCCCGTCGCGGCGCTGAACGCCGTCACCGAGGGCGCCGACGAGGGTGTGGACGAGTCCCGGAACAGCCGGGCCGCTGCGGCCGAGGACACCGGCAGCGCCGGCGAGGACGCCGAGGGCGAGAACGAGGACGAGGAGGACTGACCGTCCCCCTGCCCTGATCCCCCGGATCGACGGACGGGCCGTGCACCGCATCGGTGCACGGCCCGTCCGTCGTCGTGGAGTGGCTGGAGAAGCCGGCGTGGCCGAGGCAGGTGGGGCGCTCGCGCTCAGCGCCCGCCGAGGATCCTGCGGACGGCGCCGCGGATCCCGCCGCGCCTGCGATCGGTCTGCGCGTCTCCCTCGGCATCCGTCCGGTGACCCTCACGGTCGCGGTCCGAGGGGGCGGTGCCGCGGACGTCCGCGTCGGCCGACGTCGCCTCGGCCGGTGTCCCGGCGGCAGAGGGTCCTTCGGGCGTCTCCCCCTGCTCCGCTTCCGCCTGCTCCGCCTGCTCCTCCTCCGGCTCCTCCGGAGCGTTCGGATCGGGATGCAGCTGGAAGCCGATGTCGATCGAGAGGTTCGACGCCTTCTTGGTGAAGTAGACGATCCCGCGGGCACGACCGTCCGCGTCCGTCAGCTCCCGCTGCCCGGTCTCCACGTCGGCGGCCCGCGCACCGCCGAACCGTCGCACGGCCTCGGACTCCCCGGCGCGCTGGACGATCCAGGCGTCCCAGACGCCCTCGGGAAGCCGATCGGTCTCGACGGCGAGGTCGAACTCGGCCCCGACACCGTCCTTGTGCTCCTCGGCTCTCCGCAGGCGCGCCGCCACATCGATCACCTGTCGGCTCTCGCGCTCGCGCAGACGCAGGAGCGTCTGCGGTGCCGGGTTCACGGCGCGTCGGATCCGGGCCGCCCCGCGCACGAGGACCCTGTCGCCCTCCACCTCGATGCCCAGGAGCATCCCCTTCGCACTGAGGGGCGGCGGCGGGAGGCGCTCCGGGCCGATCTGGCGGGCGAGGTCCTCGGGCAGGTCGTAGGCCGCGCCGTCGTCGGTGAGCCGCAGCAGCCGCGGGGGCTTCAGACGCGGCTTCTGCCATTCGATGACGCGGCGGAGGGTGTCCGTCTCCCCCGCCAGGGCGAGCTCGGTCTTCAGGCGCAGCAGGGGCTCCTGGTGCTCCGCCGCGCCGGGCGTGTAGACCGGGGCGAGCACGGCACGGATCCTGTCCACCACGTACTGCTGGTCACGCTCGCTGCCCTGCAGGAACCGGGCGTCCAGGGGCTTGCCGAGCGACCAGGTCACCGAGCGCCACATCACCGCGTCGCGGAGCGGCCCCGGCTCGGTGTTCGCCACGACGACCTCCGTCAGCCGGGTGAAGGCGTCGACGAGCTCAACGGGCCCGCGCTTGGTGCGGGTGACGTTGCCGCCGTCCTCGCGCTGGCGCAGGTAGTAGTAGTCGCGGTCGGCACAGATGCTGATGACGGAGGCCGTGAGGTAGGCCTGGGCGACCAGCAGCTGGTCCTCCGCGACCTTCACGTCGGTGCGGAAGCGCATGCCGTGCTGCTCGAGGAGCTCACGTCGGAAGAGCTTCCACGGACCGAGGGTGCGGAAGATCCTGTCCTCCATCAGGTCCACGTGCAGGCGCGTCGCCGGGAACGTCGCTCCACGCGCGGAGCGCCCGTCGATGCCGTGCACCTGGCCGAGGACGACGTCGGACCCCTGCTCGTCCGCGACGGCGACCAGTTCGCGCAGGCCGTTCTCGGCGAGCAGGTCGTCGGCGTCGAGGAAGAAGACGTAGCGGCCCGTGGCGAGGTCGAGGCCCGTGTTGCGGGGACCGCCCGGGCCTCCCGAGTTCTCCTGGTGGATCACCCGGACGTTCGGATGCGCGGACGCGAAGCGGTCGAGCACGTCGGCGGAGCCGTCGGTCGATCCGTCGTCGACGGCGATCACCTCGATCTGCGTCGCGCCGAGGCCCTGCTGCATCGTCGATCCGAGCGCATCCTCGAGATACGTCCCGGCGTTGTAGACGGCCATGATCACGGAGACCTCCGGCCCGGTGCTCCCGGAGCCTTCCGGCTCGGTCTTCTCGGAGACCTCTGGCTGGGTCATCGTCTTCCCCCTCGGTGCAGGGAACCCGGCGCGTTCTCCCCCGCGCGGGCTCCTCGTGGTCACGGTGTCACGGGCACGGCGCCCGGACCACCCCTCGCGATCCCCTCGACTCCACCGCCACCCACCGGCGATGCGCGCGGGGAGCGCCGGCGGCACCGGCCCATGTCCGGTCCCGCCGCTCCCGTTCCCGGGATCACTTCTCCGCGGCGCGCTCCTCCGCGAGCTTCTTCGTCTCGTTGACGAACTTCTTGTAGTGCTTGCAGACCTCGTCCGCGGGCCCGTCCATGACGAGCTGCCCCTTGTGCACCCACAGCACGCGCTCGCACATGCTCTTCACGGTCGCCAGCGAGTGACTGACCAGGAACACGGTCCCGGCCGACTCGCGGACCTCGTTGATCCGGGCCTTGCTCTTGGCACGGAACCCGGCATCGCCGGTCGAGAGCGCCTCGTCGATCATCAGGATGTCGGGCACGGCGCTCGCGGAGATCGCGAAGCGCAGCCGCGCCCCCATGCCTGAGGAGTAGGACTTCATCGGCAGGTTCACGAACTCGCCGATCTCGGCGAAGTCGACGACGTCCTGGTAGCGGTCCTTGACCTGCTGCTGGGTGAGGCCCAGGGCGAGACCGCCGATCATGATGTTGCGCTCGCCGCTCAGGTCCCCCATCAGCACGGCGTTCACGCCCAGCAGGGCGGGATCGCCCGCGACGTAGACGGAGCCGGAGGCGGGCGGGATCAGCCCGGCGATGGCGCGCAGCAGCGTGGACTTGCCCGAGCCGTTGACGCCGATGATGCCGATGGACTCGCCGTGGCGCGCGCTGAAGGAGATGCCGCGCACCGCCTTCACCTCGCGCACGCCCTGCTGGGAGGCACCCCGGCTGAGGAACTTCTGCAGGGCGGTCTGCTTCTTGGCGGGGCCGTGGCCCACCTTCTTCGCGCCGAAGACGCGATAGGTCACGTGCAGGTCGTTGACCAGCAGGGAGAGGCGCTCGGAGTCGCTCTCGGCGACGGGAGTGTTGTCGAGGTCCTCGGCATCGACCTCGAAGTCGTCCTCGTCGGTGTCAATTGCGGCCATAGGTCTCTTCCCCCTGCCAGAAGTAGAGGAACCCGCCCACGAGGAACACGGCGGCCCATCCCAGGCCGACGAGCCACATGACCGGATCCAGCGGGTAGGCGGGTTCGTTCAGGATGCTCGATCGCGCGAGCGAGAGGTACACGGCCACCGGCTGGTACTCCATGACCCATCCCCAGGAGAACTTCCCGACGAAGTGGTCGATGGAGAAGATCACGCCGGAGGCGTACATGAGGATGCGCGCGCCGAAGGGGATCAGGTTGTCGATGTCCGGGGTCTGCGCGACCACGCGCGCCATGATGAAGGAGACGCCGGTGCAGAAGCACCACAGCAGCAGCACCGCCGGGACCAGCAGCAGCCACCGCCATGCGAGCGGCACCGCGCCCTCGTTGGGCAGCAGCCCGGAGAAGTAGGCGATCACGCACATGACCACCAGCGCCGGCGCCAGCGTGGTCAGCTCCGCCGCCACGCCCGCGATCGGCAGCACGGCACGCGGGAAGTGCACCGAGCGCACCAGGTTCATGTTGGTGCGGATCGCCTTGGAGCCCGCCGTCAGCGACATCTCGAAGAAGCGGAACATGAAGACGCCGACCACGATGAACGCGATCGTGTTCTCGATCCCCGCGCGGCCCACCTGCAGGATGAAGCCGAAGATGAGGATGTAGACGAAGGCGTTCAGGATCGGCGTGAGCAGCGCCCAGACCTGACCGAGGTAGGTGTTCTGGTTCTTGGCCTGGGCCTTCGAGATCGCCAGCACCCGGATGAAGGTGCGTCGCTTCCACAGCTCCGGGATGTACTCCCGCAGCGAGGGGCGCACGCCCATCCGATCCAGGCCGTTCTGCCGCGCGGTGGTCTCCACCCACTCCGGGGCGTAGGTGCGCTCCAGGGGTGGGGGCACAGCGGGGGTCGCCGGTTCGCTAGCAGTCAACAGGCCGTACCAATCTCCGAGGCTCCGGGGCAGGGTGGCCGTCCGTCGGCCGAGCGTTCCTCATCCTAACGCCGGCCCCACCACGGTCAGCGGTGGTATCCCGCACAGCGCGACACCCTCGCAGGATCTGCACAGGCCGTCTTGTAGGGTGACGGGCACATGTCCGGGAGGTGAAATCCCGGTCGACCGACGTAGCAGTCGCGTGACCCCGATGATGCGGCCAGTCCGCAGCGTCGTGGCGCGCGACCTCGACTGCCCGAAGGAACATCCATGTACTCACTGATCCTGCTGAACGGAGGGATCGGGACCCGCGTCGGCGCGAACCAGCCGAAGCAGCTGCTGAAGCTCCGCGGCATCCCGATCCTCGTCTACGCACTGGTCATGGCGAACCGTGTCGAGAAGATCGACCAGATCGTCCTGAACTACCCGCCGGAGTGGAAGGAGTCCGTCGAGCAGGTGCTCGAGGACTACGCGATCTCCACCCCGGTCACGCTCGTCGAGGCCGGCGACTCGCGCCACTCCTCCGTCGCAGCGATGCTCCCGCACTGCACGAACGAGAACGTGATCATCCACGAGGCCGCGCGCCCGCTGGTGACGAAGAAGAACTTCGAGGACCTCATCGAGGACCAGCACGCGAACGTCTCGCTGATGACCCCGATCTCCTTCACGGTGGCTCCGGTCGACCCGGACACGCGCGAGGTCACGGGCTCCCTGGAGCGCGATCAGCTGCGCAACGTGCAGCTGCCGCAGAAGTTCTCCAAGGCCGATCTGGTCGACGCCCACTCCCAGGCGGAGAAGGACAAGAAGGTCTTCACGGAAGACGCGACCCTGGTCGCCGTCGCCGGCCACCCGGTGTACTTCATCGACGGCTCGGACGTGAACTTCAAGGTCACCACGCCCACTGATCTGCGCATGGCGGGCTTCCTCCTGCGCCCGGAGGAGGAAGACGATGACTAAGACCGCTCTCGTCACCGGTGCTTCGCGCGGGATCGGTCTGGAGACCGTGCACCGCTTCATCCACAACAGCGAGGACATCACCACCGTCGTGATGTTCGCCCGCAAGTCCGACGACTTCGACGAGGCCGTCGAGGAGCTGCGCTCCTCGAGCCCCGTGGGCCGCAAGATCATCACGCGCTACGTCGACGTGGGCGATCGCGACTCGCTGATCGAGAACCTCGAGTCCGTGCACGAGGAGGTCGGCAACATCGACATCCTCGTCAACAACGCGGGCTACACGAACCCGATCCCGCTGCAGCAGGCGGAGATCGAGGACTTCGAGAAGACGATGAACGTGAACGTCTACGCGCCGTTCCTGATCGTCAAGACGCTGCTGAACAAGGGCAACGTCTTCAAGCTGATCGTCAACATCGCCTCGACCGCCGGCATCAACGGGCGCTCGGGCTGGCTCACCTACTCGGCCTCCAAGGCGGCCGTGATCAACATGAGCCAGGTGATGCGCGAGGAGCTCGCGATCTACGGCACCCGCGTGGTCTGCCTGTCCCCCGGTCGCACGGCGACGGCCCTGCGTCGCACGCTCGCGCCCGACGAGGACCCGGACACGATCATGCAGCCCGAGCACGTCGCGCGGGTCATCGAGACCTTCGCCTCGCCCGTGGGCCGCTTCATCGACTCGGAGAACATCGTCGTCCGCCAGTGAGCGATCGACGCCTCCGCGGCGGATGAGGAAGGGGCCGGGTGCAGCACACGCTGCACCCGGCCCCTTCCCGTTCGCCCTGTGGCGGGCGCCGGAGGATCAGGCCTCGTCGGCGTGGCTGCGGACCGTCCGGGCGAGCCCGGACGAGAGATCGACCAGCGGGCGCCATCCCAGCGCGAGCAGCCGTGCGCTGTCCAGGCCCTGCGCCTTCGCCGCCGCGTAGCGGCTGCCCGTGTCCGAGGGCTTGGTGTGCACCTGCAGACCGAGCTCGGGGCGCACGGTGGTGAACGCTTCCGCCAGACCGCGGATGGAGGTGAGGCCGTCGACGTCGGAGATGTTGTAGACCATCTCCTCCCCCGTCAGCAGGATGAAGAAGAGACCTGCGATCGCGTCGCCGACGTAGGTGTAGGTGCGCTGCGCGCTGCCGTCGCTGTTCAGCACGATGTCCTCGCCGGCCAGGACCTTCGCCGTGAACTCCGCCTGCACGCGACCGTCGTCCAGCGCCATGCCCGGACCGTAGATGTGCCCGAAGCGGGCGATCCTGCAGGTGATCCCGTGCTGCGCGGCGTACGCGGAGCAGAGGGTCTCCGCTGCACGCTTGCCCTCGGAGTAGCAGGAACGAGGGTTGAGGATGTCGAAGCCGCCGTAGCTGTTCTCCCCGATCAGCTCGACGTCCGCTGCTTGGGAGCCGTAGACCTCGGCCGAGGACATCAGCGAGAAGGTGCTGCCCGTGCGCGCGGCGAGGTCCAGGAGGTTCATGGTCCCCAGGAGGTTCGCCTTCATGGTGCCGATCGGATCCGCACTGTGCAGCGACGGCCGCGCCGCGCTCGCACCGTGGATGATCAGATCCAAGGGGCCCTCGAGATCCAGGGGCGCCGAGACGTCCTGCACGATCAGACGGAAGTCCGTCCGCTCGACGACGTCGGACAGCGCCCGATGAGCCTTCTCCTCGTTGCGCACGAGTCCGAGGACGGTGATCCCCGCCTGGTGCTCGTCGTTCAACCGGAGCAGTGTGCGCACCGCATAGGAGGGCAGCATGCCGCTCGCTCCGGTCACGAGCACCGTGGTGCCCGTCAGCTTCTCCCAGGGGAGGTCGCGGCCGATGATCTCGGCGATGTCATCGGCCATCACTCGTGTCGAAGCACTCATGGTCAGAACCCCACGATCTGCTGGTTCTCGATCAGCTCGAAGTACGTGCGGGAGACGTAGAAGTCCTCCGCCGTGGTGATCTTGATGTTGGAGACGGGGCCGTCGATCCTGTGCAGGGGCGTGGACCCGAAGTCCTTCATGACGGAGCACGAGTCGATGGTGTCGTCCTCCCCGCTGGCCACGGCCGCGTCGTAGGCGGCGAGGATCTCGCCGAGACGAAAGCTCTGAGGCGCCCGGGCGGCGAACAGGTTGCCGCGCGGGATGATCGATCCGACCTCGCCGTGATCACTGGTCACGATGGTCTCGTTGACCTTGCAGCAGGTGATCGCCGTGCCGTACTCCTCGACCCCACGGATGTTCCTGGAGATGAGGCCCTCGTCGATCAACGGGCGGACGCCGTCGTGGACAAGCACCACGGTGTCCGCCGGGCGCTCCTCCGACACGGCCTGCAGCGCACGGTGTCGGGACTGCTGGCCCGTCCCGCCGCCGTCCACGATCCACTTCACCTTGGTGAGCTCGTAGCGCGAGACCAGCTTCGAGAAGTGATCGCGCCACGCGGGCAGGATCGCCACGGCGACCGCCTCGATCTCGGGATGGTCCTCGAAGTGCTGCAATGTGTGGACGATGATCGGCCGCCCGTTCACCTCCAGGAACTGCTTGGGCAGTGCGCGGGAGTTCATGCGGCTGCCGATGCCCCCCGCGAAGATCACTCCGACGCTCATGATGCGGTCTCCTTCACGGGTTCGCGGGTCGTTCCCGTCGCGTCGGCGGCGGGATCGTTCAGCTCCTGTGCCTCGATCGCGCCCTCGCCCTCGACGGGGCTGCCGATCGGGCGACCGAGGAGCAGCCAGTCGATGACGCGGTCCGCCGAGTGCGTGTCGACGTGGTCGAAGTTCTCGCGCACGAACTTCTCCCGGCGCCACTGCTCGTAGTCCTCGTCCTTCATCGCCGAGATCAGCTCGTCGAAGGTGCCGCACACCTTGCCCGGCGCGGTCTCGACGTAGTCGCGGTGGAAGCCACGAGTCGTGGCGTACACGTCCTTGTCGTAGGCGAAGAACAGCATGGGGCGCTCGAGCAGCGAGTACTCGTAGATGATGGACGAGTAGTCGGTGATGAGCAGATCCACGACATGGAGCAGGTCGTTGCCGTCGGGGAAGTGGGAGAAGTCGCGGAGGCGATCGGCGTACTCGGGCGGGATCGGGATCGGCGTGCTGACGAAGTGGTGCATGCGGAACAGGGCGACGGCGTCGTCCCCGCAGTACTCGTACAGCGCGTCGAAGTCGATCTCGTCGAAGTCGTAGTAGCCGTCGTTGATGCCGCGGCCGCGGAACGTCGGCGCGAACAGGATGAGCTTCTTGCCGTGGAGGTCGGGATGCTCCCGGTAGAAGTCCTCCTTGACGCGCTCGGTGCGCTCAGGGTCGAGGAAGGCATCGATGCGCGGCAGACCGGTGGGGACGACCGCCTCCTCCTCGATGCCGAAGACCTCGGCGTAGACCGGGACGAGATGCTTGGAGCCCGTGATCGCGTAGGTGTAACGACGGTGCGCGTTCTGGAGCTTCGGCGAGCCGTAGTTGCCGAACCGGCTGTACCCCACGGCCTTGAAGCCGCTGCCCGCGTGCCAGACCTGGACGATGGTGCAGTCCTTCGCGAGCTTGAGGGAGTCGAACATCGCGAAGTAGTCGTCGATGAAGACGAAGTCGGCCTCGGCGAGCAGCTTGACGGCACGCAGGGTCGAGCGCTTGTCGCTCGTGCTGGGGATGCGGAAGGACTCGGTGAACTCGAAGTCCTTGTCCAGACCGCGCTCGATCATGCGGTCCCGGATGCGCAGCAGGTTGCCGCTGATGCGGGGGCGCTGCTCCGAGGCGAACAGGATCCTCGGCTTCCGGCCCTCCGGTCGGTGGCTGCGCACGTAGGAGTAGAACGAGGTGAGCGTCTCGGTCTTCTTCTTCCTGCTCGTCAGCCGCTTGCGCAGGGTCGAGGGGTACCGCTTGATGCGGGTGGAGAGCTTCGGCTTCTTCGGCTTCTTCGCCCTGCGGAACAGCTGGTAGACGCGCATGAGCAGGATCGGCGGATCCTCCGCCTCGGAGAACCCGAAGGAGATCGTGTACCCGGTCTTGTTCGAGTCGTACATGTAGACACGGGAGAGCTCCGGCAGCCGCTCCGCATCGGAGAGGCTGTAGGTAGCGGCCTTGCCGCGCTGCCCGGCAACCCGGGGGATGAGCCTCCAGGTGCCGTCGGGGAACTGCCGCCGGCCGTTGAAGCGGGTGATGTTCACGCGGATCTCGTAATCGCGACCGCCGAGGTGCGTCGCCTCGGCCCGCTGCACCTTCTTCTTGTCCACGAAGATGAACTCGACGGCGCCGGACTCGATCTGCTCCACCGAGGGGACGGCCACGGGATCGGTGGCGACCTCCTGCTCGACGGGCACCTCGACGACGCCCATCGCCTCGGCCTCGGTCGACTCGGTCTCGAGTGAGGCACCGTCTTCCGAGGGGCTCTCGACGGAACGACCGGTCCGCGTCGCCGCCTCGCCGGCGGCTCGCGCGAACTCCGGGGAGACGTCGGGGAGGCCGCTGGCCTCGGAGGCACTCCCGGCTGCGCGCGAGGATCGAAGCCCCAGGCGTTGATCCCCTACGGGCTGCGCTTCGTCCGGAACAGCGACGGGTGGATCCTCGATGCCATCGAAGGTGAGCCTGAACGTCACCCAGATATGACTCCACGAGATCTCTGCCACTCTCAAGCGTGCCGCCACTCGACAAGCCCCTTCCCTTGCTTCTTCCACGGACGACCACTCGCCCCCGGTCCCCTCACGGCACCGCTGCCGAGGCTGACAGTTGCCAGCTCGTTGAACTGCAGAAACGCGCGGCGCACATCACCGCGGGCAACGACGCCCGCGGCGCAGCCGCTTCCACGTCCAGCCCGCGCTGGGTACTGTACGTCCGGTAGACGCAAGCTGAACGCCAGGTGACATCGTAGCCGCCGACACCAGCTGAACAACGCGCGACAAGCCGGTGAACACGAAGATAACGGAGCAATAGTGCCCAAGTTCAAGGTCCTCCTGCTGACCAACAACGACTCGGACAATGTCGGAGATCAGATCATCGAGGCCTCGGTGATCGCACTGATCAAGGCCGCCATGAGGAATCTCGGTCGCGACGATGAATCGTTCGTCATCGACAGCCGTGCAGCGGGCATCATCAACAAGAAGTACCTGCAGCGGAACGACCCCAAGCACCTGTCGGCGGCGCGCAAAGCGATCTCGAACGCCGACCTCCTGATCTTCGGAGGCGCGCCGCTCTTCAACTACGCCTACCAAGTGTTCTATCGGAAGACCATCACGACTCTCGAGATTGCTCAGGAGTTCGGAGTCCCCGTGATCTTCTCGAGCATCGGCGTGGAGAAGTACGACGCCCAGAACGAGAAGTCCCAGCGACTCAAGCAGGCGCTGCAGCTGCCGGTGGTCCGCCAGATCACCACGCGCGACGACTTCGACTCAGTGCGTAAGTACACCGAGGAGACGGGCATTCCCACCGCACACGTCGCCGACCCCGCCGTCTACGCCGACATCGTGTTCGGACCGATCGCGGATCCCCAGGAGAGCAGCGCCGCCACGAACCTCGGCGCGCCCGTCGACGCAGGCGATCCCGCAGGCGAGGCACCCAAGCGGACGTCCGCGTCCGCACTCTCGAGAGCCGCATCGACCTCCCGCCGGCAGATCGAGCAGATCGCCCGCCGGACGGCGCACCGCGCACTCCCCCGCCTCGCTGTCCAGGCGCGCCGACGAGAGGAGGAAGCTGCGAGGGCCGCGACGCAGCAGGCCACGTCTGCGGGGGACTCGGCGGCTCCGAAGAAGACCTCGGGGCGACGAATCGGTCTCGTGGTCACTCGAGCCGGAATCTTCAAGGACAACAAGATCAACTTCTCGGAGAAGGATCAACAGGACTTCTGGCTCGATGTCATCGCGAAGCTCAAGGCGCGCGGGGACGACTACCGACTGTTCACCACCGGCCACTTCGCCGACGAGGTGTTCCTGGATAACATTGTCCGAAAGCGCGATGTCCCCATCAGCAAGACGATGTTCACCGTGAACTCTCCCGAAGAGCTGATCGGTGAATTGACCGCCTGCGACGGGGTGATCGCCTACCGCCTGCACGCAAGCATCACCAGCTTCGCGTATTCCGTCCCCTGCGTGGGGCTGTCCTGGAACTTCAAGGTGCCCTACTTCTACGACTCGGTGGGCTACGGACACCGGGCCATTCCCTCGGAGGATTGGAACGCGGACCATGTGATCGCACAGCTGGACCGCGCGATGGACGAGGGCGTCTCGAAGAAACCATCCGAGATGATGGACGTGTACCGGACGCTCTTCGAGGGCATCAAGGGCGTCGTCGCACCGCAGAGCGCAACACGCCCCTACACGTACGAGCAGCTCGAGAAGAACCTCCCCCGATACGAGGGCACCTCGCACGAGCAGTACCAGGGGAAGGTGCGACGGAAGCTCCGCCGCGGCTACGAGAGCTACAAGAAGAAGGACGTCGCGTTGGCACAGACGCGGAAGGAACTGGCCCAGGCACGCAAGGATCTGGCCGCCGCAGGCAACGACACGAACTGACCCACCGCTGAAGCGCGGCGACTGGGCGGGGCCCCGCTCCCCTGCTCAGTCGCCGTCCGCTCGGGTCACGTTCCAGTACTTCGTGCTCTTCTTGTGACCTCGTGGCAGCCCCGGGATGCCGGGCTCCCTGAAGCTCAGGATCGGGCGCTCCCAGGCGACGTCGCGCTTGACCACCCGCGCGGGCGCCCCGGCGGCGACGCAGTTGTTGGGCAGGTCCTTCGTCACGATCCCGCGCAGCCCGACGACGGAACCCTGCCCGATCGTCACGCCACCCATCACGACGACGTCCTTGCCGAGCCAGACGTGCTCCCCCACGTCGATGCAGCCTGCCGGGTTCGAACGTTTCCCAGTGCGGACGTCGTAGATCGCGTGCGAGTCGTCGGCCCGGAAGGCGACGCCCGAGGCGATCATGCAGTCCTCCCCGATCGTGACGGACTGGCCCTCCGAGACCCTGATGAACGACTTCGTCTCGGTGCCCACGTTCTCTCCGATCCGGACGGTGCACTCGTGCCCGAGGCGCATGGAGAATCTCAGCCCCGTGCGACTCTCCGTGGTGCCTTCGATGACGACGACCGCATCGTCACCGGAGAAATCGACCATCAGATCCACGATCTTCGCGTCCCGCGCGACCACGAGTCTGTTACCGGAACCACGGAGTTTGATGGTCACCTTCGCGGTCTCCGGCAGGTCACCGTCGTAGTCGATCGAGTTGCCGCGCACATCGTCGTACGGCATCAGCTCGCGGAGAGTCTCCACAGGAGAATTGCCTTTCTGTCAGGGCCGGGATACATCCGGTAGCCAGTACATCGTGAGTGGCGAGCAGATTCCGGTGTCCGCCGGTGCCGGCTCACTGTCTCCCTTATTCGCCATGGCGCCACGCGGCGAATCGACCCCATGAACGGACCGGCCACAGCTTCTGGATCTTGTCGAGGGTCTTGGCGTGTGCAGCAGTGCGACTCTCCGTCGCGGAGAGCCGCTTCTCGACGGCACGCAGCCGCTTCTCCAATGCTGCCGTGCCCCCTGCACCGGACGCCGCGGTCTGCGCGGTCGCGCTCGCGGGCTTGGCACCGGCACCTTTGCCGGTCGCGGCCTGAGTCTTCGGCGCTTTCGCTGCGGAGGCCTGAGCCTTCTTCTCCACTTTCGCATCATAATCGGCGATGAGGCCGCGCAGCACGTCCGCGATCTCCGTGGCACCCTTCGCCTCCGCATGATCGAGATTCGCCTGCGCGTACGAACGCTTGCCGTCGCTCGACACCTTCATGTCACGAATCGCCTGGAGCGAGATCGTCGATTCGAAGGTCTCGAAATCGGGGAGGACGCCTTCCACCGCGAGCGTGATCATCGTGCGCTTGCACTTCTCGCATTCACCACAGTTGTACTTGCCGGTGTTCTGCCAGCACACGCGCAGATGCCGCTGGGCGACAGGATCGCGGGAGAGGCCCACGATCTTCGTCACGCGATCCGACCCGTTGCCGTCGTCCACCACGGACAGACGATCAGTGGACCAGCGGTGGTCGAGGATGGGGTGGGTCCCCCACGCGAACGTGTCGGCGAACGTGTACGAGCCCGGCATGAGCATGCGTCCGAATCTGGCACTGAGCAGGTGCCCGACCGATGCCAGCGCCGCCCCGTGCGCGATCAGCGGCCATGAGCCCGCACGGTTCTGGAACCGGCGGATGTTCGTCGAGATCTCGATGAGCTCCTTGCCCGTTTCCGCCGCCACTTCCCGAAGATGCGACGACGTGGCATCACGGATCTCGGTGCGCGACAGCGCGATGTCGTAGCCGTGGACGTAGCAGATCGCGTCGATGTCGTCCCGGTTGTTGATCAGAGTGTCGAAAGAATCCGCCCCACCTGTGAAGCAGCTGAACGTGCCTCTCTGCGGGGCAGCATCTTCATCCCGTACGGGCGCGTCGACATCGAAGGCACGCAGCTTCTCCGGATACCACATCAGGAAGATGTCCTGGATCGCCCGCTTGTTGTACAACAGCCGCTTCGATACCGGTCGGTCGATCGTCAGCCTTCCATCGCTCCCCATGGCGAGGATCATGCCGATGGTGAAGAAAGCATCTGTCGCGGCCTCGAGATCTGTCCGTGAGTTCAGCGGGAGCCGATACCAGGCTTCACCCTCCTGATCAGGCATGGTGATGTTGGCGGAGACGACGAGCGCGTCCCCGTCTTCCCGAATACCTATTGATGAGATGTCGACCAATGGTCCCCTCGTTCCCCTCTGCGAATGAAATGCCGTCCGGGCGCACCCGTATCAGGTCCGAGGGCGCGCCTTCGCGCCCTGGAGCTCCGGCAGGCTCGGTCGTCGCACGTGGACGACGCTCCCGAGCCAACTCCGTGGCAGATTAACCGATTACAGCGCGTCGCCCGGCCCACGACTCGCGTGCATTCTGGTCGGGTCTGACGCGCCGCCCGGCGCGATCGTTTCCGCACATTCCTGATCGGTGATCGTGCGGCCACGACGTTTCGCCAGTCGGCCCGCACCGATGATGGATCATCCCGGATTCGCGGGTTGGCGACCCTCCCCAGGGCGCCTCAGGGGTGAGCTCCCCGACGCCCCGGAATGCCCCCCGACCCGCTCGCGTCGGGTCACGCCTCAGCTCACGCCGTCATGGATCCCTCGGTCGCCGTCATGTCGGCGAAGGAGTAGGGCGGCCACGGCCCCAGGAAGCGGATGCTGAGGCTCGGGTGCTCCTGCTGGATGCTCGTGAGCTCGGCACCCACGCCCTCGGTCTGCGCGGTCCGCACGAGGCACGCCGCCGTCAGCACGGGGACGAGTCCCGGATCCCGCGCAGCGCGGCGGTACTCCTCGATGTCCACGCAGTGCTGGGCGAGGCGCGTGCGCAGGTCCGGGTAGAGACCGTCGGCAGCTCGATCGGCGAGGTCCTTCTCCATCTTCTCCAGTCGCTTGGAGAGCAGTCGCCGCACGCCGGCGGGCCGACTCTCCATCTCCGCGGTGAGAGAAAGGACCTCGGGGTCCTCCGCCACGTGCTTCGCACGGTCCAGGGAGATCTCCACCCGCAGCTCCGTCGTCCCCTCCAGGTGCTCGAGACGTGGGCCCAGCAGGGAGGTGTTCGTCTCGAGCCAGTCGGCGAGCTGCTGCGCGGGGGTCGAACCGGCCTCCTGATCGCCGTGGACGATCACGTTGAAGGAGACGGGCAGCACCGCGCCGCACTGTTGCCAGGCGTCGTCGACCGCGTCGCTGTGCTCGAGGATCCATCGCTTCACGTCGTCGTCGGGACCCTCGTAGGGCCCTGCGGTGTGCTCGTGGACCACGGCCCGCAGGCCCGACGGCGCATCGACCACCTGCAGAGGCGCTCCGTCGATCCCGGTGGCGGTCGGCCGGTAGTCCCCGTCCCCCACCACGGCGTACACGTAGAGATCGGCGGCCTCGCTCATGTGATGTCCTTCCTGTTCTCCTCGGCCCATCGCGCGGGGTTGATCAGCTTGTCGACGACCTCGTCGACGACGTCGTCGAGACCGTCGTGGAGGTCGGTGACGGAGCGGGTGATCCCGTGCTCCGCCTTGATCTGGTCCATCGCCTCGTCCAGCTCCATCAGCGCCTCGCCGAGCCGGTCCTGCTCCTCCTCGGTGAGGTCGCCGCCCTCCATGCGCCGCACCGCCTGCGTCTCCAGTGCCTCCTGGATGACCTCGACGAGTGTGACCACGAGGGTCAGAACCCCGTGCTTGAGACTCTCCTCGTCAACCTCGAGCGCCATCTCCGGCCCCCTTCCTCGTCGTCAGCTCCTCGTGCCATCGGACCACGTCCGGGGCGGCGAGCCGCGTCGTCCCGGCCGCACTGTCGAGGACCAGGACCTGCTGCTCGTCGGTCGGGTTCTCGTGCTCCTCGAGCGTGTAGCGCGGGTCCTCCAGCAGAGAGGTGCGCACCCGGGCACGGCCGTCCAGCGGGGACTTCCAGACCAGGCCGTCGGCCTCGGTGAGGCTCGCGTGCCCGGCGCGCCAGGTGCCGCCCTCCGCGCGGGTCTCGAGGTACCACATGGGGCCCTCGAGCACGGGCCCGTCCGCAGCGCCCGGGAGCTCGTCCGCCTCCGCGGCGGGACTGTGCCCCAGCTGGCCGCGCACCAGCGATATCAACCGCTCCGGGTCGACCGCGGAGAGCATCGAACGGCTCTCGTCCTCGAGGGTCACATGGAGCCGCGTCCGGGACTCGCCGCCGATGGAGCGCTCCCGGATCGGCTCGATCGCCGTGATGGAGGCGAGTGGAGCCTGCCACAGGGTCTCCACGGGGTCCCGGCGATGGATGATCAGTCGCCGGTTGGTGAGGTAGGCGGTGCCGGGGCGCCAGGTGCGGTAGAAGCCCTCGTGGTAGTGGCCACCGGCCATCTTGGCGATCACCTCTTCGCCCTCGGCGAGCGGCAGGTGCGCCGAGAGGGACTTCTGGACCCAGGCACGGGTGTCGCGGTCCCAGGCGTTCATCATCCCGTACTCGAGCATGGTCTCCATGCCGGCGATGGTGGCCCGCAGGTTCACGCCGATCAGGGGCACGTCGGCGACGGAGATGATGAGGTCCAGGTTGAGGTGCACCCCCTTGTTCAGGAGCACCTCGAGCAGGTCCGGGAGGGTCGCCCGCGGATCCCGATTCGGCTGCATAGCGGCGGGTTCGTCCATGCCCCGGCCCGCTCAGTCCTCGCGCGCTGCCGAGACGGGGAGCTCCTGCTCGCCCTGCTCGGCGACCGCGGGCCCTGCGCTGTCGGCAGGTCCGTTCGCCTCGAGCTCCTTCGAGCGCGCGCTCTGCCATCCGCACCAGGGGCAGTACTCGTTCATGAGCTGCTTGAGTTCGGCGCGCTTGCCGCACTGCGGGCAGGTGTCCTTCGCCTCGATGGCTTCCTGCCACGCGACCGTGTCACGGTCCGTGCCGGCAGGGAAGTCCAGGCCGTAGCGGGCGGCGGTCTCGAACGAGGCCAGGGCCGCACGGATGCGGATCCCCAGCAGCTCCACTCCGGCGACCGAGACCATGATGTCCGCGTTCAGCACGAGGCCCTTGTCCAGCAGCGTCTCGACGACGTGCAGCAGCGTGCCCTCGCGGTCCCGCTGCGGTTCCATGGGCCCGCCGGTCGAATTGACGATGCTCATCCTTCACACCTTCTTCCCGTCTCGCCTGCGCAGATCATTCGCCGGGGCGGCCGCGCACGTAGCGATCCTTGCGGTCGTAGGAGGTGATGTGGCCCAGTCGGTCGAGCTCCACCTCGTACTCCGCGAGCAGGTCGGCCGTATCGGGGATCCGCCGGGACTCGACGACCTCGATGCGCACGCTCCAATGGTCCTCGTCCCAGCGCACCCCGATGACCGACTCCGGGGTGCGGTTGGTGAGCTCTCCGAACTGCGACACCGCCGTCTTGACGGCGTCCGCGGCCGAGACCCGGGCGACCTTCTTGCGCTTCCGGCCGTCGTCCGGTCCCTCCTCGTGCGTGTCGGCGTCGTGACCGCCGCTGTGCTCGGTGTTCTCGGTGTCCACGGACTCGTCCGCGTCCTGCTGGGCCTCGTCGGTGTTCTGGTCGTTCATGATCACTCCTTCGACGTGCTGCGTCGGGTGGAGGCGAGCAGGCGGCGCACGAGCGCCTTCTCCATGCGATCTGCTTCCTCCTGGCCGATCGTCCCTGCCTCCCGGGCGTCACCGACCTCTTCCAGTGCGCGGCGGATCGTCGCGGGGTCGTAGTACTGCCGCTCGGCCTCGTCGCGCACCTGCTCGGCCACCCACACCGTTCCCTTCACGGGAAGCAGCGGGGCGCTGATCAAGGAGGAGAAGATCCCCATCGGAACTCACCTCACATCTGCGGGACGAAGTCGTAGGGTGCCTGAGGCCCGACCAGGCGGAAGCGGAGACGCTCGTGGCGTTCCTCGGCGATCCGCTCCACCTCGGCCTCGAAGCCGTCGGCGGCATCGGGGCGCACGAGCACGGCCGCCTCGACGACGTCCTCGGCACTGCCGATCGACCGCACGGCCAGCTCGGAGACGGTGGGCTGCAGTCGGCCGAGGATGCTCTCGGACTCCGGAGGCCGCCAGGCCTCCAACGTCTGCACGACGAGCTCACCGAGCCGGATCCGCTGCGGCCTCGTCTGATCCTCACTGGTGCCCGCGATCTGCTCGCGCAGCCGCATGGCCTCCGGGTTCTGCTCGAGGATCTCGCGAAGTGCGGCGTCCCGATCGAACCTCACGCGCACCGTGTACTGCTGCAGTCCGCGCAGGCGCTCGAGCGCCGTCACGAACTCCTGTTCCCGGGGAGAGAGCAGATCCGCCGCGATGTCGCCATCGCCCGGGAGCACGGTCCCGAAGGCCATGGGCAGGACGGGATGCGCCTCGGCGAGGGCATCCAGCACCTGCGTGTGCGCCACGAGATCATCGGGATCGCCGAGCGCGTCCACCGGTTCCAGATCGCTGACCAGGGCGGCCAGCGATCCGGAGCCGACGACGCGAGGGGCGTGCCCGTGCACCCCCTCGACCGAGGGGGCCTCGCAGTCCGCCAGGACGATGCCGTAGAGGTACAGGTCCGTCTCCATGCCGGTGCTCCGATTCACTCGGAGTTCGAGCCCTGCTGGGCGTGCTGCTTGGTGCGGCGACGGGGCTGCTCCTGCTTCTGGGAGCTCTCGTCGCTGCCCGGCGTCACGGCGTCCTTGAGGCCCTCCACGGCGCCCTTGGTCTTGCCTTGCGCGCCGTCCTGGGCCATGCCGCCCATCAGCTCGGGGAGGTCGCGGCCTCCCTGCTGGGACAGGTCCAGTCGGTTCGTGGCCTCCGCGAAGCGGAGATAGGTGTCGACGCTCGCGATGACGATGCGTGCATCGATCGTGAGGATCTCGATACCGACCAGCGACACCCTGACGTAGGCGTCGATGACCAGTCCCTTGTCCAGGATGATCTCGACGACGTCGGCCAGCGAGCTGGACGACGGCCTGTCGACGTACCCTCCGCGGGAGCGTTCCATCGTGTTCGTGCTCATGACTACCTTCTTCCTCGGTCGGGACGCTCAGGAGCGCCCGTCGCGGTCCTCGTCGGTCTCGTCGGCAGGGACGTCGACGTACTCGTACTCGACGTCCTCGTCCTCCTCGGCGGGCTGGTCGTCCTCGTCGGCGGGCTGGTCGTCCTCGTCCACGGGCTCGTCGTCCTCGTCGGCGGGCTGATCGTCCTCGGGCTCGTCGCCCTCGACGGCAGGCTCGTCCGGATCTTCGTCCTGGTCCTCGTCCGCGGCCGGATCCTCCGGTTCGTCGGTCTCGGGGGCGTCCTCCGGTTCGTCGGCCTCAGGGGCCTCAGCTGCCTCGTCGTCCTCCGCGGCAGGGGCGTCGGCGTCGTCCTGGCCCTCGTCGACAGGCCCGTCCGCGGTCTCCTCGTCCTGCTCCTCGTGGTCGAGGGCCTCCTCGTGGGAGGTGACGAGCTCGCCGTCGTGGATCTCCCCGCGCCACCCCTCGACTGCCGAGGGATCCCGGATGACCTCGGTCATCGCGTGGTGGACGAAGAACTTCAGCTCCAGACGGAAGCGTCGACCGACGGCCCTCCAGATGTTCGCCGTCTTCTCGACGAACCCCTGGGGGTGGTACTCGCCGATCACCACCATGCGGGTCAGCCTGGGCGCCAGCTCGTGGAAGGTGACGCTGCCGCTGATGCTGCCCTTCTCCCCCGTGGAGTCCCACACGATGTGGGAGTCCGCGACCTGCTCGCTGATGGTCGCCTGCCAGGTGCGGTGGGACCACATGACCTGGCCCTTGATGGAGAGCGTCACGTCGTCGACCCACTCCACGTGCTCGACCTTCTTCATGAAGGTCGGCCAGTTCTCGAAGTCGGTGAAGGCGTTGTAGACGACCGAGAGCGGCAGGCCGACGTCCGTCCACTCCACGATGTTGGTGAACTTGAAGTCGCCGGACCCTGCTCCGCCACCGGAGGACCCGCCTGAGGTGTCGGAGTCGGAGTCGGAGCCGGCGCCGACGAGGCCGGCTGCCTTCTCCTTGACGCCCGTTCCCGCGGCGGAGACAGCGGCCTTGGCCGGCGACTCGCCTTCGGCGATCTTCTGCGCACCGGCCTTGGTCGCCTCGCTCTGCGCGTCGCCAGCACCGTCGAAACGGTCGGCGAGGGCGTCGACCCGGTTGCCGGCGGAGGCGATGGCCTTGCGGCCGAGGGTCCTCGCGAAGTCGGTGCCGTGTTCCTTGAGCCCGGCGAAGATCGAGTTCTCACTCATCAGAACCTCCCTGCTTCGTCGGCGTGCGCTTCGTGCTCTGCGTGCTGCGGGGCTTCTTCGTCGACGACGGGGAGGACTTCGAGGAGGTCGATCGCTTGCTCGTCGTGCTCCGGGTCGACGAGGATGATGTCCCGCCCGTGTCCGACCCTCCGGATGCGGAGGTCTTCGACCGCGCAGCGCTCTTCCCGGACGACGTCCTGGGAGCCTGCCTGGTCTGCGAGCTCGAGCGCCCAGCCCCCTGTGCGGGGGTCTTGCGAGCAGGCTCGCTCGTCGCCGCTTCCGCGTCGGCCTCCTCGCCCGCATCGTCCTGATCGCCGGCGGCATCGTCGTCAGCCCCGGCGTCGTCGTCAGCTTCGGCGCTCTCGCCGTCGGCGGGCTGGTCCGGTTCCTCCTGAGGCCCGGAGTTCTCCGTGCCGTCGTCCTCGGTGGTGGGATCGGCCTCCTGGGCTGCCTCGTCCAGCGACGCCTTCATCTTTTCGGTCCGGTCCTGCAGTCGCTGGCTGAGCTGGTCGACCTGCTTCGCCGCGAGTGCTCGCGCCGCGTTCTTGCCGGAGTCGGCGAGCCGCCCGGTCAGCTTGTCGCCGAGGTTCTTGAGCTCGGGCGAGGACTGGGCGACCTCTCCCAGCGACTGGGCGATGCTGCCCCGGTTCTTCGCGGCGGTCGTTCCTGCGACCGCTCCGGCCACGGTGAGGGCCAGCTTGAGCTTCTTCGTCCGACCCAGCAGGTAGCCGCCCAGGATCAGAGCTGTCACCGTCGTCTTGTTGTTCACGTCCGGCCTCCGAACGGTGCCTTCGGCACTCCATAGGTTCCGCCGAGGTGCTCGACGGGATCGGAACGATTCCACGGGCCCGCAGACCTGTCGCCTGCCCGTCGCCCGGCTCGACCGTATTATCGGCCCGAATCCGCGCGTGACCTGCACCGTTCCTCCCTGAAAATTCGAGCTGACCACGTGGTCAGCGCATGGGGTCCGTCATCCTCTTGCTCGGGCTGCGCGCGGCCTGATGAGGCTCTCGACGGCATCCCCCGCTCCGCCGCCCGGCGCGGAGATCTCTCGGCCCTGGGGAGGCCTCACCGCCGCGCGCCCGCGCTCCGCGGAGGACCTGCGGTCTGCTTCACGTCCCGCCATACGAGGGCCGTTTGTGGCGCCCGACACAGATTTCTGGTGGAATCAAGGCGCTGCGGCTGCCAGAGCAGTCGACTTCCCCGCCCCGGGAGACCGGGTCCGACCAAAGGAGAAGCACATGGGTAACCTGCCCGGCTGGGTCATCCCGGTCGTCATCGTGGTGCTCGTCGTCCTCATCATCCTCATCGTGCTGGGGGTGGTCAGCTCGAAGCGTCGCAAGGCCCGTCAGGCCGAGGCGGACCGTCACCGCGCCGAGGAGATCCGCAAGCAGGCCGAGCGGGACAAGGTCGAGGTGCAGGAGCGCGAGCTCAAGGCACGTGAGTCCACGCTCGAGGCCGACAAGGCCAAGCTCGAGGCCGATCGTCGCGAGCAGGCCGCGCGCGACCATCAGGACAGCGCGCAGGACGCGCGCGCCGATGTCGACGACCGCCTGCGTGAGGCCGACGAGATCGATCCCGACGTCGACACCAAGCACGGCCGTTCCCGTGACGACGCCCGTGATCCCCAGCGCGCGGACGACCGGACCGACGGCACCGGCGCCGCCGGGGCTGCGGGAGCCGGCGCCGGCGCCGCGGGTGCCGGTGCAGGTGCCGCTGGCGCTGGTGCCGCGGGCACCCGGGACGACGCCGACGTCCGCGACGAGCGCGGCGACCGCGGTCCCGAGGGTGACGCCCTCACGGGCCGCGACGGCGCACAGCGCGGGGGCGATGCCGCACCCCGAGCCGACCAGCGGGTCGATGAGGAGCGCTACGGCGACGACCGCGGCCGCACCGGTGAGCGCTCGCACCTCGATGATCGGGATCGTCTCGGCGATCAGGACCGCGTGGACGGGCAGCGCCCCGTCGGCGATCAGGATCGTGTCGTCGGCTCCGACGACACCGGTGGCCGTGCTCCGCGCGGCGCCGCCGACGAGGGCTACCGCGAGGACACCAGCGGTCGTGTGCTCGGCGACGACGAGATCTCGGCGCAGGGCGAGGGTCGAACCGGCCAACACGGCCGCCATGCGGCCGAGCCCGTCCAGGAGGGTGAGAGCCGTGGACTCCGCGATGACCAGGGCGTCCAGGGCCGCGAGGAGCCCCGCCAGGGCTTCGCCGACGACTCCCGGATCCACGATCGTCGCGACGACGAGACGACCGCCCAGCCGATCGCCGGCGGCCGCACCGATCAGGTCGATGGCCAGCAGTTCGATCGTCGCACCGCGCAGGGTCAGGGTCAGCAGTTCGATGACCAGCAGTTCGGTGACCGCCCGGTCGCAAGCGACGATCGCCCGGCCCCGGACGGCGAGCGTCCCCGCTCCGGCGGCGCGCAGGCCGCGGACCGTCGCGAGGACGACGGCCTGCTCTCGGACGACGATCAGCTGCGTCAGGGTCGCCGCGTCGACGAGCAGGGTCGCCCCTTGACCGACGGTGAGGGCGAGCCCCCGGTGGAGGGCGGTTCCCCGCGCGGGATCTGATCCCGTCCCACCGTCGTCGAGCGGGGGCAGTCCTGTGGACTGCCCCCGCTCCTCTGCGTCCGGGGGCGCTCAGACCGTCCACGACCCGGGTGCCCAGCGTCGCTCGCCGATCTCGCGTGAGGCTGCCCGCTCGGGGCCGCCCGGAGCCCCACACCGCGACCACGCAGGGGTAGCCTCGCCGCATGCTGCTGCCGCTCGAGCCCCTGATCGCGTTCTTCGCGGTGTCCGCCGTCGTCGTGCTGCTGGTGGTCGCCGTCGGTGTCGTCATCGGTCGGCGGCTCCGCCGTCGAGAGGCGGAGGAGGCCCGCAGGGACCGCACCGAGGACGCCCGGCGGACCCGTTCCCGCGGACACTCCCCGCGGTGACCCCGTGGCGGTGAGCATTCTCGGACCGCCCGTCACCCGTGCTCCCGGTCCCCACTGACCACACGCTGTCGGAATTGTCAGGAACCGTATCCGAGCGCGCGTACCGTGATCGTATGAATCGCTCCCCCGAGGACACCTCCTCCCCCGCATCCGCACCGCGGGACACCATCCCGCGCGGACTCCAGGTGGGCGCCGCGTACACCTGGCGGGTGCTCGTGATCGGACTGGGCATCGCCGCCGTGGTGCTGCTGGCCATCTGGCTCTCGGAGATCGTGGTCCCCTTCCTGATCGGGCTGCTGCTCTCGGCCCTGCTGGTGCCGCTGTCCTCCTTCCTCCAGCGCCACCACTGGCCCAAGTGGGTCGCGATCATCACCGCGTGGGTGGTCGTCTTCGCCGTGCTCACGGGGCTCGTGCTCGTGGTCATCCAGCAGGTGCGCGACCAGCTCCCCTCGATCGAGAAGCAGGTGCTGTCGTCCCTGAACTCGGCCGAGGCCCTGCTCGCCTCGCATCCGCTGGGCATCGGGATCTCCAGCGCCGACGTGAACCACTACGTCTCGGAGGGGACGGCCTGGCTGCAGAAGCACGCCTCCGAGATCGGCGCAGGCGCCGCCGAAGCCGGCTCGAGCGTGGCGCACCTCCTCGAGGGCATCTTCATCGTCATCTTCGTGACCCTGTTCGCCCTCATCGACGGCCGCCGGATCTGGGCCTGGACCGTCAGCCTGTTCCCGACCGCCGCCCAGGGACGCATCACGGTCGCCGGCGCGGCCGGCTGGCACACGCTCACCAACTTCATCCGCATCCAGCTCGTGGTCGCCGCGACCGACGGTCTCTTCATCGGCATCGGGGCCACGATCCTGGGGGTCCCGCTGGCGGTGCCGATCGCCGTCGTCGTCTTCTTCGGGGCGTTCGTGCCCGTGGTCGGCGCGATCGTGGGCGGCGTCGTCGCGGTGGGCCTCGCCCTGGTCTTCAACGGCTGGGTGTCGGCGCTGATCATGCTGGCGATCGTCGTCGGCGTGCAGCAGATCGAGTCCCATGTGCTCCACCCGCTGCTGACGGGCTCCGCCGTCAAGGTGCACCCGCTGGGCGTGGTCCTGGGCGTGGTCACCGGTGCGGCGGTCGCCGGGGTCATCGGCGCCTTCTTCGCCGTGCCCTTCATCGCGACCGTCAACTCGATGGTGGTCGCCGCCCGGCGGTGGACCCCGGAGACGGAGGCCGTGCCCGTCACCTCGGGACCGACGCCGGACGAGGTGGACGACGCCGTGGAGGACGGCGGGGAGACCCTGCAGAAGAATGCGGAGTCCGCCCGGTCCGCAGGCTCCGGGAGATCGGGGAGGGACGGCGAGTGATCCGCCGAGGCCTCAGACGCTGAGCAGCGCCTCGGCGATCCGCTCGTAGACGTCCTGGGCGTAGTGGAAGGGCGAGTGGCCCCAACGGTGCTCGGGGTCCGAGTGCACGTCCTCGACGTCCAGCTCGATCATGCGCAGCCCGAGGTCGCGCAGGTGGTCGTAGTAGCGAGCGAAGCGCTCGTTGGCGTCGGCCGGGGTGATGCCCATGCTGGCGGGGGTCTCGCTGCCGTCGATCGCGCACAGCGCCCACGGCACCGCGAGGACCACGGTGCGTGCGGTGAGGCCGGCCTCCTCGAGCGTCGCGTGCAGCGCGTCCGCCGAGGCCTTCCATGTCTCGAAGTGCTCGTCGTCGCCGAAGGGGACGTGCAGGGACCCCGTCAGCGCCGCCTTGACCTCGGGGGACTTCATGACGTCGATGCTGCGGGTGACCACGTCACCGTCCAGATAGGCCTGCACGCCATGGCGCTCGTCGGCCAGGTCCCACAGCAGGAGGTCGCTGTGGGGCGCCTCTTCGAGGATCCTCTGCGCGGCGTTGCCGGCGAAGTCGCCCTCCATCATCCGGCGCTGGAAGGGCGAGTCGATCGCCGCGTCCTGCGGGAAGCGGGCACTGGCGTCGTTCCCGATCGAGAGCACCGATTGGCGCGCGACGTATCCCGCGACCTCGATGCGGTCGTGGGCGGCGAGATCCACGGTGTCGCGCGAGACGCAGCTGCCGTAGATGGTGACCCGGAGCGGTCGGTTCCCGGTGGTCTCGGGCACGAGTCTCCTCAGGGGTGCGGGCATGGTCCTCCGCACGGCGCATGGCCTATACGGTGGTGAGCGTCAGGGTACTCGGCCCCGCCGATATGCCCCTTCCCCCCGCCGTCGCCTGTGCAGGAGACCACTGTGACCGAGTCCCGTTCGCCGCTGCGCACCGCGCGCACTGCCTTCTGGCACTTCCGCCACGGAGGCATCTCGCAGGTGCGCACGTGGAGGCGGCGCCAGAAGCTGGGCGTGCGCACGACGAGCGCCGCCGGCAGCCAGGAGGACGGCCGGATCCGCTTCCCCGCCGCCGAGCTCCCCGATCGCGCCCCCCACCTGCCCGGGCTGCGCGCTGCCGTGATCCTCGACGACTTCTCCATGCTCGCGTGGTCCTACGAGATGGAGACGATCGCCGTCACCCCGCAGGAGTGGCGCACCCAGCTCGCCGAGCAGAGCGTGGACCTGCTGCTGGTCGAATCGGCCTGGCACGGCAACTCCGACGCCTGGCAGTACCAGCTGACCGGGTCGAAGGCGCCGAGCACGCCGCTGCGGGAGCTGGTGGAGCACTGCCGCACCCAGGGCATCCCGACGGTCTTCTGGAACAAGGAGGACCCGCCCCACTTCGAGGACTTCCTGGCCACGGCGCGCCTGTTCGACCAGGTCTTCACGACCGACGTGACCCTGCTGCCGCGCTACCGCGAGGAGCTGGGGCACGATCGCGTGGCGGTGCTGCCGTTCGCCGCGCAGAGCGCCGTGCACAATCCGGTGCGGCCGCAGCACGGCCATCAGGCGCGGGACGTCGCCTTCGCCGGCATGTACTTCGCCCACAAGTTCCCCGAGCGCCGGGAGCAGATGGACATGCTGCTGGGCGGCGCGCTCGACGTCTCCTCCCGGATGGACCACGGCCTGGAGATCTTCTCCCGCTTCCTGGGCGATGATCCGCGCTACCAGTTCCCCGGCGAGCTCGCCGAGCGGGTGGTCGGCTCGCTGCCCTACTCGCAGATGCTCACCGCCTACAAGGCCTACAAGGTGTTCCTCAACGTGAACTCGGTGGTGACCAGCCCCTCGATGTGCGCACGGCGCATCTTCGAGATCTCGGCCTCCGGCACGCCGGTGGTGACGGCCCCCTCCCCCGCGCTCGGGCACTTCTTCCCCCCGGACGAGGTCCCGGCGGCGAGCACGCGCGAGGACGCCGCGCACCTCACCCGCGCCCTGGTGCGCTCCCCCGAGCTGCGCGACCGCACGGTCCACCTGGCCCAGCGACGCATCTGGGACGAGCACACCTACACGCATCGGGCGCGGACGGTCCTGGAGTCGGTGGGCCTGGGCAGGAGGGCCGGCACCGCCGGGCGGCCGGGAGAGGAAGGGCTGCCGCCGGTGAGCGTGCTCGCCGCGACGAACCGGCCCGGCCAGATCGACCACCTCTTCGCGCAGGTCGCAGCCCAGACCGTCGCCCCGCAGCTGGTGCTGGTCACCCACGGGTTCACGCTCGATGCGCGCACGATCGCGCGCGCTCACGAGGCTGGCATCGAGCACCTGGTCATCCAGGAGGCGGCCGCCGATCGCCCCCTCGGCTGGTGCCTGAACGCGGCGGTCGACGCGGCCGACGGCGCCGTGCTCGCCAAGATGGACGACGACGACCTCTACGGACCGCGCTACCTGCACGATCTGCTGCGGGCCCGGGAGTTCGCGGGCGCCGACGTGGTCGGCAAGCAGGCGCACTACATGTACCTCAGCGGCACCGACACGACCCTGCTGCGCTTCCCGTGGCAGGAGCACCGCTACACCGACCGGGTCATGGGCCCCACGATCACCGCGGCTCGCGAGGTGTTCGAGGCCCATCCCTTCGCCGAGGTCTCCCGCGGGGAGGACACCGCCTTCCTCGAGTCCGTCGCCCAGGGCGGGGGCGTCATCTACTCCGCGGACCGCTTCGGCTTCACCCAGATGCGCGGGGACGACTCGCACGGTCATGCCTGGTCCCCCGGCGATCGTGAGCTGCTGGCCACCGGGGACGTCGCCTGGTTCGGCCGCAACGACCACCACGTGATGATCTGAGGCCCCGATGCCGGCCACCTCCCCCTCCCCCGGCGGCAGCCGCGGCGGTGCCCGCCGCTGGTGGCCCGTGATCGTGCTGGTCGTCATCGCCCTGGTACTCGCCGCGGTGCTGGTTCCCCGACTCACCGGCGATCCGGACTCCCCGCGCCCCACCGCCTCCCCCACGGCCTCCCCCACCCAGGACCCCGCCGATCAGCTCCTGGCCGAGGGGTACGACCCCGATCCGGGACCGTTCTCCCTGCCGGATCCGGCCGAGGGCGAGAAGGCCGCGCAGGACCCGGTCTCGGTGCGTCTGCGGGCGTCGAAGGACGCGACGACCTGGGGTGAGAACCTGGGGCTGAGCTTCGAGGCCACGGACCTCGCCTCCCCCGTGTGGGGCTCGCAGGACTCGAACATCGACGAGATGCTCGGCGCCATGGACCATCCGGTGCTGCGGTTCGGCGGGAACTCCGTGGACCGGCGCATGTGGTGGACCTCGAGCGACGAACCGGCGCCCGACTGGGCCGAGGCCACCGTGACCCCGGCCGACCTCGAACGGGTCGCCCGAGCCGCGAGGAAGGCCGAGGCGACCGTCATCCTCACCGTCGATCTGGGGCACGAGGACCCGCAGCGGGCGGCCGACATGGTCGCCCACGCGAAGGACGCCTTCGGCGACCTCCTGCAGGGCGTCAGCATCGGCAACGAGCCCAACGGCTTCCACGACCCCCAGCAGAAGCACCTCGAGGCGCGAGGCAGCTCCTGGGGTCCGGCGGCCTACACGTCCCAGCTCGAGGACTACGCGAGCGCGATCCGGGAGGAAGCCCCCGGGACGCCGATCGTCGGCCCGGGCGCGTACGACGCCCCGTGGTGGCGCGCCTTCGCGGACTCCGGCGTCCGGGACAAGACCGCGATGACGATGCACTGGTACCCCCTGTGGGACTGCCAGGGGCCCGCGAGCTCGATCGCGAACCCCACGGTCGATGACCTCACCTCCCCGAAGCTGCGCGCCCAGGCCCGCAAGCTCGTCGGGATGGGAAAGGAGGCCGCGGACGCGGCGGATCTGCCGCTGTGGATGGGGGAGACCGGCCCGACCTCCTGCCCGGGGACGAACCAGACCTCTCGCACGCACGCACAGGCCCTGTGGACCGGTGACTACGCGCTGACCGCCGCGGAGAGCGGCGCGGAGCTGATGGCCTTCCACTCGACCCTGGGGGCGTGCCGGGGCGGGGCCCCGATGAGCCCGCTATGCGCCCGGGGCACGAAGGACGATCCCGCCCAGATCCTGCAGGGACGCACCAGCTTCCTCGCGCTGCTGCAACTGGGCCAGATCGCCGAGGGCCGCGTGCTGACCCCGACCGTCTCCGGCAGCGGACGTGTCATGGCTCACGGCGTGATGAGCGAGGACGGGACCCTGTCGATCGTCCTCGTGGACATGCGGGACCCCTCCTCCGACGAGGGGCCGGCCCCGGTGCGCATCAGCGCACCCTCCGGGGTCGGCAAGGACGCTCCGGACCAGTGGCATCCCGAGCAGGGATCGCAGCTGACCGGCGGCTCCCTCGAGGGACACAGCAGCACGCTCGGGGCGATGGCCCCGGTCGACGAGGACCTGAGGAGTCGGACCCTCTCGCGCGGGGATCCGATCACGCTGGAGAGCGAGCCCGGCAGCACGACGGTGATCCGTCTCGCGCCTGGGCCCCAGGCGTCGACCGATTAGGGGGCGTCGTGTGAGAGTGGTTGCGCATTCGCTGGCCCCGCCCGGTGCCGGTGCACCATTCATCCGCTTGCCCTCCTTACCCCCCTCAGGAGCTCCCCGATGACCACGAACACCCCCCTCGACACGGTCTGCGTGATCGGCCTCGGCTATATCGGCCTTCCCACCGCCGCCGTCCTCGCCCAGGCCGGCAAGCGCGTGATCGGTGTCGATGTGAAGCAGACCAACGTCGACGCCATCAACGCGGGCCAGGTCCCGTTCGTCGAAGAGGGCCTGGAGACCGTCGTCGCCGGGACCGTCGCGCAGGGCAGGCTCTCCGCCCAGACCGACACCCCGGAGGCCGACGCCTACATCGTCTCGGTGCCCACGCCCTTCAAGGGCGACCACGACGCCGACCTCTCCTACATCGAGGCGGCTGCGCGCGGCATCGCTCCTCAGCTGCACGGCGGCGAGCTGGTCGTCCTCGAGTCGACCTCGCCTCCCGGGGCCACCGAGTTCATGGCCGACGTGATCCTCGAGATGCGCCCGGAGTTCACCAACGAGCCGAACCTCCCGAACTCCCTGTACTTCTCCCACGCCCCGGAGCGCGTGCTGCCCGGCCGCATCATGATCGAGATGGTCGAGAACGACCGCATCATCGGCGGGCTCACCCCCGAGGCCTCCGAGATGAACCGCGACCTGTACGCGAGCTTCTGCGACGGAGAGCTGCTGCTGACCACGGCGCGCACCGCGGAGATGGCCAAGCTCACCGAGAACGCCTTCCGCGACGTCAACATCGCCTTCGCCAACGAGCTGTCGATCATCTCCGACCGCCAGGGCATCGACGTCTGGGAGCTCATCGAGCTGGCCAACCACCACCCGCGCGTGAACATCCTCCAGCCCGGCCCGGGCGTCGGCGGTCACTGCATCGCCGTGGACCCCTGGTTCATCGTCTCGGCCGAGCGGGAGACCGCGAAGCTCATCGCGACCGCCCGGAACGTCAACGACTCCAAGCCGCGCCTGGTGGTCGACAAGGTGATGGACAAGGCGAACCGCATCAAGGATCCCGTCGTCGCCGCGCTCGGCATCGCCTTCAAGGCGAACATCGACGACCTGCGGGAGTCGCCCAGCCGCAACATCGTCGGCGATCTCGCCGAGCAGATGGACCACGGCACCGTGCTGGTCGCGGAGCCGAACATCGACGAGCTGCCCTCCGAGCTCGAGGCGCGCGAGAACGTGCAGCTGGCCGAGCTGGAGGATGCCGTGGAGCGTGCGGACATCGTGCTCCTGCTCGTCGATCACGACCCCTTCCACACCTTCGACCGCGAGAAGCTCCAGGAGAAGGTCGTCATCGACACCAAGGGGCTGTGGCGGTGAGTCCTGCCGACAGGGACGGGGGCGCGCCCTCCGCGGGCGTGTCCCCCGCCCTGGCGCTGGCACGAGAGCTCGCCGGGACCCCCTCGAGCACCGAGCAGGCGCTGCTCGCGTATCGCGAGGCGGCAGCGGGCTCGGTCTTCGACCAGCCGGTGCTCCTGGAGTACGCCCGGTTCCTGATCGGGCACGCACGCGGCAGCTCGGCCGAGGAGGTCCTCGCCCTCTCCCTGGCGAGGAACGGCGCCCAGGTCGATGCGATCGAGCTCTACTTCGAGCTGCTCCGGGAGCTCGACCTGCCCTCGGACCGCAGGGAGTGGGCGCTGCGTCGCCTCGCGGCCGACATCGAGGCGGCCCCGGACCAGCACCGGGCAGCCCTCGACTACGCGATCCCGCACAGCCTCGATTCCGTCCTCACCGTGATCGGGGCCGCCCAGGACCCGGTGAGCCGCGCGATCGTCCGCATGAACGAGCTCTACGCCCAGGGCGCTGCGGACGACGCCTCGCTGGCCGCGGCCGGCGAGGGGCTCGGGGCGAACGACGCCCTGCGCGCGCACCTCACCGTCGTCCTCGGCAGGGGTGACAGGTCCTCGGCGTCCGAGCTCCTGAAGGATGCCGACCCTCGGGCCGTCCCCATGAACGCGCTGCGGCGGGCGATCCGTCGTGCGCGCGGCGCCGGCCGGGACAAGCAGGCGATCGAGTACCTCACCGCGTACCGGAGGCTCCGTCCCGAGGACGGGTGGGCCAAATCCCTCCTGGCCGACTACGAGCAGAGCGCGGTCAGCAACTACCAGATGGGCCGCAGCGGGTTCCCCTTCCCCGACATGCGTCCCTCCCCCGTCTACGAGCCCGAGCGCAGCAGGATCTTCTACCTCCTGCACAACTCGCTCCCGCACAACTCGGCGGGCTACGCGACGCGCACCCACGGACTCCTGTCCGAGCTGAACCGCGTGGGCTGGGACGTGGACGGCGTGACACGGCTCGGGTACCCCTACGACATGCCGGGGATGGCGGAGCTGCCGGACGTGCCGATGCGCGACGTCGTCGGCGACGTCACGTACCGGCGGCTGCTCACGGGACGGGAGATCGAGAAGAAGAACCCTCTCTTCTCCTACACGGAGCGCTACTCGGCCGCCCTCCTCGAGCTGGCCAAGCAGCACCGTCCCTCGGTCATCCACGCCGCCTCCAA
This sequence comes from Brachybacterium endophyticum, assembly GCF_003130585.1. Lineage (GTDB taxonomy): Bacteria > Actinomycetota > Actinomycetes > Actinomycetales > Dermabacteraceae > Brachybacterium > Brachybacterium endophyticum. The sequence continues at coordinate 297,961 of NZ_QFKX01000002.1, read as the reverse complement.
CCACTGGAACGGGCTGACCGCCGTGAAGACCGCCCGCAAGCTCGGTCTGCCCTCGATCTACGAGGTGCGCGGGCTGTGGGAGGTGACCCGGGGGTCGCGCAATCCCGAGTGGGCGCAGAGCAACATGTTCCGCTTCATCGCGCGGATGGAGTCCGACGCCGCGAAGGCTGCCACCTCGGTCTTCGCCATCACCGAGGCGCTGCGCGGGGAGATGATCGACCGCGGCGTCGACGGCGACAAGATCCGCGTCGTGCCCAACGGCGTGGACACCACCCGGTTCACGCCGATGGCCCGCGACACCGAGCTCGCGGCGAAGCTGGGGGTCTCGGGGAAGGCGGTGATCGGATACGTCGGTTCCATCCTCGACTACGAGGGCATCGAGCTGCTCCTCGAGGCGGCGCAGCAGCTGAACCGCAGCCGCGAGGACTTCCACGTCCTGATCGTCGGCGACGGCGCAGAGCTCGAGCGCTTCCAGAACATCGTCGAGGAGCAGGAGCTCGACCACGTCGTGACGTTCACCGGCCGGGTGCCGCACGAGGACGTCGAGCGCTACTACTCGCTGATCGACATCACGCCGTTCCCGCGCCTCCCGCTGCCGGTGTGCGAGATGGTCTCGCCCCTCAAGCCGTTCGAGGCGATGGCCATGGGCAAGGCCGTCGTCGCCTCGAACGTCGCGGCTCTCGAGGAGATCGTGACGCCCGGGCTGAACGGGTACCTCCACGAGAAGGGCAGCGCCGAGTCGCTCATCGAGCAGCTCAGCCACCTGCTCGACAACCAGGATCTCTCGCGCCGCATCGGTGAGCAGGCACGGGACTGGGTCGTCGCGAACCGCGACTGGACGATCCTGGCGCAGCAGATCGCGGAGGTCTACGACGAACTCACCCGGTGAGGTCGTCGTCGTCCGCCGCACTCACGACGCCCGTCGCCGCCGCTCGATGAGGAGGGAGGGTCCATGACGATCTCGAGCTTCTCGCCGCCGCGGGAGGAGTCCTTCGAGGGCTACGCCTTCGTGGGCACCGACTTCGTCGCCGGATCCGAGGGGTTCTCCCGGTTCCGCGCGAGCGGCGGGGACGTCGGCCCCGGGGCCGACGGCTGCTACGCGCTGCTGCGGCGCACGGGGACGACCTGGGAAGCCGGCACGGATGCTCGTGGGCTGCGCAAGCTGTTCCTCTACCGCGAGGGTGCCGCCTGGGCACTGGGGACGTCCCTCCACGACCTCGCCCGGCACCTGCGCGCGCACGGTGTCGACCTCACCCCGGATCTCGCCGTCCTGCGCGGGCTGGGGGTGCGCCAGGCGCTCACCGCGCAGCTCAACTCCTCGCGGACCATCTTCCGCCACGTCTCCCTGATGCCGTCCTTCTGCACGATCCGGATCCAGGACGGCGCACCCGTGGTGCAGCCGCTCCCACGGGCCTCCGCCCCGGACGACTACGAGGATGCGCTCGGCGAGCACCTGCGGATCTGGCGCGCACGCCTGGCCACCGTGATGACGGACCCGCGCACCACCTTCATCACGGACCTCAGCGGCGGACTGGACTCCCGGGTGGTGTTCGCCTTCGCGCACGCCGCCGGGCTCCTCCGGGATCCCGCGCGCGTCCAGATCGCCTCCCAGGAGCGCATGGCCACCGACTTCCGGGCGGCCGGCGAGATCGCACGCCGCTTCGACGTGACGCTGAACGGGCCGCCGATGCCGATGCGCACCGCGACGAGCCCCGAGCACGCACTGTCTGCCTGGGCCCATCACAGCCTGGGGGTCTACCTGCCGGTGTACCTGACCCCGCACGCGTTCGATCCCCTGAGCATCCGCTGCCACGGCGGGGGCGGCGGCACCTTCCGGGACATCTTCAGCTCCACCTCGCTCCGGGACCGGCTGCTGGGGACGCGGAAGCACTTCACCGATGCCGCGACCTTCGAACGGTATGCGTCCACGGTGCTGGAGGATGCGGAGGCCCTCAGCGCGATGCGCCCCGAGATCGACCCGCAGAAGCTGCACTACCGGGAGTTCCGCAACCGGTTCCACTTCGGGCACGCCCCGCAGACCCGCACGACCTTCTCGCCCCTGAACTCGATCCTCATCGATGCGATCGCCGACCGCCCGGGCGCGGACGACCGGCGGACGTACTTCGACATGATGGACGCCCTCGCCCCCGGGCTGAAGAACGCCCCGTACGACGATCCCGCCAAGGCGCCTGAGGATCCGTCTCCCTCCGCCTCCGCCCGCCGTGCGGCCCGTCTCCCCGCGGCGGACCCGGGAGGGGTCTTCGCGGACCTGCACGAAGGGACGGCCGACCGGGGGCACCAACGGCGCGCCTTCTCCCTGTTCTACGACAGGGCGGCGGAAGCCCTGGAACGCCCCGAGGTGCAGGAGGCCATCGGGGACCACGGCGTCGTCGCACGAACCGGCCGGTTCCTCCGCGACGTGCGCCGCCAGAGCTCACGCCCGCGAGCGAACGACCCCGGCCACCAGGACGCCTCCTACGTCCTCACGGCAGCTCTGGCCGCCGGGGCCCCGCTGGACCTCTGAGCGGGCTCGCGCCGATCGGCGAGCCCTGTCAGAGGTGGCTCAGACCCGGCTCAACGCGCTGTGGCGCCTCTGCTCGAGAGCGCCGACGTGGTCCGGGATCGCGTCGAGCACGTAGGCCTTGTTCAGCGTGGACTCGTGCGCCCCGTTGGCCTCCCCCGCTCGCACCTTCTCGAGGATGTCCGCGATGACGTCGTAGGGGAACCACTCCTGCCACGCCGTGCGCTCCTCCAGAAGACGTTCCAGCGAGCCGGGCGACGTGTCCCAGGTGCGGATGCCACGGGTGCGGCTGGCCGTCGTGGACTCCTCGAAGTTCGCCTTGTAGTAGGGGACGTCCTCCCACTGCGGGACGAGGGCGCGGGAGAGCGCCTTCTGCATGACCTTGCCGAGGCGCTGCTCGGGCGTGAGGTCCATGCCGGCGCGGACGAACACCGGGTTGAGCAGGAGGATGAAGGACCCAGCGCTGAGCTGGGCGTTGATCCAGCGCCGGAACTTCGAGTGCATCTGGAACACGTTCAGCGCGGTGGCGTCGTGCTGTCCCAGCCGGCGCGTGAAGTCGATCTGGTGCTCGAGGAACTCCATCGCCGCGGGGCGGGACCTCTCGGTGTTCGCGCGACCGGGGAAGGCCGCCCCGACCCTGCGCACCGGGTGGTCCAGCCCCCTGGCGATCTTCAGGATCGACTCGGTCGAGTAGTAGATCCCGTGCATCACCTCGCCGTTGGCACCACCGATGGTGAGGCGGTTCCGGGCCGGGGGCCGCCGGATCGCGGCCTTCAGGTTGCCCGGTGCGAAGTCGCCGTCCCACATCAGCATCGCCTGCTGCAGCCGGTCCTCGATGGAGAACGTGGACAGGCTCGCCCGGTTGGGCACCGTGATGTTGTGCGTGATCCCGCGGTCCTCGAGGGATCGCTCCGGCTCCAGCGCCGCGACCAGCTGCTCGGCGATGTCGACCTCGCCCTGCAGGGTCCCCAGGGTCTGGATGGTCGCGGGCTTACCGCCGGCGACCCACGCTGCGGCGGTGACGCGGGAGTCCTGGCCCCCGGAGAGATGGACCACCGGGCTCTGCTGCGCGATCTCACCGGCGTTGCCGGTCAGGACCGCCAGGGACGCGGCCACGGCGTCCACGTCCGGCTCCGCCTCGCGGTACCCGTAGAACTCCTCGTCGCTCGCGTAGCGATGCACGTGGACCTGGTCGTCGGGGCCCACGGTGATGACATCCGCCGGCCCGAGCCGCTTCACGCTGCGGACAGGAGAGACGTCCTCCGGCCAGAAGCCGAACTGCGAGAGGACGTCGCATCCGTACATGTCGACCTCCAGGGGCCGATCGGAGAACAGCGAGACCATCCCGATGTGGTTGCCGACGGCGACGAAGTGCTCGTTGCGCACGACGTAGCTGCGGCCGAAGCCGAAGGTGTCGTTCCATGCCTCGAAGGAGCCGTCCGTGCCCAGCTGCAGCCCGAAGTAGCCCGGCTGCACCGTCGCCCGTCCCTGGTCGGAGCGCAGCGTCTCGCGGGCCCATGCCTCCCAGTTCCCGAGCGTGACCGACTGCGTCACCGACACCGGCGGCTGGGACAGCGAGAGCACGCCGCGCTCGTCCTCGAGCCAGCCGGGGACCGACCACGTCCCCTCCGTCGCCCTGGCGTTGAGCAGACCCCGGGAGTCGGTCTTCACGCTCACCGCCTTCTCGAGGCCGTACGCGGAGGAGCCGAGCTCCACCGCTGCCGACCACAACGACGAGAACAGCGCCTTCCCCTTCTCACTGAGCGCCGCGACACCGAAGTTCACATTCACAGTCAGCCTTCTTCCGTTCTTTCACACAAACCGATGGAGGGCGCCGCGCCCGTGCGAGGACAGGCGCCGACGTCGGCGCCGGCCGTCTCCCGGTCGTCGGGGTCGCCCTCCGACTACGGGCGCCCTCCGCGGGCATCGGCGAGGACGAGCTCGTACGGCGACAGCGCCGCGATGGTCCCCGCCTCCCGGAGGCCCACGATGTGGTCGAGGATCGCTTCGAGATCCTTCACAGAGATCCTGCCATCTCTTCCCAGACGAGAGGGATGCAGCATCAGCTGCACGCCGCGCCGCTTCCGCACCGCGACGTCGATCCGGTGCAGGACCTCCTCGAGCGGGCGCGCGTCGATCGTGACGTGGGCGAGGCCGTCCCGCACCCGGCCGTCCAGGACGCGCTGCGTGGTGCCGGCGACGTGTCCCGAGACGACCGCGTGATGGGCGAGCATCGTCCGCCCCGCCGGCGAGGTCCATTCCGAGGGGTCGGCACCCTTCTCGAAGCCCCCGTACTGCTCCCCCGGCACCCCCGGAGGGTTGAAACCCCACACCCGGCCGGCGGCCGCAGGGATCTGCTCCTCGATCTCGGCGAGCGAGGTGACGATCTCGTCGTGGATCTCCGCCGGGGTGGTGACGCCGCGGTGCGACGCGGAATGGTTCCAGATCTCCACGTGACCGGCGCGGGCCCACCCGTCCACCTCGGCCGGCGAGACTCCCCGGTTCTCGGGGAGGTCCCAGTTCCGAGGGTTGTGCGCCTGCGCGACGGTGAGCCCGCGCGCGCTCGTCAGCGGCAGGACGTGTCGCGCGAAGTTCGCGAGCCCGTGGTCGCACCGCAGCGCGACGGCAGCGACTCCCCCGGTGTCCACGGGCCCGCCGAAGGCATGCTCGAACATCGTCCGGCGGATCTCGTGCTGGATCCACGCCTCGCCGACAGCGGGGATGGAGGCGTCCTCCGTCATCCCTGCGGACGTCCCGAGGGCCCGGGCCCCGGATCGGTCGCAGCCACGCCCTCGCGCAGGCCCCGCAGGCGCCATTCGCCCTGCTGCTCCTGTGCGGCCGCGTCCCGCACGTACTCCAGGTACTCCTGCGGCGGCGGCACCCGGTGCCCCGGCCCCAGGTAGGGCGTGTGGGAGGTGAGCCTCGAGGCGTTCGTCGAGCCCTCGAAGGCCTCCTGGAAGGGCAGGAAGTGGTCCTGGTAGTGCATGTCGTCGCCCGGGTTCTGGATCAGGACCACGTCCTGGTCGAAGCCGAGGCGTCGATAGCGCTCGATGAGGTCCATGCGCGGGGCGTTCACCGGATCGTCGGACACCGTCGTGCGCCCGAACAGGGCCCAGTGCGCGGTGTCCGCGATGCGGGGCACGTACCGGTCGATCTGGATCTGCGGGTTGAAGGACACCACGCGGGTCCCCTCGAGGTACGCGCCCAGCTGCAGAGCGGTGAACCCGCCCCCGGAGTTCCCCACCAGCAGGACCTTCTCCAGCCCCCGGTGACGGGCGTAGGCCTCGATCATGCGGGCGATCGCCTGGTGGAGGTCCACGTCCTCGTTCCCGACGTACCAGGAGAGCATCATGCGGGAGTCGAGGTCGAGGCTCGGGTCGGAGAAGAACATCACGGGCCCCAGGCCGAGCTGGGAGAGCGACCGCAGACGCTCGTAGCGGGGCATGGACAGACGCGACCTGTCCGTGGACCCGTGGAAGTAGACCGTGAGCACGTCCCCGGGGCCGTCGAGCAGGTACGTCGACGGCACGAGCTGGCCGAGGTCGACACTCCAGACCGAGGGCTCGGTGACGCCCTCGGGGAGCGCACCCGGATCCAGGGTGGTGCGCACGGGGACGGAGTAGGACGGCTGCACGAGATCCTGTCCCGCCCAGTCCACCAACGGGCTCCTGCGGACGTTGCCGACCAGGCGGTTGCCCTCGATCATCGCCGCGAGATCCGTGCCGGCGATGTCGATGAGCGCGGCGGCGAGGCCGTGGTCCCGCAGCCCTGTCACCCGCAGGTCCTCGGCGGCCTGGAGGAGCGTGCGCAGAGCCTGTTCGCGGGACGCGACGCTCTCCCCGGCCTCGCGGACCGCGTCCTTCGCGTCGTGGATGGCCCGCCGCACGGCCAGGCGCTGCTCGAGGGCCTCCTCCTCGGTCAGGGATCCGGCCGCGGCATAGGCGATCGTGCGCGTGATCGCCTCCTCGGGGTCGAGACCGGAGGGCACGATCGTCGAGAGCTCCGGCGTGACCACGAGGGTCTCGTCGAGCTGCTTGTCCGCGAGGTCGACCGTGAACTCCTTGCCCGAGTACGGGACCCTCCGGACACTGAACTTCTCGGGGTCCACGACGTCGGAGATGATCGCGATGGCGCGGGCGCTCGCGCCCTCCATCGGCACTCGCAGCCGCCAGGCGAAGCGGGTGCCGGACCCGTCGAGCAGCTCGTCGACGGTCTTCGCCTTCGAGGAGCCCGTCGAGGTGACGAGGGAGACGGTCTTCCCGTCGGCGTGGAGTCGGAACCCGTCCGGGACGACCTCCACCTCGACGTCGGGGGCGACGATCCACTGCTGCTGGGCCTGGAGCGGATCCCGGTGGCGGATCAGGTCGTCGACGACGACGTAGTTCCCCGTCCTCGCGTAGACCATGTGCCTCTGCCACTGCACCGCCAGGTGCAGCGAGGTCTTCACCACGAACCCGTCCAGACGGTCGTCGGCGTAGTGGCGCACCAGGTCGGCGCCGCCGAGGATCCGGTACCGGATGTCCTCGACGTGCACGATCGAATGCGCGTCGTCGCCGGCGGCCTCGGGGGCCACCGGATCGATGAGCCAGTCACGGCCCTGGGAGTGGTAGGTGATCCGCGCCGGATCGTGATGCGCCTCGCGGCCGCGCACCGGCCCGAGCAGCATGCTGACGTGGGTCTCCTCGCGGGCGTCGCGCTCGGTCTCGCCCCAGCCGCTGCGCAGCGAGACCAGACCCTCGGGGTCGACGTGGCGGATCGACTCCGGCGGCGAGCCCTCCTCGCCGCCGGTGACGACGTAGCGCATCTGCGAGCTCTCCGCCCCGGGGACCGGGTCCGGGAGCGCTCCGCCCATCGGGACGAGCGCGCCGTCGGGTCCCATGGCGGCGAGCCAGAAGTCCTCGGCGTGGAGCCTGGTGAACACCGGGGGGTCGGTGGGGACGTCGAGCGCTCGCAGCTCCGTCTCCCACTCCCCCGCGGTCTCCACGATGCCGGCGAGGTCCTCCGCCACGGCATAGCCGTTCTCGCGGAAGACCTCCTCGGCGGCCGCGACGGCGACCTCCCGGAGCTGCTCGTCGTCATCGCCCCGCCGTGCGCGCAGGGCGAGGTGGATCCGCAGGATCCGCAGGCGCTCCGCCGCCGTCGCCGCCTTCTCCTCGGATGCACCCAGCATCTCGAGGTGGCGCGGGATGGCCTCGATCGCCGCCGACCCGGCCGGCGCTCCCAGTGCGATCGCCACGCACCTCTGCTCGAACGGGATGAATCCCCAGGCGGCCGACTCCGGATCCTCGGCGGCGGACGACGCGGCCCAGGCCTCGAAGATCCGCAGCCAGGCGTCCTCCGCCCCGGGGCGATCGCTCCTCACGCGGCGCAGCACGTCCAGCCATCTGAGCGAGTGCAGGGCGAGGAGCTGGACCCGCGGGAGGTCCTCCGCGCGGTCGAAGACGCCGGGGTCGGTGACGTCGACGACGTCCTCGCCGAGCTTCAGGCTGCCGGCCAGCAGGGCGTCCGCGAGCCTGGCGTCCGCCGGGCGGGGCGCGAAGAAGCCCGTCGCCATCCGCTCGATCAGCTGGTCCCGGTTCATCACGCGCGCACCTCGCGGGCACGACGGTTCAGGTCGGCGACGTGCGAGTCGATCCGGTCGATCCACAGTGCGCGGTTGAGCCACGACTCGTGCACGGGGAGCGCCTCGTCCGTCCCGATGATGTCGAGGAATCCCTCGACCTTGTCCTGCTGGAGGAACTCGGGCCACAGGCGCGGGGAGCGGAACACCTCGTGGAAGTACTCCGGGTCCGTGTCGTACGTGGCCAGCTTGCGCTTCATGCTCCGCTTGGAGTCCGAGACCCCGGCCTTGTAGTAGCGGATCTGCGACCAGACCGGGAGAGCGCGCTTGACGATCTCGTCCGGGAAGATCTTGTCCACACGCTGCTGCGGCGTGAGATCGAAGCATGCCCGGATGTACGCCGGGCCCGAGAGCATGATCGCGGCCATGGACCCCAGGGCCTGGTTCCCCCAGCGCCGGAACTTCTCCGTGAGGTAGAGGTAGTCCAGGGACGCGATGTCAGGACGTCCGTGACGCACGGCGCGCTCGTAGTAGAAGTCGAAGATCCCCGTCATCGAGCCGTGCGCGAAGTCCGTGGCGAGGTTGCCGCGGAAGGCCCGCGCAGCGTGCGCGACGGGATTCTCGAGCTGCTCCACCTTCTCGAAGTCGCCCGGCCGCAGGTAGTAGTAGCCGTGCATGATCTCGCCCCCGACACCGCCGATGCTGAGGCCGGCCGAGCTGCCGGGGATCCTCGTGTTCGACTTGATGTTGGTGGGTGCCGCGTCGCCGTCCCACATGGCGAAGGCGTTCGCGAACCGCTCCTCGAGCGACATGGTGATCTGGCCCGGCGTCGGGATCATGATGTCGTGGGCGACCTCCTGACCCTCTCCGCTCTCGAAGGCAGCCATCAGCTCCTGGGCGATCTCGGCCTCGGCCTCGAGGGTCCCGAGGGTCTTGACCAGCGCGTTCCCGCCGCCGCTCAGCCAGATCGACGCCGTCATCCGTGAGTCCCTGCCCCCGCTGAGGTACAGGGCCGGCGTCTTCACGCTGAGGGCGTCGAGGTTGCGGGCGATGACGCGGGTCTGATCGACGACCCCGTCGAAGTCGGGCGCGTCGCTCCGCTGGCCGACGATCTCGGTCAGGTCGGTGTGCTCGGTGAACCCGACGCTCCCGTCCGCGCCGATGTCGAGGCACGCGGACTCCCGCAGCCGGCGGATGCCGCGGATGGGCGAGTCGTCGAGCATGAACCAGCCCGCGAGCACGTAGCGGCCCACGGCTTCCTTGTTGGTCTCCGCCGGCTCGTCCAGGAAGTGGGTGAGGATGCCGATGTGGTTCGAGGCCGCGACGAAGTCGTCGGTGATGACGTAGTAGCAGCGTCCCAGCCCGAGGGTGTCGGCCCAGACCCGGACCGAGCCGTCGGACGAGCGATGGATCCCGAAGTGGTTCGGGAGCAGACGCCCCATCTCCCCCCGTCGGACGGTCGGTGCGACGTCCTGCCAGTACGACTCCGCCGAGGTGTCGTGGTCCACGGGGATGGGGGGCTGGGAGACCGCGATGATCTCGGCCCCGTCCTCGTACCAGGTCGACGGGCGCCAGGCACCCGACATCCGGTCCGCGTTGAAGATCGCGACCCGCCCGTCGGTCCACTGGTGGTCCTCGGCCTCGCCGAAGATGGTCCGGGCGTCCTCGACCACGGCCTGGAAGAGACGCGGCATGCGATCGGCAGCTGCCTGATTCCTGGCGGCGCACACGAAGTTGATGTTCACGGCGGAGTGTCCTCTCGTCGCTGGCGGGGGGATGAAGTAGCCGCGCCTCAGGCGAGGCGGAGGCGCGTCTCGACCGACGCTCGGGTGTCGATGGGGAAGGTGAAGCCCAGGGACCAGGTCGGCTCCATCGAGCGGTCGTGGCGCGAGCGCCATCCCCTCATGGGGTCCTCCTGGCCGCGCACGGGCGTGATCAGCTCGCCCGGGCCGGTGATGACGAGCCGGGTGGTCTCGCCGTTGACCACGGAGACGAAGACGACCTCGTCCGTGGTGGTGTCCAGCTCGAAGTGCCCCGAGACGTTGAGCCAGAGGGTTCCCTCACGGGTCTCCGGGGCCTGGGAGAAGACCGAGTCCTTCAGGCGGAGCTCGCTGCCGGGGGTGTAGACCACCCGGCGACGATGGATGTAGTCGGCGTGGTGGACACGGGCGGAGAGGTCGAACACCCCGTCCTCGGTCCGCGTGCACTCACCCAGCGCGCTGCCGTAGGGCTTCCGCGTGCGCCGCTCCTGGTTGGCGCCGTCCATCATCAGGGTGTTGTGGGCCATCGTCCCTTCGACGTACCGGCGCTCGGGGGCGGCGTAGTAGAAGCCCTCCCGACGCAGCGGCGACTCCTGCGGCAGCAGATCGCCGTACCCGAAGCGTCCGCCGTCGGTGAGGATCTGCTGTCCGCGGTCGTACCAGACGACGTTGAGGTCGTCGGCATGCTTGTGCGCCCTGGAGTGGAAGGCCGCGCTGAAGGCGAGGTAGCCGCTCTCGGAGAGCTCCCCTGGCGCCGCCGGCTGCGGGGACCGCACGAAGGCGTACCCGCCCTCGTGGTACGCGGCGAGCTCCTCGGTGGGACGCTCTCCCTCCGCGCCGTCCGAGAGCAGGAACTGCGTCTGGGGGTCGATCGACCGGGCGTCGGGCTTGACGATGCGGGTCTCCGGGGAGTCCCCGAGCTGCACCAGGGTCCCGTCGGGCTGGATCATCCACCCGAGCACGTGCGCGGCACGCTCGACGCGGGCCTTCACGTCCGCGTCCTCGATCAGCGCGTCGTTGACCGCGAGCTCGAAGGAGTTCAGCAGCATCCGGTGGTAGTCCGGCGAATGCTCGAGGTGCACGCCGTCGGACGCGAACTGCGACTCCGCCATCTGGGCGAGGCGGGTGCGCCCCTCGCGCGCCGTGGCATCGGCCTCGGGGAACATCCAGGCGTACTTCGCGGCATGGATCTGGGAGACCGCCGTGTAGAAGCCGTGGTTGTTGTTCGGGTTGTAGGCACGGGACTGATGGAGCTCGTCGAGGTGCCAGGCGACGGCGTCGGCCAGCACGACGGCCTCGTTCCTGAGCTCCGGGACCCGTGCCGCGAACAGCGTCAGGGCGATCAGGCGCGGCGTCCGGAGGGACTGGGACATGTCGTACCAGGCCATCGGATCGTCCTCATCGTCCGCGACGCGGTGGATCTCGATCCAGTCCGCGGCGATGCGCACGGCCTCGTTCAGCCAGGTCACCTCGCCGCTCTCCTCGTACGCACGCAGCAGCGGGTCCATGAACTCCCACGCGTGCAGGTGGAATCCCCACGAGCGGTGCTCGTCGCCGTACTGCGCCCAGTCCTCGATCCGCGCGACGGGAACGGGCTCGAAGCTCGCGAACTTCCACCCCTCCTGCAGGATCGACTCAGCGCTCTGACGGTTGTCCTGGATGGTGAACCATCCCTTGAGAGCGGGCAGCTCCGCGGTCGCGAGCTTCTCGAGCAGCTCCCCGGAGTTGACGCCCCGGGCGTCGAGAGCGAGCTCCGCCTCGAGGTGCGGCTTCTCCTCGCCGTCGTACCCCAGCTTCTTGTAGATGCGGTAGTACTCGTTCACGTTCCTGTCCCAGGTGCGGTGGTTGCGGACCCAGCGGGCAGCACGGTCCCCGAGGGCACGACGCCGCTCGGGATCCTCGATCAGCGCCACGATCTTCTGCGAGAGGTCGTCGGGCGACCCTGCGCGGAAGGTCTCCACCGCGCGGGACTGATCGGCGATCTCCTGCAGCGCGCCCACGTCCGAGAGGATCACCGAACGGCCGGTGGAGAAGGCCTCGAAGGGCTTGAGCGGCGTGACCAGGTCCGCCACCCGCGACTTCTTCCTGGGCACCACGAACAGGTCGATCAGACCGTAGTAGCGCAGGATGTCCTCGTGCGGGACACGGCCGGTGAAGTGGACGTTCTCGATCCCGTGCTTCTCGGCATGGGCCTTGAGCGTCTCGAGGTAGTCCCCGTCGCCGACCAGCAGGAGGCACATGGGGGCGTCCGTCTGGGCCGTCGCGAGGTGGTAGCCGTCCATCAGGGTGTCGATGCCCTCGTACTCCACGATCGAGGAGATGTAGCCGACCACGACCGCGTCCTCGGGCAGTCCGAGCTCGGCCGCCAGCTCGGCATCCTTCTCCTGGAGCGGGAAGTTCTCGGACTCGACCGCGTTGGGGACGATCGAGACGTCCTCCGGCGCGATACCGCCCTTGGCGGACTCGAGGATGTGGTCGCGCATGACCTCGGCGAGGGTGAAGACGTGGTCCGGCAGCAGCCGCGACACCTCCTCCGCGTGCTTGCGCAGACCGTAGGCCGCGGGCTCGCCGTAGACGCTGAACATGGTCTCGGCACCGGCGCCCCAGCTGTTGGCCGTGATCGTGCGCGAGAGCCACGACTCCTCCCAGAAGCCCCGCGACTCGTAGATCGTCGGGATTCCGAACTTCTTCCCGACGGCGCTGACGATCAGCGCGTTGAAGAAGTCGGACTGCGCGTGCAGGACACTGGGACGCACCTGCTGGACCAGCTCGGCCAGGGCGACCATGTTCAGGCGCAGCCACTCGTCCACGAGCATCGTGTTGCGCGCGGGACCGGGCAGCAGGAAATAGTCGATGCCCTGATGGGTGTAGTGCTCGATCTGCTCGACGTCCCGCTCGGTGATCCCCGCCTGGCCGACGATCGCCACCGGAAGCCCCTGTCGGGCCTGGGCGAGCGCCGTGTACTGCGTGCGCAGCGTGTATCCGGTCTGCGTGTCCGGCAGGACGCGCCCGACCATGTGCAGGATCGGTCCCTCGGGGTCGTACGCGCTGCCGTCGGGCAGGTCCGCCGTCACCAGCGAGGGCCGGGAGAAGAGCTCGATCTCGTGATGGATCTTGGCCGCGGCATTGGCGTCATTCTCGCCCCGCGTCTTCTCGTGCACCATCTCGACGACCGTGGAGGCGAGGTCCCAGTACCCGGCCCGCCGGTAGAACCTGTAGAGGGCCCGGAGGGTGGTGAGACTCTGCAGCTCGAGCACGTCGAAGCTCTCGATGAGCGGACGCAGCTGCAGGAGCTCGCCGCGCTTCACGTAATCGGTGAAGAGCCGTGCGGCCTGGGACTTCGTCAGCAGCGCCTTCGGATCGCGGCCGAGCTGGATGGCCGACTCGAAGGAGTTGCGGACGTTGGTCCTGGTGGTGGCGCGCAGCTCCTTCACATCGCCCTCGACGGCATCGAGGTACCCGGCGGGCACGCGGGCACGGAGCGTCCGGACGTCCTTCCCGACCGATGCGGTGCGCTTCTTCCCGGCCTCGATCTTCTCGCCGTGACCGGAGAGGGTCTCAGCCTGGCCGGTGATGCGGGCATCATCGTCGGTGAGGCGGGCGTCGTGGTCGGTGAGGTGCGTGTCGTGCTCGACGAGCCTCGCGTCGTGGTTCTCCACGCTCCCGGCGAGATCCGATGCTCGCGACTCCAGGTTCTTCGTGCGGGTCGCCAGGCGATCGGTCGACGCCGCGAAGCGTCCGCCGACCTTCACCACGAAGAGGCCGGCAGCGATCACGAAGGCGATCCCGACCACTCCCGCGATGATGGCGATCAGCCACGACCCGAGCCCGGCCGCCACCGTCATCAGCACCAGGGTGAGGATCGCCCACACACCTCCGAGGGCCACAGCACCACGCAGTCTCGTCCTCATCGGGCACCTCCGTCGTTCCACATGTCGATGACCACGGTCGTCCTCCTCGTTCGCACGGCGCTCAGGAAGCCTGGCCGGTGAAGTCGGCCGGCCGCGCGGCGTCGAAGAACTTCCAGCGGATGGCCTCCACGGTGCGCTCGGCGGCCGCGCCGTCACCGTAGGGGTTCACGGCGTTGGCCATGCCCTTGTACGCCTCGGTCGAGTCGAGGAGCAGGGAGACCTCGTCCACCAGGCGCTGGCGCTGGGTGCCGATGAGCTTGACCGTCCCGGCCACGACGGCCTCGGGACGCTCGGTGTTCTCGCGCATGACGAGCACCGGCTTGCCCAGGCTCGGGGCCTCCTCCTGCACGCCGCCGGAGTCCGTGAGGACGATGTCGGCGAGGCTCAGGGCACGCGTGAACTCCGCGTACGCGAGGGGCTCGATCAGCAGCACGTTGTCCAGGTCCTCCACGGCGGGCCGGATCGCGGAGCGGACCTCGGGGTTCTTGTGGATCGGGAACACCACGGTGAGGTCCGGGTACGTGCGAGCGATCTCGGCGATGGCGGCGCCGATGTCGTCCATGGCCGAGCCGAGGTTCTCGCGTCGGTGCGCCGTCACCAGCAGGATGCGACCGGCGGAACCGGCCTTCACCGCCTTCTGCAGCTCCTCGAGGCGTTCGTCCTCGAAGTGCACCTCGAGGTTGGAGGTCGCGAACATCAGGGTGTCGATCACCGAGTTCCCGGTGACGACGATGTCGTTCTCGCTGATGTCCTCGCGGGTGAGGTTGGACTTCGAGGTCTCCGTCGGCGCCAGGTGGAGCGCGGTGATCTGACTGGTGAGCTTGCGGTTCGCCTCTTCGGGGAACGGCGAGTTGATGTCGCCGGAGCGCAGGCCGGCCTCGAGGTGGATCACCGGGATCTGACGGTTGAACGACGCGACGGCCGCCCCCATCACCGTGGAGGTGTCGCCCTGGACGATCACGGCATCGGGCTTCTCGTGGTCGAGGATCTCGTCCACGCCGGAGATGACCTTGGCGACGATCCCGTTGAGCGTCTGGCCGCTGCTCATGATGTCGAGGTCGTGGTCGGGGACGATCTCGAACATGGTGTTCACCTGATCGAGCATCTCGCGATGCTGCCCGGTCACGACGGTAATGCTCTCGAGATCGTCGGCGGCTTCGATGGCCTTGATGATCGGGGCGACCTTGATCGCCTCGGGGCGGGTGCCGTAGATGGTCATGATGCGGAGCGACATGGTTCTCCTAGTGCTGGGGAGGCAGGGGGTGGGGGTGTGTCGTTCGGTCGGTCAGGGAGCCGTGGTGTCGGACCGTCGGCCACCGCGGTGGCCTCTCGGGGGTTTTCGCGCATGTCGTGGGGTCCAGTGGAGCTCGTTGGAGCCTCGCTCGAACTGGCGTCGGTCCTCGGTCTGCTCCCAGCCCTCGCGCCGGGCATCGAGGAGCAGTCCGTTGGCCTTCGAGGTGTCGCCCTGTGCGAGGTTGTGGGCGAACCAGCGGTACTTGCGCGCCACCTCCACGGCGTCGCCGTCGAGGATGACCTGGCCGCGTTCCATCCAGATGGCGCGTGAGCACATGTTCTCGATGGTCTGGGCCGCGTGGCTGACGAGGAACACCGTTCCCGCGCGCTCCAGGAGCTCGTCCATCGCACGCTTCGAGCGCTCCATGAACGCGGCGTCACCCGTCGAGAGCGCCTCGTCGATCATCAGGATCTCCGGGCTGGCCGCGAGCGAGATCGCGAACTTCAGGCGGGCCGCCATGCCGGAGGAGTAGGTGCGCATCGGGAGGTCGATCGCATCGCCGAGCGCCGACAGCTCCACGACTCCGTCGAAGGCGGCGTCGGCCTGCTCCGGGGTCAGCCCGATCGCCAGCGCGCCGAGCTTGACGTTCTGCGCGCCGGTCAGCTCCGGCAACAGAGCTGCGTTGACACCCAGGAGGGACGGGTTCGCCGAGGTGAGCACGGTCCCGGAGCTGGGTGCTTCCAGACCGGCGAGTGTGCGCAGGAGCGTGGACTTCCCGGACCCGTTGCGGCCGATGATGCCGATGAACTCTCCGGAGCGGGCGGTGAAGGACACGCCGCGGACGGCGCCGACGGAGATCTTCTGGGTCCGGCGGAGCCGGCTGAGAGCCCCGCTCCCCCGCGTCCGGTTGGTGCGCTTCACGGTGTAGCGGACCTTCAGGTCGCGGGCGACCACCGTCAGGGGCGAGTGCTCGGGGGCCACCCAGCGCTCGCCCTGCTCGTCGGGGGACGTGGACTCTGCCGCTGCCGTGGCCTCAGCGCTTCTCGTCGCCATACGTCGCCTCCCCTCGCCAGAAGAACAGGAATCCCACGATCAACAGTCCCACGGCCCATGCCCCGAGCACGACCCATGACCTCAGCTCGGGCACGGCCCCGTCCATCAGGGCCACGCGGTACATGTGGACCAGCTGGTAGATGGGGTTCGCGTGGATGATCGCGGCGAAGACCGGGTGGTCGAAGAAGCGTTCGATCGGGAAGATGACGCCCGAGCCGTACATGAGGAACCGCGAGATCACGGTCATCGCCTGCGAGACGTCGGGCAGGACGTACCCGATCCGCGCGAAGAGGAACGAGATCCCGAGGTTGAGCAGGGACTGCAGGGCGAAGATCGGCACGATCAGCAACCATGTGACCTGGGGCAGCTCGTGCTTGGGCAGGACGATGATCATCGCCAGCATCACGGCGACGGTGATGACCATCTGCATCGCGTCCCGGATCTCCGCCGAGATCGGAAGCGCAGCGCGTGGGAACGAGAACGCCCTGATCATCGCCTTGTTGGAGCGCAGGATGCCCGGCCCCTGGCTGATGCTCCGCGAGGTCGAGCGGAACATCATCACGCCGATGATGATGTAGGCCGCGAAATTGTCGATCCCGCGGTGCGCATCGAGGATCACCCCGAAGATCAGGAAGTACATCGCGGCGTCGAGCAGCGGCCGCAGGACCAACCACAGGTTGCCGAGAAGGTTCGAGCTGTTCTGGGTGGCCACGCGGTGGCGCGAGTCCATCCAGACGAAGTGTCGCCGCTCCCACAGCTCCGAGAGGTAGCGGGTCATCCTCGGCCGCACTCCGATCGGGCCGAGATGCGAGGCATCCATGCCCTCGGCCTCGAGGGAGCGCAGGATCTGCGGCACGGTGTCGGCGTCAGCGCGCATCGTCTGCTCCTCTCGGGTCGGGAACCAGTCGGCGGTAGGCCGCCTCATATCGTCTCACCTGCGCACCCCACGTCCTTCGGGCGGCCAGGGCTCGTCCTTCGGCGACGCGTCGCCCGGTGGCCCCGGGATCTCTCCACAGCGTCGTGATCGCCTCCGCGAGCTGCGGTGGGCTCTCGGGCGGGACGAGCAGTGCGCAGACGTCGCCCCCGTCCGTGCGCGCGACCTCGCGCAGCGCCGGGAGATCGCTGAGGATCAATGGGCGGGCCAGGGCGAGCGCCTCGACGGGCTTCTGCGGCGTGACCCACTGGGTGACCGTCAGGTCGCGGCGAGGGACGACGACGGCATCGAGGGCCTGGACCCAGTCGGGCGCCGCCGACGCGGGGACCCTCCCCGGGAAGAGCACGCGGCCGCCGATCCGGAGCTCCCGGGCGAGGGCTCGCAGGGCGGGTGCCGCGGCGCCGTCACCGGCGATGACAACGTGCAGAGTGCTGCGCAGGGCCTCGGGTGCGGTCTCGTCCTCGAGGATGCGGGCGACCGCGCGCAGGAGCGTGTCGAAACCCTCGTAGTCCACGAGCGCGCTCACCGAGCCCACGACGAAGGCGCCGCCCGGCAGGGACAGGCCGACGTCGCGCCGCGCCGTCGCGGTGTCCGAGTCGTGGTGCAGCAGGTCCTCGGTGATCCCGTTGGGCATCAGCAGGATGCCCTCGGGATCGACGCCCCGGCGTGCGAGCTCGTCGGCCATGGTCCGGCTGAGCGTCACCACCTGGTCGGCCTGCCGGGCGAGCTCGGCCTCGCGGGCCGCGACCAGCTGCGCCTTCTCGGACTCCGCGGCGCGCCGGCGGTTCTCGGCCGTGGAATGGGAGGCGATCCAGGTCTGCTCCATGAGACCGCGGACCTCGAAGACCCACGGGATGCCGGTCGCCTCGCTGACCGCCTGGGCGACCAGGGCGTTGCGGTAGTCGGTGGTCGCGTGGATGACGTCGGGCCGGAAGGAGGCGACGACGTCCATCGCGGCGTCGGCCTCCTGCTGCAGGCGTGCCTGCGAGGTAGCACCGAGGGACCGGGGCAGGCTGCGGCGGTACGTCACGCCGTCGACGACGTCGTACTGCCGGGCACCGGCTCTTCCCACCATCACCGGGTAGCCGGTGCGGGTCAGCGCGACGGACCGCACCCCGAGCGAGCGCAGGGAGCCGAGGATGCGGTGGCTGCGCAGGGAGTAGCCCGACTGCGTGTGAGGAAGGGAGTTCGTCAGCAGGTGCAAGACCCTGAGCTCACCCTCGGGGTCACGGTCGCCCTCCGGCGTCGTCAGAGATCGTGAGGAAGCGCGCGGGGGATCCAACCGGAAGCCGGGCTGCAGCAGCTCGAGCTCGCTGCGCAGCCGCCGCGCCTGCGTGCCCTCGCCCTCTCCCTCGCGCTCGAGGATGCCCAGGGCCCCCTGGAGGTCGCCCTCGTGCCAGTTGGCGCGGGCCCGGGTCGCCGGTGGCGCCGCCGCATCCACGAGATCCGTCCGGTCCAGCAGGATCGCGACCTCGTAGCCGAGTCGCGCGCTCGTCGCCGCGGCGCGTGACGCGCTCTGCCCGGCGAGGTCGGATCGTCCGGTCATCAGTGCACCGAGAGCGGCCAGCCCCTCGCCGCGGCGCGTCCCCCCGGCGGCGGCGTGCAGGGCCCGGCCGGCGCGGACGCGGACGCCGGGCGGCAGGCGCCGGCTGATCTGGACCGCCAGCAGGGCTGGATCGTCCTGGAGGTGCTGCCACGCGGACTCGGCGAGGAGACGAAGGTTCCCCGCGAGGCGAGAAGCAGTGGCCACGGGCACGTGAGGGCCTTTCGGGCTGGGGACGAGGGACGAGCGAGAACTCGGCGAGAGCGCCGGGAACGGTATGTCAGGACGGCCTTCGAGCACCACGTCGCGTGGCGGCGACCGAGTGCTCGGCCGATGGGACCCGGGGATCGGGCCCCACGGATTCTAGTCAGGCAGATCAGCTCGCCGATGTCTCCATCTCTGAGTGGAAGGCCACTCTCCTCGGCGCGCCTCCCGACCAGCCACGCACGACGGTCCGAACAGCCCACACGCAGCGATGATGCCCTGTTCGCCAACTCACACCCCACCCTGCCGAGGGGTCCGGGGCGCCGTTCTGCGTAGACCTGTCGGATCGTTCCGAAGATGCCCGATCTGCCCTGGTCCGCGGGGGCCCTGTGGACGCATCGCGGTCGCGATCCGGGTGGGCCGGACGGGCGCGATAGCCTCCCAGCGACCACCACGCCCGGCCCCCACCCGGGCCATGACGAGGAGTGCCCCCGTGACTGCAGTGTTCGGCCTGTCCCTCATCGGCGCCTTCTGCCTCATCGGCATGGCGCTGCGCCGGTGGATCCCGTCCCTGCGCCGGAACATGGTCCCCGCCTTCGTGCTCGCGGGCTTCCTCGGGGCGATCGCCATGAACGTGGGGCTGTCCGGCCTCGTGGACGGCGTGGACCACAGCCTGTTCACGACGCTCACGAGCGAGCTGTTCACCCTCTCCTTCATCTCGATCGGTCTCACACCCCCGCCCGCGACCGACGCGGAGGATCAGGGACGCGCCCGCAAGGTGCTGCTGAAGGGCGCGTGGACGATGGGGCTGACGTGGACCTTCGTCTTCGCCGTCCAGGCCCTGATCGGCGTCGGCACCGTCGCTGCGACCGGTCGTTTCGGCGGCATGGATGCGGTCTACGGGTTCATGGTGCCCTTCGCGTTCGCCCAGGGCCCGGGGCAGGCGGTCACGTTCGCGACGATCTTCGAGCAGCAGGGGTGGGGTCACGCGGTGGACGTGGGGCTCGCCTTCGCCGCGGCCGGGTTCGCCGCCGCCTTCCTGGTGGGTGTGCCGCTCGCCAAGTGGGGCATGGGCAGGGGGCTCGCCCGCCACTCGATGGGCATCTCGGACTCCGTGGCCAAGGGCTACTTCCGTCGTGACGAGGAGGGGGACTCGATCGGCTCCGAGACGACCTTCTCCGGCAACATCGACACCCTAACCTTCCACCTGGCCCTGATGGGGGTCTCCTACGTCCTCGCCCACGGTCTCGCCTGGGTCCTCGCCTTCATCCCCGGCTTCGTGGGCGAGACCATGAGCGGGATGATGTTCATGAACGGCCTGCTCGCCGCCTACGTGGTGCGCTGGTCGCTGGGGAGGCTGGGTCTCGCCCATCTCACCGACCGGCAGCTGCAGGCCAAGATCACCGGCTTCGCGACCGACTACGTGGTCGTCGCCTCCTTCATGGCCGTCCAGGCCGCGGTGGTCGCCGCGTGGCTCGTGCCGATCCTGGTGACGTGTGTGATCGCCACGGTCGTGACCGTGGTCCTCGCGTTCGTGCTCGGGCAGCGCTACGGCAGCGACCACGACTTCGAGCGCACGATGGGGATGTACGGCACCCTCACCGGTACCACGCCCACCGGTCTCGCCCTGGTGCGCATCCTCGACCCGCGCATGCGCACCACGACCATGGCCGAGATGGGGCTGATGAACCTTCCGGAGATGCTCTACATCCCGGCCATGCTCACGATCTCCGCCGCCTTCGCCGGGCAGTTCGGTCTCTGGGCGGCGATCGGGATCATGGCCGCGCTGACCGTCGCCTACTTCGTGATCATGCTGCTCACCCGCAGCATCGGTCGGCGCACATGGTCGCTCGCCGGCCCTCTCCCCGTGCCCGGGACGAGCACGCCGGAAGCATCGGCTGCCCGATCGGTCGGCTCCACCGATCCCGTCTGACCGCCCCGGCCCCGGAGCACGTCCCCGGAGCTCCACCCCGCGCCCGACCCGCCTCGCCTCCCCTCGGAAGGACCCTTGCATGAGCACGCTGTACCACTCCGGCCGCATCCTCACGATGATCGATCAGGACGACGCTCCCGAGGCCGTGCTGGTGCAGGACGGCCTGATCGCCGGGGTGGGGGCTCTCGAGGACCTCCGCGCCCTCGACGCCGACGCCGAGCAGGTGGATCTGGCCGGGCGCACGCTCATGCCCTCCTTCATCGACTCCCACGGTCACCTGCTGCAGCACGGGCTGCTCTCGGTCCTCGTGGACCTCGAGCACGCGCGCAGCATCGCCGACGTGGTCGCCGCCTTCCGTACGCGCCTCGCCGAGCGCGACCCGGCGGACCGATCCCCTCTGATCGGTGCGAAGTACGACCCCGCGACGCTGGCCGAGGGACGGCACCCCACGCGCGACGACCTCGACGCGGTCTCCACCCAGCTGCCCGTCTTCGCGCTGCACCGCAGCATGCACGTGGCTGTGGGCAACTCGGTCCTGGTCGAGGGTGCGGGCCTCGAGACGACGACCCCTGATCCGGAGGGCGGCCGCTACGGGCGTCGGCCCGACGGCAGCCCCGACGGGTACGTCGAGGAGCATCCTGCGATGGCGTCGCTGCTGGCCGTCCTGGATCCCGAGGGGACCGGCGGACTGGTGCCCGGGCCCTCCGACCCCGCGACGGCCGTGCGTCTCGCCACCGAGGACTACCTGCGACACGGCATCACGACCGCCCAGGAGGGTGCGGCCGATCCCACCACCGTGAGCTCCCTCGTGGAGGCGGCGCAGCAGGACCTGCTCGATCTGGACCTCGTCGTCTACCCCCTCGTGGGATGGGGAGCGCAGGCCTTCGTCGACCACGAGGACTTCACCGACGACTATCTGGGCAGGCTCCGCCTGGGCGGCTACAAGATGATCCTCGACGGCTCGCCGCAGGCCCGATCCGCCTGGATGAGCGCGCCCTACGAGCCGGTGCCCGGCGATCCCGAGCCGGGATGCGCCTATCCGATCCACCCGCCCGAGGAGGTCGAGGAGCACGCCCGTGCGGTCGCCCGGGAGGGGCGTCAGCTGATCGTGCACTGCAACGGGGACGCCGCGGCCGAGCTCTGGGTCGCCACCGTGCAGAAGGTCGGGGCGGAGTCCCCCGCCCTGCTGGACGCCCGGCCCGTGATGATCCACGCCCAGACCGTCCGCGACGACCAGCTGGACCGCATGGCGGAGCTGGGGATGATCGCCTCGATCTTCTCGTGCCACTCGTGGTTCTGGGGCGACGTGCACATGCGCAACTTCGGGCCCTCGCGCGGCCGTCGGATCTCCCCCGCCCGCTCGGCCCTGGACCGTGGCGTGCGCGTCACCCTGCACCAGGACTCCCCGGTGACCCCGCCGGACATGCTGCTGACGATCTGGGCGGCGGTGAACAGGATCAGCCGCAGCGGAGCGCCCATCGGCCTCGAGCAGCGCATCTCCACCTGGGAGGCGCTGCGGGCGGTCACCGCCGAGGCCGCGTACCAGTACGGCGAGGAGGACTCCAAGGGCCTGATCCGCACGGGTATGCGTGCCGATCTGGTGGTGCTCTCGGGCGACCCGCTGGCCACCGCTCCGCAGGACCTCCGAGACCTCGAGGTGGTGACCACCATCAAGGACGGGCGGGTCGTGTTCGAGCGCTAGGAGCCGCGGACCCGCTCGAGGATCCGCAGGTACTCACGGGCCAGGACGTCGTCGCTCGCGTTCTCCTGCACCCAGTCCCGTCCGGAGGCGCGCACCGCGACCCGGGTGCGGTCTGCCTGCATTCCCTGCCACAGCGTCATCAGGGCGTCGATGTCCTCCGGGGGCACCACGTCGCCCGCACCGGACTCGCGCACCACGTCGGCGGCCTCCCCGTCGACCAGAGCGGTGACGTGGCGCCCGGTGGCCAGGAGCTCGTAGAGCTTCGAGGGGACGGTCCAGGTGAAGGGCTCCCAGTCGCGCAGCGACACCAGCACGGTGTCCGCCCACGCATACTGCTCGCTGACGTCACCGTGCGGGATCCGTCCCCTGATCTCCACCGGGGCGTCCAGCACGCGCACGAGCTCGGCCAGATGATCCCGTTCGGCGCCGTGCCCCACCAGGCGGAGGCGGATCGGGACGCCGCGGGCGTGCAGCCGTGCCGCCGCCCGCACCACGGTCTCCAGACCCTGCGAGCGCCCCATGTTCCCCAGGTACAGGCAGCGCAGCTCCTCGTGGTCCGGGACGTGATCACGCTGCGGGCGCACCACGTCGAGGTCGGCGCCGTTGCGGACCACGTCCACCCGCGCGATCCCCCGCTCCCGGAGGACGTGGGCGAACCGGGCCGTCGTCGTCACCACCTGCTGGGCATCGCGCTGCCAGGCGGAGACCAGCAGATGCACCTCGGTCTTGACGAGCCCGATCAGTCGGCGGGCTGCGGATCGGCGCCCCGACGCCGGCGCGGTGTCGGCCGATGCCACGCCCTCGCGCCGCACGGTGGCGCCCACGTGGGTGACGAGGTCCGGCCAGGCATCGCGCATTTCCACGACCAGCGGGACCCGCCAGAGCCGGGAGAGCACCGTGCCTGCGAGGAGGCTGTCGATCGCCGGCGCGGTCGCGATCACGACGTCCGGACGCGTACCGCGGCGTGAGAAGCGCCGCAGGGCGCGCAGCATGCCGTCCATCGCGGCCAGGGCGTGGTCGGCGCTGCGGGTGACGATGTCGCCGTGGTGGGCGAGGAACCGCGTGCGCACGATGGTCTCGCCGTGCGCGCCGCGCTCGACCGTGCCTGCTCGGTGACGGCGCCCCTGTTCGGCGCTGGGCCGACCGGCGGGATAGTGCGGGACGGGTGTCACCACGGTGACCTGATGCCCGGCGGCGATGAAGCGCCCCACCAGGGCGGACCAGCGCCGCTGGGGCGCGCCGTACTCCGGTGGGTAGTAGTGGCTGATCAGAAGGATTCTCATGCGTTTCCGGCTCGGGGGGTGGGGAGGCGCACAGGCCGTGCGCACGCAGGGTTCACGCGGGGACCTGCGACGATGCGCAGGTTCGGGGATTCCGGGCCCGCCCAGGGTAGCGCTCTCATCGAGCACGCAGAAGATGGTGCCCTCACACGTGCGAGCACCATCGCGGCCCCTCCCGTACAGTCGGGGCGACCATCTCCTCCCCGACCGTGAGAGGCTTCATGAGCGAGGACCTGGACATCTTCTCCGCCGACGAGACGGGGGCTGCTGCGCGCCCTCCGCGCCGGCGACGGCGCGTCGCCCTGATCGCTCTGCTGGTGGTGCTCGCGCTGGTGATCGCCGCAGGCGTAGTCGTCGGCCGCTACTTCTACTCCCTCGACCACGCCTACCAGAAGCACTCCGTGGTGAGCCTGGACCACGGGCCGTCGGACGACGAGCGCACCGGCAAGGGGCAGAACATCCTGCTGCTGGGATCGGACAAGCGCAGCGGCGAGGAAGCCGAGAAGTCCGGAGTGAGCGGTCAGCGCTCGGACACGATGATGCTCGTGCACATCCCCGAGGACGGCTCCGAGGCGTACATCGTCTCCTTCCCGCGCGACCTCTACGTCCCGATCCCGGGGCACGGGAAGGACCGCATTAACTCGGCGCTGGCCTACGGCGGTCTGCCACTCGCCGTGAACACCGTCGAGGACTACACCGACGCCCCCATCGACCACGTCGCCCTGATCGACTTCGACGGCATCCAGGGCCTGGTCGACACCCTGGGCGGCGTGGACGTCACCGTCCCGGAGACCTTCGAGCAGAAGGGCGTGACCTTCACCGAGGGCGAGCAGCACGTGGACGGCAAGGAGGCGCTGATCTTCGCCCGCGAGCGCAAGGCGTTCTCAGACGGGGACTTCCAGCGCAACCGCGACCAGCAGGAGCTGCTGAAGGCGATCGCCGGGAAGCTCATCAGCAAGGACACGCTCTCCTCCCCGACAAAGATGAAGAACTCCGTCGAGGCGCTCTCGCCCTACCTCACCACCGACGACGGCCTGACCACCCGTCAGCTCGTGAACCTGGGGCTGTCGAACCGGAACCTCCGGAGCAGCGATCTGCACTTCCTCGCGGCTCCGCACGGCGGGCCGACCACCGGCGCGGGTGGCGCGAGCGTCGTCTCGACCGACGAGAAGGCCATGGACGGTCTCCGGGACGCCCTGAAGAACGACAGCATGGAGGAGTACGCGGCCGAGAACGGCTGAGCCCGCGGACCGCACAAGCTCGCCACCTGATCGCGTCAAGCGCCATTCGGCCACCGCTGCGATCTGCAAGAGTGCAGGCATGTCGTTCTCCACCGTGCCTCGCGCTCTCTATCGCGCGCTGACCTCGCCCCATGACGGGCACGCGGGGAAGCAGGTGGTCTTTCTCGGCTACGTGATCGGGATCAGCTTTCTGCTGGCGGCCGTCGACCTCCAACTCGTTCTCAGCCCCGAGTACCTTCTCGGAATCGCGGCTCTCACCGCGCTGACGGCTGTAGCCGGTTTCCTGCGTCCGCGTCTAAAGAGCACGAGCAACCTGTGGATGACGCTGCCGATCGCCGACATCTTGGCGGTGGCGCTGCTCCGCGATGTGTTCCGGGTCGAGGCCGCTACGGTCACCCTGCTCTCCTTCGCCCCGGTGCTGTGGGCGGCCTATTGCTGGCGCTACGTCGGCGCGGTTCGGGCCTCACTGGCCCTGACGCTCTCGTTCGCGGCCTCGACCACGATTCGCGAGCTTCCTGCGATCGATGGAACTGTTCTCGTGCGCTGCGCGATCCTCCTACTCGCCACGTTGCAGGTCAGCCTGCTCGTCGCCCTGGCAACGACCAGGGCGACGCAGGAGAGAGCCCGGTCCGAGAAGGCACTGCGCGAGAGGACCGAGCTGTTGCACACCACTACCGGGCAGAAACAACTGCTCCAGAACGTCATCGACAGTCTGTCTGTCGGGATCGTCATCGTCGACAAAGACGGGCACGACGTCCTGATGAACAGTGTCCAGAAGAAGTTGCACGTTCTCGCGGTGCCGGAGGGAGATCCGGATCCTCCCGAAGATCGGCTCCTCGTGCGATACCCGGAGTCCTCGACACCGATCCCGCCGGACTCGCGGCCGGTACGGCGCGCCGTCGAACGGGAGACCTTCACCAACTACGTGGTGGCGCTCGGCCCTGTGAGCGGACCGAACCGCACGCTGACAACGAGTGCGCGTCAGATCGTCGACGTGAACGGAGCCCGGGACGGTGCGGTTATCGTCTTCTCCGACGTGACGGACTTCGTGGACGGAGCGCGTCGACAGCAGCAGCGCACGGCCAACGTCTCGCACGAGATGAGGACGCCGTTGACCTCGATCCTGGGCTACCTCGACCTCACCTTGGAATCACCGGACCTCGACACACAGACGAGGAACTACCTCGAGGTGGCCGATCGGAACGCGGAGCAGATGCTGAACTACGTCGAGGACTTGCTGTCGGGCCTTGCCGAAGCACGTGAGGACCGCGCCCTCGATGCTCGGCCTACGCCACTCGGCATACTGGTACGAGATGCCTGTGAGGCGCTGCTCCCCCGGGCCGCGGGAGGTGAGGTCGAGCTTCGCTGCACGATCGAGTCAGAGGCTTCGATCCTGCTCGATCCTCCCCGGATGACGCAGGTCCTAAACAACCTGATCTCGAACGCGATCAAGTACACCCTCCCCGGCGGCAGCATCGACGTGCGCGTCCATGAGGTGCCGGGAGCGCTCGAGGTGCAGGTGTCCGATACGGGTATCGGCATGGCTCCGGACGAGCAGGCGAACCTTTTCATGGAGTACTACCGGACGTCGGCGGTCGCAGAGGGCCACATCCCCGGCTACGGGTTGGGTCTCTCGATTGCCCAGCGCATCGTGCGAGCGCATGGGGGCCAGATCAGCGTCCGCTCCACCGAGGGGAAAGGCTCCACGTTCACCGTCCAGCTGCCGCGAGAGAACCTGTTCCTGGCCGGAGCGTGAGTTCGTCCGCAGGGCACGCGCGATGATCGCAACTGCCATCACCTGGCTGCGCGTATCGACCACTCATCGCACGCTGCAGCCCCGGTGCCAGTAGGCTACTGAGCAGTAGCTCACCGGCCGTTGACGGCCGACGGACCCCGTCGTCGAGGTCCGCGCACATCAGTGAAAGCGAGCCCTGCGTGCGCACACTTCTGACCCTTCTGCTGGCCGTCGTCTTCGGCGCATCGGCCCTGTTCGTCTTCGGGATCTCCGGGGTGTTCAGCCCGTTTGGTCACCAACTCTGGTGGGACGTCGCTGTCCTCGTCCTCTCTCTCGTCGCCGCATGCGCTCTCACCTACGTCGCGCTGCTACTGGTGACCTTCCTGCGGGAAATGCGGCATCCGCGAAACACCCCCGGCGATCCGGAGACTCTCCAATGGCACCTCCTCGTCCCGTGCCGCGACGAGGAGAACGTGATCGCCGAGACCATCTCGGCAGCCCGGTCATCCTTCGCTGATGTCCATGTGTGGGTCATCGACGACGCGAGCGAAGACGCCACGGCCGAGGTCGTCCGCGGTCTGATGGTCTTCGAGGACCACGTGCATCTGATCTCACGCGTCGCTCCGGACGCACGAACCGGCAAGGGCGATGCGCTGAACGCCGCCTACCGCATCGTGTCGGACCATGTCGGCGGCACGGGCGAGCAGCGGCACAGCACGGTGATCGGAGTTCTCGACGCCGACGGTTACCTCTCCGATAACGCTCTGACGATGCTCGCCGGCCCCCAGGCTTTCGGCGACACCGAGGTCGGTGCCGTGCAGCTCGAGGTCTGGATGAAGAACCGGGGCGATCGCCGACCTCGACCGACTGACGGGCGATGGCGAAATGCCATCGGCCGTTTCCTCGTGCGCATGCAGGATCTCGAGTTCCGCACGACGAACTCGGCAATGCAGGTGCTGCGCACACGGACCGGAACCGTGGGAATGGGCGGGAACGGCCAGTTCACCCGGCTCACCGTGCTCGACGCTCTCGCCGAACAGCGCGGCAAGCCGTGGGGGAAGAAGCTCTCGGAGGACTACGAACTCGGCCTGAACATCCTGCAGATGGGCATGCACAACCACTACATCCGCGAAGCCCATGTTTCACAGGAGGCACTGCCGTTCACCCGACGGCTCATCACGCAGCGCACGCGATGGGCTCAGGGGAACATGGAATGTGCCTCCGCACTTCCGGGACTGCGCCGCAGTGGTCATCTGAGCGCCGGCGGGCTGCTCGAGATCCACTACTTCATGCTCCAGCCGCTCGTGATGATGGTGAACCTGATCCTCACGCCGCTCTTGGTGATCTACGGCGTTCTGCAGCAGGCGGCAGGGTTCTGGTCGTCCTCGACCCTGTTGGTCGCCGTGCTCGCCGTCGTGTTCTATCTGGTCCTGCCCTACGCGATCTGGGGAGCGGTGTACCGCAGGGCCACAGACAAGGAGGTCTCCCGCCTGCTCGCCCTTGCGCTGGGTCTGTGCAACCTCGTGTACGTCTACCTGACCTACGTCTACTACGCGCGTGCTGCCTGGCGCGCGGTCACCGGACGCACCGGCTGGTCGAAGACCCGTCGAAATGCCGATGGCCGCACACCCGTCACCGTCGAGCTCGGTGCAGAGCTCGAAGCCCTGCCACTCATCCTCGTCGAACAGATGGAGGAGCTCTCGGAGCAGTTGGAAGGCCGCTCAGACCTCAGCATCGACTTCGTCTCCAGTTGGGCAGTCAACTGGCCTGCGCGTTTGGCCGCCCTCGAGCGCTCGGTAGCCGCTGAGGACCTCGCGCGCACACGAGACGCGATCGGCAGCATCCGTGTCTCTTCCGCGATGGTCGGAGCCGCACGCCTCGAACGCGCCGCCATGGACCTAGAGGCCGAGATCGAACGGGGCGATGTCGAGGCCACGCTCGCACGACTGCCCGCGGTCACGGCCATCGGCAACGACACGGTCACCACGCTGCGCAAGGAGGTCTCGGTCCGCCGCGAGCTGCTGCAGACCCAATACTCCGGCGCGCCGGACATCATGCAGACGCAGATGGTTCCTGTCCGTCGTCCGTGACACCTCGGGCGACGACGCGGCGGAGATCTTCGCGCAGTCGGAGCGGGCGGAAGGGCTTCGTGAGGTACTCATCCGCACCTGCTTCGAGTCCGAGCTGCGCGTCTCGTGCCTGCGACCTCGCACTGAGCAGCACGATCGTGCCCGAGACCGCCGTCCGTGCACGACGCACCACCTCGTAGCCCTCCATGTCGGGCAAACCGACATCGACGAGCGCCAGGTCCGGAGGCGCGTCGGTCAGCAGCGCGATCCCCTCGCGCCCCGTCGCAGCCGACGACACCTCGTATCCCTCCTGTCCGAGCACCACCTCGAGCAATCGGCGAATGTCGTCATCGTCCTCGATGATCGTTGCTGTCCCCACCATGCTGATATTCCTCCCCGAAGAGGGCGCGATCTGTGAGCCCCCGATAACAGGCTAGGGGATGGCCCTGCTCAGGAGCACCAGGCATCGCGATCCCGTTCTCCTTCAGGACCCCACGTCCAGCCCCCGTTCCGCGACAGGGGTGGACCCTTCGGCACTGACGGGGGTGCCCCCGTCTACGCTGGACGGCGCATCGGCGAGCTGCACGGCAGCAGCGCCTCCGTCGACACGAGAGGGATCCATGCCCGAGTCCAGCATGACCGGCCAGCGCGTCGACCTCGTCCTGGAGGGCGGAGGGGTCAAGGGCATCGCCCTGGCCGGCGCCCTCGAGGTGCTCGAGGAACGGGGCTACCACCCCAACCGGGTCGCCGGCTCCTCGGCCGGAGCGATCGCCGGCGCCCTGGTCACCGCCGACATCCCCGCCAAGACCCTGGTGCAGATCCTGCGCGAGGTCGATTACACGAAGTTCGCCGACGGCCCCTGGTGGACGCGACCGCTGCTGGGCAAGGCCCTCGCCATCCTGCTGCGCAAGGGGATCCACCGCGGGCAGTACTCCCGCGACTGGCTCGCCGAACAGCTCGCCCGGCACGGCGCCCACGGCGGCGACAGCACCTTCGCCGATCTCGCCTACACCGACCCCGACGGCCTGCATCTGGAACCGGGCGGGAAGACCGGTGAGGACGGCGACACCGGTGCAACCGCCGAGGCGGGCGCGGATGCGGCGCGCACCGAGCAGGACGGCCCCTCCGAACAGGCCGCCTCCCGCCTCACGGTCACCGTCTCCGACATCTCCGCGGGGCGCCTCCGACTGCTGCCGGCCGACGCCGACAAGTACGACTTCGCCCCCGGGCAGCTGCAGGTCGCCGACGCGGTGCGCGCCTCCACCGCCATGCCGTTCTTCTTCCGACCGGTGCGCTGGCGCAACAGCGACGGCCAGCGCGCCTATCTCGTGGACGGCGGGATGCTCTCGAACTTCCCGGTGTCCGTCTTCGACCGCCCCGACGGGGCCGCACCGCGCTGGCCCACCTTCGGCATCCGCCTCTCGGCCCGCCCGCCCTCGGACCCCGCGGTGGTCAACCCCGTGCGCGGGCCGCTGACCTTCGCCAAGGCGCTGCTGGACACCCTCACCGGCTTCCGCGATCGCATGCACATCGACGACCAGCACGTGCGGGCCCGCACGATCTTCATCGACACCGGCTTCGTCCCCACCACCCGCTTCGACCTCTCCGACGAGGAGCGCGAGAAGCTCTACCGCACCGGCCGCCAGGCGGCGACCGACTTCCTGGACGGCACCGAGGGCACAGCCGGCAGCGAGGGCACCGAGGGGTGGGATTTCGAGCAGTACGTTCGCCGGTATCGACAGCTCCCGGACTCCGCCGACTAGCGTGGAGGCCCCTTCGCCGGCGCGCCGTGTCGAGGCCTCGTGCCGGGCACCCCGCGCCAGCCGGGACACCCCTTTGACCTCTCCAGGAGATGCCGCATGTCGACCCTCTTCCACTCCGGCCGCATCATCACGATGGTCGACCAGGACGACGCCCCCGAGGCCGTGCTCGTCGAGGACGGCCGGATCGCGGGCGTCGGGACCCTGGAGGAGCTGCGAGCCCGGCTCGCCCCGGGAGCAACGGTCGGCAGTCCGGGCGCGGCGAGCGCGGAGGAGGTGGACCTGCAGGGCCGCACGCTCATGCCCTCGTTCATCGATCCGCACGGGCACCTGCTGCAGCACGGTCGCCTGGCCGCGCTCGTGGACCTCGAGGAGGCCCGCAGCATCGACGACGTGGTCCGTGCGTTCCGCGAGCGTCTCGAGCAGCGCGAGGCCGGGGACAACTCCCCGCTGATCGGCGCGAAGTACGACACCGACCTGCTCGAGGAGCGTCGCCACCCCACCCGGGAGGACCTCGACCGCATCTCGACGCAGGTCCCCGTGCTCGCCCTGCACCGCAGCATGCACGTCGGGGCCGCCAACTCGACGGTGGTCGAGGCCGCCGGCATCACCGCGGAGACGCCCGATCCCGAGGGCGCGCGCTTCGGTCGCGGGCCCGACGGCACGCCGAACGGATACGCCGAGGAGCACGCGGCCATCGGCGCCTTCGTCGCCGCGATCGCACCCGGCGGCCAGGCCGATGCGGGGTCTCTGCTGGCCGGCGCCGCCGACCCTGCCGACGCGCTCCGCCTCGCCACCGAGGACTACCTGCGCCACGGCATCACAACCGCCCAGGAGGGCGCGGCCGACCCCGGCACCGTCAGCGCCCTCGCGGACGCCGCCCACGCCGGCGAGCTGCCGCTGGACCTCGTGGTCTACCCCGTGGCCCGCTGGGGAGCCCCCGCCCGCGAGCAGTTCGCCGACTTCACCGGCGGCTACGTCGGCCGGCTGCGGCTGGGCGGCTACAAGATGATCCTCGACGGCTCCCCGCAGGCCCGGTCGGCCTGGATGAGCGAGCCCTACGAGCCGGTCCCCGGCGACGAGGACCCCGGCTGCGCCTACGGCGCCCATGCCAACGAGCAGGTCGAGGAGTGGACCCGCGAGCTCGCCGCCGACGGCGTCCAGCTGATCGCGCACTGCAACGGCGACGCCGCCGCCGAGCAGTGGATCCGCACCGTGGAACGCGTGAGCTCCGAGAACCCCGCGGTGCTCACCGAGCGCCCGGTGATGATCCACGCCCAGACCGTGCGCGACGACCAGCTGGAGCGGATGGCGAAGCAGGGCATGATCGCCTCGATCTTCGGCGTCCACGTCTACTTTTGGGGCGACGTGCACCTGACGAACTTCGGCCCGCGCCGCGGCCGGCGCATCTCCCCCGCCCGCTCGGCGCTGGACCGCGGCGTGCGCGTGACCCTGCACCAGGACTCCCCGGTGACTCCCCCCGACATGCTGCTGACGGTGTGGGCGGCGGTGAACCGGGTGAGCCGCAGCGGCCGTCCCGTCGGCCTCGAGGAGCGCATCTCCACCTGGGAGGCGCTGCGCGCGGTCACCACCGAGGGCGCCTACCAGTACGGCGAGGAGGAGTCCAAGGGTCAGATCCGCGAGGGCATGCGCGCCGACCTCGTGGTCCTCTCCGCGGATCCGCTCGCGACCGCGCCGGACGACCTGCGCGACATCCAGGTGCTGCGCACGATCAAGGACGGCGAGACCGTCTTCACGGCCTGAGAGGCGACGACGAAGGGCCGGGGCCGACGGGGATCTCCCGTCGGCCCCGGCCCTTCGTCATTCCGGGATCACACCGTCCTGCCGTGCGCGGCCCCGCTGCTCACGGGCCGGCCGCTCACGGGCCGGCCGCTCACGGCTCCGGGTCGAGGATGACCTTCTCGAGCTCCTCCTCGGGGGCGCTCATCAGCGCGCGGTGGCGGGTGGCGAGGAAGACGGCGCCGAGGACGACCCACACCGCGAGCGCGATCAGGGGCTGCGGGCCCAGGCGTCCGGGCGAGCCGGGGATGAACAGCAGCAGCAGGAACCCGAGGGCGAGGATCGCGCCGATCAGGGCGATCACCCGGTAGACGGGGCGGGCGCGGCCGAAGGCGTCGTGCCCTCCGGCGCGGGTGGGATGGGCGAGCTTGAACGCGGCCAGGCAGGTGTATCCGTAGGCGATGGTGACGCCCACCGAGGTCATGTCGACGATCCACTGCAGGGCCGAGCGACCGAAGAACGGCGCCAGCAGGCACAGGACGCTGGTGAACACGATCGCGACCACGGGGGTGCGGTGCTTGCTCTCGACGCGTCCGAACACGGCGGGCAGCATCTTCGCGCGGCCCATCGCCATCAGCACGCGGCTGGAGGAGACGGTGAAGCCGTTCAGGCCGGTCGCCACCCCCATCAGCACCGCGATCACCATCAGCGCCTTGCCGAAGGGACCCATGATCCCGGCGATCACCTCGGCCGTGGGCCAGGCGGCATCGGGATGGGTGTTCCCGCCGGGGCCGAGCGCGACCGAGCTGGAGAAGATCATGACGACGTAGACCAGGCCCGCGGTGCCGATCGCGGCGAGGATCAGGAACAGGGCCTTGCGGGGCGAGAAGTCGAACTCGCCGGCGGCCTGGGGCACGTTGTCGAAGCCGACGAAGGCCCAGGGCGCGAAGGCGATCATCACGGCGATCGCCGAGACCGGCGAGGAGCCCTCGTGGAAGGCCGGGTACAGGGCGAAGCCGTGCTGGATGCCGTGGACGATCGCGCCGATCAGGATCGCGACCACGGCGGCGATCAGCACGATGCAGGCGATGAACTGGAACCGGCCCGACAGCGCCGTGCCCATCACGTTCATCAGACCCGTGGCGATGATCGCGAGGGCCGCGACGATCACCTCGGGCAGGTAGATGTCCCAGCCGGCCACGGTGTACAGGTGCACCTGCTCCATCAGCCCGGGTAGCAGCATGCGGACCACCAGCGCGACCGCGGTCGCGTTCAGGGCGACGATGCAGGCGTAGGCGAGCGCCAGGAACCAGCCGACGACGAAGGCATTGCGCCGACCGAACTCCTGCAGGGCGAAGGCGAGCTCGCCGCCGGTCACCGGCAGCACGCGGATGATCATGCCGTAGCTGATGCCGATGATGCCGATCAGCACGGCGCCGATCGCGAAACCGATCAGGGCGCCGGCGGTGCCGCCGTCCTGCAGCCAGTCGACGGGGAGCATGAACGCGCCCCAGCCGACGGCCGACCCCAGCGCGATCGCGAAGACCCACGAGGGCTTCAGGGTGGACTGCAGGGAGCGCTCATGCTCAGGGGATGCCGAGGCGGTGGCAACGGGCCCGGAGGCCGGCGAGGGGGCAGCGTCGGACGGTTGTGGTGCGGAGGGTCTCTCCGACATGGGGACGACCTTTCGGGGGTGTCGATGCGTTCGACAGCGTCGTTGCTGCACGGCCTCGCCGCTCGGGCGGAGCCGGGGAGCCATGATGCCACTCGGGGCAGACCACCGTCGGGCCGGGCCGACCGCCTGGTAACACCGGTCGGCCGTGCGGGTTTCGTGCCTGACCTCGAACGAGCGGGCGCGAAGTGGGTGCGCGATGTGTGACGGGGGTCCTAGAGTGAGGAGGGCCCGCCAGCGCGAAGCAGTTCGGAGTCCTCCGACCGGCCGCGCGCGGGCCACCTCACCCTCAACGAAGGAGATCGTCATGGCAGACAGCAACCGCGCCGTCGTGTTCGGCGGCACCAAGGACATGCGCGTCGAGACCCTCGACTTCCCGAAGCTCGAGATGCCCAACGGCAAGAGCGCCCCGCACGGAGTCATCCTCAAGATCGTCGCCACCAACATCTGCGGTTCCGACCTGCACATCTACCGCGGCTCCTTCCCCGTCCCCCAAGGCATGGTGATGGGCCACGAGATGACCGGCCAGGTGGTCGAGGTCGGCTCGGACGTCGACTTCCTCTCCGAGGGGGACCTCGTCTCGGTCCCCTTCAACGTCGCCTGCGGCCGATGCCGCAACTGCCGCGCCCGCCACACCGAGGTCTGCGAGACGACGAACCCCGACGCCCCCTGCGCCGCCTACGGATTCAACCTGGGCGACTGGCAGGGCGGGCAGGCGGAATACCTCTTCGTCCCCTACGCCGACTTCCAGCTGCTGCGCTTCCCCGACAAGGACCAGGCCATGGAGAAGATCCGTGACCTCGCCCTGCTCTCGGACATCCTGCCCACCGCATTCCACGGCCTCGTGGAGGCGGGCGCGAAGCCCGGCTCGACCGTCTACATCGCCGGCGCCGGTCCCGTCGGCCGCTGCGGCGCCGCCGCGGCCCGACTGCTCGGCGCCTCCTGCATCATCGTCGGCGACTACCACCAGGACCGTCTGGACCTGATGAGGAACAACGGCTGCGAGACCATCGACCTCAACCAGGACGTGCCGCTGACCGACCAGATCGAGTCGATCCTGGGCGAGCCGATGGTGGACTGCGCCGTCGACTACGTCGGCAACGAAGCCCACGGGATCGGCAGCGAGGCCGACGACATGGACCCCGCCCATGCGATCAACCAGGTCATGGACGCCACCCGCGCCGGCGGAGCCACGGGGATCATCGGCGTGTACGGCCCGGACCCCCTGGCGGACTCGAAGGCCGAGCAGGAGGGCACGTTCCCCCTCGACTTCGGCAAGGCCTGGATCAAGTCGCCTCGGATCTCCGGCGGCCAGGCCCCGATCATGCACTACAACCGCGAGCTGATGATGGCGATCCTGTGGGACCGCATGCCCTACCTCAGCGACATGCTCAACACGAAGATCATCGGCCTCGACGACGCCCCGGACGCCTACGCCTCCTTCGACCAGGGGGTCTCGGACAAGTTCATCATCGACCCCCACGGGATGATCCCGGCCTGATCAACGCCTGACGGGCCCCGCTCACTCCGCCTGCATGTCCGTCTATAGGAAAGTTCCGTAGCGAGAACCGGCGTTCTTGCTACGGAACTCTCCTATAGATGTCCGGACGGAGGGGATGGCCGCACGGCAGAGATGGGCCGCACGGCAGGCCCGTCGTACTCTGATCCTCGGACGGGCCCGATCGGAGCGAGCGGGATCCGACGAGCACCGGGGAGCTGGACCATGGCCAAGGACACCGCCGCGCCGACGCAGCCCATCGAGGGGACCGCGCGGATCCGTGCGATCGGCGAGCGGCTGATTCTGCCGCTGCCCGCCGAGGCGAGCGAGCGTCTGCGCACGCGCGGGCAGAACGCCGTGACCGCGACGCTGGACTCCCACCCCTTCGAGATCGTGGTCGAGCCCGACGGCGCCAAGGGCCACTGGATCGGTCTCGACCCCGAGATGCTCGAGGTGCTGGGGCGCGGCGAGGGCGAGGACGTCGTCTTCTCCCTGACTCCTGCGGCGCAGTGGCCCGAGCCCTCGGTGCCCGAGGATCTCGACGCCGCCCTGGCCGAGGCGAACGACATCGGCGAGGTCTGGAAGGACATCACGCCCATGGCCCGCTGGGAATGGGTGCGCTGGGTGAGCGCGACCAAGAACCCGGACACCCGGGCCCGCCGCGTGGACGTCTCGATCGACAAGATGCGCCATGGCAAGCGTCGGCCGTGCTGCTTCGACCTCTCCTCGTGCACCGACCCCGAGGTCTCCAGGAGCGGCAAGCTGCTCGGCATCGAGTGACGGTCCGGCTCGAGTGACGGACTCGCTCCGCCCGCTCACTCCACCGGCAGGTCGTCCAGGAAGTAGTAGGACGGCACCTTGGCCGCGTAGTCCTTGCCGTCGAGCTCGCGCCAGCCGACGACCTCCGTGGACCCCTCGCGCGACTGCGCGTACTGGGTCGCCAGGAACATCAGGCCGATCACCGAGGCGAGGCCCTGCCGTGCGGGCTCCTCGCGCAGCACGTCACCGATCGAGGCCTGTCCGGCGAGCCCCCGCACGCGGTTGACCGAGCCGGTGAGACCGACGGTGTCGATGTCGTTGGTGCGCACGAGGTCCTGGAGCACCTCGACGCTGAGCGTCGTAGCGTCGTGCACCTCGGCCTCCACGGGCGCACCCGGGTCGGTCGGGTCCTTCAGCCGGTGCTGGGAGACCGAGGCCATCCGCACCCGCGCGACCCGCAGGTCCAACGAGAACGGGAAGCGCGTGGAGACCTCGTCCTTCTGGGCGAGCGCAAGACCCTGGGCCTCCTGCAGCAGGTCCAGCAGCACCCGGTGCTGGCGGAAGTCCTGGGAGCGCACGAAGCGCGCGAGCGAGCGGTACAGCTCGGTCTTGACGTCCAGCACCTCCTGCGCGGGCTCGTAGAGATCGCTGAAGACGTTGGCGAGGCGCTCGCGGTCGTCCCGGGTCAGGTGCCGGGTGAAGTCGCGCTCGAGCAGGCGGTCCACGACGTCCTGCGCCCGGCGGGTCTGGGCCGGATCGTTGAGCATCCGGAAGAAGGCGGTGAAGGTGCGACCCACCTGCGACTGCCCCAGCAGGTCGTCACCTGCCAGGAGCTGCTCGAGGATCTCGCCGCGGGAGGCCTCCGGGGAGAGGATCTGCTCGCGCAGGTGCAGGTCCACGGCGCGCAGGTCCTCGCGGTACTGCAGGAAGTCGCCCGAGAGCTCGGAGGCGATCTGGAGGATGTCCTGCAGGCGGTCCACCGAGGTGCCGGGGTCGGGGAGCATCAGCTCGCCCTCGGCGAGGTCGCGGATCTCCTGCTCGATCGCGGCCCGTCGCCGCTGCAGGTCCGCCAGGCGCACGTCGCGGTCGGTCTCGGTCTCCTGGGCGAGGCGATCGAACTGCTGCAGCACGAGCTGCAGGCGCGACTCGGTGGTCGTCGGCCGATGCTCCTCGAGGGAGGAGATGAACTGGACGGCATCGATCGTCGCCGGCGAGGGCTCGAACATCGTCTCGAGGTGCTGCGGGTCGTCGCGCCGGGTCACGTACCCCTCGCGCACCCACTGATCGACGTACTCCGGTGCCGTGCGGCCCTGACCGTCCTCGTGCAGCAGCTCCAGGTGGGTCTCGACCCGTGCCACCAGGTCGCTGCGGCCCAGCCGCCGCGAGCCGCCGGGGAAGACGGACTGCAGGATCGCGAGCACCGCGGGGGCCTTGGTGGCACTCAGCAGTCGCCACGTGCTCAGCCGTCGCAACTGCTCGTAGGCGTCCTTGCGCGAGGCGACGGTCTGGGGGCGCTGGGCGTCATCGGAGAACGCGGAGGCGAGCGAGCGCGCACCGTCGGGCGTCGACGGACTGCCGGACGTCGGGAACGGACTGCCGGAGGGCGGCGTCGGGGCGGCGTCGGTCGGCGTCGGCTCGGGCGTGGTCACGGCCACCGAGTCTAACGGCCACGCTCACCCCGCGCCCGGTGGCCTCGCCCGGAGCCCGTTCGCGGCGGCCGGGTGCGTCGGTGGCCCCGCGGACGCCGATCCGTGAACGCTCACGGATCGCTACGCTGGGGTCCGCCGCCGATGTCGACCTCGAGGACCCCTCACGATGACCACCGCTTCCCACGAGACGTCCTCCACCGCCGTCTCCGCGCGCCCGTCCGCCCCCGTCACACCGGCCGATGACCGCTGGTGGGAGGCGCTTCCGGCCGGCAAGGGGCGCCTGCGCTCCCGCGCGCACCTGCACTCCGACGCCCCGGAGCTCAGCCTCGACGGAACCTGGGACGTGCGCTTCGGGACCCGGGCCGACGGCAGCGACCTGGGCGAGGGCGAGCGGATCGAGGTGCCGGGCCTGTGGCAGCTGCAGGGCCACGGCGCCCCGCAGTACACCAACGTCACCTACCCGATCCCCGTGGACGTCCCCCACGTGCCCGACGAGAACCCCACCGCCCAGTACTCGCGTGAGGTCGCGGTGCCGGAGGACTGGGCCGCCCGGATCGCCGAGGGTGCCCGCACGATCCTGCGCTTCCAGGGCGTGGACTCCGCCGCGAAGGTCTGGATCGACGGGACCGAGGTGGGCGTGACCGCCGGTTCGCGTCTGTCCCAGGAGTTCGACGTCACCGATCTGCTGGGCGAGGGCGGACCGCACCTGCTCGAGGTGCGGGTGGTGCAGTGGAGCGTCAACACCTACCTCGAGGACCAGGACATGTGGTGGGCCTCGGGGATCTTCCGCAGCGTCGACCTGCTGCTGCGCCCCGCCGGCGGCATCCACGACCTGGTCACCCGCGTCGACTACGACCCCTCGAGCGGGCACGGCACGCTCAGCGCCCGCGCGACGGGCATCGACGGCGAGCTGGTCGAGGGCGCCGTGGTGCGGGTCCCCGCGCTCGGCGTCGAGATCCCGGCCGACGGCACGTCGGCCGACGTCGGCGAGGTCGATCCCTGGAGCGCGGAGGTGCCCGCGCTGTACGAGGCGACCGTGAGCACCGGCGGGCAGGGCGGCGCCGGCTCGGAGCAGGGCGCAGCGGACGGCGCACCCGTCGAGACCGTGCGCCTGCGCCTGGGATTCCGTCGCGTCGAGATCGACGGCGAGATCTTCCGGGTCAACGGCGAGCGCGTCGAGATCCGCGGGGTGAACCGCCACGAGGTCGACCGGTTGGTGGGGCGCACCCAGCACCTGGAGAACCAGGATCTCGACGTCGCCCTGATGAAGCAGCACAACATCAACGCCGTGCGCACCTCCCACTACCCGCCCCACCAGCGTTTCCTGGACGTGTGCGACGAGGCCGGGTTGTACGTGGTCTGCGAGGGCGACTTCGAGGCGCACGGCTTCCACGCCGACACCACGGGCGAGGACACCACCGGCGCCGCCAGGCGCCCGGCCGACGACCCGCGGTTCCGCGAGAGCCTGCTCGAGCGCACCGAGCGCTTCGTGCGCCGCGACCTCAACCACCCCTCGATCGTCATCTGGTCGATCGGGAACGAGGCCGCGACCGGCGAGAACACCACCGCGATGATCCAGCGCGTGCGCGAGACCGACCCGACCCGCCCCGTCATCTACGAGCAGGACTACCGGGCGCTGGACGCCGACTTCTTCTCGCTGATGTACCCCAGCCACGCCATGTCCCGCGAGATCGGCGAGCGCGAGCTCAGCGCGCAGAGCAGGGAGCAGCTGGTCGGGATGCTGCGCCACCTGGGCGTGGACGCGGCCGACGACGCCTTCGACGACGTCCCCGCGCTCAGCAAGCCCTTCCTGTGGATCGAGTTCGCCCACGCGATGGGCAACGGCGCCGGCTCGCTGGAGGAGTACATGGACCTGGTCCACGAGTACCCCGCCATCCAGGGCGGCTTCATCTGGGAGTGGATCGACCACGCCCTGGCCACGACCGACGCCGAGGGCCACGCGATCAACGGCTACGGCGGCGACTTCGGCGAGCGCCTGCACGATGCGAACTTCGTGGCCGACGGCCTGGTGCTCCCCGACCGCACTCCTTCGCCCGCGCTGCTCGACGCCAAGCACCACTACTCCCCCGTCGGCCTCGAGGTGGAGCCGGGCCTGGCCCGGGTGAGCAACCGCCATGCCTTCCGCGACCTCTCCCACCTGCGCGCCGAGGTGTCCCTCGATGCGCAGGAGAGCTGGCAGGAGCTGGTGCTGCCGGGCATCGCCGCCGGCGAGAAGGCCGAGATCGAGCTGCCGACAGGCGACGGGCCGACGACCACCGTGCGCCTGCTGACCCGCGCCACGGAGGGACCGGTACCGGCCGGGCACCTGGTGATCTCCGCGGACCACGTGGACCGCGAGGCCCTCGCCGCGCAGCAGGAGAGGCTGGGGGCGCTGGTCGCGCCGATCGCCCCGGACCACAGCATCGGCCGGGACAGCTGGCGGGTCGGGCCGGCCGTGCTCGACACGTTGGGGCGTCTGGTCCGCCTGGGCGAGGTCACGATCGAGGACGCCCGGGTGGACCTGTACCGGGCACCGGTGGACAACGAGCGCGCCTTCACCGCGGTCGCCCTCGAGACCCGCTGGAAGAGGATCGGTCTGGACGTCGCCCGACTGCGGCTGGTCTCGATCGAGCCCGAGGCCGAGCAGGGCGGCACCGGCGAGACCCTCGTGATCACGCGCCGGCTGGGCCTGGACGGCTCGAGCCTGGGCGCCGACGTCACCGAGCGCTGGAGCAGCGACGGGGAGCGCGTGCGCGTCGAGATCGACGTGGTCCCCTCCGCGAACTGGCCGAGCGACCTGCCGCTGCCGCGCGTGGGCTGGACGGCCTCGCTCCCCGGCGAGCTCGACGACGTGCAGTACACGGGCTACGGGCCGCACGAGTCCTACCCCGACACCGGCGGCGGCACCACCTTCGGGACCTACCGCTCGGCGGTGGCCGACCTGCAGACCCCGTACGTGATGCCGCAGGAGAACGGCAACCGCGCGGGCGTGGTCCACTCCGAGCTGCGGGGTGCCGGGCACCAGGTCGAGGTGACGTCGCCTGAGGGACTGGGTCTCGCGGTGCGCCCGTGGTCGACGGCCGAGCTGGACGCGACGGCGCACGACGGCGCTCTCGAGCCCGACGGCCGGACCTGGCTGACGCTGTCCGCCGCGCTGCACGGCGTGGGCTCTGCCGCCTGCGGCCCCGAGCCGCTGCCGCAATACGTGCTGTCGGCCCGGCCGGTGCACTTCGCCTTCGCGCTCGCGGCGCGGTGAGTCGAGGGAGCACCTGCGCCGGCCGATAGGCTGTCACCTGCAGATGTACGACACGGACACGGGCGAAGGACAGCTTCCATGACGCAGGGCAGCGAGCACCCCGGGGGCTTCGCCTCCGACGGCCGACAGGATCCCCAGCCGGCTGAGCTGCCCTCGTGGGAACAGCCCGGACAGCAGGCCCCCGCGTCCGGACAGCAGGCCCCCGCGTCCGGACAGCAGGCCCCCGCGTCCGGGCAGGCCCCCGCATCCGGGTGGGAGCAGCCGTCGGGTCAGCCGGATCCGGCCGTCGGCTGGCCGCAGCAGCCCGGCCAGCCGCCCAACTCCTCCACCCAGGCCCCTGCGCCGCAGCCCTCCGCGTACTCGCAGGCTCCGTCGGCGCAGCAGTTCGGGTATCCCGCGCAGGACAGTGGTGCCGCCGCACCCGGTGCCGCGGTGCCAGGTGCTGCGGCTCCGGGCGCGGCCCCGGCGTATCCGACCTACCCGGGGTCTGCGGCCGCATACCCCGCCCCCGCTGCGCCGCCCGCCGTCGCCCGCGATCACAGCGGTCCGGTCCGCACCATCGCCCTCGCGGTGATCATCGTCGGCGTCGTGGTGGCGCTCGGGCGGATCATCTTCCTCCTCGCCTCGACCATCGGCGGCTACGCCGCCGGGTACACCGGTTCCGAGGCGGGCAGTGCGGGAGTGCTCGCCGGCGGCCTCATCGGCCTCGTGCTGAACCTCGTGATCGGTGCGGCTCTCCTCGCGGCCTCGATCTACTTCCTGGCCGTCGGCCCGTCGCGGGTCCGCATCGCCGGTGGCCTGATCATGGCCCCGCTGCTGCTCGGCTGCCTGACCCGCATCCTGGTCAACGGCATCTTCGCGGTGTCCATCAACGCGACCATCGGGCAGAACGATCCGGGCTCGGCGGGCACCATGCTCGTGGTGTTCCTCGTGATCGAGGCCCTGCGCCACCTGATCGAGGGGGCGTTCGTGGTCGCCGGCGGCATCCTCGCGCGGCGCTCCGCCCGCCCGAGCGTCCCGCGCGCCTGACCCGGGCGTCCGAACCGCGAAGGAGCCATCCGATGTCGAGGATCACGGCCGGGAAGACCCTGCTGACGTTCACGGCCCTGTGGGCGGGCACCGGACCGTACGTGTTCGACTGGAACGCGACCCACATCCACAACCCCGAGTGGCCTCCGCACGCGAAGTTCCACAACGCCCAGACGATGAGTCTCGGCGCGGCGCTGGGCGGGGCCGCGCTCACCGCCCTGTGGGGGCGCGGACAGTGGTCGAGGGGCCGCCTCCAGGTGGCGACCACCGCCGCGTCGATGTACTGGGCCACGCAGCTCGCGGCGTCGGCGTACCCGGGTGTGGCGCTGGCGGATCCGCCGGCGCGGCCGAGCCGGAAGGGGCCGCAGACCTACGTCGCTGCGGGAGCGCTCGCGCTCAACGCTCTCGCCTACGTCGTGGAACGTCGGCGCACCCGCGGGTAGCGCGGCTCAGCACTTCGCCCCGTCCACGCAATCGACGGCGGTCCTACCGCGCCTCGCCGTAGTACGCCCCCGTGCGCTCCTCGCGCAGCGCCTCGAAGTCGCCGCTGCCGATCGCGGCACGGATCTCGTCGACCAGGCGCACCACGAAACGCTCGTTGTGGATCGTGCACAGCGTGGCCGAGAGGATCTCCTTGGCGCGGAACAGGTGGTGGATGTACGCGGCCGTGTAGTGCGTGCACGTGTAGCAGTCGCAGGTCTCGTCGATCGGCGCGAACTGGCGCCGGTAGCGCGAGCCGGTGAGGTTCACGCGGCCGGTGCGGGTGTAGACGGCACTGTTGCGCGCGACCCGGGAGGGCGAGACGCAGTCGAAGGTGTCGGCCCCGGCGGCGATCGCGACGAACAGGTCGTCGACCTCGCTGATGCCCAGCAGGTGGCGGGGCCGGTCCTCGGGCAGCTCGTCGGTCACCCAGCCCACGATCGTGCCCAGGTTCTCCTTCTCCAGGGCGCCGCCGATGCCGAACCCGTCGAAGCGCTGGCCGTCCACGTCCATGGCCCCGAGGTCGTGGGAGGCCCGACGACGCAGGTCCTCGTACTGTGCGCCCTGGATGACGCCCCACAGCTGCTGGTAGGGCTTGCCCTCGCGCTCGGCGGTCAGCCTCGCGTGCTCGGCGAGGCAGCGGATCGCCCACAGCCTGGTCCGCTCGAGGGCCTGCTCCTGGTAGGGCCGGGAGTTCATGAGCGTGGTGAGCTCGTCGAAGGCGAACATGATGTCGGCCCCGAGCCCGTGCTGGATCTGCATGGAGATCTCGGGGGTGAAGCGGTGCACGTCCCCGTTGATGAAGGAGCGGAAGGTGACACCGTCGTCGTCGACGTGGGCCAGGCGCTCCTTGCCCTCGGCGACCGCGTCGTCCTCGCCATTGGCGGTGCGCGCCTTCTCGCCGCCGGAGAACTCGCTGGAGAGCACCTTCTTGAAGCCTGCCCCGAGGCTCATCACCTGGAAGCCGCCGGAGTCGGTGTAGGTGGGGCCGGGCCAGTTCATGAAGGCGCCCAGGCCCCCGGCCTCGTCGACCAGGTCGTGCCCGGGCTGGAGGTAGAGGTGGTAGGCGTTGGCGAGCACCGCCTGCGCCCCGAGGTCGGCCATGGCCTCGGGCAGGACCGCCTTCACGGTGGCCTTCGTGCCCACGGGGACGAAGGAGGGGGTCGCGATCGGGCCGTGCGGCGTGGAGATGACGCCGGCGCGGGCCTTGTCACCGTGGCGCGCGGTGATCTCGAAGCCGCTGCGACGAGACGAGTCCGGGGGTACGGTGAAATCCGGGTGAACGGGGCTGTCCTGCACTGCACCAGTGTGCCACGGTGATCGCCTGCGACCGGCCCCACCGCCGTCCGGTCCCGACCGGAGAAGCGGAGGTGCCCCTGGTGCTCGACGTGGCCGCGTCCACTGCGGCGGCAGCCCTCGTGCTCGCCGTTCCCGGGCTGCCGACGATCCTCGCCCTGCGCCCTCGGCCCCTGCCGGCGCTGGCCATGTTGACGCCCGTCTCCCTGGTGACGATCGCCCTCGCCGCGCCGCTCGCGCATGCCCTGGGCCTGTCGTGGTCACCCCTGATCCCGCTGGTGCTGGGCCTGGCGCTCGGGGTCGTGGTCGCGCTGGTGCGGCGTGGCCTCGGGGTCGTGCGGCCGTCGCTCTGCGAGGGCCCGGCCCCGGACCCATCGCAGCACCGACGTGCGGCGATCGTGCTGGGGCTCGTGCTCGGCGGCGCCGCCGTGCTGGTGCGGGGGCTGCACGGGATGGACGGCATCGAGGCGATCTCCCAGACCTACGACGGCATCTTCCACCTCAGCGGCGTGCGCGCGATCCTCGACGCCCACGACGCCTCCCCCGGGGTGGTCGCGAGCGTGAACCTTCCCGAGGGGCGGAGCGGCTACTACCCGGCGCTGTGGCACCAGCTGGTGAGCCTCACGGTGATGCTCGGCGGCCAGTCCCTGCCGCTGTCGAGCAACGTCCTGATGCTGATCGTGGCGGCGGTGGTGTGGCCGCTCGGCGTGGTCGCGCTGACGGCGAGCAGCACCGACGTCGGGCCCGGGGGCCTGTTCGCCGCGGGCGCCCTGACCGGTGCCGTGTTCGCCTTCCCGCTCGCGCTGATGACCTGGGGCATCCTGCTGCCGAACCTGCTGTCCACCGCCCTACTGCCGCTCGTGGTGCTGATCGCCGCACAGGTCCTCGGGCTCTCCCCGCCGCACCGCCGGATGCTGACCCCGCTGCAGCTCGGGGTCCTCGTCCCCGGTGTCGCCCTCGCGGTGGTGCTCGCCCACCCGCAGGGCATCCACGCCTCGCTCGTGATCGTGCTGCCGATGGCCCTGTGGGCGACAGTGCGGGCCCTCGCCGCCCGCACCCGCGTGCTGCTGCCGTTGCTGGTCTCGCTGCTGCTGATCGCGCTGGTCCCCGTGGCCTGGTTCCACCTGCGCCCTTC
Organism: Brachybacterium endophyticum; assembly: GCF_003130585.1. Lineage (GTDB taxonomy): Bacteria > Actinomycetota > Actinomycetes > Actinomycetales > Dermabacteraceae > Brachybacterium > Brachybacterium endophyticum. The sequence goes on along the minus strand of NZ_QFKX01000002.1, from coordinate 253,007 downwards.
CCGGGCCGCCTCGGCGTGGAAGCCGCTCGCGGACGTGCCGAGCGGCCTGGCCGAGGGTCTCGGCCTGTCGGGGGCCGCGGTGCACGCGAGCCGCCCGATGGCGATCGCGATGGTGATCGCCGTGCTCCTGCTCGTGCTCGCGCGGCGCGGACGCTGGCTCCTCCCTCCCCTCGCACTCGCCCTCGCGCTGTACACGGTGGCCGCGGCGGTTCACGATCCCGATCTGCGGTACCTGCTGACCGGCCCCTGGTACACGGACAGCTTCCGCCTGGCGGCGATCATCCCGGTGGTGGGGATCCCGGTGCTCGCCGTCGGCATCGACCGTGCGGGCGCGCTCGCGGCCACGGTCGTGGACCGGCGCCGTCGTCGGCCGTCCGCTCGCACCGGCTCCGCGGACACCGGGCGGGAGGACCACTCGCTGGTGGCGTCGGCCGTGGCCGGCGCCGTCGTCGTGGTGCTGCTGGCCTCGGCGGCGGTCAGCCCGGCGGCACGGGACCAGAACGGTCTGATGGCCCGCTACTGGCAGCACCCGAACGTCCTCTCCTCCCAGGAGCGCGCCGTGATGTCCCATGCCGCTGAGGTGGTCCCTGCGGATGCCGCGGTGATCGCGGATCCCTGGGGCGGCGGCTCGCTGTTCTGGGCGCTCGAGGGACGCCGGGTCGTGGTGGCGACGCCGGGCGCCGCGCTCGAGGGGGACGATGCGCTGCTGCTGCGCCGCCTGGGTGACATCGGCACGGATCCCGCGGTGTGCGACGCGGCCGCCCGCCAGGACGCGCGCTACCTGTTCGTCTCCCACGAGACCACGCTCTGGCACTACCGCAGTCCGGACCTCGGCCCCGAGAAGGCGGCGGCCTCGGGCCAGGCGACGCTCCTGGACCGCCAAGGGAAGGTCTCGCTGTGGAGGCTCGATCCCTGCAGAGGGTCCGACGGTCACCTCGAGCTGACCGACTGACCCTCCTGTGCCCTGCGGCGCCGCCGTGCGGCCGGGCGGGCTCACCGCCGCCGTCACGACAGGACCAGGACGGTGACCCGAGGGTAAGATCTGTGCGCTCGCACCTGCCGACGTACGACGCACACGCACACAGGTACGCAGGTACGCGCCCGGCGGGGCCTGCAGGGGCGCCACGGGAAACGGCGAACTGGCCGAGGAGGGGGTCGTCATCTCGGACGACGACGGGACCACGCCCCCGCACGCCCCGAAGCGTGCCCACGGCCGCCGCCGGGGCACCCCGCGCGAGGAGGCACGACCGCCCGCACCTCCCGAGGGGACCGACCCGGGCTCCACCGCGGGCCAGGCCTCTTCATCGGCCGCTCCCCCGCCCCAGCGTGCGCACGGCCGCCGTGCCCGTCGCGCGGGCGTCCCCGACCAGCGCTCCGAGCAGGTGCAGCCCGCCGGGCAGGAGCCCGCACCCGCCCGCGACAGCAGTCTCGACGCGTGGCTCGAGCCGGCCGATCTCGACGACTCCCTCGGCTACCCCGTCGAGTTCGAGGGCTCGGCCCCGGAGGCGGCCGACGCTGTCCCGGGAGCCGCAGCGGAATCGGGCTCGGACGGATCCGACGCGTCGTCCGCCGACGCCGCGCCCGCGCAGCCCGCCCCCACGGACACGACATCATCGGACACGGCACCATCGGACCCGGTCCCGCCGACCACCGCCGCCTTGGAGCGCTCGGAGCCTGATGCGACCTCTCCCGCTCACGCTCGCGTGCGCCCTGCCGCCCGTGCGCAGGCGGCGCCCGCCCCCTCGTCCCGCCCTCTCCCCCCGCACACCGCATTGTCCGGTGCCATCGGGGGCACCACCGGAACCCGTACCCAGGAACCGGGCCTCGCCGCCCCCTTCCGCATCGAGATCCACGGGTTGCGCGCGGTCGCGATCCTGCTGGTCGCGGTCTACCACGTCTGGTTCGGGCGGGTCTCCGGCGGGGTCGACGTCTTCCTGTTCCTCTCGGCCTTCCTGCTGACCGGCTCCTTCGCCCGCCGTCTGGAATCCGGGCGGCCCCTCGCGGTCCCGCGCTACGGGCTGAAGACCTTCAAGCGCCTGCTGCCCCCGGCGGTGGTGACGATCCTGGGCTCGCTCGTGATCGCCTACACCGTGCTGCCACCCACGATCTGGTCGACCGTCGGGCGGCAGGCCTGGGCCAGCGCCCTGTATGTCCAGAACTACGTGCTCGCCGCCGACAGCGTCGACTACTACGCGCACGACGCCGCGGCCGCCTCCCCTCTGCAGCACTTCTGGTCGATGTCGATCCAGGGACAGATCTTCCTGGTGTGGCCGCTGCTGTTCGTCCTCGGCGGCCTGCTGCTGCGCATCCCGGCGCTGCGCAGCCCGCGCGCCCACCTGAGCCCGCGCCGGGTGATGGCGCTGCTGTTCGGCGCCGTCCTCGTCGCCTCGCTGGCCTGGTCGATCCTCTCCACCGCGAGCAACCAGACCTACGCCTACTTCGACACCACGGCCCGGCTCTGGGAGTTCGCGGCCGGCTCCCTGCTGGGGCTCGCGCTGCCCTGGATCGACCGACTGACCGGAGCGACCACCTCGGCGCAGCGCCGCCCTCGCGGCAGCGCGCTGCGGGCGGTGCTGGGGTGGATCGGGCTGGCGGCCCTGCTCTCGTGCGGGGCCCTGCTGGACGTGCAGGGCATGTTCCCCGGCTGGATCGCGATCTGGCCGCTCACGGCGGCGGCCCTGGTGATCCTCGCGGGCCGCTCCGGTCGCTCCTGGGGCGCGGACTCGTTCCTCTCCCTGCGGCCGGTGGTCTTCCTCGGCTCGATCGCCTACGCCCTGTACCTGGTGCACTGGCCGCTGCTGATCGGCTGGCTCGAGCTGTCGAGGCAGGAGCGTGCGGGCTGGGCCGACGGCGCGGCGGTGCTCGCTCTCTCGCTGCTGGTGGCCTGGCTGCTGACCCGTCTCGTCGACACCCCGGTGCGGCGTTCCGCGTGGCTGGATGCGAGGGCTCCGCGGGCGCTCGCCGCGGTGGCCGTCAGCCTGGTGGTGGTGCTGGTCGGGTCCCAGGTGGTCTTCCCGCAGGTGACCGAGCGCTCGCTGACGGTCGCCGCACCCGCGCCCTCACCCTCCGCCTCCTCGCCGGCGAGCGACGGCGAGGAGGTGGAGCCGCCCGACGTCCCCAACCCTGGTGCCCAGTGGACCGTCGACCCTCTGACCGACGGCTTCGGCCCGATCATCCCCGGGCTCGAGGAGGCCACCGAACCCTCGGAGCTCACCTACGACGACGACTGCACGACGGAGCTCGGCCTGCCGGAGACCGTCACCTGCCGGTACACGCCTGCGCCCGAGGGCGATCCCGACCTCACCGTCGCGATGACCGGTGACTCCCACGCGGGCCAGTACACCGGCGGGGTGCTGAAAGCGGCCCGGAAGCACAACTGGGCCGTCTACTACATCGGCCACAGCGGCTGCACCTTCACCACCGAACCGGTCGAGACCCAGTGCAAGGACGTCAACACCTCGTGGGAGACCCTGCTGGACGGGGTCGACCCCGACGTCGTGGTGACGATGGGGACGCGCACCTCCTTCAACGGCGGCTCCGACACCGAGAAGGACCGCGAGGGCCTGGACAGCGGGCTCGCCCTGACCACGCAGCGCGGGATCCCGGTCCTGCTGCTGCGTGACAACCCGCGCTGGCCCAAGAAGAACGAGGAGGGCAACCGCTACGACTGCGCCTACCGGGTGCTGCGCGACGGCGGGAACAACGCCGACGCCGACGCCGAGTGCGGCGACGACATGAGCAACCGCATGGCCGCGCAGAACCCTGCGGCCGACCGCGCCAGCGACGACCCCTTCGCGCCGATCCGCGTCGCCGACCCCGCGGGCGACGTGCTGTGCCCGAAGGGGCGCTGCTCCCCCGTGGTCGGCAACGTCTTCGTCTACCGCGACAGCTACCACGTCAGCGACGCCTTCTCCAGGACGATGTCCCCCTGGCTCGAGGAGCAGATCGAGGCGACCGTGGCGATGAAGGACCCGGAGGCCACCGGGCCCGCGGGCGCCGCGGGGGCCTCCGACGATGGGGCCTGAACCCGGCCGACGGGCCGACCGGCTGTGGAACGATGTGGCCATGCCCGCTGCACCTGCCGAGACCGCCGTCCACCCCACCGACGAGGCCCGCTCCTTCGCGAGCGACCTGGGAACCTTCGTCACCGCGTCCCCCTCGTCATTCCACGCCGCCCGCGAGGCCGCGAGACGCCTGGAGGCGGCGGGGTTCACGGCCCTGGACGAGCACGAGGACTGGGCTGCTTCCGACGTCGGCGGTGACCGCTACGTGCTGCGCGACGGGTCCCTGATCGCCTGGTCGGCACCGGCCTCGGCCGATGCACGCACGCCGTTCCGGATCGTCGGCTCACACACCGACTCCCCGGCGCTGAAGATCAAGCCCGACCCGGCCCTCGCGGCCGAGGGCCTCGGTCAGGTCGGCGTCGAAGTCTACGGCGGCGTGCTGCAGAACTCCTGGCTGGACCGTGAGCTGCGGCTGGCCGGACGCCTGGTGCTGCGCGGCGGGCGCGAGGTGCTGGTGGAGACCGGTCCGCTGCTGCGGATCCCGCAGCTCGCGGTGCACCTCGACCGCGGCGTGAACACCCAGGGACTCACCCTGGACCCGCAGAAGCACATGCAGCCGGTCGCCGGTCTCGGCGAGGTCGACGTGCTCGAGATCCTCGCCCGCCGCGCCGGCGTCGAGAAGGCCGAGGTGCTGGGCACCGACGTGGTCACAGTCGATGCGCAGGCGCCCGGCTTCTTCGGCGCGAACGAGGAGTTCCTCGCCTCGGGCCGTCTGGACAACCTCTCCTCCGTGCACGCAGAGACCGAGGCGCTGGTGCGGATCGCCCGCGGTGACGGCGCCGCTGACGGGCAGGCGGGCGACGAGGCGAGCACGGACGCGGGCACGGGCACAGGCACGGGCGCGGGGCGTCCGATCGCGCTGATGGTCGCCAACGACCACGAGGAGGTCGGCTCCGCCTCCCGCTCCGGCGCGGCCGGACCGTTCCTCGAGGACGTGCTGGTCCGGGTGCACGCGGCCCTGGGCGGTGACGAGGCCTCACGGCGCCGCGCCCTGGCGGGCTCGATGGTGCTCTCGGCCGACGCCGGTCACGCCGCCCATCCGAACTATCCCGAGCGCCACGACCCCGTGAACCGCCCGCGGCTGGGCGCCGGGCCGATCCTCAAGCTCAACGCCAACCAGCGCTATGCGAGCGACGCCGTGGGCACCGCGGCGCTCTCGGAGGCCTGCGAGCGCGCGGACGTGCCGCTGCAGGCCTTCGTCTCGAACAACGCCATGCCCTGCGGGTCGACCATCGGGCCGATCACGGCGACCCGGCTCGGGATGACCACGATCGACGTGGGCATCACGCTGCTGTCGATGCACTCGGTGCGCGAGATGTGCGCCGTCGCGGATCCTCTGCACCTCTCGCGGGCGTGCGAGGAGTTCCTGCGCGGCTGAACCGCTCGCGGGGAGGGACGAGCGCGCTCACGCCCTCCAGCGGCCCAGCATCTCGCGCACGTCCACCAGTTCCGCCTGCCGGTCGTCCTCGAGGAGCTCGAGGACGGCGTCCTTGTGCTCGGGGCGCTCGTCGGCGACGGCGTCGGTGACGATGCTGACGCGGATGTTGTTGGCGAAGGCGTCCCGAGCGGTCTGGGTGATGCAGGCGTGCGTCGAGACGCCCGCGACGACCACCCGTTCGACGGCGAGATTGCGCAGCCTCAGCAGGAGATCGGTGGCGAAGAAGGCGCTGTCACGGGTCTTCTCGAGGCGGGTCATCCCGGTCGTGTCGATCTCGTGGATCACCTCCGTGCCGGCGTCGCCGTGGAAGAGGAAGCCCTGGTCGTCGTCGAACATGGTCAGCGTCCAGGTCGATCGGTCCCGGCTGTGCTCGGTGGTGACGAGCAGGACGGGCACGTCCGCATCCTTGGCCGCGTCGATCAGCGAGGTGGTGGCCTCCACGACCTCCTCGCGCGAGCCCGCCAGCCCGGGCGCGGTCAGGAAGGCCTCCTGCAGGTCGATCAGCAGGAGGGCATCGGTGGCGGGGGCTGTCATCACTTCTCCTGGAACGCTGTCACGGAGTGAGGGAAGGCGCGAACCTCTGCCAGACGCGGTGCGTGCCGAGGAACTCCTGCAGCTTACGCACCAGTGCCTCGCCGTCGGCGCCGACGATGACTCCCGCGCTCGGACCTTCCCCTGCACCGGAGGGATCGATCTCGGCTGCACGCCCCGCGACGACGAGGGCATCGATGACCTGGGAGCCTGCACCCCACGCGGCCAGCGCCTTGCTGTGCCGCCACGCCTCGTGCGCCAGGAGCACCGCCCGGGGGTCAAGTCCCGAGATAACCCCCGCCCCCGCCTTGGCATCAAGCGCCGGTGTCGCGTCGGCCGCCGCGGCCGGCGACCCCACGAAGGCGAGCGCATCGAACTCCACCGACCGTGCCGTGGCGAACGTGCGGTCGATCTGGCGCCCCAGGATCTCGCCGCCCTCGGGAGCGATCAGCAGAGGCGTCATCGAGAGCGACTCGATCAGCTCGAGCGTCGCACCGAGATCATCCGGAAGGCGCTCGGGATCGACGACCACGCCGATCCTGCGACCGTCGACGGGCCAGCGTCGACCGAGCTGTGAGAGCGCAGGGCTGGGGTCGAGATCGGTGGCAGGCGGCTCCGCCGGGTCCGGGACGGGGAGACCGAGAGCTTCGGCGACCGTCGCACACAAGCCCTCGTCGATCCGCGCGAGGCACTCCAGCTGACGTTCCCGGACGCCGACGTCCGTGCACTTCCCCAGCTCGAAGGAGTAGGCGGCCGCGATGTGGTCCTGCTCGACGGACGTCATCGAGAGCCAGAACAGACGCGCCTGGCTGAAGTGGTCCTCGAACGATCTCGGGGTCCGACGCTCCCGCACCGACGAGGCGATGGGGACAGGGATGTCCCGGACCGCCTCACCGGGATCCGCCGCGAAGGGGCATCCGCCGCCCAGGGAGTTGGGCTTGTACGGCGCGATGCCCTCATGGGTGGCCTGCTGTCCGTAGCCGTCTCGCAGCATGTCGTTCACCGGCGCGTGCGGACGGTTGATCGGGAGCTGGTCGAAGTTCGGCCCGCCCAGTCGCGTGAGCTGCGTGTCGAGGTAGCTGAACAGACGCCCCTGGAGCAGCGGGTCGTCGGTGACGTCGATGCCCGGGGGGAGGTGCCCTGGGTGGAACGCCACCTGCTCGGTCTCCGCGAAGAAGTTGCTGACGTTGCGGTCCAGCGTCATCAGGCCCAGTGGACGCACGGGCGCGAGCTCCTCCGGTACCAGCTTGGTGGGGTCCAGCAGGTCGATGCCCTCGAAGCTCTGGTCATCGGTATCGGGGAAGACCTGGACGCCGAGCTCCCACTGCGGCAGGGCACCGGCCTCGATGGCGTCGGCGAGGTCGCGGCGATGGAAGTCCGGGTCCACCCCGCCCAGGAGCTGGGCTTCCTCCCAGGTCAGCGAGTGCGCGCCGAGGGCGGGCTTCCAATGGAACTTCACCAGGGAGCTGACGCCCTCGCCGTTGGTGAGCCGGAAGGTGTGGATGCCGAAGCCCTCCATCATGCGGTAGGAGCTCGGGATCCCCCGGTCCGACATCTGCCACATGGTGTGGTGCTGGGCCTCGGTGTGGAGGGAGACGAAGTCCCAGAAGGTGTCGTGCGCGCTCTGCGCCTGGGGGATCTCGCGGTCCGGGTGGGGCTTCGCGGCGTGGACGACGTCGGGGAACTTGATCGCGTCCTGGATGAAGAAGACCGGGATGTTGTTGCCCACGAGGTCGAACACGCCCTCGGAGGTATGGAACTTGGTCGCGAACCCGCGGGTGTCCCGCACGGTGTCGGAGGATCCGCGCGACCCCACCACCGGTGAGAAGCGCGTGAACACGGGTGTCACGCGCCCGGGGGCGAGGAAGTCGGCGACCGTCAGCTCACCGGCGGTGCCGTAGCTCTCGAAGCGCCCGTGCGCTGCCGCACCGCGGGCGTGGACGACCCGCTCGGGGATGCGTTCGTGGTCGAAGTGGGTGATCTTCTCCCGCAGGTGGTGGTCCTGCAGGAGGACGGGGCCCCGCGGCCCCGCGGTCAGCGAGCGATCGGTGTCCGGCAACGGTGTGCCGAGGGCCGTGGTCAGGGTCTTCCCCTGCTGGGCTTCGACGTCGGGGGCGTCGGCGCGCGTCGCCCCGGTCGCGGAGCGTGGCCGTCGGGCGCCTGCCGCGTCGTCGGCCTGATCGGGGGTGCGGAGATCTTCGTCCATCGTGGGCCACGTCCTTGTGATCGTGTGCGGGAACTGCGGTGCAGCAGCAGGTGGGGTCGGTGGGGTCGGCCGTCTCAGGGCGTCGGCGTCCCGCCGTTGACATGGAGGGTCTCGCCGAGCACGTAGCTGGACTCCGGCGAGCTGAGGAAGACGAAGGCCGGAGCCAGCTCCGTCGGCTGTCCGGCGCGCCCCAGCGGCGTGTCCTTCCCGAAGTCGGGCAGTGCGTCCTGCGGCTGGCCCTTCGAGACCTGCAGCGGCGTCCAGATCGGGCCGGGAGCGACCGCGTTGACGCGGATCCCCCGGGAGGCGACCTGCTGTGCCATGCCCTTGGTGAAGTTGTTGATCGCGGCCTTCGTCGAGGCGTAGTGGATGAGGTTGGTCGAGGGGTTGTAGGCCTGGATCGAGGTCGTGTTCACGATCGTGGCGCCGGCCTCGAGATGCGGGAGCGCGGCCTGGGTGACGCGGAAGATCGCGGTGATGTTGACGTCGAAGGTCGCCGTCCACTCCTCGTCCTCGAGGTCCTCCAACCGGTCCACCGAGACCTGCTTGCCGGCGTTGTTCACCAGGGCGTCGAGCCCTCCGAGCTGATCGACCGCATCGGAGACCACGCTCCGGCAGGCCTCGACGTCCGCCAGGTCCGCGGGCAGCAGGATCGCGCGGCGCCCTGCGGCCCGGATGATCTCGGCGACCCGCTCGGCGTCCTCGCGCTCCTCCGGCAGGTAGTTCAGGGCGACGTCGGCGCCCTCGCGGGCGAAGGCGATCGCCACGGCGGCGCCGATGCCGGAGTCCGCGCCGGTGATCAGGGCCCGGCGCCCCTCCAGGCGCCCCGTCCCGCGATAGCTCTCCTCGCCGCGGTCAGCAGCGGGGTCGAGCTCGGCGTCCAGGCCCGGCTCGGGCTGGGACTGGCGGGGAGGGCTGATCCGGTGGAACCGGGAGACGGGATCGCAGAAGGTCAGCTGGTCATGGGTGCTCATGTGGTGCTCCTCGTGTCGAAGGTAGCGGTGTGCCGTGCGATGCCCGTCCGGGCGGACCTGGGCAGGACCGGTACCGAGCTCGGGCGGGAACTCGGGGAGACGCCCCGGTCAGGCATGCCTAGCAATCGGTCCGCGGGTGTTCAACAGCGGCTCCCCCACCCGCTGGTCACCGGCACCTTCCACTCGGTCGGCGCCCGCCCGGCCGGCGGGCGGACGAGGATCGTCGGGTGCCCCGCTAGTCGGCAGTCGATACGTCGGCGGGAACGTCCTTCAGGAACATCCCGACCAGCGTGGTGACGTCGCTGAGGGGCGCGTCGTCGTGGGTGGTGCCCTGCATCATGCGGACGGTCTTCTCCCGCATCGCATGGCTGAGCACGAGGGCGAGGGTGCTGCGGGCCATGAACGCGGGGTCGACGCCCGGGCGCAGCAGGCCCGCGCGATCGAGCTGGGCGAAGCACTCCTGCAGCACGTGCTCGTGGACCCTGTGCAATCGCGCGACCCGATACCTGCCGGGGTGGTCCCTGCTCACGATGTCGGCGTCCAGGGTCGCCAGCAGCTGGATCGACGCCGAGCACGGATCCCACACCTCCGACAGCGCCTGCAGCAGGGAGTCCCTGTCGGTGCTGAGCTCGTCGAGCCTGTTCAGGGCCTTCTGCGCATGGGCCTCCATGCGGTCGATGACGGCGCCGAGCAGATCGTGCTTCGAGGCGAAGTGGTGCAGCATGCCCGGATGGGTGATGCCCACGTGCGTGGCGATGTGACGCAGGCTCGAGCCGTGATAGCCGTACTCGGCCAGGACCTCGGCAGCGCCGTCGATGATCTGTTCGCGTCGTGAGGGACGGCCGGGCCGTACGGGCACATCGCTCGCATCACCGCGGGTCGGGGCGAGTCGCTGCGGCTGCTCGGGGCCCGCCGTGGACCGGCTCTGTCCGGCTCCGGGGATCTGTGCGGAGGGGTCCGGGGGGTGGGAGCTCTCTGGTCGCGATCGGCTTCGCTCGGCACGGGGCCCGACGGCCCGTCCGGTCGCGGGAACGGCGTGCGCCGCCGCCACCGACGTCGCAGGATCATGCTGCTCGTCGGTGCATTCGAGAAGGGGGTCGGTCCGCTCCATGGCAGAGGCCTCCGAGATGTTCAACAGCTCGCGCGGCCTTCTGCTAGACCAACTGCCACCCTAACCCGGAAGAATGATGAGGACAACGTCGCTGCACGTCGCCCGGATCGTGCTCCATCCGTTGCGAGCGCGGAGCGTGGAGCGCGGCCGGGGCCCGCTGGCACCGCTCGTGCGCACCACCGCCCGCCCGGCACTACCGCTCGGTCGTAATCCTTGCCGGGCACGTCACCTCTCCCTAGCGTCGAGGGCGAGCGGCCTCCACCGCCGGCCCACCGGACGGCGATGCGAACCCCGACAGCTGCCGGGGACAACCGCTCCGATCACGAGACGAACGGGGGCCAGCCATGACGGACGAGATATCCGTCCTCATCCGCGCTGACGTGGGACGCGAGACCATCGACGTCCTGGTCCGCGGGCGCCTCACCGAGCAGACCCGCCAGACCCTCGCCACCCAGATCCTCAAGGCCCGCACGCTGGACCCGGCGTCCGCGATCCTGGTGGACCTGACGGCCGCGGAGTCCATAGACGCCCAGCCCTTGACGTGGCTCCGGGAGACGTTCGGCTGCCACCGGTCACTGGGACACGAGCTCCATCGCCACGGCACGCACTTCCTCCTGCCGGCCCAGCCCAGCGATTCATGAGCCAGGCCGTCGGCCCGGGCTCAACCGTCCTGGCCGGTGGGCAGCGTCCCGCTCTCCCTGACCTCCTGCGCGATGTCGCGCAGCTTGCGGTTCAACCGGTTGCTGGCGATCCTCAGCAGGTCGTAGGCCTGGTCCTCGGTGATCTTGTGGAGGGCCATCAGGATCCCCACCGCAACACCGATCTGCCGGCTCGTGGTGAGCGCCGCTCCCAGGGTCGCCGCCTGCTGGGCGCTCTCGGCGTGAGCGATCATCACCGAGGCGTGGATCGCGAACAGGCTGGCGCTCGCGACCGCCTCCTCGTCCAGCCCGGTCGGCGAGGCCGAATACAGGTTCAGGGCGGTCGGCGACGGAATATCCGCCACATGGAACGAGAGCGCTCCCCGCACCGGGGTCTCCTCGAGCACGTACGCGCAGAACCGGGGCCAGCGCTCCTCCTGCGACAGGTCGCGACTGAGGACTGGGTCGTGCGTGCGTGCGGCATCCAGGCAGGGCCCCTCCCCGACCGAGTGCTGGAACGCGTCGACCTCCCGCACCACGTCCTGCCCGTGCGTCAGGCTGCGGGCGGGGCCATCGGTGGGGCGCATGGTGATGCCCGCCCAGTCGCAGCCCGAGATGGATCGCGTGGCGAGGTCCACGAGGCGCTGTCGCGCAGTGGAGGGAGCGCCGCCCTCGTGCAGGAAGTCGCTGAGGTCACGGAACTCCCGTGCAAGATGCTGGATGCTGTCCGAAGCCATGCCGTGCTCCTGAATCGCGATCGGTCGGGTCCTGTGCCGGGTCACGAGGGCCATGCACCGGGAGGGCGATCAGTGCCCTCAGGTTCGCACGGCAGGCCGACGACGTCGAGCACGGCTCGGGCCGGGGTGCCTCGTGCGGCCACCAGGGTGATCTCGTGGCCATGGTCGGCCATGCGGCCGCGGGCGTCGATCAGGATCCTCACGGCGGAGCTGGCGAGCAGCTGCAGGCCCGATAGGTCGAGCGTGAGGTCATGGAACCCTCCGCGACTGCTGCGATCGAGGTGGTCGGCGACATCTGCCGACGAGGCGATGTCGGCGCAGCCGGTCGCGACGAGGCGCGACGGTTCGTCGTTCTCCGACCGCAGTTCGAGAGGGGTTCGCGACGGCGCTGCCGTCCCGCCCGAGACCTCGGGTTCCGAGATGTTGGAAGGGCGGCCCAGGCGCCGTCGGAGCACCACACGGCTCCCCCTGTCAGCGGGGGTCCCCTTGCGGGCGATCTCGACCTGGTCCATCACGGAGGCCGCGATCCACAGACCGCGTCCCCGGACCGGGGATGGCGCGGACTCAGGGACCCAGAGACCCTGGTCGCTGACCGCGAACTCGAGGAACCCGTCCTCCCCGATCGCGGCGTCGATCCGCACGGAGCCGGGGTCCTGGCCGAGATACGCATGCTCGATCACGTTGGAGATGACCTCGGTCGCGGCGAGGTCGAGCCCCTGGACCTCGGCCGTGTCCAGGCCCAGCCGTGCGACGCGTTCGCACAGTCGCGGTCGCAGCTCGAGAAGACCGTCAACGTCCGCCGGGGCTTCCACGCTCATCGGGACGTGCGGGCGCGTCAGCACATGGGCGGCCAGCGTGGTGATGTCGTCGTAGCCGGTGCGGGCGAGCAGCTCGACCGCCTGCTGGCAGATCCTCTCGGCGGGCGAGGCCGCTCCCTCCTCCGCCGGGCCGGCGTCGAGGACGGCGGCGCGGGCGATGTCTCGGAGCGCCCCCACCCCTTCGTCGAGGGTGAGACCGGCGCGCTCGATCAGTCCGTCGCTGAAGAGGAAGGCCGTCTCGTCGGGCTCGATCCGTGCGGAGGCGACGCGGATCGGCCCGGCCGTCCCCAGCGGCATGCTGCCGCTCGGCGGCAGCGTGCGGCTCGAGCCATCCGGCCCGATGATCAACGGAGCAGGGTGACCGCAGGTGATGTAGTCCAGCCTGCCCTGCTGCACGTCGAGGATCGCAGCGCAGACGGTGCTCGCCCGTACCTCCGTGCGTCGTGCGGCGAGCTCGTCCACCCGCTGGATGGAGGTCCGCAGGTCGTGTGAGCGCACCATCGCGTCCTCGAGGATCGCCCGAGCCTGTCCCATCGCGGCCGAGGCCGCGACCCCGTGGCCGACGATGTCGCCCACCACGAGGGCGAGACGTCCCTCCCCGAGAGGGATCGCATCGAACCAGTCACCGCCGGCGGCCTGGTCGCGATCGGCGACGAGGTAGCGAGCTGCCGTGCGCACCCTCGGCAGCACCGGGAGCTGCGGAGGCAGGAGAGCTCTCTGCAGCTCCACGACCGTCCCGTGGGCTTCCTGGTACCGCTCCTCCGCCTCGGCCGCATCGACCTCGGCCTGCTGACGCTCATGCACCCTCTGGGCGACGTCCATCTGCTGGATCACGGCCCCGCAGACCTCGCCCCGCGCATCCTTGCGCGGTATCACGGCGAACTCGTGGTCCTCGTCGGCGGTCGCATGCGCAGTCGCGCCGGCCTGCTGTCGCCATTCGTCCGCCGTCACCGGCTCACCGGTCGCGTGGACCTTCTCCACGATCTCGAGGAGGAGCTGCCCCCGGGGGCCCGGGAAAATCTCTCGCAGGGTCCGGCCGATCGGGTGCTGCCATCCGGAGAACCGTCGGAACGCGGCGTTCGCGGCGACCAGCCTGTGATCCGGGCCTTCGACGAGCACCACGGGCATCGGCAGATCGTCGAACCCTGCGCGCACGGCGCGAAGCTCGCCGACCCGGCCATCGAGGTCGCCGTCGACACCTGGCTGGCTCACCCTCGCCCACCTCCCGGGACGCTTCCGGATGCTGCGGAGGAGCGACGCGGCGGCGCCGCCCACCCGAGCATGGCACAGGCCGGGCCGGCGCGGCAGGGGCCTCCCGGAGGTGGAAGGGCCCGGCGGATACCACGATCGAGCGTCGTGCGGGACCTGCCCGGGAGGAGAGCCGGCGTCCTTGCACGGGCCGGGCGGGCTCGTTAGCCTCGTGAGCGGGTCCAGCCAACGGCCTCCGCTCCTCGAAGGACGAGGCCCCTGCCATGACCCATACGATCTCCATCCTGGTCCGCGCCGACGTCGACAGCGAGTCGATCACGCTCGAGGTGACCGGCTGCCTGACGCCGAGGACGCGCGACGTGCTCGCGGCGCAGATCGAGAAGGCCCGCTCGCTCGGGCCGCGCGGCCCTGTCGTCGTCGACGCACGCGGGGCCCGGCACGTGGACCCGATCGCCCTCCAGCTGCTGCGCTCCACCGCGGACACCACCGGGGCTCTCAGCACGCAATGGGATCACCCCGCCCCCGTGCGCTTCCTGCTGGCCACACCACTCCCTCACTGCGCGAGCGGGGATCCGGCAGGCGCGTCCACCACCTGACGCGCCCCGGGGCTGTCCGATCCTGCCTACCGCTCGGTAGTCCTTCTCGTCCGTGCGGTCGCCGGGCGCTCCTCTCCGCCCCCCGCGACACCCCCGCCGGAACCCCGTCGCCGCGCCACGTCCGGAGACCGTGATCGCGTCCCGCCCGCGCGCCCAGAGGCGCGCATCACCGGTGGTAGTCTCGTTGCCGCACTTATCTATGGACCCGATATCAACTCCTCGCGGATTGCAGTCGGGCTCACGTCAGCGCCGACGGAAGGCACCTCCCCCATGACCTCTGAGACCCCCTCGATCCGCGCCGGCGTGGTCGGCATCGGCTGGGCCGGCCAGCAGCACATGGCCGCCTACGACGCCGCCCCGGGCGTCGACCTGGTCGCGATCGCCGGCATGGAGGACGACGTGCGGGCCGAGCTCGCCGAGCGCTACGACATCGCCGACACCTACCGCGACTGGGAGTCGATGATCGCCCGCGGCGACCTCGACGTCGTCAGCGTCGCCGTACCCACCTTCCTGCACGCGCCGATCGCGATCGGCGCGCTGCGTGCGGGCGCCCACGTGCTCAGCGAGAAGCCGATCGCCCGCACCGGCGAGGAGGGCCAGGCGATGGTCGAGGCCGCCCGCGAGGCCGGGAAGGTGCTCGAGGTCGTCTTCAACCACCGTCGGCGCGGGGACATCGAGGCGGTGCGCGCCGCCGTCGAGGACGGCACCGTCGGCCGCCCGTACCACGCCAGGGCCATGTGGCTGCGCCGCGCCGGGATCCCCGCCCTGGGCAGCTGGTTCACCAACGCCGAGATGTCCGGCGGCGGCCCGCTCGTGGACCTCGGCGTGCACGTCCTGGACTGGACGCTGCACATCATGGGCGAGCCGCGGGTCACCGCCGTCTCGGCCGTCACGCACGCCGAGCTGGGACCGCGCGGCCTCGGCGGTGCCGTCGGCGGACTGAAGTCCGGCGTGGATTCGGCCTACGAGGTCGAGGACCTCGCGAGCGCCCTGCTGCGCCTCGAGGGTGGCGGCTCGATCATGCTCGAGACCAGCTGGGCCACCCACCGCTCGACGCCCGACGAGTTCGGCATCTCGCTGTACGGCACGGACGGCGGCGCCGACCTGCGTGTCGAGGCCTACGCGCCGTCCGGCGAGCTGACCATCTTCACCGGGGACGGCGAGGAGGCCACCGACACCCCCGTCACGGCGCCCGAGGGCCGCGGCCACCGCGCCGTCGTCGAACGCTTCCTCGAGCAGGTGCGCGACGAGGGCTCCTGGTCGGAGCACGACGGCAGCGTCGGCCTCAGCCGCGCCCGCATCGTCGACGCCTGCTACGCCTCGGCCCGCAGCGGCCGCGAGGCCCGACTGGACGAGGACCTGCGGATCATCGAGGACTGACTCGGCGAGAGCGGTGCCGAGAGGCGGTGCTGCCGCCGATGCCTGTGCGCCAGTTCAGCCGCCGTGGCTGCTGCGCAGCAGGAGCAGCGCCTGCAGCCACGGCGGGTGCTCGCTGCACAGGGCGACGACGCCGTCGGCGATCACCAGCAGGCCGCCGAGCGCGAGGATCGCCGAGAAGGTCAGCAGCAGCACGCGGCGTCGCGGGCCGAAGAACCGGGCGAGGGCGTCCAGCGCCCGGGTGTGCAGGCCGAACTGCGAGAGCGCGGTGACGGTGACCAGCGGCAGCTGGTAGATGACGTTCCAGGCCACCAGCAGGCCGATCTCCGTGATCAGACTGTGCGTCTGCATCGCCATCCCCACCGCGATGGTGAAGGTGGGATCGGCGAAGGTGGTCAGCGACAGCAGCAGACCGCCGACGGCGAGCGAGCCCACCTGGTCCACGGTGTGGTGGTCCTTGGGTCTCGGGGGCTTGCGGGCGTTGCGGAACTGGAAGATCGCGAAGCCGACGAGCGCGAGCCCGACGACCAGCTGGATCCCCGCGATGCGCTCCGGGGACTCGATCACGGGTGCGGCCCACCGGCCGACGATCTCGAGGATCGGCTTCAGCGCCAGGGTCACGACGAACACGGCGACCGCGTAACCGCCGACGAAGTACAGCAGGTGCAGGGGCCGCATGCCACGCGCGAGGAACGTCGCGGCGATGACGCCGCCGAGGACGTCCATGGTGACGATGGCGAGGCCGAAGAAGGTCAGCAGGCCCGCGATCGTCATGAGCTCGAGGCTACAGGGGCGTCACTGACCTGCCAGTGGGGAGAACCCGACAGTCCACGGGCAGGCAGCACCCGGGTTCGGGGCCGGGGCGTTCTCCGGATGGCGCGGGGCGGCCCCTCGGACGTTCGGGGGCGGCCCGTCAGACGTTGTGGGTCGGGTGCATGTTGTGCTCGAGGCGGGCGGGCTCGCGCAGCCCCAGGATCGCCTCGCTCATGCGGACCGCATCGACGGTGGCGGCGATGTCGTGCATGCGCACGATGCGCGCCCCGGCCAGGATGCAGGCGGTCATCGCGGCGAGGGACCCGGCCAGGCGCTCGCCCTGCGGCCGGTCGATCGACTCGCCGATGAAGTCCTTGTTCGAGACCGCGACCAGCAGCGGCAGGCCGATCTCCGCGATCTCGCCCAGGCGCCGGGTGAGCTCGAGGGAGTGCAGCGTGTTCTTGTCGAGGTCGTGCCCGGGGTCGATGATGATCCGCTCCCGCGGGACGCCGGCCTCCTGCGCGCTCGCGATCTGCGCTAGGAGGGACTCCCGGACCTCGGCGACGACGTCCTCGTAGTGGGCTGCCGGTTTCTCCTGGCGCGGACGCCCAGCGCTGTGGCAGAGGATCACGTGGGCTCCGCCGTCGGCGACGACCTGCGCCATGTCGGGGTCGGCGAGGCCGCTGGTGTCGTTGACGACGCTCGCGCCCGCGGTGATCGCGGCCCGCGCGACCTCGGCGCGATAGGTGTCGACCGAGACCACGAGCTCGGGTCGCGCCTCGGCGAGACGTTCGACGACGGGGACGACCCGATCGATCTCCTCTGTTGTGGTGACGTCCGGGCCGCGCCCGAAGGGCACTCCGCCCACGTCGACCCAGTCGGCCCCGAGGTCCGCCGCCTGCAGCGCGCTGGTCACGGCCTGCTCGAGACCGACCGTGCGGGCGCCCTCGTAGAAGGAGTCGGGGGTGCGGTTCACGACCGCCATCACCGCCACACGGTTGCGCAGGTCCAGGCCGCGCGGGCCCCCGTGATCAGGCTCCATCCGAGGATCTCTCCTTCCGGCCCACCGGCGAGGGGTCGCCGACCTCCCGTCGAGCGTCCGCCGATCATGCATGTGGGACGACTCTAGGGCGCATCGGCGCACGACCAGCCCGGCGCGGTAGTTTCACAGGACGTCAGTGAGGAGCAGAACATGTCGGACCAGGTGACAGTCATCGAAGGAGCCCGGGTCTTCACCGGTGAGGGCCTCAGCGAGCCGCAGGACGTCGTGATCGTCGACGGGACGATCGGGGACACGGGAGACCTCGGGCCCGGCGGAGGATCGAGCTCGCGCGCCGACGGTTCGAGCTCGCGCGTCAACGGCCGGGGGAAGGTGCTGCTGCCCGGCCTCATCGACTCCCACATGCACACGCTGGGACGCCAGGACCTCGACGACCTCGCCGCCTGGGGCGTGACCACGGGCCTGGACATGGCGGCCTGGCCCGCCGAGCACGTCCGCGAGATGCGTGAGCTGCGCGGCACCACGCAGATGCTCAGCGCGATGACGCCGGCCGTCGGCCCCGGTGGCAACCACGCCCGCATGCCCGGCTTCCCGGCCGGCGGCATCCTCACGGCACCCGAGCAGGCGCGCGGATTCGTCGAGACCCGCATCGCGGACGGCGCCGACTACATCAAGATCGTCACCGAGGCCGAGCCCCCGGAGGGCATGGCGCCCGAGACCGTGCGGGCGATCGTCGAAGCCGCGCACGCCCACGGACTGCTGGTCGTCGCGCACTCGGTGACCACCGGCGCGTTCCACGTCGCCATCGACGCCGGCGTCGACATCAGTACGCACGCACCGCTGGACGACGTCCTGGACGAGGCCTCGGTGGACCGCATGGCGGCCCAGCGCATGGTCTCCTCCCCCACGCTGACCATGATGAGGGGCGTCGCCGGCCTGCGCGCCGATCAGGGCCTGCGCTACGACGCCGCCCGCGCGAGCGTCTCCCGCTTCCACGACCACGGCATCCGCCTGCTCGCCGGCACGGACGCGAACTCTGCGCCCGGCGCCCCGTTCGCCCCGCGCCACGGCGAGTCGATGCACGACGAGCTGGAGCTCCTGGTCGAGGCCGGGCTCACCCCGCTCGAGGTGCTGCGCAGCGCCACCTCGCTGCCGGCGCAGACCTTCGGCCTCGAGGACCGCGGCGTCATCGCCCCCGGCAAGCGCGCCGACCTGCTGCTGGTGGACGGCGACCCGACCACGGACATCACCGCGACCCGCGGCATCGCGGGGGTCTGGATCGCCGGCGAGCGGATCCGGTGAGGGTGGCAGTCGGCGGCGGAACCCGAGCGGTTCGCGTCGGCGTCCGTGCGGTCGGAGGCGGGGTGTGTGTTTCGGTGGCGGCGGTGAGCGTGCGCCCGATGGCTCCTGGTGAGGGCTCAGCCTCCCCTGGGCCGTGAGGCCTCACGGTGAGCCATCGAAGGAGCGATCGGCTATCACCCGCAGCCCCACCCGGGGCACATCGCTACCGCATGCCGCGCGCGCACCGCGCACCGCGCATCCCACCCTCCTCAGCGCCGGTTCGCATCCGCCGCGAGGATCCAGTTGTGGAACTCGACCCCGAAGTGCCGCAGATGATGCTCGAGGACGTCCTGCGAGCACGCGGCGGGGAGATAGACCGTCAGGCGTGCACTGAAGCCACCAGGGGTGTCGCCGAACTGCGTCAGGACCCGGCCGACGACGGTCCCGTCGGCGAGGAAGAGGTTCGATGCCATCCGGTGGGGGAAGTCGGATTCCTCGAGCAGCTCGGCTGCTTCCTCGGCCCATCCCAGGGCGTTGGTCCCCCATCCGCCCATGAAGAACGAGCAGACATGGGGGCCGATGTTCTCGACCACCAGGACCGTCCCATCGGGCTGGTCGGCCATCACGTAGTGCTCCGGGTGGGCGCGCAGGAGGGCCCGAGCCGGCCACCGCCTCCTACGAGGTCGGCTCCGCCGCCGATGCGGTGTCCTTCCTCGTGCGCTTCGAGAAGGAGACGCAACTGGTCGGCTATCCGAAGGCCCACCTCTGGGTCGAGGCCGACGGCGCCGACGACATGGACCTGTTCGTGCTGATCCAGAAGCTCGACCGCTTCGGCACGCCGCTGCAGGCCTTCACCGTGCCGAACCAGAGCGCCCTGGTCCATGACGTCACCGACCACGGGGCGAGCATCCTGCGCTACAAGGGGTCCGACGGTCGCCTGCGGGTCTCCGCCCGCCATCTCGACGGGGCGCGCACGAGCGACGAGGTCCCCGCCCACAGCTTCGACCGGGTCGAGAAGCTCTCCCCCGGCGAGGTGGCGGAGATCGAGATCGATCTGCTCCCGATCGGACTCGCCTTCCATCCCGAGGAGCAGCTGAGGTTCATCGTCAGCTCGCGGAACCTGCTGGGGACGATGATGCCCGGGATCGCGGAGTACGCGGGCGCCGGCAGCGGCCGCCACGTGGTGCACACCGGCGGCGAGCACGCCTCCTACCTGCAGCTTCCCGTCATGGGGTCCTGACGGCGACCGCGGCCTCGCTCAGCCCTGCTCGCCGACCGCCTCGATCAGGCGCCAGACCTCGGCCCTCGCGGCCTCGGCGCGCAGGCTCCGCGGATCCTGCGCGTCGAGCTCGCGGCGGCAGTCCTTGGCGAGCTCCTCGACCTGCAGGGCGGCGTCCTCGGCGCGACCCTCGCGGGCGCAGGCGATGGCGAGCTCGGCACGCGTGTCGATCACCTGGGAGTCGAAGGCGTCCGGTGCCTCGGGGCCGGAGAACAGCGCGGCCAGGCGCGGGTAGAGCTCGGCGACCGTCGCCGGGGAGCCGGCATTCTCCTGCGGCTCAGACACGTCCGCGCCCCATCGGTCCGTGACCCGCCTGCCCGTGGTCCACGTGCCCTGGCCCCACCTGGGCGAGGAAGGCCTGCTGCTGGGCAGGGGTGAGGGGGCAGGCCGAGGGGTCCTGGCGCACATTCTCCTGCACGCCGATCCGGGCCAGCCGCGCCAGGGCCTGCATGGTGTCGGCCGACGGGGCCGTGTCGACCGACGGGCTCCCCTCGGCGTCGCGGACCTCGGCGGACGAGGCGGTCACGGCCGGGAGGTCACCCTCGAGAGCGAGCCCGGCGACCTCGGCGGCCGATGCCGCGTCCGCGGCCGTAAGCTCACCCTCGCGCACGGCCTCCGGGGGCACGGTGCGGTCCAGGCGCACCCAGGCGCTGGCGAGGTGATCGCCCTCGGCGGGGGCGTCGGCCTCGCCGAGGTCGACGCCGAAGATGGTGTGGAAGGCCTGCACGAACTTCTCCGCGTCACCCTGCTCGGCGAGCTCGCGGGCGCGGGCCGTCGGCGAGTGCATGACCTTGGCGAGGATGCGGCGGATCGAGCGCTCGACGTCCTCGGCCTCGTCCGTCTTGCCGGTGCGGCGCAGGCGCGCGACCTCGGCGTCGGTGGCCTCCCCGAGCGAGCGGCGCAGGGCCGCCATCGCCGGGTCCACGCGGCGGTACTCCTGGCGCGCGGTGAACTGGGCGACGCCGTCGGCGATGATCCGCCGGGCCGCCTCGAGGACGGGCGCCGCCTCCTCGTCGATCTCGATGGTGAGGTCGGAGAGGTCGAGCACGCGCACCCCGCCGCGGTGGCGCACCAGGGGGTGCAGGTCCGAGTGCAGGGCGAGGTCGAGGATGAGGGTCGGGCCGACGTCCCGGAAGTGGTCGGGGAACAGGCTGGTGCCGCGGCCGGAGCAGGCCAGCACCAGGTCGGCCTCGCGGATCGCGGAGCCGAGCTCCTCGGCCCGGATCGGCTCGACGCCGTGGCGCTCGGCGAACCCGATCGCGCGGCCCGAGCCGGAGTGCACGCGCACGCGGACCGCGCCGCGACGGGTGAGGTCGGCGACGCCCAGGCGGGCGTAGGCGCCGGTGCCGATGACCAGCACGTCCTTGTCCTGCAGGGGGCCGATCAGGCCGATCGCATGGTCCAGCGCGATCGCCACGCCGGAGCGTCCCGCCGCACCGACCGGGGTGCGGGAGGCGACGCGCTTGGCGAAGCGGAAGCCGATCTGGAAGAGGTCGTTGAGCTGGGCGGTGGTGTGGCCGGCACCGCGGGCCGCGTCGAAGGCGGCGCGCACCTGGCCGGCGATCTCTGCCTCGCCCAGGACGACGGAGCGCAGACCGGCGGTCACCTCGTAGAGGTGCTCGGCGACGGGAGCGCCCATCGCGGTCTCGAAGCACACGGAGACCAGCTCGGGATCCAGCCCGCTGGTCTCGCTGACGGCCTCGACCACGAGGTCCAGCCCGTCGTGGAAGCGCTGGGTGTCCAGGTAGACCTCGAGGCGGTTGCACGTGGACATGACGACCCAGCCGTCCAGCGGTCCCGCGTCGCCGTTGAGCGACTCGATGGCCTCGGGGAGATCGGCTGCATCGCGCGTGAGCACGTCCAGCACCCCGAGATCGAGGTGCTCGTGTGTGGCTCGGACGGCGGCAAGCATCACTCCATGGTAGGCCCGCTCCCTCCACGGACACGTGAGGTGTTGACCACCCCGGGACCTTCCTCCCGGGGGCCGTGCAGGGCGCGGGGGCAGAATGGCACCGCACGGCGATCGTGCACGTCAGAGCCTATTTTTACGACAGGATGTCAGAACCGATGAGTCCCGCCTCCTCCGCCCCGCAGGGGGCAGCGCAGAGCGCCGCGACGGCCCCGGCCGCCACGGGATCCTCGGCCGCGGACGCCCCCGTGCTGGTGCGCCGGCTGCGCGGCGAGAGCGTCGATCCCGCCGCCCCGCCGTCGGTGTGGTTCATGCGCCAGGCGGGACGTTCGCTGCCGGAGTACCGCGCCGCCCGTGAGGGCACGGGGATGCTCGAGGCGTGCTTGACGCCGGATCTGGCCGCCGAGATCACCGTGCAGCCCGTGCGTCGCCATCGTGTGGACGCCGGCATCTTCTTCTCCGACATCGTGGTGCCCGCGAGGATCGCCGGCCTCGAGGTCGAGATCGTCCCCGGTCGCGGCCCCGTGTTCGCCCATCCGATCCGCACCCGGGCCGACATCGACGCCCTGCCGCCGATCGGCGATCACACCGAGGAGGCGCTCGAGCCGATCCGGGAGGCCGTGCGCCTGACCACCGCCGAGCTCGGCCCCACGCCCCTGATCGGCTTCTGCGGCGCCCCGTTCACCGTCGCCTCCTACATGGTCGAGGGCGGCCCGAGCCGCGACCACCTGCGCACCCGCGCCCTGATCCGCGAGGACCCGGAGGCCTGGGACCGTCTGGCCGGCTGGGTCGCCGAGCTCTCGGGGCGCTTCCTGCGTGCCCAGGTGCTCGCCGGCGCCCAGGCGGTCCAGCTCTTCGACTCCTGGGTCGGGGCGCTCTCGGCCGAGACCTACCTCGCGCACGTCCAGCACCACTCGGCCGCCGTGCTCGGCGCCGTCGCAGACCTGCCCGTGCCGCGCATCCACTTCGGCGTGGGCGCGAGCCACCTGCTGCGCGAGATGCACGCCGCCGGCGCGACCACCATGGGCGTGGACCACCGGATCGGCCTGGACCAGGCGATCGACATCCTCGGGGGCGACGTGCCCGTCCAGGGCAACATCGACCCTGCCGTCCTGTTCACCGGCGCCGAGGCCCGCGAGGCCGAGGCCCGCACCGTCCTCGCCCGTGGCGCCGCGGCCCCCGGGCACGTGGTGAACCTGGGTCACGGGGTCCCGCCCGACACCGACCCCGGCGTGCTCACCGACCTCGTGGCCTTCCTGCACGAGCAGACCCCGGGCGATCCCGCATCCACCACGACCACCTCGACCCCGGATGCCCGGGAGGCCGACGCGCTGTGAACACCGACGTCCTCGTCCTCGGCGGAGGCATCGCCGGACTCCTGGCCGCGCGTCGCCATGCGCGCGCCGGGGCCCGGGTGACGCTCCTCGAGCAGACGCAGGACGTCGGCGGCGCCGTGCACGCTCTCGACCTGGGCGGGGTCACGGTCGACGCCGGCGCCGAGGCGTACGGCACCGCCTCCGGTGCGGTCGACGCCCTGATCGGCGAGCTCGGCCTCGGGCAGATGGCGGTGGCCCCGCGCAGCGGTCCGGGCTCCCACCTGGTCTCGGCCGCCGGCTCCGTGGCCTCTCCCCGCGGTGGTCTGCTGGGGATCCCCGGCGATCCGCTCGCCCTCGATGCGCGGCAGGCGCTGGGCACCTGGGGTGCCCTCCGCGCCTGGGCCGAGCGCTTCGCCCCCGCCTCGTTCGGTCTCACCGAGCAGGTGAGCGTCGCCGACTACGTGCGCACCCGGATGGGAGCCCGTGTGGCCGACCGCCTGGTCGCCCCGATCGTCGGCGGCGTCCACTCGGCCGATCCACGCAGCCTCGAGCTCGCGAGCGTCCTGCCCAGCCTGGAACAGACCGTCCGCGAGACAGGGTCACTCGCCGCGGCCGTGCGCGCCCTGCGCCCGGCCTCCGCGGGACGCTCCGCGGGGACGGCGGTGCGATCGCTGACGGCGACCATGGCGGCCCTCCCCCATGCTCTGGCCGACGACCTGCGCGCCCACGGAGGCCGCATCCTCACCGGTACGCGCGTCACCGGCCTGCGCAGGCGCGGTGACAGCTGGGAGGCCCGCCTCGACGCTGCGACGACCACCGCCCCGGACGCCGCGACCTCGGACACCGGGGAGCCGCTGCACGCCGCGCACCTGGTGCTGGCGACGGATCCCGACACCGCCCGCGGCCTGCTGTCCGGGGGAAGGCAACCCGCCGAGGAGCAACCCGCCGACGATCCCGCCGCAGCGGTCGCCCGCGCGATCCCGGAGACCCCCGCGGTCCCCGTGCGCCTGGTGCTGCTGGCCCTCACCGACGCCGCCCTGGACTCCTTCCCGACCGGCACCGGCGCCCTGGTGGCGCCCGGCACCCCCGGGATCCGCGCGAAGGGGCTCACCCACTCCAGCGCGAAGTGGGAGCACGTCCAGCAGGCAGCCGTCGAGCAGCTGGGACCGCACTCGCACGTGCTGCGGCTGTCCTACGGCCGTCCGGGCGAGGTGCTGCCGGGCGATGACGGACTGGACGAGGAGGGAATCACCGACCTCGCCCTCGCCGACGCCTCCGCGATCGTCGGCATCCCGCTCTCCCGCTCGCAGCTGCGGGCATCGCACACCGTCACCTGGCGGCGCACCATGCGGCAGGCACGCCCGGGTCACCGCGCCGCCCTCGACCACCTCGAGACCACCCTGGGCAGCACCGGGCTGCCCCTCGAGCTGACCGGCGCCTGGCGCGCCGGCACCGGGCTCGACGCCCTCGTCCGACACGATGGAAGGACATCATGACCAGCTCCGACAGCCACACGACCGAGACCACCGGGAAGGGCGGCACCACGGAGTCCGCCCAGGTGATCCGGTACACCTCGTACACCGTCTTCACGCGTGCGCAGGCGGCACCCGCCCCGCAGGCGCAGATCGCCGCCGAGATCGGCACGTTCCTGGCCGACGTCGAGGCCCAGGGCACCGTGGTGCGCGGGATCTACGACGCCTCGCTGTTCCGGGCCGACGCGGACCTGCTGCTGTGGATGCACGCCGAGACGCCCGAGGCCCTGCAGGACGCCCTGCGCCGCTTCGAGCGCACCCACGCCGCCGAGGGCCTGGTGCGCTCGTGGTCGGCCGTCGGCGTGCACCGCGAGGCCGAGTTCTCCCGCACCCACGCCCCGGCGTTCCTCTCCCCCTCGCGCACCCCGCAGCAGTGGGTCTCCGTGTACCCCTTCACCCGCTCCTACGAGTGGTACCTGCTGCCCGACGACGAGCGCCGCGACATGCTCATCGAGCACGGCAAGCTGGGCCGGGAGTACCCGCAGATCCACGCCAACACCGTGGCCGCCTTCGCGCTCGGGGACTGGGAGTGGCTGCTCTCCTTCGAGTCCGACGACCTCCACGACCTCGTGGACATGATGCGCGCCCTGCGCTACACCGGAGCCCGTCTGCACGTGCGCGACGAGCTGCCCTTCCACGTCGGCCGCCGTCTGAACTCCCCCGAGGACGTCGCCGCCATCCTGGTCTGACCCCGCCCGGGCCCTGCCCCGCCCGCGCCGATCCGGGCCACGCCCGTTCCCGTCCACCCCGCCGAACTCGTTCACTCGCCTGCGCCGCCCGACGCGCGCACCAGCTGCGACCTGGAGGTCACCTTGACCGAGAATCCCGAACCCCTCCCCTACGACGCGATCCTGTTCGCCTCCTTCGGCGGTCCGGAGCAGCAGGAGGACGTGGTCCCGTTCCTGCGCAACGTGACGCGGGGGCGCGGGATCCCCGACGAGCGCCTCGAGGTGGTAGGCGAGCACTACCGGAAGCTGGGCGGGCGCTCCCCGATCAACGACCAGAACCGTGACCTGATCTCCCGTTTCGAGGCGGCCCTCGCCGAGGCCGGCATCGACCTGCCGGTGTACTGGGGCAACCGCAACTGGGCGCCGTACACGAGTGACGTCGTGGGCCGGATCCACGCCGAGGGCCACCGCCGGGTGCTCGCCGTGGCCACCAGCGCCTACTCCTCCTACTCCTCGTGCCGCCAGTACCGCGAGGACTACGCGAAGGCCCTGGTCGCGAACGACCTCGTGGGCGAGATGGAGATCGAGAAGGTGCGCGCCTACTTCGATCACCCCGGCTTCCTCGAGCCGGTGCGGGACGGCGTGCGTGCGGCGCTCGCGCAGATGCGCGCGGCCGGCCACGATCCCCGCCGCACCCGGGTGCTGTTCTCGACCCACTCCATCCCCCACGTGATGTCGCAGGCCTCCGGGCCCGCGCACAAGACCGCCGACGACCCCTCCGCCGGGGAGGTGGGCGGCTGGTACGTCGCCCAGCACCTCGCCGGCTGCCGCTGGGTGATGGAGCAGCTCGCGGAGACCGGCGCGGACAATGTCGACGCCCTCCCAGAGTGGGAGCTGGTCTACCAGTCGCGCTCGGGCGCCCCGCACGTCCCCTGGCTCGAGCCCGATATCAACGACCGCCTGACCGAGCTCTCCGAGGACGGCGGCACCGAGGCCGTGGTCGTGGTGCCGATCGGCTTCGTCACCGACCACGTCGAGGTGGTCTGGGACCTGGACACCGAGGCGGCCGAGACCGCCGAGGAGCTCGGCCTCGCCTTCACCCGCGTCGCCACCCCCGGCACCGACGCACGATTCGTCGACGCCCTCGTGGACCTCGTGCGCGAGCACGTCGAGCCCGGTCACGCGCCCCAGGCCGTCTCCGAGGTCGGCGTCGTCGGCGACACCTGCGGCACGCTGTGCTGCCTGAACGGATCGGCGCACGCCCGCCCCGTCCCCCGCGAGGGCGTCCCCCTGGACACCGTCGAGCAGATCGCCCGGGCGATGCAGGCCGACGAGGAGATGACGGCGCTGATCGCCGAGGAGCAGGAGGCCCACCGCGGGGCGGAGGTGCCCGCATGAGCGAGGATCGTTCGCTGCTGCGCGTCGGCACCCGCGGCTCCGCCCTGGCCATGGCCCAGTCCGGCCGTGCCGCCGAGGACATCGCCGGCGCCGACGGCTTCGAGCTCGTGCAGGTGCGCACCCACGG
The DNA here is from genome assembly GCF_003130585.1 of Brachybacterium endophyticum. Classification (GTDB taxonomy): domain Bacteria; phylum Actinomycetota; class Actinomycetes; order Actinomycetales; family Dermabacteraceae; genus Brachybacterium; species Brachybacterium endophyticum. The sequence continues at coordinate 226,045 of NZ_QFKX01000002.1, read as the reverse complement.
GGACAAGGACCGCACCAGCCCCCTGGCGCAGATCGGCGGGACCGGCGTGTTCGTCACCGCCGTGCGCGAGGCCCTGCTCGCCGGGGAGGTCGACGTGGTCGTCCACTCGGCCAAGGACCTGCCCACCGCGCCGGTGCCCGGGATCGCGCTGGGCTGCGTGCCCGAGCGCGCCGATCCGCGCGACGCCCTGTGCGCCCGCGACGGCCTCACCCTCGCGCAGCTCCCGCGCCACGCGAAGGTGGGGACCGGGTCCCCGCGCCGCGCCGCCCAGCTGCGGCGTGCCCGGCCCGACCTCGAGGTCGTCGACATCCGCGGCAACGTCGAGACCCGCCTGGCCCGCGCCCTGGGCCAGGACGCCGACCTCGACGCGGTCGTCCTCGCCGCCGCCGGTCTGCAGCGGCTGGGACGCGACGAGGTGATCAGCGAGCTGCTGAGCCCCGACGTGCTGCTGCCGGCCCCGGCCCAGGGTGCCCTCGCGATCGAGTGCCCGGAGCCGGGGACCTCGCCCGAGGACGGCGGGCTCTCGCCCTTCGCGGACGGCCTGAGCGCCGCCGACCACCGGCCCACGCGGGCCGCGGTCGCCGCCGAGCGGGCGCTGCTGCGCACTCTCGAGGCCGGCTGCTCGGCGCCCGTCGGGGCTCTGGGCACCCTCGGGGAGGACGGCACGCTGACGCTGCGCGGTCTCGCGATCTCCGAGGACGGCACGTCCGTGTTCGAGGGCTCCGGCACGGCGCCGGTCGACCTCGAGGACCCCCTCGTGCTCGTGGCGGACGCCGAACGCCTGGGCCAGGACCTGGCCGCCGACCTCCTGGAGCGCGGTGCAGGGTCCGTGCTCGCCGGAGGGGACGACCCGACCTCGGACGCAACGACCTCGTGATCACCCGCCGCGTCCTGCTCCCCCGTCCCGAGGGACGCGGGGACGACCTGTCCGACCTCCTCGAGGTGGCCGGCTACGACGTGGTGCGCGCGCCGTTCGTCCAGCTCGACCCGGTGCCGGCCGAGGACCTCCTCCCCGCCCTCGCCCGCCTGGCAGGCGGCGCCTACGACCTGCTCGTGGTGACCAGCCCCGCGAGCGTGCGCGCCCTGGTCAGCGCCGATCCCGCTCCGACGGTGTCGCCGGGCACCGAGGTGATCGCCGTGGGCGGCGCCACCACCCGCGCCCTCCACGAGGCGGGCCTCGACGTCGACCTCGTCGCCGGAGGCTCCGGAGCGGCGCTCGTCGAGACGGTGCGTCGGCGCGAGGCGGAGCGCCGCGAGACCGAACGCCGGGAGGTGGAAGGCCAGGAGACGGCGGAGCGGGATCCGGCCACTGCGTCGGGCGCTGCGTCGGACGCTGCGTCGGCCGATCGCGTCCGTCCCCGGCGGGTGCTGTTCCCCGCGTCCTCGGCGGCCGCACCGACCGTGCGCGAGGGTCTGCAGGACCTCGGCATGGACGTCGACCAGGTCGAGGCCTATCACCCCCGCAGCGCTCCGCTGCCCACCGCGATCACCGGCGACCTCGCCGGCGGCGCGATCGACGCGATCGTCCTGACCAGCCCCATGATCGCGCGCCGCGCCGCCGAGATCGGCGTGCACCCGCGCACCGCCGTGATCGTGATCGGCCACCCCACCCAGGAGGCCGCCGAGGCTGCCGGTCTGCGGATCGACGCCCGCGCCGAGCATCCCGACGCCCCCTCCCTGGCCCGCGCCGTGCACCTCGCCCTCACGCGCCTCACCGACCCCGACCATACGAGCCCCGACCCGAAGGAGAGCACCCGATGACCTCCACCCCGGACCAGCGCGTCGCCGACTACCGCGCGCAGCTGCCCTCGCACCTCACCCCCTCCCGTCGGCCCCGCCGCCTGCGCACCACCGAGGCGATGCGCTCCCTCGTGCGCGAGACGACCCTGCGGCCCGCCGACCTCGTGCTGCCGATGTTCGTGCGCGAGGGCATCGACGCCCCGGTGCCGATCACCTCCATGCCCGGCGTCGTCCAGCACACCGAGGACTCGCTGCTGGAAGCGGCCCGCAAGGCCGCCGACCGCGGCGTCGGAGGGCTGATCCTGTTCGGCGTCCCGGCGACCAAGGACGCCGTGGGGTCCGCGGCGAGCGACCCGGACTCCTTCGTGAACCGGGCGATCAAGCGGCTGCGCGCGGAGATCGGCGACGACCTCGTGATCATGGCCGACCTGTGCCTGGACGAGTTCACCGACCACGGCCACTGCGGGGTCCTGGACTCCCGCGGCACGGTCGACAACGACGCGACCCTGGTGCGCTACCGCGAGATCGCGATCGCGCAGGCCCGCGCGGGCGTCCACATGATCGGCCCCTCGGGGATGATGGACGGCCAGATCGCCGCGATCCGCGACGCCCTGGATGCCGAGGGCTTCGAGGACGTCTCGATCTTCGCCTACAGCGCGAAGTACGCCTCCGCCTTCTACGGCCCGTTCCGCGAGGCCGTGGACTCCTCCCTCGAGGGCGACCGCCGCACCTACCAGCAGGACCCGGCCAACGGCCGCGAGGCCCGCCAGGAGGTCGAGCTCGACCTCGACGAGGGCGCCGACCTGGTGATGGTCAAGCCCGGCATGCCCTACCTCGACGTGCTGCGCGACGTCGCCGAGTCCTCCCCCGTGCCCGTGGGGACCTACCAGATCAGCGGCGAGTACGCGATGATCGAGGCGGCCGCCGCCAACGGCTGGATCGACCGCGACCGCGCGATCATGGAGTCGCTGCTGGGCTTCAAGCGCGCCGGCGCCTCGATGATCCTGACCTACTGGTCCTCCGAGGTCGCCGGCTGGATCCAGGACGGACTTCCCGAGCACCTGCGCCCGTTCGTCTGAGAAGGAGACACCACCCATGACGTTGGACGAGACCACCTCCCAGTCCCTCTTCGAGCGCGCCAAGCAGGTCATCCCCGCCGGCGTGAACTCGCCCGTGCGCGCCTTCGGCTCCGTCGGCGGCACCCCGCCGTTCCTCATCTCGGCCTCGGGTGCCCTGCTCACCGACGCCGACGGTAACGAGTACGTCGACCTCGTCGGCTCCTGGGGCCCGATGATCCTGGGCCATGCGAACCCGCGCGTCGTCGAGGCGGTCCAGGAGGCCGCCGGCCGCGGCCTGTCCTTCGGCGCCCCGCAGGCCGGCGAGGTCACCCTCGTCGAGGAGCTCGTGCGCCGGGTGCGTCCGCTGCAGAAGGTGCGCCTGGTGAACTCGGGCACCGAGGCGACGATGAGCGCCCTCCGGGTGGCGCGCGCCGCCACCGGGCGCGACCTGGTCGTGAAGTTCGCCGGCTGCTACCACGGGCACGTCGACGCGCTGCTGGCCGAGGCCGGCAGCGGCGTCGCCACCTTCGGGATGCCGGGATCCGCCGGGGTCACCGCGGGCACCGCCCGCGACACGATCGTGGTGCCCTACGGCGACCGCGAGGCCGTGCGCGCCCTCTTCGCCGAGCGCGGCCAGGAGATCGCCGCGGTCATCACCGAGGCCGCGCCCGCCAACATGGGCGTGGTGACCCCGCCCGAGGGCTTCAACGCCTTCCTCGCCGAGACCGCCCACGCGGCCGGCGCGCTGCTGATCACCGACGAGGTCCTCACCGGCTTCCGCGCGAGCTCCGAGGGCTACTACGGCATCGACGGGCCGGCCGCCGGCGCCGACGGCTGGGCGCCGGACCTGATGACCTTCGGGAAGGTGATCGGCGGCGGACTGCCCGTCGGCGCCTTCGGCGGCCGTGCGGACCTGATGGACCTGCTCTCCCCGCTCGGTCCCGTCTACCAGGCGGGGACGCTGTCGGGGAACCCGCTCGCGACCGCCGCGGGTCTGGCGACCTTCGCGGGGCTCGACGACGCCGCCTACGAGCGGCTCACGAGCACCTCGGCCTCCCTGCAGTCGCTCGTCGCGGAGGCGCTCACCGCCGCCGGCGTCCCCCACGTGGTCCAGACCGCCGGGACGCTGTTCTCGGTGTTCTTCCGCGAGCACCCGGTGACCACCTACCAGGACGCCAAGGACCAGGACACCGCCGCCTTCGGCCGGTTCTTCCACAGCATGCTCGAGCAGGGCGTCTACCTGCCGCCCTCGGCCTTCGAGGCCTGGTTCGTCTCCGCCGCGCACGACGGCGACGTGCTCGATCGCATCGCCTCCGCCCTGCCGGCGGCGGCGCGCGCCGCGGCGGCCGGCTGAACCGGAGCCGTCCGCGGGCGCGGGGCGGGTCGGCCCGTCGCGCCGCAACGGACCGCTGATCCGGACTTGACGGACGCTGGGTGTCCTCACGGGACGCTCGGCGTCCTCGTGCGTCGGCGCATGTCACGGCGATGTCGCGGGGCTGGCGCGGCCGACGGGGCCTCCCCCACGATGGACTCGTGCCACGGGACGCCGGCCTCGGACCGGCCGTCCCCTCCGCTCCGTAGCTCAGTCCGGTAGAGCAGCTCCCTCATATGGGGCGTGTCGCAGGTTCGAATCCTGCCGGGGTGTCCACGCCGCCGTCTGCCGCGGCCCGCCCCGCGCCGGCGGCGCAGCTCCCGGCGCGAATCCCCCGCTACCCACCGCTACTTGCTGCGTGGCTTCTTGTGGAGGCCAGGGTTCGGGGCGAGCGGGCGGCGCTGGACATGGCGCATCGACCCGTACTTGCCCGCCTTCTCCGCGGCGGGCGAGCGCTGATGGCGACCCTGCAGTCCGCCTTCCCAGGGGATCGCCCCCTCGGGCGCCGCCCAGGGGGCGTCGTCCTCGAACTCGGCCGACCTCGACCCACCGCCGGCCCCCGCAGCGGACCACGGGGCCCGGCGGGAGCCCTCCGCCGCGCCGTGCGGGGTTCCCCGGGCGACGAGCTCGCGGCTGCCCGCGAGCGCGAGCAGCGCGAAGGGCACCAGGTAGACGAAGGCCAGCGAGTCGAGGCCCGAGGAGTCGTCCGGACTCTTCACGAGCGCCCACGTGCACAGGGCGACCGGGAGCGCCCAGACCCAGGCGTTGGGCCGGCGCAGGGCGACGGCGATCGTCGTCAGCAGCAGCACGACCACCACCCGCAGGGGCGCCTCGGTGAGCACGCGCAGCCCGTCGTGCCCGTTCAGCGCACCGGCGATCGCGTGGACGGCATCGCGGCCGCCGCTGTTGACCCCGTCGTCGCTCAGATGACCGTCGCCGCCGATCAGGACGTCGGCGGCACCGTCGTCCTGGGTCGTGGTGGGCAGGTTCCCGCGCCCGTAACCCAGGGGGTCGAAGAGCCGGAAGGTGGACAGCAGCATCCCGTCGGCGACGATCGTGGGCTGATCGGCGACGGTGTCCTTCCAGACCCCGGGGAACTCGGCGACCTCGGCCGCCGTGACGCTCTGCCGACGGTAGGCGCCGTCGCCGTCGCCCGCTCCCAGCGCCGCATCGATCGAGGCGGGGTCGTAGCTCGTCCCCAGCTTCTCGACGTCGAAGACCCTGTCCAGCGTCTTCGCGTCCTGCGCGGAGAGCGAATCGGGATTCTGGTGCAGTGCGAGGGCCAGGCTCTGGATCTGCAGTCCCCGCTCACGCATCGGGTCCTCGGGGATGATGCGGTGCTGGGTCACCCCGATCGCGAGCGCCGCGGGCACCACCAGGGCGGGCAGCGCGAGCGAGACCAGCGCGGTGCGCCAGGCCTGCCATCCGTGCCGCGCGAGGACCGTCATCACCAGCAGCACCAGCAGCACCGGGATGCCGACCCGTGCGGAGCAGGCCACGACGAGCGCGACCAGCGTCCACTCGAGCATCCTGCGCGGCGCGATCTCCTCGCGCGAGCGGACGTGGTCCACCGAGAGCGCGAGCAGCCAGCACAGGGCGGCCGCGAACAGCGGGCCGGGAGCCACGGACATCGACCAGAAGGCGATGGGCAGGCCACCCAGGACCAGCACCACCAGGGCGACCGTCCTCACGCCCGGGCTCGCCACCCAGCGTCCGAGCAGCGCGGTCGCCCGCCCCAGCGCGATCAGGGTGACGGCGAGCTGGGCGAGGGAGAGGATCGCGAGCCCCACACCGAAGCCGCCCAGGTGGTCGGCGGCGAAGCCCAGCACCGTCCCGTACAGCAGGGTGAGACCGGCGCCGTGGTGCGCGGAGAGCAGGGCGTCGCCGGTGGGGACGAGGTAGTGGGCGATCGGATAGACGTCGAAGGGCGGCGGCTTCACGGAGCCGCGCTGGTCGAGGACCTCCCGTGCCTGCATCACCAGGTCCCAGGAGGAGTAGCCGGGGAACTGCAGCAGGAGGATCGGGGACCACACCACGAGCAGCAGCAGGCTCACCCGCCACCAGCGCGCCAGCAGCCAGGAGACCGCGCGCGTGAGACGCGGGTCCCGGCGTCGCAGCAGGTCACGGGCAGGGTCGAGGCGTTCGTCGGCACGTGCGAGGGTGTAGCGCAGCACGCCGCCGGCGAGCACCAGCACCACGGCGAACATCACGGCGGTGTAGATCAGCAGTCCGAGCAGGATCAGCGTGTGCTTGCGCAGGAGCTGCAGGAACAGCAGGTTCTCCCCCTGTCCCTCGAGCGGGTGGCGATCCAGCCATCCCATCGTCGCGAAGACCGTGAGGGCGGCGACGACGAGGACGGGGATGACGACGGCACCGACCTTCTCGGCCCCCCGCACCAGACGCTCCGCGCTCTCCGCCGAGCCGGCGGGCAGCGAGATGCGAGCACCCCCTCGGCGCGCCGATCGCTCGGCGGTCCTCGCTCGTTCCACGTCCGCACTCCCCTCTGCTCCCGGCGTCCGCCGCGGCCTCTGCCTGCCATCATGCGACACGGCGGGCCCTGGTACGACCTCCGGCACGCTCAGCGGACGAAGGAACCGCGCCACACGGCCGTGGACGACCCCCGGAGGGCACTCACCTGCTCGTGGCGCAGTTCACGCAGGCTCCCGGGCCGGTCAACGTGCGGCGTCGCCACGGTGAACCGTGCATGAATGCTGACCCGCCGGGAGCTCTCCCGACGAAGCGTCCACGACGCCCCGCGGCGCCCCGGTCACCGCCCGGCTCGTGCCTGTGCCCAGGGAGGGCGGCGAGCGCACGCCGCGGCCATCGGGACCCTCCCGGGACGCCGCGGGCCGGGTCCGCATCTGGGCTACTGTCACGACCGACGGCCAGGGCCCGTCGCCGGGGTGCGGACGCACCCTTCGCTCGTCCCGCGGATCGGAGGTCCACCCCCGTGTCATCACAGACTGCTGATGCCGTGCGTCGGCGGGACGAGTCGACCCCGCCCACCGCCCTGCGCGCCTCGCACGAGAGGGTGGTCCACGGGGACCGCTCGCAGCAGGAGCCCCCGGGGACGGCACGTTCGCCCCTGTGGTGGGTGCTCGCCGTGATCACCGTCGCGACCTGCATCGTTCTGCACATCGTGGTCGCGCAGAGCGCGGTGGCGCCGCGCACGCCCTGGGACGAGATCCATCCCCTGCAGATCGCCCGGATGCTCTCCGGCGATAACGACGTCCCCCGGCTCTCCGGCAGCGGCTACTACCCGGGCTGGGCGATCCTGATGACGCCCATCTGGTGGTTCACGCACGACCCCGAGACCGTGTATCGCGCCGCCATCGTGCTGGGCAACGTCATCGGTGTCGCCACGATCGTCCCGCTCAGCATGGTCGGTCGTCACCTGCGCATGACCGCGCCGCAGGCGATCGCCGCAGCGGGCCTGGCCATGTGCCTGCCGGGCCGGATCGAGCCCTCGGACTACGCGATGAGCGAGCAGCTGCTGATGTTCTGCTACGCCTGGGCGGTGCTGGGGATGTTCGCGCTGTGGAGGCGACCCACCTGGTGGCGCCTGGCGCTGTTCGTCCTGGCGATCGCCGCCGCCTACCTCACGCACACGCGCGCGCTCGCCCTGGTGCTGACCGCGGTGGTGTGGCTGCTCCTCTTCTCGCGCCGCAGCGTGGCCAAGGCCGTGGTGGGCGTGCTCCTGCTGCTCGTCTCCTGGTGGGGTGTCGACCGGGTGGCCGCCGCCATCAACCACCGCATGCTGCTGAGCGGGAGCAGCAAGTCCGATCTGGCCCTGCAGGCGCTGACCCAGGCCCGACCGGAGGCACTCGCCCAGCTCCTGGCCGGTCAGGTCTGGGCGCAGCTGGTGGGGACCGCCGGCCTCTTCGCCCTGGGCGCCGTGGTGATCGTGGTCTGGACGCTGCGGGAGGTGCGCACCCTGCACCTCGGGCCCGGCGCGTTCCTGTTCGGGCTGACGCTCAGCACCGTGGGGATGAGCGTGGTGTGGTGGTACCAGCCCGAAGCCCTGTGGGGCGACAGCTTCCACGGCCTCGAGGCCTGGGTCTACTCGCGGTACATCGACCAGGTCGCCCCCTTCCTCGTCCTCGTGGCGGTGGCGGTCCTCCTGCGCCGGGTCAGCGCGGCGGTGATCGGCATCGCGCTGGGCGTCGTCGTGCTGGTGTCGGCGGTCGTCGTGCTCTGGGTCGCCCCGCACGCCCCCCTGTGGCTCGGGCTCACGACGAACACCGCTGCGGTGAACAGCTGGCAGTCCACGTTCCCCGAACGCCCCTTCCACGAACCGCTGACGCCGACGTTCACCGGTCCGAACCGGTTCTGGCTTTGGGCCTCCTTGGCCACGACGGTCGGCGTCCTCGCGACCCTCCTGCTGCGACGACTCCCTCGCAGCGCCGTGGCGCTGCTGCTGGTGGCCGCCGTCGTCATGTCCCTCTGGGCGAACCAGGACCAGCGCCGGGCGGCCCCGAAGAAGGTCGGCGCGAGCCTCGCGAAGGTCGACCGGGCCACCGCGAGCGCGGAGCCGGAACCCGTGGACGTCGACCTCTCGTGCAGGAGCAACGGGCTGGGGACGGCCGAGATGGTCAACTGGGCCGGGTACTGGTACTCCCCGCGCCCGGTGCGCCTCGCCGACCCGCCCCAGGGGGAGCCCTTCCGCTCGGACCTCGTCATCTCCTGCCAGGACGGCTCGACGATGCGGGAGCGGGGCGCCGAGCTCGTCACCGGCGGCTCCAGCTACTCCTTCCGTCTCTGGGTGCTGCCGGGGCCGCTGCAGGACCAGCTCGCCCGCGACGGCCTGCTGGAGAAATGACCCCGTGGGCAGCACCGGTGCATGAGACGATTCCGTCGACCGTGCTCGTCGCTCCCGCCCTGCGGACCGCTGGCCTCCCCCGTCACCTCGGCCCGTTCTCACGACAAGGACCCACGCCATGCGCAGCACCCTCTTCGACGCCGCCAACCAGGAGAAGCAGACCCAGCAGCGCTGGACCCTGCAGTCCAACAAGATGCTGCGCTGCGCCCTGCAGCCGCAGGCACCGGAGATCATCGCCGCCCAGGGCGTCATGGTCGCCTACCAGGGGCAGATGGACTTCGCCTACCAGGGCTCCGGTGGCGGCATGAAGCTGCTGAAGAAGATGGCCACCGGGGAGGGCGGGAACCTGATGCGCGTTCGCGGGCAGGGCGAGGTCTTCTTCGCCCGCCGGGCCGACGAGATCTTCCTGATCCAGCTCGAGGGCGATGCGCTGACGCTGAACACCCGCAACCTCCTCGCCTTCGACTCCTCGATCCAGTGGGACGTCCGCGGCACCGGCGGCGCCGGGATCATGGCCGGTGGCCTGTTCAACCTGTTCCTGCAGGGGCAGGGCCTGGTCGCGGTCACCTCCGACGGTCCGCCGATGCTGCTGGACTGCTCCCAGCAGCCCACCTTCGTGGACCCGCAGGCCGCGGTGTGCTGGTCGGCGAACCTGACCCCGCAGATCAAGAACGACTTCAAGATGAGCTCGCTGATCGGGCGCGGCTCGGGCGAGTCCTTCCAGCTGGGGTTCCACGGCCCGGGCTTCGTCGTGGTCCAGCCCTCCGAGGGCGCGCCCGTCCCCACCAGCTCCTGAACGGGGACGGGGTCACGCATGTCCCGCCCCTAGGATGAACGCCGTGACCATCGACCCGGACGCCCCGCTGCAGCGCGAGCTGCGTGCTCTCGGCGAACGCGGGCTGCGCCGCGCGGCCGCGGCGGCGCGACGGATGGTCGCGACGGACACCTCCTCGAGCACCCCGGGCCAGGGGGCCATCGATCCGGTCCCGGTCGTGATCACGGCCCAGGAGTGGGAGGAGCTGAGCGCGGGCCTCGTCCAGCGCGCGCGCCTCCTCGACGCTCTCCATGCCGATCTCTACGGGCCGCGCACGGTGCTCGCGGGCGGTGTCGCACCCGTGGGGGCGCTCCTGGAGGATCCCGGATATCTCCGCGCCGCGGTCTCGATCCCCTCGCGCGCGCCCCAGCGACTGTTCGCGCTGAGCACCACGGTGACCCGCACCGCGGAGGGCACCTGGAGCGTGCTGCACGACCAGGTCGACGTGCCCGGCGGGGCGGGCCTGACCCTCGAGATCCGCCGGGTGCTCTCGCGCTCGGCGCCCGCGCTCTACCGCTCGACCGCGCTGCGTCGCCTGCACCCCTTCTACGAGTCGATGCGCTCGGCGCTCACGGCCCGCTCGCGCACCGACGGCACGGCCGGGCGCGCCGTCGTCCTGGTCGACGACCAGGACACCTCGACGGGCTTCGACCATCACCGCTTCGCGAACCTGCTGGGTCGCCCGGCGGTCAGCGCCACCGACCTCACCGTCCGCGACGGGGTCCTGAGCCTGCAGGGACCGCACGCGGATCCCGACGCCGCGGCCATCGACACCGTGGTGCGGATGGTCCCGTCCGCGCTCGTGGACCCCCTCGACCTGGGGCCGACGCCCCTCCAGGGCGTCACCGGGCTGCTCGAGGCGGCCCGGCGCGGCGTCGTCGAGGTGCTGAACCCCGTGGGTGCCGGGGTGCTCGAGAGCGCGGCGCTGCGCGCGCTGCTGCCCGATCTCTGCCGGCAGCTGCTGCACGAGGACCTGCGCCTGCGCGGGGTCGAGGAGTCCGCCGCACCCCTCGCCGAGCTCTCCCTCGCGCCGCACCGCGACACCTCCCGCGCCTCCGCCGACGGCGCGCCGGGGGGATCGCCGAGCGGGCCCTCGGACGGGTCGGCGAGCGGGCCCCTGAGCGACCCGACGGAGGACGGGCACCTCGTGGGCCGGCCGGTGGCCGTGCAGCTGCTGGTCGTCGCGACCGAGGACGGCTTCGAGGTGCTCCCCGGCGGCATCGCCCGCACCACCGACGAGGGGCCCGAGGCCACCAAGGACGTCTGGGTCCTCGCGACCACGGAGGATGCCGCCACCCCCGGCGCCGTGGCCCCGCTGGACGCCTCGACCGCCTCCGCACCCGCGGAGCAGGCCGACGTCGACCGGCAGGCACCGCCGGCGCTTCCCGTCCCGCCCCAGATGCTCACCCGCTCCGTCGGCTCCGATCTGTTCTGGTTCGGTCGCTACATGGAGCGCGTCGACTCGGCGAGCAGGCTGCTGCGCACGATCCGCGACGTGGCCAACGACCTGGACCCCGAGCGCGGACCCGAGGCCGACGCAGCACTGGGGGTGCTGCTGCGCGCGGTCGCCGACGTGACCGGCACCGGCGCCACGATGCAGGAGGTCGATCCCCGCGATCGCGAGCAGGTGCGCCGCGAGCTCGGCGGTGCCGCGACCGACGCCCACCGCCCCGGCAGCCTCGCCCAGTCCTTCCGGGCCCTCGAGCGCACCGCCCGCTCGCTGCGGGACATGGTCGCCGACGAGGTCTGGCCCGTGCTGACCCGCATGCGCGGCAGCCTCGAGGAGCTCACCGATCCCGTGGGCGTGATCGAGGAGCAGGTTCTGCGTGACCTGGTCGTGGGCGGCCTCGGACTCGCCGGCATCGTCAGCGACGGCATGTCCCGGACCACGGGGCGCGACCTGGTCCAGGCCGGCCGACGCATCGAGCGGGCGATGGGCCTGCTGGCCCTGCTGCGCAGCTGCTTCGATGCGCGTCGGCCACGGCGTGTGGAAGGGCGCGTGAGCGAGGCCGCCGCGACCATCCTGGACGCCGCGAGCGCCTACCGCCGCACCTACGACGCGCCCCTGCAGGGCGAGCTGCTCCTCGAACTCGCCCTCGAGGACACCACGCTGCCGCGCTCCCTGGCCTTCCAGCTCGACGCGCTGCGCGAGGCCGTCGGCCGCCTTCCCGAGACCACGACCGAGTCCCGGGCCAGGTCGCTGCTGACGGAGCTGTCCGGTCGGGTCGCCGGCTGGCGGGCGCGGGAGCTGCTGGCGGTCGACGAGCAGTCGGCCGGCGCGGGGCCGACCGTGCTGGTGGCCGAGACGACAGCAGCGATGGGAACCTTGCGTGAGCTCTCGGAGGCCCTCGAGGAGGAGTACTTCCGCGTGCCCGAGAGCACGTCGACCTGGGGGTTCGATGATGTTTGAGAAGCCCCGTCCGCTGATCCCGCTGCGTCCGGAGGACCAGGAGCAGCCGCCGCCTGCCGTGGACTACGAGGTCCACCACCTCACGCGCTACCGCTACGCCCGCCCGGTGACCAGCAACTACGGCCGGGCGCACGTGGAGCCGCGGGCGACCCCGCACCAGCGCGTGCTCTCCCACGAGGTCACGGTCGAGCCCGAGCCCGCCGTGCTCACGGCCCACACCGACTTCTACGGGAACTCCTCGACGTTCCTGCTGGTGAGCACCCCGCACGAGGAGCTGGCCGTACACTCGCGGGCGCACGTGAGTGTCTCGCTGCCGCAGTACCCTCTGGACGCCCTCTCAGTCTCCTGGGAGAAGTGCACGCCGGAGCACTGGGGGCCGCTCGTGCCCGCCGAGGCGATCGACTTCACCCACGACTCCCCGCGGATCCACACCACCCCGGAGGTGCAGGCGATCGCCGCGGAGGTCTTCACACCGGGCCGTCCGGTCGGCGAGTGCCTCGCCGAGCTCACCCGTCTGATCCACTCGAGCTTCACCTACGCCTCGGGGGCGACCACCGTGACCTCGCCCCTCGAGGAGGTGCTGGCCGAGCGCCACGGCGTCTGCCAGGACTTCGCGCACGTGGGTCTCGCGGTCGCGCGCAGCGTGGGGCTCGCCGCCCGCTACGTCTCCGGCTACCTGCGCACGGCCCAGGCCTCGCTCGAGTCGCTGGGCACCCGCCCGGACGGGGAGATGATCGGTTCGGCCGCCTCCCACGCGTGGCTGAGCGTGCTGGTCCCCGGCGCGGGCTGGGTCGACATCGACCCGACCAACAACACCTTCGTCGACCAGCGCTTCGTCACCACCAGCTGGGGGCGCGACTACACCGACGTGCCGCCGCTGAAGGGGATCGTCGTCGGCCCGCCCGGGGCGACCTCCACGCTCGACGTGTCCGTCGGCGTGGTGCCGGTCCCCACCGATGCGAGCGGCACCGGCTCCGGCGCACCCGAGCCCGCCTGAGCGGACCCGTCCCTGCGTCCGGTGCGCTGCCGACGGGAGGGGTCGTCAGGCATGGTCGACGGGTGCGATCGACGGGCGCTCCCAGTGGTGGCGCCGACGAAGGGTCCCGCCGACGCCTCCCGGCCCTTCCCTCCCGCGCCCCGCCGTGCGTAGAGTGGGCGCCGCACACTTTGTTTCAAGGAGGAAATATGTCGTTCACCCTGGGCATCGTGGGGATCGGGCAGTTCGGTACCCACTTCGCCGAGCTGTTCTCCGCCCACCCCGAGATCTCCGGTGTCTATGCCGTGGACTCCGTCCCCGAGCGCATCGACGCGATCGAGCAGCGCGAGGACTCCCCCGTCCGCTTCGCCGGGCGCTTCTCCTCCGTGGAGGAGCTGCTGGCCTCCGACGTCGACGCCGTCGCCATCTTCACCCAGCGGTGGACCCACGGCCGGATCGCGATCCAGGCCCTGCAAGCCGGCAAGCACGTCTACTCGGCGGTGCCGATGGCGATCGAGGAGGAGGAGATCCGGGAGATCACCCGCCTCGTCGAGCAGACGGGCCTGGTCTACATGATGGGCGAGACCAGTCAGTACAACGCGGCGGTGGTGCTGGCCCGCAGGATCCAGCGCTCCGGCGCCTTCGGCGAGGTCTTCTACGCCGAGGGCGACTACGTGCACGACATGGACCTGGGCTTCTACGACGCCTACAAGTACTCCGGCGGCGAGGACTGGAAGGCGACCGCCTCCTACCCACCCCTCCTCTACCCCACCCACTCGATCGGCGGGATCCTGGGCGTCCTCCCCCAGCGCCACGCGGTCTCGGTCTCGGCCATCGGCCGGCCCGACACCCGCGGCGACGGCGTGTTCGACAAGGACGTCTCGACGTTCGACAACGACGTCTCCAACGCCTTCGCCCTGTTCGAGATGGACAACGGCGGGGCCTTCCGCACCAATGAGCTGCGGCGGGTGGGCTACCCCTCCCACAAGCGCGAGTCGCGCTTCCGCTTCTTCGGCGAGACCTCGAGCTTCGAGGAGACGATCGACGTCACCTACTGGCACGACAAGAAGACGGTCCTCGAGGTCAGCGACCTGATCCGCACGCAGGGAACGATGAGCCTGGACGACCCGCGCCTGAAGGACGTCTCCCCCGCGCTGCGCGACGCCTTCGTGGCCGGCTCCGCCCGCTCCCACCACCAGCAGCGTCTGCCCGCCCAGTTCCAGGGCAAGCCCAACGGCCACGAAGGCGCCCACCACTTCCTGGTCGACGACTTCGCGCGCGCCGTCGGCGCCGGCGTGCAGCCCGTGGTCAACGCCTGGCAGGCCGCCCGGTACACGCTGCCCGGCGTGATCGCCCACCAGTCGATGCGCAGCAACGGCGCGCGCCTGGAGATCCGCGACCTCGGCAACTGCCCGCTGCCCGTGCAGGACCTGGACGCCGACCAGCCCGCCCTGGACCAGGCCGGACTCGAGGCGCTGCTCGCCGAGGCGTGACCAGCAGCGACCGGGAGGGGGTGGAGCGTGATCCCGCACGCTCCACCCCCTCCCGGCCTGCAGTCCGAGGAATTTCGCGTATAGGCTGGTGCGTAAATCGAGACCAACGGCGACGCCGCCCTCGCCGGACGCGTGCAGCGACCGCGGGCGCTCGCCCCGGGAACCTGAGGTGCGATGTCCACGAATCAGCCTTCCGCCCAGCCCCTGCGACTCGCCGTCATCGGCTCCGGTCCGGCCGGGGTCTATGCGGCCGAGACGTTGCTGCGCTCCACGCAGGTCAAGTCCGGTGAGCTCGAGGTCGAGTGCGACCTGTTCGACGCCCTGCCCACACCGTTCGGCCTGATCCGCTACGGCGTCGCCCCCGATCACCCGCGGATCAAGGGCATCATCACCGCCCTGCACCGGATCCTGGACCGCGGCGACATCCGCTTCCTGGGCGACGTCGAGTTCGGCACCGACCTCACCCTGGACGAGCTGCGCGAGCGCTACGACGCCGTCATCTTCGCCACCGGCGCCCTCAAGGACGCCGAGCTCGACATCCCGGGCATCGACCTCGAGGGCTCCTACGGCGCCGCCGACTTCGTGGCCTGGTACGACGGCAACCCGGACTACCCGCGCACCTGGCCCCTGGAGGCCGAGCAGGTCGCCATGATCGGCAACGGCAACGTCGCGCTCGATGCCGCCCGCATGCTGTCGAAGTCGGCCGACGAGCTGCTGCGCACCGAGATCCCCGAGAACGTGTACGAGGGCCTGACCGCCGCCCGCACGACCGACGTGCACGTCTTCGGGCGCCGCGGCCCCGCGCAGTCGAAGTTCACGCCGTTGGAGACCCGCGAGCTCGCACACCCCCGCGGGGTGCAGATCGTCATGGATCCGCGCGACTTCGAGGTCATCACCACCGAGGAGCGCGAGGCGATCCGCGCCGACCGCCGCCGCGAGCAGGTCTACGCGACCTTCGAGGGCTGGCTGCACGAGCAGCAGGAGCGCGAGGCCCGCGGCGAGGAGCCCACCGATTCCCAGGGCGGCCCCGTCGAGCGTCGCCTCCACCTGCACTTCTGGCACAAGCCCGTCGAGGTCCTCGGCGAGGACGGATCCGTGACGGGGATGCGCTTCGAGCGCACCCGCCTGGACGACGAGGGAGCCATGGAGGGCACCGGCGAGTTCCTCGACTACGACCTGCAGGCGGTCTACCGGGCGATCGGCTACTTCGGCTCCGAACTGCCCGACGTGCCCTACGACGAGACCCGCGGCGTCATCCACAACGAGGCCGGACGCGTCACCGAGGCCGAGGGCGAGCCCCTGCCGGGCATCTACGCCAACGGCTGGATCAAGCGCGGGCCCGTCGGCCTGATCGGGGCGACCAAGTCCGACGCCACCGAGACCGTCGCCAGCCTGCTCGAGGACCTCGCCGCCGGTTCCGTGCCCACGGCTCCCGACCGCGAGCAGGACTCGATCCTGCGCCTGCTCGAGGACAAGGGCGTGCAGTACACGACCTGGCAAGGGTGGACGGCCCTGGAGGAGCACGAGATCTCCCGGGGCGCCGCCGTCCAGGACAGCGAGGGCAACCCGCGTCCGCGCGTGAAGGTCGTCCCCCGCGAGGAGATGGTGCGGGTGGCCCGCGAGGCGCAGGCGCGCGAGCAGGATCCGGCCTCCGCCGACCACTGATCCTGTCGGCGATCCCGGCCCGGATCACACCGGCCCCTCGGCACAGGAGGGGCGCCTCCCCTATAGTGGAATCATCGTTTCACTATAGGAGGTTCCGTCATGCGTGCCGTCACCCATCAGCAGTTCGGTGAGCCCACCGACGTCCTGGAGCTCACCGAGATCCCCGATCCCGCGCCCGCCGCGGGCGAGGTTCTCGTGCGCATGGTGCTCAGCCCGATCCACAACCACGACCTGTGGACCGTGCGCGGCTCCTACGGCGTCAAGCCCGAGCTGCCGGCCCGCGCCGGCACCGAGGCCCTCGGCGTCGTCGAGCAGCTCGGCGAGGGCGTCACCCAGCCGGCCGTGGGCCAGCGCGTGGTCGCCACCTCGCAGCTGGGCGTGTGGGCCGAGCTCTTCACGGCTCCCGCCGACTCGCTGATCCCGGTGCCCGACGGACTGGACGACGAGACCGCGGCGCAGCTCGCCGCGATGCCCTTCAGCGCGCTCTCGCTGCTGCAGCAGCTGGACCTCGCCCCCGGCGAGACCCTCGTGCAGAACGCGGCGAACGGCGCCGTCGGCCGTCTGATCTCGCAGTTCGCCCGCGCCCGCGGCGTCAACGTGGTGGGCCTGGTGCGCCGCTCCTCGGGCGTCGACGAGCTCGCCGAGCAGGGCATCACCGGCGTGGTCGCGACCGACACCGAGGGCTGGGAGGAGCGCGCCCGCGCCCTGATCGGCGACGCCCCCGCGCGCGCCGGCATCGACTCCGTGGGCGGCGAGGCCGCCGGACAGGTGATGTCGCTGCTGGCCGACGGCGGGAAGCTGGTCGTCTTCGGGGCGATGGCCGCCCCGGTCATGGAGATCCCCTCGGGGCCGGTGATCTTCCGCGACCTTCACATCGAGGGCTTCTGGGGCGCGACGGTCTCGAAGGAGATGCCCACCGAGGAGCGCTCCGAGCTGTTCCGCGAGATCATCGGGCGCCTGCTCGAGGGCTCGGTGACGCTGCCGGTGGAGGCCACGTACCCGATCGCGGAGGCCCGCCAGGCAGCCGCCGCGAACCTCGAGGCCGGGCGCACGGGCAAGGTGCTGCTGCGTCCGTGAGCGATGTCCCCGCGACGTGTCGGGAATGCGTCGCGAAGGAGACGGGGCCCGTCGGGAGATCACTCCCGGCGGGCCCCGTCCGCATCTCGCGCCGCGACCTCAGTCGTCGGCGACGCTCACGTTCACGGGGATGTTCCCGCGGGTGGCGTTGGAGTACGGGCACACCTGGTGCGCCGCGTCGGCGAGGGACTGTGCGGTCTCGTGGTCGAGCTCGGGGATGACCACCTCGAGATCGACGGCGAGCGCGAAGCCGCCCTCGTCGTTGCTGCCGATGCTCACGCGGGCACCGACGCTCGATCCGTCGATGGACACCTTCTTCTGGCGGGCGACGACCTGCAGCGCCGAGTGGAAGCAGGCGGCGTAGCCCGCTGCGAACAGCTGCTCGGGGTTGGCGCCCTCGCCCGAGCCGCCCATGTCCTTGGGGACGGCCATGTCGAAGGCGAGATCGGACTGGGAGACCTCGACGTGGCCGTCGCGGCCGGCGCCGGTGGCCAGTGCCTCGGTGGAGTAGAGCGGCTTCATGATGGTTCCTTTCGATCGGTGCTGCGGATGGTCTGCGGGTCGACCGGGCGCGGCGCGCTCAGGACGTCGAGGTCCGCAGGGGCTCTCGGGCCGCGTCCAGCGCGCTGCGCGCGGCGGACGGATCGACGCGGGACATGACCAGGGCTGCCAGCAGAGCGGAGACGCCGGTTTCGGTGATCCGCTCGCGCTCGGCAGCCGGGGCCTCGGGGAAGCGGGCGGCGACGCCCGCCCCGAAGGCTCGCACGAGCTCGGCGCGGTAGGAGGTGATCACCTCGCGCACGGACTCCTCCCGAGCGATCCCGGCGCAGGCGGTGTTCACGAGCAGGCAGCCGTCGGGGAGGCTCTCGGAGCCTCCGGGCTCCCCGAGCAGATCGGCGGCGCGACCGAGGTAGTCCGCGAGAGCATGGGGCGAGGGATCGGTGGCGAGCAGCGGAGCGAGACCCGGACGCACGACCTCCTCGAGATAGTTCGCGATCGCGGCCTCGAACAGCCCTCGTTTGGAGCCGAAGGCGTGGTAGATGCTCGAGGCGTTCAGCCCCGTCGCCTGCTGGATCGCGCTCATCGAGGTGTTCTCGTACCCCTCGGCCCAGAACAGGGAGCGGGCCGAGCGCACGGCATCGGCCGTCGCGAAGGTGGCGGTGCGTCCCATCGTTCACTCCCTCTCCGGTCGAAGCACTGCTTTGCTCGGGTGCCCGCGACCGCGGACTTCCGGGCGTCCGCTCTTCGGCGACATGGCCAGTACGCCGTCCCCAGTCTATAGTGGAGCGAGCATTTCAGAAACCCCTCGGGAGGGACACATGCTGATCCTCGGACTCGTCCTGTCCACGGCGGCCGCTCTGCTGCACGGCTACATCTTCTGGCTCGAGTCGGTGGCCTGGGGCAGCGAACGCGCTCAGCGGATCTTCGGGCGGCAGACCCCGCAGGAGACCGCGGCGACCCGCCCTCTCGCCCTCAACCAGGGGTTCTACAACCTGTTCCTCGGAGTGCTCGCGCTGCTGGGCGTGCTGCTGAGCGCTGTCGGCGCGCACACCGCGGGCCTCACCCTGGCCTTCGCCGGTACGGGATCGATGCTCGGCGCGGCGCTCGTGCTGGGCATCAGCTCGCCGCCGCATCGTGGCGCGGCAGTTCGCCAAGGAGCACTGCCCCTCCTCGCGGTGATCGCGCTGGGGGTCGCGACGCTCTGAGGGCCGGCGCAGCTCCGCTCGACGCTGCCGTGCGCACGCACCCTCGGCGCACCGGGAGCTTCGACCCATCGCGAGCCCTGGCGCACTGCGAGCTCAGAACACCGGGCGCCCGCCGGTCACGCCGAGCACGGTGCCCGAGACGTAGGAGGCCTCGGCCGGACTCGCCAGGAACACGTAGGCCCCGGCGCACTCGGCGGGCTGACCGGCGCGCCCCAGCGGGGTGTTGCCCCCGAAGGCGGTGTAGTCGTCGGCCACGCGCGTCGCCACGTTCAGGGGCGTCCAGATCGGCCCGGGGGCGACAGCGTTCACGCGGATGCCTTTCGGGCCCAGGTCGGCCGCCAGGTTCACCGTGAGGTTGTTGATCGCCGACTTCGTGGAGGCATAGTCCATGAGCGGCACGGAGGGGTCGTAGGACTGGATCGAGGTCGTGTTGATGACCGAGGAGCCGGGGTGCAGGTGCGGCACCGCCTCCTGGGTGATCCAGAACATCACCTCGAGGTTGGTGGTCAAGGTGCGATGCAGACGATCGGAGTCGATGCCCTCGATCCCCTTCGGCTCGGCCCGACCCCACTGGAAGGCCGCGTTGTTCACGAGGATGTCGAGCCGGCCCAGCTCCTCGACGGTGCGGGTCACCAGCGAGCGGGCGTGGGACTCCTCGCGGATGTCGCCGGGCAGCAGCAGGGCGCGCTTACCGGCGTTCTCGATCCAGCGCTGCGTCTCCTCGGCGTCCTCCTGCTCGGCCTCCATGTAGGAGATCGCGACGTCGGCCCCCTCGCGGGCGAAGGCGATCGCGACCGCCCGGCCGATCCCGGAGTCACCACCGGTGATCAGGGCGGCGAACCCGTCGAGCCGGCCGTGACCCACGTAGCTCTCCTCGCCATGGTCCGGGACCGGGTCCATCGGGGCGGTGAGGCCGGGAGGGTCCTGGTCCTGGGCGGGGAATGACGGTTCGCCGCCCTTCGTGCCGAGCGCGCGGGCGCGGGCGGCCGGGGAGGTCGGGAAGTCCTGGTCGATCGGCTGGTTCATGATCCCTCTCCTTCGCGTGGAAGGCTTTCCACACTACGGGCAGGGACGCAGCGGAGCGACCCTCAGCGGCGGATGGAGACCAGATGGTCGGCGATGCGGTCCACGGCGTCGGCCAGCAGCCCCACCTCGGGCAGCGTCACCAGGCGGAAGTGGTCCGAGGTCGGGTAGTTGAACCCGGACCCCTGGGTGACCAGCAGCTTCTTCGAGCGCAGGAGGTCCATGGCGAACTGCTCGTCGCTCTCGATCCGGTACATCTCGGTGTCGATGCGCGGGAACATGTAGAGCGCGCCCTGCGCCTTGACCACGGAGACGCCGGGGATCTCGCTGAGCCCCTCATAGGCGACGTCGCGCTGATCGCGCAGGCGGCCGCCGGGCAGCAGCAGGTCGTCGATCGACTGGTAGCCGCCCAGCGCGGTGGCGACCACGTGCTGGGCCGGCACGTTGGGGCACAGCCGCATGTTGGAGAGCACGTCGAGGCCCTCGATGAAGCTCGCGGCGTCCTCCTTCGGCCCGTACAGCGCCATCCAGCCGGCGCGGAAGCCGGCCACCCGGTAGGCCTTCGAGAGGCCGTTGAAGGTGATGGTCAGCAGGTCGGGCGCGAGCGCGGCGACATGGGTGTGCTCGATGTCGTCGTAGAGGATCTTGTCGTAGATCTCGTCGGCCAGGATCATCAGGTCGTGCTTGCGGGCGACCTCGACGATCTCGCGCAGCACGTGCTCGGGGTAGACCGACCCCGTGGGGTTGTTGGGGTTGATGACGACGATCGCCTTGGTGCGCTCGGTGACCTTGTCGGCGAGGTCGCTGACGTCGGGCCACCAGTTCTGCTCCTCGTCGCAGCGGTAGTGCACGGCGCGCCCGCCCGCGAGCGAGACCGAGGCGGTCCACAGCGGGTAGTCGGGAGCGGGCACGAGCACCTCGTCGCCGTCGTCCACGAGCGCCTGGCAGGTCATCTGGATCAGCTCGCTGACCCCGTTGCCCAGGTAGATGTCGTCGAGCTCCATCCCGGGCACACCCCGGGTCTGGTAGTACTGCGCGACGGCGCGCCGGGCCGAGACGATGCCCTTGGAGTCCGAGTAGCCCTGGGCGGTGGGCAGGGTGCGGATCATGTCGACGAGGATCTCGTCGGGCGCCTCGAAGCCGAACGGGGCCGGGTTGCCGATGTTCAGCTTGATGATCTTGTGGCCCTCTGCCTCCATGCGCGCTGCCTCTGCGGGGATCGGTCCGCGGATCTCGTAGCAGACGTCGCGCAGCTTGGAGGACTGGGTGAGGATCATCGTTGGGCTCCTTGGGTCCGGACCCGGTGGACGGCCGCCGGGGGCGACCGCGGTCCCGCACGGCACGGGATTCGGGCCAGGGTATCGCCGGTGGTGGGGTGCTCTGCGAGCGCGTCTCGCGCGGCGCGGGCGCGGATGCCGCCACACCCCGTGGCCGCCGCGGTGCCGGACGTCGTGCACCGCCTGCCGGCACCCCTTGACGTCGGGACGCACTCCACTTAGTTTCGTCCCGTAAGTAATCGGGGGTCGATGGCGACACCGCAGGTCGACGGGAGCCGCCGGCCGGTGACTGCCCGAGCGCTGCCCATGAGAGGACGAAGATGTCTGCTGCATCCACGGCGGGATCCGTCGACGCCGGTCCCCGGCGTCCGGCAGGACGGCGGAAGAAGCGCGACGACACACGCCTGGCCCTGCTCTTCATCCTGCCGGCCGGGATCGGACTGCTCGTGTTCCTGGTCTGGCCGCTGCTGACGGGCCTGTACTTCTCGCTCACCGAGTACTCGATCCTCACCCCGCCCAAGTGGGTGGGGCTGGAGAACTACACGACGATGCTGAGCGACCCGGTGTTCTGGAAGTCGCTGCGCGTGACCGTGCTGTACGTGGCGATCAACATCGGGGTGCAGACGGTGCTCGCCCTGCTGATCGCCGTGCTCATGCAGCGCCTGACGCAGTCGACCTGGCTGCGCTCGCTCGTGCTCACCCCGTACCTGGTCTCCAACGTGGTCGCCGCGATCGTGTTCCTGTGGCTGCTCGACTCCCAGCTGGGCATCGTGAACCTGCTGCTGCAGGCGGTCGGCTTCGACCCGGTCAGCTTCTGGGCCTCCGAGACCTGGGTGATCCCGACGGTCGCGCTGGTGAACGTGTGGCGGCACATGGGCTACACCGCGCTGCTCCTGTTCGCGGGCCTGCAGTCGATCCCCGAGCAGCTCTACGAGGCCGCCCGCACCGAGGGCGCCGGCGAGATCCAGCTGTTCCGCCGGATCACCCTGCCGCTGCTGCGGCCGATCCTCGCGCTCGTGCTGATCATGACGGTCATCGGCAGCTTCCAGGTCTTCGACACGATCTCGGTGACCACGCAGGGCGGCCCGTCGGACGCCTCGAAGGTGCTGCAGATGTACATCTACGAGAACGCCTTCGGCCAGTACAACTTCGGGTACGCCTCGGCGCTCTCGGTCGCGCTGCTGGTGATCCTCATGATCATCACCTTCGCCCAGTACTTCCTGACCCGCGCCGGCCAGTCGGACCTGGACTGAGCGGACAGAGAGGACATCGCCATGACCACGACCTCCGCACCCGCCGCCGACGGTCCCCGCTCCACGCCCCTCTCCCCCGGCGCCTCGGCCGACGGCACCGGGATCTCCGCGGGCCCGCGCACGAACGGCGCGTCGGCCCACCGTTCACCCCGTTCCCGGCGATCCGGTCGCACCCGCCGACGACTCGGCCCGGGCCGCCTGCTCGCCTGGATCGTGATGATCGTGATCCTGGTGATCACGCTGTTCCCCTTCTACTGGATGCTGCGCACCGCGCTGTCCTCCAACACCGCTCTGGCGACCGACCCCACGAGCCTGCTGCCGGTGGGCTTCTCGCTGGGCGGCTTCGAGCGCGTGTTCGGCCTGCAGGACGTCGACACGGCGGTCGCCCAGGGCGGCTCGGGCGCATCGATCACCTTCTGGCGCTACCTGCTGAACACGGTGATCGTGGCGACCGCGATCACCGTGGTGCAGACCTTCAGCTGCGCGATGGCGGCCTACGCGTCCTCGCGGCTGCGCTGGAAGGGCCGGGAGACGGTGTTCCTGGTGTTCCTGGGCGCGATGATGATCCCGCAGATCTTCACGCTGCTGCCGAACTTCATCCTGATCAAGAACCTGCACCTGGTGGACACGCTGCTGGGGATCATGCTGCCCACGCTGTTCATCTCGCCGTTCGCGATCTTCTTCCTGCGCCAGTTCTTCAACAACATCTCGCGGGAGGTCGAGGAGGCCGCCCTGATCGACGGGGCCAGCAAGGTGCGGGTGTTCTTCACGCTGATCATCCCGATCAGCACCGCGCCGCTGGCGACGCTCGCGCTGCTGACCTACATGACCGCGTGGAACGAGTACTTCTGGTCGCTGATGGTCTCGTACACGGACTCCTCGCGGGTGCTCACCGTGGCGCTCGCGGTGTTCCGCGCCCAGTCCCCCAACACGGGCACCGACTGGGCGGGCCTGATGGCCGCGACGCTGGTCGCGGCGGCCCCCATGCTGATCCTCTTCGCCCTGTTCGCGAAGCGGATCGTGAACTCCATCGGCTTCAGCGGGATCAAGTGAGGGACGCAGAGATGACACGGACGACCCCTTCCTCCTCCGGTCGCGCCCTGACCCGTCGCAGCGTGCTGGGCGGGACGGCCGCGCTCGGTGCGGCCGCTGCGACGGGAGCCCTGACCGGCTGCGGTGGCAGCGCCGGCGCGAGCGGGACGACGCAGCTGGACTACTGGCTGTGGGACGCCAACCAGCTGCCCGGCTACTCCCAGGCGATCGACCTGTTCATGCAGCGCAACCCCGACATCGACGTGCGCATCACCCAGATGGGCTTCGACGACTACTGGACCAAGATCACCGCGAGCTTCGTCGCCGGCGCCGGGCCCGACGTCTTCACCGACCACCTGGGCCGCTACCCCGAGTTCCTCAAGCTCGACGTCATCGTGCCGCTCGACGACTTCGCCGAGATCGCCGAGATCCCCGACGACCAGTACCAGCCGGGCCTGCAGGAGCTGTGGACCGGTCAGGACGGCAAGCGCTACGGCCTGCCCAAGGACTACGACACGATCGCGATCATGTACGACGCGAAGGCCCTGGAGGAGGCGGGGCTCGCGCCGAAGGATCTCGAGGGCCTGGACTGGAACCCCGAGGACGGCGGAAGCTTCGAGGAGGTCCTGAGGCGCCTGGCCAAGGACACCAGCGGCACGCGCGGCGACGAGAAGGGCTTCGACCCCACGAGCATCGCCCGCTACGCGCTCGGGGCCGACGCCGGGATCGACTACACAGGGCAGTCCACGTGGTCGCCCTTCGCCTTCTCCACCGGTTGGACGTTCACCGACGAGAAGACCTGGGGCACCCGCTTCAACTACGACGACCCCGACTTCCAGGCGTCCCTGGACTGGTACTTCGGGCTCGTCGACAAGGGCCTGCTGCCGCCCTTCGGCATGTTCGGCGATTCCAGCCCCGCCCAGTCGCAGATCCAGGGCGGGAAGGCGGCGATCGCGCTCGCGGGCTCGTGGATGATCGGGACGTACGCGAACCTCGAGGGCGTGGACCTGGGCATCGCTCCCCTGCCCGCCGGCCCCGTCGGTCATCCCGTGTCGATGTTCAACGGGCTCGGCGACTCGATCTCCGCGCAGTCGGAGCACCAGCAGGAAGCAGCCCGGCTGGTCGCGTTCCTGGGCTCCGACGACGCCCAGGAGATCATCGGCAGGCGCGCCGTCGTCTTCCCCGCCTCGGATGCCGGCACCGCCGCGGCCAGCGAGGCCTACGAGTCCAAGGGTCTGGACGTCTCCCCCTACACCGATCGGGTGAAGAGGGGCGAGACGGGGCTGTACCCGCTGGTGGAGAACGCCGCCGAGATCATGGCGATCATGCAGCCCGCCTTCGACGACCTCTGGATGCGCAAGATCAAGGCGTCCGAGTTCACGGCCTACAACGACAAGGTCAACAAGCTCTTCGAGTGAGGGACGAGCGGGGCGGGCGGAGCGTGCAGGGCGAGCGAGGTCCTCGCGCCCCGCTCAACGCGGCACGTGCCCGCTGATGAAGCGGCGCAGGGCGATCACGGCGGCGCCGCGGGTCCAGTCGTCGAAGTCGGCGGGCAGGAAGCGCACGGCGACGTCCCTCTGCACCCGCGCGAGGTGGGAGCGCAGCGCGCTGTCGAACTCGTCGCCCACCGTCAGCAGGTCCACGGCTTCCCCACCCAGGATGAGGGCGTCGGGGTCCAGGACACCCACCAGCCCGGCGCCGGCCACGGCGACGGCGTGGGCGACGTCGGCCGCGACGGCGAGCGCGTCGGCATCCCCCTCGCGCGCGGCGCGCACCAGGGCGTCCAGCCCTTCCCCCTCGCCCAGCGCTCCGCGGGAGCGGGCCGCCTCCAGCACCCGGGCGGTGCTCGCGACCTCGCGCAGCAGCACACCGCGCCCGTCGCGGGTGATGGTGGGCAGGGTCCCGGTGAGCCCGGCGAGGTGGGTGCGCCCGCGGTGGACCTCGGCGTCCTCGACGCTGCCCAGGCCCACGCCCGCGCCGATGGTGATGACGGCGAAGGACCGGTGGCGACGCCCGATGCCGAACCAGGCGTGCCCCTCGAGCAGGGCGTGGAAGTCGTTGCTGACGCTGACGGGGAGCCCGAGGGCATCCTCGAGGTCGGCGCGGAGGGTGACGGGCTCGCTCCAGCCCAGCATGGCGGAGGAGGCGACGGTGCCCTCGTCGTCGACCTGCGCGCCGATGCCCACGCCCACCCCGGCGACCCGCGGATGCGCGGCGAGGAGGGGCGAGCACAGCTCGAGAGTCGTGGTCAGGACCGTGGAAGGGGCGGAGTCGGGCAGGGGCGCACTGAGCTCCTCGAGGGCTGTCCCGCGCACGGTGACCACCGCGGCGTAGACGCTCTGCGCGGTGATCTTCACGCCGATGAAGCGGGCGTGGTGCTCGTCGACGTCCAGCGGCTGCTGGGGTCGCCCCTTGGACTGCGGCTGCGGCGGCAGCTCCCGCAGCAGTCCGGTCTCCAGCATCTCGCGGGTGAGGCGGGTGAGCGTCGGCCCCGAGAGACCGAGCAGGCGCGCGAGGTCGGTGCGGGCGTGGGGCCCGTAGCGGACCAGGTGCTCGTAGACGTCACCGGCCGTCGCGGAGCAGGGCGCCGCCGGCAGCTCACGGCGCACCGACGGCTCGCCCGACGCGCGATCCGGCGAGGTCTCCGTGGTCACCGGGCTCGACCCCTTCGCGCTGTCCATGGCCTCAGGGTACGGAACGGTGCAGGTGCGCGAGGGGCGGAACGCCGCAGGTGCGCGCGGCGATGCCCACTCGTCACCGGCCGCCGGTCGCCTCGATCCGTCGGTCCACCCAGCCGGTCACGCGCCGTGCGAGGTCGACGTCGCAGGCCGCGGCCGAGCGGCGCAGCAGTGTCGGGCGTCCGCGGCTGGCCGTCGGCCCGTCGGGTCCGACGTAGGAGCCGTGCGGCAAGGGCTGGGTGGCGGCGAACAGCACGGACTCCGCGCCGCGGGCGGCCGGCATCGCGATCGGCCTGCTGGCGGCGGTGACCAGGGAGTCGAGCCGGTCGGATCCGGTGGCCCGCTGGATGTTCGTCAGCGCCCAGCCGGGGTGCGCGATCTGCACGTCCACGCCGGTCTCGCGCAGCTCCTCCGCGAGATCGAGGGCCCACAGCATCGCGGTCAGCTTGGAGCGTCCGTAGGAGGCGGCGATGCTCCATCGGGTGCGCGCGAAGTCCATGTCGCCCAGGTCGATGCGGCCGGCCTTGTGAGCGTTGGAGCCCACCAGCACCACCCGCTCCCGCACGAGCGGCCGCAGCAGGGTGGTGAGCAGGCGGGGCGCCACCGCGTTCACGGCGAGCGCGCGCTCGAGACCGTCGGCCGTCTCCTCGCGGCGACGGGTCACCGTCCCGGCGCCGTGCACGAGCAGGTCGACGCCGCGCTCCCCGACGGTCTCGACGATCGCAGAGGCACCCTCCCGCACCGACGCCAGCGAGGCGAGATCGAGACGGACGAGGCGGGCGGCGTCGGGGCGGCCGGTCTCGCGGAGGATCCGCTCGCGCACGGCCTCACCCTTGGGGATCGAGCGCACGGGCAGCACCAGGTCGGCTCCCCACCGTGCGAGCTGCACGGCGGCCTCGCGGCACAGCCCGTCGCTCCCGCCCGTGAGGACGATCAGGCGGCCGCTCAGGTCCGGCTCGCGCAGGTGCTCCCAACCCATGACTGTTCGCATGGGGTCACGGTAGACCCGGATCCGCCTACCTGGTCCTCGCCCGGATGGCCTGACCACGGAAGTCTCCGCCCCTAGGCTGGTCACCATGCCCCGCACACACGACGATGTCGTCCCCGCCGCCGATCCCGAGCCCGCAGCCGACGGCCCCGACCTCACCGGCAACCCCTTCGCCGATCCCTCCGAGCTCCCCTACGGCCTCCCGGACTTCGCGGCGATCCGCACGGAGCACTTCCTGCCGGCCCTGCGTGCGGGCATCGCCGAGCAGCGCTCCCTGATCGAACAGGTCGCGACCGACGAGGACATGCCGACCTTCGCCACCGTGCTGCGCCCGCTCGCGGAGGGCTCACCGATCCTGCAGCGCACACTGCCCGTGCTGTTCCATCTGCTGGCCGCCGACGCCACCGAGGAGCTGCAGGAGGTCGAGGACGAGATCGCCCCCGAGCTGGCCGCTCTCGAGGACTCCGTGTGGCTGGACCCGCGGCTGTTCACGCGCGTGCGGGCGCTGGTCCGTGACGCCGACTCCCTGGCGCTCAGCGACGAGGAGCGGTACGTCCTCGAGCGCACGTACCTGCGCTTCGAGCTGCACGGCGCGCAGCTCGACCCGGCGCAGAAGGCGCGCCTGGGCGAGGTGAACCAGGAGCTCTCGACCCTGCAGACGCGCTTCACCCAGCAGACCAAGGCCGATCTGCACGGCGCCGCGCTCCACCTCACCGACGAGGCCGAGCTCGCCGGGCTCGACGCGTCCCAGCGGGAGTCCGCGCGCCTGGCCGCGCGGGAGGCCGGTCTGGACGGCTGGCTGCTGACCCTGATCCTGCCGACGATGCAGCCGCTGCTGGCCTCGCTCACCGACCGCGACGTGCGCGAGCGGCTGTACACCGCCTCGCGCGAGCGCGGCGAGGAGACCTGGGGCCTCGCGAAGAAGATCGCGCGGCTACGGGCGGAGAAGGCGCACCTGCTGGACTTCGAGGACTTCGCGGAGCTGGCGGTGGCCGACCGCACCGCGGGCACCCCGGCGGCCGTCGAGTCCTTCCTCGCCCAGATCGCCGCTCCCGCCGTGCGCAATGCCGATCGTGAGGCGGAGCGCGTCGCCGAGCGCGCCGCGCGTGACGGTCTCGACGAGCTCGCCCCCTGGGACTGGTCCTACTACTCCGAGCTGATCCGCACCGAGGAGTACGCGGTCGACCAGTCGGAGCTGCAGCCCTACTTCGTGCTCGAGACGGTCCTGGAGGACGGCGTCTTCCGAGCCGCCCACGAGGTCTACGGACTCTCGTTCACCGAGCGGGAGGACCTCACCCCGCCGCATCCGCTGGCACGGATCTGGGAGGTCACCGGCGAGGACGGCGAGAAGGTGGGGCTGTTCATCGGGGACTACTTCACCCGGCCCAGCAAGCGCGGCGGCGCCTGGATGAACACGCTCGTGGACCAGTCGCGCCACGACGGCACGCTGCCGATCGTCATGAACACACTGAACGTGAGCCGTCCGGCCGAGGGACGACCGGCGTTCGTCACCCTCGACGAGGTCGACACGATGTTCCACGAGTTCGGCCACGCCTTGCACGCCCTGCTCTCCGACGTCGAGAACGCCTCGGTCGCGGGCACCGTCGTCGCGCGGGACGTCGTGGAGTTCCCCAGTCAGGTCAACGAGATGTGGGCGCTGCGCCCCGGGATCGTCGAGCACTACGCGCGGCACGTCGAGACCGGCGAGGTCGTTCCCGACGAGCTGCTGGAGAGGGTGCGCGCGGCCGCGCAGTGGAACGCGGGCTTCCGCACCCTCGAGCACGTGGCGGCCGTGATGCTCGACTGGCGCTGGCACCGTCTGGGCGAGGACGACACGATCGGTGACCCGCACGCCTTCGAGCAGGCCCAGCTGGAGCAGGCCGGCCTCGCCCATCCGCTGATCTCGCCGCGCTACCGGACCGGCTACTTCCAGCACACCTTCTCCGGCGGGTACGCCTCGGGCTACTACTCCTACCTGTGGGCCGAGGCCTACGACGCCGACGCCGTCGCCTGGTTCGAGGAGCAGCTGGCGGATGGAGCCTCGCCGCGGGAGGCCGGGCGCCGCTTCGCGGAGGCGATCCTCTCGATCGGGGGTTCCCGCGACCTGCCGGCCGCCTACCGATCCTTCCGCGGCCGCGAGCGCGACGCCCGCTTCCTGCTCGAGCGGCACGGGCTGGTGTGAGGGTGGGGCCGGTGGGTCCGGGGGGCCGGGGTACCCCGGGGTCCGGTGGAAGCGGCGCCCGGTGGAGCCGGTGCATCCGGCCGGTCCTGCCCCGTCGGCCCAGGGAACTCTGACATGCTCGGTCCCATGAGCCAGGACCAGAACGCCGCAGGCGATCAGCCGACGATCTTCACCTCCTACGAGATCGACTTCATGCTGTCCCTGAGCAGGACCGACGCCGCGCGGATCACGCGCAAGCAGATCGGCATCCCCGGTGTCCCCGGCTTCGGCGCCGCCGCGGACCACGTCACCGCCGCGGTCACGGCTGGCCTGCGGGCACGCGGGAAGCTCGTGCACCGCGAGGGCGAATGGGTCCTGGGCACCGAGGGGGAGCGCATCGCCGCCGTCCTCAACGGCGCCGACCGCTGGCTCGGGATCGCCCTGGCCCGCGGCGAGGCGATGCGCGCCGCGTTCGTGATCCGCGGCGAGACGGACGTCCTCATGCTCACGCAGGACGACCTCGACTCCTTCCAGATCACCTCGCTGGGCTCGTCGGACCAGGTGCCGGCGGCGGTCGCGCGGATCGCCACGACGTTCCTGCGCCAGGGCCTGGGGCACACGGTGAACCTGCGTCGCACCGACGCCGGCGACGACCGCGGCACCACCCCGCTGATGCTCCGCGTCGAGGAGGACGGCAGCTGGCAGTCCGGCCACCTGCCGATGACGGAGGACGGCATGCTCAGCGTCTCCCCCATCGCCGCGGACGGCATCGAGGAAGCGGTCGCCGAGCTGTGGGAGCGCGGGGAGAGCTCGGCACGGAGCACCGCGGCATGACCCCGAGCCGGGAGGACAGAGCATGAGCGGGGCACGCGGGAACCTGGACTGGGTGCCGGCAGGCGACGCGCTCGCGTCCGTCGCACCGCCCGTGGCCGACGCCCTCCGCGCCGGCGCCGCACCCGGCGCCGAGGTCGCGCCGATCGACCCGGACCTCGCCGACACCGCCGCCTTCTGCGAGCGCTACGAGGTCGACCTCGAGGCCTCGGCGAACTGCGTCGTGGTCCTGGGCCGACGCGGCGAGACCCAGACCTATGCCGCCGTGATGGTGCTCGCGACCGACCGCGCCGACGTCAACAAGCGCGTCCGCAAGCACCTCGGAGCGCGCAAGATCAGCTTCGCCGAGCAGGGCGAGGTCGAGCACGCGACCGCGATGACCTCCGGTGGCATCACCCCCGTGGGTCTGCCGGAGGGGTGGCCGATCCTCGTCGACGAGCGCGTGGCCGCCTCCGAGGCACTCGTCATCGGCGGCGGCGTGCGCGGCGCGAAGCTCCTGGTCTCCGGCGCCGAGCTCTCCCAGCTCCCCGGCGCCGACGTGCTGGACCTGGTGACACCGGAGTCCTGACGCCCCCGGGGCCCGGGGCCCGGGGACTATATGCCGGCGCAGGACGGGGGCGCCGGGGCATCGGGGCTCGGACCACTCGGCCTCGTCACCCCGCGGCGACGCTCCCGGCTTCCCTCGCCCGGCGTCGCGCCCGCACCCGCGACCAGATCCGCAGCGCGCGGTAGATCAGGTATCCGCCGACGAGCAGCAGGACGACGGCGATCACCCCGGCCAGCACCGGCAGGGCGATGGCGAGGATGCCGACGACCAGGGCCGCGACGTCCTCGACACCGGAGACTGCGACGTTGGAGACCGGCTCGGGTGAGGTGTTGACGACGGCCCGCGTGGCGGACTTCGCGCCGTGGGCTCCGAAGGCTGCGACGACTCCGATCACGGCCAGCACGACGGCGTTCATGGTGTCGCTCTCGCCACCCAGCAGGTAGCCGATCGCGCCACCGGCGACGGGGCGCACGACCGTGTGGACGACGTCCCAGAAGGAGTCGAGGAAGGGGATCTTGTCGGCCGCGAAGTCGACGACCAGCAGCACCGCCGTGATGATCAGGACGTCGGCCCTCTGCATCACCTCGGGCACCTGGTCGATGCCCAGGAACCTCCCGCTCGCGCCGAGCAGGAACAGCATGAGGTAGGGCCGCAGGCCGCTCACCCAGCCCGACCCCAGCGTCATCATCAGCGCTTCCATGGGCTCAGCGTAAGCGAACCACCCATCGCCCCCGGCTCGGCCATCTCACCCCTCTCCCACGCCCAGCCGCCGACTTGCCCCAGCCATCGTCACTCCCCGGCCAGTGCCCCGCTTTACCCATAGCCCCTCCCCAGCCACCGCCCTGGCCTACCCATAACCCCTTCCCGACCACCGCCCACCTGTTCGCCGATGGCTCCGGGTGAGGTCTCAACCCCTATGGAGCGTCGAGCCCTCACCCGGAGCCATCGAAGCGACCGCCGACCGAGCATCACTGCCCGAGGCCCCGCCCCACCTCCGCCTCACCCTCCACACCGGCTCGCCCCACCCTCCACACCCCGCCCTCACCCACGCGTCCTACCCTGGTGTCATGCCCTCGGATCCCACGCCCCGCTTCCGCCGTCCCGCGCCGTTGTTCCCTGCGCGCGCGGAGGAGATCCCCGGTGCGCCGGATCCGCAGCTGGCCACGGAGCTGGGCCACGAGAGCGCCCGCGCGCTGCTGAACGGGGTGTATGGCAGCACCGATCCGCAGGTCGTCGAGCGGGTGCTGCACCTGGTGGAGTCCGAAGGGCTCGACGACCTCGCGACGCTGTGGTCGGGCTCGCCGGCGACCACGCTGCCGGGGGCGCTGTGGCGGTTGTACGTCCTGCACACCTGGGTGCGACGCAACGGCGAGGACGTCAGCCGCCGCTTCCGCGAGGGGACCCACACCGTCCCGGGGCTGCGGTATCTCGCCGGGGTCGCCGAGCCTCCGGACATCGAGCAGGTCCGCACGACGATGGACGAGATCCTGCGTGGTGCCTTCACCGGGGACCTGCCGATCGCCCTCGGCCGCGCGGGCGCGGTCGCGGTGCTCTGCGCCCACGGGACCGCGCACCTGGCCGATCGCGAGAGCACCCACGAACAGCAGCAGGCCATGACCCGGCAGGCCTCCCGTCTGCTCTCGACCGGCGAGGAGCTCACCGCCGCCGCGCGGATGGCCGAGGCCGGAACCCTCAGCTGATCCTGCGCACCGGGCGTACCTCCCCCACCCCGGACCTGCACGGACGTCATCCACCGCACACGTCCCCACACGTGGGATGCACGGCGAACCGGCGATGTCCTACGATGGTTCTGCGTCGGGCCGCGGTTGCCCCGGGCTCCAAAATTCGCCGCTACGAGCGGCCTTCGCGCCGTCAGGCGCACCCGGTCCGGCGCGCCCCCTTCCCCGGGTGCGTGGCGTCGTCCGCCCCACCCGGAGCTGCTCGCCCCCGTCGAATCCGTGTCCGCTCCGTCCTCGCGAGGAGACGTCGTGCCGCTGCGCTTGTTCTCCCGTCGTTTCGAGAGCTCCCTGCACGATCTCTTCAATGATCTGGCACAGGTGCTGGTGGCCGGGGCCGAGATCCACTCGCGCACGCTGGGGCAGTCCTCCCGCGATCGCGCCCGCAGCGCCCCGCGGCTGCACGAGCTGGCGAGCGACTCCGCCCAGCTCTCCCACCGGATCGCCAACCGCCTCGCGGACTCCCTGATCACCCCGTTCGAGGCCGATGCCCTGCACGACCTCGCGCTGACCATGTCCGACCTGATGTACGCGCTCGAGCGCACGGCCTCGCTCTCTGCCGCCCGTGGGGCGGCAGCGGTCCCCGATGTCCTGCTGGAGGCGGCCCAGCTGATCGAGCGCGGCTGCGAGCTGACCGTCGAGGCGGTGTGGAAGCTGCAGGCGGTGCAGGAGCTCGAGGGCTACGCCCAGGAGATGCGCCGTCTGCGCCGTCAGGGGGACTCGCTGGCCCTGCGTGCCCGCACGGAGACGTACGGCCGCGGCGGTGCCGCGGCGGACCTGCTGCGCGAGCGCGATCAGGTCGAGAGCGTCGAGGCGAGCCTGCGGCTGCTGGACGAGCTGGGACGCACCGCGGACCTGCTGCGCGTCAAGGCACCGTGAGCGGGGCCCGCTAGATGGTGTCGTCCTTCTTCGTCGTCGCCGTGGTGCTGGCCCTGGCCTTCGCCTACGTCAACGGCTTCCACGACGCCTCCAACGCGGTGTCCACGACGATCGCGACGCGGGCCATGTCGGAGCGCTCCTCCCTCGTCCTCGCCGCGGTGCTGAACCTGCTGGGCTCCCTGCTGGGCCTGGGCCTGTCCCTCGCGGGCACCCACTGGGCGCTCGACCTCGCGGGCCTGAACTCGTTCTCCGACGTCCCGATGCAGGGTGAGCCGCTGCTGCCCCCGATGCTCGCGGGCATCGTCCTGGCGGTGATCGCCTGGTCGCTGGCCACCTGGGCACTGGGCATGCCCTCCTCCACGTGGCAGGCGATGCTCGGGGCTGCCGCCGGGGCCGCGCTCTCCCTCGGCCTGGCGGTGCCGTGGGCATCCGCCCTGCCCCTCGTGCTCGCGCCGATGCTGACGGCGCTCCTGGTGGGCGGCGCCGGCTCGTACCTGCTGGCCCGCGTGATCCGTCGGCTGGGTGCGGACGACCGCATCGGCATCGGCAGCCTGCAGTTCCTCCAGACCCTCTCGGCGGGCGCCGTGGCCACGGCGCACGGCTTCGCGGACTCGCGGATCGCGATGGGCGTGATCGTGCTGGCCGCCTCCTACGAGGGCGTGGACCTCTCCCGCAGCGCCGGGGCGATCGTGGCGATGGTGGGCGTCTCGCTCGCGCTGGCAGCCGGGACGCTGGTGGGCGGGCGACGCATCATCCGCACCCTCGCCCGGCGCCTGACGAACCTCGCGACCGTGCAGGGCTTCGCGGCCGAGACCGTCACCGCGCTGATCGTGATCCTCGGCGCGAGCTTCTCGGCCCCCTCCGTCTCGACCTCGCACTCGCTGACCTCGAGCGTCGTCGGCTCCGGCCTCGCCCTGGGCCCGCGGCAGATCCGCTGGAACGTCTTCGGCGGGATCGTCGGCGTCTGGGTGGTGACGCCCCTGGCGTCGCTGGGGCTGGGGGCCGTGTTCACGCTGCTCGTGCAGCGCCTCACCACCTGACCGGCCGACGATCCCCATCCCTGCCCTGTCCCGTCCTGCGCACTGCACTCCGCGCCTGTGGTCTGCGCCCTGCCGACGTTCGGGACCTCTCGTTATCCTGTCCCGACCCGACGACGCCTCATAGGAGGTCCGATGCCCTCGCCCGACGAGCGCCCCGCCGCACGCCCGCGCCCCGACTACGGGCTGCCCGGTCCGACACCGAGCGAGCAGAGCGCGAACGGAGCCGACTCCTCTCGGCCCGAGTACGGCCGCCCCGACGAGGGCCGCCCGGCGACCGGTCAGCCTGCCGGCGGCTCCGCCGCGCCCTTCGAGTCCTCCGCCCCCTCCGCGCCGTCGGGCTTCGTGATGCCCAGCGGGGGCGCGGCAGCGACCACCGCCCCACCTCGTCGGCGCGGGAAGCTGCCGTTGATCCTCGGGATCATCCTGATCGTGGCGGCCTTCGTGATCGCGATCGTCGGGCTGGTGCTGGGCGTGCGCAGCATCATGGGCGCGGTGGGCGACGGGCCCGCGAAGATCTCGAACGGCACGGCCGACGTCAAGCTGGACCGGCTCGAGATGCTGGTCGTCTACGTCCCGTCCGAGGACGCCGACAGCGCGACGTGCACGACGTCGAGCCCCGGTGACAAGACCGTGGAGACGGAGTCCGCCGGCCAGTCGATCACCTTCCCCGACGGCTCCTCCTACGTGCAGAAGCTCGGGGTCGCCGCGACCGACTCCACGACCGTGACACTCACCTGCAAGGGCACCAGCTCCGCCGATGCCGCCTACATCGGGCCGATGAACCCCACGAAGATGCTGCTGCCGCTGATCGGCGGACCGGCGCTGGGCGTGATGATCGGCCTGGTCGGCCTCGTGCTCGCGATCATCGGGATCGTGCTCCTGGTGCGGACTCGGCGGGCCTGATTCTGATGACGACCCCACAGAGCCGGCCCCGCCCCGAGTCCCGCCCCACCGGCGACTCCGACCCGAACACCGGCCCGTCCGGCCCGCGCCCGGTGCCGCCGAGCGCTCCCGGGCCCGCACGCGCCGGCCTGTCGATCGTGATCGCGCTGGTCGCAGCGCTCCTGGTGTGGGTGCTGGCCACCCCCATCGCGGGACTGGACCTGCATGCCGGGAGCTTCTCGGTGGACCCCGGCGCGATCATCCCGGCGATACTGATGCTGGGAGTCCTCGCCTGGGCTCTGCGCCTGGCTCTCGGATTCGCGTCCCGCGGTGCGAAGATCTGGACGATCATCGCCGTCGCGGTGATGGTGCTGTCGCTGCTCGGACCGATCGTGCTGGGAGCCAGCGGCGGAGCGCTCGTGGCGCTGCTGGCGATGCACCTGCTCGTGGGCGGTGTCCTCATCCTCGGTCTGCGCGGCCCGCGCGGGGCGCTGCACGCCTCCCGTACGCAGAAGCCCGAAGTGCCCTCCTCCTGAGCTCCCGCGGCCGCGGACCTGCGGCGTTCTTCCTCCTCGCACGTCCGCCCTCGCTCATACTGGTGGCATGCCGGAACTGCCGGAGCTCGACGCCGCCGTGGCGCAGATCGACCGCCTCCTCGTGGGGCGTCGCCTGCACGGCGTGGACGTCGCCGCCATCAGCGTCCTGAAGACGGCGGATCCGCCGCTCGCCGACCTGACGGGTCACGAGCTCACGGGAGTACGTCGCCGCGGCAAGCACCTGCTGCTGGACCTCGAGGGCGTCACCCTGGTCATGCACCTGGCGCTCGCGGGATGGCTCCGTCACCACGCCGAGGCCCCCTCCGGTCCGCCCGGCCCGCGCAAGGGACCCCTCGCCCTGCGGATGGTCTGGGACGACGACTCCGCTCTCGACGTCACCGAGCAGGGCACCCGCAAGGCGGTCGCGCTGTGGGCGAGCACCACGCCGGAGGACCTGGAGACCCTGGCCCGCCTGGGACCTGAGGCCGACGCCGTGGACGCGGATGATTTCGCCCGCCTCTGCACGGGGACCCACTCCCACCTGAAGACGGTCCTCACCGACCAGACGCTGCTCGCGGGCATCGGCAATGCCTGGTCCGACGAGGTCCTGCACACCGCTCGCCTCTCCCCCTTCGCGGCGGCCGACGGGCTGGGCCGCGAGGGTGCCGTGCATCTGCACGCGGCTCTGCGCGAGGTGCTGGAGCGTGCCGCGCAGGGACTCACGGGCCTGCCGCTGGATCGCATCAAACGGGCGAAGAAGGCATTGCTGCGGGTGCACGGCCGCGCCGGCGAGGAGTGCCCGGTGTGCGGGACGCGGATCGCCGAGGTCTCCTTCGCCGAGCGCTCCCTGCAGTACTGCCCGACCTGTCAGACCGGAGGGCGGCGCCTGAGCGACCGTCGGATGGATCGTCTGCTGCGCTGACGTCGCGACCGGATCCCGGGGGCCGACGGGGCCTCCCGGGCCGTGGACGCTCCCCATCTCACGCACCGGGCCGGGAACGGCAGCGCCCAGCCCGGGTCCCTAGAGTGGCGGCTGCAGCCGATGCGAGGGAGAGAAGATCATGGCGCAGCACGAGCGAGCAGGTCAGAAGGCCCGCCCGGAGGATCTGGTCGACGTCGCGACCCTCCTGGACGCCTACTACGACCTCCATCCCGACCCGCGCGACCCCGATCAGGCGGTCGTGTTCGGCACCTCGGGGCATCGCGGCTCCTCCCTGGACACCGCGTTCAACGAGGACCACATCGCCGCGACCACGCAAGCGATCGTGGAGTACCGGGCCGCACAGGGCATCCGCGGGCCGCTGTTCATCGGCCGTGACACCCACGCCCTGTCGACGCCCGCCTTCGACACGGCGCTCGAGGTGCTCGGCGGCAACGACGTCACCGTGCTCGTCGACTCCCGCGACGCCTACACCCCCACCCCGGCCGTCTCGCACGCGATCCTGGTGCACAACCGCGACAAGGGCGCGCAGGACTCGACCCGGGCCGACGGCATCGTGGTCACCCCGAGCCACAACCCGCCGCGCGACGGCGGCTTCAAGTACAACCCGCCCCACGGCGGTCCTGCGGGCTCGGACGCGACCGGGTGGATCGCCGACCGCGCCAACGAGCTGCTCGGGGACGGCATGTCGGGCGTGCGCCGGATCGATCGTCGTCAGGCCCACGACCGCGCCGAGCGCTACGACTACCTCAAGAACTACATCGACGACCTGCCGAGCGTGGTGGACCTCGATGCGATCCGCAATGCCGGCGTGCACATCGGCGCGGACCCGCTCGGCGGCGCCTCGGTGGACTACTGGGCGATGATCGCCGAGATGCACGATCTCGACCTGGACGTCGTGAACCCGAACGTCGATCCGCAGTGGTCGTTCATGACCCTGGACCGCGACGGCAAGATCCGCATGGACTGCTCGAGCCCGTGGGCGATGGCCTCCCTGCTCGAGGTCAAGGACCGCTACGACATCGCCACCGGCAACGACGCGGACTCCGACCGCCACGGGATCGTCACGCCCGACGGCGGACTGATGAACCCCAACC
Source organism: Brachybacterium endophyticum (assembly GCF_003130585.1). Taxonomy (GTDB): domain Bacteria; phylum Actinomycetota; class Actinomycetes; order Actinomycetales; family Dermabacteraceae; genus Brachybacterium; species Brachybacterium endophyticum. The sequence continues at coordinate 188,015 of NZ_QFKX01000002.1, read as the reverse complement.
ACTACCTCGCGGTCGCGATCCGCTACCTGTTCGCCAACCGGCCGAACTGGCCGCAGAGCGCGAAGGTCGGCAAGACGATCGTCTCCTCCTCCCTGATCGACAAGGTCACCGCGTCGCTGGGACGGGAACTGTTCGAGGTCCCGGTGGGCTTCAAGTACTTCGTGCCCGGGCTGATCGACTCCTCCGTCGGCTTCGGCGGCGAGGAGAGCGCTGGCGCCTCGTTCCTGCGCACCGACGGGAAGGTGTGGACCACCGACAAGGACGGCATCATCCTGGCGCTGCTGGCCTCGGAGATCCTCGCCGTCACCGGGAAGACGCCCAGCCAGCTGCACGCGGAGCTGGTGGAGGAGTTCGGGGCGAGCGCCTACGCCCGCATCGACGCCCCCGCCGATCGCGAGCAGAAGGCGCGCCTGAAGGCACTCTCGCCCGAGGAGGTCGCGGCGACCGAGCTGGCCGGCGAGTCGATCACGGCCAAGATGACCGACGCACCCGACGGCTCCGCGATCGGCGGACTCAAGGTCTCCACCGAGAACGCCTGGTTCGCCGCACGCCCGTCGGGCACCGAGGACGTCTACAAGATCTACGCCGAGTCCTTCCGCGGGGAGGAGCATCTCGCCTCGGTGCAGGATGCCGCCAAGCAGGTCGTGGACAGCGCGCTGGAGGGTCCTGCCGACGCGTGACGCCTCGTGACCTCCTTCCCCAGGACTCCACGAGGGCAACACGCCGGTCGCGGTTACTCTCCAGTAGTCTGACGTCCGATGTCCGGCCGGTGAGCGCACGAACGGGCGTTCCGAGCCCGGGCCTGCGGCTCGGCGCGTCCGCCGGGGGTACGCCGGAGCCCCTCCGGAGATGCCAGGACTCCTCCCAGGCCGCTCCCGGCGATGAGCGCTCATGCACACGGTCATTGCGCGATCCGGCCGAACAAGGCAGGGTGGTAGTTGGCCAAGGAATAGTAACGACTCGGCAAAGGCACCACGGACAACCCCCGCACAAACCCGCTCAAACCCTTCGTCAGGTCAGGACGAATACCGCTGACCTGCAAAGACGAAGCAAGCCCCGTGGGAAACGCCCGCCATGTATCGTTCCGCAGAGCATTGACCCCACCACGTGGGAACCCCGACCGATGACGGATCGCCGACCGGCGAGCCGCCCAGCGTGACGCGACGAGAGGAGGCGCATGCGACGCACCGCACACGTACGCACTGGACGTGACGCCCGCGCGGGCCGCATGCACCTGCGCGCCGCGTCCGTGATCGCGCTCGCTGCGCTCGGCGTGGGCCTCTCCCCCGCCATCGCGGACACAGCCTCGAGCACCCCGACGACCCAGGCGGTCGCCGAGGCGAGTGACAACAGCTCCTCGGACGCGGGGTCCACTGCCGAGGAGAAGGCCCCGACGCAGGAGCAGAGCGACGGGCTGAGTGAGACGACTCAACGGAAGTCGAACGGCCCGGAGAAGCCTCCGAAGGTCGAGCCTGAGGCCACGTCGGGGGGTAACGATCCTCAACAAAGCGAAAGTTCTTCGCCGGGCACTGGCACGCCTTCGAGCAATACACCTCCGAAGACTTCGAGTGACACGCCGCCGACGAGTGAGTCTCCGTCCGACGGAACTCCTACCGATCGCCCCACCCTTTCGCTCAACTCCGACGATCCTCTCGTTGCCGGAAATCCCGTGGAGGTCGAGGGAAGCCACTTCCCTGCCGGGGTGAAGGTCGCGGTCAAGTTGGAGAACCCACAGGGCGCCGTGCTCAAGACGGCATCTGAGAGCCCGAGCTCGAAGGGCTCGTTCTCCGCGAAGTTCCGAACTGATGCGGATGCGACGAAAGGTAACTACCGAGTCACTGCCACCTCAGGAAGCGGCGCTACTTCGAAGCCCGTGACCACGACGTTCGAGGTCACCAGTCCCGACGGCGACGAGCCCGAGACCCCATCGCCGACCACACCCGGAGACGACGACTCCGAGCCCCCGACCGCAACCGACCCCAGTGACGGCGGTGGCGAAGGTGGCGGCACGGGCTCACCGTCAGACACGGGCCGCGTGCCCCCGGAGGACGCGAGCAGCCCGTCGACCTCGGAGTCGTCGTCGTCCAGCAGCTCCTCGTCCTCGGCCACCCCGTCGGACGGGGGGTCCGAGAGCCCCTCGAACACCTCCGAGGTGCCGTCGTCCCCGACGTCGGACGATCGCTCTGACGAGATCGAGCTCGGCTCGCCGCAGGACGACGAGGAGACGAAGGCCCACGAGACGTCGGACGAGCCCACGAAGCAGCCCGAGGAGAAGTCGAAGGAGCCGACGGAGGAGAAGACCTCCGAGAAGCCCCAGCAGACCTCGGACCAGCCGACGACGAGTTCGGACGACGCCACGCAGGCGGCGGCGACCATCGAGGACGACAACACCTCGAGCGGCCCCACCACGGTGACCACCGCGGATGATGGCGGCGGCCCGCTGGTCAAGCTGTTCAGCTCCATCGGCGGTGAGGACTCCAGCGCCATGGGCCGCATCCGCCAGGTGTTCATCGTGACCCTGGGCGTCGCCTTCCTGACCGCGGCCGGGTTCACGGCCGCCTCCTGGCTGGGCCGCCGCGGCACCCACCGCGCCGCCGGGCTCAAGCAGATCTTCCACCGTCGCCACTGAGGCAGCGGACGAGTCTCGATCGGTCGAGGCCCGACGGGCCGAGGGTGACGCCGTCACCCGGTCAGCATCCCGCCGTCAGACCGTGCCGGCGGTTCCCTGCAGTCGCGCTGCGGCGCGGTCCACGGAGGCCAGCTGCGTCTTGAGGTAGACCACGAGCGAGGGCATCGAGCGGATCATCGCCAGCACCGTGCGATCGAAGGCCTTCTGGCCCTCGTACCAGGGGTCCGGCACCGCCATCTCCTCCTCGCGCGCGTTCGCGGGGACGACGGGATCGAACTGGCGCCACAGCAGCACGTCCGGATGCGCATCCTCGTCGGCGATCTGATCGACCTTGCGGCGGATGGTCGCGGCGTGCTCCGCCGTCATCGCGAGCACCAGGTCCCAGGTCACCAGCTCGGACTGGTGGACGGTGCGGGCGGTGTGCTCGAAGGGCTTCTCGTATCCCGCGCGCACCAGCGCTTTCACGGTGCGATCGTCCATCGGCATGCCCTCGGAGTCCCAGCTGGTGCCGGCCGACCCGACCTCGATCCGCTCCCCCAGCCCGGCCTGGTTCAGGCCCTGACGCAGGATGACGGCCGCCGCGGGGGAACGACACATGTTCCCCGTGCAGACGGTCAGAACGCGGAAATCGGGCACGGCGCCATTGTGACAGTCCGGGGAACCCTGCGCGGCCACACCTGGATATGGCAAGGTGGGACCGACCTCGGGGCGGCGACCGTACTGCTCGATGACCTCTCCCAGGTAGAATCGACAGCGGGTGAGCGCGGGGCCGCTCGTCCCGACGCCAACCCGAACGAACCGGAGGAGACCATGGTCGACATCATCCGTGCACGCGAGGACGACTGGTCACTCGTCCGCGAGATCCGGCTGCGTTCGCTCTCGACCGACCCCGACGCCTTCGGGCAGTCGTGGGAGCGGGAGAGCACCTACGACGACGACGCCTGGACGACCCGTGTGCAGGATGCGGCCTGGTTCCTGGCCCTCGAGAACGAGCAGCCCGTTGCCGTCGTCGCCAGCCGCCACGAGGCCGACTCCCCGGACAACGAGCGCGAGCTCCAGGCCATGTGGGTGACGCCCAATGCGCGCAAGAGCGGCATCGCCCAGAAGCTCGCCGAGGCCGTCTGCTCGTGGGCCAACGAGGACGGCGCCGACACCGTCACCCTGTACGTCGGCCCCGAGAACACCAGCGCCCGCAAGACCTACGAGGCTCTCGGCTTCGCCGACACCGGCGACCGCTGGGAGGTCGAGGCGGACGATCCTCGCTCCTCCTGGATCAAGATGTCGCGCAGCGTGTGACCCGCGTGCAGCCGGAGTCCGCGGCTCTGCAGCCCCACTGGTCCGCGAGGATCGAGGACGTCAAGAATGCCGCGGTCGCCGGCCTCCTGGACACCTTCGGGTGGGTGCTGCGGATCAAGCCGTTCACGGGCTTCGGCACCCCCGGCCGGGTCCGCGTGATCGCGCGCGTGCTGTGGGCACGCCCCACCGCCCCGTCGGACTACCATGACCAGCCGGTCTGGGACATGCGCTCGATGGCCGTGCGCGGATGGCGCAGCTTCCTCTCCCAGGTCGCACCCCACCGAGACGTGCGCATCGAGCTGGGTGACTCCGTCTTCCTCGCCCGCTCCGACCGTTCGGGGCTGCTGGACGTGCAGCTCGAGGCGGATCTCGAGCCCGGCGTGCACATCGCGCGGATCTCGACCACCTCGGAGAACGTCGTCACCGCCGAGGTGCACGTGCACAGCACCGAGGGCGACTTCGGCATCGTCAGCGACATCGACGACACGGTCGTCGTCACCTGGCTGCCGCGTCCGCTGCTGGCGTTCTGGAACGCCTTCGTCATACCGCAGACCTCCCGGCGCGCCGTGCCCGGGATGGCGAACCTCTACCAGCACGTCGCCCGGAGCAGTCCGTCGGCCCCGTTCGTCTACCTCTCCACCGGCGCCTGGAACGTGTTCCCGGTGCTGCAGCGCTTCCTGTACAAGAACGGCTACCCCGACGGACCGCTGCTGCTGACCGACTGGGGGCCGACGAACACCGGCTTCTTCCGCTCCGGCCGGGAGCACAAGGAACGCACCCTGGAGCAGCTGGCGCGGGAGTTCCCCGACACGAAGTGGCTGTTGATCGGGGACGACGGCCAGCACGATCCCGCGATCTACGCGGCCTTCGCCCGTTCCCACCCGCAGAACGTCGCCGCGGTCGCGATCCGCGAGCTCACCGAGAGCGAACAGGTGCTCTCGAGCGGCCTGCGCGCCCGGCGCCATCCCGATCTGCCGGCCGACTCCGACGTGGTCTGGGTGCAGGGACCCAACGGCCATGCCCTTCTGCACGCCCTGCGCCGAGAGGACCTCATCCCGTGACCGCCCCCGACGCCTCCCCGCGAACCGCACCGGCGATCCGCGAGGCCGGCCCCGCGGACGTCGACGCGATCGTCACCGTGGTCAACCGTGCGTACCGCACCCAGGGCGGCTGGACCACCGAGGAGCACCTGGTGGGCGGGGACCGCGCCGCAGCGGCCGACGTGCGCGCGGCGATCGAGGACGACGTGCACCTGCTGCTGGTCGCCGAGCGGGACGAGAGCATCGTCGGCTGCTGCTACACCGAGCTCCACGAGGACGGCGCCGAGCTCGGGCTCTTCGCCGTCGACCCCACCGTGCAGGCCGGCGGCGTCGGCGGTGCGTTGATGGAGGAGCAGGCCAGACGTCGAGCGGCGGAGGGCGTGGCGCGCCTGAACATCCGGGTGCTCGAGTCCCGGCCGGAGCTGAAGGCCTGGTACGCGCGGCGCGGCTTCGTCGCCACCGGCGAGACGGTGCCGTTCGCCGGGAACGAGGCGGACCTGAAGGTCGTCGGACTGCGCATGGCGGTGATGGTGCGCGAGCTCGCCTAGGCTCGTGCCATGAGCACCGATGCCCACTCGCCCTCCCCCGATCGCTCAGAGACCTCTGCCGATCGGCACGACCCCGCCCCCGATCGGTACGATCCCTCCCCCGATCGCTACGAGACCACCGCCTACCGTCGGGTCGGCGATTCGGGGCTGCGGCTCCCGCCGATCTCGCTGGGCTTCTGGCAGAACTTCGGCGAGGAGCGGGACCTGTCGGACCTGCGCGCGATCGTGCGCCGCGCCTTCGACCTGGGCGTCACGCACTTCGATCTCGCCAACAACTACGGCCCGCCACCCGGCAGCGCCGAGACCAATCTGGGCCGCATCCTCGCCCAGGACTTCTCCGGTCTCCGTGACGAGCTGGTGATCTCCTCCAAGGCCGGGTACGGGATGTGGGAGGGCCCCTACGGCGACGGCGGCTCCCGCAAGTACCTGCTGAGCTCGCTGGACCAGTCCCTCGCACGCCTGGGCCTGGAGTACGTCGACATCTTCTACCACCACCGTGAGGATCCCGAGACGCCGCTCGAGGAGACCATGGGAGCGCTCGCCCATGGCGTGCGCTCGGGCAAGGCCCTGTACGCGGGGATCTCGAACTACTCCCCCGAGCACACGCGCGAGGCCGCCCGCATCCTCGAGGGCCACGGCGTGCCGCTGCTCATCCACCAGCCGTCGTACTCGATGTTCAACCGCCACGTCGAGAACGGACTGCTGGAGACCGCTGCCGACCTGGGCATCGGGCTCGCCGTCTTCTCCCCGCTGCAGCAGGGCCTGCTGACCGGCAAGTACCTCCAGGGCGTGCCCGCCGACTCCCGGGCCGGCGGCTCCTCGCCGTTCCTCAGCGCCGAGCAGACCGAGAACGAGACCTACCTCGAACGCGTCCGCGGCCTCTCCGCGATCGCTGAGAGGCGCGGGCAGAGCCTTGCCAGGATGGCCCTCGCCTGGGTGCTGCGGCATCGGCAGGTCAGCACCGCACTGGTGGGGGCCTCGAGCGTGCGTCAGCTGGAGCAGAACGTTCAGGCCGCGCAGGACAGCGAGTTCACCGATGCCGAACTCGCCGCGATCGACGAGTTCGCGGTCGACGGCACCGGTCGCCGCTGAGAGGTTCACGCTCGATAGGGCCGGCCGACGCTCCGTGCTCATCGGTCGCCGGAACCGGTCGAGCGTGAACACGCCACGGCCGTCGAGACATTGGTTGAGCGTGAACACGCCACGGCCGTCGAGACATTCGACAGTGAACTTTCCGCTGTCGACGAAAGTGGTCGGTGCTGAACGTTACGACGCTCTCACCTGCAGGTGTTCACTGAGAAGATCGTGTGCGAGATGCCACCGACCCCTCGAGACGGCGAGGCCGCGATGCAATGATCGGGGCGTGCTCACCAAGGATCAGGACAGGCAAACCTCGCCCGCGGCTCTTCCGCGCGGCGGTGCCCGAGCGCGTCCTCTCGAGGAGGATCGGCGACATATGATCGTCCGCGCCCTGATCGCCGCGACCTCGATCGCGATGTTCTTCGTGGTCTATCTGCTCTCCGGCTGGTACGGGCCGACGGAACGCCTGGACCTCGCCATCCTCAGGATGCTGGAGATCCACGGGACCCCTGTGCTGCTGTGGGCCGTCTCGGTGCCCTCGCTGATGCTGTGCAGCATCGTGGTGGTCCTGATCGCCGTGCGCCGCAACAAGGCGATGCTGGGCGTGCGGGCCTTCGCGATCCTCGCGGCCTGCAACGTGCTGGGTCAGGTCCTCAAGGACTTCGTGCTCGAGCGCGACGCGATCGCGACGAGCCAGGGCAACTCCTTCCCCAGCGGCCACATGATCGCCTTCGCTTCGGTGGCCCTGGCCCTGTGGATCGTGCTGCCTCACGTGATGCGCGGCGTCTACACGGTCGTCGCCTCCCTCCTGCTCAGCGTGGTCGCCTTCGAGCTGGTCCACTACGGGTGGCACCGCCCCAGCGACGTGATCGGCTCGATGCTCCTGGTCACCGCCGTCGGCGCGATCGGGGGCGCTGCCAGCGCGAGCCGCGAACGCCACCGCGAGGAGGAGCCCCAGCCGATCCTCCCGCCGGGGGCGTAGAGGCAGCGAGGCCACGCCGGCCCGCCGGCCCGCGCAGTCGCCTGCCCGCGCCGGCCCGCCTGCCGCGCAACCACGCACTCGCGCACCCGTCTATATGACAGTTCCGTGCCGAGAACCGACGTTCTTGGCACGGAACTGTTATAAAGACGGGGTGACTGCCACAGACCGGGCGACTGGGCCCGTAACAGGGCAGCGGTGGCACTCGGCGCGGGTGACTGTGCCGGGTGACGTCCGGTAGTGGCTGGCCAGCTGGGCGGAACGCGACACCACGAGTCCGGCCCCTCCGACCCCTCTATAGGAGAGTTCCGTGCCGAAAACCGACGGTTCTGGCACGAAACTCTCCTATAGAAGGGGTGGCTAGCCGAGGTGGCCAGACGGGGTGGCCGGACGGGTGCCAGGCGCGGCGACCAGACGGGGCCAGCCGGGGCGGCCAGACGTCGCGTCCCACCCAGCCGCCCCGAGCCGCCCGATCAGAAGATCGCGTAGACGACCAGCACGAATGCGAAGCCGACCAGGGACTCGATGGCCTGCTGGACGGTCCACGTCTTCAGGGTGGTGGTGACGTCCATGTTCATCAGTCGGCCCACGAGCCAGAAGCCCGAGTCGTTGACGTGTCCGGCGAAGACCGAGCCCGCGGCGGCGGCAAGGGTGATCGCGGCGGTGTCCACCGCTCCGAAGTCCCCGGCGATCACTGCCGGGGAGAGCAGTCCGCCGGTGGTCACCAGGGCCACGGTCGCCGACCCCTGTGCCAGGCGCAGCGCGAGGGCGATGACGTAGGCGGCGACGATGATCGGCATGCCCCAGGAGTTCAGCGTCGAAGCGAGCGCATCGCCGATGCCGGAGGCCTGCAGGACCGCGCCGAACATGCCGCCCGCGCCGGTGATGAGCATGACCGAGGCGACCTGGCCCAACGTGGATTCCACGAGCTTCTCGAGGGCCGAACCGGACTGACCGCGGAACTTTCCGAGCACGAGCATCGCCACCAGGACGGTGATCAGGAGCGCGACGGGCGAGTTGCCCAGCAGCCGCAGGCCCTGCACCCAGACGGCGTCGGAGTCGACGACGCCGGCAGTGCCCAGGGCGTCCAGGCCCGTGTTGAGCAGGATCAGCACCAGTGGGAGCGCGACCACGCCCAGCACGGTGCTCACCTTCGGCGGGGTCGCGGGCTGGTCCTCGTCGGTGCCGAAGAGATCGGGGACCAGCAACGGCGTGCGCTTGTTGGCGACGGTGGCCCACAGGTAGCCGGAGACGAACCAGACCGGGAAGGCGATGACGAGACCGACCAGGAGCACGACGCCGAGGTTCGCCCCGAAGAGATCGCTGGCCGCAACGGGCCCCGGGTGGGGCGGCACGAAGACGTGCATGACCGAGAACGCCGCCGCGGCGCTCAGCCCGTACAGCAGCAGGTTCTTCCCGCCCAGGCGTCGGGCGACGGCGAAGATGATCGGCAGCATCACCACCAGTCCCGCGTCGAAGAAGATCGGGAAGCCCAGCAGCAGGGAGGTCAGGCCCAGGGCGAACGCGGCGCGCTTCTCGCCGAACCGCGCGACCATCGCCTCGGCCACGACCTTGGCGCCGCCGCTGGATTCGATGAGCCTGCCCAGCACAGCGCCGAAGCCGATCAGCAGTGCGACCTCGCCGAGCGTGGAGCCGAAGCCGTCCACGAGCACGTCGACGAGCTTGCCGGTGGGGATGCCGGTGGCGAGGGCGGTCAGCAGCGAGACCAGGACCAGCACCAGGAAGGCGTGCAGCCGCACCTTGATGACCAGGAACAGGATCAGCGCGACGGCGACCGCCGCGATGCCGAGGAGAGGCCCGGCGCCCAGGGTCTGGGACCAGTTGTCCATGCGGATTCTCCGTTGAATGCGTGAGGGGAAGCGTGAGCGGCGCGACTGGCGCAGCAGACGGTGTCGCGACGGCGCGAGGCTCGGTGACGACCGACGGCGCCCGATCAGCGGGCTCACCCCAAGGTACTATTAATCGCGCGCTAAGATAGCACCATTGCGAGTCGCTCTGGGCGCACGATCGTGCTCCGTCACGGCAGGGGATCATCGGCCCGGAGCAGCGCAGCCCTCGACGACGAAGGAGACGCGATGCCCGCTGGTGTGCATCAAGGAGTCCTGGAGGATCTGGGACGTCGGATCGCGATCGGCGATCTGCCCGAGGGGTCCGTGCTCACCCTCTCGGGGATCGAGGACGACTGCGGCGCGTCCAGGACCGTCGCCCGGGAGGCCGTCCGCGTGCTCGAGTCGCTCGGCATGGTCGAGTCCCGCCGACGAGTGGGCATCACCGTCCAGCCGCGTCGGCAGTGGGACGCTTTCTCCCCGCGGCTGATCGACTGGAACCTGAGCGGGCCGTTCCGCCAGAGCCAGCTGGAGGCCCTCGCCGAGCTCCGCGTCGCCGCCGAACCGATGGCAGCCCTGCTCGCCGCCCGTCGCGCGAGCGTGACGCAGAAGGCGGAGCTCCGCCGACTGGCGGACACCCTCGTGGATCTCGGCGAACGCGGCCTCGGCGACTCCGACGAGTACCTCCAGGCCGACGTCGACTTCCATGGGCTGGTGCTCGAGTCCTCGGCGAACCCGCAGCTCGCCACGCTCGACGGTCCGATCCGGTCCGTCCTGCTCGGACGCAATCGGCTGGGGCTGACCCCCTCCACCCCCGTCCCCGGCACCCTCGAGGAGCACGTGCGCGTGGCCACGGCGATCGCCGATGGTGACGGCGAGGCCGCGGAGGCCTGCTCCCGCTCCCACATGCACACCGTCTGGCAGGAGCTCTCCTCCCCCGGCGCCTGGGACGCCTGAGGCTGCTCGCGCCTCGCGGCGCGTCGCCTGGGCTCGCAGCGCCCTCACCCTCGCTCGCGAGACCCGCGCCTCCCATCTGCGATCCCAGGTCTTCTGCGTTCTCAGGTCTTCACAGAACTACAGGACGAACGCCCGCGCTCGTACGTTGAACGGGTCCACGGATCCCGCAGAACGGGGTGCCCCGGGCGTCTGCGGTGGTCAGCCGCGTATCCGGGGGTGTGGTCGCGACCGCGCTGATCCCGGTTGCCCCCAGGGCTCCTCGGATCGAATCGACGACCTGCTCACTCGAAAGGTGCCGCATCCCGATGCCCGACACCGGCCATGATCCTCGCCCCTTCGACCACGAGGCCTGGGACGCCCTGCTCGCCGATGCCGCCGAGCACGTCCGCTCGCGCGAGACGGAGCACGAGCTGCCTCGCGACCTCCTGGCCCGTGCCCTCCGACTCGGCTTCGGACGCGTCCGCGTCCCGATCTCGCACGGAGGATTCGGGTGGTCGCTCCGGGAGACCTTCGAGCACCTGGTCGATCTGGCCGCTGCCGACTCCCATCTCGCCCACGTCTTCCGCGGCCACTTCGTGCTGCTGGAGGAGGCGGCCGCCTTCGCCGACCCGGCCGTGCGGGACCGCTGGTTCTCCCGCGCGGTCGCCGGTGAGTTCATCGGCAACGCCCAGTCCGAGAAGTCCGAGACCCTCGACGTCGCGACGACACTGACCCGGGACGGCGATCAGTTCCTGCTCAACGGCACGAAGTACTACACCACCGGCAGCATCTACGCGGACTGGATCGATCTCGCGGCCAAGGCCGAGGACGGCGAGACCGTGATGGTCGCCGTCGCGACCGCCCAGAACGGCGTGACGTGCGAGGACGACTGGGACGGCTTCGGCCAGCAGCTCACCGGCACCGGCACGACGCACTTCGTCGACGCCCGCGTCGACCCCCGGCACGTGCGCGGCATCGAACGCTCCACCGCCTGGGGCCAGCTCCGACAGGGGCTGTTCCAGCTGGTGCTGCTCGCGGTGCTCGCAGGCGTCGGCCAGTCCGCGCTCCGTGAGGCCGTGACCTACGTGCGCGGCAGGCACCGCCTGTTCGGTCGCCTCGACGTCACCGAGGTCCGGGAGGACCCACTCGTCCAGGACACGATCGGGTCCGTGTCCTCGGCCGCGTTCACGGCACGCACCCTGGTGATCGCTGCGGCGCAGCAATGGGACGAGATCCTCGAGCGACATCGCGCGGGCAGCGCGACGGAGGGCGACTTCCGTGGCGGCAAGCGGGACGTCTACCGCATCCAGGGCGAAGTCATCGACCGCGTGCTGACCCTGACCACCGAGATCTTCGAGGTCGGCGGCGCATCCCAGGTCTCCTCGGCCCGCGGCTTCGACCGCTTCTGGCGCCACGCCCGCACGATCGCCTCGCACAACCCCGTGAAGCAGCGTCGACGGCTGATCGGCGCCTACGAGCTCGGGGTCGAGGAGAGCGCCGAGCAGTTCGGGGACGTCGCTCCTCCGACCCCTGCGCCCAGGGCCGACGACCCCCGGGCCCGAGTCGGGGCAGGTGCCGGAGCCGGTGCCGGTGCCGCAGCCGGAGCCGGTCATGCATGAGGACCGGTACGCCGCGGCCGGCGGCGCCGCATCGCGAAGTCGTCGGTGGGACAGCGGTCCGCAGCGTCTCGAGGCGGCCCTCTCCGAGGCGCACGACCAGGAGCGTCGGATCCGACGACGCAGGCTGCTGGGCGGGGGCGTCGCGGCCGTCGCAGCGGCCGGCGGCCTGACCACCTGGGGTCTCGCCTCCCACAGCGATCCGAGCAGCGCCGCGGCTCCGTCGGCGTCGGATCGTCCCGTGCGCGGGGGCACCCTGGTGTACCTCGACGCCGAGTCCAGCCGATCCACCCAGCCGCAGGCCGCCGGGACCTGGCAGGACTCCGCCTACCTCGAGAACATCACCGACCGCCTGGTGTGGAAGGACCCGGAGACCGGTGAGATCCAGCCCTACATCGCCGAGAGCTGGCACGTCTCCGAGGACGCGACGACGTACACCTTCCGCATCCGCGAGGGCGTCACCTACTCCGATCACACGCCGCTGGACGCCGCGAGCGTGAAGCGCAACCTGGAATGGCAGGCCCGAGGGGACGAGCGCAACGGGATCCAGCCCTCCACAGAATGGCCCCGTCCGACAACGATCACGAGCGAGGGGTCCACGGTCACCGTGCGCCTGCGCGCCCCCTACAACGACTTCCTCGACGTGCTCTCCGGCTGGGGTGCCTCGCTGGTCGCGGACCGGACCATCAACGCGCCCCTGGAAACCCAGCAACAGATCACCGGGATCATCGGCAGCGGACCCTTCGTCGTCGAGAGCGAGAAGTACGGCGAGCGGATCGTCTTCGCCCGCCGCACGGGCTACGACTGGGCACCACCGGGCCTGCGTCAGCAGGGCGAGGCGCTCCTCGAACGCGTCGAGGTGCACGCGGTGACGGACGATACGACGCGCCTGGGCACGCTCCGCTCGGGTGAGGCCGACGCGATCCGCTACATCCAGCCGGCCGACGAGCGGAACCTGGCCGACGAGGACGGCTTCCAGGTGCTCGCCGCGCAGGGCATCGGCGCCACCAACCAATGGCACCTCCGGCAGTCGATCCCCGCTCTCCAGGACGTGCGGGTGCGGCGGGCGCTGCAGGTCGGCATCGACCGGAAGACCCTGCTCTCCGACCTCTACACCGACAACTGGTCGGTCGCACGGAGCGTCGTCACCGAGGACACCGTCGGCTTCGTCGACCAGGAAGAGCGGCTCGCCTTCGACCCGGACACGGCGAACGGGCTGCTCGACGAGGCGGGGTACGACGAGCGGGACGACGAGGGGTACCGCACCAAGGACGGCGAGCGCCTGTCCCTTGTGACCGTGATCGACGTCTACGACGCGACCGCGAAGCCGCTCTACCAACTCGTCCAGTCCCAGCTCAAGGAGCTCGGTGTCCAGCTGATCCTCCGCGACGCCGACTACTCGCAGGTGTCCGAGGCCTACGCGGCGCCGGATGTGGCGATGGTGCGCTCGGGCTGGCCGTACCCGGCGCCCTGGGCGACCCTGCGCACGATCTGGGAGACGAGCCGCACCGATGACTTCGCGATCGAGGGCGGGGACCCTGCCCTGGACGAGCTGCTGGCGGACCAGGCCACCGCGAAGGGCGAGCGCGCGCGGGCCTCGGCGCTCGCGGACCTGCAGGAGTACGTGGTCGCGAACGCCTACACCATCCCGCTGCTGAAGGACTCGCAGATCTTCGCGGCGAAGAACGACGTCAACGGGCTCTCCTGGAGCGCCGAGGCCCGGCCGCTGTTCTACAGCACCTGGCTCGACCGGCCATGACCTCCCCCGGAAGGACCTCGACCATGCTCGCACGCACCAGATACGTCCTCACCCGGATCCTCCAGGCCCTCCTGGTCGTGGCGGTGACCTACGTCCTGACCTACTGGGTCCTCTTCGCGCTGCCCGGCGACCCGGTGAAGAACCGTCTGGACAATCCGCAGAACCCGGTCCCACCGGATCAGGCGCGGGCCATCATCGAGTACTACAACCTGGACGAGCCCGCCATCACGCAGTTCGCCATCACCGTCGGCCGACTGCTGCACGGCGACCTCGGTTACTCCCTGGGCACGGGCCGTGCCGTCAGCGATCTGGTCCTCCAGGGACTCGGGTCCACCGTGGTCCTCGCCCTGGTCGCTCTGGTCGTCGCGGCCGTGATCGCAGCCGTCGTCGGCACGCTCGCCGTCTTCGCGCCCTGGGAGGCCGTGCGTCGCCTGGCACGGCTGGTGCCCGGCCTGTCGCTGGCCACACCCAGCTTCCTGATCGGGTTGTTCCTGCTGCAGATCTTCTCCTACCAGCTGGGCTGGGTCTCCGCGCTGAAGACCGAGGGAGCATCGACCGTCGTGCTCCCCGCCATCACGCTCGGCATCTCCGTCAGCCCCGCCATCACGCAGGTCCTCATCCAGGGACTGACCGAGGCGAGCGGCCGCCCCTTCGTCAAGGTGCTCCGCTCCCGCGGCCTGTCCGGCGGGGCGATCGTCGGCCGGCACGTCTTCCGCAACGGGTCCATCCCCGCGCTGACCCTTCTGGCCCTGACCATCGCGGACCTCATCGCGGGGTCGGTGATCGTGGAGTCGGTGTTCAATCGTGCCGGCCTCGGCTACGTGACCGAGCAGGCGGTGCGCTCGCAGGACGGCCCCATCGTGCTCGCCGTGGTGCTCCTGGCCTCCAGCCTGTACACGCTGATCAACCTCGCCACGGACCTGCTCTACCCCGTCATCGACCCGCGGATCGGCATCGCGGAGCCGCCGGGGCGCCCGGCCCGTCGGACCCCCGCGCCGGTCTCGGCCCGTGCGGCCGCCGACGCACCCGAGCCCGCATCCGCATCCGCATCCGCATCCGCATCCGCATCCGCATCCGCAGAAGGAGCGTGACCCCATGACCGTCGCCACCCGTGCCTCGGCTCCCGCCGGTGCGCGCAGAGCACCGCGCACCGGCCGCGGCCTCCCCGCGATCGGCGCAGCGGATGCCGCCGCCGTCCTCTTCCTGGTCCTGCTGCTGATCGCCCTGATCGCACCGTCCCTGCTCGCGCGGGCCGATCCCCTGGCAGCAGCGGATGGGCAGGGCCTGCTCGCCCCGTCCACCGCCCACTGGTTCGGGACCGACTACCTGGGGCGCGACGTCTACACGCGCGTCGTCCACGGAGCGCGGGCCTCTCTCAGCGCGTCTGCCGTGGCGGTCGCCGTCGGACTGGCCGGGGGTCTCACCCTGGGAGTGGTCTCCGGCTACCTGGGCGGGGTCGTGGACTCGGTCATCAGCCGGCTGATCGATGTGCTGCTGTCGGTCCCCGGCCTCCTGCTGTCGATGGTCATCGTCGTCTCGCTCGGGTTCGGTGCGGTGAACGCGGCCATCGCCGTGGGCATCTCCTCCATCGCCAGCTTCGCGCGGGTGACGCGATCCGGGGTGCTCACCCTGCGCTCCTCGGGGTACGTGGAGGCGGCGCAGCACCAGGGCGCCTCCCGTCTGCGCACCCTGGCCCACCACATCCTTCCCAATGCGGTGGGGCCGGTCGTCTCGCTGATCCCCCTGCAGTTCGGGGGCGCGATCGTCTGGATCTCCTCGCTCAGCTTCCTGGGGTTCGGCGCGGTCCCGCCCAGCCCCGAGTGGGGGCTCCAGGTGTCCGAGGGCCGGCAGTACCTGCTCTCGGCGCCCTGGCTGCTACTGGCTCCGGGAGTGGTGATCGTGCTGACCGTGCTGTCGGCGTCGCATCTGCAGGGCCTGTGGGAGAAGATTCGGAGGACGAGCAATTGAGCACCGTCAGCACCGAGGAGGTCGGCGTCCGGCCGCTCCCTCCCGTGACCACCCCACCCGCCATCGCCGTCGACCGGCTCAGCATCGGATATGCGGGCCGAGGGCGCGTGGCCCGCACGATCGACGACGTCTCGTTCACCGCGCCGGCCGGCCGAACGACCGCCCTGGTGGGCGAATCGGGGTCGGGGAAGACCACCATCGCCTCGGCCATCAGCGGACTGCTGGCCGAGAACGCCCGCTGGCTCGGTGGCAGCGCCGCGTTGCACGGAACCGACGTCTCAGGGCTGAGCGCGCGGGCCTGGCAGGCCTTGCACGGTCGGATCCTGGGCTACGTCCCGCAGGATCCGCTCGGCTCTCTCGACCCGCTCCAGACCGTGGGCGCGCACATCACGGAGTCCGTTCGTCAGGCGCAGGCCCTCTCCACCCAGGACGCCCGCCGCCGTGCGCGGGACCTGCTGGAGACGGTGCACGTGGCCGACGTGGACCGCAAGCTCCGCTCCCACCCTCACGAGCTCTCCGGCGGCCAGCTGCAGCGGGTGCTGATCGCGGGCGCCCTGGCCGGGAACCCGAGCGTGCTGATCGCGGACGAGCCCACCTCGGCTCTCGATGCGACCGTGCAGAAGCGGGTTCTCGACCTCCTCGAGGAGCTGCGGGAGGAGCTCGACCTGTCGGTCCTGCTCATCACCCACGACCTGTCCCTCGCCGCCGAGCGCAGCGACCATGTCGTGGTGCTGCGCGGAGGTGTCGTGGTCGAGCAGGGTGAGTCCGATCGGGTGATCGCGGCCCCGTCCTCGCCCTACACGCGGGAGCTGTTCCGCGACGTCCCGTCGCTCACGCCCGAGAGGTACGCGGCGAGCCGTGAGCAGCTGCGCGCCCACCGCGATGCCGTCGAGGACCGCTCTCCCGCGATCGCGGTCTCGGGACTCACGAAGTCCTTCGGCGGTCCCTCCCCCGCGCTGGAGGGCGTGGATCTGAGCGTCCGTCGCGGGGAGATCCACGCACTAGTCGGCGAATCCGGGTCGGGCAAGACCACGTTGGCGAGGATCATCGCCGGACTCACCTCCTTCGACGCCGGCACCGTCCGGGTCGGCGACGCCGAGCGTCCGCGGACGCCTCACGTCGTGAACCCCGATCCCGGCGCCCTGCAGCTGGTGTACCAGAACCCCCTGGCGGCGCTCGACCCGCGACTGAGACTCGTCGATCTGGTCGCCGAGCCGCTGCGGATCCGGGGGACGGCGAAGGCCGCGGCGCGTGCGAGCGCGACCGACGTGCTGCAGCGCGTGCGGATCCCGGAGAGCCTGTCCTCGCGCCGCATCGGCAGACTCTCCGGCGGTCAGCGCCAGCGGGTCGCGATCGCGCGCGCCCTGGTGCTCTCCCCCGGCGTGCTCGTGCTGGACGAGCCGACCTCGGCGCTCGATGTGACGGTCCAGGCCCAGATCGTCGATCTCCTCTTCGAGCTGCGCGCGGAGAACCCGGACCTCACGCTCGTGGTCATCTCACACGACCTCGGACTGGTCCGGCAGATCGCCGACTCGGCCACCGTCCTGCAGCGCGGTCAGGTGGTCGATCACGGCCGGATCGAGGACATCTTCGGGGACGCGACGTCGGAGTACACGAAGCGCCTGATCGCGGCGATCCCGTCACCTCCGCAGGTGCTGGTCTGAGCACCTGCACCGCCGCCGTCACAGCACGGAGGCGAGGAATCCCTGCAGACGCTCGGACGTCGGGTGGTCGATGACCTGGTCCGGGGTGCCCTGCTCGAGGATCTGCCCGTCGTCCATGAAGACGACCTTGTCGGCGACCTCGCGCGCGAAGCCCATCTCGTGGGTGACCACGACCATCGTCATGCCGCCCTCGGCGAGCTCCTTGAGCACCGTGAGCACCTCGGCGACCAGCTCGGGGTCCAGCGCCGAGGTGGGCTCGTCGAACAGCATCAGCTCGGGCTCCATGGCCAGGGCGCGGGCGATCGCCACCCGCTGCTGCTGGCCGCCGGAGAGCTCGGAGGGGTAGTGCTCGGCGCGGTCGCCCAGACCCACCCGTTGGAGCAGCGCGAGGGCCTCCTCCCGTGCCTGCTCCTTGGAGCGACCCAGCACGTGCACGGGCGCCTCCATGACGTTCTGCAGAGCCGTCATGTGCGGGAACAGGTCGAAGCGCTGGAAGACCATGCCGATCCGCGCCCGCTGACGGGCGATCCGCTTCGGGGAGAGCTTCTGCCAGCGCCCGTCGGGCAGTGGCTCCTCCTCGTACCCCTGGGTGACACCGGCGATGCGCACCCGGCCGGCCGTGGGCTCCTCGAGCTGGTTGATGCAGCGCAGCAGCGTGGACTTGCCGGAGCCCGAGGGGCCGATCAGCACGGCGACCTCCCCCGCTTCGACCGTCAGGTCGCAGTCCTTGAGGACGTGCAGGTCGCCGAAGGCCTTGTGGACGCCCTGCAGCTCGATGAGGGCGGGGGCGTCGGCCCGGTGGGTGTTGGTCCCGGAGCTGCTCCGGTCCGCCGTCCGATCCACCGTCTCGTCCTGGGGGCTCTGGCTCATCACTGCTCCACCTCCGGCAGGGAGTTCTTGGGGGTCGTCGCGGAGCGGTTCACGGCCGCCTGGCGGGCGCGGCGCCCGCGCTTGGCGGGGCCGGCGCCGCCGGGGCGGTCGTCGAAGCCGCGGCCGAAGTAGCGCTCGAGGTAGTACTGGCCCACCATCAGCACGCTGGTGATCGCGAGGTACCACAGGGCCGCGACGATCAGCAGCGGGATCGGCGCGTACAGCTTGTTGGCGATCGCGTTGGTCGCGAAGGTGAGGTCCAGGGTGAAGGGCACCGCGAGGACCAGCGAGGTGGTCTTGAGCATCCCGATGGTCTCGTTGCCCAGCGGCGGCACGATTACGCGCATGGCCTGCGGGATGATGATCCGCCGCAGGATCTGGCCATTGCCCATGCCCAGCGCCTTCGAGGCCTCGCTCTGCCCCTTGTCCACGGAGTTCAGTCCCGAGCGGATGATCTCGGCGAGGTAGGCGCCCTCGTTCAGGGCGAGGCCGACAACGGCCGCCCAGAACGCCGGGAAGTAGTCACGGGTGGAGAAGGAGAACCACTCCGGGCCGAACGGGATGCCGAGCGCGATCTTCGGGACGATCACCGTGAACAGCCCCCAGAACACCAGCTGGGTGTACACCGGGGTGCCGCGGAAGACGAAGATGTAGGCCCAGGAGACGCCGCGCAGCACGGGGTTCTCGCTGCGGCGCATGATCGCCGCGGTCAGGGCGATGACAGTGCCGAGAATCATCGCCAGCACGGTGATCAGCAGCGTCCACCCCACGCCCTGGACGACCTTGACGTCGAGGATGTACTCGGCGACCGTCGGCCAGTCGAAGACGGGGTTGGTGACCAGGAAGTTCGCGAGCGCCAGCACGAGCAGCACCACGATGACGGCGCTGATCCAGGTGCCCGGCCGCGGGCTGCGCTTGGCGCGGATGCGACCGGGGATCGGGTCGGCGCCGCGACGGGCGGGCGCGAGGGCGGGGTCGCTGCTGGCTGTGCTCACTGCGGGTCCACTTCCGAGGTCTTGATCATGCCGGAGGCGTTGCCCCAGGCATCGAGGATGTCGTGGAGGTCGCCGGAATCGATGAGGTGCTGGACGGCGCCCTGGAGGGCCCGGGCCAGCTCGGGCTGGTCCTTGGAGACCACGATGCCGTTGAGCGCGGAGTCCTCGATGGCCCCGATCTGCTCGAGGGTGCCGTGGGACTTCTCCACGGCGTAGGCGACCACCGGGGAATCGCCGATCAGCACGTCGGCCTTGCCGCCCGCGGCGGCGGTCGCGGCGTCGGCGTTGCCCACGTAGGGCTGGTCGATGACGCCCTTGCCTCCGTCCTTGCGGCAGGCCGCATCGCGCTCGGCCACGACGTCGTCCATGTAGGTGCCGACCTGGTGGGCCACGCGGGTGCCGCACAGGTCGGGCGGGGTGATGCCGTAGGGGTTGCCCTTCTTGACGGCGTAGGCCATGCCGGCGGAGAAGTAGGAGACCATCGAGACCTGCTTCAGACGGTCCGGATCGATGGTGAAGCTCGAGATCCCGACGTCGTACTTGGAGCCGATCGAGGGGATGATCTGCGCGAACACGGCGGATTCGGTGTGGGTGTCCAGTCCCAGCACCTTGCCGACGGCCGCCAGGATGTCCATGTCGTAGCCGACGGCCTCGCCGCCGGATCCCACGAACTCCCCCGGCGCGTAGTTCAGGGCCGCGCCGTTGACGAGCGTGCCCCGCTCGCGGATCTCCGCCGGCACCAGGTCCGCGAGATCGTCCTGCTTCCGGATGCCCGAGAGGTCGATCGTGGGGATCGCGTTGCTCTGCGCATCCAACCTCTCCGAGGCGTGGGTGCAGCCGCCCAGCGCGGGCGCCGCGAGGGCGGCACCGAGGGCGACCGGCAGCGAGCGCAGCACGGTGCGCCGACGGGGGCGGGACGGGATCACGGATGGAAGTTTATGCACGGCTATGCATGACAACAAATCGGTGTGGTGCGGGTCCCACGACCGCCGCACGGCCCCTCACATCCCCGGAACGATGCCGCCGGTGGAGGTGGACACGGGCTCACCCTGCTCCTCCTCGGCATCGGGATCCGCCACCGCCCCCTCGAACTGGGAGCGGTAGAGGCGGGCGTAGGCACCGCCCTGCTCGAGGAGCTGATCATGGGTGCCCTGCTCGACGATGTCCCCGGCTTCCATCACCAGGATCAGATCCGCGTCGCGGATGGTGGAGAGGCGGTGGGCGATCACGAAGGAGGTGCGACCCGAGCGCAGACGGTTCATCGCGTTCTGCACGAGCACCTCGGTGCGGGTGTCCACGCTCGAGGTGGCCTCGTCCAGGATCAGCAGGCTGGGCCGCGCCAGGAACGCGCGGGCGATGGTCAGCAGCTGCTTCTCCCCCGCGCTCACGTTCGAGGCGTCGGAGTCCAGCACCGTCTCGTACCCCTCGGGCAGGTGGCCCACGAAGTCGTCGACGTGGGTGGCCTTCGCGGCCTCGATGACCTCCTCGTCGCTCGCGTCCAGCCGGCCGTAGCGGATGTTCTCCATGATCGTGCCGTTGAACAGCCAGGTGTCCTGCAGGACCATGCCGGTGCGTTCGCGCAGCTGGGTGCGGGTGAGGTCGCGGATGTCGACGCCGTCGATCGTGATCCGGCCGCCGTCGATCTCGTAGAAGCGCATCACCAGGTTCACCAGCGTGGTCTTGCCCGCGCCCGTCGGCCCGACGATCGCGACCGTGTGCCCGGGCTCGGCGACCAGGGAGAGGTCGCGGATGAGCTCGCGCTCGGGCGTGTAGGAGAAGCGCACGTGATCGAACTCGACGCGTCCCTCCCGGATCCGCGAGGCGGCGTCCAGGGAGGTCGGATCGGGCCGACCCTCGGCGTCGCGGGCGGAGTCGGGCTCCTGCTCCTCGGCGTCCAGCAGCTCGAAGACCCGCTCGGCGCTGGCCACGCCGGACTGCAGCATGGTGGCCATCGAGGCCACCTGGCTGAGCGGCTGGGTGAACTGGCGGGAGTACTGGATGAACGCCTGCACGCTGCCCAGCGACATGTCCCCGCCGATCACCTTCAGGCCGCCGACGATCGCGATCGCGACGTAGGTGAGGTTCCCGGCGAACATCATCAGCGGGCCGATCAGCGAGGAGACGAACTGGGCGCCGAAGGACGCCTTGTACATCTCGTCGTTGCGCGCCTCGAAGCTGCGCGAGACCTCGCGGCGACGTCCGAAGACGTTCACCAGCTCGTGGCCGCTGAAGGCCTCCTCGACCTCGGCGTTGACCTTGCCGGTGGCATCCCACTGCTGCTGGAACAGCTTCTGGGAGCGCTTGCCCACCAGCCCCGTGATGAGCGCGGCGAGCGGGATCACGCACAGCGCGATGAGGGTGAGCTGCCAGGACAACGTCAGCATCATGACGATCACGCCGAGGACCATCAGCAGCGCGTTGACCAGCCCGGTCAGCGTGTTGATGAGGGTGTTCTGGATGTTGTCGATGTCGTTGGTGACCCGCGAGAGGATCTCGCCGCGGCGCTGACGGTCGAAGTAGGCCAGCGGCAGCCGGTGCAGCTTCTCCTCGACCTCCCGGCGCAGGCGGTAGACCATCCGGAAGATGATGCGGTTCAGCATCACGCCCTGCAGCCACTGGAACAGGCTGGAGACGACGTAGATGCCGACGACGAACCACAGCACCTCGTGCAGGGCGGAGAAGTCGATGCCCTGGCCGGGGGTGAGGTCCATGCCCGAGAGCAGATCGGCGTAGGTGTCCTCGCCGCGGGCGCGCAATCCCTCGATGATCTGGGCCTTGCTGGCGCCGGCCGGCAGCTGCTTGGAGATCGCGCCGGAGAACACGATGTCGGTGGCCCGCCCCAGGATCTTCGGGCCGACGACGGCGAGGCCGACGCCGATCACGCCGAGCAGGATCCCGAGGATCGCGTAGATCTTCTCGGGGCCGATGGTGCGGATCAGGCGCAGCGCCGAGGGCCAGAAGTTCTTGGCGCTCTGGCCGGGGCGCAGGCCGCGCTCGGCATCCTTCTCCGCGCTGATCTCGGCGGCCTCGCCGGCCTCGTCGCCCACTGCGGCAGCGGGGGTCTTCGCACGCGTCGTCGAGTCCGGCTCCGTCGAATCGGGCTCCGTCGAGCCCGGCTCCGTCGAGCCCGGCTCCGTCGAGTCCGGCTTCGTCATGTCGTCGGCGTTCATGCGACCACCTCCTCTGCGCCCTGGGAGCGGACAATCTCCTGATAGGTCTCGTTGCTCTCGAGCAGCTCGGCGTGGGTTCCGGAGCCGACGACCTTCCCGTGCTCGAGCACGAGGATCAGGTCGGCCGAGGTGATGGTGGTGACGCGCTGAGCGACGATCAGCACGAGCGCATCGCGGGTCTCGGGGGCCAGCGCCGCACGCAGTCGCGCGTCGGTGGTGAGGTCGAGGGCGCTGAACGAGTCGTCGAACAGATAGATCTCCGGCCGGGCCACGAGCGCGCGGGCAATGCACAGGCGCTGGCGCTGGCCGCCGGAGACGTTCGTGCCGCCCTGGGCGATCGGTGAGTCCAGCCCCTCGGGCATGGCGGCGACGAAGTCGCGGCCCTGGGCGACGGTGAGGGCGTGCCAGAGCTCCTCGTCGGTCGCGTCGGGCCGCCCGAACCGCAGGTTCGTCGCGACGGTGCCGGAGAACAGGTAGGGCCGCTGGGGCACCAGGCCGATGCGGTCCCACAGCACCTGCGGATCCAGCTCGCGCACGTCGACCCCGTCGACCCGGACGCTGCCCGAGCTCGCGTCCATCAGGCGCGGGACGAGGCTGAGCAGGGTGGTCTTGCCCGAGCCGGTGCCGCCGATGATCGCGACGGTCTGCCCGGCGCGGGCGGTGAAGTCGATGTCGGAGAGCACCGGGGTCTCGGCGCCGGGGTAGGTGAAGGAGACGTGCTCGACGCTGAGGTCGCCGCGTCCCGTGACCTCGGTGATGCCGTGCTCGGGGACGGTCACGGAGGTCTGGGTGGTCAGGACGGCGTCGATGCGTTCGGCCGAGACCATGGCGCGCGGGATCATCATCGTCATGAAGGTCGCCATCATCACCGCGATCAGGATCTGGATCAGGTAGGCGATGAACGCGGTGATCGAGCCGACCTGCATGGTCCCGGACTCCACGCGCGGGGCGGCGAACCACAGCACCAGCACGCTCGAGACCTGCAGCAGGAACATGATGATCGGGTTGATCAGGATCATCAGCAGGCCCACGCGGCGGTTGGTGTCCGTCAGCAGAGCGTTGGCGTCCTCGTAGCGCTCGCGCTCGAAGTCCTCGCGGGTGAAGGCGCGCAGCACGCGGATGCCGGTGATCTGCTCGCGTAGCACCTGGTTGATGGTGTCGATGCGCTCCTGCATGACCCGGAACAGGGGCGCGGCGCGGGCGATCAGGAGGCCCACGGAGACCAGCATCAGCGGCACCATCACCGCGATCAGCCAGGCCAGGCCCGCCTCCTCGCGCAGCGCGAGGACGATGCCGCCGATGCCCGTGATCGGCGCCTGCACGAGGAACTGCAGCGAGAAGAACGTGAGCATCTGGACCTGCTGCACGTCGTTCGTGGAGCGGGTGATCAGGGAGGCCGGCCCGAACTCGTTGACCTCATGGGCCGAGTAGGTCGCGACCTGGTCGAACACGCGGCTGCGCAGATCGCGGCCGACGCTCATGGAGGCGCGCGCGGCCTGATGGTTCGCGATCACCACCGCGAGGATGTTCCCGAAGGTCACGACCAGCATCCAGGCGCCCAGACGCCAGATGGTCGGGATGTCACCCTGGGCGACGCCGTCGTCGATGATGTCGGCGTTCAGGGTGGGGAGGTAGAGGTTGGCCAGCACTCCGAGCAGCTGGAAGATCACCACGACGATGATCGAGATCCAGTACCGGCGGGCGGCCGAGAGGACGAGGCGCAGCAGAGTCACAGGGGTCCTTCGGCGGGATCGAGGCGATCCGGTGCGCGGACTGCCCCGGACTGCGCCCAGTAGCCTACGGAGGAAAGACCGCGGGGTCCATCGAATTGGGCGGATTCGTCCGACGTCCGACCGGTTCTGCGCCGACCACGCACCGGCCGCGCATCGGCCGCACTCGGTCGAGCCCAGGCACGTTGTCGCGCGTCCAGGCGGCCCCTCTACGCTGGCACGGTGAAGCGACGTACCCAGCAGATCATCATCGCCGTGGTGGCACTCGCCCTGGTGATCCCCTTCGGCGCCGTGGGCCTCTCGCAGGTGTTCGGCAAGAGCAACGGCAAGGACGCCCCCTCGGCCTCGGCGAGCCCGACCGCCGAGCAGGACACGCGACCGGCCGTGGACCCGTCCTCGCAGCCCGACCCCTCCCCCACCTCCGGGCCGAAGCTCCCGAAGGACGCGCTGACGGACCAGTCGGAGGACGGGGCCACGAAGGTCGGCACGTACCTGCTGGACTCCTACGGCTACATGATGGCCACGGGCGACGTGAAGGGCTGGGGCGAGGTCGTCGACTCCAACTGCGAGGTGTGCACGACGTTCCTCAGCAATGCCACGCAGCTGCACGAGCAGGGCGGATACCAGTCCGGCGGGGAGTTCACCGTGAAGTCGGCGTCCTTCGACGGCGCCGGTGACCCGCCCACCAGCGGCACGCTGAGCGTGGAGGTCACGCAGAAGGACGCCCAGATCGTCGACGACCCCAAGAAGCAGGCGCAGGAGGTCGACGGCTTCAGCGGCGAGATGCAGATGAAGCTGAACTGGGACGGCTCGCAGTGGAAGGTCGGCGACATGTCGATCACCGGGGCCGACGGCGCGAGCGGCGGCGGGACCGGCGGCACCGGCGGCTGAGTCGGCGGCCGCGCCGGCGGCAGGTGGACGAGCTTCCGGAGAGAGGAAGCCTCAGCGGAAGCCGGGCAGCTGCCGGGCAGCGTCCTCACGCTTGCCGGTGAGCTCGCGGACCGTGACCGAGCCGGTCGCACGGGCGAGCTCGGTCGCACCAGAGCCCTTCACGGCGCGCGCGATCTGCTCGGTGACCTGGTCCGGAGCCGTGGATCCCGTCCCCGCGAACCAGACCCAACGTCCATCGATCGAGCGCGGCGGGGGGTCCTGGAGAGGGGCGAGGACGGCGCGGTGTCGGCGTGCCTCCTTCGGGGAGGGCCCCACGAAGTGGATCCCTCGCCGGGTCCACGCCGAGCGTCGGACCGTCGACTGCGGGAAGCCTCCCGTCGCGGTCTCGGCGGCGTAGCGCCGGACCCCTCGAGCGGGGCGATGCTGCCCGGGACGATCTGGTCGTAGCGCACCACGTAGGGACGCACGCCGGGGGCGACGCTGCCGACCAGGAGGCCCCGTTCGCACACCACGAGCCGCTCCCCGCTGATGTACAGCAGGATCAGCGCGAAGATGATCGCGAACGCTGCGGCCGGGGCGAGTGCGAGCACCGCGGTTTCCGCCGGGTTGATCAGGGTGAGGCCCGTGAACACCGCCCACACCAGGACGAACCGGCCGATCACGAGCGGTCCCGGCCGATCGGAGTGCACGGCGACGATGCCGCCGACCTCGTCGCGGTGGCGGCGTGCGGCCGAGCGGGCGCTCATGCCTCGGGCCCGGAGGGCTCGGGGGCCTCGACGTTCGGCGCAGTCGCGGCGACGAACAGGTCGGTGCGATAGGGCAATGGGACGATGCTCCCGCGCTCGTGCTCGAGGTGCTCGTGGAGGTACCAGTCGAGATTCGAGAGCACCTTCTCGCGCCGTTCGGGCGCTGCGGTGATCACGTAGCTGCGGGTGCGCGCGAGATCGATGAGCTCCTGGGTGGTGCGAGGGTCCTCCCAGCGATGGACGACGCGTTCGCGCTGATGGAAGAGACCGCCGAGCGGTGGCGTGAAGTCGTCACGGTAGACGTCGCCCGCGTGCATGATCCGTGAGTAGCGGTGCACCCAGGGGATCTGCACGTCCAAGGAGTTCCAGATCAGCGCGAGCAGACCTCCGGGGCGCAGGATTCGCGCGATCTCGTGGCAGGCCGCTTCGGTGTCGAACCAGTGCCAGGCCTGCGCGACGGTGACCAGGTCGGCGGAGTCGTCGGGCAGGCCGGTGTCCTCTGCCGAGGCGACGCGGGTGTGGAAGGAGCCGCTCGACGACGTCGCTGTCCCTTCCGCTGCCGCTCGCGCCGCGTCGAGCATCGAGGAGCTCGGGTCGACCGCGGTCACGCCGAGCCCGCGCGCCACCAGCTCCACCGAGAGCTTGCCCGTGCCTGCGCCGAGGTCCACGACATCGCGCGCGCCATCGGGCAGCTGCTCGACCAGGCCGTCGATCACGGGCGCGGGGTACCCGGGGCGCAGCCTGTCGTAGTCGGCCCCCTGCCCCTGGAACGCCGCGGCGAGCGCGCGCTGCTGATCGACCGAGCGGAAGCGCGGGGTGTCGCGTGAGGAGACCGGTGGAATGGCTCCGGGTGACGAGGCAGCAGGATCGGGCATGGACTCATGATCCCAGAGGCCGCGGGGACGGGAGGGCCGGTTCCCCGTGGAGACGGCGGAGGGCGGCGTGCGTGACCGACGCGGGTGAGCAGGCCAGCGCCATCGCCTCCTGACCGGTAGCGACCCGGCGCACTCGGCGACTCAGCGCTGCACGAAGTGCACCGTGGTCGCGATCGCGAAGATCAGCGTGGAGGCGAAGCCGCACACCAGCTCGAGCATGACACCGATGCCGAAGGCCTTGATCGCCACCCAGCTGGACTGCCAGGCGAGCTTGAGATCGCGGCGGCGGTACCACTCGGAGCCGTAGAGGCCGATGACGAAGCCGATCGGCAGCCCCAGGAACGGGATCACGAAGATGCCGACGATGCCCGCGAGCACGCCCACCACGATCGGCCAGGTGGGGACCTCGTGCTGTTTGAGCCGCCGGCCCGTCATCACGTAGCTGCAGATCATCCCCACGATGCAGAGCACGGCGATGAGAGCGAAGGCGAGCCAGGTCCATCCGCCCAGCACGATCGCCCACACCAGCGAGGCGATCAGGATCGTGATCGAACCGGGCAGGATCGGCAGCACGATGCCCGTGAGCCCCGCGGCGTAGGCGATGGCCACCACCACCGTGACGATGATCTGCACTGTCAGGGAATCCACGGGACCTCCGGGGCGTGAGCGGTGGGACGGGCGGATCGCCGGGGCGGGCAGCGCCCGGGCAGCGACGTCAGGGCAGGCGAGCTCAGGGCAGGCGGACGACCTGCCCGGCCCAGGAGAAGCCGCCGCCGAAGCCGACCAGCAGAGCGGTCGCGCCGGCGGGGATGCGCCCGGCCTCGCGCAGGCGGGAGATCGCGAGCGGGATCGTCGCGGCCGAGGTGTTGCCCGAGGTGATGATGTCGTCGGCCACGACCGCGTCCTCGCGCAGGTCCAGGGAGGCAGCGAGCGGCTCGATCATCCGCAGGTTCGCCTGGTGGGGCACGAACACGTCGATGTCGGCCATGGTGAGACCGGCGGCCTCGACGGTGCGAGCGCACAGCTTGGGTGCCTCGCGCAGCGCCCAGCCGAGGACCTGTCGACCCTGCTGGGAGAAGCAGCCGCTGGGCGGGCCGATGGTGACGGCGTCGGCGAGGTCGGTGACGGTCCCCCACTGCACGGGCGAGATCGTCGGCTCGTCGTTCGGCACCAGCACCATCGCTCCGGCGCCGTCGGCGGTCAGGACGCAGGTCGTGCGGTCGCTGTAGTCGGTGACGGCGGAGAGCTTCTCGGCGCCGATCACGAGCGTGGTGGCGGAGGCGCCGGCGCAGATCGACATGTCGGCGACCGCGAGCGCGTGCTCGAAGCCCGAGCACGCGGCGGAGACGTCGAAGGCCGCAGGATTGTTCAGCCCCAGCAGCTGCGCGGTGCGCCCCGCGGCGCTCGGCGAGCGCTCCTCGTTCGAGCAGGTCGCGACGATCACCTGGGTGATCTCGGAGGCGTCGACGCCGGCGTCGGCGATCGCGGCGCGACCGGCCTCGGCGGCGAGGTCCGCGACGTCCTGGTCCTCGGCGGCGATGTGGCGCTCCTCGATGCCCGTGCGCTGTCGGATCCACTCGTCACTGGTCTCGACCAACTGCTCGAGGTCGTGGTTCGTCATGATCCGCTCGGGCCGGTAATGACCGGTGCCGATGATCCGGGAACCTGCCGGGGGCGTGCTGGGCATGGGAGTCCTTCCTGCGGTGGCGCGTATCGGGAATCCGCGCGTCCGAGGAGTCTAGAACTCCGGGCCGGGCGGAGGCGGGCCGAAGCGTGCACGCGCCGGACACGTCACGCCGGAGGGGCACGGCGGGCGGGGCGGCGCAGGGCGGGGCAGGGCCGGGCGGGGCCGGGCCGGGCCGGGCCGGGCCGGGCGAGCCAAGACGCGCTCTATAGGAGCGTTCCGAGCCAAAACCGGTCGGATTTGGCTCGGAACTCTCCTATAGACGGCTGTGGGTGCCAGCCCACCTGGCCGACGGCCACCCGGCCGAGGCCTACCCGGACGACCGACGCCCGCTCACCCGTCACCCCCGCACGCGGGAGATGCCGAGCGACTGGCCCTCGTCGGCCACGGAGGCGCTGCCGCTGTAGTCGGCGGCGTCGGTGGTCGCCGAGGTGACGTTCGCACCGAGGTCCAGGACGAGGCCGCTGTAACGGTTGACCAGGTGGTAGCTGCCGGTGCGATCGCCGGTGGCAGCATCGGTGTCGCGCACGACCCACCACTGCTGGCCGACGGATGCATCGTGGCGCTTGCCGTGCCTCTCCCCCGCCGCCTCGGTGGCGCGGACCTTCGTGCCCCAGGCGCGCTGGGCGGTCTTGGTGGAGTCGACGCCCAGCAGCTTCCCGCTGCGGGTGTTGGTCACCGTGTAGGCGCCGTCGCCGGTGGACGCGATCTTCCACGACGCTCCGGCATCCGTGCGCTCCGCGGTGCCCACGACCTTGGCCTTGCCCTTCTTGGGCTGACCCAGCGCCGTGTGCCGACCGGTGGAGATCGTGTACGAGGCCTTGGTCGAGAACAGGTTCTGCGCCTCGGTCGCTGCCTCGTTCTCACTGTCGATGCTGACGTCGAAGTACTGGCCGTCGGAGTCGTCGGCGCACGCGATCGAGCAGTAGGAGCGGAAGTCCTTGCCGACGATGTTCCCGCTGGTCAGGGAATTCGAGTCGACGAGCCAGCGGTACCACGACTCCCAGTCCTGCTCGTCGCCGGTGCCGATCAGGTGCCACTTCTGGCTGCTGAGGTCATCGGTGGCGTAGTACTCCTGCGGGCCGGGCCGGGTCGCTCCCTCGGGCTGGCCGATGTACTGGCCGAGCTGCGCGTCGTAACTGATGTTCATGACGAACACCGGCGAGGTGCCGGGCAGGTCACCGGCCTTCACCTGCTCGTCGGTGTTGCCCGGGGTGGCCGGGTCGTAGTCGTCCTCGGGTGCGGTGTATCCGGAGGAGTCCTTCTCGGTGACGGGGGTCAGGTTCGACTCCTTCCCACCCAGGCCCTTCTGGGAGAACGAGCCGTCGTAGAACTTGGTCCACGATCCCGGTTCCATCTTCTTCGAGATGGGGGCCCGGGCGACGTGGGAGAGGTTCACGTTCGACCCTCCCTTGCCCTGCTTCCCGATCACGCGGGAACCGTAGTAGACGTAGAAGTACCCGGACGCGGTGTCGACGAACAGGCGCGGGTCGCCGTCGCCGTAGTTGTAGGTGTCCTCGGGGAACTGCTCGTCGTCACCGCGCTCGGTGGAGTACGGCGAGGTGATGATGTGGTCCTTGATGTCCCAGGTGTGCCCGGAATCGGTCGAGACCGCGTAGTCCAGCGAGTCGTAGTGCAGGCCGTCACCGAAGGGACGACCGGTGAACTCGTTGTGCACGATGCCGATCCAGTTCCCGGAATCGGGATCGACCCACACACCCACCAGGTCGCAGAAGTTCTTCTGGCTGTAGCTGCCCGTGGGGTCCTCACTGGCCTCGGCGCCTGTCGGGCTCTCGTCGCAACGCACGGTGGTGTCGTCGTTGCGATGATCCGGGTTCTCGGGGTCCGCCGCGACGTTCAATTCCTTGTCGGCCGTCATGTCGCTGATGTCGGTGCCCTGGAAGAAGGACCATTTGCGGGGGTCGTCCTTCGCATACAGCGCGTGGGCGGACTGGGCGTGGAAGTTCCCGTCGGGGTCCAGGAACATCGCTGCCGGGGTGTCGTCGGGGTAGGGGTAGTCGTGCACGTCGCCGACGTCGATGCTGACGTCCGACGAGTCGGTGGCCACGGGCTTCCCGGCCGGCAGGACGCTCGGAGCCTGCGCTGCCGTGGCGAGGGCGGGCGAGGCGATCACGAGTCCGGCAACCGTGGCGGACAGGATCGACCTCGCAAGAGATCTGCTGATCATGGGGCTGTTCCTGGGGATCGGGAGGTCACCGGAGCACAGAGCCGTGACCCCGGTCACCGAAGGACGCTACCGCGCACACGCTCATTCGTGAATGGTTTTGCAGCAATCGGGCACGAACGCGCACCCGATGCTCCGATGCTCCGATGCTCCGATGCTCCGATGCTCCGATGCTCCGATGCTCGACCATCGGGCGCTCCGAGGCGCCGCTGACCCTCGACGCCGTGCCGGGCCCCGTCAGGCGGTCACGGTCGCGTGGGAGCGACCGTCGGACCCGCGGCGCACGTGGATCTGCTCGGAGACCTGCGACTTCAGGTCGCCGACGTGGCTGACGATGCCGATCGTGCGTCCGTGCTGGGCGAGGTGCCCGATCTCGGAGACCACGGCCTCGAGGGTCTCGGGGTCCAGGGACCCGAAGCCCTCGTCGATGAACAGCGTCTCCATGCGCACTCCCCCGGCCTCGCCGGTGACGATGTCGGCCAGTCCCAGCGCCAGCGCGAGGGAGACGAAGAAGGTCTCCCCACCCGACAGCGTCTCCGGCACGCGCGCCTGGTCGGTGCGACGGTCCAGCACCAGCAGGTCCAGTCCGGTCTTGCGGGCGCCGCGGGCACCGGAGTCGCGCAGCAGCTCGAGGTCGGTGCCG
Source organism: Brachybacterium endophyticum (assembly GCF_003130585.1). Classification (GTDB taxonomy): domain Bacteria; phylum Actinomycetota; class Actinomycetes; order Actinomycetales; family Dermabacteraceae; genus Brachybacterium; species Brachybacterium endophyticum. Next base: position 156,864 of record NZ_QFKX01000002.1, on the reverse strand, counting down.
GAGAAGCGGGCCAGACGGGCGTTCGCGGCAGCGACGACGTCCTCGAAGCGGCGCATCAGGACGTAGGTCGACAGCGGCACGCGGCGTCCGTCGGCGGAGTTCGCGGTCGCGAGGTCGGCGACGCGCACCACGACGCCGGCGCGCTCGCTCACGCCGCGGACCTCACGCATCGCACCCTGCAGGGCGGTGCGCGCCTGGCCCACCCGCTCGGCGACGGCCGAGGCGCGCGCGGCGAGGGTCGCAGCCTCGCGCGCGCTCTGCTGGGCGGCGGTGAGCTGCTCCCGGGCGGCGCGGGCTGCGGCCTCGGCGCTCTCGCGGGCCTCGTCGCTCTCCTCCGCATCGGCGATGCCCTCCTCGGCGAGGCCGTCGGCCAGGCGGGACTCCTCGATCGCCCGCTGCTCGAGGGTGCGGGAGAGCGCACGGCGACGCTCGTCGGGCAGGACGCTCTCGCGCACGGCCACGTCGGTGGCGAGTCCTTCGAGGTCGCCGTCAGGTCCGGCGGCATCAGCGGCGGTCCCGACGGCAACGCTGTCGCCCCCGACGGCGCCGGTCACGGAGCCGTCCTGCCCGTGAGCCGTCGATTCCCGCAGCTGAGCGTCCGCCCGTCGGCGCGCCTGCTCGGTCTCCTCGGCGAGCTCGCTCGCGCGCGCCGCCTGGTCGGTGGCGCTGCGCAGGGCTTCCCGCAGCGCGGTCGCGGCGCGGGCGCGGGTGACGTGGTGCTGCCGGCGTTCGGCGATGGACGCGGACTCGCCCCGGGCCTCGGCGACGCGTGCGCGGTCGGTATCGAGGGCGGCCGACGCCTCCTTCGCGGTGGTGCGCTCGCGTTCGAGCGCGAGGGCGTCCGCGGCCCGGCGTTCGGTGAGAGCGGCGGTGTCCTCGTCGTGGCGGGCGATCGCCTGCTCGAGCCGCTGGACCTCGTCCTGGGCCTCGGCGGCGCTCCGGGTCGCCGTCCTCGCCTCCTCGACGGCGGTGGTCGCCGCGGGGACCTCGAGGTCGCCCGCCTGCTCCCGCAGCGTCTGCAGCTCGCTCTCGTGCAGGGCTCGCTTCTGCGCGGCGTCGGAGTGGGCGGATTCGGCGGTCTTCCGGTCCTTCTCGGCGGCCTCGACCTGCTCGGCGTCCACGGCGTCCTTCGTGGCGGTGGCACGGTGCGGGTGGTCGGTCGATCCGCACACCGGGCAGGGATCGCCGGCCGGCAGATCGTGGGCGAGCTCGGCGGCGATCCCGGCGAACCGGCGTCGACGCAGGTCGCTCTCGGTCTCGGCGGCGAGCTGGGCGGCCGTGAGCGTCTGCGTCTCGGTGGTCCTCGCCGTCTCCAGCGCGCTCTGCTGGGCCTCGACCTTGCGAGCGGCCTGGAGGCGCTGCTCGGCGGCGCGCTCGGCGAGGCGGGCGTCGGCGAGCGCTGCGGCACGGGTGCGGGCGTCGTCGCGGGAGGCGGTGAGCTCCTGCTTCGCGCCGGGCCGGGTGTCAATCTGCTCGTCGAGCCGGGCGAGGGCCTGCGCCGCCTCGGTGATCCGCCGCTCGCGGGAGGCGAGCTCCTCGCTGCGTGCGCCGAGCGCTCCCTCGAGGGTCAAGAGGTCCTCGAGGGAGCCCGCGGCGCCCGTGGCTTCGTCGGAGGCCGCGGCGAGCGCACCGGGAGCATCCTCGGTGCCCAGCAGGTCGGCGATCTCGGGATGGTCGCGACGGGTCTCGGTGGTGCGCTCGGTCAGCGCGTTCTCGAGGGAGTGGGAGCGAGTGGCGGCCTCGTCGCGTCGCCGCAGCAGGTCGGCGACGGGTCGTGCGGCCTCGTCCCGTGCGAGCTGCCGACGGGCAGCACCGATCTCCCGGGAGCCGGCGTCGAGGCGGGCGCGCAGGGTGTCGAGCTCGCGACGGCGATCGATGCGCCGCAGAGTCGCGGTGGCCTCCTCGGCCTGCGCCTGCGCGGCGGCCTCGGACGCGGTGGCGGCCTCGCGGTCCTGAGCCGCCCGCTCGGAAGCCTCGGCGGCACTGGCGTGATGCTGGCCAGCAGCCTCGTCGAGGTCCTCGAGTCGCAGGGCATCCGCATGCCCCTCGAGCGTGGCGAGGTCCTCGCCCTCGATGACCCTGGCCTCCACGAGCCGGGCCAGGGAGCGGTTCAGGGTGCCGCGGGCCGCCTCGACCTCGCGCCGGGCCTGCTTGCGCATCTCCTCGAGCTGCTTCTCGACGTCCTGGAAGACCTCGGTGCCGAACACGCGCTGGAGGACCTGCTGGCGTTCACCGGACCCGGCGCGCAGGAACCGCGCGAACTCGTTCTGGGGCAGCAGCACCGTCTGCGTGAACTGCTCGCGGGTCAGCCCCACGGCCTGCTGGATCTCGCGACCCACCTCGTCGAGACGGGTCGCGATCGGCTCGGCGGCGCCGGCGGCGGCCGTGCCCTCGTTCGTCGCCCCGCTCGCGCCCTCGGCCATCTCGGCGATCACGACGGGCAGCAGCTCGGGCGAACCGATCCGCCACAGCAGCGCCTTGGCCTGCTGCTTCGTGGTGCCGCTGCCGCGTTTCTTGGCCCGCGCGTACTCGGGTTCGCGGCGCACCCGGTAGATGCCCGATCCGGTCTCGAAGGCCAGGTCGATGACGCTCGCGGTGGTCGGCGAGGCGAACTGGGAGCGGATCCGCTCGCCGCTCGCGCTGCTGCCGGCCACGTTCCCATAGAGCGCGAAGACGATCGCGTCGAGGATGGTGGACTTGCCCGAGCCCGTCGGCCCTTCGAGCAGGAACATCCCGCTCGCGCCGAGCGCGGTGAAGTCGATGTCGACATCGCCGCCGAAGGGCCCGATCCCGCGCAGGTGCAGGTGGTGGAGCTTCACGAGGCCTCCTGCCGGCGGGTGCGCACGCTCGTGTAGGCCTCGTCCATGACCTCGTGCTCGGCGGTCGTGGGGTCGCCGCCGGTGACATAGCCCAGGAAGTCGTCCATGACCTCGAGGGGGTCTGCCTCGCGGCGCACCTCGGGTGCGAGGTCGCTGCCGCTGCGGCCGACGGGTTCGTAGGAGGTCAGCAGCAGGTGCGGATAGGCAGCGTGCAGCTGCTCCTGCAGGTGGGCGGGCCGGGCGGTGTCGGTGACGATCGCCTTGAGGTAGTCCTCGCTGTGCTCGGGGGCCTGCGCGAGGATCTCCTCGAGGGTGCCGCGCAGCTCGGTCAGACGCCTCGGAACGGGGGTCTCGATGCGCTCGACCTGCACGTCGCCCTCGGCGGCGAGGTCCACGAGCAGCACGGACTTGCGGTGGCCCTTCTCGGAGAAGGAGAAGGCCAGCGGGGAGCCGGAGTACCAGGCGGGTCCGCCCACCGTGGCCGAGAGGTCCTGGCAGCCGTGGAGGTGGCCGAGTGCGAGGTAGTCGATCCCGCCCAGCACGCCGGTGGGCACCGAGTCGACACCACCCACGGAGAGGTCGCGCTCCGAGTCGCTGGAGTCGCCGCCGCTGACGAAGGTGTGGGCGAGCACGACGGTGCGCGCGCCCGGGTGCTGGGCGGCGCGCTCGCGCACGCGGTCCAGGGCCGCGCGGGTCACCGCCTCGTGGCTGCGGGCGAGGGGCTCCTCCCCCTCCTTCTTCAGTTTGTGACGGGCGAGGTCGGGCTCGAGGTAGGGCAGTCCGAAGAACAGCACCTCGCCGTGGGAGTCCTCGACGACGACCGGGTGATCCAGCGCCGGCATGTCGGTGAGCAGGTGGACGCCCGCACGCATCAGCTCGCGGCCGAAGCCCAGGCGGTCCGCCGAATCGTGGTTACCGGGGGTGAGGACCACGGTCGCCGTCTCGGCGAGACGCGCGAGGGTGCGCCCGAGCAGCTTCACCGAGTCGGTGGGCGGCACGGCGCGGTCGTACACGTCGCCGGGGATGACGACCACGTCCACCTCGCGCTCCCGCACCAGGTCCACGAGCCAGTCGTGGAAGGCGACCTGGTGATGGTGCAGGTCCTCGCCGTGCAGGGTGCGCCCCAGGTGCCAGTCCGAGGTGTGCAGGATCTTCATGCCGACGACCCTATGTGTGGACGCCGACATCCGTGCGCTCGAGAGCACCGGAGCGGAGGACACGGGCGCCGACAGGGCCGGACCGCAAGCGGCGCACGGTCTTGATCGGTGGGGTGTGCTCCTCGCCGATCGACAGGTGCGCGCGCTCCCGTGGCCGTAGGCTGGAGGAAGCCGACGCCCCACGGCGCGCGACGCCGCGGAAGGAGACGAGATGGTCGACCTCGACGCCCTGTCCCGGAACCATCTGGAGGCCGCCCGACGGGACGAGCGAGGGCGCAGCGCCGAGCTCGTCGTCCACGACGGCGAGCTGCGCCAGAGCGTGATCGCGCTGGTGCGCGGGGCCTGCCTGTCGGCGCACAACTCCCCACCCGCGGCGAGCATCCAGGTCCTGAGCGGCCGCCTCCGCGTCGAGCTCGACGGCGAGGTGCAGGGCGAGGTCGGCGCCGGAGAGCTCTGGGCACTCACCCACGAGCGTCACGCCGTCCTCGCCCTGGAGGACACGGCGTTCCTGCTGACCACGGTCACCGGGGTCGACCAGCGCTCCTACGCCTGACCGGGACCCGATCGGGTGGACCCGGAGCCGCTGGTCAGCCCGCCCGATAGCTCGACTCGTCGAGCCCTGACATGGTCGGGTCGTGGTCGAGGTGCCCGACTGCGTCCATCGAGCTCATCCAGTGGTAGAAGTTGTCCCCGCGCTCGCGCAGACGCTCGTAGAGATCAGCGAGCATACCGCGGCGGGGCTGCTCGAGCAGCGGGTCCTCGAAACGATTGGTGAGCTCGTCGGGGTCCTCGACCAGGTCGTAGAACTCGTTGCGGGACTCGGGGTTGACCACCAGTTTGTACCGGGAACCGCGCAGCATCCGCTGGGCGATCGGGAAGTGGTGGCCGTGGAACTCGCACAGCACCTTCTCGTCCCACTGCGGATGCTCACCACGCACGATCGGCAACAGGGACCGCGAGTCGATGGCAGGGTCCGTCGGTCGGCCGGCGAGGTCCAGGAAGGTCGCGGGCAGGTCCAGCAGGCTCACGAACTCCCCCCGCACCTGGGACGGGCAGCCGGGAACGCGCAGGATCCCACCGGTGCGGTAGATGTCGTCGTACATCGCCGGTCCCTTGTCGTGCAGGCGGTGGGCACCCGTGAACTCCCCGTGGTCGGAGCTGAAGGCGACGGCGGTGGTGTCCGTGAGTCCGAGCTCGTCGAGCGCGGCGAGGATCCGCCCGAACTCCCGGTCGATCATCGTCACGTACCCCCAGTACACGGCGATGAGCTTGCGGGACTCCTCCTCCGTGAGGGTGTCGAAGGCCCAGTGGCGCGAGTAGTTCTGCTGCACGGGCGGCTTGTCGGCGAAGTCCTCGGCCACTGATCGGGGCAGCTCGACGTCGGCCGGGTCGTACAGGTCGAAGTACTCGTCGGGCACCACGTAGGGCAGGTGCGGGCCCGAGAAGCTCGAGACCACGAAGAACGGGGTCTCGCCGCTGCTGGCACCCTCGGCGTACCGCGTGAGCATCTCGATGGTGCGATCGGCCAGGTAGTGCTCGAAGGTCGCCTCGACGGGCTGCTGCAGTCGCGCGGCCATGAGGTTGCCGACCTCGCCGTTGGGGAAAGTGCCGCGGATCCGGTCGCTGATCGAGTACGGCGGGTGCCCGCGCTCGGCGAGCCAGGTGAGGTAGTCCGGGTGGTCCACGGCGTTGTGCCAGCCGGGATGGTGCTCGGCCTCGAAGCCGAAGTCGGCGGCGGTGCGCTCCTCCCCCACGTGCCACTTGCCGACGAGGCCGCACTCGTACCCGTGAGCCCGAAGGTCCTCGGGCACGGTCCACTGGTCCTCGGGCAGATCTTCGATGTAGCCGACGTTGCGCTCATGGTTTGCCAGCAGCTTGTGGCGGAAGGGGGCGGCCCCGGTGAACAGGGACGCCCGCGCTGGCGTGCAGATCGCCGTGGGCGTGAACCAGTTCTCGAAGCGGGTGCCGCTCGCAGCGAGCGCATCGAGGTTCGGCGTGCGACAGATCGGGCTGCCGTAGCAGCCCAGGGTGTCGACGCGATGCTGGTCGGTCATCAGCATGAGGATGCTGCGGCGGGGCGCGTCGGTCATGGGCGGGTGCCTTTCGGGGTGGTGTCGGCGAACTGGTCCATCTGCTCGAGCTCGAGGTTCTTGGTCTCGGGGACGCATCGCAGCACGAACAGGATCGAGGCGAGGGCCACGACTGCGTAGAGGGCGTAGGTGGTGCCGATCGACCAGGCGGCCAGGACCGGGAAGGTGAGGGTGACGGCGAAGTTCGAGGCCCATTCGACGCCGCCGGCGACGGAGGTCGCCGCGCCGCGCATGCGGTTGGGGAACATCTCCCCGATCAGCACCCACATGATCGGACCCCAGGTGCCCGCGTAGGCGAACACGTACAGGCACAGGGCGACCAGGGCGAGCGTCGCGCCGATGGGAGAGGAGGCGAGGTCCGGGGCCGTACCGCCGCCGGGCTGGGGCACGCGGTCCGCACTCAGCATGACCACGGCCGTCACCACGAGCGCAGCGAACATCGAGATCGAGCCCCACAGCAGCAGCGGACGCCTGCCCACCCGGTCCACCAGCAGCATGCCGGTGACGATGGCGGCGATCTTCACGGCGGTGAGCACGAGGGTCTGCTGCAGGGAGTCCTGCTCGTCGAAGCCGATGGTCGAGAAGATCGTGGTGGCGTAGTAGAAGATCGCGTTGATGCCCACCAGCTGCTGCAGCGCGGCCAGGCCGATACCGACCCAGACGATGCGCTGCAGTCGTGAGCTGCCGGGGACGAGCAGCGCCCGGAAGCCACCGCTGCGGTGCACGGTGAGGGATCGGGTGATCTCCTCGACGCGCTGGTCGACGGCGTCCTCCCCGATCGTGCGGACCAGCACGGCCCGCGCCTCGGTGACGCGACCGCGGGCGATCAGGAAGCGCGGGGACTCGGGGACCAGCAGCGACGCCACGAGGTAGACGACACCGCCGACGGCGACCGAGAGGAACGCCCACTGCCACACCTCGAGCTGCACGCCCGCCAGGCCCAGCCGCGAGGTCGACAGCGGGGCGTCACCGGTGGCGGGCGGAGCAGCCGCGAGCATCGCATCGCCCAGCAGGCCGCAGACGAACAGTCCGATGATCAGCAGGAACTGACGCAGAGAGACGAGCATGCCACGCATGGAAGCGGGCGAGGTCTCGGAGACGTAGGCCGGGGCGATCGTCATCGCCGCCCCCATGGCCATGCCGGAGAAGACCCTCCAGACCAGGAACAGGGTCATCGAGTCGCCGACGAAGGCGGTGCCGACGGAGGAGATGATGAACAGGACCGCGGCCACGATCATGATGGCGCGTCGGCCGATGCGGTCCGAGAGGCGTCCGGCGAGGAACGCGCCGAGCACGGCGGTGAGCACCCCGAAGGCGACAGCGAAGCCGAGCAGACCGGTGCTCGCGCCGGTGTGGAAGGCGAGCGCGTTCTTGACGACGTTCAGCGCCATCGCATCCCAGCCGAACATGAGGCCGGAGATCGAGGCGGCCAGCGCCGCCCCGAGTGCCCGGCGTCGAGCCGCGCGGGGTACGGGCGATGTGCCGCCGGAGTGACGCGCAGGCGATGCTGCTGAGGATGCCGGGCCCACGACGGTGTGGTCGGGTCGTGTCATGCGAACAGGTCCTTTCCTGGCCGACGGGGATGGAGCACGACGAGTGCGGCGCCGGTCGCGCCGGCGAAGGCGTCCAGGCGCCCGCGGTCGAGGGGGATGACGGGGAAGCGCTCCCCCACACTCTCGGCGACGAGCGGACGGATCGTTTCCAGGAGCGCGTCGTCGGCATCGACGAGGTCTCCGGTGAGGATCACCTCGTCGGGATCGACGATGGTGGTGGCGAGCACGAGCGCCCGCGCGATCCCGTGGGCGACGCGCTCGAGGACACCCCGCAGCTGCGGGGGACGCGCCTCGAGCACGGCGCGCAGTTCGGCCGGGGAACGCAGGACGATGCCGTGGCTGCGCAGTGCGGAGAGCACCGCCGGGGTGGAGGCGACCGTCTCGAGGCAGCCGGAGCGTCCGCAGCGGCAGGTCATGCCGGGCATCTCGACCGGCAGATGTCCGATCTCGCCCGCCATGCCGTCGGCCCCGAGATCGAGGGCTCCATCACGCACGATGGCTCCGCCCACGCCCTGATAGCAGCGCACGTGAAGGGTGGTGCGGCCGTTGTCCCCGGCAGCCAGGTGCTCGGCGAAGGCCGCGAAGCGCGTGGTGTTGTCGACGTGGACCGGGGCGGCGAAGCGGGCTTGCAGCGTCTCGACGAGTCCGCTCCACGGTGCGCGCTCGGGCCGCGTGAGCGCAGCGGGACCGGAGATCCCCAGACCGATTCCCCGCAGGGCGGGCGTCGCCGAAGAGAGGTCGAGTTCGCCGAGAAGTCGCTCGACGAGCTCGTGGCGACGCCGCGCCCCCGGACTTCCCTCGTGCTCGGCCTGCCGGCTCGCGAGCACCTCGCCGAAAGTGTTGAGGGCGACCACGCGCGCGGCTCCGTGCGCGAGGTCGATGCCGAGGGCTCGCAGGGCAGCACGATCGACGGCGACCTGTTCGGTCGGTCGTCCGCGACCGTCCCGTTCGTCGTGGCCGACGACCTTCACTGCGCCCTCGTCGACCAGCCGTGTGACCACGGCGGAGATGGTCGAGCGGCTCAGGCCCGTGACCTCGGCCAGACCGGCACGCGTGATGGCCCCGCCGCCGCGGAAGACTTCGATGACCTCGGCCTCGCGCGGATGGGCGGGAGTCGGCAGCGACCCCGTCGTGGACATGGGCCCCACGCTAGAGGCAGCGATTTCCTCCATCTCGCGGGTGCAGAAGTCCTGTCGCGATGAGACGCGGATCACAGGGAGCGCCCGTGTGCCCCGATGTGTCCTCCCATGTCCTCGCCCTTGGTCGCGCTCCGACGGCGGCGGTACGAATGCACGACACCGTCCGCTGCCGAGGAGTTCACATGACCGCCCAGCGCATCCGCTTCAACGCCTTCGACATGACCTGCGTCATGCACCAGTCGCCCGGGCTGTGGGCACGCCCCGAGGACCAGTCCACCCGTTACAAGGACGTCGAGTACTGGGTGGAGCTCGCGAAGCTCCTGGAGAGCGCGAAGTTCGACGGCCTGTTCATCGCCGACGTGCTGGGCATCTACGACACCTACCAGGGCTCCCACGAGGCGGCCGTGCGACGCGCCATGCAGGTGCCCGTGCACGATCCGCTGATGCAGGTCTCGGCGATGGCCGCCGCGACCGAGCACCTCGCGTTCGGGATCACCGTCTCCACGACCTACGAGCAGCCGTACTCGCTCGCCCGGCGGTTCAGCTCCCTCGATCACCTCACCAAGGGCCGCATCGCCTGGAACATCGTCACGTCCTACCTCGACAGCGCCGCCCGGAACCTCGGCCTGGACCGCCAGATGTCCCACGACGAGCGCTACGACCTCGCCCAGGAGGTCATCGAGGTCTGCTACAAGCTCTGGGAGGGCTCGTGGGAGGACGACGCCGTCGTCGAGGACCGCACGAACCAGGTCTACGCCGACCCGGACAAGGTGCACCCGATCGAGCACGAGGGCACCTACTTCTCCGTGCCCGGCATCCACCTCGCCGAGCCCTCGCCCCAGCGCACCCCGGTGATCTGGCAGGCCGGCTCCTCGACCAAGGGCCGGGCGTTCGCCGCCCGCAACGCCGAGGCCGTGTTCACGGTGGCCCCGACCACCACGGTCCTGCGCCGCTACGTCGATGACATCCGGACCATCGCCGCCGAGGCCGGCCGGGACCCGCGCAGCGTCAAGATCTTCACCGAGGTCGCCACGGTGGTCGCACCCACGGACGAGGAGGCGCAGGCCAAGTACGAGGAGCTGCTGAGCTGGGCCGACTACGAGGGCGCCCTGGCCTTCTACGCGGGCATCACCGGTATCGACCTCTCGACACTGGACCCGGACACGCCGCTGGAATACGTGGAGACGGACTCCGCGCGCTTCGCCCTGGAGATCTTCTCCTCGGCCGACCCGACCCGCACCTGGACCCCGCGAGAGGTCTCGCGGTTCGTCTCCATCGGCGCCATGGGCCCGGTGATCGTCGGCTCGCCGACGACGGTCGCGGACGAGCTCGAGCGGTGGGTCGAGGACGCCGACATCGACGGCTTCAACCTCGCCTACGTCACCACCCCGGGCACGTTCGAGGACTTCATCGAGTACGTGATCCCGGAGCTGCAGGCCCGCGGCCGCTACTGGGAGGACTACGACGAGTCCGAGACCCTCCGCGAGCGCATCTACGAGCCCGGTCAGAAGCGCGTTCGCGAGGACCATCCCGCCGCCGTGCACCGTCGGGCGCTGCAGGAGAAGGTCGCCCAGCGAGACCGGGCCGCGGAGCCCACGGGACCCGCGGAACCGGCGCGGGTCTGAGGCCGACAGGGGCCGAGGTCCGCCGGGTCGGGCCCGAGAGCCCGACCCCTGCGCCGGTTCTCCAGGTCGTCAGCCGGCCTCTGCTTCGCCGGCGGACTCGAGCTCGTCGGCGGGGATGTGCCGGCGGGACGAGGCGACGATCCCGATCCAGCACAGCGCTCCCAGACCGACGATCACGGCGAGCACGAGCGTGACGTCGAGGAGGTGGGCGAGGGCGGCGATCACCGCGGGGGCGAGGAAGCCGGCGTACGCCGCGGCATAGAAGACGCCCGTGAGGCCCGCCAGGTCGCGGGCGCCGGCGATGCGCTGCACCTCGAGCAGCGAGGAGACCAGGGCGGTGCCGATCCCGATACCGATGATGACGTTGGCGCCGAGGCCGATAGCCACCGACTGCGTCCGGATCGCCACGGCCACGATCGCGATGCCCAGCACCATCATCGCGACGGCCACGAGCAGGCCGCGGGCGGATTCCAGGGAGTGCACGCGCTGGGCGAGGGGCTGGATCAGGCTGGAGACGCCGAGGGCGATGACGGTGGCGGCGGTCGCGCACACCAGCCCCCAGCGGCCCGTCGCGCCGCCCAGCTGCGTGGGCAGGAAGCCGTAGCCGATCGCGGCGGAACCGAAGATCCAGGGCGCGGCCGGCAGCACCACACGGGTGAAGCGCTTGTGGCCGGCACTGGGCACCGCGAGCTGACGCCACCACGGGCCCGAGAGTCCGCCGGGGACCCGGCCCTCGGGGGTCCGCGCGACGATCACGAGGAACGGCGCGGTCACGGCCAGGTGCAGGACGAAGGGCACGATCTCGGGCAGCGGACCCCACTGGGCGATCAGCCCGGCCAGGAGCGCTCCGACGGCGGAGCCCGTGGTGAAGGCCAGGGAGGCACGTCGGGCCCCGGAGTCCGCGGCGGCACCGGGGTCGAACCGCCCCTGGGACAGCTCCTTGATCCACGCGTTGCCCACGGCCATCGCGATGCCCACGGAGATTCCCGAGAAGAGCCTGCCCGCGGCCAGGAACGGCGCGCCGAGCGGGCCGAGGGCCAGCAGCACGCTGCCGGTGAGCGCGGCGAGCACGCCGGCGAACAGGAGGGGGCGTCGGCCGTGGCGGTCGGAGAGGGACCCGGCGATCAGCAGCGCGGGGGCGAGGCCCAGCACGTAGACGCCGAGGAAGATGTTCACGAGCACCGAGGAGTAGTGGTCGCGCTGCTCGTACATCAGCAGCAGCGGGCTGAACTGGTTGCCCGCCCACGAGCACACGAACACTGCTCCCCAGGCGGCGAGCCACGGCTTCACGCGGGAGGTGTGCGCGCGGTGCCGGCCGTGCCGCGAGCGGTCGGGGGTCTGCTCCGCGGCGTGCGGCGCGAGCTCCGGCGTGGCCGGTGTCTCCACCGCGGTGGCGGTCTCGGTCGGGGCGCTCACAGGGCACCCCGGTGCGAGGCGACGTGCTCGTGCAGGGTGCGCGCGTAACGGTCGCTGTCGCCCTCGGCGAGGGCCGCGGCGAGCTGTCGGTGGTGCTCGAGCGAGGCCCGCAGCTGCTCCGGGCGCACCCGCATCAGCTGGTGGCGCAGGCGCTGCTGACGGTCGCGGAGCCTCGCCGTGAACATGATGGCGATGGCGTTGCCAGACGCCTCGATCACGGTGGCATGGAACCGGGAGTCGGCGTCGATGAACGCGGCGACGTCGTCGGCCTCGATCGCGGCCCCCTGCTGGGCCAGGAGCTCCTCGAGGGCGGACGCGATGCCGTCGGCCGTCCCCTCGGCGACGACCCGGGCCGCGGCGGCACCCTCGATCGCCTCGCGCATCTCGAGCACATCGGTGGCCTCGTGCGGGGACATGGGGCGCACGACGGCGCCGCGGCGACTCTCGAGGGTCAGCAGACCTTCGGCGGCCAGCCGCAGGAATGCCTCGTGCATGGGGGTACGGGACAGCTCCAGCTCGCGGCACAGTGCGTTCTCGCTGACGCTATCGCCGCCGGCCAGGTCGCCGCGGATGATCGCGGTCTTGACGTGCTCGTAGGCGCGTTCCGCCGCGGGGTGCGCGGGGGATGCACTCGACGTGTTCTGGAAGGTCACCGTTCGAGAGTAGACCCTTGCATGCAAGCTTGCACGCAAGGGTTTCCCCGGGGTGACCGAGGGGACATCGACGAGATGCGGAGGCCGCACCGCACGCGTAACCTGGGTCACATGAACTCCGATGCGCCCTCCACCGCCCCCTCGCCCTCCGAGACCTCGCTCTCCACCGCCCGCAACCGCGACCCCGACCTCGAGGTCGACGTGATCGTGATCGGCGCGGGCCCCGTCGGCGAGAACGTGGCCCAGTACGCGATCGAGAGCACCGGGCTGAGCGCCGCGATCGTCGAGGGAGAGCTGCTGGGCGGCGAGTGCTCGTACTGGGCGTGCATCCCGTCCAAGGCGCTGCTACGGCCGATCGACGTGCAGGCCACCGCGGCGAACCTGCCGGGGGTCTCGACGCCGCGGGTCGAGGTCGACGAGCTCCTTGCGCGGCGTGACACCTGGGTCTCCGAGTACGACGACTCCGGCCAGGCGCAATGGGCCGAGGGGGCCGGGATCCACGTGGTGCGCGGGCACGGGCGCCTCGGCGGCGAGCGCACGGTGATCGTCGCGCGGGCCGACGGGGCGGATCGCGAGCAGGTCCTGCGGGCGCGTCTCGCGGTGGTGATCGCGACGGGCAGCGAGGCGGTCATCCCCGACGTCTTCGCGCAGCTCGCTCCCTGGACCTCGCGGGACGCGACCGGGGTGCGGGAGGTACCGAGCTCCCTGCTGATCATCGGCGGAGGCGTGGTCGCGTCCGAGGCGGCGACCTGGATGCGGGCGCTCGGGTCCGAGGTGACGATGCTGGTGCGGGGCGAGAGCCTGTTGCGCGGTGTCGAGCCGGAGGCAGCGCGGTTCGTGCAGAAGGACCTCGAGAATGCCGGGGTCCGGGTGGTGACCGGCGCCGAGGTCCGCGAGGCGAAGCGCCCGGATGCCAAGGCGACGGGAACGGGTCGCGTGCACGGCGGATCCGTCCAGGTCAGCTCGTCGGCAGGCGATTTCACGGCCGCCGAGGTGCTGGTGGCGACGGGGCGCAGACCGCGGTTGGACGACGTGGGCCTGGAGCCCCTGGGGCTCTCGGCCGACGACGTCTCCGGCGGCGCCCTTCCCGATTGGCTGCACGCGGTCGGGGATGCGAGCGGCGAGGCGCCGCTGACCCACTGGGGCAAGTACCGGGCGCGCGTGATCGGTGAGGAGATCCGCGATGCGGCGCTCGCCGACACGGAGCCGACCCCTCCCCCGGCCCCTGCGGCCGACGGTCGCGCCGTCCCGCAGGTCGTGTTCACCGATCCGCAGGTCGCGAGCGTGGGGCTCACCGAGGCGCAGGCGCAGGACGCGGGCTTCGAGACCGAGGTCGCCCAGGTCCCCTACAACGGTGCGGCGGGCAGCTCCCTGCTGCGCGACGACGCCGACGGGATCGCCAAGATCGTCGTCGACGCGCGCACGCACCACCTGCTGGGGGCGACGTTCGCCGGCCCGGATGCCGCCGAGGTGGTCCACGCGGCGACCGTGGCGATCGTCGGCGAGATCCCGACCGAGGTGCTGCGCCATGCGGTGCCGAGCTTCCCCACGGTCGCCGAGCTCTGGCTGCGACTGCTCGAGGAGCTGCCGCGGGAGTTCCGGCGGGCGGGCGAGGTGCGAGGGTGAGCGCGGAGCGCGAGCACCACCACACCCGCCCCGCCGGAGGGCCTCCCCACCTCGCCGAGACCATCACCCTGCACCCGCTCACCCCGGACGATGCAGCTGCGATCGTCGCCGCCGAGGACGAGTCCACGATCCGGTTCCTCAGCGGAGGGCGGAGCACCGTCGACGGCACCCGTGCGTACATCGAACGACTCGACCGTGAAGCCGCCGCGGGGAAGAGGAAGCGAACATTCGGCATCTGGGTCGAGGGCTCACTTGTGGGGACGATCGACTACGACCCCGACGTCACCGACGGGCTCGACCCCGGCGACGTGAACATCGCCTACGGGGTGGCGTCCCGGATGCGCGGACGCGGCATCGCGGTGCGCGCCGTCGAGCTGGTCTGCGCAATCATCCGAGAGCGCGGAGTGGGAGACCGTGCCGCCATCCGCACCGCCGACGACAACCCGGCGTCACAGAAGGTCGCAAGCAGAGCAGGCTTCCAGCACCTCCGGACGTTCGAGAGCGCGACCGACGTCGATGGCCTCGGCGCCCCGCTCATGATGCAGGCCTATGTGCGGGACCTCCGAAGAGACCTCGGCGGGCGCCACGGCAGGGTCTCGCAGACAGAGCGGTGACGTGCCACTGACCTCAGGCCTCGGGGATCGGCCGACCGAAGGCCTCGAGGGTCATCGTGGACGGCTCGGGGCCTCCGCGGGTGCCGGTCTCGAGGTCGTCGATGCGGCCGAGCTCCTCGTCGCTGAGCTCGACCCCGAACAGATCGAAGTTCTCGGCGATACGGGCAGGTCGCACGGACTTCGGGATCACCTGGCGGCCCTCCTGGATGTGCCAGCGCAGGATCACCTGGGCAGGGGTCTTCCCGTGCGCGTCGGCGATCTCGGTGATCACCGGATCCTCGAGGGGGCTGCGCTTCTCGGTGCCGTAGGCGAAGACGCCTCCGATCGGGGACCAGGCCTGGGCGAGGATGCCGCGCTCGGCGCCCTTGGCGATCACCTCGCGCTGCTGGAAGTACGGGTGCATCTCGATCTGGTTGACACTCGGCGCGACGTCGGTGGCCTCGGCGAGGCGATCGAGATCCTCGACCATGAAGTTGCTGACGCCGATCGCCCGCACCTTCCCGTCGGCCAGCAGCTTCTCCAGCGCCTTGTAGGCGCCGATCGTCCGCTCGAAGTCGGTGGTCAGCGGCTGGTGCAGGATCAGCAGGTCCAGGTGGTCCAACCCGAGCTTGCCGGTCGCCTTCTCGAAGGCGTGGAGGGTCTCGTCGTAGCCGTAGTCGGAGATCCAGATCTTGGTCTCGACGAAGACGTCCCCACGCTCGAGGCCGGAGTCGGCGATCGCCTCCCCCACCCCGCGCTCGTTGCCGTAGGCGGCCGCGGTGTCGATGTGGCGGTAGCCGGTGCGCAGCGCCTCGGTGACCGCTTCCTTCGTCTCGTCGGGCGGGGTCTGGTAGACGCCGAATCCGACGACCGGGATCGTGACGCCGTTGTTCAGGGTGATGTCCGGTGTGCTCATGCGGCCACGGTAGACCTGCGGTCGCGCGGACCGACAGGTACTGGGAGGGCGAGGTTCCGCGAAGCGTGTGCCTGCGTCCGCATGCACCTCTACTCTCACCCCATGACCTTCATCAACGCGGGCACCCTGGGCACCGTTCCCGACCGGCGCGACGAGGTCGTCGCACTCCTGACCCGGCGTGACGAGCGCCTGCGGGACCTCGGCTGCCTCGCCTACGAGGTCGGCACGAACGACGAGGACCCCGACACCGTCTACGTCATGGAGGTCTGGCAGAGCGCCGAGGCCCACCAGGCATCCCTCCAGGACACCTCGGTCGCGTCCGCGATCCAGGAGGCGCGGCCTCTGCTGAACGGCGAGTTCGGAGGCTTCCGCTTCGAGGTGTCGGGATCACCTCTGCGCGGGTCGGACGACGGGAGCACATGGTGACCGGCTATGCCGCCCTGCTGCGCGCGGTCAACGTGGGCGGCACCGGAAAACTGCCGATGGTCGAACTGCGCCGGATGTGCACCGAGCTCGGTTTCCGGGACGTGCGCACCTACATCGCGAGCGGCAACGTCGTCCTGACCGCGGACGCCGACACGGCCGACGTACGCCACGCCCTCGAATCGCGCCTCGCGGAGTACGCGGGGCGGCCGGTCGGGGTCGTGGTGCTCACGCGGGACCAGATGCGCCGCGTGCTCCCCGCCAACCCCTTCCCCGAAGCTCCCGGGAACCGCACCGCCGTCATCTTCCTGGGCGAACCTGCACCCGAGGATGCCCTGGAGCACGCTCGGAACATCGCTGACGAGCAGATGGTGCTCGGCGAGCAGGAGATCTACGTTCTCTACCCATCGGGCATGGGCACCTCACGCCTGCGGATCCCCGCCGCCGAGAACGGGACCGCGCGCAACATCAACACGGTCGCGAAGCTCGTCGGGATGCTCGACGAGCTCGACGGGCTCGACGCGACCTCCGCAGCCGACTGAGCAGGCCGCGGAACCGCCGCGGGGCGAGGGTCTGAACGGGACGAATAGCGCATCATCTGCAGCATTTCGCAGATGATGCGCTATTCGTCCCGTCGCGGCCCGGCTACCGGGCAGCGACCGCGATGCGAGGGCCGGCGAGCTCGACGCGAGGCGTGGGCGCCCCCTCAGCGAGCGAGCGCCGACTCCGACCCCGCTGACTCCGGCTCCGAACCGACCCCGGCCGTCTCCTCGCGCCGTGCGGCGATCTCGCCGCCGCGCAGGCGTCCGGCCACCAGGTAGACCGCGAGTCCCACGAGGGTGATGACCGAGCCGGCCCACAGCGGGGAGGTGAAGCCCAGTCCGGCGGCGAGGGCGAGGCCGCCGATCCAGGCGCCGAAGGCGTTGCCCAGGTTGAACGCGGCGATGTTGGCGCCCGAGGCGAGGCTCGGACCGTCGGTCGCGTGGTTCATGATCCGCATCTGCAGACCGGGCACGGTCGCGAACCCGAACCCGCCCATCAGCACCAGGGCGATCACGGTCGCGATCTGCGAGGCGGCGGTGAGGGCGAAGACCGCGAGCACCACGGTGAGCACGGACAGGATCACCGTCAGGGTGGCGAACAGGTGGCGGTCGGCGAAGCGTCCGCCCAGCAGGTTGCCGCCGAACAGGCCGACGCCGAACAGCACGAGCAGCCACGGCACCGCGCCGGCACTGAAGCCGCTGACACCGGTGAGGGTGAAGGCGATGTAAGTGAAGGCGCCGAACATGCCGCCGTAGCCGAGGATGGTGACCAGGATCGACAGCCAGACCTGCTTGCTGCGGAAGATCCGGAACTCTGCCAGCACGCTGCCGCTGCGCTCGGGCGCAGGAGTCGAGGGGACGAGTGCGGCGATGCCGGCGAAGGCGATCACGCCGATCACGGTGATGGCCCAGAAGGTGGAACGCCACCCGGCGGCCTGACCGAGGAAGGTCCCCAGCGGGACGCCCGCGACGTTCGCGATCGTCAGGCCCGCGAACATGATCGAGATGGCCTGACCGCGGCGACCGGGATCCACGAGGTCGGCGGCGACGACCGCGCCGATGCCGAAGAAGGCTCCGTGGCACAGGGCGGCGACGATCCGTCCCAGCATCATCAGGGAGTAGGTGCCGGCGAGGGCCGAGAGCATGTTCCCGGCGATGAACAGGACGAGCAGGCTCAGCAGGGCCTTCTTGCGGTCGACCTTGCCCAGCAGGGTGGTCAGGAGGATGCCGCCGATGGCGACCGACAGGGCGTACCCCGAGATCAGGTAGCCGGCGACGGTCTCGGAGACGCCGAAGTCCGCGGCCACATCGGGCAGCAGCCCCATGATGACGAACTCGGTGAGCCCGATGCCGAAGCCGCCGAGGGCCAGGGCGAAGAGTGCTGCGGGCATGAGTGCTTCTCTTTCAGCAGAGGGTGTCGGGACGACCGCACGCCCCGCGTCACAGCCCCCAAGGAGCCTCAGATACCCAGCGCGTGCAATCATTGCGTGCGCAATGAGAAGAGATAGTTGCACACGCGCGCTTTCCGCGCAAGCTGGTAGACTTGGGGACGTGATGAGGCACGCGACGGCAGCACCGTCGCGGCAGGAGGAGGAGGAGACATGGGTATCGCGGACGACGCGGTCGAGATCCGTGCGCGCGGCTGGCGCACGCTCGCAGCACTGCACGGACTGATCG
This sequence comes from Brachybacterium endophyticum, assembly GCF_003130585.1. Taxonomy (GTDB): domain Bacteria; phylum Actinomycetota; class Actinomycetes; order Actinomycetales; family Dermabacteraceae; genus Brachybacterium; species Brachybacterium endophyticum. Next base: position 138,635 of record NZ_QFKX01000002.1, on the reverse strand, counting down.
AGACCGAGCTCGAGCGCGCCCTGCAGGCGGAGCACGGGATCTCCGTCGTCGAGTTCACCGTGCTGGACGCCCTCAGCCGCCAGGACGGCTGGCACATGCGCATGCAGCAGCTCGCCCGGGCCGCCGCGCTCTCCAGCAGCGCGACGACACGCCTGGTCACACGCCTGGAGGACCGCGGCCTGCTCACGCGCGTGCTCTGCCAAGACGACCGCCGCGGCATCTACACCGAGCCGACGCCCGAGGGGCGAGCCCTGCTGCGCACGGCACGTCCCACCCACGACCTCGTCCTCGAGCAGACGCTCGAGCAGGCGGCGCAGCGACCCGAGCTCGCCCACCTCGTGGAGGCGCTCCATGGCCTGCCCGAGGAACGGATCGAGGGGCGGGCCGACGAGCAGCCCGAGGAACGGGTCGACGAACGGGTCTGACCCGCCATCGGCGTGCGTCGCCCGCTTCCTTCGCGCAGGTCCTGCGTCTACGCCTCGGCGACCAGGCCCTTCTCCACCATGAAGTCGAAGGCGACGTCCGCGGGTAGCTCCCCACCCTCGTCGACCCGGAGGTTCAGCGAGCGCAGCGCGGAATCGGTGAGCACCGGCGAGACCTTCTCGAAGACGTCCTTCAGACCCGGGTACTTCTTCAGCACCTTGGTGCCCAGCACCGGCGCCACGTTGTAGGCCGGGAAGTAGCCGCGGTCGTCCTCGAGGATCGACAGGTCGAGGCTCTGGATGCGGCCGTCGGTCGTGAAGACCTCACCGAAGTTGCAGGTCCCGCTGTCGGTCGCGGTGTAGACGGCGCCGGTGTCGTACAGGCTGATGTTCTTCGCGGGGACGCCGTCGTCCTCGCCGCGCGGGATCCCGTACTCCTTCAGCAGCGGGACCAGGCCGTCGGCCCGGGAGTTGAACTCGGACTCCACGCAGATGGTGCGGTCCTTCACCGGGAGGTCCGCGATCTGGCTGAGCTTGGTGATGCCGCCGAGCTTCTCGACGGCCTCGCTGCGCACGGCGAGGGCGTAGGTGTTGTTCAGCGGGGCGGGCGGCAGCCAGGTCAGGCCGTTGGCGAGGTCCGCGTCACGCACGGCCGTCCACTGCTTCTTCTTGTCGGGGATGCCCTTGGTCTCCCCCATGTACGTCAGCCACGCCGTCCCGGTGTACTCCCAGGTCATGTCCGCGCCGCCGGAGGTCATCAGCTCGCGCACCGGCACGCTGCCGGGCACGTTGGTGAGGTCGGTGACCTCGAACCCGGCGGCCTGCGCGGCCAGCACGCCGATCTTGCCCAGGATCAGCTGCTCGGTGAAGTTCTTGCCGGTCACCGTGAGCCGTGCCCCCTGGGGCAGGTCCTTGATCGGCTGGATCCCGGCGGGGGCCACCTTGGGGGTGTAGGCGGTCGCTGGGCGCAGCCCGCAGCCCGCGAGCGGCAGCAGGGAGAGTGCGGCGAGGGCGCCGAAACCGCGGCGGCCGATGCGGCGCGAGCCCAGGGAACGGGGATCGGACATGGTCACAGTCCCTTCGGTCGGGCGACGTGCTCGACGACGCGGCCCACCCAGTCCACGATCAGCGCGAGCACGGCGATCAGCAGCGCTCCCGAGATCAGGACGGAGAACAGGTAGAGGTTGACCCCGGTGGTGATCAGCAGGCCCAGCCCGCCGCCGCTGACGAAGGCGGCGAGTGAGGCTGTGCCCACGAGCAGCACGAGCGCGGTGCGGATCCCGGAGAGCATCACCGGCACCGCGAGGGGGAGCTCGACGCGCAGCAGCACCGACGCCGCGGTCATGCCCATCCCCCGCCCGGCCTCGACCAGACGCTGGTCCACGCCGCGGATGCCGATCATGGTGTTGCGCAGGACCGGCAGGATCGCGTACAGCACGAGCGCGATGATCGAGGCGCGGAAGCCGTCGGGGACCAGCATGAACAGCAGCACGATCAGCCCGACGGCGGGCGCGGCCTGGCCGAAGTTCGCGATCGCCAGGACGGGCTCCGCGATCTTCCGGAACGGCCCACGGGTGAGCAGGATCCCGAGCGGGATGGCGATCACCAGCACGATCACCGTGGCGACGATCGTCAGCGCGAGGTGCTGGCCGGTCAGCTCCAGGATCGTGGAGAGGTTCAGGGTGTTGCGCTCGGTGGGGCTGAGCGGCGCGTTCGCGACCCAGATCCCGAAGCCGAAGAGGATCGCGAGCAGCACCAGGATCTGGATGCCGAGCGCGCGCCACCCGCGCACGGACTCGGTGGTCGTGCCGGTGCCGGATGCGGTCGTGGCCTCAGTCATCGCTCACCGGTCCCACTGCGGCGTCGCCCGGGTTCGCGGGCCGCTGCTCGTCGGAGGCGGCGGGGACCGCTGCGACCGCGCCGGTGTTGGTGCCCACGGGCGCGTCGTCGGAGCGCTCGGCGGCGGCCTCGCGGGCGCTGCTGATCGCGTCCATGATCGTCTCGACGTCCACGACGCCCTCGAAGACGCCGCTGCGCCCGGTCACCAGCGTCGCGCCCGCACTGGAGACGAGCATGGTGTCCAGGGCGTCGTTGAGGGTCGCTCCCGAGCCGACGAGCGGCATCGCGGGATCCAGCTGGGCGGGCAGCCGCGTCATCCGCGACAGGGCCCGACGGGAGGGCCAGGCGATCGGGCGTCCGCGCTCGTCCACGACGACCACATGATCGTGGCCTGCGGCTTCGGCGCGGCGCAGCGCCTCGGCCGCATTCGCTCCGGCCTTCGCCACGACCGCGTCGGCCGCCTCGACCTCGCGCACGCGGCGCAGGCCCAGCTGCTTGAGGGCGGCACCGGAGCCGATGAAGTTCTCGACGAACTCGTCGGCCGGCTCGGCGAGGATCCGCTCGGGGGTGTCGTACTGGACGATCTGCGCGCCCTCGCGGAAGACGACGATCCAGTCGCCCAGCTTGACCGCCTCGTCGAAGTCGTGGGTCACGATCACCATGGTCTTGTGGACCTCGTGCTGGATGCGGATGAGCTCGTCCTGCAGGCGCTGGCGGGTGATCGGGTCGACCGCGCCGAAGGGCTCGTCCATGAGCAGCACGGGCGGGTCGGCGGCGAGCGCACGGGCCACGCCCACGCGCTGCTGCTGTCCGCCCGAGAGCTCCTTGGGGTAGCGCGAGCGGTAGACGTCGGGGTCCAGGCCCACGAGGTCCAGCAGCTCCTCGACGCGGGCGGCGATGCGCGCCTTGTCCCAGCGCAGCATCTTGGGCACCAGGGCGATGTTCTGGGCGACGGTCATGTGCGGGAAGAGGCCACCGGCCTGGATGACGTAGCCGATGCGGCGGCGCAGCTCGTCGCCGTCGATCGAGGTGACGTCCTCGCCGCCGAGGACGATGCGCCCCTCGGTCGGCTCGATCAGCCGGTTGATCATCTTCAGGGTCGTGGTCTTGCCGCAGCCCGAGGGGCCGACGAGCATCACGACCTGGCCGTCGGGGATCTCGAGGGTCACGCCGTTCACGGCCGGTCGCTTCTGGCCGGGGTAGCGCTTGGTGACGTTGTCCAACCAGATCGAGCGGCCCGTGGTCTCGCGATCGGTCTGCTCGTCCGCGGTCTGCGCGTCGGCGGGCTGCGAACCCGTGGTCTGCGAGCCGGGCGCCTGCTCGTCGGCGGTCTCGGTGCGGGGGTCGATGTCAGCCACGGATGCCCTTCGAAGTCGTGAGTCTGCCGATGCCCAGCAGCAGGAGGTCGAGGATCAGGGCGAGCAGGATGACGCCGACCGTGCCGGTCACGACCGATTCGATCGCCCCCGACCCGCCCAGGCGGGAGAGCCCTTGGAAGATGAAGCCGCCCAGTCCCGGTCCCAGCACGTAGGCGGCGACGGCGGCCACGCCCATCACCATCTGGGCGGAGATGCGCACCCCGCTGAGGATCACCGGCCAGGCGAGCGGCAGCTCGACCCGCAGGAAGATCCCCAGCCGGCTCATGCCGAGCCCGCGGGCGGACTCGATGAGGGCCGGGTCGACGCCGGCGAGGCCCACGATGGCGTTGCGCAGGATCGGCAGGGCCGCGAAGAAGACGACGACCACGACCGCGGGGGTCACCCCGAAGCCGAACGGCGCGACCATCAGGCCGATCAGGGCGAAGGAGGGGATGGTCAGGCCGATGGCGCTGACAGCGTTGGCCACGCCGCGCAGGGTCTGCGAACGGTGGACGAGAGCGGCCAGGAGCACCGCGATGACGGTGGCGAGGATCAGCGACTGGGCGACGAGACTGAGATGCTGCAGAGCGGCGAAGAGGATCTCGCTGGAGCGCGAGCGCACGAATTCGCCGAGTTCCACAGAATCGCCTTCGCTCTCATTCGGGGGACGCCATCGGGTGATGGGCGGACGGACCGCCGTGAGGTGTCGTTCCCGTCGGCGAGGCCGTGTCGACCGTAGGGCGAGGCGCAGCGAATCTCAAGCGCACGGGCTTCCGTGGGCCGTCGGAGAGGTCCATCGGAGCGGTCGAGCCGATGCCATGAGTTCGCGTTTCGTGCGGGGAGGAAGGAATTCCGGAGGGTCGACGGAGTTCTCGGTCACGATCGCGTAACTCCTCCCGCCGACAGCCCCGGAGAGTTCTCCTCAGTCGCCTTCCGCGTCCCCTTCCCGCCCGGGGATCGCGGCGATCAGCTCACGGGTGTACGGCGTCCGCGGAGCGGAGAAGACGTCGCTCGTGCGCCCCCGTTCGAGGACCTCGCCCCGACGCATCACCAGCACGTCCCGGCAGACCTGCTGCAGGACGCCGAGGTCGTGCGTGATGAACACGAGCGCGAGATGGCGCTCGCGCTGGAGCCTCGCGAGCAGCGCGAGGATCTGCGCCTGCACGGTCACGTCGAGCGCCGAGACGGCCTCGTCGCACACCAGCACCTGCGGCTCGACGCTCAGGGCGCGGGCGATCGCCACGCGCTGCAGCTGCCCTCCCGAGAGCTCGTCGGGTCGCCGTGCGGCGAGCGAAGGGTCCAGGCCGACGTCCGTGAACAGGCTGTGGAGCAGCTCGGGGCGGCCAGCCCGCGAGCGCGGGGTGAGCGCGCGGACGGGTTCGAGGACCGACCACCCGACGGTGCGCGCGGGGTCGAAGGAGGAGTGGGGGTTCTGGAAGACGGGCTGGACGACCCGCCGGATGGCACGGTCCCCGCGGGAGACGGGCCGCCCGGAGACCTTCACCTCCCCCGTGTCGGGACTCGTCAGCCCCAGCAGGATGCGCGCGAGAGTGGTCTTCCCGGACCCGGACTCCCCCGCGATGCCGACGCTGTCGCCGGGCCGGACCTGGAGGTCCGTCGGACGCAGGGCGTGGACGGGATCGCGGCGGCCGCCGAAGCTCTTGGCGGCGCCTTCGATGTGCACGAGCGGTGGCGCGCCCGCCTCGGGGACCGGCGGGTGGATGGCCTCCAGGGTGCGCGAACGCCCGGGGATCGCCTCGACGAGGGCCCGCGTGTAGGGATGCTCGGGAGAGCTGAGGAGACGGCGGCTCGGCCCCTCGTCGACCACGCTCCCCCGTCGCAGCGCGAGGGTGCGGTCTGTGCGGTCGGCGGCGATCGCGAGGTCGTGGGTGATCAGCAGGAGCGCGGTGCCGTGCGAGGCGGTGAGCTCGCCGATCCGGTCGAGGATCCCGCGCTGGACCGTCACGTCCAGGGCGCTGGTCGGCTCGTCGGCGATGATCAGACGGGGCTCGGTGACGATCGCGGCGGCGATCAGGACACGCTGTCGCTGGCCGCCGGAGAGCTCGTGCGGTCTCCGGCCCGCGAGGGCCTCGGCGTCCTGGAGCCCCGCGTCCCGCAGCGCCTGCAGGGCGCGATCGCGATGATCGCGCGGATCCCCGATGCGGTGCACGCGCAGGGGCTCGACCACCTGGTCGAGGACTCTTCTCAGCGGGTCGAGGGAGCCACCCGGATCCTGCGGGACGTACCCCACGTCGCGCCCGCGCAGGCGTCGCGCCGCTCGATCCCCCACGGCGAGCAGGTCCTCGCCGCCCAGTCGCACGGAGCCCGCGACCCTGGCGCGCTGTCCCAGGAGCCCGAGGACGGCGCGCGCGATGCTCGACTTGCCCGACCCCGATTCGCCCACGAGCGCGACGGACTCGCGCTCGGCGATCGTGAGGGAGACGCCCCCGACGGCGCTCGCGATCCGCCCGCGTCGCGTGTACTGCACGCTCAGGTCGCGGAGGTCCAGGACTTGCTCGGCGCCGGACCCGGAGGGCGGGACGCCGTGCGCCTCCCGCGCGGCGGGCTCGCCGCTCACCCGATGGGCCCGTCGACGGACGTGCTCTGCCGTGTCGCTGCTCATCGGACCTCCCGGGTGCCGATCCCGCGGCTGATCCTGTTGACGCTGAGCACGGTCAGCGCGGCCACGAGAGAGGGGAAGAGCGTCCACCACCAGGCGCTCGCGATGTAGGTGCGGCCCTCGTTGATCTGGGATCCCCATTCGGGCTGCGGGGGAACGGCCCCGAACCCGAGGAAGCTCAGGGAGGCGACGGCGAGGATCGCGCCGCCCAGGTCGATGCCGGCGACCACGGCGATGGCGCCGGAGGCATTGGGGACCACGTGGGTCAGGATCGCGACCGGGCGACGGGTGCCGCTCGTGGTCGCCGCATCCATGTACGGCAGGCCGATGATGCGCAGGGTCTCCGCGCGGGCGATGCGGACCATGCCCGGGATCCCGGAGATCCCGACGGCGATCGCGACCTTGTCGACGCCGAAGCCGAGGGCGGAGATGATCGCCAGCGAGAGCAGCAGCCCGGGGATCGAGACCAGCACCTCGACGGCACGGGAGATCACCGCATCGAGGATGCCGCCGGCGTATCCGGCGATCATGCCCAGCAGACCTCCGCAGACGAGGGAGATCAGCACGGCGACGAGACCCGCGAGCAGGGACGACCGGGCACCGTGGACCACCCGGCTGTAGACGTCGCGGCCGTTGAGATCGGTGCCGAACCAGAACCTGCCGCTCGGCGGCGCGAGGGAGGGGCCGACGGCACGGACGGGATCGGTGGGGGCGAAGAGATCCGGCACCAGGACCCAGCCCACGAGCAGCAGCAGGAAGACCGACGCCGCGGCGATGCCCGGGTGCGAGGCCACCGCCCGGGGCAGTCCGCGCAGGGAGGCGCGGACCGGGGTGCGGCTCGGATCCGTGCCCGGGGCCGTGCCGGCAGCCGTGCCGACGGCGCCGACGGGGTCGCGCAGGACACTCATCGCCGACCTCCCCGTGCGGCCGGGGAGACCACCCGGGGGTCGATGAGCGGGTAGCTCAGATCGACCACCAGGGTGACCAGGACGTACAGGCCGCCGGTGAGGACGATCAGGGCCTGGATCAGCGGGAAGTCGCGCGCGGTGACGGCCTCGACGTAGAGGTTGCCGATCCCGGGCCGGCCGAAGATCGTCTCGATGATCGCCGCCCCGGAGACCACGCCGCCCACCAGCATCCCGATGATCGTGTAGACGGGAAGGCTCGCGTTGCGCAGCACGTGCGAGAGGACCACCTGGGCGTTCCCCAGTCCGCGCGCACGGGCGACCTCGACGTACCCCTCGGCGGAGACCTCGCGGATGCTGCGGGAGAACACCTGACCGAGGGTGCCCGCACCGAGCAGCGCGATGGTGAGCGACGGCAGAACGATCGAGCCGGGTCCGTCGGCCCCGAAGGCGGGGAACCACCCCAGGCGGAACGAGAAGATCTGCAGCAGCAGGATCGCCATCACGAAGGAGGGCACGGCGATCCCCACCACGGTCACCGCCTGGAAGGTCGAGCGCGCCCAGGCGGTGGGCAGGAGCACGCTGCCCAGGGCGAAGGCGACGCCCAGGAGGACGAGCAGGACCAGGCTCACCAGGCCCAGCTCGAGCGTCGACCCCAGGCTGTCGCCGATCACGGTCGCGACCGCCTGACGCTGACGGGAGTAGGCGGTCCCCCAGTCGAGCGTGAGCACCCTCCTGAGGTACCCCAGGTACTGCAGGACCAGCGGCTGGTCCAGGCCCATCTCGTCGCGGATCTGCGCGAGCTGCGAGGCGTCGGCGGCACCGGCGTCCCCCTGCCCGTTGCCCATGACGATCAGGCGGGCCGGATCGCCGGGCGTGAGCTGGACGATGACGAAGGAGAGGGTGATGGCGCCCCAGAGCACCACGACGGCCTGGCCGAGGCGTCGGAGGACGTATCGCAGCATCGCTCAGCTCGCCGGCGCGAAGTCGGCGAAGGCCGGCTTGTTCTCGGCGTCCAGCCGGATCCCGCGGATGGACTTCGAGTCCGCGCTGACGGAGATCGCGTCCACCAGCGGGAAGGAGTACCCGCCCTCCAGCAGGAGGCGCTGGGCCTTCTCGGAGGCGGCCGCGCGCTCGTCGGCGTCCGTCGTGCTCTGGAGCGCGAGCAGGGCGTCGTCGATCTCGTGGATCGGGTGCCCGTAGAAGAACGACTGGTTCTCGTAGAACGAGCTGTAGACGACGCGCAGCACATCGGGATCGGCGCGCCCCTGGGTCCACGTGGACAGGTCGTACTTCGCGTCGTAGAGGCCGCTCTCGCTGGCCTGCGCCTCGGTCACGGGCTTCAGCTCGAACTCGATCCCGACCTTCTTCCACTGCGTCTGCAGCAGCTGGAAGAGCTGCTCGTAGACCGTGTTGCCGCTGGTGTACTGGATGGAGAGGCTCAGCCGGTCGCCCGCATCGTTGGTGCGGATGCCGTCCTCGCCAACCGTGCTCCACCCGGCGTCCTCGAGGATCTTCTCGGCCTTCTCCGGGTCGTGCTCGAGGAACTCCGACAGGTCCGCGGAACCGGGGGTGGAGGCCGTCAGCAGACCGGTCGCCGGCTCGACCTCCCCCTGGTAGATCCGCTTCGCGATCTCGGCCCGGTCCGTGGCCGGGTTGATCGCCCGGCGCACGGCCTCGTGCTCGAGGAGCGGCCGGTAGACGAGGGGGATCAGCGGGAAGGAGATCCCGCGGGTGGGGTTCTTCGACACCTCGAGCTGACCACCCTCGACGGCGGGAAGGGTCGAGGTGTCCAGCAGGAACGCGAAGTCGACCTGGCCCGAGGAGACCGCGCCCGCGAGGGTGGTGGGATCGGGGATGAAGGAGATCGCGATGCTCTCGTACGCGGCGGCCTTCTTGTTGTCGTACACCGAGGAGCCCCAGGCGTAGTCGTCCCGGCGCTTGAGGGTGATGGTCTTGCCGGGGGTGTAGTCCTCGAGCGTGTACGCGCCGCTGCCGATGACCTTCCCGGCGGCGACCTCCTTCGGATCCAGCTCCAGGGTCGCGTCGGCCAGGATGCTCAGGGTCTGGGTGGTCGCCGCCTGCAGGAACTGGGCGTTGGGCCCGTCGAAGCTGACCTTCGCCGTGTGCTCGTCGACGACCTCCGTTCCCTTGTACCCGCGCAGGTGGCTGGCGCCGATGTAGGCCAGGGCGCCGAGGTCCACGACCCGGTCGAAGTTCTTCTTCACGGAGGTCGCCGTGAACGCGGTGCCGTCGGAGAAGGTGACGCCGTCGCGCAGGTGGAAGGTGAACTGCGAGCTGTCGGCGTTGACCTCCCAGGACTCCGCGAGCCAGGGCACGATCTTCCCGGACCCGGGGTCCTGGTCGACGAGGGTGTCGGCGATCTGCCGGGCCACCGCCCGCGAGACGGTGTAGGGCGGCTGGTGGGGGTCGTAGTTCTCGCTGTCCTCGGGGAACCCCACCTTCAGCACCGAGGTGTCGGCCGATCCGGAGCCACCTGCCGAGGATCCGCTGCACGCGGCCAGGAGCGGCGCCGAGACGGCGGTCAGGGCGGCGAGCCCCGCGAGGGAACGGCGGGTGATGCGGGAGGAGGGGGACACGGGAACCACCTGGGGTGCGGAGGGGCGGACGGAGACGGCCACGAGCATCACGAGCGTCGTGAGCACGCCAGACACTATTAGTGGTTATGAGACCCCTTTGGTCAACTTATATGAACGATTAGCCGCTGGTACCGTCGGCCCGTGCACCCCTCCGACATCCGCCACCTGCACTCGCTGTCCACCCCTGCTCTCGCCGGCGACGGCAGCTTCGCGATCGTCGCCGCATCCCGGCCCGACGAGGCTGCGGATCGCAGCGTCGGCCAGCTCTGGCGGATCGAGCTCGATGACCAGCAGACGGGCGGGGACGCACGGCCCGCTGCATCCACGGAGGCGCCACGACGTCGCCTCACCCGTGGCATCGCCGAGTCCTCCCCCGCTCTCTCGGCCGACGGGACCGTGCTCGCCTTCCTGCGCCCGGACGCGCACGGCCACCCGCAGGTGCACCTGATGGATCCTCGCGGCGGCGAGCCTCTGCAGGTGACGGAGGCACCGCTGGGCGTGGGCGATTTCGTGCTCTCCGCCGAGGGTGCACGCCTGGCGTTCCTGGCCCGCGTCCCCGAGGTCGGCCGCTACGGCACCGTCGAGGGCATCTCCCCGGCGGCGGAGCCGGCCCGACGCATCGACAGCGTGCGCTGGCAGGCCAACGGCGTGGGGTGGACGAACGACCGCCCGCGCCAGGTGTTCGTGCTCGACCTCCCGACGCTGGACGTCGAGCCCGTCTACCCGCAGGTCGCCTCCCCGGACCACCGGGAGGGTTCCGGTCCGCGGGCCGGAACCCTCACTCCGACGACGGCGCGGCAGCTCACGGCCGGACCTGACGAGCACACCGCGATCGCCCTCAGCGCTGACGGCTCCCAGGTGTTCGCGGTGCGGGACCGCCTCGAGGATTCCGTCCGGGACCTGCGCACCGTGTTGGTCGGCCTGCGGGCCGACGGCGAGGGCACGACCTCGGAGACGGTCCTGCTGGAGGAGGCCGACAGGTTCACGATCGACCAGCTCACCGCCCTGCCCGACGGCCTGCTGGCGCTCCTCGCCCACAGGCCCGTGAACGGCCGCGACGCGATCGCCCCGGACCGGGCGCTGTGGGTCCTCGATCCCGGACCGGGACAGGATGCGCCGGGACGCGACGAGCGCGGCTCCGGCCCCCGGACACCCCCGCGCCGTCTCACCGACCCCGACCAGCTGGAGCTCACGGTCGCCGGTCCGCTGGTCGCCGTGGGCGATCAGGTGCTGGTCCACGAGCTCACGCGCGGGCGCATCCACCTCCACCTGGTCGGGCCGGACGGCACGGTCCGCGAGGTCCTCGGCGGTGATCTCGAGGCGCACGGCGCCGCGATCGCCCGTCCGCATCGCCCGACGCCGGACGTCGCAGACCAGGGTGGGCCCTCGGAGCAGGGCACGTCGGCCCCGACGGACCCCCTGGTGGTCCTCGCCGCGGTCTCCACGCCGCAGAGCGCAGGAGAGCTCGTGCAGGTGCGCCTCGCGCATCCCGCGGACCGGCCCTCGCAGCCGCGCTTCCTCACCGACCTCGGGAAGCAGCTGCGCGCCACGGGACTGGTCGTCCCCCGCGAGCTGGACGTCCCGACGCGCGACGGCAGCCAGGTGCACGGCTGGCTCGCCGTCCCCGAGGGCGAGGGTCCGTTCCCCGTGATCCTGATGATCCACGGCGGCCCCTTCGCCCACTACGGGGTCTCGGTGTTCGACGAGGTGCAGATCCTCGCCGCCGCCGGCTACGCCGTCGCCTACTGCAACCCGCGCGGCTCGGCCGGGTACGGGCGCGCCCACGGCCGCGCGATCCGTCACCGGATGGGGACGGACGACCACCACGACGTCCTGGACTTCCTCGAGGGCGCGATCGCCGCGGACGTAGAGCACGACGCTGTGCAGGACCGCGCGCGTCTCGACGGATCGCGACTGGGCATCATGGGCGGCTCCTACGGCGGTTTCCTCACGGCCTGGACGATCGCCCACGACCACCGCTTCGCCGCGGCGATCGTCGAGCGCGGCTTCCTGGACCCGGTGAGCTTCCAGGGCACCAGCGACATCGGCTCCTACTTCGGCGACGAGTACGTGGGCACAGACCCGGCGGCGATCGCCCGGCAGAGCCCCTTCGCGCACGTCGGCTCGGTGCTCACACCGACCCTCGTCATCCACTCCGAGCAGGACCTGCGCTGCCCCCTCGAACAGGGCACGCGCTACTACTCCGCGCTGCGGCGCCAGGGCGTGCCGTCCTCGCTGCTCGTCTTCCCCGGGGAGGACCACGAGCTCACTCGATCGGGCCGGCCCCGGCACCGACTGCAGCGCTTCGACGCGGTGCTGGACTGGTGGGAGAGGGCCTTCAGCGCCCCTTCGTGAGCGCCGTCCACGCGAGCGTCGCCAGCAGCAGCGCCTGGTCCTGGAGGACCGAGTCGTCGAACTGCGCGGACGGCGAGTGGTTGGAGGCGGGAGGATCCTGCGGGTCGTACCCCGCGGCCGCGCCGACGAAGCCGTAGGCGCCCGGGACAGCCTCGAGCACGCGGGAGAAGTCCTCGGAGCCGGTGCGCGGGTGCTCGAGCTGCTCGACCCTGCCCGCGCCGAAAAGCCCTGTGGCCACGTCCGTGAGCTCCTGCGCCCAGCCGGCGTCGTTGACGGTGGCGGGCATGATCTCCCGGAACTCCGCCGCCACCTCGAGACCGTGGGCGCGGCCGATCTGAGCCGCCAGCTCGGGCAGCTCACGCGACGCCCGGCGGACGCTCTCGGCACTGAAGGTGCGCACCCCCGCCCGCAGCACGGCCTGCTCGGGGATCACGTTCGGCGCGCTGCCGGCGTGGATCTCGCCCACGGTCACCACCACCGGGTCGAAGACGCTGAAGCGGCGGGTGACCTCCGTCTGCAACGCGAGCACGATCTCCGCGGCGGCGGGCACCGGGTCCAGCGCCTGGTGCGGGCGCGAGCCGTGACCGCCCGTGCCGATCACCGTGACGTCGAGGATCGAGTACGCCGCCATCAGGGCCCCGGCCCGTGTGCCGATCACGCCGGAGGGCGAGTCGGCGCCCACGTGGACCGCGAAGGCGCTCGTCGGCCGCTCCCCTGCTGCCTCCAGCAGACCCTCGGCGAGCATGGTCCCCGCGCCGTCGTATCCCTCCTCGCCGGGCTGGAACATGAGGATCACGCTGCCGGGCAGCTCCGCGCGCCGTGCGGCCAGCAGCCGGGCGGCGCCGATCAGCCCGGCGACGTGCAGGTCGTGACCGCAGGCGTGCATCGCCCCGTTGGTCGAGGCGAAGGGCAGGCCGGTCGCCTCGAGGATCGGCAGCGCGTCCATGTCACCGCGCAGCAGGGTCACCGGGCCGGGCAGGCCCCCGCGCAGCACCGCGACGACCGAGCTGATCCCGTCGCCCGTGATGATCTCGAGGTGGCGGTCCTCCAGACCGAGCGCCGCGAGCTCCTCGAGCACCCGGGCCTGCGTCCACGGCAGCTGCACCCCGACCTCGGGGTGGGCGTGCAGGTCGCGGCGCAGGGACTGCAGGTCGGCGAGGAAGCCGCCGGGGATGGCGAACGGGTGGAGCGGCGCGGAGGTGGATCGGGACATGCGGTCTCCTTCATCGGGCGGACGTCCTGCGGTCAGTCTGCCGCGCGACCCCGGGCCGGTCACGCCACGTGAACGCGTCCGTCGGCCCCGGTCGCACCGGGTGCTGCTGCCGCGAGGCGGGCGGCCCTCGCCCGCTGCCGACCGGGGCCGGCTCGGAGGTTCCGGTGCGAGACGTCGCCCGTGGTGCCACACTGGTGCCCACCAGGAGGTGATCGCCTTCTCTTTCGACCCCTCGTATGTGCACCGGCACCTCGCGAGTGCACTAGCATCGTCCCGGCCCTCGATACCGTCGTGGAGGTTCGCCTTCCGGGACGCGGTCGTCGCCCCGGCCCCCGGAGCGACCTCCCCGCCGATACCCCCGCGCCCTGACACGACCCAGGCGTGCCCCTCGCTGCCGACACGTCTCCATCCCGCTCTTCGAGGAGAAAGATGTTCGAGTTCCCCTTCGGCCGTCGCCGGACCGTTCCCGCGAAGGACGGCGCGGACTGGCCGCACGTCATCATAATCGGCGGGGGATTCGCCGGTGCGAACGCCGTCCTGGGCCTTCGCGACACGCGTGTGCGGGTCACCCTGATCGACCGCAACGTCTACAAGACCTTCCAGCCGCTGCTGTACCAGGTGGCCACGGCGGGTCTGAACCCGGGCGACGTCACCATGTTCCTGCGCGGTCTCTCCCTGAACGTGCCGAACATGCGCTACCGCCAGGGCGAGGTCGTGGAGGTGGACCCCGACGAGAAGGTCGTCAAGCTCGACAGCGGCGCCGACAGCCCCGAGAACCTCTCCTACGACTACCTGATCCTCGCCAACGGCGCGACGACCACGTACTTCGGCACCCCGGGCGCCGAGGAGCACGCGATGCCGATGTACACGCGCTCGCAGGCGATCGCGATCCGGGACCGCGTCTTCTCCGAGCTCGAGCGCACCAGCCGCATCGAGGACACCGACCGCGTGCACGTCTCGATCGTCGGCGGCGGGCCGACGGGCGTCGAGATCGCCGGTGCGCTCGCGGACTTCCGCATGCAGGAACTGGACATCCTCTATCCCGAGATGGACCCGGGCACCCTCCAGATCACCCTGCTGCAGCGCGGCGGGGAGCTCATCAAGGAGTTCCGTGAGGAGTTCCGTGAGTACGCGGCCCAGGAGCTCGAGGCCCGCGGCGTCGAGCTGCGGCTCGGCCACGGCGTGAAGTCCGTGGGCTACGACTTCGTCGAGCTCGACGACGGCTCGATCCTCGAGTCCGACATCACCGTGTGGGCGGCCGGTGTCGCGGTCGCCGAGACCGTCAACAACTGGGGTCTCCCGCAGGACAAGCGCGGCCGCCTCGAGGTCGATGAGAACCTGCAGGTCAAGGGCTTCCCCGGCGTGTACGCGGCGGGCGACGTCGCGGGCGGCGAGCACGGCCTCCCCCAGCTCGCCCAGCCCGCCATCCAGGCCGGCCGCGCCGCCGCCCGGATGGTCGACGCCGACGTCTCGGGCCGCGCCAAGAAGCCCTTCCACTACACCGATCTGGGCACCATGGCCACGATCGGCCGACGCGCCGCGATCACCGAACTGCCCGATCTGCCGATGTGCGGCTCGATCGGTCTGTCGGGGACCGTCGGCTGGTTCGCCTGGCTGGGCGTGCACGTGACCAAGCTGCTGGGGCACCGCAACCAGCGTGCGGTCTCGATGAACCTGCTGAGCCTGTACGCGGGCACCCGCAACACCCACCAGCCCAACCCCGTGGTGGGCGAGGTCGACTCGATCACCGCTGCCGAGGTCTTCGACGCCGAGAAGCCCAACCGGCGCTTCGGCCCCGACAAGCGCGGCTGATCTCCCCGGCGCCCCAGGGCGTGAACGACGGAGCCCGGCTCCACGGCGTGCACCGTGGAGCCGGGCTCCGTCGTTCCGGCCGGACCTGCGCGAGGGGCCGGTGTGCGGGATCAGGCGGGCGGGGCCGCGCGGAACCCTGTGGCGTTCTGCTCCGTGGTGCCACGAATGCCGCCCCGGTTGGCGCCCGAGGCGGCCCGGTCCTGCAGGCCCCGCAGGGTGACGGCCGTCGCGACGGCGGCCTTGGCGGCCTCGGCGCCCTTGTCCTCGACCGAGCCGGGCAGTCCTGCACGATCCAGGGCCTGTTCCTCGGTGTCGCAGGTCAGCAGACCGAAGCCGACGGGGACGCCGGTGCGCAGGGTGACGTCGGTCAGGCCCTGGGTGGCGGCCTGGCACACGTACTCGAAGTGCGGCGTGCCGCCGCGGATCACGGTCCCGAGCGCCACCACGGCGTCGGCCGAGGCGGCGGCGTGCAGCGCGGCGAGCGGGAGCTCGAAGGACCCGGGGATGCGGACCAGGTCGACCGTGCCGACGCCGGCCTCCCGGAGCGCTCGGGTGGCGCCGTCGATGAGCCCGTTCATGATCCGCTCGTGCCAGCTCGCGGCGACGATCACGACGCGCAGCTCGCTGCCGTCGATCGTCAGCGTGGGTGCTCCTTCTCCGCTCATGACTGAGGTGTCCTTCCTGTGGTGGTGGATGCCGAGGTGGGGTCGGTGGTGGTGGTGGGGATGTCGATCTCGGTCGGTGCCTCGAGGGGCTCGTCGACGGGGATGAGGTGGCCCATCATGACGGCCTTGGTGCGCAGGTACTGGTCGTTCTCGGGCGTGCGTCCCACCAGCAGACGGGTCGTGCGCACCACCTCGATCCCGCTCTCGAGCAGCGCATCGGCCTTGCGCGGGTTGTTGGTCAGCAAGTCCACGTGCCACAGGCCCAGCTCCTGCAGGATCGCGGCGGCCGCGCCGTACTCGCGCAGATCGGCCTCCCAGCCGCGCTCGATGTTCGCCGTGAGGGTGTCGAAGCCGTGGTCCTGGAGATCGTAGGCGGCGATCTTCTCCAGCAGGCCGATGCCGCGCCCCTCGTGACCGCGCAGGTAGACGATCGCCCCGCCGCTCTCGGCGACGCGACGCAGGGCCTCCTCCAGCTGCGGCCCGCACTCGCAGCGGTTCGACCCGAAGGCTTCCCCGGTCAGGCACTCGGAGTGGATGCGCACCAGCGCGGGAGCGGTGGCCTGCTCCGAGGATGTCGAGCCCTCCGAGGCGGGCCGCTCGGCGACCAGGGCGACGTGGTCGGCCCCGGTGCGGCGATCCCGGTAGCCGTGGATCGTGAACAGGCCGTGGCGCGTGGGCAGGCGAGCGCTGCCGGTGTGCTCGACCCGCACGTCGGCCGCCGGGACCGATGTGACCACGTCCGCGGGGCCCGGGGCGCTCGCGGCGTCCCGGGTGCCCTCGGCGGGCCCGGGGGCGGCAGCGTTCCTGACCTCCGCTGTCGCGTCGGCCCGGTCCGTCCCCTCCCCCGCGAGCTCGCGGGCGAGCTGGTCGATCGTGAGCAGGAGCAGGCCCTCTGTCCGGGCGAGCTCGCGCGCTTCGTCCAGTCGCATCACCTCACCGTCGTCGCGGACCAGCTCACCGATCACGCCGACGGGCGCGAGTCCGGCCGTGCGGCAGAGGTCGACGGCGGCCTCGGTGTGACCGGGGCGCTGGGCGACGCCGCCGTCGACGGCGCGCAGCGGCAGGATGTGGCCGGGACGGATCAGGTCCGTCGGCGCCGCGTCCGGCTCGGCGAGGGCGCGCAGTGTGGTCGCGCGATCCGAGGCGGAGATGCCGGTGGTGACGCCCTGGGCCGCGTCGACGCTCACCGTGTAGGCGGTGCGCAGCGTGTCCTGCGTGCGCGGCACCATCAGCGGGAGGTCGAGCCGGTCGGCGAGCTCCCCGGGCATCGGGGCGCACAGGTACCCGGAGGTGCGGCGCACCATCCAGCCCACCCAGCGCGGGGTCGCGAGCTGCGCGGAGAGGATCGCGTCGACCTCGTTCTCACGGTCCTCGGAGTCGGCGACGAGCACCGGACGGCCTTCGCGCAGGGCCGTCAGGACGTTTTCCAGCAGGACGCTCATCGGGCGTTCGCCCCGCCCTCGTGCAGGCGGGCGACGTAGCGGGCGAGCACGTCGACCTCGATGTTCACCGTGTCCCCGGTGGCCAGGCGCCCGAGGGTGGTGGCCTCGAGCGTCGCCGGGATCAGGGAGACACCGAAGGACTCGGCCTCGGCCGAGGTCACCGTGAGGGAGACGCCCTCGACGGTGATCGAGCCCTTGGAGGCGATCAGCGGAGCGAGCTCGGGATCGATCGTGAACTCGAGGTCGGACCAGCGCCCGCCGTCGTGGCGCGAGCGCACCGTGGCGATCCCGTCGACGTGCCCCTGGACGATGTGGCCGCCCAGGCGCGCGTCGGCCCGCAGGGCGCGCTCGAGGTTCACCGGGGAGCCGGGAGCGAGCCCGCCCAGGGCGGTGCGCTCGAGGGTCTCGGGCACGGCGTCGACGGCGAAGCGTCCGTCGTGATCGAGCTCGACGACGGTGAGGCAGACGCCGGAGACGGCGATCGAGTCGCCGAGGTGGGCGTCGGAGGCGACGAGCGGGCCGCGCAGCTGCAGGCGCGCCTCCCCGCCGGGCTGGGGTGTGAGGGACTCGAGGGTTCCGATCTCCTCGACGATGCCGGTGAACATGGGACTCCTTCCGGGAGCAGGGCTGGTGAGCGGGCGATGTGCCGGTGATGGCGGTGAACTGGTCGGTGGGCTTTTCCGACGGGTCACGGCGAGGCGGGGTCGGCAGGCGGGGCGTGCTGCCGACGGGCGGTGAGCAGCACGTCCCCCCCGAGGCGCAGCACGTCGGTGGTGCGCCAGCGCGGCGCGTCGGCGAGCGTGGTGACGCCGAGGTCACCGAGGGCGAGAGTCCCCGCCCCCAGCTGCAGAGGGGCGAGGTAGGCGTGGATCTCGTCGACGAGGCCCGCGCGCAGGAAGGCGGTCGCGAGCCGGGGTCCGCCCTCGAGCACCGCGTGGCGGATGCCGCGCTCGCGCAGGGCGGCGACGACCTCCTCGGGCTCGTGCGTCCTCACCTGGAGGACGTGGTCGTCGCGGCGCACCGCGGCGGTCTCGGGCACGGGGCTGTGGCCGACGACCACCCGCCACGGCTGAGGGGCTGTGCGACCGCGGGGGCGGGCGCTGAGGGAGGGGTCGTCCGCGAGCACGGTCCCGGTGCCCACGATGATCGCGTCGGTGCGTGCGCGCACCTCGTGGGCGTGCTCGCGGGCCTGCTCGCCGGTGATCCAGCGGCTGGTGCCGTCGGCCGCGGCGACGCGTCCGTCGAGGCTGGTCGCGGTCTTCAGCACGATGTGCACGTCCGCTGCCGTCGCTCCCACCCGATCGAGCCAGGGAGCGAGCAGCCGGCGTGACTCGCCCTCCCGGACCCCGGCCACGACCTCGATGCCGGCGTCGACGAGGGTCTGCGCGCCGCCCGCGGAGGCGTCACCGGGATCGGGCAGCGCGAAGACGACCCGGCGGATGCCGGCGTCGATCAGCGCGCGGGAGCAGGGGCCGGTGCGTCCGGTGTGGTCGCACGGCTCGAGGGTGACGACAGCGGTCGCCCCGCCCGGGTCGTTCCCGCGGGAGCGCGCATCCTCGAGGGCGGCGACCTCGGCGTGGGCGGTGCCGGCGCCGCGGTGGTGGCCGGCGCCGATCTCGGTCCCCTCCGCATCCAGGAGGACGCATCCCACCTGCGGGTTCGGATCGTCGCCCGGGCCCTGGGCGGCGAGCTCGAGGGCGCGCTGCATGGCGGAGAGCTCGGCGGGACGGGCGCTGAGGGCGCGCGCGTCGTCGGCGCTGGGCGGTGGCGGGTGGTGCCCGTGCACGGTGGCCTCCGGATCGACGGCGGTCCGGGGTGATGGCACGGCGACACGAGCGTCATCGGGGCGGACGACGGCGAGCCGGCGTCACGCACAGCGACGCCACATCTCCTCCCATCCGGACTATTACCGTCGGTCCTGGATTTCCACCAGATCAACCGGCTCGTCGAGGAGCCGGGTCGCGGACTGTCACCGCCGGTTCAGACTTTCACTGACCCCGGAGAATGTGGTTCATTCGCCGACGAGCCTAGCAGCGGCTCCGCGCCGGTGCAGGTTCGAGTCGTCACATGTCACGAGCGCTCGCCACGAGGGGACCTCACGCCGGGAAGCCCAGCCGCATCCCGCGCAGGCGGTACCCGGCCACGAGGTCCTCCCAGCTCACCTCGGGAGCTCGCAGCAGCGTCGGCGACGCCTCGAACAGCCGCCCCAGCAGCACCGCCGTCTCCGTGATCGCCAGGTGCTCACCGGGGCAGCGATGCGCACCGGCGCCGAAGCTCAGCCCGGCGGCGCCGGCCCCGCGCGGCAGCTCGCGGTGGGGACACAGGGAGAGGGGGTCCTCCCCGACCACCTCGGGATCCGCGTTCGCCTCCCGGATGCACAGGTCGAGCAGATCGCCCGGCACGACGCCCATCGCGCCCGCCGGGCCGTCCTCGACGTCGAAGGGCTCGTGCGCCCTGCGGTAGAGGTGGCCGACGACGGGCTCCAGGCGGATGATCTCGCGCAGGATCGCCCCTCGCTCCTCGTCCCCGCCGGCGCGGAAGCGCTCGCGCAGGTCGTCGTCCTCGAGCAGGTGCCAGCAGGCCATCACGATGAACTCGCGCGTGGTGATCATGCCCGCGGTCGCGTAGGTGACGCACTCGACGAGGACGTCGCTGCGGGTGTAGCCCTGCTCGAGCAGGTGGGTGATGACGTCGTCACGGCCCTCACGGCGCCGACGGCGGATCGCGGGGAGCACGTCGCGTAGGTGGAAGGCCGCCAGTGGGCCCAGGCCGCGCAGGGCGGCCGTCGCCCACTGCCGCGGCGTGCGCCCCCAGTGCGCCCGGGTCAGGTCGAAGGGCGGCTGGCGCATGAAGCGCACCAGTCGCCGGGACATGGCCTCCAGCGGCGCCTCGGTGAGGCCGACGATCTCCCGGGTCACCGCGACCGAGTAGAGCAGGGCGAGATCGTCGAGGTCGCAGCCGCCGTCGCGGACCGCCTCGCCCACCAGACGCTCCGCGAGGCGGCGCATCGTCGGCCCGCTGCGCTCCGCGACCTGCTGCGGGGCGAAGAACCGGCCGACCTTCCGACGCTGGTCATCGTGCCCGGGACCGTCCGACAGCAGGATCGGGTGGTGCCGGAGCCACCCGCGCGGGATCGCCTCGGAGGTGAAGCCCGCCTGCGTGGTCTCCTCCCGGCGGCGCAGCACCTCCCGGGCTCCGTGGTAGGAGCGGATCCGCCAGGCGCGCGGCGCCCGGTGCCCGCGCACCGCCCGCGCCCCCTCGAGCTCGGTGTGCACCGGGCATCCCTGTTCGTGCGGACGGACCGCGCGCCGACTGCCTCCGGGGCCACCGCCGCCCCTGCTGTCCTCGCTGTCCTCGCTGTCCTCGTTCTCGCCGGTGTGGTCGGGCGCAGTCATCGCGAGCGGTTCTCGAGCTCGTCGATCAGAGCCCGCAGGACCCGTGCGACGGGCCCGGGCACACGGTGACCGCAGTCCTCGAGGACGTCGCGGGCGGACTCCACCTCGCGGTCGATCAGCATCTGCTGGTGCTCCCGCGCACCGCAGTCGAGCAGCAGGGTGCGCACACGCTCGCCGCGCTCCTCGACGGTGCTGTCCTGCTCGAGGGCGGCCGCGATCCGGGGCCAGGCCTCCGTCCGGCGGGCGTACTCGGTGATCGCGGTCTGCTTGCCCTCGCGCAGGTCCGACCAGGGATCCTTCCCGTGGTCGAGGGCGGAGCCGAACGCCGAGAGGGCGTCGTCCTGGAGCTGGAAGGCGATGCCGAGGTGGCGCCCGGCCTCGGCGAGGGCGCGCTGCACCTCCGCGGGGGCGCCGGCGAGCACGCTCGCCATGCGCAGGGGCAGCTCGAGGGTGTAGGTCGCGGTCTTCGTCCGGGTCATCTCGTCGATGACGTCCTCGGCAGGTTCGATGACGCCATCGCTCAGCGAGACGTCGAGGAACTCGCCGACGGCGGAATCGACCACGGCGTCCTCGAGTACCTCCATCAGCTCGCGGTGCGCCGGGCGCGGCAGGTCGACGCGGGCGAAGATCTGGTGGGCCAGGGCCAGCATCTGGTCACCGACCAGCACCGCGCTGCTGCGCGCCCAGTGGGCCCGTCGCGCCCGCGCGGGGTCCTGCGCGACCCGGTGGTCGTCCTCGCTGTCCGTCCCGCGGGACGTCACCACGGATCCCTGCTGGTCCGGCACGGCAGGGGCGGGCGCGAGGTCATCCCCGTCGAGGAGGGCGCCGACCAGGTTGGGACGGCCACGGCGGGTGAGGTCGTTGTCGATCACGTCGTCGTGCAGCAGGAACGCGTAGTGCAGGACCTCGATCGCGGCGGCGAGTCGCAGCACCTCGGAGCGTTCGGCGACGGGGGCGTCATCACCGGACCCCTCGGGCGTCGCCGCCTCCGCGGCGGCGCGCAAGCCGTCGAAGACCTCGACCAGGAGCAGGGGCCTGACCAGCTTGCCGCCGCGCAGATGATCGGCGGCGAGCGCCCACAGCTCCCTGACCTCGGCGCCATGGCGCGTCGCGCGGTGCATCCCGTGCTCCATCAGACGCGCGATCGCATGGTCCACCTCGGATCGCACGGCCTCGTGGTTCCCGGTGGTGATGAGGTCCAGCACTCGTGCTCCCTCCCTGCACGCACGCAGCGTGCCGAGCCGACGGACCGGAGGATCTCAGGATCCTCCGGGCTGTCCAGAATGTCATCTTCCCGGGGAAGATTCCAGCCGTGGAAGGAGAGTTACCCGTAGGGTGGCCGGCATGAGCGGAACTCCGGGAGACGACGCGCGCCCCGCCTGGCGCGTGCACGACCTCTCGGCGAGCGACCCCGACGGCGAGCTCAGCGGCAGCGCCGACCTCGACGGCGCGACGGAGCGCGAGATCGACGAGCTGATGGCGGCCCTGGTGGCGCTCCGCGAGGCGGAGACCGAGCTCTCCGATGCCTCCCGCCGGTACATGGATCTGGGGACGACCGACATGCGTGCCCTGCACTTCCTCATCGCGGCCGCCCACAAGGGGGAGATCGCGACCCCCGGGGCGCTCGGTCAGCACCTCGGGATCTCCTCGGGCTCCACGACGAAGCTGCTGGACAGGCTCGTCCGGGCCGGGCACGTCTCGCGCGCCCCTCATCCCGAGGACCGCCGCGCGGTGACGATCCTCGTGACGCCCTCCACCCGTTCCGCGGCGATGGAATCGATCGGCCGGCAGCACGCGGGCCGGGTCCGCGCGGCGGTGCGGCTCACCTCGGCCGAGCGGCACGTGGCCACCCGCTTCCTCCAGGACATGGCCCAGGAGATCTCCCCGGCGGGCCAGGACTGGGCCGGCCGCCCGCGTCCGACCTCCGGACCCCAGGACGCCGAGGGGGACGCCGATGCACGGTGAGTACCTGATCGTGCTGGGCCTGTGCCTGCTGATCACGCTGCCGCTGGAGTTCGTGATCGGCGCCCGCGTCTACCGTCGTCCGCGCCGACTGCTGGCGGCCCTCGCCCCCACCGTGCTGGTGTTCCTGGCCTGGGACTACGTGGGCATCCATCGCGGGCACTGGTGGTACGCCCCCGAGAAGATCTCGGGCATCACGCTGCCCGGGGGGATGCCGCTCGAGGAGCTGCTGTTCTTCCTGGTGATCCCGATCTGCGGGCTGCTCACCCTCGAGGCCGTCCAAACCCTCCTGGCCGGGCGGCGTCGCAGTCGAGGAGGCCCGGATGCCTGAGTACACGATCCTGGTGGTGGTCTCGCTGGTCGCCGTCGTGCTGCTCGAGCTGGCATGGCTGCGCACCGGCATCTTCCGGCGTCTCTCCTACTGGCTGTCGATGCTGATCGTGCTGGGCTTCCAGATCCCCGTCGACGGCTGGCTGACCAAGCTCTCGGACCCGATCGTCCTCTACGACGACGCCATGACGACCGGCATCCGCTTCCCCTGGGACATCCCCGTCGAGGACTTCGGCTTCGGCGCCGCGATGATCACCCTGACCATGATCCTGTGGCTGCACGCCGCGACGACGGACCGCGAGGACAGGAGACCCCCGGAGTGACCACGAAGAGGACGCTGAGCGACCTGTTCACGGCCGGTGCGCACCGCTACGACCTCCTGGTCGGCGCGAACCCCGGCTACCACCGGCACCTCGATACGGCGGCGGGGCGGCTCGCCCGCGACGCCCGGCCCCAGCGTGTGCTCGACCTGGGATGCGGCACCGGCGCCTCGACGGCGGCGATCCTGCGTGCGGCCCCGTGGGCGAGTGTGCGCGGCGTGGACGCCTCGGCGGGGATGGTCGAGCGCGCCCGCGCCAAGCAGTGGCCGCCCGGTCAGGTGGAGTTCGCCCAGGGCATGGCGGGCGACGCGGAGGTGATGGCCGGCGAGGAGGGTGAGCGCCCCTATGACGCCTGCCTCGCCGCCTACCTGCTGCGGAACGTCCCGCCCCACGACCGCACGGCGGTGCTCCGCTCCGTGGGTGAGCAGCTGCGCGAGGGCGGTGCGCTCGCGATCCAGGACTACAGCGTCGCCGGTTCCCGCCGGGCGGCACTGGTCTGGCATCTGGTGTGCTGGCTGGTCGTCATCCCGCTGAGCGCCCTGACGCTCGGCGACACCCGTCTCTACCGCTACCTGTGGCGCAGCGTGCGGGAGATGGAGGACGTCGGATCGTGGCGCGCGCGCCTGCGCGAGGCGGGGTTCGAGCCCGTGGCGGTGCATCCCGGCAGCGGCTGGCAGCGAGACCTCCTGCACACCGTGATCGCGGTGCGGCGATGACCCCGCGCATCCGACGCGCACCGGGGACCGACCACTCGCAGCTCCCGGGTCGGGACCGCCGTGCCGTGCTGCACCACGGGCCCGAGGGCGCGGAGCGGGCCGAGGGGCGCACGGCGATCGTGATCGGCGGCGGGATCGCGGGGATCTCCGCGGCGACCTCCCTGGCCGAGCGCGGGGTGCGGGTGCAGCTGCTCGAGTCCGAGAGCACCTGGGGTGGTCGGGCGCGCTCCTGGGAGGTGGGCGAGGGCCGCTCGATGAGCCGCGGCTTCCACGCCTTCTTCCGTCAGTACTACACGCTGCGACGTCTGCTGGCCCGCGTCGAGCCCGCTCTCCCGCAGCTGCGCGACGTCGGGGACTACCCGCTGCAGATGGCCGACGGGCCCCGCGACTCCTTCCGGGGCATCCCGCGCACTCCGCCGCTGAGCGTGGCCGCTTTCGCCCTGCGCAGCCGCAGCTTCCCCCTGCGCGAGCTGGCCGGGGTCGATCTCGGGAGGGCAATGGACCTGCTGCGGGTCGAGTTCCCCGCGACCTACACCGAGCTCGACGGACTGAGCGCGCAGGAGGTCCTGGATCGTCTGCGCTTCCCGCACGACGCCCGCCACCTCGCGCTCGAGGTGTTCGCGCGCTCCTTCTTCGCCGATCCGCGGGAGTTCTCCGCCGGGGAGCTGGTGGGCATGTTCCACGCCTACTTCATGGGCTCGGCCGAGGGACTGATCTTCGACGTCCCCGTCGACGCCTACTCCCCCACGCTGTGGGACCCCCTGGTCGCTCGTCTGCGCGCGCTCGGCGCGAGCACCCGCACGGGCGTCGCCGCGCAGCACATCGAGGTGGGCGCCGACGGCGGCGTGGTCGTCCCCACCTCGCAGGGCGAGCTGCACGGGGACGCTGTCGTGCTGGCCGCCGATCCGCGGGCGGCGCGCGGTCTGCTCGGAACGACGCGCACGGAGGCCCCGGGCTGGGGCGACTGGACCGGGCAGGTCTCCGCGCAGCGCAACGCTCCCCCGTTCGCGGTGTGGAGGATGTGGCTGGACCGCCAGGTCTCGGCAGCAGCCCCTCCCTTCCTGGGCACGAGCGGCTTCGGGCCGCTCGACAACGTCTCGGTCCTGGACCGCTTCGAGGCGACCGCGAGGGCTTGGGCCCAGGAGAACGGCGGCAGCGTCGTCGAGCTGCATGCGTATGCCCTCACCGGCCACGCTCCCGAGCAGGATGCCGGGCTGCGCCGCGAGCTGTTCGCCCAGCTGCTGCGCATCGCCCCGGAGCTGCAGGGCGCCGGCATCGTGCACCAGGAGTGGCTGGTGCGCGACGACTGCCCGCTGATCGGCACGGACCCGTGGGGCGCGCGCCCGGGCGTGGACTCGCCCGACGGGCGGATCGTGGTCGCCGGGGACTGGCTGCGCACGCCCGAACCGGTCGCGCTCATGGAGCGCGCCGCGACCACCGGGGTCCAGGCCGCGGATCGACTGCTCGCCCGCTGGGGCGTGCGCGGCGAGGACTGGTGGAGCGTGCCGATGACCGGTGTGCTGCGTCGCCGCCGACGGTGAGGACGTCGAGCGGGCGCGTGGTCACCGGGCCTATCGGCCTGCGCTCGCCGACCGTGGTCGGCCGTCGCTCGCCGACAGCGGCGCGGGCAGCGGCGTGCTGGTGGTGTCCCCGCGCAGGCGCTTGAGCACGTTCTCCGCGCTGATCAGGCACATCGGGACACCGACGCCGGGCAGCGTGGTGCCGCCCGCATACAGCAGCCCGCGGACCCTGCGGCTGCGGTTCGATCCCCGCAGGAACGCGGATTGCCGCAGCGTGTGGGCGGGCCCCAGGGCGTTGCCGCGCCAGGAGTGGTAGTCCGCCGTGAAGTCGCCGGGACCGAGGGTGCGGCGCACCTCGATCCGGTCGGCCAGGTCGGGGACGCCGGCCCACTCGGAGATCTGCGTGATGGCGCGGTCGACGGTCCGCTCGACCTCCGCGTCCCCCGCGCCGTCCACGCCTCCCCGGCCTATGCCCTCCCCCGTCGGCGTCTCGGGGGAGACCGGGACCAGCACGAAGAGGTTCTCGCCGCCCTCGGGGGCGACCGCGGGATCCGTGCGCGAGGGCGCGCAGACGTAGATGCTCGCCGGGTCGGGGGCGCGGGTGGAGCCCTCGAGGATCTGGGCGAAGTTGCGGTCCCAGTCCTCGGTGAACAGCAGGTTGTGGTGCAGCAGCTCGGGGACGCGGCCGCGCACGCCGAGCAGGGCGAGCACCGCCCCGGGGCCGGAGGTGCGCCGACGCCAGAAGGCCTCGGGATACGTCTGCAGCTCACGCGGCAGCAGCGCCGTCTCGGTGTGGTGGAGGTCGGCAGCCGAGACCACCACGTCGGCGTCGATCCGCAGGACGTCCCCCTCGGCGGAGCGGGACTCGACGCCCGTGACGTGCGCTCGTCGGCCGCTGCGTGCGGTGCGGATCCGCTCGACCTCGACGCCGGTGCGGATCTCCGCGCCGGCGTCCGCGGCGAGCCCGTGCAGCACCTCGACGAAGCGGGTGAAGCCGCCACGCGGGTAGCGGACCCCGTCGTCGAGGTCCATGGCGCTCATCAGGTGGTACAGGCTCGGTGCGGTGCGCGGCGTGGCGCCGAGGAACACGGCCGGATAGCCCAGCACCTGACGCAGCCGGGTGTCCGTGACGGTGCGCGCGACCCGGTGGTGCAGCGACTCACCGAGCAGACGCGCGAGAGACCCCGCCTGCGGCGCCAGTGTGAGGAGCGTGCGCAGCGGGAGGCGGGAGAAGGTCGTGTACAGGAAGCTGTCGATCGCCATGCGATAGGCGGAGCCTGCGGAGTCCAGGTGGCGACGGAGCGCCTCGCCCGCACCGCGCTCCTCCGCCTCGAACGCCCGCGCGGAGCGGTCACGGTCCCCGTAGAGATCGAGCGGCCCCGAGTACCGCTCCCCCAGCACGCGATAGGCGGGGTCGAGGTCCACGAGATCCAGGTGGTCCTCGAGCCGGGTGCCCAGCAGCGAGAAGAAGTGCTCGAAGCACTCGGGCATCAGCCACCAGGACGGCCCGGTGTCGAAGCTGAAGCCCCCGCTGCGCCAGGTGCCGGCGCGCCCACCGACCTCATGATTCCTCTCCAGCACGGTAACCCGGTGGCCCTCGGTGGCCAGCAGCGCCGCCGTGGCCAGGCCCGCGACGCCCGCGCCGATCACCACCACGCGGCGCGGGGCGTCGCTCCCCTGCCCGGCGCCCGGCGCCACGCGCGTCACCGCTCTCCCTCCCGGCGGCGGACACGCTCGCCATCACCACGCAGCGGGGCCCCTGCCCACGCGGCCCGCGCCGCGAGCACGGCCTTGCGCGGGGCGGGCACCCTGACCCGCCGCGCGCCCAGCTGCGCGGCAGGGGTCGCACGCAGCCTGGAGGCGAGCTCCGCGAACAGGTCGTGCGCGGCCTGCACGGCCGCCCTGCTCGAGGCGGGAAGCAGCCCGATCACCTGCTGGGCGCTCGCGAGATCGCGCTCGATGTCCTCGACCAGCGCGGTCTTCTGCGCCTCGGTGGGGCCGCCCGCCTCGAGCCCCGGGAAGTAGGCGCGGCCGCGCCCCTCGGCGTCGTCACGCAGGTCCCGCAGGAAGTTGACCTTCTGGAAGGCGGCGCCGAGCCTGCGGGCGCCCTCGACCAGCTCCGGGTCGGGCGCGACCGCGACGTCGGAGTGGTCGGTCGCGAAGACCCGCAGGCACATCAGGCCCACGACCTCGGCCGAGCCGTCCACGTACTGCGCGAAGCTCTCCTCGTCGTGCACCGAGATCTCGAGATCGGCCCGCATCGAGGCGAAGAAGGGCCGGGTGAGCTCGGTGCTGATGCCGCAGCGGCGGGCCGTGTCCGCGAAGGCGTGGATCACCAGGTCGCTGCTGAACCCCGAGGACATGGCGGCTTCGGTGCGCTGTTCGTAGTCCTCGAGATGACGGGCGATCTGCGCCGTGGTGGCGCCGTGACCGGCGGCGGCGCCGTCGACGATCTCGTCCGCGACACGGACCAGCGCATAGATGCAGCGCACCCGGGAACGGACGGGCTCGCGCAGCAGGCGCGTCGAGAGGCCGAAGCTCGTGGAGTACTGGGCGATCACGCGACCGGCGGCGGCTCGGGCCGCTCGTCCGTACTCCGCTGCCGCCCGGGCCTGGAGTCCCTGTGTCATCGCCGGCTCCTTCCCTCGTCGGCCACTCCACCGCCGTGGATGGTCCCCTGCACGCCGGCGCGCCGACGTGCCCCGCTCACGGTCTGTCGACGTCGTGATTCATCCTGCGCAGGAAGTCGGTGATCACGGAGCGATCGGCCGGCGAGAGCGCCGCGGCGACCTCGTACATCCGGTCGTGGACGTCGTGGAGGGTGCGTCGCACCTCCTGGTCGCCTCGAGCGGTGGGGACCACGGCGATCGAGCGCCTGTCCTCCGGGTGAGGCGTCCGTGTCGCGTACCCGTCCCGCACCAGTCGGTCCACCAGGGCACTGACCGAGGCGCCCCGCAGGTCCAGCCGCTCGGCGAGGTCGCGCTGGCGCAGGACCCGGCCCGCGGAGCTCGCGGAGAGCAGGTGGCGCAGCGCCAGCAGGTCCTTCTCCCCCATGTCCATGTCGGAGCGGATCCTCGCCCGCATGCGGACGCCGGACTCCTGGTAGCGACGCAGCTCCTCGAGGAGCGCCGTCGGGCTGGGTGAGGTCTCGTCGGGCGCGGGGTACCAGTAACCGCGCTCGTCGGTCGACGCCGACTCCGCGCGCCGTCCGGCGTCGGAGGCGCGCGAGGGGGATGAGGAGTCCACGACCGAGCACCTCCTGGGTCTCGTGGGGCGGCCGCACACCATTGTGCCCGATCGTCGGCGGGGTGAGCGGTCGGCGGCAGCCGGCGGACGGAATGGACACAGGGCCACACTAATGCATAGATTGTCTAACTGTTCTACTTTCTACCGGAGGTGCCATGGGCTCGCGCCGAGACCACCCGTTCCATCCCGCCGTGGACGCGTCCACCCGCCACTCGCCGCGTGAGCGACGAGCCCTGCCGACCTCCTACGACGCGGTGCTGCTGGCATCCTTCGGAGGGCCCGAGAAGCAGGAGGACGTCCTGCCGTTCCTGCGCAACGTCACCCGTGGCCGCGGGATCCCCGACGAACGCCTCCTCGAGGTCGGGGAGCACTACCGTGCTCTCGGCGGACGCTCGCCGATCAACGAGCAGAACCGCGACCTGCTCGCAGCTCTGCGCACCGAGTTCGACGCGCGCGGCATCGACCTCCCCCTGTACTGGGGCAACCGCAACTGGACACTCACCATGCCCGAGGCGGTGCGTCAGCTCGATGCGGACGGCCATCACCGGGTGCTCGCGGTCGCGACCAGCGCCTACTCCTCCTACTCCTCGTGCCGGCAGTACCGGGAGGACTTCGGCGGAGCCCTCGTGGAGGCCGGGCTGCTGGGGCGGATGCGGATCGACAAGGTGCGCCCCTACTTCGACCACCCGGGCTTCCTGGAGCCGACCGTCGACGGACTCGTCCGGGCCGTCTCCGAGGTGACGTCCGACGCCGCGCGAGCACCGCGGGTGCACGTGCTGTTCTCGACCCATTCGATCCCCACGGCGATGGAGCTCGCCTCGGGCCCGCAGGAGGAGAGGTCCGAGTGCTTCGGAGCTTCCGAGCAGGGCGAGGACCGACCGCGCGGTTGGTATCTCGAGCAGCACGAGGCCGCATGCCGGTACGTGATGGAACGCGTGGGCGCGACCCTGCCCGACTGCACACTTCCATGGCAGCTCGTCTTCCAGTCGCGCTCCGGTCCGCCCCAGGTGCCGTGGCTCGAGCCTGATGTCAACGACGTGATCTCCCGGCTCGCACGATCGGGCACCGCCGACGCCGTCGTGGTGGTGCCGATCGGTTTCGTGAGCGATCATGTCGAGGTGATCTGGGACCTGGACACCGAGGCCGCGGACACCGCCCGGGCCGAGGGCCTGGCCTTCCGGCGCGTCGCGACCCCCGGCACCGACCCGCGCTTCGTCGCGGCGCTCGCCGACCTGGTCGAAGAGCGCCTGCGCGCGGATGCGCCACGCCGCTGCGCGACCGGCTTCGGGGGCACCCCGGACGTCTGCGGGACGGCCTGCTGTCATTCCGGGAGCGCACGCAGCCGGGACGCCGTCACCACCTCGGCGCTGGACTCCGAGGCCGACGCGCGCTCCGTGCTCGGCGACCAGGGACTCCAGCAGATCCTCCAGGAGGCAGGAGCCGACTCATGAGCACCGAACACCCCGAAGACCATCCCGACGGCCGACGCGTGCTGGTCACCGGGGCGACCGGCTACGTGGGCGGCAGACTCGTCCCGTCCCTGGTCACCGAGCAGCTCACCGTGCGCGTGGCCGGCCGCAGCGCCGAGCGCCTGCGCGCGATGCCCTGGGCCGAGGACGTCGAGATCGCCGAGACCGACCTCGACGACCGGGCGGCCGTGCGCCGGGCACTCCGCGACGTCGATGCGGTCGTCTTCCTCGTGCACGCGATGGGCGGCGGCAGCGGCTACCAGGAGCGCGAGGCCCGGATGGCGCGGATCATGGCCGAGGAGGCGCAGCGCGCCGGCGTGGGCAGGATCGTGTACCTCTCCGGGCTCCACCCGCGCTCGCAGGACCTCAGCGAGCACATGGCCTCCCGTGAGCGGGTCGCGAGGATCCTGCGCGAGGGCGAGGTGCCGACGCTCGTGCTCGAGGCAGCCACCGTGATCGGCGCCGGCTCGGCGAGCTTCGAGATCATCCGGCACCTGGCCGAGCGCCTGCCTGTGATGCCCGCCCCCAGCTGGGTGCACAACCGCATCGAGCCGGTCGCGATCACCGACGTGCTGCACTACCTCACCCGTGCGGTGCTGCACCCCGAGCCGATCGCGGACACCCTGGGGGTGGGCAGCGGGGAGCGCGAGCTGCGCTTCGCCGACCTGCTCGAGCAGTACGCGCAGGAGGCGTCACTGCCCCGGCGGCGCGTGTACGCCCTGCCGTTGCCCGCACCACTGCTGTCCGGTCTCTGGATCGGCCTGGTCACGCCGGTGCCGCTCTCGATCGCGGTGCCCCTGGCCCAGTCCATGCGCCACGAGGCGATCACGCACGCGCCGCTCGCGCAGGAGGTGCTGGGCGCACCCGAGGGCGGGCCGCTGCCGTACCGGGAGGCGGTGCGCGCCGCGCTCGCGGCCCAGAAGTCCGGTGACCTCGTCTCCCGCTGGGACGACGACGCCACCCTGGCGCGACGCCCCGAGGCGCCGCTGCCCGAGGACCCGGAGTGGGCCGGCCACACGGTCTTCACCGACGAGCGCGAGCGCACGGTCGAGGACGTCGACCCCGAGCGCGTGTGGGAGGTCATCGAGGGGATCGGCGGCGCCTCGGGCTGGTACTCCACTCCCCTGCTGTGGTCGCTGCGGGGCCTGGCGGACAGGATCATCGGCGGGCCAGGGCTGCGCCGGGGCCGCCGCGATCCGCGGCACCTGCGCGAGGGCGACGCGGTGGACTGGTGGCGGGTGGAGCGCGTGGAGCCCGGGCGCCTGCTGACGCTGCGCGCGGAGATGCGCATGACCGGGAGGGCCTGGCTGCAGCTGGGCGTCGAGACCACCGAGGACGGCACCCGGTACCGCCAGCGAGCGGTCTACTTCCCCGACGGTCTGCTGGGGCGTCTCTACTGGTGGGGGATCTCCCCCTTCCACGCCCTGGTCTTCCCCTCGATGGCGCGCAACATCATCGCCGCCGCCCGCGACGTCACGCCGCGAGCAGACCCGCGACCAGGTAGGCGGCGCAGAGAACGCCGATGACCAGGGCGGAGGCCGTTCCCGCGAGCATCGGCAGTCCGTCGCGCGAGAGCACGCCCCGCCCGCGCAGGCTCTCGTGCGCGCGGCGGTAGCCGGTCGCGGCGAGCACGTAGGCGAGGACCGCGAGGCCGCCGCCGATCACCCCGGCGAACACCGCGAGCAGCCCCAGTGCGTCCACGGTGAAGCGCATGCCCACCAGGCTCGCGACGCCGAAGGCGAGGCAGGTGCGGCGCCAGGCCAGCAGGGTCCGCTCGGGCTGCAGCCCCTTGTCGAAGACGGTCTCGCTCGGGGTGTGTGCGCCGTCGTCGGCCGCTCCCTGCGGAGGTGGCGTCGCGCTGCTCACGCGTACAGACCGATGGTCACCAGCGCGGCGGCCACCACCACGCCGAGCACGAGGACCGCACCGACGCCGAGGCCGGGCAGCGGTGTTCCGCGGCGCAGCGAGACCTCGGTGCTCCGCCACCCCCGCCACGCCTGTCCAGCACACAGGGTGCCGAGCACCAGGAACACCAGCGCGGCGGCCGTGCGCCAGGCGACCGCCTCCGGCAGCGAGAGCGCCTCGAGCGCGAACGCCCCTGCGTACAGCGCGAGCGCCGTGCGCAGCCAGGCCAGGAACGTGCGCTCGTTGGCGAGGCTGAACCGCGGATCGGGCTCCTCGCCCTCGCGGTAGACGGAGGCGGGGAAGCGGCGCTGCGCGGTCATGCGGTGGCCTTTCGCGAGGCGGGGGCGGAGACGGTCGCGGCGCCCGGGGCGGGGAGGGAGACGGTGCGGAACCCGGCGTTGCCCATGGAGGAGTCGGGCGTGTTCCGGGAGCGGGCGGAGTTGCGGTAGCGGTTGCAGTAGGAGTGGTGGCACAGGTAGCTGCCGCCCCGCAGCACGCGCGTCTCGCCCTCCTCGGGTCCGACGGGGTCGAGCACGGCTCCGCTCTCGGTGCGGGCCGCTCCGGGCCGACGGTACGCGGCGGGATGGAAGACGTCCTCGCACCATTCCCACACGTTGCCCACGCACTGGAACACCCCGTACCCGTTGGCGGCGAAGGAGCGCGCGGGAGCGGTGGTGAGGAAGCCGTCCTCGAGGGTGTTGGTGCGGGGGAAGTCGCCCTGCCAGATGTTCGCGCGCCAGCCGCCGCGCGCGGCGTCGCCGCCCGCATCCGGCTGCTCGTCGCCCCACGGGTAGGTCGCCCCCTCGAGGCCGCCGCGGGCCGCGTACTCCCACTGGGCCTCGGTGGGCAGGCGGCGCCCCGCCCATGTGCAGTACGCCTGCGCGTCGTTCCAGCTGACGTGGACGACCGGGTGGTCCTCGAGCCCGTCGAGGTCCGAGCGCCTGCCGCCGGGATGACGCCAGTCGGCACCCTGGACCCCTGCCCACCAGGGCGTGCCGGAGGCGGGGCCCATGATGTCGGCGTCCGCGGCCGCGATCGCGAGGTGGAAGACCGCCGAGTACCCGAAGACCTCGGCCTCGGTGCGGTGGCCCGTGGCGTCGACGAAGCGAGCGAACTCGGCGTTGGTGACGGTGGTGGCGTCGATGTCGAAGGCGCTCATGGCGACGAGGTGGCGGGGCACCTCGCCGTCGGCGCGGTTGCGGTCGCCGGAGGAGTCACCCATCGTGAAGGTGCCCGAGGGGATGGTGCAGACGTCGACCGCGCGCTGGTCCGGGTGCGTGTCCTCGCAGGGCGGCTCGCCTCCGCCGTCGGCCGTCGAGGGTCCCCCGGGGTCACGCCCGGGCATCCCGCATCCGCAGCCGTCCCCGGGTTCCTCCATGCTCCACTCCTCCTGCGCAGTGCCGCTGCCGTGCGGGCATCCGTACCTGCGGCTCGCTTCGCCGGTCGGGCGACGGTCAGGCCACGATCCGGGGACATCCTCTCAACTCCGACCCCGCGCGGTGCAGCGGAGGGTCGACACGAGGCCCGGCACCCCCGGCGCCGCCGGGGCCGATCACTGGCGGGAGAGCACGACCGCTCGCACCTGGTCCGCGGCCTCCCGCAGGGCCGACGGCCCCTCCGGCCCCTCGGAGTCCTCGGGGTCCGGGGCCGCCCTGCCCGTGTCGGCCGCGGAGCTCGCGCCGGCCGGGGGTGCGTATCGCGCCCGGGTGACCGCGCCCGCGATCCGCTCGGCCGCCATGTGCGCGCGCTCCGGCACCTCGATGCCCGCCTCCTGCGCGTCCGCGAGCAGCGTCTCCAGGGCCGCGGCGGGCGGCAGCGACCGGTCGAACCGGAGCACGGCGGGGTCGGTGCCGTAGAGGTGTGTCCAGCCCAGCAGGCGGATCGCCCGGGCACGGTAGTCGACCGCGCGGATCAGGTCGTTCCAGGCGAGATCGGCGGCCTCGGCGGGGTCGAGCGCGGCCCAGCGCTGCTCACGGGCGGCGAGCGCGCGGCGCCGCACGCCGCTGCGGGCGAGCGCACCACCGCCGAGGGCCGCCCCTGCGAGACCCAGGCCGCCCAACCCCCATCCCCACCAGGGCACCACGGCGTCGGCGCCGTCGGAGGCCCGGCTCGAGGTCGCCTCGTCGCTGCTGGAGGCCGACTCCTCGTCCGGGGTCTCCTGCTGGGAGGCCGTCGCGTCCTCGGCGGGAGTGGTCGACGAATCGGCGTCGCTGGTGGGGGTCTGCTCGGCGCTCTGGTCGGGGTCGGGGGTGTCGGCCGCGAAGGTCGGTGTCGCCACGCCGTTGTTCGCGGCGGCGGGGGTGGGCTCGAACCGCACCCAGCCGTGGTCGGTGCCGAACCAGGTCTCCGGCCAGGCATGGGCGTGGTGGTTGGTGATGGTGCGCGCGTCACCGTCGACGTCGCCCGCGGTGAATCCGATGCAGACCCGGGTGGGGAACTTCAGGTCGTTCATCACCAGGGCGAACGTGGCCGCGAACTGCTCGCAGTAGCCGACTCCCTCCGAGAGGAACGCGTCGATCGGGTTCTCCCCCGGGGAGGAGGTGACGGTCAGCGAGTACTCGAAGTTCTCGTGGAAGTAGTCGACGAGGGCTGTCGCGACGTCGTAGGCGACGTCCGAGCCGGCGTCGCGCGCGATCTCGGTCGCCAGCTCGTGGATCCTGGGGGTCGAGCCGACCTGGAGGTACCCGTTCTCGTACGGGATCCTCATCTGGTCCCGGCTCACGCTGCTGAGCGCTCGTGCGCTGAAGGTCTTGGGATCCACCGCGACCGAGTACGTCAGCCCGCTGAGGTCACGCGCCCCGCTGGAGATCGGCAGCTCGCCGTCGGTGGTGCCGTTCTTCGCGAGCTGGACGACGCGGTCCGCGTCGGACCAGCGGATGGGGAACGGGGTGGGCAGACGGTCGCCGATCATGTCGGTGATCGAGATGTCGTAGGTGGCGGCGTCGCGGGGCTTGGAGTCCTCGAGCTTGCGGTCGGAGTAGGAGGGCTCGGTGGTCTCGGAGCTCGGTCCGTGCTCGTTGCCCGCGAAGAAGCGCTCCCCGTCGAAGCGGGTGAGGGACTGCAGACGCAGGTAGCCGGGGTCGGGGGCATCGGTGCGCAGCTTCAGCATCTCCCGCTCGGCGCCCTGCTGCAGGTTGCGGCGCACCGAGATCGAGTCGTCGATCATCGCCCCGCCCATCAGTCCGCTGCGGCCCTGCCAGGCGTTGATCCGGTCGAGGTCGACGGGGAAGGCGGGGGTCTTCGCGCGCGGCAGCAGGGCGGAGGCGACGGGCGTGGCGAGCGCGACCACGCCGGCGCCCATCAGCCCGATCGCCAGACGGCGGCTCGGGCGGTCGCGGACTCCTCCCTCTGCTGTGTCCCGCTCCCGGGGACGCGGCAGGCTGCCGACGACCAGGACGACGAGCGCCCCGAGCACCGGGCCCACGACCGTGAGCCAGCCCCCGCCGTCGGGCACCATCAGAGCGGGGACCAGCAGGAACCCCAGCAGCACGACGGCGGTGACGGCGTACCAGTGACCCTCCACGCACAGCACGTCCAGCGCCAGCACCACCAGACCCACCAGCAGCAGCAGGACGATCCTGGCGGTGGGGGCGAGCTCGAGCGGTGCCTGGGCGGCGAGCAGCACGTTCACGCCCTGGCGCACCGCACCGACCTGCCCCGTCACGGCCCCCAGGACGCCGCCCCCGGGCAGGGCGCCGGTGACGATCTCGACCAGCACGGTGAGCACCACGAGTCCCGCCAGCTGCACGGGCAGCGCCCGCAGCCGGCGCGGTTCCCGCCACCGCACGAGCGCACCGAGACCGCCCACGACCAGGGCCGACAGCAGGGGCAGCAGCAGCCAGTCCGCGCCGGAGATGAGCAGGGAGAGCGGCGCGGAGGCGAGCACGATGGCGCCGGCGAGCACGAGGCTCATCAGCACCGGTCGCGGATCCCGGCGTCCTGTGGCATTCACCGGCGCATCGCCCCCTCGGTCCCGGCCGAGGCGTCCAGGACGTCCCGCAGGGAGAGGTCGGCCGGTGCGCTCAGGCGCAGCCAGGCGCCGTCGTGCACGGCACGGACCGCCCCGCGGTCCGCGCCCTCGGGTGGCGCGGGGAACAGGGCGATCGCGGTGCGACGCGAGGCGCGACCGGCGAAGCGGTCGAGCTCGAGGTCGGCGAAGGGCTCCCCGTGGTCCGGTCCCAGGGCGATCGCGAGATCGACATGGCCCGCTGCGTGATCGGTCGCCGCAGGACTGCAGTGGGGTCGGAACTCCACGCCGACCAGGTCGATGAGTGCGCTGCGCACGCTGATCGCCCCGGCCTCCGCGCCCAGCGGGGAGGCGCCGGAACCACCGCGTCCGAGCATCCGGGTGATCTCGTCGCCCTGTGCGTCCAGCACCCGGGTCTCCCAGCCGTGAGCGGCGAGGGAGACCAGCAGTGAGGCGGCGTGGTCGAGCAGGCGGTCCTCGACCGCCGCGCGGTCACCGGCGGGCGCCGTCCCGCCGTGGTCGCCCTGGGACCCGCGGGTGTCCAGCACGATCACGGCGCCCTCGCTGCGAGTGGGCTCCTCCTCGCGCGTCATCAGCTGGCCGGCGCGTGCGCTCGCTCGCCAGTGGATGCGCCGGATGTCGTCCCCTGCGGTGTAGGGGCGGGGGATGACGCCGAGCTCGCCGCTGCCGGCGCCCACGTAGGCGCTCTCGTGCTCGCTCGCCCCGATGCCCAGCCGCCGCGCCCCGGTCTCCTCGAGGTTCTCGATCCGCGGCAGGCCGATCACCCGCCCCGGGACCTCCACCCGTGCTCGCAGCAGCATCAGACCGAAGGGATCGCGCAGGCGGATCGTGCAGTCGCCGAGCTCGTGGATCCCGCGGCCGGTAACGCTCACGTGGTGCGGCATCCGTGCTGCCAGATCCAGGCTCCCCCGCCCCCCGAGCGCGGCGGGCAGGTCCAGGGCGACGGCGCCGTGGCCCAGGGGGATCCGTGCGGCCATGGCGGTGGGCAGCAGGCGCAGGTCCACGCGTGCGTCGGCCCCGGCGGTGACGGCCTCGTCGAGCACACGGCGCGACAGTCCCAGGCCCCTGCGCAGCAGCAGCACGGCGATCACCGAGAGCACCATGGCCAGCAGCAGGGCGATGCCGATCAACCGCCCGGCCATCAGCCCGGTGATCTCGCCGCCGGCCCACAGCAGGGAGGCGATCAGGACGAGCGCCGCCCCACGCGCCGTGGGCCGGATGCGGACGTGGGAGGCTGCGGCGCTCACGGCCTCGGCAGCCGCGGCCATCAGCTCACCGGGACCTGGCCGAGGACGTCCTCGAGCACGTCCTCCGCGGTCGCACCGCGGGAGAGCGCGCCGGGGCTGAGATGCAGGCGGTGGCGCCACACGGGGTGGATCACCGCGCGCAGGTCCTCCGGTCGCACGAAGCTCTCGGCGGTCATCGCGGCGTGGGCCTTGGCCGCGCGCAGCAGGTGGACCCCGGCGCGAGGGGAGGCTCCCAGCACGGTGCGCGGGTGCTCGCGGGTGGCGGCCGCGAGGCGCACCGCGTAGTCGACGAGGGAGGGGGCGGCGTGGATCCGTCGGATGGACCTCACGTAGCCGGCGACGGTCGCGGGATCGGTGCGCGCCCGCACCGCGTCGACGAGCTCGCGCTCCCCCTCGGGAACGGGGCCCGCCTGCGCGGCGAGCATGCGAGCCTCGGCGGTGGCGACCGGGTATCCCATCGACATCTGGGCCAGGAAGCGGTCGCGCTGCGCCTCGGGCAGACGGTAGGTGCCCTCCATCTCGACGGGGTTGGCGGTGGCGACCACCATGAAGGGATCGGGCAGGGCGAAGGTCTCGCCGTCGACGCTGACCTGTCGCTCCTCCATCGCCTCGAGCAGGGCGGACTGCGTCTTCGGGGACGCGCGGTTGATCTCGTCGGCCAGCAGGACCTGGGTGAACACGGCCCCTGGGCGGAACTCGAACGTCCCGGTGGACTGGTCGAAGATGCTGGCACCGGTGACGTCGCCCGGGAGAAGGTCGGGTGTGAACTGGATGCGGTGCCGCTCGGCGCCGAGCGCCGCGGCCAGGGACTTGGCGAGCATCGTCTTGCCGGTGCCGGGCACGTCCTCGACGAGCACGTGGCCGCCCGCGAGCATCACCATCACGGCGAGCGTCGCGGCGTCCTCCTTGCCCTCGACGACGGTCGAGATCTCCGCGACGATGTCGCGCGAGGCACCCGCGATCTCCTCCAGCAGGGCCGCGCTGGGTGGGCCGTCGGCGGCAGCAGGGGCGCTGGGAGCGGGTGCGGCGTCGACGGGCGCGTCGGGAGCGGGCGCGGCCGACGCGGACCGGTCGGGGTGCTCCCCCACGGGACCGCCGGTGGGTCGGATCCGGCTCTGTGTCATCAGTGCTCCTCGTTCGCGGACGTCGATGGAACCGCGCGACGTCGCGTCCCGACCGGGAGGTCGGGGCCCGCCGCGCGGGCACGAGGCGCACAGTCGAACACCCGGGAGAAGTCCGTGCATCCATTCGTGCGCCGATGCACAGGACATGCACTGACCAGCACCCGAAGTTTGCCGGGGTTTGGCGCGGTCCCGGCTCCACGGATGCTGTCCTGTTCATACAGTCTACGGAGCTTTCCGCAGGATCGACCAGAGAACAGCCAGGAACGGGCCGCGAGCCCGGGGACGTCAGGGCGCCGGCGGGCGCACGGAGGGGGACGAGCACGTGCCGCAGCAGCGCCCCCTCATCGGTGCCGCCGTCCTGCTCGGCGTGCTGCTCCTGCCCGCCCCGGCGCTGGCCGCGGGGTCGGACGGGTCCGACGGCAGCGCCCCGGACGGCGCGGGCGGCGGCAGGTCGGCATCGCCGTCCTCGGCGCTCCCCACGGTCTGCTCGGCGCTGACCGTCGCCGCCGACCACGAGGAGGTCCGCGCCGGCGACGACGTCGAGGTCGAGGCCTGCGGGTTCTCCGGGACGACGACGTCGGTCGACGTCACCGTCATCGGCTCCACGACCAGCAGCGAGGGCACTGCCGAGGTGAAGCCCGACGGCACCGTCCGCACCCGCGTCACCCTCCCCCGGACCGGCAGCTTCCGCATCACCCTCGAGGGGCGCGACAGCAGCGAGTCCGGCTCGGTGAGCGTGGAGGTCCACGACGGGGACGGGGCACAGGAGACGTCCGAACCGGCGGCGAAGGACTCCGAGGGCGACTCCTCCGCGGGAACCGACGGCACGGCGGGCGAGGAGCCGACCGGCGACGCCGGCTCCACGGCCTCCGAGGGATCCGAGGGATCCGACGGCACCTCCGACACGGGCTCCGACTCGCGGTCCTCCGACGCAGCGTCGGACACGGCGCCCGGCGCATCGTCCGGGCAACCGGCCGACGGCGCCTCCCCCACCCAGGACGGCGGGCAGACCTCCGACCGGCCGGACGCCCCCGTTGCGGAGGATCCGCAGGCGCCCGACCCTCAGCACGAGCCGGGTGCGGGCTCCGCAGCCGACGACGCCGGCAGCGATGATCGCGGCTCCGACCCCGCGGGGAGTCCCGGCTCCTCCCCCGCCTCCGATGGCGCCGCCGATCAGGACGAGGGCGAGGTGGCGCCGGCCTCCGAGGGCCGGGGGTCGCACCAGGGCAGCGCATCGGGCACGTCCCGTGATGCCGACGCCGGGGCCGGGGCGACGACCCGGGAGGCTTCCGGGACCGGGAGCGACCAGGACTCCGGATCGCTGCCTGCCACGGCCGCCCCCTCCGACGAGGGAGCGGCGTCACCGCCCCCGGAGAACGGCAGTGACGGGTCCGACCCGACGGCCACCGGTGCCTCCTCCGAGGGCTCCACCGCGCCCGCGGCGGGCGCCGGGACGGACGAGAAGCAGCTCCGGGCCTCGCGTCAACAGGATCACCGGTCGGAGGGGATGTGGACGCCGGTGCGCATGGCGGTGCTGTCCTCGCTGATCACCGTGCTCGTCGCGAGCGTCGCCGGTCTGCTGTGGTGGGACCGCCGCTGATCGGGAGGCGGTTTCCGCAGTAGCGGCGAGTGCAGGGCCTCTGCTTAGATGGAGGTCCCCATGGACGCTGAATCCACCGCCCACAGTCCCGGGCCTCGCGGCGTCACGCTGCGAGGCCTACCTCCGAGAGAACCGGGCTCGATCGAGCCCGTCCCGCGCCCGTCGAGGGGCGGTGAGACTCCATGGACGTCCTGCTGAACTGCCTGATGGTGCTGCTGTTCGTCCTGATCGGCGGCGTCTTCGCAGCCACCGAGATGGCGCTCGTATCGCTCCGCGAGGGGCAGCTGCGCCAGCTGGAACGGGCGTCGAAGGCCGGCCGGAAGGTCGCCGACCTGGCCCGGGACTCGGGCACCTTCCTCTCCGCCGTGCAGATCGGCGTGACGTTCGCCGGGTTCCTCTCCTCCGCGTTCGGCGCTTCCACCATCGCGCCCAGCATCGTCCCGGTGTTCGTCGGCCTCGGCATCCCCGAGGGCATCGCCTTCCCGGCTGCGCTGGTCCTGCTGACCGCCGTCGTCTCGTACCTGTCCCTGGTGCTGGGAGAGCTGGTCCCGAAGCGGATCGCGCTGTCCCGCAACGAGAAGGTCGCGACGGTCGTCGGCCCGCCCCTGGCGAAGTTCGCGGTGTTGATGAAGCCGCTGATCTGGATCGTCGACGTCTCCTCGGCCGGAGTCCTGCGTCTGCTCGGCATCGACCCGGACGACGACAGCTCCACGATGAGCGACGAGGAGGTCCGGGACATCGTCGTCAGCCATCAGGGATTCGATCCTGCGGAGCGGGACATGGTCACGGACCTGTTCCAGGCCTCCACCACGCTGCTGCGCGAGGTGATGCGTCATCGCCGGGACGTGGTGGCGCTGCCGGACGGCCTGACGCTGGGCGGAGCGGTCGCCGCCGTGCGCGACCATCCGTTCTCGCGGTACCCCGTCTTCCACGACACCATCGACGACGTAAGCGGCTTCGTCCACATCCGTGACCTCTACGAGGCCGTCGGGGAGACAGGCCCCGAGGCGGAGCTCACCACGGTGCTCCGGCCCGTGCTGATGCTGCCGGGGACATCGCCCCTGCTGCCGGCGATGACCCAGATGCGCAGCACCGGGCACCACATCGCGATGGTCGTCGACGAGTACGGCGGCACCGACGGGCTCGTCACCCTCGAGGACCTGATCGAGGAGCTGGTCGGCGAGATCTGGGACGAGTACGACGCCGCCGAGCACCGCGAGGACCTCCGCCTGCACGAGTCGGAGACCTTCGACGGGCAGACCAGCCTGGAGGACTTCGCGGACCGCGCCGGGATCTCGCTGCCCGAGGGCCCGTACGAGACGATCGCCGGATGGATGCTGTGGCGTCTGGGTCGCCTGGCGGACATCGGGGACATCGTGGAGATCCAGCCGGTCCGGGCCGAGTCCCCCGAGGACGAGCAGCCAGAGGCCGCCAGGCACCAGCTCGAGGTCGTCGAGGTCGAGAACAACCGGATCACCGGGGTCAAGCTCCGCACCGCCATCCCCAACCCGCAGCCCTCGCAGGAGGGCGTCACGGAGAGCACGGGAGAGGGGAAGCGGCCGACCTCGGCGTCCTCGGGCGACTGATCCGCCGGGGCCGGCGTCCCGCCCTAGAGTCCGACGGGATCCCGTTCGATGGGGCAGGTCATGCAGTGGCCGCCGCCGCGTCCGCGCCCCAGCTCCGCGCCGCGGATCGTGATGACGTCGACCCCGGCGTCCCGCAGGGCGGCGTTGGTCTGGGTGTTGCGGTCGTAGGTGATGACCACGCCGGGCTCGAGGGCGACGGCGTTGTTGCCGCTGTCCCACTGCTGGCGCTCCGAGGCGTAGAGGTCGCCGGCGGTCGCGACCGTGCGCAGCCTGTCCAGCCCCATGGCCTCGGCGACCACGTTCACGAAGCGACGGTCCCCCTCGTCGCGCACCTCCAGACCGAGCGGGGTGTCGGCGGGGCGGATGGTGAAGGCGTGGATCCCGTCGACGATCGCCGGGTGCACGGTCGCCAGATCCCGGTCGGCGAAGGTGAACACGGTGTCCAGGTGCATCGCCGCCCGCAGACGCGGCATCCCGGCGACCACGATCCGCTCCACGGTGCCGGCCGCGAACAGGGAGCTCGCGAGCTGGGTGATGGCCTGCCGGGAGGTGCGCTCGCTCATCCCGATCAGCAGGGTCCCGTCGCCCACGGGCATCACGTCGCCGCCCTCGAGGGTGGCCTGCCCCCAGTCCTGCTCGGCATCGCCCCACCACACGCGCGACCCCGCGAAGCGGGGATGGAAGCGCTGGATCGCCTGCATCAGCAGCGTCTCGTCCTTGCGGGCCTGCCAGTACAGCGGGTTCAGGGTCATCCCCTCCCCGATCCAGCAGGTGGTGTCGCGCGTGAAGAGGGTGTTGGGCAGCGGCGGCAGCAGGTACTCGGGCGTGCCGACGGACTCCCGCGCCAGGCTGGCGTAGTCGGTGCGCAGCTCGGCCGGCAGCTCGGTGGTGGCCATCCCGCCGATCAGCACGCGGGCGAGCGAAGGGCCGTCGAGGGTCTCGAGATGCTCGCGGGTCGCATCCACCAGACCCAGGCCCACCCGGTTGGGGATCACCTTGCGATCCAGCAGCCAGGAACGAGCCTCGGGCATCTCCACCGTGTGTGCGAGCAGGTCGTGCAGCTCGAGCACCTCGATGTCGCGCGAGGTCAGGGTCTCCACGAAGTCGGCGTGGTCCTTCTGCGCGGCCTCGACCCACATCACGTCGTCGAACAGCAGCTCGTCGCTCGTGGACGGCGTCAGGCGCTCATGGGCGAGTCCCGGTCGGCACACCAGCACGGTGCGCAACCGCCCCACCTCCGAGTGGACGCCGAAGGACGGCCTCGGACCGCCCGCCGTCCCTGCCCCGGTGCCGGAGGCGGCGGTGGTCGTGGCGCTCGAGCGGGATGCGGTGGGTGCGGGCGCGTCGTTGCGGTCTGTCATGGGTCCTCCCCGGGTCGGCCTCGGCGCACGGCGAGCGTGCGTCCTCGGGTGCACCCTCGCATGATGTCGCACGAGCAGGCGATGCGGTGCGGAACCCGGCCGACGAGCGTCGCGTCCTCCGGTCACGCGCGTCGCCTCCCCCGGTCACTTGCGGGGGTGCCACCCCCGAAGCGGCGGGGTGCGGGAGCGGCCGCGGGCGGCAGAGGGGATACTCGTACGGGTCCGGACCACGACCCCGCCAGGAGCTCCGATGCCCATGACCCCCGACGCCCCGCTCGGCACGGCCCTCTCGCCCTCCGGGTCGGACGGCCCTGCTCTGCCGCTGGTGGTGCTGCACGATCACCTCGACGGGGGTGTGCGCGCGTCCACGGTCCTCGAGCTCTCCCGCGAGTTCGGCATCGAGCTGCCGGAGGGGACGGTCGAGGGCCTCGCCGACTGGTTCTTCGAGGCCGCCGACTCCGGGTCCCTGCCCCGCTACCTGGGGACGTTCGCGCGGACCCTCGCCGTGATGCAGACGGCCCGGGCGCTGCGGAGGATCGCCCGGGAGTTCGTCGAGGACATGGTGGCCGACGGCGTCTGCTACGCCGAGACCCGCTGGGCACCCGAGCAGCACACCGAGGGCGGGCTGAGCATGGCGGAAGCCGTCGCCGCCGTGCGCGAGGGGCTCGAGGAGGGTGTGGCTGCGGCCGCCGCGGCGGGGCAGCGCATCGTGGTGGGTCAGATCCTGTGCATCATGCGCCAGAACGATCCGCGGGTGGCGGCCGATCACGTCGTCGACCTCGCGATCGCCGGGCGGGGCGAGGGCGTGGTGGGCGTGGACCTGGCCGGGCCGGAGGACGGCTTCCTCGCCTCCCGGTTCCGCGACGCGCTCGAACGGGCCCACGATGCCGGCGTTCACGTGACGATCCATGCCGGCGAGGCGGCGGGCATCGACTCGATCGCCGACGCGTTGGACTGCGGGGCCGAGCGCCTGGGCCACGGCGTGCGGCTCGTCGACGACCTCTCCGACTCCGGTCCCGGGCCGACGGCACGACGCGTCCGGGACCAGCGTGT
Organism: Brachybacterium endophyticum; assembly: GCF_003130585.1. Classification (GTDB taxonomy): domain Bacteria; phylum Actinomycetota; class Actinomycetes; order Actinomycetales; family Dermabacteraceae; genus Brachybacterium; species Brachybacterium endophyticum. Next base: position 94,582 of record NZ_QFKX01000002.1, on the reverse strand, counting down.
GCTGCTGGAGGTCTGCCCGAGTTCGAACCTGCAGACGGGAGCCTTCGCGGACATGTCCTCCCACCCCGTCGAGGCGTTGCGACGCGCGGGGATGCGCGTGGCCGTCAGCTCGGACAACCGCCTGATGAGCCGCACCTCGACCTCCCGGGAGCTGCGACGGATCATCGACGTCCACGGCTGGTCGCTCGCCGAGCTCGAGCGCGCCGCCCTGGAGGGGCTGGACGCCGGGTTCGCCCCCGACCAGCAGAGGCATGCGCTGCGCGAGGATGTCGTGGTGCCCGCGTACCGTGCGGCGCGAGCCGCAGCGGAGCGCTGAGAGCGCGTCCGTCGGCCGGTCCCCGACCACGCATCCAGCACTCAGCCCCACGAAGGAGCGCCGCATGGCTGCCCGCCGCACCTCCCGCACGACGTCGGCCCCGCGATGGGAGCAGCTGGTCCTCCCCGACCTGGAAGAGGCCGACGGTGCCGTCCTGACTCCTGGCGCGTCCCTCGAGGGGCTCCGGGTGACGTCGGCCGACATCAGCGGACGGGACCTGCACGACCTCGTCCTCAGCGAGTGCGAGCTCGTCGATGTCCTCGCCCACGAGACCGACCTGCGATCGGCACGGCTGTCCGAGACGCGCGTCCGGTGTCTGGGCGCCCCGGTGCTGCGCGCGGGCCGGACGACCCTGCGGGACGTGGAGCTCTCCGCCTCACGTCTGGGCGCGGTCGAGCTGTTCGACGCGGAGCTCGACACCGTGCTGATCAGCGGCTGCAAGGTGGACTGGCTGAACCTGCGTGGCGCCCGACTGACCGATGTCACGCTGCGCGAGTGCACGCTCACCGAGCTCGATCTGGGCGAGGCGACGTGCGAGCGCGTGGCCCTCGAGGACTGCCGCGTCCAGACGCTGACGATGAATGCTGCGCGATGCCAGGACGTGGACCTGCGCGGTCTGGAGGTCGACTCGATCGTCGGGCTCGACGGCCTGCGCGGGGCCGTCATCGACGGCGTCCAGGCCACGGCCTGGGCGCCGTCGTTCGCCGATCACCTGGGGATCCGCCTGGAGTGAGAGCGGGGCGGGCGGGCCCCGTCCGCCCTCAGCGCTGGTGGCCGGTGGCGAGCAGCTCGGCGATCTGGATCGCGTTCAGGGCGGCGCCCTTGCGCAGGTTGTCGGCGACCGCGAAGAGCACGAGGCCCTTCCCGCCGGGCACGGACTGGTCCTGACGGACCCGGCCCACGAAGGTGCCGTCCTTGCCGGCGGCCTCGAGCGGCGTCGGCACGTCGACCACGGTGACGCCCGGGGCCGCATCGAGTGCGGCCTGCGCCTGCTCCGGGGTGATCGCCTGGTCGAACTCGGCGTGCAGGACGACCGCGTGGCCGGTCACCACCGGGACACGCACGCAGGTACCGGCCACCGGGAGCTCCGGGAGGTCCAGGATGCGCCGCGACTCGTTGCGCAGCTTCTGCTCCTCGTCGGTCTCGCCGGAGCCGTCGTCGACCTCCTTGCCCGCATAGGCGAGGGCGTTGAAGGCGATCGGCTTGATGTAGGTCTCGGGGGCCGGCAACTCGATCGCCGAGCCGTCCAGCGCCAGGTCCTCGAGGTGGTCCGCGGCGGCGCGCACCTGGGCGGCCAGCTCCTTGACCCCTGCGACGCCGGAGCCGGAGACCGCCTGGTAGGTGGCGACCTTCAGGCGCGCGAGGCCCGCCACGTCGTGCAGCGCCTTGAGGGCGGGCATGGCGGCCATGGTGGTGCAGTTGGGGTTCGCGATGATCCCGCGCGGCCTCTCACCGATCGCGTCGGGGTTGACCTCGGAGACTACGAGGGGCACCTCGGGGTCCTTGCGCCAGGCCGAGGAGTTGTCGACCACGACGGCTCCTGCTGCCGCGAAGCGCGGGGCGAGCGCCTTCGAGGTCGAGCCGCCCGCGGAGAATATCGCGATGTCCACCGGGTCGGTCTCGAGGTCGGCCGTCTCGGCGTCCTCGACCACGAGCGAGGTGGCCGCGTACTCGACGCTGGTGCCGGCGCTGCGGGCGGAGGCGAAGGCGCGCACGGCGCGGTGCGGGAGCGCGCGCTCGGCGAGCAGGGCGAGCATCACGCGACCCACCTGGCCGGTCGCGCCGACCACGCCGATCACCGGGCCCTCGGCGGAGTAGCCGGGGGTGGCGGAGAAGTCGGCGTCGGCCGCGGGCTGCCCGCCCTGGACGAGCTGGGGGTCCTGGGCGCTGGGGGAAGTCTGGGTCATCGTCCGGTCCCTCCGTAGACCACGGCCTCGGTGTCCTCGGCGTCCAGGCCGAAGGCGCTGTGGACCACGCGGACGGCGTCGTCCAGCCGGGAGATGTCGGTGACCACGGAGATACGGATCTCCGAGGTCGAGATCATGTCGATGTTGATGCCCGCTTCCCCGAGGGAGCGGAACAGGGTCGCCGAGACGCCCGGCGAGGACTTCATGCCGGCGCCCACGACGCTGAGCTTGCCGATCTGGTCGTTGTAGCGCACCTCGGAGTAACCGATCGCCTCGCGCGCCTGCTCGATCGCCTCGAGCGCACGCTCGGAGTCCGCCTCCGGGAGGGTCAAGGAGATGGCGACGGTGTCGTTGGTCGTGGAGGTGTTCTGCACGATCATGTCGATGTTCGCGCCCGAGGAGGCGACCACGTCGAACAGCAGCGCGGCCTTGCCGGGCTGGTCGGGGACCTCGACGACGGTGATCTTGCCCTCGCTGCGGTCGTGCGTGACGCCGGAGATGATCGGCGCCTCGAGGCCTGGGTCGTCGGTGAACTCCACGGGGATCTCCTTGCTGGGGTCGGCCGCATCCAGGCGCGGCACGTCGGCGATGCGGATGGTGACGTCGGGGTCCACGGGGACGACGCGCTCGAGGTCGCTCGAGACGATCGTCCCCAGGCGCCCCGAGAAGGAGCTGCGCACGTGCAGCGGCACCTCGTAGCGGCGGGCGTACTCGACGCTGCGACCCATCAGGATCTTCGCGCCGTTGGCGGCGAGGTCGAGCATCTCCTCGCACGAGATCACGGGCACCCGGCGGGCAGCCGGGGCGATCCGCGGGTCGGCCGTGAACACGCCGTCGACGTCGGAGTAGATCTCGCAGATGTCGGCCTCGAGGGCGGCGGCGAGAGCGACCGCAGTGGTGTCCGAGCCGCCGCGGCCCAGCGTGGTGATGTCCTTCGTGGACTGGGAGACGCCCTGGAAGCCGGCGACGATGGCCACGTGGCCCTCGTCCAGCGCGGTGCGGATGCGCCCGGGGGTGACCTTCTGGATCAGGGCCTTGCCGTGGACCTCGTCGGTGATCAGGCCGGCCTGCGAACCGGTGTAGGCGCGGGCCGAGATGCCGCTGTTGTTCAGCGCCATCGAGAGCACGGCCATCGAGATGCGCTCCCCGGAGGTCAGCAGCATGTCGAGCTCGCGGGGCGGGGGGTTCGGCGTGACCTGCTCGGCGAGGTCGATGAGGTCGTCCGTGGTGTCTCCCATCGCGGAGACGACGACGACGACCTCGTGTCCGGCCTTGGCGTACTGCGCGATGCGCTTGGCCACGCGGACCACCGAGGGGGCGTCGGCGACGGAGGATCCGCCGAACTTCTGCACGACCAGACTCATCGGGTGCGGGCTCCTTCGGGTGACCGGAGGCGCGTCACCGGCGCGACGCGCGACCGACGGTGGACACGATGGGCATGCCCGCCGAGGCGGCGAGCACCGTGTGTCCGCCGCCGGCGCGGCGGGCACTGTGTGAGTCTACGATCCTGGCGCATACCGGCAGCGGGGGCTCCCGATGCACGGACAGGGCGTGGCCCGTGTCACGTCGCGAGGGTCAGGAGGTGCGGATCGCTCACACCCGGGCGCGGAGCTCTCGGAGCAGAGCGCGGGCGCCCCGGGTGCGCAGCACGTCCAGCGCGTGCAGGTACGGGGTCGTGAACGCGTCCTGCTCGACGAGGTCGCCGAAGAGCTCGGCGTCCCGCAGGAAGGCCAGAGGGTCCTCGTCGTGCCGGGCGGCGGCGGCCATCACCCGGTCGCGGAGGCGGTCGACGACCGGCCACTCCTCCCCGTCCTCCCCGGTGCCCTCCGCGTAGCGGGCCCAGGAGGCCACGGTGGCCGCGCACGCGTCGACCGAGCCTCCTGCCTCGAGGATCTCCCTGATCATCGGCACCAGCCAGGTGGGGATGCGGTCGCTGGACTCGGCGGCCAGGCGCGCGAGGGTGTCGCGCACGTGCTCATTGGAGAACCGCGCCATCAGCTCGTCCTGGTAGCCGTCGAGGTCGATGCCGGGCACCTCGGGCAGCGTCGGTGTCGCCTCGCGCTCCATGTACAGCACGCGCGTGAAGGGGGCCAGGTCCTCGTCCTGGGCCGCTTCATGGGCGTAGGTGAGCCCCAGCAGCAGCCCGAAGTAGGCGATCGCCTGGTGGGAGCAGTTCAGCAGCCGCAGCTTCATCAGCTCGTAGGGCTCGACGTCCTCGACCATCTGCACGCCGACCTGCTCGTAGGCCGGGCGGCCCTGGGGGAAACCGTCCTCGAGCACCCATTGCACGAAGTCCTCGCTGACCACGGGCCAGGCGTCCTGCACGCCGTACTCGCGCGCGACCATCTCGATGTCGTCCTCGGCGGTGACCGGGGTGATCCTGTCGACCATGCAGTTCGGGAAGGCGACGTGCTCCTCGATCCAGGGGGCCATCGGCTCGCTCCCGTGCAGACCGGCCTGATCGCGCAGTCGCGCGTACTCGAGGATCATGCGCTGCGCCAGATCACCGTTGCCGCGCACGTTGTCGCAGGACATGACGGTGAACGGCGGAGCCCCTGCCGCACGACGACGCCGCAGGGCCTCGACCACGAATCCGAACATCGTCCGTGGGTGGCCGACCGGACCGGGAGCCGCTGCTCCGTCGGCGCCCGCGCGGCTCGTGTCCTCGAACCGTGTGCGGAGGTCCTCGAGGACCCCGGGGGTCTCGCGCCGGAACTCGCCGGTGGAGGGATTGACGTTGTAGCCGCCCTCGGTGACGGTGAGGGAGACGATGCGGGTGCCCGGGGCGGCCATCCGCGCGAGCACGGCCTCCGGGTCGTCGGGCGCGAACAGGTACTCGGCGATCGAGCCGATCACGCGCGGGCCCCGGGTGCCGTCGGGCGCCTTCGTCACCAGGGTGTACAGGCCGTCCTGGGCGTGCAGGGCGTCTCTCATGCGCGAGTCGCCGGGCAGCAGCCCCACCCCGCACAGCGCCCAGTCGCGATCGCGGCCGGCGCGGAACAGCCGGTCCAGGAACATCGCCTGGTGGGCTCGGTGGAAGCCGCCGACGCCGAAGTGGACGATGCCGATCTCCCGCTCCTTGAGCGGGTACCGGGGGACCTCGACCCGGCCGGAGGCCTCGATCTCGGGCAGGGCGGCAGCAGCGAGCGAGGTCATGGCTCATCCTTCGTCATCGGCGGATGGAGGTGGCGCCGACGATACCAGCGGCCCTCGCAGATGAGCGGGGCAGACCTCACCCGAGCACACGCGCCACCTGGTCCGCGAGCTCGGAGGAGAGCACGAGATCGTCGACGAGGCCCGCCCGCGCGGCAGCGATCACCGCCTCGGGATGGCCGACGGCCGGCGCGACCGCGACCACGTGGGTGCGTCGGAGCTGCTCGGGGCTGACGCCGATCACGCGTTCCTCGATGCCCGGATGCGCGATCCCGCCCTCGCGGTCCACCAGCACCCCGGCGCATTCGGCGACCACGCCCGCCTCTCTCACCCGGCCGCGCTCCTTCTCCGAGAGCCTGCTCCACAGCGTCGAGGCACCGGACCACCAGGCTCCGATCGAGACCGCGGCGACGTCGATCTCGTCGGCCGCCTCGAGCGCGGAGCGGACCTCGTCCATCCCCCGCAGAGAGGCCGCGACCTCGGGGGAGTCGACGATCAAGGGGGTGGGCAGGGCCCAGATGCCGCCGCCGGTGAACGATCCCAGCGTGTGGATGAGCGCCGAGGAGTGGGCACTGGAGTAGCCGTGGGCGCTCAGCGGGCCGACGAGCTGCACGAGGTCCACCCGCGGCAGCACGTCGAGGGCGTCGGGCAGGTGCACGAGGGTGCGGGACCAGGCGATCCCGAGGCGTCCCCCGTCGCGCAGCAGGTCCGGGAGCAGACGGCCCACCTGTCGCGCCAGCGCGGCCCGCATGGTCTCGTCGACGCGTGGGGAAGCCACCACGACCCGGGAGATGCCGAGCGCGTCCGCCAGCGGCGCGAGGTCGCGACCGGAGTCCGCCGGATCGTTGATCCGGATCTGCACGATGCCCTCCGAGCGGGCCTCCTCGAGGAGACGGGCAACCTGGAAGCGCGAGAGGGCGTGCTGCTTGGCGATGTCCACCTTCGATCGCCCCTCGAGGTAGTACTCGGTCGCCAGCAGCGCCTTGAGCGAGCCGTCGTCGGCCGCCATCGGACCTCCTCGTGCGATGCATCTGGTAGCGGGCTGCCGCGTCCCCGCGCGCGGGCCACGGCGGGCGCCGGGGCCCGCGGGACGTGCCCGCGCAGCCCGGTCCGGGCTGTTGCTCCGGGAAGCGTATATGACTAGGCTCACGCATCAGATGAGCGCCGCCGTGCATCAGATGTTCGTCGCCCCCGGCGAGCGGAGCGTAGAGCGCGCGATCCGTCGACAGAGCCGCCGACACCGCCCGAAGGGGACATCCCATGACGCATCGCCGATCTCTCCCCTCCTCCCACCTGCCCGTCACGCTGCCGCCCGCCGGCCGTGAGCGACCGACGCGACGCTCTGTCCTGGGGGCCGGGGCCCTGGGCGCCGCCGGCGCCGGTGCCTCCGCCCTCGGGCTGGCGGGCTGCGGCTCGGGCAGCAGCGGAGGCAGGCAGTCGATCGTGGTCGCGATCGTCTCGAACCCGCAGATGCAGGACGCGATCGGCCTGGTCGACCGCTTCCACGCCGACCACCCCGACGTCGATGTGCGCTTCGTGTCCCTGCCGGAGAACGAGGCGCGCGCGAAGATCACGGCGTCCGTCGCCTCCGGCGGCGGCGAGTTCGACGTCGTGATGATCTCCAACTACGAGACCCCGCAGTGGGCCGCCAACGGCTGGCTCGCCGACCTGCAGCCCTACATCGACAAGACCTCCGGGTACGCGCCTGAGGACTTCATCCCCACCATCCGGGACTCCCTCACCTACGAGAAGTCCATGTACTCGGTGCCGTTCTACGGCGAGAGCTCCTTCGTGGTCTACCGCAAGGATCTGTTCGAGAAGGCCGGGCTGACGATGCCGGGCTCCCCCACCTGGGACGAGATCCGCTCCTTCGCCAAGGCCCTCCACGATCCGGATGCCGGCACGGCCGGCATCGCCCTGCGCGGCCTGGCGGGCTGGGGCGAGAACCTCGCCCCGATGGACACCGTGATCAACACGTTCGGCGGGTGCTGGTTCGACATGGACTGGGCGCCCCGTCTGGACTCCGACGAGGTCCGCGAGGCCGTCTCCATGTACGTCGACACGGTGCGCAGCTGGGGACAGCCGGGAGCCGCGACGTCCGGCTTCGGCGAGTGCCTGACACAGTTCGCCCAGGGCAACGCCGCCATGTGGTACGACGCGTCCTCCTTGGTCTCCGGGGTCGAGAGCCCCGACTCCTCGACGGTGGTCGGCAAGACCGGCTACGCGCTCGCCCCCACGCAGGAGACGCCCCACGCGGGCTGGCTCTACGCCTGGGCGCTGGCGATCCCCGAGACCTCCGAGAAGAAGCAGGCCGCCTGGGACTTCATCGCCTGGATGACCCACCCGGACTACTTCCAGCTGGTCGGCGAGGACGTCGGCTGGGAGGCGCTGCCACCGGGATCACGCGCTTCCACGTACGAGATCCCCGAGTACAAGGAGCTCGCCGAGCACTACGCGAAGCCGACGCTCGACTCGATGGGCAACGCCACCCAGGAGAAGGCCATGTCCCAGGAGGTGCCCTACCCCGGCCTGCAGTTCGTGGGCATCCCCGAGTTCCAGGACCTCGGCACACGGGTGGGCCAGCAGTTCTCCGCCGCCATCGCCGGCGGACAGAGCGTCGACGACGCCCTGCGCCAGGCGCAGACCTTCGCCTCCTCCGTCGCCCGCACCTATGGATGGGAGGGCTGAGCCGTGATGAGCGCAGCCGCCACAGCCCCGACCCACCGCACCGCACGAGGCCGACGCCCTGCCGACCCGCAGGGCAGTGACCACGCGGCCCAGCACTCGCGCGCCGAGGGGTGGCGACGCCGCCTGCCCCTGATGCCCGCCTTCGTCTTCGTGGTGGTGTGCACCCAGATCCCGTTCCTGCTGACCATCTGGTACTCCCTGCGTTCCCGGAACCTGCTGCGCCCCGAGGGCGAGGAGTTCGTGGGCCTCCAGAACTTCATCGACATTTTCCGCGACTCCACGTTCCGCGGGGCCGCCCTGAACTCGATCCTCATCACGCTGGCCTGCGTCCTGATCGCCCTGCTGCTGGGACTCGGCCTCGCCCTGCTGCTGGACCGGAGGTTCCTGGGCCGCGGGGTGGTGCGCACTCTTCTCATCACACCGTTCCTGATCATGCCGGTCGCCGGCGCCATGCTCTGGTCGATCTCGATGTTCGACCCCACCTACGGCCTGGTGAACTGGCTGATCGGCCTGGTCGGGGCCGATCCGGTGGACTGGACCAGCCAGCTGCCTGTGCTCTCGATCGTGGTGGCCCTGGTATGGCAGTGGACCCCGTTCATGATGCTCCTGCTGCTGGCAGGACTGCAGTCGCAGACCGGCGACGTGCTCGAGGCGGCGTCGATGGACGGCGCCTCCCCCTGGCAGACGTTCCGCCTGATCACGCTTCCCCACCTGCGCTTCTACATCGAGCTGTCGGTGTTGCTGGGAGCGATCTACGTGGTCAACACCTTCGACCAGATCTATCTGATGACGGCGGGAGGGCCCGGCACCGCGAGCGCCAACCTCCCCTTCTACATCTACCAGCGCGCGTTCCTGGGCTTCGACATCGGCCAGTCGGCGGCGATGGGCGTGGTCACCGTCGTCGCCACCATCATCATCTCCACGCTCGCCCTGCGGCTGATCTTCCGCAGCATCAACGCCAAGGAGCAGTCATGAGCACGCTCACCGACGCCGCCTCCCCCGGTCCGTCGTCCCGGCCCGCCCCGGACGGTGCGGGGGCGGGAACCCAGGGCTCACCGGCGGTCCGGCCCAAGCGCGCCCGCGGGACCACTACCGGACGCCTGCTGGGCATCCTGGCCTGGATCGTCGGGCTGATCTTCTTCGCCCCGATCGCCTGGATGGTGCTCACCAGCTTCAAGCAGGAGTCCCAGGCGGCCGCGAGCCCGCCCACGTTCCTGTTCACCCCGACCCTCGACCAGTACCGCGCCGTCCTCGCCTCGGGCGCCGGCAGCTACCTGCTGAATTCGGTGATCGCGACCGCCTGCTCCACGCTGCTGGTCCTTGTGCTGGCGATCCCGGCGGCCTACGCGCTCAGCATCCGACCGGTGAAGAAGACCCAGGACGTGCTGTTCTTCTTCATCTCCACGAAGATGCTGCCGGTGGTCGCGGTGATCATGCCGATCTACGTGATCGCCGGTCAGCTGCGCATGCTCGACAACCTGATCACGCTGATCGTGCTGTACACGGCGATGAACCTGCCGATCGCGGTGTGGATGATGCGCTCGTTCTTCCTCGAGGTCCCCGGCGAGGTCCTCGAGGCCGCGTCGATCGACGGCGCCTCGCTGATGCGCACGATGCGCACCGTGCTGCTGCCGATGGTCGCGCCCGGCGTGGCCGCGACAGCGCTGATCTGCGTGATCTTCGCGTGGAACGAGTTCTTCTTCGCCCTGAACCTCACCGCCGCGAACGCCGCGACCGTGCCGATCTACCTGATGAGCACGATGACCTCGGAGGGGTCGTTCCTCGCACGGCTCTCCGCCGCCTCGGTGCTGGCGTCGCTACCGGTGGTCCTCGCCGGATGGATCGCCCAGAAGCAGCTGGTGCGCGGCCTGTCGATGGGCGCCGTGAAGTGAGCGGCCACCCGAGCTGACCGGCGCACTCCCGGCGTGACCGGGCGTGCGCCGGGCCGCCGGGCCCCGGGTGCAGGGCCCCGGGCGCTCAGCCGGCGAGGCGGGAGATGATCTCCTCGTTGAAGGCCTCGAGGTCGCCCGGGTTGCGGCTGGTGGTGATGCCGCGATCGGTGACCACCTGCTCGTCGACCCAGTCCGCGCCGGCGTTCTTGAGGTCGGTGACCAGCGCGGTGAAGCTGGTCATCCGCAGTCCGTCGACCAGTCCGGCCTCGATCAGCAGCCACGGGGCGTGGCAGATCGCTGCGATCGGCTTCTCGGCCGCGGCGAAAGCCTTCACCAGGTCGACGGCGTCGGAGTCGATGCGCAGGGAGTCGGCGTTCAGCGTGCCGCCGGGGAGGACGAGAGCGTCGTAGTCCTCGGCCTTCGCGCCGGCGATGGGCGCGTCGACGGGGAACTCCTGCCCGCGGTCCCAGTCGCCCTTCAGCGCCACGACGCTCGATTCCTCGGCGGAGAGCAGGACGGTGGTCGCGCCCGCCTCCCGCAGCGCCCGGAGAGGCTCGGCGAGCTCGGGCTCCTCCACGCCGCGGTTCGCGATCAGCGCGATGGTGCGTCCACTGAGGTCAGCCATGATGCTTCTCCTTCGACGGGTACGAGCACCCTGGGGTGCTCTCGATGTCGTTCGTCCCTCCACACTAGACCCCACGCCGATGCGTGGAGAAGGGTGCTCAACGCCCGCTCCCGCTCTCCCGGAAGGTCCGCAGACGCAGGCTGCTGAGCACCACGAACACACTGGAGAAGGCCATCGTGGCGCCCGCGAGCATCGGGTTCAGCAGCCCCAGGGCGGCGAGCGGGATCGCCGCGACGTTGTAGGCGAAGGCCCAGAAGAGGTTGCCGCGGATCGTGCGCAGGGTGCGGCGTGCGAGGCGTACGGCGTCGGCCGCGGAGCGCAGGTCCCCGCGCACCAGGGTGATGTCGGCGGCCTGGATGGCCGCGTCGGTGCCGCTCCCCATCGCGATCCCCAGGTCGGCCCGGGCGAGCGCCGCCGCATCGTTGACGCCGTCGCCCACCATCGCGACTCTCCGGCCCTCGTACTGCAGGCGGCGGACGACGGCGACCTTGTCCTCGGGCATGACACCCGCGATCACCTCGTCGATACCGGCCTGGCTGGCGATGGTCTCGGCCACGCGGCGGCCGTCACCGGTCAGCAGCACGGGGCGCAGGCCCAGCTCCCGCAGTCGGGCGACGGCCTGGGCGCTCGTGGGCCGGATCGCATCGGCGACCGTGAGGACACCGCGCACCGCACCTCCCCAGGCCACGGCGACCGCGGTGCGGCCATCGGCTTCGGCGTCCGCCACGGCGGCGGCGAGCGCCGGCGGGATCTCGAGCGCCGCCGCCTCGCCGACCTCGCGGCCGACGCTGACCTCCACACCGTCCACCAGCCCGCGCACGCCCCGACCGGGCAGGGCCTCGAAGTCGGATGCCTCGGGGAGGTCGCCCACAAGTTCCCCTGCGCCGCGGGCGATGGCCTGGGCGATCGGGTGCTCGGAGGCGTCCTCGACGGCGCCGGCGCGGCGCAGCAGCTCCGTCCCGCTCACACCGTCGGCCACGTGCACGTCGACGAGGCTCATGCGCCCGGTGGTGACGGTGCCGGTCTTGTCGAGGACGACGGTGTCGAGGCCGCCGGTGCTCTCGAGGACCTCGGGGCCTTTGATGAGGATCCCCAGCTGGGCGCCCCGACCGGTGCCGACCAGCAGCGCCGTCGGCGTCGCGAGTCCGAGCGCGCACGGGCAGGCGATGATGAGCACCGCGACCGCCGCGGTGAACGCCGCCTCGGCGCCGTGGCCCGTGAGCAGCCAGGCGATCAGGGTGATCAGGGCGATCGCGAGGACGATCGGGACGAACACCCCGGAGATCCGGTCCGCCAGGCGCTGCACGCCGGCCTTCCCCGATTGCGCGTCCCTGACCAGTCGCGCCATCTGGGCGAGCTGCGTGCCGGCGCCGACGCGCGAGGCCCGCACCACGATCCTCCCGCCCTGGTTCACGGTCGCACCGGTGACGACGTCGCCGGGGACGACCTCCTGCGGCACGGATTCCCCGGTGAGCATCGAAGCGTCCACGGCGCTGCGGCCCGCGACGACCTGCCCGTCGGTCGCGATCTTCTCGCCCGGTCGGACCACGAACCGGTCGCCGACCGCGAGCCGCCCCACCGGAATGCGGGTCTCGACGCCGTCGCGGAGCACGGCGACGTCCTTCGCGCCCAGGTGCAGCAGGGCGCGCAGCGCGGCTCCGGCGCGACGCTTCGAACGCTTCTCGATGTAGCGACCGGCCAGGACGAAGAGGGTCACGCCGGCGGCGACCTCGAGATAGATCGCATCGGCCTCGGTGCTGCGCGCGATGCGCAGCGAGAACTCGTGTCGCATGCCCGCGATCCCGGCGTCGCCCAGGAACAGTGCGTACAGCGACCACAGGAACGCGGCGACGGTGCCGATCGAGATCAGCGTGTCCATGGTGGCGGCGCCGTGGCGGGCGTTCACGGCCGCCGCGCGGTGGAAGGGCCATCCCGACCACAGCACGACCGGGGCGGCCAGGGCGAGGACGAGCCACTGCCAGTACGTGAACTGCAGGGCCGGGATCATGGACAGCAGGATCACCGGGATGCCCAGCACGGCCGCGCCGAGCAGCCGCCCGCGCAGGTCGACCAGCTCCGGATCCGCGGCGACCGCCGAGGAGCCGTCGTCCGCGTCGTCGTCCCCCGCACCGCGCTCGACTCCGTCCTCCGGGTCGGGATCGGGCGGCAGCGTCGCGGTGTACCCGGCCTTCGCGACCTCCCCGATCAGGGTCTGCGCATCCATCGCCGCCGGGGCGCTCACGTGAGCCGCCTCGGTCGCGAAGTTGACGCTCGCCCGCACGCCGTCGAGCCGGTTGAGCTTGCGCTCGATGCGGTTGGCGCAGGAGGCGCAGGTCATCCCGCCGATATCGAGGTCGACGTCGCGCAGGGGCTCCTCTGCTCCCGTGCGCTCGTGCGCATCGGTGACGGACATGCGGACCTCCTCACGGCATGGACGGGAACGGGCCGGACCCGCGTGGGCCGGGCCCGCGCGACGGGATCAGCCGACGGGCTGGGCCGAGTAGCCGGCCTCCTCGACGGCGGCGAGAACGTCCGCCTGATCGAGCGGCGCCCCGCTGGTGACGACCAGGCGCCCGGTCTCGTGGCTGACCTCGACGCCCTCGACGCCGGGGACCTCGCCGACCTCCTCGCGCACCGACATCTCGCAGTGCCCGCAGGTCATCCCGCTCACCTGGAACGTCGTCGTGGTCATCGGTCTCCTCCTGGATCCGTGGGGGCGGGCCGGGGTGCGGTCCGCCGGAGCACCTCGAACGTATACCCCTAGGGGGTATGTGTGCAAGAGGATCACACCGGCGCGGAGCCCGTCGACCGGGCTCCGCGGGACGCGCCGCATCGGTGGGCCCCGAGCACCTCCTCACCTCCGGTAATCTGCTCGGACCGGACCATCTCCGTGCTCCTCCCCCGTCCCGTCCCTTCGCTCACCCCGGAGGTCCCCGTTGGCACCCAGGAAGGCACCCACCGTCTACGACGTCGCGTCGAGCGCAGGGGTCTCGATCGCGACCGTGTCACGGGTGCTGCGCAGCCCGGCCAAGGTCTCCGAGAGCACGCGGGATCGCGTGCAGCGGGCGATCGATGCCCTCGGATACGTGCCCAACGCGAGCGCTCGCGGCCTCGCGGGGCGACGCACCGGAGTGCTGGGGCTGCTGCTCCCCGGCCCCGCCGACCCGCTGGCCGCGCACGCGGACCACGCCGCCGGCAGCGAGGTCGGCGTCATCGACGACACCGACGGCTCCTACGCCGACCCCGACCGCAACCGCTACTTCGAGCAGCTGGTGCGCGGCTGTGAGATCAGCGCCTGGAGCGCCGGGTACGCGCTGCTCATCGCCTCCGGCCAGCACCTGGCCCGCACCGTCGTGCTCCACGACCTCGAGGGACGCGTGGACGGGCTGGTCGTCTTCGCGGGCAGTGTTCCCGACGACCTGATCGCCCGATCCGCCCGGCGCCTGCCCCTGGCGGTCGTCGCCGGCCGCGCCGAGGGCGCACCCGACTCGGTGCGCGTGGACGACAGCGGGGGGATGGAGGCACTGACTCGCCACGTCCTCGCGGCCAAACCCCCGGGACCGGTCCTCTACCTCGCCGGCCCGGCGGACTCCGCCGACGCCCGTGATCGCGAGCAGGGCTTCCACGCCGCGATCGCCGATGCGCGGGCCGCCGGGAGGGACGTGGAACGCCATCTGGTCCCCACCGACGGCACGGCCGAGGCCGCGTTGGCGGAGACGCGTCGGATCCTGCGCGAGACCCGGCCGGCCGCGGTGATCGCCGCGGACGACCCGAGCGCGCTGGCTGCGCTCGCCGCTCTGGAGGAGGCCGGGATCTCCGTGCCCGATCAGTGCGTGGTCGCCGGGTTCGGCGGCGTCGAGGAGGCGCGGCTCTCCCGGCCGACGCTGACCACCGTTCGCCAGCCGATGACGGATGTCGGCATCCACGCGGTGCGCACCCTGCAACGACGCCTCGCCGATGCCGACGCCGACCCGGTGGACCTCCGGCTGCCCGTGGACCTGCTGCTGCGGCAGAGCTGCGGCCCGGCCTGAGAACTGCGGCGCGGCCCGAGCACTGCGGCCCGGCCTGAGCGCTGCGGCGCGACCTGAGAGCCGCGGGGCGCGGCGGCCCCGCCCTCAGCCGAGCGGCAGCACGAGCATCCCCTCAGCGAGGTCCCGGCCGACCTCCGAACCAGCAGCTCCGGGCACGCGCACCCGCGTGCGCGCTCCGGCTCCGCTCTCGACGTCGACCTCGACGCCGGGGGTGAGGCCGTGCTCGCGTGCGGCGCGCAGCACTTCGGGGTCGGCGTCGGAGACCACGAGCACCCGGTACCGGCCCGGCCCGGGGACGTCCGCCAGGGTCGTGGCGTCCTCGGGGTGCACCCACCGGTGGTCGGCGTCGGGGATCGGGTCCCCGTGCGGGTCGGCCGCGGGGTGGCCGAGCACGGCGTCGATCCGGGTGATGAACGTGTCCGAGACGGCGTGCTCGAGGCGCTCGGCCTCGTCGTGCACCTCGTCCCATCCGTAGCCGAGAGCCTCGACGAGGTAGGTCTCCAGCAGGCGGTGGCGGCGGACCATCGCGATCGCGCACTGGGCACCGGCGTCGGTGAGCTCGACGGGCTTGTAGGGGACGCGGGTGACGAGGCCCTGGGCGTCGAGACGCTTGAGGGTCTCGGTGACGTTGGCCGCGCTGGTGCCGAAGCGCTGGGCGATGTCCCCGGTCGTCATCGGCTCGGCGCCCCATTCGGTGCGCGACCAGATCACCTTGAGGTAGTCCTGGGCCACGGGACTGAGCTCATCGGGTTTCACCTCGGCATCGTATCGCCGGGGCCGGCCCCGACCGTCGGCCGCCGGCCGAGGGCCGAGGGCCGTCGGCCGTCGGCCCCGTCCGTCAGCCTCCCGCGAGGGAGCTGGGGACGAGCGCGAGGTTCAGCGCGATGATGAGCGCGACGACGATCCAGGCGATCACCGTGACGACCCGCGCATTGGCGAAGCGTCCCATCAGCGCGCGGCGGCTGGTCAGGGCGACCAGTGGGATCAGGGCGAACGGCAGGCACAGGCTGAGCACGACCTGGCTGAGCACGAGGGCCGCGGTGGGCTCGGTACCGAGCGCGAGCACCAGCAGGGCGGGCAGCAGGGTGAGGGCGCGGCTGACCACCAGCGGGATCCTCACGTGCAGCATGCTCTGGAGGATCTCCGCACCGGCGTAGGCGCCGACCGAGGAGGAGGCGAGACCGGAGGCGAGCAGCCCGATCCCGAACAGCACCCCGATCACGGGGCCGGACGCTGCGGCGATGGCGTGCTGAGCGCCCTCGATGGTGTCGGTGCCGGGGATGCCCGGCAGCGCCTCGGCGGCGAGGACGAGCATCGCGATGTTGACGGTGCCGGCGACGCACAGCGACAGGGCGACGTCCCAGCGGGAGGCGCGCACCACCCGGTCCACCGTCACCGGACCGCCGCCGGTTCCGTGACGATCCCGCACCAGCCCGGCGTGCAGGTAGATCGCGTGGGGCATCACGGTGGCGCCGAGCATCGACGCGGCGAGCACGACGGTGCCGGCACCGTCGAAGCGCGGGACGAGCCCCTCGGCCAGCGCGACCGGGTCGGGCGGGGCGACGAAGAGCCCCGCGAGGAACCCGATGGTGATCACGGCCAGCAGGCCGATCACGACGCGCTCGAACGGCCGCTGGCCGTACCGGGACTGGACCGCGAGCAGGCCCATCGAGACCACGCCGACGATGATGCCGCCGACCAGGAGCGGCAGCCCGAACAGGATCCGTAGCGCGATCGCTCCGCCCACGACCTCGGCGACGTCGGTGGCGATCGCCATCGCCTGGGCCTGCAGCCAGAAGAGCAGGCGCGAGCGCCGACCGAGGGATCGACCGAGGTGGTCGGCCAGGGTGCGCCCGGTGACCGCACCGAGCTTGGCCGAGAGGTACTGGACGAGCATCGCCATCGCGTTCGCGACCACCAGGACCCACAGCAGCAGGTATCCGTGCCGCGCGCCCGCCGTGATGTTCGCGGCGATGTTGCCGGGGTCCACGTAGGCGACGGCGGCCACGAAGGCCGGACCGAGAAGACGCAGAGTGCGTCGCGGGCGAGGCGTCCTCTCGCCTCCGGACGCGGAGCCGTTCCGCGAGGGAGGGCCCTCGCGGAAACGTTCGTGGACGATCGGCTCCGCCATGCGATTTAACGTACCTTAAATCGCGCGCGGACGCAGCCATTCGGTGCGGTACCGCAAGGATGTGGAGGGTCCGCCCCCTTCGTGCCTCAGGCGGGCTCGTCGCCCATCGAGTGGCCGTTGCCGTCGCCTCCGCCGTGACGCGCCTTGGCGTGCTTGCGCATCCCCTCGATGAGCATGGGGACCACCGAGACGAACACCAGCGCCAGCACGGCGAGCTCGAGGTTCTCGCGGATCACGGTGACGCCCCCGAGGGCGTAGCCCAGCAGCGTGATCAGCAGGACCCACAGCACCGCACCGATCGCGGACCAGGTGTAGAAGCTCCGGCGGTGCATCCTGCCCACGCCGGCGACGACGGTGATGAACGTGCGCACGACCGGGACGAAGCGTCCCAGCACGAGGGCGCGCCGGCCGTAGCGCTCGAAGAAGTCGATGGTGCGGTCGAAGTAGCGGCGCTTGAGCAGGCGCCCGTCGCGCTCGTAGAGCTTCCCGCCCAGTGCCCGGCCGATCTCGTAGCCGACGACGTTGCCGGCGAACGCGGCGATGCACAGGGTCAGCAGCGACAGCGCGAGCGGCACCGCCAGACCACCGCCGTGGGAGAACATCCCGACGGCGAAGAGCAGCGAGTCGCCCGGCAGGATCGGGAAGAACAGGCCGCACTCGATGAAGACGATCGCGTGGGCCACCCACCAGAACGCTGCACCGAAGCGGTCCAGCAGCTGGGAGGGGTCCATCAGCATGTGGATCAGGTCCATGGGGCTTCTTCCGTGGGCGGGGCGGTGCGCGGGGCGGACGTCCGGGGGTCCGTGCCGACGGCGGACGACGAGCGCACCAGTCCATCTTCGGGCACGAGCCCCTTGTTCTTCGAGGACTCGTGGTGCACGCGTCATGGCCGTGCTGTGGAGATGCTGTGCGCGGGGCCGACCGCTCCTCCCATCCCCGGTCCTCTCCCCCGGCTACGCTCGTCCAGGTGACGACACCGCTGTCCTCGCCCGATCACGCCGAGCACGAGACCGCCGACCCGGACACCGCCATCCCGGGGGCCGCTTACTCGCGCCCACCCCTCCCGCGTCCTCGGATCCCCCTGCCCGAGTCCTGGCGGGCCGACTGGATCACCGCACCCTCTCTCTCACAGGTGCCCGGATCCACGGAGACCTCCGCCCCGCTCTTCCGCCGCGCCTGGGACCTCCCTTCCGCCGCGATGCGCGCCACGCTGCATCTCTCGGGCCTCGGCACCGCTCTGGCCTGGGTGAACGGGTCTCCCGCGAATGATCAGCGCCTCGCGCCGGGGCTCTGCGACTACTCGGTCGCGGCACGGGCGGTCAGCTGGGACGTCAGCCGGCATGTCCTCGGCTCCCGCAGGGTCTCGCTCGCGGTGGAGATGGGGCGTGGCTTCTTCGACCTGCACACCCCCGAGGTGTGGATGTGGTCGACAGCGCCCTGGCGCGCGACCCCGCGGCTCACCGCCGAGCTGCACGTGACCTGCGAGGACGGGTCGACGCAGGTGCTGATGAGCGACGGCTCCTGGCGGTGCGGCACGGGCGGGCTCCGCTTCGACAGCCTCTACGAGGGCGAGACCTGGGACGAGGCGGCCGAGCCCCACGGTTGGAGGGACCCCGACTTCGAGGACGCCGCCTGGCCCAGTGCCGAGGCGGTCACGCCGGATCCGGCTCTCTCGGCCGTGCTCCCCCGTCCGCGAGCGGCCCGCGAGGTCGCGACCTCCTGGCTGCCGCTGCGGGAGGCGATGACCGAGCCGATCCTCGTGCAGGAGAGGATCCGTCCCACCTGGACGGCCCTCGGCGACGGGCGCTTCGTGGGTGACGTGGGCCGGGTGATCGCCGGATGGACGCGGCTGGAGCCCCTCGACGACGTCCGCCGCGAGATCACCGTTATCCACGGCGAGCGCCTCGCGGCCGACGGCTCCGTGATCGCCGAGAACTCCTTCATCCCCACCGGCAGGTTCCAGCGCGACGACGTGGCCCTCGAGGGCAGACCGGTCGAGTCGCACCACGGCTACAAGGGGTTCCGCTATCTCGAGGTGCGGGGCGCACAGCCCGGCACGGACCTCGAGGTGATCGCCCAGGCCGCCTGGGCCGACGTGCCCCTCGTCGGCGGGACCGACAGCTCCGACCCGACGCTCTCGTGGCTCGAACGGGCCTTCGTCGCGACGGTCCGCGCGAACCTCCACTGGGTGCTCACCGACACCCCCACCTACGAGAAGAACGGATGGACCGGCGACGCACAGGTGGCACTCCCCGCCCTGTTGACCCGCTTCGACCTGCGGGCATTCCTCACCAGCTGGCTCGACGACATGCTCGACGCCCAGCGGGCCGACGGCTCCCTGCCGGTGATCGTGCCCTCGGCCGGCTGGGGATACGGCGACGGGCAGTGCGCTCCCGCCCCGGAGTGGACGACGCTGTACCCGGTGCTGGTCGCGGCCCTCGAGGGTGAGTACGGCCTGGACCTCTGGCCGATCCACGGCGAGGCCGTCGAGCGGTACCTGGACTTCGAGCTCGGGCGGCTGGATGCCGACGGGCTGGCCGAGGGGATCCTCGGCGATTACCTCGCGCCGGGAAGGGAAGGCCCGCCCCCGGAGGACATCCGTCTGGAGTCCTCCTTGTTGCTGCGCCGCGCCCTGGTGGTGACGGCCGACAGCGGTCGCAGCGCCCACGCCGATCGCTTCCGCGCCGCCGCCGACTCCCTCGCCGAACAGGCCCTCCGCGTGTTCTTCGACGCCGAGCACTCCACCGTCGCCTCCCGTCCCCTGCGGGGGAGCCGGGCGCCGGCCGATGCGGACCCCGGCTTCCGCCAGGCGCCGCAGATCCTCGCCCTCGATGCGGGCATCGTGCCGCCGGACCACGTCAGCGCCGTGGTGGGCCACCTTGTCGAGGACATCCGTTCCCGGGGCGGTCATCACGATGCCGGATGCCTCGGCATGGCCCGTCTGTGCAGCGTGCTGGTGCGCGCGGGGCGGCCCGACGTCGCCCTCGAGGTCGCGACGAACCCGACGGCGCCCAGCTGGGAGAGCTGGCGGCAGTCGGGTCACCGCACGCTGCTGGAGATGTGGACCGACCCGGTGCGTTCACGCGCCCACTACTTCATGGGCGCCGGCATCGACGTCCTCGCCCGCGATCTCGTCGGCCTGGAGCGCACCTCACCGCACTGGCGGCGGTTCCGGGTCGCACCCACCCTGGTCCCGGGCCTCGCGGACATCAGCGCATCGCACGGCGGGATCCACGCGGGCTGGTCCTGGGCCGACGGCTCCGACGGCACGACCGGCACCGGCGGAGCCGTTCTGCGGGTGAGCGTGCCCGAAGGGTCTATCGCCGACGTCGTCCTCCCGGACGGGCGGGTCGCCGAGGTCGGGCCCGGCGAGCACACCTGGGAGCTCTGAACCGCCTGCTCAGCTCGTGACGTCGGAGCCGTCGTCCCCGGGGACGTCCCGTTCGATCTCGGCGAGCCAGGCGCGTCCGGCGACGTCCGAGGGCATCCGCCAGTCACCGCGGGGTGAGAGCGATCCACCGGCGAGCACCTTCGGCCCGTTGGGGACCGCGGAACGCTTGAACTGGTTGGAGAAGAAGCGGCGGACGAAGACGGTCAGCCAGTGCTTGATCTCCCCGCGCGTGTAGGCCCGGCGGTCCTCCTCCGGGTAGCCCACGGGCCAGTCGCCCGCCTCGACCTCACCCCACGCCTGATGGGCGAGGTAGGCGATCTTGCCGGGGCCGTAGCCGCGGCGCAGGAGGTGGTAGAGCGTGAAGTCGTGGAGGGCGTAGGGGCCGATCGAGTCCTCGGTGGACTGCGCCTTCGTGCCCTCGACGTGCGGGATCAGCTCGGGGGTGATCTCGGTGTCCAGCACGGCCTGCAGCACCTCGCCGGTGTGCGCATCGAAGATGCCCTCGCTGATCACCCAGCGGATCAGGTGCTGCATGAGGGTCTTGGGGACGCCGGAGTTCACGGTGTAGTGGCTCATCTGGTCGCCGACCCCGTAGGTGCACCAGCCCAGCGCCAGCTCGGAGAGGTCGCCGGTGCCCACGACGATGCCGCCGTGGTGGTTGGCCAGGCGGAACAGGTAGTCGTAGCGCAGGCCGGCCTGGACGTTCTCGAAGGTCACGTCGTAGACCGGCTCGCCCTCGCCCGCCGGGTGGCCCATGTCCTTCAGCATCTGGGTGCATGCGGGCCGGATGTCGATGGTCTCGAAGCTCGCGCCCAGGGCCTCGCCGAGCAGCTCGGCGTTGGAGCGGGTGCGCTCGGTGGTCGCGAAGCCCGGCATCGTGTACGCGAGGATCTCCGAGCGGTCGCGGCCCAGCAGGTCCATCGCCCGCGCGCACACGATCAGCGCGTGCGTGGAGTCCAATCCGCCGGAGACGCCGATGACGGGCCGGGTGCCGCCGGGCTCGCCGCCGCCGATCGCGCGCAGTCGCTGGACCAGCCCTGCGACCTGGATGTTGTAGGCCTCGTAGCAGTCCTGCGCGAGGCGCGAGGGGTCGTCGGGCACGAACGGGAAGCGGTGCAGGGGGCGGCGCAGAGGACCGGAGTCGGGGCGTCCCTGCCCGCCGTCCGTGCCCGCATCGAGGTGCGTGGTGTGTACCGTGACCCGGTCGCTGCCGGACACGGTGCGGCGGTTGTCGTCGAACGTGCCCTGACGGCGCCGTTCGGCGACCAGCCGGTCGAGGTCGACGTCCACGATCGTCGCGCTCGTCCCCTGGGTGAAGCGCGGCGACTCCCCCAGCAGGTCCCCGCACTCGTAGGCGAAGGTCTGCCCGTCCCAGGCCAGGTCAGTCGTCGACTCCCCCTCGCCGGCGGCCGCGTACACGTAGGCGGCGAGGCAGCGGGAGGAGGCGCTGCGGGCCAGCAGCTTGCGGTCCTCGGCGCGGCCGATGGTGATCGGGGAGCCCGAGAGGTTCAGCAGCACGGTGGCGCCGGCGAGCGCCGCCTCGGCCGAGGGCGGTACGGGGACCCACATGTCCTCGCAGACCTCCGCGTGCAGCACCAGGCCGGGTGCGTCGACGACGTCCACGAGCTGACGCACACCGAAGGGCACGTCGCGCCCGGCCTCGCCGACGCCGCGCAGCGTGATCCGCTGGTCGACCACGTCGTCGCCGGGGGCGTACCAGCGGCGCTCGTAGAACTCGCGGTAGGTGGGCAGGTTCGCCTTGGGGACCGCACCGAGGATGCGGCCGCGGTGGATCATCACGGCGGTGTTGTACACGCGCGAGCGCCAGCGCAGCGGGGCGCCGACGACGAGGACGGGCCGCAGGTCCCGACTGTTCTCCACGAGCGTCGCGAGGGCCTCCTCCGTCGCGTCGAGCAGGGGCTCCTGCAGCACGAGGTCCTCGAGCGAGTAGCCGGTGAGGCTCATCTCGGGGAACACCGCCACGGCCACCGACTGCGCCTCGAGGTCGGCGAGGGCCTCCAGGTGGCGACGGGCGTTGGTCGCGGGGTCGGCCACGGCGACCGGGAGGGTCACCGCGGCGATACGGGCGAAACCGTGGTCGTAGATCGAGGTCACGGGATCAGCGTACCCACGCAGCGCCGAAGTGGCCCGGCCGCCTCAGGGCTCGCGCAGCTCCGTGGTCGAGGTGGGGACGGCATGGCCGCTGCCCCGCTGTCGCGCAGACCCTGCCGACGGCCCGCCCTGCGCCCCGAAATCGGGCAGGGCGAGAGGGTCGCCGGTGGCCTGGCGCCCTGCCCCCGTCCCGGCGTCGGAACCCGAGGGCACGCCGGGCACGCCCGCGTCCGGAGCGGCGACGAGCGGCCGCAGATCGTGCTCGGAGGCCGTGGCCTCGCGCCGACGACGGATCTCCGCGATCACGACGGGATCCTGCGCGCGTTCCTCCCGGGTGCCCAGGAGCGGGGCGACCAGAGCGGTCGGGGTGCGGCGGCGCATGTAGCGCCCTGCCGGACCGTAGATCACGTAGCGCAGGTGGTGGCGCATCGCCCAGGTCCCCGCCAGGCCGATCAGGGGCACCAGCACGAGCACGTCGAGCACGAGCCACACCCAGCCGACGGCCGTGAGCACACCGCCGAGGCCGAGCGCGAGTCCCAGCACGATGACGGCGGTCAGCGCGATCCCCGCGTGCAGGGTCCCCGTCCAGGTCGCGACGGCCCCCTCCCACGGGTTCACCTGCACCCTGTCCGACCAGGAGCGGTAGGTGCGCTGGTCCGTCACCCTCCTGCGGTGAGGGCGCGCGAGCCGCAGCGCCACCAGCGGCGCGATCGCCAGGGCGCAGACGGTGATGCCGCCCAGCGGCACGGCGACCGCCAGCAGCTGCCAGGGCAATGCGGAGGGTGAGGACTGCTGCCAGGCGCTGGTCTCGGCGATCCGACCGAACAGCACGACGACGTCCGTCAGCGCGAAGACCAGCCACGCGAGCGCGAGCCCCGCGGGAACGACGAAGCGCATCCAGGCGCGGCCGGTGACCGTGAGCGCGCGCAGGCCGGCGCCCGGGCCGAGGTCGTCATCGGCGGGCGGGAGGTGACGACGGTCCTGTGCCAGCAGCCGGTGCGCCGCACCGGGACGTTCCTCGTGGGGGCCGATCATCGCGGCGGTCTCGAGCGCCGCCGGGGCGGGGCAGTGCAGCACCCGGGGTGCGCTGTACCAGCGGCGGAGCGCGAGACCGGCCAGCAGGGTCAGGCCGATCCCGATCGCGAGCATGCTGAGGGCCCCTGCGCTCAGCGCGCGCCAGTGCAGCGGGGCCCGACAGATCACCGCGAGGACCAGCAGGGCGATGGTGCCGTGGGCGGGGGCGATCAGCGGGAGAGCCGCGCGCTGGGCGACCGAGCGCTGGAAGGACGTCTCGCTGAGGTGCTCGCGGGGCCGCACCCGCCCCACGAGCGCTGCGGAGAGGGACAGCAGGAGGAGCGACAGCGCCGTCGCCAGCAGCGGCACCGCGATGACGGCGAGGAGGAGCCCACCGCTGCTGAATCCCGTCACCACCATGGCCTGGCGCAGAGCATGGGGACTGCCCAGGGCCGCCAGCAGGGACAGCGCCCAGTAGGTGGGCGCCGCTCCCAGGACATAGAGGACGACCAGGCACAGCCACAGCCCCCAGAGGATCAGGGCCGGCGCCCAGCAGGCACGCACCAGGGTGCGCAGCAGCGCCCGTCGGGAGTCCACCAGGTATTCCTCGGGCAGCACCGCGGCGGGGTCGGTGGGCGGCAGTCGGCGCGGAGGGTCCAGGTCCTGCAGAGGGGGCGCACTGCCGGGATGCATCGTCAGCGGAGCAGGTGGGCGCGAGCCCCGGTCGGCGGGCTGCTGCGACCTCGGGGGCTCCGGGACGCTGCTCGGCGTGCTCATGTGCAGCTCACACGCTTCGCCGGCCCAGGAAGGCGCGGCCCAGGGTGAGCTCGTCGGCGTAGTCGAGGTCGCCGCCCACGGGCAGGCCGGAGGCCAGGCGCGTGACGGTGATGTCCATGGAGCCCAGCAGACGCGAGAGGTAGGAGCTGGTCGCCTCGCCCTCGACATTGGGGTCGAGCGCGAGGATGACCTCCTCGGTCTCGCCGCTGCCCAGGCGCTTCATCAGCTCGGCGATCCGCAGATCATTGGGGCCGACGCCGCCGATGGGGTCGATGGCGCCGCCCAGCACGTGGTAGCGGCCCTTGAACTCGCGGATCCGCTCGATCGCGACGATGTCCTTGGACTCCTCGACCACGCAGATCACGCTGTCGGAGCGGCGCGGATCGGAGCAGATGCGGCACAGGGTCTCGGCCGAGACGTTCCCGCAGACCTCGCAGAAGCGCACGGTGTCCTTGACGCGGATCAGCACGTCGGCGAGCGTGCGCACGGAGTCCTCGTCGGCGTCGAGCAGATGGAATGCGATGCGCTGCGCGGATTTGGGACCGATACCGGGCAGCTTGCCGAGCTGGTCGATCAGGTCCTGGACGATGCCTTCGTACACCCTGCCACTCTAGGCGAGCAGGCGGACGTCCCCGGCGAGACGCGGCGTGCGTGTGAGAGGGTCCGGTCACGTGCGGCGAGCGGACGCCGCCGGCCGCGGCGAGGATCGCAGCTCTCGCCGTGGGCCGACGCCGCGGCTAGGGTGAGGCCACGCGACGAAGAGGAGCTGCGATGACGTCCCTGCCCGCCCCGTACGACGCCGAGGATGCGGTGACCGAGCTGCGGATCATGGACGCCCCCGAGGTGCCGACGGCGGTGGCCAAGTACGGCGACTTCCCGGTGCACAAGCTTCCGCAGCTGATGGACGGCGTGTTCTCCCACCTGACGTCGGCGCTCGAGGCGGCAGGCCTGCGCGCGATCGGCCCGGCCTTCTCCCTGCACCACCGCTTCCCGGTGGACACGGCCGACATCGAGGTCGGCGTCCCGATCGACGCGGCGCTGACGGGCGACCTCGAGCTGCCCAGCGGGCACACGATCACCGCCTCGGCCCTGCCGAGCGGCCGGGTGGCGATGCTCAGCCACCTGGGCGGCTACGCGGCACTGGGCGAGGCATGGGGCGGGTTCATGCACGCCGTGGGCGAAGAGGACGAGCAGTCCCGCTACCCGATCTGGGAGCTCTACGTCTCCGATCCTGCCAAGACCAAGGACCCGAGCACCCTGCGCACCGACCTGTTCTCGCTGCTCGAGTGAGCGTCAGGGGCACCGGCCAGGGGCGATGACTCCTCAGCGGGTCTCGTCGATGACCTCGAGGACCTTGCCGCCCAGGACGGTCTCGGCGATCTCGCGGCCGCTGCGCGTGGCGACCTGCACGTCCTCGTCGTACCAGGTCGCACCGCCGGTCGGGTCCTCGTCCTCGGGAGGCGGCTCCGGCGGATCATCCTGCGCAGGGCCCCGGCGCCGGGTCTGCTGCTGTCCCCGCGACGCCAGCGCCGCCTCCCGGGCGAGAGCGGCGCCGGTCGACCGGGTCGCCGGGTTCTGGTCGCTGGGAGCCGGCGATGCCGAGGTCGCCGACGGGGCGGGTGACGCTGACGGGGCGGGCGTCGCCGACGGCGCGGATGTCGCCGACGGGGCGGGGGCCGCCGAGGGAGCCGCGGCGGGTCCGCCACCCGAAGGACCCCCGTCGCTCCAGCTCTCGTCGTCCCCGTCCCGCTCGGCGGCGAGGTCGGGTGCGACGTCATCCGTCCCGGCATCCCCGGGTTCGGCGGGGCCCGTGGGCCGGTCGGGCCCGTCGGCGGGGCGGTCATCGGCCGCAGCGCCGAGGCTCGGCTCCGTCTGCTCCTCTGCCGCGCGGAGGGGCGGCAGGGAGCGCACCGTCCGTCCCTGGGCGATCGCGAGCTTCAGAGCGGCCTGCCCGTGAGTGCGCGGCTCACCGTCCGGAACGCTGTCGCGCCCTTCGTCGTGGACCTCGAGCACCTCGCCGGCAGCATCACCGGAGGCATCCACACGCTGCGCAGGTGACTCCGTGGGGCTGTCGGCGACAGGCTCCGGTGCGCTGGCCGCGGACGCCGGCTCCTGACCGCGCAGTCCGCTGCCGCCGGGCAGGTCGCTGCTGTCCACCACGTTCCCCGACGGCGCACTCCGCGGGGCCGACGGTGCGGCATCCTGCGGGTCCGGCGGGTAGGCGTCCTCCGGCTCCGGTGGGTACGGGTCGTCATCGGGCTCGGGCGGGAAGTCCTCGGGCCGCGGCGCCGCAGCCCCCGGCCCCTGAGCGTTCCCCCGCGGAGACCCCGCGGGCGCGGGACGCTCGGTCGCGGGCCGGGACGAGGCGCCTCGTCCGTCAGCCGCACCCGTGGGCGCCGGTGCGTCCGGCGCCGCAGTGCGGTCCCCGGCCCCGCCGCTGCGTCCACCGTCGTTCCCGGCGCCGACGCTCGTGCCGCCCGCCGCAGGACCACCGCCGCCAGGGCCACCGCTGCTTGGGCCACCGCCGCTCGGGCCACCGCCATCGGGGCCACGACCCGCCGGTCCCCCGCCCGCAGGTCCGCCGTCCGAGCCGCTGCTCGAGCTGTCGTCCGAGGGGTTCTCGTCCACGACCGCCTGGACCGTGACGTCCATGTGCAGGATCTTGCGCACGGCCTGCGCGAGATTCTCCGCTCCCGTGCCGCGGCCGAAGGCGTTCAGCAGGCCGGAGGAGCGGAAGCTGATGGTCAGCTGCGAGTCGTTCAGGCTCGCGACGCTCGCGTGTTGGGAGACGAGCGCCCACGCGGGCCGCCGGATCTGCTGCAGCGCGTCGAGGATGGCCGACCAGTTCTCCCGGACCTGCTGCGCCCCGTCGCCGCCGCTCTGACCGCCGCCGTCCCCCGGGGCCGCCGTGCTGACGTCGGATGTCGGACCCGACTGCGGGGGCGCCTGGTCCTCGGACGTCGATGCCTGCCCTCGCTGGCCCTGTGGTGCCGAGGTGGGAGTCGGCGCGGGCGCTGCGTCGGCCGCAGGCGCGAGGCCCGGAGCGGCGGAGCCGTCACCACTGCCTCCGCCACTGCCCTCGGCGCGGGTCCCGGACGGATCCGCAGCCGGTCCGGTCGTCCCGCCACGCGGGGTGCTGCCCGGGATCGCGGCGATGGGGCCCCAGTCGTCGTCGGCCGCCGAGGATGCCGAGGCCGTCGCGGCGCTCGGAGCACCCGACGCGCTGGAGGCCGTCGCGGAACTCGGCGCACCGGCGGCATCCGGAGCTCCGGTGGAGTCCGGGCCGACGCTCGCGCTCGACCTCGTCTGCGGATCCGAAGTGGGTTCTGTCTGCGCCGACCGGCCCTGCGCCGCCTGGCCCTGCGCCGACCGGTCCTGCGTGGACCGGCCTTGCGAGCTGCGGGGATCCGTCTGCTGCTGCGTGCCCGTTCCCCATCGGGCCTCCGCGCCGCTGTTCTGAGAGCCGTTGCTGCGCGGCAGCGCGGCCCGAGCCGCGGCTGCTCCGCGGGGAGCTCCCGGGGCGGCGTCTCCCCCGCCGGCGGTCGCGCCGGCCGAACCCCCTGCACCGCCGCCTGCGCCCCCTGCGGGCGCGGCGCCGGCGACGGGAGCGGACTGGACCTGCTGACCCCGCAGCAGCAGCCGCGCCGCGAGCAGCTCGAGGTGCAGACGCGGGCTGGTGGCGCCCGACATGGTGCTCAGCGCCTGGTTGACCAGGTCGCCGCTCAGCGAGAGATCGGCGACGGGGAACCAGCTCACCTGTTCGCGCATTCGCTCGAGCTCGTCGGCCGGGGTCTGTGGGAGCAGCTCGTGGCCCCGCTCGGGGACGGCGGCCAGGACGATCAGGTCACGCAGCCGTTCCAGCAGGTCCTCGACGAAACGGCGAGGCTCGTGGCCGGTCTCCAGGACGCGCTCGACCGCCCGGTAGAGAGTCCCGGCGTCGCGGCGCCCGATCGCGGTGATCGACTCGTCCAGCAGGGAGGTGTCGGTGAAGCCCAGCAGGCTGATCGCGGTCGTGTAGTCGACGCCCTCCTCGCCGGCGCCGGCCATCAGCTGGTCGAGCACGGAGAGGGTGTCGCGGGCGGATCCGCCGCCGGCGCGGACCACGAGCGGCAGTACGCCCTCGCCCACCTGCACGCCCTCCGCCTCGCAGACCTGCTCGAGGTAGGGGGTGAGCACCTGCGGCGGGATCAGGCGGAACGGGTAGTGGTGCGTGCGCGAGCGGATGGTGCCGATGACCTTGTCGGGCTCGGTGGTCGCGAACACGAACTTCACGTGCTCCGGGGGCTCCTCGACGAGCTTCAGCAGGGCGTTGAACCCGGCCGAGGTCACCATGTGCGCCTCGTCGATGATGAAGACCTTGTAGCGGTCGCGCGCGGGCGCGAAGGTGGCGCGCTCACGCAGCTCGCGCGCGTCGTCGACGCCGCCGTGGCTCGCGGCGTCGATCTCGACCACGTCGAGGCTGCCGGGCCCGCCGCGCGCGAGGTCACGGCAGGAATCGCACTGGCCGCAGGGAGAGTCCGTGGGCCCTTCGACGCAGTTCAGGCACCTCGCGAGGATCCGCGCGGAGGTCGTCTTGCCGCAGCCGCGCGGCCCGGAGAACAGGTAGGCGTGCCCGACCCTGCCGTTGCGCAGAGCCCGCATGAGCGGCACGGTGACGTGGTCCTGGCCGATGACCTCGGCGAAGGACTCAGGGCGATAGCGACGGTACAGAGCGGTGACCACCCGACAAGGCTAACCGGGCGGTGGGACCGTCGGTGCCCGTGTGGACGGACCACGGGACGGCACGCCGAAAGGGTCACGCTCCCATCGACCGACTACTGCTCCTGCTTGCCGGCTCGCTCCTCCTGAGCATCCTGCTCAGCCTCCCCGTCGTGCACGTCCTCCTCGTCCTCCTCGGGCGAGCTGTCTGCCGCTCCCGACCCCGACTGCATCCCCTCGGGCCGCCGGGCCTTCTCCAGACGGTCGCGACGGTCACGGATCCCGGCGATCGTGACCAGGAAGACGACCACCACGACCAGGACCGGGACCAGCCAGTCGAAGACCCAGCCCGGCAGGTCGAGCCCCAGGTGGATCTCGGGGATCCATCCGAACAGCAGGTCCCACAGACGGTTCAGGGCGCTGCGCACCGGGTCGAGCACGACGTCGATCAGGTCGAGCACCGGCCGGATCAGCCCGCCGACCCACTCCCGGATCCCCCGTGTGGCCTCGTCGACCCAGCTGGTCACCGGTGCCGCTCGTTCGGCGATCCATCGCTTCACCGGATCGAGGAGACCGGACAGCAGAGCGCCGATGCCCAGCAGGGGCAGGAGGTAGCGCATGGCCTGGGCGCCGGCCGCGATCAGTCCGAACCGCACCGGGTGCTCGGCCTTGCGGGCCTCCCGGGCGGCCGAGGTCGATCCCTGCTCGGGGACCAGCGGGGTGCCGCGCAGCTCCTCCGCGCCGACGACGTCGACCTCGCCCGCCGCGCCCGGCAGGGCCGTGCGCACCACCAGCTGCTCCCCGTCCTTCATGCGCCCCTTCTCCGTGGGGCGGCGCACCGTGATCCGGTGCCGGAAGAGCCCCTCGTCGAACCGGATCGCGAGCCCGTCCTCCGTGGTGACGTCCTCGGCGGAGTCCTTCGTGGCGAGGGCCTTCTCGGGCTTCGGCGTGTGGCGCACGCCGTCGATCACCACGTCGACCTCGGTGTCGAGGAAGCGGTGGCGCACCTCTGCGACGTAGTCGTGCCCCTGGCGGCTCCCCTCGTAGCGCACATCGGCGCCGAAGCGCGTCGGTGCGAAGTCACCGAACGGGACGGCGTCCTCCGACGTCGTCCCGGGCGCGCCCTTCGTCTCGTGCGTGGTCCCCTCGTCCTGCATGCCTCCATCGTGCCGGTACCGGCCGCGCCGAGGGATCGTGCGAAAGCATCACCGACCGCCCGACGTGGGTCGGGCGGTCATCCCGATGGACGAGGGACGCGGTGACGGTGCACTGCGCTCAGGACGTGGCCCCGGTGCAGCGTCCGAGCAGGGCGCGGGTGGGGCCCGGGTGGGGTCCGGGTGGGGCCTGGGTGGGGCCTGGGCGCGGTCCGCGGGAGGAGCTGGGGCCGGAGCCGGGGCCGCGCGCAGGGATCGTGTCGTTCGATGGTTCCTGGTGAGGTCTCGAGCGCTCAGGGACGTCGAGACCTCACCGGAAGCCATCGAACGAACCGCCGCGCCGGGTCGACACCTCACCGAGCGACCCCCGCCCTCACGCCCCGCGGTGCAGGACGTGCCGCAGCGCCTCCTCGAGCTCGGGATACTCCGGAGCGAACCCGCTGCCCAGCAGGCGTGATGCGTCGACGTCCTGGTCGGCGCGGACGAGCTCGCGGGCGCCCTCCCGCCCCAGGACCAGCGCGGGCCCGAAGGCCGGCGTGGGAATCAGAGCCGGGCGGTGGAGCACCCGCCCCAGCGTGCGAGCGAACTCTGCCGAGGAGACCGGCTGCGGACCGACGGCATTGACCGGCCCCGAGAGCTCGTCGCTGAGCAGTGCGTGCGCGTAGGCGCGCACCATGTCGTCCAGCGTGATCCAGCTGATCATCGCTCCGCGCGCGGCGAGACGGCCACCGGCGCCCGCGAGGAACAGCGGGATCTGCGGGAGCAGCGCCCCTCCCCCGTCGGACAGCACGATGCCGGTGCGCAGGTGCACCACGCGCACGCCCGCATCGATCGCGGGGCGGCTGCTCGCCTCCCATGCCCGACACACCTGGGCGAGCACGTCGTCACCGGGCGCGGCGTCCTCGGTGAGCTGCTCGCCGGGCCTATCCGCTCCGTAGTAGCCGATCGCGCTGGCCTGCAAGAGGACGCGGGGCCCGTCGCTCATGCCGGCGAGGGTGCGGGCGATCAGCTCTCCGGTGCTGGTGCGCGAGGAGAGCATCTCCTGCTCGGTGCGTGGGGTGAAGCGGCTGGAGATGGGGCGTCCCGCGAGGTTCACGACCGCATCGACGCCCTCGAGGTCCGCCGGGTCGAGCAGCCCGCGCTGCGGGTCCCAGGCGATCTCCCCGGGGCCCGCTTCGCGACCGCGGACCATCCGCAGCACCGTGTGACCCCCGGTGCGCAGCAGCGCGGTGAGCTGGGTTCCGATCAGGCCGGAGGCGCCGGCGATCGCGACCGTGAGGCGCGGGGCCCGGGCGTGGCGGGCGTGGAAGGCGAGGTCGTCGTGCAGCTGGGCGGAACGGAAGGCGAGCATCTGCCCGATGGAGCGGCGGGCGGTCCACTCGGCCCGCCCGCGCGACAGGGACCCGGCGAGGTCCGTGGCGGCGGGGAGCTCGACGTCGAGGTGGTCCTCGAGGACCGAACGACCCGCTCCCGCGCCGCTCATCGTGTGCTCGTGGCGCCAGGCCCGGAACGGTCCGGTGACCTGCTGGTCGACGAAGCGGTGGACGGCCTCGTCCCCCTCCCCGACGTCATCGCGTTCGGCATGGCGCAGCTCCCAGGTCAGGTGCGCGGGGCCGGGGAGCGCCGGCGGCCCCAGCAGCACGCGGGTGCGTCGGCCGACGTCGAGTCCTCCCGCTTCGGGATCGGCGATCCGCGCGATCCCGGGAGGTGTCAGTCGCACGAGGGCACCGGGGCGCTCGTGCCAGGTCAGGACGTCCTGGACGGGGTGCTGGAGCTCGGTGCGGTGGTCGATGCGCATGGACCCTCCCAGGGTCGGCGTCGGGACGGGCATGACAGGGTGAGCACGACGCTACGCCCCTGCGCAGAACGACGTTCGTGCGCCTGCTCCGAGGAGCAGACGCACGCAGGTCACGGCGGGGCGGGGATGCGGGGTCCGGATGCGGACCCCGCGGGAGCTCCCGGCTCAGTCGAGGGCGGGCACTCCGGTGCGTCCCTCGCCGGCGCGGGAGTCGGTCCGCTCCTCCCAGAACTCGGCGTTGCGGATCTGCAGCGGACGCGGATCGAACTGGGGATCCTTGCCCTCTCGCTTCTGGCGTCGGTAGTCCTTGAGCGCCTTCAGCGCGGGGACCTGCAGGACCAGGATCGCGAGGATGTTCAGCCAGGCCATGGCGCCCACGCCGATGTCACCGAGCGCCCAGGCGGTGCCGGTGCCGGTGGACAGGCCACCCACCAGGACGGCGATGACCATGAGCACGCGCAGCGCCCACACCAGGGCGCGGCGCACCGAGTGGTTGGGGACCCAGCGCATGAGGTAGGTCAGGTTCGTCTCGGCCATGTAGTAGTAGGCCACGATCGTGGTGAAGGCGAAGAAGAACAGGGCGAGGGCGATGAACGAGGGCCCCACGCCCGGCAGCACGGTGTCGAAGCCGGCCTGGGCGAACCCGGGGCCCACGGGCACGGAGTCGGCCACATTGCCCGGACCCTTCGTGAGGATCTGGGAGGGATCCTCGACAGCATCCGTGTAGACGCGGTACATGCCCGTGGACAGGATCATGAACGCGGTCGCGGAGCAGACGAACAGGGTGTCGACGTACACCGCGAAGGCCTGCACGAAGCCCTGCTTGGCGGGGTGGGACACCTCGGCGGCAGCGGCCGAGTGGGGGCCGGTGCCCTGACCGGCCTCGTTGGAGTAGAGGCCGCGCTTGACGCCCCAGGAGACGGCGAGGCCCCAGATCGCGCCGTAGACGGCATCCAGGCCGAAGGCCGAGCTGAAGATCCCGGAGAAGACGGGCACGATCTGGTCGGCGTTCACGAACAGCACGACGATAGCGGCGAGGATGTAGATGACGGCCATCACCGGGACCACGAGACCCGCGAAGGTCGCGATGCGCTTGACGCCGCCGATCACGATCAGCAGCAGCAGCGCGAGCACCACGACGGTGGAGATCCACTGCGGCAGGCCCCAGGCTCCGAAGGCCGAGACGGAGATGCCGTTGGCCTGCACACCGGGCAGGAAGAAGCTCATGGCCAGCACGGTCACGATCGCGAAGACGATCGCGTAGACGACTGAGAAGCCCTTGGCCGCGGTGTGCTTGTAGGCCTTCTCGATGTAGAAGGCCGGGCCGCCCCGGTACTCACCGGTGTCGCGGTCGCGCTCCTTGTAGATCTGGCCGAGCGTGCACTCGATGAACGAGGTCGCCGACCCGAGGAAGGCCATCGCCCACATCCAGAACACAGCACCCGGCCCGCCGAAGGCGATCGCAGTGGCGACGCCGGCGATGTTGCCCGTTCCCACACGACCGGCCAGGGAGATCATCAGCGACTGGAAGGAGGAGACGCCGCTCTCCGACTTCTCGCCCTTGACGATTTGCCGCAGCATGTCGGGGATGTTCGTGACCTGGAGGAGCAGTGTCCTCGCGGTGAAGTACAGGCCTGCACCCAGGCACAGGATGATGAAGGGCGTGCCCTGGATGTGTCCGGACAGCCATGAGATGACGTCGCTCATGCGGGGTGGCTCCTGAGGAGGGGGCAGGGAAGGTCACTGAGCAGTGTGACGCACCTCAATGCCGCACGCCGCCAATTCGGGACTTGTTGCGCAATCGAGACCGAACACCCGGCCCGGCACCGTCGCGCACTCCGGACGCGCCCCTCATCGCCTGCCCCACCACGCCCCGGGGCTCCCTGCGCCCAGGCATGCGAAGACCCCTCGCGCACCTGCCAGAGCCCACCTGCCCTTGCTGCCGTCAGGCCCTGGGGGAGTTCAGTGAGGTGACACCACGCGAGGGGTCGCTCATGACTCTACCGAAAGGGCGCTTCCCGCGCGAACCCCCGGGGCCGCACCGTGCGACGGAACACGCAGGAGGTCGCGCACTTCGAGGGCCGACGACGGGATGTCACGGCCCACCCCGGCGCCGTAGGATGGTGACCCCGGTCACGCGATCCGGAGCCTCTGCGTTCCACCCCTGCGCGACCCACCGATGGAACCGATCTCAACGAGGAGAGTCATGACCGTCTACGCACGCCCCGGGACCGACGGAGCGAAGGTCTCCTTCCGCTCGCGGTACGACAACTACATCGGCGGCGACTGGGTGCCGCCCGTCAAGGGCGAGTACTTCGAGAACCCGACGCCCGTCACCGGCCAGACATTCTGCGAGGTGGCCCGCTCCACCGCCGACGACGTCGAACTCGCCCTCGACGCCGCCCACAAGGCAGCGCCCGACTGGGGGAAGACCCCGGTCGCCGAACGCTCGGTGATCCTCAACAAGATCGCCGACCGCATCGAGGAGAACCTCGAGACCCTCGCGGTCGCCGAGACCTGGGACAACGGCAAGCCGATCCGGGAGTGCCTGAACGCCGACCTGCCGCTGGCGGTCGACCACTTCCGCTACTTCGCCGGCGCGATCCGTGCCCAGGAAGGTGCCCTCTCCCAGATCGACGAGGACACCGTCGCCTACCACTTCCACGAACCGCTGGGCGTGGTCGGCCAGATCATCCCGTGGAACTTCCCGCTGCTGATGGCCACCTGGAAGCTCGCCCCCGCGCTCGCGGCCGGCAACTGCGTGGTCCTCAAGCCCGCCGAGCAGACCCCGGCCTCGATCTTCGTGCTCATCGAGCTGGTCGGGGACCTCCTGCCCGAGGGTGTCCTCAACGTCGTCAGCGGCTTCGGCGCCGAGGCCGGCAAGCCGCTGGCCTCCAACAAGAGGATCGCGAAGATCGCGTTCACGGGTGAGACGACCACCGGGCGCCTGATCATGCAGTACGCCTCGCAGAACCTGATCCCGGTGACCCTCGAGCTGGGCGGCAAGAGCCCGAACCTGTTCTTCGACGACGTCGCGAGCGAGAAGGACGCCTTCTACTCCAAGGCCCTCGAGGGCTTCGCGATGTTCTCGTTGAACCAGGGCGAGGTCTGCACCTGCCCCTCCCGCGCGCTCGTGCAGAACGGCATCTACGACTCCTTCGTGGCCGACGGCCTCGAGAGGGTGAAGGCGACCAAGCAGGGGAACCCCCTGGACACCGACACCCAGATCGGTGCCCAGGCCAGCAACGACCAGCTCGAGAAGATCCTGTCCTACATCGACATCGGCACGCAGGAGGGGGCGAAGATCCTCACCGGCGGCGAGCGTGCCGACCTGGGCGGCGACCTCTCGGGCGGCTACTACGTGACGCCGACGGTCTTCGAGGGGAAGAACTCGATGCGCATCTTCCAGGAGGAGATCTTCGGGCCGGTCCTCGCGCTGACCTCGTTCACCGACTACGACGACGCGATCAGCATCGCCAACGACACCCTCTACGGGCTCGGGGCGGGACTGTGGTCGCGCAACCAGAACACCGTCTACCGGGGTGGCCGCGCCATCCAGGCCGGACGCGTGTGGGTGAACAACTACCACTCCTACCCGGCGCATGCCGCGTTCGGCGGGTACAAGTCCTCCGGCATCGGCCGCGAGAACCACCTGATGATGCTCGACCACTACCAGCAGACCAAGAACCTGCTCGTCAGCTACTCCGAGGACGAGCTCGGCTTCTTCTGATCGGGGGGTGGGGAGGGTGGCCCACGCAGGCCGCCCTCCCCACCGACCACCGACCACCGACCACGTCGTCGCACGATGTCCCCGATCTCACCGGAACGGAAGGATCCCATGTCATCCCAGCCATCCACCCCTGCGCCGGAACCGGCACCCCAGGCCGGACAGCCGCCGGCGCCACCGCTGCCCGAGCCGACGTCGGCCGACGACGTGCTGGAGGCCGATCCCACGATAGAGGGCGAGGACTTCTCCCGGGTCGCGTTCACCCGCGATGCGGTCGTCCAGCTGCAGCGTCTCGTGGACCGCAACGGGCCGCTGATGTTCCACCAGTCCGGGGGCTGCTGCGACGGCTCCTCCCCCATGTGCTATCCGGCCGGGGACTTCATCACCGGGGACGCGGACGTGCGCATGGGCCACGTCGAGGTCCCGCTGCCCGACGGCACGACCAGCCCGCTGGACTTCTGGATGAGCCGCGAGCAGTTCGCCTACTGGCGCCACACCCACCTGACGATCGACCTGGTCGACGGGCGCGGCGGGGGCTTCAGCCTCGAGTCGCCGGACGGCAAGCGGTTCCTGACCCGCAGCCGGATGCTGCCCGAAGGCGCAGCGCCCCGCGAACAGCTGGACGTCTGAGGCAGTCGACCTCGAGGGCGTCCGCTCTCACGCCACCCAGGCGGCCACCAGCGGCAGCACCGCCGTCATCGCCAGGGCGTTCAGCACCATGGCGGCGCTCGACCAGCCGCCCGCAACCGGCGACTCGGCGAGCGCACGGGACGTGCCGATGCCGTGGCTGGTGAGTCCGATCGCGAAGCCGCGGGCCCGCTCGTCGCGCACGCCGGCGAGGCTCAGCAGCAGCGGCGCGAACACGGCCCCGAGGATCCCCGACAGGATCGTCAGCACGACGGCCAGCGACGTCGAGGCCTTCAGGGTCTCGGCGATCGTGAGGGCGACGGGGGAGGTCACCGATCGGGGCAGCACGGAGCGCAGGATCGTCGCGTGGGTGCCGAAGACGGTGAGCGCGCCGATGGTGACGCCGAGGCTGACCACGGCCCCGGTGAACAGGGTCAGCAGCACCGCGGGTGCCGAGCTGCGCAGGGCGCGGCCGTTGGCCAGGAGCGGCAGGGCGAGAGCGACGGTCGCGGGGCCCAGCAGCAGCGTCAGCACGGTGACCTGGCGCAGGTACTCCGCGTAGCTCAGGCCGGTGGCCTCGAGGACGAGAGCGACCACGGTGACGGTGACGAACACGGGCGTCAGCAGGGCAGGACGCCCCCGCCGCCCGTGCAGCCAGAGCGCGCCGAGATAGACGACGAGGGTCAGGACGAGACCGAAGACCGGCAGGTGGATGATCGTGCTCATGCGCCCGCTCCCCCGGTCGCCTGATCTCCCGCAGCGGTCGGGCCTCCGTCGGGCGCCCGTCGCCCGCGCTCGGCGCCGCGCCGGTCCTGGCGCCGCAGCAGGGCCTGCAGGAGCCTCCCCGCCACCAACAGGGTGATCACGAACGATCCGCCGACGGCGAGCGCGATCGGAAGGGCGTTGCGGGCGAGAGCCGTCATCTCGACCACGACCCCGACACCGGGGGGCACGAACAGCAGCTGCAGATGTGCCAGCAGCGGCGTCCCGGCGGGTTCGGCGGCGCGCAGGATCCCGCGGGTGCGCGGCCACAGCCCCAGCAGCACCAGCAGGACGAGCCCGAGCACGACCCCGGGCACCGGGAGGTGCAGAAGGGCGGTCAGCGACAGGCCGATCATCTGCAGGAGCAGGAGGATCGCGAGGCCCAGCAGCACCGGGGGCAGATCGCGGGTTCGCCGTGCGCTCTCGCGGAGGGTCATCCCGTCTGCCACCTCTCGCTCCGGAGCCGAACTGCAGCTCGCGAGTCTACCGATCCCGGGCCCTGCCGATCCTCGGAGGTCGCGGCCCTCAGTTCCCGCTGAGGTGGATGCCGTTGCCCGGTCCCAGCGGCAGGTCGGCGAAGAAGAACACGGCCAGGATCACCGTCCAGGCGATCCAGAACGGGACCACGAAGGGGAGCATGCGCGCGAAGAGGCTGCCGAGCCCGGCCGCGGGCTCGTACCGGCGCAGCATGCCCAGCAGCACCACCATGTAGGGGTTCATCGGGGTGATGACCTGGGTCGCGGAGTCGCCCACGCGGAAGGCCGCCTGCGTGAAGGCGGGCTCGTAGCCGAGCAGCGCGAACATCGGCACGAAGACGGCCGCCATGATCGTCCACATGCCCGAGCCGGAGATGATGAACAGGTTCAGGATGCTCGCCAGCAGGATGAAGCCGATGACGGCGCCGAAACCGGTGAGGCCGATGTGCTCGAGGCCCTCGGCGCCGGTGACGGCGATCCAGGAGCCGATGCCCGACCAGTTGAACAGGGCGATGAAGTTGCCCAGGATGAAGGCCAGGACGATGAAGGGGAGCATCTCCTTGAGGGCATCGCTCATCATCCGCACCGCATCGCCCGTGGAGCGCAGCACCCCGGTCGCCGCCCCGTAGACGACGCCGAGCACCACGAAGTAGGCGAACACCAGGAAGACGATCGAGTCCAGCAGCGGCGAGGTGGGGAGGAAGCCGCCGTCCTCGTTGCGCCACGGGGACCCGGGCACCAGCGCCGCCACCAGCACGATCGCCGTCAGCACGACGCCCGCGAGGATCGTCAGCAGCAGCCCGCGGCGCTCGCTCCGGCTGAGCTCGGCGCGCATCTGCTCGGCGGAGTCCCCGGAGCCGGTCGGCCCGTCCTCGAGGGTCTCGTCGCGGGGGATCCCCTGGCGCACCAGGCGCGGCTCGAGGATGCGGTCGATGATGAACCCGGCGATCAGCGCCAGGATGATCGAGGAGACGATGTTGAACCACCAGTTCGACACCGGGTTCACGGTGGTCGCGCCCAGGCCCGAGACGGTGTCGATCACGGAGTTGGTGATGCCGGCGAACAGGGCGTCCAGGCTGGTGGGCACGAGGTTCGTGGAGTACCCGGCGCCGGCGGCCGCGAAGCCTCCCAGCAGTCCCGCCACGGGGTGGCGACCGGCAGCCTTGAACACGAGGGCCGCGAGCGGCGGCACCACCACGAACGCCGAGTCCGACATGATCGAGGCGATCACGCCGACGATCCCGACCACGTAGGGCAGCAGCCAGCGCGGCGAGGAGCCGAACATCGCGCGGATGCCGGCGGCGAGCAGCCCCGAGTGCTGGGCGATGCCGATTCCCAGCAGGATCGGCATCACCGTGACCAGCGGCGGGAAGCCCATGTAGTTCTCGCCGAGGTTCGTGGTCAGCCAGGCCATGCCCTCCCCGGTGAACAGTCCCTTGATGACCGTCGCCTCGTCGGAGCCCGGCACGGTGACCTGCACCCCGGCGAGCGCCATCGCGGTCGAGACGATCCCGGTGATCGCGAACAGGATCAGGAACAGCATGAACGGCTCGGGCAGCTTGTTGCCCGCCCGCTCGACGACGTTCAGCAGCCGGTCGGTGCGCGTGCTCGGGGCGGTGTCTGAGGAGGCGGTGCGGCTCATGGGTCTCTCCTGGTCGGCCGAGGGATGATCGGCCGGGGTGGGGATCGGGGGCGGAGGATTCCGAGGGGCCGGGTCGTTCGCGGGGCGGTCGAACCGGTGGGGGTCAGTCGAAGTAGTGGGGCACGTCGATCGCGCCTCCGGCGTCCTCGAACTCCCGCCGCACGGCGGTGGCGAGCTCGGGGTCGTGGAGCACGTCGAGCACGGTGGCGGCCAGGCCGTAGGCGCCGTCGGCCGCGGCGGAGCGAGCGAGGTCGCTGGTGGCGGCCTTGGCGAACTCGCGGGTGTGCAGGGCGACCCCCGGATCGGACACGTGGATCACCGGGTGCATGCCGGGGATGCGGAAGCTGACGTTGCCGAAGTCGGTGGAGGCGGCGAGGGTCTCGGAGACCACGCCGCGCGGCAGCGGGTCCCGTCCCCGGCGGCGCTGGGACTCGACCCAGCGGCCGGTCAGGGCCTCGTTGGTGCGCACGGGCAGGGAGGGCGGGTGCTCG
Source organism: Brachybacterium endophyticum (assembly GCF_003130585.1). Classification (GTDB taxonomy): domain Bacteria; phylum Actinomycetota; class Actinomycetes; order Actinomycetales; family Dermabacteraceae; genus Brachybacterium; species Brachybacterium endophyticum. The sequence goes on along the minus strand of NZ_QFKX01000002.1, from coordinate 55,170 downwards.
TCCCAGCGGATGTCGACCCCGCACCCGGTCATCAGCGCGGCGCCGCGCGCCACGTCCTCCACACGCCGGGAGAGGTCGCGCAGGGTGGCGGGGGCCAGCGAGCGCACGTAGAGGTCCAGGCGCGAGCGGTCGGGGATCACGCTGGCCCGCTCGCCGCCCTCGCGCACCACGGCGTGGATGCGGTCCGAGGGCGGGGTCTGCTGCCGCATCAGGCCGATCCCCTGGTACATGAGGCTCGCGGCGTCCAGGGCGTTGCGGCCCATGAAGGGCTGGGCGGAGGCGTGCGCGGTGTGCCCGGTGAACTCGACGGTCAGGGTCCGTCGCCCGAGCCACGCCTGGTCGGCCAGGTCGTACCCGGCGTAGGGGTGGGCCATGACGGCGGCGTCGAGCCCCTCGAAGGCTCCCTCGCGTGCCATGTACTCCTTGCCGGTGTGGCCCTCCTCGGCGGGGGTGCCCAGGAGCACGACCCGCCCCGGGACGGCCGACGGGTCCTCTGCCGCGAGGCGGGCGAGCGCCAGGAACGCGCCGACGCCCATCGCGGCGATCACGTTGTGGCCGCAGCCGTGCCCCACGCCCGGCAGGGCGTCGTACTCGGCGAGGATCGCGAGGGTGGGGCCGTCCCCCTCGCCGCGGATCTCCGCGCGCACGGCCGTGTCCAGTCCGAACACGCCCACCTCGGCCTCCAGGGCGTGGTCCTCCAGGAGCGTGCCGATGGCGGCGGCCGAACGGTGCTCGGCGAAGGCCGTCTCGGGGTGGGCGGCGAGGTCGAGCATCAGGTCGACGATCGCGCCGGCGTCGGCCGCCACCGCGTCCTCCAGGCGCCCGTGCAGCACGTCCCCCGCACCGGAGAAGTCGGAGCCGGGATGCGGGGCGAGAGTGCGCAGTGCCTGCTCGCGAGCGGCATCGAGCTCGGCGAGGTACGCGCCGGAGGCGGGAGCGGGACGGACAGCGGGGGCCGGGGAACGATCATCGGGCATGGCCAGACCCTAATCGACGAGCGCCGTCGGGAGAGTTTCGTCCCATGCCCGGGTGACCGCGTGCTGGGCGGGAGGTGCCCGGAACGCCCCGATCCTCTAGGGTCTGCCCCCAGTACCGGGGCCACACGCGTTCACGCACGCCCCTCCGGGCCGTCGTCCGGCCCTGCCCAGATCCCCCTTCTCGACCGTGGAAGGCATGCCATGTCATCCTCCCCCGCCCCGGCGGACCAGCAGAGAACGCGCGCGAACCGCGGCGCGTTCTCCGGGCGCTCCGCCTTCATCTTCGCCGCCATCGGCAGTGCCGTCGGCCTCGGCAACATCTGGCGCTTCCCGGCCGTCGCCTACGAGGGCGGCGGCGGGGCGTTCATGATCCCGTATCTGGTCGCGCTGCTCACCGCGGGCATCCCGCTGCTGTTCGTGGACTACGCGATCGGGCACCGCTGGCGCGGCTCGGCTCCCCTCGCCTGGCGCCGCCTGAAGCGCTGGACCGAGTTCATCGGCTGGTGGCAGGTGCTGATCTGCGTGATCATCGGCGGCTACTACGCCCTGATCATCGCCTGGTCGCTGAACTACATGGTGTTCTCCGTGAGCCAGAAGTGGGGGGACGACGCCGAGGGCTTCTTCTTCGGCGACTTCACCAAGTCCCTGCAGGGCACCGACGTGTCGATCGGCTTCGACTACGTGGGCCCGGTGCTGCTGACGATCCTGCTGGTGTGGGTCGCCGTGATCATCACGCTGGCGCTCGGCGTGGAGAGCGGGATCGCCAAGACCTCGATGATCTTCATCCCGCTGCTGGTGGTCATGTTCGTGATCCTGGTGGTGCGCGCCCTGTTCCTTCCCGGCGCGATCACCGGCCTGAACGCCCTGTTCGAGCCGAACTGGGCCGCGCTGACCAAGCCCAGCGTGTGGATCGCGGCCTACGGCCAGATCTTCTTCTCGCTCTCGGTGGCCTTCGGCATCATGCTGACCTACGCCTCCTACCTCAAGAAGAAGACCGACCTCACCGGCTCCGGCCTGGTGGTCGGCTTCGCCAACTCGAGCTTCGAGATCCTCGCCGGCATCGGCGTGTTCTCGGCACTGGGCTTCATGGCGCAGGCCCAGGGCGTGAACATCCAGGAAGTCGTCACCGACGGCATCGGCCTGGCCTTCATCGCCTTCCCGACGATCATCTCCCAGGCCCCCGGCGGCGCCCTGATCGGCGTGCTGTTCTTCGGGTCGCTGGTGCTCGCGGGCTTCACCTCGCTGGTCTCGATCATCGAGGTGATCGTCTCGGCGGTGCAGGACAAGTTCGGCCTCTCCCGTATCCCCGGGACGCTCGTGGTGCTGCTGCCGATGGCTATCGGCTCCACCCTGCTGTTCCCCACCACGATGGGGCTCGCGCTGCTGGACACGCTCGACAACTTCGTGAACTCCTACGGGATCGTCGGCGCCGCCCTGGTGTCCACGATCGCGCTCGGATACATCATCCGAGGCCTACCCACCCTGCGGGACCACCTGAACTTCAAGGGCACCTTCCGGCTCGGCACGGGGTGGGAGACCTGCGTGAAGGTGATCGCCCCGCTCGTCCTGGGCGTGACGATGATCCTCTCGATCGTGGAGCTGCTGTCGGCCGACACGGCGTACTCCGGGTACCCGAACTGGTTCGTCAACGTGTTCGGCTGGGGCATGGCGATCGCCCTGGTGATCGTCGCCATCGCCATCTCTCTGCTGCCGTGGCCCGCGGGCTCGAACAAGGACCGCCCGGACTCCGACGGCGATTCGATCGCCCCGCCGGTCGTCACCGACGCGGTCCTCACGTCACCGGGCACCGTGCTCGAGGTGACGCCCGGCGGAGCACCCGCCACCCCGCAGGAGCTGCGCTCGCCGCAGGTCTCCGGCAGCGCTGACGGCGCTGCGGCCGGGAGCAGGGACCAGGCGCTCGCCACGGGCGCCCTGCGCGAGACGGAGGGAGGGAACTGATGTCGGCATCGGCCATCGTCATGCTGTGCGTCGCGATCGTCACCGTCTGGGGCGGTCTCGCGGCGGCGGTCGTGAACATCGTGAGGCATCCGGAGGAGCCCGAGGACTGAGCGCGGGGGCGGTGCCGCAGCGTGGCGCCGCCCCGTCGGCCGGTCCGGGTGTGACATGCACCCGGCCGGGCCGACGCCGGCTCGCACCACCGGAGGCCCTCCGGTAGTGTGTCTCCTGCTCTACGAGCAATGGAGGATTCGCATAGCGGCCTAGTGCGCACGCCTGGAACGCGTGTTGGGTGAAAGCCCTCGGGGGTTCAAATCCCCCATCCTCCGCCCTGGGAACGCCCCTGATCCGCGAGTTCGCGGATCAGGGGCGTTCTGCATGTGCGCGGAGGGCCCGCGGAAGAACTCCCGCGACGCCGTGCGACCCCGCACGAACTCATAAGTCCCAGCAGGCGCGCCCTTAAGCAGCCCTATGTAGCGTGCGGCCGGAAGCACCGACCGCACGCCACGAAGGAGCTGACCCATGACCACGACCGCCACGTCCAGGACCGCGCCTCCCACGACCGCTACCGACGCCGCCGACCCGTCGGCCGCGACCGGCACGCCCTCGCCCAGCTGGCCGGAGCACCCGACCACCGCCGAGGGCTGGCTCGAGCGGGCCCAGGAGGTCTCCGACCTGCTCGCGCTCGACGCGGTCGAGCGAGACCGCGCGAACGAGAGCCCTTTCCAGGAGGTCGCGCTGCTGAAGGCCGCGGGGCTGGTGACATTGCTGGGGCCGCCGGAGTTCGGCGGAGGCGGCCAGACCTGGGAGACCGCGTACACGGTGGTGCGCACCATCGCGCGCGGCGACGGGTCGATCGGCCAGCTGCTCGGATACCACTACCTGTGGTTCTGGACCGCGGAGCTGGTCGGCACCGACGAGCAGCGCGCCGCCTTCGCCCGGTCGGCGACCGAGGGGACGTGGCTGATCGGCGGTGCGGTCAATCCCCGCGACGACGACCTCACCGTCGCCGACGAGGGGGACGAGCTGGTCTTCAACGGCCGCAAGTCCTTCTCCACGGGCGGCGTCGTCTCGGACGTGACGATCCTCGAGGGAGTCCTGCAGGGCACCGACGACCACGTCTTCACCGCCGTGCCGACCGACCAGGAGGGCATCGTCTTCGCGGGCGACTGGGACAACCTGGGACAGCGCCTCACGGAGTCGGGATCGGTGCGCATCACCGATGTCCGCGCCCCCTGGTCCGACGCGCTCGGATACGTCGACAAGACGTTCCACGGCAGCGTCTACGCCACGCTGAACGTGCCCGCGATCCAGCTGGTCTTCGCGAACTTCTACCTGGGCATCGCCGAGGGGGCTCTCGAGCGGGCCACCGCGTACACACGGGAGAAGACCCGCCCGTGGCCCTTCGGCGGGGACGACAAGGACTCGGCTGACCAGGAGTGGTACATCCTCGAGGGCTACGGCCGCCTGCAGTCGACGCTGTGGGCCGACGCATCCCTCATCGACCGCACGGGCGCCGCGATCAGCGAGATCCTGCACGCCCCGCGCGAGCAGCTCACCGAGCGCCGGCGCGGGGAGATCGCCGTGCAGGTGGCCGCCTCCAAGCTGCGGATCGTCGAGGACGGCCTCGAGGTCACCTCGAGGATCTTCGAGCTCACGGGCGCCCGGGCCTCGGCGAACTCCGTGGGCCTGGACATCTACTGGCGGAACCTGCGCACGCACTCCCTGCACGACCCGCTGCCCTACAAGAAGCGGGAGGTCGGCGAGTACGCGCTCGCGGGACGTGTCCCGGAGCCGACCTGGTACACGTGACCCAGGATTACCCTGGCGTCATGGCGGAACCACCTGCACAGTCCCCGGCCGATACGACCTCCGAGAAGTACACCCGCACCCTCTACACGGCGCGGGTGGAGAACATCGGCGGCACGGCCGGGGAGGTCCGCGTCGAGAACGGGCCGACGATCCCCACCGGCGGCCCCTCCCCCGACGCGACGGGCAGCAACCCCGAGCAGTTCCTGGCGATGGCGTGGAGCACGTGCCTGGGCGAGACCCTCAAGGCCGTGCTGCGGGAGCAGCGGATCGACGCCGCGACCCACGTGCACGTCGAGGTCGGCCTGCATCGCGACCCCGCCGGCGGCTTCCGCTTCGCCCCGCGCGCCCTGGTGGCCATCGAGGACCTCCCGGAGGACGAGGTTCGCCGGCTGGCCGAGGCCGCGCATGCGCGCTGCCCCGTCTCACGGCTGCTCTCGCGCGCCGACTCCGGCGTCCTCGAGGTCGTCCCGCCGCCCGGGACCTGAGCCGACGGCGCCCACCGCTCCATCTCCCTAGGAAACCGACAGCCCGTGTTCAGCCCCTGCCCGGGTGTGCGGGGTTGAGTGGTCCTCACGTGATGCCGGAGCGGCGAGTCACTGAGGAGGACTCCCCGCCATGACCGGCTCACGGGGGAAAGGGATGGCCCCGGCCCGTGGGGACGGGCCGGGGCACTTTCCTGTTCAGCCCCGTGTTCCCGTTGAGCCCCCTGCTCCTGTTCAGCCCAGCGTCGCCGGGCGTTCCCATTCCTCACCGCGCACGTGCTCGTCGAGGAACCCCAGGAAGGTCTCGTACCAGACCTGGGCGTTGCCGCGCCCCGCCACCCAGTGCCCCTCGTCGGGGAAGTACAGGTAGCGGTGGCGCGTGCGGCCCTCGGCGTCGCGCGGGGTCGCGGAGAACTCGTGCAGGTCGTACCAGAGCGCCTGGCCCTGGGCGATCGGCACCCGGTAGTCCTTGTCGCCGTGGATGACGAGCATCGGCACCACGATGTCGGCCACGAAGTCGCTGGGATTGAAATGCTTGTTCTGCTCGCGCATCGGCCGCTCCCAGCCGGCGTTGTCCGTGGTCCGGCCCATGGTCGCGGTGTCCCACAGGGAGGCGTGGGTGACCACGCAGCGGAAGCGGTCGCCGGTGTGCCCGGCGACCCAGTTGGCCATGTAGCCGCCGTAGGAGCCGCCCGCGAACGCGGTGCGCTCGGCATCGATGTCCTCGCGGCCGACGGTCACGTCGGTCAGCGCCATGATGTCCGTGAATGGCGCCCCTCCCAGCTCGTGCTGACCGCGATCGATCATCGCCTGCCCGTACCCGGTGGAGATCGCGGGATCCGGCAGCAGCACCGCGTACCCGGCGGCCACGAACGGGTTCGGGTTCCACCGGTAGGTCCACGCGTTCCACGACCCCCAGGGGCCGCCGTGCGCGAAGACGACCAGCGGGTGCGGCCCCTCTCCCTCGGGCAGCCGCAGCCAGGCACGCAGGTCGGTGCCGTCCTCGGCCTGCGCGGTGACCTCGGTGAGCGTCCCGCTGCGGGCGGGGGCGCCGGCGGGGTTCGGCAGGTCCTGGAGCGCGCCGGTCGCAGGGTCGATCCGCACCGGGTGCGGGGCGACCGCGATCCCGGAGGCGCTCGCGATCACGGCGCCGTCGGTGACCGAGAGCGAGCCGAAGGCGAGTTCCTGGTCGGGGCCGCCGACGAGTCGTCGCGGCGCGGCATCGTCGATCCCGCCGATCCACACGGAGCCGCGCCCCTGGTCGTCCCCCGCGCCGACGAGCGTGCTCTCGTCGATCCAGACCGGCTCGGGGTCGCGGTCGAGATCCGGCCACAGCTCCCGGCTCTCGAGGGTCGCCAGGTCGAGCACCTCGATCCAGCCCTGTGCGGAGGCCGTCTGCGTCCAGGTCTGCTCTCGAGCGATGATCGCCGCGGAGCCGTCGGGGCTGAACTCGCCGGGCCAGTGCTCGACCTCGCTGGTGCCTTCGCGCACGAGTGTCGGCGCCCCGCCACCCACCAGGTCCAGTAGGTACAGATGCCCCACGGCCAGGCGGTCCTCGACCGAGTCGGTCATCGTGACCAGCGCGTGCCGGCCCTGGCGATCGGCCGTCCAGGCGGTCAGGCGTCCCGGCGGCATCTCCAGGTGGCGGAAGTGCAGGACCTGCTTGCGGGGCTCGTCGGAGGTCTCGGGGGCGTTCTCCGAGATCTCCTCCGCTTCCGCGCCGGCCTCCGTGGCCGCCGAGGCGCCCGGCGGGAGCGTCGCCTCGGCGCGCTGGAGATCGTCGGGGAGCGTCGCGACGGCGAGCACGCTGCGCATCGGCCCCAGGTCGTGGTCCCAGAAGCGGGTGGGGAAGCCGCTGTGCAGGGCCGCGGTGACCTTGGCCTTCTCCCGAGTCGCCGCGAGTCGCGCGTGGGCGGCCTCATCGGTCGCCTGCGAGTGGACCTCGAGCTCGGCGACCAGCAGGCCCTCGGCCAGGTGCAGACCCCCGAAACCACCGGGACGGGCGGCGATCTCCCGGGCCTCGCCGCGCGCCGGCAGCGCCCAGAGCTGGGCGTCCTCGGCCTCGTCGCCGTCCTCCCCCACGCGCTTGGCGGTGAACAGGGTGGTGCCGTCCTCGGCGAGGGCGAGGGAACCGACGGAGGCGCTGCCCCGGGTCAGCGGCAGCAGGGCCCCGTCCACCATCTCGACGAGGGAGGTGCGGTAGGCGGTGCCCTTCGCATCCGGGGCGGAAACCGTGGCGACGATCCTCCCGCCCGGGGTCGTGGTCAGTCCCGCGAGCCGGCGGGCGTCCAGCAGCTCTTCGATGCTCCGATGCGTCATGACCAGCCATCCTGCCACCGATCCTCGCGTCCGGGGCGGGAACGCTGGGTACCCTGTCCCCAGGGCGTCGACGGGGCGTCCCACTGACCGAGCGAGCGCGTCGCCCCCGGGGGCGCGGACGGGAACGCCATGACGCAGGGTCCAGGACCAGGGCAGCAGCAGTCACGACGACCCGGGTGGGCGTGGGCCGCCGTGGCCTGTGGATGCCTGGCGCTGCTGCTGGTCGCCGCCGGCGGCGGCACCCTGGCCTTCGTGCTCGGCACGAGACCCGACCGCGACGCCTCGCCCAGCACCTCCACCTCCGCGGGCAGCTCCTCGAGCACGAGCACGTCGTCCTCGGAGTCGAAGCCGCCGGAGACGGCTCCCGCGTTCAAGGTCATCACGCCGCTGGACGAGGTCTCGCTCAACGAGGACGGTCTGCGGCAGGTGATGGAGACGAATCCCCTCACCGAGGGCACCCTGCCGGCGGGCGATGCGTGTGAGCTGCCCACACCGACGAAGAAGCTGTCCGGCGATCAGCTCGAGGAGTTCCTGAACACCGGGAGCGGGTGCCTGGCCTCGGTCTGGGGCGAGGCGAGTTCTCAGCGCTCCCTGCCCTGGGACACCCTGGACGTGGTGGTCTACGACTGGCCCCACGTCCCGACCTCGGAGTGCAGGAAGGACTCCTTCGAGAAGGACTATCCGCGGGTCTGCAACCTCGACGGCAAGATCTACTGGCCCTCCGACTACGGCGCCTCCTTCGACGCCAAACATCCCGGGGACCTCGCTCCGCTGCTGCTGTGGGACCTCGCGTTCGTCCAACAGAACACGCTCATGTGGCAGTCGTCGGTGGGGCTGTACTACCAGCACCTCGAGGACGCCATCGGTGACGACGCCGAGAAGAAGGACGACGCCTCGCGCCGCTACCTCCTGCAGAACGCCTGCATGGCGTCGGCCGCGGTGATGCAGCTGCCCGAGGGGTCCCGCCCCTCGACGGATCTCCAGCAGCGTCGGGCGGAGCGGCAGAACCGCGACCCCGATCAGAAGCCCTCGATCCAGGAGAGCACCGTCGACGCGTGGACGGCCACGGGGGCGGAGAGCGACGGCGACCTGTCGGCGTGCAACACCTGGAAGGCCGAGTCCTCGCAGGTCGAGTAGACGAGAAATCGGACGTGTGTCCCCTCGGCGACCCGATGCCCGCGCGGGGAGCGGGTGTGGCCCGGGACCCACGGGGCTTGTCGTCGGCCGCGAAGTAATTTATATTTGAACTATCTTGCGGCAGCACCCCGAGGAGGACCCCATGCAGTTCGGAATCTTCACCATCGCCGACATCACCCCCGACCCCACCACCGGGCGCATCCCCACCGAGCACGAGCGGCTCGAGCTGATGGTGGAGGAGGCCGAGCTCGCCGAGCAGGTGGGCCTGGACGTCTTCGCCCTCGGCGAGCACCACAACCCGCCGTTCGTGACCTCCTCCCCCACCACCACGCTCGCCTACATCGGCGCGCGCACGAAGGACATCATCCTGTCCACGGCGACCACGCTGATCACCACGAACGACCCGGTCAAGATCGCCGAGGACTACGCGATGCTCCAGCACCTCACGGGCGGGCGCGTGGACCTGGTGATGGGCCGCGGCAACACCGGCCCGGTGTACCCGTGGTTCGGCAAGGACATCCGCAAGGGCCTCGAGATGGCCATCGAGAACTACGACCTGCTGCACCGGCTGTGGCGCGAGGACGTCGTGGACTGGCAGGGCGAGTTCCGCACGCCGCTGCAGCAGTTCACCTCCACGCCCCGGCCTCTCGACGGCGTCCCGCCCTTCGTCTGGCACGGCTCGATCCGCTCCCCGCAGATCGCCGAGCAGGCCGCGTACTACGGCGACGGCTTCCTGCACAACAACATCTTCTGGCCCATCCAGCACACCCGCCAGATGGTCCAGCTGTACCGCGAGCGCTACGAGCACTACGGCCACGGGAAGGCCTCGCAGGCGATCGTCGGGCTCGGCGGGCAGGCGTTCATGCGCCCCAACTCCCAGGACGCCGTGCGCGAGTTCCGCCCCTACTTCGACAACGCGCCCGTCTACGGCGGAGGCCCCTCGATGGAGGACTTCACCGCGCAGACCCCGCTGACCGTCGGCTCCCCGGAGCAGGTCGTCGAGCGCTACCTGACCATGGCCGACGAGGTGGGCGACTACCAGCGCCAGCTGTTCCTCATGGACCACGCGGGCCTGCCGCGGAAGACGGTCCTCGAGCAGATCGAGATGCTGGGCACCGAGGTCGTCCCCGTGCTGCGCCGGGAGCTGGACGCCCGCCGCCCGGCCGACGTGCCCGAGGGACCCACGCACGCGGCGCTGGTCGCCGCGCGCGAGGCCGAGAAGGGTGCGTTCGACCAGGCCTACCGCTTCGAGACCGGGGACAACTGGACCGGGCTGCGCGCCGAGGACCGCGCCTGAGGGAGAGCGCCCCCGGTCCCGGGCCCCGGCCCCACTCATCCATCCGCCACCACTGCTCGAAGGAGGACCTCGTGACTCGCACCTACCGCATCCTCACCCTGACCGCGGGGCTGTCGACCCCCAGCTCGACCCGCATGCTGGCCGACCAGCTGACGTCGGCGGCGTGCGCCGCGATCGCACGGACCGGCGACGAGGTCACCACCTCCACGATCGAGCTGCACGAGCACGCCCACGACCTCACCGATGCGCTGGTCTCGCACTTCCCCGGCGAGCGCCTGCGCCCCGTCGTCGAGGCGATCCGCGAGGCCGACGCGGTGATCGCGGTGACCCCGATCTTCAACGTCGGCCCGTCGGCCCTGTTCAAGCTGCTGATCGACGCGCTCGACAAGGACCTGTGGCACGGCAAGCCCGTGCTGCTCGGCGCGACCGCCGGCACCGCCCGCCATTCGCTGGCCCTGGACTACGCGATCCGGCCGATGTTCTCCTACCTGCGCGCCGAGATGGTGCCGACGGCCGTGTTCGCGGCCTCCACCGACTTCGGCGGCGCCTCGGCCTCGGAGTCCGCACAGGACTCGCTCGCCGATCGCGCACAGCGCGCCGCCCGCGAGCTGGTCTCGATGCTCGGCGCCGGGATCGGAGCGGGCGCCGAGCACGCCGATCACAGCGGTTCGACCGATGCCGGCCAGGACGGCGCGGCAAGAGACCCGGAGAGCGGCGAGACGGACACCGATCCCGAGGGCACCCCCACCACCCCTGCACGGGACGCCGAGTTCGAGGACTTCGTCCCGATGGGACGGCTCCTGGGCCGCTGACCTCCTCGCGCCGATAGCCTGGCACCGACCACGCTTCGACCAGGAGGACCCATGGACGCCGTTCGCCTCACCGATTCCCTCTGCTACCACGCCGAGGGGCCGATCTGGTCCGAGAGCTGGGGCGATGGCGGGGCGCTGCGCTGGGTCGACATGCTCGCCGGGGACTACCTCGAGCTCGACCCCGCGAGCGGAGGCATCACCCGCACCGCGACGGGCAGCCCCGTGGTCGCCTGTGTGCGTCCGCGCCGGGGTGGGGGCGCCGTGCTCGCCCTCGAGAAGGGCTTCGGCCTGCAGGACCCCGACGGCTCCATCACTCCCCTGGCGACGCTCTGGGACGGGCCGGTGCGCATGAACGAGGGCACCACCGCGCCCGACGGCACCTTCTGGTGCGGCTCGATGGCCTACGACCAGGCGACAGGGGCCGCGCGCATGTGGCGCCTGGGCACCGACGGGGAGGCGACGGCGGTCTGGGATGACCTGACCATTTCCAACGGCCTCGTCTTCTCCCCCGATCACAGCCGTGCCTACTACGTCGACACCCCCACCGAACGCGTCGACGTCCTGGACTGGGACGAGCAGGCCGGGCTCATGGACCGGCGGCCCTTCGCGGATCTGCACAAGGAGGACGGCCACCCCGACGGCCTCACCATCGACACCGAGGGCCGCGTGTGGGTCGCGATGAACGGTGCCGGCCGCGTGCTGGGCCTCGATGACGGCGGTGCGGTCGCCGAGCGCATCGAAGTGGGCGCCCGCCAGGTCACCGCCTGCACCTTCGGCGGGCAGGACCGCGCGACGCTCTACATCACCACCAGCCGCGAGAACCTCGCGCCCGACGACGACCCGGCGGCGGGATCCCTGTTCGCGGTCGAGCCGGGGGCGCGGGGGCTGGCCGACGAGCTGGTGTTCGGTGGGTGAGGGTGAGGGCGCGGGCGAACCGTCCGTGAAGGGCGACGCCGCCTCCGCCCCAGAGCCAGGAAGCAAGGCGCGAATCGCGAACGAAGCCGGCGTCGTCTCCGCACTCACTCGCGGCCCGCGTGGGCTGCGCACGCTGCTGGAGTTCGCGATCCGCAGTGAACAGGCGGCTCTACGTCACCCGGACTCGATCGGGCCCCTGGATCACCTCGTCGACGACGCATCACACCACCGTGACGACAGCAGCGTCGCGATGCTCTACACCTCTGATGGCAGACGAGCGATCGCTCCCCCGCCACCGGATCCTCCGCTCGCGCGGATCGCCGAGGCAGTCGACGACATCCCGCTCGCGGAACCGATGGAGCACCTCCTGCGTCGCTGCGTCGCCGACGCCGTGACCACGGCGCGCTACTGGCAGGGCATGGACGGTCGCGACGTCGTCGCCGCGACTCCTCCCGTGCGCGAGGCGCTCATCAGGGTCGCGGAACACCTCGCGTCCTCACCCGTGGTGCAGGCGTGGTTCGACGATGCCGATCCAGGACGTCAGCACCTGACGAGATGGGACGGGGAAGAGCCGACGACGATCCATGACCCGCCGGGGTACGAGGAGAACGCACGGCGCGCGCTCCTCGAGCAGCGTGCCGATTGGGATTCCTCGCTCACCGGAGGTTCGGGCATCTGGTGGACGACTCCGTCACCCCGCCTCGAGAGCACCACCGGTCAGTTCTCCGACGGCGCCCCGATGCGACTCTGGCTGGAAGAGGACGACTTCGGGTACGAGTCCGCGGACGCGCAGCGCATCGCCACGACACAGGGTCGGCGGATCCTCGAGGTGCGCTCGCAGCAGGATTGGGTGGATCTCTGCCGCCGACATCCTCTCGAGCCGAGGCGGGGCCGTCGGGGGAACTGGCACGCATGCACCGGAGAGGCCGGCCCGTGGATGATGCCGGACTGGTCGTCGGTCGCCGAGGTGGCTGACGGAGCGCACCTGAGCCTCGGCGCCTACCTCGACCTCGCCGGGCGTGCTGTCCCTGTCGAGGGCATCACTGCTCGCCACACTCGTCTGGGACGCCCCCGCACCGCACTCACCCTCGTCGCCGGCTGGCACCCCGATGCGACCTACTGGTTCCACGATCCGCCCGCACCGGTCGGCGATCCCGAACCGTGGCGCTTCGTCGACACCGACGACGGGCCGGACGGTCTCGAATGGATGCGCGCGGGTGACGCCGGCGGATTCCGGACGGTGGGGTCATGAGCGCCGGCCGCGCCGGGCCCGCGGCGGACGTCGGCCGCTGGTTCTCCACCGGTGCCCGCGAGCCCGCGCACGCTCATGTGCGCGAGCATCCGTGGGGCCCGGACGACCCCTCGCTCTACGGCCTGCTGAGCACCCCGGAGGAGGTCCTGCACGCGCTCGACCTGCTGCGGGGCCGCCCTGTCGCCGTCCTCACGGGCGCCGGCCTCTCCACCGAGTCGGGGCTGCCGGACTACCGGGGCCCGAAGGCCGTCCCGCGCACACCGATGACCTATCAGGAGTTCGTGGGTTCGGACCTCTCCCGGCGTCGCTACTGGGCGCGATCGACCGTCGGCTGGACCCAGTTCGGCAAGGCCCTCCCGAACCGCGGGCACCGCCTGCTCGCGCGCCTCGCCGCACCGATGGACCTGACCGGCGTGATCACCCAGAACGTGGACCGCCTGCACGAGCAGGCGGGATCGGCCCCCGTCGTGGACCTGCACGGCCGTCTCGACCTGGTGCGCTGCCTGGACTGCGACCGCACCATCGGCCGCCATTCCCTGCACGCGCGGCTGCTGGAGATGAACCCGGACATCGCCGAGCGACTCGAGGAGCTCGCCCGGGACGCCGCGCAGGCGCCCGACGGCGATGCCGAGGTGGACCGCACCAGCCGCTTCCGCTACCCGCCGTGCTCCCTGTGCGGAGGGATGCTCAAGCCCGACGTGGTGTTCTTCGGCGAGAGCGCGCGCCGCGAGGTCGTCGCCGACGCGTTCGCGCTCCTCGACCGCTCGGCCGCGCTGCTCGTGCTCGGCTCGAGCCTGACGGTGATGTCGGGGCTGCGCTTCGCCCGGCGGGCCATCGCCGAGGGGAAGCCTCTGGTCATCGTCAACGACGGCCCCACCCGGGCCGACGACCGCGCGAGCGTGCGTCTTCACGGGCGGGTGAGCGACGTGCTCGGCGCGTGGGCGCTCGAGCTCGGCGTGGACGAGCATCATCACCACAGCGCACCGGCCTGAGGCCCCCGTGAGATCATCGGCGCCATGCCCGATCTCTCCACCGCTCCCGTCCGCATCGCACGTCCGGCGGCCGATCTCGCCGCGACCGAGCGCTTCTGGGTGCAGGGCGTCGGCCTCGACGTCCTCTGGCGCAGCGGGGAGGACGTCGAAGGCGGCCATCGGCTGGTGATGATCGGTCCCGCGGGCGGCAGCTGGCACCTCGAGTTCGTCGACGATCCCGCGAGCGCCGCGCAGGCCGTCCCCACCGAGGAGGACCTGCTGGTGCTCTATCTGGGCGAGCCCGCCTCCGCCGAATGGCTCGCGCGCATCGAGCGGGCGGGTGGCGAGCGCGTGACCGCTCGCAATCCCTACTGGGAGACCTGGGGTGTGACCATCCGCGACCCCGACGGCTACAGCCTGGTCCTCAGCCGCCGTACGTGGGGCTGAGCCTGTCAGAGCGGGGAGCCGCAGCGAACGAGCCCCGCGGTCTCCCCGCCCCCGGGGAGGATGGCCCCATGATCCGTCCCGGCCTCTGCTCCGTCACCTTCCGCGACCTCTCCCCGCAGCAGGTCGTCGACCATGCGGCGCGCGCGGGCCTCGTCGGCATCGAGTGGGGTGGGGACGTGCACGTGCCGCCCGGGGACACGAAGACCGCCGAGCAGGTCCGCGACCTCACCGAGCAGGCGGGGCTCGCCGTCGCCTCCTACGGGTCCTACCTGCGGTTCGACGGCGAGGACCGCGCCCACCAGGTGGAGGCCGACTCCGTGCTCGCCGTCGCGCGGGCGCTGCAGGCACCCCGCGTCCGTGTCTGGGCGGGCAGCGCAGGATCACGAGAGACACCGGCCGAGGAGCGGGAACGGATCACCGAGCGGATCCGCGCCTTCGCGGCGCAGGCCGGCCGGAGCGGCATCGAGGTGGGCCTCGAGTTCCACGGGAACACGCTGACCGACGAGGTCGGCTCGACCCTCCGGCTGCTCGAGGAGACCGACCGGGACGGCGCGGAACCCGAAGAGGGACGAGTCCGCACGTACTGGCAGCCCCCGCAGGACATGCCCGACGAGAGTGCCCTCGAGACACTGCGCGCCGTCCTCCCCCGCACCTCGAGCATCCACGTCTTCTCGTGGTGGCCCGGCTCGACGCGCCTGCCGCTCGCGGAGCGCTCCGAGCTGTGGCGACGGGCCTTCGACATCCTGCGGGCCGAGGGGTCACCGCGGGACGCACTGCTCGAGTTCGTGCCCGGTGATGACCCCGCCCTGCTGGCCCGCGAGGCGGCGACGCTGCGCGACCTCCTCGACACCGCGCCGGGCTGAGGCCCCGGGACACGAAGCCCGGGTACGCGGGCGCCCCGCCGTAGCATGGCCGAACCCGTCCCCCTCCCCCGTCGACCTGCTCCGGAGGCCCCGCCCGATGGCAGAACTCAAGAAGACCCTCGGCCTGCCCTCGCTGATCGCGCTCGGCGTCGCCGGCGTGGTCGGCTCCAGCTGGATCTACACCTCCTCCTCGTTCTTCGCGGACCTCGGTGCGGGCGGCATGATCATCGGCCTGTTGATCGGCGCGGCGCTCGCGGCCTGTGTCGCCTTGGCCTACGGGGAGATGACCAGCGCGGTGCCACGGGCGGGCGGCGAGGTCGTGTGGGGGTACACGTCACTGGGCAGGTCAGCGGGATTCGCGACCGGCTGGTTCCACATCGGCGCCTACATCTCCTCCCTCGCCTTCTACGTGACCGCCTTCGGCACGCTGCTGGGCAAGTACGTCCCGGCGATGGGAGCCGTACCGCTGTACTCGGTGGGCGGGGAGGCGGTCACGCTCCCCGTGCTCGCGGCCGGGATCGTGCTGACGTTGCTGATCTTCGGGCTCAACTGGTTCGGGGTCTCCCTCGGCGCCCAGATCCAGGTGGTGCTGTTCGCCGCGATGCTGCTGATCGGAGCGGCCCTGGCCGTGGGGGCTCTGGTGGTGGGGTCCCCGAGCAACCTGTGGCCGCTGTGGACCGCCGATCAGCAGCCCCTCGCCTCGACGCTGCGGATGGTCGTCCCCGGCATCACCTACGTCGTCGGCTTCTCGCTGGTGGCGGTGCTCGCGGAGGAGTCGAGCCTGTCCCCGCGGCGCGTGGGCCGCGCGGTGGTGGCGACCGTGGCCTGCGCGGCCGCGTTCTACACGGTGGTGCTGCTGGCCACGGCGTACGTGGTGCCGTGGGAGAGCGTGAGCGGCATGGAGCTGGGCACGATCGACGCGTTCTCGGCCGCCGGCCTGCCGCTGCTGAGCCTCGGCGCCTTCCTGATCGCCGTGCTCGGACTGGTCACGAGCTTCCTGGGCCTGTTCGTCGCCTCCAGCCGCGTGGTGCTCGCCCTCGCCCGCGCCCGCCTGCTCCCCCGTGGCCTCGCCCGGGTCGACGAACGCTCTGGGGTGCCCCGCCGGGCTCTGCTGTTCATCCTGGTGGTCACCGTCGTGCTCGGCCTGCTCGGCCCGGGGGCGATCATCTGGTTCCTCGACGCGGGAGGCGTGTTCCTGGGCGTCGTGTGGTTCCTGGTGGTGCTCGCGAAGTACCGCCTGCCGCGGGTCTACCCCGGACTCGAGCGCAGTTATCGGGCACGGCCCGCGTTCCTCCCCGCGGTGGGCGCCCTCGGCGCGCTCGCGGTCATCGTGTTCACGCTGGTCCCCGTCCCGGGCGTGGAGATGTCGCTGCAGTGGCCGCAGGAGTACCTGATCCTCGCCGCCTGGGCGCTCCTGGGCGTCGTGCTGTTCCTGTTCACGCCGCGTCCCACGGACCCCGAGGAGGCCTTCGACGAGATGGTCGGGCCGCTGGCCGGCACGCTGCGCGCGGCGCGACGCGGCTGAGGCGCTCCCGGGCGGGCCTCAGCGCAGGAGCGGGTCGGCAGCCCGGACCACGGCGAGCGCGTCGGGCAGCTCCTCCGCGAGATCCCGCCACGAGCACTCGATGGTCACGTCGCTCGAGCATCCTCCCCGGCGCAGCGCCCCGAGGAACGGTGCGATCGGCCAGTCGCCCTGCCCCGGCGGCATCCGGTCGGTGTCGGCGACGTGGACGTGGCCGATCCGCCCGGCGAAGCGCTCCACGGTCTCCAGGCGCTCCCCCTCCTTCTGGATGTGGAAGAGGTCGGCGACGATCCGTACGCCCCCGATCCCGTGCGCATCGAGGAACTCTGCGGCCTCCTCGATGGAGTGGATCAGGTCGGTCTCCCCGCGGTGGAGCGGCTCGAGGATGATCTCCAGGCCCTGCTCCGCGGCGAGGTCCCGCGCGATCGTGAGCACGTCGGCGAAGCGGGCGATGCCGTCCCCGCGGCGCACGTCGGGCCCGATGGTGCGCGCGGCGCCGCTGCCCAGGACCGCTTTCGTGCCGGGCAGCGCCACTCGCCCGATCGCGCCCAGGGCGGTGCGCAGGTACTCCCGGACCGCTGCGATCGGCACGGAGGGATCCGCGATGCGCACCGTCGAGGGCACCAGCACGGCGCACGATCCGATCGGGCTGTCCGGGGTGACCTCGGCGTCGCGCCAGCTCCCGCCGGCATCCTGGACGACCAGGCTTCCCACCACTGTCGGTTCGAGGTAGTCGGCACCGGCGAGCAGCACCGTGCGCTGCTGGGCGATGTCTGCGATGACTCCGTGGGGCACTGGACGCTCCTCGCGCGATGGGCCGGCAGGTGCCCGGGATACTGACACGTTTCACGACGCGGATCCACCCGTGTCCGCTGGCGCCGACCTCGCGGGCGACAACATCGTGCAACCGCTTTCCAGGCACCGTGATCGCGGTCACTCTCGACCGCGTTCCTTCCCTTCTCCCCGAGCGTCGACCCCGCATCGCCGCGGCACCGACTGTCGGACCGCCTCGGGAGGGCGCACCACGAGCACGGCGCGAGGACGCGTCGTCGGACAGCGAGGAGCCTCATGGCACTGCCCCGTCGCACCCTCTTCGCCGCCTCGGGAGCCGGCGCCCTCACCCTCGGCTGCGCCGCCTGCGGGTCGGGCGGTGCGATGGACCCGTCCGTGCCCCTCGACCTCGAGGCGCCCGACGCGGACCTCACCGGGTCGATCGCCCTTCTGACCCCGGACTTCGTGGGCGATGACCGCGCCGTGCTGGACGACGACATCATCGCCCCGTTCACGAGGAGGACCGGCGTCGAGGTGTCCGTCGACCAGGTCGACTGGGACAAGCTCAACGAGAAGATCTCGACGGGGATCGCCGGCGGGATCATCGCCGACGTCATCATGACCGGCGTGGGATGGACCCAGCCGTTCGCCGAGAAGGGCATCTTCGCCGAGATCCCGGCCGAGTACATCGAGAGCCTCGGATACGACGAGAGCGTGCTGATGTCCACGCGGTACGACGGCGCGTACTACTCGCTGCCGCAGGCCCTGGACCTGAGGTTCATCGGCTACCACCCGGACCTGCTGGAGAAGAAGGGTATCGACGACCCTCCCCGCACGCTCGACGAGCTCGCCCAGGTCGCCGCCGAGCTGACCGGCGACGGCGTCGTCGGCCTCGACTTCCTCTCGGGCAGCGCGGGCAGCGCCCGCCAGGCCTTCGTGTTCCTCCTCTACGCCTTCGGGGGCACCCTCTTCAGCGCGGACGGCCTCGCGCCCCGGCTGCACGAGGAGCCGGGGCGGCGGGCCCTGCAGTGGATGCTGGACTGCATGGACTCCGGCGCCATCGACTACTCGATACGGGCCGCGGAGGGCCAGCCCTCACCGTTCCAGCAGCGGACGGCGGCCATGTCCCTGGTGTCCACCGGCAACTGGCCCACCTGGGAGACCATGACGCCGGACCTGTGTGAGAAGGGCGCGGTGGGCACGTTCCTGCTGCCCAGCGGCACCGGCAGCGACCCCGTGATGTTCCAGGGCGGTACCTTCATCTCGGTCTCGAGCCTGTCGAAGAACAAGGACGCCGCGGCGGCCCTGATGAAGCACATGCTCGATCCCGACATCCTGAGCGCGGCGAGCGCGGCGACCGGGAAGGTCCCGCCGACGCCCGACATCCCCGAGAGCGAAGGGATCCGCAGCAACCTGCTGATGACCTTCGGGCTCGAGAACCTCGCCCACGCGGGAGCGGCCGAGGGCGGCTCGGCGGCGTACATGGAGGTGCGCAGCAATCTCGACGGCATCGTCGAGACCTGCCTGACGGGCGGGGCCACGGTCGATCAGACCCTGGCCGACATGAAGAAGCTGTGCGACGGCGCGATCAGCAGGATCTGAGGACATGACCACCACAGCCCCCACCACATCCGCCGGCACCGCCGCGCACGCCGCGCGACCCGATGCCCTGCCGGGTCGGCGGCGACGCTCCGTGCGCACCGCCGAGAGACGCTGGGGCCTGCTGCTCGCGGCACCGGCTACCCTGCACACCCTGATCTGGATCGGGGCCCCGATCCTCGTCGCGATCGTCCTGAGCTTCACGGCCTACGACATCATCCACGCGCCCGAGTTCGCCGGCCTGGAGAACTACGCGACGATCTTCACCGACGGCCTGTTCTGGCTCTCGGTCCTGCACAACGTGATCATCGCGGCCGTCGGCATCCCCGTCTCGATGTTCCTCGCCCTCGTCTTCGCCACGATGCTCGATCGCGCCCTCCCGGGACGCGGGGCGTTCCGGGTGATGGTCTTCCTCCCCCACATCACCGCCACCGTCGCGGTCGCGATGATCTGGCTGTGGATCTACAGCCCCTCGCAGAGCGGCCTGATGAACGTGGTGCTGGGTCTCGTCGGGATCGGCCCGCTGCCCTTCCTCACTGATCCGGACCTGGCGCTGGGCAGCGTCATCCTGGTGACGATCTGGCAGGGCATCGGCCTCAAGATGCTGATCTACCTGGCGGCCATGCAGGGCGTCGACGACCAGCTCTACGAGGCCGCGGACCTGGACGGCGCCAACGCGGTGCAGAAGTTCTTCCGCATCACCGTGCCGATGCTCAAGCCGGCGACCTTCTTCATCCTGGTCACCTCGCTGATCTCGAACTTCCAGACCTTCGACCTGATCTACATCCTGACCGAGGGCGGGCCGGCGAACTCGACCTCCGTGGTCACCTACCGCATCTACCAGACGGCCTTCCAGGAGTTCCGCGTGGGCCTGGCCAACGCCCAGTCGGTGATCCTGCTGCTGATCCTGGTCGTGCTCGCGTTCCTGTCCCGCCGCATCGTCGGAGGCTCCGATGACGACTGATCTCGCCCCTGGCGCTCCCGATCCCCTCGCTCCCCCGCACCGGGGACGCGCCCGCGACCGCAGCCTGCGCCGTCAGAAGCGCCTGTCGAACACGCTCGTGCTGGCGTTCCTGATCATCGCGTCGCTGATCATGGCCGCGCCGTTCCTGTGGATGGCGCTGTCCTCCCTGCGCGATCCGACGGAGCTCGCCCGCACCCCGATGCCCCTGATCCCGAGGGACCTGCGCCTGGAGAACTACAGCGAGGCGCTGGGCCGCGCCCCGTTCGCGACGTACGCGCGCAACAGCCTGATCCTGGCCACGGCGGCAGCGGTGCTCAACGTGGTCTTCGCCTCCGCCTGCGGGTACGCCCTCGCGAAGCTGCGGTTCCGCCTGGCCCCGGCCATCTTCGCGTGGATGGTCGCCTGCATCATGATCCCGTTCTACGCGACGGTGATCCCCGTCTTCCTGATGGTGCGACACATGCCGCTGTTCGGCGGGAACACGATCCTGGGAGCGGGCGGCACCGGATGGATCGACACCTGGTGGGCCCTGATCGTGCCCGGAGCGGTCTCCCCGTTCATGGTGTTCCTCTTCCGCCAGTTCTACGTCTCGACGCCCTCGGAGCTGATCGAGGCGGCACGGCTGGACGGGGTGAGCGAGTTCGGCATCTTCACCCGGATCATCACCCCGCTGATCCGGCCGGGCCTGCTCACGGTGGGACTGCTGAGCTTCGAGGCGGGCTGGAACAACTTCCTGTGGCCGCTGCTGGTGACGACCTCGGACGACCTCCGGGTGATCCAGGTGGGCATCGCCTCCTTCCGGCAGGAGGCCTCGACCGACTGGCACCTGCTGATGGCAGGGACGACGCTCGCCGCGGTCCCCATGATCGTGCTGTTCCTGATCTTCCAGCGCTACTTCGTGCAGGGCTTCGCCTCCTCGGGGATCAAGTGATGACGACCTCCGCCACCGGCCCCGCCGCCACCGCCGTCACGGCGCCCACCGCCCCCTCCGCCTCTCGCACCATCCCGTCCGCGGGGCACGAGTCCGATCGTGATCCCCGGCTCGAGCCGCAGGGCCTGCTGCGGTTCTTCGTCCTCCCCGGAGCGCTGATCGCGGCGAACGCGGCGGCGCTGCTGGGGGTCCTCACCGTGATCGGCCTGGTCACGGCGCTGGCCGCGGCCACCCGCACGACCACCCGGCTCGGGGACTCCGCCGACACCGCCTTCCGCTCGACGATCTCCCGCATCCGGCGAACACTGCTGCGCGACGCACCGACCTCGGCGCTGCTCGTGCTGACGATCCTGGCGATCGGCTTCGACGGCCTGTTCCTCGCCTCGCTGCCCGCGTCCTCGCGAGTCCTCGTGGCGGGCGTCCTGACCCCTCCCACCTGGGCGATGATCGCGTGGCTCTCGGCCTACGTGCGGGTGGCGGCCGAGTCCGAGGAGGTCGACTGGCTCGCGGTCGCGCGCGAGGCGATGGGGCTGTGCGCCTCGCGCCCTCTGCGCGCGCTGCTCGCGCCTCTCGCCGTCGCGGTGCTCTCCCCGCTCTGGCTGCTGGCGCCCCTCACGATCGCCTGCGGGTTCTCGCTCCCTCCGCTCCTCACGGCGACGCTGTGGGGTCCGTGGGCTCCTCCTGCGCCGCAGGATCGCCGAGATCCAGGAACGCCTGCTCGCTCCCGCCCCAGCTGACGAGGAATCCTCCGGACCCGGCGCGGCGGACCTCGGGTGCAGGCGCATCGGTGCCGGCCGGGCTGCCCGCGAGCCGCATCAGGAGCACGACCACGCCCCCGGGCCCGGGCCCGGGCGGGTCGACCATCGCCTCCGGCACCGCGTACTCGGGCCCCAGCGGGGCGACCTGCCCTGCCCGACGCGCCCGCACCCGGCCCTCGCCGCGCAGGATCGTGAGCGAGCTGCGCAGCAGCGACCCGTCGGCCCGTCGGGTGCTCGCCGTCGCTCCCATCGCGGCGACGACGTCCGGCTCCACGTCCACCCGGTCCCCGCACAGCGGCCAGCCGGCCACCCCGATCGGGAGGCCGCCGGTCCCACCGGGACTGCGCACGAGCAGCACCGTGTCAGGGCCATGGCTGAGCGTGCCCACGAGCAGTTCAGGTCCTTCCCGGCCTGCCCCCGCCACTGCCGGTCCCGCGTCCTCGGGCTCGCCCCGGTCATCCGACGGCCAGTGGCACCGCTGGCGGGACACGGCGATGCCGATCCCGCCCTCGCCCGTGCCGGCGCCCTCGCCTCGCAGCACGAGGGTCTCGAAGCCGGTCCGGTGGCTCCACCCGCGTACGGGATCGACGAGCCCGACGGTGGCGTCCCGCGGTTCGACGACGCCGTCGCACACCATTTCGCCGTCGCTCGCCTGTTCACCGTCGCCCACAGCCCCGTCGGGGCCCGCAGGCGTCGCCGCGCCGGGGAGCATCTGCGGGCTGGTCGCGGTGGAGTACCCGAGCCGCGCGTACAACGGGTCGTCGAGGCCCTCGGACCGCTGGCGCGCGTGGTCGGTGCCGTGGTTGAGGACGCGCACGATCCCGTCGGCCCTGGTGCGCGAGACGATCCAGCCGGGCGCCCGCAGGACGCTCACGCCGTCGCCGCGTTCGACGGGCAGCGGCTCCTCCGGCGCGGTCCAGACGGGGTGCGTGGGAGGCAGCAGGAGACCGGCGAATCCCATCGCTGCCCAGTAGGGCGACCCGGGTCCCGAGTAGGCCTGGGCCATCGGTTCGAAGCGGTGGAACCAGCCCAGGGTGAGCAGGCCGTCGTCGTCGGGCACCCCGTGGGCGAGGAAGTGCGCGAGGGTCCCGGAGGCCGCCCGGCGCAGCAGTCCCGGTGGGGCGACGTCAGCGTCGACACCAGCGATGGCGCCGGCCCAGAACGTGCCGGCGCTCGCCATCCGGTAGACCAGGCTGCGGCCCTGGATCAACGGGGAGCCGTCCGCACCGAGCAGGCCGAGCGCAGCGGGGAGATAGCTCCCGAGGCGGCGGCGGTGGCGTTCACGGTCGAGGGGCCCCAGCAGGCCGGGGCGATCCAGGGTCGACGATCCCGCCATCCGCCCCCAGAGCGCGGACAGCAGGGAGAAGACCCAGTCGGCGTAGTGGTCGAAGCTGCGGTCGGGGCCGTCGGCGAACCAGCCACCCTCCCGCACGAGGGACTCGTGCACGCGGAGGTCGCGCCGGAGATCGGCGAGCACCTCCTCCGAGCGCTCACCGCCGACGAAGCGGTCGTCGACCGAGCGCAGGAACGTGAGCACGGTGATCCGGAACCACACCCAGTTGGTCTCCGGGTACGGCGTGCCGATGACCTCGGCGAACCAGTCGACGAGCCGGGCCCGGACGGCGGGGTCCAGACGGTCCCAGATCTGCGCGCGGGTGGCGTCGAGGCCGATCGCGAGCGCGCAGGCCTCGACCTTCGCCTGGGCGCACTCGGAGGGACGGGGCCAGGCGTCCTCGGCCGCGGGGTCGACGCCGGCGGCGAGTCCCCGTGCGTAGCGGTCGGCGTGCGCGTGGGGGTCCTCGTCCCCGCGCGCCCGGATCAGCCCGGCGGCCAGCAGGAACGAGCGAGCGAACCCCTCGAGCCCGTCGGAGCGGGCGCCGCTGCGGCTCGGGCGTCCCGGCGGGCAGATCAAGGCGTGGTTCGAGCTCGCATGGGGGCGCAGGGCGAGCAGCAGGTGGTCGGCCACGGCCTCCCAGTGCGCGCGGGTGAGGCCGGTGCACGGGGAGAGGTCCGGATCGGGCGGGGGCAGGCCCGGGACCGTCGACCCGCGCACCGGCCGCCTGATCACAGCTCCCGCATGATCTGTCCCATGCGGTCCATCGACTCCCTCGCCTCCGCCAGGCCGACCCGGTTGAGGTGACCGTGCGCCACTCCGCGGCGCACCGTGTACTCGACGTCGACGTCGGCCTGGGCGAGCTGATCCGCGTAGGCGCGGGCGCTGACGCGGAGGTCGTCGAACTCGTCGGCCTCGATGTAGGTGCGGGGCAGGCCCGCCAGACGCTCCGCGTCCGCGCGGCTGGGGAACACGTAGGCATCGGCCTCCGCGGGGTCCCCGCCCACGTAGGCGGTCGCCATCAGCCCGGTGCGCTCGGGCAGGAAACGCAGCACGGGCGCGATCTGGGTGAGCGCCGCGTCCTCCTCGGCCGACGGCTCCGGCATCGCGGCGTGCGCGACCGGGTACAGCAGGAGGGATGCTGCCAGCGGGGTCCCCTCCTCGGTGAGGCGCAGCGAGGCCGCCGCCGCCAGGTTCCCGCCCGCGCTCGCTCCACCGACGGCGATCCGCAGCGGGTTCCCGCCGAGTTCCTCGGCGCTCTCGCGCGCCCAGCGCACGACGGCGCAGACGTCGTCGAGCGGCACCGGCGCGTGCACGCCTCCGGTGGAGCCGCCGACGCTCCGGGCGGCCATGCCGCCGAGCTCGGGGGGCTCGTCGCACAGCCGGTAGTCCACGGAGACGACGATCGCGTCGGCGCGGCCGGCGACCCCGCGAGCGACGTGGTCGGCCTCGGGCATGTCGAGGTCACCGTGCATGAACGCGCCGCCGTGGCACCACACGAGGACCGCTCGCGGACCGTAGGCGTGCGCGGTCGGCGTGTAGATGCGGATCGGGACGGGCCCGTTCGGCCCCGGCACCTCGTCGTCGGCGGCCTGGACCGGCCACTCCTCGGCCGGCCCGTAGGCCTCGTCCCAGGTCCCGCGAGCGGACTCCCCGAGCTCCTCCCAGGTCCCTGCGCTGCCGAGATCGTGCATGCGCCGGGCCATCTCACCCCCTACCTGTGCAGTCGTCGCGGTCGCGGTCTGCGCGGACGGTAGGTCGGCGGGCATCAGTGCTCCGATCGGTCGGACGTGGGCTCGCGAGGGCTGCCGGAGAGGCAGTGTCGCGAGCCGTGGGGGCCCTTCGATGATTCCACATCGGCGTCGCGGGTGACGGATGGGGCGGGGCCGACGAGCCCTGTCGGCTCACCCGAGCGCGGCTGCCAGGAGTGCCACGGACTCCTCGCCCACGAAGCGGTGTCCCGCCCCGGTGACCACGAGCTGCGGGGCCCTGACCGGCGCGGGATCCCACATCGTGCGCAGGCGCGCGAAGGACTGGCGCGTCGCGGCCACGGGGAAGATCGGGTCCCTCTCGCCGGCCTCGAGGATCAGTGTGCGAGGTGAGACCAGGGCGCCGATGTCTGCCATCTCGAACTCCGGGAGCAGCCCGGGGACGATGTTGCAGGGGCAGTGCGGGATCGCGGCGATGCTCGCGGCGAACGAGGAGAAGTAGTTCGCGACCAGGGCGGCACTGATCGAGGTGTCGACCGCGGCACGCAGCAGCGCCACGGCGCCGCCACCGGAGGCCCCCACCACGGCCACGCGGTCAGGATCCACGCCGTCGAGCCTGCGCAGCGCTGCGACCGCGGCGCCGGCATCGGCTGTCCGGTGCCCCATCACCGGTGTGCCGTGCAGCAGGTATCGGGCGGCGTCGATCCTGCAGCTGCTCTCGGCTGCCTCGTAGGGCGGGGCACCGCCGGGGCGCGGGGTGCGGCGCCTGCCGAAGCTGACCATCTCCGGGCACAGCACCGTCACCCCCGCCTGCACGAGTGCGCGGGCGGGACCGCCGTGGGACCCGTCGGCGGGATCGGTGCGCACCAGGTCGTCGATGCCACGGCCGTGGCCGGCCACCAGCACCGCGCCCGCGCCGGTGGCCCGCCCCGGCTCGGGACGCAGCAGGAAGGCGGGGATCTCGGCGCCGTGGGCCCCGGGGACGATCACCTCCTGGGGCGCCCCGCACGCCGCCGCCGCGTCCGACGGAGCCGTGCCTTCCTCCGCTCGCGGCGCGGAGAGCGGAGCCGCGAAGGGGGCATCGAAACGGTCGAGCCCCAACAGGTCACGCAGCCGTTGGCGGCGTTCCTCCGAGGTGCTCATGCGGGAATCCTCTCTCTCGGCCCGTGTTCCGCCGCGTCACATCGGGGCGTAGCGGGCGCGCAGCACCGAGTAGATGCCGTAGAGGATCAGGCCGGCTCCCACCACGGCGAGCAGGATCCCGCCGGCGGGAAGCTGCGCCATGGTCTTCAGCGCGCCGTCGAGCCCCGTCGCCTTCTGGGGATCCGCGCCCAGGGCGGCCCAGCCGAACATCAGCCCGACCCCCACCAGGGCGATGCCCTTGGCGATGAAGCCGAGGACGCCGGTGACACGGACAGCACCCGCGACGCTCCGACCCCGCGGCACCCGCAGCTGGTCCTCGAAGCCCCGACTCGCCCCGAGGTAGACGTGGAAGAACCCGATCACGATCACCACCAGGCCCACCGCGACGATCACGACCCGGCCTGCAGGGTTCCCCATCAGGTCGCCCGTGAGCTGGGACGTCTGCTTGTCGGAGTCGCTCCCGGCGCCGGCCGCGGACCGCAGGACGGTCACGGCGAGCGCCCCGTAGACGATCGCCTTGCCCAGGGTGCTCGCCAGGTGGCGGGCCCGGTCACGGGCGCGCTTCCTCCAGCGGGCGCCGAACCAGGCCTCGGCCAGGTGCCAGATCACCAGCACCGCCATGGCCACGCCGCCCACCCACAGCAGGAGGTTGCCGCCGGGTGCGGAGGCGACGGTCTGCAGCGCCCCGCTCTGGTCGGCCTCCTGCGAGGACCCGCCGAGCACCATGTGCAGCGCGATCACCCCGACCAGGACGTGCACCAGCCCGCTCATCACGAAACCGCCGCGGGCGATGCCCTCGAAGACCGGGTGCTCGGTGACCTCCTCGGCGGCGTCCTCGACCTTCCGGGCGCCCTCCTCGGGGGTTCGCATCGCGTTCATGGACGCACTGTATGCCGCCCCCGTCGCGACGCCCGGGGCCACGGGGCCCGCGCCGTCGCGAGATGCCCCACTTGACGAATGAATCGTTTCATATCTACGGTTCCCCTACCCGACGAAGGAGTCACCACCCATGCCCCTCGGCCGACGCAAGCCGCTCACCGGCTGGAAGGCGACCGCAGCCGTCTCGATGTCCAACTACATCGACTCCGGCTCGATCATCGCCATCGCCACCTCGCTGGGATTCTGGGGAGCCGCCTACTTCCCCGACGACAGCGGCCGGATCGCAGGTCTGCTCGCCGCGTTCAGCTCGAACGCCTTCGGGGCGGCCGTCGGCGCGCTGATCGGCGGCCCGCTGTGCGACAAGTACGGACGCAAGTTCATCTACACCTACGACCTGCTGCTGTACGCGATCGGCGGTCTGATCGCGACCTTCGCGATGAACCTGCCGATGCTCTTCGTCGGCTTCGTCGTGATCGGCCTGGCCGTCGGCGCCTCGGTGCCCGCGGGCTGGACCTACATCGCCGAGTCCGCACCCACCGAGCGCCGCGGGCGCCACATCGGAGCCACCCAGCTCGCGTGGTCCGTCGGCCCGTTCCTGGGATTCGGACTCGCCGCCCTGCTCGCCCCGCTCGACCTGCTGGGGAGCCGGCTGATCTTCGCCCACCTCGTCGTGATCGCCCTGGTCACCTGGTACATCCGGCAGGGCCTCTACGAATCGCAGGCCTGGCAGCGCTCCAAGGGCGGGCAGCAGGCGAAGGCACCCTCGATCTGGACCTCCCTGCGCGGGCTGTTCAGCCGCAAGGCCAACATCACCGCGCTGCTGTTCCTGGTCGCGATCTACACCTTCTGGAACCAGGCGGCGAGCCAGAACGGCATCTTCCTGCCCACGATCCTGGGCTCGATGGGCTTCGGCACCATCGCCTCCGACCTGTTCTCCATGCTCACCTGGGCCTTCGTCATCATCGGCACGATCGTGTTCATGCTGCTGGTCGACAAGGTGTCCTACCGCTGGTTCTTCCTGGTCGGCGGCGCCATGGCGGTGGTGTCCTGGGTCGTGCTGGTCTTCGGACCCCCGACCGCCGCAGCCACCGCCTTCGGCTACGCGATCCTGTGGGGCCTGTCCTCGGGCCCCTCGGCCCAGGCCTTCTACTCCGTGTGGTCCCCCGAGCTGTTCGCGACCCCCTACCGCGCCGGGGCGCAGGGCCTGGTGTTCTTCACCGTCCGGGTGGCCTCCGGGATCATCTCGCTGGTCTTCCCCGTGATCCTGATGGGCGCGAACGGCCTGCTGATCGACGGGCTCATCCTCATCGCCTTCCTGCTGGCCTCCACGCTGATCGGGACGATCCTCGCGCCGCGCACCCAGGGCAAGGAGCTCCGGCAGATCGAGATCGAGCGCTACGGCGAGGTGGTCTCTGCCGATGCGCTCGACGCCGAGGCCGGGCGCGTGACCGATCCACCCTCACGCGACTGAGATCCGACGGCACGCACCCGCCACATCGCACACCCTCCGACGAACGAAGGAGCTCCCCCATGTCCACGCTCACCACCCTCCCCGACGCGATCGCCCGCGACCTCGCCGACTTCACCATCGAGGTGCCCAGCTGGGGCTACGGGAACTCCGGCACCCGCTTCAAGGTGTTCGCGACTCCCGGCACCCCGCGAGACCCGTACGAGAAGATCGCGGACGCCGCGCAGACCAACGCCTTCACCGGCGCCGCGCCCCGGGTGTCCCTGCACTACCCCTGGGATCGGGTCGAGGACTTCGGCGCACTCGCCGACTACGCCCGTGAGCAGGGCATGAGCATCGGCATGATCAACTCCAACACCTTCCAGGACGACGCCTACAAGTTCGGCTCGCTCACCCACGGCGACGCCGCGGTGCGGCGTCAGGCGATCGACCATCACCTCGAGTGCCTCGAGGTCATGCGCGCGACCGGGTCGAAGGAGCTGAAGATCTGGCTGGCCGACGGCACCAACTACGCGGGCCAGGATTCGATCCGCGCCCGCCAGGATCGCCTGGCCGAGTCCCTGCAGGAGGTCTACGCGGGTCTCGAAGCGGATGAGCGGATGGTGCTGGAGTACAAGTTCTTCGAGCCGGCGTTCTACCACACGGACGTGCCGGACTGGGGCACGAGCCTGCTGCACTGCCTGGCCCTCGGCGAGCAGGCCATGGTCGTCCTGGACACCGGCCACCACGCCCCGGGGACGAACATCGAGTTCATCGTCGCCCAGCTGCTGCGCCAGGGCCGTCTGGGCGCCTTCGACTTCAACTCCCGCAACTACGCCGACGACGACCTGATCGTCGGCGCCGCCGACCCCTTCCAGCTGGTGCGGATCCTGTTCGAGATCGTCCAGCAGGGCGCGCACCGCCCCGAGTCGGGCGTGAACTTCATGCTCGACCAGTGCCACAACCTCGAGTCGAAGATCCAGGGCCAGATCCGGTCGGTGGTGACCGTGCAGGAGGCCCTGGCCAAGGCGCTGCTGGTGGACCTCGAGGCCCTGGCCGACGCGCAGGCGCGCAACGACGTTCTCGAGGCCAACGGCATCCTCATGGACGCCTTCTGGACCGATGTGCGACCGGCGCTCGCGGCCTTCCGCGAGGAGCGCGGCCTGCCGGCCGATCCCTTCGCCGCCTTCCGCGCGAGCGGCTACGAGGAGAAGGTCTCCACCGAGCGCGTGGGAGGGGACCAGATGGGCTGGGGCGCCTGAGCCCCGAGCCCCCGCGAACCCCTTGCACCTCCCCCGACCACCTCTCCGCGACCTCCGAAGGAGCGCCTTCATGACCACTGCTCGTCAGACCGTCGATGCCCTGCTGGAGCGTTCGAACGCTCTGGGCGCCGACCCACGCACCACCAACTACGCCGGCGGCAACACCTCCGCCAAGGGCACCGACACCGATCCCGTCACCGGCCAGGACGTCGACCTGCTCTGGGTCAAGGGGTCCGGCGGCGACCTGGGCACCCTCACCGAGAAGGGACTGGCGGTGCTGCGCCTGGACCGCGTGCGGGCGCTGAGGGACGTCTACCCCGGCGTGGAGCGGGAGGACGAGATGGTCGCCGCTTTCGACCACTGCCTGTTCGGCGGGGGCGGCGCGGCACCGAGCATCGACACCGCGATGCATGCGCTCGTCGACGTCCCGCACGTGGACCACCTCCACCCCGATGCCGGGATCGCGCTCGCCACCGCCGCCGACGGCGAGCGCCTGACCCGGGAGATCTTCGGCGATGCCGTGGTGTGGGTGCCGTGGCGTCGGCCGGGCTTCCAGCTGGGGCTGGACATCGCCGCCATCCAGGAGCAGAACCCGCAGGCGATCGGCTGCATCCTGGGCGGCCACGGCATCACCGCCTGGGGGGACACCTCCCAGCAGGCCCAGCAGAACTCCGAGCGGATCATCCGCGAGGCCCAGACGTATCTCGACACCCATGGCGACAGCCGACCGTTCGGCGCCCCCGATGCCTCGCGCCACGCGCTGCCGGAGGCCGAGCGCCGCGCGAAGGCCTCGGCACTGTTCCCCGTCATCCGTGGCCTGGCCTCGACCGACGCACCGACGGTCGGCCACTGGACCGACACCGAGGACGTCCACGAGTTCCTCGCGGGCTCGAAGCTCGAGGGCCTCGCGGCGCTCGGCACCTCCTGCCCCGACCACTTCCTGCGCACCAAGGTCCGGCCTCTGGTCCTCGACCTCCCGGCCGACGCCACGACCGAGGAGCAGGTCGCCCGGCTTCGCGAGCTGCACGAGACCTACCGCGAGGACTACACCGCCTACTACGAGCGCCATGCCGATCAGGACTCCCCCGCGATCCGAGGAGCTGACCCGGCGATCGTGCTGGTCCCGGGCGTGGGCATGTTCTCCTTCGGTGCCGACGCGCAGACCGCACGCGTGGCCGGGGAGTTCTACGTCAACGCGATCCGCGTGATGCGCGGCGCCGAGTCCGTCTCCACCTATGCCCCGATCGACGAGGCGGAGAAGTTCCGCATCGAGTACTGGGCCCTCGAGGAGGCGAAGCTGCGCCGGCGCCCCGCCCCGAAGCCGCTCGCGACCAGGGTCGCACTGGTCACCGGCGGCGGATCGGGAATCGGCAGGGCGACCGCCGAGCGGCTGGTCGCCGAGGGGGCGTGCGTCGTCATCGCGGACCTGAACCTCGAGAACGCCCGGACGGCGGCCGAGGAGCTCGGCGGCGCGGACCACGCCGTCGCCGTGCGCGTCGACGTCTCCGACGAGGACGCCGTGCAGCAGTCCGTCGCCGAGGCGGTGCTCGCCTTCGGCGGCCTCGACCTGGTGGTCAACAACGCCGGGCTCTCCCTGTCCAAGCCGCTGCTGGAGACCACCGCGAAGGACTGGGACCTCCAGCACGACGTGATGGCCCGCGGCTCCTTCCTGGTCTCCCGCGAGACCGCCCGGGTGATGATCGAGCAGGACATGGGAGGGGACATCGTCTACATCTCCTCGAAGAACTCGGTGTTCGCCGGCCCCAACAACATCGCCTACTCCGCGACCAAGGCCGACCAGGCGCATCAGGTGCGGCTGCTCGCCGTCGAGCTCGGTGCCCACCGGATCCGCGTCAACGGCATCAACCCCGACGGCGTGGTCCGTGGCTCGGGCATCTTCGCGGGTGGCTGGGGAGCGAGCCGCGCGAAGGTCTACGGCGTCAAGGAGGAGGAGCTCGGCGAGTTCTACGCCCAGCGCACGATCCTCAAGCGGGAGGTGCTGCCCGAGAACGTCGCGAACGCCGTGTTCGCCCTGACCGCCGGGGACCTCTCGCACACCACCGGCCTGCACGTCCCGGTGGACGCGGGCGTCGCCGCCGCGTTCCTGCGCTGAGGCACGGCCGATGACCGGGAACACCGGGTCCCCGGGGCCCACCGGGCCTACCGGGCCTGCCGCGGCCCTCGGGCAGTGCACGACCGCCGACCAGCCCCCGCCCCTCGCCCTCGCGGCGATCGACCTCGGCGCGAGCTCCGGCCGCGCGATGCTCGGCCTCGTTCGCAGCGACCGCGGCCACGATGCCCGAGCGCGCCTGGACCTGCACGCCGCCCATCGCTTCGAGAACCGCCTCGAACGACGGGACGGGCACCTGAGCTGGGACGTCGACGCGCTCTGGGCCGAGGTCCGCACGGGACTCTCGGCGGCCCGGAGGCTCGCCGTCGAGCTCGGGGCGCAGGACCTCGCATCGATCGGCGTGGACTCCTGGGCCGTGGACTACGGCTTCGTCGGCCCGGACCGTGCAGAGGCCGACGGCAGCCCGCTCCCCGGCTCCGGGGAGCGGATCGGGGAGGTGATCGCCTACCGCGACGAGCGCACGGAGGGGGTCGACGCTCACCTGGCCCGCCGGGTCAGCGCGGAGCGGCAGTTCGCCCTGACGGGCATCGCCCAGCAGCCCTTCAACACTCTCTACCAGCTCGCCTCCGACGACCGGCTCGAGACGCTGTCCGAGGGGTCCTCGCTGCTGCTGGTCCCCGACCTCCTGGCCTACCTGCTGACCGGCGAACGTCGCACGGAGGTCACCAACGCCTCGACGACCGGGATGTTCGCGGCCGCGGCGGGTGACTGGGTCCCCGAGCTCGTCGACGCGAGCGGAGCGATCCCCTCGCTGCTGGCCCCGCTCGTGCGCCCGGGCGAGCGGATCGGCACGCTGGTCCCGGCTCTCGCCGCGCAGCTGGGCGTGCCGGAGGTCCCGGTGACGGCGGTCGGCTCCCACGACACGGCCTCCGCCGTGCTCGCTATCCCCGCGGAGCACGAGTCCGCGGGCGCGGACGCGGGTGACGCCGCTCCCCCGCTCGCCTTCATCTCCTCCGGCACCTGGTCCCTGATCGGGCTGGAGATCCCCCGCCCCGTCATCGGCGAGGAGGTGCGCGCGGCGGGCTTCACGAACGAGGGCGGGGTGGGCGACAGCGTGCGGTTCCTGAAGAACGTCGCCGGGATGTGGCTGGTGAGCGAATCGATCCGGCAGTGGCAGGAGGACGCCGACGGCACCTGCCCGGACCTCGCCGAGCTCCTCGCCGCGGCCGCCGAGGAGTCACCGGACCGCTTCCGCATCGACCCCACCGATCCGGAGTTCCTGCCGCCCGGCCGCATGGCCGATCGCGTCGTCGAGGCCGCTCACGCTCTGGACGGCTCCGATGCCCGCCCGCAGACGCCGGCGGAGATCGTGCGGATGATCCTGGAGTCCCTCGCCGAGACCTACCGCGACGAGCTGCGCACCGCCTGCCGTCTCGCAGGGCGCCCCCTCCCGCACCGGCTGCACGTGGTGGGCGGCGGCAGTCGCAACCACCTGCTGAACCAGCTGACGGCGCACGCACTGGGCATCGAGGTCGTCGCCGGGCCGATGGAGGCGACGGCGATGGGCAATCTGGCCCTGCAGGCGAGCAGCCTGGGCGCGATCGGCCCGGGACCGGACGCCGTTCGCGCGCTGGTGCGCGAGAGCGTCGAGCTCGAGGTGTTCCGCCCGTAGACTGCGGCGGATGAACGCCGAGGATCCGCCCGCCAAGTCCCCGGTCGAGGCGATCGATCGTGCGGCCCTCCTGCTCGTCCACCTCGCCGAGGCCGGCCCCGAGGGCTCCTCGCTCGCAGATCTCGCGACGCTGACGGGTCTGCACAAGGCGACCGCACATCGCGCCCTGCAGGCGCTGCGGCACCGGGACTTCGTCGACCAGGTCGAGGGCAGGTACCGCCTCGGGACCGTCGCCGCCCGCCTGGGCGAGGCCTTCACCGCCGAGGCGCATCTCGCGCCGCTGCTGCACCCGGCCCTGGTCGCCCTCAGCGAGCGCACCCACGAGCTCGTCCATGCCGGCGTCCTCGAGGGCGCGCACGTGCGGTACATCGACAAGGTCGAGCCCGCGCGCACGATCCGGGTGTGGTCGAGCGTGGGCGGCACCGTCCCGGCCGCCGTCTCGGCCATGGGACGCGCGCTCCTGGCCTTCACCGATGTGCGCCGGGAGCAGCTCGAGGTCTTCACACGGGTCGTCGACCCCGCCCTCGAAGTCTCGACCCGGCACGTCTGGGAGACCCTCGAGCAGGCGCGGGCCCGGGGGTGCGCGACCGAGATCCGCGAGAACGAGCCCGGGATCGCCTGCCTCGGCATGCCCGTGCTGCGCAGCGGACGTGCGGTCGCCGCCGTCTCCGTCACGGCTCCCGCCGAGCGGATGACGTCGGCGCGGATCGAGGAGCTCCACGGCCTCATGCGCGAGGAACTCTCGGAGCTGCTGCCCGCGCCGCTCTCGATCCCCCGCTGAGCTCTCGACCCCTGGTCGACGAGGTCGATCCGCTCGCTCCGCACGCCCGCGCGTGCTCCGGGGGTCCGCCCTCTGCTTCTGTCCCGGCGCTCCGGACGCTGGTTGCCCCGCCCGACGCGCCCCGTTACGCTCTGTGGATCGTGCATACCGCACAATGAAACGCCTTCGCAACGACGCCAGGAGTGCCATGTCCAGCGCCATCGCCGCCGCCGAACCCGAGGTGGACCGCGCCCATCTTCGTCAGGCCTCGCTCGCCGGGCTCGTCGGCACGATGCTCGAGCAGTACGACTTCGTCATCTACGGCACGGCATCCGCCATCATCTTCAACAGCCTCTTCTTCCCCGATGTCACCCCGGCGGTGGGCATCATCGCGGCGATGAGCGCCTACGCCGTGGGCTTCGCCGCGCGCCCGCTGGGAGGCCTGTTCTTCTCCCGCTTCGGCGACCGTCTCGGGCGCAAGTGGGTGCTCGTGACCACCCTGTTCCTGATGGGCATCGCGACCTTCGCGATCGGCTGCCTGCCCACCTACCACCAGGCCGGGATCCTCGCGCCGATCCTGCTCGTCGTCTGCCGCATCCTCCAGGGTTTCGGCGCCGGCGCCGAGCAGGCCGGCGGCGTCACCCTGCTGGCGGAGACCGCGGGCGTGCGCCGCCGTGGCTTCTTCACCTCGATCGTCTTCTCGGGAGCAGCCCTGGGATCGGTGCTGGGCGCCCTGGCCTGGATCGCCGCGCAGAAGCTGCCGGAGGAGGCCCTGACCAGCTGGGGCTGGCGGGCGGTGTTCTGGTCCTCGGCGATCGTGACCATCGCCGCCTACGTGCTGCGCCGGACCCTCAAGGAGTCCCCGGTGTTCGCCGAGACCCAGAAGGCGCGCATCGGCCAGGAGTCGACGCCCATCGGGGACGTGCTGCGCCACGGACGCGCGCCGCTGTGGCGGGTGTTCGTGATCAACATGGGATCCAACGGCCAGAGCTACATCTACCAGGTCTTCATGGGGTCGTTCCTGGTCACGTGGCTGAACGTGGAGGCGAGCTTCATCCCCGAGATCCTGCTGTACGGGGCTCTCGGCGCGGCCGTGGGCTGCGTGCTGTTCGGCGCCGCGACCGATCGCTTCGGTCGGCGCCCGGTGATGATCGCCGTCCTGAGCTTCCTGCTCGTCTTCCCGATCCCGGCGTTCCTGCTGATCAGCACCGCACAGCCGATCCTGATCGGCCTGGTGGTGTTCGTCGGTTTCGTCGTCGCCGGCTACGGGACCGTGGGCAGCCAGGGCGCCTTCTACGCGGAGATCTTCGGTGCCCGCTACCGCTACGCCGGCATCTCGCTCGCCAGGGAGTTCTCCTCCGTGCTGGGCGGCGGCGTGGCCCCGCTGGTGTGCTCGGCGCTGATCACCTGGGCGGCCGGCTCGTGGTGGCCGGTCGCGGTCTACATGATGGTGATGATCGCGCTCTCGCTGATCGGCGCGATCGCCTCGCCCGAGACCCGCGGACGCGATCTGCGCATCGAGGAGGACGCGGTGCCCGCCGGGGCGTGACCCTCCCGGGCCGTGCCGGGTCCCGGCAGGCGCCCGGTCAGCCCCGCGAGGACTCCCGCCGCACCAGCTCCGGGCTGAAGCGCACGTGGCGGTCCTCGGCGCCGGGGCCGCCGACGATCTTCTCCTCGAGCAGCGCCAGCGCGGTGCGACCCATGAGGTCCGCGGGCTGGGCGATCGAGGTCAGCGGCACCACGGTGCTGCGAGCGAAGGCGATGTCGTCGTAGCCGACCATGGCCACGTCATCGGGCACGGCGATCCGCCCCTCGTACACGAAGGCCTGCATCATGCCGACGGCCACGAGGTCGTTCACGCAGAACACGCCGTCGGGACGGTTCGCGGGAGACCGCGCGGCGACCTGGGCCCCGGCGGCGCGTCCGGCGAGCACGTCGAGGTCCTCGGCCTCGATCAGCTCGAGCTCCACGCCGGCCGCGGCGGCGGCCGCCCGGGCCCCGTCGATGCGCGCCGCCACCTGGTGCAGGTCGGAGCGCGCGTAGACCATCGCCGGGCGCTGCGACCCGCCCTCGAGCAGATGGCGCAGCGCGAGACCGCCGCCCTCGACGTCGTCGACCGAGACCGTCGAGCCGCCGCTGACGGCACCCTCGTCCTCGACCGTCACCACCGGGGTGCCGCGCTCGATGATCCCTCGGACCACCTCGCTCCCGGCGCCCGCGGAGGCCAGCAGGATCCCGCGGACCCGCTGCTCCTCGAACAGCGAGAGGTAGAGCTCCTCGCGCTCGGCGCGATTGCCCGAACTGCCCACGATCACGGCCAGGCCGGAGTCCTCGGCGGCGGCCTCCATGCCGTGCACGAGCTCGGCGTAGAAGGGATTGGTGGAGTCCAGGACGATCGCGCCCACCGTGCGCGATCGCCCCATCTTGAGCTGGCGGGCGGCATCGTTGCGCACGTACCCGAGGCTTGCGATCGCCTGCTCCACACGGGCCCGACGGTCCTCGGAGACGATGCCGGGGCGGTTCAGCACGTTCGAGACCGTCCCCACGGACACCCCGGCCGCGCGCGCGACGTCCTTCATGCCCACCGATCGCGAGTTCACCACGGGCCGACGGTACCCCACGGCCACGCGACGACCGGCACGGCGCCGTGGCGCAGCCAGGATGCGGGACCGCTCTTGCAACGTTTCAGCCACCATGGTGGACTGAGGCGGTGCCAGCCACCACACCCGCCGACCTGCTCGCCGACGCCCTCGCGATCACCGCCCCCGAGGATCGCGGACGACTCCCCGTGCTCTCGTCCTCCCTCGACCTGGGGACGCGCGCCACCGCGGTGACCGGCGCCGTGCTCCATGCGACCTCCCACGGCGTCTACGACGCCCGGCTCGACGGCCGGCCGGTGACGACCTCCCTGCTGAACCCCGGGTGGACCGTCTACGAGCACCGCCTGCAGGTGCAGAGCTTCGACGTCACCGAGCTCGTCCGCACGGGCGGGGACCGGGTGCAGCTCGACGTCACCCTCGCCGGCGGCTGGTGGCGCGGAGACCTCGGATTCTCGGGCTCCCCCGCGAACTACGGGGAGGATCTCGCCTTCCTCGCCGCGCTCGAGGTCACCTTCACCGACGGCACCGTCGAGTACCTGCGCACCGACGAGTCGTGGACGTCGTCCCTGGGACCGATCGAGCTCGCGAACCTCTACCAGGGTCAGCGCGAGGACCGACGCCTCGCCCCCACGGAACCCGAGCCCGTGCGCATCGTCGAGATCGAGCGCTCCACCCTGATCCCCCAGGCCTCGCCGCCGATCACGCGCCACGAGAGCGTCGCACCGCAGCGCATCTGGTCCTCCCCCTCGGGCCGCACGCTGGTGGACTTCGGGCAGAACCTCGTCGGCTTCCTGCGCTTCTCCGTCTCCGGCCCCGCGGGCACGGAGATCACGCTGCGCCACGCGGAGGTGCTCGAGGACGAGGAGCTGGGGACCAGGCCGCTGCGCGGCGCCGCGGCGACCGACCGCATCGTCCTGGCCGGCGATCCCGCCGGGGAGACCTTCGAACCCACACTCACCTTCCACGGCTTCCGCTACGCCGAGGTCACGGGCTGGCCCGGGGACCTCACGGAGCAGGACATCGAGGCCGTCGTCGTCGGCTCCGACATCCGCCCGACCGGGACCTTCGAGAGCTCCCATGCCGGGGTGAACCAGCTGATCAGCAACGCGATCTGGTCACAGCGGGGGAACTTCCTCGCCGTCCCCACCGACTGCCCGCAACGCGACGAGCGCCTGGGCTGGACCGGCGACATCGCGGCGTTCGCCGCCACCGCCGCCTTCCAGTTCGACGTCGCCGACTTCCTGCACGCCTGGCTGCTCGACCTCCGTGCGGAGACCGCCGCGAGCCCCGAGCGGGTGGTCCCGTTCGTGGTGCCCGACCTGCTGAAGCTCGTCCCCCGCGCCGCCGATGCCGAGCCCAGCCCGAGCACCCCGACGGCGATCTGGGGCGATGCGGCCGTCTGGGTGGCCGAAGCACTGTGGAGCGCCTACGGGGACCTCGAGCGTCTGCGCGAGGAGTACCCCGGAATCGCCCTGCACCTGCGCAGCGTCGAGAAGGCACTCTCCCCCAGCGGCCTGTGGGACACGGGCTTCCAGTTCGGGGACTGGCTGGATCCGGACGCCTCGCCGCACGACCCCGCGGCCGCGAAGGCCGACAAGGGCGTGGTGGCGACCGCATGCCTGGTGCGCTCGGCACGCTTCGCCGCCGAGGCCGCACGCCTGCTCGGGGAGGATGCGGACGCCGCGCACTGGCAGCGCCTGGCCGAGGACACCCTGGCCGCCTTCACCCGCGCCTACGTGCACGAGGACGGGACCATTACCTCGGACTGCGCGACGGTCTACGCCCTCGCGATCGCCTTCGACCTGCTCGAGGCCGCGGACCGGGAGTCGGCAGGAGCCCGGTTGGCCGAGCTGGTCCGCGCGCACGACTACCGCGTCTCCACCGGCTTCGCGGGCACCCCGTTCGTCACCTGGGCGCTCTCGGGGACGGGCCACGTCGAGGACGCCTACCGCCTGCTGCTCGAGGAGCAGTGCCCCTCATGGCTGTACCCGGTGTCGATGGGGGCGACGACGATCTGGGAGCGCTGGGACTCGAT
Organism: Brachybacterium endophyticum; assembly: GCF_003130585.1. GTDB lineage: Bacteria > Actinomycetota > Actinomycetes > Actinomycetales > Dermabacteraceae > Brachybacterium > Brachybacterium endophyticum. The sequence goes on along the minus strand of NZ_QFKX01000002.1, from coordinate 16,474 downwards.
GCTCCCGGACGGCTCCATCAACCCCGGGGAGATGACGAGCTTCAACCACTACGCACTCGGCGCCGTGGCGGACTGGATCTACCAGGTCGTCCTGGGTATCCGCCCTGCGGAGCCCGGATACCGACGGGTGCAGGTCCAGCCTGTCCCGGGGCCGGGCCTCGAGTGGGTGCGCGGGGCCCTCGACTCCCCCGTCGGCCGGATCGAGGTCGCTTGGGACAAGCGTGCGGACGGCATGGTCCACCTCGACGTGCGGATCCCCGACGGGATACCCGCAGAGATCATCACGCCCGAGGGCGCCGTCCATCAGGTGACCGGAGGCCGCCACTCCTACTGAGCCCGCTCAGCTCTCGGCGCGAGCGGTCGATCCGCGCAGCACCAGCTCGGTGGGCAGGAACCGGTGGGCGATGTCGGCCTCCGTCGCCGACCCCGCCTCGAGCAGGACGTCGATCGCCGCCGCGCCGATCTCGGCGCGCGGCACGCGCACCGTGCTCAGCCCCGGCCGCAGCATCCCCGCGTACTCGATGTCGTCCCAGCCGATCACGCTGAGATCACCGGGGATCCGCAGCCCGGTGCTGGTGAGCTGGTCGATCATGCCCAGCGCCATGACGTCGTTGTAGACCAGCACCGCGGTGACCTCGAGGCCCTGCAGGGCTCCCGCGGCCTGACGCCCGCCCTCGGGGCCCGGCGCGAAGTGGCCGACGTCCACGAGCTCCGCACCTGCCCGGGCGCACTCGGTCCGCAGGGTCCGTCGTCGATCGGCGTCGGACCTGCTCGCCGACGGGCCGCCGGCGTAGCCGATCCTGCGGTGGCCCAGCTGCACGAGGTGGTGCACGGCGGCGCGCACACCGGGCCCGGGATCGGCGAGGATCCCGGGCAGCCCCTCGTGGGTCCGGTTGACCAGCGCGAGGCGCGTGAGCGCGGCGGCCTGCCGCAGGCTCTCCTCCTCCATCCGGCTCGAGCACAGCACGATCCCGTCGACCTGCGGGGCCAGGGTGCTGACCAGCGGCAGCTCGCCCGCAGGCGCCTCCTCCGCATCGGCCAGCAGCAGCTGCACGCCGTGCTCGCGCGCCCGGGCCTGCGCCCCCTTGAGGACGGCCGGGTAGAAGGGGTTCAGCAGGTCGGGCACGACCACGCCGAGGACGCCGCGGCGCCCGGTCACCAGAGCACGGGCGACCGTGTTGGGGCTGTAGCCGAGGTCGTCGGCGGCCTTCAGGATGCGGCCGCGAGTGGCCGCCCCGACCATCTGCGGGCGCTGGAAGGCCCGCGAGGCCGTCGCGACGGAGACCTCCGCCTGTGCTGCGACCTCGCGCAGTGTGGCCACCATGCTCTTCCCCCTTCTCCGCGGACCGTGCACGACGGCGCGACGGCGCGGCATCCGCGTGCAACCGTTTCGAACTCCCCTGGTGCCCGGTCACTATATAGTCGTCCGGAGCCCGCCCTGCAAACGATTGCAGTCACCGGCGAGCCGTCGATGTGCACACCGCCCGTGCACGGTCGCCCGCCGTCGCCGACCCGAGGAGGAGACCTCATGCCCACGTCGCCCCTGACCCTGCACCCCGATCGAGCGCTGCCGGCCGACCCGGCGGTGCGGGAGATCGCCCGCCGGATCTACACGCAGATCGCCGACCTCCCCCTGATCTCGATGCACGGGCACGTGGAGGCCCAGGCCTTCGCCGAGAACACGCCCTTCGCCGACCCCGCCCAGCTGCTGATCGTCCCGGACCACTACGTGACCCGGATGCTCGCCTCGCAGGGCATCTCCTACGACGCGCTGGGGATCCCGCGGACGGACGGCGCCCCGGTCGAGGCCGATTCCCGGGCCATCTGGCGCACCTTCTGCGAGAACTGGAAGCTCTACCGCGGCACGCCCTCGCGCTACTGGATCGAGCACGAGCTGGTCGAGGTCTTCGACGTCCACGAGGTGCCGTCGGCCGAGTCCGCCGACCGCATCTACGACCAAATCGACGCGGTGGTCTCGAGCCCGGACTTCCGGCCCCAGCAGCTGCTGGACCGCTTCGGGATCGAGATCATCTCGACCACGGACCCGGCGACCTCCGACCTCGCCCACCACGCGCGGATCGCCGAGCAGGGACTCGGGGAGCGAGTGGTGCCGACGTTCCGCCCGGACGCGGTCTACCAGATCGGCGGGCCGAGCTGGGCGCAGGAGGTGGTGGCCCTCGGCGAGGTCTCCGGCATCGACACCGGCGACTACACCGGCTTCCTCGAGGCGCTGCGCGAGCGCCGGCGCGCGTTCGTCGCCGCCGGCGCACGGGCCTCGGACCACGGTCACCTGCGGGCCGACACCACCCCGATGGACGCGGCCGATGCCTCCGCGCTGTACGCCCGCGTGCTGGCCGGCCACGCACCCAGCGCGGAGGAGGCCTTCGCCTTCGAGGCGCACATGCTGTTCACCACCGCCGAGATGTCCTGCGAGGACGGCCTGGTCATGCAGCTGCATCCCGGGGTGCTGCGCGACCATCACAGCGGTGTCCTGCAGTCCTACGGCAAGGACAAGGGATACGACATCCCGGTCCCGGTCGACTACGCGCGCGGCGTGCAGCCGATGCTCGACCGCTTCGGCCGCGACCCGCGCTTCCGCTGCATCCTGTTCACGATCGACGAGACGGTCTACTCGCGCGAGCTCGCCCCGATCGCGGGCACCTACCCCTCGGTGCGCCTGGGCGCCCCTTGGTGGTTCCTCGACTCCCCCGACGGCATGCGCCGCTTCCGCGAGCTCGCCACGGAGACGGCCGGGTTCTACAACACCTCCGGCTTCGTCGACGACACCCGCGCCTTCGCCTCCATCCCCGCGCGCCACGATCTCTCGCGCCGCATCGACGCCGGCTACCTCGCGAACCTGGTCGCCGAGCACCGCCTGCAGGAGGACGAGGCGACCGAGGTCGCGATCGACCTGTCCAGCACGCTGCCGCGCGCCGCGTACCCGCCGATCGCGCACTGAGAGGAGCACTCCATGACCACTGCTGCCCACGAGGCCGACCCGTCGGCCGCGTCCTCCGGCGCCCCCGCGGCGGGCCGCCTCGTCCATCTCGGCATCGGCAACTTCTCCCGCGCTCACACGCTGCCCTACACGGCGGACGCGAGCACGGCCGAGGACACCTGGCGGGTCACCGCCTTCACCGGCCGCTCCCCCGCGATCGCCGAGACCCTCTCCGCGCAGCGCAACCGGTACGGGCTCGTCGTCCGCGAGGCCGGCGGCGACCAGGTGCGTCTGATCGACGTGATCGATGCCGTCCACCCCGCCGACGACCTCGAGGCCCTGCAGCGCCTGCTGGCCGACCCCGAGGTCTCGGTGGTCACCCTGACCATCACGGAGAAGGGGTACGCGGCGGGCGATGATCCCGCCGTCTCGGCGCCGGCGCGCCTGGCACTCGCCCTCCGCGCCCGTCGCGAGGCCGGCGTCGAGGAGCCGATCGCCCTGGTCTCCTGCGACAACCTGCCGGGCAACGGCGAGGTGCTGCGCGCGGCGGTGCTCTCCGCGGCCGACGAGCAGACCCGCGCCTGGTTCGACGACCACGTGGACGTCGTCTCGACGATGGTCGACCGGATCACCCCGTCCGCGAGCGCCGAGGACCAGCGGATCGTCGAGGAGGCGACCGGCTTCGCCGATCACGCGACCGTGGTCACCGAGCCCTTCACCGAGTGGGTCGTCCAGGACTCCTTCCGCGGCCGCCGCCCCGCCTGGGAACGATCCGGCGCCCAGCTGGTCGAGGACGTCGAGGTGCACGAGAAGCGCAAGCTGCGCCTGCTCAACGGTGCGCACTCGCTGATGGCCTACGCGGGGCAGCTCGCCGGCCACGAGCGGGTCGACCAGGCGATCGGCGACCCCGGCGTGCGCGCCCTGGTCGAGGCCCTGTGGGCCGATGCCCGCGCCACCCTGCCGCTGCCGGCCGACGAGCTGGACGCCTACACCGGCGCGCTCGTCGAGCGGTTCGAGAACCCGCGCATGGCCGACGCCCTGGACCGCATCGCGGCCGACGGCTCGGTGAAGCTCACCGTGCGTGCCCTGCCCGTGATCACGGACCGCGGCGGACCCGATCAGGCCCCCGGTGCGGTGGCGCTCGTCGCCGCCTGGACCACCTTCGTCACCGACCGTGTCGCCACCGGCACGGCGTTCTCGGATCCGCAGGCCGACGCCGTCGCCGAGGCCGCGCGCATCGAGGACACACCCCGCCGCGTGCAGGCCCTGCTGGACGTCGTCCTGGACGGCACCGCACCGCAGGACCTGGTGGACGCGGTGGTCGCGGCCGAGGGAACACTCCCCCGGGCCTGAACAGCGTCAGGCGGCCTGCCGGACCCGCAGCACCGGCACCTCGTGCAGACCGCGCCGCACCCCCTCGAGGGCACGGTCGAGGTCCTGCAGCTCGAACCGTTCGCCGTAGAGGCGGCGCGACTCGGCGACCATCGGCTCGACGTGCGGGTCGACGGCGGAGGGCCCCGCCGCGGTGGTCAGCACCGTCAGCCTGATCCGGTTCCGTCCCGGGCGCAGGTGGCCGGTGAGGTCCAGGCGGTGCGGCGCGCGCCAGATGATCCCGGCGCGCTGCCCGTCGACCTCGACCACGGCGATCTCTCCGACGGGCGTCTGCACCTCGGCGCGGAAGCCCTGTGCGTCCGCCGGCCGCGGCATCGGCGTGCACGGGCCCAGGTCGAGCTCCACGCGCAGCCCCGGGCCGAGGTGCTCGGCGGGGATCTCCACCTCCTGCTCGTAGGTTCCGCGCGTGCGCTCGGGCGGCAGCTCGCCCTCCCAGCCGTGCGGGAGCATCACCTCGCGCACGGCGTCCGCCCCGCTCGTGAAGGCCCAGGGTCCCGCGAGCGGCGTCTGGACGAGGACCTCCGGACGCTGCGAGGTCCCGGCGTCGGTCCCCTCCCCGGCAGCGGGCCCGGGCCCCTCGGGCCCGCCGGCACCGGTGGCCCGCTCATCGGTCCCGACCAGCACGATCGCCTGGTAGGGGTGCAGCTCGAGAGCCACCGCCCTGTTCCCGGCACCCGCGCCTGCGGTGGCAGGGGCGCGCACGCTCCCGTCGGCCGGATCCCAGATCTCGTAGCTCTCCCGCTGGGTGCGCGGGGCGATCGCGATGGAGCGCACGGCAGCGCCCGTGTTCGCGATGAGATAGAGGTCCGCATCGGCGAGCCGCCGGTGCACGACACCGATCTGCCCGCCGTCACCCGTCAGGGACACGTCGGGAGGAAGCGCGGCGTCCAGCGCCGCGGCGACCGCGTCCTCGCTCACGTGCTCGTCCTTGGGACACAGAGGGGAGTCGACGGCGAGCACCGTGCCGCCCGCGACGCGCACGGCGTCGAGCCATGCACGGGTGGAGGCGGGCGCCCGGCTCGTCCCGGCCACGACGACCACCGGGTAGGCGTCGGGCGCGAGGTCCTCGAGCGCGGGATCGTCCACCAGGTCGAGGTCGCGGCCTCCGGTGCGGATCGCCGCTGGGATCCTCGGGCCGATGCGGTCACGGGAGGCCTTGAAGAGGTCGAAGCCGCCGGGGTGGGCGGCGCGCGCGTCGTCGGCCGGGAGCAGCACCGCCACGTCGGCGACCGGCTCCCCCTGTCGCAGGAGCCCGCAGAGTCGGGCGAGCGACGCGGTGAGCTCCGGCATCGCCGACCACCAGGGGTTGCGGTCGTCGAGCGCTCCCGCGGCGTAGAAGCGCCAGCCCAGGCCGGGTGCGTCGGGCGGGGAGTAGGGCCAGCCGTGGCCGACGAAGCGCGTGATGCCCGAGAGCAGGTGATCGTGGGCCTCCGCCTGCAGGTCCAGCGGCGTGGCCCGGAAGGACGGCGAGTGCACCCAGGTCCAGATCTCGCTCGAGACCACGTCGCGGCCCAGCAGGTGGGCGGCCGAGGACGCCCAGCGGCACGCGGTGATCGACGTCCAGCCGGCGCCCTCGCCCTCGACGAGGTCGACGGAGCGGTAGGCGCTGAGCGTGACCGGCGGCTCGCCGTAGGCCTGGACACGGAAGGGCACGCCGTGGGCCGCGGCCCAGTCCCGGCAGACCGCGAGGAAGTTCTCCTCGACGAGCTCGCCGAGGGTGCGGCCCATGTCGACGCGGAGCCTGCCGCGGTCCGGTGGGACGGCATCCGACGGCGTCGTGGGAGCCGGGTCGGGTTCCTCGGTGACGAGGCGATGCAGCACCGGGATGGGGTCGTAGCCGCGCCGACGCGCGAACTCCTCGGGAAGGGACGGGGTCCATCCGGCCTCGTAGACCTCGAGGCTGTCGCAGAACACGGACCCCAGCAGTTCGGCGGGGACCGCGCCGAGCAGGGCCTCGCCGACGACGTCGAGGTGGTGGCGGGTGGCCGAGGCCGAGAGGTGGTCCAGCACGGGACCTTCGGCTCCCGCAGCCGAGCGTTTGACCTGCTGTCCCGTCACCTCGGACCAGGCCAGCAGCACGGTGCGTGGACCGCGGCCGGGTGGGATCCGCAGCGCGACGTCCGCGCCGCTGCCGCTCGCCACCGGCAGGTGCTCCCAGGTCGTCGGCGACGCCCCCTCGCCCAGGTACGCGCCGACGAACTCGTCGCCGGGCCACGCAGGCCGCAGCCCCACCTCCAGCGGCGCCGGGGAGATCTCGCGGCGTTCCCATCGCAGGCGCCGGGAGGCGTGCTCGGGGCCGATGTGGGGACCGCCGAAGGACCATCCGCTGCCCAGGGTCACGTCCAGGCGCAGGCCCAGGGAGCGTGCCTGCTCGGCGGCGTGGCGCAGGGCGGCGAGCATCCGCTCCGAGCCGTAACGGTCGGTCGTCTCCCGCAGCGGGTACACGACGGCGACCTCGGCCCCGCCGAGGCCCGCCGCGGCCATGGCGGCGAGCTCACGGTCGATCTCGGCGTGCTCCTGGTCGGGCCCGAACCACCACCAGCGCATCATCGGCCGGTCGGCCGGGTCCGGCTCGGCGAACCCGGCGCGCAGCGTGGCGACGCTCGGCAGGGCCGGTCCCTCTGACCTCGACTCGGAGCCCCCGCTGCGCCGAGCGTCCGCGCTCATCGGGTCAGCGCGCCGGGACGGCGGCGAAGGGAGCGAGGTGACGGGCGATGTGCGGGGTCAGCACCTCGGTGTACAGGTCGTGGCGTGCGCGCAGGTCGGCTGCGAAGCGGTCGGCGAGCGCGGTCCCGTCGGCGAGCGCGGCGGTGAGCGAGTCGCCGTAGCCCACGTGCAGGATCTGACGGGCGTCCTCGTTCTCGCGGACCAGGTCCACGAGGTCCTCGGTCCGGATCCCCGTGAGGTCGGCGGGGGTGCGGTCCTCGTGGGCGGAGACCTGGTAGGAGGCCTTGGCGCGGGCGTAGCCGGCGCGGGAGATGTCCCAGATCGTCCCGAACAGCTCGGGGTCCTCCTCGGCGATGGCCTCGAGCGCGCACAGGTAGGAGGTGCCGGAGGTCTTCAGGTGCACGAGTCCGTCGGTCGCCTCGAGCGCCAGGGGGTAGACGGAGAACTTGTCGGACCCGGAGTGCAGGGAGATCTTGTAGCCGCCGTGGAGCTCGGCGACCGCGTGGTGGACCTCCAGGTTCCGGCGCAGCTCCTCCCGATTGCCGCGGAACTCGAGCCCCTTCTCGAAGCCGTCGACGTAGCGGGGCGCGAAGGAGAACCAGCCGACGCCCAGTCGTTCGAGCTCGGTGGCGAGGTAGTGGTGTTCGAAGAAGGTGGTCTGCCAGGCCGTCTCGTCGACCGCGATCTCGACCTCGACCTCCGCTCCTGCCTCCCGCGGCGCGTTCTCGTGCAGGTGACGGTGGAGGCGCACGGCCTCGGCGACCGCGCCGCCGTACTTCACGGCGGCGGTCAGGATCTCGGCGTCGGTGGGGGCGATCCTCTCCCCTGCCGCCTCCAGGACGAGCCCCCGGTACCGGGCGAGCACGTCGCTGCGGGAGTCCTCGAGAGCGGCCCACGGCAGGGCGTCGACCTGCTGGTCGGTGATCCCTGCGGTGACGTCCCGGACCTCGTCGCCCGGGTCGAGGGTGAACATCCGGAAGCCCGCGTCGAGTCCCCGGTCGATGCCCTCGGTGGACTTGATGTGGTCGCAGTCGGCCCCGTACCCGCTCTCCCACCCGTTCTCGACCAGCCCGAACACGGCATCGTCGAGGACCTCGCGGGCGCTGCGGCCCAGTCGGTCCATCTCGCGGATCGACTGCTGTGCGAACACCGGGAAGACTCCCTGGCCGACGTCCGCGAAGGCGCGGGCCTGCCCCGAGGTCGCGAGGCCCGTGCGGTCCCCGGTGCCCACCGAGGTGCGGTGTCCGCTCACCAGCTGGGGGCGCAGAGCGGGGATCGCCGCACGCAGGGCGAGGGCATTGGCGTGGTCGGCGGGTCCCTCGAGCACGGCGCCGCCGTCCGCCTCGGAGACGGTCCCCTCGAAGGCAGCGAGATCGCCGGCGGCTGCTGCGCGCAGCAGCAGGCCCGTGCCGTCACGACGGCGGACCACATCGGCCTGCAGGGTCTGGGTGCGCAGGGTCATCGGGCATCTCCTCCGGTGGTTCGGTGTGTGTCGATCCCGAGGGTCGACGGGTCGGTCTGGTGAATCGCCGTGGGATCGGCGAAGGGAGCGCCGATGCGGCTGAAGGGCTCGCCGGCGTCCAGAGCGCGCGTCATCCAGTCCTCGACGTCGTGGACCAGGGGATGAGCCGCCGCCCCCTCGCCCTCCCAGGTCACGTGCTCGGCGTCGATGGGCCGAGGATCGGGACCCGACTGGGTCGCCTCGAGGACGGTCGTGAAGGCCTCGGTGCTCTCGAGCGGCGACAGCAGCGCCACGGCAGGATCGTCCAGGTGGTCCAGGAGGTTCTCCAGCAGGCTCTCGCGGCCGAAGCGCTCCTCGGTGGCGCGCCCCGAGGCATCGACGATCTCGAGACGGTCGGTCGTGTACTCGAGCCGTGCACGCCCCTGGTCGCCCCGGATCTGGATCCATGGCTCCTCCTGGACGGGGGCGGTGGTGGTCAGAGCGGCGTGGACGAAGGGAGCGGGGCTCATCGTGCCGCTGGGGTCCACCGGACCGGCAGCGCCGACGGGATCCACGCGCAGATAGGTGGTGTCGTCGGCCTCGATGTCGTGGGCGCGGCGCAGTTCGCTGGTGATGACCCCGATGTCGGCGGCACGGGTGATCCCCGCGGTCAGGAGTGCGAGGTCGACGGCATGGGCGAGGGGGTTGGTGGCGACCCCGTCGGCCACGCGTCGACCGTCCATCCGGCGCCGGCCTGCCCAGGGGCTGCGCGCGTAGTAGGCGCGGTCGCGGAGCCAGGCGCCGTAGGCGTCGACGCTGCGGACCTCGCCGAGCGCCCCGGTGGCGAGCAGCTCGCGCATCCGGGTCGCGCCTCCTCCGCCGCGCGCCTGGAAGCCGACCTGGACGCTGCGCCCGGTCCTGCGTGCCTCGTGCAACACCTGGGCGTGGTCGGCGAGGGAGGGAACGGGCGGTTTCTCGAGGTAGAGGTGGCAGCCGGCGGCGAGACCGGCGAGGGCGAGGTCGGCATGGGTGGTGATGGGGGTCGCGACGACCAGGATCTCGGGGCGTTCCTCGGCGCCCTCGAGCAGGGCATCGAGGGTCGGGAACCACGGGGCGCCGATCCCGGGGTCGGGCTCGGCGACGTCGACGACGCCGACCAGGCGGATCCGCCCGCTCTCGCGCAGAGGGGCCATCTGCTCAAGGTGCACGGCGCCGAAGCCGCGGGTGCCGATCAGCGCGAGCGGACGGCCACCGGATCCTCCGTGCCCTGCGGCGCGATCCGCGCTCATCGGTCGATGCCCATGAAGGTCTCGACGTCGATCGGCCGGCCGGTCTCGATCGACGCATTGCCGCAGACGCCGATGGAGATCGCGCGCAGACCGTCGTGCCAGTCGGCGGCCCGCCCCAGCGGGTCACCTCCCGTCCCGTCGTCGACACCGAGATCGGCACCTGCCCCGTCCCCGGCACCGGCTCCACGTCCCCGGAAGACCTCGGCGAGCATGAGGGCGTCGCCGCCGCCGTGCGCTCCCTCGCCGCGCGGGATCTCGACCTCCTGCGCGGCCTCGAAGTGACGCTGCAGGACGAGGCGCTCGCCCGCGTGGCGCGCTCCGTCGCCCTCGTCGGCCACGCGCACCGCGCTGGGGTCGACGACCGCCTCGCCGCGTGCGTCTCCCGTCTCCCCGTCGGCCGCGACGCCGTCCTCGCGGTCCCTGAGCACGGCGGTGCGCTCGACGACCTCGAGCTCGACCCTGCCCTCGGTGCCGTTCACGGCGACGCGGTAGCCCTCCCAGGGACTGTGCGCGGTCAGCGCGTAGGTGAGGGTGAGCCCGCTGTCGTAGTCGACGATCGCCGTCAGGTTGTCCTCGGTGGTCACCCCGGCGGAGAAGACGTCCTGGTCGCGGCGGTACCCGTCGTGCTGCTCCTGGTCGAGGTAGAGCTCCTTCAGGCGGGGGTCGCTGCGCAGGTCCAGCTCGAAGGGGCCGTGCGGTCCGTCGTGGGTGCCGCGCTCGGCGGGAGCGGTGACGCCTCGCCGGGCCGCGGCCTCGGCGCCGTAGAACCGCACGCCGCCGCGGGCGTAGACGCGCTGCGGGTAGGCGTCGACCCACCAGGAGGCGAGGTCGAAGTGGTGGGAAGCCTTGTGCACGAAGAGTCCGCCCGAGTTCGCCTTGTCCCGGTGCCAGCGCCGGAAGTAGTCGGCGCCGTGGGCGGTGTCGAGCACCCATTCGAAGACCATGGAGAGCGGGGTGCCGATGCGTCCGTCGGCGATCACCTCGCGCAGGGCGCTGTTGCGCGGGGAGTAACGGTAGTTGAAGGTGACCGTCACGCTGCGGCCGGTGCGCTCGGCGGCCTCGGCGATCTCGCGGGCCTTCGGGGCGTCGATCGTCAGCGGCTTCTCGACGATCACGTCGGCCCCGGCCTCGAGGCTGCGCACGATGTGCTCGGCGTGGAAGCGGTCCATCGAGGTGATGATCATGCGCTCGATGCCGAGTTCGGCGATGGTCTCCTCGAGGTGCTCGGGTCCGCGGGTGGGCACGTCGGCGAGGGCCGGGTGGTGCTCGCGGTAGTGCTGCATGCGCCCGGGGTTCGTGTCGAACAGGGCGACGAGCTCGGCGACGTCGGCATGGGGGCCGGTGATCGCATCGATGTACATCTGGGCGCGGTGACCGGTGCCGATCAGACCGTAGCGCGTGGTCATGCAGGGTCCTTCCACGGGGTCGGGGACGGTGGGACGACGGGGGTCACTTGATGCCGGTGGTCGCGAAGCCGCGGATCAGGAACCGCTGACCGAACAGGAACACGATGAACAGGGGGACCAGGGACAGCACGGACATGGCGAACATGGCGCCCCAGTCCGAGGTGCCCTGCGAGTCGAGGAAGGCGCGCAGGGCGAGCGGGACGGTGAAGTTGTCCGGGGTGGTGAGGTAGATGAGGGAGCCGAAGAAGTCGTTCCACATCCACATGAAGGTGAAGATGACGGTGGTGGCGATGGCCGGGGTCATCAGCGGCATGATCACCCGGAAGAAGATCCGGAAGTGCCCGCAGCCGTCGATGCGCGCCGCCTCGTCGAGCTCCTTCGGGATGCCGCGGATGAACTGCACCATGAGGAAGACGAAGAAGGCGTCGGTGGCCAGGAACTTCGGCAGGATCAGCGGCAGCATCGTGTTCACCCATCCGGTCTGGGAGAACATGATGTACTGCGGCACGATCACCACGTGGATCGGCAGCATGAGGGTCATCAGCATGACCGCGAACGCGATGTTGCGCCCCCAGAACCGCAGCCGGGCGAAGGCGTAGGCGGTCAGCGAGCAGGCGATGACGTTGCCGACCACGCAGCCCAGCACCAGGAACGTCGAGTTCAGCAGGTAGTGCGAGAAGGGCTGGGCGAGCGCGTGCCAGCCGTTGACGTAGTTCTCGACGTTGAAGCGGATGGGCAGAAGGCCCGGGTTGCGGAAGATCTCGCTGTTGGGGCGCAGGGAGCTGACCACCATCCACAGCAGCGGGTAGATCATGACCAGCGAGGCGATGATCAGGATCGCGTGGCGGACGACCGGGCCGACGCGGCGTGTGCGTCGCCGGCGCAGGGTGGAGGCGTTGGCCGGCGCCGGCGCCGGGGTGGTGACGGCCGACGGGGCGGGGGTCGTGAGCTGGTCAGTCATCGTAGAACACCCAGAACTTGGAGACGAGGAAGTTGACGGCGGTGAAGAGCGCGACGATCACCAGCAGCAGCCAGGCCATCGCCGAGGCGTAGCCCATGTCGAACTGGGTGAACCCCTTCTGGTAGAGGTACAGCGTGTAGAAGAGGGTCGAGTCCGACGGTCCTCCGGTGCCCCCGGAGACCACGAACGCCTGCGTGAAGGACTGGAAGGCGTTGATCACCTGGAGCACGAGGTTGAAGAAGATGATCGGCGTCAGCAGCGGGAGCGTGATGCGCAGGAAGCGGCTCCACCTCGTCGCGCCGTCCACCGCGGCAGCCTCGTAGTACATCTGGGGGATCTGCCGGAGACCGGCGAGGAAGATGATCATCGGCGAGCCGAACGTCCACACGTGCAGCAGGATGATCGTGCCCAGCGCCGTCGAGGGGTCGGAGATCCAGCCCGGCAGGTTCGTCAGCCCGAGCATCCCCAGGAACTGGTTGACGAGTCCTCCGGTGCCGAACATCTGGCGCCAGAGGATCGCGATCGCGACCGACCCGCCCAGCAGCGAGGGCAGGTAGAAGATCGAGCGGTAGAAGGACAGCCCCTTCAGGCCCTCGTTCAGCAGGACCGCGAGGGCGAGCGCGAGGGCGAGCTGCAGCGGGACGCCGACGACCACGTAGATCAGGGTGACCTTGAGCGAGCTCATCAGGCGGGCGTCGTGGAACATGTCCACGAAGTTCTGCAGCCCGATCCACCGGGGTGCGGCCAGCAGGCTGTAGTCGGTGAACGAGAGGTACAGCGAGGCGATCATCGGCAGCAGCGTGATGCCGAGAAGCCCCAGCAGCCACGGCAGCATGAACGCGAGCGCCGGCTTGTTGTCGGGGTGCTTCTCCTTCACACCGCCTCTGCGTCGGGTCTTCGCCATGGTGGCGAGTTCGCCGAGTGCACTCATGGGGGTCCTTCCTGCTGGGTGCGGGGGTCTCAGACGGAGATCGCGGAGGTGAGCTGGTCGAGCAGCGCCTTGCCGGCGGCCTTCGCGTCCTGGCGACCGAACAGCAGGTCCTCCCCGCAGCGCTTGAGGATGTCCTCGAACTCGCCGCCGCCCTGCGGGGTGATCACCGGTGTCTCGCCGAGCTCCCCGGCGATGTCCTCGATGAAGTCCACGGCCTTGCGGTCGGACTCCGTGAGGTCGCCCTCGATGGCCTTGCGGACCTCGAGGTTCGCGGGGACACCGCGCTCGGCGAGCAGCTGCTTGCCGGCATCCGGCGAGTTCACCAGCCAGTCCACGAACGCGACGGCCTGCTTCGGATCGGACGCCTTCGCGGCCACGGCGAAGTACATCGAGGCCTTGTACCAGAGCTGGGCATCGGCGGCCCGGCCGGTCATCGACGGCATGCGCAGCACGCGCACGTCCCCGCCGGCGGCGGCGTCGAAGGCGACCACCTGGTTCGACCAGGCGACCTGCATGGCGGTCTTCCCGGTGGAGAACATCGACTGGTCCACGGACTGGCCGGCCTCCTCGACGGCGAGGGAGGCGCCGGGCGAGGCCTTGGTGTCCTGCAGCTTCTGGGCGTAGGCGAAGAACTCCTCGGCGTCCTCGGCCGAGAAGCCGGCGCCGTCGGTGGCGTACTGGTCCTTGCCGAACTGGCGCATGTAGACCTGGAAGGTGGCCTGGACCAGCCCGATCTGCTGGATGCCGTAGACGCCCTTCGCACTCTTCTCGGTGATCCGCGTGGCCCGGTCGATCAGATCGTCCCAGGTCCATGTCGTGTCATCGGGCAGGTCGACCCCGGCCTTCTCGAAGACGGCGGGGTTCGCCAGCAGGACGGGCGTGTTGACGCCGGCGTTGATGGCGAGCAGGCCCTTGTCGGGCACCTCGCCGGCCTTGACCGAGGTGTCCTCGAAATCGCTCGTGTCCAGGCCGGCGTCCGCCAGCTCGAGAAGGGCTCCGCGGTTGCCGTACTCGCTGAGGTACTTCTCGTCCATCTGGATCACCTCGGGCATGTCACCGCCGGCGACCTGGGTGGCGAGCTTGTCCCAGTACCCCGACCAGTCGGCCGGCTCCCCCGAGATCGTCAGATCCGGCTGGACGTCCTTGTAGGCGTCGATGGCCTTGCGGGTCAGGTCGTCGCGGATCGCGTTGCCCCACCACATGAAGCGCAGGGATCCCGCACCCCCGCCACCGGAGGAGCTGCTGGACTGGTTCGGGCCGCAGGCGGCGAGGCCCCAGAGGGCGGGGACGGTCAGGGACAGGCCGAGGGCTTGGCGTCGAGTAGGCACGTGATCTCCTTCGATCAGGGGACGGATCCCCGGGTGCTGGACTGCTGAACGGGTGGAGGCGGGGCAGGGTCCGTCGGGTGTGCGGGGGCGTCACTGCCTGCCGCACGCGCCGGGAGACCCGGGTCACACGAGAGATCGCGATTCTAGGCAGACGGACCCCCTGTTGTGCAAACGTTCTCATCCGGTCGCAACACCACGACCTCGTGACCTGGGATAGCGCTGTCCACCGGGTAGACGACCGGCGCCGCGTCGAGCCGTTCACGCTCTCAGCCGAGCTGCCCGGCGGCTTCGGTCACGGCCGCCTCGCTCGCCTCGGGAGGGCTCGTCCTGCCGAACAGGACGTCCTCCATGTGTCGCCCCAATGCATCGCTCACGGCGGTCCCACCGGGCGGGGTGATGGGCGGGGGATCACCGAGCTCGTCGGCGATGGACTCGATGAAGTCGACGGCCTTGAGGTCGGCACCGGAGAGGTCTCCACGGATCTCCTCGCGCACGGAGAGGTTGGCAGGGACCCCGCGTTCGGCGACGAGGATCCGCCCGGCGTCCGGCGAATTGACGAGCCAGTCGAGGAAGGCCGTCGCGGCGCTCTGCTGGGACGACCGGGCGGAGGCGCAGAAGTACATCGAGGCCTTGTACCAGAGCTGCACGTCCCGGGCCGACCCGGTCATGGAGGGCAGCCTCAGCACCTTCACCGCCCCGTCCAGGGCCTGGTCGTTGCTGACGACCTGGTTCGACCACGCGGACGCCAGAGCGCACTTCCCGGTGGCGAACAGCGTCTGATCGACAGCCTTGCCCGTCTCCTCCACGGCGAGAGAGGCGCCAGGGGACGCCTTCGAGCTCTGCAGGCGGAGCGAGTAGTCCATCCACTGCTCGAGGTGGTCCGCCGAGAAGCCCAGGCCTTCGCCGTCGAACTTCTCCACGCCCAACTGGCGGAGGTAGACGCTCAGGGAGGGGTCGCCCGCGGCGCCGAGCTGCTGGACGCCGTAGGTCCCGTCAGGAGTGGCCTTCGTGATCGCAGCGGACGTCTCGAGCAGGTCGTCCCACGTCCAGGTGGAGTCGTCCGGCATCTCCGCACCCGCAGCACGGAAGACCTCGGGGTTCGCCAGCAGCACGGGGGCGTTGACGCCGGCGTTGAGCGCGAAGAGCCGGCCGTCCACCTTCCCTGCATCCACGGCGGAGGACTCGAACTCGGCGGTGTCGATGGCGGTGTCACCGAGATCCAGCAGGATGCCGCGGCTCGAGTACTCGCTCAGATAGGCCTCGTCCATCTGCAGGATGTCGGGGACCTCCCCACCGGCGACCTGGGTGGCGAGCTTGTCCCAGTAGCCCGTCCAGTCGGTGGGCTCGCCCGCGATCGCCAGGTCCGGGGTCTCCTTCGCATACGTGGAGATCGCCTCGCGCGTCAGGTCGTCGCGGACAGCGTTCCCCCACCACGCGAAGCGCAGGGACCCCTCGTCCGACGCCCCACCTGCGCCGCCCCCGGAACCGGAGGGCATGTTGGGCCCGCAGGCAGCGAGCCCCGACGACACCAGCACGGCGGCCGGCAGGGCGAGCAGGGAACGACGAGAGGGCAAGGGATCTCCTTCGATCGATGGGAGCGGCGGCGCGAGGCCCTTGAGCCGTCACGCGCAACAGCACGCCTCACAGCGCAGGGAACAGGCCCCTGGGGAGCGGTCCGACGGAGGCGAGACGACACCACCCACGGGGAAGCGCCTTCCGTCGTGGCGGACGCGAGGGATCGCATGGCATGCGGAACACCGTAGAGCAGGTGTTGAAACGTGTAAAGACCCGCTCAGCGGAGCCGGGCGCCGTCGACGGCGCGCACCGATCCCTAGCGGCACAGCTCTTCATCGAGCCCGCGTCCTGAGGTGACGTGATCAGGAGCAATGCAGACAGAGCACTCAAGCGCCACGAGTACTGTCCCGCAGCGCGCGGTACGCCGAGGGGAAGACAGCACGAGGGGAAAACGGCATGAAAAAAGGGGTTGTGGCTCGTCACCGCGCTCGACCACCACCAGGAAACCTGGTGGCGGGAGCAGCCCGTGACGAGCCACAACCCCTTTCCTTCACAAAGAATGTCCGGCGGCGACCTACTCTCCCACACCCTTCCGAGTGCAGTACC
>NZ_QFKX01000017.1 GCF_003130585.1 Brachybacterium endophyticum | reverse complement strand
TCCGGGTTCGGAATGGAACCGGGCGTTTCCCCAACGCTATGACCGCCGTAACACCACGAGACACACCAGCCCACAAACCCCAACCACCCCACACAAAACAGGGGCAGAACACGGGGTCCAGGGGTTGTTCCCCGAAAACCACACAGCGGACGCGAACACACGCAAACAACAAATATTTGTGTTGATAAGTCGTCGGCCATTAGTACCAGTCAGCTCCACACATTACTG
>NZ_QFKX01000016.1 GCF_003130585.1 Brachybacterium endophyticum | reverse complement strand
AAGCAGTGGTATCAACGCAGAGTACATGGGGCTGCCCAAATTTTCAAATTTTTCTCATTTTTTAGGCCCATCAGTGGATTGTCAATCACGCCGCCTTTATGTCGGAAATATTCCGTTCGGATGCAATGAAGAAGCTATGCTCGACTTTTTCAATCCACTGATGGGCCTAAAAAATGAGAAAAATTTGAAAATTTGGGCAGCCCCATGTACTCTGCGTTGATACCACTGCTT
>NZ_QFKX01000015.1 GCF_003130585.1 Brachybacterium endophyticum | reverse complement strand
GATCGAGCAGTTCTACGATCAGCAGAACGGCATCCCGGTCGCGACGGTCCCGCTGTTCCAGCTGGACATGTGGGAGCACGCGTTCTACCTGGACTACCAGAACGTGAAGGCGGATTACGTCAAGGCGATCTGGAACATCGTGAACTGGGCCGACGTCCAGGCGCGGTTCGAGAACGCCCGTAAGACCACGGGCCTGGTCAACCCCGGCGCCTGAGACCGCTCATCGGGGTTGCTCCCTGCGAGCGGCCCCGCAGCCCGGGCG
>NZ_QFKX01000014.1 GCF_003130585.1 Brachybacterium endophyticum | reverse complement strand
ATGGCGGAGTACACGCTTCCCGATCTCGATTACGACTACGCGGCGCTCGAGCCGCACATCTCCGGCCGGATCATGGAGCTGCATCACGACAAGCACCATGCGACCTACGTCAAGGGCGCGAACACGGCGCTGGAGAAGCTCGCCGCCGCGCGCGAGGCCAATGACTTCGGGTCGATCAACCAGCTGTCCAAGGACCTGGCGTTCAACCTCGGTGGTCACACCAACCACTCGATCTTCTGGAAGAACCTCTCCCCGGAGGGTGGTGACAAGCCCACCGGTGAGCTGGCCAGCGCGATCGATGAGTTCTTCGGCTCCTTCGAGGCGTTCCAGGCGCAGTTCACCGCGGCGGCCCTGGGGATCCAGGGGTCGGGCTGGGCGATCCTGGCCTACGAGCCCATCGGCGGGAACCTGGTGATCGAGCAGTTCTACGATCAGCAGAACGGCATCCCGGTCGCGACGGTCCCGCTGTTCCAGCTGGACATGTGGGAGCACGC
>NZ_QFKX01000013.1 GCF_003130585.1 Brachybacterium endophyticum | reverse complement strand
CGATGCGGTGGGCGGAGCGTGCCGACCAGTCGCCGGGAGCGGTGCATCCGCCGTCCGCCTCGAGGTCGTCCAGCGCCTCCTCGAACCCGGCACGGCGGGTCCTCGCGTCGAACCAGTCGGGCGGGCCCGGCACGTGGAGGATGCGCCGCCTCCCCTGCTCGACGAGATGCGCGACGACGTCGCGGGCGCCGCGGGCCTGGTCGACCCCCACGACCTCGAGCCCCGAGGCGTCGCGCGGGCCGGAGGAGACCGAGAGCACCGGGGTGGTGCGCGCCGCGGAGGCGGCGACGGGGATCATCCCGTCGTGCCCGGCGACCACGATGATGCCGTCGACGCCCGAGCCGACCAGGTCGGAAGCGACCCGCTCGTGCCGCTCACCGGGTGCGACGGTGGCCAGCAGCGTCGAGTAGCCGGCTTCGCGCGCGGCCCGTTCGATGGCGGCGGTGGTCTCGGCCGGGCCGAACAGCGAGGAGCCGTCGGAGAGCACCCCGACGAGGGAGGACCGGGTGGTCTTGAGGGCGCGGGCCGCCATGTTGCGGGCGTAGCCCAGGTGGTCGATGGCCTCGAGCACGCGGTCGCGGGTCTCGGGCCGCACGATCCCTGGCTCGTTGAGGACGCGCGAGACCGTCTGGTACGAGACGCCGGCTCGCGCCGCGACGTCCGTCATCGACGGCCGACGGGAAGTCCTGGTCATGGCGCCTTCCAGGGTGGAGCGGTGCAGGTGCGGCGGGCCCCTCGCGGAGCCGTCCGGAGAACGTTACGGGCTCGTGACCTCCAGGGAGGCGCGGGGGCTTGCGCGACGTGGCGATGTGAACGTTAT
>NZ_QFKX01000012.1 GCF_003130585.1 Brachybacterium endophyticum | reverse complement strand
CTAGGGCGCGTCTCCTATTTTCGTAACCAGGCCACGACCGCGCAGAGGACCACGCAGGCTCGGTAGGAGATGGCGTGCTTGTCGTAGCGGGTGGCGATCCCGCGCCATTGCTTGGCCAGGCTGAACTGCCGCTCGACGACGTTACGGCCGGCGTAGGTGGTCTTGTCGAGGTGCGGGGGACGGCCGCCACGGGATCCTTTGCGCTGGCGAGAGGCGATCTCGTCAGACTTCTGCGGGATCACCGATCTCACGCCCCGCGCGGCGAGCATCTTGCGTGTCTTGCCCGAGGAGTACGCCTTGTCAGCGACCACGGCCTCGGGCCGCGTCCTGGGCCGCCCCGGACCGAGGCGCGGGACACGGATGTCGTCCAGGACCTCAACGAGCATGGCACCATCGTTGCGCTGGCCGCCGGTGAGCACGATCGCCAGTGGCATCCCATTCCCATCAACGGCGGCATGGACTTTGCTGCTCAGCCCGCCGCGTGACCTGCCCACCGCATGCCCGTCAGGTTCCTCGACTGCCAGATTCCTGTGATTCGCTCCGGCCCCCTGTGGGCTGGTCCGGGCGCGTGGTGTTCGTGCCATGTTGATGAGCGCGACTGATCGTCGAGTCCACCGAGACCGTCCAGTCGATGTCCCCTCTCGCGTCGGCCTCAGCCATCAGCGCGGCGTGGATCCGGTCCCAGACCCCCAGCTGCGCGTAGAGGTAGTGGCGCTTCCACACAGTCTGCCAAGGGCCGAACCGGTCCCGGGGCAGGTCGCGCCATGGGATGCCGGTTCGAGCACGATAGATGATGCCCTCGACGATCATCCTGTTGTTCGTGAACGGGTGGCCCTTGCGGCCCGCGTTCGAGGGGAGCAGCGGCGCCACCCGCTCCCACTGTTCATCGGACAGGATCTGTTGCCGAGATGCCGCGGAAGTGCTCATCCTTCGACCTTCTCGCCCCTACACGCTCACATATGGGAGACACGCCCTAG
>NZ_QFKX01000011.1 GCF_003130585.1 Brachybacterium endophyticum | reverse complement strand
GGACGCGAACACACGCAAACAACAAATATTTGTGTTGATAAGTCGTCGGCCATTAGTACCAGTCAGCTCCACACATTACTGTGCTTCCACATCTGGCCTATCAACCCAGTGGTCTGCTGGGGGCCTCTCACACCACAAGGGTGCACGGATATCTCATCTTGAAGCAGGCTTCCCGCTTAGATGCTTTCAGCGGTTATCCCTTCCCGACGTAGCCAACCAGCCATGCTCTTGGCAGAACAACTGGCACACCAGAGGTCAGTCCATCCCGGTCCTCTCGTACTAGGGACAGGTCTTCTCAAATATCCAACGCGCGCAGCGGATAGGGACCGAACTGTCTCACGACGTTCTAAACCCAGCTCGCGTACCGCTTTAATAGGCGAACAGCCTAACCCTTGGGACCAACTCCAGCCCCAGGATGCGACGAGCCGACATCGAGGTGCCAAACCATGCCGTCGATATGAGCTCTTGGGCAAGATCAGCCTGTTATCCCCGGGGTACCTTTTATCCGTTGAGCGACACCCATTCCACAATGGAGTGCCGGATCACTAGTTCCTGCTTTCGCACCTGCCCGACATGTCTGTCTCGCAGTCAAGCTCCCTTGTGCACTTACACTCAACACCTGATTGCCAACCAGGCTGAGGGAACCTTTGAGCGCCTCCGTTACTCTTTAGGAGGCAACCGCCCCAGTTAAACTACCCATCAGGCACTGTCCCTGATCCGGATCACGGACCGAGGTTAGGAATCCAGAACGACCAGAGTGGTATTTCAACAACGACTCCACACGAACTAGCGTCCATGCTTCCCAGTCTCCCACCTATCCTACACAAGCCGTCCCGAACACCAATACCAAACTATAGTAAAGGTCCCGGGGTCTTTCCGTCCTGCTGCGCGTAACGAGCATCTTTACTCGTAATGCAATTTCGCCGAGTTCGCGGTTGAGACAGTGGAGAAGTCGTTACGCCATTCGTGCAGGTCGGAACTTACCCGACAAGGAATTTCGCTACCTTAGGATGGTTATAGTTACCACCGCCGTTTACTGGGGCTTAAATTCTTAGCTTCGCACCGAAGTGCTCACCAGTCCTCTTAACCTTCCAGCACCGGGCAGGCGTCAGTCCGTATACAGCGTCTTACGACTTCGCACGGACCTGTGTTTTTAGTAAACAGTCGCTTCTCCCTGGTCTCTGCGGCCCTCACAGCTCTCACTGCTCGGGCCCCCCTTCTCCCGAAGTTACGGGGGCATTTTGCCGAGTTCCTTAACCACGATTCTCTCGAACGCCTCGGTATTCTCTACCTGATCACCTGAGTCGGTTTCGGGTACGGGCGACCGTATTCGTCACGCCGGAACTTTTCTCGGCAGTACAGGATCACTCACCTACGCCCATACGGGATCCCCATCACGCCTCACCCCATACGGCACCGCATTACCGGTGCGCGGGCTACGCGCTTAGACGGACTATTCCATTAAGTCCGCGGAAGCTACCTCACTGCGTCATCCCATGCGCTGACCTACTACATGCTTGGTTCCCAGCCTCACCCCCACCCGCGTCCCGAAGGACACGGAGGAGACTCGGGTGGTTAGCATCACACGCCTCGGTATGGGTCCTCCTACGATCGGTTCGGGAATATCAACCCGATGTCCATCGACTACGCCTGTCGGCCTCGCCTTAGGTCCCGACTAACCCAGGGCGGATTAACCTGGCCCTGGAACCCTTGATCAATCGGCGGACGGGTTTCTCACCCGTCTTTCGCTACTCATGCCTGCATTCTCACTCGTGCAGCCTCCACCACTGGGTCACCCCGCGGCTTCACAGTCTGCACGACGCTCCCCTACCCACCCCGGACCAAATCCGGAGTGACACAGCTTCGGCGGTGTACTTGAGCCCCGCTACATTGTCGGCGCAGAATCACTTGACCAGTGAGCTATTACGCACTCTTTCAAGGGTGGCTGCTTCTAAGCCAACCTCCTGGTTGTCTCAGCAACTCCACATCCTTTTCCACTTAGCACACGCTTAGGGGCCTTAGCTGATGTTCTGGGCTGTTTCCCTCTCGACGATGAAGCTTATCCCCCACCGTCTCACTGCTGCGCTCTCACGTACCGGCATTCGGAGTTTGGCTAAGGTCAGTAACCCGGTGGGGCCCATCGCCTATCCAGTGCTCTACCTCCGGCACGAAACACGCAACGCTGCACCTAAATGCATTTCGGGGAGAACCAGCTATCACGAAGTTTGATTGGCCTTTCACCCCTATCCACAGGTCATCCCCTCCATTTTCAACTGAAGTGGGTTCGCGCCTCCACGCGGTCTTACCCGCGCTTCACACTGCCCATGGATAGATCACTTCGCTTCGGGTCTAGAGCCGGCGACTGAATACGCCCCATTCAGACTCGCTTTCGCTACGGCTACCCCACACGGGTTAACCTCGCCACCGACCACTAACTCGCAGGCTCATTCTTCAAAAGGCACGCCGTCACCCCGTAAGGCTCCGACGGATTGTAAGCGCACGGTTTCAGGTACTATTTCACTCCCCTCCCGGGGTGCTTTTCACCTTTCCCTCACGGTACTTGTCCGCTATCGGTCACGAGGTAGTATTCAGGCTTACCAGGTGGTCCTGGCAGATTCACACCGGATTTCACGGGCCCGGTGCTACTCGGGAACAGCATCACGCTGCACACTGCTTTCGTCTACGGGAGTCACACCCTCTACGCCACCGCACTCACCACGGCTTCGACTAACAGCACACATCACGTCGACCCTCCGGCAGAAGGATCCGACACGTCCCAACAACCCCGCACCTGCAACCCCTGCCGGGTATCACACAGACACGGTTTAGCCACCTCCGCTTTCGCTCGCCACTACTCACGGAATCACTATTGTTTTCTCTTCCTGTGGGTACTGAGATGTTTCACTTCCCCACGTTCCCTCCACACCACCTATACATTCAGTGGCGGGTACCAGAGCATGACCCCTGGTGGGTTTCCCCATTCGGACATCCCCGGATCACAGGTCGGTTGTCACCTCCCCGAGGCTTATCGCAGACTCCTACGTCCTTCATCGGCTCCTCGTGCCCAGGCATTCACCGTGCGCCCTTGAAGACTTAGGCAACACAAACAAATATCACAAAGACACTAAAAATTGCTTACAAGATGCTCGCGTCCACTATGCAGTTCTCAAGAAACAACCCCACACCACCACACCCGACCACAACAGTCAGATGCACCGGGGAGGACCAGCCACACACCCCAGACCATCCACCCCCACAGGGACGAACGGCCAGGGCTGCGTGCAGCCTCAAAACCCAATAGCGTGCCTCCACCTCGAACCCACCACCACAGCAGCCCGTTCCATCCCACGCAGGGAGTACTAGAGCCACCGACCGGCAGCGAGCGAAGCGCCCATTCGTTGATGTTCCACCCATGAGCAACCACCCCCACCACGATCGGGCAGGCAGATGGCCACCAATACTTGGTGATGCTCCTTAGAAAGGAGGTGATCCAGCCGCACCTTCCGGTACGGCTACCTTGTTACGACTTAGTCCCAATCACCGATCCCACCTTCGACGGCTCCCCCCACAAGGGATGGGCCACCGGCTTCGGGTGTTACCGACTTTCGTGACTTGACGGGCGGTGTGTACAAGGCCCGGGAACGTATTCACCGCAGCGTTGCTGATCTGCGATTACTAGCGACTCCGACTTCATGGGGTCGAGTTGCAGACCCCAATCCGAACTGAGACCGGCTTTTTGGGATTCGCTCCACCTCACAGTATTGCAACCCATTGTACCGGCCATTGTAGCATGCGTGAAGCCCAAGACATAAGGGGCATGATGATTTGACGTCGTCCCCACCTTCCTCCGAGTTGACCCCGGCAGTCTCCCATGAGTCCCCACCCGAAGTGCTGGCAACATGGAACGAGGGTTGCGCTCGTTGCGGGACTTAACCCAACATCTCACGACACGAGCTGACGACAACCATGCACCACCTGTGCACCAGTCCAAAGAAAACCACATCTCTGCAGTCGTCCGGTGCATGTCAAGCCTTGGTAAGGTTCTTCGCGTTGCATCGAATTAATCCGCATGCTCCGCCGCTTGTGCGGGCCCCCGTCAATTCCTTTGAGTTTTAGCCTTGCGGCCGTACTCCCCAGGCGGGGCACTTAATGCGTTAGCTACGGCGCGGACCACGTGGAATGTGCCCCACACCTAGTGCCCAACGTTTACGGCATGGACTACCAGGGTATCTAATCCTGTTCGCTCCCCATGCTTTCGCTTCTCAGTGTCAGTAATGGCCCAGAGACCTGCCTTCGCCATCGGTGTTCTTCCTGATATCTGCGCATTTCACCGCTACACCAGGAGTTCCAGTCTCCCCTACCACACTCTAGCCTGCCCGTACCCACCGCACGCCCGAGGTTGAGCCTCGGGTTTTCACGGCAGACGCGACAAGCCACCTACAAGCTCTTTACGCCCAATAATTCCGGACAACGCTTGCGCCCTACGTATTACCGCGGCTGCTGGCACGTAGTTAGCCGGCGCTTCTTCTGCAGGTACCGTCACTCTCGCTTCTTCCCTGCTGAAAGAGGTTTACAACCCGAAGGCCGTCATCCCTCACGCGGCGTCGCTGCATCAGGCTTTCGCCCATTGTGCAATATTCCCCACTGCTGCCTCCCGTAGGAGTCTGGGCCGTGTCTCAGTCCCAGTGTGGCCGGTCGCCCTCTCAGGCCGGCTACCCGTCATCGCCTTGGTAAGCCACTACCTCACCAACAAGCTGATAGGACGCGAGCCCATCCCCCACCGAAAAACTTTCCAGAAACCACCATGCGGTGGAAACTCGTATCCGGTATTAGCCCCGATTTCCCGAGGTTATCCCGAAGTGGGGGGCAGGTTACTCACGTGTTACTCACCCGTTCGCCACTAATCCGACCGTGCAAGCACGGCCAT
>NZ_QFKX01000010.1 GCF_003130585.1 Brachybacterium endophyticum | reverse complement strand
CTGTTGCCGAGATGCCGCGGAAGTGCTCATCCTTCGACCTTCTCGCCCCTACACGCTCACATATGGGAGACACGCCCTAGTTGTTGTGGGTCATGACATTGTGGTCACCGGGGTGGGGATGAAGGAACGGGCCCCGTGACCGGCACGATGGATGGTGTCTAAGCATCCATCGTCCGGGAGGAGACCCGTTCCGTGACCCACCGTAATGGCACGCTTATCGTGCTCGGAAGGTAGCGAGCGGCCTCTCTCGTCATCGAGGATGAGAGTCCGCTCGCGCAGGTTGCCGCCGAGTTGCGTATCGCTCGCTCGACCCTGTCAAAGTGGGTCTCGCGCTACCGGGCAGGCGGCGAGGCGGCATTGGGGGATCGCTCAAGCGCTTCCTCGCATCGGCCCGTGCAGCTGCCCGCGCAGGTCGTGGAGGTGATCGAGAGCTGGAGGCGAGAGCAGAAATGGTCGGGCCGCCGGATCGCCCGGTAACTCGCCGACGCGCACGGCATCCGCTGTTGCGTGTGCTCGGTGACGAGGTGGTTGGACCGTCTGGGCTTGAATCGGATCAGGGACATCACCCCGGACGGCGAGATCCTCCGCCAACCGGGGAAGATTGCCGCCCGCTATCCCGGGCACTTGGTCCACATGGTCGTGAAGAAGGGCCGGGAAGATCCTCGACGGCTGTGGCTGGCGAGCCCATGGACGCGGCAGCAAACAGGCCCTCGCCGGCAAACGTGCTCGCAAGCAGAAAGTCGGCTACGCCTACCTCCACTCCATGATCGACGTCTTCTCGCGCCGGGACTACACCGAAGTCGTCGCAGATGAGAAAGCAGCCACGACCAGCGCCGTCTTTTGCCGCTTGCGAGGGTTCTTTACCGCGCACGGGAGCACCAAGATCACCTCTGGTCACGGACAACGGCAGCAACTACCGCGCCGGGTAGTTCGCCCAGTCGACCAGGACTTTCGTCTCCCGCCACCAGCAGACTCGTCCCTACACGCCCCGTCACAACGGGAAGGTCGAGCGCTACCATCGGGCTACCGATCTACTCTGGTCGTGTTTGGTGTCAGGGTGCATGTGGGGACATGTGACCTCGGGGTTTGGAATGGTTGACGCTCAGGGGTGCTCACTCCGGTTCACCAGAACTCACGGCACATCTCTGCGGAAGTCGTACTTAACTCGTACCTGCTTCATGTCGCTACGCAGCATCGCCACTCGGCTTCGTCAGGCCCTCGTGGCCGTTGCCCGAAGACGACACCACCGATATAGGGGACCAGCGGGAGGATCCTGGATCACACTCGTGGAGGTCATGGGATGCTCCCGAGCCAGAGGCCGAGACCTGCCAGGAGAGCAGTGGCAGCCAGCACGCCGAGACCGTTGATTCCACCGGCAATCCACCTGCGCTCTTGCATAAGGCGGATGGTTTCGAAGCTGGCGGTGGAGAAGGTTGTGTACCCGCCGAGGAACCCGGCGCCTAAGATCATTTGGGACGTGTCAGGGAGCAGCTGGTTCGCGGTGAAGCCAGTGATCAGGCCGAGTAGGAATGAACCGGTGAGATTGATTGTGATCGTGCCCAGCGGCATGCCTCCGCTCGTCCGGGAGCGGATCACTCCGTCCAGGTAGAGGCGACAGGTGGAGCCGAGACCGCCAGCGAGGGCGATACCGAGGAACAGCAACGGGGTCATGACCTTGCCTCCGTTCGGGGCTGGTGGGCAAGGCTTGCGATCAGGATGCCGGTCCAGGTCGCGATTCCGCCGAGAAGGACGGTGCCGAGCGCATACCCGACGCCGGTGCCTGCGGAACCGCTGCCAATGAGCAGAGCCGTGTCGGTAGCGAGGGCGCTATAGGTGGTGTAGCCGCCGATGAACCCGATGCCCAGCAGCAGCCGCAAGGTGCGGCGCCGTCCGTGGTCAGGGCCGCGACGGGCTACGAAAGTTGGGCTCTTCCAGTTCAGCGAAGACTTCGTGGCGGTACTTGACGTCTTCGAGTGTCGTCAGCGGGTGTATCCACGCCTCGCGTGCAGCTGCTGCGTCCTCGGCGAGTCGCTCGAGCACTTGGTCCAGGGCAAGGTCATGAAGGCAGTCCACGAGGAGGCGAGCTGATGTCTCGGGCTTCTCGGCCGAGCCTTCCGCATCATGGCCGCGTCCACGTGGCCACAAGATGCTGGTGAAGGCGTTTTCGGGTTCAGGGCGCACCTGTGACTCCTCTCGTCACAGGCGCCATCGGCCGAAGCGGTTCGGGCCCTTCTGGCCCCGGCGAGCACCATCGCCGTGCACATCATGCTACCCAATCGACGGTCTGCACAAGCGCTGCCCCGGTCATACCGTCCCCTTGCCTGAGCACCGTGCGAGCGGGGTTAAGGTGAGTCGGCTCGCTGGCACAGACGGGCCGCCCACTTCACTTCGATGAGGAGCTAAAATAATGGAATTTGAAGTAACCATCGAGATTCCGCGCGGGAATCGGAACAAATACGAAGTCGACCATCATTCCGATCGAATCCGACTGGATCGGATGCTGTTTACCTCCACGCGGTACCCCGACGATTATGGATTCATTGAGGGGACACTGGGAGAGGACGGGGACCCCTTGGACTGTCTCGTCCTGCTCGAGGAACCCACCTTTCCTGGTTGTCTTATCCGGTGTCGGACCCTCGGAATGTTTCACATGCGCGACGAGCACGGCGGTGACGACAAAATCATCGCAGCTCCGGTAGGTGAGCGGCGTCAGGCGTGGAGACGAGCGCTCACCGACGTCTCGGAAATGCACCGGATGGAGATCCAGCACTTTTTCGAGGTGTATAAGGATCTTGAGCCAGGGAAGAGTGTCGAAGGCGCTCATTGGGGAGACCGGGCGGAGGCGGAGGCGGAAATTCGGCGCTCCTTTGAACGTGCCAAGGGAACGGAGTTTGAGAATGATTTCACCGTCGTGTAAACTGCTGAAAAGTTCGCTTTCGGCAGCCTTCCTCGTAGGTGAGTTGAAGGTGTGGGATTGAAACGCGGCGTCACATTGGATACGAGTGTGGTAGCGGCGTTGGTGGGCTTGTGGGTCATCGGTCCCGCGCGATGCCCACTGTTGGGGCAAAGGGCGAGGGATCGGCAACGTGCATCGAGGTGATCTTCCCCGTCACCGGGAGCAGGGCCCTCAGGTAGCGGGTTCCCGATGGGCGGGGTGCGGTCAAGGATGTGCTCTTCAAGCTGCGCCGGGTGCGTCGCAGCTCCCAACGCTTTCGTGATTGGTCACGGCTAGGGCGTTCGCGTGCGTTGGGGTGAACCGTCGACCGGAGTCTCAGCGGCGTGTTCTGTTGCGCGTGCAGCATCGTGGAGTCCCCGCCCTGATTCGCGCCGGTGATCACCAGAAGCCCCGAGTCGCGCGGGGTTCAGGCGAGCCTCAGCAGATCCTGGAGAGAATGAGCTCAGTAGCCTCCTGCGGCGCATCCCACTGCGGGAAGTGCCCACACCGGGAGAACCAATGCAACGCTGCACTGGGGAACGCCTCGACAGCCCGACGGGCCTGGCGTGGAAAGGTGACGAGATCCCGACGTCCCCAACCGATGGTGACGCGACCGGGAACATCCTCGGGTGCGGCTCCCTGCTGCCCGGGTCCTTCGGTCAGCGCATCCATGGCCGCGTCGGTCGCCTCAGCATCGGCCAACCCGAGGAGATCGGGCAGCACGGTCTCTTGCGTGAGTGACCAAGGGTGGGCCGAGAGCTGCGCAAGAAGTGCGGTCCGGCTGGCGGGATTGCGCGACAGCGCCGGCAGACCGCTGCGCAGGACTCGCACCAGCGCGATCGAGGGTCGAAGCGTGTGACTGAAGACCGCAAGCTCGCCTCTGCTCCAGAAGCCGCCAGGGGCGAGCGCCACGGTGTCACCGCCGATCCCGCGCCTGGCGAGTTCCAGTACGATTCGTCCTCCCATCGACTGCCCGGCGGTGGCGGCGCCGTCCAGGCCTTGCTCGGCAAGGAACCGGGCGACCGCGTCTGTGAGCGCGTGGATCGAGACCTCGCCAGGCAAGGGTGGCGAACTGCCGAATCCCGGAAGGTCGACCGCTATGACCTCGTGGCGAGCAGCCAACGCGTCGACTATCGGAGCCCAGGAGCGCAGCCCAGCGCCGAGGCCGTGGACCAGCACGAGAGGGCTTCCGTGGCCTCGGCGGACATGGTTGAGCATCATTTGACCACCGTACGGCGTGGCTCCGCTTCGAACCACCCCACTTCTCTCGCCGTAGTCTCATAACTGATGCCACTGGCAGACCAGCTTCAGGCGTGCCGTGAGCAGGCCTCCTTGCAGCTCCGCCCTCCGGCCACAGGCGGGAGCCGCGGGTGTCCGAGTAAGTCGGGAGCTCTGCGGCATCCGTGTTCGCTGCGGAGGCAATATTTGCCTTGCCGTCGGGAACCGCGTGATCGTCAGAAACCAGAGCGTAGGTCACTCGGCCTTAAGCGATGCCCGAGGGAACCGGAGGAGGCAACCCGTGCGCGCCCTGGCGATCGGTGAGGCAGTGACGAAGTCGTTGACGGTGGCAGTGACCATCGTGTTCTGCCTCTTTGAGCACGCCAACGGCCCGCCCAAGACGTGGGAGCACGAGGAGGAGCGATCAGCTGCCCTGCGAGCCGTCTTCGGCCGGTTCCCTTTGTCGTCGTCACGGCGGTGCGTGTTGTGGCGATGGTGGACCGCTCGTGCGCCCTGGAAGCGATGGGCGTCGGCGAGCTTCCAGGCGCGGGCCTAGGCGGCGTCCCCGGTGCCCTCGGGCAGTTAGTCCTCGTCCAATTAGGAGCAGAGATCCTCATAGGGCGTCTCATGGGCGGGGTGGATGCGCCGCAGCATATGACGGGATCCTGGTCGTCGAACGATGCCATCCCCATGCAACCAGCATCAGCACGGCTGAGAGCATGGCCCGCGCGGCTCCTTGTCCTCCGCGACGACGGCGCTGATGCGGCGTCCTGCGTGGCGACGCCGCTGGGACACGGGTTGGTGTTGCAGTGCTCTGCTTGGATGCAGCCGTCACCATCATCATCGGACGGGCGACACTGCAGAAGTCAGCGCCCAGGGCCTCACGCCGGATGATGTCGTTGCCAACGGCGATCTTCCCTGAGCAACGGATCGCGATCCGGTCTCGCAGCCTCATTCCGACCAGTGCGTTCTGGACGATCACCGCCCTCTCCGACAGCGGAGCCCCGCATGGGCTTCAAGCTCCAGTGGAGCGCTGCCGCTGCCCCCGTTGGTGCCGTTGACGGAGATCCAGTCGGGAGTGACGCCCACCTGGCGTCGACAGTACGCCGGGTCCCCGGAGGGTCAGGCGCGTCGCATCTCAGTTCCATCGGTCAGGTCGGAGCGTCAGCGCATTGAGACTCTCATGCGCCGCGAGTGCCAGGAGGCAAGCTCGCGAGCACGGCGACCTTTGGCCAGCAGGGGCCCCAGCGCGCCACGCGGAGTTCACGACCTTGTTGAGTCGCAGCAGGCAGGAATACGATGCAGGGAGAGGAGGAAGAAGCATGGACCACCTGCTCGGCGGCGCCGTCAGCCGCGGCCCCGGCTCTCGTTGAGGCGATCGGCGACCTCACCCCACGTCCGAAAAGCGAACGACGAGTGGCGCGATAGGCACTGCCGGAGTGCGCAAGTACCCCGGAACCGCCCGCCCGGCCAGTATCCACGCAACCCATCATGAAGAACAAGACACTGCCCTTCACGTGGCTGACCATCGGTGCAGCCACACTCACCGCCTGGGCCGCCCACGCCGGCGCAACTGGATGGGCGATCGCCGCCGGGACCATCATCGGGGCCGCCGTCGCCATCAGCCTCATCGCCGCCCGGCGCGCCACCCGATGACGATCCACTACCTCGCCCGCACCGACGTGGCCGAGCGGATCGGCGTGAAGCCCGCGACGCTCTCTCGCTACAATCTGCCCGAGCCCGACGCGATCACCGGCACGCGCCACAACGCGGCGCGTGGCTGGCTGCCCGAGACGATCGACCGGTGGAACGCCCAACGGCCCGGGCGGGGGCGTGGCGCTCCTCGCGCTCGTGATTGACGAGACGCGATGGCCACCGTGACTGCCGCTCGCGAGGGTGAGTGGTGGACGCTGGATGCCCCGGATGTCGGCGCGTACGGGCAGTCCGCCACCCTCGGGGATGCTCAGAGTGCAGCTCGAGAATTCATCGCGCTCGAACTCGACATCGAGCTCACTGAAGTCGAGGCGACCATTGTCCCCGCATCAGGCGACGAGGCGGCTCGCGCTCTTCGCAAGGACGTGAAGGGGGGCGTTGAGTGCGCGCATACTCCGTATCGCGAAGCAGCGCAAGCACTCTACATGTCCGCCCAGTGCATGCACCAGCTCATGTCAGCCTGACCCCTGGACGTACGAAAGTGCCCCACCTCCCGGAGGAGATGGGGCACTTTACGACGGGGGTGGAGGGGCGGCGTCATCATCTCCTACAGCCGTAAGAACCGCCCCTCCACGCGCAGTCTCCCACGGATGCACAAGAAGGCGCTCCCACCCTTTTTCCAGGGGTGGGAGCGCTTCAGAGCGGAGCGAGGACGAGGACTCCGCTCGAGGCGACCAGTCCTTACGCAGGACTCCCGATGGCCGCCCTGTGATCACAGTACGTCAGCGGACCCGGTATCGGGCACGGCACCCCTTCTGGGGTGGACGCACTAACGTGCCACACCTCCCCAAGGAGATGGGCGTTTTGAGACTGGCGGAGAGGCGGCGTCAGCATCCCCCAAGACCGTAGGCGCCGCCCCTCCGATGCAAGTGCCACACCTTACGGGTGAGGGCGACCGACGATTGCGCAGGGGATGGGAGCTTCACCAGAAGGAAGCCCCGGGCGTGACGCTGTTCGCGCTCAAGTCGCGTCGTGCTCGTGGCCCCATCGGTCGAGCGCCGCGAACACGTAGTTCAGGCTCTTGCCCTGCGGCGTGATGCTGTAGGTCACCTGTGGTGGAACGGTGGGTTTGACCTCGCGTGCCACGAGACCTTCCTGCACCAGTTTCCTGAGGTCGCCGGAGAGCACCTTTTGGGAGATGCCGTCGACGCGTCGCTGCAGGTCTGCATAGCGCCGGGGCTCCTGTAGCAGCTCCCACAGGATCAGCATCGTCCACTTCCCGCCGACGATGTCGATCGCGCGGCGCACGGTCTCGCCGCAGAAGCTGTTGCTCGGGTCCCTGGAGTCGTCCATGCCCTACCTCGTGGTTCGTTCCTGTACAGAAAGTGCCGTCTTCCACGCCTGAGCTGCATCCTGCAGGGTGGAGCAACAGTCAACCAGGCAGCAGGAGGAGTCATGCCGATCGTCAATCTCGACATCGTTCCCGAGCTTATGTTCGGTGATCGCGACGCGCAGTACCAGCAGATTGCCGCTGGAATCACGGACGCGATTGTCTCGACGACGGGTGCTCCCGTCGAGTCGGTGCACGTCCTGATCAACGAGGTCTCGAATGCGAAGTATGCCGTTGGAGGCGAACTGCTTCGGGAGAAAATGGGCCGGGTTCGAGCTGACGGTGGATTCGCTGTGCGGGTTACGATCGGGTGCACCCCGAGCAAGGAGCACCCGTGGATCGCGAGCAGCTGAAAGTCATCATCAGGGACACCATCAGGCAGCGCGGGGACGGGCCGACTGGTCGTGCCGAGGACGACTTTGATGTCGATGCAATCGCGGAGGAGCTCTTCGCCGCCTCCGACGACGAGAGCATGCTGGACGTCGACAGCGAGGACTTCATGCGGATCATCGCCACGCACCGGCGCTCATGAATGCCACGCGCGAAAGCCGCCCTCGTTTCGCGAGGGCACTCGGGGCCTGTTTGGGTGATCCTGATGTGACCACTACCTGCGCACCGTCCAATATGACGGAATCGCGTATGCGGGCTACCGGCCGTTCACCGCAGGGTCTACGCTTCGCCTAACCGGCCGCCTTGGTGGGGGTCAAGGCGGCCGGTGCTCCCTGCAACTGAGGGCGATCCAGGACCCTGCAATCGGGGGTGTCCTGGATCTGGCGACCGTGGCGCCTCACCTGCAAAAGGAAGTCGGAGAGGGGCCCTGGTTACCGCATAGTACGACATGCCAGACGCCTCTATTTAGAGAGTCCGAGCGCGGGGCGCGATATCGGCATGCGTGGCGGCAGTCCGAGCCTGAGAGTGCAAGAGCCCGATTGCACGCAGCACGAATGACGAGGGGTGTATCAGGCGGATGGACGAGGGGCGACACTGTAAGCCCCCGAAGACCCTTGGTGTCGCCCCTCGGTCGCTAGTCTCCCACAACGCGCGAGACGCCCTCTTCTCCCGGAGGAGATGGGGGCGTCTCAGTGTGGAGCAACGATGCTCCGCGATGTGGTGACTTCCCAGGGCCGTGTGTCTGGGCTGCCAGCGAATGCAAGTCTACGCCGGCTTTCACGGGATCGCTAGGGGCCCTCGCCCGCCAGCCACGACCGGAGGCGGGCGAGGGCCGCGGCGAGGCTGTGCTCCTCAGACCGGAGAGAAGGAAGAGACGCCTACGAGCCGCACACAGCACGGTATAAGGTGAGACACGCCCCGTGCGCGCCACGCTCGACCAATGAGCGCTCAGACGCAAGAATGCGCCCCCATCTCCCGTGAGGAGCTGGGGGCGTGCGTGTGTGTGGCGAGACTGGTTGCGCAGACCTATCGGTCGGCAACGCCAAGGGTTTACACTACGCCACACCGGCCGTCCCGGGGGGAGCGAGGCGGCCGGTGCTCCAATCGTAGAAAGTCCCAGACCAATAAGGGGGTGCTCCGGGACCTGGCGACTGCGGCGCTCTTACTCGACGAAGCAAGTCCAGCACCGCAGTGGATCTAAGGTATCCCATAAATCCCGTTTGTGCATGTGACCTGTACCAGCTGGCGCGCCTGGGCTTAAGTTTCGCCCGAGCGGCCTCGCTGTCGAGACCGACGAACGCCCCTGCCTCCCACAGCTGGGAAGCAGGGACGCTGCACATCGGAGTCCTTCCTCCGATGCGAGCAGACCCTCCCGGGCTTCAAGGGTTCTAAGAGGGCCGCCTCTTCACACGGTACGTCACCTGTGACGCTGCCGGGCACGTTCGGCACGGTCGGCGTCAGCGTCGGCGATCCCCACAGTGGCGAAGTGCCTTGTGTAGACCCGTAGTCCCTATTCCGTCTTCGGTCACGAGGAGGCAGGTTGTCGTCCGAAGAGGCTGACGTCCAACTAGCGAGCATCGCGTTGTTGGTCTGGGGCCTGGTCGCGTCGCACGTCCCGGTTACCTGCGTTATTGATACCCCATAGACGGCCCTCCACCAGCCACACCGAACTTGAAGTCTGGCTGGAGGGTCCCAGGCTCGTTCATCGGCGAATGGACGTCGTCATCGTGGACTCGGCGCCTGGCTCGGCAGAGGCCCCTCCCCAACCCTGTGTCGCTGAGCTATCGTCGGAACTTGCGGCGTACTCGCCGCGTGAGAAGTAGGAGGAGGGTGTCTGACATCGATGAACCTCGGCACAGGCTCGAATCTCCTGCTGTCGTATCCGTCGATTTACAACACAGCAACCAGATGGTTCGCGTTCACCTGCGGGCTGAATGGTCGCCACCACTTATGGGCACGTGTAAGGCACAGATCGCTGGCCCCGTACGAATTTTCGCCCCGCAGAGCCTCGAGATCATACCAAAGGTGCGTCACGGCGGTTCCGGAGTTAACGGGCGGCCGTCTAATGAGAGGACGATGCCCGGTCCGTCGAGGCAATGCCCGGCAATCGGATGGTGGACGTGCCCGCCAATGGCCCGTTCGCCCGGAACCGGGTAGACATCGTGGGAACTCTGACGGACAGGATCGGACAGCGGCAATATCGACACGTCGACCAAGACGGGAGCCGTACCGTGCGCCGGACCGGGTTGGCCTTGTGCGAAGACGCTTTCAATCCGGAGGTATGGCGTGCCCGCGTGAGGAGATGAAAACGACCGCGCCGAGCTGTGTCACGGAGGCGTAACGTAAAGAAGCGTGGGTCTTCCTGTCGGAGTCCGGGAGAGCCGCCGCGCCCGCTGAAGCGGAAACGTTGGAGTAAAAGTTTCGGACCGCCCGATCGAAGATGGACAGTTCTTCGCGTGCCGCTCTTGTCCTTCGAAAACGGCGCGGGTGGCGGTCGAGTAGTGGCGAGCTCTCACAGCGTCGCCGGGCGGGGGAGGGGCGCCTGGCGGTCCTGTTCCAGGCGTCCGCGAGCGTCCCCTCGAGCAGCGTTCTGCGGGACACCGATCCTGGTCGCTCGGGGTCATTCGGGATCTCCTCAGTGGAACGGTGCCGCGGGTTCGATTCGTCGCCGATGTTAGCGATCGTCGGTGCCCTATATTCGTGTCGGAGGGGCGTCGCCCAGGTAGTGCGGGTCATTGGGGAGGGCTTCAAGCCAGGATCCCTTCGCGAGATATCGATCAATAACATTCGGCCTGAGTAATTCTTCGCTGGCCATCGACGCGGCTCCCTGAACACCCGTTAGGTCTCCGAGCGTTGCTTGCTCGATACTGACCTGTGCACTGGAGCGTGGGAGTGCGTCCGCGTAGAGGCCAGCACGGATGCCCGCGGACAGAGGGGCGCCCGTGTCAGCGAGATAGCCCCACGTCATGATCGAACCTGGCCCCAAGAGATTCACCAGCGCCGCAAGTGCCTGACCGATCCGAACTCCGGCTTCCCTGATCGCGCCGACTGCCTGTCCGTGGCCGCGGTGGGCAAGCTCCACGAGATCGCGCACGTGATCAATCGCGACTCCCACGGTACGTAGGTGGCGGACCAGAGCATCGCCCGAGGCGACTGCGTTGAGGCATCCGATCCCGCCGCAGCTGCACATCGCGTCAGAACCCGCCATTTTCAGGTGTCCGATTTGCCCTGCGCGGTTGCCGACGCCGCGCAGGAGGCGACCGTCGACGAGGATTGCGGCGTCAATTAAGGTCCCCAGTTTGACGCACGCGAACACGTCAGGTGCGGGATCGAGACGTGCGTACTCAGCGCGGGCCATGACGTTCACGTCACGATCGAGCAAAGTGGGAACCTGAAACCGGTCTTTCACCATCTGGAGCACGGACGCCTCATCCCACGCGGCCGTTGAGACGCTCGCTGTTGGTCCGAAGTCCGTGAGCTCGCTCGGGCTTGGCATCGCCACGCCTACGCCTGCGACGGTTGAGCGTGGGGCAGTTCGCGTGTGCATCACATTTATGGTGCGGAAGAGCTCGTCCAAGACGGCCGATGGGCCTGCCGAGACGGGCAGTTCTACTAGGCGCTCTTCGATGATCACGCCGTCCAGGTCCGCAATTGCCACGCGTGAGCCGGTGAGGCCCACATGCAGGGCCAGGACCAGGTGTTGGCTCGATGCGAAGCTGACGAGCTGTGCCGGGCGGCCTCGGTTACCGGATATGGCAGGACCGTCCTCGATCAGGCCCCCGGAGGCGAGATGGAGGAGCCGTTGGCGGACGGTCGAGCGGGCGACGCCGAGATCCGCAGCGAGCTGACCGATCGTGCTGCAGCCTCGTGCACGGAGGTGCGCGAGTACCTCGCCGCTACGTTCGAAAGTGGCGGGCGGCCGAGCCTGCGCTGGCGCATCGTGACCCATCGACATCGAGTTCCCCTAGGGACGGCGGGCGGATGATGAGCGTCGTCCCTGGCGGCGACGCCGAAAGTCCCACTCTAGCCGTTCATCAGACTTCCATTGACGGTCGCCATAAAGACGTCTACGCTCGCCATTATGATTCGGGTCACGCGGTCGCTCGCGCCTCACCGCTTCAGCAGCCCAAGACGACAAGCACTAGGACGGTGAGCTCCCATGCGGCGACGCACGGCACTTCAGGGCGCGGCAGTGACCTCGCTGCTCTCCCTTGGGAGCAGCAGCTGTGCCCTTCAGAGCGCGCCGGCCGGGACAGACAGCAACGGCGTGACCACTTTGCGGATGTGGCACTACTACCAAGACCAGCAGAAGACGTGGCTCGAGGACGAAGTGCGACGTTTCGAGGCGAAACACCCTAAGACACGGATCGCTCTCATCGACGTGGTGGGCGACCAACAAGCGCAAAAATTGCTCGCATCTGTCTCGATCGGCAACGGACCCGATCTGCTGATGAACAACATCGTGGTTGACTTCCCCGTCCTGCGTGCCGCGGGCGTCTTGAAGGACATCACCGAGCAGTGGGAGTCCTTTCAGGACAATGACCAGTTCCCAGAGGCCACGGCCTGGCGCAACGAGGGACGCGTCTTCAACCTGCTTCCCTACACAAACCTCATCGGCATGTACGCCCACAGCGATGCCCTCGCGGACTCGGGGGTGGAAACAGTGCCGAGCACGCTCTCCGAGCTCGAAAGCGCCATGCAGAAGGTGAGTGAGAAGGGTGCCTTCGAACCGCTCGCCATGGCCGGCTCACCGGACGTTGAAGGGGCATGGCTGTTCGCTCCCCAGCTACTTGGCCTCGGCATCGACTACTGCAACTTTCACGGGGCCGCCGTGGAGGACGCCTTCCGACGCCTTGCCCGATGGCGGGACAAGGGCTGGCTGCCACAGGCCACCGCCACGTGGTCGCAGACCGATGCCTGGCAGCAATTTATGACCGGGCGCTATGCCTTCGCCCTGAACGGAAACTGGAATCTGGGCAACGCCCGCGATTCGGGGTTCGCCATTCAAACAGCTCGATACCCCGCATCCGACGGCGGGAAAAGTAAGGTATACCCCGGAGGAGAAGGAATCGCCATCGGCGCCCAGACAAAGTACCCCGATCTCGCGTGGAGCTTCATCGAATCTGCATTCCTGTCCGCTCCTGGAGCCCGCGCCGTAAATACAGTCGCTGGGTCCATTCCCGTGCGCGCCGACGTCGCCTCCTCCGACCAGCTCGCAGGTGACGCCGACGTCGCGCCCTTCGTTGAGGCCGCCCGTCACCAGGCGCGGTGGCCCGACAACGAACGAACGGCTGACATGCAGCGAGCACTCGGCGAAGCTGTAAGCGGCGTGATTTCCGGGCAGCTCTCCGGCGACGAAGGCGCGAGCAGCGCGGTCAACGAGATCGCCGCTGCGCGGGCGGACGGGGGTGGCTCGTGCTGACGGATACGCCTCACCACCACACCGGAGCTCGCCGCCCGGGCCGTCGACGACTCTTGCCGCTGCTTCGCGCCCAACCGATCGGATACCTGCTGCCTGCGGTGGTGATTCTGGCGGCGTTCGCCCTCTGGCCTCTTTTCGTCCTCGTACAGATGTCCCTCAGCGAGGTCGGCCCCGCCGAGATCGTCGGAAACTGGTCTTTCGTCGGGCTCCGTAACTTCGTCGACGTCCTCGGAGACTTCGAGACCTGGAAGGCGATTCTCCGCACAATAGGGCTATGCGCGATCCTGGTGATCTCCAACCTGGTGCTCGGATTCATCGCAGCCACCGTCCTCTCGACAACCGGGCGCACCGCGTCCGCCGTGCTCGGCATCCTCGTCTTCGTGTGGGCGCTGCCGCCACTCGTCAGCGGCAGCGTGTGGCGCTTCCTCCTCGACGACACCGGCACGCTCAACGCCATCCTCGGCCTCCTCGGCATTTCGCCCGTGAACTGGCTGAGCGACCCGGCCCTCGCGCTGTGGAGCGTCTCAGCGGTGGTCGCCTGGGCGTCTCTCCCGTTCTCGATCCTGATCATGCGCGGCGGCCTCCTCGCGGTGAACCCGGAACTCATCGAAGCCGCAGCCATCGATGGCGCAGGCTTCTGGACGACGCGCTGGAGAATAATTCTGCCTCTGATGCGACCTACGCTGTGGATCCTCGCAGTCATCACAGTGCTCTACGCCTTCCGATCATTCGACTTCTTCTATGTGATGACCCAAGGCGGGCCTGGAACGTCCACCAACACCTTGCCCGTGCTGTCTTACTACACAGCGTTCACCAACTTCGACATGTCTACCGGAGCAACAATCGCGGTGGTCTCCATGGTGGTCGTGCTCGCCTTCGCCGTACCCTACGTTCGCACCATAAAGAACGAGGAGACCTCATGATCACCCCTCGGCCGCTGAAGCGCGTATTCACCGTCCTTGCTGCCACCCTCGGTCTCGCCTACCTCCTCCCGCTCGTCTGGGTCATCCTGACAGCGTTCAAAACGAACAACGCGGTCCTTAAGAACCCGAACTCGATCTTCTTTCGTCCCACCCTCGAGACCTTCCGAGCGGTCATCAACGATGGGTTCGGCGCGATCCTCACATCGTTGCAGATCACGATCAGCGTGACCGCTCTGGTCCTCGCGATCGGTGTCCCCGCAGCCTATGCGCTCTCCCGACACGCGCATCCGCTGTGGAACCGGGTGGCGACCATCGGATTGGCACTCCTCCTGATACTTCAGATGGTGCCACAGCCGATGACCGTGATTCCTTTGTTCAGCGTCCTCGCCAACTGGCACGTCATCGGGACGCTTCCCGGGCTGATCCTTGCCGACCTCGCTCTACTGCTGCCCTACGCGATCATCGTCCTGCGTCCCTTCGTCCTCGCTATCCCGAACGTGTTGTACGAGGCGGCACGCATCGACGGGGCGAGCTCGGTGCAGACATTCTTCCGATTGACGATCCCCATGCTGGCCAACGGCATCTTCACCGTGGGCGCGATCATCTTCATTACGGCGTGGGGAGAGTTCGTGTATGCGATAAACTTCCTGCCCGAAGGCACTGTCCTGCCAGTGAGCGGGCTCCTCGCCCAGCAGAACTCCCAATATTCCGCGAACTGGAACACGTTGATGGCGCTCGCGGTCCTCACCGCTCTACCGTTGCTAATTGTTTTTCTCTTCGCGCAGCGGCGACTGGTCAACGGACTCTCTCTAGGCGCCGTGAAATGAGGACGACATGACGCCGAGACCCGTCGTTGCCCTTGTGGGGTCACTCGACACCAAGGCCGCCGAATACGGCGCGATGCGGGCGCGGTTCAAAGCAACCGGAGTCCGCCCTCTCCTGATCGACGTCGGGGTGCTCGGAAAACCCGGGATCGTACCTGACGTTTCGCGGGAGAGCGTTGCCCGCACCGCAGGAGCGACGATCGCGGAACTGGCCTCCTCTCGCGATCGCAATATGGCGGTCCAGGCGATGGCGGACGGTGCCAGTCAACTCGTCGCAGACCTCGTCCGGACCGAGCGCGTCGCGGGCGTGCTGATGGTCGGCGGCTCCAACGCCGGATATGTAATGGCGCGGCTCGTCGAGAGCCTTCCTATCGGGCTCCCGAAAATGTTGGTGAGCACCATCGCGGCAGGTGACACCCGCCCGTACGTCGCCGCGCGGGATCTCACGATGATGTACCCAGTTGTCGATATAGAAGGACTCAACACAGTTTCGAGCGGAATGCTCGCTCGGGCCGTTGACGCCATAGCGGGCATGGTCAACGGAGCGCCCGTCGCCACTAACCATGCCCACAGACGCCGGGTCGCGCTAACGATGTTTGGCATCACCACGCGCTGCGTATCCGCCGTGCGGGCACATGTGGAGGCCGAGGGCTGGGAGGCACTGGTCTTCCACGCGACCGGTGTCGGTGGTGCCGGCATGGAGGCGATGATCGGCGACGGGGCTATCGACGCGATCATCGATGTCACCACCACCGAGCTCGCGGACGAGCTCGTCGGCGGCGTCTGCTCCGCGGGCGCTGATCGGCTCACTGCGGCAGGCCGGCGCGGGATCGGCCAGGTGATGAGCCCGGGCGCGCTCGATGTCGTGAACTTCGGCCCGATAAACACGGTCCCGGAACATCTGATCGGCCGGCAGTTCATGGCACACAATCCGAACGTCACACTCATGCGCACCAGCCCGACCGAGAACGAGGAGCTCGCACGGACAATGGCCGACCACGCCAATGCCTCGCAGGGCGCAGTCTCGATAGAGGTCCCAGCCCGAGGGCTCTCCCAAATCTCCGGTCCAGGCGGGCCTTTCCACGATCCCGCGGCCGATGCCGCTTTCATCGACACTCTGCGCGCCGAGCTAGGAGAGCCGACACGCCTTCATGTCCACGACCTCACTATCGAGGACTCCCGATTCGCGGAGCTCCTCGCCACGTCGTTCGCAGACGTCACCGCACAATGAAAGGCAATCTGTGAGTACACGGACCGACATCATCGATCAGCTGCGCGCCAAAGTCGCATCAGGGCGCCCCATCATCGGCGGTGGCGCAGGAATCGGGCTCAGCGCCAAGTGTGCCGAGGCGGCGGGTCTTGATTTCATCGTCGTCTACAACTCGGGCAAGTTCCGCATGGCAGGACGGAGCTCGATGGCGGGCCTGATGCCCTACGGGGACGCCAACCAGATCATGATGGACATGGGGGCCGAGATCCTGCCAGTGGTCGAGACGATCCCTGTGGTCGCAGGCGTCTGCGGGACCGACCCCTTCCGAACCATGCCCCGCTTCCTTCGTGAGATCAAGGACGTGGGATTCTCCGGGGTGCAGAACTACCCGACGGTCTGTCTGTTCGACGGAATGATCCGCGCGAACCTGGAGGAGACCGGATTGGGTTTTTACAAGGAAGCCTCGATGATCGCGGCGGCTCGTGAGCTCGACCTGTTCACCGCGACCTACGTCTCCAACCCCCAAGAGGCCCGCACCATGACCCAGGCCGGCGCGGACGTACTCGTGGCGCACATGGGGCTGACGACAGCAGGGATGATCGGGGCTCAGACGGCCCGGAGCCTGGACGATTGCAAGGCAGCCATTACCGACATCGCCCAAGCGTCCCGTGACGAACGCGCAGACCCGCTCGTGATCTGCCATGGCGGCCCCATCCACGGACCGGAGGAGGCTGAAGAGATCCTGCACGATGTTCCCGGTATCGATGGCTTCCTCGGTGCCTCAAGCATGGAACGCCTCCCCACGGAGCACTCCATGGTCGAACACATGCGCCGATTCGTCCGCATTCCGCTTCCGGTGGGTACGGAGAAATCCGATCCGAATACCAGGAGCTGAACCGATGTACCGAATGACAATTCTCTACCCGATGCCTCCGGACCCCATAGCGTTCCGGCACCACTACCTCGAGCACCATATCCCCCTGGCAAAGAAGATGAAGGGGCTTCGCCGGTGGAGACTGCACTGGCTCGACGACGATCCCAGAGATCCCTCGCCGTGGATCCTCGTCGCAGACCTTTGTACCGAGGACCAAGACGCCATGAACAGAATGCTCGCCTCACCAGAGGGCGCCGCCGCCCGCGCGGATGTCGCAACATTCGCGACCCAGCCCGTCCAGTTCCTCAGAGGAGAAGAGCAGGAGGTCGATCCGTCATGAACACTCCTGCCGACACAGGGTTGCGCATCGCGGTGCTCGGGCTCGGATTCGGGCAGGAGTTCGTCCCGATCTACCTCAGCCACCCGTACGTCTCACACGTCGTCCTCGTGGAGCCCGATGACGCGAGACGAGCGGAGGTCGCCGCCAAGTTCGGCGTGGGCAGCGGGTATCGCGGCATCGATGAAGCGCTTCGGGATGACCGCATCGACGCCGTCCACATCCTCGCCCCAGTGCCATTCCATGCCGATTTCGCCATCCAAGTTCTGGAGGCTGGCAAGCATTGTGCCTGCGCGGTGCCCGCCGCGACCACGCGGGAGGATCTCGAGCGCCTGATCGAGGTCGAGCGGCGCACGGGCAAGCGCTACATGATGATGGAGACCTCGGTTTACGGGCGCGAGTACCGCTGGGCGTCTGCCCTTCACCGCGAGGAAGCCCTCGGGGACCTGACCTTCTATCGCGGGGCGCATATTCAGAACCTCGACGGATTTCCTAGCTACTGGCAGGGGTTTCCCCCGATGCACTATGCCACGCACGCCCTGTCCCCGGCGCTGGACCTTCTCGGCACCAGCGTCGAGAGCGTCACGGCTCACGGGTCGGGACACCTCGACGAGGCAACCCGCACTGCCGGCGGCTTTGACAACCCGTTCCCGACGGAGATCGGTGCCTTCCGCCTCAGGGGCAGCGATGTCATCGCCGAGGTTCAGATGTCCTTCTTCCGCACGGCACGTGAATACATCGAAGGCTTCTGGCTCTACGGCAGCAGGATGGGGCTGGAGTGGCCCACCGACCAAGAGGGTCCGATGCTCGTGCACACGATGAGCGGTCCCGCCGAAGGTGGACGCGGGAACCGGACGGCGGTCAAAGTCGTCGAGCCACCCGATTACCTGGAGTCCCTCACTGCGGAGCTTCGCCCATTCGTCCACGAGACCGTGGTCCAGCTTCCCGGCATGAGCGATCCGGTGAGAGTCGGCGCTGGACACGGCGGATCACACCCGTACCTGGTCGACGAATTCTTGGATGCAATCACCGAAGGACGACGATCCCGGATCGACAGCGTGCGCGCCGCCGAGTGGACCCTCCCGGGAATCTGTGCGCACGAGTCCGCGATGAACGAGGGCGCGCGGATCACAGTGCCAACTGTCCGCTGAAGATCATTTGGCGTGTACTCGGGTGGCCGGTAGGGGGAGGGGCACCGCACCTAGTGGCGGAGACTTGCGCGGCCCTCCTATCCCGTTCCACGGCACACACCCAAGTGTGCGACAGATCACACCATCTAGCAGAGTTGCGGTTCCGAACCACGACGCGACACCGTCCCCGACGACTGCACGGTCGTCCGGTGTTCCGACGAAGGAGTCACGATGCGCACGACAACGAAGCGAATTCTCCCCCTGTTCGCGGCCACGGCCGCGCTCGGACTGTTCGGTACCTCCGGTGCTGCAGTGGCCGAAGGCTCTGACAGCACGACGCTTGAGGCCAACCTGACGGAACTAAACGACTCGGGCGCGTCTGGCACCGCGTGGGTCACAGTGAATGGAAACGACGTCACCGTGAAGATGAATACGTCTGGTCTGCTGGACGAGTCCCCCCATGCTCAGCACATTCACGTCGGGGGCAAAAACGAGTGTCCTGATCCGAACATGGAGGGCAGCGGTGAGAACGGCGCCATCCAAGTCTCCGACGCCATGGATGACTACGGCATGATCGCCTCCTCCCTCACCACAGAGGGAGACACCAGTCCCGATAGCGGCCTCGCTGTCGACCGCTTCCCCACGGGGAACAGCTCGTACGAGCGGTCTTTCAAGGTCAGTGATGACGTGGCGGCAGACCTC
This sequence comes from Brachybacterium endophyticum, assembly GCF_003130585.1. Lineage (GTDB taxonomy): Bacteria > Actinomycetota > Actinomycetes > Actinomycetales > Dermabacteraceae > Brachybacterium > Brachybacterium endophyticum. The sequence goes on along the minus strand of NZ_QFKX01000010.1, from coordinate 13,611 downwards.
GCCGCCGGCGATGGCGTGGTTGTTGTCCACGGTGTCGATCACAATGGCAGCGGGGAGTACGACGGCAAGGTGAAGTCCGATCTGGACGAATCGCTGCCCTCGGAGGCGACTGATCCGGCCGCCTGCGGTGCCCTTGAGATGAGCCAGATGTCTGGCATGCCCGAAGGAGGAGCTGAGACCGGTGACGGCACCACGGCCGGCATCGAGAACAGCGGCGCCATGATTGCCGGCGGCGGGTTGCTCGCTGCCGCGGGCGCGGGCGCGATTGCGCTGCGCCGTCGCCACGCCAAGAAGTGACGTGACCCCTCAGGGATCATCCCGCCAGGGCGGCAGCCGTCGGCTGATGGTCGTCGCCCTGGCGGCTCTCGCTCTCGTCGGTGCCGCGCTTGTCGTGTTCGCCCTGGTTAGCCAAGTCGGACAGCCCCCTGAACCAGGACTCCGCACCAACGCGGGCGCCTCTGACAGTGGGGGATCCACGTCCGAAAATCGTCCAGAATCCACAAAAACGTTGGCAACTCCAAGTACAGACGCGAGCAGCCCAACGCAACAATCCAGCCGCAAAAAGGGAGCTCCTGGCGGTGCGGAGCCGATAGCAGCAGAGGACCCCACGGAACTGCGGATCCCGTCGATCGATCTCGATGAGAAGCTCTTTCCCATCGGCCTCGGTGAAGATGGAGGGCTCCTTGCTCCACGCGGGGAGCGAGCCAATCAACCGGCGTGGTACGCCGGCTCACCCACGCCCGGTGAAATCGGCCCAGCAGTCATCGAAGGTCACGTGACCTGGCACAACGAACCCTCCGTGTTCTTTGAACTCGGCGGCCTCAAAACCGGCGACAATATTGAGGTCAAACGCAAGGACGGCAGCCTCGCCACGTTTGAGGTCTACGACTCGGCCCGCTACCCTAAGGACGAATTTCCCACCCTCGACGTCTACGGAAGAACAGACGGACCCGAACTGCGACTGATTACCTGCGGCGGCGACCTCGGCAAGAACGGGCACCACCTCGACAACACCGTGATCTACGCCCGACTCTCCGAGAACTGATCCATCCTAGACTCTCAGCCTACTGCTCCTCGTGGAAGACGCCGGCGGGCTGCGAACCTCGCGAATCCAGCACAACGAAATTTGTAGACTTGTTCCCGTCTCCAACTGCCGCGCATCCACTCAGCGGAGCTCGACTCTCGTTCCTTCCCGACCGGCAACGGCCAACGGGGCAGGGGAGGGGCGACGCAGACTCTTCATAAAGACCATGTGCTATCACGCTCAGAGTGACAGTATGTCCTCATGAACACGATCGAGGACGCGTTAGCCCTGGCCCGCTCGCATGACCTACATCTGCGTCGCGAAACCGCCACCATCAACGACGCTGGCCTCGACTACCGCGTGGTCATCGCCGAAGACACTGAGGGTCTCCGCTGGGTGTTGCGCCAGCCCCGTCGACGTGACGTCGCCGAAGCGATGGCCGAGGAGGCAAGAGTCCTCAATTTGGTCGCCCCCGTTCTGGCGACCGTAAATGTTGCGGTTCCGAATTGGCGATTGTGGTGCCCCGATCTGATCGCTTACCCGGCTTTGCCCGGAGCTCCGGGACTGACACTGTCCGCAGCGGGAGACCCGGTCTGGCATATGGACCCAGCCAGCCCAGACTACGCTGTCCGCCTGGGACAGCTCCTGGCCCAACTGCACTCGATCACATCCACTCGCGCGGCTGCCGCTGGCGTCGAAACTCGCACCCCTGATCAAGTCCGCGAGGAGTGGCGCGCGGATATCAGCAGAGTTCAGCAAGAGTTCGCCGTTGCCCCTGCAATGCGAGAATCGTGGGAGAACTGGTTGGCCGACAAATCGTGTTGGCCAAGAAAGACCACCATGACCCATGGAGAAATCTACCCCGCTCACATCCTCATGGCTGAGGGTGGAAGATTTACAGGTGTCCTGGATTGGACCACCGGTCGAGTCGACGATCCGGCCAGGGATTTTGCCACCCAGTACGGCACCGCGGGCGACGGCATGTTGGAGGTTGCTCTAGAGGCCTATGCTGGTGCTGGCGGCCACATTTACCCTGGCTTGCGCGACCAAGCCCGACATTTGTGGGAGGCCGCTCCGGTCGGGTACGCGCTGTACGCTCTGACGACACGCAATGACAATGAAATGAGTACGGCTGCGACAATGCTGGCAGCCGGTATATAACCCGCTTGTTTCGGTGTCTGATTGCGCAAGATATCCGTGCGACCCCCGGAGGGCATTGCGGTTTAGTCCCGACGGCTGATGGACCCAATAAGATATGGCGAGGATTTCCTTGGCGGGTGACTCCTCTCGTCGTTGTGACCAGAACGCCCTAACGCAACATCTTCACGACCTCGCCTGGTTTGCCCAAGCGCAGCAACCTGACGACCTCAGTTGCAATGTCGGTGGGGGCAATGAGAGGGCCTTTGTCTCTTTGCTGTCGAGCAGTCAAGACCGCCCACTCGCGTTGGGCGCGCTCGAGCCCAATCCATCCGGGGACCACGGCCGTGACGCGCACATCGGTGCGCGCGGCCAGGCTGGTGGTGAATCGGTGCACGCCAGCCTTTGCGGCTCCGTACTCCGGTGAGTCGTAGGCGTCGTCGCCGAGGCCGCCGCTGGAGCCGAAGGAGGGCGAACGAACACACCGCTACCGTACGGACATCATCAAGACGCCCATTGCTGACCTCACGCCCGGTGACCTGCACGACGAACTCGTGGCCATCGCCGCAGCGGGTGGCGCTTCCGCAACGCGCCACGTCCGCGCGATGTGGCGAAAGGCGACAGCGCGAGCCCTCGCCCTCCGGCTGGTCCACATCGACCCGGCTTCTGGGCTCACTCTGCCTTCGGCACCACCTCGCGGCACCAAGGTCTATGCGAACGGGGCGCCTCGCTTCGTCGACAATGCGCTGACTCATGAGCAGGAGACGGGCCTGCGGGAGTTCCTTGCGTCGGACGACAGGGCAAAGTCGGAGGGCATCGCGGACCCACTCCTTCTTGCGCTGGAAACGGGCGCGCGCATCAGTGAGCTCATCAGCATTCGTTGGGACGACGTGTCCGACGAGACCCTGACGCTTGCAGGACAGATGGTCCGCATCCAGGGGGAGGGACTGCAGTGGCGAGCGGGGTTGAAGACTGGCCCGGAGGTCCGGGTGGTCCCCCTGACGCAAGGCGCTCGAACGCTCCTTGACCGGCGTCGGGCGTGCCGTCCTGAGGAGTCGGAGGCGGCAGGGTCCTGGTTGGTCTTCACCTCTCCGCGTGGGAAGCGACCTGACCCGGACAACATGGCCTCAGCTGTGCGGCGAACTCTGGACCGTGCGGGCCTGCCCTGGGCGACGGTGCACACCCTTCGACGGACGGTCGAGAACCGCTTGATCAGCAGCGGTACGGACCCTCGATTGATCGAGCGGGTGATGGGGCACACGAGTGACACCGCGCACAGAGCCTACTGGGACCGCGGGCTTGAGCCAGAGGGAGCTCTCGCCGGACTTGAGTACGCCTCGTGAATATGGGTGGCGTGAAGCGATGACCGGACCGTGATTTGTTTGCTGAATTGCCAAACGGGCAATTAGGTTGGAAATCGTCTTCGTAAGTCTGCAATCAGGCCTGAAAGGTCTGGGTACATAGTCTTTTGCGTCAACCCACGCGTAGTTAGGTATTCTCGCACTGGCTTTTTCGCGTGCGCCTTTATGACGATCGTAAAAATCGGGACAAGCGCGGAATTATTAGGCTTGGTAGCGCGACCGGTTCGGGATGGTAATCCGATTATTGAGGTGGCGAGCTCCAGCTCCGTACGGCGCCAATCCTGCTCTATCCCAGTGCTCTCGGAAAGCTCCCCGTTTATCGTCTTGACGATTCCGTCGAGCAGTAGCGGCGCGGATTCGATCATGAATCCGCCTCTTTGGACTCGCATTCGAATATTTGGGGTTTCAGGAAACCAGACGTGCGTCTGGGAGCCGGTCCCCCATCCGCTTTGGACGCGCTGTTCGGCATCCCAATCTTGCCAGGGAAGCTGGCCGGTGTTTGTGTTTAAGAGGGTGCTTGCCAGATCTCCTCCGACGGCGCCCCGTTTAATTCGGGGGCGTTGCCCCCAAGCGATGACCAGGCCGTCGAAGTCATCATGATCAGGGTTCTCGACTGCGAACCAGGCGGCAACCTCTGCATCCCGAGTTACATCTAGTAGCCGTGTCGGGGCTCCGGCGTGCTGGAGTTCGGCAAGCGCATGAAGGGGGGTCGCCGGGAACTCGTACTGCGCCAGCCCCCACTTGCTGGCAGAATTTAATATTTCCGCCTCAGCGCTGACTAGGTCGTCCTCCTCGACTACCTTCTTTGAATCACCCGCCGCAACTGCGCGATAAAGCGTGGAGCGGATAGGCCAATCAGCGTTTCCTTGTCCTCGCCAGATTGGTTCATGGTCGGCGTGCTTGGCGGATATATCTGCGATTGCCTTTAGGAGTCCCTTTGTGTCCTCTGCTGTTTTGGCGTGGGAGGTTAGAAAGTCCCGTGCCGATCGGTCTGCGCGTGCTGTAGATGGCCTCGCTGTTTGCCAGTTTCGGATCGCCTCACTGGAGAACACGGTTTTCATGATGCTCCGTGTGTTGGGCGATAATTGAGCAAGCAGATGTTGGTGCTGCGCAGAGAACAGCTTTGAAATATCAGGTAGGCTGGTCTGGAGAATCTGGCTAGCGATGGCCTGGCTTGAGGAGCCCATGATTTTCGATAAGTCGATTCCTGGATTGAAAGACGTTGGCGTCGTCAAGTTCGGGTAAAGTTTGTTAGTCGAGATTTGCCAAAGCGGCGTTGGGACATTGGGTTTCCGTTGCTCCCTGTCCCCGCTCCCGTCGGCCTCGGTGTTCATGTTGGAATCCTAGGGGACGGACGTCTGGACGCGGGGCGGCGCCTAGGGGGATGCCTTCTGGTCATGTCACAGTGGCGCCGCAGCCAGGACTGGCACCTTCGTGCCAGGGGCGGGGGAGCGATACGTGTTCCCGGAGTGACGGGGCGACCGTTGATCTGGGCGTACTTCGGTGAGGCACGCACCTTGGTCGAATAAACTCGTCGTTTCGACGTAGGCGACAGCCAGAGGGAGTATTTGTGCTGTTCAGTGCCCCCAGCAGGACTCGAACCTGCAACCTACGGATTAGAAGGCCGTTGCTCTATCCATTGAGCTATGGAGGCGTGCGCCGAGCGTCCCTTCGGGCCGATCCCGGCGCCGAGAAGTCTACCGAGCATCGCGGCTGTTCGAGACCGGCGGTGCTGCCGCGAGGGGACGTCCCGGCCGCTCCCTCCCACGGCTAGAGTCGCTGCAGACGGACCGTGCGCACCGCGCCCCTCACCGCTTCGCGTCAGGAGTCCCCATGTCATCGTCCCGTGTCCTGGTGACCGGAGGTTCCGGTCTGATCGGCGGCCACTGCATCCTGCAGCTCCTGGAGACGGGGCACGGCGTCCGCGCGACCGTGCGCAGTCTTGCCCGCGAACAGGAAGTTCGCGCCGCCCTCGTCGCGGCGGGGATGCCCGAGGACGCCGATCTGGAGTTCGTCGCCGCCGACCTCACCTCCGACGACGGCTGGGCCGAGGCCATGCGCGACGTCACCGGGGCCCTGCACGTCGCCTCCCCGGTGCGGCCCGGGCACGTCGAGGACGAGGACGAGGTGATCAGGCCGGCGCGCGAGGGCGCGCTGCGCGTGCTGCGAGCCGCTCGCGCCGAAGGCGTGCGGCGGGTCGTCATGACCTCGGCCTTCCACGCCGTCGGCTGGGGGCACCCGCACACGGACCACGTCTTCACCGAGGACGACTGGACGGTGCTCGAGGACCCCGGGACCGACGCCTACGGACGCAGCAAGACCCTCGCCGAGCGTGCCGCCTGGACCGACGTCGCCCAGGCGGGAACGGGACCCGAGCTCGTCACCCTGCTGCCCGTCGCCGTGATGGGGCCCGTCATCGGCGACCAGGTGAGCGGCGCGAACGACGTGATCCGCTCGATGCTGCAGGGCCATGTCCCCGCCGCCCCGCACGTCTACCTCCCGATCGTGGACGTGCGGGACGTGGCGCGCGCTCACGTCCTGGCCCTGGGGACGCCGGACGCCGCCGGGCAGCGCTATCTGCTGGCCGACGGTCCCGCACTCGAGCTCCCCGAGATCGCCCGGCTGCTGCGCCGGGAGCTCGGCGAGGCCGCCCGCAAGGTCCCGCGGCGGACCCTGCCGAACGCGGTCGTGAAGCTCGGTGCCCTCGTCGCCCCGGCCATGCGGGAGATCGCACCGGACCTCGGCTACGCGCGGCGGGTCTCGCACGAGAAGGCTCGGCAGGAGCTCGGCTGGGAACCCCGGCACGCGCACGAGGCCGTGCTCGACGCCGGGCGCAGCATGATCGAGAAGGGACTCCTCGCGCGGTGACACCCACGATCAGCACGGACATGCCCGCTCACCACATCCTCCTCGACGTCGACACCGGCGTGGACGACGCGATGGCGATCATGTTCGCCATCCGCCACCCGGAGATCGATGTCCGCGCGATCACCTGCGTGGACGGCAACGTGCCGCTGCCCCGCGTCGTGGAGCACACCTGCCGGGTGCTCGACGCGCTCGGAGCCCCGCAGCAGATCCCCGTCGCTGCCGGCGCCTCACGGCCGCTGCTCGAATCGCCCCGCGACGCCGCGCACGCCCACGGCGCCGACGGCCTGGCGGGGATCGAGCTGCCGGCGAGTGAACGCCCGGTCTCCGAGCTGCACGCGATCGAGGTGATCCGCCGGGCGATCGAGGAGTCCGCGCAGCCGCTCACGCTGGTCGCCCTCGCGCCGCTGACGAACGTCGCGCTGCTGCTGCGCATGTACCCGGAGGTCGCCGCGCAGCTGGAGGGCATCGTGCTGATGGGCGGATCCGCCGCGGTCGGCAACGCGACACCGGTGGCGGAGTTCAACGTCTGGCACGACCCCGAGGCCGCGCGCATCGTCTTCGAGAGCGAGCTGCCCGTGCGGATGTACGGCCTGGACGTCTTCGATCGCGTGGGTCTGGACGAGGCCGCCGTCGCCCACCTGACCGCCAGCACCGACCCGCTGACCACCGCGCTCGGAGAGCTGCTGGGCTTCTGGCTGCGCGACGAGGACGGCGTGCCGGGCGGGCCCGAGGTCGCCCGGATCGGCGACGCCGGCGCCGTCTGCTCACTGGTCGCCCCCGAGCTGATGGACATCCGCTCCCTGCCCGTGCGGGTCGAGACCTCGGCTGGTCCGGCCCGCGGCCAGACCATCGTGGACCGCCGACGGGGACCGGGGGAGGACGCCGAGCACGGTCTCGCGGAGATCGGGCGCAGGATCGACGTCGTCCTCGCCGCCCAGGAGGAGGCCGTCGCCCGGCTGTTCCTCGAGACCGTCGCCGCTGAGGTCTGAGGTCTGAGGTCTGAGGCCGTCGAGGGCAGAAAGGCGTCGCACCCCCAGGCCGCAGGCCCCGGTTCAGGGCCGCCAGCGCGTGCGGGGGCGCATCCGCCCAGTCGGACCGTGCGGGCCCCGACCTCGGCCGGTGCCCGGGTCGCGGCCGGCCGTGCCCAGGTCGCCGGCGCCCTGGTCCCCCGGGCTCGTCGGCCCACCGCTCTGGCAGTGAGGGCACACGAAGATCACGCGGCCCTCGCTGCCCTCGATCTCTGGCTCGATCAGGTCCCCGCGCTCGATCCTGGTGCGACAGCGGCGGCACTGCCGGCCCGCGCGGCCGTACACCCACAGGTCACCGTCGCGGCCCATCATCCCGCCCGTGGTGATCCGGACGACGCGGGAGGTGTTCAGCAGCAGCAGGCGACGGGCGAGGTCGACCATGCCCGGCAGGTCCGCCACGGCGCTCACCGGGGCGGCCGGGTGCAGGCGGTGCAGGAACGACAGCTCGCAGCGGTAGATGTTGCCGATCCCTGCGAGGTTCCGCTGATCCAGCAGGGCCAGCCCGATGGGCCGTTCGGGCCGGGCTCGCAGGTTCGCGAGCGCGAGGTCGCGGTGCTCCTCGGACCAGTCCGGATCCAGCAGGTCGGGTCCGAGGTGCCCGATGAGCTCGGCCTCCTCCCGCGTGCGCACGAGGCGGACCTGCTTCACGTCGTAGCCGACGGCACGCACCTCCCGTCCGTCCGCGTGCCGGGCGGTCAGCAGGATGCGGGCCGTGTGGGTCGCGCGGGGGTTCGCGCTGGTGTCGCTCGAGCGCAGCGGCGCGCCGTCGACGTGCCAGATGCCGTCCATCATCAGGTGGTTGTGCAGGGTGAGGGGCTCCGCTGACGGAGGCGCCGTGGTCGCCCCGGCCGTCGTCGTCGCAGTCATCCCGGGCGGGTCCACCCGCAGCAACAGATGCTTCCCGCGCGGCACCACCTCGCGCACCGTCCAGTCTCGAAGGTCCGCGGTCGCCGCACGCGGCACCCGCAGTTCGCAGCCGGTGATGGTGCCCCCGGCCAGTGCCTCGTGGAGGATCCGGCACTGCCGGAAGACGGTGTCGCCCTCGGGCATCAGCGACCTCCGGCGCGCAGCCGCAGCGAGCGCGGCGAGCGGTAGCAGCCGGCGGCGACCAGCGCCTCCAGGATCCCGTGGACGTCCTCGGCATCGAGGGGATGGCCGTTGATCCGTTCGATCTGGAGCTGCGGCAGACGGGAGTCCTCGGCGACGGCGCGGGCCAGCTGCTCGGCGACCAGCGGCGTCGAGGGATCGTCCGCCCACCACAGCAGGCTCTTGCCCCCGCGGTCCACGAAGGCGGCCGCGTGGCCGTCCAGCAGCACCACGAGGGCGCCGGCGCGCCGGGCGGGCCGCACGTTCGTGCCCTCGGGCGGTGCGATGGTGAGCGCCGGCCAGGGAAGGGCGGCGCCGTAGGGGTTCGCCGGGTCCGTCGCGGCGAGTGCGTGGGCGATGGACTCCTCGAGGCGCTGGTTCTCGTCGCGGGAGGTCTGGGCCTCGCTCTCGCGGTCGCGCAGGCGGTCCACGCCCTCCACCGGGGCGAACTGGGAGGCGCCCAGGCCGTCCACGAAGTACCCGCGCCGGCACGTGCCGTTCTCCTCGAGGGCCGAGAGCACCCGGTAGACGGCGGCGAAGGAGCCGGGCACGTCCTCCACGTCCATCGCCCCGCGGGTGACCACGCCGTGGCGGTCCAGCAGCAGGGTCGCGACGGCAGCCGCCCGGGCCGAGGCATCCACCTGCTCGATGCGCAGGGCCGACCAGCGACCGGCTCCCATCGGACCGGTCACCAGCTGCGAGGGATCCGATGCCCCCTGACGCATCATCGCCGCCGAGAGCCGGGCCGCTCCGCGCCGGCTCACGGGACGGGAGCGACGCGCCCCGCGCGAGGAGGTCTTCGGTGCCGGCCCCAGGCTGAAGCCGCGCAGCGCCTCGAAGGAGTCGTTGGTGATCAGCCCGGCGAAGGCGAGTTCCCACAGCGCGTCGTGCACGTCCTGCGGGGCGGCGGCGCCGTCCTGCTGATCGGCCAGGGCGGTGAGGATCTCGGCGTGGCGCAGCGCGCCGGGGGTGCCGCGCAGCAGGTCGAGGATCCGGGCGGGCAGGGAGCCCTCGGCGAGCTCGCCCGCGGCGGTCTCGAGCGCGGCCGCGTCGAGGCCGAGCGGGAGGGCGTCGGCCAGGTGCAGGCGAACCCAGCCGTCCGAGGATCCCAGCCGCCCGTGCCCGGACCAGGCCACCTCCCCGGCCGCGAAGGCCGCATCGAGCATGGCAGGGGTGAAGTCCGGCAGACGGGACGGCAGCACCTGGGTCTCCCAGGTGGACAGCGGCAGCGAGACGCCGGCGAGCTGGTCGATCACCGACAGCAGGCCGTCACCGCCGCGCCAGTCGGCGCGCGCCCGTCGACCGTCGGCCCGCCGCCCCGTCAGGTGCTGCCAGTCGCCCAGGAACCGCGCATAGACGGAGTGGGAGACGGGGGCGATGTCCTTGCGGGAGGCGGCGAGCGAAGCCCGACGGATGCGGCGCAGCATCTCGGTCTCGACCCACTCCTCGCCCTCCCTGCCGGGCGTGAACTCGCCCTGCTGGAGGACCCGCTCGGCCGTGAGCTGCTCGAGGGCGCTGCGCGCGACCCCTGGAGCGAGGCCGAAAGCGTTGATCAGCTGGGCGGGGGTGAAGGGCCCGTGGCTGCGGGCCCACCGAGAGACGATCTCGGGGACTGCGCGAGGAACCGGCGCCAGGTGGGCCTCGGCGATGCCAGGCGGCAGGGCGACCCCGAGGGCGTCGCGCAGCAGCCCGGCGTCCTCGATGGCCGCCAGGTACTCGCGGCCGCCGATCCTCATCGTGATCGCGCGACGCGCCTCGAGGAGCTCGCGGACGATCCCCTCGGGCTCGACCCCCTCGCCGCAGCGCGCCGCGATCTCCGCGTGCGTGAGCGGGCCCAGACGACGCAGGGCGTCGGCCGCGTTCTCCGTGCCGCGCAGGGCGCGCTCAGTGGTCAGCCCCTGCGCGCGCTCCTCGACCTCGGTGATCACGTCCGCGTCGAGCAGCTCGCGCAGGCTGACGCTGCCCAGCAGCTCGGCCAGCAGCGACTGGTCGAGGGCGAGCGCGGCGGTGCGACGCTCGGCCAGCGGGGCGTCGGTGTCATAGATGAACTGGGCGAGGTAGCCGAACAGCAGCGACCGCGCGAAGGGCGAAGGGGACTCGGTCTCGACCTCCCGCACCTGCACGCGCCGCTGCCCGATGCCGCGCATCAGCTCGACGAGCGCGGGCAGGTCGTAGACGTCCTGCAGGCACTCGCGGGCGGCCTCGAGCATGATCGGGAACTGGGCGTAGGGACGGGCCACCTCGAGCAGGTGCGCGGCGCGCTGACGCTGCTGCCACAGGGGCGCCCGGGAACGCGGGTCCCGGCGCGGCAGCAGCAGGGCGCGTGCGGCGCACTCGCGGAAGCGGGCGGCGAACAGGGCCGAGGATCCCACCAGACGCCGCACCTCCTCATCGATCTCCTCGGGGGTGAAGACGAAGAGGTCGGCCCCGGGCGGATCCTCCCCGTGGGGGATGCGCAGCACGATCCCGTCGTCGGCCGCCATCACCTGCCCGTCCAGCCCGTAGCGCTCCTCGACGCGGGCGCCGACGGCGAGGGACCAGGGGCCGGTGATGCGCTGACCGAGCGAGCAGTGCAGCACGACGCGCCAGTCACCGAGCTCGTCGAGGAAGCGTTCGACGACGAGTTGATCGGGGCCGGGGACGATGCCGGTGGCCTGCTTCTGCTCGTCCAGGTGCTCGAGCAGCGCGCTCGAGGCGTTCTCGTCGAGGCCGAGCCCCGCCAGCTCGCTGCGGGCGGTCTCGGCGGGCTTCTCGGCGAGCTCGGACTGGGCCGTCGCGATGGCGCGGCCCAGGGTCGCGGGTCGTCCCGCGCCGTCGCCGTGCCAGAAGGGGATGCGGCCGGTCAGTCCGAAGGCGGGGGAGACGGTGACGCGGTCCGCGGTGATCTCCTCGATGCGCCAGCTGGAGGTGCCCAGCGTGATCACGTCGCCGCGCCGGGACTCGTAGACCATCTCCTCGTCGAGCTCGCCCACCCTCCGCGGCTGGGTGTCGCCCTCGGCGGCGACCAGGTGGACGGGGTAGAGGCCGCGGTCGGGGATGGTGCCGCCGCTGGTGACGACGAGGCGCTGGGAGCCCGGCCGCGCCTGCAGGGTGCCCGCCTCGTGGTCGTGCACCAGGCGGGGGCGCAGCTCGGAGAACGCGGTGGAGGGGTAGCGGCCGGCCAGCAGGTCGACGGTCTGGTCGAAGACGGAGCGGGGCAGGGCGCGGTAGGGGTGGGCGGTGCGCACCAGGTCGAACCAGCCCTCGACGTCGAGGTCCTCGGCGAGGGCCGCGGAGAGCGTCTGCTGGGCCAGCACATCCAGGGCGTTGCGGGGGACGGCGAGGGGCTCGATGCGTCCCTCGACGGCCTCACGCACCGTGACCGCCGCGCGCACGATGTCGGCCGCGTGCAGGGGATGGATGACGCCGTGGGAGACCGCGCCGACGTCATGGCCGGCGCGGCCGATCCGCTGCAGCAGGCTGGAGACGGAGAACGGCGTCTCGACCTGGATCACGAGGTCGACCGCGCCCATGTCGATGCCGAGCTCGAGGGAGGAGGTCGCGACCACGCAGCGCAGGCGCCCGGACTTCAGCTGGTCCTCGATGCTCGCGCGGGTGTCCTTGGACATCGACCCGTGATGGGCGCGGGCGACGTCCTCGACGTCCTCCCGGGCGGTCTCCTGCTCGCCGCCGGCCGCGCCGGCACCGGGACCGGCGACCAGGTCGGAGGGGCCGTCGGCTCCCAGCGCGTGGGCGGCCGCGTCACCGGTCAGCTGACGGCGGTGCAACGTGTTCAGCTTCGAGGTCAGGCGCTCCGCCTGCCGCCGGGAGTTCGTGAACACGATCGTCGAGCGGTGGGCGAGAACCTCGGCGAGCACGGCGCGCTCGACGTGCGGCCAGATGGTCCCCGAGACGTCGTCCTCGTCCACCGCATCGGCCGGGGGTTCGATCGCCGACAGGTCCGGCACCGGGAGGCGCACGGAGAGGTCCCAGCTCTTGGACGACGGGGGGCGCACCACGCCCACCTCGCGGCCGCGGCCCGTGCCGGTGAGGAACGCGGCGACCTCGTCGACCGGTTCGACGGTCGCCGAGAGGCCGATGCGCTGGGCGGGCTGCTCGAGCATCGCGTCCAGCCGGGCGAGGGAGAGGGCCAGGTGCACGCCGCGCTTGGTGCCGGCGACGGCGTGGACCTCGTCGAGGATCACGGTGCGCACCCCGGTGAGGGTCTCCCGCGCGTTCGAGGAGAGCATCAGGAACAGCGACTCGGGCGTGGTGATGAGGATGTCCGGCGGCTGGGCGAGCAGGCGGCGGCGTTCGGCCTGAGGGGTGTCCCCGGTGCGCACGCCGACCCGCAGCTCGCGGTGCTCGATGCCCAGTCGCTGGGCGGCGCGCATCGTCCCCACCAGGGGCGAGGTGAGATTGCGTTCGACGTCGACCCCGAGTGCCTTCAGCGGCGAGACGTAGAGGACGGAGGTACGCGCCGGCGCGTCGCGCGCCGGGGTCGTGCGCGTGGGGCCCTCGGGTGCAGCGGGCTCGCGGGAGGGAGCGAAGGCGAGATCGTCGATCGCGGAGAGGAAAGCGGCGAGGGTCTTGCCGGAGCCGGTCGGAGCGACGACGAGCGTGTCCTGGTCCCGGCCGATGGACTCCCACGCCCCGTCCTGTGCAGGGGTGGGAGCGCTGAAGGACTCCTCGAACCACGCGCGGGTGGCGGGGGAGAAGCGCGCGGGGACGGAGCCCTGCCTCGAGGCGTCGCCGTTCCCGTCGTCCTCGCGACGGGCGCCGTCCGGAGCGGCGGCCCTCCCGTGTGCCGTGACCATCGCACCATTGTGGCCCTGCGGGCGGACACGTGGCCGCTGCTCCGCTATGCCTGCGACGATGCGGACAGGTTCTCGGGTGCGCGGAACCTGTGATCCCCCGCGACCTGCGACGCCGGGTGTTCGCGCCGTGTGAACCAGCCGGGCCACGGGCAGCGAGGTCGTGGCAGGATGGAGGTGAAGGCGGGGTTCGCCCAGCGTCCCCGCGACCTCGAATGGAAGGGATGAACCTCATGGCGGAGTACACGCTTCCCGATCTCGATTACGACTACGCGGCGCTCGAGCCGCACATCTCCGGCCGGATCATGGAGCTG
>NZ_QFKX01000001.1 GCF_003130585.1 Brachybacterium endophyticum | reverse complement strand
CAAGCACGCCATCTCCTACCGAGCCTGCGTGGTCCTCTGCGCGGTCGTGGCCTGGTTACGAAAATAGGAGACGCGCCCTAGACGTTGAACCGGGACTCCACTGAGTTCCGGTACGGATCAACCTCTGGTGTCGACGTCTCTCAGTGCGACGCGACCCCAGATTCACCGAGTGGCTTCACCATGATCAGGCATGGGGTGTCCCCTCCCCAGAGGTCGGTCTCCTCAAGCGCCAGGAACCCGCGTTTCTCGTAGAAGTGACGCGTGCGCGCGTACCCGGCGTCCGGATGTGAGGCCCCGAGCGTCTTCACTTCCAACAGACGGACACCTCGGTGAACCGCATCGGATTCGATAGCTCTGAGCATCGCCGTGCCGACACCGGAACCATGAACCGCTCGGTCGACGACGGTGAGGTGCACCTCGGTGACATGCGGGAAGTGACGATCGATCAGAGTGACACCGACGACTAGGCCGTCAGCGTCGCGAACTGTCCATGTCTCCTTGCAGCGTGCGGCCGCAATGTACTCCGCGTTGGATCCCGGCTGTCCAAACCATTCGGGCACCGTGGCAAGTAGTCGTGCGACATCATCGGGCACCTGCTGGTCCGGCTCAGCAACCCACGCAGCGACGGTCACGCGACGGCCAGGGGTGTGATCGCAGCGACCTTGTCACGCAACGCCCGGCGCTCGAGGCGCAGCTCGTAGTTCGACTGCAGGTTCATCCAGAACTCCTCGGACGTCCCGAAGTAGCGCGCCAGACGGATCGCCGTATCGGCGGTGATGCCCCGCTTGCCGTGCACGATCTCGTTGATCCGCCGCGGCGGAACCCCGATGGACACGGCGAGCTTGTTCTGCGTGATCCCGAAGCCCTCGATGAAGTCCTCCATCAGGATCTCCCCCGGATGGATCGGTTCGATCCGATCGGCCTCAGTGGTAGTCGACGAGTTCGACATCTTCTGCACCTCCATCTCTCCAGACGAAGCAGAGACGCCATTGCGCGTTCACGCGGATGCTGTGCTGTCCACGGCGGTCGCCGACGAGCCGCTCCAGTCGGTTCCCGGGCGGGATCCGGAGGTCCTCGACGTCCCTCGCGGCATGGATCAGCTCGAGCTTCCGCAGGGTCGCTCGCTGCACGGTGCGATCGACGCGCTTGACGTACTGCTCATGCCAGATGCGCTCGGTGTCCTTGCTCCGAACGATCTGATCACGAGGCGAGTCTATAACGCGACCCGTCATTAACGCTAGACGTTAAACCGGAACTCCACCACGTCGCCGTCGGCCATCACGTAGTCCTTGCCCTCCATGCGGACCCAGCCGTGGGACTTGGCCTCCTGCATGCCACCGGCCTCCATGAGGTGGTCGTAGCTGACGATTTCGGCCTTGATGAAGCCGCGCTCGAAGTCGGTGTGGATGACGCCGGCGGCCTGCGGGGCGGTCGCGCCCTGCGGGATCGTCCAGGCGCGGGATTCCTTGGGACCGGCGGTGAGGTAGGTCTGCAGGCCCAGCGTGGAGAAGCCGACGCGGGCGAGCTGGTCCAGGCCCGACTCCTCCTGGCCGGTGCTCTCGAGCATCTCGGTGGCCTCCTCGGGGTCGAGCTCGGCGAGCTCGGCCTCGAACTTGGCGTCCAGGAAGATGGCCTCGGCCGGGGCGACGAGGTTGCGCAGCGCCTGTTGGGAGGCGGCGTCGGCCAGGCCCTCCTCGTCGGTGTTGAACACGTAGATGAAGGGCTTGGCGGTCATCAGCTGCAGCTCGCGCAGCTGGGTGGTGTCGATGCCGGCGGCTTCGGCACCCTGGAACAGGGTCTTGCCGGTCTCCAGCAACGCGGTCGCCTGGTCCATCGCCTCGAGCACACCGGCCTCGGTCACCTTGCGCTTGACCTCCTTCTCGATGCGCGGGCGCGCGTTCTCGAGGGTCTGGAGGTCGGCGAGGATCAGCTCGGTGGTGATCGTCTCCATGTCGCCCGACGGCCCCTCGGAGCCCTCGGCGCGGATCACGTCGGGATCGGAGAAGGCGCGGGTGACCTGGCAGATCGCATCCGCCTCGCGGATATTGGCCAGGAACTTGTTGCCCAGCCCCTCGCCTTCGCTGGCGCCCTTGACGATCCCGGCGATGTCCACGAAGGAGACGGTCGCGGGGACCTCCTTCTCGCTCGAGAACATCTCGGCGAGCCGGCCCAGTCGAGGGTCGGGAAGGGGCACCACGCCGACATTGGGGTCGATCGTGGCGAACGGGTAGTTCGCCGCGAGGACCTCCGCGCGGGTGAGGGCATTGAACAGGGTGGACTTGCCGACGTTGGGCAGTCCGACGATTCCGATGGTGAGAGCCACGGCAGGCGAGTCTACGTTCCCTCGGCCCCGCTCGCGCGCCGCAGGGTGCGGTCGTGGGCGAGAGCACCCTGCGAGCGGCGTGCCCCGGGTGGCGCGCGAGTCGCTAGGCTCGTGTCGTCCGCATACCGCCTCTTCAAGGAGCACCCATGGCATTCAGCCTCAGCAACACGGTCCTGCGCGCCGTCCCGGGCGCCTTCATCCTCAACAGCGGCATCGGCAAGCTGGGTCTGCCCGAGGAGGCCGCGGCCGGTCTCCAGCAGATGGCGGCCAAGGGCGTCCCGGCCCTCGGCGAGCTCTCCCCCAAGCAGTTCGGCTGGTTCCTCAGCCTCGGGGAGATCGCTGTCGGCTCCTCCCTGCTGCTGCCGATCGTGCCCACCCGCGTCGCGGGGCTCGCGCTCGGAGCCTTCTCGGGGAGCATGTTCTCGATGTACCTGCGCACCCCGGAGCTGACCGCCGAGGACGGCATCCGCCCGTCCGAGGCCGGCACCCCGATCGCCAAGGACAGCTGGCTGGTGGCGATCGCCATCGCGCTCCTGGTCAGCGGCTCCGGCTCGAAGAAGGTCAAGAGGGTTCGCGCGAAGGCCTGATCCCGGATGGGGAGGTCGGGCCGACGATTCGGCTCTGCTCCCCTTCATCAGGTTTCTCGTCCCGCGTCGTCGGGACGGCGAGCGCCCCGCACCGCCGATGGGTGGTGCGGGGCGCTCGGCATGTCGGCCGACTATTTTCCCGTCGGCGCGAGGCCGCAGTGAGCGCGCCTCAGTAGGCGACGGTGAAGCGGGCGCGCCGGTGTCGGGGCTCCTCGATCTCGTCGACCACGGCGATCGCGAGGTCCGCGCCGGAGATGAAGGACTCGCCGTTCTCGTCGGCGAGCAGGAGGTCCCCGCCCACGCGGTAGGCCCCGGTGCGTTCCCCCGGTGCGAAGCCACCGAACCCGGCGGCCGGGCTGAGGAAGAACCAGTCCAGCGCCTGCCCGGACTGGCGCAGGTCACCGAGCACGGCGTTGAGCTCGCGCGCCTCGACCTGGAAGGCATCGGGGAAGTCCGGGGTGTCCACGAGCAGCGGGCCGCCCTCGCTCACGTGCAGGGACCCTGCCCCGCCGATCACGCCCAGCCGCACACCGCGCTCCTGGGCCAGCTGCGCGAGCTGCCCGTAGGCCGCGCGCAGCACCCCTTCCTCGGCGAGCTCGCCGCGCGGCGAGCTGGTCGCGACGACCACGTCCGCACCCTTCAGGAGGCCGGCGAGGTAATCGGCGTCGCGCAGGTCCCCCGCCCGGTGCGAGACACCCTCGGGAAGGGACTCGGGGGCCGTCCGGCTCGCCGAGACCACGTCGTGTCCGCGACGTGCGGCCTCCTCGACGATGTGACCGCCGGCGTAGCCGGTGCCTCCGAGGACGATGATGCGGGCCATGGTTTCTCCTCCCGGACGCGGCGCGTCCTTCGTTCGTGGCGCTCGTCGCCGAGCGCGCGTTCGGTGCGACTTGTGTTCCGCACCCACTATGGTCACCATAGGTAACCTAGGCACTCAGGGGAAGTAGGCACCTTGCGGTAACCGGCCCCTCGGCCCCACTGGACGACAACGCCCCGGCACACGAGAACGAGGATCACGATGTCCGCTCCCCCGGTCTACGACCCCTACCGGGTCTGTCCCTCCCGTCAGCTGCTCGACCGCATCGGCGACCGCTGGACCGTGCTGATCATCGGCACCCTCGAGGAGGGCCCCCTGCGCTTCTCGCAGATCTCCCGGCGCATCGAGGGCATCAGCCAGAAGATGCTCACCCAGACCCTGCGCAGCCTCGAGGCCGACGGGCTGGTCGTGCGCACCGTCTACGCCGAGGTCCCACCACGCGTCGAGTACGAGCTCTCCTCGCTGGGCCGCACCCTGCTCGAGCCCCTCGAGGTGCTGCGCACCTGGGCGAGCGACCACATGGACGAGGTCCGTGCCGCCCGCGAGACAGCGGCAGGGGCTCCCGCCGGGGTCTGAGCCGATGACACACCGGCGCCCGACCCGATCCCCCGGCGGGCGCGGCGCCCGTCGTTCGTCCCACCGCCGTGGTGTGCTGGTCGCATGGACACCGTCACCGTGATCCTCGTCCTTCTCGTCGGCGTCGCCCTCGGGGCGTTCGGCACCTACCTCGCCATGCGCTCCCCGCGTGCGACCTCCCGCACCGTCGGCGCGAGCGACCCCGCACACCATCAGCTCGAGCGCGAGGCGGAGCAGCGTGAGGCGCAGCGCCAGGCACTGGAGGCCGCGAGGGACGCCGACCTGCGCAGCACCCTGGCTCCGATCAGCCAGGCCCTGTCCCAGCTCGAGCAGCACGTGGCGCGCTCCGAGACCGCCCGCGCCCGATCCGACGGCGCCCTGCGCACGCATCTCGAGGAGCTCCAGAACCGCACGAAGGATCTGGACCGCGGCACCCACGCCCTCACCGCCGCCCTGCGCGCGCCGACCGCGCGGGGCCGGTGGGGCGAGGTGCAGCTGCGGCGGATCGTCGAGGCCGCGGGGATGCTCGAGCACGTGGACTTCACCGAGCAGCACGCCGGTCGCGCGGCCGACGGCGAGGCCGGCCAGCGTCCGGACATGGTGGTGCGGCTGAGCGGCGGTCGCACCGTGGTGGTCGATGCGAAGGCCCCGATGGAGGCCTACCTCGATGCGATCGAGGAGCCCGATCCCCAGCGGGGCCGGATGCGGCGCGCAGCCCACGCGAAGGCGCTGCGCGGGCACGTGGACCGCCTGGGCTCGAAGAGCTACTGGGCGGCGCTCGGCGACACCCCCGAGTTCACCGTCATGTTCGTGCCCAGCGACGGCGTGCTCGCCGCCGCCCTGGAATCCGACACGGGCCTGCTCGAGCACGCCTTCACGAGCGACGTCGTCATCGCCTCCCCCGCCACCCTGGTGGCGCTGCTGCGCACCGTCGCCCACACCTGGCGCACCGACTCCCTGAACCGCGACGCCCGCAGCGTGCTGGAGGCGGGCAGGGAGCTGCACCACCGCCTGGGAACCCTCGCCGGGCACCTGGGCAAGCTGGGCCGCTCGCTGGATTCCACGGTCGCGGCGTACAACGAGGCCGTCGGCTCCCTGCAGTCCCGCGTCATGGTGACGGCACGGAAGTTCGAGGAGATGGAACTGACCTCCCGGAAGGTCGAGGAGGTCGACCAGCTGACGCGACGCGCACGCAGCCTCGACGAGGACCAGATCGCCGACCTCGCGCGCGGGGATCGCGCCCCCGGGCCCGCCGGCGGCAGCGAGCGCAGCGCCGGCTGACCCTCGAGCGGGTCCACCCGGCCGGGGTCCTAGGAATCCTTGGCGTGCTTCCTGCCCTTCCTGTCCTTCCCGACCTTGGGCTTCCGCTCGCGCGTGATCTCGCGACCGCGCGGCAGGACGAGGACGGGGACGGGCGAATGCCGCAGGATGCGGGCGGCCGTGGAGCCCAGGAACACGCGGGTGACGCTCGCATGGGTGCTGGACCCGATCACGAGCATGTCGCCCTGCTGCCAGTCGAACCCCGAGACGGCGGCGGACCATCGCGGACCTTCGACCACGGACCCGGCCGTGCCGGAGGTGCTGGGGCTCAGGTCGCGCACGTCATCGAGGATGCGTCCCTGCGTGCGCACGACGTCCTGGCGCCACTGCGCGTAGTACTCGCCCTCCCGGAAGGCGGAGAAGGCACTGCGGGACCCTCCGCGCACCGCGAAGGTGACGATGGTCAGCGCGGCCTCGGTCGCATCCAGTGCTCGTGCGACACCGGGCACCAGGGCGGCGTCCCGATCGGTCGGGTCCACCGCGAGGACCAGCCGTGAGACGCCTTCGGACTCGGGGTCGAAGCCGCGCGGGGCGAGGGCGATCGGCACGTGGGCGCTGTGCACGAGGCGATCGCTCGTGCTGCCCAGCCCGATCCGCCCGACGACGCCGTCGGAGGACCCGACCACCAGCATCCGGGCACCGCGTGCCCTGGCCTCCTGATCGAGGATCTGCGGGACCGAGCGGCCGACGCGCTGCACGGTCTCGACCTCGAGGTCCTCGGGCAGCTGTTCGCGGGCCCGGGCGAGGGTCTCCCGGGCCATCCCGGTGAGCTCGCGGCGCCAGTCGTCGTCCACCCCGGAGAAGTCCCGCAGGGTCGGCGACCCGAAGGCGTCGTGGATGACGCAGCACAGCACGAGCGGCTCCCCGAGCGAGCGCGCCAGGGCGGCCGCGAGTCGGAGCCCGGAGCCGCTGCGGGTGTCGGGGCCGAAGCCGACGAGGATGCTCATCGGGAGGCCTCCGTCCTGACCTCCGTACGGCCGGCGCGACCCACCCGGGAGTGCCGGTAGCCGTAGAGTCCGTAGACGATCAGGCCCAGGGCCAGCCAGCCCAGGAAGCGCAGCCAGGTCTCCACGGCCAGGCTCGACATCAGTCCGGCGCAGGCGAGCACGCTGATGATCGGCAGCACCGGCACCAGCGGC
The DNA here is from genome assembly GCF_003130585.1 of Brachybacterium endophyticum. Lineage (GTDB taxonomy): Bacteria > Actinomycetota > Actinomycetes > Actinomycetales > Dermabacteraceae > Brachybacterium > Brachybacterium endophyticum. The sequence goes on along the minus strand of NZ_QFKX01000001.1, from coordinate 1,001,289 downwards.
GTACGGAAGGGCCTCTTCATGTCGGGGTCGGTGCGGCGCAGCACGACGACGGCGATCGCGACGACCACGAAGGCGAACAGTGTCCCGATGCTGACCATCTCGGCGAGCACCGAGATGGGCACGAGCCCCGCGAGCAGGGCCACCGCGCCGACGGTCAGGCTCGTCATCAGCACCGGCGTCCCCCAGCTCGGGTGGACACGGGCGAACGCGGGCGGCAGCAGACCGTCGCGCGAGAGGGCGAAGCCGATCCTGCCCATCGCCACGATGTCCACGAGGATCACGGAGCTGAGGCCGGCGACGGCGGCGATACCCACGAGGATCCCCACCCAGGACAGGCCCACGGCATCGAAGACGTCGGCGACGGCATCGCCCTCGGAGAGCTTGGGGTACTCGACCATGCCGGTGACCACGAGGCAGACGCCCACGTACAGCACGGTGCAGATCGCGAGCGTGCCCAGCAGGCCCATCGGCATGTCACGGGCGGGCTTCTTGGTCTCCTCGCCGAGGTTGGCGACGGCCTCGAAGCCGGAGTAGGCGAAGAAGACCACCGCGGCGGCGACGAACACGCCCGCGACCCCGTAGGTCGAGGGCTCGATGCCCGTGACGGCCTGCCACAGCGGCGAGGTGAGGGTCGACCCCGTGCCCTCGGAGGGCTGGGCCGGCGGGATGAACGGCACCAGGTTGTCGGTCTTGATGTAGAACATCCCGACGGCGATCACGAAGACGCACACCAGGACCTTGATGACCACGAGGCCGTTGGTCACCCACTTGGACTCGCGGATGCCGCGGATCGCGACCACGCCCAGCAGCACCGCGATGAAGATCGCGCCGACGTTGACGACCGACCCCTCCTCGGCGAACCACTTCGGTGGCAGGTCGAAGACACCGGCGACGTACCCGGACCAGCCGCGTGAGACCACCGCCGCGCCGAGGGCGAACTCGAGGATCAGGTCCCAGGCGATGATCCAGGCGAAGATCTCGCCGATCGTGGAGTAGGCGTAGGTGTAGGAGCTGCCGGCCGTGGGCACGGCGGAGGCCAGCTCGGCGTAGCAGAGAGCGGCAAGAAGAGCGACGACGCCCGCGATCACGAAGGAGATCATCACGGCGGGGCCGGCGTTCTCCTTCGCCTGGAGTCCCGTGAGGGTGAAGATGCCCGTGCCGATGACGATGCCGATCCCGAAGCCGACGAGGTCCTTGACCCCGAGGTTCTTCTTGAGGTGCGCGTGGTCCTCGTCCTCGTCCTGATGCAGGACCGTCTCGATGCTCTTGCGCCGCAGAACGCTCATGGGCCGCCTCTCTGTGAGCTGGGGAGCCCTGGGCCGATGGCGTCGGGCAGGAACGGTGTCGGAAAGAGTCCACCCGAACCGCGTGTGCTGTCAATCACAGGCAGGGATGATAACGGGATCTGGCCGCGCCCCCGATGGCCCCTCCCCTCAGCCGGCTCCTCCCCATGCCGACGTCCTCCCCCACCACCGCCGTCGTCGCTCGATCGTCGGCGGGACGTGCCAGAGTGGACCCCATGACCGAGACCCCCGCGCGTCCGCCGATGGCCGCCACCGCCGCGGAGACCACCCCGGAGAACCCCTGGCCGCTGCGCCAGCTCTCGGTGAAGGTCGGCGAGTACGTGGCGCGCATGTCGCCGATCTGGGTCGAGGGTCAGATGGTCCAGCTGAACCGACGCCCCGGCAGCGGGCTCGCCTTCATGACGCTGCGGGACACCGAGGTCGACATGTCCTTCTCGGTGCCCATCCGCGAGCACGTGCTGCGCTCCATGACGGTAGAGCTGGTGCCGGGCGCGCGCGTGGTCGTCCACGCCAAGCCGACGTTCTGGACCAAGCGCGGCAGCCTCCAGCTGGAGGCGAGCGAGATCCGCCCGGTCGGTCTCGGGGAGCTCCTGGCCCAGCTCGAGCAGCTCAAGCGCAGCCTGGCCGACGAAGGACTCTTCGACTCCTCCCGCAAGCAGGAGCCGCCGTTCCTGCCCCGCACCGTGGGCCTGATCTGCGGGCGCGAGTCCGCGGCGGAGAAGGACGTCGTGGTCAACGCCCGCAGGCGCTGGCCCGCCGTCGAGTTCGCCATCCGCGAGGTGGCCGTGCAGGGACAGAAGGCCGTGCGGGAGGTCTCCAGGGCACTCACCGAACTCGATGAGAGCGAGGACGTCGACGTCATCATCATCTCCCGCGGTGGTGGCTCCCTCGAGGACCTCCTGCCCTTCAGCGACGAGCAGCTGGTGCGCCTGGTGGCGGGCGCCGTCACGCCGATCGTCTCGGCGATCGGCCACGAGGTCGACACCCCGCTGGTGGACCTCGCGGCCGACGTCCGCGCCTCGACCCCCACGGACGCCGCCAAGCGCGTGGTGCCCGACATCCAGGCCGAGATCGAGCAGCTCGAGCTCGGGCGCACCCGCCTCCGCTCGGCCGTGCGGACCCGCCTCGAGCGCGAGCAGGCGAACCTCGATGCGTTCCGCTCGCGGCCCGTCCTCGAGCAGCCGACCTCCATCCTCACCGCCCCCGTCGAGGAGGTCCGCTCGCGGATCGCGCTCGCACGCACGCTGATCGGCTCCCGCCTGGATCGCGCCCGCGACGAGACGGCGCACCTGGGCCGCCAGGTCCGCGCCCTGAGCCCGCTGGCCACCCTCGAGCGCGGCTACGCCGTGGTGCAGACGGCCGACGGCACCATCGTGCGCACCCCGGAGGCGGCACCCGTCGACACCGCCCTGTCCGTGCGCGTCGCCGGTGGCCGCTTCGGATCCGTGCGCACCGAGAACGATCCCTACACACCCCCGGACATCACGACCCTCACCGACGCAACGGAGACGCCATGAACGCAGCATCGAAGTCCACGCCCGCCGAGGATCCCGAGCACGACGGCCCCGAGGATCCGCCAGCCACGGGCGGCCGGACCGGGGAGTCGGCGCAGGCCGGCTCGGGGGACGCCGACCAGCCCGGCCCCCAGGAGCTGCCCGAGGACATCGCCGCTCTCAGCTACGAGGCCGCCCGCGATCAGCTCGTCGAGGTCGTGCGGCACCTGGAATCGGGGCAGGGAGGCCTCGAGGAGTCGATCGCGCTGTGGGAGAGGGGCGAGATGCTCGCCCGGCGCTGCCAGCAGTGGCTGGACGGCGCACGCACCAAGCTCGAGGAGGCCGTGCAGGCCCGACGCTGAATCCGCGTGACGGGCTGGCCGGGGCCTTAGCTCCCGGCCCGGGGTCTCAGCGCTCCTCAGCGCTTCTCAGCGCTTCGCGCCTGCCGCCCCGTCCTGGATGCTGCCGATAGCGGCCTTTGCTGCGGAGGCGAGCTCCTTCTCGTCGGTCTTGCCGTGGATGATCAGACCCCAGTCCTCGTCCTGGCAGCTGATCCCGCTCTGCTCGCCATCGGCCGACAGCTTCTGGCACTCCACGCCCTCGATGGTGGTCTCGCCGTCGGTCCGGGCGCCCGGCATCGCCGTGGAGAGGTCGGCAGCGCTGACCTCCTCGGACTCGACCAGGGTCACCAGGGAGTTCGACGGCGCGGTGTAGCGCAGGGTCCAGGTCGGTCGCTCCCCCGCCTCGTAGTCCGCCGCGCGCGGGGCCCAGTCCTTGCCCAGCGCCGGTTCCGCGACGGTGAACGGCGCCTGCTCCTGCGCGCGCTGGGCGCTCGCGCCGACGTCGAGGCGGGAGGTCTCGGGGACCTCACGGTCCACCGTGCGCCCCACCCCGAAGAAGATCACCCCGGCCAGACCGACGCAGCCGAGGGTGAGGCCCAGCGCCCATGCGATGTTGCGCGCCGAGGCATCGCCCTTGCTCATCGCGTACGGCGAGCGCTTCCGCTGCCCGGTGGGCGCAGCGGCAGGCTCCCGCGCAGCGGTGGCCTCGTGGGGGTCCTCGGAAGTCGCCATGTTGGCATTGTCCCCGTGTTCGCCCCGGGCCACGAAAAATGCCAAGATCTATGCCGTGAAGGCCACTTTCCTCACCGTCGGAGAAGCGCTGACGGACATCGTCGTGCGCCCAGGACAGGAGCCCGCCGAGTACCCCGGCGGCTCCCCCATGAACGTCGCCGTCACGCTCGGCAGACTCGGGCACGTCTCGCACCTGCTCACCCGCATCGGCCGCGATGATCGCGGCCGTGCGATCCGCGAGCACGTCGAGTCCTCACGGGTCCATCTCACCGCCGGCAGCCTCGACGACACCCCGACGTCGACCGCGCGCGCCACGATCGATGCCGACGGCTCCGCGCAGTACACCTTCGACCTGGCCTGGGACCCCGACCCTCGCGGCCTCCCCGAGCAGCTCGATGCCGTGCACACCTCCTCGATCGCGGCCGTCCTCGCACCGGGCAGCGCCGTCGTCGCCGAGGTCCTGGATCGCTGCCGCCCGAGCGCCATCCTGAGCTACGACCCCAATGCGCGGCCGGACCTGATGGGGGATCCCGCCCGCGTGCGGCCCGTGGTGGAGGACCTGATCTCCCGCTGCGACATCGTCAAGTCCAGCGACGAGGACATCGCCTGGCTGTACGGGACCGATGACGTCGAGGACGTCGCCGCCTCCTGGCGCGATCTCGGCCCGAGCGTGGTCGCGATGACCCGGGGCGGCGAGGGCGCCGTCGGATTCGGTGCCGCCGGGCGGATCGAGATCGCCCCCGTGCGGGTCGACGTCGCCGACACCGTGGGTGCCGGCGACACCTATTCGGCCGGGATCCTCCATGCGCTGGCCTCCCGTGACCTGCTGGGGGCGGCCCGGCGCGAGGCCCTGGCCGCGATGGATCCCGACGATCTGCGGCAGGTCCTCGAGGAGGCTGCGGCTCTCGCCGCCATCACGGTCTCCCGTCCTGGCGCCGACCCGCCGTGGAACGACGAGCTCGGGTCGACGAGCCGACCCTCGTGAGCGGCGCCTCGTCCCTCCCCTGAGCACCCTCTCCGTCCGATACGGTCCGAGCATCCCCTCGGGCCATATCGACCACATCGAACGAACGAAGGAGTTCCTCCATGACCCAGACCGAGTACCGCATCGAGCACGACACCATGGGCGAGGTGCGGGTCCCCGTCGACGCCCTCTACGGCGCCCAGACCCAGCGCGCCGTCGAGAACTTCCCGATCTCCGGCCAGGGGCTCGAGCCCGCGCACATCCACGCGCTCGCCCAGGTCAAGAAGGCAGCGGCACGGGCGAATGCCGAGCTGGGCGTCCTGGACCAGGCCGTCTCCGATGCCATCATCGCCGCGGCCGACGAGGTCATCGCCGGCGAGCACGACGACCAGTTCCCGATCGACACGTACCAGACCGGCTCGGGCACCAGCTCGAACATGAACATGAACGAGGTGCTCGCGACGATCGCGTCGGCGGCGTCGGACCAGAAGGTCCACCCCAACGACCACGTCAACGCCTCGCAGTCCTCCAACGACGTCTTCCCGACCTCGGTGCACGTGGCGGCCACCCAGTCCGTCGTGCGCACCCTGCTGCCTTCCCTCGACCACCTCGCCACGTCCCTGGAGGCGAAGGCGACGGAGTGGAAGGACGTGGTGAAGTCCGGCCGCACGCACCTGATGGACGCGACCCCGGTGACCCTCGGCCAGGAGTTCGGCGGCTACGCGGCGCAGATCCGCTACGGCATCGAGCGCGTCCAGGCCGCACTCCCCCGGACCGCCGAGGTCCCCCAGGGCGGCACCGCCGTCGGCACCGGCATCAACACTCCCACCGGTTTCCCGCAGAAGGTCATCGCGAACCTCGCCGAGCAGACCGACCTGCCACTCACCGAGGCCCGCGACCACTTCGAGGCGCAGTCCGCGCGCGACGGTCTGGTGGAGATGTCGGGCGCACTGCGCACGATCGCCGTCTCCCTGACGAAGGTCTGCAACGACCTGCGTTGGATGGGCTCGGGCCCGAACACCGGGCTCGGCGAGATCGCGATCCCTGACCTGCAGCCCGGTTCGTCGATCATGCCGGGCAAGGTGAACCCCGTGATCCCCGAGGCCGTGCTGCAGGTGTGCGCGAAGGTGATCGGCAACGACGCCTCCGTGGCCTGGGGTGGCGCGCAGGGCTCCTTCGAGCTGAACGTGCAGATCCCGCTGATGGGTACGAGCCTGCTGGAGTCGATCCGCCTGCTCGCGAGCGCCGGCACCGTGCTGGCCGACAAGACGATCGACGGCCTCAGCGCCAACGAGGAGAAGGCCCGCTTCTACGCGGAGGCCTCCCCCTCGATCGTCACCCCGCTGAACAAGCTGATCGGCTACGAGAACGCGGCGAAGATCGCCAAGCACGCGGTCAAGGAGCAGGTCTCGGTGCGCGAGGCGACGATCGCGCTCGGCTTCGTCGAGCGCGGCGAGCTCACCGAGGAGCAGCTGGACTCCGCCCTCGACGTGCTCTCGATGACCTCGCCGAAGGCCTGACCGGGCGGCCGGCGGACTGAGCCCGCCAGCGGGGCCTGTCGGCCGGCGCGGGCGGGTCGCCCGCCGGTCGAAGGGTCCGGGCCTGGAAGGGACTAATAGCGCATCATCTGCCATATATGGCAGATGATGCGCTATTAGTCCCTCCGAAGCCCGTGCGAGCCCAGCCCTCGCGGAGATGAGCCCGCCTCATCGAGCCCAACCCGAGGCGTGCCCGCTCCCTCAGACCACCGGCGCATCCAGCACATGGGTGACGAGCTCGGCGACCTTCGAGCGCTCCGAGCGCTGGAGCGTCATGTGCGCGAACAGCTCGCTTCCCTTGAGCGCCTCGACCACGCTCGCGATGCCGTCGTACCGGCCCACCCGGAGGTTGTCGCGCTGGGCCACGTCGTGGGTGAGCACCACGCGGGATTTCTGCCCGATCCTGGAGAGCATGGTCAGCAGGACGTTGCGCTCCATGGACTGGGCCTCGTCGACGATCACGAAGGCGTCGTGCAGGGAGCGTCCGCGGATGTGGGTCAGCGGCAGCACCTCGAGCATGCCGCGGCTGAGCACCTCGTCGATGACGTTCTGGCTGACCATCGAGCCCAGGGTGTCGAACACCGCCTCGCCCCAGGGCCCCATCTTCTCGCCCTGGTCACCGGGGAGGAAGCCCAGCTCCTGACCGCCCACCGCGTAGAGCGGTCGGAACACCATGATCTTGCGCTGGGTGCGCTTCTCCAGGACCGCCTCGAGTCCCGCGCACAGGGCGAGCGCACTCTTGCCGGTGCCGGCCCGGCCCCCGAGCGAGACGATGCCGATGGACTCGTCCATGAGCAGGTCGATCGCGACCCGCTGCTCGGCGCTGCGACCGTGGACGCCGAACACGCTCTGGTCCCCCGGCACCAGCCGCACCTGACCATCACGGGTCACTCTCCCCAGCGCGCTGCCGCGCGGGCTGGTGAGGGTGACGCCGGTGTGGACGGGACGGTGGGAGACGTCGGGGACCTCCACGTCGTTCCCGTCGTACAGGGCCGACATCTCCTCCTCCCCGGTCGCCGCCGAGACCATTCCCGTGTACCCGCGGTCGCGGGCGAGCTCGGCGCGGTACTCCTCCGCGTGGATCCCGCAGGCCGAGGCCTTGATGCGCATCGGCAGGTCCTTGGAGACCAGCACGATGCTCTTGCCCTCGAGCTGGAGGTTCTTGGCGACCGCGAGGATGCGGGTGTCGTTGTCACCCAGCCGGAACCCGTCGGGCAGGGACCGGTCCGAGGAGTGGTTGAGCTCGACGTGCACGTGCCCGCCGTCCTCCCCGATGGGCAGGGGCACCGAGAGGTTCCCGTAGCGATCCCGCAGGTCGTCGAGGATCCGCAGGGCCTGGCGGGCGAAGAAGCCCAGGTCCGGATGGTGACGCTTGGACTCGAGCTCGGTGATCACCACGATCGGCAGCACGATGTCGTGCTCGGCGAAGCGCACGAGCGCCTGCGGGTCGGACAGCAGCACGGAGGTGTCCAGCACGTAGGTCAGCGTTCCCACTTCGAGATCAGGAAGGGCCTCCTGGGCACCGCCGGGCTCGAGGGAGCGCACCACGGCGACGGGCGCTCCGTCGGCCGATGTCACCCCGGGAGCGGTCGTCGGGGAAACGGAAGGGTCCAGCAGGCCGGTGGCCGTGCTGGACCCTGTGATCTCCTCGCTGCCGAGAGCCGGGGTGTCGGCGTCAGCGCCTCCGGCTCCCCCTGCACCCGTTCGAGGCGCATCACCCGTTCGGGGCACGTCGCCCGTTCGCGGGTCGTGGTCCTCCCCGTGCCCGAGCCGACCACCTCCCGTCGCGGCGTCGAGGGAACGGTCCGTGGTGGCAGTCGTGGTGGTCTCGGTCATCGGGTGCCTCCGTCCGTGCTCAGCTCCGTGCGGTCAGCCGCGGCCCTCGGAGGGGAAGGTGGGACGCGGCCCGATCGGAGCGCTTGCCGCGAACCTACTCCGCGTCCGCAGGTGATCCATGACACGACGCGCCCGGCGCGCCTGCAGCGCCGGAGGGTTCACCGGACCGTCACCGAGGGTTCGCCGCGAGGCCCCGGCCGGCCTCCAACCGGGCCCGTCCGCAGCCTTCCCGCGACCACGAACTCGGCCCCGATCTCGGCCGCGGCCACCACCCCGACCCTCGTGGGGCTCCGGCCCTGGCGGACGTCCCGCTCTCAGGCGCCGTAGCGCCGTTCGCGCTGGCAGTAGTCGCGCAGCGCGCGCAGCAGGTCGACCCGGCGGAAGCACGGCCAGTAGGTCTCGCAGAACCAGAACTCGGAGTGGGCGGACTGCCACATCAGGAACCCCGAGAGCCGCTGCTCGCCCGAGGAGCGGATGATCAGATCGGGGTCCGGCTGGCCGCGGGTGTAGAGGTGCTCGCCGATCCCCTCCATGGAGATGGCCTCGGCAATCTCGTCGGGCGTGCGCCCTTCGGCACCGAGGTCCCGCACGAGTTCGCGCACGGCGTCGACGATTTCCTCGCGGCCGCCGTAGCCGATCGCGACGTTCACGGTGAGGGACTTCGAGGGACGGGATCGCTCCTGCACGTGCCGCACGCGCTCGCGTGTCGCCTCCGGGAGCGACTCGACGGATCCCGCCAGCCGCACCGTGTAGCCGGCGCCGGCGATCGACTCGACGGTCTCGGCGATGATCTCGAAGAGCAGGGCGAGCTCCTCGGGGCCGCGGCGGAGGTTGTCCGTCGAGAGCATCCAGACGGTCACCAGGGGGATGCCGAGCTCCTCGCACCAGGTGAGGAACTCGGTGATCTTCTCGCCGCCCTGGCGGTGGCCTTCGGCGGTGGTGATGCCGGATGCCTTCGCCCAGCGCCGGTTGCCGTCCACGATGACGCCGAGGTGCTGGGGCAGTTGGTACGCCTCGAGCTCCTTGACCAGGCGCTTCGCATAGACGCGGTAGAGGACGCCGTCATCGTCCACGGGCTGGCCCTCCTCGCTCGACTGGGTTCCTTCGGCCCTCCGCCGGGGCTCCGTGGCGCTGCGGAACAGCGCCTGCGCTCCCGGCGGACGTCTCATTATCGGACACGTGGGCGTGTGATGCCGCATCGGCGCGGCCGCTCTTCACAGCACCACCACAGTCCGGGACCTGTCTCCTTACGGCACCGTAGGTTACAGTCGCGGCATGGCCCTCGCACCACACCGCCGACACGACGCCGGGACCGACCACGACAGCGCGTCGCAGGCGGCCCGGCGCCCGATCACCCCGGCCGAGCCCGACGATCCCACCGCGGAGCCGCGTCCCGATCACCAGGTGGGGCTCTCCCTCGAGGACGGAGATATCCCCACCGCGGCGACCCATCCGTTCGCCCCGCGCTCGCTGACCCGCCAGATGGCCGCGCGCGCGAAGGTGCTGGGACTGCGACTGCCCAAGCCCCGTCTGCGGGGAGTGCTGCACCTGATCGCCTTCCCCACCGCCCTGATCGCAGGCCTTGCCCTAGTGGCGCTCGGCCAGGATCTCGCGACGCGGCTGGCCTGCGCGGTCTTCGTGCTCACCGCCTGCCTGCTGTTCGGCATCAGCGCGACCTACCACCGCGGCACCTGGCGCACCGAGCACACGCTCATGCTGCGCCGCTTCGACCACGCGAACATCTTCCTGATCATCGCCGGCACCTACACGCCGATCGCGGCCTCGCTGCTGTCGCCGCGCTCTGCCGTGACGCTGCTGATCATCTGCTGGACCGGGGCTCTGATCGGCGTCGGCTTCCGGGTCTTCTGGACCGGAGCGCCGCGTTGGCTCTACGTCCCCGCCTACGTCGCCCTGGGCTGGGTCGCGATCTTCTACATGCCGCAGATGCTCGACGGCGGTGGCTGGGGCGTGGTCTCGCTGATCCTCGCCGGAGGGCTCGCCTACACCCTGGGCGCGCTCGTCTACGGACTCAAGCGCCCGGACCCCTCACCCGCCTGGTTCGGGTACCACGAGATCTTCCACGCGCTCACGATCGCCGGCTTCGCCTGCCACTTCGTGGCGGTCGCGATCGCGGTGATCTGACCCGCCAGCGGGCGCGGACCGGCGGCCCGGCGGCCGGCGGCCGGAGGTTCCGCCCACCAGGGCGTGCGACCGCCCCGGCCGCGGGCGGTGCTCAGCTCTCGCCGCGGGGGTCCCGCTCGCCGCTCGGATCTGCCGACGAGGAACCTTCGGCCCGGTCCGAGGGCGCCTGGGCGTCACCTGTGTCGTCAGACGAGGCGTCGCCCGCGGTGGCATCGTTCCTCTCGCCGGTGTCCGACCCTGCCGAGGAGGGCCCGTCGGCGGTCTCGCCACCGTCCTCCTCCGGCGTCTCCTCCTGCGCCAGATGCTCCTCGGCGCGCCCCTTGGCCTGGATCCTGCGCACGCGGCGCGTCATGTCCACCGCCAGCAGAACGACCGCCACCGCCAGCAGGAACATGACGATGAAGGCGCCGTTGCCCGGGGTGACCGAGGTCGAGGTCATGTCCCCGTCGGAGGGGTCGGCGAGCACGGCACCGCCCAGCGGCACACCCGCGGCGAGCACGGTCATCACGCCCCCGTTCATCGCAGACCCGCGAACAGGTCGGTCTCTGGCAGCGTGACGCCGATGCGAGAGGTCCTCAGCTCGTAGTCGTCGGTCGCGAAGCGCGACTCCCGCAGCACGTCGTTGGGGATGTGGAAGAAGAAGCCGAGCGGGTCCACCTGAGTCGCGTGGGCGCGCAGAGCGGCGTCGCGCACCTCGAGCTGGTCGCTGATGTCCACGCGCGTGGTCACCAGGCGATCGGTGCCCGCGGGGAAACGCTCCGCCATCGCCTCGAGCTCCTCGTCCGGCGTGCCGCGGTCGCGCAGGAAGGTCGCGATCCCGGTGAAGCGCGAGCGGGAGAAACCGTTGATGTAGTACAGCTTCGAGACCTCCCAGGGCTCCCCGAGCTCGGGGGCGTACTCGGGGTCAGCGGCCATCTCGAAGGCGTGCACGCTCACCCGGTGGGCCTGGATGTGGTCGGGGTGGGGGTACCCGCCGTTCTCGTCGTACGTCGTCAGCACGTGCGGACGCAGCCTGCGGATCGCCTCCACGAGGGGGCGCGCTGCCTCCTCGACGGGCACCAGTGCGAAGCACCCCTCGGGGAGCTCCGGCTTCGGCTCGCCCTCCGGCAGTCCCGAGTCCACGAAGCCCAGCCACTCGTGGTCCACACCCAGCACCCGCTGGGCGGCGGCCATCTCCGTGCGGCGCACGGCGGGCATGTCCGCGAGGATGGTCTCGTCGCCCGCGAGCTGCGGGTTCAGGATGTCGCCGCGCTCACCGCCGGTGCAGGTGATGACGGTGACCTGCGCGCCCTCGCGCACGTACCTGGCCATCGACCCCGCTCCCTTGCTCGACTCGTCGTCGGGATGGGCATGGACGGCGACCAGGCGCAGCTGGTCGCCCTTCTCCGGCAGTACCTCGGGCACAACGTCCCCTTCACAGGATCGCGGTTCGGACAGTCGTCTGGACCCGTCGAGAATACGCCACCCGCCTGGTGGTCAGGTGGGGACGGCGGGCCCCTCCCCCGCGCGATGTGACCTCCGTCCGGGTCGTGCGCGACGCCGGACGACGGAGCTGCGGTCCAGGGAGCATCTGGGAGGATGGCCCCATGTCCCCGCGCACCTCGAGCACCGACTCGGGACCGACCGATCCGATGCTCGCCCGCTACGGCGGGCCGCTCGTGCCCCGACGCACCGCGCGGGTGCTGTACGTGGTCGGCGCGATCGTCTTCCTCGCCGTGCTGGTCTTCGTGGGACTGCGCTTCGCCGATCAGCCGGCGAGCGCGAAGACCGTGGGCTACGACCATGTCGACGACAACACGATCTCGCTCACCTTCCAGCTGACACGTCAGCCCGACGAGGCGGTGACCTGCACGGTCCAGGCCCTGAACAAGGGGCGCGCGCAGGTCGGGTTCCGCGAGGTCGACGTGCCCGCCGGATCCCAGCGGCAGGTCGTGCGGACCGTCGACATCGACACGCAGGGAGAGGCCGTCAGCGCCGAGGTCGTCGGCTGCGACGCCGCCTGATCGCCCGCGACGAGCACGGATGCTGGAGACGCCTGTCGCATTCGTTGTACGATGATCTGATACCGACAACGCGTCGGTCATCATCACCCGCACACGGGGCGCATGCGCAACATGTGCCCCGTGAACTGTGTCGGGCGGTCGCGAGCAGCGGTCGCCCGCGTCAAGATTCAGGAGTGTTCGCATGAGCAGCCAGCCCACTGGTTCCTGGCTCACCCAGGACGCCTACGACCGCCTCAACGCGGAGCTCGCCGAGCTCGAGGGGCCTCGTCGCACCGAGATCGCCGAGCGCATCGCCGCGGCTCGCGACGAGGGCGATCTCAAGGAGAACGGCGGCTACCACGCGGCCCGCGAGGAGCAGGGGAAGAACGAGGCCCGCATCGGGGAGCTCACGCACCTGCTGAAGAACGCCGTCGTGGGCGAGACCCCCAAGGACGACGGCGTCGTCGAGCCGGGCATGGTCGTGAAGATCTCGATGGCCGGCAAGGAGCGCACGTTCCTGCTGGGCAACCGCGAGATCGCCGAGGACGGCGAGGACCTCGAGGTCTTCTCCACGGAGTCCCCGCTGGGCTCGTCCATCAACGGCGCGAAGGTCGGCGAGAAGATCGACTACGAGGCGCCCAACGGCCGTTCGCTGGCCATCGAGATCGTCTCGGCGAAGCCCTACCGCTCCTGATCGCGCGCCCCGGCTCCGGGGTTCCGCGCGACCGGCCGAGCACGCCGCCACTCGCACCGCACCGCGACATCGCCGCGGGCAGCGTGCACGAGAACGGGGCCGTCACCTCCATCGTGGAGGTGACGGCCCCGTTCTCGTGCGTCGGGGCGGAGCGGACTAGCTCTGCTCGCGCGGACCGTCGCCGTCGGCTGCTCGGGACCCGCCGGAGGAGGATCCCGCGGCCTCGGCGGACTCCTCGCGCAACGCAGCGTCCTTGGCCCGGGAGGACTCGGCCTTCGCGCGGCGCTTGGCGGCGCGTCCGGACTCCTCGTGCACCTTCGGCTTCGGCGGAGCCAGGAAGTGCGCCTCCGCCTCCTCGTCGATGCCGAGCTCGGGCGAGGGGTCCCGTCCCGTCATGTAGAGCATCGTCGCGTTGACGAAGGCGATCAGCGGGATCGCGAACAGGGCGCCGGGGATGCCGGCGATCATCGCGCCGGCGGCCACGCCGAGGAACACCGCGAGCGGATGCAGCTCGACGGCCTTGCCCATCAGGAAGGGCTGCAGCACGTTGCCCTCGATCTGCTGCACGGCGATCACCACGGCGACCATGATGATCGCGAACACCCAGCCCTGGAGGACCAGGACGATGAGGACGGCGATCGCACCCGAGACGATCGCACCGACCAGCGGCACGAACGAGAACAGGAACACCAGCAGCCAGATCGGCACCACGTAGGAGCCGACACCCAGGAACATCATGCCGATGGCGATGCCCGTGGCGTCGACGGCGGCCACCATGATCTGTGTGCGCATGTAGGCCGACAGGGCCTTCCAGCCGCGACGCACGCTCTCGTGGGCGGGTCCGCGCGCCGCGGTGGGCAGCAGACCCACCACCCAGCGCCAGATCGAGGAGCCCCCGGAGAGCAGGAAGAACAGGGTGAACAGAGCGATCACGATGCCGGTGACGATGTTGCCCACCACCGCTGCCGTCGAGAACGCGCCGCTGACCAGCGAGTCGGTGTTCTGCTGCAGCTTGGAGAGGATCTCGTCGGTGGCCTTGTCCAGCATCGAGCTGTCGATGTTGAACGTCGTGTTCGCCCACTCGGTCAGCGTCTGCACGCCGGTGAAGGCCTTGTCGTAGATATCGCTCGCCTGCTCGAACAGCTGCCGGCTGGCGAGCGTGAACATGCCGACGATCACGACCACGAGGCCGATCAGGGCGACGCCGCTGGCGGCGCCGCGCCCCAGGAAGGTGTGGCGGCTGAGCAGGGTGACCAGCGGCGAGAGCAGCGAGGCGATCAGCACGGCGATCAGCACCGGGATAACGATCGCCGTGATCTGCAGGAGGCCCCACATGATCAGCGCCACTGCGGCGACGATCACGATCAAGCGCCAGGACCAGGCGCCGAGGCGTCGGACCCCGATGGGGATCTCGGCTACCTCGCGCGCCAGGCCGGCGTCGTCGGGACGCTCCGCCTCCGCGGTCGGGCGTCGGGGTGTCGTCATGGGAAGTCCCCTCTCGATGGATCGGCGCAGAGCCACCGTGCACTCTATCCGTTCCCGCCATTGTGCCGACATGCCGGCCCCGTGCGGGCGGGCATCGGCCGGATCGGGTCTCCCCGTTCCCGACCAGGGTCGGCACCGGAGGCGTCGGGCTGATCGACTTAGGTCGGGGACGGCTGCCGCCCGCGGAGGGTCCTCCCCCAGGTGCCCGCACCGTACGCTCACGGTATGAGCCAGCACACAGCCGATGCCCAGGCCTTCCCTCCTCCTTCGTCCACCTCGACCGCGGGCCGGGACGGTTTCGCCCTCCACGTCGACGGGCTGCGCAAGTCCTTCGACGGCAACGAGGTCGTCCACGGGATCACCCTCTCGATCCCGCGCGGCTCCTTCTACGGGATCGTCGGACCCAACGGCGCCGGCAAGACCACCACCCTCTCGATGGCGACGGGACTGCTGCGGCCCGACGGCGGCAGCTCCCACGTGCTGGGGGCCGACATGTGGGCCGAACCCGATCGCGCCAAGGCGCAGATGGGTGTCCTCGCCGACGGCCTGCGCACCTTCGACCGTCTCACCGGCCGTGAGCTGCTGACGTACGTGGGGCTGATCCGCGGCATGGAGCCTGCGGTCGTCGACGAGCGCACGGACTCCCTGCTGCAGGCGATGGATCTCGCCGCGGAGGACGGCAAGCTGGTCGTGGACTATTCGGCCGGCATGACGAAGAAGATCCTGCTCGCCTGCGCCCTCATCCACGCCCCGCGGCTGCTCGTGCTCGACGAGCCGCTGGAGGCGGTCGACCCGGTCTCCGGTCAGCGCATCCGCCAGATCCTGCGGGCCTTCGTCGCCGGCGGCGGCACCGTGGTGCTCTCGAGCCACGTCATGGAGCTCGTCGAGGAGCTGTGCTCGCACGTCGCCATCATCGCCCGCGGGGAGATCCTGGCCGACGGCACGCTCGATGAGGTCCGCGCCGGCGGCAGCCTGGTGCAGCGCTTCATGGACGCCGTCGGCGGCGGCGAGGTCGAGGAGGGGAGCCTGTCATGGCTGCAGTCGTGAACTCCCCCGATCCCCGGGCCGCGGCCGACATCACCGCCGCGGGCGGCGCCCTGCACGGCAGCGTGCGCAGCCTCGCCCTGGTGCGACTGCTGGCCCGGCTCAAGTGGATCCTGTGGCGGCGATCCTTCCGCAAGAACGTCGGCAAGCTGGTGGGCACCATCTTCGGCGGCCTGTACGGCGTCGGCGGGATGGTCGCCCTGGTCGCTCTGGTGAGCGTGCTGGTCGCGGCCGACGCCGACGGCGGCCTGCTGCCCGTGGTCGTGCGCGGTCTCGGCACCGTCCTGGTGCTGGTGTGGGTCCTGCTGCCCCTGGTCGCCTTCGGGATCGACGACTCCCTGGACCCGCGCAAGCTCGCCGTCTACCCGCGCACCGCGAAGGAGCTGCAGCCCGGCCTCCTGGTCGCCGCCGCGATCAGCCTGCCCACCCTGTTCACGGTGCTGGGCGTCGGGATCGTGAGCGTCGGGGTCGTCGTCTGGGCGGCGCTGCATGCCGCAGGGCCGCTGTGGATGGTCCTGGCGATCCTCGCGGTGATCCCCGCGCACCTGAGCGGGATCGTGCTGTGCCTGCTGCTCCCGCGCGCCGTGCTCGCCCACCAGGCCTCCCGTGCCTCCTCGCGCCGCGGCCGTGAGCTGGGCGGGGTGATCGGCATCGCGGTGGTGCTGGCCGCGGTCTACGGGTTCTCCCTGCTCGGGCAGACCATGGACGGCGCCACCATCGCGTTCTGGGAGCGCGTGCTCCCGCTCGCGTCCCGGATCGGGGCGTGGACGCCGCTGGGCGCCCTGTTCGCGGTCCCCGTGGACCTCGCCGAGGGGTCCGTCCTCCCCGCGCTCGTCCGCGCCCTGATCGGTGCCGCGACGATCGTCGTGGTGTGGCTGTGGTGGCGACGCAGCCTCGACCTCGCGATGCGCTCGGCCCTGGTGGGAGATGCATCCTCGGGCGACGCGAAGGTCTCCGCCCTGGTCCCGCGGCTCGCGCGGTCCACCCCGTTCGGAGCCGTCATGGGCCGCTCGCTGCGCTACTGGCGTCGGGACTCGCGGTACTTCGCCTCGATCGTCATCATGCCGGTCATGCTCGCGTTCTTCGTGTGCATGGGGCTGGTGAACCCGGACAGCCGCGCCACCTCCTACATGGGAGTGCTGCTGGTGGGCGCGATCAGCGGGATCACCCTGGCCAACGAGGTCGGGTTCGACGGCCCGGCCGGCTGGGTGAACATCACCGCAGGGGTGCCGGCTCGGGCGAACCTGCGCGGCCGCGTCGCTGCGATGGCCCTGTTCACGACCCCGTTCCTGCTGCTCGCCGCGATCGCGGTGCCGCTGCTGATGGGCGGCGCCCAGTTCATCCTCCCCCTCGTGCTCGGCACGCTCGGCCTGACGGTGGGCGGCTGGGGCGTCTCCTCGCTGATCGGCACGCTGATGCCGTACCCCACGGCGGCGCCGGGCACGAACCCGATGAAGGACCGCTCCTCCTCGAGCGCGAGCGCGATGGTCGCGATGCTCGCGGCGACCGCCGGGGTGTTCGTCCCGCAGCTGCCCGCGCTGGGGATCGCGATCTGGGGGCTGGTGGCGCAGGCACCGATGATCGTGCTCGCGGCCGGGATGCTCTCGCTCGCGATCGGCATCATCGTGCTGGTGTTCGGGCTGCGCCTGGCCGAGAAGCGCCTGGAATCGGGCTACGTCGATCTCTTCCAACGCGTGCACCACCACGTGTGACACCACGGATGCCGACGGTCGAAGTCGGGCCCGGTCGGCTCGTCGCTGATCGGATCGTCGCTGATCGGATTGGCGCGTGATCGGGTCGGCCGATGGTCGGGCCGGTCGACGACCGGGTCAGTCGGTGGGCAGCTCGCGGATCATGACGCGTGCGTCGACGGGCCCGTCGGGCCCCGGGTAGTAGCCACGGCGCGCACCGATGTCGCGGAACCCCGCCGCCTCGTAGACGTGCCGCGCCCGGGTGTTGTCCTCGCGCACCTCGAGCAGCAGCGCGCTCGCGCCATCCTCGCGGGTCGTGCGCAGCGCCCAGTCCAGCAGTGCCCGGCCCACGCCCCGACCGGGTCTCGTGGTCCCGATGGTGTGCAGGTCCGCGGAGTCCCCCAGCAGCATCACGGCCGCGTAGCCGATGATGCGGCGCGACGGGGCGTCGGACGCCGCCTCGAGCGGGGTGCCAATCGGGCCGGCGCTGCGCGGACGCGGCGCAGACCCGTCGGCGACCTCGACCACGACGACGTGCCGGGAGGGGTGGGCGATCTCGTCCCTCAGCATCGCCAGGCTCCAGGCGTCCTCGGGGAACAGCTCGTGCTCGAGCTCGGCGAGCGCTGGGGCGTCCGCGAGATCGGCCGGACGCATCCGTGCCCCGTCCGGTAGTCCGTCCCGCTCGAGAGGTGCCCCGGCGGCGTCGCCGCTCATCGGCACGTCACGCGCGGCCCAGGGCGCTCTTGCGGGCCGTGGGCTTCTTGGCGTCGGGTTCGCGCAGGTAGAGGGGCTCGGTCGAGGTGAGGTCCTGACCCGCATCGAGGGCGCGCCACGCCTCGCGCAGCAGGAATCCGGGGTCGGCGTGCGCGAGGGCGGACGTCGGCCGGAGCTGCTCCGCGTGCAGCAGGGCGCCGGACCCGGCGACGACGTCCGCCGCGGTGATCCCCTCGGCGATGTCGGCGGGCGCGGACACCGTGGGGCCGGCGACCCGTGTCAGGGGAGCCTCGGCGGCAGGCGTCGTGGCGGGCTCCCCGGAGTCGTCGCCCGCGTCGCGGGAGTAGCGGGCCCAGTAGACCTCGCGTCGCCGCGCGTCGAGGGCGACCACGAGGTCACGGGCCGAGGGGGCCTCGCTCGCCGCCTGCAGCGCGAGGGCGTCCAGGGAGCACAGCCCGTACAGGGGCAGGTCGAGGACGAAGGCGATCTCGCGGGCGGTCACCAGTCCCACCCGGAGGCCGGTGAAGGGCCCCGGGCCACGCCCGGCGACGACCGCCTCGAGGTCGCTGCGCTGACCGCCGGCCTCGCGGAGGCACCGGTCGATGAGCTCCATCAGGACCTCGTCGTGATGACGGGCGCGCTCGTCCTGGTGGGCGGCGAGCACCTCGCCGCTCTCACGGTCGCCGACGGCGACGCCGACGGCGCCGGAGGTGTCGATCCCGAGCCACATCATCCCTGCTGTCCTTCCGACGTCGACGGCAGGCCCTCGAGGGCCTCCCGCAGTCCCTGTGTGCGTGCCTCGTCCCATGCCGGGCCCACGGGGGTGAGCGTCACGGTGCGGTGCTCGTCGAACTCCTCGGTGGCCTGGTCGTCGCTCGCTGCGGCGTCGGCCGTCGCGACATCGCCCGCCGCGGCGTCCTCGGGGGCGACGTCGGTGTCGGCGCCCTGCGCGCCCTCGGCGCGGGAGAGCTCGACGAGCAGGTGGGAGTCGCTGAGCTGCTCGACGACGTCCCTGCCCCATTCGACGACCATCACGGCGCGCGGGAGCTCGGAGTCGAGGTCGAGGTCGTCGATGTCGGCGCCGCCGCCCAGCCGGTAGGCGTCCACGTGGACGAGGGCCGGGCCGTCGCCGAGGTTCGGGTGCACGCGCGAGATCACGAACGTCGGGGAGGCGACGGGCCCCCGGACGCCCAGCCCCTCGCCGAGCCCCTGGGTGAAGGTGGTCTTGCCCGCACCGAGCGGCCCGTCCAGGACGAGAAGGTCGCCGGGGTGCAGCAGGGCGGAGAGCTCGCGGGCGATCTCTCGGGTCTGCCGGGCGCCGGCGGTGCGCAGACGGACGGCCGTCCCGGACGAGCTCATCAGCGCACCTCGCGGGGCACGCGGTTGGTGACCGAGGTGAGGACCTCGTAGGAGATGGTCCCGGCGGCGCGCGCCCAGTCCTCGGCGGTGGGCACACCGGGATGCCCCTCGGGCAGCTCCCAGGCCGTGCCCGGCCCCTCGGCACCGCCGGAGCGCTCGGCGTCCCCGGACCCGATGGTGTCCTCCGCCGCGTCCTCGGGAGCGGTGAGATCCGGCAGCGGGAGGGCGTCGGGCCCCGGCGGCTCGGAGTCGTTCGAGGGGCCCTCGGCCGCGGGAGCCTCGCTCGCAGCGGTGGTCGCGGTCTCGGGGGCGTCCTCGGGCGCGGTGGCCGCGACGGCGGCGGATCCCTCGTCCTCGGTGGCCGCCTCCGGGGCCTCCTCTGGTTCCGGGGAGGGTGCGGGCTCGGCGCGCTGCTGCGTGGCGGGGGCCGGGGCGAGGTACTGCTCGGAGCCGAGGAGGATCACCTCGTCGCCGGTGCGGGCGACCGAGTCGGAGCCGAGGTCCACGACGATCTGGTCCATGCTGATGCGCCCGACCTGCGGGGCACGGTGGTCGCCCTCGGAGGTCCGCACGAGCACCGAGACGCCCTCCGAGGCCGCGCGCGGGAGCCCGTCGGCGTAGCCGATCGGGACCAGACCGAGCTTGGTGGGCGCGGGAGTGGTGTGGATGTGTCCGTAGCCGACGGTCTGCCCGGCGGGGACGTCCTTGATCATGGCCAGTCGGCTGGTCACGGTCAGGGCGGGTCGCAGGTCCAGGTCCGTGGCCACCGGCGGGTAGCCGTAGAGCCCGATGCCCGGGCGGACGATGTCGCGGTGGAGGTCGCGACGGCTGAGGGTCGCCGCCGTGTTCGCGATGTGCTGGAGCGGGACCGGGCCCGCTTCCTCCTCGAGGGCCGCGCAGGCGGCGTCGAACTGCTCGACCTGCTGATCGGTGATCGGGTCCTCGGGGTCGTCGGCCGCCGAGAGATGCGTCCAGGCGCCGCTGAGGCGGATGAACTCGTCCTCCCGGGCAGCGGACCCGATCGCGGGGACCTTCCCGGGCAGGGCACCGTTGCGTCCCATCCCGGTGTCGATCTTGACGTGCACGCGCGCCCGCCGATCCGCCTGACGTGCGGCGTCGGCGACGAGCTTGAGCATCGCGAGGCTTCCCACCGAGATCTCGACGCCCTCCGCGACGACAGCCGGGAGGATCTCGGCCGCGGTGTGCGGCTCGTAGAGCCAGCTGAAGATCGGCACCTCGATCCCGGCGCGGGAGAGGGCGAGCGCGGAGGCGGGGTGGGCCACGCCGAGCCAGGTCGCCCCGCCCTCGATCGCGGCACGGGCGGCGTTGAGCATCCCGTGGCCGTAGCCGTCGCCCTTGACCACGGCCATCAGGGCCGTGTGCTCGCGCAGCGAGTCGGCGATCACGCGCGTGTTGTGAGTGATCGCGGAGGTGTCCACGACGGCCCTGTTGGGCACGTGTCGGGGGTCCTCCGCGGGGATCGGGATGCTCATGCTCCTCCTGCCTCGTCCGACGGATGTCTCCGTGCGGCCCCGGCAAGGATAGTCGTGACCACGGCGGGCACGTGCTCGGCGACGTCCAGGGCGGCGATCGGGGCGAGGCCTCCGCGGGCGGCGGCCCGCGCTGCGCGGCCGTGCACGAGAGCGGCGAGCGCCGCGGCACGGGGGCCGGGCAGACCCGCTGCGAGCAGGGATCCGAGCACTCCGCCGAGCACGTCACCGGCGCCGGCGGTCGCGAGCTGGGCGGTCGCGTCGTCCTGGCTCAGGAGCGGCTGGTCGGGATCCGGGGGCGCGATGATCGTCACAGCCCCCTTCAGCAGCACGGTCGCTCCGGTCGCCTCGGCCAGTGCGCGGGCGAGACGGGGCGCGGGCTGCGAGGCATCCACCCCGAGCTTCTCGGCCAGGCGCGAGGCCTCCCCGGCGTGAGGGGTGAGGACGACGCCCTCGTGGAAGCGGTCCCCGGGGCCGATCGCCTCGAGTCCGCCGGCGTCGACGACGCCGGGCAGGCGGGTCTCCTCGTGCGGCCGGGTGCCGTGGGCGAGGTCCTCGAGCGCGTCGGCGAGCCGCTCGTCCTCGGCGGGCACCCCGGAGCCGACCACGCGGCTCTGGTGCTTCCCCCGGTCGCCGACCACCTCGGGCCGGCGCTGCAGCACCAGGTCGACCACGCGCTGCGGCGCGTCCAGCCGCACCATCCCCGCTCCCGCGCGGGCGGCACCACTGGTCGAGAGCACGGCCGCACCGGGGTAGGTCGCGGAGCCGGCGGTGATCTCGACGACGCCGCGGCTGTACTTGTCGGCATCGCGCGAGGGGCGGGGCCACAGCTCGGCGGCGGAACCGTCGTCCAGGCGCAACAGGTCGGGGACGTCCGGGAGCTGCGGGGCGAGGCCGATGTCGGCCAGGTGCACGGTGCCGGCGAGGTCGGCGCACCCGGGCAGCAGCAGCCCGCTGGTGATGGCGCCGAAGGTCACCGTCTCGCGGGCGTTCAGGGCGCCCTCGGCCGCGATCCCGGTGGTGGCATCGGTCCCGCTCGGGACGTCGACGGCGAGGACCGGGGCACCGGCCTCCCGGACCGCGTCGAACAGGGAGCGCACCGCGGGAGCGAGCTCGGGGCGGCCGCCGGTCCCCGTGACCGCGTCGAGCACGAGGTCCACGCCGTGCGAGGCCGTCAGCCGCGAGAACAGCGAGGTGGGATCCTCCTCGCGGTCCCGCTCCCCCGTCCCGCCGCTCCCGGCGACGTGGACGCGGCCCCCGGCGGTGCGCAGCGCCCGGGCTCCGTCCTCGTGGTGACGGCCCAGCACAGCGAGCGCGTCGGCCGCCACGCCGCGTCGGCGCAGCCGGGCGGCGGCGAACAGGCCGTCGCCGCCGTTGTTCCCGGGCCCGGCGAGCACGAGCACGCGCGCCCCGGGCAGGGGCGCGCCGTCCTGGCGCAGGAGTCGCAGCGTCCGCAGGGCGAGCGCGGTGGCGGCGCGCTGCATCAGCGGCTCTCCGGCCTCGAGCAGCGGCTTCTCCGCGTCGCGCACCTGCTCGGTGGTGAAGGCGCGGATCATGCTGCCCCCTCCCCTGCGCGGGCCGCGGGGTCGCGCTCGGCGACCACCACCGCGGTCGCGACGTCGGCGTCGTGCGAGAGCGAGAGGTGCAGGTGGGCGACCTGCTGGCGCAGGGCGGCCGCGAGGGTCGCCCCGCCCAACACCAGATAGGGGCGCCCCGCCTCGGTGCGCTCGACGGTCACGTCCTGCCAGGAGTAGTCGCCGGGGGCGCCGAGCGCCTTGCCGACGGCCTCCTTCGCGGCGACGCGCGCGGCCCGGGAGGCCGGCGAGAGCAGCCGCTCGCCCGGGGTGAGGAGGCGGTCGAGCAGCGCGGGGGTGCGGGCGATCAGCGCTTCGAGGCGCTCGATGCCCACCACGTCGACGCCGACGCCGACGACGGTGCCGTCCTCACGCGGGGCGAAGGCGCGCGGGGTCGATGCCAGGTCTGGTTCACTCACCCCGGCAGTATCACACCGATCGCGCCGACGGGACGGGCCCGTCGGCGCGAGCGGGACTCACTCCACGGTGACGGACTTGGCCAGGTTGCGGGGCTGGTCGACGTCGAGACCCTTGGCCGCGGCGAGCTCGCACGCGAAGATCTGCAGCGGGATCACCGACAGCAGCGGCGCGAACAGGGTGCGGGTCGCGGGCACGCGCAGCACCACGTCGGAGTAGGGCAGCACGTCGTCGTCGCCGTCCTCGGCGATGACCAGGGTGCGGGCGCCGCGGGCGCGCACCTCCTGGATGTTCGAGACCACCTTGGAATGCAGGGAGTCGCGTCCGTGCGGGGAGGGCACGATGACGAACACCGGCTGCCCCTCCTCGACCAGGGCGATCGGCCCGTGCTTGAGCTCGCCGGCGGCGAAGCCCTCGGCGTGGATGTAGGCGATCTCCTTGAGCTTCAGCGCGCCCTCGAGGGCGGTGGGGTAGCCCACGTGACGGCCCAGGAACAGCACGCTGGTGACCTCGGCCATCGACTGGGCGAGGTCGGTGACCTGGGTGGCGTCGTCGAGGACCCGCTGGACCTGCGAGGGGAGCTGGTCGAGGTCCTCCATGAGGGCGGCGATCTCGTCGGGGAAGAGGTTCCCGCGGACCTGTGCGAGGTAGAGACCCAGCAGGTAGCAGGCGGTGATCTGTCCCAGGTAGGCCTTGGTCGAGGCGACCGCGATCTCGGGGCCCACGTGCAGGTACAGCGCCGCGTCGGCCTCTCGGGGGATGGTCGAGCCGTGGGTGTTGCAGATCGCGACGACCTTCGCGCCCTGCTCCTGCGCGTGACGCATGGCCATCAGCGTGTCCATGGTCTCGCCGGACTGGGAGATCGCGACCACCAGGGTCTTCTCGGTGACGATCGGGTCGCGGTAGCGGAACTCGTGGGCGAGCTCGACCTCGGTGGGGATCCGGCACCAGTGCTCGATGGCGTACTTGGCGACGTTGCCGGCGTTCGCGGCGGTGCCGCAGGCGACGACGATGATCTTGTCGACGCTGCGCAGCACGGCGGGGTCGATGCTCATCTCGTCCAGGTGCAGGGCGCCGGACTCGATGCGTCCGCGCAGGGTGTCGGCCACGGCGGTGGCCTGCTCGTGGATCTCCTTGGCCATGAAGGAGTCGTAGCCGCCCTTCTGCGCGGCGGCGACGTCCCACTCGATGGTGTACCGCTTGGGCTCGGCGACGACCTCGCCGGCGAAGGTGCTGACGACGACGTCGTCGGCGGTGACGGTGACGATCTGGTCCTGCCCGACCTCGAGCGCCTCGCGGGTCGAGTCGACGAAGGCGGCCACGTCCGAGCCCAGGTAGTTCTCGCCCTCGCCGAGTCCGATGACGAGCGGGGAGTTGCGGCGGGCGGCGACCACGCGGTCGGGGGCGTCGCGGTGCACGGCGAGCAGGGTGAAGGCACCCTCGAGGCGGGCGACGGCACCGGCCATCGCGGTGGTCAGGTCCTCGGCGCGCTCCATCTCGCGCGCGACCAGGTGGGCGGCGACCTCGGAGTCCGTCTCCGAGCGGAAGGCGTACCCGTCGGCCTCGAGCTCGGCGCGCAGCGGGGCGAAGTTCTCGATGATGCCGTTGTGCACGAGCGCGAGCTCGTCGTGCTTCCCGCCCAGATGCGGGTGGGCGTTGGTGTCGGTGGGCGCGCCGTGCGTCGCCCAGCGGGTGTGACCGATCGCGACCCGCGAGGTCGAGGACTCCTGGCCGGAGAGCTCCTCACGGAGGTTCTGCAGCTTGCCGGCGCTCTTGGCGACGCACACCTGGCTCTCGTCGATCACGGCGATGCCGGCCGAGTCGTAGCCGCGGTACTCCAGACGCGCGAGGCCCTGCAGGGCGAGGTCGATGGGACGGGACGAGGAGGAGGCGGGGGCAGCGCCCACGTAGCCGACGATTCCACACATGCCCTCGACGCTAACCGCAGCGGAGCCCACGGCAATGCTCGTCCGACCTGTTCGCGGGAGGTTTCCCTCACGATCCCCGGGCCTCGTGCCCGGACGTGACAGGCCGTGCGCACGTCCTGTCACGATCATGCAGGAGGCCTCTCGCCGCGTTCCGGCGCGGCTCTCCGGCAGCGCTCGCGGCACGGATCGTGGCGTGCCCCGTCCCACGGGGGTGTCGTCGGCCCCGCGCCGGGTCCGACGGTGGAAGAATGGATGACCATGAGCTCGCACGCGGTCCATGGGTCGTTCACCCCGTTCGACGAGATCCGCCGTGAGGACTGGGCTCGACTGTCGGACCAGACCCCGCTCCCCCTCACCGCCGAGGACGCGGAGAACCTGCGGGGTCTCGGGGACAGGCTCGACCTCGACGAGATCGACGCGGTCTACCGGCCGATCTCGCACCTGCTGAACATCCAGGTCAGCTCGGCGCAGAACCTGCGCCGGGCGCGCGGTGGCTTCCTCGACCAGCCGCTCCAGCGCACCCCCTACGTGATCGGCGTGGCCGGGTCGGTGGCGGTCGGGAAGTCCACGACGGGCCGTCTGCTGCGTGAGCTGATGGCGCGCCGCCCGGACACCCCCGAGGTGCAGCTGGTGACGACCGACGGCTTCCTGCTGCCCACGGCGGAGCTCGAGGCGCGCGGGATCCTGCACCGCAAGGGCTTCCCCGAGAGCTACGACCGCAAGGCGCTGCTGCGCTTCGTGGCGGAGGTGAAGGCCGGGACCCGGCGCGTGGAGGCGCCGGTCTACTCCCACCTGGTCTACGACCGCGTCCCCGGTGAGAGCGTCGTCGTCCAGCGGCCCGACGTGCTCATCATCGAGGGGCTCAACGTGCTGCAGCCCGCGCGACCGCGGCGCGACGGGCGACTGGGGGTGGCGGTCTCGGACTACTTCGACTTCTCGGTGTACGTCGACGCGCGCACGGACGTGATCCGGCGCTGGTACATCGAGCGGTTCCTGCGCCTGCGCCAGACCGCCTTCAGCGACCCGCGCTCCTACTTCCACCGCTACGCGCAGCTGACCGACCAGGAGGCGCGGGCGACCGCGGAGGGCATCTGGGACTCCGTGAACGGCCCGAACCTGGCCGAGAACGTGTTGCCCACCCGCGGGCGCGCGGACCTCGTGCTGCGCAAGGATCAGGATCACCGCGTGCGCAGCGTGCTCCTGCGACGCGTCTGAGGACTTCGCTCGAGGACGCGCCTCGAGGACTCCGGTCCGGCGCCCCGCCCCCGGAGGTCCGGCGCCCCGCCCCCGGAGATCCGGGACAGAACGTCGAGCACGGGCGTCAGTTCAGCGCGAGGCGCTCGCTCACGATGCCCGCGAGCTTCTCGGCCGCGGAGGTCGCGATCTCGTCGCTGGGGGCCTCGACCATCACCCGCACGACGGGCTCGGTGCCCGAGGGGCGCAGCAGCACGCGCCCGGACTCCCCCAGCTCGGCCTCCGTCGCCGCGACGGCGTCCAGGACGGCGCGGTCGATCGAGGCGCGGGCCTTGTCGACGTCGCGCACGTTGATGAGCGCCTGCGGCAGACGGGTCATGACGTCGGCGAGCTCGCGGGCGGTGCGCCCGGTCTGGGCGATGCGCTGCAGCAGGTGCAGGGCGGTGAGCTCACCGTCGCCGGTGGTCGCGTGAGCGGCCATGATGACGTGGCCGGACTGCTCGCCGCCCAGCGAGAAGTTCCCCAGGTTCATCTCCTCGAGCACGTAGCGGTCGCCGACGGAGGTCTGGCCCAGGGTGATCCCGTGCTCCTTCATCGCGATCTTCAGGCCCAGGTTGCTCATCACCGTGACCACGAGCAGGTCGTCGTGCAGGAGGCCGCGCTCCTTGAGGTCCACGGCCAGGATCGCCATGATCTGGTCGCCGTCGATCTCACGTCCCTCGGCGTCCACGGCCAGGCAGCGGTCCGCGTCGCCGTCGAAGGCGACGCCGACGTCGGCCCCGTGCTCGCGCACGGCGGCCTGGAGCGGGCCCAGGTGCGTCGATCCGCAGTCCTCGTTGATCTGCTTGCCGTCGGTGCGGTCGCCGATCACGTGCACCGTCGCGCCGGCGGCGCGCAGGGCGGCCGGACCGGTCTGCCAGGCGGCGCCGTTCGCGCAGTCGGCGACGACCGTGAGGCCCTCGAGGCTGCGATCCAGGGTCGAGGTGAGGTGCTCGACGTACTGCTCGACGGCGCCCCCGTACTCGCGGATCGTGCCGACGGCCGTGTCCAGGGGCCGCTGCCAGTCCTCGCCGAGACGCGCCTCGATCGCGTCCTCGACCTCGTCGGGCAGCTTGGTGCCGCCGCGGGCGAAGAACTTGATGCCGTTGTCGGCCGAGGGGTTGTGGGAGGCGGAGATCATCACGCCGAGCTCGACCCCGGAGGTCTGCACCAGATGGGCGAGGCCCGGGGTGGGCAGGATGCCGGCGTCCTCGACGTCGATGCCGGCGGAGGCGAGTCCGGCGCACACGGCGGCGCTCAGGAAGTCGCCCGAGGGGCGCGGGTCGCGAGCCACGATCGCGCGCGCCCGGGTGCCGTCGAACGCGCCGAAGTCGGCCAGCACATGGGCCGCCGCGACCGAGAGGTCGACCGCGAGCTCCGCGGTGATGTCCACGTTCGCGGTGCCGCGCACGCCATCGGTGCCGAACAGTCGTGCCACAGGGTTCTCCTCGGAATCGGTCGCCACGGATCGGGATCCGCTCTCGGATCCAGCCCCGAGAGTAACGCGCGCGCCCCGCAGCCACCTCCCACCGTGCAGCCGTCCGCCCCGTGCCGTGACACATCGCAAGCCGCACCCGCTGTGGAGGACCGGCGTGAGACGCGCGGTGGACGGGTGACCCGGCGCCTCGGGCAGGATTAGCCTGGAGGGTATGCCCGGATCCGATCTGCTCCCCCACGTGCCGCCCACGGTCATCACCCACCACGTGGGCAGTCGATCCGCCGGCCGCGGTCTCGCCTACGCGAGGGAAGGGCGGGTCCAGGACCTGGTCTGGGACCCCGACTCCCAGAGTGTCTCGGCGGACGTCGCCGGCACGGAGCGCTCCTCCTACCGCGTCACCGTCGGGCTCGGCGAGTACGAGGAGGACGCGGTCTCCCGTCGCTTCATGACCCCCGAGCCGGGCGGTCTGTGGCGCCCCGTGCGCTCCCGCTGCACGTGCCCGATCGGCGCGGACTGCAAGCACGTCGCCGCCGTGCTGTACCACCTGGACGACCTGGGCGCCGACGAGGAACGTCGCTCCCCTCCCTCGGAGTGGCGCAGTGTGCTGCGCCCCCTGCTCACCGAGTCCCCGAGCCAGGAGGTCCCCCAGCCCCTCGCGATCCGCTTCGACCTCGAGGCCACCCCCGTCGGCCCTGGTCGCTCGCGATTCCGCCGCGAGACCGCGACCCCCGAGCTGCTGCGCGCGGGCGCCGACGTCTGGCTGGGCCTGCGGCCGATGACGATGGGCAGGAAGGGCACCTGGATCAAGGGCGGTCTCTCGTGGCGCACCTTCGAGTTCCGGATGGCGGGCCGGGCGTACCACACGGGCCATGCCGAGGCGCTGACCCGCATGTTCGCCTCGGCAACGGCCGAGAGGTCCTATGCGAGCGGTTCGATCGAGCATCTCTGGCTGAACTCGATCGGCTCCCCGCTGATCTGGCAGTCCCTCGCCTACGCACGCGACGCGGGCGTGGAGTTCCTGCCCGGCGACGGACTGGCCTCGATCGACCTGGTCAGCGGCGGCGGGGTCGAGGTCGACCTGCGCATCCCCGAGGGGTCGACGGACCTGCGCGTGAGCCCGCGGATCACCATCGAGGGGCAGGACGCGCCCACCGCCAGGCCGCTCGGCACCGCCGGGGTGATCGCCCTGGAGGAGCTGGAGGAGGGCACCGTGCGGCAGGGCCGCGCCTTCTCCGCGCGGATCGCTCCCGTCGGCGCCCCCGTCCCGACGGCTCTGCAACGTCTGTTCCAGCGTCCCGAGCCGCTGGTGGTCCCCGCCGAGGACCGTGAGGACTTCCTCGAGGACGCCTACCCGCGGCTGCGCGTCGTCACCAGCGTCACCAGCAGCGACGGCAGTGTCGAGATGCCCGCGATCGATCCGGCGACCCTGCATCTCTCCGCTCGCTACACCGACGGCGACCGCCTCACGCTCACTTGGAGCTGGCGCTACCACGACCCCGCACGCACCCTCCCCATGGACCAGCGCCAGGGGGTGCGCCGCGACACCGCCCACGAGGACGAGGTGCTGGCTCGCGTGCGCACCCTGTGGCCGACGGCCGGCAGCGACGCACCCGAGAACCTGAGCGGGCCCGACACCGCCCGATTCTCCGAGCACGTGCTCGACGCCCTCGGCGAGCTCCCGCACGTGAGCACCGAGATCGTGGGCACCCGTCATGCCTACCGCGAGCTCGACGGCGCACCGCAGGTGCGCATCACCCAGACGCAGTCACCCGGCAAGCACGACTGGTTCGACCTGGGCTTCGAGGTCACCATCGACGGCCGCCAGATCCCCTTCCCCACGCTCTTCACGGCGCTCGCCCAGGGCCGCTCGCGGATCATGCTCCCGGACAAGACCTACTTCTCGCTGGACAACCCGGCCTTCGACGCACTGCGGGAGCTGATCGCCGAGGGCGAGGCCCTGGCGGAATGGGACCCGCAGCAGCAGAGCATCAGTCGCTTCCAGCTGGGCATGTGGGAGGACCTCGAGGAGATCGCCGAATCCGCTCGCGCGAGCTCCGAGTGGGAGGCGAGCGTGGGCGCCCTGCGGGACGTCGGCCAGGTGGAGACGCCGCCCCTGCCCCGCGGCCTGACCGCGGACCTGCGCCACTACCAGCGCGAGGGCTTCGCCTGGCTCTCCTTCCTCTTCGACCATTCGCTCGGCGGCGTGCTCGCCGACGACATGGGCCTGGGCAAGACCGTGCAGACGCTCGCGCTGATCGCCCGCGCCCGCGAGAGCGCCCCCGTGGTGATCGACGGGGCCGACGGCTCCGTGGCCGAAGTCCCGCCGCCCTTCCTGGTGGTGGCGCCGTCCTCGGTGCTGCCCGTCTGGCGCGCCGAGGCCGAGAAGTTCACGCCCGGACTGGACGTGCGGGTGGTCGACCGGACCTCGCGGGCCCGCGGCGGCGACCTGGCAGAGGAGATCCGCGGCGCGGACCTGGTGGTCACGAGCTACACGGTGCTGCGCATCGACGACGACGAGTTCGCGCGCCAGCGGTTCCAGGGCCTGGTGCTGGACGAGGCGCAGTTCGTGAAGAACCGTCGCTCGCGAACCCACCAGGCCGCCAAGGGGATCTCCGCAAACTTCCACCTCGCGATCACCGGCACCCCGATGGAGAACTCCCTGGACGACCTCTGGTCGATCCTCGAGCTCAGTGCACCGGGCCTGCTGGGCTCGGCGATCGGCTTCCGCCAGCGCTACACCCTCCCGATCGAGAACGGCGAGCACCCCGAGCGGATGGACGTGCTGCGCTCACGGCTGCGTCCCTTCATGCTGCGCCGCACCAAGGAGATGGTCGCCACCGAGCTGCCCGAGAAGCAGGAGCAGGTGCTCACGGTGACCCTGGGGGCCGAGCACCGGGCGCTGTACGACTCGGTGCTGCAGCGCGAGCGCAAGAAGGTGCTGGGGCTGATCGAGGAGGACATGGACCGCAACCGCTTCATCGTCTTCCGCTCCCTCACCCTGCTGCGGATGATGGCGCTGGACCCCTCGATCGTGGACGCCGAGGCGCACGGCGACGTGCCCAGCTCGAAGCTCGAGGCGCTCTTCGACCGCCTCGACGAGGTGCTCGGCGACGGGCACCGCGTGCTCCTGTTCAGCCAGTTCACCTCGCACCTGCGACACGTGGCCGACGAGCTGACCATGCGCGGGGTGGCCTTCAGCTACCTCGACGGCTCCACCCGCGACCGGGACGCCGCGGTCCGCGAGTTCCGCGAGGGCGAGAACCCGGTGTTCCTGATCTCGCTGAAGGCGGGCGGCTTCGGCCTCACCCTCACCGAGGCCGACTACGTCTTCCTGCTGGACCCGTGGTGGAACCCCGCGGCGGAGAACCAGGCCGTCGATCGCGCCCACCGGATCGGACAGGAGCGCCAGGTGATGGTGTTCCGCATGGTCGCCGAGGACACCATCGAGGAGAAGGTGCTCGCGCTGCAGCAGCGCAAGGCCGCCCTCTTCGACGCCCTCACCGACAGCGGGAAGGCCTTCCGCTCCGGCATCACGGCCGACGACATCCGGGAGCTGCTGAGCTGAGACGCGGCTCCGAGGTGGACCCGCCGGCGGCGCTCAGCGCCGACGCAGGGCGTGCAGCACCCGCATCGCCGACCCCATCACGCGCGCGTAGCCGGCCTGGTCGAGCAGCCCGCTGGGCCCCATCGGCAGCAGGTGCTGCTGGGCGATGGTGCGCGCGCGGGTGAACTGGAGCAGTCCCTCGGTGCCGTGACGATGGCCCAGCCCCGAGGCCTTGACGCCGCCCGAGGGCGCGTCGATCGAACCCCAGGCGGCGGCGAAGGCCTCGTTGACGTTGACCATCCCGACCTCGAGCCGGAGCGCCGCCTCGCGTCCGTGGCGGCGCGAGTAGACGCTCGCGCTCAGCCCGTACTCGCTAGCGTTCGCCTCGGTGATCGCCTGGTCGGTGCTCGTGACCGGGGAGACCGAGACGACGGGCCCGAAGGTCTCCTCCCCGTGCAGCCTCGCGGCCGCCGGGACGTCCGCCAGCACGGTCGGGGCGTAGAAGTACGGTCCGACCTCGGGCAGGGCTCTGCCACCGGCGAGGACACGGGAGCCGGCCGCTCGCGCCTGCTCGACGTGGTCGTGGACGCGCTCGAGCTGGCGTGGTCCGGCCAGCGACCCCATCTGCGGCCCGTAGGCGAAGCCCGGACCTACGCGCAGACGCTCGGCGCCCTCGGCGAAGCGGGTGCAGAACTCCTCGTACACGGACTCGTGGACCAGGATCCGCTCGATCGAGAGGCACAGCTGCCCCGCGGAGGAGAAGCAGCCGCGCAGCGCGCCCTCGACCGCGGCGGGCAGGTCGGCGTCCTCGAGGACGAGCATCGGGTTCTTGCCACCCAGCTCCAGAGCGGTGGGCAGCAGCCGCTCCCCCGCTCGCGCGGCGATCCCCCGGCCCGCCGCGGTGGACCCGGTGAAGGAGAGTCCGTCGGCGCCGTCGATCAGGGGGCCCCCGACCTCGTCGTCATCACCGGGGACCAGCTGCCACAGCTCCGCGGGGAGCCCGCAGGCGATCGCGAGGCGTCGCACCAGCACCGCCGTCAGAACGGTCGAGCTGTCGGGCTTGTGCACCACGGCGTTGCCGGCGACGAGCGCGGCCAGCAGGTCCGCCGCTCCCAGCGAGAGGGGATAGTTCCAGGGGGTGATGAAGCCGATCGTCCCCAGGGGGTCGCGGGTGACCTCGGTGCGCGTGAGCCCTGCGATCGCGCCGTGACGGGCGGCGGGGCGCAGGCCCCGCGGGGCCTCGAGCGCGTAGTAGCGGCACACGTTCAGCACGTCGAGCAGCTCGTCGACGGCATGGATGCGCGCCTTGCCGGTCTCGAATTGGATCACGTCCAGCAGCAGGTCGCCGTGTCGACGCAGGGTGTCGTGCAGGCGGTGCAGCACCCGCGTGCGCACGGCGAGCGGCCTCTCGGCCCAGACCCTCTGCGCGATCCGGGCACGGCCGAACCCGGCCTCGACGTCCTCGGCGGTGGCGCGACGGGACCCCGGCATCCTCGCGCCGCTGAAGGGCATGAGCACCTCGATGCGCTCACCGTGCCCCGATGCATCCTCGTAGGGCTCCTCGGCGAGCAGGTCCAGGAGTCGCTCGGGGAGCTCATCCTCGGGCGCGTGGCGGGCCCCCGTGGCCGTGTCGGCGGCGTGATCAGCGGTCATGGCAGCCTCGAGAGGTCGTGGGTGACGGTGCACTCGTACATTACGCGTCATGGTCACCCGTGCTCTGCGTCACGCCCTGCGCGGGATCGATGCCCCGTGCGCCGTCCTGGACATCGAGGCCTTCGACGCGAACCTCGAGTCGTTGGCGTCGCGCGCCGACGGGCTCCCGGTCCGTCTGGCCTCGAAGTCCCTGCGGGTCCCTGCCGCGATCGACCGCGCCCTGTCCCATCCGGCCTTCCGCGGCCTGCTGTCCTTCTCCCTGCCCGAGGCGCTGCTGCTGCACGAGCGCGGCGCGGACGACGTGGTCAGGTCTTCGGCAGCCGCTGGACCGACCGGCTCCTCGGCCGCTGAGACGACGGAACCCCGCCACCTGTCGGTGACGGGGTTCCGTGCGGCTGGACCTGCGAGGGCTCCCAGCGCTCCCTGCGGTGATCCGAGGATCAGCGCTTGGAGTACTGCGGGGCCTTGCGGGCCTTCTTGAGGCCGGCCTTCTTGCGCTCGATGACGCGGGCGTCGCGGCGCAGGAAGCCTGCCTTCTTGAGGGCCGGGCGGTTGTTCTCGGCGTCGATCTCGTTCAGCGCACGAGCCACGCCCAGACGCAGCGCGCCGGCCTGGCCGGAGGCGCCGCCACCGTTGATACGGGCGATGACGTCGAAGCGGCCCTGGAGCTCGAGCACCTTGAAGGGCTCGTTGACCTCCTGCTGGTGGACCTTGTTCGGGAAGTACTCCTCGAGGCTGCGGCCGTTGACGGTCCAGGTGCCGGTGCCGGGCACCAGGCGGACGCGGGCGACGGCCTGCTTGCGACGACCGGTCCCGGCGCCGGGAGCGGTGATCGACTGGCCGGTGCCGACAGTGGCCTCAGCAGTGGACTCGGTGGTGAAGTTCGAGGGGGTCTCGTCGGTGTCGACGGCCTCGGGTGCGGTGGTCTCGGTCACGGGTCTCCTCAGTTGTTCCGTGCGGCAGGGCGGAGCGGGGCGCGCCCGCTTACTGCGCCACCTGGTCGAAAGCGAATTCGGTGGGCTGCTGGGCAGCGTGGGGGTGCTCCGGGCCGGCGTAGACCTTGAGCTTCTTCAGCTGCTGGGTCGCCAGCTTGTTCTTCGGGAGCATCCCGCGGACGGCCTTCTCCACAGCGCGCTCGGGGTAGGTCTCGAGGAGCTCGGAGTAGGGGATGCCGCGCAGGCCGCCCGGGTAACCGGAGTGGCGGTAGGCCAGCTTGGCCTCGCGCTTGTTGCCGGTCAGGGCAACCTTGTCAGCGTTGATGATGATGACGAAGTCGCCTGCATCCACGTGGGGTGCGAAGACCGGCTTGTGCTTTCCCCGCAGGAGCTGAGCAGCCTGGGAAGCGAGCCGGCCGAGGACGACATCCGTTGCGTCGATGACGTACCAGGAGCGCTCGACATCGTCGGGCTTCGGGGTGAACGTACGCACTCGTGCCTTCTTCTCTCGTCGTGTGTGCCCAGGGGTCCGGGACGTGCGGAGGCACGCCCCATGGGGCACGGTTCGATCTGGACCGTGGACACGCTTCCTTCGGTTAAAGCATGGCCGTTCCGTCGCGCCTGGACCCCTGCCCGACCTGCAACGATGCACAGGACTGCGGGGCCCCCGATGCGTGTGAGGAACCCTCCTCGCGCCGCGTGAGATTCGGCAGCGGTTCGGGTGCACATCAGGGCACGACGACTCGTCATGATAGCGAGACCCGCTCACCGCGGTCAACGTCCGTCATGCCCGGCGACCTGCACGAACGCCCGCTGTGGTGGATTCCACTCGGGCCGGCACCCGAGAGCGGCGTCGGAGCGCGCTCGGGCGTCGGATCGTTCCCGGGCTCGACCTCGGGCGAGCAGGGTCCGCGAAGGGCCCTGGCGGCGCGGGCCTGCTCGGGTTCAGACGCGCAGGGTCCTGGCGGCGCGGGCCTGCTCGGCCAGGAGGTCGTCGGCCGGATAGTCGACGGACTCGAGGGTGAGCCCCTCGGGCGGAGCCATCGGTGCCGCTCCGACGCCCGTGCGGGTCGCGGCCTGCCGGGTGCGGGCCTCGAGGATCTCGCGGGGCCAGTGGCTCCCACGGCGCCCCTCGCCCACGGCGAGCATCGCCCCGACCAGGGAACGCACCATGTGGTGGCAGAAGGCATCGGCCCTGACGGTCGCGACCACGAGCCCCTCGTCCCGGCGCCCCGGCCCCGGACGCTGCCAGCTGAGCTCCCGGAGGGTGCGGATCGTCGTCGCACCCTCGCGCGGACGACAGAAGGAGAGGAAGTCGTGCTCCCCCAGCAGGGCCTCGCTGGCCCCGCCCATCGCCTCGACGTCCAGGGGGCGGCGGTGTCGCAGCACGTCCCGGCGCAGGGGGTCGTGCACCAGCGGGGAGTCAGAGATCCGGTACCGGTAGAGCCGCGCGAGCGCCCCGAAGCGGGCATCGAACTCCTCAGGCACCGGACGCGCGCCGCGCACGACGACGTCGGGCGGCAGCACACCGGTCAGACGGGTCACGAGGGAATCGGCCGGGGTGCGGTCGCTGCGACCGGGCAGCGCGGCGACGACGTCATCACTCAGGTCGAGGTGGACGACCTGGCCCTGCGCATGGACCCCGGCGTCGGTGCGTCCGGCGACGGTCACCGGGACCGGCGAGCGCGTGACCTTGTGCAGCGCGTCCTCGAGGACACCCTGCACGGTCCGCTGGCCGGGCTGGGCGGCCCAGCCGTGGAAGCGGGTCCCGTCATAGGCGAGGTCGAGGCGCAGACGCATAACAGCGATGCTATCGAGGCCCGCCCGCCCCTCCCCCGCACAGCCGGTCCCCTTCCCCCCGTCCCGTCGATCCCCTCCCGTCTCGTCGATCCCCTCCCGTCTCGTCGATCCCCCGTCTATAGGACAGTTCCGGAGCGAGAATGCCCGTTCTTGCTCCGGAACTGTCCTATAGACGGCCACGACCGCTGCGTCCGGCCACGTCGACCTGGCCGACCACGCCGAACACGCCGACCGCGCCCTCCTGCCCCGCGCCCTCCTGACCCGCACCGCACCGCGCCGCACCACACCGTCCTGCCCCGCCACGCCGACCACCCCCACACCGCGCCGACCTGCCCGCCACCCCGCCTACCCCCGCACCCACCCCTCCGACCAGCACATCCACCGCGCCCCGCGGCGCTCCTGGGCGCCACCCCACCCTCCAGGGGCCGGCCGGTAGGGTGTGCCGGGTGAAGATCCTCGTCATCGGCTCCGGGGGCCGCGAGCACGCGATCGTGCGTCGCCTCTCCCGTGACACCCCTGCACCGGTCCTCCACGCCGCCCCGGGAAACCCGGGCATCGGCGATCACGCACAGTGCCACGACGTGGCCCCCGAGGACCTCGACGGCCAGCTGGACCTCGCCCGCGAGCTCGATCCCGACCTGGTCGTGATCGGCCCGGAGGCCCCGCTCGTCGCCGGGCTGGCGGACGTGCTCACGGAGGCGGGCTTCACCGTCTTCGGGCCGTCGGCCGACGCCGCGCGCCTCGAGGGCTCCAAGGCCTGGGCGAAGGAGATCATGCGCGCCGCCGGGGTGCCGACCGCCGCGTCGGTCGCCGTCACCACGGGCGACGACATGATCCCCGCCCTGAACCGCGTGAACCCGCTGCGCGACGTCCCCTTCGTGGTCAAGGCCGACGGCCTGGCCGCCGGCAAGGGGGTCGTCGTCACCGACGACATCGAGCACGCGATCGCGCACGGTCGGGCCGTGATCGGCGCCGGCGGCTCGATCGTCGTCGAGGAGTACCTCGACGGCCCCGAGGTCTCCCTGTTCTGCATCAGCGACGGGACCCGCGTGGTCCCCCTCGCCCCCGCACAGGACTTCAAGCGCACTCTCGACGGCGACGAGGGCCCGAACACCGGCGGCATGGGCGCGTACTCGCCGCTGCCGTGGGCCGAGCCGGGGCTCGTCGACGAGGTCGTGCGCGAGGTCGCTCAGCCGACGATCGACGAGCTTGCCCGCCGCGGCACCCCGTTCGTGGGCGTCCTGTACTGCGGTCTCGCCCTCACCCGTCGTGGCGTGCGCGTCGTCGAGTTCAACGCGCGCTTCGGCGACCCCGAGACCCAGGTGGTGCTCGAGCGCCTGACCAGCCCGCTCGGCGAGCTGCTGCTCGCGGCCGCCCGGGGCGAGCTGGACACCGCCCCGCAGCCCACCTGGTCGGACGAGGCCGCGGTGACCGTGGTGCTCGCCGCTCCCGGTTACCCCCGTCGGGCGACCGTCGGCGATCACATCTCCGGCTTCGCCGATGCCGCCGCCGAGGGCGCGATCGTGATCCACGCCGGCACCGACGTCGACCCCGAGGGCCACCTGGTGAGCTCGGGCGGCCGTGTGCTGTCCGTCGTGGGCACCGGTCCCGATCTCACGGCGGCCCGGGAGCGGGCCTACGCCGGGATCGCCCGGATGCATCTGAGCGGCGCGCACCATCGCAGCGACATCGCGCAGGGCGCCGCGGAGGCCGAGGCCGCCGCGCGCGTGACCCCGCCGACCGCACCCGAGGAGAACCCGGCGGGCAGCGAGGCATGAGCGGTCTCGGCGGCGCTCCTCTCGGCGGCACGCCTCTCGGCGACGACCACCTCGGCGGCGACCCCCTCGTCCTCGCCCCCGCCCTGCCCGGCTGGGACCACGCGGTCTCCGGCAAGGTCCGGGAGCTCTACGTGCCCTCGGGTGAGGACGTCGCGACCGCCCGCGAGGTGCTCGTGGTCGCGACCGACCGCATCAGCGCCTACGACTTCTCGCTCGCCCCGGGGATCCCGGACAAGGGGCGGGTGCTCACCGGCATCTCCCTGTTCTGGTTCGAGCAGCTCGCCGACGTGGTCCCCCATCACGTGCTCTCGGCCGAGGACGTCCCCGAACAGGTGCGCGGGCGCGCGCTGCGCTGCCGCGGTCTCGACATGATCCCGCTGGAGTGCGTGGTGCGCGGGTACCTCACCGGCTCCGGTCGCGCGGACTACCAGCGCGACGGCGCCGTGGGCGGCCACCCGCTCCCCGGCGGCCTGGTCGAGGCCTCGCGTCTGCCCGAGCCGCTGTTCACCCCCTCGACCAAGGCTGAGCAGGGAGAGCACGACGAGAACATCACCGTCGCGCAGGCTCGGGAGCGCCTGGGCGCGGACCTCGCCGACCGTCTCGACGAGCTCACCCGCACCGTGTACTCCACAGCGCAGCGCATCGCCTCCGAGCGCGGCATCCTCATCGCCGACACCAAGCTCGAGTTCGGCTTCTCGCGCACCGACGGGGCCCTCACCCTGGGCGACGAGGTCCTCACGCCGGACTCCTCGCGCTTCTGGTTCGCCGATTCCTACCGCGAGGGCGAGACCCAGCAGAGCCTGGACAAGCAGTTCGTGCGCGACTGGCTGACGTCGAGCGCCTCGGGCTGGGATCGCAGCAGCGGGCAGGAGCCGCCCCGGCTGCCGGACGCGATCGTCGCCCAGACCCGCGACCGCTACATCGAGGCCTACGAGAGGCTCACCGGCCTCACGTTCTGAGCGCCGGCAGTTGCCGCAGCCGTCGCGGACCCGAGTTCACCGCTCGGACGCGGCGACCTCGACGACCCTCTCCCCCTCGGGCCAGTCCCGCACCTCGGTGCCCTCGGGTGCGAGGTTCGTGGACTGCGTGATGTAGATGGTGCGGCCCTGCGTGCTGACCACCGCGTCGTGCACGGGCAGTGCGAGCCCAGGGCGCACGGCGCGCAGGAAGTCGATGGTCTCGCGCATCTTCGACCAGGGGGCGACGACGGCGAAGGCGAGCACGTCGATGCCCTCGAACTCCGGGACCTCCTCGAGGGAGTCACCGGTGATGCCCAGTCGCGGCTCCCCCGGCGTCGAGAGCACCAGGCCCGAGTTGCCCACCCGGGGGATGTCGGGGTGGATCACGGCGTGGTCCCCGCCGACCGCCGCGACCTCGATGCCGCCGGCGCGCTGCGAGGATCCGGCAGGAAGCTCCACCAGCCGGTCCGCAGGGAGCGTTCCCTCGAACGCGCCGCCAGGCAGCTCCGTCTCCCCTCGCAGCCCCGCGGCGGTCTGCGGCTCGGCGAGGACCAGCGCCTGCGGGGAGGCCTCGAGCACGCGGGCGAGCAGCGCGGGCGCCACGTGATCGGCGTGCTGATGGGTGATCGCGACGGCGTCGTAGGGGCCGGCCGCGAGAACGTCCTCGGCATCGCTGAACGAGCCGGGATCCACGAGCACACGGGTGTCCGCGGCCTCGACCGCGAGGCAGGAATGGCCCAGGTGTCGGATCCTCATCATGTCCTCCTTGTCTGGCACTGCCGGATGCCTGCCCGTCGGGCAGGGGCGTGAGGGAGACCGTCGCGCGGACGCGCCGCGCATCGCATGCTCCCTCACCTCTAGGATGAAGACTCGCACACCGTCGTCCGCGCTGCAGACCTCTGGCCGGCGCGCGACGGCAGTCCTCCGGAGCACAGTCCCGACAGGAGAGCCCATGCCACGCGTCGTGGTCCACGTCATGCCCAAGCCCGAGATCCTGGACCCCCAGGGCAAGGCCGTCGCTGCGGCCCTCCCCCGGCTCGGATTCGAGGGCATCGCCTCGGTGCGCCAGGGCAAGAGGTTCGAGCTCGAGCTCGAGGGCCCGGCCGACGAGGCCGCGATCGCCCGCCTGCGCGAAGCGGCCGAGACGCTGCTGTCGAACCCCGTGATCGAGGATGTCGTCGACATCGAGGTGCTCGGAGAGGGCGCCTGATGCGCATCGGCGTCGTCACCTTCCCGGGCACCCTCGACGACCGTGACGCCCTGCGCGCGATCGCCCAGGTGGGCGGCGAGCCCGTCGCCCTCTGGCACGCGGACGACACCCTGCACGACGTCGACGCCGTGGTGCTGCCGGGCGGGTTCTCCTACGGCGACTACCTGCGCGCCGGGGCGATCAGCCGCTTCGCCCCCGTGATGGGGCGCGTGGTCGACGCCGCGAACGGCGGCATGCCCGTGCTCGGCATCTGCAACGGCTTCCAGATCCTGTGCGAGTCCCACCTGCTGCCGGGGTCGATGATCAAGAACGCGCACCGTTCGTTCATCTGCCGCGACCAGCCTCTGCGTGTCGAGAACTCCGCGACCGCCTGGACCTCGGAGTTCGCGGACCAGGAGGTCATCCGGATCCCGCTGAAGAACCAGGACGGCCAGTACGTGGCCGACGAGCGCACCCTCGCCCAGCTCGAGGACGAGAACCGCGTGGTCTTCCGCTACGTCGCCGGCGCCACCCACGGGCCTGCGGGCTTCGAGGAGAACCCCAACGGTTCGCGCCACGGCATCGCGGGCGTGACGAACGAGCGCGGGAACGTCGTCGGCCTGATGCCGCATCCCGAGCACGCGATCGAGCCGGGCTTCGGCCCCGACGAGCCCGACCGCGGCACCCGTACGGGCACCGACGGCCGTCGCTTCTTCACCTCGGTGCTGGGTTCCCTGGTGTCCTGACCTGCCTCGCGTCTCCCCCTCACGGGGTGCCGGCGATTGCCTGCAGGGTCTCGAGATGTGCTCGCCAACGACTGACCCCCTCCTTGGTCAGCGAGAGGGTGGTGCGTGGGCGCTTGCCCACGAACCCTTTGGAGACCTTGACGAACCCTGCGTTCTCGAGCTCCGTGATCTGTTTCGACAGGACGGAGTCGCTGACCTGCAACTCGTCACGAAGCTCCCCGAAGACGAGCGACTCGACCGCAGCGAGCGCCGCCACGATCGAGAATCGCACGGGATGGGCGAGTTCGTTCTCGAGTCGGAACCGCGGATGACTGCGGTCGGGAGCGCTCATCGAGTCCCCTCCTGCGCTCCCCCGGCCCGTGACCGGAGCGCCGCAGCCTCCCCGGCGATGGCCACGGCGAACAGGACGAAGAAGACCGGGGCGACGACCAGCCCGAACCGCGTGGTGGCCACGACCACCCCGAGGACCCACACCGCGCCCCAGGCAGCCATCAGGAGAACCCATCGGCGCCCCAGACCGCGCCGCCACCGATCACGGAACATCATCAGCGGGATCATCGCGACGGCCACCCAGATGAGCGAGAAGACGATGACGAGCGTGGCGGACGCGAAGCCGGGTGTCGGCGGGACCTTCTCGGCGAGATGCAGGGCGATCACGGTGAGCGAACCGATCGCGCAGAGCATGCCATAGGTGATGAATGCTGCAGGGATCGAGGCCGGAAGCCGGCGGAACCGCCCCTGCGCTTCCTCGAGACGGCGACGCGCCTGGTCCCGTTCGGCCTCGGTGCTCGACACCTCCGTGTCACGGGGGTGACCACCGGGTATGCGGGGCGTGGGTGACGTGCTCATGACGGGTGTCCTTCCTGGGAGTCCTCCCGTGCCCCGTGCGGGGCTCCGGCTCCGTCGCTCGGGGCCATGTCGGCACCGATGCTCCGAGTACATCAACTACTTTCCGTATTGGCAAGTAGTTTCAAGAAGATTCCTTCCCGCTCCGCCGTACGATGACGACGTGACCGCCCCGCACACGCCTGTCCTGCTCGACTGCGACACCGGCATCGACGATGCCATCGCCCTGACCTACCTGGAGGCCCGCGACGACGTCGAGATCGTCGGGATCGTCTCCACCGCGGGCAACGTGGGCACCGAGCAGGTGCTCGCCAACAACCTCGCACTCTCGGCGATGCTCGGGATCGAGGCACCGGTCGCCCGCGGCGCAGCCGCCCCGCTGGTCCAGGAGCTGATGACCGCCGAGGACACCCACGGGCCGACGGGGCTGGGCCATGCGATCCTCCCGCAGCCGGCGGGGAGCCCCCGCACCGCCGACCCC
This sequence comes from Brachybacterium endophyticum, assembly GCF_003130585.1. Classification (GTDB taxonomy): domain Bacteria; phylum Actinomycetota; class Actinomycetes; order Actinomycetales; family Dermabacteraceae; genus Brachybacterium; species Brachybacterium endophyticum. Next base: position 959,959 of record NZ_QFKX01000001.1, on the reverse strand, counting down.
CGCAGCGGTGCCCAGCTCTGGGTCGATGCGGCCCGGGCGCATCCCGGCGAGCTGGTGGGACTGGTGATCGGTCCCCACACGAACCTCGCCCTCGCGCTCGAGATCGAGCCCGAGCTGCCGAGCCTGCTGCGGCGTCTGCACATCATGGGAGGGGCGATCAACCACCGCGGCAACACCCTGCCCACGACCGAGTGGAACATCGCGGTGGACCCCGACGCCGCCCGGCGAGTGCTCGCGGCCTTCACCGCCGCTCCGCAGCGACCGGTGCTCGCACCCCTGGATGCGACCGAGGCCGTGCGCTTCACCCAGGAGACCGTGGACCGACTGCGGGCGATCTCCGCGCATCCGGTGATCACCGTGCTCGTGGATGCCCTGCGCTGGTACTTCGAGTTCCACGAGGCCGACGGCTTCGGCTGGATGGCGCACGTGCACGATCCGCTCGTGGTCGCCCACGCCCTCGAGCCCGGTCTCGCCCGCACCAGCCCGCTCGCCGTGGACGTCGAGCTCGAGGGCACCCTCACCCGGGGTCAGACGGTCGGCGACTGGCTGGGGCGCTGGGGACTCGACCCGAACGTCGACCTCATGGTCGAGGCCGACGCCGACACCTTCGTCGACCATCTCCTCCGGGTGCTGGAGCGGCGCTTCGGCGCCACGTACTGATCGCGAGCGGGCAGACGCGGACCGATCGCGAGCGGGCGCCGAGCCCGCGGGACGCGGACCGTCTCAGCTCCGGGTCGCCTGCAGCACCGTGAAGCGGCGGTCGCGGGCACGCTGCTGCACGGACCCGATCCGGCTCTCCAGTTCGTGGCGATAGCGCAGATGGGAGTTGTGGACGAACCACAGTTGCCCACCCGGACGCAGCACGCGGGCGACGGCGTCCAGCAGGCCCTGCACGAGCGTCGCATCGATCGCCGCTCCGTCGTGGAACGGCGGGTTCAGCAGCACGAGGTCGGCGCTGTCCGCGGCCTGACCCGCGAGCGACGCCTCCCACAGCACGCGCGCCTCGCCCGGGCGACCGCCGGCGTCGACCCCCACGGACTCCTCGGTCCCCACGGCCCCGTCGCTCGTCGCAGCGTCCGCCGCGAGGGACTCGAGCGTCGCCCGGGTGGAGGCGACGGCGTCGAGGTCGTCGTCGGTGGCGAGCAGCCGGGCCGCGGGCAGCGCGCTGCGCAGATAGGCCGCGAGCAGGCCGTTGCCCGAGCCCAGATCGATGACAGAGCGGGCCGAGAGCACCGCGGGCGACCCCTCACCCGGTGTCGCGGCCCGGGCCTCCTCCGGGGCACCGTCGGATTCCCCGTCGGCCCCATCGCTCCGCGTCGTGTCCTCGATCTCGCCCGCGCTGATCGCCTGGTCCAGCGCGTCCAGGAGCAGCAGGCTCCCGGCGTCCGCGCTCGCACCGCCGAAGACGCTCCCGATCCCGGACAGGGTGACCGCGGTGCGCATGCCGCGCACCGCGATCTCTACCTCACTGCTGCGCGGCGGCAGCTCGCGGAGGTCATCCCGCGCAGTGCGCGCGACCAGGGCGCGCGACTTGCCCAGCCCGCGGGTCGCGTGGACCTCGTCGTAGACCTCGGCGAGCACCTCGTTCTGGCTGCGCGTCATGTGCTTGACGCGCCCGCCGGCGATCAGTGCGGGCACGCCGGCGCGCGCCAGGGAGCTCGCCCGCACCTCGAGGGCCGCGAGGGCCTTGGGCAGGCGTGCGAGCGCGAGGTGGACCGATCGACCGGCGAGCAGCGTGGCCAGGTCAGCCGGCGCGTCCTCGAGTCCTGCGATCAGCAGCCGCCCCTCGCCCAGCGCTCCCCGGTGCTCCTCGGCGAGCGCGAGCGCATGCTGCACGGAAGTCTCCTGGACCACCACACGATGCTGCGTCCCCTCGAGAGCATCGAGGGCGGCTCGCGTCAGAGCACCTGTCGCATCGTCGAGGACGACCAGGTCCCCGTCTGCGCCGCCGTTCGCGCCCAGACCCAGCTCGGTGCGGGCGACCTCGAGGATCAGACGGTCGGTCTGGTCGGCGGCGGGGGCGGTCTCATCCGGGCTCGAGGAATCCATCGGGCCAGTCTGGCCTGCCGTCCGGCCCAGGTCCATTCGGGCCGCAGACCATTCGGGCCGCGGGCGGTGCGGACCGCAGGCGGCTCGGCCCACTCTCCGTGCGGCCCGCGGTCCGCGGGTTCAGCCGAGATCGGCCGGAGTCACCTCGACCGAGAAGTGGCGGCGAGCCGGTTTGCCGCCGCGCGCGGGCTTCCACCCCTCGCAGCGTGTGCCGCCGTCGCCGTCGTCCTCGTAGCGCACCAGGACCGTGCCGGGCAGCGTCACCGGGGCCTCGAAGGTCACGTCCCACTGCAGGGGGCGCGTCAGATCCGGTCGCGACTCGGTGAAGGCCCGCGAGGCGGTGTACATCCCGTGGGCGATGGCCCGCGGGAACCCGAAGGCCCGCGCCGTCAGCGAGGACATGTGGATCGGGTTAGCGTCCCCGGAGACCTCGGCGTAGCGCCTGCCGGTGCCGGCGTCCAGGCTCCATCGGCCCGTCGGGGCCGAGGGCACGAACTCCGCGCGCGAGGAGCGCTCGCTCCCGTCGCCACCGGCTCGGCCATCGCGCGACTGCCCCTGGGCACCCGCGTCCTCGCCCTGGGGCGCGGCCCCCTTGGCGAGGTAGGTCGAGACGTCGGTCGCGATGATCTCGCCGTTCTCGGAGAGGATCGTGGTGACGGAGTCGAAAAGACGCCCTCGCCGGTGCGGCCGCAGGTCGCGGGTGCGGCACTCGACGTCCACGAGCTCCCCGACCTCGACGCTGCGGTGCTGCAGGATTCGGTTGCTGACGTGCACCAGACCGAGCAGTCCCACCGGGAAGTCCGAGCGCGCCATCAGCGACAGCGAGACGGGGAAGGCGAGCACGTGGAGCACGCCGGGGTGCACGAGGTCCGTGGCCGCACCACCCATCAGATGGTCGAAGGCCGCGGCCCGCGCCGGGTCGATCCGCACCTTCCGCACCCGGTGGGCGAGGTCGGGCAGGGTCGCCGAGCGCTTGGCCCCCGGGCGCCTGGTCAGCGCCGCGGCATAGACCGCGGGGAAGGAGGGGACGTCGCCGAGGTCCTTGACCTGCTCGTGCGTGCTCACGCGGCTCACCTGCCCACCATGTTCTGGCCGCACACGCGCACGGTCTGACCGCGCAGTCCGGCCGCACCGGGCGCGCAGAGGAAGCCGATGGTCTCGGCGACGTCGAGCGGCAGCCCGCCCTGCTGCAGGGAGTTCGCCCGCCGGGCGATCTCGCGCTGGAGCGGGGGGATCCTCCCGGTCATGTCGGTCTCGATGAAGCCGGGGGCGACCGCATTGGCCGTCCCGCGCTCCCCGAGGCGTCGCGCGAGCGCGGCGACCAGCGCCATCACGCCGGCCTTCGAGGTCGCGTAGTTCGCCTGCCCGCGATTGCCGGCGATGCCGCTGGTGGAGGCGAGGGAGACCACGCGCAGATCCTCGGCGAGGACGTCGGCCCCGTCGTCGCCCGCCGAGAGGAGAGCCTCGACGAGGGAGATCTGGCTGGAGATGTTCACGGCGATCACCGCGTCCCAGCGGTCGGCGGTCATGTTGGCGAACATCTTGTCGCGCGTGATCCCGGCGTTCAGCACGAGCACGTCCAGCGTGATGCCGCGCTCGCGCAGGAACGCGATCGTGCGTGCCCCGGCCGCCTCGGAGGTGACGTCGAGCTGGAGCGGGGTCGCGCGCAGCTCGTTGGTGACGCGGCTGAGCTCGCTGCCGGAGGCGGGCACGTCCAGCAGCACGAGCTCGGCGCCCAGGGAGTCCAGGGTGCGGGCGATCGCAGCGCCGATGCCGCGTGCGGCGCCCGTGACCAGCGCCGTCTTACCCTCGAGAGGACGGTCCCACTGCTGCGGACGGCGGCCGGCGTCGGTGGAGACCTCGATCAGCTGACCGTCGACGAACGCGCTGCGTGCCGAGAGCAGGAAGCGCAGGGTGGTCGCGACGCCGGGGGCGGTCAGGGCGACCCCGTCGGCGACCTGGATGCCGTTGGCGGTGCCGCCGCGGCGCATCTCGTGTCCCAGGGTGCGCACGAAGCCCTCGACGCCCCCGCGGGCGGCATCCCGGGCGAGGTCCTCGCCCGTGGCCGGCCGGGAGAGGGTGACGACCCGCGCGCCGGGGGCGAGCGAGCGCATGGCGCCGGCCAGCGGCAGCACGATCTCGCCCAGTTCACGGGGCGCGGAGACCTCGTCGAGGACCACGACGACGGAGCCGACCCGAGGGGTCTCCTCGAAGCGACGGCGCACGTCGGCGCCCCAGTCCAGCAGCAGGGCCGCGACCTCGTCGGCGCCCGCGCTCGAGCCGAGCACGACGACGGGGTCGAGGACCGGCTCCGGCCGGTCCGCCTGGCGCGGGAGCCGCGCCGGATTCGGGAGCCCCGCCTTCTTGACGATCTGTCGTCCCAGGGCTGTGCGGGTGAATCGGGTGTAGGCGTCGGTCATCGAAGCCCTCCTTTCAGGTGTCGTCGTCTCACTTGCCGTCGGACTCGAGCAGGAGCACGCTCCCCTGGCCGCCGGCGGCGCACACGGAGACGAGCCCGCGCTGGACCTTCCCCTTCTGCTTCGCCTGGGCGTGCAACAGCTTGGACAGGGTCGCGACGATGCGCCCGCCGGTGGCGGCGAAGGGGTGCCCGGCGGCGAGCGAGGACCCGGCGATGTTCAGGCGGCTGCGGTCGACGCTTCCGAAGGCGCCCTGGCGCCCCAGGCGCTCGCGCCCGAACTCCTCGGACTCCCATGCTGCGAGCGTCGTCAGGACGGTGGAGGCGAAGGCCTCATGGATCTCGATCAGGTCGAGGTCCTCCAGGCCCAGTCCGTGCGCATCGAGCAGTGCGGGGACGGCGTAGGCGGGGGCCATCAGCAGGCCCTCGTCACCGTGGACGTAGTCGACGGCCGCGATCCGGGTGTCGACGATGCGTGCCAGCGGTGCATGGCCGTTCTCCTCGGCCCACTGACGGCTCGCGACCAGGACGCTCGAGGCGCCGTCGGAGAGCGGGGTCGAGTTGCCCGCGGTCATGGTGGGCTCGGCGATCGCCGGGTTCGAGGTGCCGAAGACGGGCTTGAGCTTCGCGAGCTTCTCCATCGAGCTGTCGGGGCGCAGGTTCTCGTCGCGCCCGAGTCCTCGGTAGCCGGTCACGAGGTCGTCGAGCAGACCTGCCCCGTAGGCGGCGGCGAGATTGCGGTGGCTGGCCAGAGCGAGTTCGTCCTGCGCCTCACGGGTGATACCCCAGTGGGCGTTGGTGACGGCCTGGTGGTCACCCATCGACAGACCCGTGCGCGGCTCGGAGTTGCGCGGGGGCAGCGGCGCGAGGTCTCCCGGGCGCAGACCGGAGATCACCTGGGCCCGCTGCACGGCGGTCCTGGCGCGGGAGAGTCGGTGCAGCAGCCGGCGCAGTCGCACGGACACCTCGATCGGGGCGTCCGAGGCGGAGTCGACGCCGCAGGCCACGCCGGCCTCGATCTGGCCGAGACGGATCCTGTTGCTGACGTGGGTGACGGTCTCCAGGCCGGTCGCGCAGGCCTTGGACATGTCGATCGCGGGCGTCCGGGCGTCCAGCGGCGTGCCCAGCACGCTCTCGCGGGTGAGGTTGAGGTCGCCCGCGAGCTTCAGGACGGCGCCTCCGGCGACCTCGCCGAGCTGGGCTCCCTGCAGACCGAACCGCGCGACCAGGCCCTCGAGCGCGGCGGTCAGCATGTCCTGCTCGGAGACGCCGGCATAGGCGCCGCCCGAGCGGGCGAAGGGCAGGCGGTTGCCACCCAGGACGTAGGCATCGCGCACTGCGGAGGGCACGGTGTACGGGGTGGAGCGGGACGCGGGTGCGTCGGTCACGGGACACCTCTTCGGGTCGTCGGAACGCAGGACGGGGCGGACGGGATCCGACCCGGGAGAGACCTTACATGCAACCGCCGGTACTTGATACCCTCGGTTTCGTGAACGCGAAGACGCCTGGCGCCCCGGAGGCGCTCACCCCCTCCCCCATGAAGGACGCGAGGACGAGCGCTGCCGAGAGCGATGGCCGCACCGCCCGCTGGGCACTGCACCGCGAACGCCGCCGGGCCGAGCTGCTGGACGTCGCCCGCCACCTCATCCACGAGCGCGGACCGGACGTGACCATGGAGGAGATCGCCACCGCCTCCGGCACCTCGAAGTCCATCATCTACCGCTACTTCGCCGACAAGGCGCACCTGCAGCGAGCGCTCGGCCTGCACATCCTCAGCGCGATGCAGAAGCGGCTGACCGAGGAGGTGCGCGGCCTCGCCGCGGCCGGCGACAGCACCACCCCGGTCTCCGCTCAGGAGCATCTGCGGGCGATGATCTCGACCTACGTCGACACCGCGCAGCGCTCGCCCCATGTCTACGCCTTCGTCACCCGCCCCAGCGACGGGCTCAACCACTTCCTGGAATCCGCGACCCGTCTCGCCTCGGCCGCGCTGCCCCGGGACCACCCCGCCCCCGTGCTGTGGGCCTCGGGCGCCGTGGGCTTCGTCGAACGGGCCGTGGACCGCTGGATGCGCGACCCGGATGCTTCGCGTCCGAGCGCCGACGATCTCTCCGACCATCTCGTGACCTGGCTGATGAAGGGAATGCAATGAGCGCCTCGACGCAGAGGACCGACCGCACCACGACCACCGCCGCCCCGGCCTCCGGGGCCGAGGCGATCCCGACCCCGACCGGGCCGGCGCCCACCGCTCCCGTCCCACCGGGCCCCGCCCCGACCGTCCCCGACGGCGACCCGCACCTGGACGTCGACGCCGTCACCCGCGCCCTCCTCGGGCAGTGGGCGGAGACCCGCGACCAGGCGCGCGAGCGTGCGGCCCGGCCCGAGATGCACCGCCCCCTCGACGCGACCGTCGCCGAGCACCGGGCACGGGTCTTCGCGCAGATGCAGACCCTGGCGAAGGAGAACGTCTCCTGGCCGATGCTGCCCGAGCACCTGGGCGGTCCCAACGACAACGGCGCCAACGTCGCGGGCTTCGAGGAGCTCGTCGTCGCCGACCCTTCGCTGCAGATCAAGGCCGGGGTGCAGTGGGGGCTGTTCACCTCGGCGATCCTGCAGCTGGGCACCGAGGAGCACCATCACACGTGGATCCCGGACGCGATGAGCCTGGAGACCCCCGGGGCCTTCGCGATGACCGAGATCGGCCACGGATCCGACGTGCAGTCGCTCGGCACCACGGCGACGTACGACACCGAGGCCGAGGAGTGGGTGATCCACACCCCGTTCCGCGCCGCCACCAAGGACTACCTGGGCAACGCCGCCATCCACGCGCGCGCCGCCACCGTGTTCGCCCGGCTGATCACCCGCGGCGTCGACCACGGCGTGCACTGCTTCTACGTGCCCGTGCGCGACGGTTCCGGGGAGCTGCTGCCGGGCGTGCACAGCGAGGACGACGGCGAGAAGGGCGGGCTGAACGGCATCGACAACGGCCGTCTCGCCTTCGATCACGTCCGGGTGCCGCGCACCAATCTGCTCAACCGCTACGGCGACGTCGCCGCGGACGGCACCTACACCTCGCCGATCGACTCCCCTGGCAGGCGCTTCTTCACCATGCTGGGCACGCTCGTGCAGGGGCGCGTCTCGCTGGACGGCTCGGCGAACCGGGCCAGCCAGCTCGCCCTCACGATCGCGCTGACCTACGCCTCCCAGCGTCGGCAGTTCTCCGCCGCCTCGCCGACGGAGGAGACCGTGCTGCTGGACTACCAGAGCCATCTGTCGCGCCTGCTGCCGAAGCTCGCCGCGACCTACGCGGGCACCTTCGCCCACGAGCAGCTGCTGCAGGCCTTCGACGACGTGTTCTCCGGTCGCGGGGACAACCCCGAGGCCCGCGAGGACCTCGAGACCCTGGCCGCAGCCCTCAAGCCCACCTCCACGAACCTCGCCCTGGACACCATCCAGGAGTGCCGCGAGGCCTGCGGTGGCCAGGGTTTCCTCGCCGAGAACCAGCTGGTCGGCCTGCACCAGGACCTCGACGTGTACGCGACCTTCGAGGGCGACAACACGGTTCTGCTGCAGCTGGTCGCCAAGCGACTGCTGGCCGACTACACCCACGACCTCAAGAGCATCGACCGCGCCGGCATCGGCCGCTTCATCGCGCAGCGGGCCGACGTCCTCGCCCACCGCCACACTCCCTGGGGCCGTCTCGTGCAGACCGCCTCCGACGCGGGCAACGCGCGCCGCTCCTCGGAGACGCTGCGTCAGGCCGAGGTCCAGGAGCACCTGCTCGCCGAGCGGGCACGGGTCAAGGTCGAGGAGGTCGCACTCGCCCTGCGCTCGGCCGGGAAGATGGATCCGGCCACGGCTGCGGCCCTGGTCAACAAGCACCAGGTGGAGATGCTCGACGCGGCGCGCGCTCACGCCGACCTCGTGCGCTGGCGGGCGTTCACGGCCGGCATCGCCCAGATCGAGGACGAGGGATCGCGGCAGATCCTCACCGACGTGCGAGACCTGTTCGGCCTCACGCTCCTGCAGGACGACCTCGCGTGGTACCTGCTCAACGGGCAGCTCTCGACCCAGCGCGGCCGGCAGGTCGCCGTGGACATCAAGCGGCTGCTGTGGCGGCTGCGCCTGCACGTCGCCGATCTCGTCGCCGCCTTCGACGTCCGCCCGGGGCACCTCCGGGCACCGATCGCTCTCGGCGCCGAGAAGGAGCGCCAGGACGAAGCGGCCGCCTACCACCGGGCGCAGCGCGCGTCGGCCGATGCGCCGGTGAGCGAGAAGGCGCTCGCGGCCGAGCGCAAGAAGCAGCAGAAGGCCCAGCGTCCGTCCGGCACCCGCTGACCCGGGGACCGCCCACCGGTCACCCGTGTGGGCGGTCCACCCGCGCCCGTAGACTGATCCGGTCCCCTCCACCGTGCGCGACGAACGGACGCAGACCGAGCGATGAGCCAGCCCAGCACCACCTCCGAGCACCACGACCCGCACGACCCGCTGGACGCGGTCGACTCCCGTTCCGACGTCGACACCGTCGAGGACGCGATCGCCGACCCCGACGCGCAGCAGCCGTACCAGGCGCTGGGGCTGCGGGACGAGGAGTACGCGCGGATCCGCGAGATCCTGGGGCGGCGCCCCACCAACGCCGAGCTCGCCATGTACTCGGTGATGTGGTCCGAGCACTGCTCGTACAAGTCCTCGAAGGTCCACCTGAAGACCTTCGGCGACCACATCACCGAGGAGATGACCGAGCACCTGCTGGTCGGCATGGGCGAGAACGCCGGCGTCGTCGACATCGGCGACGGCTGGGCCGTGACCTTCAAGGTCGAGTCCCACAACCACCCCTCCTACGTCGAGCCCCACCAGGGGGCCGCCACGGGCGTGGGCGGGATCGTGCGCGACATCATCGCCATGGGCGCCCGGCCGGTCGCGGTGATGGATCAGCTGCGCTTCGGCGCGATCGACCACCCGGACACCGCCAGGGTCGTGCACGGCGTGGTCTCCGGCGTCGGCGGTTACGGCAACTCCCTCGGGCTGCCGAACATCGGCGGCGAGACCGTCTTCGACGCCTCGTACCAGACCAATCCCCTGGTCAACGCCCTCGCCGTCGGCGTGCTGCGCCATGAGGACATCCACCTGGCCTCCGCGACGGGCACGGGCAACAAGGTGGTGCTCTTCGGCGCCCGCACCGGCGGCGACGGGATCGGCGGCGCGTCGATCCTGGCCTCGGAGACCTTCGAGGAGGGCGGGCCGCTGAAGCGTCCGAGCGTCCAGGTGGGCGACCCCTTCATGGAGAAGGTGCTCATCGAGTGCTGCCTGGAGCTCTTCCACGGCGGCGTCGTCGAGGGCATCCAGGACCTCGGTGCGGCCGGCATCTCCTGCGCCACCAGCGAGCTCGCCTCCAACGGCGGCTCCGGGATGCACGTGGACCTCGAGAACGTGCTGCTGCGCGATCCGACCCTGAACGCGGGCGAGATCCTGATGAGCGAGTCGCAGGAGCGGATGATGGCCGTGGTCACGCCCGAGAACCTCGAGGCGTTCCTCGCGGTCACCGGGAAGTGGGACGTGGAGACCTCGGTGATCGGCGAGGTCACCGGCGACGGCCGCCTCACCATCGACCACCACGGCACCCGCATCGTCGACGTCGACCCGGTCACCGTGGCCCACGGCGGGCCGACCTACGAGCGCCCCTACGCACGCCCCGACTGGCAGGACGCGCTGCAGGCGGACGCGGCCGAGGCCCTTCCCCGCCCGAGCACGCCCGAGGAGATCACCGCGACCCTCCGGGCCCTGGTCTCCTCCCCGAACCTCGCCTCCTCGCACTGGGTCACCGACCAGTACGACCGCTACGTGGGCGGGCAGACGGCCCTGGCGATGTCCGACGACGCGGGCGTGCTGCGGGTGGACGAGACCACCAACCGCGGGGTCGCGATCGCGACCGACGCCAACGGCCGCTACACCAAGCTCGATCCGCGCACCGGTGCCCGTCTCGCCCTCGCCGAGGCCTACCGGAACGTCGCGACCGTCGGCGCGAGGCCGCTCGCGGTGACCGACTGCCTGAACTTCGGCTCGCCCGAGGATCCGGGGCCCATGTGGCAGCTCGTCGAGGCGATCGGCGGGCTCGCCGAGGCCTGCGAGACCCTGGGCGTCCCCGTCACCGGCGGGAACGTCTCGCTGTACAACTCCACCGGGGAGCCCGGGCGGATCGACTCGGCCATCCACCCGACGCCCGTCGTCGGCGTGCTGGGCGTGATGGAGGACGTCACCGCCCGCACCCCCTCCGGGTGGCACGAGGACGGACTCCGTCTGATCCTGCTGGGGACCACCCGCGAGGAGCTGTCGGGCTCGGCCTGGGCGCAGGTCGCCCACGATCATCTGGGCGGTCTGCCCCCGCAGGTCGACCTCGAGGCGGAGCGGGCTCTCGCAGAGGTGTTGATCACCGCGGGCGCCGGCGGTCTCGCCGCCGCCGCGCACGACCTCTCCGAGGGCGGGCTGGCCCAGGCGCTCGTCGAGGGCTCCGTGCGCTTCGGTGTCGGCGCCGAGGTCTCGCTCGACGGGCTCACGCGTCGCGACGGCGTCGACCTGTTCACCGCCCTGTTCTCCGAGTCCCAGGGCCGCGCACTCGTCGCCGTCGAGGCGGGGAGGGAGCAGGAGCTGCTGGATCTCGCTCGCGAGCACGGCGTGCCCGCCATCGGCGTCGGTTCCACGGGCGGCGCGACTCTCGCCGTCGCGTCCCTCGAGGCCGTCGGTCTCGCCGAGCTGCGGGAGCTGCGCGAGGGGACCCTCCCCCGCCACTTCGGCTGAGGGATGCCGTGAGCCGGGACGAGTCGGGCCTGACCGGCAGGGAGCGCCTGGCCCTGGACGCGGCCAAGCTCGCCCACGGCCAGCGGCTCTCCCAGCAGCAGGTCGCGGACCGGCTGCACGTCTCGCGCCCCCAGGTCTCCAAGCTGCTGGCGACCGCGCGGGAGAAGGGGTTCGTCCGCACGCTCGTCCTCGATCCCCGCGAGTCGGACCGCGAGCTGGTGGGTGCACTGCGCGACCGTTTCGCCCTGGCCGACGTCCGCCTCGTGGTGCCCGCCGGTCGAGGACCGAACGATCGCGACCATGCGCTCGGAGTCGGTGCGGCCGAGATGATCAGCGCCGCCGGGCTCCTCGAGGACCAGGTAATCGGGCTGTGGTGGTCGAGCACCATCCGGGAGACGGCCGAGGCGGCGATCCTCCGGATGCACGAACGCCCGCGGGCCCTCGTGCAACTGGGCGGCTCCGAGGTCGACGGCACCTCGCCGCCGTCCCTCGAGGCCTTCACCGCCCGCGCCGGCGTTCCCGTGGAGCGTTCGCCCTCGCCCCTCGTGCACCGCTCGCTCGAGGAGCGTCTCGCGGCCGAGGAGGATCCCGGAGTGCGCGCGCACGAGACCCTGCGCCGCAGCGCCCGGGTGCTCGTCTTCGGTGCCGAGCTCCCTGATCCGGGCCTCCTCGCGGGTTCGACGTGCGCGTCGAGCGAGGAATGCGTGCAGGTGCGCGAGCGGTCCGTCGGCCGGATCTGCGGACGCTTCATCGACGCGCACGGGCGGGTCGTCGCACCGACGCTGAGCCAGCGCACCGGTGGTCCGACCCTCTCCGAGCTCCGACGCGCACGGTGCACGGTGCTGGTGGCGGGCGGGGAGGCGGTCACCGAGGTGATCCGAGCGGCTCTCGAACGGCGCTACGCGAACCATCTCGTGACCGACGTCGCGACCGCTCGGCGCCTCGCCGACCTCCCGACTCCCTGACCCCGCAACGGATCGGCACATATGTGCCACCCGGTGATTGCGGGCTCCCGGGCATGCCGCCTTCACTGAGGTGTCCGAACAAAGGAGTTGGAATGAGTACCACGCACACCGTCGTGGGCGAGGAGGGTGTCCCGAACACCTCCCGCGGCCTCATCAAGGACCGCGCCCGTCAGCTGAAGGACGGCTACCTCGACCGCACGCCCCTGTTCCAGTTCATTCTGCTGTCGATCTGCTTCCCGATGTGGGGCATGGCGGCGAGCATGAACGACATCCTCATCACGCAGTTCAAGGCCGTGTTCACGCTGTCCGACTTCGCCTCGGCCTTCGTGCAGTCGGCGTTCTACGGGGGCTACTTCCTGGTCGCGATCCCCGCCAGCCGCGTGATCCGCAGGACCAGCTACAAGACGGGCCTGCTGATCGGCCTCAGCGTCTACGTGCTGGGCTGCGTGCTGTTCTTCCCCGCCTCGCAGGTCGCCACCTACTCGGTGTTCCTGTGCTCGCTGTTCGCGATCGCGATCGGGCTGTCCTTCCTCGAGACCTCGGCCAACACCTACTCCTCGATGATCGGCCCCCGCCGCCGTGCCACGCTGCGTCTTAACATCTCGCAGACCTTCACCGCCTTCGGCTTCCTGGGCGGCGCGCTGCTGGGCAAGTTCCTCGTGTTCACCGACGGCGACGCCCTGCACGAGCGCGTCGCAGACGCCTCCTCGCAGGCCGAGCGCGTGGCGATCACCTCCGAGGCGCTGGGGCGCACCCTGGCCCCGTACAAGGTGATCCTGGTTCTGCTGCTGGTGCTCGTGGTGCTCATCGCGATCACCCAGTACCCGCACTCCAAGCCCCTGCGCACCGACGCCACGGAGCAGAAGGCCTCGATCGGCGAGACGCTCTCCTACCTGCTGCGCAACCGGATCTTCTGCGCGGGCATCGTCACCCAGTTCCTCTACGTCGGCATGCAGACGGCGCTGTGGTCCTTCACCATCCGTCTCGCCCTGGTCCTGGACGACGGGTTGAACGAGAAGGAGGCCGCCTCCTACCTGATCGCTGCCTTCATCGCCTTCTTCGTCGGAAAGTTCGTGGCGAACCTGCTGATGACCCGCGTCGACGAGGACCTCGTGCTCGTCGTCTACTCCGCGCTGGGGATGGCGACGATCCTGTACGTGGTCGCAGCGCCGAACTTCACGTCCGTCTACGCGGCGATCGTCGCCTCGGCCCTGCTGGGCCCGTGCTGGGCGACGATCTTCGCCCGCAACCTCGACGTCATCGAGGACAAGCGCTTCACCGAGACCGGCGGCGCGATCATCGTCATGTCGATCATCGGCGGTGCCGTGATCCCCGCTCTGCAGGGGCTGATCTCGGATGCGACGGGGTCGATGCGCTTCAGCTTCATCGTCAACCTGTTCTGCTTCGCCGCGATCCTGGTCTACTTCCTGGTGCTGCGCCGTCGCGTCGGCGGCGAGCGGGAGCTCAGCGCCTCGGCGGCCACGGCCGACGCCCCGGGCTCCGACCGGGCCCCGTCCCCCGAGGAGCGCTGAGATGGGTGCCGACGGACCACGGGTGGGCCCCATCGCCGTCATCGGCTCGAACATGGTCGACCTGATCTCGTACATCCATCGCATGCCCGGCGAGGGCGAGACGGTCGAGGCACCCGACTTCCGCATGGGCTGCGGAGGGAAGGGCGCGAACCAGGCGGTCGCTGCGGCACGCCTGGGCTCGGAGGTGGTGATGGTGACGCGGGTCGGCGACGACGTCTTCGCCGACACCACCCTGCGGAACTTCGCGGACAACGGGATCGACACCGAGCACGTGCTGCGCACCAGGGCCTCCTCGGGCGTCGCGCCCATCTTCGTGGACCCCGAGTCCAGGAACTCGATCCTCATCATCAAGGGCGCCAACGCCCTGCTCACTCCGCAGGACGTGGAGGCGGCGCGGCCGGCCGTCGCCCGCTGCGAGCTGATCGTGCTGCAGCTCGAGATCCCTCTGGAGACCGTCCGCGCGGCGATGGACCTGGGGCGGGAGCTGGGGATCCCGGTGCTGCTGAACCCGGCACCGGCCTCCCCCGACCTGGACATCGCCCAGCTCCGCTCGGTGGATTTCCTGGTCCCCAACGAGTCCGAGCTCGAGCTGCTCACGGGGATGCCCGTGGATGACCTCGAGGACGTCCGCCGCGCCGCCGAGGTGCTGCTGGAGGCCGGGGTCCACGACGTCATCGTCACCCTCGGCGCGCGGGGCGCGCTGTGGGTGCACGAGGGTGGACAGGAGCTCATCGAGGCACCGCGCGTGCAGGCGGTGGACACCACAGGGGCCGGGGACGCGTTCATCGGCTGCTTCGCCACCAGCTGGGTGCGCACGCGCGACATCGCCGCGGCGATCCGTGCGGGGACGGCCTATGCGGCCGACTCGGTGACGCGTCAGGGCACCCAGTCCTCCTACGCCCGCGCCTGAACCCCACCCGTGCCGGGGATCTCGGCGCGCCGCGGGACCGGCGCCCCGAGACCACAGGTGGCACCGACGACGAAGGGCCCGCCGAGCGATGCTCGGCGGGCCCTTCGTTCTGTCACCGGGGAGGTGGGGAGGCTCAGGCCTCCTCGGACTCCTCGTCGGCGTTCTTCACCGCGTTGACGAAGCCGGCCTTCTCGGCGGCCTCGGGGGTGCGGAACCAGACCTCGGCGACCGTGCGGCCGTACCAGGGCGAATCCGGGGCGTGGAACTTCATGGAGTCCTCGTTGCCCTTGATGTCGAAGCCCTCGGGCGGGTTCTCCCCGCGGAAGGAGTCCTCGCCGTAGGGGGCCTCGGCGGCCTCCGAGGACGCGGCCTCGGCCGCGGGGGCCTCGGACTCGGCCTTGGCGGCGCCGCGGGCGGCACCCTCGGCCTCCTTCACGACCTCCTGCTTGGGCGAGTACGCCTCGGAGACGATCTCGATGACCGCCATCGGGGCGTTGTCGCCCTTGCGGGGGCCGACCTTGGTGATGCGGGTGTAGCCACCGGGACGCTCCGCGAGCGTCGGGGCGATCTCCTCGAAGAGCGTGTGCACGACGCCGCGGTCGCGGACGGTGCGCATGACGCGACGGCGCGAGGCCAGGTCGCCCTTCTTCGCGAAGGTCACGAGGCGCTCGGCGACGGGGCGCAGCCGCTTCGCCTTGGTCTCGGTGGTGGTGATGGACTTGTGACGGAACAGCTCGGTCGCGAGGTTCGCGAGGATCATCCGCTCGTGGGCGGGCGATCCACCGAGGCGCGCACCCTTGGTGGGAGCAGGCATGGTCGTTCTCCTAGATCAAGAAACGGAAGGTCAGTACTGGTCGCCGTAGTCGTCGTCGTAGGTCGCGATGGCCGAGGGGTCGAATCCGGCCGGCGAGTCCTTGAGCGACAGACCGAGGTCGGCGAGCTTCGCCTTGACCTCGTCGATGGACTTCTGCCCGAAGTTGCGGATGTCCAGCAGATCGGCCTCGGAGCGGGAGGTGAGCTCACCGACGGTGTGCACGCCCTCGCGCATGAGGCAGTTGTACGAGCGGACCGTGAGGTTCAGGTCGCTGATCGGCAGGGCCAGGTCCTGCGCGAGCGCCTGATCGGTCGGCGACGGGCCGATCTCGATGCCCTCGGCCTCGTTGTTCAGCTCGTGAGCGAGGCCGAACAGCTCGACCAGGGTCTTCCCGGCCGACGCGATGGCATCGCGCGGCGAGATGGCCGGCTTGGTCTCGACGTCCACGATCAGACGATCGAAGTCGGTGCGCTGCTCGACACGGGTCGCCTCGACCTTGTAGGTCACCTTGAGCACGGGCGAGTAGATCGAGTCGACCGGCACGCGGCCGATCTCGGCGTCCACGCCCTTGTTCTGCGCGGCGGAGACGTAGCCGCGGCCGCGCTCGACGACCAGCTCGATCTCCAGGCGGCCCTTGCCGGCGAGGGTCGCGATGTGCAGATCCGGGTTGTGGATCTCCACGCCTGCGGGCGGGGTGATGTCGGCGGCGGTCACGTCGCCCTCACCCTCCTTGCGCAGGTACATCACGACCGGCTCGTCGTTCTCCGAGGAGACGACCAGGCCCTTGATGTTCAGGATGACCTCGGTGATGTCCTCCTTGACCCCGGGGACGGTGCTGAACTCGTGCAGCACGCCGTCGATGCGGATCGAGGTGACCGCGGCTCCAGGGATCGAGGACAGGAGGGTGCGGCGCAGCGAGTTGCCGAGCGTGTAGCCGAACCCGGGCTCGAGCGGCTCGATGACGAACCGAGAGCGATTCTCCGACACGACCTCTTCGGTCAGCGTGGGGCGCTGTGCAATGAGCACGGTGTGTCCTTTCTGCGAGCGTCCGCCATATGACGCTCATGAGGGGTGGGTGACCACGGGTCGCCGCCCCGGCCGTCTCCCGAGGTGGGAAGACCGGGTCGGCGACTGCTGCATCTCAGACGCGACGACGCTTGGGGGGACGGGTGCCGTTGTGGGCCTGGGGGGTGACGTCCTGGATCGAGCCGACCTCGAGGCCGGTCGCGGTGAGCGAACGGATCGCGGTCTCGCGGCCCGAGCCGGGGCCCTTGACGAACACGTCGACCTTCTTCAGCCCGTGCTCCTGCGCGCGGCGGGCAGCGGCCTCGGCGGCCATCTGCGCGGCGTAGGGCGTGGACTTGCGCGAGCCCTTGAAGCCGACCTGGCCCGCGGAGGCCCAGGAGATCACGGCACCGGTGGGATCGGTGATGGAGACGATGGTGTTGTTGAACGTGCTCTTGATGTGAGCCTGACCGTTCACGATGTTCTTGTTGGACTTGCGACGCGGCTTGCGCGCCGCCGCCTGGCGGGTCTTCGTAGCCATGAGGCGGAGCTCCTCGGTTCAGTTCAGATGATCGGTGCACCGTGCGGGGACGGCGCGGAGTTGCTGCAGGGCGCGGTGCCCGTGGATCAGCGGGACTTCTTCTTGCCGGCCACGGTGCGCTTGGGGCCCTTGCGGGTGCGCGCGTTGGTCTTGGTGCGCTGTCCGTGCACGGGCAGGCCACGGCGGTGGCGCAGGCCCTGGTAGCTGCCGATCTCGACCTTCCGGCGGATGTCCGCAGCAACCTCGCGACGCAGGTCGCCCTCGTGCTGGTAGTTCGCCTCGATGTGGTCACGCAGCTTGACGAGGTCCTCGTCGCTGAGGTCGCGCACTCGGGTGCTCGGCTCCACGCCGGTGGCGGCGAGGGTCTCGAGGGCGCGGGTGCGCCCGATGCCGAAGATGTACGTCAGGGCGACCTCGACGCGCTTTTCGCGCGGCAGGTCGACACCAACAAGACGTGCCATGGTGCAGTTCTCCTACTGTCTCGGAGGCCTGAGACGACACCTCGCACGTCACGTGCGCCGCAGCCTCCGCCTGCGGGTGACCGACGGGATCTCTCCTCGCCGGTGGTGTCGGCTCTTCTGTTGTGTCGGGGCTGTGCCCCCGTGCCCGGCGGACCGGGCTGCCTGCGACGGGACCCTCGGTCCCCTCACGGGCGCGGCTGCTCGCGCGGCCAGATCGGTACGGGACCTGATCAGCCCTGGCGCTGCTTGTGCCGCGGGTTCTTGCAGATGACCATGACCACGCTGTGGCGACGGATCACCTTGCAGCTGTCACAGATCGGCTTGACGCTCGGCTTGACCTTCATGACTTCCTTCTCGCTGGTTCAGGGGCACAGGGCCCCGCCGACGACCGCGCTCGGGTGCGCGGCGCCGGAGATCACTTGTAGCGGTAGACGATGCGGCCCTTGTCGAGGTCATAGGGGCTGAGCTCGACGACCACGCGGTCCTCGGGCAGGATCCGGATGTAATGCTGACGCATCTTCCCGGAGATGTGCGCAAGCACCTTGTGCCCGTTGTCCAGCTCGACCCGGAAACGCGCATTGGCGAGCGCCTCCTTGACCGTGCCTTCGACCTCGATCACGCCGTCCTTCTTGGCCATGCCTCCCCTATCTCCTCGCCGCCGCGGGTGCGGGGCGGGGTCTCGCGTCGGTCTCCGAGCGCACCGCGCCATCGCCGGACGGGCCGGGAGAACGGGGATACGCCTGGGTGCGCCCGAACGCGAACGGAGCACACCCGATCGACCATCCTACCGTCGAAGCATCGCCAGGCCGAGGCCGATGGGCAATGACCCCCGTCACGCCGAGGCCGGGTCGGGCGCGGCCGCGACCCCGCGGGCCGCGAGCTCCGCGGCGCCGGCGTCGGATGCGGTCAGGACGACCAGGCCCTCGTCGGTGACGGCGACGGAGTGCTCGACGTGCGCGGCGCGTCCTCCGCCCGTCGCGCGGACGGTCCAGTCGTCGGCGAGCATCTCCCACTCCCCCGATCCCTGGATCAGCATCGGCTCGATCGCCAGGCACATCCCCGGCACGATCTTCGGGCCGCGGTCGCGGGTGCGGAAGTTCATCACGTCGGGCGGCTGGTGCATGGCGCTGCCGATGCCGTGGCCGCCGAACTCCTCGAGGTGGAAGAGCTCGCCCGGGGCGGCTGCCTCGACGTAGTCCTCGATGGCCCCGCCGACCTCCCCCACGCGACGGGCGTCGGCAAGGGCGGCGATTCCCTGCCACATGGCTTCACGGGTGACGTCCACGAGGCGCTCGTCCGCAGCGGACCGGAAGTCACCGACCACGTGCGTGCGGGCGGCGTCGGAGTGCCAGCCCTCGAGGATGCAGCCGCCGTCGATCGAGACCAGATCGCCCTCGTCGAGGGTGTGGTCGCCCGGGATGCCGTGGACGACCACGTCGTTCACGCTGATGCACACGGTGGCCGGGTACCCCATGTACCCCTTGAAGTTCGGGGTCGCTCCCTCGTCGCGGATCATCTCCTCGGCGAGGCGGTCGAGTTCCGCGGTGGTGACGCCGGGCCGGATCCGTTCGGCCAGCATGTCGTGGACCCGGCTCAGCAGCAGTCCGCCCGCGCGCATCAGCGCGATCTGCTCAGGGGTCTTGAGCTCGACGCGCTCGCGGCGCAGTCGGCTCATCGGGCGCCGAGGACGGCCAGCAGCTCGTCGGTGACCTCGTCGATGCCGAGCATGCCGTTGACGCGGTGCAGCAGCCCGCGACGCTCGTACACGTCGACCAGAGGGGTGGTCTGCTCGGCGTAGACCTCGAGACGGTGACGGATGGTCTCCTCGGTGTCGTCGCTGCGGCCCTCCGCGGCGCCGCGCTCCAGCAGACGCTGGATCACGGCGTCGTAGTCGACCTCGAGCATCAGCACCGCGTCGACGGCGGAGTCCGAGCCGGCCAGGATCTCGTCGAGCGCGGTGACCTGGTCGAGGGTGCGGGGGTACCCGTCGAGCAGGAAGCCCTCCCGCGCATCGTCCTCGGCCAGCCGGTCCCGCACCATGTCGTTGGTGACGGAGTCGGGGACGTACTCGCCGGCGTCCATGTAGGACTTCGCGAGCGTCCCGAGCTCGGTCTGCTCGGAGACGTTGCGGCGGAAGATGTCCCCGGTCGAGATCGCCGGGATGCCCAGGGCCTCGGTGATGCGGCTCGCCTGGGTCCCCTTGCCCGCACCGGGCGCACCGATGATCAGCAGGCGACGGGCGCCGGCCGCGGGGGCGTCACCGCCCGTTGCGTCCCGGGAGGGGACGTCGGCGGACGGGGCGTCCTGAGGCTGATCGGTCATCGGAGGATCCCTTCGTAGTGGTGCTGCTGCAGCTTCGCGTCGACCTGCTTCACGGTGTCGAGGCCGACACCGATGATGATCAGCAGCGACGCGCCGCCGAGCGGGAAGTTCTGGTTCGCGCCCAGGTAGACGAGGGCGAACAGCGGGATCAGGGAGATCACCGCGAGGTAGATCGCGCCCGGCGTCTGCACACGGTTGATGACGTACTGCAGGTAGCGCTCGGTGGGCTTGCCGGCGCGCACGCCGGGGACGAAGCCGCCGTACTTCTTCATGTTGTCGGCGATCTCCTCCGCGTTGAAGGTGATCGAGACGTAGAAGAAGGCGAAGAACACGATCAGGCTGACGTACACGACCGCGTAGATCCAGGAGAAGCTCGAGCCCATCACGAGGTGGGCGTTGACCCACTTGACCCATCCGGCCGAGGGATCGCCGAAGGAGGCGATCAGCTGGGGAAGGGCCAGGATCGAGCTCGAGAAGATCACCGGGATGACGCCGGCCTGGTTGACCTTCACGGGGATGTACGTCGAGGTGCCGCCGTACATGCGACGGCCCACCATGCGCTTGGCGTACTGCACGGGGATGCGCCGCTGGGACTGCTCGACGAAGACCACGCCGACCATGATCACCAGGGCGACCAGCACGATCAGGCTGAAGGTCATCCACCCCTGGAGCTGCCAGATCTGCCCCATCGAGGAGGGGAAGGCGGCGGCGATCGAGGTGAAGATGAGCAGCGACATGCCGTTGCCGATGCCGCGCTCGGTGATGAGCTCGCCCATCCACATGATGATCACGGTGCCCACGGTCATCGTCAGCACCATCAGGACGAGGGCGGTGATGGCCTGGTCGGGGATCACCTGGAGGTTGCAGCCCTGGAAGAAGCTGCCCGTGCGGACCATCGTGATGATGGTGGTGGCCTGCAGGACCGCGAGGCCGATCGTCAGGTACCGCGTGTACTGGGTGAGCTTGGCGGTGCCCGCCTGGCCCTCCTTGTGCAGCTCCTCGAAGCGCGGGATCACCACGCGCAGGAGCTGGATGATGATCGAGGCCGTGATGTAGGGCATCACGCCCAGGGAGAACACCGACATCTGCAGCAGGGCACCGCCGGAGAACAGGTTGACCATCCCCAGCACGCTGCCGCTGCCCGACTGGGCCTGCTGGGCGCAAGCGGTGACGTTGGTGTAGTCGAACCCGGGGGTGGGGATGAAGACGCCGAGGCGGTAGACCGCCAGGAGAGCGAGGGTGAAGAGGATCTTCGCCCGCAGCTCGGGTGTGCGCAACGCTCGGACGAACGCGTTCACGTGACTCCCTTCTCAGGGGCCCGCGGGAAGGGCCCGGACATGCCGACAGGGCACCGCAGGAAGGCTATTTCTCCCTGCGGCGCCCCGTCAAAGAAGCGCGAGCGCGCTCACGCGGTGCGGGCAGTGCCGCCCGCCGCGGTGATCTTCTGCTCCGCCGAGGCGGAGAACTTCTGCGCGGTGATGTCGAGCTTGACGCTCACATCGCCGGTCCCCAGCACCTTGACGGGCTGGTTCTTGCGCACCGCACCCTTGGCGACGAGGTCCTCGACCGTGACCGTGCCGCCCTCGGGGAACAGCTCGGAGAGGGCCGACAGGTTCACGACCTGGTACTCGACGCGGAAGGGGTTGGTGAAGCCGCGCAGCTTCGGAAGCCGCATGTGCAGAGGGATCGCACCGCCCTCGAAGCCTGCGGGCACCTGGTAA
The DNA here is from genome assembly GCF_003130585.1 of Brachybacterium endophyticum. Lineage (GTDB taxonomy): Bacteria > Actinomycetota > Actinomycetes > Actinomycetales > Dermabacteraceae > Brachybacterium > Brachybacterium endophyticum. Next base: position 938,428 of record NZ_QFKX01000001.1, on the reverse strand, counting down.
CGGGCCTTCGTGCCCTTGGTGCCACGACCGGCGGTCTTACCCTTGGATGCCTCACCACGGCCGACGCGGGTGCGCGCGGTCTTGGCACCGGGCGCGGGGCGCAGGTCGTGGAGCTTCAGAGGGTTCTGGTTGGAGTCAGTCATGTGTCAGTCCACCTCTTCGACCGTCACCAGGTGGGTGACGGAGCGGATCATGCCGCGGATCTCGGGGCGGTCTTCCTTCACCACCGTGTCACCGATGCGCTTGAGGCCGAGGCCGCGCAGGGTGGCACGCTGGTTCTGGTTCTCGCCGATGACGGATCGCGCCTGGGTCACCTTCAGCTGCATCACGCACCCACCTTCTCGGAGGCCTTGGCCTCACGAGCGGCGGCACGACCGGCGGCCTGCGCACGCAGCAGGGGCGCCGGGACGACGTCCTCGACCGGGAGGCCACGACGGGCCGCGACGGCCTCGGGCTCCTCGAGCTGCTTGAGCGCGTCGATGGTCGCACGCACGATGTTGATCTGGTTGCTCGATCCGAGCGACTTCGAGAGCACGTCGTTGACGCCCGCGCACTCGAGGACGGCGCGGACCGGACCGCCGGCGATCACACCGGTACCGGGAGCCGCGGGGCGCAGCAGGACGGTGCCCGCTGCGTCGTGGCCCTGGACGGTGTGCACGACGGTGCCCTGGATGCGCGGGACGCGGAAGAAGTTCTTCTTCGCCTCCTCGACACCCTTGGAGATCGCCGAGGGGACCTCCTTGGCCTTGCCGTAGCCGACGCCGACGGTTCCGTCGCCGTCACCCACCACCACGAGGGCGGTGAAGGAGAAACGACGGCCGCCCTTGACGACCTTCGAGACGCGGTTGATGCTCACGACGCGCTCGAGGAAGGCGGACTTCTCCGCTTCCTGCTGGCGACCGCGGCCCTCGCCGCGACGGCCGCCACGACCGCGGTCGTTGCCGCCGCGCTGATCCGTGTTGGAGTTCTCGCCCCGCCGGCCGGAGGCCGCGGGACCGCTGCTTCGCTGCTGTGCAGCCATATCAGTTCCTCTTCTCGTCCTGTGTCCGGGGGGCGATCACAGTGCCAGGCCGGCCTCGCGCGCACCGTCAGCGACGGCGGCCACGCGGCCGTGGTACTTGTTGCCACCGCGGTCGAAGACGACCGCGTCGATGCCGGCGGCCTTGGCACGCTCGGCGACGAGGGTCCCGACGGTGCGGGCCTTGTCCGACTTCGTGCCCTCTGCTCCGCGCAGGTCCTGCTCCATGGTGGAGGCCGATGCCAGGGTGAGACCCTTGGCGTCGTCGACGACCTGGACGAACATGTGGCGCTGCGAGCGGGTGACCACCAGGCGGGGACGCTCGGCGCTGCCGACGATGCGGCGACGCACGCGCAGGTGGCGACGGCCGCGCGAGCGCAGCCGGCTGCCGCGGGCACCGCTGGTGTGCTTCTCTGCGTAACCCATGATCACTTACCAGCCTTTCCGGCCTTGCGCAGCACGACCTCGTCCGCGTAGCGCACGCCCTTGCCCTTGTAGGGCTCGGGCGGACGGATACCGCGGATCTTCGCAGCGACCTGTCCCACCTGCTGCTTGTCGATGCCGGACACCGAGAACTTGGTGGGCGACTCGACCGCGAAGGAGATCCCCTGCGGGGCCTTCACGATGACGGGGTGGGAGAAGCCGAGCGCGAACTCGAGGTCGGTGCCCTTCGCGGTCACACGGTAGCCCGTGCCCACGATCTCCAGCTTCTTCTCGTAGCCCTCGGTCACGCCGAGGAGGATGTTGTTGACGAGCGTGCGGGTGAGCCCGTGCAGCGCACGGTTCTCCTGCTCGTCGTCGGGACGACGGACGACGATCTCGCCGGCGTCGTTGCGCTCGATGGTCAGGGGCTCAGGCACGGTGTGCGAGAGCTCGCCCTTGGGGCCCGTCGCCGTGACGGTGCGGCCATCGATGCTGACGTTCTGGACGGCTGCCGGCACGGGGACCGGTCGGAATCCGATGCGGGACATTTCGGTGTGCTCCTCTCCCGCTCACCAGATGTAGGCGAGGACTTCCCCGCCCACACCCTTCTTGGCAGCCTGCTTGTCGGTCAGGAGGCCGGAGGACGTGGACAGGATCGCCACGCCCAGGCCGCCGAGGACCTTGGGCAGATTGGTGGACTTGGCGTACACGCGAAGGCCGGGCTTCGAGATGCGGCGCACGCCGGAGATGGCGCGCTCGCGGCTCTGGCCGTACTTCAGCTCGAGGACGAGGTTCTTACCCACCTCGGCCTCTTCCTCGTGCCAGCCGAGGATGTACCCCTCGGTCTTCAGCATGTTCGCGATGCCGCTCTTCAGCTTCGAGTACGGCATGGTGACGGTGTCGTGGTACGCGCCGGAGGCGTTCCTGATCCGCGTCAGCATGTCCGCGATCGGGTCGGTCATGGTCATGTCTCAGTGCTTCTTCCTCACCTGGTTTCCCGCGACGGCGCCGTGGCGCTCGATGCAGGACCTGTGGTGATAGTCCTTACCAGCTGCTCTTCGTGACGCCGGGCAGCTCACCGCGGTGAGCCATGTCGCGCAGGCACACGCGGCAGAGCCCGAACTTGCGGTAGACCGAGTGCGGACGACCGCACCGCTGGCACCGGGTGTACGCGCGCACGCCGAACTTCGGCTTGCGCTCCTGCTTCTTGATCAGCGCTGTCTTTGCCATGTCAGTTCTCCTTGAAGGGGAAGCCGAGCAGCTTGAGCAGGGCGCGTCCCTCGTCGTCGGTCTTCGCGGTGGTCACGACCGTGATGTCCATACCGCGGACCCGGTCGATCTCGTCCTGGTCGATCTCGTGGAACATGACCTGCTCCGTGAGACCGAAGGTGTAGTTGCCGCTGCCGTCGAACTGCTTCGGCGACAGTCCGCGGAAGTCACGGATGCGCGGAAGAGCGGTGGACAGCAGACGGTCCAGGAACTCCCACATGCGGTTGCCACGCAGCGTCACGTGGGCGCCGATCGGCATGCCCTCACGCAGCTTGAACTGCGCGATCGACTTGCGGGCCTTGGTGACCTGGGGCTTCTGACCGGTGATGGTGGCGAGATCGCGGATCGCGCCGTCGATCACCTTGGAGTCGCGAGCGGCGTCGCCGACTCCCATGTTCACGACTATCTTCGTCAGCGACGGGACCAGCATGACGTTCTCGTAGCCGAACTGCTCGGTGAGCTGCGGCTTGATCGTCTCGCTGTACGTGCTCTTCAGGCGCGGGCTGGGCGCCTGGGTGGTCGTGTCGACGGTGGTCATCAGATGTCCTTCCCGGAGCGCTTGGAGTAGCGCACGCGGACCTGCTTGGTGCGGCCGTTCTCGAGCTCGACGCTCTCGACGCGGTACCCGACCTTGGTGGGACGGTTGTCCTCGGGGTCGACGAGCGCCACGTTCGAGACGTGGATCGGCGCCTCGCGCTGCTCGATGCCGCCCGCGCCGCCCTGCTGGGTCGGACGCAGGTGACGGGTGCGCCGGTTGACGCCCTCGACGAGCACGCGCTGGGTGTCGGTGAACACCTCGAGCACGCGGCCCTGCTTGCCCTTGTCTCCCGGCTCCAGCGTGGCGCGCTCGGCCTTCTCACGCCGCGTGTTGCGGGCGTCGATGGCTGCGGCGTCGCTGGTGCGGCCGGTGATGACCTGGACCAGGTCACCCTTCTTGATCTTCATGCCTGCCATGTCACAGCACCTCCGGCGCCAGCGAGATGATCTTCATGAACCGCTTGTCGCGCAGCTCGCGGCCCACGGGGCCGAAGATGCGCGTACCACGCGGCTCGCCGTCGGTCTTCAGAATGACCGCGGCGTTCTCATCGAAACGGATGTAGGACCCGTCGGCGCGACGGCGCTCCTTGGAGGTGCGCACGACGACAGCCTTGACGACGTCGCCCTTCTTGACGTTGCCACCGGGGATGGCGTCCTTGACGGTCGCCACGATGGTGTCGCCGATGCTTGCGTAACGGCGACCGGAGCCACCGAGAACGCGGATGCAGAGAATCTCCTTCGCACCCGTGTTGTCGGCGACCTTCAGTCGCGACTCCTGCTGAATCACTCAGTACTCCTGTCGTCTCGCCGGTTCTCGCCCACCCGAGGACGGGAGCGCCAGCCTTGCGGAACGGATATGGACCATTGCCCGCTCTCCGGCCACGGGGCCGGGTCGCGGCGCGGAGCGCGGCGGGCATCAAAAAACCCTCCGGCGGACTCGGTCACACCTGGGGCTCACGGGGAGCCGGTGGTGTGCGGTCTCCGACGGGGGATGGACGCTGCGGTCCGCATCCTCCGTGCGCACCCGAGGGCGCGCACGAGATCAGCAACTGTTCAAGTGTAGGCGCTGGACCGCCCTCGGCGGAAGGCCTGGGCGCCCAGCACGCTGTGGCCTTGCTCATGGACGGGCGCCCGCGCCCTCCCGCGCAGACACGGAGCGGCGGCGTGGGGCGGGATCACCGCCGCCACGCCGCCGCTGCGTCGGGCGTCAGATCGTGGGCGTCACGAGCGCACGTCGGCGGGGTCTGAGCCCGCACCGCCGCCCTCCCCCACGCCGCGGTCGCCGTCCGAGGGGAGCCCCGCACCGGGGACGTCGAGGGCGTCCTCGATCTCGGCCTCCATCTCGGGGTCGACCACGATCGGCATCTCCGAGGTGTTCAGCAGCGGGTTGGAGTCCTGGTGCGCGACCAGCTCACGCGCCTCCTGCTCGGTCTCGACCGAGGGGAAGGAGCCCAGCAGCGGGCGCTTCGCACTCTCCCGCATGAAGATCACGGCGATCCCGGCCAGCAGTCCGAAGAACATGATCCACAGCGCCGGCATGTAGCTGTTGCCGGTCCACTCGATCAGCGTCTGGGAGACCACCGGGGTGGTGCCGCCGAACAGCGAGACGGAGATGTTGTAGGCGATGCCCATCGCGCCGTAGCGGGCGGCCGTCGGGAACAGCGCCGGCAGCGCCGCGGCCGAGGGACCGATGAACATCGCCACCGGCATCGCCACGATCACCATCGCCACCTGGATCTCCAGGAAGGCGCTCTGGTGCATCAGCCAGAACGCGGGGAGCATCAGCAGGATCGAGGCCAGCGAGCCCGCGAAGTACACCGCGCGGCGACCGAAGCGGTCCGACGCCTTCCCGGCGATCGGGATCATCACGCACAGGATGAGCAGAGCGGGGATCGTGGTCGCCGCGCTGGTCATCTCGTTGTAGCCGAACTGCGTGCCCAGGTAGGTGGGCATGTAGCTGGTGAGCGCGTAGCCGGCGGTGTTGGTCGCCGCCACGATCGCCACGGCGATCAGGAGCTCGCGCCAGTGGTACCTGATGATGCCGAAGGGCCCCTTGCGCGCATGCAGCGACCCGGCATCCTCGCTCGCCGATGCGCCGTTCGCCTCGGCCTCCTGCTCGGCCTCGGTGGCCTCGAAGGCGGGGGTCTCAGGGATGCGGGCACGGAACCAGATGGCGACCGCGCCGAGCGGGATCGCGAGCAGGAACGGCACGCGCCATCCCCACTGCTCCATCGTGTCGGGGCCCCAGACCTGCGAGGTGATCAGGTGGGTCAGCGCGACGCTGCCGGCACCGAGGGCGAAGCCCAGGTACGAGCCGACGTCGAGCATCGAGGCGTAGAAGCCGCGCTTGCGGTCCGGGGAGTACTCCGAGACGTAGGTGGTCGCTCCCGCGTACTCGCCGCCCGTGGAGAAGCCCTGGAGGAGCTTCAGTGCGTAGAGCAGGAACGCCGCCCAGACGCCGATGTCGGCGACGGTGGGCAGGACGCCGATGAGAGCGGTGGCCAGAGCCATCATCGCCATCGTGAAGAACAGGACCTTCTGTCGGCCGATCTTGTCGCCGAGCGGGCCCAGCACGAGGCCGCCTAGCGGGCGCACCAGGAAGCTCACGGCGAAGCCGAGCAGGGTCAGGATGTTGTCGAGGGCCTCGCTGCCGGTGTTGAAGAACAGCTGCGAGAGCATCAGGGTCATGTATCCGTAGACCCCGAAGTCGAACCACTCCATGATGTTGCCGACGACGGTGCCGCCGATGGCCGTGCGCATCTTCGAGGTCTTCACGACCAGGACGTCATCGACCTCGAGGCGGGGCTCGACGGGCTTGCGTCCGCGTGGTGGGCGACCGGGACGCCGTGATGCGGGCATGGGGGACGACTCTGGTGAGGACATGGGCCTGCCTTGATAGGGCTTCGTACCGAGGGGCCGACGAGCGGCGCTTCCTGCCTCGTGCCTCCGTCACGCGGGAGCGGCACACGGCCGCGGGACCGCGGAGGGGCGATCACGACGAACCAGGAAAGCAGGTTTCAGCGCCGTTGTCAGATCCATGACCTGCTCGAATGCCACGAACTGGGCGTTGACCTGTGCAGACGGTGATGTCTCACAGGGCGTGTCGGGCTTCACGATCTGCACCGTCCCGACCTGCATCCAGGGACCGTCGTGAGGACGTTACGGGGCCGTAGCGGAGCCCCCGCGCGAGACCGGTAGGGCACCCGCTCGAAAGGGACCCCGGACACGGACGAGGCCGGCCACCCCGTGGGGTGACCGGCCTCGTCGGCGCGTAGCGCCTCGGATCCTCAGGGGATCAGAGGGTCACTTGGCGCGCTCGATGATCTCGACCAGGCGCCAGTTCTTGGACGCCGAGAGCGGACGCGTCTCCATCAGGAGGACCTGGTCGCCGATGCCGGCGGTGTTCTCCTCGTCGTGCGCCTTGAACTTCTTGGTCTTGGTCATGACCTTGCCGTACAGGGAGTGCTTCACGCGCTCCTCGACCTCGACGACGATGGTCTTCTCCATCTTGTCGGAGACGACGTACCCGCGCAGGGTCTTGCGGTAGGGACGGTCGTGCGAGGAGGCGTGGTGCCCCTCGACGGCGGCGTCCTCGTGGACGTTGTCGTTCATGTCTTCTCCTGGATTCGCAGTCACTCGGCGGCCGGGGCCTGACGGATCCCCAGCTCGCGCTCACGCAGGATCGTGTAGATCCGCGCGATGTCCTTCTTGACGGACCGCAGGCGGCCGGAGCTCTCGAGCTGGCCGGTCGCGGACTGGAAGCGGAGCTTGAACAGCTCGTCCTTGGCCTTCGACAGCTCGTCGGCCAGCTTCTGGTCGTCCAGCTTGTCGAGATCCTCGGCGGTGAGCTTGGTCGCTGCCATCAGATGTCACCACCCTCTCGGCTCAGGATGCGGCACTTCATGGGGAGCTTGTGGGCCGCCAGACGCAGCGCCTCGCGAGCCACCTCCTCGGACACACCGGCCACCTCGAACATGACGCGACCGGGCTTGACGTTGGCGATCCACCACTCGACGGAACCCTTACCGGAGCCCATGCGGACCTCGGCAGGCTTCTTGGTGAGCGGGCGATCGGGGTAGATGTTGATGAACACCTTGCCGCCGCGCTTCATGTAGCGGGTCATGGCGATACGTGCGGCCTCGATCTGGCGGTTGGTGACGTACGCCGGCGCGAGCGCCTGGATGCCGTACTCACCGAACGCGAGATCGTTGCCGCCCTTGGACATGCCGCTGCGGCTGGGGTGGTGCTGCTTGCGGTGCTTGGTCCTGCGCGGGATCAGCATGTCGCTCAGGCCTCCGTTCCGGACTCTGCGGGCGCAGCGCTCTGCTCGGCAGCGGCGGGGGCAGCCTGCTCGGTCTGCTCACCGCGCTGCTGACGGGCAGCGGCGTTGCGCTCGTTGCGACGACCGCGCGGACGCTCGGCACGCGGGCCGCGGCCGGACCGCGGACCCTGCGAGGCGGCCTGCTGGGCCGCGAGCTCCTTGGCGGTGACGTCGCCCTTGTAGATCCACACCTTCACGCCGATGCGGCCGAAGGCGGTGCGGGCCTCGTAGAGGCCGTAGTCGATGTTCGCCCGGAGGGTGTGCAGGGGCACGCGGCCCTCACGGTAGAACTCGCTGCGGCTCATCTCGGCACCGCCCAGACGGCCCGAGACCGCCACGCGGATGCCCTTGGCGCCGGCGCGCTGCGCGGACTGGATGCCCTTGCGCATGGCGCGACGGAACGACACGCGAGCAGCGAGCTGCTCGGCGATGCCCTGGGCGACCAGCTGAGCGTCGGCCTCGGGGTTCTTGACCTCGAGGATGTTCAGCTGGATCTGCTTGCCGGTGAGCTTCTCGAGCTCGCCGCGCAGACGCTCGGCCTCCGCACCACGGCGCCCGATGACGATGCCCGGGCGGGCGGTGTGCAGGTCGACGCGGACACGATCACGGGTGCGCTCGATCTCGACCTTGGAGATGCCGGCACGCTCGAGCCCCTTGGACATGAGCTTGCGGATCGCGACGTCTTCCTTCACGTAGTCGCGGTACCGCTGCCCCTCCTTGGCGGAGTCGGCGAACCACCGGCTGGTGTGCTCCGTGGTGATCCCGAGGCGGAACCCATTGGGATTGACCTTCTGGCCCATACGGGACTCCTTACTTGTTCACGGGAGCGACCACCACGGTGACGTGGCTGGTGCGCTTCTTGATCTGGAAGGCACGACCCTGAGCGCGCGGCTGGAACCGCTTCATGGTCGGACCCTCGTCGACGTATGCGGCGGAGACGACGAGCTCTCGCTCATCGAAACGCTCCCCCGCCTGATCGGCCTTCACACGGGCGTTGGCGATCGCGGACTTCACGAGCTTCAGCACAGGCTCCGAAGCAGCCTGCGGCGCGTACCGCAGGATGTTCTCGGCCTCGACCGTGCTCTTGCCACGAATCAGGTCCACAACGCGCCGGGCCTTCATGGGCGTCATGCGGAGATACCGCACCTGCGCCTTGGCTTCCATTGCTGTCCTCTCTTCGAGTTCGAAAGTGCTGCCTCACCGACTCGCGTCAGCGACGGCGGCCCTTCCGGTCGTCCTTCTCGTGGCCCTTGAAAGTCCGCGTGGGGGCGAACTCGCCGAGCTTGTGGCCCACCATCGACTCGGTGATGAACACCGTGACGTGCTTGCGGCCGTCATGCACTGCGAAGGTGTGGCCGAGGAAGTCCGGTGTGATGACCGAACGACGCGACCAGGTCTTGATGACGTTCTTGGTGCCCTTCTCGTTGGCGACGTCCACCTTCTTCTGCAGGTGGTCGTCCACGAACGGGCCCTTGGCAATACTGCGAGGCATACTTCTAGCTCCCTATCAGCGCTTCTTGCCCGTGCGGCGACGACGGACGATGAGCTTCTCGCTCTCCTTGTTCGGACGCCGGGTGCGGCCCTCGGGCTGACCCCAGGGCGACACCGGGTGACGACCACCGGAGGTGCGGCCCTCGCCACCGCCGTGCGGGTGGTCGACGGGGTTCATGACGACGCCACGCACGTGCGGACGCTTGCCCTTCCAGCGCATGCGGCCGGCCTTGCCCCAGTTGATGTTCGACTGCTCGGCGTTGCCGACCTCGCCGATGGTGGCGCGGCAGTCCGCATCCACGTTGCGGATCTCGCCGGAGGGCATGCGCAGCTGCGCGAAGCGGCCCTCCTTGGCGACCAGCTGCACGGAGGCACCCGCGCTGCGGGCGATCTTCGCGCCGCCACCGGGACGCAGCTCGATGGCGTGCACCACCGTGCCGAGCGGGATGTTGCGCAGCGGCAGGTTGTTGCCCGGCTTGATGTCCGCGCCCGGACCGTTCTCGATCCAGTCGCCCTGACGGAGCTTCGCGGGGGCGAGGATGTAGCGCTTGTCGCCGTCCGCGTAGTGCAGCAGCGCGATGCGCGCGGTGCGGTTGGGGTCGTACTCGATGTGAGCGACCTTGGCGTTCACGCCGTCCTTGTCGGCACGGCGGAAGTCGATCAGGCGGTAAGCGCGCTTGTGACCGCCACCGCGATGACGCGAGGTGACGCGGCCGTTGGCGTTGCGGCCGCCGCTCTTGGAGAGCGGACGGACCAGCGACTTCTCCGGCTCACTGCGGGTGATCTCGACGAAGTCGGCAACGCTCGAGCCGCGACGGCCCGGCGTGGTCGGCTTGTGCTTGCGAATTCCCATGGTGGGTTTCCCTCTGACTCTCTTCGGATCCTCGGTGGTCGGTCGCTCAGGCGACCGACCCTCCGAAGATGTCGATGGTTCCGTCGGTCAGGGTGATGACGGCGCGCTTGGTGTCCTTGCGCTTGCCGATGCCGTAGCGGGTGCGGCGCGCCTTGCCCTGGCGGTTGATCGTGTTGACCGAGGAGACCTTCACGTCGAAGATCTGCTCGACCGCGATCTTGATCTCGGTCTTGTTGGCGCGGGGGTCCACCTCGAAGGTGTACTGGCCCTCGTCCATCAGCCCGTAGCTCTTCTCGGAGACGACCGGCGCCAGGACGATGTCCCGCGGGTCCTTGTTCAGCGTGGTCACTTGGACTCCTCCTCGATGCCCGCGCTCTTCGCCGCGGCGAAGGAGGACGTGGGCAGGGACAGCGTGGCGCGGGCGACGAAGTCCTCGAGACCGCCGGACGTGAACACGACGTCGTCGCTGAGCATGACGTCGTAGGTGTTCAGCTGGTCCGCGAACAGGACGTGCGCCGTGGGCAGGTTGCGGGTGCTCAGGGCGCCCAGCTCGTCGTCCCGACGCACGACGACCAGGACGTGGCCGCGATCGGTGACGTTGGAGAGGGTCGCGCGAGCAGCCTTGGTGGACGCCTTGTCCCCGTCCAGCACCGAGCTGATGACGTGGACGCGACCGTTGCGGGCGCGATCCGAGAGCGCACCGCGCAGCGCGGCGGCCTTCATCTTCTTGGGCGTGCGCTGGCTGTAGTCACGCGGGACGGGCCCGTGGACGGTGCCACCGCCGGCGAACTGGGGAGCGCGGATCGAGCCCTGACGAGCCCGGCCGGTGCCCTTCTGCTTGTACGGCTTCTTGCCGCCACCGGCGACCTCGGCACGGGTCTTGGCCTTGTGCGTGCCCTGACGGGCAGCGGCCAGCTGTGCGACGACGACCTGGTGGATCAGCGGGACGTTGGTCTGCACGCCGAAGATCGACGCAGGCAGCTCGGCCGTGCCGGACGTGGTGCCGGCCGGATCGAGGACGTCGACGGTCAGGTTCTCTGCCATCGGTCTCAGGCCTCCTTCGCGGGGCTCTTGACGGCCGAGCGGACCAGCACGATGCCGCCCTTGGGGCCGGGAACGGCACCCTTGACGAGCACGAGGCCCTTCTCGACGTCGACCGCATGCACGGTCAGATTCTGGACACTGGTGCGGACACTGCCCATGCGGCCGGCCATGCGGAGGCCCTTGAACACGCGTCCGGGGTAGGAGGCTCCGCCGATCGAGCCGGGCTTGCGGTGGTTGCGGTGCGCACCGTGGGAGGCGCCGACACCGGCGAACCCGTGGCGCTTCATGACGCCCGCGGTGCCCTTGCCCTTGGTGGTGCCCACGACGTCGACCTTCTGGCCGGCCTCGAACACCGAGGCGTCGAGCTCCTGGCCGATGGTGTAGTCGGCGGCGTTGCTGGTGCGCAGCTCCGCGAGGTGGCGGCGCGGGGTCACGCCGGCCTTCTCGAAGTGGCCCTTGAGCGGCTTGCTCACCTTGCGGGGATCGATCTGGCCGTACGCGATCTGCACCGCGTCGTAGCCGTCGTTCTCCACCGAGCGCACCTGGGTGACGACGTTGGCGTCGGTCTGCACGACGGTGACCGGCACGAGCTTGCCGTTCTCGTCCCAGACCTGCGTCATGCCGAGCTTGGTGCCGAGCACGCCGGAGATGGCGCGGGCAGCCTGCCCTGTCAGTTCATTGCTCATCTCGACCTACCTCAGAGCTTGATCTCGATGTTGACGTCCGCCGGCAGGTCGAGACGCATCAGCGAATCCACGGCCTTCGGCGTGGGATCGACGATGTCGATGAGGCGCTTGTGGGTGCGCATCTCGAAGTGCTCGCGGGAGTCCTTGTACTTGTGGGGCGAACGGATCACGCAGAACACGTTCTTCTCGGTCGGCAGCGGCACGGGGCCGACAACGGTCGCACCCGCACGGCTCACCGTGTCGACGATCTTGCGCGCCGAGCTGTCGATGACCTCGTGGTCGTACGACTTCAGCCTGATGCGGATCTTCTGTCCCGCCATGGCGTCCTGTCTCTCTCTCGTCTGGACATTCATGCAGTCGGCACCGGTACCCGAGGACGGGCGTGTCGCACTCCCTGGGGGACGAAGCCCCCATGGGCGAGTGACCGTTGCCGGCTGGTCCGTGCTTTCCCTCCTCACGATGCGCTCTCGACGCGGTGGCGCCGTTCGCATCCTGGGGCTGGGCCTCATCCGGTGATCATTCGCCGCGGCGCGCTGAGCGCTGCCGTGGAGAACGGAACCGGGCATGTCGGCCCGCACAGACAACTCCCCCAGTCTGCCATCCCCTCATGCCCTGCGTCGAGGCCGGGGCAGGTGGAGCGAGTCACACGGCGGCGCGGCCGGGCACCGACGGAGGTCCGCGGAGGGTGTGGCGCGACGGTGGTGATCGGCGGAGCGGGGCGCGGGGCCGCGGCGGGACTGATAGAGCACGCACTGCAGTATTTCGCGGTGTCTGCGCTATTAGTCCGTCCCAGGCCCACCCCGACCCCGACCCCGACCCGGGCCCGGGCCCGGGTCCAAGCCGAGGCCCACCCCGGCTCCACCCGGCCCGGCTCCGACCCACCGATGCGCAGCCCGTGCCGGCCCGGCCCTACCGCGCAGGGTCCTACTTGTTCGTGCTCGGCCCGACGCCGCCCTGGAGCTGGCGCTGGAAGATCACGTACACGATCAGCACGGGGATGATCGTGATGGTCACCGAAGCGAACATGGCCGACCAGTCCGTCTGATAGCCCTGCTGGGCCTGCATGTTCGCGAGCCCCTGGGCGAGGACGTACTTGTCGCGGTCGGTGTTCAGCACGATCGGCAGCAGGAACTGGTTCCACAGTCCCAGGAAGTTGAAGATCGCGATCGAGACCAGTCCCGGCTTCGCCATCGGCAGCATCACCTGGAAGAAGGTGCGGAAATCGCCGGCGCCGTCGATCTGGGCCGCCTCGCCGATCTCCTCCGGGAGCTGGCGGAAGAAGGCGTAGAGGAAGAACACGGTGAACGGCAGGGCGAAGCCCACGTAGCTGAGGATCAGGCCGAGGTAGGTGCCCTGGAGCCCCATGTTCTTCAGCACGAAGAACAGCGGGACGACGGCGAGGAACAGAGGGAAGGTCAGACCCGCGATCAGCGCGTAGTAGATGACCGTGCGGCCGGGGAACTGGAAGCGGGCCAGCACGTAGGCGCACATCGCCCCCAGCAGCATCACCAGCACCAGGGCCGAGCCGACCACGATCACCGTGTTGAAGAAGTAGCGCCCGATGCCCGCCGTCGTCCATGCCCGCACGAAGTTGTCGAAGTTCCACGACTGCGGCAGCGAGAACGGCGAGGACAGGATCGATCGCGAGTCCTTGAACGAGCTGAACACCGTCCACACCAGCGGCAGGATCACGATCAGCGCCCAGATCACCAGGATGGTGTGGGCGACGCCCCCGAATACCCTGTCGCCCGCCGTGGTCTTCTGGCGTCGGGCCGGAGGCGCTGCGGAGTCGGGGTGGGTGCGGGAGGTCGTCGCGGCGTCCGTCGTCTGCGTCGTACTCATCAATCCTTCTTCCGGCTCGCCAGCAGCACGATCATCGCCATGATCATCGTGAACACGGCCATCACGACGCCCATCGCGGAGGCGAGACCGAAGTTCGACTTCTGGAAGGCCGTCTCGTAGAGGTAGCGGGAGACGACCTCGGTGCTCTTGGAGGTGCCGCCGTTCGGCGTCATCACGTTGATGAACACGAACAGGTCGAGCGCCATGATCCCCATGTACACGAGGGCCGTGGAGACGTTCTCCCGGATCATCGGCAGCACGATCCGCACGGACAGGCGCATCCGCCCGCAGCCGTCCAGGCGCGCGGCCTCGATGATCTCCGAGGGAACGGCCTTGATCGCCGCGACGAACAGCACCATGTAGAACCCGACCATGTTCCAGACGACCGCGACCAGCACCGCGATCATCGCGAACCGGGGGCTGCCCAGCCACGCGATCTGGGAGTCGATGCCCACCAGCGACAGCAGACCGTTGAGGAGTCCGCCGCCCGGGGCATAGATGAAGGCGAACAGGATGCCGATGACGACGGCGGGGATGACGTAGGGGAAGAAGCTGATGACGCGGTAGACGCTCGCGCCCTTGATCCCCTTGACCTCTCCCCTGCTGTCACCGCCGATGGTCACGAGCACGGCGAGGGCGTAGGCCAGCGAGATGGTCACCAGCGGCAGCACCACCAGCAGGATCCCGTTGTGCCACAGCGCGGTGCGGAAGTTCTCGTCCTCGAACAGCGTCGCGTAGTTCATCAGACCCACGAAGGTCTGCTGCGCGCTCACGCCCCGCCAGTCCGTGAGGGAGTAGTAGAACGCCTGCAGGAACGGGGAGACCACGAACAGGACGTACACCAGGAGCGGGAGCCCGAGGAACAGGGCGAAGAAGATGACACGCTCGAGGGTCAGTCGCTGACGCCGACCTCGGGAGCGCGGGGCTTCCGAGGTCGGCGCAGAGGTGGGGACAGCAACCATCACTTGACGTCGAACTTGTCGATCGAATCGTCCTCGCGGATCTTGTCGAACATCTTCTGCTGCTTCTCGCGCAGCTGCTCGGCGCTGATCCCGCCCGAGAGGAACTCGGTCCACTGGGTCACGGTGTCGGGCCCCATGTCGTACCAGTCGCTGAAGTTGAACGTGAAGGTGTTGGTGCCGGCGTCGCTGATCATCTTCAACGTCGCCTGCAGCGCCGTGGAGGCGTCCTTGTCCGAGGGTGCGGCGTCCTTGACCACGGTCGGCGAGCCGGTGAGCTTCGTGAAGTTCGTGGCCTGCTCCTTGGAGAGCATGACCCGCAGGAACTCCAGGCCGCCCGCTCCGTTGGCCGCCTTGGACGGCACGACGAAGGGCTCGCCGGCGGCGCCGTGGATGGCCTCGTAGGGCATCTTCGCCCCGTCGCTGAGCAGCGGCACCGGGGCCGCGGTCATGGCGTAGTCGTCGGGCGTGACATCGCGCTGCTCGTTCTCGATCCAGGAACCCGAGGGGTAGAGAACCGACTTGCCGGTGACCCAGTCCGTCTGCGCCTGGGTGTGCTTGATGCCCTCGCCGCCGGGAGCGAAGAACTTCGCCTTCACGGCGTCCTCGATCGCGGAGTACGCCTTGACGACGGCGTCCTGCTCGAAGGCCTTCGCGTCGAGGGAGTCGAGCTTCTTGCGGACCTCGTCCCCTCCCTCCTTGATGGCCATCGAGAGCGCGAGCTCCTGGTAGTAGTTCGACGCGTTCTGGCCGCCGTAGGAGAAGGGGTACGCCTTGGTCTTCTTGATCTCCTCGCCGAGCGACATCATGTCGTCCCAGGTCTTCGGGGCCGACCAGCCGTTCTTGTCGAACTGCTTGGTGGAGAACCACAGGGCGTACACCGTGTACACGTAGTTCATGGCCAGGAACTTGCCCGAGTAGGTCCCGGGCTCGGTCGCCCCGGGCAGCAGGGTGTCCTTGACGGCCGTGCCGTCCACGCCCTTGGCATCCAGCAGCGACTGCAGCTCGGCGAGTTCGCCCTGGTTGATCAGCGCCGAGATATTCATCGACTGGGCGCCGGAGTTGTCGAAGACGTCGGGCGGGTTGCCGCCCACGAAGCGGGGCTGGAGCTCGGGCTGGATGTTCACCGTCGAGTTCACCTTCGCGGTGACGCCCTCGTGCAGCTTCTCGAAGGCCTTGCCGGCGTCCTTGGCGTACTCGTCGCCGTAGCCGCCGTCGAAGATGACGATGTCGACCTTCGAGTCGTCCTTGACGCCGAACGGGTTGTCGTCGCTCTTCTCGCCGCCGCCGTCGGCGACATCCGAATCGGAGCTGTCCTCGCTCCCGCCTCCGCCTCCGCCCGCGCAGGCCGCGAGCGCGACGGCGCCGCCACCGGCCCCCGCGAGGGCGAGGAAGCGTCGCCGAGATGCACCGAGACGCTCGAGGGGCGTCATGTCCTGGGACTCCTGGGACGTGTCCATGTCTCCTGCTTTCGTCATTGAGTGGACAGGGTGGGATGGTTCTGAGTTCTCGGAGCCGACGGTCCGTCTGCCGAACCGGCGTCCTCCCCAGATCCTAGTAGCGGGGCTGCTCAGATCTGACTGTTGCACCACCAATTCGGTCACGAACACGTAACGGTAGAAACGTACATCCCGGATATATTCCCCCGCCGGGCGCCGCCGACCCGGCCCCGAGGGTACAGAGCGCAGCTCTTTCGCACCGAGGGGCGCGCCGCGGGGAGCGGCTGACCGTCACGGCGGGCGTCCAGGTGGCACCCAGCGGATGTCGCGCTGCCACCCTGGCCCGTCCCTTAGGCTCGCGAGCATGACACAGCCACAGCAGCAGCCCTCTCCCCTGACGGCGCGGCTCTACAAGCTCGAGTACCCGCGCTCGCTGGGCACGTACAGCACGTATGCCGAGGTGCAGGCGGTCGTCGATGCTCTCGCCGATGCTCAGTTCCCTGTCCAGAACACGATGATCGTGGGTACGGACCTGAAGCTGATGGAGCGGGTCACGGGACGACGCACCTGGGGGAAGGTGCTTCGCAACGGCGCCCTGAGCGGTGTCTGGATGGGGCTCTTCATCGGCCTGCTGATGGCTCTGTTCTCGGGGAAGTTCCTCCCCACCATCGTCTCGGGGATCATCTTCGGCGTCGTCTTCTTCACGATCTGGTCCGCGATCAGCTACGCGGCCACGGGCGGGAACCGCGACTTCACCTCGATGACCGCGACGATCCCGATGCAGTACGAGCTGATGGTCGAGCACAGCCATGCCCAGGCCGCCCGTCAGATCCTCCTGGACGCCGGCGCCACCGCGCCCGCTGCTCCGGCGGCGGCCATCACGCACGGCGTGCCCGGCTCCCCCGCCGCCCCGTCGACGCCGCTCCCGGGCCAGTGGGCCGGCTCCGGGCAGACCACCGGCGGACACCCGCAGTTCGGACAGGACACCGGCGGACAGGGCACCGGAGGCCGGAACACGAGCTCCGGCACACGCGGCCAGGAGGTCGGGCACAGCCCCGCGGGGTCCGCCCCGAGCTACGGCCGGCCGGAGTCGCCGGCCTCCGCGACTGCGGCGGAGTCCGCAACCACCCAGTCCCGCCCGCAGTACGGTCGCCCGGCCTCGCCCACGACCACGGACGCGGAGCCCTCGGCGGCCTCACCCTCACGGCCCCAGTACGGGCGCCCCGCGACGCAGGGCTCCGATCCCGGCGCGGGACCATCGACCGATGGGACGGACCCCGCCTCGCCCAGGCCCGCGCGCGAGGGAGGCTCCGCGACCGCATCGGCCCCGACCGCGGACCCGGAGGACGAGGGCGGATCGACCCCCGGCCCCCCGCCCCGGGGCTGACCCTCACGCGGGGCGTCCCCCGCCGCCCCGGCCCCCGGCCGCTCGCGCCCTTCCCCGGCGCCGCGGCCGGGGGCTTTCTTCTGCCACGGAACGCACCCCTGTCGCTCCCCGCGGCCACGCCGGCCACCGTCTGCCGCACGTTCTGCGCGCCAAAAGCTTCTCGGTCCCGCGCACCGTGAACACGGCCGCGGACATGACGAAGGCCCCGGACCCCCGCCGTAGCGGGAAGGTCCGGGGCCTTCGTGCGTCCCCGAGGGGACGGCCTCACACCAGCGGGCTCACGCCCGCGATCATCACTTGACGATCTTGGTGACTCGGCCGGAGCCGACGGTGCGGCCACCCTCACGGATGGCGAAGCCGAGGCCCTCCTCCATGGCGATCGGCTGGATCAGCTCGACCGACATCTCGGTGTTGTCGCCGGGCATGACCATCTCGGTGCCCTCGGGCAGCGTGATGACGCCGGTGACGTCGGTGGTGCGGAAGTAGAACTGCGGGCGGTAGTTCGAGTAGAACGGGTTGTGACGCCCGCCCTCGTCCTTGGACAGGATGTAGACCTGCGCCTCGAAGTTCGTGTGGGGGGTGATCGAACCCGGCTTCACGACGACCTGGCCGCGCTCGACGTCCTCACGCTTGGTGCCACGCAGCAGCAGGCCGCAGTTCTCGCCGGCCCACGCCTCGTCCATCTGCTTGTGGAACATCTCGATACCGGTGACCGTGGTCTTCTGCGCGGGGCGGATGCCCACGATCTCGATCTCGGAGTTGATCCCCAGCTTGCCGCGCTCCACCTTGCCGGTCACGACGGTGCCGCGGCCCTGGATGGTGAAGACGTCCTCGACGGGCATGAGGAAGGGCTTGTCGAGATCGCGGACCGGGTCCGGGATGTTCTCGTCGGCAGCGGCCATGAGCTCCTGGACAGCCTTGACCCACTTCTCGTCGCCCTCGAGCGCCTTGAGAGCGGAGACGCGGATGACCGGTGCGTCCTCGTCGAAGTCCTGCGAAGCCAGCAGCTCGCGGACCTCCATCTCGACGAGCTCGAGGATCTCCTCGTCGTCGACCATGTCGGACTTGTTCAGCGCCACCAGCAGGTAGGGAACGCCGACCTGCTTGGCGAGCAGGACGTGCTCGCGGGTCTGCGCCATCGGGCCGTCGGTCGCCGCGACCACGAGGATCGCGCCGTCCATCTGGGCCGCACCGGTGATCATGTTCTTGATGTAGTCGGCGTGGCCGGGGGCGTCGACGTGCGCGTAGTGACGCTTGTCGGTCTGGTACTCGATGTGCGAGATGTTGATCGTGATACCGCGCTGCTTCTCCTCCGGCGCGTTATCGATCTGGTCGAAGTCCCGGCGATCGTTCAGATCCGGGAACTGGTCGTACAGGACCTTCGAGATCGCAGCGGTCAGCGTGGTCTTGCCGTGGTCGACGTGACCGATGGTGCCGATGTTGACGTGCGGCTTGGTCCGCTCGAACTTGGCCTTGGCCATGGTGGTGTCCTCCTAGGACTTCTTATCTCTGGGTACTTCTGGTGCGGGGCGGCGGACGCCCGGCCTGCGGGCCTCCGCCGCGGGGTCGGAGGAGAGGCGGATCGAGTCTACCCGCCTCCCCTCCGAAGCCTCACTCGCCCCGGGTCTTCGCGACGATCTCGTCCGAGATGGTCTTGGGGACCTCGGCGTAGCTGTCGAACTGCATCGAGTACACCGCGCGACCCTGGGTCTTGGACCGCAGGTCGCCGACGTAGCCGAACATCTCCGACAGCGGGACGAGAGCACGGACGATCTTGACCCCGCTCGCGTCCTCCATCGACTGGACCTGCCCGCGACGCGAGTTCAGGTCGCCGATGACATCTCCCATGTACTCCTCGGGAGTACGCACCTCGACCGCCATCAGCGGCTCGAGGATGACCGGCTTGGCCTGGTGCAGGGCCTCCTTGGTCGCCATCGAACCGGCGATCTTGAAGGCCATCTCCGAGGAGTCGACATCGTGGTACGCACCATCGATGAGCTGGGCCTTGACGTTCACGACCGGGTAACCGGCCAGGACGCCCGACTGCAGCGCATCCTGGATGCCCGCATCGATCGAGGGGATGTACTCACGCGGGATGCGACCACCGGTGACGAGGTTCTCGAACTCGTAGAACACACCGTCCTCCGCGTCCTCGAGGGGCGCGTAGGTGATCTGCACCTTGCCGAACTGGCCGGAGCCGCCGGTCTGCTTCTTGTGCGTGTAGTCGTACTTCTCGACCGTCCGCTTGATGGTCTCGCGGTACGCGACCTGCGGCTTGCCGATGTTCGCCTCGACCTTGAACTCGCGCTTCATGCGGTCCACGAGGATGTCCAGGTGGAGCTCGCCCATCCCGCGGATGACGGTCTGGCCGGTCTCCTCGTCCAGCTCGACCCGGTAGGTCGGGTCCTCCTTGAGGAACTTCTGGAGCGCGGCGGAGAGCTTCTCCTGGTCGCCCTTGGTCTTGGGCTCGATGGCCACGGAGATCACGGGCTCGGGGAAGGTCATCGACTCCAGGGCGATCGGGTGCTGCAGATCGCACAGGGTGTCACCGGTGGTGACGTCCTTGAGGCCGATGAACGCGTAGATGTGGCCGGCGAAGGCCTCCTCCACGGGGTTCTCCTGGTTGGAGTGCATCTGGAAGAGCTTCCCGACGCGCTCCTTCTTCCCGGAGGTCGCGTTGAGCACCGCATCGCCGCTCTTGACGTGCCCGGAGTACACGCGCACGTAGGTGAGCGTGCCGAAGAACGGGTGCGTCGCGAGCTTGAAGGCCAGCGCCGAGAAGGGCTCCTCGGTCGACGGCTTGCGGGTGATCTCCTTGCTCTCGTCCTTGACGTCGTGGCCGATCATCGGCGGGACGTCCAGGGGCGAGGGCAGGTAGTCAACGACCGCGTCGAGCATGGGCTGCACGCCCTTGTTCTTGTACGCGGAGCCGGCGAAGACCGGGTAGGCCTCGGAGTTCACCGTCAGGTGGCGGATGCCCTCCTTGAGCTGGTCGACCGTGAGGTCGCCCTCCTCGAGGTAGGCGTTCATGAGGTCCTCGGTGCTCTCGGCGACGTCCTCGACGAGCTTGGCCCGGTACTCGTCGACGGAGTCCTGGAGATCCTCGGGGATCGGGATCTCCTGCTGGTACTGGCCCAGCGCCGGATCACCCTTCTTCTTGCCGAGCTTGGGAGCGTCCTCGGGGAAGACGTCCGGCCACTCGTAGGCCTTCATCTCGACGAGGTCGACGACGCCGCGGAAGTCGTTCTCCGCGCCGATCGGCACCTGCATCACCAGCGGCTTGGCGCCGAGGCGATCGACGATGGTGCGGACGGTGAAGAAGAAGTCGGCGCCGAGCTTGTCCATCTTGTTGACGAAGCAGATGCGCGGCACGTCGTACTTGTCGGCCTGACGCCACACGGTCTCCGACTGGGGCTCCACGCCCTCCTTGCCGTCGAACACGGCGACGGCGCCGTCGAGGACGCGCAGCGAGCGCTCCACCTCGACGGTGAAGTCGACGTGACCGGGGGTGTCGATGATGTTGATCTGGCTGTCGTGCCAGTAGCAGGTCGTCGCGGCCGACGTGATCGTGATGCCGCGCTCCTTCTCCTGCTCCATCCAGTCCATCGTCCCGGCGCCGTCGTGCGTCTCGCCGATCTTGTAGTTGACACCGGTGTAGTAGAGGATGCGCTCGGTCGTGGTGGTCTTACCGGCATCGATGTGGGCCATGATGCCGATGTTTCGGACCTTCTTGAGGTCGCTGAGCACTGCGAGTGCCACTAGCTTGGGCCTTTCTGGAGGGCTGCTGGTCGAAGGTGCGGTGAGAGGCGGGGCCCGCTCGCCACGGGTCCGAGGACCGGGCGGGCGAGCCCCACGGGCTCACCAGCGGTAGTGCGCGAAGGCCTTGTTGGACTCGGCCATCTTGTGCGTGTCCTCACGGCGCTTGACCGCGGCGCCGAGACCGTTCGAGGCGTCGAGGAGCTCGTTCATGAGCCTCTCGGTCATCGTGTGCTCGCGGCGGGCGCGCGAGTAGCTGACGAGCCAGCGCAGGGCCAGCGTCGTCGAACGGCCGGGCTTGACCTCGACAGGGACCTGGTAGGTCGCACCGCCGACGCGACGCGAACGCACCTCGAGGCTGGGCTTGACGTTGTCCAGAGCCTTCTTGAGGGTCGCGACCGGGTCCTGGCCGTTCTTCTCGCGGCAGCCCTCGAGGGCGCCGTAGACGATCGACTCCGCGACGGTCTTCTTGCCGTCGAGGAGGACCTTGTTGATGAGCTGGGTGACCAGAGGAGACCCGTAGACGGGATCGACCACGAGCTGGCGCTTGGGAGCTGCTCCCTTACGAGGCATTACTTCTTCTCCTTCTTGGCACCGTACTTCGAGCGCGCCTGCTGGCGGCCCTTGACACCCTGGGTGTCCAGGGAGCCGCGGACGATCTTGTACCGGACGCCGGGAAGGTCCTTCACACGGCCGCCGCGCACGAGCACGATCGAGTGCTCCTGCAGGTTGTGACCCACACCGGGGATGTAGGCGGTCACCTCGACGCCGGTGGACAGGCGCACGCGAGCGATCTTGCGCAGCGCCGAGTTCGGCTTCTTCGGGGTCTGGGTGTAGACGCGGGTGCAGACGCCGCGGCGCTGGGGCGAACCCTTGAGCGCGGGCGTCGGGGCGGCGCTGGGCTTGTCCTGCCGCCCCTTGCGCACCAACTGCTGAATAGTGGGCACTTCGACTCTTCCTGTTGTGCCGACGGGAGTGTTGGTCCCCTCGGATCTCCTTCTTGTGACCGCTGCTGCGGTCGGCGACCCCTCGCCGTCTCCCCGTACCGGGAGGATCGGACGATGACCCGCGCGGACGGCTGGCGCCGCCCGAGCATCCGTGCACCGTGACCGTGCGCCGCAGGAGCGGGCGGGGTTGCGCCCCGTCTCCTGCTTTCGGGCATGCCGCAAGGATCCGCTCCTCGCGGGGGACGCCCGCGGCCGAGAGCCGCGGGAAGAGTCCCGATCACGACCAGAGGGCACTCCGGACGCTCCCGTCAGTCTACTGAGCGCGCACGCAGGGGGTCAAAGGGCTCGGATGCTTCGGACGCACATCACATGGATCCGGACCCCTCGGCCCGCGCCGCCGGGACGACAAAACGCGCCGCGGGGCGGGAGTCTCCCCCTGCCCCACGGCGCGTTCCGTGCGTGATCAGCCGATGCCGAGCTTCGAGGTGCAGCCGGGCCAGGCGCCCCACCCCTGCGCGGCCTGGACCTTCTCGGCGACCGCGATCTGCTCGGCCCGCGACGCCTTGTCGGCCGACGGCGCGTAGGCCCCGCCGCCGAAGGCCTTCCAGGTCTGGTCGGTGAACTGCAGCCCGCCCTTGAAGCCGTTGCCGGTGTTGATGGACCAGTTGCCGCCGGACTCGCACTGGGCGATGGTGTCCCAGCGGGAGCCTCCGGAGACGGAGGGCGCCGAGGAGCTACCCGAGGACTTCGAGGAGCCCGAGCTCTTCTTCGAGGACGACTCGGAGGAATCCGAGGTCTTCTTCGAGCTCTTCTCGTCGACCGAGGTCTTCTTCGCGGGAGAGGGCTTCGACGCGCTCGAGGACGAGGTGCCGCTCGAGGCCGTCGCGGCCGAGTCCTCGTCGCTGCCGGCGGTGGTCTCGTCCGACGCCTGGTCGGCCTTCTCGTCCGCCTTCTCGGGGGCCTTCTTGGTGCCCTTCAGGACGACCTCGTCCACCGGCTTCTCGGTGACCTTCTCGTCGAGGACCTTGGACGCGGTGACCTCGCCGTCCACGGACTTCTCGAGGACCGTGATCTCCTTGGTCCCCTTCTTGCCCTCGGTGTCGACCTTCGTGGTCCCCTCGAGGAGCTCGCCGGAGTCCTTCGTGGTGGTCGAGTAGTCGATCGACTCGGTCTTCGTCTCCTTGTCCTTGCGCACGCGCTGGACGGTGACGGTCATGCCGTCCTTCAGCTGCTCGTCCCGACCGGGCTCGGCGGTGTCGGTGTCCTCGATGTTCCGCAGGACCTCCTCCATGCCGTCGCCGACGGTGTCGGAGTAGACCTCGAAGGTCTTCTTGCCGTACTGGCCCTTGAACGTCACCGACTTCGCGGTCTGGACGTCCACCGCGGTGCCCTCGGCACTGAGGTCGGTCTCCGGATCCGGGCTGACGTGGGCCTTCTTCGGCACGCCCAGCTCGTCGAGGGCATCCTGGACGGTGTCGCCGGTGGTGAGCACCTCGTGCTCCTCGCCGTCGACGGTCACCGTCGCCAGGTTGCGGTGGACCACCTGGATGTCGATCCCGTCGGTCACGCTGGAGTCGAGGGACGGGGTCACGAGATCCGTGGAGCGGATCTTCACCCCCTGGGAGTCCAGCAGGCCGCGCACCGTCGGGCTGAAGGTGCGCACGCTGCTCTGCTCGCCGTACACGTTCACGGCCGCCTCGTTGGAGACCGCATAGGCGGTGCCGCCGCCCCCGGCGACCAGCATCCCTGCCACGGCCGCAGAGATGATCCACGGAGTCTTCTTCACGTCGTCCTACCCACCTGTCGGTCTCGAATCGTCACAGTGCCCCGAGGGAAGGGCGCGGTGATCGCGCAGGAGGGGCGGTTCGAGCGCTGCCGACACATCGTGGCCGGGCTGCTGCTCCGGCTCCATCCTGGCGTCCTTGTACGGACAGTGCGAGGTCCCTGGATGGAACTTGAGTACGTGCGGTGCGTTCCTTTACCACCGCATGACCGTCGGGGTAGCGCCGGTCACTCGGGCCGTGCCCGGTGCGTGCGGCCGCTCCCCCGCGCCGCCCTCGCCGGGGAGCTCCGCACATGCAGGACGGGCGGCCCCACCGTGGTGGGACCGCCCGTCCTGGGGTCTGCGGGCGCCGGCGTCAGACGGCGCCGCAGGATCAGCGGAAGTCGCTGCGGAACGGATCCGAGTAGTCGATGTCGTCGAGGTTGACCGCGCCCGCGCCGTAGCCGGAGAAGTCCAGCTCGTCGTAGCCCGGCACCTGGTACATCTGCGCCTTCGCCTCGTCGGTCGGCTCGACCGAGATCCGACGGAACCGGGGAAGTCCGGTGCCGGCGGGGATCAGCTTGCCGATGATCACGTTCTCCTTGAGCCCCATGAGCTGGTCGCTCTTGCGGTTCAGGGCCGCCTCGGTGAGCACGCGGGTGGTCTCCTGGAAGGAGGCCGCCGAGAGCCACGAGTCGGTCGCGAGCGAGGCCTTGGTGATGCCCATCAGCTCGGGACGGCCGGAGGCCGGCTGCCCGCCCTCGGAGAGCACCCGACGGTTCTCCCGCTCGAAGACCACTCGATCCGAGTAGTCGCCGGGCAGCAGGTCGGTCTCACCGGACTCGATGATCGTCACGCGACGCAGCATCTGGCGCACGATGACCTCGATGTGCTTGGCGTGGATGTCCACACCCTGGCTGATGTACACCTTCTGGACCTCGTCCACGAGGTGCTTCTGCACCGCACGGGGGCCGAGGATGCGCAGCACCTGCTTGGGATCGACGGAGCCCTGGGAGAGCTGCTGGCCGACACCGACGTGGTCGCCGTCGGCGACCAGCAGGCTCACGCGACGCGGCACGTTGTAGGTGACCGGGTCGGTGCCGTCGTCGGGCGTGACCGTCAGACGACGCTGCTTCTCGTTCTCCTCGACCTCCACGCGGCCTGCCGACTCGGTGATCGGCGCGAAGCCGGCCGGGGTGCGGGCCTCGAAGAGCTCCTGCACACGCGGCAGACCGTGCGTGATGTCGCCGTCGGCGCTCGCCACACCACCGGTGTGGAAGGTACGCATGGTCAGCTGGGTGCCGGGCTCGCCGATCGACTGGGCCGCGACGATGCCGACGGCCTCGCCGATGTCCACGAGCTGGCCGGTGGCCAGCGAGCGGCCGTAGCACAGCGCACAGGTGCCGACGGCCGAGTCGCAGGTGAGCACGGAGCGCACCTTGATCTCGGTGACGCCCGCGGCGATCAGCTTGTCGATGAGCACGTCGCCCACGTCGGAGCCCGCGGCGGCGACCTCGTTGCCCTCGGCGTCGGTCGCCGCGACCGCGAGGGTCCGGCCGTACGCCGTGGTCTCGATGTTCTCGTCGGCCACCAGCGAGCCCGCCTCCTCCGAGGCGATCGGCAGGGTGAGGCCCTTCGAGGTGCCGCAGTCGCCCTCGCGGACGATGACGTCCTGCGAGACGTCGACGAGCCGACGCGTGAGGTAGCCCGACTGGGCGGTCTTCAGCGCGGTGTCCGCCAGGCCCTTGCGGGAGCCGTGCGAGGCGATGAAGTACTCCAGGACCGACAGCCCCTCCTTGTAGTTGGAGAGGATCGGACGCGGGATGATCTCACCCTTCGGGTTCGTCACCAGACCACGCATACCGGCGATCTGACGGACCTGCATCCAGTTACCTCGGGCGCCCGAGTTCACCATCCGGTAGATGGAGTTGGTCGGGGTTTCCTCGAAGTTCTTCTGCATGGAGGCGTCGACCTCGTCGGTCGCCTTGGACCAGATGTCGATCAGCTCGGCGTTGCGCTCGGCCTCGGAGACCAGACCGAGGTCACGGTTCTCCTGGATGCGAGCGGCCTGCTCCTCGTACTTCTGGAGGATCTCCTGCTTGTTCTCCGGCGCGATGACGTCGGAGAAGGCGAAGGAGACACCACTGCGGGTCGACCACGAGAAGCCGTAGGCCTTGAGCGCGTCCAGCGACGCGGCGACCTGCCCCTTCTCGTAGCGCTCGGCGAGCTCGTTGACGATCCCGCCCAGACGCTTCTTGCCGACCTGGCCCTCCACGTACGGGAAGTCCACGGGCAGGGTCTCGTTGAAGTAGACCGTGCCGAGGGTGGTGTCCAGGGTGATCGGGTCGCCCTCGCTCCAGCCCTCCGGCGCCTGCCAGCCGCGCGGCGGGACGATGTCCTCGAAGCGGATCCGCACGGGGGCGTTCAGCTCGAGGTCACCACCGTCGTGCGCCATGATCGCCTCGGAGACCGAGGCGAAGGAGCGGCCGGCGCCCTCGGCGTCGTCGCGCACCGTGGTGAGGTGGTAGAGACCGATGATCATGTCCTGCGCGGGCATGGTCACCGGGCGACCGTCGGAGGGCTTCAGGATGTTGTTGCTCGAGAGCATGAGGATGCGGGCCTCGGCCTGCGCCTCGGCGCTCAGCGGCAGGTGGACGGCCATCTGGTCGCCGTCGAAGTCCGCGTTGAAGGCGCCGCACACGAGCGGGTGCAGGTGGATGGCCTTGCCCTCCACCAGCTGCGGCTCGAACGCCTGGATGCCCAGACGGTGCAGGGTGGGTGCACGGTTCAGCAGCACCGGGTGCTCGGTGATGACCTCCTCGAGCACGTCCCAGACCTCGGGGCGCGCACGCTCGACCATCCGCTTGGCGGCCTTCACGTTCTGCGCGTGGGAGAGGTCCACGAGCCGCTTCATCACGAAGGGCTTGAAGAGCTCGAGGGCCATGCCCTTGGGCAGACCGCACTGGTGGAGCTTGAGCTGCGGACCGTTCACGATGACCGAGCGGCCCGAGTAGTCCACGCGCTTGCCCAGCAGGTTCTGGCGGAAACGACCCTGCTTGCCCTTGAGCATGTCCGAGAGCGACTTCAGCGGGCGGTTGCCCGGCCCGGTGACCGGACGGCCACGTCGACCGTTGTCGAACAGCGAGTCGACCGACTCCTGCAGCATGCGCTTCTCGTTGTTCACGATGATCTCGGGCGCGCCGAGATCGAGCAGCCGCTTGAGACGGTTGTTGCGGTTGATCACGCGGCGGTACAGGTCGTTGAGGTCGGAGGTCGCGAAGCGGCCGCCGTCCAGCTGCACCATCGGACGCAGGTCCGGGGGGATCACCGGGACACAGTCCAGCACCATGCCCTCGGGCGAGTTGGTGGTGGTTCGGAAGGCGGTGACGACCTTGAGGCGCTTGAGGGCGCGGGCCTTCTTCTGACCCTTGCCGTTGGCGATGACGTCGCGCAGCGTCTCGGTCTCCGCCTCGAGGTCGAAGTCCCGCAGGCGCTGCTGGAGCGCCTCGGCGCCCATGCCGCCCTCGAAGTAGGTGCCGAAGCGCAGCTTCATGGCGCGGTAGAGCTGCTCGTCGCCCTCGAGGTCGGCGACCTTGAGCTCCTTGAAGCGCTCCCACACCGCGGTGACGCGGGCGATCTCCGCGTCGTACTTCTTGCGGATCTGGGCCTGCTCGCGCTCGGAGGAGTCGCGGACCTTGCGCTTGGCGTCGGCCTTGGCACCCTCCTCCTCGAGCTTGGCGAGGTCCTGCTCGGCCGAGACGGCGCGGTCGTTGATGGCCGCGTCGCGCTCGTTCTCGAGCTCCTTGACCTCCAGGTCGTGACGCGCCTGCAGGTCGGGGAGGTCCTCGTGACGAGCCTCCTCGTCGACCGAGGTGATCATGTAGGCCGCGAAGTAGATGACCTTCTCGAGATCCTTCGGCGCCAGGTCCAGCAGGTAGCCGAGACGGCTCGGCACGCCCTTGAAGTACCAGATGTGGGTGACGGGAGCCGCGAGCTCCACGTGGCCCATGCGCTCACGGCGCACGGAGGACTTGGTGACCTCCACGCCGCAGCGCTCGCAGACGATGCCCTTGAAGCGCACGCGCTTGTACTTCCCGCAGTAGCACTCCCAGTCCCGGGTGGGACCGAAGATGCGCTCGCAGAACAGACCGTCCATCTCGGGCTTGAGAGTGCGGTAGTTGATGGTCTCGGGCTTCTTGACCTCGCCGTGGGACCAGGTGCGGATGTCGTCCGCGGTCGCGAGTCCGATGCGCAGCTCGTCGAAGGTGTTGACGTCGAGCACAGGTGTCCTTCTCTCGAATCTGAAGACTGGTGGAATCGATGTCCAAGTGGACCGGGGCGGACCCGGGGAGCGGCCTCAGGCGGCGCTCCCCCGGGCCGACGCCTCAGACCTCTTCGATGGAGCCGACGCCCTCGTGGGGACGACGGGACAGGTCGATGCCGAGCTCCTCCGCGGCGCGGAAGACCTCCTCATCGTTCTCCTGGACCTCCTGGGCGGTGCCGTCGCTGGAGAGCACCTCCACGTTCAGGCACAGGGACTGCATCTCCTTGAGCAGCACGCGGAAGGATTCCGGGATGCCGGGCTCGGGGACGTTCTCGCCCTTGACGATCGACTCGTAGACCTTGACGCGGCCGGGGATGTCGTCGGACTTGATGGTCAGCAGCTCCTGGAGGGCGTAGGCGGCGCCGTACGCCTCCATGGCCCACACCTCCATCTCGCCGAAGCGCTGGCCGCCGAACTGGGCCTTACCGCCCAGCGGCTGCTGCGTGATCATCGAGTACGGACCGGTCGAACGGGCGTGGAGCTTGTCGTCGACCAGGTGGTGGAGCTTCAGGATGTACATGTAGCCCACGGAGATCGGACGCGGGAACGGCTCGCCGGAGCGGCCGTCGAACAGCTGCGCCTTCCCGTCCTCCTTGACCATCCGCTCACCGTCACGGTTCGGCGTGTGGTTGGCGATGAGGCCCTCGAGCTCGGCGCCAGAGAGGCCGTCGAAGACCGGGACCGCGACGGGGGTTCCGGGCTCACCGGTCAGCGCCGAGTCGGGCAGGTCCTTCGCGGCCTCGGACGTCGGGTCCAGGGACCAGCCGTGCTTGGCGACCCAGCCCAGATGGACCTCCATCACCTGGCCGATGTTCATACGGCCGGGCACACCCATCGGGTTCAGGATGATGTCCACCGGGGTGCCGTCCTCGAGGAACGGCATGTCCTCGACGGGCAGGATCTTGGCGATGACGCCCTTGTTGCCGTGACGCCCGGAGAGCTTGTCACCGTCGGTGATCTTGCGCTTCTGGGCCACGTAGACGCGGACCATCTCGTTGACGCCGGTCGGCAGGATGTCCGACTCGTCCTCCTCGGTGAACACCCGGACGCCGATCACGGTGCCGGACTCGCCGTGGGGGACGCGCAGCGAGGTGTCGCGCACCTCGCGGGCCTTCTCGCCGAAGATCGCGCGCAGCAGGCGCTCCTCCGGGGTCAGCTCGGTCTCACCCTTCGGGGTGACCTTGCCGACCAGGATGTCGCCCGCGTCGACCTCGGCGCCGATGCGGATGATGCCGCGCTCGTCGAGATCGGCCAGGACGTCGTCGCCGACGTTCGGGATGTCGCGCGTGATCTCCTCACGCCCCAGCTTGGTGTCCCGGGCGTCGACCTCGTGCTCCTCGATGTGGATCGAGGTGAGCACGTCGTCCTGGACCATGCGCGAGGACAGGATGATGCCGTCCTCGTAGTTGTGGCCCTCCCAGGACATGAACGCGACCAGGAGGTTCTTGCCGAGCGCGAGCTCGCCCTCCTCGGTGGAGGGGCCGTCGGCGAGGACGGAGCCGACCTCGACCCGATCGCCCTCGTTCCACAGCACGCGGTGGTTGTAGCAGTTGCCCGCGTTGGAGCGCTCGAACTTCCCGATCGGGTAGGTCTGACGGGTGCCGTCGTCGGCCATCACCGAGATCAGGTCGGCCGAGAGGTCCTCGATCACGCCGGCCTTCTCGGCGACGATGACGTCGCCCGCGTCGACCGCGGCCCGACGCTCCATGCCGGTGCCGACGAGCGGCATCTCCGTGCGCATGAGCGGCACGGCCTGGCGCTGCATGTTCGAACCCATCAGCGCGCGGTTGGCGTCGTCGTGCTCGAGGAAGGGGATCATGGCGGTCGCGACCGACACCATCTGGCGGGCCGAGACGTCCATGTAGTCCACCTCGTCGGCGGGCATCAGCTCGGGCTCGCCGCCGGTGAGGCGCGAGAGCACGGTCTCCTCGACGAAGGTGCCGTCCTCGTTCAGCGGCGCGTTGGCCTGGGCGATGACGTGACGGTCCTCGTCGTCGGCGGTCAGGTAGACGATCTCGTCGGTCACCTGGCCCTTGTTGACCTTGCGGTACGGCGTCTCGACGAAGCCGAAGGGGTTGATCCGCGCGAACGTCGCGAGCGAGCCGATCAGGCCGATGTTAGGGCCCTCAGGGGTCTCGATCGGGCACATGCGGCCGTAGTGGCTCGGGTGGACGTCACGGACCTCCATGCCCGCGCGGTCGCGGGACAGGCCGCCCGGGCCCAGCGCCGAGAGGCGACGCTTGTGGGTCAGACCCGACAGCGGGTTGTTCTGGTCCATGAACTGCGAGAGCTGGCTGGTGCCGAAGAACTCCTTGATCGCCGCCGTCACCGGGCGGATGTTGATCAGGGTCAGCGGCGTGATGGCCTCGACGTCCTGGGTGGTCATGCGCTCGCGCACGACACGCTCCATGCGGGACAGGCCCGTGCGGACCTGGTTCTGGATCAGCTCGCCCACCGCGCGGATGCGACGGTTGCCGAAGTGGTCGATGTCGTCGGTCTCGACGCGCAGCGTGGTGCCGTCGGCGCTGGTGTACTCGCTCAGGCCGTCGTGCAGGGCCACCACGTACTTGATGGTGGCGACGATGTCCTCGAGCGTGAGGGTCGACTGCGACAGCGGGCCCTCGAGACCCAGCTTCTTGCCGATCTTGTAGCGGCCGACCTTCGCGAGGTCGTAGCGCTTCTCGTTGAAGTAGAGGTTGTTGAGCATCGCCTCGCCCGCGTCGCGCGTGGGCGGCTCGCCCGGGCGCTGCTTGCGGTAGATGTCCAGCAGCGCCTCGTCCTGGGAGGTGGTGCGGTCCTTCTCGAGGGTCGAGCGGATCGACTCGAACTCGCCGAACTCCTCGAGGATGTCGCTCTGGGACATGCCCAGGGCCTGCAGCAGCGTGGTCACCGACTGCTTCCGCTTGCGGTCGATGCGCACGCCGACCTGATCGCGCTTGTCGACCTCGAACTCGAGCCAGGCACCGCGCGAGGGGATGATCTTCGCGCCGAAGATGTGCTTGTCGCTGGTCTTGTCGACGCTCTCGTCGAAGTAGACGCCGGGCGAGCGCACGAGCTGCGAGACGACCACGCGCTCGGTGCCGTTGATGATGAAGGTGCCTCGGTCCGTCATCAGCGGGAAGTCACCCATGAAGACCGTCTGGGTCTTGATCTCGCCGGTCTCGTTGTTCATGAACTCGGCGATGACGTACAGCGGCGCGGAGTAGGTGAGGTCCTTCTCCTTGCACTCCTCGACCGTGTACTTCGGGTCGTCGAAGGTGTGGTCGCGGAAGGACAGCGCCATGTTGCCGGCGAAGTCCTCGATGGGGGAGATCTCCTCGAAGATGTCCGCCAGACCCGAGGTCTGGGGGACGTCCTCGCGTCCCGCGGCCTCCGCCTCGGCGGCGCGCTCCTGCCAGCGCTCGTCGCCGAGCAGCCAGTCGAAGGAGGTCGTCTGGAGACTCAGCAGGTCGGGGACGTCGAGGGGATCCCCGAGCTTCGCGAAGGTGACGCGCGGCGACGCGGTGCGCTGCGCGATTTCAGTGGTTCGATCGGTGATCGAGGCAGCCAAGGGTGGTCCTTCCACAGGCCGGTGACAGTGGACCGCGCGGCGGCGTCCTCCCAGGTCGAGCAGAGGATCTGCGGCTCTGCGCCACGCGCGGACCTGCAGGGGGCGAAGGGCTCCAGGCTTTCCGGCGGGCTGACGATCGAAGACGACACAGCGCAAAGAGAGAGCATACGGGAGATGACGGATGGACACAAGTCCGCAGAGCGCGGAAGGTCCATCCGCGTCGACCGCCATATGCCTGGCGCGGAGGGCGGAGCTTCCTGTCTGGTTCTGGTCACCCGACGTCTCGCGACGATCGGGGCCGTCGGCGGGGCGGGCCGTGTGCCCGGTCCTCTCACGTCGCACCGATGGTGCGGGATCGCCGATCGGAAGGGTCTGTCGACAGGAACAGCTCTCGATCAGGCATAAGAATGCGCGCTGAGGAGCGCGGAGTCAAGCAGGCGCGCGACCGCGCGTCAGATCCAGCGGGCGCGGCGCAGCACGATGACGAGGACGAGGGTCGGCACCGCGACGAGCGCGACCGCGAGGGCGAGCCCCGCGGCGCTCCCCGAGCCCGGGTAGGGGACGTTCATCCCGAACCAGCCGGTGACCAGTGTCGGGACGGAGATCACAGCGGCCCATCCCGCCAGTCGGCGCATCACCACGTTGAGGTGCTGGTCCTGCAGACCCAGGTGCGTGTCCACGACGCCGTTGAGGGTCTCGCGCTGGGAATCGAGCCACTCCTCGGTGCGCGTCGCGTGGTCGGCGAGGGCCGCGTGCCGCGAGCGCAGCTCCGCCGCCCTGAGGGAGTCGGGGCCGGGATCGGTGTCGCTGCTCGACGTGGAGGCAGGGCTCCGGGAAGAGTCCGAGCCCGGCGCTGCTCCCGATCCCGGACCGGGATCGGAGGCCCCCTCACGAAGCCGGTTGACCACCCCCGCCATCGGCAGCACGCCGCGCCGCAGGCGGGTCATCTCGGTGCGCAGTGCGGCCGCCGCCGACTCGATGCCTCCCCCACCGCGGCCACCGGCATCGAAGACACGGTCCTCCAGATCGTCGAGCCGGTCGTCCAACCACTGCACGGCCCAGAACTGCGCATCGACGACGGCATCGAGGAGCAGATGGGCCAGCCCCTCGCCCCCGAGGTCGGTCGCCTCGTCCGACTCCCACGCATCCGCGAGCCCACCGAGATCGAAGGCGTCGTCCGAGCGGATCGTCACCACTCCCCCGGGCAGGACGAATCCCGCTATCCGGGAGGCGCGGAACTGATCCTCCCCCCGACGGGGCTGAGGAGCGTCCTCCACGGGGGCCTCGGGATCCTCACCCCGTGCCGCCAGAGCGGCGCGTCCCACCGGGACCGGCGCGTAGACGACGAAGGCGAGGTGGCTGTGATGGCGAACCGCCTTCGGGCGTGCACGGGCACCCAGGATCCCCTCGACCTCGCTCGAGGAGAGCTCGAGCGCTTCGGTCAGGGCGCGGACGACGGAGCCGTCGAGGCTCGGCGCCGTGCCGGCCCCTGCGCTGTCGGGCGCGGAGGCAGCGTCGTCGGTGGATCCGTCGTCGGTGACATCATCGGTGGCGTCGGCTCGGCCCGCGGAGCCGGCGTCGCGCGCCGAGTCATGGTGGACCGAGTCCTGGACGACGTCGATCCAGACCGTCGTCCCGGTGTCCTGGGCGAGCCGCGCGGACATCTCGTCGAGGCGAATCTCCTCCCGGCGGAGCGTCGCACCTCCGCCGGGATCGATGGTGCGGGTCAGGCAGTGGACGGTGCGCATGCGCCCATCCTGCACCGTCCGGACATGCGCAAGGACCGCCCCGCCGAAGCGGGACGGCCCTTGCCAGCAGATGTGCGCCTCAGGCGTCGGCTCCTCGACCCGTTCGGTCTCGGACCCGCACGCCCGGCGCCGTCATCACTTGACGGTGACGGAGGCGCCTGCGCCCTCGAGCTGCTCCTTGGCCTTCTCGGCGGCGTCCTTGGTCGCCTTCTCGAGAACCGGCTTGGGGGCGCCGTCGACGAGGTCCTTGGCCTCCTTCAGGCCGAGACCGGTCAGAGCGCGCACCTCCTTGATGACGGCGATCTTCGCGGAGCCGGCGCCGTCGAGGATGACGTCGAACTCGTCCTTCTCCTCCTCGGCGGGGGCCTCGCCACCGGCGGCAGCGCCACCCGCGGCGACGGCGACCGGGGCGGCCGCGGTGACGTCGAAGATTTCCTCGAACTGCTTCACGAACTCGGAGAGCTCGATGAGGGACATCTCCTTGAAAGCATCGATGAGCTCGTCGTTGCTGAGCTTCGCCATGATGGGCGTTCCTTCCTGTTGCGGAGCCGTGCGGCTCCATGCCTGGGAGCGGCGCATTCGCGCCTGGTTGTGCAGACCTTCCGTCGATGTGCTCGACGGGCGGCCGAGGTCAGCGCCGACGCGCTGAGGTGTGCTGGGCAGATGGCACGAGCCTCGCGGCTCAGGCCTCCTGCTTCGCACGCAGCGCGTCCACAGTGCGCGCCGTCTTCGACAGCGGCGCCTGGAACACGGCAGCGGCCTTGGACAGGTTCGCCTTGAAGGCGCCTGCTGCCTTGGCCAGCAGCACCTCGCGGGACTCGAGGTCCGCGAGGGTCTTCACATCGTCCTCGGAGAGGGGCTTGCCCTCGAAGTAACCGGACTTGAGGACGAGACTCTCGTTGCCCTTGGCGAAGTCACGCAGGGTCTTGGCCGGTCCGACCGGCTCACCCTTGATGAAGGCGATGGCGGTGGGGCCGGCCAGCTTGCCCTCGAACGCGTCGATGCCGGCCTCGCGGGCGGCGATCTCCGTGAGCGTGTTCTTCACCACGGCGTAGGTGGTGTCAGCACCCAGCGAGCGGCGCAGCTGCTGGAGCTGCGTGACGCTGAGGCCGCGGTACTCGGTGAGAACGGCGGCGTCGGACTCACGGAACAGCTGCGTGAGCTCGGCGACGGCGTCCACCTTCTCGGGCTTCGCCATGGCCCTCCTTCCAGAGGTCTCGGGCCGACGGCTGAGGGACCCGCCCCGAGGGGCGGTCCGCCCGGACGGTCGCACGCGGCGATCGATCCTGCAGCGGACACGGAAAAGGCCTCGACACGCAGGTGTCGAGGCCCGGGCGCACTCTGCCCATGCAGCGCGGCAGCTTCGAGGCTGCCTCCACTCCCGGTTCCCCGGGCACGGGCGACCGTGCGACGGTCGTTCGGATCACCTGCGCAGGCCGTCCCCGTGGGGAGTCCTTCGGTCGAGCCCGGTGGCGGGCACGACGACCGGCGGTCTTCGGTAAGCCCAGACTAGCCGAGGCTCACGGTGCGGCGCCATCGGGATCCGTGCGCGGTGACTCACAGTCCGAGCGCTTCGCGGGGTGCGGCCGTCGGAGCGGGGGTCGAGGCGTCGGGTGAGGGTGTTGGCGCCGATGAGTACGGGCCGTCGGGTGGGTGCGGGCCGTCGGACAGGACCTGGATCGTCGGGCAGGGCCTGGATCGTCGGGCAGGCAGGGCCCGGCCCATCGGGCAGGGCCCGAATCGTCGGATCGGGCTTCGGAGGGACTCACAGCGCATCATCTGCCGTATATGGCTGATGGTGCGCTATGAGTCCCTCCCAGGCCCGGGTCCCGATGTGGAGGGCCCCCGACGTGGAGGGCCCCACGCCCCAGACCCCACGCCCCGGGGCCCCATGCAGAGGGACGCCGCAGCCCCACGGCACAGAGGAGCCCCCTCCACCCGGGCGGGCGGAGGGGGCTCCGAAGCGCTGACGCGCCGTGCTGCGGGGCGAGGAGGCTCAGGCGGCCTCGTCGGTGTCCTCGAGCAGGTTGCGCGTGCGGTTCACGTCGACCGGGACGCCCGGGCCCATCGTGGTGGACACGGTGATCTTGCTGATGTAGCGGCCCTTCGAGGAGGACGGCTTCAGACGCAGGATCTCCTCGAGCGCTGCCACGTAGTTCTCGGTGAGCTGCGCATCGGAGAAGGAGACCTTCCCGATGATGAAGTGCAGGTTCGCCGCACGGTCCACGCGGAACTCGATCTTGCCGCCCTTGATGTCGGACACGGCCTTCGCGGTGTCCATCGTGACGGTGCCGGTCTTGGGGTTCGGCATCAGGCCACGGGGGCCGAGCACGCGGCCCAGCTTGCCGACCTTGCCCATCAGGTTCGGCGCGGCGACGGCCGCGTCGAAGTCGGTCCAGCCGCCGGCGACCTTCTCGATGAGGTCGTCGTCGCCGACCTCGTCGGCTCCGGCGGCCAGCGCCGCCTCGGCCTGCGGGCCGGTGGCGAAGACGATCACGCGGGCCGTCTTGCCGGTGCCGTTGGGCAGGTTGACGGTGCCGCGCACCATCTGGTCGGCCTGGCGCGGGTCGACACCCAGACGCATCGCGACCTCGACGGAGGCGTCGAACTTGGTCGGCGACGTGGTCTGGGCCAGACGGATCGCGTCCAGCGGGGTGTAGTAGCGGCCCTCGTCGATCTTGGCCGCGGCGTCGTTGTACGCCTTGCTCTTGGTTGCCATCGTGATCAGCCCTCCACCGTGATGCCCATGGACCGAGCGGTCCCGGCCACGATCTTCGCGGCCTGGTCGATGTCGTTCGCGTTCAGGTCCGGCATCTTCGTCTCCGCGATCTCGCGGACCTGGTCCATCGAGACCTTGCCGACCTTGTCGGTGTGCGGGGTCGCGGACCCCTTCTGCAGACCGGCGGCCTTCTTGATCAGCTCGGAGGCCGGCGGCGTCTTGGTGACGAAGGTGAACGAGCGGTCCTCGTACACGGTGATCTCGACCGGGATGATGTTGCCGCGCTGGTCGGCGGTCCGGTCGTTGTAGGCCTTGACGAACTCCATCATGTTCACGCCGGCAGCGCCGAGCGCGGGACCCACGGGCGGCGCAGGGGTGGCCTGGCCGGCCTGGATCTGGAGCTTGATGATGCTCGCGATCTTCTTCTTGGGAGCCATTGCTCTTCCTTCTCGTGTCGTGGTCCGGGCGGAGCTCATCACGGCTCCTCCCACATCTGGCGGACCTGCGGGCAGGTCAGCCGAGCCGGCGGACGATCAGATCTTGGCGACCTGGTCGAAGGCCAGCTCCACCGGGGTCTCGCGTCCGAAGATGGACACCAGAACCTGGAGCTTCTGATGCTCGCTGTCGATCTCGGAGATCGTCGCGGGCATGGTCTCGAACGGACCGTCCATGACGGTCACGGACTCGCCGACGGCGAAGGCGGGGACCTTCTGCGCGGCGGCGGCGCGCGAGGTGCCGCTCGAGGAGGACGACGAGGAGCGCTTCTTCTCGGGCAGCCCGATGCTGGGCTCGAGCAGCGAGAAGATCTCGTCGAAGGTCAGCGGGGTCGGATCGGTCGCGTTGCCCACGAACCCGGTGACACCGGGGGTGTCGCGCACGACCCGCCAGGACTCGTCGGTCAGGTCCATGCGCACCAGCACGTACCCGGGAACCCGAACGCGCCGCACGATCTTCTTCTGACCGTTCTTGATCTCGGTCGCATCCTCCATCGGGACCTCGATCTGGAAGATGAACTCTTCCATGTTCTGGGTCTCGATACGGGTCGTGAGCTGGGTCTTCACCCGGTTCTCGTGCCCGGAGTAGGAGTGGACGACGTACCACTCGCCCAGGCCGGAGCGCAGCTGGCGCTTGAGCGCAGCGACCTGCTCCTCGGCGGTGGGGCCCTCCTCGGAGGTGGAGGCGTCGCCCTCGCTCGAGCCGGCCTCGGCCGCGCTCGCGTCGGAGTCGTCCTCGCTCGTCGCGTCCTGCGCCTCGTCGGCCGTGGTCTCCTCGGCGCCCTCGGGCTGCTCCTCGGATGCGACCGTCTCGGGCTGCTCCGCCTGCTCGGGCTGCTCCGCATCGGTGCGGGCGCCTGCGTCGGCGGCATCGCCGGACTCGTCAGGACGGCCGGACTCGGACGCGGAGAACGCGAGAGTGGAGTCGACGCCCTCGTAGGAGTCCTGGGAGGGTTCGGACTGGTCGTTCGCCACCGTGAACCTGCTTTCCTTCCGGCTGTGGATCGGGTCGGGCGCTTCGGCCCCGCACGCGCTCGGCGCGGACTCAGAGCCCGGAGTCCGGGACCACGAAGGCGGTCCGCGACAGCCAGCCGAAGGCGAAATCGAGGCCGAACACCAGAAGGATCATCACGAACACGAACGCGAGGACGGTCACCGAGTAGACGGCGAGATCCTTGCGGCTCGGGATGACGACCTTCTTGAGCTCAGCGATGACCTGACGGACGAACAGGCCGATCGCCACGAACGGGTTCGAGGACCCGTTGTCCTTGCGGCGGCCCTCGGTGGGGTTCGCCTGAGAGGTGTGACTGGAGCTCACTCTGGTCTGTCCGATCTCATCGGGTGCATCCGCGTCCGTCCGGACGTCGGGTCCGGTCGGACGAGCAGGGCAGACAGGACTCGAACCTGCAACCTGCGGTTTTGGAGACCGCTGCGCTACCAATTGCGCCACTGCCCTTCGCGGGACGGATCCCGCGAGGTCCTCCCCTGCTGGGCACCCGGGCGGCACGGAGCCGTCGGGCCGTGAGGACCGACGACCAGCATACCCATGACCCACACCGCGGGCGAATCCCCCGCGTCCCGGATCACATCGGATGCCCGCTCGTGCCCCCGAGCGCGGCGCGGTGCTCGCCTCCCCCGCGGCCGCGCATCGTCCGTGTCCGGCCGACGGGAGGGAACCCGGTGGTCAGCCTGGCACGGGACTGCGTGCTCTGCCACGATGGGGGACGTGAACGAGAACACGCCTCCAGCCACCCGCCCCGCCGACTCCAGCCGCCCCGCGCCCGCCGGCCGTCGACTGTCGAAGCGGATCGGCTCGATCGCCGAGTCCGCCACCCTCGCGGTCGATGCGAAGGCGAAGGCGCTCAAGGCCCAGGGCCGACCGGTGATCGGGTTCGGCGCCGGGGAACCCGACTTCCCGACGCCCGAGCACGTGGTCTCGGCAGCGCAGTCGGCCGCCGCGGATCCCCGCAACCACCGCTACAGCCCGGCCGCCGGTCTCCCGGAGCTGCGGGAGGCGGTCGCCGCGGCGACCCTGCGCACCGACCGCATCGAGGTCGACCCCTCCCAGGTGCTCGTCACCAACGGTGGCAAGCAGGCGGTCTACGAGGCGTTCGCGAGCGTGCTGGATCCGGGCGACGAGGTGATCCTCCCCTCGCCCTACTGGACCACCTATCCCGAGGCCATCCGGCTGGCAGGCGCCCGCGAGGTCGAGGTGCTCGCCGGCGCCGACCAGGACTACCTGCCCACCCTCGAGCAGCTGGAGGCCGCCCGCACGGACTCCACCCGCGCGATCCTGCTGTGCTCGCCCTCGAACCCGACCGGCTCGGTGATGAGCCGGGAGCAGCTGGCGGAGATCGGACGCTGGGCGCTCGAGCACGGGATCTGGGTGATCTCCGACGAGATCTACCAGCACCTCACCTACGACGACGTCCCCTTCACCTCGATCCTGGACGCCGTGCCCGAGCTCGCCGACACCACGATCCTGCTCAACGGTGTCGCCAAGACCTTCGCGATGACCGGATGGCGCGTGGGCTGGATGATCGCCCCGAAGGACATCGTCAAGGGCGCCTCGAACCTGCAGTCCCACCTGACCAGCAACGTCAACAACATCGCCCAGAGGGCGGCGCTCGCGGCCCTGGACGGGCCGATGGACGCCGTCGAGGAGATGCGCCTGGCCTTCGACCGTCGCCGCCGCTCGATCCTCGAGAAGCTCGCCGCGGTCGACGGCTTCACGGTGCCTACGCCGGAGGGCGCGTTCTACGCGTTCCCCGACGTCTCCGGCGTCCTGGGCCGCAGCATCCGCGGCACCGAGGTGACCACGAGCACGCAGCTCGCCGAGGCGATCCTGACCCATGCGGAGATCGCCGCGGTCCCCGGCGAGGCGTTCGGTGCACCCGGCCACCTCCGCTTCTCCTACGCCCTGGCCGACGACGACCTCGCCGAGGGCATGGATCGGCTGATCGCGCTGCTGGACGAGTGAGCCGGTCATGAGCTCCGGGTGGGACGGGCAGCCGTCCGCACCGGATGGCCGACGGGCCGCAGCGCGCGGTGACGTGGCCGCACCGCAGGACGGCGTGGCCGCGCCGCACGGCGACGTGGCCGCGCCGGACGCAAGGCCCGTGCTGCGGGACCTGCGCGCCCTGCCCAAGGCACATCTGCACCTGCACTTCACCGGGTCGATGCGGCGGTCCACGCTCGTCGAGATGGCGCGTGAGCGCGGCATCCGTCTGCCGCGGATCCTGCACGAGGACGAGGCGCTCCAGGTCGATGCCACGCACCGCGGCTGGTTCCGCTTCCAGCGCCAGTACGACGCCGCGCGCCACGTGGTCGACGGCGAGGCCGCGATGCGCAGGATCGTGCGTGAGGCGGCCGAGGACGATGTCGCCGAAGGCTCCGTGCGTCTCGAGCTGCAGGTGGACCCCTCGGGGTACGCGCCCCACGTGGGTGGCATCACCCCTGCGCTCGAGATCGTGCTGGACGAGGCCCGGCGCACCGAGGAGGAGCTCGGGCTGAGCATCGGGATCGTCGTGGCGGCCTCCCGCACCCGACACCCCCTGGACGCGCGCGCCCTCGCCCGTCTCGCCGCCCACCACTCCGATCAGGTGGTGGGCTTCGGGCTGTCCAACGACGAGCGCCGCGGGGAGACCTCCGACTTCGCCCCGGCCTTCCGCATCGCCCGGAACGCAGGGCTCGCGGCGGTCCCCCACGGCGGCGAGCTGCTCGGTCCCTCGCACCTGCGCGAGGTCATCGAGCATCTGCGACCGGACCGGCTGGGCCACGGCGTGCGCGCGGCCGACGATCCCGCACTGCTGGACTCCCTGGTCGAGAACGGGATCGGCCTCGAGGTGTGCCCCGCCTCCAATGCGGCGCTCGGGGTCTACGCCTCTCCGCTCGACGTCCCCCTGCGACGCCTGCGTGAGGCGGGGGCCCGGATAGCGCTGGGCGCCGACGACCCACTCCTGTTCGGCTCACGCCTGCTGGACCAGTACGAGATCGCCCGCGACGCCGGCTTCGATGACGAGGAGCTCGCGGCGCTCGCAGCGGACTCGATCCGGCTCTCGCGGGCCGACGAGGCCACCATCGCGCGGATGCTCGCCGGGGTGGAGGCCTGGCTGGCCACTCCCCCGCCGCCGCGGCCCTGACCCCGAGCGCGGTCGACGACGGCGCGAGGGGCCGCTGCCGACGCCGGGGCTGAGGACCGGATCAGAGGTCCTGGCCGGCCCCGTCCTCGGGCAGCGCGAGGAAGAACTCCGGGGAGCCGAGCCCGTCGCGCTCGAAGGCGTCGGCGATCGCCTGGGCGACGGTCTGGGCCTCGTCGGCCTCGACCAGGGCGATCGTGGAGCCGCCGAAGCCGCCGCCGACCATGCGGGAGCCGTGCGCGCCGGCCGTGCGAGCCGCCTCGACGGCGACGTCGAGGGCCGGGACGGTCACCTCGTAGTCCTCGCGCAGGGAGTCGTGGGAGGCGTTCAACAGCTCGCCCAGGCGCTGGACGTTCTCGCGGACGCTGCCCGCGCCCAGCAACTCGTAGGTCTCCCGCACGCGCTGGATCTCGGTGACGATGTGGCGCGCACGCCGACGCACCACCTCGTCGTCGATCTGCGCCAGGGTGTCCTCGAGACCGGAGGGCTCGACGTCCCGCAGGGTCTTCACGCCCAGCGTCCGTGCCGCGCGCTCGCTGTCACGACGCCGCGCGCTGTACTGACCGTCGGCGTGGGAGTGCTCGGCGCGGGTGTCCGTGATCAGCAGCGCGAGCCCCTGCCCGGCCAGATCCCAGGGCACCGGGGTGGTCGAGAAGTCGCGGCAGTCCA
This sequence comes from Brachybacterium endophyticum, assembly GCF_003130585.1. Classification (GTDB taxonomy): domain Bacteria; phylum Actinomycetota; class Actinomycetes; order Actinomycetales; family Dermabacteraceae; genus Brachybacterium; species Brachybacterium endophyticum. The sequence continues at coordinate 897,051 of NZ_QFKX01000001.1, read as the reverse complement.
GCAGCAGGGCCTGACCCGCGGAGCAGAGCACCGAGGCGGCCTGGTCCAGCCCTCCTGTGGAGGCACCGACGAAATCGTTCTCGGCGGCGATCGCGGCGCGCACCCGCTCGAGCGGGGTGGTGTCCAGGCTCAGCAGCGATTCGAGCGCCTCGGCCGTCGCGCACTCCAGCGAGGCGCTCGAGGACAGCCCCGACCCCAGCGGCACGCGGCCGTCGATGTAGAGGTCCACGCCCTGCTGCTCGCCGCCGCTGATGAACGGGCGCAGTGCCCACAGCACGCCGGTGACGTAGGCGTGCCAGCCCTCGACGTTGCCCGGCTCCAGCTGCGAGGCGTCTCCCTCGAAGACGATCTCGCTCTGCGCCGAACGGACCCGGACCAGGTCGGTGGGCGTGCGCGCGGCGGCGACGAAGCAGCGGTGCGAGATCGCCATCGGCAGGCACAGACCGTCCTGGTAGTCGACGTGCTCGCCGATGATGTTCACGCGGCCGGGGGCGGACCACACGCCGTCGGGCTGGTATCCGTAGGCCTCGATGAACGCTCGTGCGGTCGATTCGACGGTGTCACGGCGGTCGGGGGCCTCGAGGATGACGGCGTCACTGGGCATGGTGAGGGGCTTCCTTCGTGCTCGGGTGGTGCGCAGCTCGGGGCGTGCGCCTCTCGGGGGGCGCGTCTCAGGGGCGCGGGGCGAGACAGCTGACCGACGCCGAGGGGATCGGCTCGGCGGCGACCTCGAGGTCGCCGCCGTCCAGGCGCAGGACGTCGATGCGGTCCGCCTCCTGAGCGGCCACCAGGATATGGCCCTGGGTCTGGGTGAAGTGGCGGGGGTGGGCGCCGACGCCGATCTCGGCGAGCAGCTGCGGCGCCTGCTGGCCGCGGTCGAGGACGCTCAGGGTGTTCGGGCCCCGGTTGGCGACCAGGAGATGGTGCTCGTCGGCCGAGAGCTCGAGGTGGGAGACCGCGTTCTCGCCCTCGATGCCGCTGGCGGCGACGTTCGAGGTCACGTCCCAGGTGCTCTCGATCGACGACCCGTCGCCCACGAACGAGCGTTCACCGGTCCCCGGGGGCTTGCGCATCGCGGTCGCGACCTTCCCCGAGAGCTCGCACGAGATGTGCAGCTCGGAGCTCTCGTGGTCGGCGGCCAGGTGGCGCGGCCCGCTGCCGGTGGGCAGGGCGAGCTCGGCGGCCAGGTCGATGTGGCCGTCCAGCCGGTCCTGCCGGTACAGCAGGACGCGGTCGAGTCCCAGGTCGGTGATGGCGATCAGATCGCTCTCCGGCAGCAGCACGCTCTGATGGGGATGGGGCGTGCGCCCCTCCGCGAAGTCGTGGTGATCGTCCAGGTCGATGAGTTCGGCGGGCACGCCGTCCTCGTCCAGCAGGATCGTCTCCACGGTCCCCGAGCCGAACTCCGCCACGATCAGGGTGCGCCCGTCGGGCCCCAGAGCCAGATGGCAGCCGCCCTCGCCACGCAGGGTGATGTCGGCGATGACCTCGAGCGAGGCCGCGTCGGCGCCCGGCCGCAGCGTCACCACGCGGGTCGGCGAGGTCTCCAGGACGGCGTGCAGGAGCGTGCCGTCGGCGCTCCAGATCACGAAGGAGGGATCGGGCAGATCCACCGTGGCGAGGACACGCGCGCCCTGCTCCGGCGACCACTCCAGGAGCTCGATCCCACGGCCGCGGCCGCTTCCCGCGCTCGAGTAGCAGCCGGTGGCGATGAGGGTGGGGGTCATCGATCCTCCTGAGTGAGGGCGTCGCTCCGTCGCGCGCCGTCGGGGGCGTCGGCACCACCGGGACCGCTCGTGGGGTCCTCGAGATCGAGCTCCTGCTGGAGGTCGTGGAGGACCGAGGGCGGCAGGGCCGACATCTCTCCGGTCATCGTAGAGGGTTCGACCATGCCGGCGTCACGGCGCCTGCGGTGAGGAAGGGTGAGGCGCCTGCGGCGCGGGGTCTGGAAGGGCGTGGAGACCACGGGCGTGTACGCCCAGCCGGCCCCGCCGCGCCGGGAGAGGAAGCGCGAGGCCAGGAGCTGCCCGAGCACCGCCCCGGCCGCGATCGCCACGGCGATCTCCGCGGCGGCGAACAGCTCGGCCGCCCCTGCGCTGATGTCCTCGCTGAGCGACAGCAGTCCGCGGTAGATGCGGCTGCCGGGGACCAGGGGGATGATGCCGCCCATGATCATCGCCAGGGCGGGGGCGCGCACGCGTCGGGCGATCAGCACGGCCATCGTCCCCACCACGAAGGCCGCCGCAGCGGATCCCCAGACGCGGTCGACCACGAAGTGGCTGAGCAGGTAGACCACGACCGCGGAGACCGAGGCGACCAGCGACATCCACCCCAGGACACGCACCGGGGTGTACGTCCCCACGGCGAAGCCGAGGCCCATCACCGCGCCCGCGACCGCTGCCGCGACGCCCGACGCGAGGCTGAGGGGAGGGGAGGCGTCCACGGAGATGTTCATCCCCAGCAGGATCGTCAGCAGCAGTCCCAGCCGCACGCCCACCACGATGCCGACGGTCAGCATCAGCGTCTCCAGGATGCGCGCGGAGGCGGTGACGTACCAGCCGGTCACGGCATCCTGCATGGCACCGATCGAGGCCAACCCGGCGAGCAGAACGATGATGCAGGCGACCACCACGATCGCGGAGTTCTGAGCGGGCGCGGCCACGTGCAGCATCACGGCGACGGCGACGCCGATGAACCCGCCGGCGGCCTGCCCGAAGAACATGGGGATCTGCCGTGCCGCCATGATCTCGGTGAGCGCCACCAGCGCACCGCTGGCGAGCGTCGCGGTGAGCACCACGAGGATCGTGCCGCCGAAGCTGAAGGCCGCTGCGCCTCCCATCACGGCGAACCCCAGGAAGGCGAGCCAGCGCGGGTAGTGCGACTTCTGCTGCGGGATCGTGCGCACCTTGGCGAGCGCCTCCTCGAGCCCGACCACACCCATGATGTAGAGCTCGGTGACCTCTTCAAAGGCGGCCAGGCGCGCGAAGTCCTGCACGCGACTCCCGGTCGCGCGGATCCTCGTGAACGGCGTCGAGTAGTCGTCGGGCAGGTAGGAGAGGGAGACCTGGTTGAAGGTCACCTCGACGACGACGTCTCGCAGACCCGACGAGCTGATGATCCTCAGCACGCTGGCGGTGACCTCGGAGGCGGCGGCGCCGTTGGTCAGCAGCCCCTCGCCCACGCGCATGGCGAGGTCGAACACGGAGTGCAGGCGGACGATGTCGGTGGGCACGGCACGAATCGTGTCACACTGGGCCCCGCCCGCGCGCGACGCGCCGGGCCTCCTCCAGGTTCGTCACCGAGCTCACTGCCGTCCGGATCTGGATGCTCTCCCCTGACGGAAGGACCCCCGTGAACCTCTCAGCCGCGACCGGATCGGCCGCCCCCGCCTCGCCGGACCCCGCTGCGCTGCAGGCGTTCCAGGACCTGCTCGCAGGGAACCGCCGCTTCGTCGAGGGCGACGTCCAGCACCCGAACCAGGACGAGTCCCGCCGACGCGCGCTGGAGAGCGGTCAGGCACCGTTCGCGATGGTGTTGGGATGCTCGGACTCCCGTGTCCCGGTGGAGCTGCTGTTCGACCAGGGGCTCGGGGACCTGTTCGTCGCCCGCAACGCCGGGCACGTGCTGGGACGCTCGATGCAGGCCTCGGTCGAGTTCGCCGTCGAGGTGCTCGGCGTGCAGGTGGTGCTCGTGCTGGGCCATGAGTCCTGCGGGGCCGTCGGTGCGACCGTCGAGGCGATCCAGAAGGGCACGACCCTGCCCGGGGAGATGCCGATCCTGGTGGATCAGGTCAAGGAGCACCTCGACCCCGCGGACCCGACCGAGCAGGCCGTCGAGACGCACGTGCTGGGCACGCTCACGGACCTCCGCTCGCGCTCGCTGATCGTGCGCGAGGCCGAGGAGAAGGGCTCGATCGTCGTCGCGGGGGCCGTCTACGGTCTCGGGGACGGCGGTGTCCGGGTGATCAGCGGCCCCGAGGCCTGAGGCCCGTCCGCCCAGGCGGCCCCCCGGGCGCGGGTGGGTCAGAGGTTCGGGGCGGCCGAGAGCACGGCGAGCCCCGCCGAGAGCCCGAGCAACACGAGCGTGTCGAGCCCGCGCGAGCGCACGGCGAGCGCGCCCAGGGCACCGTCGGGCAGCATCGCCCTCAGCGCCGCGACGACCAGTAGCAGCCCGGCCAGCAGACGCCCGGCGAGCACGGCACTGGTGAGCGCACCGACCACGATGGCTGCGGCCAGGGCGACCAGGATCAGCGCCAGCAGACGCTGCCGGCGCAGGCCCTCTCGCAGCGGGACACGGGAGGGCGAGTGCGGTGCGGGTGAGGTGGGCGCGCTTCCGGACATGTCCGCCATCGTACGGCCGTCGCGCGGGCGGGACACCGCCTGCGCGCCGTGCCCCGCGGTGTGCACGGCGCCGGCCGGGACGTGGATAGGCTGGCTGCGGACCGTCGACGACGACGGCCCGAGCCGCGATCCGAGGAGAAGCATCCGATGACCATCCCGTCCGCGTCCGAACCCGCTGCACCCGGGCGCATGGAGCACGATCTGCTGGGTGACCGGGAGGTCCCGGCGGAGGCCTATTACGGCATCCAGACCCTGCGGGCGCAGGAGAACTTCCGCATCACCGACGTCCCGGTCTCCCACTTCCCCGAGCTGATCCGGGCCCTCGCCCTGGTCAAGCAGTCCGCAGCCCGGGCCAACCGTCGATTGGGCGCGCTCGACGACGAGCGCGCCGATGCCATCGAGCAGGCCTGCGAGGAGATCGCCGCCGGCCACCTGCACGAGCAGTTCGTCGTCGACGTGATCCAGGGCGGCGCAGGCACCAGCACGAACATGAACGCCAACGAGGTGATCGCGAACCGGGCGCTGGAGATCCTGGGCCATTCGCGCGGGGAGTACGAGCACCTGCACCCCAACAACCACGTGAACCTCGCCCAGTCCACCAACGACGTCTACCCGACGGCGGTGCGCCTGGCGATCCTGCTGTCCTTCCCGCGCCTGGCCGACGCGATGGACGGTCTGATCGGGGCGCTGCGCGAGAAGGGCGAGGAGTTCAGCGAGACCCTGAAGATGGGGCGCACCCAGATGCAGGACGCCGTGCCGATGACCCTGGGCCAGGAGTTCCACGCCTGGGCGACCACGATCGCGGAGGACGTCGAGAGGCTGAACCGCACCGGACGGCTGTTCACGGAGATCAACCTCGGCGCGACGGCGATCGGCACCGGCATCACCACCGACCCCCGGTACGCGCAGCTGGCGACCGAGGAACTCTCCGCCCTGTCGGGGATCGAGTTCGTCGTGGCCGACGACCTGGTGGAGGCGACGAGCGACACCGGGGCGTTCGTGACGTTCTCGGGCGTGCTCAAGCGCATCGCCGTGAAGATCTCCAAGGTCTGCAACGACCTGCGCCTGCTCAGCTCCGGTCCGCGCGCGGGCCTGGCGGAGCTGCGGCTGCCCGCCGTGCAGCCCGGCAGCTCGATCATGCCCGGGAAGGTGAACCCGGTGATCCCGGAGGTCGTCAACCAGGTCGCCTTCGAGGTGATCGGCAACGACACCACGGTCACCTTCGCCGCGGAGGGCGGCCAGCTGCAGCTCAACGCCTTCGAGCCGGTGATCTGCTTCAACATCCTGGAGTCCACCCGGTCGATGACCCGGGCGATGACCACGCTCGCCGATCGCTGCGTGCGCGGCATCGAGCCGAACCTGGACGTGCTCGAGGGCTACGTGGAGCGGTCGATCGGCGTGATCACGGCCCTGGTGCCGGTGATCGGCTACTCGGCGGCGACCGAGCTGGCCCGCAGCGCCCTGGAGACGGGACGCCCGGTGCGGGATCTCGTGCTCGAGAAGGGGCTCGTGCAGGAGGGGCATCTGAGCGACCTCCTCTCCCCCACCATGATGACGCGACCCCACCGCCCGACCACCACGGGCAGCATCCCGCGGGTCGATCCGGCGACCGACTCGGGCGAAGTCACCCGGATGGTGCCCGACGACAGCGCCACCCCCGAGGCCGATCTCTGATCCTCCCTCCGGCCCCGGGGACACCGGGCCGGTCCCGAGGAGCGGGACGAGGACGGCGGAGCGGACGAGCGCGGGCCCCCGGACGATGATCCGGGGGCCCGCGCTCGTCCTGCGTGGAGGCGGGTCCTACTCGTCGGCCTCCTCCTTCTTGCCGCGCATGACCAGCTTGGGGTCGGGCGCTCCGACGACCTCGTGGTCCTTGCCCTCGTACTCGAACTGCGAGAGGAAGTAGCGCATGGCATTGAGGCGTGCGCGCTTCTTGTCGTTCGAGCGGACGATGGTCCACGGGGCGTACTTCTTGTCGGTGCGGCGGAACATCTCCTCCTTGGCCTCCGTGTAGGCCTCCCAGCGATCCAGGGACTCCAGGTCCATCGGGGACAGCTTCCAGCGGCGCACCGGGTCGAGCTGGCGGATGGCGAAGCGGGTGCGCTGCTCGCGCTGGGAGACCGAGAACCAGAACTTGGTGACGTGGATGCCGGCGTCCACGAGCATCCGCTCGAACTGGGGCGCCTGGTTCATGAACGCCTCGTACTCCTCGTCGGTGCAGAAGCCCATCACCCGTTCGACGCCCGCCCGGTTGTACCAGGACCGGTCGAACAGGACCATCTCGCCCTCGGTGGGCAGGTACTGGATGTACCGCTGGAAGTACCACTGCCCGCGCTCGCGGTCGCTGGGCTTGTTCAGCGCGACGACCCGCGCGGTGCGCGGGTTGAGGTGCTCGGTGAAGCGCTTGATGGTCCCGCCCTTCCCCGCGGCGTCACGGCCCTCGAAGATGATGATCGACTTCTGGTCGTTGTCCTCGAGCCAGTACTGGTACTTCAGCAGCTCGACCTGCAGGCGGTACTTCTCGAGCTCGTACTCGTCCCGGTCCATGCGGGTCTCGTACGGGTACCCCTCCTGCCAGGTGTACACGGGGTTGCCCTGCGGGTCGATGAGATCCGGGTCGGGCGTGTGACCGTCGGCGACCGTGTAGCCCTCGTCCCTCAGGTGCTCGATGTACTCCCTGAGGTTCTGGTTGTCGGGGATCTTCACGGGACTCTCCTTCGGACTTCCGGCGCCGCCACCGGAGGGGCGCCGCCGGGGCGGCTTGCCCTCCAGGGTATGCGGGCCATCTGTCGAGCGGGTGAACTCGGCCGCTCAGTGCGCGAAGTGGCGGGTCCCCGTGAGGTAGAGCGTGACGCCCGCGGCGCGGCAGGCCTCGACGACCTCCTCGTCACGGATCGATCCGCCGGGCTGCACGATCGCGCTGACGCCCGCGTCGATGAGGATCTGCGCGCCGTCGGCGAAGGGGAAGAACGCATCCGACGCCGCGACCGCTCCGCGGGCCCGCTCGGGGGCCTGCTCGCCCTCGGCGTGCTCGCCCAGGGTGTTCGCGCGCTGGACGGCGAGCCGGCAGGAGTCCAGACGGTTGACCTGCCCCATGCCGATGCCGACGGCGGCGAGGTCCTTGGCCAGCAGGATCGCGTTGGACTTCACGGCGCGCACGGAGCGCCAGGCGAAGACGAGATCCGCGAGGGTGCGCTCGTCGGCGGCGTCGCCGGCGGCGAGGGTCCAGGTCGTGGGGTCGTCGCCCTCGGCCTGGTAGGAGTCGGTCTCCTGGATCAGGGAGCCGCCCCAGATCTGGCGGATCTCCACACCCGTGCGCGGCCGCTCGTCGATCCGCAGGATCCGCAGGTTCTTCTTCGTGCGCAGCAGCTCGAGGGCCTCGTCCTCGTAGGCCGGTGCCAGGATCACCTCGGTGAACACGGGCTTGACCTGCTGGGCCATGGCGAGGGTGACCGGGCGGTTGCTGGCGATCACACCGCCGTAGGCCGAGAGCGGGTCGGTGCCGTGGGCGCGTGCGTGGGCGGAGGCGATGTCCTCGTCCGCGGTCGCCACGGCGATGCCGCACGGGTTGTTGTGCTTCATCACCACGACGCAGGGCTGGTCGTGGTCGGAGGCGGCGCGGGTGGCGGCGTCGGCGTCGACGTAGTTGTTGAAGCTCATGGCCTTGCCGCCGAGCTGCTCGGCACCGGCCAGGCCGGGGTTCTCGTCGTCGATCACCGCGACGCGTGCACGCTGGTGGGGGTTCTCGCCGTAGCGCAGGGTGCGCAGCCCCGCCTCGGCGGCCTCCTGGTCGTCCATGTCGAGCAGGAACGCCGAGTCCCCGTCCGTGCCGCTCTCCCCCGCCGCAGCTGCGGCGGGGGCACGATCGGCGCCGTCCGCCTGCTCGTCCTCGAGGTCGAGGTCCTCGAGCTGGCCGAGCATCCAGTCGCTGATGGCGGTGTCGTACTCGCTGGTGCGGCCGAAGGCGATGGTCGCGAGCTCCTGGCGCTCGGCGAGGCTGAACCCGCCCTGCTTCGCGGCGCTCCCGGCACGCGCATAGTCCTCGGGATCGACCACGACGGCGACCGAGGCGAAGTTCTTGGCGGCTCCGCGCACCATCGAGGGACCGCCGATGTCGATCTTCTCGATGATCTCGTCGAAGGAGCCGCCCGCGGCGACGGTGTCCTCGAACGGGTACAGGTTCACGACCACGAGGTCGAAGGGTGTGATGCCCTGGTCCTCGAGCTGGGACCGGTGGTCCTCGAGTCGCCGGTCGGCGAGGATGCCGCCGTGGATGCGGGGGTGGAGGGTCTTCACGCGGCCGTCGAGCATCTCGGGGCTGCCGGTGACCTCGGCGACGTCGACGACGGCGAATCCCGCCTCGCGGATCGTCGCGGCGGTCGAGCCGGTGGAGACGATCTCGACGTCGGCCGCGGAGAGGTCGCGGGCGAGATCGACGAGGCCGGTCTTGTCGAAGACGGAGACCAGGGCGCGGCGGATGGGGCGGCGGGTGGTGGTGCTCACGGAGCGTTCTCCTCGCAGGTCGAAGCGATGCGATCGTGCATCGGCTCTCGGCTGCGGGCACCCAGGCGGTCGATGCCCACGAACGTCACTCCCCGGTGGTGTGCCCACCTGCGCCAGTCGTGTGGTGCCAGTGTACCGAGGGGGCCGGCCGCCCCGGAACCTCGATCAGCGTGCGAGGGAGCACGCCCGCTCGCGCACGACCTCGACGAGCATCTCGCGCTCGACGGCCTTGATGCGCTCGTGGAGCGACTCCTCGGTGTCCCCGTCGAGCACGTCCACGGCCCGCTGGGCGAGGATCCGACCGGTGTCCACGCCGGGGTCGACCTCGATCACGCTCGCGCCTGTCACCTTGACGCCGTGGGCCAGGGCGTCCCGCACGCCGTGGGCACCGGGGAACGACGGCAGCAGCGCCGGGTGGGTGTTGATGATGCGGCCCGGGTGCGCGGTCAGCAGCGGCGCCCCGATGAGCTTCATGAAGCCGGCCAGCACCACCAGGTCCGGGGCGAGGGCGGACACCTCGCGGGCGAGGGCGTCGTCCCACGCGGCACGGTCCGCGTGGTCCTTCAGCCTGACCACGGAGGTGGGGATGCCGGCTTCTGCGGCGTGGGCGAGGCCCGCGGCGTCACGATCGGCGACCACGCCGACGATCTCGTAGGAACCGCGCTCCTGCGCGGAGCCGGCCGACGCCTCGGCGTCGGAGCGTTGGGCCTCGAGGAGAGCGGCGAGATTGCTGCCGGTGCCGGAGATCAGGACGACGATGCGCGCGGGTGCCACGCCCACACCCTACTGGCGATCCGCCCGTGGCCATGCCGTTGTCCGTGGCCCCTGGACGAGCAGGCACAATGGAGGGGTGAGCAGCCCCGCCCCAGACCCCGCCGATGCCGTGCCCGAGTCCGCCCGGCTCTACCGCCGCAGGCTGAGCCGTCTGCTCCTGGGCCTGCTGTGCTCGTGGCTGCTGATGCTGCTGCCGCTGCCGTGGTCGCTGCTGTCCGGGATCGCGGGAGTGATCACCGCGGTGCTGCTGGTGATGCTCGTGATCGCCGCCTGGAGCGACGGACGGCCGGTGATGGCGGTGGTGACCGGTCTGGTCGGGCTGCCCGCCGTGCTGATGATCGTGCTGGGCTCGGTGACCGGGCTGCTGTTCTACGGCCCGATGTCCGAGCTCGAGACCTGCCGGGACGACGCGCTCACGCAGCAGGCCCAGGACTCCTGCAAGGACGAGGTCCAGAACTCGGTGGTCAGCTGGATGGAGGGTCTGACGGGCTCCTGAGCCCGTGCTCCGCCGGCCGCGCCTTCTCGGCCGTCCCGGTGCCCTCGGGAGTCCCGGTCCTCTCGGACTCCTCCGCCGTCCCGCCTCCGTCGCTCTCGCGGGACTCCGACTCCTCGACCCGTTCCCGCAGGTCCCTGCGAGTCCTGTGCAGCCAGTCCAGGGCCGGGGTCAGATACACCGCGGCGACCGCGGCGGTGGGCAGTGCGACGATCCCCAGCAGCGGCAGGGCGAGCGATCCGAGCTGCGGGCCGAGAGTGTCCAGGGCACCGTCGCCGATCCCGCCGGTGACCAGCCCGGCGATCAGCAGGGTGAGGACCACGAGCGAGCCGGCGAAGACGCCGAGAGCGGTCAGTCTGCCGCGGATGTCGGCGCCGGCGAGGTCGCGGCACAGCCGCACGGCACCCAGCACGACCGCGGCCACGGGCAGCGCCACCAGCAGCCAGATGACGCCCGGTGCCTTCCCCGGCTCGGGCACGATGCCCAGCAGCGGGAGCGCGGGCATCACCGGGGTGCTGGCGCCTCCGAGGGAGATCACGCTGCCCGCGCCCAGGGTGATGCTGCCGCCGAGCAGGATCACGAGCACCCACGCCATGATCAGCGGCAGCAAGGCGAGCTGCAGGAGGAACAGCACGAGGGACCCGAGCACTCCCGGGTCCAGCGACTGGTGGAGGGAGGCAACGTGGCCGAAGCGCAGGCCGATCATCACCACGGTGAGCAGGGCCCCCGAGGCGGCAAAGCCCGCGAGGGTGAGCAGGAGGGCCCGGGCGACCGCGTCGTAGGGCGACGGGAGCAGCGCCAGCACGCGCACCGCGGGGCGCCCCTCCGCCGCGGGTCGGCGCAGGGCCAGGAGCCCTCCGGTCAGGCTGCCGATGACGGCGATCAGCGCGCCGGAGACGATGGCGGAGGGCACCACGGCGTGCACGAGGGTGCCGCGGGCGATCGCGGCCAGCACGCCGAGCCCGGCGGTGTAGACGATGACCAGGGCGCCCAGGCAGGCGCCGCCGTCACGGAACGCCCGGGCCCGCAGGGCTCCGTCGGCGTCCACCGGCCGCAGACGGCGGGTGGCGCGGCGCGCGGCCAGCGTGATCAGGGCGAGCAGCACGAGGGTCAGCCCCACGGGCATCAGGGAGATCGATCCGGTCACGGAGCCCGCCTGCAGCACGACGCTCCCGCCGTGACCGAGCACCAGGGCATCCAGGCCCATCAGGATCGCGCGCAGCGTGCCGGGCGAGGACCTGCTCGCGCCGATCTCGGCGATGAGGGCCGGCACCACCGTGAGGGCGACGCCGCTGGCGAGGGCACCGAGGGCGGCGATGGCACCGGAGATCATGGGGGCGTCGATGCGCACCTCGCGTCCGCCGTTCAGTGCCACGTGCGCCTCCGTCTCGTCCTGCTCGCTCCGCCGCACGTCCCGAGGGCGACCGGCGCGCTCCACTGTGACGGGCGCGGGGCGGCAAGTCCAGCGCGCAGGCTCCGTGTCGCATAATCGTGCTGATGCCCACCTCCGACGCCCCCGCCGACCCGCCCTCGCTGCGCGTGCGCACCGTCCGCCTCGAGGACGATGTCGACCTGCTCACGCACCTCCCACGGGATCTCACCGCCGCCTGGCTCCGCCATGGGCAGGGCATGGTCGGTGTGGGGACGGCCTGGACCTGCAGCACCTCCGGACCGGATCGCTTCGAGGACGCCTCCGCGCGGTTCCGGGAGCTCGCGGCCGCCGCGCGCATCGACGACGAGGTGGGCGCCCGCGGCACCGGCCTGATCGCCTTCGGCAGCTTCTCCTACGCCGCTGCCTCCCCGCGCCCGTCGACCCTGCTGGTGCCCCGCGCCATCCTGGGGGTGCACGACAACGATCCGTTCCTCACCCTGGTCGCACCGGCGCAGGAGACGGAGGCCGACGGGTCGGTCCCTGCTCCCCTCGAACCGACCGACTGGAGGGACCTCTTCGGGTCGACGCCCCGCAACGAGCGCACCCGGGTGCAGATCGACCCCGATCACACTCCCGACGAGTACCAGGAGCTGGTGCGTCGCGCCCTGGGGATGATCGAGGAAGGGGCGGCGCAGAAGATCGTGCTCTCGGAGTCCTCGACCGTGCACCTCGAGCAGACCCAGCCTGTCGCGACCCTGCTGCAGCGCCTCGCCGACTCCTACCCGACCACCTGGGTCTATCACCTGGCCGACGTGATCGGGGCGACCCCGGAGATGCTCGCCGACACCGAGCAGGGGCGGCTGTTCAGCCGGGTGCTCGCGGGCAGCCGCCCCGTGGCCGAGGGAGCGGAGCTCGCCGAGCAGGACCGTCGGGCGTTCCGCAGCGACGCCAAGGAGCTCGCCGAGCACGCCTTCGCGATCGATTCGGTGACCTCCCGGCTCGCGGACCTGACGAGCGAGCTGACGGCCTCCGTGGAGCCCTTCGTGCTGCGCCTGCCGGGGATCGAGCACCTGGCCTCCGACGTCACCGGGCAGCTGCGCGAGGGTGTCACCAGTCTGGACGTGGCCGGCCGGCTGCATCCCTCGGCCGCGGTCAGCGGCACTCCGCGGGAGGCGGCCGACGCCGCCATCGCCGAGCTCGAGTCCCGCGACCGGGGCGGCTACGCCTCCCCCGTGGGATGGATGGACGCCGAGGGCGACGGCCAATGGGCGATCGCCCTGCGGATGGCGCATCTGGAGACGCCGACGCGCGTGCGGGTGCAGTCCGGCGGCGGGCTCGTGGCGGGGTCGGACCCGGTGCTCGAGCACGCCGAGGCCCTCGCCAAGTCACGCCCCGTGTTGCGCGCCATCGGCCGCCAGGAGTGATCCACCGGGCGTGAGCCGCCTGCGGCGGGTCAGCTCGCCTCGGTGAGGGTCACGTCGAGCGTGGTCTCCTTCTGGTCGCGCACGACGGTGAGCTGATGGGTCGAGCCGACCTCGAGCCCGCGGACCATGCCTGTGAGCGCTGCCGCCCCGTTGACCGGGACCCCGTCGACCTGGGTGATGAGATCGCCCTCGCGCAGCCCGGCGTCGGCGGCGCCGGAACCGGGCTCCAGCGAGTGCACCAGGGCCCCGCGGTAGGTGCTGGAGGAGACCTGCTGACTGCCGTCCTGCGCGGTCACACCGAGCAGCGCGTGCTTCGCGCTCCCGCTGTCGATGAGCTGGTCGGCGATGAGCTTGACCGTGTTCGAGGGGATCGCGAAGCCGAGTCCGATGCTGCCGGACTGCGATTCCTCCCCCTGCGAGAAGCTCGCGATCGAGGAGTTGATGCCCACCACCGAGCCGCTGGCGTTCACGAGCGGACCGCCGGAGTTGCCGGGGTTGATGGCGGCGTCGGTCTGCAGCGCCGAGGAGTACGTGGCATCGGAGGGGTCCGCGCTCTCCCCTTGCGTGGTCACGGGGCGGTGCACCGCGGAGATGATCCCGGTCGTCACGGTGTTCTGGAGGCCCAACGGCGTTCCGACGGCCATCGCCCCCTCGCCGACCTCGACGGAGTCGGAGTCCCCGAGGGAGGCGGGCGTGAGGTCCCCGGGCGGGTCCTGCATCGTGATCACCGCGAGGTCGGTGGTGGGGTCGGTGCCGACCACCCGGGCGGTGTAGGTGCGGCCGTCGGTCAGGGACACCTCGACCTTCTGGGCGCCGGAGACGACATGGTTGTTGGTGATGATCGTGCCGTCGTCGCGGTAGATCACGCCGGTCCCCTCGGCCGATCCGGAGCCGGTGCTGACGTCGATCGCCACGGTGCTGGGCGAGACCTTGTCGGCGACGGCCTCCCAGTCGGGGCTCTCGCCGTTTTTCGCGACGGGTTCGGCGTCCGCCGTGCGCGGGGAGCTGCTGCTCGTCGCGGCGTTCGGCGTGCTGTCGCCGTCGACCTGGTCGTACGCGATCACGCCGCCGAGCGTGAGACCGCTGGAGAGCAGCATCCCGGCCATCACCAGGCCGGCCACGCCCGCCCAGCCCGGACCGCGTCGCGAGCGGGTCCCGGCCGCCGAACCGCCCGCAGCATGGGTCGTGACGGCGTCCGGTCCGGTCCCCCAGGACCAGCCCGGGGACGCGGCCGGCTGCTCGCCCTGTGGATCGGTGTTCGCGTCGGCGCCGACCGCGGGCGATCCGTACGCGGGGCCACCCTGGGGGTCCGCCCCCGACGCCCCCTCGACGTCCCGTGCGTCCCAGCCGTAGCGGTCGGTCGGCATCTCGTGAGGGTCCAGACGCTCGGTCGGCTGTTCGCCGGGCGCGGGGTACGAGCCGTCCCCCGTGCCCGCCGGCGGCATGCCGGTCCCGCCCGGGCGGCCGTTGCCCTGCGGGGTGGTGTTCTCCTCGGATGACATGTGCGTCATTCCACCGCGCCATGCCCAGAAGTCCGTGCGTCGCAGCTGTGCACCAGCTGTGTCCTGCCCGCGCGCGGCCCTCTCACGGACCGACCACGATCATGCGTCGACCCGTGGCCGGGCCGGCGAGCAGCTCGGCGAGGTCCTCGCTCGCCGCCTCTCCCCCGACCCGGTGGGCGGGGATGCCCAGCGCCCGGGCGGCCTCGGCGATGTCGGTGCCGTGGGGTGTGGTGAAGAAGCGCTCGAGGAGCTGTGGCCGGGCTCGACTGTGCTCGAGGCCGCTGAAGATCCGGCCGCCGCCGTCGTCGACCACGACGATGTCGAGGTCGGGCTGCTGTTCGGCCGGCCCGATCACCCAGCCGGTGAGGTCGTGCAAGGCCGTCACGTCGCCGACGAGCAGACGCACCCGTCCCGGCGGCCGGGCGGCGAGCGCGTATCCGCCCGCCGTAGAGACCATGCCGTCGATCCCGGCGAGACCGCGTCCCGCGAGGACGGGCCCCCGTGCCTCGGGGGCGAGCTGCTCGAGGTCCCGCACCAGGGAGGACGAGCCGAGGATCAACGGGCTCCCGGAGGAGGTGGCTCCCCAGACGGCGAGCGCGGCGCGCTGCTGCCAGGAGAGGTCGGCCGAGGCGACCTCGTGCGCGCCGTCCTCGCGCCACCGGGCGAGGAAGGGGGAACCGGCGAGGTCCTCGGCAGCGCCGTCGACAGGCACGGGCAGGGAGGGCACGACGAGGTCGGCCCGTCGGGCGGCGTCGGACCACGCGGCGGTGGGATCCACGATCACCGTCTCGATGTCCGGGGCACCGAGAAGGCCGCTGACCACGCTACGCGAGAGCGTGGGGTGGCCCAGGACGACCGCGCGTTCGGGGCGCAGGGGGTGATCCTGCTCGCCGAGGATCCTCGCGAGCAGCCGTGGGTACCCGGGGATCATGCTGCTCCCCTCGCGGGCCCCGGAACTGGGTTCGGCGAGCAGCGGGAAGCCGTGCGCCTCGGCGTAGGCGCGGGCCAGGGGGCCGGCACCGTCGCCTGCCACCACGACCGTCCTCTGCACGGGCGTGAGCTCGGCGGGGTCGGTCGCCACGGGCGGCACGCGACGGGTGACGACGAGACGCTCGGTGCGCTCGTCCGCGGGAACCGGAGCGGGCACGGTGCCGTCCGCGGGCACCAGGGGATCACGGAACCCGAGGTTGACGTGGACGGGCCCGGGGTGGGGGCCGGTCGCCGCGGCGACGGCCCGCGCGAGAGTGCTGACCGCGGTGCGCAGCTCCACCTCGCTCGCGATGCCGCTCGTCGGCGCCGGGAGGTCGGCGGCGAACCGCACGGCATCCCCGTACAGCCCGGCCTGGTGCGTGGCCTGGTTGGCGCCGACGTCGCGCAGCTCGATCGGGCGGTCCGCTGTGAGGACGATGAGCGGGACCCGCGCGTGGTGGGCCTCGAGGACGGCGGCATGCAGGTGGGTCGTCGCCGTTCCCGAGGTGGTGACCACGACTCCCGGGGCGGAGGGATCGGCTCGCGAGGCGCCGAGCGCGGTGAAGGCCGCGGCCCTCTCGTCCAGTCGCACATGGGCCTGGAGTGCACCGGCGAGCGCCCGGTCCTCGAGCGCGTAGACCAGTGGGGCGGAGCGCGATCCGGGACTGATCGCCGCGTGGCGCACACCCAGGGCGACCAGGGTCCGCCAGATCGCCACGGCCTCCTCGACGGCGCCGGACCCGGCGGGGGCCGGGGCGTCGATCCGCAGCGGGGCGAAGGCGTCGCTCACGGAGTCCTCGCTCACGGCGTCCGGTCCACGGCGTGCGCGGCGCAGTCCTCGAGGCGCTGCTCCCAGCGGGCGGTGAGCTCGTGCGGAGCGCAGTGCGCGTCCAGCAGGGCGGGGTCCGGCTCCGGACGCACGGCGGGGATGACGCCGCCCTCGGCCCGCAGCGGGTCCTCGACGAGGTCACCCGTCAGCAGCACGCCGGTGGCGAGTCCGCAGGCGTGGGTGAGCTCGGGCAGGGAGGCGGCGAGCGCGAGGCCGGCGCTGAGGCCGATGCTCGTCTCCAGGGCGCTGGAGACCACCACCGGCAGGCCCGCGTCGGCCGCGAGGTCGAGGCAGCGGCGGATCCCACCGAGCGGCTGCACTTTCATCACCAGCACGTCCGCCGCCTCGACGCGGGCGACGCGCAGCGGGTCCTCCGCGCGGCGCACGAGCTCGTCGGCGGCGATGGGGACGTCCACGGCCCGACGCACGGCCGCGAGGTCCTCGAGGGTCACCACAGGCTGTTCGACATACTCGAGCCCGCCGGCCGCCCGGTCCAGCTGGGGGATGACGGAGATCGCCTCGTCGCGCTCCCACCGCGCGTTGGCGTCCACCCGGATCCTGGCATCGGGTCCCAGGGCGTCGCGCACGGCCTCGAGACGCTCGAGGTCCTCCGCGAGGGAGGAGCTGACATCCGCGACCTTGACCTTCGCCGTGCGGGCACCGCCGACGGCCGCGAGCCGGTGCGCGAGCACGGGCGGGACCACGGGGATGGTGACGTTGACCTCGACGTCCTCCCGCACCGCGGCCGGCCGCGGCAGGACGGCGTCCTCGAGAGCGCTGCGCAGCCAGGCCGCGGACTCCTCGACGCCGTAGTCCCAGAACGGGGAGAACTCCGACC
Organism: Brachybacterium endophyticum; assembly: GCF_003130585.1. Classification (GTDB taxonomy): domain Bacteria; phylum Actinomycetota; class Actinomycetes; order Actinomycetales; family Dermabacteraceae; genus Brachybacterium; species Brachybacterium endophyticum. Next base: position 880,007 of record NZ_QFKX01000001.1, on the reverse strand, counting down.
ATCCGGCCGGGCCCTGCAGGATGACGCCGTCGCGCGAGACGATCCCACGGAATCGCGTGGTCATCGGGATGGAGTAGACGCGGGCGTCCTGGATGCCCTGCTCGCGCAGGGCCGCGGGGATGCGCATGCCGCTCATGCCGCGGCCAGCGCCGATTCGATCGGGCCGCGCAGGTCCTCGGGCTCGGTGGCCGGGGCGAAGCGCTCCAGGACCGTGCCATCGGCCCCGATCAGGAACTTCGCGAAGTTCCATTCGATGTCCTCGCCCTCGGTGCCGGAGCGCTCGGAGCGCAGCCACGCGAACAGCGGGTCGGCGTCCTGGCCGTTGACGTCGATCTTGCCCAGGATCGGGAAGTCGACCCCGTACTCGGTGCGGCAGAAGGTCACCGCCTCGGCGTCGGTCCCGGGCATCTGACCCGAGAACTGGTTGCACGGGAAGCCCAGCACCACCAGGCCCTGGTCGCGGTGACGGGCGTACAGCTCCTGCAGGCCGTCGAGCTGCGGTGTGAGACCGCACTTGGAGGCGACGTTGACGACCAGGACGACGTTGCCGGCGTACTGGGAGAGATCGCTGCTGCCGCCGTCGGCGGTGCGGACGGTGAAGTCGTGCAGGCTGGTCATGGGGCCTCCTCCGAAGATCGTGACCTGCCCAGGCTAGTCCCGGCTGCCGGTCGCCGCCTGCACGGGTTCGCGGCGCCAGCGCGCGGCCTCCTCCTTCTCCTCGGCGACGCGCGCACGGAAGGCCTCTCGCTGCGCGGCGTGCTCGCTGCCGCGGCGGATCAGCAAGTAGCCGATGGCGACCACGACGAACCACACCGGGGTGGCCTCGAGCGCGGCGCGCGTGTCCGGCGCACCGGTGAGCGCCCAGACCAGGAACACGAAGAACCCGAGCACCACGTACGGCATCACGGATCCCAGCGGCATCGGGAAGCGACTGGCGGCATGCTCCTGGGGCCTGCGTCGCCGGTAGGCGAGGTAGCTGAACAGGATCATCGTCCACACGAACATGAAGCACAGCGAGGCGACCGTGGTGACCACGGTGAAGGCCGCGGACTCGCCCTGCCCTGCGACCAGCAGCACCACCGAGGCCAGCAGCATCACCCCGGTCAGGAAGAGCGCGTTCTGGGGCACCCGGCGCGAGGAGACCTTCGAGAAGATCCGCGGGGCGTCCCTCTGCGTGGCCAGGCTGAACACCATCCGCGAGGTCGAGTAGATCCCGGAGTTCGCCGAGGACATCGCGGAGGTCAGCACCACGAGGTTGACCACGGCGGCGGCCGCGGGCAGCCCGGCGGTCGCGAACACCTGGATGAACGGGGAGTCGTCGGCGCTGTAGACCGTCCACGGCATCACCGACATCAGGATCACCAGCGATCCCACATAGAACAGCAGGATGCGCACGGGGATCGAGCGGACCGCCCGCGGCAGGTTCGTCTCGGGGTCGCGGGTCTCGGCGGCGGTGGTGCCCACCAGCTCGATGCCCACGAAGGCGAAGGTCGCGATCTGGAAGGCGGCGGCGAATCCGCTGAAGCCGCGGGGGAAGAAGCCTCCCTCGTCCCACAGGTGGGTGAAGCTCGAGGTGCCGGCCTGGGTCTCGTAGCCGACGACCACGAGCACGAGACCGAGCACGATGAGGGCGAGGATCGCGACGATCTTGACCAGGGCGAACCAGAACTCGGCTTCGCCGAACGCACGGACCGTGGGCAGGTTCAGCCCGATCAGGAGGGCGATCACGAGAACCGCCAGCAGAGGCGTCGCCCAGGTGGGCAGGACGGGCAGCAGGTCCCGCAGGTACACCGAGGCGATGACGATGACGTCGGCGACGGCGGTGACGACCCAGCAGAACCAGTAGGTCCAGCCGGTGAAGAACGCCGCCCAGGGTCCCAGCAGGTCACCGGTGAAATCGGCGAAGTTCCGATAGTCGCTGCGGGAGAGCAGCAGCTCCCCCATCGCGCGCATCACGAAGTAGAGCATGAAGCCGATGACCACGTAGACCAGCAGCACGGAGGGCCCGGCCACGGAGATCGTCTTGCCCGACCCCATGAACAGGCCGGTGCCGATGGCACCACCGATCGCGATCAGCTGGATGTGGCGGTTGCCCAGGGACCGCTCGAGGTGCGGGGAGGAATCGGGCGTGCCGGAACCCGCGCCGTGGGACTGTGCCGACACCGATGTCGTGGAGGAAGAGGAATGACTCACCCGCGGGACCCTACCCATACGGGGGCGCTCACGGGTTCACAGGCGCGGCCGCACGAGGCGACGCACCACGGCGGTGGGGCCGCCCGGGACAGATGCCGATGCCGGCACCGACCCTAGGGAACGGCACCGACACCGGCACGACCGATTCAGCTCAGATCCACCTCAGCGGTCTCACCGAACCAGGAGGGGGTCATCTCCAGCGTGGGCACCTTCGTCCCCTTGGGCACGTCGTAGATGAGCTTGCCCTCGAAGGTGTTGCCGGGGTTGACGCTCTCAAGGCTGAGAGCGCCGTCCTCCAGGAAGGCGTCGTCGGAGACCGAGTACTCGGCTCCGTCCTCGCCGATCAGGGTGAAGTCGCCAGAGTAGAGCGTGGCCTCCTCCTTGCCCGCGTTCTTCACCTTCACGTCGACGATGACGAACTCGCCCTGAGGTTTCGCGTCCCAGTAGGTGTCGCCCACCTTGGTCACGCCAGTCTTCACATCGGTCACGGTGAGCTCGACGTCGTCCGCCTCCACGGCGTCACCGATCCCGACGTTCGTCTCTTCTGGCTGCGCCGACTCCGCTTCGTCGCCGTCGTCCGAAGATTTTTCAGCCTCGACCCTCTTCTTGGGCTTCTCGGCGGCGGGCTTCTCCTCCGCAGCCTTCTCCTCCGGCTTCTCCGAGGTGTCCTTCTCTGTCACTGCTGAGTCGGCGCCGTTCTCGGACTGCTGCGAGACCGCAGGGGCGGAGGACGGCTCCGTGGCCTCGGTGGTCGCGGCGTTGATCGAGCCGATCAAGAGTCCGATGGCGCACACGATGCCCGAGACGATCCATGCCATGGTCTTGTACCGCTCACGGTCCGCGAGCGGGCGGCCGTACTTGTCGTGCGAGGCGCCCGATAGGTGCAGGATCAGGTCGATCAGCGCCCAGATGCCGCACCCACCGCAGGTGAGCAGCTTGCCGATCCCGAGACCTACCTGGCCCAGGTAGAAGCGGTCGATCCCGAAACCACCGAGGAACAAGGACAGCAACCAGGTCGTGAGGAACGACTTGGGCGGGATCGGCATGCCCGTGGCAGGGTCGATCGGACCGGACGGGTGGCCGGTGCCGCCCTGCGGGATCGCACTCCATTGCTGCTGGGCGTGAGCGTACTGACCGGGGTTCGGGCTGCCCGGACCGTAGGGGTGCGCGGGCGACCCGTATCCGGGGTTCGGGGAACCGTAGGGCTGCGAGGGCGAGCCGAACGGCTTCTGACCTCCGTACGGGCCGGGTGCCCCGTGAGTTCCCTGTGCACCGTGAGGAGCGGGGGATCCGTAACTGCTCGGCGAGCCGTAGGGACTCGGCGAACCGTAGGGGCTGGACGAGGCGGAGGGCTGCTGTGGGGCGCCCTGGCCGGGACGCGAGCCGTACGGGTCATTCTGAGCGTTCCCGTACGGCGGATTCGGACCAGTGGACAACTCATCTCCTGGAGGTGCGTGCGCACGCCGGGATCGGTGTGCGCGGAACAGATGCCTGCGGCATCGCCGACTCGATTCCCGGGATCCCGTCGACGTTGAGGGGACTCCGGGAGTCGGCTGATCGCAATCTAACCGCCCCCTGGGACATTTCTGGACAGTTCGGTGTTCAGCGGGCAGTTCGTGATGATTCCGAGACCCTCGTCGGCACCTCCCCATACCCTCGTCCCATGCCGCATCTCCGACCCGTGCGCGCAGGCGACGCCGGCGCGATCCTCGACGCGTTCACCGCATCGGCCGACATGTCCCGACAAGGCGACGTGCACGACGCCACCTCGGCCACGGAGTACTGCACCTGGCTGCGAGGTGCCGACCGCCGTGCGTACGCGGTCGTCGACGACGGGGACGACCGCATGGTCGGCCTGGTCGCGGTCACGATCGACGACGACAACCGCAGCGGCTGGTTCTTCTACTGGCTGCACCGTTCACATCGGTCGAGGGGTCTCATTGCGCGTGCTGCTGCGACGCTCGCCGAGCGTGCCCTGCGCCCGGAGCCGAACGGCGGCTGGGGGCTCGAGCGCCTCGAACTCGGCCACCGCGTCGACAACCCTGCCTCCGGCGCGGTGGCGCGCGCCGCCGGGTTCCTCCACGAGGGCACGGAGCGCCGGAAGTTCCTCGTCGACGGTGAGCGCGTGGACGTGCTCGCCTACGGGCGGCTCGACACCGATCCGGCGCCGTCGACCCCGCTGCTGTCGTGGTCCGACGGGGCCTGAGACGGGGCCCCTGCGCACCGCCCCGTCAGCCGGATCACGCCACCTCGGCCCCGTGCCACGCCTCCTGCGGGGATACCCTGCTGAGCATGTCCCCCTCCGAACTGCCCCGAGCGGTCTCCGACACCTTCGACCCCCGGCGCTGGCGGGAGATCGGCGTCGAGGAGCTCGGGGGCCCTGCCCTCACCGACCTCACCTACCACCGAGCGGTGGATCGCAGCGGCGACGGGGCCCCGACGGACCTGCCGTGCGTGCGGATCGCCTTCGACCGCCCCGAGGTGCGCAACGCCTTCCGCCCCCACACGGTCGACGAGCTCTACCGCGCCCTCGACCACGCGCGTCTGGACACCGGCGTGGGCGTCATCCTGCTGACCGGCAACGGCCCCTCCCCCAAGGACGGCGGCTTCGCCTTCTGCTCCGGTGGTGACCAGCGGATCCGCGGACGCTCCGGCTACCAGTATGCCGAGGGTGAGACCGCCGAGACCGTCGGCGCCGGGCAGGCCGGGCGCCTGCACATCCTCGAGGTCCAGCGTCTGATGCGCACCATGGGGAAGGTCGTGATCGCCGTGGTCAACGGCTGGGCGGCGGGCGGCGGGCACTCCCTGCACGTGGTCTCCGACCTCTCGATCGCCTCTCGGGAGAACGCCCGTTTCATGCAGACGGATGCGAACGTGGGCTCCTTCGACGGCGGCTACGGATCCGCATATCTGGCCAAGCAGGTGGGTCAGAAGCGGGCGCGGGAGATCTTCTTCCTCGCCGAGGAGTACTCCGCACAGGACGCCTACGACTGGGGCGCCGTGAACCGGGTGGTCGACCACGAGCACCTCGAGGACGAGGCGCTCGCGATGGCCGCGAGGATCGCGACGAAATCGCCGCAGGCGATCAGGATGCTCAAGTTCGCCTTCAACCTGGCCGACGACGGCCTGATGGGCCAGCAGGTCTTCGCCGGGGAGGCCACCCGCCTCGCCTACATGACCGACGAGGCCGTCGAGGGCCGTGACGCCTTCCTCGAGCACCGCGCCCCCGACTGGTCCTCCTTCGGCCACCCGCAGGGCTGACCTGCGATGACCGAGAGCACGGGGCCGGAGGCCCCCTGGCTGCGACCGGCCCCGTGGGACGGCTCCGCACGCTCGCTCGCCGAGCACGCCGACGCCGTCGGGCAGATGATGGCCGGACGCGCCCGGCTGTGGCTCGGTCCCTTCGACCCGCCCGCACACCTCCCGGCCGGTTTCGAGGACACGGTGCTCGTCGTCCCCACCTCGGGGTCGACCGGCGGCGCGAAGGCCGTCGCGCACCCTGTGGCCTCGCTGCTGGCGTCCCAGGACGCGACCGCGCAGCTGTTCGCGCAGGACGGCACCGTCGAGGGCCTGCCCGCGAGCGGCGGGCACGGGCACTGGCTGCCGCTGCTGCCGCCCACCCACATCGCCGGGATCCAGGTGCTCGCCCGCGCCCATCGTGCCCAGCGTGCGCTGGGTCTGGCCCGGGTCCCGCTGGCCGACCCGCTCCCCGACCTCGCCGCACACTTCGACGCGGCGCACTTCGCCGAGCTCGCGGCACCCGCCCTCGCGCAGGCGCACGACGCGGGACTGCCGGCCTTCACCTCCCTGGTGCCCACGCAGCTCACCCGCATCCTGGCCGACGCCTCGGCCGACGGCGCCCGGGCCCGCTCCCTGCTCTCGCGCTTCGCGGCCGTGCTGGTGGGCGGCGCGGCGACCCCTCCGGACCTGCTCGCCCGTGCCCGCGGCGCCCGTGCGCGCGTGCGCACCACCTACGGCTCCTCGGAGACCGCGGGCGGCTGCGTCTACGACGGCGTCCCCCTGCCCGGCGTGCGCCTCGAGGTGACCGGGCCAGGGCCGGAGGGACGACTGCGGATCTCCTCCCCGACGCTCGCGACCGGATACCTGCTGCCCGATGGCACGGCACGCACCGAGGACTTCCCGGCCGACGGACCCCAGGGCGAGCGCGTCTTCGCCACCAGCGACCTCGCACGCCTGGACGAGGGGCGTCTGCAGATCCTGGGGCGGGCCGACGACGTCATCACCACCGGCGGCCTCAAGGTCGTTCCCCAGGACGTCGAACGCGCGATAGAGCGCTCGCTGATGCTGCGTGGCCTGGTCGCGGAGGCCGTCGTCGTCGGCGTCCCGGATCCCGAATGGGGTTCCGCCGTCGAGGCCCTCGTCGTCCCGACCGCCCAGGCACCCGAGCCCGCCGACCTCCCCGCCCTGGTCCGTTCCGCACTGCGCACCACCGGTGTCCCCGGCCATGCCGTGCCCCGGCGTGTGCACCTTGTCGAGGCCCTGCCCCTGCACGGGATCGGCAAGATCGACCGAGCCCAGGCGGCACGGATCGCGGCCGCCCACCACTGACGGGGCACGTAGACTTTTCCGGGCCGCATCGGGCGGCCCTCGATCCTCCGAGGAGCACCATGGCCACGCTGTCCCAGTGGGTCGAGGGCGCACGCCCCCGCACCCTCCCCGCCGCGATCGCCCCGGTCGCCGCCGGCACAGGAGCCGCCCTGTGGGACACCGGTTTCGAGGCGGGCATCGCGATCCCGCGTGCCCTGCTGGCCCTGGGCGTCGCCCTCAGCCTCCAGATCGGCGTGAACTACGCCAACGACTACTCCGACGGGGTGCGCGGAACGGACGACGACCGCGTCGGCCCCTTCCGCCTCACCGGATCGCGCGCAGCCACCCCGGCGGCGGTCAAGCGGGCCGCCGTCCTCGCGCTCGGGATCGGCGGCCTGCTGGGTCTGGCGCTGATCGCGATCGCCGGCATCTGGTGGACGGTCGTCGTGGGCGCCGCCGCGATCGCGGCCGCCTGGTTCTACACCGGCGGGAAGCGTCCCTACGGCTACCTGGGCCTGGGCGAGCTGTTCGTCTTCGTGTTCTTCGGACTGGTCGCCGTGTGCGGCACGGCCTATGCGATCACCGAGCGGCTGACGGCGGTCGCCGTGCTGGCGGCGTGCGCGATCGGTCTGCTCGCGGTCGTCATCATGCTGACGAACAACCTGCGGGACCTGCCGACGGACAGCCTGGTCGGCAAGCGCACGCTCGCGGTGCGGCTGGGCGATCGGGGTACGCGGATCCTGCTCACGGCGTGCATCGTGGTGCCGTTCGTGCTGATGGTGCCGGTGATGATCCTGCACCTGCCGACGCTGCTGGTGCTGCTCGCGGCGCCGCTGGCGATCAGGCCGCTGCGGATCGTGCTGGCAGGGACCCAGGGGCGGGCCCTGATCCCCGTGCTCGCCGCCGCCGGGCGTCTGGAGCTCGTCTTCTCCCTGCTGCTGCTGGTGGCACTGGCGATCTGAGAGCGCTGCGCGCTCGCGCGTCGGTCGTCGGGACCCGCGGTCAGGCGCGAGGGAACTGCTCGTCCTCCTCGTCGTCGAGGAGGGCGTCCTCCTCCTCGGCGTCCTCGTCGTGGACGGGACCGCGGCGGGCGCGGCGACGCTCGTCGGCCGACTGCAGGCGACCGGCCAGGCGCTCGCGGAACCTGCTGAGCAGGAGCACGGAGACCAGGAAGGCGATCAGGACGGCGATGATGCCGGCGAGGTAGAAGCCCACCCCGACCAGCACCAGCAGCCACCACGCCACCAGCAGCACGGCCAGGCGCAGCAGCGTGTAGAGCAGGAGGTCTCGCATGGTCGCCAGCGTAGTGCGCGCAGCTGGGTCCGGCCCGAGCGCAGAGGCCCCCGCCACACCGCACGCCCAGCCTCCGGTGGCAGGATCCCGCTCATGAGTGGTGAACGTGCCCCGGGAGCCGTCTCCTCGGCTCCCCGCCAGGGCATCGATCCCCAGGCGATGGAGTTCCTGCGACGCCTGGCGGGTCCCGATGCCGAACAGCTGGATACGGAGACCATGCTGCGACGCATGCAAGGACGCATGCGCTCCTTCCTGCTGGAGTACAAGTTCGCGCTGGACGAGGTCAGCACGAAGGTCGGGATCCTGCGCGAGCAGTTCGACGCCGCCCACGAGCACTCCCCCATCGAGCACGTCAAGACACGGCTGAAATCGGTCGAGTCGCTGATGGCCAAGATCGCCCTGCGCGGCGTGCCGGCGGATCTCACGCAGATCCGCGAGCAGATCTTCGACATCGCCGGCCTGCGCGTCACCAGTCCCTACGTGGCCGACGTGCACCTGGTGGCGGATGCGCTGCGGCGCCAGGAGGACCTCACGGTGCTGCAGGAGAAGGACTACATCGCGGCCCCGAAGCCCAACGGATACCGCTCGCTGCACCTGATCGTGCGGGTCCCCGTGTTCCTGGCGGAGAAGACGGTCCACGTGCCGGTCGAGATCCAGCTGCGCACCATCGCGATGGACTTCTGGTCCAGCACCGAGCACTCGCTGCGCTACAAGTTCGACGGCGACGTGCCCGAGCAGCACTCACGACGCATGTCCCAGATCGCCGAGACCACCCGGGAGCTCGACGAGCAGATGGCCGAACTGAGGCGGGTCCTGGCGTCCTGACGGATCTCCGGAGCACCCTGCACATCCGTAGACTGATCACATGCTCAAAGCAGTGCTCGCCATCGCCTCGATCGCGCTGACGGTCTACGCCCTCGCCGACTGCATCCAGAGCGAGGACGCGCGGATGCGCGGGCTGCCGAAGTGGGCGTGGATCGTGCTGATCGTCCTGCTGCCGTGGGTGGGCCCGCTCACCTGGCTGCTGGCCGGCAGGGACCGTCGGGACGGCGGGCGCTCCCCGTTCGACGCGCGCGGCACGGGCCCCGGCCAGGGAGGAAGGGGCCGACCGGACCGATCCGGCCCCCGCGCTCCGGACGACGACCCCGATTTCCTGCGCAAGCTCGACGAGGACATCCGCCGCGAACGACGCGAGCAGGGCCGGCGAGGTCAGGGGGACGAGGACGACTCCTCGTCCTGATGTCCCCGAGCGGTGGTCGCCGCCGCCTCAGCCCAGACCCGAGTACGAGTGCAGCCCGTTGATCACGAGGTTGACGAGGGTGTAGTTGATGATCACGCAGGCGAAGCCGGCGAGGGCGAACCAGGCCGCCTTGTTGCCGCGGAAGCCGCGGGTCGCGCGGGCGTGCAGGTAGCAGGCGTAGACCACCCAGATGACGAAGGTCCACACCTCCTTGGGATCCCAGTTCCAGTAGCGACCCCAGGCCTCGTTCGCCCAGACCGCCCCGAAGATGAGGGTGAAGGTCCAGCAGATGAAGCCCAGCGAGTGGAGGCGGAAGCACAGTGCCTCGAGCTGCTCGGCGGAGGGGATCCTGTCGGTCAGCGCGCTCACGGGTCCCCAGAAGCGCCCCAGCTCGCGGCCGTCAGCGGACCGTGCGGCGCGCACGCGGCCCACCCGCGTCGAGAGCAGCTGCAGAGCCGCCACGATCGCACCGAGGCCCGACAGTGCGGTCGCGATGATGGCGATGCCGATGTGGATGATCAGCCAGTGGGTGTTCTGCAGGCTCGGGGTGAGCTCCGAGGCGGGGATGATCCACGCCGTCTGGGCGATCAGCATCAGGACGAGCACGGGGAGCATCACGAGCGTGCCCAGCAGGCGCAGGTCCTTGCGGCGGATCGAGATCAGGACGAACAGCGCGATGATCAGGGCGCTCGAGGACATCGAGAACTCGTACATGTTGCCCCACGGGACCCGCCCGGTGGCCACGCCGCGCAGCACCATGGCGGTGATGTGGAGGACCGCGCCGATCGAGGCCATCACGTAGCCGAAGCCGCGGGGGCCCAGCGAGCTGGTGGTGGTCCCCGCCGCGGGGGCCGCGGAGTCCTCGGGACCCGTCGCCGTCGGGGCGGCGGCCGCACCGACGCCCGGCGATGCGGAGCGCGGGGCGTCGGCGCCGACGGTCGCGAGCTCGGCCCGCTCCCGCGTCCGCGCGCGCAGCTTCTGGTCGCTGCGGCGCTGGGTGACCCCGGAGAGGTCGGCGCCGAATCCGATCAGGGCGAGCACGTACAGGACGATCGTGAGGATGATCAGGAGGTTCGAGAGCTGCGCGAGCTGCTGGTCGATCACTGGGCTGGTCCTTCGTGGGAGGGGCGGGGCTCCGTGGAGTCGGCGCCGGGAGCGGGCGGCCGTGCCGCGTCGGGTGCGTCCGCCGGTTCGGGCGCGAGGTCGTGGGCGAGGGCGCGGACGTCGTCCTGGAGACGATCATCGTCGCTGCGGGCCAGTCCCGCCACCTCCAGGACGACGCCGTCGCCCTCGGGGACGGCACGCACCCAGACGCGACGACGCGGGACGTACAGGGAGAGGACGAGGCCCAGCACGGAGCTCAGCGCGGCGACCAGGGTGAACCCCTGGAAGGGGTCACGGCGGACGTCGAAGGCCGCGTAGCGCTTGACGCCGTCGAAGGAGACCGAGGAGCCGTCGGCCAGGGTGGTCGAATCCCCCGGCGACATCCGCAGCAGCGACTGGTTCCCGTCCTCGTCCTGCACGGGGGTCAGCGAGGACACGTCGACCTGGTAGGCGTTCTGCGGTGTCCCGCCGTCCAGCCCCAGGTCGCCGTTGTAGACGGTGAGGGCGAGCTCGGGGTTCACCAATCCCGGGAACTGCGAATGCGGGCCCTTCTCGTCGATCACGCCGGTGGGCAGGAAGAAGCCGACCACGGCCATCTGCTGCGGCTGGGCGTCGGGGGCCTTGATGACGACCTGCGAGGTGTACCCCATGTCACCGGTGGGGACGGCGTGCACAGGGCCCTGCGCGACCACGTTCCCCTTCGGGTCCTTCACGGTGATCTCCGGGGCGTACCCGTTGCCCAACAGGTACATGGTGGATCCGGCCACGTGCAGCGGATGGTTGAGGCGCAGCGTCTTGCTGAACTCGCCCTTGTCCGGGTCATCGACGCTGACGTCGGCCTCGAACTTCGTGGGCTGGCCGAAACGGTGCTCGTTCTGGCTGGTGTCGTACTCGGCGCGGAAGTCGTCGAGGGTGAACCGGAAGGGCGGCAGGTTCGAGTCGTCGTACCAGGCTCCCTTGTCGAACGAGTCGTACTCCGCCAGGGAGTTCGAGAAGCCCTGGCCCTCGACGACCGAGATCTGCCCGCGGTACTGCGTGAGGCCGCCGGCGGCGACCCCGATCAGCACGCACAGCAGAGCGATGTGGAACAGCAGGTTGCCGGTCTCGCGGAGGTAGCCGCGCTCGGCGGTGACCGAGCGGGCGCCGCCGGGCTCCTCGAGCGTGTCCACGCGGTACCGGCCACGGCGCAGCCGGCGGTGCGCCTGCGCGGTGAGCGTCTCGGCGTCGACGCCCTCGACGTGCACCCGGGTGTGGCCGACGAAGCGATTCAGCCGTGAGGGCGTGCGCGGGGGCCGCGAGCGCATCTGCCGCAGGTGCACGTTCAGCCGCGGCACCACGCAGCCCACGAGGGAGACGAACAGCAGCAGGTAGATCGCCGAGAACCACACCGAGGAGAAGACGTCGAAGAAGCCCAGGGCGTCCAGGAACTTCGCCCAGGACCCGTGCTCGGAGAGGTACTGGTCGGTCTTCGAGGGGTCGACGTTGCGCTGGGGGTAGAGCGAGCCGGGGACCGCGGCGATCGCGAGCAGGAGCAGCAGGAACAGGGCGGTCTGCATGCTGGTGAGCTGGCGCCACAGGAAGAGCAGCGTCCCGCGCACGCCGAGCTTCGGCAGCGAGGGCTTCCCTGACCCCGACTGTCGCAGGTCGCTGGCCTCCGGGGCGATGCGGCGGTCGCGTCCGCCGGCGGTGCCCATCTGCTCCTTCTGCTGCTCGGCGTCCTCGGCCGACGGGTCCGGCTTCGCGGCTCCGCGGCCCGCGTGCTTCCTACGACTCATCACACCACCGTCTCGAATCCGCCGATGAGGCTCTGCAGCTGTGCCATCCAGGCCGTCCAGGTGCCCGTGAGCAGCAGGACGCCGATCGCGATCAGGAGTGCGCCGCTGATCAGGGAGATCGCGCGGCGGTGCCGGGCCAGCGCACGGCTGGCCGCGAGCGCGCGCTGGAACAGCAGCGCGAACAGGACGAACGGGATCCCGAGCCCCAGCGAGTACGCGAGGGCGAGCAGGGCGCCGCGCAGCGGGGAGGCCCCGTCCAGGGAGAGGGCGACCACCGCGGCGTACGTCGGGCCGATGCATGGGGTCCAGGAGAACCCGAAGACGATCCCCATCAGCGGGGCGCCCCAGAGCCCGGCGTCGGGCCGGTGGCGCAGGCGTTTCTCGCCGCTGAGCGAGGGGAACAGACCCAGGAAGAGCAGCCCCATCGCGATCACGAGGACGCCGGAGATGCGGTTCACCCAGACCGCGTGGGACTGCACCACGTGGCCGAGGGCGCCGACGAACCCGCCGAGGACCATGAACACGAGGGCGAAGCCGAGCACGAACAGCACCGCGCCGAGCGCCATCCGGGAGGAGCCGCTGCGGCGACCACTGCGGGCGCCGCCTGCCGCGGCGTCCTGGCCAGCGAGCCCCGAGACGTATCCGAGATACCCCGGGACCACGGGCAGCACGCACGGCGAGACGAAGGCGACGATGCCCGCGGCCGCGGCGACCGCGAGGGCGACCCACAGCGATCCCGAGAGGATCGATGTGGAGAAGGCTTGTCCGATGTCCATCGCGCTCATTCGTCCAGCACGGTGTCGATCATCGAGCGCAGGATGGAGGGGTCGGCGGCGCCGGAGATCCGGGCGGCCACCCTGCCCTTCTCATCCAGGACGAGGGTCGAGGGGACGGCGTTGGGCGAGACCTGCCCACGCAGCGAGAAGAGGATCTTCGAATCGAGATCCGGGAGGGAGTGGTACGGCAGGGCGTACTTCTTCTGGAAGGCGAGCGCGGGGCCGGACTCGTCACGCACGTTGATCCCGATGAAGCGCACGCCCTTGGCGGCGTACTTCTCGGCGATCTTCACGAGGTCCGGGGCCTCCTTGCGGCAGGGGGCGCACGAGGCGTACCAGATGTTCAGCACCAGGATCGAGCCGCGGGCCTGCGTGCTCGAGAACTTCGCGCCCTCGTAGGTGGTCCCGGAGAACTCCACGGGCTCGCTGCGGTCCTTCGGGTCGATCTCGGTGGTGACGCCGTCGCCGGAGACGAACCCCTTGTCGCCGCCGTCACCTCCGCCGCTCTTGCCGCCGCCGTAACGATCGGAGGTGTCCGCGCCGCAGGCGGCCAGCAGCAGGGCGCCCGCGCCCGTGGTGGTCGCGGCGAAGAGTCGGCGCCGGGTCAGGCTGCGCGGGCTCATGCGCGCTTCCCGCCGGTGGCGTCGACGGCGCCCGGGTAGAGCTCCGCGGCGGGCTCCGCGTAGTCGATGCCCGCGAGGTGCGGGCCGACGAACCGCAGGCTCGTGATCGAGCAGAGTCGGCACTGGCGGCGCCGGGGGTCGTGGACCAGGCTCCTGCCCTCGGCGGAGAGCCGTGTGACCCAGATCGGGAGCTGGTGCAGGACGAGAACGGCCTCGTGCCCCTCGACCTCCTCGCGCGCGGACTGCACGGCGGAGATCACGCGAGCGGCCTGGTCGCGGTAGGACTCGCCCCAGGAGGGGCGGAAGGGGTTCAGGAACCAGCGCCAGTTGCGCGGGTCGTTGAACCGGGCGTCCCCGTGACCCATCCGCTGCCCCTCGAAGTGGTTACCGGACTCGATCAGGCGCGGGTCCTCGAGGACCGGCAGTCCGTGGATCGCGGCGATGGGCGCGGCCGTCTGCTGGGCGCGCAGCAGCGGGGAGGTGCGGACGGCACGGATGTCGCGCGGGGCCAGGTGATCGGCCGCCAGCTGCGCCATCTTCTGGCCGCGTTCGCTCAGGTGGTAGCCCGGGAGTCTGCCGTAGAGGATCTTCTCGGGATTGTTCACCTCGCCGTGACGGACGAGGTGGATGACGGTCGAGCTCATGAGCGCGGGAACCTCCGCGAAAACCGCAGGTGAGGGTGAACCGCCTCAACGTACCAATCAATCCTTGACGTCGGATGTGACGGTGCCACGGGTCACGGGGGCGTCCTCGGGGATCGTGCGACCCATGATCTGCCCCAGCTCGAGCAGACCCTGCGTCCCGACCGCGTCCACCAGGTGGCTCCGCACGGAGGCGACGTGCACCGGGGCGGCCTCGCGCAGCAGGGCCATCCCCTCGTCCGTGAGCACGGCCTCGCGCCCGCGGCCGTCGCCCGTGCAGCGCACACGCTCGAGGATGCCGCGCTTCTCGAGCCGAGCCACGGTATGGGTCAGTCGCGAGCGGGAGTGGACGACCTGATCGGCCAGGCTCGACATCCGGATCCTGCCCCCGGGCGCCTCGGACAGCCGCACCAGGATCTCGTACTCGTCCAGCGAGAGATCGAAGCGGGGGTCCTGCTCGAGCGCGGCGGAGATGTTCTCCATGAGCAGGTTCACGCCGTAGAGGAAGGTCCTCCACGCACCCTGCTCCTCCGCGCTCAGCCACGGCGCCTCCGGTGTCCCGTTCGCGTCATCCGCTGCGGACGTCCCGCCCGACCTCGTATCCTCGGTGACCGGCATCACGATCTCCTTCCGGCCCTCAGGGGCCTTGCATCTCCGACGCGTCATAGTTTACCTTTCAAGCACAAGCTTCGTCCACCGATCACGGAAAGAGGACACGATGACTGCTCTCCCCGACGGCATCAGCCAGGGCACCTGGTCTCTCGACCCCACCCACACCAACGCCGGCTTCACCGTCCGCCACGCGGGCATCTCGAAGGTCCGCGGCCACTTCGCCGACCTCGAGGGCTCGTTCGTCGCGGGCGAGGACCTGGAGTCCAGCCGCTTCGAGGCCACCCTGAAGACCGCGTCGGTCTCCACCGGCAACGAGGACCGCGACAACCACCTGCGCTCGGCCGACTTCTTCGACGCCGAGTCGAACCCGGAGATCACCTTCTCCTCCACCAAGGTCGCCTCCGGCGAGATCACCGGCGACCTGACCATCAGCGGCGTCACCCAGTCCGTGACCCTCGAGTACGACTACGAGGGCGCCGCGACCGACCCGTTCGACACCTACCGTGCGGGCTTCACGGCCTCCACGAAGATCTCCCGCAAGGACTTCGGGCTGACCTGGAACGCAGCCCTCGAGGCCGGCGGCGTCCTCGTCTCCGACGAGGTCAAGATCACCATCGAGGCCGAGTTCAGCGCCCCCACCGCGGCCTGACGACCCCTCGCCCGAACGGGCCGTCCACCTGCGGGTGGGCGGCCCGTTCGCCGTATCCTGGCCCGGTGAACTCCCCCACCTCGCTCCCGACCCCGCCTCGCCCCCAGGACGCCGACGCCCGGGTCCTCTACCTCACGCGTCCCGGCTGCCATCTGTGCGACGTCGCCCTGCCCGTGGTGCGGGCGGAGGCCGACCGGGCCGGCACTTCCGTCGAGGTGCGCGACATCGACGAGGACCCGCGGCTCGCCGAGGACTGGAACGAGCACGTGCCCGTGGTCGTGGTCGACGGCGTCGTGCACGCGCGGTACCGCGTGGAGGCCCCGGCGCTGCGCGCCGCCCTCGCCCGCCGCAGCTGGTGGCGCCGCCTGCTGAGGCGCTGAGACGAGGCGAAGGGCCCCGCCGGATGATCCGGCGGGGCCCTTCGTCACCTCGGTCCGCCCGTCGGGCGCGGGGCCCGGGACGGTCGCGCCCTGAGGGCGCGCGAGGTCACTTCTTGTTGCGGCGCTGGTGGCGCGTGCGGCGAAGCAGCTTGCGGTGCTTCTTCTTCGACATGCGCTTGCGACGCTTCTTGATCACGGAACCCATGGGGACCCCTGTTCTGCAGGCCGGAGCCTGCGGTCTCGGACGGAGAGCGGACTGCACGCGGCCCGGCCCACAAGCGGTGCTCCCGGCAGCCGGAGGATCGGCGCGGCGCCCACACAGGAGCACCACGAGTCCAGGGCCCGTGCCACAGTCGACGCCCGAGTCTACACGCGCCGGGAGGTCGCGTCGCCGCCCGCGGCTGCGAGATCCGTCGCAGAGCGCTGCGCGGCCTCGAGGCGGGCATCGACGGGTGCGATCACGAGGTCACGGGCGACGTCCCGGACCCGGCCCCGCAGCAGACGTCGGGCGCGGGCGGCATGCAGCCGGGAGACGAGCGCCGCCACGGCCCCGCCCAGCAGGGCGAGCAGTATCCCGGCGCCGATGCCGACCGCGACCAGCGCCGTGGGCAGCGGGATCGGCACCCACAGCTCGCGGATCATCGGCATCGGCGGAGCCGGGATCTGGAAGAAGCCCAGCACGGCGTTCAGGGCGAGCCAGCCCAGGCCGACCACCCAGGCGGCGAGTGCGAGCCACTGCAGGACGTCCAGCACCGGCCACCACCAGCCGCGGGTGCGACGCGAGAGGTCGGCGCCGACGACGGCCTGGTCCAGTGCGTCGGGCAGCTCGTCCTCGCGGGCGCGCGCGGCGCGGCGCAGGTCGGCACGCCAGGGATCGCTGCCGCGGTGGCTGAGGGTGTCGGCGAAGGCCCGCATGCCCTCGGAGGCGCGGGCCGCGCTCGCGGCATCGGGGGCGGGCAGCGAGGACCGGGCGGACGCCGCGGCGCCGTCCTCCCGCTCCCCGCGGCGTCCGGCCGGCCCGCTGCCGCCCAGGTGCAGACGGCCCAGCGGATCGGGGCGCACCCGGCGGATCCAGCGCACCACGGGCCAGCCGCTGCGGGCGTCGGCCCGGTGCCGGTAGGCACGCCCGACGGCCTGGACGACGGGTTCCACGCGCGCCGCGCCCTCCAGGGCGGTGCACAGCTGCTTCTCGGAGGCGGCATCGACCCGCTCGGGCAGTCCGCCGGGGTCGGCGGAGTCGCGCAGGGCGTCGGCCGCACCGGTGAGGTCCGCGCGCTGACGCTCGGCGACGGCCTCCTGCGCGCGGGCCAGGTCGACGAGCCGTGTGCGCAGCTCGTCCAGGCCCTCGCCGCTCTCGGCGGAGACGGTGAGCACGGGTGCCGCCTCGAGGCCGTCGCGGCGCATCAGGTCCGTGAGCGAGGCACGCAGCGCCCCGCGCTCGTCCTCCCGCACGGTGTCGATCTGGTTGAGCAGCACCAGGGTGACGGCGTCATGACCGGCGAAGGGCTCGACGAAATCGCGGTGGAGCACCCGGTCGGCGTACTTCTGCGGATCGGTCACCCACACCAGCACGTCGACCATGCCGGTCATCCGCTCGGCCACGGCCCGGTGGTCGCCCTGCACGGAGTCCAGGTCAGGGAGGTCCAGCAGCACCAGCCCGGGAGGCGACTGCCCGCGGCGGCCCGTTCCGGCCGCGACCAGCGGCCCTCCCGTCAGCTCGTGGCGGTCGGGGACCTCGAGCCAGTCCAGGAGCGCGTCGGCGCCCATCCCTCCCACGACTGCGGCATGCGGGGTCGAGGTGGTGGGGCGACGCACCGCCGCCGGGGAGATCTCCTGGCCGACGAGAGCGTTGACCAGGGAGGACTTCCCTGAGCCGGTGGCTCCGAAGAAGCCCACCACGACGTGCTCGGCCGAGAGCGCGCTGCGTGCGTCGATCCTCTCGAGCACCGCGTCGGCGCGCTCGAGCGCGGCGGCGGGGGCGATGTCGGCGAGGTCCGCGCGGGCACGCTCCAGGGCGTCCCGGCGTTCGGAGACCGGGATCCGGCGGCGCCTCATGACTGTGCCTCCTGCGCCTCGGCGCGGATGCGGCGGGCGAGCTCGGCCAGGGCGCGGGAGTCCTCGCGCAGGTCGTCGGCGGCGGTCCCCTCGGGAACGGCGTCGAGGCGGTCGCGGAAGGGCGCGGCGCGGTCCTCGACGAGGTCGTGCAGGCGCTCGACGAGTCGCTCCCGGGCGGTCCTGGCCAGTCGGCGCACCGCGTCCTCGCCGAAGATCGTCTCCAGCAGCTTCTGTCCCACGATCGCGGTCGCGGCGCCCGTCCCCACCTCGAGGCCGGTGGGGATGAACGCGGTGGAGGCGAAGACGACGACCATCAGGGCCACGCCGACCGCGTTGACGCCGAGCGAGAGCACGCGGGCCTTCGTGCGGCGGTCGGCGCCCTCGCTCCGGACCAGCTCGAGGACGTCGCCCTGCCAGGCGCGGACGGCCCGGGAGACCTCCTCCGGGTATCCCTCGGGCATCCGCGCGAGGTCCTCGCCCTCCACGAGCACCCGGCCCGCCGTCTCGGAACGCCAGCTCTGCTCGACCCGCTCGGCGCCGCGGGCGGTCTCGTCGACCACCACGTGCACGA
Organism: Brachybacterium endophyticum; assembly: GCF_003130585.1. Classification (GTDB taxonomy): domain Bacteria; phylum Actinomycetota; class Actinomycetes; order Actinomycetales; family Dermabacteraceae; genus Brachybacterium; species Brachybacterium endophyticum. Next base: position 861,547 of record NZ_QFKX01000001.1, on the reverse strand, counting down.
GTCCGGTCTCGAGGGCGTCCTGGGCGGCGACCGCGGGCTTCCCCTCGCCGCGCAGACTCCGCGCCAGGCGGTCCCGGACACGCCCCACGAAGGATTCGAGGGAGCGGATGATCTCCCCGGTCCCCACGACGTCCTGCCAGCGGGCCAGCACCTCGCCGCGCAGCAGGGATCCGTCGCCGACGGCCTGCTCGATGCGTTCGCGGGCCTCCTCGAAGGCGGCGTCGATCTCCTCGTCCAGGTGCGTGCGCAGCGCGTCCTGCTCGTCGACCCCCTCGGCGAGGGCGCCCAGTCCGTCGGCGAGCTCGTCGAGGGAGCCCGCGAGGGTGCGCCGCGCGATCGCGCCGCGTGCGTCCTGGTCCTCGGCGAGCGCCGTCAGCCAGTCCCGCAGCGGCGCCACGTCCTCGGCCGCGGGCGCTCCCGCCCGTGCCGGCGCGGTCTCGCGGATCCGGAAGAGACGAGCGGGGTCGAGCCGGTGGCGCGCGAGCATGTCGTGCAGGTCCCCGGCGAGCTCGTCGGCGACGCCGGGCCGATCGGGGATGCGGTTCATCACCACGGCCACCGTCGCGTCCCGCTCCACCGCCGTGGTGAGCACCTGCCACGGCACGGCGTCGGCGTACCGGTTGGCGGTGGTCACGAACAGCCAGAGGTCCGCGGCGCGCAGCAGCTGGCGGGCGAGCTCCCGGTTGCCGGCGGCCACGGAGTCGATGTCCGGGGCATCGAGCAGGGCGAGTCCCTCGGGGACGGACTCCTGGGCGCGCAGCTCGAGCTCGGTGGCCGGTTCGTCGTCCCCCGCGGGCCCTGCGGACCCTGCGGCATCGCCGGCCGTTCCGGGTCCTGCGGTGGCCGGGGCCGAGTCCGGATGCACGCGGGAGAGGCCGGGCAGGATGCGGGTGCCCTCGAACCAGGGGGCGTCGGCGGGGTTGTGCAGCAGGACGGGCCTGCGGGTGGTGGGGCGGATCGCCCCGGCGCGGGTGACCTCCTCCCCGACCAGGGCGTTGATGATCGTGGACTTGCCGGCTCCGGTCGACCCGCCGACGACCACCAGCAGCGGCGCGTCCACGGACTGCAGACGCGGGATCAGGTGGTCCTCGAGCTGGGCGGAGGCCGCGGTGACCCGCGAGCGCATGGCCCGGGCATCGGTGGTCTCCAGCTCCAGACGTACCCCGTCGAGATCGGCGGCGACGTCGTCGAGCACCGCGGCGGGCCGCTCCGCGGGCGGCGGAGGATCCGCAGGGCGCGGGGTGTGCTGACTCATCCGGTCATTGTGGCAGTCCCGTCGCGCGGGACCCACTCACGGGGCGCGCTGCTCGCCGATCAGTCGTAGAACGGGTCGAGCCCCCATTCGGGGAAGGCCGTACGGCGTGCGGCCTGGATCGCCCGGTCGAGGTCGTCGGCCGGGTCGAACCCGGTCGACCAGTCGCGCACAGCGAGGGGACGCTGCTCGCCCAGGCCCATCTCCGCGGGGGCCTCGGGATCCAGCAGCCCGTGCGCGCGCAGCAGCTCGCGGGCCTCCTCGGCGTAGGCGGCAGGGGTCTCGCCCTCCTCGGGCAGGGGCTCGCCGGTGATCACGGCGACCAGGTGCGCCCAGGAACGGGGGACGACGTCGGTGACGGCGTACCCGCCTCCGCCGAGGGCGAGCCAGCGACCGCCGGCGGACTCCTCGGCGACCTCCCGCATCAACAGCATGGCGGCGCGCTGCGCCTCGAGGGTGACGCCGAAGTCCGCGAGCGGGTCGCTGCGGTGACTGTCGGCCCCGTGCTGGGTGACCAGCAGCGTCGGGCGGACGGCCCGGGCGAGGGCGGGAACGGTGGCGCCGATCGCGCGCAGCCAGCCGTCCGCATCGGTGCGCGGCGGCAGCGGAACGTTGATGGCGCTCCCCTGGGCACCTGCACCGCCGGTGTCCTGGACGAACCCGGTCCCCGGGTACAGCCGCTCCCCGGTCTCGTGGATCGAGAGGGTCACGGCGCGGGGCTCGTCCCACAGGGCGCGCTCGACGCCGTCGCCGTGGTGGACGTCGAGGTCGACGTAGAGGATCCGCTCCTCCCCCGCCGCGAGCGCGTGCCGGATCGCGACCGCGGCGTCGTTGTACACGCAGAAGCCGGCGGCCTGGGCGGGGCGTGCATGGTGCATGCCGCCGGCGAAGTTCACCGCCCGTGCCAGGCGGCCCGAGGTGATCGCATCGATCGCCGCCAGCGATCCGCCGACGAGGCGGGCGCTCGCCTCGTGCATGCCCGGGAAGGCGGGGACGTCGTCACCGCCGATGCCGAAGGAGATCAGGGAGTCCTCGTCGAGGCCGGCGCCCGGCTGCGAGGCACGGCGCACGGCGGCGAGCAGCTCGGGCGTGTGCACGCTCAGCAGCTCGGCGTCGGCGGCGACCGGGGCGGGCAGGATCTCCACGCCGGGACGATCGAGCAGCCCGGCGGTCCGGGCGAGCAGGTGCGTGAGCTGCAGCCGCACCGGCGACATCGGGTGGTACGGGCCGAAGTCGTACTGCGCGAGGGCGTCGTCCCAGACGACGCCGCTGCCGGGCGCACGGCGGGGCGTGCCGTGGGGAGCGGGGACCATGCGAGGAAGGCTACCCAGCACCGTGGACGCAGGCCGCATCGTCCGTGTTCCGGCCGCGGTGAGGACGGGTCCGGGGCGTGGTCGCGGGAGGGCGTGGGCGCCGCCTGGGTGCGACGTAGACTGCGCGACGGATCGACGTGCCCGCCGGGCGCGGTGCACGAGTCTGGAGGCGGTCGATGAGCGAGGGCGGTGAGCAGGGCGGGCGGGCCGTGAGGTCGCCGGGAGCTCTGGCCGAGCACCTCCGCCACGTGTGGCGATCCGCGGTGCTGACCTCCGCCCGCAACTCCCCTGCCCGGCTCGCGCTCACCGTCTTCACGGTGATGATCGGCCTGGTCACGGCCCTGCTGATGTCGCCCGTCGCCGCGGCCGAGGGCACCCCCACCTCGTTCCGCGACGCGCTGTTCACCTCGGTCTCGGCGATCTGCGTGACGGGACTGACCACCGTGGACACCGCCTCCCACTGGTCCACCGCGGGCCTGGTGGTGATCATGATCGCGATGAAGATCGGCGGCCTCGGCGTGTTGACGCTCGCCTCCTTGCTGGGACTGTCGGTGATGCGCTCGATGGGTCTCGCCCAGCGCATCATCACCGCCCGTGAGACCCGCGCCGAGCGCCTGGCGGAGGTCGGCGGGGTGCTGCGCACGATCGTGATCACCTCGACCACCTTCGAGGTGATCACCTTCCTGGCCCTGGTGCCGTACATGTTCGCGACCGACCACAGCACCGGCGCGTCGCTGTTCTACGGGGCGTTCTACGCGATCAGCGCCTTCAACAACGCCGGCTTCGTGCCCGAGCCGGGCGGCATCACCCAGTACCTGGCCGACCCGTTCTTCACGATCCCGATCTCGACCGCCGTGTTCGTCGGCTCGCTGGGGTTCCCCGTGATCCTGGTGCTGGTCAAGAAATGGCGCACGCCGCGGCACTGGACGCTGCACGCCAAGCTCACCCTCGCCACCTCCGGGATCCTGCTGGTCGCGGGCCTGCTGGGGTACCTGGCGATGGAGTGGTCGAACCCGCGCACCCTGGGCGCGGAGGGCTTCGGCTCCAAGGTGCTGGCCTCCCTGTTCGCCTCGGTGATGCCGAGGTCCGGGGGCTTCGCGACCCTCGACATCTCCGCCCTCGAACCGCAGACCCGTCTGTTCACCGACCTGCTGATGTTCATCGGCGGCGGCTCCGGATCCACCGGCGGCGGCATCAAGGTGACCACGTTCGCGCTGCTCGCGCTGTCGATCGTCGCGGAGGCCCGCGGCGACCGCGACGTCGAGGTGTTCGGCCGGCGGATCCCGCACGAGACCATCCGCCAGGCGATCGGCGTACTCGTGATGAGCGCGTCCGTCGTCTTCGTGTCCACCTTCCTGGTGCTGGAGATGACGCCGTTCAGCCTCGACGAGGTGCTCTTCGAGGTGCTCTCGGCCTTCGGCACCGTGGGCCTGTCCACAGGGATCACCCCGCACCTGGGCGATGCGGCGAGCTTCGTGCTGATCGTGTGCATGTACCTGGGCAGGATCGGCCCGATGACGCTGGGGGCGGCACTCGCGCTGCGATCCCGCTCGCGAGTGGTGCGTCTGCCCAGCGAGCGTCCGATCGTCGGCTGACGCCGCGGAGCGCGATCCGACGCTTCGCGCGCTGGACGAGGAGGACGCGCGGCGAGGCCGGGCACGCTGAACGTGGCGGGGCCGCCACGACCGCGGAACCCGCGGGCCTAGACTGTGGCGCGGCGCGATCGGTCCCCGACGCGCCGCGCACCGAGCACATCAGGAGTGAGCGTGGCCCGACCCCGTGGCAGCAGCGGAGCACTCGTGGTGGGTCTGGGACGCTTCGGCGCCTCCCTGGCCCTCACCCTCGAGGAGCTGGGCACCAACGTGCTGGCAATGGACACCCGCGCCGACCTCGTCCAGGAGTACTCGGGACGCCTGACCCACGTGGTCGAGGCCGACGGCACCCAGATGGAGTCGCTCGCCCAGGTGGGCGCCGCCGATTTCTCCGTCGCCGTGGTCGGGGTGGGCACCTCCCTCGAGGCGAGCGTGCTGATCACCGCGAACCTCGTGGACCTGGGCAAGCCCGTGATCTGGGCGAAGGCCATCAGCGTCCCCCACGGCAAGATCCTCGAGCGCATCGGCGCCCACCACGTGGTCTTCCCCGAGAAGGACGCCGGGCAGCGCGTCGCGCACCTGGTCAACGGCCGCCTGATCGACTTCATCGAGTTCGACGACGGCTTCGCGATCGTGAAGATGCGGCCCCCGAAGGAGATCGTCGGCTTCTCGCTGCAGGAGTCCGACATCCGCGCCAAGTACGGCGTGACCGTGGTGGGCGTGAAGTCCCCGGGTCGGGACTTCACCTACGCCGACGCGCAGACCAAGGTCTCCCAGCACGACCTGGTGATCGTCTCGGGGCACACGGAGCTCATCGAGCGCTTCTCGAACCGGCCGTAGCCGGAAGTTTCACTCCCCCGACATCGCGCGGGACTTCTGCGCAGCGGCGTTCATCGCGGCGGCCAGGGCGGGGCGGATGCCTGCCTCCTCGAGCGCGGCGATGCCCTCGGCCGTGGTGCCGCCGGGGCTCATCACCTTCCCGCGGGCCACGGCCGGGTGGTCGCCCGTCTCCTGCAGGAGCATCGAGGCGCCCTTCACGGTCTGCAGGATCACGCGCGTCGCCTCGGGGCGGGGAAGCCCCTGACGCACGGCCTCGTCGATCATCGCGTCCACGACGGTGAACACGAAGGCGCTCGCGCTCCCGGCGGCACCGATCATCGCGTGGCCCTTGTCCTCGGGCAGGTCGACGACGATGCCGGCCGCGGAGAGCAGCGCCCGGGCGAGGTCCTTCGATGCCTCGGAGGCGTCGGGCGAGGCCATCAGGTGGGTGACGCCCTCGCCGATCGCCATCGGCGTGTTCGGCATCGCGCGGAGGACCTGGGGGTGGCCGCCCAGCGGCTCAGCGAGCGAGTCCAGGGTGGTGCCCGCGGCGATGCACACCACCACGGTGTCCTCCTGCAGGGCCTCGCGGACGGTGGGCAGCACCGACTCCAGCTGGTAGGGCTTCACGCCCAGCACGATGACGTCGGCCCCGGAGAGGTCCTCGGGGGTGCCGGCGCTCGCACCGAGCTCCTCGGCCGCGCGCTGCGAGGACTCCTCGGAGGAGTTCACGATCCGCAGGTTCTGCGCGGTGACGCCGGCGGAGAGCATGGCGCGCACGAACGCGCCGCCCATGTTCCCCGCGCCGAGCACCGTCACGCGGACGTCGGCGAGGTCGGGGGCGCTGCTGCTGGTCTCGTTCGTCGTGGTGTCGTTCATGATCACCACTCTAGGACGAGCTCGAAGGCCGGATTCAACCGCCCGTACACTGCGGCCCATGCCCCTGTCGCCCGCCGTGCGTGCTCTCACCCGTCTGCTGGACGTCCTGCCCGATGTGGTGCGCCGCAAGCTCGTGTGGGGCGCCGTCCTGGCGAGTCAGCCCCGATTCCTGGTGACGGTGTGCGCGGTGCTGCGATCGGCCGACGGCCGGGTGCTGCTGTTCGAGCACCGCTTCTGGCAGGACGGCCGCTGGGGCGTCCCCTCGGGGCACATGCGCCACGGCGAGACGCCGGCGGCCGCTGCCGCTCGTGAGCTGCGCGAGGAGTGCGGACTGCGGGCCCGTGACCTCCGTGTGGTGCGGGTGGTCGCCGGGGAGGGCGGTCAGCGCCACCGGGTGGAGATCTGGCTGCTGGGCAGCCTGGACATCACGGAGGCACCCGATCAGTCGCTGCTGGAGAGTCGGGAGATCTGCCGCGCGGAGCTGCTGACTCCCGAAGTCGCCCTGCGCACCGCCCGGCCGGGTCAGGCGCGCATCCTCACGGATCTCCTGACGCCGACGGAGGACTGAGGGCCGGGACGCGGCCCCTCCTCTCCTCTCGGACGCGGGGGCAGGTCAGCCCCCGGTCCCCCAGTGCGGGGGCACGTCCCGCAGGATCTGTGCCTCGCGGGAGCCCGTCTCCCCTGCTTCCGGCGCGTCCTCACCGGCCTTGTTCGGGATCACCGGTGGGCCGGCCGCGCCGGCGCGTCGACCCGACCGCTCGGCTCCGTCGTCAGCGCCGGCGGCGGGCGTACCGTCGTCCCAGGGGATCGGCTTGCCGGTGATCGAGGAGATCACCACGCGACGGGAGCTCATTGCCGTTCCTGGAAGCGGCGGATGGCGCTGCTGACCGAGACGTCCAGCAGCACGGAGCGCTGCGTGAACCCGAGGAAGCTGCGCACCTCGGCCGCCAGGTGGTCCTCGAGCCGGGCGCGGCCGTCGGAGGCGATGTACTCCACGACCTCGTCGAAGTCCTCGCTCGAGTAGAACTCGAGCGGGTGCCCGGCCGGGATCTGCGGCCGCGGCAGCCGGTGACGCGCTCCCCCGGTTCCTTCGAGCGCGGCCTGCTCGGCCTCGGTGCGGTAGAGCAGGAGCGCACGGTCGACGCCGCGGCGGATCCGGTCCGCCTCGCCGTCGGGATCGATGAACAGAGCCCAGGACCACACGCGCTCGGTCGCCCAGCCGGCCGCCTCGAGCCGCTCGGCCCGCAGCCGGTCCCGCTCGCGCTGCCCGGCGGTCGCGACGTACTGCTCCCCGTCGGTGTCGACGGCGAGCAGGTAGCGGCCGGGCAGGTCGGGGTGGCCGAGGGCCAGGTCGATACGGTCCGAGGTCTCCCCGAAGTCGGTCTCGACCACGAGGCCGAGTCGCCACAGACGATCCGCGAGGTCGTTGACCAGAGCGTTCGTCTCCAGTGCGGGCGCGGAGACGGCGTCCTCCGTCTCGGCGTCGGATTCCGTGGCGTCGGCAGTGCCGGCAGTATCGGCAGTGTCGGCAGTGTCGGCAGTGTCGGACGCTCCCTCGGACGTCCCGTCCGAGTCCTCATCCCCGGCGGGGGCGTCGGCAACGGTCTCCGCAGGGAGCGCTGCATCGGTGCCGGGAGCCCCGGACTCCGACGCCGCCGGAGCAGATGCCTCGGGGGTGGGCGCCTCGGCGTCCCTCTCCTCGGCCGGGTCGTCCGCGACGCCCTCGACGCCCTCGGCGCCGGGAGCCCCGACGGCGACGGAGCCTGCGGACACGGATCCCGGGGAACGGGGTGCCGCTGGATCGGACGCGGTCGCACCGCTCCCGGCGGACCCGTTCTCGGCCTCGGCAGTTCCCGAGCCCGTCTCCACGTCCGCCGCCGTGGGTGCCGGCGCCTGGGCATCAGCATCGGCGTCGGCAGCGGCGAGGGCTGCCTCGATCTGATCGTCGACGGATCCCGCGTCGACCTCGGCCTCGACCTCGGACGCGGTCTGGCCGCCCGCGCTCGCCCCGGGATCCCCCGGAGCGGGCTCCTCGTGGGCGAGGTCCGTTGACTGCGGTCCCGAGTCCTCCCGGACCGCCGCCTCGTCATGGTCCCGCGGGCCCTGCGTCGCGGGACCCGTGGCGCTGATCGCCTCGTCGGCGCCGCCGTGGAGGACGACGAGCATCGCACGCAGGTCGCGCGCGCCATCGCTCTTCAGGCGCGAGGGATCGAGATCCTCGACGTCGAAGGCGGAGACCACGGTGGTGCGGCCCCGCGCGCGGGTGAGCACGGTCGCGAGGGCCTTGCGGCCGTCAGGCGCGGAGAGCGGGCCGAAGCGGTGCAGCAGCCGGCCGTGCGGCGTCTTCCCGAAGCCCAGCGACACGATGACCTCGTCGCGCACCACGCCCGATGCGCGCGAGGCGGGGAGCACGGTGAAGTACTCGGCGCTGCCGGCATCGAAGAACTCGCGCAGCCCGGGCACCACCGAGACGGTGTGCATGATCCTCTCCATGACCTTGCGGGCGTGCTCGGCGGTGAGGGTGAAGACGGCGAGCGAGTGCTCGGGGCGGTGACGGGCGTGCTCGATCACGAGGTCGGTGACTCGGCGCAGCTCGGCCTCGGTGCTCTCGACGAGCTCGCTGCCGGTGGGGACGGCTCCCCGTGCGTTCTCGACCACGACCAGCCGGTCGGGATCGGTCACCGAGGGGCTCGGGGTGGAGAGCGCCTCGCCCACGAGACCGCGGCGCTGCGCGAAGGCCCGCAGCGCGGACGTCGCCGGTCGCGGGTCGCGCAGCAGGGGCACGTGCGGGGCGACCTCGAGCATGTCGTCCAGCAGCACCGGCCCCTCGAACTCCGCATGGTCCAGCACGTCACCGATGACGACGGTCTGGTCGGCGCGGGCGATGGCCGGGAGGGCAGCCGCCGTCGGCAGGCGCCCGCCGTCGGCGACGATCAGAAGGTCGAAGTGGCGGCCGCGCGGGACCACCTGGGGCACCAGGTACGGGGAGGCCAGCCAGGTGGGGCGGGCGGCGAACAGGATGTCCTCGTACTTCGCGGCGAGGTCGCGCACGGAGACGGTCGAGGAGCGTGCGAGCTCGGCGATCGCGGCCCGCGAGGTGTCCGGGAAGGTCTTCATCGTCGAGACCAGGCGGTCGTCGCTCGCCCCGCGCACGCGGTAGGCCGCACGTTCCATGTGCTCGGCGTCGAGGCGGCGGAACCGCTCGGCGACCTGGGAGAGGCTGGTGCCGTCGTACTGCGAGATGGTGGGCTCGGCGCGCGCGATCAGCTCGAGCACGCTCTGCCACCAGGCCAGGTCCAGCTCGGCGCCGACGTGCTTCTCGCGCACGCCGCGCGAGCGCAGGTCCTCGACGAGGTCCCCCAGTCCGTCCGCGGCCAGCGAGCGCAGCAGCGTTGTGCGTCGGGGCAGCTCGACGAGGTCCGACCGGTCCGCGTGCAGATCGTCCGCACGCGCGGCGAGCTCGTCGACATCGGTGCGGGTGAGCGCCCCGCCTGCCGGGGTGCCCTCGAGCAGCACGGCGAGCTCGTCGCACAGGGACTGCAGCTTCTCGAGCACCTGTTCGGCGTTCTCGAGCGTGTCGGGCACGCTCGGCGAGGCCCCGGAGCCGCCGTCGGCCGCTCGCCACTCGTCGCGCACGGACCGCACGGTGCGCAGGGAGTCGTGCAGGTCGGGAGCCAGCGACGCGGGGCGCTGCAGGGCAGCGGCCTCCTTGCGCAGCCGTCGGCGGGTCGTGAAGCTCATGACCACACCGTGCTCGCGCCGCCAGTCCTTCTCGGCCGTCGCAGCGATCAGGTCGTCCAGCGGGGCGTTGAACACGGCCGACTGGAAGACCGAGAGCACACCGCGCACACGGTGCAGCAGCTGCACCCGGGCGATCATGGCCTCGAGGGTGCGGGCCTCGGAGAGGCCGATCGCGGGTCCGGTGCGCTCGATGACCCGGCGCAGCTGCGGCAGCAGGGTCTCGCGCAGGCGTCCGACCAGGGCGAGAGCGTGCTCGGCCTGCGTGTCGGAGGTGATGCGGGCGCCGTACCAGGCGGTGTCGTCCGGTCCGATCGAGAGCACGCCGATGCGGGCGGCCTCGCGCAGCGCCTCGGCCCCGCGCTCACGGTCCTCGCCGACCATCGTCGCGGCGACATCCGCGCCCAGTCGCACCTCGGTGCGCGGAGCCGGACGCATGCGGGTCAGGGCCGCGAGCGCCGAGAGGGCGTCGTGCGCGGAGGCGTTCCAGGGCTGCTGGATGCGGTGCATCGCCTCGACGTGACCGCTGAGGATGCTGCGCGTCTCGGCGAGCTCCTGCGGCACCTCGGTGGAGACCGGCGCGCTGAAGGAGCCCGCTCGGCGCAGGCTGTGCAGGAGAGCCTGCGAGGCGTTGCGCTGCAGGGAAGGGTCCGGGGAGAGGTCGAAGACCAGGTCCTCCAGCCCCCGCTCCCGGGCGATCGACGCGAGATGGGCGAGGTTCCGCCGACGCTGGGAGACCACCAGGACGCTCTTGCCGCGTGCGTTGGCCTCGGCGGCCAGATCGATGACGAAGTCGATCGGGTCCGTGCCGGGGGGTGCCGAGACGGCGAGGTCGGCCCCGCCGAGCACGTGGGCGAGGACGTTCATCCGGTCCGGCGAGAGCGCCGTGACCATGTCGGACTCCTCGGGCGCGGCGGGGGCCTGCTCGCTGCGCGCGGTGATCGCGGCGCGCGCCTCGGGGTCACCGGCGAGCGCGGCCACCAGGTCGCTGTCGGCCCATTCGGCCGGCTCGGTCCGCAGGTCCTCGACGAGCTGGCCGGCGGCGTCCATGAGGTTGCCGATCACGAGGGCCTGGGCGACGCGGAAGCCGGGAAGGGGCTGGCCGAGGGACTTGAAGGCGTCGATCACCGGCGTGGGGTCGAAGCCGTAGGGCCCCTCGGTGGTGGCCAGCAGCGCACGTGCATCCACCGCGATCCCGGCCTCGCGCAGCGCGCGCAGCAGCACCGGGTTGACGTCGACGGTGGCGTCCAGGTCCAGGTCGACGTCCTCGCGGGCGCTGCCGCGCAGCCGCAGCGTGATCGGCCGGACCAGCACGGGGGCGTGGAAGGGCTCCCCGCCCTCCTCGGGGATCCAGGTGGCCTCGCCGATGCCCAGATGGCAGGTGCTCAGGCCCACCTCCTCCGCCTGGCGCTCGGCGATCTCCCGGATCGCGCGCGCCTCGGCACGCGCATCGGCGAGTGCTCCGACCTCGCGCACGAGGGAGGACAGTCGCGTCGGCCCACGGCCCGCGAGGAGCTGGGCGAGACCGGAGGGGTGGCAGTGGGTCAGGTCCAGCACGTGCTCGCCCGCGCGCATGCGCGTGAGGAAGGAGGGCTCGTTGCGGGTCCCGGCGATCTGGAGCATCCAGCGGTCCAGCGCGCTGCCGACGCGGTCGGGGCGGCTGAGCGGCGCATCGTCCACGCGGCGGCGCGGGAGGCTGTCCTCCTCCTGCACCGGTGCGACGTCGGCTCCGGTGGGGCCCAGGCGGTGCTGGATGGAGATGTGCACGCCGGTGTCGGCGGGGTCCGCGCTCGCGGCGCTCGCGCCGCTGCGGACCGACCCGGGGCGGGAGGAGCGGGCATCCGGGGCCGCGGCCGCCGCGGCCTGGTCATGGTCCTCGGCCCGGCTCCCGGGCCCCTCCTGCGATGCGCCGCGGACGGCGTCGCGCCCCTCGTCGGCGTGCTTCTTCCCACGCAGCAGTCTCCACATGGTGGCCACGCTACCGGCAGGGACGGTGTCCGGCGTGCAGGCGTGCCGCGCCACGGGATGCAGGCACGCAAGGGTTCGTCACATGCACGCGCGCGACAGGGCGCGCGCCGTTCCCGGACGGGACCTCAGACCTCGTGGAGCCGCACCTCGTGCTCGGCGAGATGCTCCCGCAGGGGCTCTGCGACCCCACCGGCGATCACCAGGTCCGTGAGCGCGGCGACCGGGCAGATGCCCGCGAGCGCGCGCAGGCCGAACTTGTCGGCCGTGGCGAGGCCGACGACCCGCCGCGAGTGGCCGATCATCGTGCGCGTGACCCCTGCCTCCGCATCCGAGTTGCAGGTCAGCCCGGCATCGACGTCCAGGCCGATCATGCCCACGAACATCGTGTCCAACCAGAGGTCCCGCATGGTGGCGGTGGCGAGCGGCCCGGTGAGCTCGAAGGAGTAGGGCTCTGCGACCCCGCCGAGCACCACTGTGCGCACCGCCGGCCGCAGGACGGCCTCGGTCGCGATGTTCAGGGCCGCGCAGACGACGGTCATGCCGGGGGCGCCGTCGCGGGAGTCGATGTCGGGGCGGGAGACGGCGCGGCGAGCGGTGGCCGTCGTCGTCCGCCCGCCGTTGAAGCCCACGATCTGGCCCGGACGCACGAGCGCTGCCGCCGCGGCAGCGACCCGCTCGCGGTCGGCCGCGGCGTCGTCGTTGTCCCGCGGCGTGGTGGCCAGCGAGTAGGCGACGTCGATCGCGACGATGCCGCCGTGGGTGCGGCGGCCGAGCTGGGCGCGCTCCATCTCCACGAAGTCGCGGCGCACGGTCGACTCGCTGATCCCGAGCTCACGGGCGACCTCGGTGACGCTCAGGCTGCGGTGCTGGGCGAGCATCGCGAGCACACGGTCCCAGCGCCCACTCCTGTCCTTGGGGCGTTCGATCGAATCCATGCACACATCATGCCTGTTGCTGGCCGGTTCTCGCCGCAAGTGCGCGCGAACCGTCAGATATGGCGGAGTGTGGACGGATTCTTTGCGATCGGTGGCGACTCCCTTCTAGCGTGAGCTGTGTCGCTCCGACCGGAGCGAGTCAGCCGACGAAAGGAGCTCCTCATGGGCCTCAACGACGCTTTCGACAAGGGCAAGGACTTCGCATCCGAGCACTCGGATCAGGTCGAGAAGGGCATCGACGGCGCCTCGGACAAGGCGCAGGACGCTGCCCCCGATCAGTTCGACGACGCGATCGGTAAGGGCGCCGACCAGGCGAAGGACGGCCTCGGCAACCTCTGAGACCGCTCCACGGCCGATCGGCCGTCACGACGGCGCCGGACCTTCGGGTCCGGCGCCGTTCGTCTGTCCGCATGCTGCCCGTCCGCACAACAGCACACAGTGCCCCTCGTGCCGCCCCTGGGCTCAGGTCGGATCAAGCCCGCGGGATCGACGGGCGCCCCTCGAGCACCGGCAGGGTTCGACGCACCTCGGCGACGGAGCCGACGTCCAGGTCGACCCGCAGGATCTGCTCCCCGTCGCGCGCATGCGCGATCACCTCACCCAGCGCCGAGACGGCCACGGTTCCGCCGACCCCGCGAGGGGCCTTCCCCTCGTGGTCCCGGGGCGCGATCTGGTCCGCGGCCACCAGCAGACTGGTGGAGTCCAGGGCCCGGGCGCGCTGCAGCACCCGCAGCTGCTCCGACTTGCCGGGGCCGGCGCCCCAGGCCATCGGGACCGCGATGACGTCCGCTCCCCCACGCGCGAGAGCCACGAACTGCTCGGGGAAGCGGATGTCGTAGCAGGTCGCGAGCGCGACGGTGGTGCCTTCGACCTCGATCAGCGCCAACTCCTCCCCCGGTGCGATGGTCCGTGACTCATCCGCCCCGAAGGCGTCGTAGAGGTGGATCTTCCGGTAGTCGCGGTGCACGTCGGGGCCACGGGCGATCAGCGTGTTGTGCACGCGCCCGTCGTCGGCGGCCTCGAAGGATCCGGCGACCACGACCACGCCGGCCTCCTCGGCCACCGCGGTCAGCGCCTCGTCGAGCGCGGCCGCGTGCACACGCGCCGCAGCACCCAGATCGGTGCCGAAGGGGGCGAGGGTCGCCTCGGGCAGGACGACGAGACGGGCACCCGAGGCGATGCCCTCCTCGAGGGCTGCGACCGCCCGTTCGCGGGCCCGGTCAGGCTCCTCGTCCACGACGATCTGAGCCAGGGCGACGGGCAGGGTGGAGGTGCTCACTCCCCGATCCTGTCACGCAGGGCGGGAGCGGCCCAGGGTGCTCCGTACCGTAGGATGGTCGGCGGTTCCGCCCCCGTAGCTCAGGGGATAGAGCACCGCTCTCCTAAAGCGGGTGTCGCGCGTTCGAATCGCGCCGGGGGCACCGATGACCACGCAGTTCGGCGATCGCGAAGAACGCCCCTGCATCCTCGGAGGAAGCAGGGGCGTTCGCCGTGCGGGCGTCAGCAGGAGACGAGTCCGTCGAACCGTCCTGAAGGGTCTCTCCAGCTGTGCTCCTGACCCGGCGCCAGCGTGGCGCACGGCAAGTCGGGCCCGAAGGCCATGACGACCTTGTAGCGCTGGTAGTTGCCGCATGCGTTGTGGACGATGACGTCGTCGTACTCGTTGGACCAGGCCCAGACGCACTGCGGGACGTCCTTGGTGGACGGACCGTCGTCAGCCGACGCCGTCGGGGCGGCCGTCGCCGGCAGTGCAGCGCCCATCGTGAGGACTGCTGCGGCCAGGGCCAGACCGATCTTGGCGGGTGAGAGTTTCGCGTGCATGAGTGTCACTTCCATCGGTGGTGGACTGTCTGTGGCGCGCGTCCCGCTCAACGTAGCCTCCCCCGATCCCGGGTTGAACCCTTTCAGCGTCAGTTCATCCCCTGGGAGGAGACCCGTCATCGTGCTTCGGGACGAGGCCCGATATCGTGGCGAGCATGAGCCGGGACGGTCTACGCCTGCTGTGGGCGAAGGTGACAGTGCGACCGGTGGTGTTCGCGGGGCTCCTATGGCTGTGGTGGCCCGGCGAGCGGCTCCTGCACTCGTGGATCAGCCAGGTCTGCTGCTCGTCCTGGTCCTGGCAGCTCTCTGGATCCGGCGTCAGACCGCCGATGTGCACGCTCTCGTCGCTGCGTATCGGGACCCGGTTGCGCAGAGCTGGGACGCGCAGGAGTCACCGGAGGCTCGTCGGTCCGAGTGATCCCGTCCGACTGCGGGCGGGCTACCGCCGGGGCCGACGGTCCACACCCAGCAGCACCGCACCGATCACGATCACGACGGCACCGATACCGGTCATCACGATGGCGCGGGGCGCGATGTCGGCGCTGAAGCGGGCCTCGAATCCCTGCACGATCGGTCCCAGGAACTCCGAGCCGTCCACGGACCCGGGCACGATCGCACCGATCCCCGCAGCGAGCAGGAGCCCGATGCCCCCGGCGACGAGGGTCGCGATCCCGGCGCCCACCAGCGCGGAGCGCCGACGGGAGGCGATCAGCAGGGCGAGCAGGATCAGCCCGATCATGGTCGGCAGCGCCCAGCTCGCGTACGGCAGCGCCTCGGCCGCTCCCCGCAGGACCGGGAGATCCGGGATGGTCGTCAGCGTCACCGTCGGATGATCGGGCCGCGGCAGCGTCAGGCCGAAGGGCAGCTTGTCCTCGATCGGGTCGACGATCGCGTCTACCGCCGGGGAGAGGTCGACCTCGACCGTCGAGTCACCCTGGGCGAAGAGACCGTCGTGGAGGGATCCCATCGTCGTGTCCCACATCTGCTGGTAGCTGCTCGTCGTGGTGAACGAGGCAGCCTGCTCCTGGGCGACGGGGGTCACCGACTCGCGGGCCGCATCGGGGATCATCCCGTTGCCCAGCACCTGATCGATGGCGGCGTCGCTGAGCGCGTCCTGGGTCGAGGAGTCCTCCCCCAGCGGCTCGGCGACCGCGAGGAAGCCCTCGCGCTCGACCACGTTGTGCTGCAGCCAGGTGCCCGGCAACCATGCCGTCCCGACCACGGCGGCCAGCACGAGCAGCAGGCCGGCGGCCAGCTGACGCAGAGCACTCATCGCTGTTCCTCTCTCGATCCCGACATCGTCGGCACCAGGGCGCACTCCCCCGTCGGCCGATGACCACCGACAGCCTGCCACGCCGGGCTGTGGATCCGCCGGAGGGACCTCGACCCGGCCGGACGTGGGGTGGATGCAGGTCGGCCCCGCACTCCGGGAGTGCGGGGCCGACCTGCGATCGCGGGGGAGGGATCAGTGGGTGTAGGTGTGGAACGTCCAGTTGCCCGAGTAGATGTGGCGGTAGGTCGTGTCCACGCGCGGGTTGCCCGCGTCGATCATCATGTCACCGCCCATGTAGATGCCGACGTGGCCGGGCTTGCGGATGATGTCGCCGGGGCGGGCCTCGGACTTGGAGATCGTGCGACCGGCCGCGGCCTGCGCCGAGTCGGTGCGGGGGATGCTGATCCCGTTCTGGGCGTAGACCCACTGGGTGAAGCCCGAGCAGTCCCAGCCGCTGGTGCTGGTGCCGCCGAAGACGTACGGGGTGCCGATACCGGTCTGCGCGGTGCCGGCGAGCCCGCTGCCCGACGCGCTCGAGGAGGCGGGAGCGTCGGAGGAGGAGGACTCCGAGGGCTTCTTCTTGGCGGGCTTCGAGGAGGTCGAGGTCGAGGTCGAGGACGAGCTCGCGGACTCACCGGTGGAGCGGCTGGAGTGCGAGGAGCCGGCGGTGCTCGAGGACTGCCCACGCGAGCTGTGCGAGGAGGAGGCCTGCTCAGTGCCCTGGTCCTGCTGCTCCGTGCTCTCCTGCTGCGCGCTCTGCTGCTCGTCGCCCTGGGCCCGCTGGCTCTGGCCGCCCTGCTCGCTGCGCTCCTGGGAGTCGGCGGTGTCCTCGGAGGACGCCTGCTGCTCCTGCTCGCGCTGCTCCTGCGCCTTCTTCTCCTGGCGCTCCTGCTCCTTCTGCTCCCGGATCTGCTCCCCGGAGACCACGTTCATGGAGCCGGAGACCTTCGCGCTCTTCAGGCTCTCCGGGGAAACGTCCTTGGACTTCTCGAGAGTCTTCAGCGTGGTCGACGTGGCGGCCGGCGCCGGGAGCTTCGCGGGTGCCTCGCCACCGGCTGCGACACCGTTGGCGGTGCCGGCCTCGGTGGAGCCGTCGGCCGAGGCGACAGCGGAGCCGCCGAACAGCATGGTGGCGGCGATCGCGGCACCGGCAGCGGTGCGTCCGGCGCGGGCGGCGGGCGTCACCGGGCGCATGGCTCGGCGGTGCGTGTTCATCGCAGTCTTCGACACGTAAGGGCTCCCCTGTGCCTCCGCACAGGCGGAGAATTCGGCTTCGTCATCGGATGGCCGGCCGGGGCGCTGCGCGCCGGACCCGGTGGCCCGTGCCGACCCCTCCGGAATACGGCACGGGCTCGACTCTAAGGAGCCGAGCCCGTGCTCGATGCCGATCCTGGGAAGGTCTGGGGAAGACCTTGCCGACTCTTTACTCGGCCCTCGCAGGCGTGACGACCAGCTGGCCGGCGGTCTCCTCGTCGACGATCACCGGCTCCTGGCCACCGCCGGTCAGACGGAAGCCCGCAGGATCCCGCTCCGCGCGGAAGGTCTTTCCTGGGAGGATCCCGTGACCTGCGAGATCCCGCAGGAGCTCGACATGGGTCTGAGCGGTCTCCCCGATCCTGCGCAGCCGCAGCTCGAGGGAGCCGGAGCCGCCCAGAGCGCGGTCGAGGGTGCCGTGCCAGCTTGCCGAGTCTTGACCTTCGGCAGTGACGCCGGTCTCGTCGCCGACGTCGATGCCGAGCTCGGGCAGGCCCGGGATCGGGTTGCCGTAGGGGTCGACGAACGGTGCGGAGATCTGCTGGGCGATGCGCTCCTCGACCTCGCGGCTCATCACGTGCTCCCAGCGGCAGGCTTCCTCGTGGACGAGCTCGAAGGGCAGACCCACCTGCTCGATCAGGTGACGCTCGGCCAGACGGTGCTTGCGCATCACGTCCGTGGCGATCGACTGCCCCTTCTCGGTCAGCATGATCCTGCGCTCGTCGTCCAGGTGCAGGAGGTCGTCGCGCTCCATGCGCGCCACGGTCTGGGAGACCGTGGGGCCGGAATGCCCGAGACGATCGGCGATCCTCGCGCGCATCGGAGGGATGCCCGCCTCATGCAGTTCGAACACCGTCTTGAGATACATCTCGGTGGTGTCGACCAGATCGCTGCTCATGCGTGCTGCTCCATCTCTCGCTCGGGTGGCGGCCGTCGGGCGCGACGTGCTCGGATCGTCCTCACGCACTCGCGCCGCCGATGCCCTCTACCGTACCTGTTCGTACCGACGTCACCGGCGTGTTCGTCCGAGGCCGAAGACGGCGGACAGGCGGACACCCGAGGGTGCCCGCCCGTCCGCCGTCGGTGGAGGTCCCGGCTGATCAGGCCGCGCCGCCGACGATCTCGCGCATGAGATCGGCGGCCTCGGTCGGCGTCTTGCCGACCTTCACGCCCGCGGCCTCGAGGGCCTCCTTCTTCGCCTGCGCGGTGCCGGCGGAGCCGGAGACGATCGCGCCCGCGTGCCCCATGGTCTTGCCCTCGGGGGCGGTGAAGCCCGCGACGTAGCCGACCACCGGCTTGGACATGTTGTCCTTGATGTACGCGGCGGCCCGCTCCTCGGCGTCGCCGCCGATCTCGCCGATCATCACCACGCCCACCGTGTCGGGGTCGTTCTCGAACGCCTCGAGCGCGTCGATGTGGGTGGTGCCGATGACCGGATCGCCGCCGATGCCGATGCACGTGGTGAAGCCGAGGTCGGCCAGCTCGTACATCATCTGGTAGGTCAGCGTGCCGGACTTCGAGACCAGGCCCAGCTTGCCGGGACCGGTGATGTTGGCCGGGGTGATACCCGCGTTGGACTTCCCGGGGCTGATCAGGCCCGGGCAGTTGGGGCCGATGATGCGCGTGGTCCCCTTGCCCTTGGCGTAGTTGAAGAACTCGGCCGAGTCCTTGACCGGGATGCCCTCGGTGATCACCACGAGCAGCGGCATCTCGGCGTCGATCGCCTCGATCGCCGCGGACTTGGCGAACTTCGGGGGCACGAAGACCACCGAGACGTTGGCGCCGGTGGCCTCCATGGCCTCGGCGACGGACCCGAAGACGGGGACCTCGTGGCCACCTTCGAAGGACACGCTCTGCCCGGCCTTGCGGGGGTTCACGCCTCCGACCACGTTGGTGCCGGAATCGAGCATGCGCTGGGAGTGCTTCATGCCCTCCGAGCCCGTCATGCCCTGGACGATGACCTTGCTGTTCTCATCGAGGAAGATCGACATGACGGTCCCTCACTTTCCTGCGGCGGCGAGCTCGGCGACCTTGGCCGCACCGCCGTCCATCGTGTCGGCCAGAGTGACGAGCGGGTGGGCGGCGTCCGCGAGGATCTTCCGCCCTTCCTCGACGTTGTTGCCGTCGAGACGGACGACCAGCGGCTTGGTCGCGGCATCGCCCAGCTTCTCCAGGGCGCCCACGATCCCGTTGGCCACCGCGTCGCACGCGGTGATGCCGCCGAAGACGTTCACGAAGACCGCGGATACCTGCTCGTCACCGAGGATCACGTCGAGTCCGTTGGCCATCACCTCGGCGCTCGCGCCACCGCCGATGTCCAGGAAGTTCGCGGGCTTGACCGAGTGCTTCTCACCGGCGTACGCGACGACGTCCAGGGTCGACATGACCAGACCCGCGCCGTTGCCGATGATCCCGACCTCGCCGTCGAGCTTGACGTAGTTGAGGTCGAGCGCCTTGGCCTTGGCCTCCAGCGGGTCCTCGGCCTTGGTGTCGACGAGGCCCTCGTGGTCCTCGTGCCGGAACGAGGCGTTGTCGTCCAGCGTGACCTTGCCGTCCAGGGCGACGATCTCGCCCGAGCCGGTCTGCACGAGCGGGTTGACCTCGACGAGGGTGGCGTCCTCCTCGCGGTAGACGTCCCAGAGCTTCTGCAGGACGGGGACCACCTTCGCGCCGGTCTCGGCGTCGAAGCCCGCGGTCTCGACGATGGTCTTCGCGGTGGCCTCGTCGATGCCGGTGTTGGGATCCACGGCCACGCGCGCGAGCGCCTCCGGGCGCTCGACGGCGAGCTGCTCGATCTCCATGCCTCCCTCGACGGAGCACATGGCGAGGTAGTTGCGGTTCGCACGGTCCAGCAGCAGCGAGAAGTAGTACTCGGAGGCGATGTCGGCGCCTCCGGCGATCATCACGCGGTGGACCGTGTGGCCCTTGATGTCCATCCCGAGGATCTCGGAGGCCTTCTGCTCGGCCTCCTCGGGGGACTTCGCGATCTTCACACCGCCGGCCTTGCCACGGCCGCCGACCTTCACCTGGGCCTTGACGACCACCACCGGTGTCCCGATGGTCTCGGCGGCCTCCCTGGCCGCCTGGGGGTCCTCCGCGACGATCCCGGGGAGCACGGGGACGCCGTGCTTCTCGAAGAGATCGCGGGCCTGGTACTCGAACAGGTCCACGGATGTCCGTCCTTCCGTTGTCGTAGGCGGGCGGCGGACCCTCGTCGGTCCTCGAACCACCCCTCGAACGCCTCCACCATATCGCCGTGCACCCCGGTGCCCGCACCGCGCGGCTACGCTGTGACGGTGGCCCCACCAAGACGTCGTCTCACCCGCCGGATCCGCGACCAGGTCGGCTTCAGCCTGGTCGCCGTCCTGGTGCTGTTCCTGGTGCTCCGGGTGTTCGGCGTCCGCTCGTCGGTCGCGGGCCTGGTGCTGTCGGTCGCGCTCACGATCGCGCTGAACGTGGGCCTGTCCTACATCGGCGAGCGCAGGGCCGAGCACGCCCGTCGGCGCCCTCCCCGCGACCGGGACGGGGATCGCGGGGACATCCGCTGGCGCGACGACGATCGCTGAGGCGCGGGAGGAACCATGAGCAGCTGGAAGACGTACGCGCGAGCGGCCCGCAACACCGCCCGGCGCCAGGCACCCGATCTCTCGCGGCAGGCGCGCGATTCCGTGCGCCGCTCCTCGCAGCGCGCCGGGGACTATGCCCGCGCCGCCGGGCGGGCCGCCGAGGGCGGCACCCGCGACTCACGCCGGCATCTGCGCGAGCGCGGGGTGCGCTACCGCCGGGACGCGGCGGCCTACACGGAGGTCACCCGACGTCACCTCAAGCGGGCACGGATCGGGCAGCGACTGCTCGCCGCCCTGCGCGACGCGCTCATCATGGGTGCCTCGATCGGCGTGATCTGGTTCGTCGTCACCCGCACCGGGGTGCAGATCCCCATCACCGCTGTGCTCATCGTGGTGCTGCTGCTGATGGTGCTGCGCTTCGGCTGGGCCCTGTTCGCAGGACTCGGCGGCGAGGACGAGGCCGATGAGGCGGAGGAGACGACGAGCGAGGCACGCGAGCGCGAGTACGACCCCTCGGACCAGGCCGGACGCCGCAGGTCCGAGGAGCTCGAGCGGGTGCGGGACCGGGGCACGGGCCGAGGGCGATGACCCCGGGGCGCCGGAGTGCGACGAGGCTCGCCGGACGACATGCGAGACGGGATCCGACGGGCGGTGTCGGCCGTTCGCCCCTGATCCCCCTGCTGGCGATCCTGGTGTGTCTCGCCCTGGTCGCCGCGCTCACCCTGGTCGCCCTCCGACGCACGGGCATCCTGGACGGCGATTCGACCTCCGCCGGCGAGGACGACGGCACGAGGGCCGGCGCCACGCCCGCCTGGGCCGAGGACCTGCCCTGGGCGCAGTCCGCCGAGCTCGACGTCCCCTCCGCGCAGACCCGCATGGGTGATCGGCACCGGATCACCGGGGACATCACTCCGAAATCCGTGGTCAGCAACGGCCATGGACTGGTGATCGCGAACAACATGCTCTACGCCCACTCGGTGACCGTCTACGACGCCGCCGACCGCGACCTGCACGCGACGGTCGAGGACACCGTGCAGATGGACGATCTGGGCTTCCCCGACTACCCGGGGGCCTCGCAGGGGGCGCCGGTGGAGGCCGACTGGACCTCGGACGGGCGCTACGCCTACGTCTCGCAGTACCAGATGAAGGGCGAGGGGCACGGCGCCTCCGGCAACGACGACTGCCGCAACGGTGAGAAGACGGGGCGCAGCGCGCTGCTGCGTCTGGACACCGCCACGATGAGCTGGGACCAGGCGATCGAGGTGGGACGCGTGCCCAAGTACGTCGCCATCTCGCCGGACCAGTCCTCCGCGCTGGTCTCCAACTGGTGCGACAAGACGGTCTCCGTCGTCGACCTGGCGAAGGGCGAGGTGACCAAGGAGATCGACGTCGACTCGGCCCCGCGCGGCATCGTGATCCTGCCCGACGACAACACCGCCTACGTCACGGCGATGTACGCCGATGAGCTGTTCCGCATCGACGTCGACAAGGGCACCAGCGAACTGGTGCGCGACACCGGCCGCAAGCCCCGCCACCTCGTCCTCTCCCCCGACGGCACCCGCATGTACCTCACCGAGGCCGGCTCAGACCGGCTGCTCGAGATGGATGCGAGGACCGGGGAGGTGCTGCGCCAGGTCGACACCGGGCGCGAACCGCGTTCGATGGACATCTCCCCCGACGGCACTGCGCTGTACGTCGTGAACTACTACGAGGACTCGGTCTCGAAGTTCGACGTCGAGACGCTCTCGGAGGTCCAGCGCGAGAAGGTCGGGCGCAACCCGGTGGGGGTCGCCTACGAGCCGACGACGGCGAGCGTGTGGGTCGCGAACTACGCCGGCAGCATCGACGTCCTGGACGACTCCCGGCCCGGCGACACGGACTCGGGCTCGAGGAAGAGCTCGGGCGGGAGCTTCGGGCGGCCCTCGGGGCAGAGCTCCGACGAGAGCGCCGCACGGGATTCCTGACGGGCATCGCCCGCCCCGGCCTAGTCCGGACGGACCTCGAGCCGCGCGATCGCGAGGGACGCCGCGACCACGGCGTCGTCCAACCAGGGCGGCATCTCCCGCCCGATGAAGGGACGAGTGATCCCGTAGGGGGACTGCCGGATCGCGACCGAGAGCACCTCGAGCCTGGCGTCGGCCTCTGCTCCGTACGCGCGCTGCGCGAGATCGACCTGGGCCTCGTCGATCGCGTCGTTGACGCCGCGGGCGTCCTCCCGCAGGGAGGCGGGCCCCGCCTCGAGGAGGCGAGCCCTGCTGAACAGCAGCATCGACCGGGCCTGGGCGGGGTGACGCCGACAGAAGTCGGGGACGCAGCGCGCGCTCGCGGCGATCGCCGCCCAGGGATCGGGCAGGGCCATCGCCTCCAGCAGGTCCTCGTGGAAGCGGCCGATGGACCGCAGCCACAGTCGGCCCAGGAGCTCCTCCCGGGAGGCGAAGCGGTGATAGATCGATCCGCTCGGGCCCTCGATCGCGCGGGCGATGTCGGCGATGGTGAGCGAGGGGCCGATGGACAGGAGAGCGCGGGCGGCTCCGTCGAGGATGTCGTCCGCGGTGAAGCGTGCGGGTCTTGCCATGCCGGGAATCCTAGTGCAGTATCAGAGCATGCGTTCTGGAACAGCGTCTCTATTTAGTCTCGGGGCAGTCGACCGCAGCGTGCAGCCCTGGGCGCGGACGGCCACCTGGCTGTGCCTGCTGCTCCCCCTGCCCTCAGTGCTCTGGCGGGTGCTCATGCTCAGCGGTGTGGACGTCGGCTTCGCCGATGCCCCGCTGTTCCGCGGCAGCGCCGAGGCGGTGCGGTACGTGATCGGCCTCGACCTGGTCGAGATCATCGTGGGGCTGGCCTGCCTGGGGCTCGCCATGCGCTGGGGCGAGAGGGTCCCGGGATTCGTGCCGGGCGCCGGCGGGCGCGTGATCCCGCGCTGGCTGCCCACCGCCATCGGGACCGCCGGCGTGCTGACGATGCTCGCCATCTGGGCCTCGCTGATCGTCTCGCTGGCGACCACGTGGCTGGGCCTGCGCACGGGATGGACCCCCGATCGCGGGATGGGAGCCGGGGACCGTGCCCTGCTGCTGGTCTGCTACGTCCCGTTCCTGCTCTGGCCGCTCGCGATCATCGCCGCCCTGATCGGGTACTGGCGCCGTCGCACCCCGCTCGACGCCCGAGCGACCTCCGCGACACGAGCGGCGTGAGCAGCACGCACTGGAACGGCACGCACTGTAACGGCACGCGCGGGAGCCACGGAAGCGTCCGCGGGTGCCCCCGAGAGCAGCTCAGAGCTTGGTGAGCGGGGCGTAGCGCAGCAACAGGCGCTTGGTGCCGTGCGGAGCCTTGAACTGGACCTCGACCTGGGTCTTCTCGTCCTGCCCGGCGACCTCGGTGACCGTCCCCATCCCGAAGCTGTCGTGGGTGACGCGGTCGCCGACCGCGAAGGACGGCATGTCGACCGCGGAGCGCGCCGCACGCCCCGAGCCGAAGGAGGGCCGGGAGACGTCCCGGCGGCCACCGGCGGTGCCGCCGCTGAACGAGGGTCCTCGCGAGGAGCCGCCGCCGTAGCCACCACCTCCGTGGCCTCCGCCGCCGTAGCCGCGCCCGGACCCGCCGTAGCCGACCCCGGACAGGGACGAGCCGGCGCGGGCCACGTCGAGGACGCCCTCGGGGATCTCGTCGAGGAACCGGCTGCCGGGGAAGAACTGCGGGGCGCCCCAGGTGGCGCGCATCTGCGCACGCGTCAGGTAGAGCTTCTCCCGCGCACGGGTGATGCCAACGTAAGCCAGTCGCCGCTCCTCCTCGAGCTGCTCGGGGTCGGCGAGGGTGCGCTGATGGGGGAAGGTGCCGTCCTCGAGCCCGGTGAGGAAGACGACCGGGAACTCGAGCCCCTTGGCGGTGTGCAGCGTCATCAGGGTGACGAACTGGTCCTCGCCGCCGGGGATCTGGTCGGCGTCGGCGACCAGGGAGACCTTCTCGAGGAACTGGTCGAGCATGGGCGCCTCGGGATCGTCGGTCGCGGGCAGGGCGGAGCCGTCCTCCCCGTCGCCGGCGTTCTCCTCCGTCTCCTCGAACTCGCTCGCCGCCGCGGCGCCGGCCTCGGCCTCGGCCTCGAACTCGCTCGCCACCCCCACCAGCTCCGCGAGGTTCTCCAGGCGGGACTCGTCCTGCGGGTCGTCGCTGCCCTGCAGCTCGGCGTAGTAGCCCGAGCGCTGCAGGATCTGCTCGACCAGCTCGGCGGGGCCGGTCCCCTGCTCGTACAGCTCGCGGAGGTCGTCGAGCATCGACACGAAGCCGCGCACCGACTTCAGGGAGCGGGTGGCGATGCCCGGAGCCTCCTCGGCCCGGCGCAGCGCATCGCCGAAGCTGATGCGGTCCTGCTCCGCCAGCAGGGCGATGGCCGCCTCGGCGCGGTCGCCGATGCCGCGCTTGGGCACGTTGAGGATGCGGCGCAGGTTGATCTCGTCGTCGGGATTGGCGACGACCTGCAGGTAGGCGACGGCGTCCTTGATCTCGCGACGCTCGTAGAAGCGGGTGCCGCCCACCACGCGGTAGGGCAGGCCCACCCGGATCAGCTGGTCCTCGAGGGCACGTGACTGCGCGTTGGCGCGATAGAAGATCGCGATGTCGCTGGCCCGCCGGCCGCCGTCGACCAGGGCGTCGATCTGCCGGCCGATGTAGCGTGCCTCGGCCTGCTCGTCGTCGGCGACGTAGAGGGTGACCTTCTCGCCCTCGCCGTGGTCCGTCCACAGGTTCTTCTTGCGCCGCCCCTGGTTCTCCTCGATCACCGCGTTGGCCGCGCTGAGCACGTTCTGGGTGGAGCGGTAGTTCTGCTCCAGGACGATCGTGCGCGCCGAGGGGTAGTCCTGCTCGAACTCGACGATGTTGCGGATGGTGGCGCCGCGGAAGGCGTAGATCGACTGGTCGGAGTCGCCGACCACGGTGAGGTCGGCGCGGGGGTCCTCGCCCACCAGCTCCCTCACCAGGGAGTACTGGGCGTGGTTGGTGTCCTGGTACTCGTCCACGAGCACGTGGCGGAAGCGCCGACGGTAGCTCTCGCGCACCGCAGGGTTCTCCCGCATCAGCGTGACGGTCAGGCCGATGAGGTCGTCGAAGTCCACGGCGTTGGCCTGGCGCAGACGCTCGGTGTAGGCGGTGTAGACCTGCGCGATGGACTTCTCGAACGGGTTCTTGGCGGTCTCGGCCTCGTCCGCGTAGTCGATCGGATCGACGAGCTCGTTCTTCAGCGAGCTGACCTTCGAGGCGATGCCCCGCGGCGGGTTCTTCTTGGTGTCGAGCCCGAAGTCCTTGGCGATGTTCGTGATCAGCCGCAGGGAATCGGCCGAGTCGTAGATGGTGAACGAGCTCTTCAGCCCGACGGCCGCGTGCTCGCGGCGCAGGATCCGCACGCACGCCGAGTGGAAGGTCGAGACCCACATGCCGCGACCGGCGGGGCCCACGAGCTCCTCGACCCTCTCGCGCATCTCTGCGGCGGCCTTGTTGGTGAAGGTGATCGCGAGGATCTCCCCGGGCAGCGCCTCACCGGTGCGCAGCAGGTGCGCGATGCGGCGGGTGAGGACTCGGGTCTTGCCCGATCCCGCACCCGCGACGATCAGCAGGGGGCTGCCGCGGTGCTCGACCGCCTCGCGCTGGGGCGGGTTCAGCCCGTCCACGAGATCGCTCGCGTCCGCGGGGCCGCTGGGCGCCCACGCGGTGGGGCCCCAGGCACTCGGAGCAGGGCGCTCGTCGTGTTCCGGCGGCGGCTCCTCCTCGGGCGGGGGCGCGTCGTCCTCCGGCGGGGGTGCGTCGTCCTCCGGCGGCGGCGCCATCGAGTCGTCGGGCGCGCCGGGCTCGACCCGGACCCCGCTGAGCGCGCGGAAGGAGTCGGGCAGGGACATGTCGTCGAACAGAGAGCTCATGGCCCACTCAGGATAGGCGGAGAGCCGGACGTCCCGCGCCCCCGCCCCTCGGCGCGGGGACACCCGCCCCGTGAGCGGTCCCGGATCCCCCGGCGCATGGGAGAATCCCGAGCATGGCGCGCACCGACCCGGACCACGACCCGAGGGTCCCGGATCCCCCTGCAGGCGGTGCGGACGCCCTGCTCGCCGGCGCACTCGGGCTCACGCGCACCCCGCGTCCCACGCGCTCCCGCCTCCTGATCGCTGCCGCTTCAGTGCTGCTGCTGACACTGCTGCTGCTCTGGCTCCTCCCCCGTGCCCTGGACCTCGATCTCCCCCGGATCGGGACGACCCTGGCCTCGGTGCCCGGCACGGTGCTGCTGCTCGCGGTCGCGCTCGGGGCTCTCTCGGTCCTGCTCGAGGGAGCAGCGGCTCGCGCCGTGCTTCCCGGAGCCCCCGTGGCCCCCACCCTCCGGGCACAGGCGGCGGCCGGTGCGACTGCCCTGGTGATCCCGGGAGGCTCCCTGCTGGGGATCGCGATCGTGGCGACCACCCTGCGCCGTCGGCGTGTGCCCACGCGTACCGTCGCGAGCGGCATCGCAGCCTTCTCCCTGACCGACGTCCTGTTCAGCGGGGTGGCCATACCGCTCCTGGCGCTGCTCGCCTACGGGCTCCTGGGCCGCGACCACGATCTCCCCGGCTCGGTGGGAGCGGTCGTGCTGGGGCTGCTCGGCGTGCTGGCGACACTCGCGGCGGGGGTCCTCGTGCTCCATCGCCCGTCGGCGGTCCGTGTCCTCGACGCCCTGGGGCCGACGATCACCTCGGTGCTCGAGATGACGGGACGCGGCGGCGGGAGCGCAGCCGGCGGGAGTGCGGACGGCGGTGCGCCCGCCACCGCTGCCCTCGAGGTCCGCGACCGTGTGGCCGGCCTCCTGGCCCGACGCTGGGCAGGCGTCCTGATCCCTCTGCTGCTGGGACGGGCGGCGCAGTTCGCCGTGCTGGTGATCACGCTCCGCTCCCTCGGCGCGGACGTGGGGCTCCTGCCCCTCCTGGGCGTGTTCCTGGTCGGGCGCGCCGTCTCCCTGGTGCCGGTGACCCCTGGCGGTGGCGGACTCACCGAGACGGCGCTCGCCCTGCTCCTGGTCTCCCTGGGGACCGCGCCGGCGACGGCGGCCGCGGCCTCCCTCGTGCTGGGTGCGAGCGCCCTCGTGGTCCCCGTCGTCCTGGGGGCCGCGCTCGGACTCCGGGAACTGGCGACGCGCCGACGCTGAGCGCGGACCCGGGGACGAGGCCGGGTCCGGGCGGACGATGCTGCGCACAGTACGACGGCCCGCGATCCGTGTGGATCGCGGGCCGTCGGACCAGGCGCGCCTGTCAGCGCAGGGGACTCCCGGGGGCGGTGAAGGCCTCAGTTGGCGTCTTCACCGGTGCTCTCGGTCAGGAGCCGCTCGACCTCCTCGCGCCTGTAGCGACGATGTCCGCCGAGCGTGCGCAGCGGCGAGAGCTTGCCGGACTGCGCCCAACGGGTCACTGTCTTGGGGTCGACCCGGAACAACCGGGCGACCTCTGCCGGGGTGAGCAGCGCCGTGTACGCCGACGAGCTCTCCATCGAGTGCTGTTCAATCGTTGCAGCCATTGGGGGGGTCCCCTTTCTCTGGGTGCTTGGGGCCAAGGTTGCACATCTATCGTAGCAAGACGGACAGAGCAGACGACACGGACGAAAGTTCCAATACCGACTGGAAACTTTCATGCCAGGGCCCTTCGCACCGCCCCCTACAGGCACTAAAGGACGAAAATCGGACATGACGGGGGTGTTCGCTCGTACGGGCGCCGGAGCCCCGGCGAGACTTCGCGTCCCGAGCACGATCGGCGCGTCGGCGGCGTCACAGGAACCCCGCAGTACGCCGTGGGCGTTGCTCACACCACTCCCGTCGGTTGGCTGGCGACGCCGATTGCGATGTAGGATCGGGTTCCGAAACATTGCCATCGTCCGGGCTCGCGCGCCCGCCAGCCGACGCACAGGGGGTCAGATCCATGGGTCGTGGCCGACAGAAAGCCAAGCAGACCAAGGTGGCACGGGACCTCAAGTACTACAGCCCGCCGACGGACCTCTCCGCCCTCCAGCGCGAGCTGCAGTCGCACCAGTCGGCCGACACCGAGCACGACGGCCCCGAGGACGACGAGGCCACGGACTGGGCCGAGGACGGCTCCACCTCGACGGCTGCGAACCGCCACTGAGAAGCACCGGGCCGATCGGCCCCGCATACTCCCTGTGAAGAGGGCGACCCCGAGGGGTCGCCCTCTTCACGTGCACGGGCAGGATTCCAGGCCCTCAGGCCCAGCCCTCGTGCGTGCCGGTGAGCAGGACCTCTCCCCCGTCGACGCCCTTCGCCCCGGACACGAGCACGTCGCGGTCCGTGACGCCCGGCGCCTCGGCGCTCTCGAGCACCTCGCCGATGACACGGCTCGGCAGGCCTCGTCCCCGCAGGTGCTCGAGGGTGGCGTCGACCCGCTCGGCGGAGACGGCGGCGACCATCCCGATGCCCATGTTCAGCGTCGCCTCGAGATCGTGGAGCGGCACGCCTCCCCAGGCGGCGACGCGCTCGAAGACCGGGGCCGGCTGCCAGCTGCCGCGATCCACCCGTGCGGTGACACCCTCGGGCAGCACGCGCGCGAGGTTCGCGGCGAGCCCGCCGCCGGTGACGTGGCTGAGGGCGTGCAGCCCCTTCCCCGCGGACGAGTCGAGCAGGGAGAGCAGGTCCCCGGTGTAGATGCGGGTGGGCTCGAGCAGCTCCTCCCCCAGCGTCCGGCCGAGCTCGGGGACCTCCGTGTCCAGTCCGAGGCCCTGGGCCTCGATCACCGCGCGCACCAGGGAGTAGCCGTTGGAATGCAGGCCCGAGGAGTCCATGCCGATGATCGCATCACCGGGGCGCACGCGGTGGGCACCCAGCATCGCGGAGGCCTCGACCACGCCGACGGCCGCGCCCGCGACGTCGTAGTCCTCGGCGGCCATCAGTCCGGGGTGCTCGGCGGTCTCGCCGCCCACGAGCGCACAGCCCGCCATCCGGCAGCCCTCGGCGATGCCGCGGACGATGTCGGCCACCCGCTCGGGCACGACCTTCCCGCAGGCGATGTAGTCGGTCATGGCCAGCGGCCTCGCCCCGACCACGATGATGTCGTCGACCACCATGCCCACGAGGTCCTGGCCGATGGTGTCGTGGACGTCGAGGGCGCGGGCGATCGCGATCTTGGTGCCGACGCCGTCGGTCGAGGAGGCCAGCAGCGGGCGCTCGTAGGTCTTGAGGGCGCTGACGTCGAGCAGCCCGGCGAAGGCCCCCACTCCACCGAGCACCTCGGGGCCGTGGGTCGCGGCGACCGCGGCCTTCATCAGGTCGACGGCCTTGTCTCCGGCGGCGGTGTCGACGCCGGCCTCGGCGTAGGTCAGGGCGGGCGCGGGGCTCGGCGAGGTGGAGGTCATGCGGTCGCGGTCTCCTGGCGGACGGGGGCGTGGGACGCGTCAGAGAGGGCCGCGCGCTGGTCGTCGCGGCGTGCCTCCAGGACGCTCTTGCCCAGGACGGTGGGGTCAGGGAGGGGCACGGGGTACTCGCCGCTGAAGCACGCGGTGCACAGGGCCTCGCGGGGCTGCTCGGTGGCTGCGACCATCCCGTCCTCGGAGATGTACCCGAGGGAGTCGGCACCCAGCGAACGGGCGATCTCCTCGGGGCCGAGACCGTTGGCGATCAGCTCCGCGCGGCTGGCGAAATCGATGCCGTAGTAGCAGGGCCACCGCACCGGCGGCGAGGAGATCCGCACATGGACCTCCGCGGCACCGGCCTCGCGCAGCATCCGCACCACCTGGCGCTGGGTGTTGCCCCGCACCACGGAGTCGTCGATCACCACGAGCCGCTTGCCGGCGATGATCTCCTTCAACGGGTTGAGCTTCAGGCGGATCCCCAGCTGACGGATGGTCTGGCTGGGCTGGATGAAGGTGCGGCCCACATAGGCGTTCTTGACCATGCCCTGGCCGTAGGGGATGCCGGACTCCTGCGCGTAGCCGATCGCCGCCGGCGTGCCGGACTCGGGGGTCGGGATCACCAGGTCCGCCTCGACGGGGTGCTCGCGGGCCAGCTGGCGACCCATCTCGACCCGCGAGGCGTTCACGCTGCGGCCGGCGATCTCGGTGTCGGGCCGGGCGAGGTAGACGTACTCGAAGACGCAGCCCTTCGGTCGCGGCTCGAGCACCTGCTGGCTGCGCAGGCCCTGGGCGTCGATCGTGATCATCTCGCCCGGGGCGACCTCGCGCACGAAGCTCGCACCGCAGATGTCCAGGGCCGCCGTCTCGGAGGCGACCACCCAGCCGCGCTCGAGTCGGCCGAGCACGAGGGGACGGATCCCCTGCGGATCGCGGGCGGCGTACAGGGTGTCCTCGTCCATGAGGGTGAAGCAGTAGGCGCCGCGCAGATGCCCCATCAGCTCGCGCAGCGCGTCCTCGAGCGAGTCACCGTTGTCCAGGAGCGCGGTGACCAGGGCGGTGTCGGTCGTGTTCCCGCGCGAGATCTCGCCCTTGTCCGGGTTGCGACCGCCGTTGCGCTCGAGCAGCAGGTCCACGAGCTCACCGGTGTTGACGAGGTTGCCGTTGTGGGCGAGGGCGACGGTCCCGTCGGGCCGCGGGCCGAGCGTGGGCTGCGCGTTCGACCAGAACGAGCCTCCGGTCGTCGAATAGCGCGCGTGCCCGACGGCGATGTGCCCGGTCAGGGAGCTCAGGGCAGACTCGTCGAAGACCTGGGAGACCAGGCCCATGTCCTTGTACACCATGATCTGCTCGCCGTCGCTCGCAGCGATGCCCGCGGACTCCTGTCCGCGGTGCTGCAGGGCGTACAGACCGTAGTAGGTGAGCTTGGCGACCTCCTCGCCGGGGGCGAAGACGCCGAAGACCCCACAGGAGTCCTGGGGCCCCTTCTCACCGGGGAGCAGATCGTGCGAGAGCATTCCGTCACCGCGTGCCACGGCCCGATCATCTCACACCCGACTCGGATGCCGAGACGGCGTCCACGGGCACGCGGGGCACCCCGGCACGGCACCGCAGGGACGTCGCGGGCGCGGCGCGCTCAGCGCGGCCTGCGGCGCTCCCCGCGGTGGATCACCGCATCGACGACCGCCGCGATCAGGGCGAGCGGCAGCCCGATGAAGACCGCACCGGTGACCGCGAAGTAGATGACCCCGCCTGCCGAGTCCACGCGCGTGATCAGGGCGGTGACGGCCCCGGCGAGGAGGCCGACGATGATCGAGAGGGTCACCCAGAAGCCCAGGGTGGGCACGCGACGGCGCCGGACGTACAGGACGGTCCCCTCGTCGGGCGCACCGCGATCCTCCGCCGACTCGGGGGCGCGGTCCTTCGAGGCATGGGCCGGGACGGGGCCGTCGGCCGGCGAGGCGGACGGGCGACCGCCGGTCTCCTGGGGGTCCTGGGCGGTCTCGGGGCTGGGCTGCGAGGTCACACTTCTCCTGCGGCGTCGACCACGGCCTGAACGACCGCGGGATCGGTACGGAACGGGTCCGCTGCGGGACCGTCGGGCAGGGGGGACGTCCCTGCCGGTGGGGCATCGGACGTCGGGGCGTCGGTACTGGTCTGGGAGCCGGTGCCGGGCCCGGAGCCGGCGTCGGCGGAGCGGCGGCGGGCCGAGAGATGGATGTCGCCGACCCCTGTCGTGCCCACCAGCTGCGGGACGTCGACCGGTCGGATGCCCGCTCCGGCGCAGATGTCGATCAGGCCGTCCGCCGCGTCGACGATGCGGGACAGGCAGGCGGCGCCCTCGAGCGCACTGCGCGCTCCCCCGGAGCTCAGCACCCGGTGGAACCCCAGAGCGAGCAGGGTCGTCACGGCGGCCTCGCGCGCGTCGTCGTCCACGAGGGCGTCGACGGCGCGGTGGCACGTCAGGTGCACGCCACGCAGGGCATCGGAGCCGGCCTGCAGGGCGGCGTCCCGCAGGGCCTCCAGGGCCGGGACGTCGAGCGTGCGCTGCTCGGTGAGAGCGCCGATCACGACGCCCGCGGCGCCGGCGCCGACGGCCCCCGCGGCCTGCTCGGCCATCCGGGCGATCTCCGCCTCGTCGTAGACGAACTCCCCGTCCGTCTCGCGCAGGTCGCCGTCCCCGGCACGGGAGCGGATCAGCACGTGCACGTCGAAGGCGGGTTTGGCGTCGCGGCTCTCCCGCAGCCGGGCGGCCTCGGCGACGCAGGCACCGATCAGCTCCGGATCGGGCGTCAGCCCGCCACGGGCGAGGTCACTGCACAGCTCGACGCGGTCCGCTCCGGCATGGGCGGCGATGCGCAGCCCCTCGAGGTCCTGCACCGCGATCTCGACGGCGACGCTCATCGCGACTCCCCCGTCGGGTCTCCGTGCGCGCTCTCGCGCGCCGTGCGGACCACGCGGCGCGGGCCCGGGAGCGGCAGCAGCTCGGTGAGGTCGGAGCGCTCACCGCTCGCGCTCACGCGTCCGGCGTCCACGGCCTCGTCCCAGCCGAGGTCCCCGACGGCGAGCGCGAGCCACGTCGCCGCGTCGGTCTCGACGATCGCGGGTGGGGTGCCGCGGGTGTGGCGGACTCCCGCGATCGCCTGTACGGCGCCGTAGGGCGGGACCCGCAGCTCGACGGAGTTGCCGGGCTGCTCCTCCGCGACGAGTTCGAGGGTGTGGCGCACCGCGGGGGCGAGCACGGAGCGGGTCGCGCCCGCGGGATCCGCGGCCCAGCTGCGCAGTGCCTGGTCGCCGTCAGCGGGGTCGGTGCGTCGGCGGATGGTCATCTCATCGCTCCGGCAGCAGGTCGTGCACGGTGATGGTGTCCTCGCGGTCGGGCCCCACCCCGATCGCACTGATGCGGCAGCCGGCGAGCTCCTCGAGCCGGGCCACGTACGCCCGCGCGTTCTCGGGCAGGTCCTCGAGGGCGCGGCAGGTGGAGATGTCCTCGCTCCAGCCGGGAAGGGTCTCGTAGACCGGCGTCGCGTGGTGGAACTCGGTCTGCGTCATCGGCATCTCGTCATGGATCACGCCGTCCACGTCGTACCCGGTGCAGATCGGGACCTCCTCGATGCCGGTGAGGACGTCGAGCTTGGTCAGGACGATGTCGGTGAAGCCGTTGATGCGCACCGCGTGGCGGATCATCAGGGCGTCGTACCAGCCGCAGCGCCGGGGGCGGCCGGTGTTCACGCCCACCTCGCCGCCGGTGGTCTGCAGGTACTCGCCCCACTTGTCCTCGAGCTCGGTGGGAAACGGGCCGGCCCCCACGCGGGTGGTGTAGGCCTTGACGATCCCGATCACCCGGTCGATGCGGGTGGGGCCGATGCCCGCGCCGATGCAGGCTCCGCCGGCGGTCGGGTTGGAGCTGGTGACGAACGGGTAGGTGCCGTGATCGACGTCGAGGTAGGTGGCCTGGCCGCCCTCCATGAGGACCACCTCGTCGCGGTCGAGGGCCACGTTGAGCATCTCGACGGTGTCCACGACCATCGGCCGCAGACGATCGGCGTAGGCCAGCAGCTCCTCGACGATCTCCTCGACCTCGACGGAGCGCCGGTTGTACAGCTTGACCAGCAACTCGTTCTTCTGGCGCAGGGCGCCCTCGACCTTCTGGCGCAGGATCGAGGCGTCGAACAGGTCCTGCACGCGGATGCCGAGGCGACCCACCTTGTCCATGTAGGCCGGGCCGATGCCGCGCCCGGTGGTGCCGATGGCGCGCTTGCCCAGGAAGCGCTCGGTGACCTTGTCGAGGGTCTGGTGGTAGGAGGCCACGACGTGCGCGTTCGCACTGATGCGCAGGCGGTCGGTGTCCACGCCGCGGGACTTCAGCGTCGCGATCTCCTCGAACAGCGCCTCGAGGTTCACCACCACCCCGTTGCCGATCACGGGGGTCACGCGCTCGGAGAGGATGCCCGCCGGCAGGAGCTTCAGCTCGAACTTCTCGCCGCGGACGACGACGGTGTGGCCGGCGTTGTTGCCGCCGTTGGGCTTGACGACGTAGTCGACTCGCTCACCGAGCAGGTCGGTCGCCTTGCCCTTCCCCTCGTCCCCCCATTGGGCTCCGACGATCACGACGGCCGGCATGGCAGCTCCTGCAAAGGGTGGAGGGCGGGTGGGTGACCCGACCGCGCGAGCGGCGGATGGGCCGCAGAGAGTCTAGCAATCCGGGCCCGGGGAGGATGCCCCGGGGCGCCGGGCGGGTCTCAGCCCAGCAGGCTCGGATCCGCGTCGTGGATGAAGTCACGGATGCGCTCGGCCTCGTCCCTCTCGCCGATGCGGCCGGCGGCCTCGCCGAGCAGGGCGAGGGCCTTGAGGAAGCCGCGGTTGGGGGCGTGCGAGGCGGGGACGGGTCCCTGCCCCTTCCAGCCGGCACGACGCAGTGCGTCGAGACCCCGGTGGTAGCCGGTGCGGGCGTAGGCGTAGGCGGCGACCGGGTCCTCGGCGTCGAAGGCCTCCTGGGCGAGCTCGGCCCAGGCCAGGGAGGAGGCCGGGTAGCGAGCGGCGAGGTCGCGGGCGTCGGCACCGTCGGCCAGGGCGGCTGCCACGGCGACGTCCGGGTGGTCCTCGGGGAGGCGGGTCGGCGGGATTCCCAGCAGGTTGTCGGTCCCGATCGGGCGCGAGGTCTCGTTCATGTGTCCATCGTAGGCGGCGACGGATCCTGCGCGGGCTGTGTGCCGGAGCACGCCAGCTGGTAGAAACAAGGCATGGATCGAACATCCGACGGGTCCGAGCTGCTGACCGGACCCGGAGCCGGGGGGCTGCTGCGCTCGGCAGTGGGCAACGCCGGCGGCGTGCTGCGCACGTGGGAGCTCGATCATGTCGACCACCGGCCCGGTCGTTCCACGAAGGCCCTGTACCGCACCACGGTCACCTGGCCCGAGATCGACGGACCGCAGGCACCCGCCCGCGAGGAGCTGTTCGGCGCGAGCGCCCACGTGGGCGAGCAGGAGAAGGACCTCCTGGACGCCGAGAACTCGATGATGATGACCGACGGCGACATCAACGTGCGGGTCTGGCGCTACCCGCACGACCCCTGGCTGCCGATGCTCGCGAGGGTCTGCTACCCCGACGTCGTCGGCCGCACGCTGCTGGACATGGGCGTGCAGCTGCCGCCCGAGGCCGCCGCCCACGTGCCCATCGAGGTGATCTCCTACCGCCCGGGCCGCCGCGCCGTGCTGCGGGCGCAGCTCCCGGATCGCGGGCTGTACCTGAAGGTCATGCAGCCGCGCCGTTCCGGCGAGATCGTCGAGCGCCACCGGCACCTGCTCTCGGCAGGCGTCCCGGTGCCCCGCGTGCTGGCTCATTACGAGGGACTCGTGGTGCTCGAGGAGCTGCCGGGCGTGCCGCTGTCGCGCGCGATCCTGGACGAGGGCATCCGGGCCTGCCGGGCCGAGGACCTGGTGGGGATGCTCGACCGCCTGCCCGCGTCCCTGTTCCCGCTGCCGCTGCGTGCGCCGTGGACGGACTCGATCGAGTTCTACGCGGGGATCGTCAGCTCCTCGCTGCCCTCGCTCGGGCCGCGCGTGGACGCTCTGGTGCGGGAGATCCGTGAGGGTCTCGCCGCCGTCGGCCGACGTCTGGACATGTCGGCGCACGACGTGGTCCATGGCGACTTCTACGAGGCGCAGGTGTTCGTCGAGAACGGTGAGGTGGTCGGCGTCCTCGACATCGACACCGTGGGCCCCGGCCGCCGGGCCGACGACCTGGCCTGCCTGCTCGCCCACCTCAGCGTGCTGGCCGACGACGGCAGCACCAGGCGGGTCGACCCGGCGGTCCAGCAGCGCGTGCAGGACGCCATCGACGCCTGGCACGGCGTGTTCGAGCGCCGCGTGGACCGCACCGAGCTCGCGCTGCGCAGCGCCGGCGTGGTGCTCTCGCTCGCCACCGGACCGCACCGCCAGCAGGAGGCGGCCTGGGAGGCGACGACCGAGTCGATCGTGCGGGTCGCCGAACGCTGGGTCGAGATCGCCCGCGAGGCCGAGCGGGAGCACAATGCCGCCCTGTCCGGCGAGCGCCCTGTGGTCAACGGGTCCGGCGGGGCAGCAGGGGTTCCTGGCGGCTCGGGACCGTCCGGAGGAACTGGAGCACCGGCGCAGGCCGCGCCGTCGATGCCGGGCGGGCCGACCGGGCAGGGCGGACCGACCGGGCAGGGCGGGCCCGTCGGCGACACCGGAGCCGAGGGGGACGACTCCCCCACTCTCGAGCGCCGCGTCACACCTGGCGGCCCGCGCTGAGGCCTTGCAGACCGGGCTGAGGCCTACGCCTTCCGGCCGATCTCGTTCGTCCTGCGAGTTTCGCGTGGGGGATCGGCCATCTGTTGCGTTCGATGGCTCCTGGTGAGGGCTCAAGCTCTCACAGCGGTTGAGACCTCACCAGGAACCATCGGCGAACCGATCAGGCCGATGGGCCGGCACGCGACCGACGGCCCGCGGCCGATCCCGCACCCGATCCCGGACTCGCACTCGGACTCGGACCCGGACCCGAGCCCGACCCCGGCCTCGTCCTCGTCCTCGTCCTCGTCCTCAGACTCAGGATTCGGGCGGCGTCCTCCCCACCCCTATGTGGTCCACAGAGTGCTCCCGTGCGATCCGTACCGGGGCGTCCTGGCCCAGTCTCGCTCCATGACTGCCCTCCCTCTGCACACCGCCAGCACCATGGCAGTTCCGAGCCGAGCACTCCCGTGGAAGCGGCCGCACCCCGCCGATCCGCGCGAGGATCGTCTGTCGCCCGCCACGTTGGGCGTGTTCACCCGGTCACAGCTCGTGGAGGCCGACGTGCCGGCGGCAGAGATTCGCAAGGGCCTGGCCGACGGACGCCTGCGTCGGGTCGCACGTGGCATCTACGCCCGACCCGATGCTGATCCGCAGGTGGTGACCGCCGCTCGGGCATCCGCCAGGATCACCTGCAGGGACGCGCTGATGCGCCACCAGGTATGGACGCCGGAGCCGTCGGCGGATCAGATCTCCCGACGGCATCTCTACTCCCCCCCGCTCGCACGCATCTGGGCCAGGCGTCGTCCTCCACCCGCGGCCCATTTCAGGACCTGGCCGGAGCAGGACCTCGTGGCCTCCCTCGACCTCAGCCTCGCGCACGCTGCGCGATGTCTCGACGGGGAATCGGCGTCGATCGTCCTCGAATCAGTCCTCGCCGAGAATCGCAGAACCCCGGAGGAGATCGCTGCGATCGTCGAAGCGCTGCCCGACCATCTGAGATCCCGCATCGGACGGCTCTCCGACGCCAGCGGATCGGGATCCGAGACACGGGTGGTGAGGATGCTCCGACGGCTCGGCTACCGCGTCGAGCAGCAGGTCTTCGTCGAGGACGTCGGATTCGTGGACGCCTACGGGGGAGGGATCTTCCTCGAGATCGACGGCCGCGGCCCGCACAGTCTCCCCGGCGCATTCGACCGCGATCGGCGACGCGATCTCGCGCTGCGCCGGCTCGGCCTGCAGACGCTCCGTCTCAGCTACGACCAGATCTGGCACGACTGGCAGGCCACGCAGCTCGCCGTGCGTGACACGATCCGCCTGCTCGGTCCCCACGGGCGACGCGCGGTCGAGCGCCTGGGCTGATGATGGAGGCTCGCGCGGGCGGTGCACATCGTGAGACATCTACGGTCGGCGCGCGGCGCACCTGCCTCGGACACCCGGGCCATGCTCTGCTCGCCGGTTCGCTGTTCGCCGGCGCGCTGTTCGCCGGCGCCCTGCCGTGCTCGGGCTGTCGTTCGATGGCTCGTGGTGAGGGCTCACGTTCTCACAGCGGTTGAGACCTCACCAGGAGCCATCGGCCATCACAACCACGGGGCAGGCAACGGCCACGACCACGGCCACGGCCACAGGGCTGGTCAACCAGCGCAGGCGTCGGCTGAAACGGTGGCGCGGCCGACGCCGACAGCCGACTACCCTCGGCACCATGCGAGCCGTCCTGCAGAGAGTCGCCGGTGCCCGTGTCGAGGTCGACGGGGAGGTGACCGGCAGCATCGAGGGCGAGGGAATCCTCGCCCTCGTGGGGGCCACCCATGACGACGGCGCCGAACAGGTCGCCACGCTCGCCCGCAAGATCTGCGAGCTGCGGATCCTCGAGGGCGAGCGCTCGGTGCTCGATGCGGACGCGCAGGTGCTCGTGGTCTCCCAGTTCACCCTCTACGGCGACGCCCGCAAGGGACGCCGTCCCTCGTGGTCGAAGGCCGCCCCGGGTGATGTCGCCGAACCCTTGATCGAGGCGCTCGTCGACGCGATCCGCGAGCGCGGTGTCACCGTCGGCACCGGCCGGTTCGGCGCCCACATGCAGGTGTCCTCGACCAACGACGGGCCGTTCACGATCCTGCTGGAGGCCTGAGGGTCCCGCCCCGACCCTCACCCGATCCGTGGCGGCGCGGGCTCCCCGGCGATCGACTCCTGTCCGGTCTCCAGACCGACCGGCGCGATCGAGGAGAGCCCGTCGTGCTCGGTGCTGAGGTGCAGGAAGGCGAGGTGCGCCTCGTAGGAGTCCAGGACGTCCTCGATGATCTGCTGGTCGGTCATCCCCATCAGGTCGTACCCGGCCGAGCCGGTCTGGGAGAACACCTCGAGGCGCCAGTAGCGGGTCTCGCCGCGGGAGGCCTTCGAGCCGATCTGCGGGACGGGCGCCTGCACGGAGGCGACCTTGTAGAGGAAGTCGCGCTCCTCCCCCATCGGGACGGTCAGCACGTACTCGTCGACCCCGGTGAGCGGCTCCTCCGCGCGCTCGACCGCGGCGGCCGTGCCCGAGGCACGGAACTCCTCGGCGACCGCCTCGAGGGCGGGGCCGACGACGGAGTCGGAGAACTGTGCGACCTGATCGCGTCCCGGGTAGGCGCGGATCGAGGCCATGCGCTGGCGCCAGGAGCGCCCGGCCCCGCCGCGACGCAGTCCGGCCGCGCGCAGCCGCGCCCAGCCCTCGCGCTCGGCGGCCTCCATCCGCAGCACCTTGGTGAAGGAGAACATCACCAGGTAGGCGATGACGGTGACGGGCAGCGCGAAGATCAGCGTCGCGTACTCCATCGTGGTCACCCCGCCGGCGATCAGCATCGCGACCGTCAGCACGGCGGTGAGCACCGCCCAGTAGATGCGCAGCCACTTGGGGCCGTCCTCACCGGGGTCCCGGATCGTCGAGGAGAAGTTCGACATCACCATCGCCCCGGAGTTCGCGCTGGTCAGGTAGAAGAGCAGCCCGGAGAGAGTGGCCAGGCCGATCAGGAAGGAGGCGCCCGGGAACATCTCCAGCAGCGCGTACCAGCCCTCCTCGGGACTCTTCATCGCGAGCTTGCCGAAGGCGTCGTTGCCGCCCAGCACCTCGGACATCGCCGAGTTGCCGAACACCGAGACGATCAGCAGGTCGCACAGCACGGGTGCGGTGATCGCCGCGAGCACGAACTCACGCAGGGTGCGCCCGCGGGAGATCCGGGCCAGGAACAGGCCGACGAAGGGGCCCCAGGCCAGCCAGAACGCCCAGAAGAACAGGGTCCATCCGGCCATCCACTCCGAGCCGCCGGACTCGTAGGCCATCGTCTCCATGGTGCGGCCGGGCAGCGTGGTGACGAAGCGACCGATGTTCTCCACGATCGCGGAGAGCAGGAAGGCGGTGCGGCCGGTGACGATGATGTACAGCAGCATCGCGGCGGCGATCCAGATGTTGAGCTCCGAGATCAGGCGGATGCCCTTGTCCACGCCCGAGGTGCAGGCCGCGATGGTCATCACCACGGCCACGGCGACCAGGGCGATCTGCACGGCCAGCCCCGCGGGCAGCCCCAGCAGGTGCTCGAGGCCGATGTTCAGCAGCACCACACCGATGCCCATCGAGGTGGCGACCCCGAACACGGTGCCCACCAGGGTGACGATGTCGATCACGTGCCCGGTGGCACCGCGCACACGCTTGCCGAACAGCGGATAGAGCACGGCGCGGATGCTCAGCGGCATCCCCCAGCGGTAGGCGAAGTAGCCCATGGCCATGCCCAGCAGCGAGTACATCGACCAGCCGGCGACCCCGTAGTGGAAGATCGTCCAGACCACGGCGTCACGGGCCGCCTCGCCGCTCTCCGCGTCGAGGGTCGGCGGCGCGTAGTACTGGGTGACAGGGCCGGTGACGGAGAAGAACAGCATGTCGATGCCGACGCCCGCGGCGAACAGCATCGCCACCCAGGTGAACAGGCTGTACTGCGGCCGCGAGTGGTCCGGCCCCAGGCGCACGGTGCCCTGCTTGGACAGCGCCACCCAGAGCACGAAGCCGATCACCACGGTCACGGTGAGCACGTAGAACCAGCCGACGTTCGTGGAGATCCAGGTGACCACCCCCGAGAGCGTGCTCTGCGCACCCGACGGGCTCAGGATCGCCCACAGCGAGAACGCGAGGATGACGGCGGAGGAGACACCGAGGACGACCTTGTTGACCGTGATCCCGCCCGCGGGCCCCAGATCGGTGGGACCGCGCTGCATCTCCTCGCTCGTCGAGGGTGGGCGGCGCTCGTCACGCGGGCCCTCAGCGGCCCTGCGGTCCCTCGCCACGGTCTTCGGTGTCGTCTGCTCGGCATCCTGCACGCTGTGCTCCGCTCTGTCGGCCGTCCTGTGGACGGGCACCCGAGGGAAGCGATCGCGCGGACGGCGCAGAGGAACCCTCGGCGCGGCTCGTGAGAGGGAGGCGACGCGCGGGGCGTCGCGGCGGCGCGGCGGTCGACATCGTCCGGGCGCCCGGTTCTCCCATGGTAGCCAGCTGGGACGACTCTTGGAACTTCCGGAGAGCAAGTGCACAGGAGGTCACGACCAGGTTCACGGCGAGAGGGTGGATTACGCTGGGGACATGACCTACACACTCGTGCTGCTCCGCCACGGCGAGAGCGAATGGAACGCGAAGAACCTCTTCACCGGCTGGGTCGACGTGCCGCTGTCGGAGTCCGGGAAGGCCGAGGCGATCGCGGGCGGCGAGCTGCTGGCCCGCGAGGACGTGCTGCCCGACGTCGTCCACACCTCTCTGCTGCGCCGCGCGATCATGACGGCGAACCTCTCGCTGGACGCCGCCGACCGCCACTGGATCCCGGTGCGCCGGGACTGGCGCCTGAACGAGCGCCACTACGGCGCCCTGCAGGGTCTGGACAAGGCGGAGATCCGCGAGAAGTACGGCGAGGAGCAGTTCATGGCCTGGCGCCGCTCCTACGACGTGCCGCCGCCCGAGATCGAGTTCGGCACCGAGTTCAGCCAGGACCAGGATCCCCGCTATGCCGACCTGGGCGAGCAGCTGCCGCACACCGAGTGCCTGAAGGACGTCGTCGAGCGCTTCCTCCCCTACTGGGAGGAGGGCATCACGCCCGATCTGAAGGCGGGCAGGACGGTGCTGGTCGCCGCCCACGGCAACTCGCTGCGCGCCCTCGTCAAGCACCTCGACGGCATCAGCGACGAGGAGATCGCGGGGCTGAACATCCCCACCGGCCAGCCGCTGGTCTACGAGCTCGACGAGGACTTCCGGCCGCTCGAGAAGGGCGGCCGCTACCTCGACCCGGTGGCTGCGAAGGCCGCCGCCGAGGCCGTCGCCAACCAGGGCAAGAAGTAGGGCGGACCAGACGCCGACGCCGGCGCCGACACCGCTCGGCGCGCACGAGGAGAACGGCCCCCGGGGGATCCCCCGGGGGCCGTTCCCGTCCTGCGCGGGGATGCCCGGCCCTACAGTGGTGTGCGTCGCGTCACAACGACGGGCGCGCATCCCCTCCCCGAAGGAGCCCCCATGCTGGACCGTCGCACTTTTCTCCGCACCACCGGACTCAGCGCCCTCGCTCTGGGCGCCGGGACGACCCTCCTCCCCGCCGCGACCGCGACGGCTGCCGCCGGCGAGACGCTGCTGCCGACCACCTGGCAGCAGCAGTCGACCCTCTACTGGTGCGGGCCGACGGCGGTCGCAATCGCCCTCAGCGCCCGCGGCGAGGCCCCCACCCCCGACTCCCTCGCCGGAGAGCTCGGCACGACCGACGACGGCACCACCTTCGGTGCGATCTCACCCGTCCTGAACGCCCACACCCCCGACAAGACCTACACGGATCACTTCATGGAGTCGATGACGGCGACGAAGGAGGACGCCGACCTGCTCTGGCAGCGCGCCACCAACAACGCCGACAACGGCTTCGCGACGGTTGTGAACTGGTGGGTGCTGCCCGGGGAGTACCCCGGCTGGGGCGGCAACGACAAGGACGTCCAGCACTTCCTGACCATCGACGGCTACAACGCCGACGAGGGCACGCTGCGCATCGCCGATCCCGCCGGTGCGACGCTCTCGGATTCCCTCCCCCAGCGCCAGTGGCTGAGCGCGCAGCAGGTCGCGACCTTCTGCGCGGGGCGCGGCTACTTCTGGTGAGAAGCCACCCGGGTTCTGGTGAGACGCAGTCCGGGCTCCCGGGCCGACCTCAGCGGCGCCGGCGGGTGCCGAACAGGGACCGGGTGATCTCGCGCCCGAGCGCGGTGCCGGCCGAGCGCATGAACGACCGCACCGCGGGGTTGCCCAGGATCCCGTCGTCCTTCCTCGAGGACTTCGAGGCGCGCGCGGGCTTCTCCTCCCCCGACGCATCGGACTCGGGCCCCGCCCGCTCGGGGGCCGGTGCGCTCTCCGCCGGCGCGCCGCCCGCGGCGTCGGCCCCCGCTCCGCCACCGGCGCTCGCCCCCTCGTCGCGTCGGCCGAGGATCTCGTAGGCCGATTCGCGATCGACCACCTCGGCGTAGGCCGAGAGCGACGAGGAGCCGACGATCTTCTCGAGGGCCTCGGCGGGCGCCGGGTTCATCGAGGACTCGGGGGCACGCACCGCCGTGACCGCGACCGGGGTCGGGGCGCCGTCCTCGCTCATCACGGTCACCACGGCCTCACCGGTGCCCAGTGCCGGGATCACCTCGACCAGGTCGTCGTCACTGCGGGGGAACGTGGAGGCGGTCGCCTTGAGCGCCTTGGCGTCCTCCGGGGTGTAGGCCCGCAGGGAGTGCTGGACGCGGTTGCCCAGCTGCGCGAGGACGTCGCCGGGCACGTCCTTGGGGGTCTGGGTGATGAAGAAGATGCCGACGCCCTTGGAGCGGATCAGCCGGACGGTCTGGACGACCCGCTCGAGGAACGCCTTGGAGGCGTCCTTGAACAGCAGGTGCGCCTCGTCGAAGAAGAACACGAGCTTCGGCTTGTCCGCGTCGCCGACCTCCGGGAGGTCCTGGTAGAGGTCCGCCAGCAGCCACATCATGAAGGTCGAGAACAGCGTGGGCCGGGTGGCGACGTCGGGCAGCTCGAGGCACGAGACGATGCCGGTCCCGTCCTCGGCGGTGCGCAGCAGGTCCTTGGTGTCGAAGGCGGGCTCGCCGAAGAAGACGTCGGCCCCGGAATTCTCGAACTCGGTGAGCTCGCGCAGGATCACCCCGGCGGTCGCGGCCGAGACACCGCCGATCCCCTTGAGCTCCTTCTTGCCCTCCTCGTCGTCGGTGAGGAACTGGATGAGGGCGCGCAGGTCCTTGAGGTCCAGCAGTCCCAGGCCCTTGGTGTCGGCGTAGTGGAAGATCAGGCTGAGCGAGGACTCCTGGGTGCCGTTCAACCCCAGGGTCTTGGCCATCAGCACCGGCCCGAAGTCACTCACGGTGGTGCGGATCGGGATGCCGGCCCCCTGCCCGCCCAGGCTGAAGATCTCGGTGGTGCCGGCGCGCGCCGTCCACTCCTGCCCGCGTGCCCTCGCGCGGGCGGTCAGCTTCTCGCTGCCCTCACCCGGCACCGCGATGCCCGCGAGGTCGCCCTTCATGTCGGCGACGAAGACAGGGGTCCCCGCGGCGGCGACCTGCTCGGCGATGACCTGCAGGGTCTTGGTCTTGCCGCTGCCGGTCGCGCCGGCGATGAGGCCGTGGCGGTTCAGCATGCCCAGGGCGAGATTCACGGGGACCTGCGGGTCGGGCTCGTCGTGGCGCACCAGCGCGCCGAGGTGGATCCGGGTGCCCTCGAAGGCGTAGGCGTCGCGCACGGCGGTCGCCTTCTCGTCGAGGTCAGGTGCGGTCTCGTCGGGCTGGACGGTCTCGTCGGTCATGGGTCCTCCTCGCAGCGCTGGGATCGGGACGATCGTAGCGGGCCGGGGACCGCGGAGGCGCCCACTCACGACATAGGCTTCCGGCATGACCCGCGACGACGCATCGAGACCCGCCCCCGCTCCGCTCAGCACGGGGCTGGCGGCACCCGATGCGCTGGACGAGGCGCAGGTGCGCGAGCGCCTCTCCCCCGCGTCGCTCGAGGTCCTGCTGCCGCGCCTCGGGATCACCGGCGAGGACCGCAGCGAGCTCGAGGCCGTGCTCCCGCGGGCGCTCGAGGACGCAGCGATCCTGACCGCCGTC
Source organism: Brachybacterium endophyticum (assembly GCF_003130585.1). Classification (GTDB taxonomy): domain Bacteria; phylum Actinomycetota; class Actinomycetes; order Actinomycetales; family Dermabacteraceae; genus Brachybacterium; species Brachybacterium endophyticum. Next base: position 816,898 of record NZ_QFKX01000001.1, on the reverse strand, counting down.
ACCCGCACCGCGAACCTGCTGCGCGCGGCCGGGCTCGAGGTCCCGCCGGCACCGCTGGCCGAGCTCGCCGCGGCCCACGACGCACTGCAGGAGCGCGTCCTGCCCGGGGAGGGCCTGGTGGCGATCCTCGCGCACCTGGCCTCGACCGACGTGGTCCGCGCCTGGCACGCGGAGCGCGGACTCGGCGAGGAGCTGTCCTGGCTGGTGCTCGCCGACCTCGGCCAGCAGATGCGTGTGCACCGGGCGAGCACGGGCGGGCGGCTGGGACTGCACCAGGTGGCGTGGACGGCGATGAACTGGCGCGGGCGCCTCGTGCACCTCGCCAGGCTGCAGTTCGACCTGCACCGGTCGGCGGCCGACGGCCGCTCCGTGATCGGCGTGCACATCCCCGCGACGGGCCCGCTGGATCCCGGCGAGGTCGAGGCGTCCTTCGAGCAGGCGGAGCGCTACTTCCCCGCCGCCTACCCGGACCTGGTGCGCGCCGCCCCCGAGAACATGCCCGCCTTCGGTCGTGAGTTCACGTGCGATTCGTGGCTGATGAACAGGGTCCTGGTCGACGAACTCGGGGACGACTCGAACATCGGGGCCTTCGTGGACCGCTTCACCGTCGTCGACTCCCACGCCGACGACGAGGGCGCGGCCTTCTTCGTCTTCCACGCCCGCAGCTCCGCCGAGGCGATCCGGCGTCCCCGCCGCACACGGCTCGAGAAGGTGGTCGGCGATCGTCTGGCCGACGGTCGCGGGTGGCGGACGGGCCACGGCGTGCTCGTGCGCTGAGCCGTACCGGAGCCGACCCGCGCGGGCCGGCCGTTCCTCAGATGCGGACGTCCCTCAGATGCGGACGTCCCCGGCGTCGACCATCCGCAGGATCCGGTCGAACTCGTCGACCACCTCGGTGCCGCCGGCCATCGAGAGCGAGAAGGCGCTGCGGGTGAGGGCGAAGCCCATCTGCACGGCGATCACCGCGCGGGCGTGCTCGGGTCCGCCGTCCCCCAGGCCCTCGGGGAATGCCCCGGCTGCCTCGTCGTCGGCCGACGGGATACGGTCGGGAGCGACCGCACCCTGACGCACCCGGTACTCGAAGGCCGTGACCAGGGCGGCCTGGATGTGATGGGTGCGCCCGGCGTTGACCGCGTGCAGCTGCGGCTCGCGCCGCAGCACCTCCTTCTTCAGCTCCCGGACGTCCAGGTCGGTCTGGGCGACCTGGATGATCTCGCGGAGCACCTGGCGCAGCGCCTGCTCCGGCGTCGATTCGGGTGACTCGGTCAGCAGACGGCGGTGGAACTCCTCGGGGCTGTCGATGACGAGACCGAGGATCGCGGTCTCCTTCGTCGCCCAGTGGTTGAAGAACGTGCGCGGCGAGACCCCGGCGCGCTCGGCGATCATCTCGACGGTGACGCCGTCGAGGCCGTGCTCGGCGACCAGTTCGAGCGCCGCGCGGTGCATCGCGGCGCGGGCCTGGCGCTTCTTGCGCTCGCGCAGCCCGCATTCCGGGGCGGTGGCGTCGGTCGTGTCCGTCGGGGCGTCGGGGGTGCCCGCGCGGGCGTCGGACGCACCTGTGGGGGCGTCGGAGGGGGAGCTGTCCACGGCGACGACCGTAGCGGACCTCACGAGAAAAGTGCAGTCACTGCAATTGTGCAGTGACTGCAATCGCAGTAGTGTTGTCCGGTCGAAGCCCGACGGAGCGCTTTGCCCATTCCGGCCCCGTGCCACCACCCAACGCCCCTTCAGGACCCAGGAGTCTTCTTGTCCTCCACCACCTCAGCCGCGCCGCGCACCACCGGCGCAACCGCCGGTGGGCATGAGCAGGTCTTCACCGGCCTCGACCGGTCCGGCAAGCTCGTCTTCGCCGGCCTCATGCTCGGCATGTTCGTCGCCTCGCTCTCCCAGACCATCGTCGGCCCCGCGATGCCCCGCATCGTCGCCGAGCTCGGCGGTCTGGACCACTACAACTGGATCGCGACCGCCGCGATGCTGGTCTCCGCCGTGGCGGTGCCGATCGTCGGCAAGCTCTCCGACCTCTACGGTCGTCGTTGGTTCTACCTCGCCGGTCTCGCCATCTTCATGGTGGGCTCGATCCTCGCGGGGATGTCCCAGAACTTCTGGTTCCTCGTCTTCTCCCGCGCCGTGCAGGGCCTGGGCATGGGCACCCTGATGCCGCTGTCCCAGACCATCATCGGCGACATCATCCCGCCCCGTCAGCGCGGAAAGTACCAGGGCCTGATGGGCGCCGTGTTCGGCGTCTCCTCCGTGGTGGGACCGCTGATCGGCGGCTCGATCACCGACAGCTTCGGCTGGCGCTACCTCTTCTACCTCACCCTGCCGATCGGGGTGCTGGCCTTCATCTTCATCTTCAAGTTCCTGCACCTCGAGCACACCGCCAAGAGCGGCAAGGTCGACCTGCTGGGCATGATCACGCTGACGCCGGCCCTGGTCGTCGGGCTGCTCGCCACCACCTGGGGCGGCACCTCCTACGAGTGGTCCTCCCCCGTGATCATCGGGATGTACGCGATCACCGCGGTGCTGCTCGTCGTCTTCGTGATCATCGAGAACAAGGTCGCCGAGCCGCTGCTGCCGATCCACATGCTGGTGCGCCCGATCATCGCGCTCTCGGTCGCCGCCTCGTTCGCGATCGCCGTGGCCATGTTCGGCGCGATCATCTACATCCCGGTCTACGCCCAGGGCGTCCTCGGCGTCTCGGCCACGAACTCCGGGGCGATCCTGATCCCGCTGTCGGTCGCGATGATCCTGACCTCGATCGTGGTCGGCATCCTGATCTCGAAGCTCGGCAACTACAAGATCTTCCTGGTCGCCGGCGGGATCGTGCTCGCCGTCGGGTACTACCTGCTGCAGGCCATGTCCTACGGCGACTCCCAGTGGCACCTGACCCTGGCGATGGTCGTGATCGGCCTGGGCCTGGGCCTGTGCATGCAGGTCTACACGCTGGTCGTCCAGAACGCCGTGCACCAGCACGAGCTGGGCGTCGCCACCTCCGCCGTGCAGTTCTTCCGCAACATGGGCTCCACCATCGGCACCGCGGTGCTGGGCACCGTGATGAGCGCGCAGATGTCCACCGCGATCCAGGACAAGATCACTGCGCTGCCCAAGCAGGACCTCGCCAAGCTCGCCCAGATGAAGGCGAGCGGCGGCGGCATCGAGTCCTCCGACCTCGAGAGCTCGGTGCTGGACCCCTCGAAGCTCGAGAAGCTCCCCGGCTTCCTGGCCGAGGCGATCCGCAGCGGCATGGGCGACGCCATGCACGACGTGTTCCTCACCGCGGTGCCCTTCGTGCTCGCCGCGCTGCTGCTCTCGCTGTTCATCAAGCAGATGCCGCTGCGCGACACCCTGCACGTGGCCGACGAGCCCGCCACCACCACCGGCCAGTTCGCGGCCGTGGGCGGATCCGAGCCGCTCGCGGAGTCCTCGCTCGGCGAGGACGAGGAGTCGGCTGCGGTCTCGGGCGACGCCCATCGAGGCGACAGCGCCGGGTCCGATCGGGACGAGACGCGCAGCCAGAGCGCCCGCCCCCAGAGCGCCGACGAGCAGTCCCGGGGCAGCGAGCACGCTGACGGGCACGGCGAGGCGAGCGCTGAGGACGTGCGCGCGGCACGCCGCCAGTCCCACCGGGCCGAGGGCCCCGCCCAGCACGGCCGGCACGCCAGCCGCTGAGCACGGCCTCTCCCGGCACGCGGGCCCCGCACCTCTCCTGGTGCGGGGCCCGCAGTGCTCCCGGGGAGGCGGGGCCGTCCCGAGAGCGGGGGCAGGTCGGCCGAGGAGGCCGAGGAGGCCGACGCATCGTGCAACGATAGGGCGGTGCTGCTGACCGACCATTTCCCCCCTCGCCTCCCCGACTCCCCTGGCGCCCCGCTGGCCTCCCGCGTCCCGATCGAGAGCGATGTCGACGGGGTCGCCGGCCTGCTGCGCGCGCACCTGGACACCATCGATCCGGAGACCCCGCTGGACGTCGAGGACCTGCGCTCCCGCATGGTCGGGCTGCACTCGTGGTCCCGTCGGCAGGTGGTGATCGTCCCCGCCGAGGCCGACGGCACCGCATCGCTCGAGGCGGCACCCCTGGCCTGGATCGCCCTGGAGGACCGCGCCCGCGGGCGCACCGATCTGCAGTGGGTGATCGCCCCGGACGCGCCCGTGCGCCAGGAGCTCGCATCCACCTTGATGACCTGGGCGTTCGAGGTCGCGGGCTCCTTCGCGCGCCATCGCGGCGTCGAGACCACCCAGCTGACCGCCGACATCGACGAACGGGATACCGACGGCGCCGCCCAGCTCGCAGCCGGCGGGCTCGAGCAGGTGCGCACCTGGCTCCACATGCGCCGGCCCACCCGCGCGGAGGAGGCCACGTCGCTCCCCGCCCCGCGTCCGTCGGTCCGCGTGCGCCGGGTGCACCGTCATCCCTCGGGCCTGCCTCTCGCCCAGGACGTGCGCAGCGTGCACCGGATGCTCGAGGAGTCCTTCGCGGACCACTTCAGCTCCTACCGCGAATCCTTCGCGGAGTTCTCCCAGCGCCTGCTCGAGGCGCCCCGCACGGCCGACTGGGACCTGTGGTGGATCGCCGAGGTCGACCACGGGGAGGACGAGGGCGGCTGGCTGCCCGCCGGCGGTCTGGTCGCCTCCACCTCCCCCGCCCACGGCAGCCTCGGCGAGGGCACCTACCTCGACTACCTCGGGGTGCACCGCAGCGCACGCGGCCACGGGGTCGCCAAGGCCCTGCTGCACGCCGCCATCGCCGACGCCGCCCGTCGCGGGCGCGACCACGTCGACCTCGAGGTCGACGCCGACTCACCCACCGGCGCCGACGGCCTCTACACGTCGATGGGCTGGGAGACGTTCGAGCGCACGCAGTCCTGGCACGCCGACGCCTCGGCCCACGCCTCGCGGCTCCTGGAGCCGGAGGGGGTCGAGGGAGAGTAGGCGGCGGGGGCGCTGCGGGGCCTGCGGGCAGTGAGGGCACTGAGGGGTGAGCGACGCCCAGGCGTAGGCGGGCCCGCCCGCGGCTGCGGCGTCCGGATCGGGCCGCGAAGGGACTAATAGCGCATCATCTGCCATATATGGCAGATGATGCGCTATTAGTCCCTCGGAGGCCCGGCCGGCCTACGGCTCGGACGACAAGCCGCCGACACGGCGACCAGGTGGCGCCCCGATGACGGCGCCCCGGCGACGGCGGCCCGACGACGACGGCGCCCCGGCCGCGGCCGGACGGCCACCACCCGGTCGTCGCCCGGCGACGTCACCGGCCCGGCCTCACTCCCACTCGATGGTGCCCGGGGGCTTGCTCGTGATGTCGACGGCCACGCGGTTGACCTCGGCGACCTCGTTGGTGATGCGGGTGGAGATGCGGCCCAGCACCTCGTAGGGGAGCTTCGCCCAGTCGGCGGTCATGGCGTCGTCGCTGGTGACGGGGCGCAGCATGATCGGGTGGCCGTAGGTGCGGCCGTCGCCCTGCACGCCCACGGACCGCACGTCGGCCAGCAGCACCACGGGGCACTGCCAGATCTCGCGGTCCAGCCCGGCGGCCTTCATCTCCTCGCGGGCGATCGCGTCGGCCCGGCGCAGCACGTCCAGGCGCTCCCGGGTGACCTCGCCGATGATGCGGATGCCCAGGCCGGGCCCCGGGAAAGGCTGGCGCCAGACGATGCCGTCGGGCAGGCCGAGCTCGGCGCCCACGGCGCGCACCTCGTCCTTGAACAGGGTGCGGAGCGGCTCGACGAGCTCGAAGGAGAGGTCGTCGGGAAGGCCGCCCACGTTGTGGTGGCTCTTGATGTTCGCCGCGCCCTCGCCGCCGCCGGACTCGACGACGTCGGGGTACAGGGTGCCCTGGACCAGGAAGGTCTTGGTGCCGCCCTCGGCCGAGGTGTGCGCCTGCGAGCCCTCGCCCTCGATGACGCCGCGCTCGCGCAGGATGTCGGCCTGGGCGCGCTCGAAGGTGCGGATGAACTCGCGGCCGATGATCTTGCGCTTCTGCTCGGGATCGGTGACCCCTTCGAGCGCCGTGAGGAACTGCTCCTCGGTGTCGACGACCACGAGCTTCGCGCCGCCGGTGGACTCCCCGAAGGCCTTCTCGATCTGCTCGGACTCGTTCAGGCGCATCAGACCGTGGTCCACGTACACGCAGGTGAGACGGTCGCCGATGGCCTTCTGCACGAGGGCCGCGGCGACCGCGGAGTCCACCCCGCCGGAGAGCCCGCAGATCGCGGTGCCCTCGCCGATCTGCTCGCGCACGCGGGCGACCTGCTCGTCGATGACGCTGCCGGTGGTCCACTCGGGGGCGATCCCGGCTCCCTGGTAGAGGAAGTTCTCGAGCACCTCTTGGCCGCGGTCGGAGTGACCGACCTCGGGGTGCCACTGCACGCCGTAGAGGTGCTTGTCCGGGTCCTCGAAGGCTGCGACCGGGGAGGCCGACGAGGTCGCGACCACGCTGAAGCCGCTGGGGGCCTCGGTCACGGAGTCGCCGTGGCTCATCCACACGTTCTGGTCGATGTCCTGCTCGTGCAGCAGCTCGCTGGCGGCGTCCACGGCCTCGAGCCGGGTGGCGCCGTACTCGCGCACACCGGTCGGCGAGACCGTGCCGTCCAGGGCCGCGGCCATCGCCTGGAAGCCGTAGCACAGGCCCAGCACGGGCACACCCGCTTCGAGCAGTGCCGGGTCCAGGCGCGGGGCGCCGTCGGCGTAGACGGAGGAGGGGCCGCCGGAGAGGATGATCGCACGCGGATCCTTGGCGAGGATGTCCTGCGTGGAGGCGGTGTGCGGAACGATCTCGGAGTAGACCTGGGCCTCGCGGACACGGCGTGCGATCAGCTGCGCGTACTGAGCGCCGAAGTCGACGACGAGGACGGGCCGGGCGTCGGTATCTGTCACCGTTTCAGTCTACTGTCCCGTCGGCCCTGCCCGCCGCGCCGGTCCCGGTGTCGGGACCGCGCGTGGTGGAGCTCTCGGCGCCCGAGGCGTCGGCGTCCTGGAGCGTGGGACGGCGGCGGAGGTCGCGCTCCATCGAGGAGTGCAGGTAGCGCTCGCCGAAGAAGGACAGCACGGGGACCACGCCGAAGAACATGATCAGCACCATGCGCGGGAGCTTCCAGCGCATCTTGATCCACAGGTCGAAGCCCAGGACGACGTAGATCATGTAGATCACGCCGTGGATCGGGGACCAGCGGCTGCTGATCGTCGACCACAGGTCCGAGGTGGACTCCCACCAGGGGTCCCCGCCGTACACGCCGTAGCGCATCACCATGATCGCCACGAGGATCAGCAGGGCGATGCCCTCGGCGATCGCGGCCCAGCGGAAGCGCGCGAAGGACGCGCGGGCGGTCACCTCATCGAGTGGACGCGGAGTCGGCACCGGTCTCTCCCTTGACGGTCGGGTCGGCCCCGGCAGGGCCGACGGTCGGATGGTCGTCGTCCTCGTGGGCGGCGACGGGATCCTCACCCTCTGCCAGGGCGAGGCGGGACTGCATCCGCTCGCGGCGCTCGGCGAGCTCGTCGAGGTACGCCGTGCGCACGGAGCGCCACCACAGGTACAGGAAGAAGCCGCCGAACAGCACCCACTGCAGGGCGTATCCGAGGTTCTGCCAGTTCAGCCCCGTGGAGAACGCGGACTCGGCGGCGGGCATGGCCCGCAGCCCGTCGGCCGCGTGGTCGACGCCCACGTAGCCGGCGTACATCGGCTCTCCCCACTCGTTGACCAGCAGCGGGGTCGCGATCTCCTGGGCGATGCCGTGCTCGATGCCCTGGCTCGCGGACTCGCTGGCCTCGAGGCGTCCGCTGACGTCCACGCGTCCGCTCGGCGGCGCCGGTGCGCGCCCGGGGTCGGGCTGTCCGTCCTTCCCGGTGACGTCTTCCTCGGGGACCCAGCCCCGGGCGACCGGCAGCAGCGCGGTGGTGCCGTCGTCCGTCCTGACATGGAGCGCGGTCACGACGATCACGGCGTCCTCGCCGTCGATGCGACGGCCGGGAACGAGGACCTGCTGGTCGGGGTCGTAGCTGCCCTCGGCACGGACGATCCCGCCCTGGATCGAGTTGGTGACCGCGTCGCCGGGCTGGACGACGTCCTGGATGCTGCCCAGGCTGCGATCCACGGCGCTCTGCTGCTGCATGGCGCGATGCGCGCGGTCCCACTGCCAGGTGGCCAGCAGCCCGCAGACGAGCGTCGCCACCACCATCAGGGCGAGCAGCCCCATGAAGCGGGGGCGGAGGGCGACGCGGAGCACGCGCCCATGGTAGGGCGCGCACGTGGGAGCATCCCGGGAGCCGGGGACGGACGTGACATGACTCCCCCGGGGATCCGCAGGCGGTGCACCTATCCTGGGGGCGTGTCGCACAGCGTGTATGTCGCCAGTCCGGAGGGCATGACCGGGAAGTCGAGCGTCGCGCTCGGTCTGCTCGAGGCCCTCGCCGCCCGCTCCGACCGTGTGGGGGTGTTCCGCCCGGTCTTCAAGGCCGACCAGACCCGGGACTCCTCGGTCGATCTGCTGACCTCCCATCCCGCGGTCGATCAGGGCTACGAGGAGGCCCTCGGGGTCGACCTGCAGCGGGCGCTCGCGGCCCCAGAGGAGGCCCACGAGGAGATCCTGCGCCGCTACCACGCCCTCGCCGACCGCTACTCGGCCCTGGTCGTGCTGGGCTCGGACTACGACGACATCGCCAATCCCACCGAGCTCTCCTTCAACGCCGAGGTCGCCGCGAACCTGTCGGCCCCCGTGGTGATCGTGGTCTCGGGCCTGGACCGCACCCCCGACCAGGTCGCGGCTCTCGCCCAGGTCAGCTCGCAGGAGTTCTCCTCCCACCACGCGGTGCCGATCGCGCTGGTGGTCAACCGCGCCGACCCCGATCAGCTGGACGCGACCCGTCGGGCCGTCGCCGAGCGGCTCCCCGAGGGCACGGTGGTCGCGACGATCCCCGAGAACCCCGTGATCATGGCACCCACCGTCCAGGCCCTCACCGACGCGGTGAACGGCAGCCTCGTCCAGGGCAACCCCGAATGGCTCGGGCGCGTGGCGATGGGCACCGTGGTGGCGGCGATGAGCCTTCCCAACGTGCTGCGGCGCCTCACCGAGAACTGCACCGTGATCGCCCCGGGCGACCGCTACGACCTGCTGCCGGGCCTGTTCCTCGCCCAGCAGTCCGGCACCTTCCCCGCCCTCAGCTCGATCGTGCTGACCGGCGGCTACCAGATCCCCTCGGAGGTGACGCGGCTGATCGAGGGCGTCCAGCAGGACCTGCCGATCATCGCCACCGAGGACTCGACGTACGAGGCGGCGGTCGCGATCGCCGGCACCCACGGCCGCCTCACGGCCGACAGCCCCCAGAAGCTCGACGCCGCACGCCGCGCGGTCGCCGAGCACCTGCCGATGTCGCAGCTGCTCGAGACCCTGGACGTCACCCGCAGCGACGTGGTCACCCCGATGATGTTCGAGTTCGAGCTGCTCGCGCGCGCCCGCGGGGAGAAGAAGACGATCGTGCTGCCCGAGGGCGAGGAACCGAGGATCCTCGCCGCCGCCGAGGCGATCCTGGCCCGCGGCGTCGCCGACCTCGTCCTGCTGGGCGAGGAGACCACGATCCGCTCGCGCGCCGCGCAGCTGGGCCACGACATCTCCGAGGCCACCGTGATCTCGCCGTCGGACCCCGACCTGGTCGAGGACTTCGCCGCCGAGTACGCACGGCTGCGGGCGAAGAAGGGCGTGACCCTCGAGCAGGCCCGGGAGAAGGTCCAGGACGTCTCCTACTTCGGCACGATGATGGTGCAGACCGGACGCGCCGACGGCATGGTCTCCGGCGCCGTCCACTCGACCGCGCACACGATCCGTCCCAGCTTCGAGATCATCAAGACCAAGCCGGGGGCGAAGATCGTCTCCTCGGTGTTCCTGATGGCGCTGCAGGACCGCGTGCTGGTCTACGGAGACTGCGCCGTGAACCCCGCCCCCACGGCCGAGCAGCTCGCCGACATCGCGGTGCAGTCCGCCGAGACCGCCCGCCAGTTCGGCGTGGAGCCGCGGATCGCGATGCTCTCCTACTCCACCGGCAGCTCGGGCTCCGGAGCCGACGTCGACAAGGTGCGCGAGGCCACCGGGACGGTGCGCTCCCAGCACCCCGAGCTCGACGTCGAGGGACCGATCCAGTACGACGCCGCCGTGGACGCCTCGGTCGCCCAGACCAAGCTGCCGGACTCGGCGGTCGCCGGGCGGGCGACGGTCTTCGTCTTCCCCGACCTCAACACCGGCAACAACACCTACAAGGCCGTGCAGCGCAGCGCCGGGGCGATCGCGATCGGGCCGGTCCTGCAGGGACTGAACAAGCCCGTCAACGACCTCTCCCGCGGCGCGCTCGTGGACGACATCATCAACACGGTCGTGATCACCGCGATCCAGGCCCAGGCGGCCGACGCCCAGGCCCCCACCTCCGAGCAGCCGAAGGACCAGGCATGAGCACCTCCCCCGTCACCGGCCCCACCGGCGCCGCCGGCTCCTCCGACGCCGCCGAGGAGGGCGCCCCCACACCGGCCGCCGACACCGCGACGGTGCTGGTGGTCAACTCCGGGTCCTCCTCCCTGAAGTTCCAGCTGCTCGACCCGGACGCCGACCAGGTGTTCGCCGCGGGGATCATCGAGCGCATCGGGCTGGACCAGGGCATGGGCCGGATCACCGCGGGCGACGCCTACGGCGCCCACCAGGGCGAGGTGCCCGACCACGTCGAGGCGATGCGCGTGGTGACCTCCCTGTTCGACCAGGTCGGGCTGGCCCTCGCCGACGCGAACGTGGTCGCGGTCGGCCACCGTGTGGTCCAGGGCGGCGCGCGGTTCTCCGCTCCCACCCTCATCGACTCGTGGGTGCGCGACCAGATCTCGGACCTGAGCTCGCTCGCACCCCTGCACAACCCGCCGGCCGTCGACGGCATCGACGCAGCCCGCCGCATGCTCCCGGGCATCCCCCACGTCGCGGTCTTCGACACCGCCTTCTTCGCGGACCTGCCGGCCACCGCCCGCACCTACGCCCTGAACAAGGGGGTGGCCGACGAGTACCGGATCCGCCGCTACGGTGCGCACGGCACCAGCCACCAGTACGTCTCCCGCGAGGTCGCGCGGCTCCTCGCCGCGGAGGGGAAGGACCCCGCCGGGATCCGTCAGATCGTGCTGCACCTGGGCAACGGGGCGTCGGCCTCAGCGATCTCGGGCGGGAGGCCGGTGGAGACTTCGATGGGCCTGACCCCGCTCGAGGGCCTGGTCATGGGCACCCGCACCGGCGACATCGACCCCAGCGTGTACGCGCACCTGCACCGCAGCGCCGGCATGAGCATCGACGAGATCGACACGGTGCTGAACAAGAACTCGGGCATGCAGGGCCTGTGCGGGATGAGCGACTTCCGTGACATCACCGAGGCGATCCGCAACGGCGACGAGAGCGCCGAGCTCGCCATGCAGGTCTACGTCCACCGCCTGCGCAAGTACATCGGCGCCTACGCCTTCACCCTGGGCGGCCTGGACGCGATCACCCTCACCGCCGGCATCGGCGAGAACGTCCCCGAGGTCCGCGAGCGCGCCCTCTCGGGTCTCGAGGAGTTCGGGATCCTCCTGGACCCGGAGGAGAACGCCCGCCGCGTCCCCGGGGTGCGCACGATCTCCCGGGAGGACTCCCCCGTGCGCGTCCTCATCGTCCCCACCGACGAGGAGCTCGAGATCGCCCAGCAGGCCCTGGCCGCCGCACGGGGCTGAGGCCACGCCGCCTCAGCGGGCGAGCCGTGCCTCCAGGCCCTCGCGCACCGCGGGCCACTCGCCCGCGAGCACCGAGAAGTAGTCGACGTCGGCGATCGTGCCGTCGGCCGCGGGCCGGAACGCGCGCAGGGTGCCCTCGAAGCGGGCGCCGAGCCGGGCGATCGCCCGGTGCGAGCGGGTGTTGCGGTGGTCGCAGCGCAGGGCGACGCGGCCCACGCCCAGGCCGTCGGCGGCGAAGGCGTGCTCGAGCAGCAGCAGCTTGCAGGTCGGGTTGACCTCGCTCCCCCAGGCCTCACGGGCGTACAGGGTGTTGCCGATCTCGACGCGCAGTCGCGGCACCAGGTCGTAGTAGGTGGTGCGGCCGACCAGCCGCCCGTCCTTCTCCACGGCGAAGCACAGTGCGTCCGGGCGCTCGATCAGACCCGACAGGTGCGAGGCCATGGCGGCGTCGTCCGCCGGCAGCGGGTCGGACATGCCGGCCCAGCTCCCGGCGTCCGCGAGGGCGCGGAACGCGGGGGCGTCCTCGGTGCTCAGCGGGCGCAGCGTGATCCCGCCGCGGGTGAGCGTCGTCGTGTGCTCCATGCCGGCACCTCGCTCAGCTGGTGGTGACGACCTCGATGCGCTGGAACTCCTTGAGCTCCGTGTACCCGGTGGTCGCCATCGCATGGCGCAGGGCGCCCACCAGGTTGGTGGTGCCCTCGGCGTTCAGGCCGGGGCCGAAGAGGATCTGCTCCAGCGGTGCGACGGTGCCGACCTCCACGCGGTGGCCGCGCGGCAGCGTCGGGTGGTGCGCCTCGCTGCCCCAGTGGTACCCGCGGCCGGGGGCCTCCTCCGCGCGGGCGAGGGCGGCGCCCACCATCAGGCCGTCGGCCCCGCAGGCGATCGCCTTGACGAGGTCGCCGCTGCGGCCCAGGCCGCCGTCGGCGATGACGTGCACGTAGCGGCCGCCGGACTCGTCCATGTAGTCGCGGCGGGCGGCGGCGACGTCGGCCACCGCGCTGGCGAGCGGGAGCTGGATCCCCAGGGTCTCGCGCGTGGTGTGGGAGGCGCCGCCGCCGAAGCCGACGAGGACGCCGGCGGCACCCGTGCGCATGAGGTGGAGGGCGGCCGTGTAGGTCGCGCAGCCGCCCACGATGACGGGCACGTCGAGCTCGTAGATGAAGCGCTTGAGGTTCAGCGGCTCCCGCCCGGAGGAGACGTGCTCGGCGGAGACGGTGGTGCCGCGGATGAAGAACAGGTCGACGCCCGCGTCCACCACGGTGCGCCAGTGCTCCTGCGTGCGCTGCGGGGAGAGCGCGCCGGCGGCCGTCACCCCGGCCTCGCGCAGCTCGCGGATGCGCTCGGTGATCAGCTCGGGGTCGATGGGCTGCTCGTAGACCTCGCGCAGCACGTCGGTCACCTCGGCCTCGCTGGCGGCGGTGATCCGCTCCAGCTGCGGCGTCGGGTCCTCGTAACGGGTCCACAGACCCTCGAGGTCCAGCACGCCGAGCCCGCCCGCGCGGCCCAGGGCGATCGCGGTCTGCGGGGAGACCACCGAGTCCATCGGCGCCGAGAAGATCGGGAGCTCGAAGTGGTAGGCGTCCACCTGCCAGGCGGTGGAGACGTCCTCGGGGTCGCGTGTGCGCCGGGAGGGGACGACGGCGACGTCGTCGAAGCTGTAGCCGCGGCGTCCGCGCTTGTTCCGGCCGATCTCGATCTCGCTCATCACCGTGGCAGTCTACCCGCGACTCTCACAGCGGCCAGGTCAGCGGCACGTCGGGCGTCTTGCCCTTCTTCTGCAGGAAGTCGTTGAAGTTCTGCGCCCAGTCGCGATGCCACGTGATCTGCTGCTGATGGAGGTCTGCGAGGACCGACGCGCGCAGCTGCGGGAAGGCCACGACCTGGGCGCGCAGCACGTCGATCGTGCCCGAGACGTCGACGTCGGCCGTGTGGAGCCGCCCGTCGGTCACGATCGAGTAGTGCTCCATGAGGGCGCTGAGCGTGCGCTTGCCCTTGCGGAAGCGATCCACGCCGCGGTCGATCACGAGCGGGTCGAGCATCGGCGCGATGTCGTGACCGAGCCGGTCGGCGAGGGTGGGCAGGCCCAGGCGGCGCAGTTCGTTCTCGAGGATCTGCAGGTCGAAGCTGCCGTTGAAGGCGACGATCGGGACGTCCGCGGCGAGGGCCTGGGCGAGCATCGCGGCGACCTCCTCGAGCGCCGCGGCGGCGGACATGCCGTGCTCCCGGGCGTGCTCGGTGGAGATGCCGTGGACCTTGCGGGCAGGCTCGGGGATCTCCATCTCGGGGTCGATCAGCCAGGTCGCGATGGTCTCGTTCTCGCGCCCCGCTCCCGTGGAGTGCACGAGGGCCGCGGTGACGATGCGGTCACGGGCGACGTCGGTGCCGGTGGTCTCGGTGTCGAAGCCCAGCAGCGGGGCGTCGATCCAGGCGGTGGTCATGGCGTCCACCCTATGCGGGCGGGCGGACGGACGAGTGCACGCCGGACACGGTCCGTGGACGCCCTGACAGGCGTGCGGAGTAGGGTCGGGGCGCATGAGCGCACCGACCCCGTACCTGTTCTTCCCCGGCACCGCCCGGGAGGCCCTCGAGTTCTACCGAGAGGTCTTCGGGGGCGAGCTCAGCGTCTCCACGGCCGCCGAGATGGAGCGCGAGGACCTGCCCGCCGATGCCGTCGCGCACGCCCAGCTGGACGGCCCCGTCCAGCTGTACGCCTCGGACTCGGCGAACGAGCGGCCGCTGCGGCTGGAGGGGCTGATGTTCGCCCTGCTGGGCACCGCGGACCCGACCACGCTGCGCACCTGGTTCGCGCACCTCGCGGCCGAGGGGGAGGTCGTCGACGATCTGCAGCGTCGCCCCTGGGGCGCCTCCGACGGGCAGGTCCGCGACCGCTTCGGGGTGCTGTGGCTGATCGGCTACGAGCACTCCGGCGACGCGGACCCCGCGGCCCGGGCCGAGTAGCAGCCCACCCGACCCGTCAGTTCGCCGTGTAGTTCGGCGCCTCCATGATCGCGGCCATGTCGTGGGGATGGGACTCCTTGAGCCCGGCCGGGGTGATGCGCACGAAGTTGCCGCGTTCCTTGAGCTCGTCGATCGAGGTCGCGCCGACGTAGAACATCGACTGGTGCAGTCCGCCGGCGAGCTGGTGGATCACCGTGCCGAGCGGCCCGCGGTAGGAGACACGCCCCTCGATGCCCTCGGGCACGATCTTGTCGTCGCTCTCGACGTCGGCCTGGAAGTAGCGATCCTTGGAGAAGGACTTCTTGCCGCGCGAGGCCATCGCGCCCAGCGACCCCATGCCGCGGTAGGACTTGAACTGCTTGCCGCCCACCAGCACGATCTCGCCCGGGGACTCCTCGGTGCCCGCGAGCAGCGATCCGAGCATGACGGTGTCCGCGCCGGCCACGAGCGCCTTGGCGATGTCGCCGGAGTACTGCAGGCCGCCGTCGCCGATCAGCGGGACGCCTGCGGGGCCGCAGGCCTTGGAGGCCTCGTGGATGGCGGTGACCTGCGGGACGCCGACACCGGCGACCACACGGGTGGTGCAGATGGAGCCGGGGCCCACGCCCACCTTGACCGCGTCCGCGCCCGCGTCCACGAGGGCCTGGGCACCCGGGCGGGTGGCGACGTTGCCGCCGATCACCTGGACGCCCGCGAAGGCGGGGTCGGTCTTGATCCGGCGGATCATCTCGAGAGCGAGGCGGGCGTGGCCGTTGGCGGTGTCCACCACCAGCACGTCGACGCCGGCCTCGGTGAGTGCGGCGGCACGGTCCAGGGAGTCCCCGAAGAAGCCGACGCCGGCGCCGACCAGCAGGCGGCCCTCGGCGTCCTTCGAGGCGTCGGGGAACTGCTCGGACTTCACGAAGTCCTTGACGGTGATGAGGCCGGTCAGGCGTCCGTCGCCGTCGACCAGCGGGAGCCGCTCGCGCTTGTTGGCGCGCAGACGGGCGGTGGCCTCCTCCTGGGAGACGTCGCTGGGCGCGGTGAACAGCTCGGTGGTCATGACGTCGCGCACCCGGGTGCTCGCCCAGTCGGCGACGGGGATGAAGCGCAGGTCGCGGTTGGTGCAGATGCCCAGCAGACGCTGATCGCCGTCGACCACGGGCAGGCCCGAGACGCGGTACTGCCCGCAGGTGGAGTCGAAGTCCTCGAGGGTGGCGTCGGGGCCGATGGTGACGGGGTTGGAGATGCGACCGGTCTGGGTGCGCTTGACGAGGTCGACCTGGTGGGCCTGGTCCTCGATCGAGAGGTTGCGGTGCAGGATGCCGATGCCGCCGTGGCGGGCCATGGCGATCGCCATCCGCGACTCGGTGACGGTGTCCATCGCTGCGCTCGCGAGCGGCACCCGCAGGGTGATCTCCCGGGTGAGCCTGCTCGAGGTGTCGACCTCGGAGGGGATCACGTCCGTCTCGCCCGGGAGCAGCAGGACGTCGTCATAGGTCAGGCCGACAAAACCGAAGGGATCCGCACTCGTCATGCACCGATGCTACTCGGCGGCCAGGGGGCTCCGGCAGGGCGTGGGACGTGGGACCGGCCACCCCGGGGCGGATCGCCGGGCACCGCTCGCGGCCCGGCTGGGCCTCTCAGGCGTCCCGTCCGCGCCCTCGCGCTCGCCCCTCGCGCACGAGGTCCCCGGGACGCGGGGGCTCCTTGCCGCCGAGCACGCGTCGGCGCCGGTCGAACTCGGCGAGGAAGGCCGACGGGTCGTCGTCGTAGGCGCGCTGCCAGGGCATGCCGATCCGCTCGGCGGACTCCCTGTCCCGGCCGATGCGGTGAGCACGCCGGTGCGCGGCGATCACCTCCCCGCGCGGCGGCTGCACGGGGAGCTGGGCAAGGACCTGGAGGGCGCGGAAGCCGTCGAAGGAGGCCGTGTCCCAGCCGCTCTCGGGCACGACCCACTCGGCGCCGTCCGCGAAGGTGATGACGCCGATCCCTCCGCGTTCGGCGTCCGCCTCCACGCGCACCACCTCGTGCAGAGGTCGGGACTCGACGATGCGCAGGCGCCGGATGCGATGCAGCGTCGCGACGTCGGGGTCCAGGTGGACCGTGCGGTGGGTGATCAGCAACGGCACCAGGGCCCACAGCGCGACGAGCGCCCACACCAGCAGGGCACCGAGTAGGAACTGCACGAGGCCTGGTTCGAGGACGCGCAGCAGCGGGCCGTCGTGGCCCGCGCGCAGGCGCACTGCTCGCCACTGCTCGATGCCCGCCGCGGGGAAGGTGCCCAGCAGGAGCGCCAGCAGCGGGACGCCGATCAGGGCCCCGGGCAGGTAGCGGGCACGCAGGGTGGGGCCGACGACCTGTCGGCCGTGGCGGCGGGTGCGGCGCGGAGCGGGTGCGCTCACGGCAGCGCCCGATCGCTGCGGAAGGAGCGCTGCGTCCCGGTGACGGGGTCCGTGAAGGCGAGCTCCTGGGCGAGCAGGGCCAGCGCTGCCTCGCCGGGAGCGGCCGGCGAGTAGAGCTCGTCCCCCACGATGGGGGCCGAGCGCAGGGACAGCTGGGCGCGCAGCTGGTGTGTGCGGCCGGTGCGCGGGCGCAGGCGCACGACGGCCCTCTCCCCCTGCGCGTCGACCTCGAGGACCTCGCCCTCGGTGAGCGCGTTCGGCTCGCCCGGCACGGCGCGGGTGCGCAGGTCCCCGCGGGTCTTCTCCAGGCGGTCGTGCATCGTGAAGCGCTCCCCCGGACTGTGCGGGATCCCTGTGCCGGCGTTCAGCTCCACCCTCGCCAGATAGGTCTTGGCCACCTCTCCGCGGGCGAAGAGGCCGTGATAGGCCGAGCGTTCTGCGGGCACGACCCCGAAGGCGAGGACGCCCGCCGTGCGGCGGTCCAGGCGGTGCAGCGGGGTGAGGTCCTCCAGGCCCGTCGAGCGGCGCAGTCGCACCAGTGCGCTGGAGAGCACGTGCACCCCGCGCGGCATGGTCGCCATCTCGTGCGGCTTGTCGATGACGAGCAGATGGGCATCCCTCAGGAGGATCGGCGGGTCCTCGCCGGCGACCTCCTCGTCCTGCAGCTCCCGGTGGAAGCACAGCTCGTCACCGGGCACGACGGGATCCTCCGCCCGCCAGGGGGCGCCGTCCGGTCGGACCACGTCCCCCGCGGCGAAGCGCTCCTCGAGCGTGGTCGCCGCGGGGTCCAGGAGGGCCGGGTAGCGCCCGGCGAGGGCTTCGAGCGCGCGCGTGCCGGCGAGGGCGCTCTCGGGGCCGATCCGCCAGCGGATCGGGTCCAGTCCGCCCCGCTGGGCCAGGGGCGGGGCGGCCCGTCGTTCCCGGCGCCGCGCGGCGCGGCCCATCACAGGCCCCAGATCGCGAAGGTCAGCGCGTTGTGGGCGAGGTAGAAGAGCACCGGGCCGGCGAGCACCAGGTTCGGGTGGACCTCGGCCGGCGAGACCCAGTCACGGTGCGTGCGACGCAGCTCCTCGACCGTGACCGTCTCGATCTGCTCGATGGGGACGTCCGCGCCGCGTGCCCGGCGGAGCGTCTCGAGCTGGGCGCGGGGGCCGAACACTCGTCCGGAGACCACGGCCAGGCGCGTGCCGTCCTCCCGCAGGAGCTCGAGGGCGTCGAACATGGAGCCGGAGTCCAGGAGCTCGGCGGCCGTGCCGGGCCGGCGGATGTCGCGGATCGCGACGACGCGGCCGACGTCCGTCCAGTCGGCGGCGCGGGTGCGCCGGCACAGGCCGCGCAGTCGGAAGCCGTGCTCGTCGACTTGCAGCCAGATCGTGAGGGTCCGCAGCGCCCAGGCGAGCGTCGCGACCAGCACCAGGAACCAGATCAGCAGAGGGAGGGTGACGATGAAGTCCCGGCCGAGCCGAGGATCGGCCCACAGGTGCTGACCGAGGAAGCTGGTGATCACGAGGAACTCGAGCACCCCGGCGCACAGCACCGCGGTGATGAGCGTGCCGATGACTCCGCTGGCGGCGGGACCGTAGACCCGTTCGGGCACTGCCTCGGGGGCGCGTGGGGTCGTGCTCTCGTCCCGCGGCGAGGCCGCGTCCGGGCGGTCGACGTCCACGGCACTCCCTCCGGTCCGGGTCACGATGCGTGCTGATCACGCCTGGTGACGGCTCGTGCTGATGATGTCCGATTCTACGGTCCGCCACCCCCTTTTCTGGGAGCACGCCGTGCCCAGGAACGCACGACGCCCCGCCGGATCGAACCGACGGGGCGTCGCGCAGGGGCGGGGAGGGTCAGTCCTCCTCGTCCTCGTCCTTCTTCTCGACCACGAGGGTCTCGGTGGTCAGGACGAGCGCGGCGATCGACGCCGCGTTCCGCAGTGCGCTGCGGGTGACCTTGACGGGGTCGATGATGCCCGCGCCGACGAGGTCGACGTACTCGCCGGTCGCAGCGTTCAGGCCGGTGCCGATGGACGACTCCTTGACCTTCTCGACCACGACGTAGCCCTCGAGGCCCGCGTTCTCGGCGATCCAGCGCAGCGGCTCGACGAGTGCCTTGGAGACGGCGCGGGCGCCGACCAGCTCGTCGCCCGTCAGCCCGAGGTCCTCGGAGAGGGCGGAGGACGCCTGGACGAGGGCGCTGCCGCCGCCCGCCACGATGCCCTCCTCGATGGCCGCACGAGTCGCGGAGACCGCGTCCTCGATGCGCATCTTCTTCTCCTTGAGCTCGACCTCCGTGTGGGCGCCCACCTTGATGACGGACACGCCGCCGGCGAGCTTGGCGAGGCGCTCCTGGAGCTTCTCGCGGTCCCAGTCGGAGTCGGTCGCCTCGATCTCGGAGCGGATCTGCGCGACCCGGTCCGCCACGGCCTGGTCGTCACCGGCACCGCCCACGATGGTGGTGGTGTCCTTGGTGGAGACGACGCGACCGGCGTGGCCGAGGACCTCGGTCCCCACGGACTTCAGGTCGAGGCCGAGATCCGGCGTGACGACCTGGGCGCCGGTGAGCACCGCGATGTCCTGCAGCATCGCCTTACGACGATCGCCGAAGGCCGGGGCCTTGACGGCAGCACCCTTGAAGGCGCCGCGCAGCTTGTTGACGACCAGCGTGGACAGGGCCTCGCCGTCGACGTCCTCGGAAATGATGAAGAGCGGCTTGCCGGACTCGACGACCTTCTCGAGCAGCGGGAGGATGTCGGCCACGGCCGAGATCTTCCCCTGGTTGAGCAGGACGAGGGCGTCCTCGAGCACGACCTCCTGGCGGTCCCCGTCGGTGACGAAGTGCGGGGAGATGTAGCCCTTGTCGAACTGCATGCCCTCGGTGAAGTCCAGCTCCATCGCCGTGGTGGAGGACTCCTCCACGGTGATGACGCCGTCCTTGCCGACCTTGTCAAAGGCCTCGGCGAGGAGCTCGCCGATCTCGCGGTCCTGGCTGGAGACGGAGGCGACGTTCGCGATCTGGTCCTTGTCCGAGACCTCGATCGCGACCTCGCCGAGCTTCTTGGAGACGGCCTCGACGGCGGTCTCCATCCCGCGCTTGAGGGCTGCCGGAGCAGCGCCCGAGGCGACGTTGCGCAGACCCTCGTGGACGAGGGCCTGGGCGAGGACCGTCGCGGTGGTGGTGCCGTCACCGGCGACGTCGTTCGTCTTGGTGGACACCTCCTTCGCGAGCTGCGCGCCGAGGTTCTCGTAGGGATCCTCGAGCTCGATCTCGCGGGCGATGGTCACGCCGTCGTTGGTGATCGTGGGGGCGCCCCACTTCTTGTCCAGCACGACGTTGCGGCCCTTGGGGCCCAGCGTCACCTTGACGGTGTCGGCGAGCTTGTCGACACCGCGCTCGAGGGCGCGACGTGCGTCCTCGTCGTAGATGATCTCTTTTGCCAAAGGAATCAGGCCCTTCAGTTCTCGACGACGGCGAGGATGTCGCGGGAGCCCAGGATCAGGTACTCCTCGCCCGAGTACTTCAGCTCGGTGCCGCCGTACTTCGAGTAGACGACCTTGTCGCCGACCTTGACGTCGACCGGGATGCGCGCGCCCTTGTCGTCGTAGCGGCCCTCGCCGACGGCGACGACGGTGCCCTCCTGGGGCTTCTCCTGAGCGGTGTCGGGGATGACCAGACCGGAAGCCGTGGTCTGCTCTGCCTCGGTGGGCTGGACGACGACGCGATCCTCGAGGGGCTTGATGGAGACCGACATGCGGCTCACTCCTTCGTGTTCTAAGACTCGACGTGAGTTGTGGGACGGGTTCCCGGTCCTGGTCGTCGTCGCGGTGCCGACCCGGGGGAACCCGGTCGCGGCGGCCATCTGGCACTCTCGGCCGATGACTGCCAACGCGCCCACTCTAGGACCCCCGCTGGCACTCACGCAACACGAGTGCTAACCCTGGGGACGGCCCGTTCACCCAGGGCGGAGACGCCTCAGCGTCCGGCTGCCGCGAGGATGCCCGCGACCCGCTCGGGGCCGAATTCGTAGACCGGCAGATGGGGGTCCGCGGCATCGTCGCCGGCGCTGGTCCACTCGGTGCTCCAGGCCCGGACGGAGTCGGCGCCGGACCCCTCGTCGATCTCGACGATCTGGGCGCCCGAGCGGGCGTCGGCGCGCTCCGTGCCGCCGACGGCGAGGGGGTCGACGATGTTGGTGATCCCGGGGCCGACGAGCACGGGGACGCTGCCGATGCTGCCGCGCATCACGTGGTGGTAGTGGCCGGAGAGGACCGCCCGCACGTCGCTACCGCGCAGGATCTCGGCGAGCTCGTCGAGGCCGTCGAGGTCGAGGCCGCGCAGCAACGGGGTCGCGGCGACGAGCGGCGGGTGGTGGATCGCGAGCACGGTGCCCGCTCCCCCGTCGCCCGCCTCCGCTCCGGCGGCCGGGATGGACATGACCTCGCGCAGCCAGGCGAGCTGCTCGGGCTCGAGATGGCCGTACCCCGCGCGGGGGACGCTCGAATCGAGGACGACTACGCGCCCGCCCGTGGGCAGGTCGTGGACCCGGTCCTGGAACGGCCCGCCGTGATCGCCGGGACCCGCGACCTCGGCGTAGGAAGAAGGGACGTCGTGGTTGCCCATGGTGACGATGAGCGGCGCACCGAGGGAGGCCGCGAAGGGGTCGAGGATCTCGTGCAGCAGCCGGTAGCTCGCGGCGGTGCCGTCGTCCGAGGCGTCGCCCGTGTGGACCACGGCGTCGAAGCCCTCGAGGCCCTCGAGCCGGGCGAGGACGGCGCGCAGAGCGGCGCCGGTGTCGATGCGGTCGTAGTGGCGGGCGGCGGGGTCCCCGTAGAGGTGGGTGTCCGTCAGCTGCAGGATGCGCATGGTGCCAGGGTACGAGTGGGGGCGGACGCTGCGGGCGCAGACGTTGAGCAGGGTCGCCCCGCGGCTGCGGGACGACCCTGCTCAGCGTCGGTCAGGAGGTGCCGGATCAGCCCTTGAGCTTGTCGGAGCCCTTCACATAGCCGACGAGGGTCCAGTCGAGATCCTTGAACCCGCGGGCACCGAAGTTCGCCAGATCGTCGTTCTGCACCCAGAAGCTGTAGGACTGCCACAGCGGGATCAGCCCGGCGATCTCCCAGAGCTTCGCGTCGAGCTCGTTCACCAGGTCCAGGCGCTTGGCCTCGTCGATCTCGGCCGAGGCCTTGCCCACGAGGTCGTCGATCTCCTTGCTGCCGACCTTGGCGTAGTTGCTCTCGCCCTTCTGCTTCCAGACACCGTCGTTACCGGACAGCAGGACGCCCCCGGTGTATCCGAACAGGGTGAGGTCGTAGTCCCCCTGGGAGATGTACTTGGAGAAGAGATCCGTCGGCGGCACCTTCTGCACCTTCATCTTGATGCCGACGGCCTTGAGCGCCTCCTCGACCACGGGGACGACCGCCTCGTTGGTCTTCGAGCCGTCGTTGTAGACGTAGGTGAGCTCGAGCTGCTTGCCGTCCTTGGTCGCCTCCTCGCCCTCGAACGTGTAGCCGGCCTCCTCGAGGAGCTTCTTCGCGGCATCGACGTCGTGCTTGCCGAGATCTCCCGAGTTGTCCTTGTACCCGTCCTGGTTGGGCATCAGGATGTGATTGCCCAGGGGCGGGAAGTCCTTCGGGTAGGGCATCGTCGAGTTCACCGAGAGGAAGACCTCCTGGCGGTCGATCGCACGGAACACCGCCTGGCGCACCTTGACGTCCTCGAGCGGCCGCCCCTTGGAGCCGTTGAGCGTGATGTGGGACCACTCCGGACCCGCCGACTTCCGCAGCGAGTTGCCCTTCCCGACCAGAGGCTTGACCACCGAGTACACCGCGGGGACAGAGGGCTCGATCGCATCGAGCTGACCGTTCTGGAAGGAGGTCGCAGCCGCCGAGGGATCCTCGATCGTGGTGAACAGGACCTGGTCCAGCGGGGGCTTCTCGCCCCACCAGTTGTCGTCCCGTTCCAGCAGGACGGTCTTGTTCGCGGTGTCGATCTTGCCCACCTTGAAGGGGCCCGCGGTGACCTTGGGCTCGCTGACGTAGCCCTCGTTGAAGGCCTGCGGGCTCTCCACCGCAGAATCTGGCAGCACGCCGGCGAGCCCCATCCAGTCCGCGTACGTGGACTTGAACGAGATCTTCGCGATCAGGTCGGAGCTGCCCTGCTCGACCTTCTCCACCAAGTTGTACCCCTCGGAGGAGGAGATGTTGTACCCCTTCTTCTTCCCGCTCATGACCGTGAAGACGTTCTCGATCGACTTGTAGTCGATCGGGGTGCCGTCGGACCACTTCATGTCCGGCTGCAGCTCGACCTCCATGACCTGCGGATCCTCGGAGGTCAGCTCGATGCGCTTCGCCCACGCCTCGTTCGCCGAGATCTCCCCCTTCTCGTTCGACACCACGAGCAGGGGGTAGAGGACGCCGTCGCACATCTGCGCGGTGTTCGTCTCGTTGCCGTCCAGGCTGTACCTGTTCCAGTTCGCGGGGAAGGCATTGTTCGTCAGGCGCAGCACACCGCCCTCACCGAGATCGCCGCGGTCCTTGGCGTTGATGTCCAGGGCATCGGCGGCGACGGAGTCGTTGCCCGAGTCGCCTCCCGACCCACCGCCCTGACCCGTGTCCTTGCTGCAGCCCACGAGGGCCACACCCGTCACCGACAGCGCTGTCGCGCCGAGCATGGAACGCCGCGTGAATCGCATATGTTTCTCCTTCTTGCGCGCACCCCGAGACTTTCGGAGCAGCTCGTCAGATCCCCCTCGGCACCCGTCCCGACCTCCGATGGCCGACGTGACGTGCCGCACAAGGCACGCTCAGCATACGAACGCCGGGCGACCGGGTCAGCGTTCTGAACAGGGTGTTATTCATTCGCAACGTTTTACGAGGGACTCGACGCGCGACCTGGCCCTTCAGGCTCGAACGCTGCCCTGCTCCGACGGGGTCTCGTCGTGGGAGTTCCCTTGGAACGCCTCGGCGTCGATCACCGTGCCACCCCGCGTACGAGCGACCTTCGGATCCGGGATCGGGACCGCGTCGAGGAGCTCCTTGGTGTACTCGTGCTGCGGGTTCTCGAAGACCTGATGCGTGGGTCCCGATTCCACGATCCTCCCCTTGCGCATCACCGAGATCCGATCGGAGATGTGGCGCACGACGGAGAGGTCGTGCGAGACGAAAAGGTAGGACACGCCCAGACGGGTCTTGAGGTCGGCGAGCAGCGCCAGCACGCCGGCCTGCACGGTGACGTCGAGGGCGGAGGTGGGCTCGTCGAGGATGATCAGTTTCGGATCGCAGGCCAGGGCCCGGGCCACACCGACCCTCTGACGCTGCCCACCGGAGAACTCGGTCGGGTAGCGGGACGCGTGCTCGGGTCGCAGCTCGACCGTCTTCAGCAGCCATTCGACGCGTTCGTTCATCCGCTGCGCGCTGTAGCCCTGCACGCGCATGGGCTCCTTGAGGATGTCGCCGATCGGCATCCGGGGGTCCAGGGAGGCCATCGGATCCTGGAAGACGAGCGTCACCTCGGAGCGAAGTTTCGCCCGCTCGGCCCGACTGAGCCCACCGGTCGGCCTGCCGTCGATGCGGATCTCGCCCTGCTGCGGCGTGCGCAGCTGCATGATCTCCATCAGCGTCGTGGTCTTCCCGCAGCCGGATTCCCCGACCAGCGCCATGCACTCCCCCTCGCGGATGTCGAAGGAGATCCCGTCCACGGCACGCTGCTCCCCCACCTTGCGGCGCACGACGGCGCCCTTGGTGATCGGGTAGACGCGGTGGAGGTCCTCGACCTCGAGGACCGTGGGGCGCTGCTCACGCGGGGTCGTGTCGTCACTCGTGGCGACCTCGGCGACCGTGCGCATCGCCGAACCGGCCACACTGCGGGATTCCGAATCGGCTCCCTGGTCGATCCGCGGCACGGCAGAGAGCAGATCGCGCGTGTACTGCTCGCGCGGCTCGTAGAAGATCTGCTCGACGTCGCCGGTCTCGACCAGGCGGGAGTCCTTCATGACCAGGACGCGGTCGGCGAAGCCGGCGACCACGCCCATGTCGTGGGTGATCAGGATGGTCGCCGCACCGAGCATCTCCTGGGCGGACTTCAGCAGCGCCATCACCTGCGCCTGGATGGTGACATCCAGGGCGGTGGTCGGCTCGTCGGCGATGATCAGCTCGGGTTCGTTGGCGATCGCCATGGCGATCATGACGCGCTGGCGCATGCCGCCGGAGAACTCGTGCGGGTACTGCTGGGCACGACGCCTCGGTTCGGGGATCCCCACGGCCTCGAGGAGCTCGATCGCCCGCTCGGAGGCCTTCTGCTTGCTGACCTCGGGATGGTGGATACGCACCACCTCGGAGATCTGATCGCCGATGCGGTACACGGGCGTCAGCGCCGACAGCGGATCCTGGAAGACCATCGAGATGGTGTCGCCGCGCAGGTCCGAGAGCTGACGGTCGCTCATGGTGAAGATCTTCTTGCCCATGAGCTCGATGTCGCCGCTGATCTGCGCCCCCTTGGGGAGCAGGCCCATCACGGCGAGCGAGCTCACGGACTTCCCGGATCCCGATTCGCCCACGATGGCGAGCGCTTCACCACGACGTACCTGGTAGCTGAGGTCCTGGACGGCCTGCACGCGGCCCGCTTCGGTGTCGAAGGCGACGCTGAGGTCCTTGACCGAGAGAATCGGTTCGCTCATTCCTGCACTTCCTCTCAGACCCGGCTCGAGCCGCTGGTCGGGTCGAGGGCGTCGCGCAAGGCTTCACCCATCAGGTTCACGGAGATCACCAGCGCAGCGAGCACGGCGGCCGGCGGGATCCAGGTCCACGGCGCGGAGATGTTGTAGCCCTGCAGCACCGTCCCCAGCGACACGTTGGGGTACTGGATGCCGAAGCCGATGAACGACAGCCCGGTCTCACCGAGGATCGCGGCGCTCACGCCCAGGGTGGTGTCGATGATGATCCAGCTCGCGATGTTCGGGATGATGTGTCGCACGATCGTGACCACGGGGTTCACGCCCATGAAGCGCGAGGCCTCCACGTACTCCGTGCGCACCAGCTGCTGGGTCATCGCGCGCAGCACGCGGGCGGTGAGCATCCAGGAGAAGACCGCCAGCAGCGGGATCATCCACAGCCAGCTTGCCTGCTGCAGCACGGGGCTGAAGAGCATCAGCAGCAGGAGACCAGGGATCACCAGGAACAGGTTGATCAGGTTCACCAAGGCGCCGTCGACGAATGCGCCCCACCGCCCCTTGTAGCTCACGTACCCCGCGATGGTCCCCACCAGGAGAGCGAGAAGCGTGGTCAGCAGCGCCGTGCCGGCACCGATCACGAGCGAGATCCTCAGGCCGACCATGGTGCGGGCGAACACGTCGTACCCGTTCTCGTCGACCCCGAACCAGTGGAACTGGGTCGGCCCCGTCAGGGCGTTGCGCAGATCTCGCTCGAAGGGCCCGTACTGGTAGAGCATCGGCGCGAAGATCGCCGCGAGGATTAACAGCAGCACGATGACCATGCCGGTCACGGCGCTCGGGTTACGCAGGAAGCGACGCCGCAGCAGCTCGCCCCGGCCGATGGACTCGAGAGAGCGGGCGTCTCCCGCCGGTGGCTCCGCCTCGCTGGGCGGGAGGCCCTCGAGCACCGCGTTCGCACGGTGATCGGACTCGATCTGCAGGGTCGCGGCGTCGTCGGCGCCGCGGAGGTCCGAAGGATTCGTCATCACCGATTCACCTGATCCTCGGGTCGAGAAGGCCCTGCAGGAAATCTGCGAGGGTGGCGGACAGAAGGGTGAGAACGCCCGTGTACAGCACCACCGCGGCGGTGCCGTTGATGTCGGCCATGCTGATCGCGGAGATCACGTACCGGCCCACGCCCTGCCAGTTGAACATCAGCTCCACGAACAGCGAGCCGGTGAACGCCGCGCCGATGGCGAAGGCGAAGTACTGACCCATGGGGATCAGGGCCATACGCAGGCCGTGCCGGTTCATGGCCTTGCCCCGGGTGAGGCCCTTCGCTCGCGCGGTGCGCAGGTAGTCGCTGCCCAGCACGTCCAGGGTCGTGACCTTCATGTACCGCGAGTAGGACGCCGCGGCGAGCACGGCGAGCACGATCGTGGGCATCACCAGCGCCTTGGATTCGTAGACGAACGCGTCCCAGCCGTGCAGGAGAGGGTTGACCGGGTTGATCGCCGGCAGCCCGTAGCCGGTCCGGTTCTGGATCGCCTGGTTGATCTGCTGGACCACCAGGATGACGACCGGGGTGGGGAGAGAGACCAGGACGAAGGAGAGGAGGGTCGCGCTGCGGTCGCCGATCGACCGCCGCCGCACGGCGGTGACCATGCCGACGACGACGCCGACGACGGTGCCGATGACCGTGCCGAGGACGACCAGGCGCAGGCTGATCGGGATCCGCTCGGAGAGCACGGTGAGGACAGGACGCATCTCCTTGTTGGTGCCGGTCGTGACCCCGAAGTCCCCGCGGACGAGACCGCCCAACCAGTTCGCGTAGCGCTGGAACAGCGGAACGTCCGGATTGATGTTGCGCGCGTTCATGTAGGCCTGCGCCGTGGCTTCCGGAACCGGCTTCGGTGCCGCAGGGGGATACAGGACGTCTTCGGGATGCATCAGCGACGCTGCGAGGAGATAGGCGAAGCTCGTCGCCAGGAACACGAGGATCACGTACGTGAGCACCCGTATCGAGATGAACCTAGCCACGGACACTCCTGGGGACGTGCGTCATCATCAACCTGCAATTCCTTTCACTGCCCATCGTCGACCGAGTCCTCGGTCGCGAAGGTGACCCCCTGAGGTGGTGCACCGAGAGGAAGGCGCCGCACTGCTGGGTGCGGTCGCGGCTCCTGTGCCGCGGCGCTCGCCAGCCCCTCGCGGGCGACCGCTCGTCTGCGCCTCACGTGCGCACGGCCCCACCATAGTGGCGTGGATCGGTGATCCCGTGCACACGATCGGGTCTCGATGGCCGAATCGTTATGCTCCTGTCATGACTGCGGTGCACGTCCTCGTCCTCGTGGCGGGCCTCGTCGTCGCGATCGTCCTCTCGGACCTGCTGGGTCATCGCGGGATCGGTGCCTGGCCCGTCGGCTTGCTCGCACTCATTCTCGTGCCCGTCGCGGGGTACTTCTACAGCCCGTGGATCGCCGCCCTCGCCCTGGGCGTCGGCCTCGGCGCCGTGTCCATGCTGCTGGTCCCGATCGTCCGCAGCCTGCTGGACGGACGGCGTCGCCCGCGGCCGCGCGGCTCGAACCGCACCCGCTGACCACGCGAAGGGCCACAATGGACCGTATGCGTCAGATCATCCTTCCCGAGTTCGGCGGCCCCGAGAACCTGCACCTCGAGGCCGATGCCCCCGCTCCCGCCCCGGCCCCCGGTGAGGTCCTGGTCCGCGTGGCCTACGCGGGACTGAACCCGCTGGACTACAAGCTGCGCGACGGCTCCTCGGGCCGCGCCTCCTCCCTCACCCTGCCCGCCGTGCTGGGCCGGGAGATGGTCGGCGAGGTGATCAGCGCCGGCGCCGGCGTGGACCTCGAGGAGCTGGGCCTGCCCGAGGGGACCCGGGTCTTCGGCGTGCGCGACCTCTCCGACATGCGCGGCACCTACACCGAGCAGATCGCGATCGCGGCCGAGGACCTCGCACCCGTCCCGGAGGGCACGTCCGATGCGGACCTCCCCCGGTTCGCCGGACTGGCCCTCGCCGGCTCCACCGCCCTGACGGCGCTGGAGGACGAGGCCCACGTGCGCGAGGGCGACGTGGTGCTGATCCACGGCGGCAGCGGCGGCGTCGGCCAGCTGCTGATCCCCCTCGCGCTGCGTGCCGGCGCCTCGAGGGTGCTCTCGACCGGCCGCAGCTCCAACGCCGACCGCCTGCGCGCACTCGGCGCCGAGCCGATCCCCTACGACACCCAGGACTGGGAGCAGGCCGTCGACGCGGCGACCGACGGCCGCGGCGTCGACGTGGTCATCGACGCCCACTACTTCTCGACCTTCGTCCCGAGCCTCGATCACCTCGCTGACGGCGGCCGGATCGTCGCCCTGCCCAGCCTCGCCGACGTCTCCCCCGCCCGCGACCGCGGCATCGAGGCGCACGTGACCGCGATGTCGCCGAGCCCGCAGCGCCTACGCGACCTCGCCGCGGCCGTCTCCGACGGCACGCTCGACGTCGAGGTCAGCGAGATCCTGCCGCCCGAGCGCATCGCCGAGGGGCACCGTCTGCTCGAGGACGGCCACGCCCGCGGCAAGATCGTGCTGGACCTACGGACGGCCACGTCGGCCCGATGAGCGAGACCCAGCAGAGCGCTCTCGAACAGGTCCTCGCCCCCGAGGGGTGGGCCCTGCTGCAGTCCCTCCCCCCGTACGAGGAGCGGGACGCCCTCGCCCGCGGCGGCCGGCTGCGCGAGGCCGGACATCCCGCCGACCGCGTCGCGGCCGTCCTCACCCAGTCGCGCCTGCGCGCGAAGGGCTCGGAGAAGTTCGGGGAGTTCGCGGACCGGATGCTGTTCACCACCGACGGGCTCGAGCAGGCCACCCGTCTGCCGATCGCGGCCCTGCACGCCCGCCGCTTCCGCGACCACGGCATCACTTCCCTCGCGGACCTGGGCTGCGGCATCGGAGGGGATGCGATGGCGGCCGCGGCGCTCGATCTCGACGTCATCGCCGTGGACCGCGATCCGCTGACCGTGGCCGTCGCCACCGTTAACCTCATGCCCTTCCCGAGCGCTCGTGTCGAGCTCGGCAGCGCCGAGGACTTCGACCCCACGCGCACCGAGGGCATCTGGCTGGATCCCGCCCGCCGCCGGCCGCGTCGCGGCAGCGGCAGCGTGCGCGTGCGCGATCCGGAGGAGTACTCGCCGCCGCTGTCCACCGTCGCGGACCTCGCCCGGCGTCTCGGCCACGGCGGCGAGGACGGCCCGCTCGGGGCGAAGCTCGGCCCCGGCATCGCCCACGAGGACCTTCCCGCCGCCACGGAGACCCAGTGGCTGTCCTGGCACGGCCAGGTCCTCGAGGCCACCTGCTGGTTCGGTCCGCTCGCCACGCCCGGCACGGCCCGCAGCGCGCTCGTCATCGGCCGCTCCGGGGCCCGGCGCCTCGCGCCCGCCGGCGATCCCGCGCCCGACCCCCAGCCGGGTCCGCTCGGTGACCACCTCTACGAGCCCGACGGCGCGGTGATCCGCGCGGGGCTGCTCGGCGAGGTGGCCCGGCAGCTGGACGCTCACACGCTCGATCCGACGATCGCCTACCTGACCGGTGACCGGAAGGTGTCCACGCCCTTCGCGAGCGGCTACACGGTGCGCGACGTCATGCCCTTCTCCCTCAAACGCCTGACCTCCTACCTGCGCGAGCACCGCCTGGGAGTCCTCGAGATCAAGAAGCGCGGCACCGCGATCGAGCCCGACGAACTGCGCCGGAAGCTGCGGCCGCGCCGCTTCGGCGACGAGCGCGCCACCGTGATCCTCACCCGCATCGCCGGCGAGCAGCACGCGATCATCGCCGCTCCGCACCCCCGCACCCCGCCGTCGGAGCCCGAGGACTGATCCCATGCGCCCCCACTCCCCCCGCAAGGACGCGGTGGTGACCTCCCTGATCGCCCTGCTGGCGATCGTGCTGGTCGCCCTGGGAGCGGGACGCGTCCTGGGCCCGGTGATGACCGCGAGCGACGGCCGCTGGGAACAGCAGCCCGACCAGCAGACGACCCCGCCCGAGACGGCCACCGAGACCGGCTCGGCGACACCACCCGTCGTCCCACCCACGTCCGGCGGATCGGACTGGCTGGGGACGGTGCTGATCGTGCTCGCAGTGCTGGCGGGGGTAGCGGTGCTGCTGCTGATCGGCTGGATCCTGTGGAGGGCGCGCGCCCTGCGCCGACCCGAGCGCGAAGAGCCCGAGGCCCCACCCGAGCAGGAGATGCTCGAGGTCGAGGAGGCCCAGCGTGCCCTCCACCGGGCGATCGCCTCCCTCGACTACGCGGCCACCCCGGAGGACGCCGTCGTCCAGGCATGGCTCGCCCTCGAGTCCGGGATCGCCGAGGCCGGAATCAGCCGCCGCGAGAACCAGACCACGACCGAGTACGTGGTCGACGTGCTGGCCGACCTCGACCTGCCCGCCCGGGACCTGCGCACGCTCGCCGACCTCTACCGGCAGGCGCTCTTCGACCGCGCCGGCGTCGCGGACGACGGCCGCGACCGTGCCCGCGAGATCCTGCGCCGCCTCGGCGAGAGCCTGCGCGAGAGCACGGACGAGGGGGCACCCCGATGAACCTCGGCCTCGCCCGCACCCTGGCGTCCTGGGACCGGCGCCTGCGCACGCTCCCCTCCCGGCTGGGCGCGGCGCTGCTGGCCCTGCTCGCCCTGACGCTCGGCCTGCGACTGCTCGGGATCGTCCTGCACCCGGTGCTGCCGCTCGCGCTGCTGCTGGTGATCGCGCTGATCAGCTGGCTGGTCTCCTCCGAGCTCGAGACCGCCGACGCCCTGGATCCGCCCTACCTCGACGACGACCCCGAAGCCGCCAGCCCCCACGCCGGCGACGTCGTCGTGCGTCGCCTCGAGGAGATGATCCACGGCGCCGCGCCCCGCCGGCGGATGACCTCACGCACGCTCGGCCGCGCCCTCGCCGAGGTCGCCACCGAGCGCTCGCATCGCGACGACGCCCGCGCCCTGCCCCAGGACCTGCAGGACTTCCTCACCGAGGCCACCCGCCCCCTGCCCGCCGACGATGCCCGCACCGCACCACCTCTCGCCCCCGTGGACCGCGCCACGCTGCACCGCTGGCTGCGCGCCCTCTCCGATCCCCACTCCCAGGAGGACACCCGATGACCAGCCCCACCCCTGATGCCTCGGCCGTCGCGGCCCGCGTCCTCGACGCCGTCGAGACTGCCGTGGTGGGCAAGCGCGAGAGCCTCGAGCTGGTCCTGGCCGGCATCCTCGCCGGCGGCCACGTGCTGCTCGAGGACCTCCCGGGGCTCGGCAAGACCCTCGCCGCGCGCTCGCTCGCCCAGGCCCTCGGACTGCCCTTCACCCGTGCCCAGTTCACCCCCGACCTGCTGCCCGCCGACCTGATCGGCGCCGAGGTCTTCGATCAGCGCACGAGCGAGTTCTCCTTCCGGCCCGGCCCCGTGTTCACGGGCCTGCTGCTGGCCGACGAGATCAACCGGACGCCCCCGAAGACCCAGTCGGCCCTGCTCGAGGCGATGCAGGAGCACCAGGTCACCGTCGAGGGCACCACCCGGCCCCTGCCGCGCCCCTTCCACGTGCTCGCCACCGCCAACCCCGTCGAGCACGAGGGCACCTACCCGCTGCCGGAGGCCCAGCTGGACCGCTTCCTGCTGCGGCTGTCCTTCGGTTACCCCAGTGCCGAGGAGGAGTGGGACGTTCTGGGCCGCCGCCTGGCACGCGGCACCGAGGACCAGCGCGTCGAGCAGGTGATCGACGCCGATCAGCTGCTGGCGGTGCAGGCCGTCGTCGAGTCCGTCCACGTCAGCGACGACGTCGGCCGGTACGCCGTCTCCCTCGTGGGGGCGACCCGCGCCCATCCCCACGCGCTCGTCGGCGCCTCCCCGCGCGGGTCCCTCGCCCTCGTGGTCTGCGCGCGGGCGCTGGCCGTGATCCGCGGCCGCGACTACGTGATCCCCGAGGACGTCAAGGACCTCGCC
The DNA here is from genome assembly GCF_003130585.1 of Brachybacterium endophyticum. Taxonomy (GTDB): domain Bacteria; phylum Actinomycetota; class Actinomycetes; order Actinomycetales; family Dermabacteraceae; genus Brachybacterium; species Brachybacterium endophyticum. The sequence goes on along the minus strand of NZ_QFKX01000001.1, from coordinate 784,217 downwards.
CACGCGGCCCTGGACCATCGCGTGATCGTGCGGCCCGAGCTGTGGCTGCAGGAGATCACCTCGGCCTCGATCATCGACGCAGCGCTGGAGGGGACCGCCGTTCCCGCCGCCCACGCCCGGGACGTCGCCCATGGCTGAGGCGAGCGAGCCGGAGCGGTCGAAGCCACCGGAGCGGCTTCGCACCCTGCCCTCGCCGGCGCTGATCCGTGCCGGCCTCGCAGGGAGCCTGGCCGCCGTGCTCGCGGTGCTCGTCGGCCGCCCGCAGCTGCTGGCGCTGGGACTGCCGCTGCTGGCCTGGGCGATCATCGCGGTCGTGCGGCGCCTCGCCCGCGGCGAGCGCGACGGTCTGCTGCGCCCCCGCGTGCGCAGCACCGGGCGGAAGCTCGACGAGGGCGGCACGGTCGCGATCGCCGTCGACTCCTCCGAGGACGTCCTGCTGGGCCTCTCCGTCCCCGTGCCCGCGCACGCCCTGCTCTCCCCGCCGCTCGGATCGGAGCTGACCGCCCGCTCCGCACGACTGGTGGTGACCGCCCAGCGCTGGGGACGCTACGAGATCGGTCCGTTACACGTGGCCCTGGCCGACGCCCTCGGCGCCTTCCGCACCCAGACGACGCTGCCGGCGGTCCCGCTGCACGTCACCCCCGGCTCCTCCCTGCTCGAGGCCCCGCCCTCGGTGCCCGCGCCCACGGGCGTCGCCGGCCAGCACCTGTCGCGTCGGCGCGGGGAGGGCACGGCGCTGGCGGACGTGCGCGAGTTCCAGCCGGGCGACCGCATGCACCGCATCAACTGGCCCGTCACCTCCCGCACCGGCACCCTGCACACCAACGCGACCTTCACCGAGCGCGACACCGATGTCCTGATCGTCACGGACACGCTCCAGGAGGTCGTGCCCACCGATGTCGAGGACGCCACCAGCCTGGACGTCACCGTCCGCGCGACCGCCGCGATCGCCCGGCACTACCTGTCCGTCGGCGACCGGGTCGGCGTGCACGACCTCGGAACCCAGATCGGTCCGGTCCGCGCGGGCACGGGCCCCCGCCAGCTGCGCGTGCTCACCGAGACCCTCTCGCGCGCCCACCGCGGTGACAGCCGGATGTCCCGGATCCACCGCCTGGGCCGGGTGCGGACCTCGACCCTCGTCGTGGTGTGCACTCCCCTGCTGGCACCCGGCGTGCTGGGACAGATCGGCGACCTGCTGGCCCTCGGGGCAGACGTGATCGTCGTCGACACCTTGCCGAGGACCGTCGGCGATGCACGGGCCCTCGGCACCGGGGCCAGGCGTCGCGCGGCCCGCGAGGACCGCTACTGGGAGGAGGCCTGGACGCTGAGGCGCCTGCAGCGCGAGCGCACCGTCCGGGAGCTGCGCGAGCAGGGCGTGCCGGTCACGGTATGGGAGGGGCCCGGATCCCTCGCCCCCGTGCTGCTCTCGTTGGCGCGTGCGGCGAGCGCCCCGCGGATGAGGAGGTCCTGATGCGCTCTCTCGTCGAGTCCCTCGCGCAGATGCTCGTCGACCTCGGCCATGTCTCCCGCTCGCAGTGGGCGCTGCGGCTGCTCGCGGTGGTGGCCCTCGCGTCCGCCCAGCTCGTCGCGACGGGAGGGGACCTCTTCTCGACCCTGCTGCCCGGTGTCACGAGCCTCGCGGTCATCGTGTTCGGACTGCTCCAGTCGCTGCGGCCGGACGGGCCCTGGGGCCTGCCCGCCCTCGCCGCCCCGGTGCTCGCCGCGGCGGGTACGGCGCCGGGAGGAGCCGGTGTGCTCGCCCTGATCGGCTGCCTGCTGCTGCTCGCCCATGCCTGCTGGTCGACCGCGGCGATGGTGCCCGCCCACGGGGTCATCACCCGCGGCGCGGCGCTGCGCTGCGCGGCCTGGGCGGGCGCCGCGGTGCTGCTCGGCGGAGGCCTCTGGCTGCTGGTGCTGCCGCTGGCCGGGGCCCGCACCCCCGAGTGGACGCTGGTGCTCGGGACCCTCGCGCTGATCGCCCTCGTGCTCGTGCTCGTGCCGCGCGGCACACCCCGGCGACGGGGCCGCTGAGGCGGCGTAGCGTGGAACGCATGTGGCAGATCATGGACATGCTCAACGCCCACAAGAAGGACATGGTCGCCCCCGAGGACGCCCTCCCGGGCCGCGAGGACTACCCCTACCCGCTCGAGCGCCGTCACGCGGTGCTGGGGACCGACATGCTCGGCCCCTGGCCCGAGGGCAGCGAGGAGCTGATCCTGGCCGGCGGATGCTTCTGGGGGATCGAACGGATCGCCTGGCAGATCCCCGGTGTGCACACCACCTCGGCCGGTTACGCGGGCGGGTACACCCCGCACCCCACCTACGAGGAGGTGTTCTCGGCCAAGACCGGGCACACCGAGGCCGTGCGGGTGATCTACGCAGGAGCCGACCAGGACGAGCGCGACACCGTTCTGCGCCGCCTCCTCGAGGAGTTCTGGCAGCAGCACGACCCCACCACCGCGATGCGCCAGGGAAACGACGTGGGGACCGAGTACCGCTCCGCCGTGTACTGGACGAGCGCCCACCAGGGCGAGATCGTGCGCGATTCGGCGGTGCGCTATCAGGAGGCGCTCGACGCCTCGGGCCGCGGGCAGATCACCACCGAGCTCTCGCCCCTCGCCGAAGCGGGGGACGGCCAGTACTACACCGCCGAGCCCGAGCACCAGCAGTATCTCGCGAAGAACCCCTACGGCTACTGCAACCACGGCTTCAACGGGGTCGCCTGCTCGCTCTAGTCGGAGCGGGGGCTCACTGGTCGGAGTGGCCGCCCATCAGGTTGCGGCGTGCGCCGATGTCGGGGCCGCCCGTCGGCAGGTCCGGGGAGGGAGCCGCGCCCATCAGCTGCGCGGCGAACCCGCCGGCCTTCCGGGGCATCGGTGCGGCGCCCTCCCCCACCGGGCCGCAGGCCGACGCGGCGGCGCTGCGGCGCTCGCGCGGGGCGCCGCCCTGGTCCGCGAAGCGCTGCATCTGCGAGGAGGTCGGGTAGACGGAGCTGACCACGATGTCCAGGCCCACCAGTGTCACCGGGAGCACCGAGGGCCCCGCGGACTCCATCAGCGCCCGTACGGGTTCGCACTCCTCGAAGGCCCAGGCGTCCTCGTCCTGGAGATAGACCGTGATCGGCTGCCCCTTCAGGGCGAGCTCGGCGGCGGCGTCCAGGAACTCCTCCTGCGCCTCGTGATCGGGCGGCGGGGAGGGCAGGAAGATGTCCAGGGGCGCCTGCTCCGGAGCAGGATCCTCATCGGCGGCGGTCATGAACCCCACGGTAACCGCCGCTGCACCTGGCAGGCTGTGCTCATGAACGACTCCACACCGGCCACGCTCCTCTCGCACGACACCCTCGTGATGCAGCAGATCACCGGGTTCATGTCCAACGACTTCGACATCCTCGACGCGTCGGGCGATCAGGTGATCGGCCACGTCACCACGGGCGGCAGCGGGATCTCCCGTGCACTCGCGGGCAGCCGCTCCCTCGACGTCGCCGATGCGGACGGCACGCCGCTGCTGCACGTGCAGGATCCCACCGGCATCGGGTTCGACCGCTTCGAGCTGAGCGCCCCGGACGGCACACCGGTCGCCGACGTGCGCAAGCGCTTCTCGATGCTGCGGACGAAGGTGGATCTCACTCTGGGCGACGGCACCGTGGTCGCGCTGACCGGGAACGTGCTCGGTCACGAGTTCGAGTACGCCATCAACGGATCGGTGGCGGCCCGTGTGTCCCGGAAATGGGGCGGGATCGCACGTGGGCTGCTCGGGCACAGCCGCTACGTCCTGGCCATCGACCCCACGGTTCCGCCCGGTCTGCGGCTCACGATCATCGGCGGCACGATCGCCCTCGACCTGATCCGACAGAAGGAGCAGAACAACGGCTGAGCCAGGGGTCAGCGCTACCCGTCGACGCCGTCGGTGGGCACGATCATCGGACGTCCGGTCACCGGATCCTGCACGCACAGGTTCCCGATCCCGTAGACGTCCTGGATCAGATCCGAGGTGACGACGTCCTGCGGTGCCCCCTGCGCGACGACCTTCCCGTCCTTCATGACGATCAGGTGGGTCGCGTAGCGGAAGGCGAGGTTCAGGTCGTGCAGCACCGCCGCGAGCGTGTACTCCCCCGTCGCGTGCAGGCGACGGCACAGGTTCAGCACCTCGAGCTGGTGGGTGATGTCCAGGAAGGTCGTCGGCTCGTCGAGGAGCAGCAGCGGGGTCTCCTGCGCGAGCACGAGAGAGATCCATACCCGCTGACGCTGACCGCCCGAGAGCTCGTCGACCAGGCGGTCCGCGAGATGCGTGCTGCCGGTGGCCTCGAGGGCCCGCGCGACGGCGTCGCCGTCGGCCGCGGACCACGGGGAGAGCAGACTGCGGTGCGGGTAGCGGCCACGGGCCACGAGATCGCGCACCGTGATCCCGGGAGGGCTCACGGAGGCCTGGGGCAGCAGGCCCAGCCGACGGGCCACCTGCTTCGAGGAGTAGTCGTGGATCGCGCGACCGTCCAGGACGATCGAGCCGTCCTGCGGCTCCAGGAGCCGCGCGAGGGAACGCAGCAGGGTCGACTTCCCGCAGGCGTTCGGGCCGATGATCGCTGTGAAGGATCCCTCGGGGATGCCCACGTCGAGGTGCTCGCTGACGGTGCGTCCCCCGTAGCCCAGGGTCACGTCGACCGCCTCGATCGGCGTGCGCACAGCGGTCATGCTTCCTCCTGGGCCGGCACGGGCCCGGCCGGTCCGGTCGCCGACGGGCACCACGGAGGCCAGCCTAACTGCGGGGTCAGGGCATGGTGCACCGCGGGTCCCGGGCCGGTCGCGGATCACACGGTTCCACCCGTTACGCTCGCACGGTGAGCAGTCCCGCCCCGCCCCTGCGGCACGACGAGACCGAAGTCCTGCCCGCGGGCGGGAACCGGGTCCTGCGGTTGCTCGCACCGCTGCTGATGGGCGCTCTCGGCGCCCTCGCCTACGGGCTGCGCGGCGTGCAGCAGTGGCGTGGCCTCGAGGAGCGCTCCTGGGATCTCGCGATCTTCTCGCAGGTGGCGCGCGACTACTCCGAGCTGCGCGCCCCGATCGTGCCGATCAAGGGCGACAGCTTCAATCTGCTCGGCGACCATTTCCATCCGATCCTCGTGGTGCTGGGCCCGGTCTGGGCCGTGTGGCCGTCCCCGCTCTCCCTGCTGTGGGTCCAGGCGGTGCTGATGGGGATCTCCGCGGTCCCGCTGACGCGCCTGGCGATCGACCGACTGGGCGCAGGCGCCGGGCTGCTCGCGGGCGCGGCCTACCTGTTCGGCTTCGGGCTGCAGGCCGCGGCCGACGTGCAGTTCCACGAGATCGCCTTCGCCCTCCCGCTGCTGGCCTTCTCGCTGACGGCGCTGCTGCGCGGACGGTTCGTGGCGGCCATCGCCTGGGCCGCGCCACTGGTGCTGGTCAAGGAGGACATGGGGCTGACCGTGGCGGTGCTCGGCGCGGTGATCGCTCTGCGCAGCCCCCTCGCCCGACGCGGCGGGATGGGTCTGGCGGCCTGGGGTCTCGGCTGGTTCGTGCTGTCGACCTTCGTGGTGCTGCCCGCCCTGAACCCGGGCGGCCAGTACGACTACGGCGGCAACCTGGGGTCTCCGCTCGACGTGTTCGTGCCCGTCGAGAAGTGGACGACGGTGCTCATGCTGCTGCTCGCCGCGGGCGTGATCGGAGCGCGCTCCCCGATCATGGCGGCGATGCTGCCGACGCTCGCGTGGCGCTTCGCGGGGAACGTCGAGTTCTACTGGGGCTGGTACTGGCACTACAACGCGGTGCTCATGCCGATCGCCCTGGCGGCCCTGCTCGATGCCCTGGGCGACCGCCACAGCGACGAACGACGTCCTCGTCCGCTCGTGCGCTGGACGGCCGTCGTGGCGAGTGCGGCGGTCACGCTCGTGCTGTGGTCGGCCCTGCCGCTGGCGAACCTGGGGCGCGCCACGTCCTGGGAGCCGAGTCCGCGCGCGGAGGCGGCCGCGGCCGCGGTCGACGCGGTGCCGGGCGACGTCGTGGTGGCCTCGGACATCACGGTGATGGCGCGCCTGGTGCCGCACGACGACGTGCAATGGGTGCACGGCACGAACGCCCGCGTGCCGGACTGCGTGCTGATCGACCGCGAGGCCTTCTCCTGGGGAGGCCAGGACCCCGGTGACGCCGCGAGCTGGGCGAGCGGGAACTACGGCACCACCTTCGACGAGGTGATGACCGAGAACGGCTTCGAGGTGGCCTGCCGCCCGGGAACGACCTGAGCGAGAACGACCGGAGCGGTCACGATCAGAATGGCGGCGGGGCCTCGGAGTGGTCCTCCTGGGCCGTGGACCCGGGGTCCGGCGGGGCTGTCCGGACGGGCGTGAGGTGCCGCTGCCACGCATTATGGAGCTCGCCGGCCAGCGACGGCGTGAGCAGATCGGTCTCGTCCTGGCGGGTGAGACGCATGTCCTCGCGCAGGCTCCATCGGGTGCTGCCCGGTGGTCCCGCGCCACCTTCGGCCGCCCGGAGCCGGTCGGGGTCGATCGCGCGGGAGGTCTTGATCTGGTGGTGGGACCAGCACAGGAGGTGGAGGTTCTCCAGGCTGGTGGAGCCACCTGCCTCCGGGTGCTGGTGATCGAATTCCTCGATGTGGTCGGCCTCCGCGCTCCGGCAGCTGGGCCGCGTACAGCCCGGGACGGCGCACTCGGGGCCACGTAGGCGCAGGTGCATCTGCATCGCGGGCGTGGGCTGATAGCGCTCCGGCGGCAAGGGCAGGTAGGTCCCTGCGGCCGGGTCGGTGAGCACGCGCATCCAGTCCTTCTCACCCGCGGCCAGCTCGCGGGCCATATCGGCCGGGATCGGATGGATGTCTTCGAGGGTGGCCGGGGCGTCACTGCGCCCCATCAGGGTCAGGGCCGGAACGGTGACCAGGATGGTGAAGCGCGGGGCGGGGACGGGGTGTCCGTCGGTGTTCAGCTCACCGTGGCGGAGGGCTTCGTACCGCAGTGATCCCTTGGACATCGCTCGGCCGCGCTCGCGCACGGTGCCGTCGTCGAACGGGATCTCGACACCGTCCTGGTCGAGGGCGTGACGCTGCGCGCGCTGCAGCGTCTCCGCGCAGGCGTCGAGGCGGTGCATGAAGGCCGTGATCTCGGGGATGGGCCCCGTGATCGTGACGCTCGCGGACCCGTCGTCGCCGACGGCGGGTGTCGAGACGTGGCGCCGGCGTTCGGCCTGCTCGAGCGGTGAGGTCTCGAGGCGGGAGGTGAACAGGCACACCAGCTCCCCCAGCAGCCGGCGGAAGGTCTCGGGCGTGACGCCGAACTCCCACCCGGCCATGACCCTGTCGATCTCCCGACGGTCCTCCACGGGAAGATCTCGGGTGCGCCGCAGGACCCGTCGCAGCCATTCGACCGGGAGATCACCTGCTTCCAGACGGGCGAACAGTCGAGGGAAGAGGGTGAGTGCCTCGTGGGCGTCGCGGACCTGGGCGTAGGCCGCACTGATCGTGCATCGGAGCACCACAGCGGCTTCGGCATCCTCGACCTCCCCCGCGTGCACGGGTGCCGAGGCGTGGTCCCGGTCCGCCCAGAGCGGGGCGAGGGCTCGCATGCGCGTCGCCGACGCCTTCGATTCCTCGACGGTGAGGTCCCAGATCCCCTGGAGCTGCGCGTTGAGCTCGATCTCCGCATCCGGCCCGCAGGCGCGCCGCGGGGCGTTCTCGCGGGAGAGCGGGACGCGTGGTGCAGGACCACGATGCGCCCGGCGAGCCGCTGCGGCAGCAGCAGCGGCAGCAGCCGCGGTAGCAGCGGCAGCCGCGGGAGAGGCGGGAACGGACGGGGAGGCGCCCGGGACGTTCGGTGCAACGGTCTCCCGATCCGACGACATCTCTCCCCCCTTCCCCGTTGCCTGCTTTCCGCTGCCATGCTTTCTGCATTCAAGAATAGCGAGGAGAGGGAGGCCCACAAGAGGTGAAGAGGAATATGTGGAAAACGTCGATCTAATCCTCCACACACCCACTTTGTTCACATCATGTCCCACCGATGCGCCGAGTTCTCCACGACGCCCGCCTCAGATGTCCCACCCCTGCGTTACTGCAGGTGAGGCTGGATTCAACGCCGTGCCGACGCCATGCAAGCCTGGTCGCGACGGGGGCACGTCTTGCCTCTCGAGAGGCGCACGCACGGATGCTCCCGAGCACCCCAGAATTCGCCACGACGGCGGCAACGCCGAGAAATGAGGAACCAAGAACCCCCGGGCGTGAGGAATCCGAGAAGACTCCCCTCCCGCCGCGGAGATCCGTTCCTACAACCGCGGCCCCCGAGCAGAGCGACGCGAGGGATCCATGAGCGCTTCGGCACGTCGGGTGCGCGCGGTCTCCAGTCGCATGCGCCAGGGCGAGTAGCGCTCGGCGGCGAGCGCGAGACGCAGACCGTGGGAGAGCACACGGCTGCTGGGGGTGGGCTTGAGCGCCATCAGCTGCTCCCGCTGCCCGATCAGCTCGCCGCCCGCCCCCGCGGCGCTCCACCAGATCGCGATCTGGGCGAGCTGAGAATGGGAGTCGAGGATGCCGTGGCCGGTGTCGGGCATGTTCAGCAGGTGCGCGCCGGGGATCAGGGAGGCGAGCTCGCGGGCGATCCGCGGCGGGGTCACCAGATCCTGCTCGCCGCTCAGCACCAGGGTGGGCGCCGTGATCGCGGGGGCGACCTCGCGCAGGTCCTGCGCCATGGCACGTCGTGTGGGGGCCGGGGCCTGCTGCGCCTGCTCCCCGGAGATCAGCAGCGGGTCCATCGGGCCGCCGTCGGCGTGGGAGCCGAACGCGAGCTGCGTGTGCGCGATCCGCACCACCAGATCGGGCTCGCTGACGTACCGGGTGGACTGCAACCACTCCTGCGTGAGGGCCTGCCAGACGCTGGTCCAGGTCGCCTGGCCGCGTCCCATCGCCAGCAGGTCGACGAGCTCGCGGACGTCGTCGGTGCCGCCGTACTCGTGGACGGCGAGGACGACGGGACCGGCCCGTCGGGCGTCGATCACCGCCTGGTCGTCCAGTCGTCGCAGGGTGCGGGCGATGGTGTCGGTGCGCGGGTCCGCACCGTCCCAGTAGCGTTCGCGGACGGCGAGCTGGGAGATCGCCTCGTCCCCGGGGCCGACGAGGGGCGAGTCCAGGACCAGTGCTCCCACCCGCTCGGGGTGGCGCGCGGCGAAGGCCAGCGAGAGGTAGGCGCCGTAGCCGCAGCCGTAGAGCACGGTGCGCTCGACGAGTGCATGGTCGAGCGCCGCTCGCAGGTCCTCGATGGCCTCGTCGAGGTCCATCGCATGGGGCGGCAGGTCATGCCCCTCGGCATCCAGGCGCGAGAGGCCGACGCCGCGGTGCTCGGGCATGATGACGTCGAGCCCGCGGGCGGCCAGGGAACGCCGCAGCAGGTCGTAAGGCAGCACGGAGGCACCGCCGGGGCCGTCGGGCACGACGGTGACCACGGGGGTCTCGAGGTCACGGCGGATCCCGGCGGCGCGTCGGCCCATGCGCGGCGGGTTCACCCGTGCGTACCGCAGCGGGAACAGCCGACGGTCGTCGGCCGAGACCTCGCGCTGGAGCGTCATCAGGTCGTTGCGCAGGGTGAGGAGGTCGTCCTGGCCGGTGCGGCCCAGGAGCTCCGGCACCGACCGCATCAGGCTCCCGTGTCCTGGTCGGCGGGCGCGACCCCCGACCGGGGCCCTGACCCACCGATCCGGGACCACAGGAACGTGTACATCAGGGCGTTCATGCGGGCCGCCTGCTCGTTCGTGGCGGCTCCGCCGTGGCCTCCCTCGATGTTCTCCCACGAGCGCACGTCCGCGCCCAGCGACTCGAGGGCCGCTGTCATCTTGCGGGCGTGCCCGGGGTGGACGCGGTCGTCGCGGGTCGAGGTGAGCAGGAAGGTGGGCGGGTACTCGGTGCCCTCGGCCAGCAGGTGGTACGGGCTGAACGTGCGCACGAACTCCCAGTCGGAGGTGTCGGGGTCCCCGTACTCGGCCATCCAGGAGGCACCGGCGAGCAGGTGGGAGTAGCGCTTCATGTCCAGCAGCGGGACCTGGATGATCACGGCGCCGAACAGCTCGGGGTACTGGGTGAGCATGTTGCCGGTGAGGAGGCCGCCGTTGGAGCCGCCGCGCACGGCGAGGTGGTCACGATCGGTGACGCCGCGCTCGACGAGATCACGGGCCACGGCCGCGAAGTCCTCGTAGGCGCGGTGGCGGTTCTCGCGCAGCGCGGCCTGGTGCCAGTCCGGCCCGTACTCGCCGCCGCCGCGGATGTTCGCCACCACATAGGTGCCGCCGCGCTCGCACCAGGCCTTCCCGACCGCTCCGAGGTAGCCGGGGGTCATCGAGATCTCGAAGCCGCCGTACCCGTAGAGGAGCGTCGGGGCGGGGGTGTCGGTCCCGTTGCCCCCGTCGCCGCCACTGTCCCCGCCGGGCACGGGGCCGATCTCGAAGTAGGGGATGCGGGTGCCGTCCTCGCTGGTCGCGAAGTGCTGGGTGACCTCGAGACCCTCGGCCTCGAAACGTGCAGGCGAGGACTTGACGACCTCGAGCTCGCCGGGCTCTCCGCCGGCGGGGACCTCGGCGAGGTCGCCGAGCAGCAGGGTCGTCGGGGTGAGGTAGTCGGTGCTGGTCACCCAGATCTCGTCGGACTCGTCGGTGTCCACGGCGCGCACGTCGATCGCACCGCTCAGCTCGGGGTAGAGGTCGTTGCGCACCCAGCTGCCGTCATCCCCACGATGGTGGACCTCGAGACGGTGGACCACGTCCTCGAGAATCGTCAGCACGATGGTGGACCGGGTGATGGTGAGGTCGGCGAGCGAGGTGCTGGGGGTCGGCTCGAACAGCACGTGCAGGTCGGAGGCCGAGGGGCCCTGCGGGGCGCTCGCCAGGAGGGTGTCCAGGTCGGCGACCAGGAGGGAGCCCGCGGTGAAGGTGTCGTCACCGACCTGCCAGTCGCTGCGCGGGGCGAGCACGGCGAGGTCGCGGTGGCCGCTGGCCTCCATGTCCCGTGGGAGGGGCAGCTCGGTGAGCACCGGGTCCTCGCCCGCGGACAGCCCCGAGAGGTCGGCGATGCGCAGGGTGGTGTCGTAGAAGGCGTGCATCAGCACGATCCAGTCGCGCTGCCAGCCCGGGGTCTGGTCGTGCGCGGCGAACACCGCCATGTCGTGCTGCTCGCCCTCGAAGACCAGGTGAGCGTCCTCGAGGGCGCTGCCGCGCCGCCAGATCCGCGCCTGCCGCGCGTACCCGGAGTCGGTGAGCGTGCCCTCGCCGAAGTCGGTGGTCACCCAGACGGTGTCCTCGTCGATCCAGTGCAGGGACCCCTTGGCCTCCGGGCGCTCGAAGCCGCCGTCGGCGACCGGGACGAAGCGACGGGTCTCGAGGTCGAACTCTCGGGTGACGTCGGCATCGGAGCCGCCGCGCGAGAGCGAGACGAGGGCCCTGCGGTAGGGCTCGCCCTCCACGGGCCGCAGCAGCTGGGCGCCGTGCCACACCCAGTTCTCGTCCTCCTCGCGCCCCAGAGCGTCGACGTCCAGCAGCACGTCCCATTCGGGCTCGTCCTCGCGGTAGCTCTCGAGCGTGGTGCGCCGCCAGAGCCCGCGCTCGTGCTCGGCGTCGGTCCACACGTTGTAGAGGAACTCCCCGCGCTTGGTGACGCCCGGGATGCGGTCGCTCGCGTCGAGGATCTGGAGGATGTCCTGTTGCAGGTGCTCGCTCAGGCTGCCGTCTCCGCGCGGGTCCTCGACGGCGTCGATCTCCGACTCCGCACGGGCGTTGCGCTCGCGCACGTGGTCCAGGGCCTTCTCGCCGGTGACGTCCTCGAGCCACTGCCAGGGGTCGGCCGCGGTCTCGGCGTCCGGGAGCTGCGGGCGGGACTCGGCGTGCTGGCTCATGCCTTCACACTAGTGGCGAACACCCGTGTGGGGCCTCCCTCCGGGCGAACCCGTCCGCGCTCCGTGGCAGACTCGATGACATGCGCCGACGCACTGCTCTCGCCCTTCCCCCGGCCGCTCTTCTCGCCTCCTGCTCCGATCGCGGGGCCGACGCCTCCGACGCGAGCGGCAGCACGTCCCGGCCCTCGTCGTCCGACGGCGGTTCCGAGGCCTCCGGGAAGAAGACGACCCCCTCCCCCTCTCCCACGCCCGATGCCGCGGAGCAGCGAGCGGCGGACCTCAGCGACGAGGAGGCCGCCGCGCAGCTGGTGCTCGTGGGGATCCCCGCCGGCACCACTCCCGCCTCCTCCCTGATCTCCGACCTGCGCGTGGGCGGCTTCTTCCTGCTGGGCATCTGGGACAGCGCCGACACCGTGCGCGCGCTCGTCGAGGACATCGGCGACCGGGTCGGGGACGGGGACGTCTCGCCGCTGCTGAGCGTGGACCAGGAGGGCGGCCAGGTGCGCATGCTGCGCGGCAGCGCGGCCCGCCGGACCCCGTCGGCCGCGACCCTCGGCGAGCAGGGCACCGACGCCGTCACCGATGCGTACACGAGCATCGGCGAGGACCTCGCGGGCCTGGGTCTGCACGCGGCGCTCGCCCCCGTCGCCGACGCCGTCGACCCGGAGCTGGGCTCGGCCAATGCGCCGGTCGGGAAGGTCGACCGCGGCTTCGGCACCGACCCGGCGCACGTCGCGGACTGCGTGGTGGCCGCGACGAAGGCGCTCGATGGCCAGCAGGTCGCCTCCGCCCTCAAGCACTTCCCGGGCCTGGGCCGCGTGCGCGGCAACACCGACTTCTCGGCCGAGGACATCACCGACGAGAAGACCGACGCCGATTCCTCGTACCTGGACCCGTTCCGCGCCGGCATCGACGCCGGGGCCGACATGGTCATGCTCTCCAGCGCGCTCTACCCGCGCCTGGACGAGGACACCCCCGCGATGTTCTCCCGCCCGATCGTCACCGAGCTGCTGCGCGGGTCGATGGGCTTCGACGGCCTCGTCGTCAGCGACGACGTCGGCAGCGCGGCGGCGGTGCAGGACGTCCCCGTCGCCGAACGCGCGACCCGTCTGCTGGAGGCCGGCGGGGACGTGGTGCTGACAGCGGACCCCGACCTCGCCGAGCAGCTCGTCGAGGCGATCGCCGACTGGGCATCGCAGTCGAAGGCCACGGCTCGCCGCGTGCGCGAGTCCGCGGCGCGGATGCTGCGGGTCAAGCAGGCGCGGTCGGTCCCGGGAGCCTGAGGCGCCGGGGAGGCTGTGGGAGAATTCGCACGGAGCCACGGCACGACCAGGGAGAGCAGATGGCAGGGAGCCCGGAGCGGGACGAGGAGGACACCCCTTCCCTCCCCGCGTTCACCCCGGGCCAGGAGGACGCGGACCTCCCCGACTACTCCACGGACGCCCGGAACACCCCGGCGCCGTTCTCCCGCCCCGACGAGGCCGGCCGTGCCCGCACCCGGGTCGTGCTGATCACCGTGATCGTCGGCGCCGTGGTGCTGATCGGCGTGATCGCCCTGATCCTCTCGCAGACGCTCTTCCGCCCGATGCTGGATCCCGACGAGTCCCACACCCCGACCGCCGGGTCCTCCCGCTCCTCCTCGGGCGAGGGCGAGTACGTGCCCGATCCGAAGGATCCCGACCTCGCCCCGCCCCCGCCGATCTTCACGCAGGCGCCGACCACGGACTGCTCGATCCCCTCGGACGCCGGGCAGGGCGGCACCGGGAGCGGACCCCGTACCGTCCGGGGCGGACATCTGGAGTACACGCGACCGAAGGACTGGGACTACCCGTGGGTCGACGCGGGCCTGCCCTACATGAAGGACGTGTCGGCCTACGGCAGAGAGGTCGAGGACGACTGGTACAGCGTCGTCAACGTCGGCTCCGTCGAGTGGCCCGACGAGGAGGGCGGGTACCCGGGCACCGAGGACGCCGCCGTCGCGATCTTCCAGTGCTACGCGACCACCTCCGGGGTCCTCGTGGGCTTCGGGGAGAACCCCACCGTCACCGACTACCGCAGCGAGAAGACCGAGGTCGACGGACACCAGGCGTGGATCGTCCAGGCCACCTACCATTTCGAGAACCCCGATTTCATCAAGGACTCGAGTGCCTCGATCGTCACCTCGATCGTGGTCGAGACCGACGACGGCCCGCAGGCGCTCGCCTCGGACGTCGCGGCCGACGTCCCCGAGCACGCCGACGCGCTCGAGGAGATCATCGAGACCCTAAAGGTGGTCTGACATGCCCGGAGCAGCCCCATGACCCCCCGACTCCCCACCGGATCCCGGCCGGTCCTCGCGGGCGTGGGCGCGTTCGTGGTCGTGTTCGTGCTGATCGTGGGCGGGACTCTCGGCGTGCACGCCCTCACGGTGGGCCGCTCCTCCCCGAGCCCCACGGCCTCCCCCACCTCCGGTCCGACCGCGACCCCGAGCGAGACCGAGAGCGAGGACGCGGCGCAGGACGAGGAGTGGTGCTGGACCCCCACCCGATTCGACCGCACGTCGACGAACCCGCCCGACAGGCTGCGCGGCGGAGGCCTCGAGCTCGAGATCCCCGACGTCTTCAACGACCGCCGCGACATGTCCTACGCGGCGTTCACCAACGACAGCGTGCTGGCCGCGGCGCATGTCGAGGAGGACTGGTCCTCGACCGTGGGCGTCGCGAAGGTGGAATGGCAGCCCGGCATCGAGTACCCGGGCGACAAGGAGGCCTCCAGCCGGATCCTGGACTGCCTGGTCTCCAAGTCCAGCCTCTGGGGCGACACCACGGGCCGTGAGCTCGAGGACGAGAAGACCACCGAGGTGACGGTCGACGGCATGAAGGGCTACCGCACCTCCGGGAAGCTCACGTTCGACTCCTCCAGCCTGAAGAAGACGTCGGCGAGCGGGCTGACCGTGATCGTCGTGGACACCCCAGAGGGCCCCAGCGTCTTCGTCTCCGAGTCCGCGATCGGCGTGGAGGAGCACGAGAAGGCTGCGGAGCAGGCGGAGAACTCGTTGAGCGGGCTCACCTGAGGCGTCGGCCCCGATGCCGACTCCCGGCGTTCACACGATCGAGGAGGCCAGGCGGCAGGTGTTGTCCACGAACTGACGCCAGACCGACCGCTGCCGCCATTCCTCGAGCGTCAGCTCGCGGCTGCGGGACCGGTAGACGTCCTCGACCGCGTGCATCTTCTTCATGAAATCGGTGCCGCCGACCATCAGCGAGCTCTCCATGTCCAGCAGGAACGAGCGGATGTCCATGTTCGAGGAGCCCAGCACCGTCACCGAGTCGTCGACCGTCACGTGCTTGGCGTGCAGGACCTTCGGGCTCTCGTAGAGCTGGATGCGCACGCCCGCCTCGAGCAGCGTCGAGTAGTAGGAGCTCTGGGCGTGGTCGACGAGGAACTGATCGCCCTTCTCGGAGACGAACAGCTCGACCTCCACCCCGCGCTTGGCCGCCGTGACCAGGGCGTACAGCAGCGACTCGTCGGGCACGAAGTAAGGGCTGACGGCCGCGATGCGTCGCTCGGCGCTGTAGAAGAGCTGGTTGAACAGCAGCAGGTTGTTCTCGAGCACGAAGCCCGGACCGCTGGGCACCAGCTGGCACTCGTAGGTGCCCGAGGTGTCCGGGGAGGGCTTGACCACCTGGGACTCGGCGATCGACTCGCTGGACTCGAGGTACCAGTCGGTCGCGAACATCAGGTTGATCTCGGAGACGATCGGGCCGCGCAGTCGGATCATCGTCTCCTGCCAGCGCACGCCCTCACGCGCGCCCTTCGCGCTCGCGTAGGCGGAGTCGATCAGGTTCTGGCTGCCCATCCAGGCGACCTCGCCGTCCACGACCAGCATCTTGCGATGGTTGCGCAGGTCCGGACGCTGCAGGGCGCCGTCCCGCAGCGGCTTGATGGGCATCATCGGGTAGTGCTCGATGTCGTGCGCGTCCAGCAGACGGCGCATCGGCCGGTAGACGCTGCCGTACTTCAGCGACCCGTAGTGGTCGTAGAGGAAGCGCACCTTCACGCCGCGGTCGGCGGCCTCGGTGACGGCGTCGAAGAACGGGCGGGTGGTCTCGTCCAGGCCCGCGATGTAGAAGAGCACGTGCACGCTCTCGCGGGCGGTGCGGATGTCCTCCGCCATGCGGCGGATCGACTTCTCGTACTCGATCTCGAGGTCGGCGGAGTTGTTGCCCGTCAGCGGGAAGGCGCCGAGCTCGCGGTTCAGGGCGACGGCGGACTGCAGCCAGCTGGGGCTGTCCTCGTCGAGCTCGCTGTCGGGGATGTCGTGCGAGCGGACCTTCATCAGACGGTTGACGACCTGCTGCTTCTCGCGCCGCTTGCGGGGCAGCTGGGTGTCACCGAGCAGCAGGAACAGCGGGAAGCCGATGATCGGGAACACCATGATCGCCAGCAGCCAGGCGAAGGAGCTGGCGGGCCGGCGGTTGCGCGGCACCACGAGCACCGCGACCACTCGCAGGATGATGTCCACGACCAGCGCCACGTAGGGCGCGACGAGGACGACGTGCTCGACGAGCCACCTCCAGGCCTCCACGTGCCCTCCTCACCTGCTCCTCATCGCTCGTTGCGCAGACCCTCCACTGTCGCACGAGGGCGGCGGGTCCGAAGACCCACCGCCCTCGTGAGCGTCACCACGACGCGTCAGTTGTTCCGCAGGATCGACAGGATCCGCAGGATCTCGATGTACATCCACACCAGGGTCACGGTGATGCCGAAGGCGCAGCGCCAGGCATAGGCGCGCGGGGCTCCGGCGTTGACGCCGCGCTGGACGTCCTCGAAGTCCATCACCAGCGAGTAGGACGCCATGATCACGGCGAGCGCGCCGATCACGAGGCCGAGCGCCCCACTGCGCAGGTCGCCGCCGGTGAGGAAGACGACCCCGACGTTCACGAGGCAGAAGAGCAGGTAGGCGACCATCGCGACGGCGAAGATCTTCGTCAGCAGCGGCGACGTGCGCAGCACGCCGATGCGGAAGAGGAAGAGCACCGTCGTGGCCACGGCGAGGGTGCCCACCACCGCCTGCAGCGCGATTCCCGGCAGCTGCTCGTTGAGCATCCCGCTCAGACCGCCCAGCGCCGCGCCCTCGAGGAGCGCATAGGCGAGCACCAGGACCGGCGAGGGCTTCTTCTTGAAGGAGTTCACCAGGGCCAGCACGAAGCCGCCGAGGAAGCCCACGCCCATCGCGACCATCGAGATGCCGCGACCAAGGGTGTACCCCTCGTCGCCGCCCACGAATCCGAGCGCGATCGGGAGAAGAGCGAACACGATGCCTGCGACGATGGTGAGACCGAGGGTCGCGGTCGTCGCGTTGAGCACGTCGCGGATGGTCATCCGGCCGGTGTCGCGGCCCGTGGCCGAGGGGCGGGCGTAGATCGCCTCGAGGTTCTCGGGCGAGTGCTCGCTGCTCGTGCGCTGATCGCTGGACGGGAAGTCCGAGGTGAAGTCGGGCGAGGGGCGGGCGACGCCCTGCCTGATGGGCTGGTCGTTGCCGAAGACGATGTTGTGCCGTGCCATGGCGCTCCTCCGATAGTGCGTGATGGCGTGGGGTGCTGCGCCCAGGCAGGTGGCCCGGGGGTTGCTGCCAGTCTACCGGGGCGCTCGTACCTGCACCTGGGCGAAGGGTGGGAGTTCGCTCAGCGCCGACGGGGAGACGTCGCGCGATCTTCACGAAGGCCTCACGGATCCTTCGCCCGTGCACGCGCGAGGCGCGCGAGGGTGGGACCCATGCCCACCGCCACCGCCGAGAACCCCCTCGCGAGCGACACCGCCCCGCACTCCCCTCGCACCCGCCACCTGCCCCGGCGCACCGTCACGGCGACCACCACGCTGCGTGCGATCGACAGCCGGGCGCTCGAGCTGGGACCGCAGCGGGAGGACGCCGCCACGGCGCAGGACTCCGGGCAGGGCTCCGCGCGCGGCTCCACACAGGGATCCGTTCGCTCACCCCGCCCGTCTCGCGCCGAGGACAGCGAGCGCCGCGCGGTGCGCTCGCTCTCGCCGCGCGAGCTCGTCACGGGTGCCGGGACGACCGCGGGCGCGTGGACGCTCGCCTCGCACCTGGGCCTGCTGGGGACCGCGACGGGGACCTTCCTGATCTCCCTGGTCTCGACCCTGGGCGTGGCCCTGGTCGCCGACTCGCTGACCGGCGCTCGGCGCGCTCTGCTGCGGCTGGTGCGCCGCCTGCGTGAGCGGCGCGCGCACCGTCAGCGCTCCTCGCGGAGCCGCCTCACACCGCCGAGCTGACCATCTCGCGGAAGCGGCGCAGCCGCGCGTCCTCGCTCTCGAAGAAGTCCGCGGGCGGGCCGTCGAGCAGGATCCTGCCCTCCTCGAGGAAGACGACCTTGTCGGCCACCCGCTGGGCGAAGGCGAGCGAGTGGGTGACGACCACGAGCGTGCGGTCCTCGCGGGCGAGGTCGGCGAGGACCGCGACCACCTCGGCCGCGAGCTCGGGGTCCAGCGCCGAGGTGGGCTCGTCGAACAGGAGCACGTCGGGCTCCATGGCGAGCGCGCGGGCGATCGCGACGCGCTGCTGCTGGCCGCCGGAGAGGCGGTCGGGGTAGGCGTCGGCCTTCGACCCGAGACCGACCTTCTCCAGCAGCTCCCTGCCGCGGACCTCGGCCTTCTCCTTGGCGACACCCTTGGTGTGGATCGGCGCGAGGGTCACGTTGCCCAGCGCCGTGAGGTGCGGGAACAGGTTGAACTGCTGGAAGACCATGGTCGAGCGCGCACGGATGGAACGCACCGTGCGGGCGCCCAGGCGTCCCCCGAGGCGGGTGGGGCCGTCGCCGAAGTCGATCTCCCCGGCGTCGGGCTCCTCGAGCAGGTTGATGCAGCGCAGGAGCGTCGACTTCCCCGAGCCCGAGGGGCCCAGCAGGACCGTCGTCCCCCGGCGGGGGATGTCGAGGTCCACCTCGTCGAGCGCTGTCAGGGAACCGAAGGTCTTGCGGATCCCGCGCAGACGCAGGGTCTCGGCTGCCTCGGCCGGGGTCGGGGTGCCGGCGGGCTCAGCTGCTGCGGACATGGGCGGACACCTTCTTCTCGAGGACGAGCTGGAGCAGGCTCAGCAGGGAGACGATCACCAGGTAGATCAGCGCGACCAGGGCGTACATCGCCATCGGCTGGTAGGTCGAGGCGGCCACCTGGCGCCCCACCTGGAACAGATCGGTGATGGTGATCGCGAAGACCAGGCTGGTGCCCTTCACCAGGTCGATGAAGTCGTTCATCAGCGGCGGCAGGGCGATGCGGAACGCCTGCGGGGCGACCACCTTGGAGAAGGTGGTGCGCCGCGAGAGGTTCAGCGTCTGGGCCGCCTCGAACTGGCCGCGCGGGATCGAGAGGATCGAGGCGCGCACGGCCTCGGAGGCGTAGGCGCCGGTGTTCAGCGCGAGGGTGACGACGGCGGCCGTCATCGCGGGCAGCACGATCCCGATGTTCGGCAGCCCGAAGAAGACGATGAACAGCTGCACGACCATCGGCGTGCCGCGGAAGATCCACACGTACAGCCACGGGATGACCTTGAGCGGACCGGGCAGGTAGAGACGGCCGAGGGCCGTGATCACGGCGAGCACCATCGCGATCGCGAAGGAGATCAGCGAGAGCGGGACCGTGACCTCGACGGCGGCCATGAGCAGGTCCGGCAGGCTCTGCCACCACAGCTGGAGGGTGTTCATGCGGGTGCCCTCACTTCTTGGGGGTGAGGTCCTGTCCCACCCACTTCTCGTAGATCTTCTTCAGCGAGCCGTCGGACTTCATGCCGTCCAGGATCTCGTCGATCTTCTTCTTCAGGTCGTCCTGGCCCTGGGGCATGATCACGCCGACCTCGGTCTCCCCGGGGAGTTCCTCGTCCAGCAGCGTGAACTTCTTGCCCGGGTTCTCCTTCTTGTAGGTCTGGAAGGAGACCAGGTCGTTGGCGGTGGCGTCCACGCGGCCCTGGGTCAGCAGCTCGACGGCCTCGGCGAAGCCCTGCACGGAGACGATCTCGGCGTCGAGCTTCTTCATCTCCTCGGCCCAGTTGCTGGTCGCCGACTGCGCCGCACGCTTGCCCTTGAGGTCGTCGAGGGTGGTGATGTCCGATCCCTCGGGCACGGCGACGCGGCCGATCGAACGCGCGTAGGGCTCGGAGAACAGGTAGGACTTCTCGCGCTCGGGGGTGATGCCGACGTTGTTGATGACGATGTCGAACTTGTCGACGTCCAGCCCGGCGATCAGCGAGTCCCATTCGGTCTCGACGTACTTCGCCTTCGCGCCGAGCCCCTCGGCGACGGCGTCGGCGATCTCCTTCTCGAACCCGACGAGCTTGCCCTTGTCGTGGTACGCGTAGGGCCGGTAGGTGCCCTCGAGACCGATGCGCACCGTCTTGGAGGACTGGATGCGCTTGAGGACATCCTCGTCGGCGGGCTTGCCGCCGCCGTCGCTGGAGACCGAGCCGTCGGAGCCGCGGTTCTGGGAGGGGCCGCAGGCGGCGAGCAGCGCGGCCAGGCCGAGGCCCGATCCTGCGGTGAGGAAGCTGCGGCGGGTGGTGACGGCGGGGAGCTGGCGGGTCATGACGTGCCTCCTGGGCAGGATGGGTGGGGTGAGCGGCGGCGGCGCGGGCTCAGCGGGCGGCGTCGAGGGCCTGGTCGAGGTCGGCGACGAGGTCCTGGACCTCCTCGATCCCGACGGACAGTCGCAGCATGCCCTCGGTGATGTCGGCGTCGACGCGGGCCTGCGGGGTCATGGCGTCGTGGGTGGTGGTGGCGGGGTAGCAGATGAGGGACTCCACGCCGCCCAGGCTGACGGCGTAGGCGGGGATCCTCAGCGCGCGCAGGAAGCGCACGCGGTCCACGCCGTCCACGAGCTCGAAGGAGAGCACGGCACCGGGACCGTCGGCCTGATCGGCCTGGATCCGGGCCTCGCGCTCGTCGTGCGAACCGGGCGTGAGCACGCGGGAGACGGCCTCGTGGCCGCGCAGGTGCTCGGCGATGGTGATCGCGCTCGCCTGCTGCTGGGCCAGACGCAGCGGCAGGGTCTTGATGTCCTGGATCAGCCGGTAGGAGTCGAACGGCGAGAGGACGCCGCCGTAGGTCTTCTGCGAGAGGGCGATCTTCTCGGCGATCTCGGGGTCGCGCGTGGTCACCACGCCCGCGAGGAGGTCCGCGTGCCCGGCGAGGTACTTCGTGGCCGACTGCACGACGAGGTCCGCGCCGAGATCCAGCGGGCGCTGCAGGAGCGGGGTGAGGAAGGTGTTGTCGACGACGACGAGGGCACCGTGGGCGTGGGCGAGCTCGACGATGCGTCGCAGATCGGTGACGCGCAGCGTCGGGTTCGTGGGGGTCTCGACGAAGACCATCCGGGTGGACTCGCCGAAGTCGGCCTCGGTCAGCTCGCCGAGGTCCCGGACCCAGCGGGCGCCGAGGCCCAGCCGCTCGAAGCCGGTCTCGACGAAGCGGAAGGTGCCCCCGTAGACACTGGTGGGGAGGATGACCTCGTCACCGGTGTGCAGCAGCGAGAAGGCCGCGGAGGTCGCCGCCATCCCGGTCGCGAAGGCGAAGCCCCGGCTGGGCTGCTCGCGGCCCTCCAGGGCGCCGTCCTCGAGCGCGGCGAGCACGGTCTCCAGCTGCGCGCGGGTGGGGTTCCCTCCGCGCTGGTAGGAGAAGTCGCCGCCCGACGTGGCGGGGTCGAGCTCGAAGGTCGAGGCCAGGTGCACGGGCGGGACCACGGCACCGTGCTCGTGGTCGCGCAGGGCCTGGACGGCGAGGGTCTGGATGTGCACGAAAACCTCCTGGACGGGACGAATACCCCCATCCTAGGCGCGCCGCTTATCGGTGCCATAAACATGTGTTGGGGGTCGCGCCGATGCGTCCTGGGACACACGGCGCGACCCCCGTGGAGGGCGCGGGAGACCGGTCAGACCGAGACGGTCTCGCGGACCTCGGTGGTCTCCTCGGCCGCGACGGCCTCCTCCTCGATCGCCTCGATGGCGCCGGTGGTGGTGAACTCGGTGCGGCGCAGCATCTCCAGGCGGCGACGGGCACGCACCCGCAGCGCCAGCAGGGCACCGGAGACCATCAGGAACCCGGCCGTGGCCAGCACGATCGCGACCACCATGGTGGAGCGGTAGCCGAAGCCGGCGGCGATCACGGCACCGCCGAGGCCCGCACCGAGGGCGTTGGCCACGTTGAACGCCGCGTGGTTCAGGGAGGCGCCGAGCACCTCCGAGCTGCGGGCGATGCGGATCAGCCAGGTCTGCATCGCGGGGTTCAGGGAGGCGTTGGCGAGGTTGGCGAGGAAGAAGCCGACCATCAGCGCCACCAGGTTGGTGTGCGCCACCGCGAACAGCAGCACGAGCGCGAGGATGTTGGCGGGGAAGCCGACCATGAGCGTGCGGTTCAGCGAACGGTCGGCGCTGGCGCCGCCCACGACGTTGCCGATCGTCATGCCGAGGCCGGCGGCGGCCAGGACCCACGGGACCGCGTTCTCGGGTGCGCCGGTGACCTGGGTGGTGATGTCCGAGACGTAGCTGAACACGGCGAAGGAGCCGGCGAAGCCGATCGCGGCGATGCCCATGACGACCCACAGCTGCACGCGGCGCAGGGCCACGAGCTCGTCGACCATGCGACGCCCCAGCGGCTTCTCGTGGGCAGGGACCGTCATACGCAGGGCGAGGACGGTCACCAGGAAGACCCCGGCGAGGACCATGTACACCGAGCGCCATCCGAAGGCCTGGCCCACGGCAGTCAGCACCGGCACGCCGAGCAGGTTGGCGACGGTCAGACCCGAGAGCGCGAGCGCGACGCCCTTGCCCTGGCTGCCGGGGCCCATCAGGGACGCGGCCAGCAGCGAGGCGACGCCGAAGTAGGCGCCGTGCGGGATGCCCGCGAGGAAGCGGGCCGCCACGGTGAGCTCGAAGGTGGGCATGAGCGCCGAGAGCAGGGTGCCCGCAGCGAGCGCGAGAGCGAGCGCGACGATCATCGAGGAACGGCTCCACCGGACCGAGAGCAGCGCGAGGATCGGGGCGCCGACCACGACGCCGACGGCGTACGCGGAGATCGCGATGCCGGCGCGGGCGATGCCGGTCTCCGGATCGGAGGCCATGAGGTCGGGCAGCAGACCGTGGGCGATTCCGGGGAGCAGGCCCATCGAGGCGAACTCGGAGCCGCCGATGCCGAATCCGCCCAGCGCGAGGGCGAACAGGGCGAGGCGGCGCCGCATGGGCGAGATCTCGTCGGGGGACTGTGCGGCCGTGGTGACGGGCGAGGTGTCGACTGTGGTCATGAGCGAACCTTCGGGACTGGGGCGGATCGTGCAGGGCGGGCTCCGTCGACCCATGCTCCAGAATAAAGCAACGCTGTTGCGTTACGTCAAGGGGTGGGACCGTCGGACCCGCGTCACACCTGTCGCCGCGGGGCGCGCGTGGGAGGATGGGAGTCGTGAGACCGAGTACTCCCCTGGACCGCGTGGCCGGCGCCCATGACGCCGCCGTGCTGGCGGTCGCACGTCGCGGGGAGCCCGTCTCCAGGACCGATCTCGCCGAGGCGCTGGGCGTCACCCCGCAGGCGATCTCGAAGATCCTGGCGCGGCTCATGGAGCGCGGCATGATGGCCGGCGCGGGGTCGATCATCTCGGGCCCGGGCAAGCCCACCACGCTCTACCGGATCGTGCCCTCGTCCCGTCGGGCGATCGGTCTGCACCTCACCCGCACGCGCCTGCGAGGGGTCGTCGCGGACCTGACCGGCGAGGTCGTCTCCCACCGCGAGATCGAGATCGGCCACCGCCAGCCCGTGCCCGAGCTGCTCGAGACGCTCACCGCCCAGGCGCGCGAGCTGGCCGACGTGGGCTCCGGCACCCTGCTGGGGGTGGGCCTGGGGATGCCCGGGCCCGTGGACTTCAGCGGCGGCGTCTACCGGGGGACCTCCGCCCCGGACCCGTGGCGCGGCGCCGAGATCCGCCGGATGCTCGTGGACGCTCTGGCGATGCCGGTCCTCCTGGACCACGACTCCCGCGCCGCGATCGTCGGCGAGACCTGGTCCCAGCCCGACTTGCTGCGCAATGCCGCCCTGGTGCTGGTCGAGGACGGCCTGGGGGCGAGCCTCAGCATCGACGGCTCGATCGTGCGCGGAGCCCACTCCCACGCCGGCGAGGTCGGGCACACGGTCGTCCGCATGGACGGGGCGCCCTGCGAGTGCGGTCGGCGCGGCTGCGCCCAGGCCGAGTTCGCGGCATCCCTGGGACGAGGGGACGTGGAGGACGCCGCGCAGGTCCTCGCCACGATCGTGCTGGACCTGGTGCGCCTGGTCGACGTCGATCGCGTGGTCCTGGGCGGCAGCACCGTCTACGCCCACCACGAGCAGATGATGGGCGCGATCCGCAGCGCCCTCGAGGCGGGCCTGCGCGAGGAGCCGTGGGTGCACGTCGAGGTCATGCTCTCCACCCGCGGCACCGATCTGATCGCCGTCGGCTCGGCGTGCGAGGTCCTCGAGCACGAGTACGGTCTGCCCACGGCGCTGGTCGGCCCCGAGTAGGGCGGGAGGGGACGGAGTCTCGGCCCGGCGATCAGCCCTCGCGGGGACCGAAGACGGCCGATCCCGGGCGCACGATGCTCGCGCCCTCTTCGACGGCGATCTCGAGATCGCCGCTCATCCCCATCGAGAGCTCCACGATCTGCGGATCCGCGAGCTCGTCCCGCAGGGTGCGCAGCAGGCGCAGCGAGGACCGCACCGCGCTCTCCTCGCTCGTGTGCGCGCCGATCGTCATCAGGCCGACGGGTCGCAGCACCCCGGTCGCGCGGATCCTCGTCACGGCGTCCGCGAGGACGTCGGCCGACGGGACGAAGCCGCCCTTGGACTCCTCCCCCGACGTGTTGACCTGCACGAGCACGTCCCGCTGCGTGCCCGCCAGCTCGGCGCGACGGGCGAGGGCGTCGATGATCCCGTCCCGGTCGACGCCGTGGATCACGGAGGCGAAGTCGACCACGTCGCGCGCCTTGTTGCGCTGCAGACGGCCGATGAAGTGCCGGGGCACCCCGAGCTCGGACTCCAGCGCGGCGAGCGCCGGGTCCTCGTGCTTGGCGATCTCCTGGGCACGGTTCTCCCCCACCGCGACCCGCCATCCCCGCTCGTGGACCGCGCGCACGGCCGCGGCGATCTCGCCGGGCTCGCGGGTCTTGGTGGCCAGCAGCACCAGGATCTCCCGCGGGTCTCGCCCGGCCCGCTCGGCTGCGGACTCGATACGGCCGAGCACGCCGTCCAGGCGCTGCTCGAGGTCGGGAACGGGGGTCGTACCGGGGGTGCTGGTCATGCGGCCGATTCTTCCAGCTCGCCGAGGCGCCGGGCGAGCGCGGGGCGCACGGTCACGCGGGGAGCGTGCGCCGTGGACGAGCTGAGCTCGCGAAGCCGCTCGGCGTCGCGCCGGCCGACCGGATGCAGCAGCGTGAGGTGCACGTTCGCGGCGGTGTCGAGCCAGAGGAGTGTGAACCGCACGGTGACGTCGCCGACCCGCGGCAGGTGGAAGAGCTGGTCGTGCGTCTCGTCGCGGGTGAGCTCGTGGCGCTGCCAGAGATCCTCGAACCGGGACGAGGCTCCTCTCATGCGCTCGACCAGCCCGGTCCAGGCCGGGTCGTCGAGATGAGCGGGCATCGCGGATCGCAGACGGGCGACCATCCGCGCGGTGGTCGCCTCCCAGTCGTCGTAGGCGTCTTTCCAGGCGGGGTGGAGGAAGGCACGCACCAGGCAGTTGCGGTCCTCGGTCGGGCCCTCGTCCACGTCGTCGATGAGGAAGCGATAGGTCGCGTTCGAGGCGAGGATGTCGAACTTCGCGGTCTGGATGCATGCGGGGATGCCGTCCAGCCGCTCGAGCAGATCGAGGTGCTCCGAGGTCACCGCCCCGCAGCCCATGGCCTCACCGGCATCCTCCGGCCGGGCGCCCGTGGCGAGCTGGTGGACGTGGGCGCGCTCGTCCGGGTCCATCAGCAGGGCGCGGGACACGGCGTCGAGCACCTGGGCCGACGGGCTGATGTCGCGTCCCTGTTCGAGCCACGTGTACCAGGTGACGCCGACGCCGGCGAGCAGGGCGACCTCCTCGCGACGCAGCCCCGGGGTGCGCCGTCGCCCTCCCGGCGGCAGGCCCACCCGCCCGGGGGTGAGACCCTCGCGCCGGCTGCGCAGGAAGGAGCCGAGCTCGGATCGTGCAGCTGCGGAGGTGGGCATCATGAGTACCATGATAAAGACCATCTGGATACCCGGATAGAGAAGGTGTCCAATGGTCACATGACGTCCTCCACGGCCTCTCCTGACGCCGCCCCCGCATCGTCCGCCACGCAGCCGGCGGACGGGCTCGGTGCGGGCGGCGTGGCGCTGCTCGCCGCCGGGATCACGGGCAACCTCGTCTTCGGCGCCTCGACGCTGGCGCTGCCCGCCCTCGAGTCGGGCCTCGCCCTCGCCCCCGCCACCGGGGCGCTCGTGGTGGCGCTGTTCTCCGTGGGCTTCGCGGCCACGCTCGTGCTCGGCGGCCGGCTCGGCGACGCCCACGGCAGGCGCCGGATCCTGCGACTCGCGGTCGCCGCCCTGATCCCCGCCTCGCTGCTGGTGGCGCTCGCTCCCGGGGCAGGCGTCCTGCTGGTGGGGCGGGCGCTGCAGGGGATCGCCAGCGGTCTCGCCCTCCCCCAGGTGCTCTCCACGATCCAGCACTCGACCAGCGGACGCGCACGTGCCCGCTGGACCGGCGCCTACGCCGCGGTCATCGGCGGCGGCACCGCGGTGGGGCAGATGGGCGCCGGCGTGCTGGTGACGCTCGACCCCTGGGGGATCGGTTGGCGACTGAGCTTCGCGCTCGTCGCCGCGGTCGCGCTGCTCGTGCTCGCCACCAGCTCCGCGATCCCCGAGACCCGCGGCACGGTCTCGGGACGCCTCGACCCGCTGGGCGCCCTGCTGCTCGGCGCGGCGATCACGATGATCGTGCTCCCGCTCGGACTCTTCACGACCCTGCCCCCGGTGATCACCGCGCTGCTGGTGGTGGGCGCCCTCGTGCTGCTGGCCCTGTTCGCCCTCTGGGAGCGGCACCGCACCGCGCAGCACGCCCTGGTGCCGCTGCCCGCCCTGCGGGTGCGCCCCCTGCAGATCGGGCTCGCCCTCACCCTCGTCTTCTTCGCGAGCTACGGCGGTTTCGCCTACTACTTCGCGACCGCGCTGCAGGCAGGGCTGGGGCTGGGAGCGCTGACCACAGCGATCACGCTGATGACCTTCAACGCGGGGTTCGTCGTCGCCAGCACTCTGCTGCCCGCGCTGCTCGAGCGCTTCTCGGCCCGTCGCGTGATGCTCGCGGGTGTCACCGGTCAGGTGCTCACGCTGCTGGCCATCGCCACCCTCATCGTGGTCACCGGGTCGCAGCCGCCGCTCGTGCTCCTGTGCGTGCTGCTGATCATCCTCGGCCTGGTGCAGGCCTCGATGTACGGCCCGCTGATCGGCAGCGTGATGGGCGCGGTCGATCGCGGCCTCGCCGGGCTCGCCAGCGGCTTGTTCTCGACGATGCAGCAGGTCGGCATCGCCGTGGGTGTCCCGATCTTCGGGCTCGTCCTGAGTGCGCTGCCGGCGCTGCCCGCATGGGCCTTCGCGGCCTGCGTGGGCGTGCAGATCGTGCTGGCGGGCGTGTTCACGGTTCTGGTGGGGAGGTTGGCCGCCGCTCAGCGCGTGGGGTGACCCGTCGTCCCCGCCGCCCCGGGATCGGTGCCCCCAGCGGGATTCGAACCCGCACTGAGCCGCTTTTAAGGCGGCTGCCTCTGCCGGTTGGGCTATGGGGGCGCGCAGCTGCCAAGCCTATGCTGGTGCGGCCATGGCAGACTCCCTCCGCTCCCTCGCCGACTCGCTCCGCCGGTTCGACGACACCCGTCTCGCCGAACTCCTGGGTGCCCGTGAGGACCTGCTGCGCCCCCTGCCCCACGGCATCGGGGCCCTCGCGGCCCGGGCCGCCGGAGCCCTGTCGGCCCGACGGGCGCTCGGGTCGCTCACCGCCGCCGAGCTCGCTGTCGTCGACGCCCTCGCCGTCCTGCCGGAGGACACCTCGCCGACCGCGGTCGCCGAACTCCTCGCCCTCGGGGCGGCCGATCTCGCACCACACCTCGAGCGCCTGCGGACCCTCGCCCTGCTGTGGGGCGAGAAGGAGCTGCACCTCGTCCACGCCGTGCGCGAGGGGTTGCGCTCCCCCGCCGGCCTCGCGCCGCCCCACCCCGAGGACCCGTCGGCCGACGAGGCCCGTGACCTCGTCGCCCACGCCCCCACCGCCCTCCAGGGTCCGCTGGACTCACTGCGCTGGGCGCCCGGCCGCCTCGCGCGAGGATCCGGCACCCTGGCCTCCCAGCTGGAGGAGGCAGGGATAGCCCGGGCCGACGGTCCGGACGCCCTGCGGATCCCTCGCTCGATCCACCTCGAGCTGCGCGGTGGTCACCTCCACGAGTCCTTCCCCGCCGCGCCGCCGGATCCGGGCGGCACGGAGATCCGGGAACGCATCCCCGGCACCCGCACGGCCGGGGCGGTCGAGCGCGCCCTGGATGCCGTACGGGTCCTCGACACCGTCCTCACCTGGGACGACGAGAACGCGCCCGGCGTGCTACGCCGGGGTGGCCTCCCCCAGCGCGATCTGCGGCGCCTCGCCGTCGAGGCCGGCGCCGAGGTGACGACGACTGCCACGGTGCTGCAGACCGGGTGGCTCGCCGGGCTGATCGGCCACGACGGCGAGACCTGGGCGCCGACGGCCGACTGGGTCGACCTGTGGCGGCGCGGACCCGAGTCCCGGTGGGCCGAGCTCGTTCTCACCTGGGCGCACAGCGACCATCTCGCGACGATCGTCGGCGACGCCGATGCCACCACGACGCCGCGCGCCGCCCTCTCCGAGGCCACCCGGGTCGAGCAGGCCGCCACCCGCCGGCACCGCCTGCTGCACCTGCTCGCCGAGCATCCCGATCGTGACGTGCCGTCGGCGGGGCTGCTGGCGGCGCTCTCCTGGTGGTATCCGCTGGTCCCGGCGCGCACACTGCGCCAGGACGTCGACGCCCTGCTCGCCGAGGGGAACGCCCTCGGCCTGCTCGACGGGGGCGCCCTCACCGTGCTCGGCCATGCCCTCGTCGGCGTTCTCGACGCCGACCTTCCCACGGCCGACGCCGCTCTCACGGACGCGCTGACGTCCCATGCCCCTGCGCCGGTGGACGAGGTGCTGCTGGACGCCGACCTCACAATCGTGATCCCCGGGAGACCGAGCGCCCGACTGGAGGCCCTGGAGAGCTGGACCGAGGTGGTCTCGCGCGGCGGAGCCCTCACGCTGCGCGCGACCGCAGAATCGATCGGCGGTGCGCTGCGCGAGGGTCGTGACCCCGAGGCCTTCCTGGAGCTGTTGCGCGAGGCATCCAGCTCCCCGCTCCCGCAGGCACTCGAATACCTGGTGCACGACGAGCAGCGCCGGCTCGGCCAGGTGCGCGTGGGCTCGGCACTGGCCTACGTCACCGGCGAGGAGGATGCCCTCGCGCTCCTGCTCGCCCATCCGGGTGCGGCCGAGGCGGGTCTGCGTCGTCTCGCGCCGACGGTCGCCGTCGCGACCTGCGAGCCGCGCACCCTGCTGCGTCTGGCGACCGCAGCCGGGCTCTCCCCGCTCATCGAGGGCCAGGGCGTGCGTCTGGACTCGCGCGGGCCGGGAGTGGGCCGGACGGACCACCTCGTGCGGGCTCCCGCGCAGGTGCCGGCCTCGGCGACTCCCGATCTCGCGACGGCCATCACCCGGCTGCGGCGGGCGGAGGCCGGCGACGGCTCCCCCAGCGTGATGGACCGGCTGCTCGAGGCCGCCGGCAGCGCCCTCGAGCTCGACCTCGGGATCGTGGACGGCCGCGGCGGCGTCGAGACCCGCCGGGCGGTGCCGCTCGCGGTCGAGGACGGGCGACTGCGCGCCCGCAGCAGCGAGGACGGCAGCGAATTCACGGTGCTCGTCCATCGGGTGACGCTGGACTGAGGCGAGCACCTACCCGCGACACGCGGCGCCATGGGGACCTCTCCCCATCGTCCCGCGTCGATCTTGTGCCTATGCTTTTGCGTGTCGCCGAGCACACCCCCAGTGGCGGCCACCACGACCAGACCGGCGGAACCCGCCGGCCCGACGAAGGGACCACCATGACAACCCCGAACCCCAACTTCAGCTCCCCGACCCCCGGCCCCGGACAGGGCGGACCCGGCGCCTCGAGCCCGGTGCCCGGCGGACAGGGCGGCGCCCCCGGGGCTCCCGTCAGCAAGACCAAGTGGATCGTGCAGTTGGTCGTCGGCACCCTGTGCTTCGGCAACCTGGTGACGATGATCCTGGCGATCATCGGCCTGGTAAAGGCCGACCAGGACCTCCCGCTCGCGAACAAGCTCTACAAGTGGGGCTGGATCATCTACGCGATCTGGGCAGTCCTCACGATCATCGGGCTGATCGTGTACTTCACCGTCGTCGTGCCGGCGCTCATCAATTCCGGGTCCATGCAGACCTACTGAACCCCACGCCCCGCACCCGCGAGGCACAGCATGACGAAGGCCCGGACCATCAGGTCCGGGCCTTCGTCATCTAGCCGAGATGATCAGCTGCGGTCGGTCGAGGCCTCCTGGGTGGCCTCACCGGCGGCAGGATCGACGGCGCCGTGGGTCACGCCGCTCTCGCGCTCGGCGTCCGTGCGGGTTTCGCGACGGTCCTCGGACCACTCGACGTGGTAGGTGCCCTCGTCGTCCACGCGCTTGTAGGTGTGGGCGCCGAAGTAGTCGCGCTGGGCCTGGACCAGGGCGGCCGGCAGACGCTCGGCGCGCACCGCGTCGTAGTAGGCGAGCGAGGAGGCGAACACCTGGGCGGGGTAGCCGTTGGCCGCGGCGTAGGCCACCACGCGGCGCCATGCGGGCACGCACTTGGTGATCTCCTCGGCGAAGTACGGATCCGCGAGCAGCAGCTTGAGGCCGGGGGCGCGGTCGTAGGCCTCGGTGATGCGGTTGAGGAACTTGGCGCGGATGATGCAGCCGCCGCGCCAGATCTTGGCCATGTCGCCGAGCTTGATGTCCCAGTCGTAGGTCTCGGCGCCCTTGGCGATCTCCTCGAAGCCCTGCGAGTAGGCGACGAGCTTGGAGGCGTAGAGCGCCTTCTGCAGGTCGTCGATGAACTGGGCCTTGTCGGCGATGTCCTCGCCGACGGTCTCGCCCTTGAGGGCCTTCTGGGCGGCGTCGCGCTCGGCGACGTCACCGGAGGTGGAGCGGGCGAAGGTGGCCTCGGCGATGCCGGTGACCGGCACGCCCAGGTCCAGGGCGGTCTGCACGGTCCAGGCGCCGGTGCCCTTCTGGGCGGCCTGGTCGGCGATGACGTCGACGAACGGCTTGCCGGTGCGCGAGTCCTTGTGCTTCAGCACGATCGCGGTGATCTCGATGAGGAAGGACTCCAGGTCGCCCTTGTTCCAGTCCTCGAACACCGCGCCGATGGCGTCGGCGTCCATGCCCAGGGCCCGCTTCATCAGGTCGTAGGCCTCGGAGATGACCTGCATGTCGGCGTACTCGATGCCGTTGTGGACCATCTTCACGAAGTGGCCCGCGCCGTCCTCGCCCACGTGGGTGCAGCAGGGGGCGCCGTCGACCTGCGCGGCGATCTTCTCGAACATCGGGCCGAGGCGGTCGTAGGACTCGACCGTGCCGCCGGGCATGATCGAGGGACCGTTGAGGGCGCCCTCCTCGCCACCGGAGACGCCGGCGCCCACGAAGTGCAGGCCCTTCTCACGCAGAGCCTTCTCACGACGACGGGTGTCGGTGAACAGTGCGTTGCCGCAGTCCACGATGATGTCGCCCTCGTCCATGTACTGCGAGAGCTCGTCGATGACGGCATCGGTGGGGCCGCCGGCCTTCACCATGATGATGGCGACCCGCGGCTTCTGCAGCGAGGCGACGAACTCCTCGGTGGACTCCGAGGGGTAGAACTCGCCCTC
Organism: Brachybacterium endophyticum; assembly: GCF_003130585.1. Taxonomy (GTDB): domain Bacteria; phylum Actinomycetota; class Actinomycetes; order Actinomycetales; family Dermabacteraceae; genus Brachybacterium; species Brachybacterium endophyticum. The sequence goes on along the minus strand of NZ_QFKX01000001.1, from coordinate 752,355 downwards.
GTCCTTGTAGCGGTCGTAGACCGTCTCGGTCTTGCCGACCGAACGGTTGTGGATCGCGACCTTGAAGCCGTTGCGCGCGAGGTTGCGGGCGAGGTTGGACCCCATCACCGCCATGCCGGTGACGCCGATGTCGGCGACGTTCGCGGGCGAAGGTTCGAAGCTGGCCATGGATGTGCTCCTTGCATCGAGTGCGGTAGCCGGCGTACGGCGGGGCCGCGCGTCGGGGCGGCGCGCACCGATCCGGCGTACGGCGGGGCCGCGCGTCGGGGCGGCGCGCACCGATCCGGCGCACACGCGCCGGGCGGCCGTGCCGGCTGTCGGGACCATTGTAGGTATGGCGCGCACCTGCCGTGGTCGCCTGCCATTGCTTGCCGTGACCGGCGGCACGCGCGCCCCGTGCAGGCGCTCCGCGCGGCGCGCGCCAGCACACCGCGACCTCCGTCGCAGGTCCGCCCGACGAACGAGGGATCTCCCGGAACGGCAGCGCCGGTAGCGTTCTGCACGTCACGATGTCCCCGACCCCGTCGAGCCTCGCCCCGCATCACCGGCCGCGCCGGTGCCCGAGAGGCGAACTCCCCTCAGGAGCAGCACCGCGATGAGCACCACTCCTCCGCCCACCCCGGACAACGGCTCCGGACCCTCGCCCTGGCAGCAGGGTCCGACGATCCCGACCTCCCCGGCCGATGCTCCGCAGCAGCCCTACGGCGAGCAGCGGCCCTACGGCGCCCAGCAGACCTTCGGCGAGCAGCAGGCCGTCGGCGGGCAGCAGCCTTTCGGCGCTCCCCCGTTCGACGGCGCCCCGGCCCCCGGCACGGACCTGGGCGCCGATCTCGGGGCCGCGCTGCGCTGGATGTGGAAGGCCTTCTCGCGCAACGTCGCCGCCTTCCTGGTGCCCTCGATCGTGTGGTCGGTCGTCAGCTTCGTGATCATCGGTCTCTTCGTGGGCATCGGCTTCGCGGTCTTCTACTCGGCCGTCGAAGGCGCCGCCGGCTCCGACGAGACCCCGCCGCTCGGTCCGATCCTGGGCGCCTACGCGATCATGTTCGCCTCCGCCCCAGTCGCGGGTCTCGTGGGCGCCCTGTGGCAGTCCGGCACCGCGCGCGGCGGCCGCACCGTCCTCGAGGGGGAGCGCCCGAGCATCGGCCGTGCCTTCATCGGCAGCGGACGGCTCGTCCTGACCGCCCTGCTCGTGCTCGTGCTGGTCGGGGTCGGCATGGTCCTGCTGTACATCCCCGGTCTGATCGTCGCGGTGATGAGCTTCTACGCCCTGCCCGCCGCCGCCCGGGGTGCGCGCCCCGTCGAGGCCCTCAAGGAGAGCTTCGCGCTGGCCAAGCAGAACCTGGGCACGACGATCATCGCCTACCTGATCCTGATGGCCGCCTCCTCGGTGGCGAGCTTCCTGCTCGTGGGCATCTTCGTCCTGATCCCTCTGCAGATCCTGTTCCAGTTCGGCCTCCACGAGCGCCTGAACCACCGCGAGCCGGCCGAGCCCGTCCGAGCATGATGGCGACGCCCGAGAACCAGCACCCGAACCCGACCGCCTCCGCCTCCGTCTCCGACGGGCATGCGCCCGGCACCCACCTGGGCGCAGACCTGGGCGCGGCGCTGCGCTTCATGTGGCGGATGATCAGCCGCCGCGGCGGAGCACTGCTCCCGGCGATCTGCGTCTACGGGGCGATCGCCCTGGCCCTGGACGTCGTGAAGGGACTGACGGGCGACGACGGGGTCGGCAGCGGCCCGCTCGTCAGCCTCCCCTTCGCGGATCATCTGCCGCACTGGCTGCTGATCTCGCTGACCGGCTCGGAACTGGTCCTCTCTCTCGCGAACCTCGTGGTCACCCTGCTGTGGACCGCCGCCTGCCTGCGGTTCGGGGTGGACGGCCTCGAGGGGCACAGGGGTGGCTCGAACCGCTACTTCACGGGCAGCGGCCAGGTGATCTGGATATACATCCTGACCTCTCTCGCCATCGTCGTCGGCCTGGTCCTCCTCGTCGTCCCGGGCCTGGTCGCGATCGTGCTGCTCGTCTTCGCCCCTGCTGCCGCGGCGCGCGGGTCCGAGCGACCGTTCGGGGCGAGTGCCGCCGTGGCCCGCCGGCACGTGGGGACGACGATCCTCGGCATCCTGATGGTGTGGGTCCTCTCGCTGCTGACCGCGGACCTGAACGTCCTCGACATCCTCGCCGCCCCGTTCACCTCGCTGTTCCTGCTCGGGCTCTACGAGCGTCTGAGCGGGCGGGAGCTGCCGGACGCACCCTGAGGTGATGCGGGCGACGGCGGCGCCGGCCGCCCCTCCCCACCTCGCACGCTCCGGCGTACCCTCGCTCGGGTGACCGACGGCCCCCTCATCGTCCAGAGCGACAAGTCCCTCCTGCTGGAGGTCGATCATCCGCGCGCCACGACCGCCCGTGCGGCGGTCGCCCCGTTCGCGGAGCTCGAGCGCGCCCCCGAGCACATCCACACCTACCGGATCACCGACCTGGGACTGTGGAACGCCCGCGCCGCCGGCTACGACGCCGAGAGCGTGGTCGCCGCGCTGGTGGACAACTCCCGCTACCCCGTTCCGCACGCCCTGCTGGTGGACGTCGCGGACACGATGGACCGCTACGGGCGCCTGCAGCTGCAGGCCGATCCTGCGCACGGCCTGGTGCTGCGGGCCCTGGACCGGGCGGTGCTCACGGAGGTCTCGCGCTCCAAGCGGGTCGCCGGGATGCTCGGTGCGCGGATCGACGAGGACACGATCGCCGTGCACCCCTCCGAGCGCGGCGCCCTCAAGCAGGCCCTGCTGCGGCTCGGCTGGCCGGCCGAGGACCTCGCGGGCTACGTCGACGGCGAGTCCCATCCGATCCACCTCGTCGAGGACGAGTGGGAGCTGCGCCCCTACCAGCGCGAGGCGGTCGACTCCTTCGTCGAGGGCGGCAGCGGCGTGGTGGTGCTCCCGTGCGGCGCGGGCAAGACCCTGGTCGGCGCGGGCGCGATGGCCGCCACCGGCCGCACCACCCTGATCCTGGTCACCAGCACCGTCTCCGCCCGGCAGTGGAAGGCCGAGCTGCTGGCCCGCACCTCCCTGACCGAGGACGAGATCGGCGAGTACTCCGGGGCCTCCAAGGAGATCCGCCCGGTCACCATCGCGACCTACCAGGTGCTGACGACGAAGCGGAAGGGCGTGCACCCGCATCTCGAGCTGGTCAGCGCCCGCGACTGGGGTCTGATCCTCTACGACGAGGTGCACCTGCTGCCCGCGCCCGTCTTCCGCATGACCGCGGACCTGCAGGCACGTCGGCGTCTGGGGCTGACGGCCACCCTGGTGCGGGAGGACGGTCGCGAGGGCGAGGTGTTCTCGCTGATCGGCCCCAAACGATACGACGCCCCCTGGCGGGACATCGAGGCCCAGGGATACATCGCGCCCGCCGTGTGCACGGAGGTGCGGGTGAGCATGACCCGGGAGGAGCGCCTCCTGCATGCGGGCGCCGAGGCCGACGACCGCCACCGCCTGGCCGCGACCCACCCCGGGAAGATCGACGTCGTCGAGCGCCTGGCCCGCCGGCACGCCGGCGAGGGCCTGCTGGTGATCGGCCAGTACCTCGACCAGCTCGAGGAGATCTCCGAGCGGCTGGACTGCGACCTCATCACCGGGAAGACCTCGGTGAAGCGCCGCCAGGAGCTGTTCGACGCCTTCCGGGAGGGCAGCATCGACCGGCTCGTGGTCTCGAAGGTCGCGAACTTCTCGATCGACCTGCCCGAGGCGAGCGTCGCGATCCAGGTCTCGGGTGCCTTCGGGTCCCGCCAGGAGGAGGCCCAGAGGCTGGGCAGGCTGCTGCGCCCCAAGGCAGACGGCCGCGAGGCCCGCTTCTACACCGTCGTCACGCGCGACACCCAGGACCAGGAGTTCGCCGCCCACCGCCAGCGCTTCCTCGCCGAGCAGGGCTACGCCTACTCGATCGTCGACGGCGAGGACCTGCCTGTCGGCTGACGGTGAGGCGGAGCCCGTCGGCCCGTCGGCTGATGGTGAAGGGAGGAGAAGCCCTGCAGCCCGCGACCTGAGGGTCGGAGCCCAGCGGCCGCTGCATCCCCGCCATGCTTCTCTCCGATGGCGTCCCGTGAGGTCCGAACCCCCTATAGGCGGCGAGACCTCACGGGGAGCCATCGGCGAACACATCGAGGCCTCCGCACCCTTGCTCACGCACGGGCCCCGCGCACCGACCTCGCGCACCGGCCTCGCTCGTCGCGCCACGGAGCGGAGCGGGCTCGGCGACCCCCGCCGCGCCGCTCCGAGGCGCGATGAGCGCCGTGCGCAGGGCCGCGGTGGCTACAGTGGGCGCTGTCCGGTGCGGTCCGCGGTCCGCGGGCCGCGCATCCCTCTCTTCCCCGAGGAGCGACCGATGACCTCGTCCGACGACTCCACCCCCACCACCCCGCGGGAGCCTCGCCGCACCGCCGGCGAGCCCCTGGCCGAGGGGACCCCCGCAGCCGAGGGCGCCCGCGACATCCGCGACACCGGTGCGCGGCCCGATGCCGAGCCCGCACCCTCCACCGCGCCCTCCTCCACCTCTCCCTCGGGCACCTCGTCGGCCGAGACCCGCCCGTCGGGCCGTCGGGACGAGACCGAGCGGCACGCACCTGCCCACGACGACGTCCAGGACGTGCCGCGTTCGGGCGGTCGCACCGCAGGTGTCTGGATCGCCCTCGTGCTCGGCGCGATCGTGCTGATCCTGCTGCTCGTGTTCATCCTGCAGAACAACACCCCGGCCGACTTCCACTACTTCGCCGGTCAGTTCGCTCTGCCGCTGGGCATCGCGATGCTGCTCGCGGCGATCGCGGGCGCGCTGGTGATGGCGCTGGTCGGTTCGGTGCGGATGTTCCAGCAGGGCCGCACAATCAAGAAGCTGCGCAAGCAGCTGCAGAAGGTCCAGCACCCGGTCGATCGCTGATCACCGCCGCTGGCCCACCCGGATCGTCCCTGGACGTGAGCTGCGCACAGCCCACGTCCAGGGAACTCCCACCTAGGCCGCGCACCGTGGAGCCATGAGCACAGACCAGGATCAGAACTTCGAGGCCCGCCTCCTCGTCGTCGACGACGAACCCAACATCCGCGACCTGCTCGCCACGTCGCTGCGGTTCGCCGGCTTCGAGGTGTTCACCGCCTCCACCGGCAACGAGGCGATCCGCGAGGCCACCGAGAACAAGCCCGACCTCGTGGTCCTCGACGTGATGCTCCCGGACATGGACGGCTTCACCGTCACCCGTCGCCTGCGCGACCGCGGGGAGCAGTACCCCATCCTGTTCCTCACCGCGAAGGACGACACCAAGGACAAGGTGCAGGGGCTCACGGTGGGCGGTGACGACTACGTCACCAAGCCGTTCAGCCTCGAGGAGGTCGTGGCCCGCATCCGCGCGGTGCTGCGCCGCACCCACGGCGCGAGCGAGGACACCGTCGAGAGCGCGCTGGTGGTCGGCGACCTGAGCCTGGACGAGGACTCCCACGAGGTCTACCGCGGCGACATCGCGATCGACCTCTCCCCCACCGAGTTCAAGCTGCTGCGCTACCTCATGCTCAACTCGGGACGCGTGGTCTCCAAGACCCAGATCCTCGACCACGTGTGGGACTACGACTGGTCCGGCGAGGTCGGCATCGTCGAGTCCTACATCTCCTACCTGCGCCGCAAGATCGACGTGATCGGCGAGCCGATGATCCACACCAAGCGCGGCATCGGCTACGTGCTGCGTTCGGCCGAGAGCCGCTGACACGCGCGTGTCCTTCCCCTCCCTCGGCAGCCGGCGCCCCGTGTCCCTGTGGACACGGATCGTCACGCTGATCTCCCTGGTGCTCGTGCTGGGGACGCTGCTCACCGGGGCGCTCTCGCTGACCCTGCTGCACCGCACCCTCATGCAGTCCAAGGACGGCGAGCTGCGCACCGGCATGCAGGGCATGGTCAGCATCGCCGCAGCGGACCTGAACGGGGACGACGAGGAGGGCGACGACCCGGCGAACGCGCCCGTGGACTTCGTGATCGCCGTCCACGACGACAGCGGTCGCCACCAGGTCTACCGCAAGGACAACTACCACGACGACTCCTCGGTGGACCTCGCCTTCCCCTCTTGGACGACCGAACAGGTCAACCAGCACGACGGGAAGCCCTTCACCCTCCTGGACTCCGACGGCAACCGCTGGCGCGTGCGCGCCATGGTCAACGACGACGCATCCGGCGGCAGCGTCTTCGTCGCCCTCCCGCTGGACAGCGTCGACCGCACCATGCGGGAGATGGCCCTGGTGATCGTGCTGGTCGGCACGTTCGTGGTGCTCGTGGGCATGGGCGCCGGCGGCTACATGGCCCATCGCGCGCTCGAGCCGCTGCGCGACGTCGAGGAGGTCGCCTCCCAGATCGTCGCGGGCGACCTGTCCCGGCGCGTCCCGGTGACCGACACCAGCCAGGAGGTCAACGCCCTCGCGGTGTCGCTCAACGAGATGCTCGTGCGCCTCGAGCAGTCCTTCATCGCCCAGGCCGACAGCGAGGAGAAGGCCACCAGCTCGGAGGCCAGGATGCGCCGTTTCGTGGGCGACGCCTCCCACGAGCTGCGCACGCCGCTGGCGGCGATCCGTGGCTTCGGCGAGCTGTACCGGATGGGCGCCCTCAGCGGCGAGGAGAACGTCTCCTCCGCGATGCGCCGCATCGAGGACGAGGCCCGGCGCATGGGCTCACTGGTGGAGAACCTGCTGCGCCTGGCGCGCCTCGACGAGAACCCCGACGTCGCCCTCGAGCCGCTCGACGTCACCGACGCGATCTTCGACGTCGCCCAGGACCTGCGGGCCCTGGACCCCTCCCGCCAGGTCATGGTGGTCTCGCTATCGGGGACGCCGCTCTCGGTCAGCCCGCACATCCCGGTCGGCGTCCGGGGCGACGAGCCGGCCCTGCGCCAGGTGCTGCTGAACCTGATCGGCAACACCAACCGCCACACGCCCAAGGGCTCCCCGGTGGAGATCGCCGTGGGCCGACAGGATGCCGGGACCGTGGTGATCGAGGTGCGCGACCACGGCGAGGGGATCGCGGAGGACCAGCGCGAGAAGGTCTTCGAACGCTTCTACCGCACCGACGAGTCGCGACAGCGCTCGGCCGCACAGGGCGGCGGCGCGGGGCTCGGCCTCTCGATCGCCGCGACCATCGTCCAGCAGCACCAGGGCTCGATCCGGGTGGACGAGACGCCCGGTGGCGGCGCCACCTTCCATGTGGAGCTGCAGGCGGCCGACCTCTCCCCCGAGCAGGTCGTCGAACCCGATCAGGTCAGCGAGATCACGCAGGGCGATGCGGATCCGGGCGACAGGCCGTCGGGGCCTCAGTCCGGGACGTCCAGCACCTGACCGACGAACGAATGGCCTGTGGCCCGGTTCGACAGCACGTCGGCCCGCGCGAGGAACTCCCAGGCCGCCGCCCGACCGAGCTCGTCGTGCGCCTCGATCCGCACCAGCGCGCACGGACTGTCACGGGTGAGACGGAAGGTCCCCGGAGTCGCCTCCCCCACGGGCGGGAGCGGCGCCGCGTGGCCCTCGAGACCGGTCACGAGATCCTCGGGCACGTGGTCGAGGCCGAGGCCGACGGCCCCGCGCTCGGCCCGCTCGCGGCGGGCCTCCGCCCGGCGGGCGGCCGGCACGCGCAGCCCGCTCGCGATCAGCCTCCTGGTCAGGTCGCCGTTGCCGACGAACGTGACCCCCACGGCCTCGAGGCCCTCCCGGGCACTCTCGGGCCAGTCGTAATGGTCGAGGTCGAAGGACCGCGGGTGCAGACCGCCGCGAGCAGCCACGAGGTGCAGCTCGGAGAGGGAGGCATCGGAGATCAGATGCCCCCACAGCATCCCGTGGCGCTCCCAGCGCGGCGTGTCGGCGAAGACGGTCATGACGTCATGGTCTCGCATCCGACGGTGCCGGCGCACGGTCACGTCATGAGCGCGGCGAGGGCGTCCCCTGGTGGTGGCGCAGCAGCCACTCCCCGTCCACGCGCATCCACAGCGAGCTGCGCCGGACGGCGCCCCGGTGGTCGGCGGTGACGAAGCGCAGCAGCACGACGTCCGGAGCGATCTCCTCGGCCACGAACTCCTCGGCGCGGACGCCGGGAACGGGCGCGAGCGCCTCCAGGGTCTGCTCGCGGTCGTGGACGCGCCCGGAGGCACCGATCTCCACGAAGTCGGGATGCAGCAGCTCGGCGGCGCGCGCGGGATTCTTGCGCAGCAGGTCGCTCAGGAGCACCTGCTCGCGGGCGACGACCTCCTCGAAGGGGGTGTCGGCAGGATTGTCGGACGCGCGGCTGCCGGCGGCCGATCGCTCCGAACTGGGGGCCGACGGGGCCGGCTCCGGTTCCGGCTCGGCTGCGAAGAGACTGAACAGGTCGTCCCCCGCCGACTCGCTCGACGTGCTCGCGCCGGTCGCGGTGTCCGGTCCCTCCGCGTCGTCCGCCCCGGAGGGGGTCAACGAGAGGTGGCGAGCCGACGCGTCTCCGCCGCTGCCGCGGTATCCGGGTCCGACGTCCGGATCCTGCTTCTTGGAGTAGGCGAGGGCCGCGCCGTTCGCCCGACGGTCGGCCGCCTCGTTCATGGCGTGCCCGGCATGGCCCTTGACCCACTCGAACTCGACGCTGCGCCCGGCGAGCGCGCGGTCGATCGCCTTCAGCAGGTCCACGTTCATCACGGGCTTGCCGTCCTTCTTGCGCCAGCCCTTGCGCTTCCATCCCGGCATCCACTTGGTGACCGAGTTGATGACGTACTGGCTGTCGCACAGCACGTGGAGGTGCTGATCGGCATCGACGGCGGTCGCCTCGAGGAGGTCGAGCACGGCCTTGAGCTCGCCCATGTTGTTGGTGCCGTGGGGCCATCCGCCCGCCCGCCAGGTCGAGTCGTCGATGTACCAGGCCCAGCCCGCCGGGCCGGGGTTGCCGAGCGCGGAGCCGTCGGCCGCAGCGGTGATCGTCATGGCCGCAATCGTTCCACAGCGCGCTGAGCACTGAGGACGCGACCCTCATCGTCTCCGGTGTCAACCGACGAGTCGAGGTAGACACCGGTTACCCCGGTGACGGCGGGGAAGAGTACGGTGCCCGACGTCGGGGCGCGCCGTGCTCCGGGAAGCAGGAGCATCCATGTCATCGGCCACCGACCCCGCGCAGGCGACCACCGCCCCCACGGTCCGCGAACTCACGCTGCGCGGGATCATCCTGGGTGGGATCATCACCCTCGTCTTCACCGCCGCGAACGTCTACCTGGGGCTGAAATCCGGGCTGACCTTCGCGACCTCGATCCCCGCGGCCGTCATCTCGATGGCCGTGCTGCGCTTCTTCCGCCGCCACAGCGTGGTCGAGAACAACATCGTCCAGACCATCGCCTCCTCCGCAGGCACCCTCTCGGCGATCATCTTCGTGCTGCCGGGCCTCGTGGTCGTCGGCTGGTGGAGCGGCTTCCCGTACTGGACGACGGTCGCCCTGTGCGCCGTCGGCGGCCTGCTCGGGGTCATGTACTCGATCCCCCTGCGACGCGCCCTCGTCACCGGCTCGGACCTGCCCTACCCCGAGGGAGTGGCGGGCGCCGAGGTCCTGCTGGTCGGCGACTCCGCCGGCGGAGCGGAGGAGAACCGTCGCGGTCTGCGCGCGATCCTGCTGGGCGCGATCACCTCCGCGGGCTTCTCGGTCGTCTCGGCCCTGCAGGTGATCAGCAACTCGGTCACCACCGCCTTCCGCATCGGCTCGGGCGGCACGATGATCGGCGCCGGCCTGTCCTTCGCCCTGCTCGGCGTCGGTCACCTGGTGGGGATCACCGTGGGCATCGCGATGCTCGTCGGACTCGTGGTCTCCTACGGCGTGCTGCTCCCGATCATGTCGAGCGGCGCGCTGCCGGGCAGCGGCGACATCGCCGAGGCCGTCGACGGCGTCTTCTCCAGCGACGTGCGCTTCGTGGGCGCCGGCGCCATCGCGATCGCCGCCATCTGGACCCTGGTGCGGATCGCCCGGCCCGTCGTCGGCGGCATTCGCAGCTCCCTCGCCTCCTCGCACGCCCGGCGCCGCGGCGCGAGTGTGGAGAAGACCGAGCGCGACCTGCCCTTCTCGCTCGTCGTGGTCATCACCGTGGTCTCGATGGTCCCGATCGGCCTGATGCTGTGGTGGTTCGTCAAGGACACCGCGCTGGCCCAGAGCGCGGGCGGGCTGATCACCATCTGCATCCTCTACGTGCTGATCGCCGGCCTGCTGGTGGCCTCCGTGTGCGGCTACATGGCCGGCCTCATCGGCTCCTCGAACTCGCCGATCTCCGGCGTGGGCATCCTGGTCGCGATCACGGCCGCCCTGGTCATCAAGCTCGTCCACGGCGCCGACCCCTCGCAGACCGCCGCACTGGTCGCCTTCACGCTGTTCACGACCGCGATCGTGTTCGGGATCGCGACCATCTCCAACGACAATCTCCAGGACCTCAAGACCGGTCAGCTGGTCGGATCGACCCCGTGGAAGCAGCAGGTCGCCCTCGTGATCGGCGTGGTCTTCGGCTCGATCATCATCCCGCCGGTGCTGGGCCTGATGTCCACGGCCTTCGGCTTCCAGGGCGCCCCGGGTGCCGGCCCGGACGCCCTCGCCGCCCCGCAGGCCTCCCTGATCTCCTCGCTCGTGAAGGGCATCTTCGGCGGGGACCTGGACTGGAGCCTGATCGGGCTGGGCGCGCTGCTCGGCCTGGTCGTGATCGTCGTCGACGAGGTGCTGCGCGCCCGCAGCTCCCGTCTCGCGCTGCCGCCGCTGGGCGTGGGCATGGGCATGTACCTGCCGATGAGCACGACGCTGCTGATCGTGGTCGGCGCGGTGATCGGCCTGTTCTACACGCGGTGGGCGAAGCGCTCGAAGCGCCCCGAGCTCGCGGGACGGCTGGGCACGCTGCTGGCCACCGGCATGATCGTCGGCGAGAGCCTGTTCGGCGTGGTCTTCGCGGGCGTCGTCGCCGCGACCGGCAACGACACCCCGCTGGCCGTGGTCGGCGAGGGCTTCGCGAACCCGGCGATGATCCTGGGCGTGATCGTGTTCGTCGTCCTCGCCGTCGCGCTGTACCGCACGGTCCGGCGCAGCGCGGACCGGGAGATCCGCGAGGGCTGAGCGGGCCTCGCTCAGCCGATCCGTGCGACCGTCATCCCGGCCGACGCCGGCACGCCACCGAGCCCGACGAGGGCATCCGGCAGGTCCTCGAGGCCGATGACGGTGCCCACGGTGGCGCCGGGGTCCAGGTGCCCGCTCGCGATCTCCTCGAGCAGCTCGCGGTACTCGCCGACGGCGAGACCGTGACTGCCGAGGACCTGCAGCTCCAGGCCGATCACGAGACCCATCGGCAGGGCGGGGTCGGCGTCCTCGCCCAGCAGCAGACCGACCTGCACGTGGCGTCCGCGCGGACGCAGGCTGCGCAGGCCGATGCGCGCGGTGCGCGCCGAGCCCAGGGCGTCGATCGTGACGTCCGCTCCCCCGCCGCTCGCCTCCAGCAGACGTCCGACGAGGACGTCGGCCGACTCGTCGGGCGTCGTCGGCACGGGCTCGGCGCCGAGCCTGCGGGCGGCCTCGAGCGCGCCCGGTGAGACGTCGACGGCGAGCACGCGAGCGCCGATGGCCCGGGCGATCTGGATGACCGAGAGCCCCACCCCGCCGCAGCCGAGCACCACCAGGCACTCCCCCTCCTGGAGGCGGGCCTGGCTGCGCACGGCGTGGAAGGCGGTGCCGAAACGGCACCCCAGGCCCGCCGCGGCGACCATGTCGATCTCCGCGGGCAGGGCCACGAGGTTGTGGTCGGCCTCGATCACCACCACCTGCTCGGCGTAGGACCCGGGCAGGTCGAATCCCGGCTGCTGCTGGTCGGGGCATACCTGACCGTTCCCCGCGAGGCACTGCTCGCAGCGCCCGCAGGAGAGGATGAACGGTGCGGTGACGCGGTCGCCGGGCGTGAAGCGCGTGACCTCGGGGCCGACGGAGCGGACCACGCCCGCGAACTCGTGCCCGGGCACGTGCGGCAGGACGACGGAGTCGTCATGGCCCTGCCAGGCATGCCAGTCGCTGCGGCAGACGCCCGTGGCGTGCACGTCGACCACCGCCCCGCGCGGCGGGCACGCAGGGTCCGGGAGCTGCTCGATGCGGGGCTGCTGGCGGAAGGCGTCGTAGCGCACGGCTCTCATGAGGCCATCGTGCCGCACGGCGGCTGGGGGTCGCTCGCGGTGAGTGTCCCTCGCGACGAGGGAGCGCTCACGACGAGGGACGCTCACGACGGTGCCGTGCGCGGCGGGACGTCATCTTCGATGGCTCCGGGTGAGGTCTCGACGCGTATACGGGCCTGAGACCTCACCAGGAACCATCGAAGGTGAGTGTTGAGCGGCGCTGCGGCGTCCGATCCGGCGGCTACGATCCCTGTGTCGCCCGGGACCGCCCCACCCCGGCCCTCACTCCTGCTCGTACGCCGCCGCGCGCTCCTGCACGGCGCGCAGCCGGGCGAGGTCGAGCTTGCGGCCGCGGGCGAAGTCCACGACTCCGTTCTTCTCCTGGAAGACATCGGTCAGCTGGGTGTAGCAGTAGCCGAACATGAGCGGATCCTCGAGCAGCACGTTCGTGAGGCCCTCGAAGCGCTCGTAGAGCTCCTCCTCGCTCGCGATCCGCTGGCCGTAGCCCCAGGACTCCGCGGCGTTGTTGCCGGCCTCCCGTGCGGCGCGCTCGGCCTCCTCGGCGTTCCACCAGATGCCGCCGTACTCCGAGACGAAGTAGGGCTGGCCGGCGTAGGGCAGGGAGAAGGAACCGTCGGCGAAGGGCAGCTCGCCGTCGCCGATGTCGCGGCGGTTGGCGAACGGCTCGCCGTCGGCGAGTCCGGCCTGCTCGGTGCGGAAGCGCCCCGGGTCCTGCTCGTAGGAGTGGGAGTCGTAGACGTCGGCCCCGCGCACGCGGTGGGAGTAGCCGGAGACGTCCAGGACCGGTCGGGTGGGGTCGGCGAGCTTGGTCGCGTCGTACATCGCCTGGGTGACGTCGTCGAGCTGGGTGATGCGGTCGTGGCGCACCTGGTGGGTCTCGTTCAGCGGGCACCAGCCGATGATCGAGGGGTGGTTGATGTCGCGGTGCAGCGCCTCGATCCACTGGGCGACGAACGAGGCGGTGGGCTTCTGGTTGTCGCCCGTGGGCCCCTGGCCCGAGACGCCCCAGTCGCCGAACTCGCCCCAGGTGAGGTAGCCGTGGACGTCGGCCCAGAAGAGCATGCGCTCCTCGAAGACCTTCTGGTGCAGGCGCGCGCCGTTGAAGCCGGCCTCGAGCGAGAGGCGGATGTCGTCCACCATCGCCGCGTCCGACGGGGCCGTCATGAAGGACTCCTCCCACCATCCCTGGTCCAGGACCAGGCGCTGGAAGACCTTCTGGCCGTTCAGGCGGTACTCGTGGCCGTTCAGCGAGGTCGAGCGCAGGCCGGCGTAGGAGCGGACCTCGTCGAGCACGGCGCCGCCGTCGGCCAGCAGGCGCAGCTCGAGGGTGTAGAGCTGAGGGTCTCCCGGGGCCCAGATGCGCACCGACTCCTCGGGGATCACGATCTCGACGTGCGGGGCGAGGTCGAGGTCGGCGCGGACCTCGGCGCTCGCGACGGTCCCGCCGCCGACCTCGCCGAGCACGACCTCGAGACGGGTGCCGGGCGTCGAGCGGGCTAGCGGGACGTCGATCGCGAAGGAGCGCGAGGCGAGCGAGGGCACGATGCGCAGCGAGCGGATCTCGTCGGCAGGCACGCCCTCGAGCCAGACCGTCTGCCAGATGCCGGTGACGCGGTGGTAGGTCGCGTGGCTGGCCCCGTAGAAGGTGGACTGCTTGCCGCGGGCCTGCAGGGCCTCGCGCGAGTCCCTGGCGCGCACCACCAGCTCGACGCTCTCCCCCGGTCCCGCGACCTTCGAGAGGTCGGCGCTGAAGGGGGTGAAGCCGCCGCGGTGGCGGGCGACCTCGATGCCGTTCGCCCAGACGGTCGCGTCGTGGTCGACCGCCGCGAAGTGGACGACGGCCCGCAGCCCCTCCCAGTTCGCGGGGATCCGGACGGTGCGGCGGTACCAGACGGCCTCGAGGAAGTCGCGGTCGCCGATGCCCGAGGCCTCCGACTCCGGGGGGAAGGGCACCAGGATCTCGGTGGCCAGGTCGCGCTCGAGCAGGCCGCGCTCGCGGCCGGAGTCGCCGCGGTCGATCTCGAACTGCCAGCGGCCGTTGAGGTTCACCCAGTTCTCGCGCTGCAGCTGGGGACGCGGATGCTCCGGTCGCGGCACCTCGCCGTTCTCCGCTCCCCCGGCCGGGGCCGCCGGCGGCGCGTCGAGGGCCGCGGCGAGCTCGTCGGCGCGGGCGAACAGCTCGCTGAGGTGGGCGGGCAGCTCGGGGGCGTCGTGCGCGGGGTGCTGCGGGGCGGGAGAGGTCACGGTGGTCCTTCCATCGGCGCTGATCGGCGGAGCCGGCCGCCGCGACGGGTCACGTCGGCCGGTTCAAGTCAACACTGCCGAGGACCGGTTTGCAACGTGGGAAACCGTCATGTCCGCGGACCGGACGAGGACTCGCGCACCAGCAGGCGGTAGGGCACGACGTGCTCCCCGCTCGCGTTCCCCTCGCCGTCCGCGCTCCCGTCCGCTGCCGTGCCCGCCCCCTCGGAGCCCACGGCCGCATCCAGCGCGGCCGCCACCAGATCGTCCATGTCGGGGCTGACCGTGCTGAGCAGGGGTGCGCTGTGGCGACTGCCGGGGGTATCGTCCCAGCCCACGACGCCGACGTCGCCGGGGACGTCCCGGCCCGACTCGCGCAGGACGGCGAGAGCACCGAGGGCGAGCTGGTCGTTCGCCGCCGCGATCGCGTCGACCTCGATGCCGCCGGTCAGGAGGTCGAGGACGGCCCGTCGTCCCTCAGCCATGTCCCAGGCGTCGACGTGGGCGATGTGCGCCGCGTCGCTGGGGATCCCGCTCGCCCGGCAGGCGGCACGGAAGCCGGCCAGACGGTCCGTGCCGGCCGAGCGCTGCTCCGACTCGCCGCCCAGGAACACCGGATGCCGGTAGCCGCGCTCGACGAGGTGGCGGACGACGTCGGCCGAGGCCTCGACGTTGTCGACCGCGACGTGGGCGATGCCCGCGGCTCCCAGCAGCCGTTCGCCGAGCAGCACCAGGGGCGGGCCGTCGCCGCGCTCGCGGATCTCGGCCGGGTCGAGGGCGTCCGGCGAGATGATGACGGCATCCACGGGGCGGCTGACCCGGCCGCGCACGTGAGCGCGTTCGACGTCGACGTTTCCCAACGTCAGCTCGACGCTCACCCCGTACCCCCGGGCCTTCGCGGCCACGTGCAGAGCCTGCGCCAGGCGCGCGAAGTAGGGGTTCTCGAGCTCGGGCAGGACCAGGGAGATCAGGCGTGTGGGACCGCCGCGCAGCTCCCTGCCCACGGTGTTGGGGACGTAGCCGAGGTCGGCGATCGCCTGCTCGACGCGTCGGCGGGTCTCCTCCCGCACCACCGGGCGGTCGTTGACGACGTTCGAGACGGTCTTCCAGGAGACCCCGGCCGTGCGGGCCACGTCCTTGATGCTCACCCGGCGGCCCATCGCGGCCTCCTCGTCTCTCACGTCCTGTTCGCGCACGTCCTGTTCGCGCCTGCGCCGAGGATACCCAGGCGGTGCGTTGCTCACATCGACGTCCGTGACAGGGGCCGAGGGGCGATTCCCGGCGTAGGCTCGATATTTCGTGTGCCGTCCCCTGCCATGGCACCGCGCCTCGTCGCACGAGCGACGACGGCGGCGCGCCATCCGCGCAAGCGCCCTCTGGGCGATCGGATGTGCAGCGCGCCGGCGGGACCGCCCCCCTCATGCAGAACGGATCCCCGTGACCACCAGTGACTTCGCGCGCCTCGGCGTGCCCTCCCACCTCATCGACGCCCTCGCCCCGCAGGGCATCACCACCCCCACCCCGATCCAGGCCGCGACGCTCGGCGACTCCCTCGCCGGGCGCGACGTGCTGGGCCGTGGACGCACCGGCTCGGGAAAGACCTACGCCTTCGGACTGCCGCTGGTCGCGCGCCTCGAGGCCGACGGCAGGAAGCGCCGCGCCCGGATGCCGCGCGCCCTCGTGCTCGCACCGACCCGTGAGCTCGCCGCCCAGATCGACGCCTCCCTGAGCCCTCTGCTGCGGGCCTCGAAGCTGCGCAGCACCGTCGTCTTCGGCGGGGTCGGACAGAAGCCCCAGGTCGACGCGCTCGCGGGCGGCGTCGACGTGCTCGTCGCCTGCCCCGGTCGCCTCCTGGACCTGATGGGTCAGGGCCACGTGGACCTGCGCGGCATCGAGATCACGGTGCTCGACGAGGCCGACCACATGGCTGACATGGGCTTCCTGCCGATGGTGCGCCGGATCCTCTCCGCCACCCCGAAGCAGGGGCAGCGGATGCTGTTCTCGGCGACCCTGGACCAGGGCGTGCAGAAGCTCGTCAAGGAGTTCCTCCACTCCCCCGTCACCCACTCGGCCGATCCCGAGACCAGCCCCGTCTCGACCATGGAGCACCACGTGCTCGAGGTCTCCAGCGAGGCGAAGTTCGACGTCCTGCGCGATCTCGCGGCAGCGCCGGGCCGCACCATCCTGTTCACGCGCACCAAGCACGGCGCGAAGAAGCTCGCCCAGAAGCTCAGCCGCACGGGCGTGGCCGCGGTCGAGCTGCACGGCAACCTCTCGCAGGGGGCGCGCACCCGCAACCTCGAGGCCTTCGGCGACGGGAGCGCGAGCACCCTGGTCTCGACCGACATCGCCGCCCGCGGCATCCACGTCGACGACGTCGCCCTCGTGGTGCACGCCGACCCGCCGGTCGAGCACAAGGCCTACCTGCACCGCTCGGGCCGCACCGCACGTGCGGGCGGTTCCGGCACCGTGATCACCGTGCGCACGCCCGACCAGAAGAAGGACGTGCACGACCTGATGCGCAAGGCGCGGATCACGCCCGCCGCCCACGAGGGCGTGAGCGTCGAGAGCACCGTGCTGCGCGACCTCGCCCCCGGCGAGCGGGTGTTCACCGAGCCCGCACCGGCCCCGTCCCAGGCCCAGCAGGGCGGCGGGCGCGGCCGCGGCAACGGCGGCGGTCGTGGGAACGGCCGCGGCAACGGTGGCGGTCGCGGGAACGGCGGCGGAAACGGCGGCGAGCGCGCTAACGGCGGACGCCGTCGTAGCGGCGGGGACACCCAGGGCGGCGAGAACCGTCGTGGCGGGCAGGGTTCGCGCGGCGGGCAGGGTTCGCGCGGTCGCTCCCGCGGCGCCCGTTCGGGCTCCGGCTCCGTGGCCACCTACAGCACCTCGAGCGAGGGCTCGGGTCGCGGCAGCCGGGGCTCCAGCGCCGGCCTCGCAGCCTTCTCCTCCGGTCGCCGCGGCTGAGTCCGTTCCGGACGCCGAAGCCGGACCCGCCTAGGCTTCCTGTCATAGACCAGCGCCCTGCGGACGAGATCCCCGACCGGGCCACGCGCAGCATCTCCCAGGTGCTCGCGGAGGCTCGTCGGGGCGTCCGACGGGTCGATGCCGAGGCACTCCCCGCCCTCCTCGCCGAGGGCGCGTGGGTGCTCGACCTGCGCACACCGTGGACCAGGGACGAGGAGGGGCACATCCCCGGCGCGGTCGTCGTCGAGCACACGGTGATGCTGTGGCGGATGGACCCGCTCAGCCCGAGCAGGATCCCCGACGGCCCCGGCCACGACGACCTCGTGATCACCGTGTGCAACGAGGGCTTCTCCTCCTCGCTCGCCGCGAGGGACCTGCGCGAGCTCGGCTTCTCCCGGGCCACGGACCTGGCAGGCGGCTTCCGGGCCTGGGCCGCGGCAGGGCTTCCCGTCGAGCCACGGCCGACGCGCTACATCACCTGAGCGAGCGTCCGTTCGGCGCGAACCCGGCCTCCGACGCGGTGGCCGACCGTACAGTGGTCCAGGTGAGCTCACCACATGAACCGCACCACTCCTCCGCGCGGACGCAGGCGCCGTCCCACGACGTCATTCCCGGGCAGCTCGTCGAGCAGCCGCCCATGGCGGGCCATCCGGCAGACCACGGCGCGCTGGTCCGGGCCGGGCAGGTTCCACCGCCCGCCCCGCAGGCCATGCCGGCGGCCGTCCCGGTGCCGGTCATGCAGCCCAAGAGCGTGGGTGTCGCGTTCGTGCTGACCTTCTTCTTCGGCGTGTTCGGGCTCTTCTACTCCTCGGTCGCCGGTGCGATCACCCTGCTCGCCATCGCCATCGGAGGCGGCCTCCTCGGCGGGGTGATCATCGGCCTCATCTCGCTCGCCACCATGGGCCTCGGTTCGGTCCTGCTGCTCCTGGTCCCGGTATTCGGTGTCGCGATCTGGATCGCGAGCATCATCTGGGGATGCGTGGCCGCCTCGAACCACAACGAGCGTGTGCGCGCGCAGTACGCCGCCTTCCAGGCTGCCTACGGCCGCCCGGTGCACCCGGCGCGCTGACCTCAATATTCCCGCGGCCGACGCTCGGCCGCTCACAGCGCTCTGCACGCTCGTGACCAGGGGCGTAGCCTCGCTCTCATGAGCACCAGCGCCCCAGTTCCGCACACTCCCCACATCCCGCTGTCGATCCTCGATCTGGTCCCGATCTCCGAGGGGATGCAGGCGGACGAGGCGATCGCGCGCTCGATGAGCGCAGCGCAGCTCGCCGACCGACTGGGCTTCAGCCGCTACTGGTTCGCCGAGCACCACAACACGGTCTCGCTGGCCTCGAACGCGACCAGTCTGCTGATCGGACAGGCCGCCCAGCTGACCGAGCGGATCCGCGTGGGCTCGGGCGGCATCATGCTGCCCAACCACTCCCCGCTCTCGGTCATCGAGCAGTTCGGCACCCTGGTGCAGATGCACGGCGAGCGCATCGATCTCGGCCTGGGGCGGGCGCCGGGCACCGACCCGCTCACGGCGCAGTTGCTCGCGCGCACGTCGGCCGATCCCGAGGCGTTCATCGCCGCGGTCGAGCAGATGCGCGACTGGTCCCGGAGCGAGCAGCCGACGGGTCTGCGGATCGCTGCCCCAGTGGCCGAGGGCACCGAGGTCGCCCTGTGGATCCTGGGATCGACCGCGAACGGCGCCCAGCTCGCCGGCCGCCTGGGACTCCCCTTCTCCGTGGCCTCGCACTTCTCGCCGTTCGGCTTCGAGCAGGCCCTGGACGCCTACCGTCGGACCTTCGACCCCTCCGCGGACTCCGCCCAGATCGACGCGCCGTACACGATGGTCGGCGTCAACGTCCTGGTCGCCCCCACGGACGAGGAGGCGCAGCACCTGTTCACCTCGGCGCAGCAGGGCTTCCTGGGGATCCTGCGCGGCGAGCGCAGCAAGGTCCGTCCGCCGCGTTCGCTCGAAGGCCTGGCCGATCCGGCCCTGCTGCAGAAGGTGGACCAGACGCTCTCGGTGCGCGCCGTCGGATCGCCCGCGACCGTGGTCTCCCAGCTCGAGTCGATCGTGCGCGCCACCGGGGCCGACGAGCTGATCGTCACCGGGCAGGTCTACGACCCCGATCACCGCGACCGCTCCCACGAGCTCCTCGCCGACGCCTGGGGGCTCGGCGGCTGACACTGCGACCGGATACGGACCACACCCCTGTATCTCCTTATGTGAACCATCAGTTGCGCTAATGCAGCGCGGCCCGGAGGATGTGACGGTCCCTGCCGCCGACAACCCCCGGGAGACGGTGTGACCGCCCTCGATACGACCGCCCTCGCTCCGGACCTGCACGTCCTCGCCGATCGCCTGCGTGCGGAGCTCGGCGAGGACGCCGTGGTGTCCGACCCCGCTCCCCAGTACGCGGGTGACCGCGCCGTGAGCGCAGAGCCCGGCACGCCCTATCTGCTCGCTCTCCCCCGTGACGTCGAGGGGGTGCAGGCCGTCCTGCGCCTCTCCCACGACACCGGCACCCCCGTCGTCCCTCGCGGCTCCGGCTCGGGGCTCTCCGGCGGGGCCGCGCCCACCCTCGGCGCGATCGTGCTCGGTCTCGAACGGCTCACGCGGATCCGGGAGATCGACCCCGTCGACGAGGTCGCCGTGGTCGAGGCCGGCGTCATCACCGCCGACCTCTCGAGGGCCCTCGCCCCGCGCGGCTTCTTCTACGCGCCGGACCCGGCGAGCGCGCACCTCTCGAGCATCGGCGGGAACATCGCGACCAACGCCGGCGGTCTGCACTGCGCGAAGTACGGGGTGACCCGTGAGTCGGTGCTGGGCCTCGAGGTCGTCCTGGCCGACGGCACCCTGCTGAGGACGGGCCACCGCTCGGTCAAGGGCGTCACCGGGCTCGACCTCAGCCAGCTCCTGATCGGCTCCGAGGGCACGCTCGCGGTGGTCGTCGCGGCCACGGTCCGCATCCGTCCGCTGCCGGTGGCCCGCCGCAGCGTGCTCGCGCGATTCCCCACGATCGCGCAGGCGACCGTCGGGGTGAACGCGATCTCGCTGAGCCCCGTCCGTCCCGCCGCGAGCGAGCTGCTGGATGCCCGCTCCCTCGAGGACATCGAGGAGAACACCGGCGAGAGAGTGGCCGAGGGTGACAGCGCCGTGCTGCTCGTGGAGCTCGACGGCTACGGCATCGGGGAGCAGACCCGCGACCTCACCACCGCCCTCGTCGCCTCCGGTGCCCGGGTGACGGTTCTCGAGGACGAGGCGGAGGCCGAGCACTGGTGGGAGCTGCGGCGTTCCGGCCGCGGGTCCGGCGTCGGGCAGTTCCGGCTCGGCGAGGACGTCGCGGTCCC
The DNA here is from genome assembly GCF_003130585.1 of Brachybacterium endophyticum. Lineage (GTDB taxonomy): Bacteria > Actinomycetota > Actinomycetes > Actinomycetales > Dermabacteraceae > Brachybacterium > Brachybacterium endophyticum. Next base: position 731,637 of record NZ_QFKX01000001.1, on the reverse strand, counting down.
GAAGTCGCGCCTGGGCAGTGTGTTCGCGGCCCTCGAGCGGATCGGTGCCGAGCACGGCGTCCGCACCTCGGCCGTGGCCCATGCGGGTGATGGGAACCTCCACCCCTCGTTCTCGCTCCCCCGCCCCGACGATGACCCCGCCGAGGCCGCCACGGGCCCCCGCGCGCCGATCCCTCCCGTGATCCACGAGGCGGCCGACGCCCTGGTGCGCGAGGCCCTCGCGGCGGGCGGCACCATCAGCGGCGAGCACGGGATCGGCACGGCCAAGCGTGGCTGGCTCGACCTCGAGCTCTCCCCTGCCTCACGTGACCTGCAGCGTCGCCTCAAGGACGCCTTCGACCCCCAGCACCTGCTCAACCCCGGGAAGGCCCTGTGAGCACCACGACCTCCACCCCTGCACCCGCGCCGGCTCTGACGCCGCAGCGCCTGCTGTCCGATCTCGCCTCCCGCGAGGACCGTTCGCGCGGCTTCGGGAAAGCCACCGGCTCGCTGCCCGGCTCCATCCCGCTGCTGGGCGGGGCCCCGAGCGCCGATCTGCTGCCGCTCGCGCAGATCCGCCACGCGAGCGAGGACCTCACCGCCGATCCCGCGGCGCTCGCCGCCGCCCTGCAGTACTCCCGCCCCTCGGGCACACCCGCCCTGCGCGACTGGATCGCGGCGCGGGAGGGCACCGAGGCCGACCGGATCCTGGTGACCAACGGCGCCTTCCACGGCCTCTCCCTGCTCTTCGACGCCCTGCTGGACGAGGGCGATGCCGTGATCGTCGAGGACCCCACCTACCCGCTGATCTTCCGGGACCTCCAGCACAAGCGCCCGCGCCTGGTGCCTCTGACCCTTGCCCCTCAGGGCTTCGACATCGACGCCCTCGAGCAGCGCCTGATCGCCGGGGAGCGCCCCAAGCTCCTGTACACCGTGCCCGATCACCACAACCCCACCGGGTACGTCACCACGCCCGCCGAGCGCGCGCGTCTGACCTCCCTCGCCGAGCGCTTCGGCTTCGTGATCGTCTCCGACGACGCCTATCACTCGCTCGGCTTCGACGGCCCCTCCCTGCCGGACTACCCGCTGGACTCCGATCGCGTGGTCCACGTGCGCACCTTCTCCAAGGTGCTCGGTCCCGGGCTGCGCCTGGGCTGGCTGGCCCTGCCCGACTGGCTCGTCGGCCCGGTGACCCGTCTGCGGGCGAACCAGGATCAGCACTCCTCGGTGCTGGTCCAGGAGGTCGTCGCCCGGGTCGTCGGCGCCGGCGCCTCGCCCGCCCCGGGCGACGGCCCGCACGCTCCGCGCGGCTTCGACGCCATCGCGGCCCGCGCCCGCAGTGCCTATGCCGAGCGCTTCGACCTGGTCACCGGGATCCTCGATGCGCAGGTGCCCGGTGGGATCGAGGTAGCCCACCGCACCGGAGGGATCTTCGCCTGGGTGCGCCTGCGCGAGAGCGGGACGGACCTCGCCGCGGCCCAGCGGGTCGCCCGCGAGAGGACCGGCACCGACGCCGTGCTGGGCCGGTACTTCTTCCGTGAGGATCCTGCGGACGACCGGGCGAGCCTGCGGGTCGGCATCAGCCACCTCGGACCCGATCAGCTGCGGACGGGTGCCGAGCGCCTGGCCGAAGCGCTCGCGGACCCGGCGGCGAGACCATGACGGGCGCACCCAGTCGTCGGCAGCTGCTGCGCGGACTCGGGGCCGGGGCGCTCGGTCTCTCCGCCCTGCCGCTGGCCGCCTGCTCGGTCGAGGCGGCCAGCGCCGACGGCGACGGCGACGAGCTGACCTTCCTGATCTCGAACCTCGACGGCGGCTGGGTGCCGTCCAAGAGCGCGATCTCGAGCTACGAGGCGAACGTCTGGCAGCAGCTCACGGACAAGCTGCTGCACACCGACGACCACGGGAAGGTCACCCCGTGGATCGCCGAGAGCTGGGAGGCGAACGCGGATTCCACCGAGTTCGTTCTGCACCTGCGCCGCGGGGTGTCCTTCTCCGACACCACCCCGCTGGACGCTCACGCCGTGGTCGCGAACCTCGACGTCTGGGCGAAGGGCCGCCCCGACGAGGGCATCGCGAAGGTGGGCCTGTTCCCCGGCTCGACCTACGAGGGCGCCGAGGCAGAGGACGCGCACACCGTGCGCGTGCGCTTCTCCGCCCCCTCGCTGTCCTTCCTGCCCACCCTGGGCTACCACGCCTGCCTGCTCCTGAGCCCCGACTCCGTGGCCCGTTCGCTCGCCGACCAGGCCGATCTCGCCCACCAGATCGGCAGCGGACCCTTCGTCCTGGACTCCTGGGCGGCCGACGACCACGTGACCCTCGTGCGACGCGCGGACTACGACTGGGCCCCGCCCGCCCTCGGCCGCAGCGGGCCGGCGGCGCTGTCCCGGATCCGATTCAAAGTGCTGCCCGACGACACCCTGCGGGCCTCGGCCGCCCGCGCCGGGCAGACCGACGTGGCCTACAACGTGAACCCGCAGGTGCTCGACTCCTTCACCGACAACGGCTTCACGATCGACGTGCCCCGCTACCTGGGCTTCACCCACGGATTCCGGGTGCGCACCACCGTGGCACCCTTCGACGACGTGCGCGTGCGCCGGGCGATCACCCACGGCATCGACCGGGCGGAGATCCTGCGCACCGTGTTCACCGATGCCTGGGAGCCGGCGACGAGCTGGCTGCAGTCCTCCGTCCCCGAGACCACGGACCTCTCCGACCTGTTCGCGCACGACCCGTCGGCCGCCGAGAAGCTGCTGGACGAGGCCGGCTGGACCGACCGCACCGAGGACGGCTACCGCGCGAAGCACGGCACGGAGCTCGGCTTCACGCTCTACCCCACCCCGTACCTCACGGGATCGGTGCCCGAGGCCGAGCTGATCTCGCAGCAGCTGGGACGCCTCGGGATCCGGGTCGCCACCCAGAACGTCGACATCTCGAGCTACGCGGGCAAGGTCGACGACAACCCCGAGCAGGGCCTCGCCGAGGTCACCCGCAGCTTCGTGGACGCGGGCACCGTGGCCGGGGTGATCACCGGTGACGGCGAGGACTGGTTCGGCCTGCAGGACAGCGACGAGGAGCTCACCGAGCTCGCCGCCCGGGTCGCCGGCACCGGTGACCGCCGGGAGCGCGCCTCGGTGATCGCCGACCTCTCGCGGCACGTCCTCGAGCAGGCGTACTTCATCCCCCTCGAGCAGAACGTCCAGCGCATCTACGTGCAGACCCCCGAGCTGACCGGCATCACGTTCAACGCGGTCGCGATCCCCTCGTACCACGCCGCCACCCTGGGCAGGAGGAAGGCCGCATGAGCACCACGTCCCCCGGGGCCGGCGCCCTGGGCCTCGCCGTCACGCGCTCCCCTCTCACCGCAGCGCGCAGCCGCTACGCCGGCTTCGCGCTGCGCCGCCTCGCGCAGGCCGTCCTGGTGATCCTGCTGGCGTACGTCCTGGTCTTCCTGGTGTTGGCGGCGATCCCCGGGGATCCCGTCTCGGCGCAGCTGGACAACCCTGAAGCCGGCTACACCGAGGCCGAGAAGGCCCGCATCCGCTCCTTCTACGGGCTCGACAAGCCCGTCCTCGTCCAGCTCGCCCTCGCCCTCGGCCGGGCCCTGCACGGGGACCTGGGGATCTCGCTGTCCACCTCGGCGTCCGTCTCGAGCACGATCGGCGAGGCCCTCCCCTCGACGCTCGCGCTCGCCTCGAGCGCCCTGGTCCTGGCGGTGCTGATCGCCCTCGCGCTCGGCTTCGCCTCCCAGCGGCTCCCCGAGGGCCGTCCGAACGCCCTCGTGCGGACCCTGCCCACGGTGTTCCTCTCAACCCCGAACTTCCTGATCGGTCTGGTCCTCATCCAGGTGCTCGCCGTGCAGCTCGGCCTGTTCTCGATCATCGAGCCCGAGAGCGCCGGGGCGACGCTGTTCGCGGCCCTCACCCTGGCGATCCCCGTCTCCGCACAGATCGCCCAGGTGCTCATCACGGCTCTCGACACCACCGCGTCCCTCGACCACACCGAGGTCGCGCTCTCACGGGGCCTGACCCCGCTGCGGGTGTTCGCCCGTCACCTGCTGCGTCCCTCCCTGCTGCCCACCGTCACCGTGTGCGGCCTCGTCGTCGGCGAGCTGCTGGGCGGATCCCTGATCACCGAGACGATCTTCGGCCGCGCGGGCCTGGGGACCGTCGTCCAGAAGGCCGTCAGCAGCCAGGACGTGCCGGTCCTGCAGGCCGCCGTGGTCCTCTCCGCGGCCGTGTTCGTGCTGGTGAACCTCGTCATCGACCTCGTGCTGCCCGCGCTCGACCCGCGGCTGCGCCCGATCCAGGAGGCCTCATGAGTGCAGCGGTCCTGACCACCGGCGAGCCCACCGCCGCCGCGGAGGCCCCGTCGGCCTCCCCGCGCCGGCGCCTCCCGCTCACCGTGGTCCTCGCGCTCCTCGTGCTCGCTCTCGTGCTGGCCTTCTCCCTCGTCCCGGGACTGTTAACCCGCTCGGACCCCGCCGCGGGGATCCCCGCGGCGAAGTTCACCGCTCCGGGGACGCAGTACCTCCTGGGTACCGACCACCTGGGACGCGACCTGCTCAGCCGCATCGTCCACGGCTCGGCCTCCTCGATGACCAGCGCACTGGTCGCCGTCGCCATCGGCGTGATCGTGGGCGGCGCGATCGGCCTCGTCGCCGGGTACGCGGGCGGATGGGCCGACGCGGTGCTGGGTCGCCTGGTGGACGTGCTGCTGGCGATCCCGAGCTTCCTGCTCGCCGTCGTCGTGGTGACGGCGCTCGGGTACGACACCCGCAACGCCGCGATCGCGACCGGCGTCTCCGCGGTGGCGGTGTTCGCCCGGCTCATGCGGGCGGAGGTGCTGCGCGTGCGCACCAGCGTGTTCATCGAGGCGGCACGGCTGAACGGGGGCTCGGGAGGCTACGTCCTGGTGCGCCACGTGCTGCCCAACGCCGTGCGCCCCGTGCTCTCGCTCGCCGTGCTGCAGTTCGGCCTCGCGATCCTCACCATCGCCGGTCTCGCCTTCCTGGGGTACGGCGACCCGCCGCCCGCCTCCGACTGGGGACTGCTGGTGGCCGACGGTCGCGAGCACCTCCTGCACGCCCCCTGGCTCGTCCTCGCCCCGGGACTGACGATCGCGATCGTCGTGCTGTCCGTGAGCCGACTGAGCCGCTTCATCGACACCGAGAGGAACCGATGACCATGACCTCCCGACCCTCCTCCGAGGAGCCGTTGCTGACCGTCGAGCACCTGCACGTCGCCTACGGTCGATCCGAGGTGGTCCGCGACGTCTCCTTCACGGTCCCCCGCGGATCGACCCTCGCCCTGATCGGCGAGTCCGGCTCCGGGAAGTCCACGATCGCGCGGGCGGTGCTGCGCCTGCTGGACCGGCGCGGGGCCCACGTGCGCGGCAGCATCACGCTGCGCGGACGCGCCATCCACGACCTCCCCGAGCCTGCCCTGCGTCCTCTGCGCGGACGGGTCCTCGGCTTCGTCCCGCAGGACCCGGGCAGCTCCCTGAACCCCGTGCGCACCATCGGCTCCCAGGCCCTCGAGGCCGCGGCGCTGGTCCCGGAAGCGAGCACCCGCGCCGCCCGCGAGGACCTGGTCCGCGACGCCCTCGAACGGGTGGGTCTCTCCGATCCCGGACGCATCGCCGCGGCCTACCCCCATCAGCTCTCCGGCGGCCAGCTGCAGCGTGTGCTGATCGCGCTCGCGATCATCCCCCGCCCCGCGCTGCTGGTGGCCGACGAGCCCACCAGCGCCCTCGACGTCACCGTCCAGAAGCAGATCCTCGACCTGCTCGCCTCCCTGCAGGCCGAGCTCGGCATCGGCCTGCTGCTGATCACGCACGATCTCGCGCTCGCGGCCGAGCGCTCCCAGCAGGTCGTCGTCCTGAGCGGCGGCAGCATCCAGGAGGCGGGCCCCACCGCGCAGGTCTTCGAGCGCCCGCACTCGGACTACACCCGCCGCCTCCAGGCCGACGTCCCCGGACTGCATCCCGACCGCTTCGCCGCCCTGCGCGCAGGACGCGGGGACACCGCCGGGGGCTCCCCCGGTGATGCCGCCGCGGGCTCCCCCGCACGTCTCGAGGCCGACAGGATCACCCGCACCTTCCGCACGGCCGGCGGGGACGTGCCCGCTCTGCGCGAGGTCTCCTTCGCCGTCCGCCGCGGCACCACCCACGCGCTCGTCGGCGAATCGGGGTCCGGGAAGACCACCGCCGCGCGGGCGCTGATGGGCCTCGAGCCCCTCGACAGCGGACGACTGCGCGTCGACGGCCGTGCGATCGACCCCGGCGACCGGCGCAGCCTGCGCTCGCTGCGCCGGGACCTACAGCTGGTCCACCAGAACCCCTTCACGTCCCTCGATCCGCGGTTCCGGGTGGGCCGCATCGTGCGCGAGCCCCTGGACCTGTACGGGGTGGGCAGCGCGGCCGAGCGCCGCGAACGCGTGCGCTGGGCGCTGGACGCCGTCCGGCTCGGGGAGGACCTGCTCGGGCGCAGGCCGACGGCCCTCTCGGGCGGGCAGCGCCAGCGCGTCGCGATCGCACGCGCCCTCGTGCTGCGCCCCGAGGTGCTCGTGCTCGACGAGCCGACCAGCGCCCTGGACGTGAGCGTGCAGGCGGGGATCCTCGAGGTGCTCGCGACCCTGCAGCGTGACCTCGGACTGACCTACCTGTTCATCTCCCACGACCTCGGTGTGGTGCGGCAGATCGCCGATACCCTCACGGTGCTGCGCCGTGGCGAGGTGGTCGAGGAGGGCGAGGCCGCGCGGGTCCTCGCCGCCCCGCAGCACGAGTACACGCAGCGACTGCTGAGCTCGGTCCCCGCCCTCGGGGGCCGCCGCGACGAGGACATCCTGGAGGCCACCGCATGAGCACCGTCCCCGCTCCCGTCATCACCTGGGAGCACACCGGCTGGGAGGATCCCCGGGCCCGCGCACTGCGCGATGCGATGGACGCCGAGGTCGGGCCGCGGTACGTGCCGCTGCGCGGCACCGCGGTGCCGCCGGGGAGGCCGACAGGGGACGACGTCGTGATCGTCGCACTGGCCCTGGTCGACGGCGAGGTCGCGGCGACCGGCACCCTGCGGCGGCTGCCGGACCGGCTGGAGGTCAAGCGACTGTTCGTGTCCCCCGCCTTCCGCCGCCTGGGACTCGCCCGAGCCGTCCTGGCCCATCTCGAACAGGAAGCGCGGGAGCGCGGGGAGCGGGAGCTCTTCCTGCAGACCGGGAACCGCCAGCCCGACGCGATCGCCCTCTACGAGCGCGAGGGCTGGGAGCACGTGCAGGTCTTCTCCCCCTACGACCCGGCCGACGGCATCAGCGTCTGCTTCCGCAAAGACTTGGAAACGGGCCTGGGCCCGGGGCCAGGGCCTGGACCTGGACCTGGACCTGGAGGCACCGTCGGCGGGTTGAGAACTCCCCTGGCCCCGGGTCCCCCTGGCCCCCTAGTCCCCTGGCTCCTTCTCACTCCAGCAGCCGCGCAATCCGGGCGTCGGACTCGGCCAGTGCGCCGCGGTCGTAGGTGACACCCGAGGCGAGGACCTCGTCGGCCCCGGTGGTCTCGAGGAGCCTGCCCACTCGCTCGCGGAGCGTCCGCTCGCTGCCGGCCCAGGCCGTGGCGAGTCCCTTCTCTAGGCGGGATTCCTCGCGGGCACCGAGCGCACGCGCCTGCACACGCGCACGAATGCTCGCCGGGTCCTCGAGCGGAGGGAACGCGCCGGCCTCCCGGGCCCGGACCATCGCCCAGACCTCGGGGAGCGCGAGCTCCTGGGCGGCGGCGTCGGTGTCGGCGACCAGGAGGTCCATCGAGACCATCAGGTGCGGGACGCTGCCCCGGTGCGGGCGGAACTCCCGGCGGTAGGCGGCAGCACTCTCCCCGATGTCATCGGAGAGCAGAGCCGGCCCGCCGATGACCGCCCCGAGCCCCAGGCGCGCGGCGGTCTGCAGGCCGGAGCCGGTGGCGAGCACGTGGAGCGGCGGAGGGGTGTCGGCAGCGGGCCGTGCGGTGACCGGCGCGCTGCCCTCGAGGTGATCGCGCAGCTGGAGGATCTCGTGGGCGAACTGCTCCGCGGTGGCTTCCGTGCGTCCGAGGGCCTCCCGCACGGGTGCGGTGAAGCCCAACGAGCGTCCGAGCCCCAGGTCCACCCGGCCCGGTGCGAGGCCCTCGAGCATGAGGAACTGCTCGGCGACCACGAGGGGCCGGTGGTTGGGCAGCATCACGCCGCCGGAACCGAGCCGGATCGTGGTGGTGCGCTGCCCGGCGGCGGCGAGCAGAACCGCCGGTGAGCCGCTCGCGATCCCCGGGACGCCATGGTGCTCGGCCACCCAGAAGCGGTGGTAGCCCTGCGACTCGGCGGAGACCGCCCGCTCCACGCTGTCGCGCAGCGCCACCGGTTCGGGGCGCCCGTCGCGCGTGCGGGAGCGGTCCAGCAGGGAGATCCTCACCCCTCACACAACGCACGCACAGCCCGAGACCTTCCCGGGGCTGATCCGTGGCCGGGCAGCAAGAGACGAGCGGAGGAACGAGGCAGAGGGGCGGTCGGATCGCCCCTATGACAGTTGCGAGCCGAATCCCCCCGGATTCGGCTCGCAACTGTCATAGGGATATCACGACATGGCTGCCTGGGTCCTCCGCCCGTGTTGGCCTCACCGACCTCACCGACCGTCGAGGATCCCCCGGATCGTCGCGAGCGTCGCCGGGATGCCGGCGCGCGCGGCCTCCTGCCGCGTCGCGATCTCCTCCTCGGCACGGTCCCCGTAGCGCTCGGTGAAGAACTCCTCGAAGGTCGGGGAGGTGCGGGTGTACTCGGTCAGCTCCGTCCCGCCTCCAGCAGAGGGCCGCATCCTGTATCCCCACACGGCCCGTCCCGGACCGACCGACCAGGCGAAGTGCTCTCTGGTGACGTCGGCGACCACTTCGGACACGGTCTGCCACTCCCGCTCCGGCGTGCGGTTGTGCCCGACGAACCGGGCGCCCACACCACGGTCATCGCTCTCCCACTCGCACCGATGGCACTGCTGGCTCCATTCGCCCGTGCGCGTGATGTCGCTGAGCAGCTCGTACACCTGCTCCGGAGACGCGGAGAGCTGAACGGAGTCCTGGATCTCGTAGGTCATGGCGCCATTGTCCACCGACGTGCCGAGCGGGCATGCCACGGACCAGCCGACCGGCGGCAGGCGGCAGGCGGCACGAGACGAGCACCCAGCGGGGACGAGCACCCATCGGGACAGGCACCCCGCTGGACAAGCACCCAGCGGGGCAAGCAACCCCTCTATATGACGATTGCGAGCCAAATCCGCGGGGATTTGACTCGCAATCGTCATATAGGCGCCGTGAGGCGGGCGGGCCCGACGAGGGGCCCGTGAGGCGGGCGGGCCCGCCCGGGCCGACCCGGGCAGGCTCGCCGACACGATCAGGTCCGGGCACGAGGCCCGGGCCGGATCACATCATGCCGCCCATGCCTCCCATGCCACCCATGTCGCCGCCACCGGCGGCCGGGGCCTCGGGCTCCGGCTTGTCGGCCACGACGGCCTCGGTGGTCAGGAACAGGCCGGCGATCGAGGCCGCGTTCTGCAGCGCCGAACGGGTGACCTTGACCGGGTCGATGATGCCCGCGTTCAGCAGGTCCTCGTACTCGCCGCTGGCCGCGTTCAGGCCCTGGCCGACGGGGAGGTTCTTGACCTTCTCCGCGACGACGCCGCCCTCGAGGCCGGCGTTGACGGCGATCTGCTTGAGCGGGGCCTCGACGGCCACGGAGACGATGGACGCACCGGTCGCCTCGTCACCCTCGAGCGAGAGGCCACCGAAGGTGTCCTTGCCCGCCTGCAGCAGCGCGACGCCACCACCGGCGACGACGCCCTCCTCGACGGCCGCCTTGGCGTTGCGCACCGCGTCCTCGATGCGGTGCTTGCGCTCCTTGAGCTCGACCTCGGTCGCGGCACCGGCCTTGATGACGGCCACGCCGCCCGCGAGCTTCGCCAGGCGCTCCTGGAGCTTCTCGCGGTCGTAGTCGGAGTCGGAGTTCTCGATCTCGGTGCGGATCTGCTTGACGCGACCGGCGATCCGGTCGGCCTCGCCCGAGCCCTCGACGATGGTGGTCTCGTCCTTGGTGACGACGACCTTGCGCGCCTGGCCCAGAAGCTCCAGGCCCGCAGTCTCGAGCTTGAGGCCGACCTCCTCGGAGATGACCTGGCCGCCGGTGAGGATCGCCATGTCCTCGAGCATCGCCTTGCGGCGGTCGCCGAAGCCGGGGGCCTTGAGTGCCACGGACTTGAAGGAGCCCTTGAGCTTGTTGACCACGAGCACCGCGAGGGCCTCGCCCTCGACGTCCTCGGAGATGATCGCGAGCGGCTTGCCGGCCTGGATGACCTTCTCCAGCAGCGGCAGCAGGTCCTTGACGTTCGAGATCTTGGAGTTCATCAGCAGGATGTACGGGTCCTCGAGGACCGCTTCCTGCCGCTCGGCGTCGGTGACGAAGTACGGCGAGAGGTAGCCCTTGTCGAACCGCATGCCCTCGGTGAGCTCCAGCTCGAGGCCCATGGTGTTGGACTCCTCGACCGTGATCACGCCTTCCTTGCCGACCTTGTCGAGGGCCTCGGCGATGAGCTCGCCGATGGCCGGGTCGGCCGCCGAGATGCCGGCGGTGTGCGCGATCTGGTCCTTGGTCTCGATCTCCTTGGCCTGCTTGAGCAGGGTCTCGGAGACCGCGGCGACGGCCTTGTCGATGCCGCGCTTGAGCGCGATCGGGCTGGCGCCGGCGGCGACGTTGCGCAGGCCCTCCTTGACGAGGGCCTGGGCGAGGACGGTGGCGGTGGTGGTGCCGTCGCCCGCGATGTCATCCGTCTTCTTGGCGACCTCCTTGACGAGCTCCGCACCGATCTTCTCGTACGGGTCGTCGAGTTCGATCTCCTTGGCGATCGAGACGCCGTCGTTGGTGATCGTCGGAGCGCCCCAGGACTTCTCGAGGACGACGTTGCGACCCTTGGGGCCGAGGGTGACCTTCACGGCGTCGGCGAGCTGGTTCATTCCCCGCTCGAGACCGCGCCGGGCCTCCTCGTCGTAAGAGATGAGCTTGGCCATTGTGGAATCTCTCCCGTGTCTGTGATGTCCACCCGACCCAGTGCCCGCGACGGACGGCACCCCACGCCGTGTTCACGTCACGCGGCGCCGGGTCCCTCACGGGGCCGGAATGTTCCTGGCTCGCCGCCGGATGGTGCTGTCACTCTCCGGCGTCGAGTGCCAGATCATCATAAGCACTCTCACCCTCCGAGTGCTAACCCCGATCCGAAGTCGCGGGCGGATTCAGCCCACAGCGTGCCGGGGGCACGCCCCGCGCATGCCGCGAACGACCCGACCGTCCCCGGCCACGGGAATCGGCGGGCGCCCTGCCACGGGGCGTCGGCCGCTCTCAGTCGTTCTCGGGGGGCTGCACCGCGACGAAGGTGATGCGGTTGTCGTACTCGTCGCTCTGGCGTGCGTCCTCCGCGCCGACCTGGTCGGCGAGCTCCTGCGCCGAGGCCTCGTCGTCCTTGTCGCGGTAGAACACCACGCTCTCCTGCTGGACGTTGTCGGAGGTGCCGATGCCGACGTTGGACCAGCCGTCGTCGGTGAGCGCCTGCTTCCAGTCCGCGGCCATGCCGCTGACGTTGCCGCCGTTCAGGACCAGGATGGGGGTGGAGGCGTCGGCCTTGGGCTTGTCCTCCTCGTCGCCTCCGCCGTCGGAGGCCTGCTTCGAGGAGTCGTCCTGGGACGCCGAGGTGGTGGGGGAATCCGCTCGCTCGTCCCCGGAACGCCCGAGCCCGCCGATGGTGAACAGCAGCGCGAGCAGGATCACCACCGCGACGGCGATGATGATCAGGTAGACCAGGTTCTGGCGCCAGAACGACTCCTCGGCGCGGTGCGCACCGTGGAAGGCGACGTCAGCCGCCTCCTCGTCGTACTGGTCCGGAGGGTAGGGGTACTCGGAATCAGCCACGGGCCCATTGAACCAGGTCCCCGTCGGAAGCGGCGGTAGCCACGCGCGGGACACGCGTGGCGCGGCCGTGCGGCCGCAGCGGGTCTCAGGCGGCGTGGGCGGGTCCGGGGCCGGTGCTCGTGGAGCTCACCCGGCGGGCCCGCAGGCGGTTGACCGCACCCGGCGCGGCCCGCAGCGCCTCGGGACGGTCCAGCAGGGCGTTCAACCGCACGAAGTAGGAGGTCGGCGAGAGTCCGAGCTCCTCGCGGATCCGCCTCTCCTTCGCGCCGACGTAGCGGAAGCTGCGTTCCTCCATCGCCAGGATCGCGAGGTCCTGGGCGCTCAGACCATCCGGATCCGTGGGCCCCTCGGAGAGGGCGTCGGACGAGGCGGGATCGGTCATGCCCCCAAGCCTAGGCGGGAGCTCCACACGGGCTCGGGCGGCGCGCCGCATGCCAGACTGATCCCATGCCGCGTCCCCTCGCCGAGACCATCGCGCCCGACTGGGCCGAGGCCCTCTCCCCCGTCGAGCCCGCGATCCACGCGATGGGTGATTTCCTGCGTGGGGAGGCGGAATCCGGGAACGGGTACCTGCCCACCGGGGAGAACGTGCTGCGGGCCTTCACCCGTCCGCTGGCCGACGTGCGGGTGCTGATCGTCGGCCAGGACCCCTACCCCACTCCCGGTCACCCCATCGGGCTCTCCTTCGCGGTCGAGGAGCACGTGCGGCCGATCCCCCGCAGCCTGCAGAACATCTATGCCGAGATGCGGGACGACCTCGGCATCCCTCCCGCCCCGCACGGCGATCTCAGCGCCTGGCAGGACCAGGGCGTGCTGCTGCTGAACCGGGTGCTCACCGTGCGCCCTGGCACCCCGGCCTCCCACCGCGGGAAGGGCTGGGAGGCCGTCACCGAGGCCGCGATCCGGGCGCTGGCGGCCCGCGGCGGCCCGCTGGTGGCGATCCTGTGGGGTCGTGACGCCCAGAACCTGCAGCCCTTGCTGTCGCCGACGCCGTGCATCACCAGCCCGCACCCCAGTCCGCTCTCCGCGCGCCGCGGGTTCTTCGGATCGGCCCCGTTCTCGCGGGCGAACGCGCTCCTGGAGCAGCAGGGCGCCGATCCCGTGGACTGGCGGGTGGTGAAGGACGCCGCGACCGCCTGAGCGCTCAGGCGAGTGCGTCCTCGACGGCGCCGGTGAGCACCGGCCGGTGCTCGCCGCTGTTGGACTGATGGCCGACGAGCCGGATCGGCACCTCGCCCTCGCCCGTGATCGTCAGGTCCGAGAGCGTGCAGCCGGTGAGGGTCCATGCCGTGCCCTGCAGGCCCCTCGCGGTGCCGTCGGTGTACCAGAAGGTGCAGCCGGACGTGGTGGGTGGCAGCAGCCCTTCGACGACCACGCCACGACCGGGGTCACGACTTTACCCCCCAATGGGCATCTCCAGGTGCGCGGACCAGGTCTCCTTCGCCCCGGAGTTCGCGTGGTTCATCGTGCAGCCGACGAGCGTGCCGTGGTTCCAGTTGTCGGAGTCGGCCTCGCCGTAGGGACTGCTCGCCGCGATCGAGTAGTAGCTGCCGTGGCAGCCGACCATGATGCAGCCCGAGAGCGTCCAGTTCCCCGCCGACTGCCACACGGCGAGCCGGCAGGCGGTGAAGAAGCACCTCTCCAGCTGGGAGAACTCCGCACGGTCGGCGGCGGAGAGGCCCAGGTAGCAGCGGGCGAAGCGACACCCGGCGATGTGGTTGCCGTAGGAGAAGTAGTCGTCCTCGGTGCTGCCGGTCAGCACGATCCCGGCGCCGCGCCAGCCGATCAGGTCGCAGTCCAGCACCCGCACGTTGCTCGAGCGGTCGATGCGCACGGCCACGTGGTCCCGCGCGAAGGGCACGTCGATGCGCCCGGGGTCCGCGCTGCCCGCTCCCTCGCCGAGGCAGCGGACGTCGCTGATCGTGACGTCGCGGGCGCCGTCGACGACGAGGGCGCCGGAGGTGGTGTCCGCGGTGGTGAGGACGGCACCGTTGCCCTGGATGCGGGCGCCGTCGGGCAGGTGCACAGGGGCGGCGAGGGTGTAGACCGCCCCGGGTACCAGCTGCACCCGGGGGCTCCTCGCGAGCATCCGCGACCAGTCCTCGTCGGGGTGGAGGACCGGCAGGGCCGATCCCCCGTCCGTCTGTCGGTCCTCGGCCCCGGCGGGGCCGGCGGAGGCGAGCACGAGGGCTCCCGCTCCGGCCAGTGCGGCGCCGGCGAGATGGCGACGCACGGGGGCGGTGAAGGGTCGGACGTCGGCGTCGCGGGGTTCCATGGGCGGCATGGTGCCACGCCGGGCGCGCCGGATCGGGGTGCGGCGCGTCAGCCCTCGGCCTTGCCGCGGCGCCAGTAGCCCATGAACGCGACCTGCTTGCGGTCCACGCCGACCTCGCGCACCAGGTAGCGACGCAGGGTCTTGACCACCCCTGCCTCCCCGGCGATCCACGCGTAGAAGGGGCGCTCGTCGCGATGGGTTTCGGTGGTGCTGCCGTGCGCGGCGTGAGTGAGCAGCTGGGGAGTGTCCCACAGCACCGTGCTGTCGATGTCGACCTCCTCGAGATCGACCCCGGAGCCGGAGGCTCCGCTGCCGGCCGGCGGGTGCGTGGTGACCGCCGCCTTCACGGCGGGGATCGTGAGGTCGCCGTGGGCACGTCCGTCCCGCGCCAGCGGGATCACCTCGATGCCCCCGGGCGCATCCAGCTCGGGGACGTCCTCGAGGGTGGGGACCTCGAGGATCACGCAGCCGCGCACGTCCTGGCCCGCGAGCGAATCGAGGATCGAGGCGATGGCGGGCACGGCGGTCTCGTCGCCGACCAGCAGCAGGTCGCGGGCCCCGCGGGGCTCGAACTCGATGCCCGAGCGTCGGTCCTCGCCCTCGCGGTGGGGGCCGATCACGTGCAGCTGCCATCCCGGCTCCGCATCGCGGGCCCAGGTCCCGGCGGGGCCGCCCACGCCCTGCTCGTCGGTGTGCAGCACCATGTCGACGACCAGCTCGCGCTCCTCGTCGCGCCATTCGCGGATGGTGTAGGTGCGCATCGCGCCGCGCTCGGACTCCTCCAGGCGCAGCCATGCCTGGTACCAGGAGAGACCGTCGTCCTCGGCGCGGCTCTCGAGGAAGTCGACGAGGTCCAGGGAGGGCTTCTCGTGCTGCGGCGGGATGATCATCTTGAAGCGCTGGTCCAGCGGGTGGTGCTCGAAGCCGAAGCTGCGCATCCCCTCGCCTCCTAGCACCACACGGCGGAAGGACGGACTGCGCTCCTCCACCCGGAGGACCTCGGCGAGGTGGGCGGTGGTGGTCGTAGGCGGCACGGTGTCTCCTTGACGGATCTGATCCCCGGAGGGTCGGCGGTCGGCGGGGCGCGGAGCCAGTATGTCAGGTAAGCCTGCCCTCAGTCAGCCCCCGAACGTCATCTCCTGGTACCGGTTTCGTCCGGACTCTCACAAGGGCGACGATGTGCGTGCGACGGCGCGTGAGCAGGTGTGGCACCCTCGGGTGACTGCGCACAGAGCCGGGGTCCTCGCGCGCCCGTCATCGGGCGGCCGCAGAGCCCGCGCCCATGAACAGGAGTAGACGTGAACGAGACCCCCCGGTCACCCGCCGAGGAGGCGAAGGACCCCTCCACCCCGCCCGAGCGACTGGTGGAGCTGACCGAGCGGCACCCGCAGCTGCAGAGCCTGATCCTGGCCAACCCCTCCTGTCCGGACGTGGCACGCCAGTGGATCCTCGCGTCGAACCCGCGCCTGCGCTCCCGCGCCGAGGCCGACGGCAGCACCGAGGCCGACGAGAACGCCCAGGCCAGGGGGAGCGGCGAGCCCGACGAGAGCGGGGAGCCCAGCACGGACGCGCAGGACTGGACCCAGGACGAGGCCGGCGCAGCGAGCGGCGCGGAGGAGCCGGAGACCCGGCCGATCGACGCCTCCGCCGCCCCGGCACCGCTGCGCCCCGACACCACCGCCGCGGATCCTCGGCAGGACGCGACCGACCGAAACGACCCGGTCGCGGACCCCGATGCCGAGTCCGTCTGGGGCATCCCGCCGGTGCGCGAGGAGCGGCCCGCCACCCCGAACGGCCCGATCCATCGGGTGAAGTCCGACGGCGGGGTGGTCCCCCTCGGGCCTTCCGGCTCGGGTTCGGGCTCGAGCCCCGACCCCGCGGCGACCGCGACCCTGCCGGCGGTCGCCGCGGGTGCGGGTGCCGGTGCCGGCGTCGGTACGGGCGCGGGCGTCGGGGCCGGTGCCGGCTCCTACGATGAATCCGGCGACGGTTCCGACCAGGACGCCGCTCGACGACGTCGCACCTGGTGGGCGTGCGGCGGCTGCCTGCTGCTCGCCCTGATCGTCGTGCTGGTGGCCGTGCTGGGTCTGCGCGCCTGGATGAGCGAGGGTGACGACTCCTACCAGCGCGACTCCTCGAGCACGTCGGCCGAGTCCACCTCCGCGAAGCCCACGGAGGAGAAGACGACGAAGACCGAGGAGCCGGACGTGAAGCCGGCCCCGCGGAATGCCCGTGACCTCAGCGCGTTCACCGCTCCCAGCGGGAACATCAGTTGCAGCCTCGAGGAGGACTCCGTGGGCTGCACCATCGGCGAGCACACCTTCGGGGACGACCTCGAGGACTGCTCCACCGATGCCTTCTCGATCGGAGTCGCCGGGAAGGAGGCGGGACCCGAGTGCGGGACCTCCTTCGGCGGCGGCTCCCCCGAGAGGCTCTCCTACGGCAGCAGCGCGGCGAAGGGCGACGTCGCCTGCACGAGCGAGTCCAGCGGCATCACCTGCTGGAACGTGAAAACCGGGAAGGGCTTCACGCTCGCCAAGGCCGGCTATCAGACCTTCTGACCGTCCTCCTCGCCGGCCTCCTGGCCGGTGAGCCGCATCCAGGTGTCCACGATCGTGTCGGGATTCAGGGAGATCGAGCTGATCCCGCGTTCGCGCAGGTGCTGCGCGAGCTCGGGGTGGTCGCTCGGAGCCTGTCCGCAGATGCCCACGTACTTCCCGCGCTCCCGGCAGGCGTCGATCGCGAGGTCGACGAGGTGCAGCACCGCGGGGTCGCGCTCGTCGAAGGATCCGGCCACCAGCGAGGAGTCGCGGTCGATGCCGAGGGTCAGCTGGGTGAGGTCGTTCGAACCGATCGAGAAGCCGTCGACGTGCTCGAGGAACTCCCCGGCGTTCAGCGCGTTGGCCGGGATCTCGCACATCATCACGACCTGCAGACCGTCCTTCCCGCGCTCGAGCCCGTTGCGCGCGAGCAGGTCGACGACGCCCTCGGCCTCCGCAGGGGTGCGGACGAAGGGGATCATGATCCGCAGGTTCGTCAGCCCCATGTCCTCGCGGACGCGGCGCAGGGCCTCGCACTCCAGGGCGAAGGCCTCGGCGAAGTCCTCGTCGAGGTAGCGGGAGGCGCCACGGAACCCGATCATCGGGTTCTCCTCGTCCGGCTCGTGCGCCGCCCCGCCGACCAGGCCGGCGTACTCGTTGGACTTGAAGTCGCTCAGCCGCACGATCACCGGTCGGGGCGAGAAGGCGGCGGCGATCGTGGCGACGCCCTCGGCGAGGGCGCGCACGAAGAACTCGCGCGGTGAGTCGTCGGCGCTGGTGCGTCGCGCGATCTCCTCGCGCACCTGCCCGCTCTGGTCCTCGGGGTGCAGGAGGGCGAGCGGGTGGATCCCGATCTGGCGGTTGATGACGAACTCCATCCGGGCCAGGCCCACGCCGGCGCTCGGCAGCGCGGCCGTGGACAGGGCGAGGTCGGGATTGCCCAGGTTCAGCATCAGATCGACGTCCAGCTCGCCGAGCTCGCCGATCTCGATCGTCTCGACGCGGGTCTCGAGGATGCCCTCGAACACGAGCCCGGTCTCGCCGTCGGCGCAGGAGACGGTGACCTCCTGCCCGTCGGACAGCTGCTGGGTGGCGTCCCCGGTGCCGACGACGGCGGGGATCCCGAGCTCGCGAGCGATGATCGCCGCATGGCAGGTGCGCCCGCCGCGGTCGGTGACGATCGCCGCCGCACGCTTCATGATCGGCTCCCAGTCGGGGTCGGTCATCGGCGCGACCAGCACGTCACCGGGCTCGAAGCCGTGCATGTCCTCGGGGTCGGTCAGGCGCCGCACGGCGCCCGTGCCGATCTTCTGGCCGATCGCGCGGCCCTCGGAGAGCACACGGGAGTCGCCGACGCGGTGGTGGCGCTCGATCACGCCGGCGCCGCGGCGGGAGGCGACGGTCTCGGGCCGGGCCTGCAGGATGTGCAGGCTGCCGTCGGCGCCGTCCTTGCCCCATTCGATGTCCATCGGCCGCCCGTAGTGGTCCTCGATGGCCAGGGCGATGCGGGCGAGCTCGGTGACCTCGTCGTCGGCCAGCGAGAAGCGGCCGCGCTCGTCCTCCTCGGTGGGTTCGAAGGCGGTGGTGCGACCCACGCGCGGATCCTCGGTGAAGATCATCCGACGGTCCTTGGACCCCAGGTGACGGCGGAGGATCGCGGGGCGGCCCTCGCGCAGGCCCGGCTTGTGCACCGTGTACTCGTCGGGATCCACGGCGCCCTGGACGACGCCCTCCCCCAGGCCGTAGGCGCTGGTGAGGAAGACGGCGTCCTCGAAGCCGGACTCGGTGTCCAGGGTGAACATGACGCCGGCGGCGGCGAGGTCGGAGCGGACCATGCGCTGCACGCCCACCGAGATGGCGACCTCGTCGTGGACGAAGCCGTGGTGCACGCGGTAGGCGATCGCGCGGTCGGTGAACAGGGAGGCGAAGACCATCCGCACGGCGTCGAGCACGTTGTCGATGCCGCGGACGTTGAGGTAGGTGTCCTGCTGCCCGGCGAAAGAGGCATCGGGCAGGTCCTCCGCGGTCGCGCTCGAGCGCACCGCGAAGGACGCCTCGACATCGCCGTCCGGGGCCGTCTCGAGCAGCTCGGCGAAGGCCGTGCGCACGGCGTCGGCGAGGGACTCGGCCAGCGGCGTCTCCTCGACCCGTGCGCGGATGCGGGCGCCGGTGGCGGCGAGCGCCGAGGTGTCCTCGACGTCGAGCGCCTGCAGCTGCTCGCTGATCCACTCGGTCAGGCCCGTGGCGGACATATGGTCGCGGAAGGCGTCGGCCGTGGTGGCGAAGCCGTCCGGGACGCTGACGCCGAGCTCGGAGAGGGAGCCGAGCATCTCGCCTAGCGAGGCGTTCTTCCCGCCGACGCGCGCCAGATCGTCCAGGCCCACCGCGGACAGCGGCAGTACGCCAGGGCGATCGGTGCGTACGTCGGAAGCGGAATGCGTCAGGAGGGTCATGACCAAGCCTTTCGTCGGGCGAGGGCGGAATCGTCCGCCGGTCGTGTCTCCACACTGGGGGCTGCGGACCGCCTGACACGCCCCGTGGCGCATCGAAGAATCTTGATTCTTCCCGTATGGTGAAAACATGCGTGTCGAGGACGACCGAACCCGGGTGATGGGCGCCCGCATCCGCCACTTCCGCACCCGTGCGGGCCTGACCCTCGCTGCCCTCGCCGAGCAGCTGGGGACCACGGCGAGCACCCTGTCCCTGGTCGAGAACGGGAAACGGGCCCTGCGCGCCCCCGAGATGCCGAGCTTCGCCGGCGCCCTGGGCGTCGATGTCACCGACCTGCTGTCGGACGAGCCGCCCGACGCGCGCACCGCCCTCGAGCTCGAGCTGCAGCGCCTGCAGAGCGGGCCGCAGTTCGCCGCTCTCGGCGTGCCCGCCGTCCGTGTCTCCCGCACGCTTCCCCACGACGCGCTCGCGGCGCTCGTGCGCACCCTCCAGGAGCTGGACCGCAAGGCCCGCGAGGCGACGGCGACGCCGGAGGAGGCCCGGCGCGCGAACACCGAGCTGCGCGGCTGGATGCGCGAGAGGGACAACCACCTGCCCCACATCGAGTCCGCGGCCACGGAGATCGTCGAGGCGGTGGGCCACGAGATCGGCGCGCTCACGCACCGCGAGGTCGCGCTGATGGCCGAGCACCTGGGGTTCAACCTGCTGCACGTCGACGACCTGCCCCGCTCGACGCGCACCATCACCGATCTCGAGCACGGGCGGATCTACCTGCCGCCCTCCTCCATCCCGGGCGGGCACGGGCTGCGCTCGATGGCCCTGCAGGCGATGGCCCACCGCGTGCTGGGCCACACGGCACCCTCCTCCTACCAGGAGTTCCTGCGCCAGCGCCTCGAGATCGCCTGCTTCGCGGGCTCGTGCCTGATGCCGGAGCGGCAGGCCGTCGAGTTCCTGACCGACGCGAAGGAGCGGCGCGACCTGGCCGTGGAGGATTTCCGTGACGCCTTCGGCGTCACCCACGAGCAGGCCGCCCTGCGGATGACGAACCTGCTCACCACCCACCTGGGGCTGCGCGTGCACTTCCTGCGCGTGGGGGCCGACGGCGAGATCCACAAGGCCTACGAGAACGACGGCCTGCCGCTGCCCACCGACGTCACCGGGGCCGTCGAGGGCCAGATCGTGTGCCGCAAGTGGATCGCACGCCGCGCCGGGCACCAGGAGAACCGCACCACCGAGGCCCACCAGTACACCGACACCGCGGCGGGCACCTTCTGGTCCTCGACGCAGACCGGATCGGGCCCTCACGGCGCCTTCTCGATCACCTTCGGGGTGGGGTTCGACGACGCGAAGTGGTTCCGCGGGCGCGCCACCCGGGAGCGCCAGGTCTCGACCTGCCCCGACGAGTCGTGCTGCTCCCGTCCGCCCTCGGACCTCGCCGCCCGCTGGTCCGAGGCGGCCTGGCCGAGCGCCCGCATGCACGCGCAGGTGCTCGCGGCCCTGCCCTCGGGCCGTTTCCCCGGAGTCGACGACACGGAGGTCTTCGAGTTCCTCGAGCGCCACGCCGCGATGGATTGAGCCTCGCCGCGGCGGTCGGCCCCCTCGCAGCCCACGATCGCAGCGCGCGATTTCCCCTCAGTGCAAGAACCGGGGAAATTCTGGGCCGGGACGACTCCCACACGGGCCCGCGTCGCGCGAGGCTGGGGTGACCACCCCCGCTCTCGAGGAGGAGAAACCCCCGTGCAGTTCCCGTCCGCATCCGATGACTGGTCCGATCGTCTCGCACTCGCGGAGTCGATGATCCCGATCATCGGATCGCTCTACCGCACCCACCACGTGGTGACCACGATCCACGGGCGCCGCCTCGTCGATCTCTCGGCGCAGCAGATCCTGAAGGCCCACCGCTTCGCCCGACACATCGACGGCACCGAGCTCGACCCCGCGGACTCCTTCCCCCTCCTGCAGACCCTCGCCGCGACCGATGTCCCGCCGTCCGTCGTCGACCTCGCCTCGCTGCTGGCCCTCGGGCGGGAGCGGCCCGACGAGGGGGCCGAGGAGCTGCTGCACCGCGAGCTCGCGCGGATCACGCCCCGCCCGGCGACAGGGCCGACGGACATCGTCGTCTACGGCTTCGGGCGCATCGGTCGCCTGCTCACCCGGATCCTGCTCGCCCGCTCCGGGGGCGCCGACGGTCTGCGCCTGCGGGCCGTGGTGGTCCGTCCCGGCAGCGACGAGGACCTGGTCAAGCGCGCGAGCCTGCTGCGTCGCGACAGCGTCCACGGGCCCTTCCAGGGCACCATCACCGTCGACGCGGAACGTCGTGTCCTGGTCGCCAACGGCATCGAGATCCAGGTGATCGAGTCCCCCTCCCCCGACGCCGTGGACTACACCGAGCACGGGATCGACGAGGCGATCGTCGTGGACACCACGGGGCGCTGGCGCGACCGCGAGGGCCTCGAACAGCATCTGCGCTCACGCGGGGTGCGACGGGTCCTGCTGACCGCACCGGGCAAGGGCGACGTGCCGAACATCGTGCACGGCGTCAACGACGACGAGATCGGCGATCACGCCGTCCTCGCGGCGGCCTCGTGCACGACCAACGCCGTGGCACCCGTGCTGAAGGCGCTGCACGAGCATTGCGGGGTGGAGCGGGGACATGTCGAGACGGTCCACGCCTTCACGAACGACCAGAACCTCACCGACAACTTCCACACGGCAGATCGCCGCGGTCGGGCGGCGACGCTGAACATGGTGATCGCCGAGACCGGCGCGGCCCGCGCCGTGGGGGCCGCCTACCCGCCGCTCGCTGGCCGGCTCACCGGCAGCGCGATCAGGGTCCCGGTCCCGAACGTCTCCCTGGCCGTCCTGAACCTGCGCCTGGGTGCGGGTGCCCAGAGCATGGACCGGGAGCAGCTGAACGCGTTCCTGCGCGAGACCTCGCTCGCCTCGCCGCTGCGCCGGCAGGTGGACTACATCGAGTCCCCCGAGTTCGCCTCGAGCGACGGTCTGGGCTCCCGCAAGGCCGGGATCGTCGACGGCCTGGCCACCATCGCCGACGGCGGCGGGGACGCCGTGCTCTACGTCTGGTACGACAACGAGCACGGCTACTGCCGTCAGGTGGTGCGGGTCCTGGAGTCGATGGCCGGCGGGCGCCTGCCGAGCATCCCGGAGGGGGCGGTGGCGCGCGCGAAGGAACGGGTGCGGAGCGGGCGCGTCTCGGTGTGACGGTGGGGCGATGGCCCGTGAGGGCCGTGAGAGCTGGAGACGGGAATCGAACCCGCAACCACCTGTTTACAAGACAGGTGCGCTACCGTTGCGCCACTCCAGCGGAGGTGCGGATGACTGCGATCCGGCACCCCGAAAGGGTACCGGATCGCAGCCGTCACGCGCGATCGAGGTGACCGAGGCGGTCGAGGGTGATCAGCCCTTGGCGGCGTTCTCGACGGCCTTCTTGACCTCGCCCTGCTTGCTCCACGACCCGGGGCCGACGACCTTCTCGTCGACCTTGATGAAGGGCGTGCCCTTGGCATCGTCTGCCTTCTCGTGCTTCTCCGCCTCCGGGTCCACGTCCTCACGCACCCACCGGTCGTACGTGCCGTCGTCGATGCAGCTGGCGACGTCCTTGCCGGCTCCGGCCTTCTGCGCGTACTGGGCGAGCTCGTCGTCGGACAGGCCGGCCGTCCCCTCGCCCGGCTGGTTGTCGAACAGCGCGGTCTGGAAGTCCATGAAGTTGTCGGGGTCGTCGTTGTACACGCAGGCGGCGGCGTTCGCCGCTCGGGTCGAGTAGTCACCCGTCGTCGAGTTCGAGTCGAGGAAGCGCCGCGTGTAGAGGTGCACCGTCGCCTCCTTGTCGTCGACGATGCTGCGGATGTCCTTGCCGTTGATCTTCTCGAACTGGCCGCAGACCGGGCACATGAAGTCGACGTGGAGCTCGACCACGGGCTTGCCCGAGTCCTTGGGCGCCCCGAGCGAGTAGTACGGCTGCTCCTGCGAGGTGCCCTTCGGTGTCGCGGCGGGGCCCTCCGGCTTGTTCGCGCTCCAGACCAGGTAGCCGATACCGGCCGCGATCAGCAGGGCGACCACGACGATCGCCGTGATCACGATGGTGCGGATGCTGCGCTGGCGCTTGAGCTCGGCCTCGCGCTGCCTGCGGATCGCGTCGCGCTGGGCCTCGCGTCGTTCCTGGGCGTTCGATGCGGCCATCGGTCCTCCTCGCCACCGTGCGGCGGCATGGTCGTGTCGGGGTGCGTGCCCCGCGCGCGGGGACCCGCCGCGCAGTCTACCGAGGCCTTCTCGAACCGTGCCTGGATGCCGCCGAGGTCACTCGGGGTCTGCGTCGCTCAGCGCCAGAAGGCGATCTGGGAGATCGTCGGCCACTGGTAGAAGGGCATGTAGTCGGTCGCGCCACCGCGGGCCACGATCACCGAGACGATCGCGCCGAGCAGGAGCACCAGCAGCACCCCGACGACCAGGCTCCACACGAGGTCGGGCGTCGCGGCCTCGACGATGCGGTGGGCGCCGTCGCGCGTGGTGCGTGCGCCGATCCCCACCCAGACCAGCAGGAGGGTGACCGCCATCGCGATCGCGAACGGCACCGCGTCGGGCAGCTGGGTGTGCTGGACCAGGTCGAAGGCGGCGACCACGCCCAGGCCGATCAGCAGGCCCAGGATCAGCGGGAGCAGCGCCTGCAGGGCCGTCACCACGAGTCCGAGCAGGAAGCGGAAGGGCGCGGCGAAGCCGGCCGCCGTGCTGGCACCGCTGCTCGAGGAGCCGCGCGAGCGTCGGGCCAGCACCGTGCGGTGCGACTTCTCCCAGGTGCGGGCGAGGGCGCCGAACACCAGCAGCAGGGCGAGCGAGACGTACGGGGCCACCGCCGCGAGCGCGACGATGATCAGATGGCCGATCCACACGATGATGCGGCGACGTGGAGCCGGGGGCTGCTGCCAGTCGCCGTACGGGTTCGCGAGCCCCTGCCCTGCCTGTTCGCTGCCGGTGGGCTGCTGGGCCGACGGTGCCCAGGGCTGCATGCGCTGGGAATCCTGCGCGTCCTGAGCCTGCTGCGGGGGCGCGGAGGCGACCGGGGCCATCCGTTCTGTGGGCGGCTCCTGCTGAGGTGCCGGCGCCGGCGCGGGAGCGGGCTGCCGGTGCACCGGTCCGCCCTGCGGCTCGTCCTCGTCCCGAATGACGGGCATGGCCTTGGTGGGGTTCTGCGCGACGGGGATGACCTCGGTGGCCGGATCCTGGCGGGCCGCGGGCAGGGCCTCCGTGCGGTCGGGATCCGCGGCGGCCGCTCCGGCTGCGCCGGTCTCCTGCGGGCGCGTGGAGTCGGTGCGCGGGCCGGCCGACAGCACCTCGGTGCGGTCGGATCCGGCGGGCGGGGTGTCCTCCCCGTCCGTGGCCGGCAGGGCTTCGGTGGGCGGGTCGGCTGCGGCGGCAGACCCCGCTGCCGCGCCGGCTCCTGCAGCCGCGGTCGCGGCTCCCGCGCCGGCGGTCCCGGCAGGGATCGCCTCGGTCGCACCTTCGTGGGCGTAGCGGTCGAGGTCGAGACGGTCGAGGCGTTCGCGCAGCTCACGGGGGCTCGGACGGTCCTCGGGCTCGGATCGCAGGGCGTCCCGGAACCACTGACCGAGCTCGACGGGCACTCCGTCGACGTCGATCTCCCCGCGCTCGGCACGCAGCAGCACGAGGTCGGCGCGGCCGCTGCCGAAGGGCTCGCGGCCTGTGGCGGCGAAGGCGAGCATCGCGGCCAGCGCCCACCAGTCGCCGGTCTCGCCGGTGCGGTTGCTGCGCATGACCTCGGGGTCGAGGTAGGCGGCCGTGCCCATGACCAGGCCCGTCGAGGTGAGACGGGATTCCTCGGCGGCGACGGCGATGCCGAAGTCGATGATCACGGGATCCAGGCCGTACCCCTCGGGGTCGTAGCCCTGGAGGTCCTCGTCGCGGGCCCCGCGCAGCAGCACGTTGGAGGGCTTGAGGTCACGGTGGACGACGCCGGCAGCGTGGATGTCCTCGAGGGACTCGGCGAGCACGATGCCCAGTTCACGCACCAGCTCGGGATGGAGACCGCCCACGCTGCGCACGGCGTCCTCGAGGGTCGGGCCGGGGACGAACTCGGTGACGACGAAGGCGTCGGCCGACTCGAGCTCGGCGTCGAGGATCCGCACGATGTTGTCGTTGTGCACGAGGCGCTGGGCGCCGACCTCCCGGGCGAGGCGCTCGCGGGCACGGGGGTCGTCGGCGATGTCATGGCGCAGCAGCTTGATCGCGACCTCGTTGCCGTCGGCATCGTGCGCGCGGTAGACGATGCCCATGCCGCCGGCACCGATGCGCTCGTGCACCTGGTATCCGGAGTCCTGCTCCAGCGTCACCAGGCGAGGGTCGCGCCGCGCTGTGGCGGCGGTGGGGTGCTCGTCGGACATGGTGGCCATGCTAGCGATCCGGTTGCCCGTGCCTGTGATCCTCCTCAGAAGGGCGGGTCGTGGTGGGGCGCCTGCGAGCCCTCGGGGGAGGTCTCCACCACCGCGTCGGCGACGGAGGCAGCGTCGATCGCGGGGGCAGCGAGGTGCTGCTCCCAGGCGAGCCGCAGGTCCCGGGCGATCAGGGGTGTGAGGAGGTCACGCGAGTCCTGGACCGTGACCTTCGCTGTGCCGCGCAGGTCCCAGCGCGTCCGCCCCGGCCGACGGCGATGATGCACCGTCTCGTCGACGGCGCGGCTCGGGAGTCGGAAGGGTGGGGAGGCTCCCACGGGACCCGAACGAGGTCGGGGCGGCGGGTCAGGGGGCGTCTCCTCCGGGGTCGAGGGATCCTCGAGACGCATCGGGTCGATCTCGCGGCCGGTCTTGATCTGGTGATGGCCGGTGCACAGCAGGTGCAGGTCATCGAGTGAGGTGCGACCGCCTGCCTAGGGGTGCTCGTGGTCGAACTCCTCGATGTGATCGGCCTCCGCACCGTGGCGCGTGGAACGGGTGCAGCCGGGGACGGCGCACTCGGGGCTCCGCAGCCGCAGGTGCTCGAGCATGGCCGGGGTCGGTGTGTATCGCTCGGGAGGCAGGGGCAGGAAGGCACCGGTGACGGGGTCGGTCAGCACCCGGTACCAGTCCTCCTGACCGGCAGCAAGCTCCCGGGCCATCTCGGCAGGGACGGGGTGGCGGCCGTCGATCATGCCCGGTGCCTCGCAGCTGCCCATGAGGGTCATGGCAGGGACGGTCATGAGCATGCGGAACCGCTCTGCCGGGATCTCGAGGCCATCGACGTCGAGGCTGCCGTGACGCAGGGTCTCGTAGCGCAGGCGCCCCTTCGAGAAGGGTCGGCCGTCGGCGGCGAGCGTCCCGTCGTCGAACGGGATGGGCTCCCCCTCGGCGATGGCTCGGCGCTGGGCTCGCTGGAGCGTCTCCGCGGCGGCGTCGAGACGCTGCATGAAGGCGGTGATCTCGGGGATCGGGCCGACGATGCTGATGCTGGCCGTGCCGTCCTCCCCGATCTGCGGCGACTCCACGCGGCGGCGCTGCTCGGCCTGTTCGAGCGGGGACAGGTCGAGCAGGGACCTCAGCCAGCAGACCAGTTCGGAGAGCAGCCGGCGGAAGGTCTCCGGAGTGACGCCGAACTCCCACGTCCCCATGAGCTCATCGACGTACCGACGGTCCTCGACGGGCAGCTCCCGGGTGCGTCGCAGCACGCGCCGCAGCCAGTCGATCGGCAGGTCGCCCTCCTCGACCCGGGCGAGGAGGGCGGGGAAGATCGTGACGGCCTCGTGTGCGTCGCGGATCCGGCCATAGGCGCCGGCGATGGTGCAGCGCAGGGAGATGGCGACCTCGGCGTCCTCCGCGTCCCCGGTGTGTGGCTCGGCGTTCGGGGCATCGCGGTCGGCCCACAGCGGGGCGAGGGCGCGCATCTGGACCACCGCGGCCCTCGACTCCTCGACGCCGAGGTCCCAGAGGGCCTGCAGCTCCTCGGTGAGTTCGGGATCCTCCTCCGTGAGCGCCCGCGGGCCGACCGCGTCGCGGGAGATCGGGGTGCGGGGCCGCGGGCCCCGCGCCAGGCGTCGAGGGCTCGGTTCGCGTGCCGGAGGGCCGTCGGCGTGGACGTCGCCGCCGCGCGCATCGTCCTGGAGCATCCTCCCCGCCCCCTTTCCGACCTCGTCGTCACCAGCGGGAGAACTGCCTCCAGAATATCACGGAACACGCCATTCTCCATCTCTCGGCGAGATTGTTGATAAAGACGCGGACGACCAATCCTCCACATTATCGAGTTCTCCACATTCGATACCGACATTCGCAAGTCACGCGCATCCGACATCGCTTTTCGGCCACTTTTCCACAGACCACCCTCCACGGACGTGGAGCCCTGGCACGATTATGGCCTGCACCGTTCCCCGTCTTCGCACCGTGTCCCGCCGCACCCAGTCCCACACAGAAGTGGCCGGCTCCCCCTCAGGGGAACCGGCCACCGGATCTGCACCACTATCTCATCAGGAAAATCTCATCCTCACGCAATCCTCTGCTTGCGCGAGGTGATCTCGCCGGTGTTGAAACCGGCCAGATGGAGGCCCCCGTGGAATCGCGCGTGCTCGATCTTCAGGCATCGGTCCATGACCACGTCCAGTCCCGCCGACTCCGCGATCTGCGCGGCCTCCTCGTTCCAGGAGCCGAGCTGGAGCCAGAGAGCCTTCGCACCGACGGAGACCGCCTCACGGGCGACCCCCGGCAGGTCGTCGTGGCGACGGAAGACATCGACGATGTCCGGCACCACCGGCAGGTCGGCGAGCGAGTCGTAGGCCGGTCGGCCCAGGATCGTCTCGGCCCGCGGGTTCACGAAGTAGACGTCGTAAGGGGAGCTCGAGAGCAGGTAGGTCGCCACGAAGTAGCTCGCCCGCGAGGGGTTCGCGGACGCGCCGACGATCGCGACCGACCTGGCGCGCCGCAGGATCCCGAGACGTTCCGGAGCCGAGGGCCCCTGCCAGCTGCGGGTCCCGGATCCGTTCGTACCGGTGTCGGTCATCGCTCCACTCCCGTCGCACTCGTGATCGCCTGGTCGAGGTCCCAGATGATGTCCTCGGCGTCCTCGAGCCCCACCGAGATGCGGATCAGGTCCGGCGCCACGCCGCCCGCGAGCAGCTGCTCGGGAGTGAGCTGCTGGTGGGTGGTGGACGCCGGATGGATGACGAGCGTGCGCGCATCGCCGATGTTCGCCAGGTGCGAGGCGAGCCGCAGGTTCCCGATCACCGCCTCACCGGTCTCACGGGCCGCGGTGGCCCGCTCGGCATCGTCGTCGAACTCGCCCGTCGGATGGACGCCGAAGGCGAAGACGGACCCCGGGCCCAACGGCAGGTACCGCTCGGCGCGCTCGTGGTGGGGGTGGCTCTCCAGGCCCGCCCAGGTCACGTACGCGACGCGGGGGTCCTGCTCGAGCCAGGTGGCGACCTCGCGCGCGTTCGCCAGGTGGGCGTCGATGCGCTGCGGAAGGGTCTCGACGCCCTGCAGCAGCTGGAAGGCCGACTGCGCGCTCAGCGAGGGCCCGATGTCACGAAGCTGCTCGGAGCGCAGCTTGGTGAGGAACCCGTACTCGCCGAAGTTCGCCCACCAGCTGAGCCCGCCGTAACTCTCGACGGGCTCCGTCATGGCGGGGAACTTGCCGTTGCCCCAGTCGAAGCGGCCCGACTCGACGACGACGCCGCCGAGGGTGGTGCCGTGCCCGCCCAGGAACTTGGTGGCCGAGTGCAGGACGATGTCCGCCCCGTGCTCGAGCGGCCGCACCAGGTACGGCGTCGCGAGGGTCGCGTCGACGACCAGCGGGATGTCGGCGGCATGGGCGATCTCGGCGAGCGCGGCGAGGTCGGCGATCTCCCCCGAGGGGTTGCCGATGATCTCGACGTAGAGCGCCTTGGTCTCCGGCCGGATCGCCGCCGCGTAGTCCGCGGCCTCCGAGGAGGGCACGAAGGTGGTCTCGACCCCGAAGCGACGCAGAGTGACGTCGAGCTGGGTGACGGTGCCGCCGTAGAGCTGTGCGGAGGCGACGATGTGGTCACCCGCCCCGGCGAGCGCCGCGAAGGTGATGAACTCCGCGCTCATCCCCGAGGCGGTCGCGACCGCACCGATCCCTCCCTCGAGGGACGCCACGCGCTCCTCGAAGGCCGCGACGGTCGGGTTGCCGATCCGCGAGTAGATGTTGCCGTACTTCTGCAGGGCGAACAGGGTCGCGGCGTCGTTGGCGTCGTCGAAGACGTAGGAGGTGGTCTGGTAGATCGGCACCGCACGGGCCCCGTGGACGGCATCGGGCGTGCCGCCGGCGTGGAGGGCCCGGGTGCGGAAGCCGAAGCTGCGCTCCTGGTCCGAGGCGCTCACGCGGCGTCCTCCTGGTCCGCGCCGGCGCCGTTCGAACCGTTCGCGCCGCTGGCGGGCAGCGTCGCGTCGGCCGCCGCGGTGGCCTGCTCGGCGCTCACGCCGGGCACGTCGGGGATCTGCGAGACGTCGAGCTCGGTGCCGTGCTTGCGCGCCAGGTCCTTCTCGAGCTCGCGGACGATCGGCATCACCTCGCGCCCGAAGCCGGCGACCTCCTCGGTGAAGTTGAGGTAGCAGGTCAGGAGCAGGTTCACCCCGATCTCCTTGTAGGAGACGATGCGCTCGGCGATCTCCTCGGGGGTGCCCAGGAGCCGGGTCTTGAAGCCGTCGTTGTACTGCACGAGGTCCTCGAAGGAGGAGTCGGCCCACATGCCCTTCCCGTCCTTCGTGGAGGCACCCGCCTCCTGGACGGACTTCTGGAAGCCCTCGACCGCCGGCCGGTGGGCCTTGGCGACGATCTCGCGCAGGGTCTCCTCAGCCTCCTTGCGGGAATCACGGGCGATCACGAAGCCGTTCAGGCCGAAGCGCGGCGAGCGGCCGGCCTTCTCGGCGGAGGCGCGCACGCCCTCGACGTTGCCGGCGTACCCCTCGAGGTCACGGCCGTTGGAGAAGTACCAGTCGGCGACGCGGCCGGCGACGCCCTGCGCGGCCGTGGAGTTCCCGCCGAAGAAGATCTCCGGGTGGGCGCGGCCGGGCACGTCGACCGGCTTCGGGGAGAGCGTGAAGTCGTCGATCGTGTAGTACTGGCCGTCCTGGGAGTAACCGTCCTCGGTGATCAGGCCGCGCAGGGCGCGGATGAACTCCTCGGTGCGCACGTAGCGCTCGTCGTGCTCGAGCCAGGGCAGGCCGAAGCCGGTGAACTCGTCCTTCAGCCAGCCCGAGACTATGTTGACCGCCGCGCGGCCGCCCGAGAGCTGGTCGGCGGTGTTCACCCACTTGGCGAGCACGCCCGGGTGCCACATGCCGGGGTGGAAGGCGGCGATCACGCGCAGCCGCTCGGTCGCCCCGAGCAGGGCCAGGCTGAAGGCCGAGGCCTCGTGCTGCTGGGAGGCGCCGTAGCTCGCGGCGTAGCGGGTCTGGGTGAGGGCGTACTCGAAGCCCGAGTCCTCGGCGATCTTCGCGAGCGAGGAGTTGTAGGGCAGCTGCCAGTCGGTGCGCTGCTCGATGGTGGAGACGACGAGGCCTCCGGAGACGTTGGGCACCCAGTAGGCGAACTTCAGCGGCGTCTCGAGGGCGCTCACGGGAGCGGTCGTGGTCACGGGGACCTCCTGGTGGTCGGATCGTTCTCGATCGGATCGTTGGCGATCGTAGCGATGATGGTCGGGGGCGTCTTTCAGGTGAGGATCGGGTGGTCCTCCGGCAGGTCGGCGAGGATCCGGGCGACGGTGTCGACGGCCTCCGGGTTCTGCAGCGAGGTCACGTCGCCCAGCGGCACGGGGGTGCGCCCCGCCCGGCGGTCGCGCTCGGCGTGCACGAGGTCGGCCAGCAGACGCCGCATGATCTTGCCCGAGCGGGTCTTGGGCAGGTCCCCGACCTCGAGCACGTGACGGGGCTTGGCGATCGGTCCGATCTCCCGCCGTGCCAGGGCACGCAGGCGATCGGGGTCGATCACCGCATCGTCCGCGCAGCCGCTCGGCGTGACGAAGGCGGCGACGGCCTGGCCGGTGACCGGGTCGGACACGCCCGCCACACCGGCTTCGGCGACGGCGGGGTCGGCGACCAGGGAGGACTCGATCTCGATGGTGGAGAGGCGGTGCCCGGACACGTTCACGACATCGTCGAGGCGTCCGAGCACCCACAGACAGCCGTCGGTGTCGATCGTGGCGCTGTCGCCCGCGAGGTAGTAGCCGCCGTGCTCGCCGCGGCCCGCGTGGGCACGCCAGTAGGAGTCGCGGTAGCGCTCGGGGTCGCCCCACACGGTGCGCGCCATGCCGGGCCAGGGCCGACGCACCACCAGGGCTCCGGCGCGTCCGGGCTCGACCTCCTCGCCCGCCTCGTCGACGACGGCGACGTCGATGCCGGGAAGGGCTCGGGTCGCCGAGCCGGGCTTCAGGGTGGTGGCTCCGGGAAGAGGGGCGACCATGGCGGCGCCGGTCTCCGACTGCCACCAGGTGTCCACGATCGGCAGCTCCCCGCGCCCGAAGGTGCGGCGGAACCACACCCAGGCCTCGGGGTTGATGGACTCCCCCACGGTGCCCAGCAGCCGCAGGGAGGAGAGGTCGTGGCCGCCCGGCAGCTCCTGCCCGAACCAGGACATGAAGGTGCGGATCAGGGTGGGCGCCGTGTAGTAGCAGGTGACGCCGTAGCGCTCGATGATCTCGAGGTGGCGCTCCCGGTGCGGGGTGTCCGGGGTGCCCTCGTAGATCACCTGGGTGAGCCCGTTGGCCAGCGGTCCGTAGATCTCGTAGGTGTGGGCGGTGACCCAGGCCAGATCCGCCGTGCACCAGTGGACGTCGTCCTCGGTCGCGTCGAAGTGCGCCCAGTGCGCCCAGGAGGCGTGGGCGAGGTAGCCGCCGGAGGTGTGGACGAGGCCCTTGGGCTTCCCGGTGGTCCCGGAGGTGTAGATGATGAACAGAGGATGCTCGGCATCGAAGGCGGGGGCCTCGTGCTCGGGGCTCGCGGGGTCCACGACCTCGTGCCACCACAGGTCGCGACCGTCGGTCCACTCGACGTCCTGCCCGGTCCTGCGCACGACGAGCACGTGCTCGAGGTCCGGGAGGTTCGCCGCGGCGGCGTCGGCCGCGGACTTGACCTCGACGGCCGTGCCGCGACGGAACTGGCCGTCGGAGGTGACCAGGAGCTTCGCTCCGGTGTCCTGCAGGCGGAAACGCACGGCCTCGGCGCTGAAGCCGCCGAAGACGAGGGAGTGGACGGCACCGATGCGGGCGCAGGCCAGGGCGATGACGACGGTCTCCACGATCACCGGCAGGTAGACGACGACGCGGTCGCCGGGGCCGATGCCGAGATCCGTGAGCGCGTTGGCCGTCCGACACACGCGCTGCTGGAGCTCGGCATAGGTGACGGCCTCGCGGTCGCCGCGCTCGCCCTCGACGAACAGGGCGACCTTCTCCGCGCGGCCCTCCCGCACGTGGCGGTCCACGCAGTTCTCGGCGACGTTGAGCGTGCCGCCCTCGAACCAGCGCACCGTCGGCACGCTCAGCTCGCCGGTGGCGGGGTCCTCGCGGGGCGGCTGCCAGTCCAGCGCGGTGTGCCAGGGCGTGCGCCAGGCGAGTCGGTGCGCGGCCTCCTCCCAGAACCCGACGGGATCCGCCGCGGCCCGCTCGTACTCCCCCGGGCCGACGTTCGCCGTGCCGGCGAGGGCCGTCGGCGGGGCGTAACTGCGGTCCTCGGTCAATCGCGCCTCGGGTGCGAGTGCGCTCGCGGTGTCGCTCGCAGGGTCGGTCGCGGTCTCGGACGGGCTCATGCCCACCTCCTCAGCAGCTTCTTCTCGACGAGCCCCAGCAGGGCGTTGGATGCGGTGCCCAGCAGCGCCAGCAGCACGATGGTCAGCAGGATGCGGTCCACGCGGCCGTTCTGCTGGGACTCCAGGAGCAGGTACCCGAGTCCCATCGACGAGGCGATCAGCTCGGCCGCCACCAGGAACAACCAGGCCTGGGCGAGGGCGAGGCGCAGCCCCGAGACCACCGCGGGGACGGCGGCCGGCAGCTGCACGGTGCGCAGCAGTGAGAGCCCGCGCAGCCCGAAGGCGCGACCGGCCTCGACCAGTTGCGGGTCGATGTGGCGCAGGCCCGAGGAGACGGTGGTGAGCACGGGGAAGAACGCGCCGATCGCGATCAGCGTGATCTTCGAGGTCTCCCCGATCTGCATCCACAGGATCAGCAGCGGCACCCAGGCCAGCGACGGTACCGCGCGCAGGGCCGCCAGCAGCGGGCCGAGCAGGGCGTCGGCGGTGCGGCTGAGGCCCACCAGCGCCGCCACCGCGAGCCCCGCGACCGCCCCGATCGCGAACCCGATCAGCACGCGCTGGACGGATATCGCGATCTGCAGCCAGAGCTGCCCGTCCCGCTGCAGCTCGCCCGCAGCGCTCAGCACCGCGAGCGGTCCGGGCAGGCGATAGGGCGCCACCAGACCGGCGGCGGTGACCGCCTGCCACACCACCAGGAGCAGCAGCGGGACGGCAGCACCGAGCGCGAGGCGGCGGATCCCACCACCTCTTCCGTGGGCGCTCCTGCGCTCGCCGCGCCCGGTCGACGGGGCCGGGGTCGTCGTCGTGCTCATTTCGCCGTGGCCTTCTTCGCGAACGCGTCGTGGACGATGCTCTCGAGGGCCGAGGAGACCGCCTTCTCCCCTCCCTGGACGTCGCCCGAGGAACCCAGCACCGGGGCGATCCGCTCGAGGACCTTCGTCTGGTCCGACCCCGGGACCCCGCTGACGTCGAGGTTCGAGCGCTCGGAGACCACGGTGCTCGCGACCTTCTCGTCGATCCCGGCGGCCTTCGCCAGCAGGCCCGCGGTGCCCTCGAGGTGCTCCAGCGCCCAGCCGCGGGCCTTCTCGTAGGCGTCGACGACGACCTGAGCGACGTCGGCGTTGTTCTCGATGAACTCCTCGGTCGCGTTGAGGAACCCGTAGGTGTTGAGGTCGACGTCGCGGTAGAAGAGCTCGTCGCCGCTCTCGGCCTCGGCGGCGGCCATGATCGGGTCCAGCCCCGCCCAGGCGTCCACGGAGCCGCCGTCCAGGGCCGAGCGGCCGTCGGCGTGCTGGAGCGACTGGATCTCGACGTCCTTCACGCCGAGGCCCGCGGAATCGAGCGCCTGCACCAGGAAGAAGTAGGGATCCGTGCCCTTGGTCGCGGCGACCGAGCGGCCCTTCAGGTCGGCGGGATCCTTCAGGTCGGTGCCGCGAGGGCCGACGAGGGCCGACCACTCGGGCTGGGAGTAGATGTCGATGACCTTGATCGGGGAGCCGTTCGCGCGCGCCAGGAGTGCGGCGGAGCCCGCCGTCGAGGCGACCTGTGCGGAGCCCGAGCGCAGGAACTCGTTGGCCTTGTTGGACCCGGCCGACTCCACCCAGGTGACCTTCACGCCCCCGCCGAGCGCCTTCTCGATGAGGCGCTGATCCTTGACCACGAGGCTCAGCGGGTTGAAGGTCGCGAAGTCGATCGTGAGCTCACCGAGGGACCAGTCCCCCGAGCCGCCCGCCTTCTTCGCGCCGGCGCCCTCGGAGTCCTCTCCGGCGACACAGCCCGCGAGGGCGAGGGGCAGGGCGCCGCCGAGGGCGATGGCGGCTCGGCGCGTGGCGCGGCGGGTGGCGAGGGGGCGGGTCATGAGTGCTCCTGGGACGTCGTGGGGCGGGCGTCTGGCTGGTGGTGCGTGGTCACGCCGAGCCCGTCGAGCAGCTCACCGCGCAGGGCGGCGAGGGCGGGGTCGGCGCGGTCCCGCGGGCGAGGGCTCGGGACCTCGATCTCGCGGGCGAGGGACCCCTCCTCCTCGCCCGCCTCGCGCAGCGTGCGCAGCTGCACGACGCGATCGGCGAGGTACAGCGCCTCCTCGACGTCGTGCGTGACCACCAGGACGGTGGTGGGCTCGGCGGCGTGGATCTCGAGCAGCAGGTCCTGCATGCGCAGGCGGGTGAGGGCGTCGAGGGCGCCGAAGGGCTCGTCGAGCAGGAGCACCTCGGGGCCGCGGGCGAGGGCCCGGGCGAGGGAGGCGCGCTGCGCCATGCCGCCGGAGACCTCCCGGGGCCTCTGGGAGGCGGCGTGCTCGAGACCCACCAGCTGCAGCAGATGGCGCACGCGGTCGCGTCCCTCGGTCCTCGAGGTGCCGCGGGGCAGCCCGAGGGCCACGTTCGCCGCGAGCGTCCGCCAGGGCAGCAGACGCGGCTCCTGGAAGGCGACGGCGGTGGACTCGTCGGTCCCGCGGATCGCGGCCCCGCCCAGGCGGATGGTCCCCTCGCTCGGGGTGTCGAGTCCGGCGACCAGGCGCAGCAGGGTCGACTTGCCGCACCCCGAGGGGCCGACGACGCCGAGGATCTGCCCGCCGGGCACGTCGAGATCGACGGCGCGCAGGACGTCGACGGGCTCTCCCCTCCGGGGGTCGGGGGCGGCGAAGGCGCGCCCCACCCCGTCCAGTCGCAGCGCACTGCGGGGAGTGGACCCGCGCGGGGCGCGCGCTTCCTGCCCACCGCGTCCGGGGGCGGCGTCGAGGGGCACAGTGGTGGTCATGTCCGGCATCATGGGCGGGCCCGGCGGGAGCGTGCCAACCTGATGTCACAGGGCGACACATTCCCCCGACACGTTCCCCACGGACCCGGCCGTCGATGTGGCGTACGCCCCGCGAGAGCGTCAATCCGCGTCACCTCTCGGTCACCTCTCCCCCGCGGCGGTTCAAAGTCCCGTCAACCCTCGTCGGTGGCTCTCTCAAACGCCTTCAGGTGCCTGGCCGAGCGTCCCTACGGTGGATGCACATCGCGACGCAGCGCCCCGGAGAACACTCCGGGGCCTCGACGCTTGCCCCGCACAGCATCACGATCCTCGCTACGAGGTCGGAAGGAAGTCACCGACACCATGGCACTTCAGAACACGCATCGCTCCGCCGGCCGCGCCGTCACCCCCCTGCGCTCCACCAGCCGCGCCGCCCGCACCCTCGGCGGCGCCGCGCTGCTCGGCACCGTCCTGGCCGGCACCGCCCTCAGCGGCGGCGCCGCCAACGCCAACGACCAGGAGCTGTCCGGCTCCAGCGAGCAGGGCACCACGACCGTGCAGTCGACGCAGTCGAGCCAGTCCAGCGAGCTGCCCAGCTCCGGCTCCTCCGCGGGCTCGACCGCGGCCCCGGCGAGCTCCGGCAGCTCCAACTCGATCATGAGCGCGGCCGAGTCCGCCCTCGGCACCCCCTACTCCTGGGGCGGCGACGACCTCGGCGGCATGGACTGCTCGGGCCTCGTGACCTACGCCTACCAGCAGGCCGGCATCGACATCCCCCGCACGAGCAGCGAGATCGCCGCCCAGGGCACGTCGATCTCCGAGTCCGAGGCGCAGCCCGGCGACATCGTCACCTACCCGGGCCACGTCGCGATCTACGCCGGCAACGGCAAGATCATCGACGCCTCCGGCTCGCAGCAGAAGGTCGTCGAGCGCGACATCTGGGGCTCCCCCAGCGGCTTCGTCACCTTCCGCTGATCCCCCCGGCGCCACGGCGCCACGGCGCTCCGGCGCCCACAGCGACCGGCCCGGTCCCGCACTGCGGGGCCGGGCCGTTCTCCTGCGTCACCGCCGCGCGGAGTGCTCCTGGATCGCGAGCTCGTACAGCCGCAGCAGGTCGTCCGAGGCGTTCTCCCAGGAGTACTTCTCGGCCTCTGCGCGCGCCGCCTCGCGGATCGAGGCGCTCAGCTCCGCATCGGCGAGCCTGTCCAGGGCGGCATCGAGGCTGTCCTCGTCGCGGGCGTCGAAGAGGAGCCCGTCGACCCCGTCGGTGACCTGCTCCATCGTCGGCCCGGAGCGGGCGGCCAGGACGGGCAGGCCCGAGGCCATGCCCTCGAGGATCACCAGGCCCAGGGTCTCGGTGACCGAGGGGAACACGAAGCCGTCGGCGCTCGCGAAGGCGCTCGCGAGCGCCTCCCCCTCGAGGAAGCCGGGGAAGACGGTGGAGGTCCCCGCGAAGATCCGCTCGAGCTCCCCGCGGAAGGGTCCGTCGCCGACGATCGCGAGCGCGACGTCGTCCCGGCGGTCCATCATCGGCCGCAGACGCTGGATCTCCTTCTCCGCCGCCAACCGGCCGACGAACACCAGCAGCGTCTTCTCCGGATGCCCACCGGAGAGGTGCTCGCGCACCTCCGCGGAGGCGAAGCGGGGGTGGTACTGGGCGGTGTCCACCCCGCGGCGCAGCACGTGCAGGTTCCCGATGCCCTCGTCCGCGAGCTCGTCGCGCATGGTGCGGGAGGTCGCGATGTTGACGTCGGCCAGGGCGTGGTTGCGCTTGATCTGCCACCAGACCAGGGGCTTGGACCACTTCCATGCCCGGTAGAGATCGAGGTAGCGCGGGATGTGCGTGTGGTAGCTCGCGAGCAGGGGGATGCGCTGGCGGTGGGCCGCGTAGGCCCCCGAGGAGGCCAGCAGGATCGGTTGGGCCGCGTGGACCACGTCGGGGTGGAAGCCGCGGATCACCCCGTCGACGGTGGGGCTGGGCAGGGTGAAGCGACGATGCTTGTAGAACGGCAGCGTGACCGGCTTCATCCCCACCACCCGCGCCCCGTGGTGCTCGGTCACGCCCAGGTCGGGGGCGATCACCATCACCTCGTGGCCGAGGTCCACGAAGCGCTCGACGGCGTGGCGCAGACGGGTCACCACGCCGTCGACCGACGGCAGGAACGTCTCGGTGACGATCGCGATCTTCACGCGGCCGGGGTCACTTCCAGGTGACGGTGGGCAGCACGAGCTCGTCGGAGACCCGGTCGACGTTCTCGCGGGCCACCCGCAGGATCTCCTCGAGCACCTCGTCGGTCAGCAGGTGCGGCTCGAGACCGAGGTCCAGCAGGTTCGTGTTGACCGCGTTGTAGTAGTGGTCGTACTTCTCCACGCGCGGGTTCTCGAGGTGGTCGATGCCGACCTTGAGGCCCTGCTCCCGGGCCACGCGCTGGACCTTCTCGGCGAGGTCCTGGACGCTGAAGGACTCGGTGAACTGGTTGAACACCCGGAACTCGCCGCGCTCGGCGGGGTTCTCGCAGGCGATCTCGATGCAGCGCACGGTGTCGGCGATGTTGAGGTAGCCGCGGGTCTGCGAGCCGCCCCCGTAGACCGTGAGGTCGTGGCCGATCGCCGCCTGGATCAGGAAGCGGTTCAGGGCGGTGCCGAACACGGCGTCGTAGTCGAAACGGTTGGTCAGCCGCGGGTCCAGCCGGGTCTCGTCGGTGTCGAGGCCGTAGACCACGCCCTGGTTGAGGTCGGTCGCGCGCACGCCCCAGATCCGGCAGGCGAACATGATGTTGTCGCTGTCGTGGACCTTGGTGAGGTGGTAGAACGAGCCGGGCGCCTTGGGGAAGGGCAGACGGTCCTTCCGGCCCTTGTGCTCGATCTCGATCCACCCCTCCTCGATGTCGATGTTGGGCTGGCCGTACTCCCCCATCGTGCCGAGCTTGACGAGGTGGCAGTCGGGCGCGTGGTCCTTGATCGCCCACAGCACGTTGAGGGTGCCCTCGACGTTGTTGCGGTGGTTCTCGATCGCGTGCTCGCGGTCGATCATCGAGTAGGGGGCGCTGCGGTGCTCGGCGAAGTGCACGAACGCCTCGGGCTGCTTCTCGGTGAACACCCGGGTGACGTCGTCGTAGTCGGTGAGATCGCCGATCACGACGTCGATGTCCTTGCCGGTGACCTCCTTCCAGGCGGCCACGCGCTCCTCGAGCGGGAGGATCGGCGTCATCGAGTTCGAGCCCAGCTCGGTGTCGATCTCACGGCGCACGAGGGAGTCCACGATGGTGACCTCGTGGCCCTTCTGCGAGAGGTAGAGGGCAGTGGGCCAGCCGCAGAATCCGTCTCCGCCGGCGACGACGATCTTCATTGCAGGGAACCTCCTGGTCAGGGTGTGGGCTCGACATCCTCCAGCGTATCGGTGTCCGCCTGGGAAGGGCGCCCTCCGGGTGACGGGGAGATGACATCGTCGCGACGGCGGTCCAGCCGTCCCGTGCGCCGCAGCCAGATCTCGAGGGGGACGGTCACCAGCGGCGGCACGGAGCAGGCGAGCGCGAGCAGCGCGACCCACCAGCGCCAGCGCAGGCGCACCGCCGCCACCAGGGCCACCGCCACGTAGGCGACGAAGACGCCGCCGTGCAGACGCCCGAACAGCCAGACCCCGGCCTCCGTGCCGACGGGCCCGTACTTCAGCACCATGCCCACCAGGAGGCCCGCCCAGGTGACGGCCTCGGCGAACGCGACGATCGCGAAGACCCTGCCCACGGTCGCGATCTCCCTGTTCCCGCCGCTCATGCGCGCACCACCCGCAGGGTGCGGATCTCGAAGGGACGCAGGTCCAGGTCGATCGCCGACCCGGCCCCGCGCCGCTCCTCGGTCCCGTCCCCGCCGTCGCGCACCAGGGATGCGAGGTGCGAGGGGGCGTCCTCGCCGAAGGGGCGCTCGAGGAGGTCCACGGCGGCGACCTTCGGCTCGTCCTGGCCGGGCACGTCGAGCACGAGCCGAGCTCGTGCCCGTTCGCCGTGGGATTCGTACAGGCGCAGCACGAGGTCGCCGGAGCGGTCCTCGGCGAGCTTCACGGTCTCGATCAGCACGCCGGGCGCACCCTCGATCCGCGCGAGCGGAGCGGCGGCCCGTGCGACGCCCCCCGGCACGACGCGCTCGGGGAGGTTCGTGCGGTAGCCCTCGGCGATCGCGTCGGCGGTGTCGGCGCCGGGGCGCAGGGCGAAGCGCAGCGAGTAGATGCCGTGGTC
This sequence comes from Brachybacterium endophyticum, assembly GCF_003130585.1. Taxonomy (GTDB): domain Bacteria; phylum Actinomycetota; class Actinomycetes; order Actinomycetales; family Dermabacteraceae; genus Brachybacterium; species Brachybacterium endophyticum. The sequence continues at coordinate 691,701 of NZ_QFKX01000001.1, read as the reverse complement.
GGCTCCGGGGTCCGGGAACTCCGGGGAGCGCACCAGGGTCGCCCGCACGGTCGTGGTGGTCCCGCCGTCGGCCTCGCGCACCGTGCGCAGCACGTCGTGGCCGTAGGTCGAGTCGTTGGCCAGGGCGACGCCCCGCTCCCCCTCGGCCACGTGCACGAAGCGGTGGGCGCAGGTCTCGAAGCGGGCCGCGTCCCAGGAGGTGTTCACGGGGATCGGGCGGTCCACGTGCCCGAACTGGACCTCGCTGCTCATGACCTGGGCGCGCAGGTCCAGTCCGAAGCCGAGCTTGAGGGCCTTGCGCCGCTCCTTCCAGTCCAGGTCGATCGTGATCTGCAGGGAGGCGTCCCCGGGGTGCAGCTCGAAGGTCTTGGCGATCTCGCTGCCGGCCCCGGTGACCCCGGCGCTCGACCCCGCCGGCGCGGTCGTGGTGTAGCGGTAGGTGATGCGGGCGCCGCCGGCGATCTCGTCGACCTCCACGCTGGTCGGGGCGTCGAGGTCGCGCACCACGTGGCGGTAGAAGGCGTCGATGTCCCAGGCGTCCCAGGCATTGGGGGTGTCGCGGTGCAGCTGGAGCCGGGCACCGGAATCGCCCGGGGCGATCGCCTCGCGGCCGCTCGCGCCGTCGATCAGCGAGAGGATCTCCCCCCGGCCGTCCAGCAGCGCGCTCACCAGCCCGTTGTCGAGGGCGACCCGGTCACCCCGGCGCATCACGCTCACCCCCTCCCCGCGGCTCGGGGCGGGTGCCGCGCTGTAGGGCGCGATGCCGCGCCGGGAGACCACCGGCGCGGTGTTCAGCAGCACCTCGTCCTCCCCGGTGTCCGGGTCGTCGGGCCCGACGGTCCGTGAGAGCGCGGCGAGGGAGGTCTCGATGATCCGCTCGGCCCGCTCCCGGATCGAGGCGTGGTTGCGCTCGGCGTCGCGGTGGACCCAGGCGATCGAGGAGCCCGGGAGGATGTCGTGGAACTGCAGCAGCAGGGCGTCGTGCCAGATCTCCTCGAGCGCGTCGTGGGGGTAGAGCTCGTCGGCGCGGAGGGCGGCGAGGGTCGCGAGGTGCTCGGCCTCGTGCAGGAGCGCCTCGCTGCGACGGTTGCCCTGCTTGGTGGCGAGCTGCGCGCTGTAGGTGCCGCGGTGCAGCTCGAGGTAGAGCTCCCCCGCCCACACCGGCGGCTCCGGGTAGGAGTCCCGAGCGCGGTCGAAGAACTGCTCGGGGCCCGCGAACTCGACCTTCGGGGAGCCCTCGAGGTCGGCGGCGCGACGTCCGGCGGCGATCATCTCGGGGGACGGTCCTCCCCCGCCGTCGCCGAAGCCGAAGAGGTCGATCGCGACGTCCGAGCGTCCCTTCTCCTTGAAGTTGCGCTCCAGGAACGCCAGCTCGGAGGGCTCCAGGGTGCCGTTGTAGGTGTCGGCGGGAGGGAAGTGGGTGAACACGCTCGTGCCGTCCAGACCCTCCCAGCTGAAGGTGTGGTGGGGGAAGGTGTTGACCTGGTTCCAGGAGACCTTCTGGGTCAGGAAGTCGTCCTGCCCGGCGAGGGCGGCGATCTGCGGGAGCGCGGCGGAGTACCCGAAGGAATCGGGCAGCCAGGTCTGCGTGGTCTCCACCCCGAACTCCTCGAGGAAGAACCGCTTGCCGGCGACGAACTGCCGGGCCATGGCCTCCGACCCGGGCATGTTGGTGTCGGACTCGACCCACATGCCGCCGACGGGCACGAAGCGACCTTCGGCGACCTTCTCGCGGATCCTCTCGAACAGCCCCGGGTAGGACTCCTTCATCCACAGGTACTGCTGCGCGGAGGAGACCGAGAACGTGAAGTCGGGCTCGGCGTCCATCAGGGCGATCGCGTTGGAGAAGGTGCGCGCGCACTTGCGGATGGTCTCCCGCACGGGCCACAGCCAGGCGGAGTCGATGTGGGCGTGACCGGTCGCCATCACCGTCAGCGCCGAGTCGTGCGCAGGTCGTGCGAGCAGCGGCCGCAGCACCTCGCGGGCAGCGTCCGCGGTTCCCGGCAGGTCGTCCGGATCGACGACGTCCAGGGCCGCCTCGAGCCCGCGCAGGATCTCGGCCCGGCGGGTGCCCGCCTCGGGCAGCTCGCGCATCAGCCCGGCCAGAGCGCGCACGTCGCGGCCGAGCTCGCGGACGCGACGGTCGCTGCGCTGCAAGTGCAGGGCACGGATCGTGTACAGCTCCCGCTCCGGGACGGTGTCCGGATCCCCCAGGTCGGTCGGCGCGAAGGTCCACCCCCCGGCGACCGACGGGTTCGCGGCGCACTCGAGGTAGAGGTCGATCTCCTGGCCGGCCTGCAGGGCGAGGGAGGAGTTCAGGGGGTTGACCGCCTTGAGCGGCTCGGCCTGCGGGGTGAACACGAGGGCTTCGGCCTGGAAGCCCGGCATGTCGGTGAAGTCGAGATCGACGACGAGCTCGCAGAGGTCCTCGGGCCGGTCCCATCCCGGCGGGACGGTGCCGGTGACGTGGAGCCAGAGCGTCGACCAGGCGCGACCCCAGCTCTGCCCGACCTCGATGTCCCGGTAGTCGTCCGCGGCGATGGCGCGGGCGGGCGGCACGGGCTCGCCGGGGAGGGCATGGGCGCTGATGCGCACCGGGACCTGCTCGCGGCGACCGGCGTCGGTGAGATGGTCGCGGGAAAAGCGCTGGATCCGCTCCTCGATGAGGCGGGTGTCGTCATGCATGGCGTGTCTCCTCGGCGGCGCGGACGGCGTGCACGGATGCGGTCGGAGGGTGGGATCCCCTCGAGACTATCGGCCCGACGGACCCCATGCGGCGAGGATGTCGTCGCCCAATCGCGGCAGCAGGACGCGGTGGTGGTCGCAGAACTCGTGCCCGGTGCCGATCACGGCGGCGAGGTCGGCGTCGGGGTCCACCCACAGGGCCACCCCGAGCATCCCGAAGTGGCCGAAGGTGCGCGGGCTGCCCGCGAGGGCGGTCCAGTGCGGGTGCTTGTGGCCGCGGATCTCGAAGCCGAGGCCGAAGGGGTTGGGGTCCTGCTTGCCGAAGCCGGGCATGATCCCGGCGAGCTCGGGCAGCTGCGCGGTGGTCGTCCGGGCGAACACGTCGGGGCCGACGAGCGTGGGCCGCAGCAGCTCGAGGGCGAACAGGGCGAGGTCCTCCAGCGGGGCGGAGGCGCCCACCGAGGGCGAGCCCGCCCACTCCAGGCGGTCCATGCCGAGGGGTCCCGTGACGCGCTCGCGCACCCAGTCCTCGAAGTCCCGTCCGACGGCGGAGGCGACGTGCTCGGCGGCGAGGTCGATGCCGCGGTTGGAGTAGTGGCGCCGCCGGCCGGGCGGCTGCAGGACACGGTCGGACTCGTAGAAGAGGCCGGAGGCGTGGCACAGCAGGTGGCGCAGGGTCGACCCCTCGGGACCGGCCTGGTCCTCGAGGGTCACCGCGCCCTGCTCGAGGGCGATCGCGCAGGCGTAGGCGGTGAGGGTCTTGGTGACCGAGCGCAGCGGGCGCGACCGGGTGAGGTCGCCGGCGCTCGCGCGCACGCCCTCGGGGCCGAGCACGATCGCGGCCGCCTCGAAGGGGAACTCCTCGAGGACCCCCAGCCCGGGGGTCATCCCCGCGCCCCGTCCCCTCCGAGCGTCCCGGCGTCGGCCCGCTCCAGGACGGCGTCCAGGAGCCCGGGCCAGCGCTGCTGGTGCACCGGTCCGAAGGGCTCCTCGCCGAGGAAGCTCACGGACAGGCCGCGGTCGGGGTCCACGAGCAGGAAGGACCCGGACTGGCCGAAGTGCCCGAAGCTCGTCGGCCCCGAGAGCTCCCCCGTCCAGTGCGGGGACTTGTGATCGCGGATCTCCAGGCCCAGACCCCAGGTGTTGTCCCGCTGGCGCCCGAACCCGGGCACCACGCCGGCGAGTCCCGGGAACTGCACGGTCGTCGCCTCGCGCCAGAGCTCCTCGCCGATCAGGGTCGGGTGCAGCAGCTCGCGGCCGAGGGCCAGCAGGTCCTCGATGCTGCCGCGGAACCCTGCTGCCGGGGATCCGTCGACCTCGAGGTCCACCAGCCCCAGCCCCTGCACCACGCTGCCCTCGAGCCAGTCGGGCAGGTCGCTGCCGGTGGCGTCCTCGAGCACGCGGCCGAGCACCTCGAAGCCGGTGTTGGAGTAGATGCGGCGGGTGCCGGGCGCGGCGAGCACGGTGTCGGCGTCGAAGGCGTACCCGGCGGTGTGGGCGAGCAGGTGGCGCACGGTCGCCCCCTCGGGCCCGGCCTCCTGGTCGAGGGAGAGCAGGGAGCGGTCGAGGGCGATCAGCGCGCCGAGCGCCGTCACCGGCTTGGAGACGCTCGCGAGCGGGTGCACCCGCGAGGTCTCGCCGCGGCGCAGGAGCGGGCCCTGCGCATCGGTCACGCCGAGGGCGCAGGGGAAGCCGAAGGCCTCGAGCAGTTCGTCCACGGTGTCGCGGGGCTCGTCACGGGTCTCGTCACTGGTCACGGCCCCAGGGTCGCACAGGCCTCGAACGCTCGGACCATCACGTGCATTTGACCCCTCTTTTACTTTTTCTTGACGTATGGCTGGCTGTGCACGTCCGCAGATCGGACATGTCCTGAAGAACCCGCCACACGGTGGCCCCCCGCGCCGTCTCTCCTGAGGAGAAGAGAGATGACCATCGATCGCACAACCGCCCGGGGCGCCGTCGGCCGACGCACCCTGCTCGTGGGAGCCCCGGTCCTCACCGCCTCCCTGGCGATGGGCACCGCCCCCGCCCTCGCCAAGGACACCGTCCTGAAGAAGGGGTCACGCGGCAGCGCGGTGACCTCACTGCAGAAGAGCCTCGCGAAGGTCGGCTACTGGTGCGGGAGCGCCGACGGCAGCTTCGGGGCCACCACCCAGCAGGCCGTCTACGCCCTGCAGAAGGCGGCGGGGCTCACCGCCGACGGCGTGTACGGCCCGAAGTCGAAGGCCGCACTGGCGGCGAAGAAGAGGCCGAAGCCGAAGATCACCTCCGGGACCGCCTTCGAGATCGACAAGAAGAAGCAGCTGATCTACTGCATCAGCTCGGGGAAGCTGAAGTTCATCCTGAACACCTCCACGGGCTCGGGCAAGCGCTACTACTCCGGCGGCCGCTGGAAGACGGCGACCACTCCGAGCGGTGACTACACCATGCAGCGCTTCCACTCCAGCGGCTGGGAGACCGCGCCGCTGGGCCGCCTCTACCGCGCGGGGTACTACGACCGGGGCTGGGCGATCCACGGCTCCACCTCGATCCCGCCCTACGCCGACTCCCACGGCTGCTCACGCCTCTCCGTCGCGGCGACCGACATGCTGTGGAAGGAGGGCTGGATGAAGAAGGGGCGGCGGGTGCTGGTGCACTGAGAGCCGCCGCCGAGCTCGGCGCGAGCAGCTCCGCACGAGGAGCGGGGACCGCGGCGACGGGGTGCGCCTCCACACGACCTGCACACCCCTTCCCCCAGGTCCTCGCTCCTCCTCGCGTTCAGCGACGACGTGGCACGATACGATCGATCAGCACCGCCCGTGCCTGTGCGCCTTCTCCGCCGTCGGCGGCCCCCCGGACGCACAGGCTCCACCGGGCATCGTCTCGACAGCGGAGGATCGACCGTGGGGATCTTGGATCGGATCGAGCGCGGACTGGACCGCGGCGTCACCAGCGTGTTCACGTCGGGTCGCGGCCAGCTCAAGCCGCTCGACCTCGCCCAGGGGCTCAAGCGCGAGTGCGACGACCAGATCCAGGTCCTGGATCGCACCCGCACGATCGCCCCCAACGTCTTCACGATCTACCTCAACTCCGAGGACCGTGAGCGCTTCTCCTCCTGGGAGGACACGCTCATCGAGGAGATGGAGCGCGTCGTCCTCGAGCACGCCGAGAAGAACCGGTACGTCTTCGTGGGAGGCGTGGTCGTCTCCCTCGAGGCCGACGACGAGGTCCGCGCGGGCCGCTTCGAGACCGAGTCGCGCACGGAGCGCGGCACCGTGGCACCGGCGACCGGGGCCGAGCAGGCCGCCGGACCCGGCCACCCCATCGTCGAGATCGACGATCAGCAGTACCTGCTGACCGGCCCCGTGACCGTCATCGGCCGCGGCGGCGACGCCGACATCATCCTCGACGACACCGGCGTCTCCCGTCACCACGTCGAGTTGCGGGCCGACGGCGGGAACGTGACCGTGACCGATCTCGGATCGACCAACGGCACCTTCGTGGACGGCGAGCGCATCCGCACGCCCGTCCCGGTCCAGGACCGCTCGACGGTCCGCATCGGACGCACCCGGATGACCGTGATCCTGCCCCAGCAGTCGCAGGCCTCCTGGTGATCGCCGCATGAGCGAACTGACGATCCTGGTCCTGCGCATCGCGCTGGTGCTGGGGCTGTGGCTGTTCGTGGTCGCCGTGCTGCTGATCCTGCGCAACGATCTCTTCGGCACCACCGTGGTCAACCGCGGCACCAAGCCGGACCCGCGTCGTGAGCAGCGGCCGTCGGCCGATCCCGCCCAGGCCGCATCGCTGCGCACCGATCCCTCGGTGATCGCGACGGCGCTCGTGGTCACGGCCGGTCCACTGCGCGGCACCACCCTCACGCTGGGGCGCACCCCGGTGCTGATCGGCCGCGCCCCCGAGTGCACCCTCGTGCTCGACGACGATTACGCGTCCAACCGCCATGCCCGGGTGTTCCCGCAGGACGACGAGTGGATGGTCGAGGACCTCGGCTCCACCAACGGCACGCTGCTGTCCGGGACCACGATCGAGGGCGCCGTGCCGTTCCGGCCCGGTGCCCAGGTGCGCATCGGCCGCACCGAGATCGAGCTGAGGCGAGGTCCCCGATGACCGTGGCGCTGCGCTACGCGGCCCGCAGCGACGTGGGTCTGGTGCGTTCGAACAACCAGGACTCCGGGTACGCGGGCAGCCACCTGCTGATGGTGGCCGACGGCATGGGCGGGCACGCCGGCGGCGACGTCGCCTCCTCGATCACCGTGGGGCGGATGGCGCAGCTGGACACCGACACCCCCGCCTCCGACCTGGTCGCGAGCCTCGAGGAGACGATCCTCGACGCCAACCAGCAGATCCTGCGCCGCGCCCGTGACGAGCCGCAGCTGGCCGGCATGGGGACCACGGTCACCGCCCTGCTGCGCGCCGAGGGCCGCTTCGCCCTCGCCCACATCGGGGACTCGCGCGCCTACCTCCTGCGCGACGGCGAGACCGTGCAGGTCTCCAAGGACCACACCTTCGTCCAGCGCCTCATGGACGAGGGGCGGCTGACCCCCGAGGAGGCCGAGCGCCATCCGCAGCGCTCTGTGCTGATGCGCGTGCTCGGCGACGTCGACGCGGATCCCGAGCTCGACCTCTCGATGCGCTCGGCGCGAGTGGGCGACCGCTGGATGCTGTGCTCCGACGGACTGTCGGGGCTGGTGTCGCTGGAGACCATCGACGCCACCATGACCGGCTTCGAGGACCCCGACGAGTGCGCCGAGGCCCTCGTGCAGCTCGCTCTCAAGGGCGGCGGGCCGGACAACATCACCTGCATCGTCGCCGACGTCGTGGACCTCGACGACCTGCCGCGGGGCCAGGAGGCCCCCTCGAGCGCCCCGCTGATCGTCGGCTCCGCCGCACGCACCCGCAACCAGCCCACGAGCGCCTCCGGGCCGGCCGCCCGCGCCGCCGCCCTGACCCGCAGCGAGAGCACCGAGGTGCCCTACTCCGACGAGGACTTCGAGGAGGAGGAGCCGCCGAGGCGCGGCCCCTGGCCCGCGCTGGTCACCCTGGTGCTCGTCGTCGCCGTGCTCGCGGGCGCCCTCTGGGCCGGGTACACCTGGTCCCAGAAGCAGTACTTCGTGGGCAGCGACGGGGAGCACGTGGTGATCTACCGCGGCATCTCGCAGGACCTCGGGCCGCTGTCGCTGTCCGACCCCGTGGAGACCACGGAGGTCGCCGTCGGCACCCTGCCCTCGGTCACCCGCCAGCAGGTCGGCTCGACCATCCCGGCCGACGATCTCGAGGACGCCCAGAAGATCGTGCAGCGCCTCGAGGACCAGAGCGCCACCACCCTGCCGACGACGCCGACCGAGGGGCCCACGCCACCGGCCGACAGCTCCTCGAGCGCCTCCGACGGCGGCGGATCGGACGGCGGCGGCTCCTCCGACAACGGCGGGTCCTCCGCCGGCGACGAGGGGGACTGACATGGTCACCGTCGTCTCCTACACGGCGCGTCCGCGCCGGCTGCTGCAGGCGCTGCTGCTGCTGATCGCGGCCGCGCTCGGCGTGCTGACCTACGCCCTGGTGGGCCTGGGTCGCGAGGGCGAGCTGCCCGCTGATCTGATGACGATCTCGATCGGCGCGGGCGTGCTGATCGTGGTGCTGCAGATCGCCGTGATGTGGCGGGCGCCGTTCGCGGATCCCGTGATCCTGCCGATCGGCGTGCTGCTGAACGGCATCGGCATCGCGATGATCTCCAGCTACGACTCCGCGGTCAACAAGTTCACGGCCATCCACGCCGAGTACGCGGGCCGCCAGGAGCTGTGGACCGGGGTCGGCGTGGTGCTCGCGGTGGCGCTGATGTTCGCCCTCCGGGACCACCGGATGCTGCGCCGCTACACCTGGATCTTCGCGGTCAGCGGCGCCGTGCTGCTGCTGATGCCGCTGGTGCCGTTCCTGACCGACGAGAAGTACGGCTCGAAGATCTGGATCAACATCGCCGGCTACTCCTTCCAGCCGGCCGAGCTGGCGAAGATCTGCATCGCGATCTTCTTCGCCGGCTACCTGGTCTCCCGGCGCGACACCCTCGCGCTCGCGGGCCCGAAGGTGCTGGGCATCCAGCTGCCGCGGTGGTCGGACTTCGGGCCGATCCTGGGCGCCTGGGCCTTCTGCATCGCGATCCTCGTGTTCGAGACCGATCTGGGTACCGCGCTGATGTTCTTCGGGCTGTTCGTGGCGATGCTGTACGTCGCCACCGACCGGCTGAGCTGGCTCGTGATCGGGGCGGTCATGTTCCTGCCGCCCGCGATCTTCGCGGCCACCCTGCTGGGCCATGTGCGCACCCGCTTCACGTGCTGGCTCGACCCGCTGAGCAGGGAGAACTTCAGCTCCTGCGAGCAGATCGACCGGGGTCTGTTCGGGTTGGCCAACGGTGGTCTGCTGGGCAAGGGACCGGGCGGCGGCAGGCCCGACATGGTGCCCTTCGGTCACTCCGACTTCATCTACACGACCCTCGCCGAGGAGCTCGGCATGATCGGCGCCTTCGCGGTGCTGATGCTCTACATGCTGCTCGTGCAGCGGGCGCTGCGCGCGGCCGTGGGGATCTCCGACGGCTTCGGCACGCTGCTCGCGGCCGGTCTCGGCTTCGTCCTCGCCCTGCAGGTGTTCGTGGTCGTCGGCGGCATCACCCGGGTGATCCCGCTGACCGGCCTGACCCTGCCGTTCCTGGCAGCCGGCGGCAGCTCGCTGGTGTGCAACTGGATCATCCTCGCGCTGCTGGTGCGGATGTCCGACGCCGCCCGTCGCCCGGCGGCCCGGCGGGTGGACGCCGACGCATCGGCCTCCCCGCGACGACCCCAGGAGGTGGCCTCGTGAACAAGCCCCTGCGCCACGTGTGGATGGTCGTCGCCGTGCTGTTCCTGCTGCTGTTCGGCTCGACCACCTACTTCCAGGTGATCGCCGCGAAGTCCCTGAACGCCGACGGCCGCAACGCACGCACCGTCTACGCCGAGTACGACCGCCACCGCGGACCGATCGTGGTGGGCGGCGAACCCATCGCCGAGTCCCATGCGACCGACGACGCCTACGGCTACCAGCGCACCTACGACCCCGGGTCCCTGTACGCCCCCGTCACCGGCTACTACTCGGTGGAGTACGGCTTCTCCGGGCTGGAGAAGTCGCTGAACGACACGCTCTCCGGCGAGTCCGACGCGCTGTTCTACCAGCGCCTCACGGACACCGTCTCCGGACGCGACCCGCAGGGCGCGTCCGTGCAGCTGACGATCGATCCCGCCGCGCAGCGGGCGGCGACCGACGCGCTCCAGGGCCACCGCGGGGCCGCCGTGGCCATGGACCCCGAGACCGGCAAGGTGCTCGCGCTGGTCTCGGCACCCAGCTACGACCCCGACGACCTCGCCTCGCACTCGACGAAGAAGGTGCACCAGGCGTGGACGGACCTGAACGAGGATCCCGACCGGCCGCTGACCAACCGGGCGATCGCCGGCGACCTCTACCCGCCGGGCTCGACCTTCAAGCTGATCGTGGCCGCCGCCGCCCTGGACAGCGGCGACTACACGAAGGACACGAAGATCCCCGGCCCGGGCTCGTTCACGCTCCCGCAGACGCAGAACACCCTGTACAACCACCCCAGGGGCGACAACACGCCCTGCGGCTCCGGGGGCTCCTCGACGCTGTCCTCCGCGCTGCAGCAGTCGTGCAACACCTCGTTCGCCAAGCTCGGCATCTCGCTGGGCGAGGACGCGATCGAGAAGAAGGCCAAGGAGTTCGGCTTCGGGGACCGGATGGAGATCCCCCTGTCGGTGACGCCCTCGAGCATGGGCAAGGACCTCAACGACGCCCAGCTCGCCACCAGCTCGATCGGCCAGTACGAGGACCGGGTGACGCCCCTGCAGATGGCGATGGTCGGCTCCGCGATGGCCAACGACGGCAAGGTGATGTCCCCGCAGCTGGTCGATGAGGTCCGCACCCGCGACCAGTCGGTGATCTCCTCGTTCTCCGCCCAGCAGTACTCCCAGCCCCTGAGCGCCGCCAATGCGGCGCAGATGCGCGAGATGATGGTGTCGACGGTCAAGGACGGCACGGGCGGTGCCGCCGCGATCAACGGCGTCGAGGTCGGCGGCAAGACCGGTACGGCCCAGTGGGGTGACGGACGCACCCCGCACTCGTGGTTCGTCGGCTTCGCGGACAACGGCGGGAAGAAGGTCGCCGTCTCCGTGGTCGTCGAGCAGGGCGGGTACGGCGCGGACGTCGCGGCTCCGATCGCGCGCAATGTGATGGAGGCGGTGGTCTCGAAGTGAGGACCGGCAAGGGAATGGTGCTGGAGGGGCGCTACCGCCTGGACTCCCTGATCGCCACCGGCGGCATGGGCGAGGTCTGGAAGGGCTGGGACCAGGACCTGGACCGCGAGACCGCGGTCAAGGTGCTGCGCGAGGAGTACGCCTTCGACGAGGGCTTCCTCAAGCGCTTCCGCGCGGAGGCCCGGCACACCGCCTCGCTCAGCCACGACACGATCGCCGCGCTCTACGACTACGGCGAGATCGACGGCCGCGCGTACATCGTGATGGAGCTGTGCAAGGGACGGCCGCTCTCGGAGATCATCGAGGCCAACCCCGACGGGCTCCCCGAGGACCGGGTGATCTCGGTGCTCATCGACCTCGCTCGCGCGCTCGACGCCGCCCATGCCAAGGGTGTGGTCCACCGCGACGTGAAGCCCGAGAACATCCTCGTGGACGACACCGACGGCTGGCACATGAAGATCACCGACTTCGGGATCGCCCGCAGCCAGGACCAGGCGCGGCTGACCAAGACCGGTCTGGTGATGGGCACCGCCCAGTACCTCTCCCCCGAGCAGGCGATGGGCAAGCAGGCCACCTCGCTCTCGGATCTGTACGCACTGGGGATCGTCGCCTACGAGATGGTCGTGGGTCATCGACCCTTCACCGGCGCGAGCCAGGTGGAGATCGCGATGGCGCAGGTCAAGAAGCAGCCCCCGGCTCTCCCCGAGTCGGTGGGCGAGGACCTGCGGCGCCTGGTGATGATGCTGCTCGCGAAGGCGCCGGCGAACCGTCCGCGCTCGGCCGCGGCCGTCGCCCGCATCCTCGAGTCGATCCAGCGCGGCGAGGAGCCGCGCTTCACCACCGGGGCGATCCCGGCCGGGACGGGCTCCTCCTCGTCCGGGACCTCGGCCTCCTCGGGGTCCACCGGGGAGAACCGCAGCTCCTCCTCGAAGCGGCCGTCCTCCTCGCCGGTGGGCACGCGCACGGCGGCGATGCCGCTGCCGCGCACGCACCGTCGCCGCGGGATCCGCCACCGCTCGGGCACGTCGGGGCCCTCGGCGTTGTCGGGTGCCTCGGCGCCCTCGGCCTCGGAGCCGAGCACGTCGGCGGCGATGCCCGCCTCGGGGTCCTCGCGCACGCAGAGCGCGAACCGGCCCGGGGGTGCGGGCTCCCCCGCACCCGCCGCGACGGGGACGACGTCGCGCGCGGCGTCCACCGGGGCCGCCGGGGCCGCCGGGACCGCCGGGTTCGCGGGGACCGGAGGGGCTCGTGGCGCTGCCGACGCACCCGCGCAGCGGAGCTCGCCCTCCTCGGGTCGCACCCCTCGCTCAGGCGGCACCGGGTCGCGGATCGGGCCGTTCACGGTGCCCGGCTTCGTGCTGCTGCTGATCGTGGTCGTGGTCGCACTCGTGGCGGTCGGGCTGGGCGTGGGCGTGATCCCCGGGAGCTGGCTGAGCGGGGCACCGTTGCCCGCGTCGCACCCGGCCGTCGGGACGACCGAACTGGCCCTGCATGCACGTACGATGTTCGAGCCGGCCCTGACCGGCGAAGCCTCGAGGACGGTAGGAACGTGAGCGAAGAGAACCTGATTCTGTCCGGGCGCTATGCCCTGGGCAAGGCTCTCGGGCACGGCGGCATGGCCGACGTGCACCTGGCGGAGGACCGCCGTCTCCACCGCACGGTCGCGGTGAAGGTGCTGCGCACGGATCTGGCTCGCGACACGAACTTCCAGGAGCGCTTCCGCCGCGAGGCGCAGAGCGCCGCGGGTCTGAACCACCCGTCGATCGTCGCCGTCTACGACACCGGCGAGGAGCACACCAAGGACTTCACCGGCAACGAGATCACGATCCCGTACATCGTGATGGAGTACGTGCGCGGGCGCACGCTGCGCGACTACATCGACCCCGAGCGCCCGATGTCGCCCGAGCAGGCCGGACCGATCATGCAGGCGCTGCTCTCGGCGCTCGAGTACTCCCACCAGCAGGGCATCGTCCACCGCGACATCAAGCCCGGCAACGTGATGATCACCGACGACGGCGACGTCAAGGTGATGGACTTCGGCATCGCCCGCGCGGTGGCCGACGCGACCGGGATGACCCAGACCCAGGCGGTCATGGGCACCGCGCAGTACCTCTCCCCCGAGCAGGCCCGCGGACAGCTGGTCGACGCGCGCAGCGACATCTACTCCGCGGCCTGCGTGTTCTACGAGCTGGTCACGGGACGTCCGCCGTTCACCGGGGACAGCCCGGTCTCGATCGCCTACCAGCACGTGCGCGAGACCCCGGTCCCGCCTTCCCGCTTCAACCCGGCGATCGGGCCCGACGTGGACCGCGTGATCCTCACGGGCCTGGCCAAGGACCGCGAGACCCGCTACCCCTCGGCGACCGCCTTCGGGCGTGACATCGCCTCGGTGGTCGCCGGGCGCGCTCCGCGGCTGGTGCCCGGGAACCCGCAGCCCGGTTCGGACGCCGAGGCGACCACGGTGCTCAGCCCGGTGGACGAGCGCACCGAGGCGCTGCCCTCGCAGGCGACCGGCGCCCAGCAGACGCATCGCGCCCCGGCGGCCGGGGCAGGGGCTGCCGCCGCCGGTGCGGGGCTCGCCGGGGCCGGGGCCGCAGGTGCGGCCGGAGCCGGCGCTGCCGGCGGCAGCGGCGCCACCGGCACCTCAGCAGGTGGCCCCGGGACCGCCGGGACCGTCACGGATCGGCCCGACGACGAGGCCGAGCCGCGGCGCAAGCGCGCCGTCTGGCCGATCGTCCTCCTGCTGCTGATCGCCGCCGCCGCGATCGCCGCCATCCTCACCGTGTGGCAGCCGTGGGACAACGGACCGAAGCAGACCAGCGTCCCCGACGTGACGAACATGTCCGAGGACCAGGCCCGCAGTCGGCTCGAGGCCGAGGACCTCACGGGCAAGTTCGAGAAGAAGGCGAGCTCGAAGGTCCAGGAGGGCCAGGTCATCTCGACCGACCCGAGGGCGAACACCCAGGTCGACGAGAACTCCGTGGTGACGGTCGCCGTCTCCAGCGGCCCGGAGCAGGTCGAGGTCCCCGATCTCACCGACATGTCCCGCGACGACGCCACGCAGGCGCTGAAGGATGCCGGGCTCGGCATCGAGATCGGTGACTCGAAGGACGCCTCCGGCAAGAAGGCGGGCACGGTCGTCGGGCAGGACCCGCCGGCCGGCTCGAGCGCCGAGGCGGGCGACTCGGTGACCGTGAATCTCGCCTCCGGCGAGACCGAGCTGCCCGATGTCACCGGGCTCGATCAGGACCGGGCAACCGACACTCTCCAGGAGCAGGGCTTCGAGGTCGAGTCCTCGACCCGGGAGTCCGACGAGGACCCGGGCACGGTCGTCGACCAGACCCCCTCGGGCGGCGGCGGGAAGACCGCGGAGGTCGGCTCGAGCGTGCAGATCGTGGTCGCGAAGGCGCCGGGCGACGTCACCGTCCCGAACGTCGTCGGCCGCTCGGAGGCCGATGCGCGCAAGGCCCTCAGCAGCGAGGACTTCGGGGTCGAGGTCACCTACCAGTCCGATGACGACGTCGCCAAGGGCACCGTCATCAAGTCGGATCCCAAGCCCAACGACAAGGTCTCGCCGAACACCACGGTCACCATCTACGTCTCCACCGGCCCGGAGAAGACGGAGGAGCCCACGGAGGACCCGAGCTCGAGCTCGGACACGCCCACCGAGTCCCCGTCGGACAGCGAGAGCCCGTCGTCCTCGACCTCCGACAGCGAGAGCCCGTCGTCCTCGGCCTCGAGCAGCAGCAGCCCCGCCGAGGACAGCGGCAACGACAAGGAGAACGGGGACAGCGGCAATGAGTGACCGGCCCGCACGGATCCTGGTCGTCGACAACTACGACAGCTTCGTGTTCACGATCGTCGGCTATCTGCAGCAGATGGGCGTCGAGACGATCGTGGTGCGCAACGACGACGTGCCCAGCGGGGCCGACGGCGGCGTCGACCTCTCGGGCATCGACGGCGTCCTGCTCTCGCCCGGCCCGGGGACGCCCTCGACCGCCGGCCGGCTCCTCGAGGTGATCGAGGCCTGCGCGAGCGCGGAGGTGCCGACGCTCGGGGTGTGCCTGGGTCATCAGGCGCTCGGCCAGTTCTTCGGCGGCACGGTCACCCATGCCCCGCAGCTCATGCACGGGCGCACGAGCGTGGTCGAGCACGAGGGCGCGAGCGTGTTCGCCGCGGTGCCCAGCCCCTTCACCGCCACCCGCTACCACTCGCTGGTCGTGGTGCCCGAGACCGTCCCCGAGGTGCTCGAGGTGACGGCCCGATCGGCCGACGGCGTCGTCCAGGGGCTCGCCCATCGCAGCCTGCCGCTGCACGGCGTCCAGTTCCACCCGGAGTCGGTGCTCACCCAGCACGGCCACCTGATCTTCGCGCGCTTCCTCGAGCTGTGCGACGGGATCGACGCCCTCGAGCGCTCGCAAGGCCTCGCTCCCCTGGTCTCCCCGGCCTGACCGGCTCTTGGTCCGGCGATGCGCGCCGGTCGATGGACTGGACGCTGCTGAGGTTCGTCGAGGTGCTTCCGTCAATGGCTCCGGGTGAGGTCTCGACCTTTCTGGGGGCGTGAGCCCTCACCTGGAGCCATCGAACGCACCAGGGCAGCACCGATTCCCCGGACCTGCCTCCCGGACCCTGCCCTGCGACCCGCGTTCCCGCCGCCGGCCACCTGGCCACCCGGCCACCAACTCCACGCTCGCGCCGCCCAGGTGTGCCTTATACCCTGGGCCGTGGCGCAGGACCATGGAACCCTGCGGGTTCTCTTCTCGCTCAGGTTCCTCCGGTCCGTGCCGCCCCGCCCTCACGGCTCCTCGCCGGCTGAGTCGTCAGCCTCGCACCACGTCCATCGACCTCGTCCCCGTCGGAAACGGAGCAGCATCGCATGACCCCATCGCAGCGCAGGAAGAGCGACCGGAAGCCCGCGGATCCCGTCAAGCGCGCGAAGGGTGCCGAGCCCGCGAAGCGCGCGAAGAGCGCCGGGTCCTCGACGCCCTCGGCTGCCGCGGAGCCAGCCACCGATGACACCCGCGAGAAGGCGAAGGACGCGATCGCCGAGCGCCGTCGCCCGACGGCGGAAGCCACCGGCAAGGGCCGCCGTTCCGCCGCCCCGGCGGTGACCCCCTCGTGGATCGCCCCGCTCGCCGTGGTGCTGCTGATCATCGGCCTGATCTACCTGGTGACGTACTACCTCTCGAGCGCGACGATGCCGCTGCCGATCGGTGACTGGAACCTGCTGGTGGGCTTCGGCGTGCTCGCGCTGGGCGGCGTCACGCTCATGTTCTGGAAGTGAGCATGAGCGACGGGCCCGCACCTCGCACCCGTCCCGGCCAGGGCCAGCCCTGGCGGCGCTTCGTCGCCCTCGGCGACTCCTTCACCGAGGGCATCGGCGACCCTGATCCCGATGTCCCGGGCGGGCATCGCGGCTGGGCCGACCGCGTCGCGGAGGAGCTGGGGCGGGACGTCCCGGACTTCGTCTACGCGAACCTCGCGATCCGCGGGCGCCTGTACCGGGAGATCATCGCCCAGCAGATCGATCCTGCGATCGCCCTGGAGCCGGATCTGATCAGCATCTTCGCCGGCGGGAACGACGTCATCCGCGGCAAGGACCCCGATGAGATCGCCGCCGCCATGGACGCGGCCGTCGGCCGGCTGGCCGAGACCGGTGCGACGATCGTGCTGTGGACGGGCCCCGACGTCGGCTCGACCCCGGTCTTCCACCTCATCCGCGGGCGCACCGCGATCTACAACGAGAACATGCGTGCGGTCGCCCAGCGCCACGGCGCGGCGGTCGTGGACCTCTGGGGCCTGCGGTCGCTGACCCATGAGGCGATGTGGGCCGAGGACCGCCTGCACTTCTCCCCCGAGGGGCACCTGACGATCGCTGCGCACGTGCTGGACACCCTCGGCGTCGAGCACTCCCTGCAGCCGCACGATCTGGGTGATCCGACGGCGGTGCCGTGGCGGGAGGCCCGCCAGCAGGACCTGCACTGGGCGCGGGTCCACTTCGGCCCCTGGGTGATGCGCCGGCTGCGACGCCAGTCCTCGGGCGATGCAGTGCACGCGAAGCGCCCGTCGGCGGCGCCCGTCTTCGGCTCACCGATGCCGCCCGGCACCTCCGCCGAGGACAGCTGACCCACAGCCGGCCCTCCCGCGCGCGCCCCGGGCCGGTGTCCGGGAGCGGAACGGAACACAGCGGGACGCAGCGACGATGGGGAGTTCTCCCCACTGCGCTCGTGCGTACGTCGGTTTACAGTGTGAGCACGGACTCGGCCGCGCAGCGATCGGCCGATCGTGGACGCGGGATCTCCTCGTCCGCCTCCTTCACCGACGACGGGTTCCCCATGCATCCCCTCCCCCTGCGGCGACGGCTCGCCGCCCTCCTCCTGCTCCCCCTTCTGCTCCTGGTCGCCGGGTGCGGCCGGATGACGGCCGACTACGAGATCAAGGACGAGAACAGCTACCACCTGGATCTCGACATCGCCCTCGAGACCGAGTACGTCGACACCTCGTACGACTCCGCCGCGGACATGTGCAAGGAGCTCGGGAGCGAAGAATCCACCTTCGGCGCCGCGAAGCCCGAGTCCTACGAGAAGGACGGCATGTGGGGCTGCAAGATCTCCGGGACGGTGCAGAAGGAGAACTTCGGACCCGCCTTCTCGATCGAGAAGAGCAACGGCGAACTGCACCTGACGCAGAAGCCCGACGAATCGTTCAGCCAGCTGAGCTCCTCCGACGTCAACGGCTTCGAGCTGAAGCTGTCGTTCACTTTCCCGGGCAAGGTCCTCGACGCCAATGTCGGCAGCGTGGACGGCAAGACCGTCACCATCACCGACCCCACCGACCTCGGCTCGGGGCTCGACATCACGGCCAAGGCCGGCGGGATCAGCGGCGTGCTCATCGGGGTGATCGTCGCCGTCGTCGTCCTGCTGCTGATCGTCCTGATCGCGCTCGCGCTGATCATCTTCTTCGTGGTGCGCTCGCGACGGAAGAAGGCCGCGCAGAACGCCGGTGGTCCGGGCTTCCCGGGCCAAGGCCCGGGTGCCGGTGGCGCCGGAGGTCCTGGCGGGTACCCCGGAGCCGGTCCAGGCGCCGGTCCAGGGGCGGGTTCCGGCGCAGGTCCCGCAGGTGGCCAGATGTCCCCGCCGCCGGCTCCTGCTCCGCAGCAGCAGGGATGGAGCCCGGCCCCGGGCCAGGGCCAGGGTCAGGGTCAGGGTCAGGGTCAGCAGGGGTCGCAGCCTCCGCAGTGGGGCCAGCAGCCCGGGGCGCAGCAGCCCGGCCAGAACCCTCAGGGCGGCCAGCCCTGGTCCGGACCCCCACAGGGATGACATCGCGTCGCTCCGTCGGACCGGGTCGTCGTCGAGCCCCTGCCTGCGCGATGATTCCGTGAGGCGCCTCACGGCCTCTCGATTGGCGCGCAGGTGCTGGGCCGATTAGTATTGATCAGGTCGGCATGGCCGACGGGCGCCCGTAGCTTAACGGATAGAGCATCTGACTACGGATCAGAAGGTTGGGGGTTCGAATCCCTCCGGGCGCACCAGCGGAAAGGCCCCGTCACCAGTGGTGACGGGGCCTTTCGCATGTCAGTTGCGCTCGATCGCCTCACGCACCGACGGCCAGGACTGCAGGATGTCGCGGGCCTCGGGATACGTCTCGGCGGCGATCGCCTCCGTGCGGGCCTCCTCGAGCACCTCGTCGATCACCACCCGCGTGCCGCGGTCGACCGAGGCCACCGCCGCCTCGACCATCGCGAAGCTGAGGATGTTCTCGTGCACCTCGCACATGGGTCGTCGGCCTTCGCGCACCGCGGTCACGAACTCGATGATCGAGGCGTCGATCTGATCGGGCTCCGGGGCCTCGAGTGCGCGCTCGAGGTCCCGCTGCAGCGAGCTCGTCCCCGCCTCGTCCTCGGTGCCCAGCTGCGGGACGCCCTTGCCGTCCCACGTGGCGCTGCCGTGCTCGGCCCCGATCCGCCACTCGCTGTTCCAGTACGTCGGCAGGCCGCGGGCGTTCCAAGTCCCGTTGTAGACGAACAGCGACCCGCCCGACATCTCGAAGGTGCAGGTCACACTCGCATCACCGGCGTAGGTGCTCCACGGCGGGTTGGCCCCGCGGGCGGTCACGGCGATCGGGTCCGTGCCGGTCACGTACCGGGCGGTGTCGAAGGCGTGGATGCCCATGTCACGCAGCAGCGGATGCTGCTGGGTCGCGCGGAAACCCCCGTGCTCGGTGAACAGGCTGAAGAACGCGCTGGTGAGGACCGTCGGCCCGTGGGCGGCGACGAAACGGCGCAGCTCACGCACCTGGGGGAAGAAGCGTCGGGACTGGGAGACCATGAACGGCACGCCGGTGAGCTCGGCGTGCGCCATCAGGCTCAGCGCCTCCGGGAGCGTCTCGGTGACCGGTTTCTCGCCCAGCACCGGGATCCCCGCATGGAGGGCCTTGAGGGTGACGGGATGGTGGGCCACGGGCACGGTGGGGTCGATGAGGATGTCGGCCCCGATCTCGAGGGCGAGGTCGACGCCGTCGGTGCCGATCGCGACGGCCGACGGGTCCTCGACCCCCGACTGCGCGATCGACTCGGCGGGCATGCCCTCGACGAGGTCCGCGACGCCCACGAGCTCGGTCATCGGACTCGAGGCGATCACACGGGACCACCACCTGCCCATCCCGCCCGCGCCGACGACGACCGCCCGCAAGGGGCGCCGGCCGGCCGCGTCCGCGAGGGCGGCATTGGGGTCGGCGACCGCCTCCGAGGTGCTCGCCGCCGAGACGCTGTACAGGTCAGATGACACGATCCAGTGCCTCCCCGTCCTCGCCGGGCCCGGCGACGCCGTCGCGGAACCAGTCCCGCGGGGCGTTGGAGATCTTCACAGGGGTGCGCTCGCGCCCCTCCTGCGGGGCGGCCCACAGCGCGGCGTTTGCGAGCACGCGCTGGATCTCCGCCTGGTGGTAGACGGGGTACTCCTGGTCACCGGGGCTGAAGTAGAACACCCGCCCCTTGCCGCGGTAGAAGCAGCAGCCCGAGCGGAACACCTCTCCCCCGCTGAAGGAGGAGAGGAACACCTGCTCGTCGGGCGCGGGGATGTCGAACATCTCCCCGTACATCTCCTGGCCGGGGATCACGATCGGGTGCGGCACCCCGCGCGCGATCGGGTGCGAGCCGCTGACGGTCCACACCCTCTCCTCGTCGTTGTCGTTGCGCCACAGCAGGTTGCAGGTGGTACCCATGAGCAGCCGGAACGGCTTGGAGTAGTGGGCGGAGTGCAGGGGCAGCAGGCCCATCCCCTCGCGGACGTGGCGGACCACGCGCTCGGCGATCTCGTCGGGCACGTCGTCGTGGGCGATGTGCCCCCACCAGGTGAGGACGTCGGTCTCGGCGAGCACCTCGTCGCTGAGGGTGTCCTCGATGTCGTCGAGCAGGGCGATCCGCACCTCGGTCTCGACCCCGAGCTCCGCGAGAGTGCGGGTGAGGCCCTCGGCGATCGTCGTGTGCATGCCCTCGGGGTAGAGCTCCTGGACCCGCTGGTCGAACTTCTCGTGCCGGTTCTCTCCGAACACGGTGATGCGCAGGGTCATCGCGCGTGACTCCTTCGTCTCTGGGGGTAATCGCAGGGGTCGTTCCCACGTGGTCACCATCGTAGGGTCGCGGCACCCTCCCACTCCATGCCCTGTCCCCCTGCTGGGACGATCCTGCTGCCGGCGCGCGGCCACCGGAGCGCCGCCGAGTGGTCCTCCCTCGCCGTCGACACGCCGCGACGACCAGTGACCCTTGCAACAGCGCGCACTGTCCGTGCACTCTGTCCAGGCCCCGGCGAGCTCTTCGGATCGCGGCGGACGGGTGCGCCAACGAGGGTGCTCCCGCGCGACGGTCTTCGGTTCGGCCACGGCTTCTCGTGCACCGATCACAGGAGATCCGATGACCCTTTCTGCCGTCACGCCCGAGCGGGCCTCCCGCGTTGCCCGCCCCTCCCGACGGGCGCTTCTCGCCGGCACCGCCGCCGCAACCGGCCTGCTCGCGGCCCCCGTCACCGCCCACGCCTCCACGAACGATCCGTTCGACGCCTCGAACTACCACTCCTGCCACGGGCTCGACTTCGTCGACGGCTTCCCCGTCCCGATCCCGGACTGGCGCTCGGTCGACTTCCGCGTGAACACCGAGAAGGTCCAGACCTTCCCGCCCTCGTTCCGCGTCACCCTGCCCACCAGCTACCGCGACAGCCCTGATCGCAACTACCCCGTGCTCCTGCTGCTGCACGGCCGTGGCGGCAACTTCACCCAGTGGACCCAGGGAGAGACCGGCGAGGGATCCGGCAACGGCGGTGACGTGATCTCGCGGACCGCCGACCAGGACGTCATCGTGGTGATGCCCGACGGCGGCGCCGGATCCTTCTACTCCAACGCGTATCACGCGGCCCCCGGGCGCAGGGCCGACTGGGAGACCTTCCTGATTGACCAGGTGCTCCCGTTCGTGCACGAGAACTTCCGCACGGACCCCTCCCGGATGGCGGTCGCCGGCGACTCCATGGGCGGTTGGGGAGCCCTGTCCCTCGGCCAGAAGTACCAGGACCTGTTCCGTTCGATCAGCGCGTACTCCGGCCTGGCGGACTGCCGCCCCGACACCCTCGACGGCGGCCTGTTCTCCCTCGTGATCTGGATCGGCCCTGCTCTCGAGGCCAAGCGGTACCCCTTCACGGCGAACGGACCCGGATCGATCTGGGGCAACGATCTCGACCCGGACATCGCCTCCACCTACAACCCCATCGAGAACCTCGAGAGGTACCGGGGCAAGCGCCTCTTCCTGCGCAACGGGGACGGCAACTGGATCGACTTCGCGGAAGCCCTGAAGGGCCACGGCGACCTCTACGAACAACTGCGGGACAAGCAGAAGACGATCGGCCAGGACGTCGTCGAGGGCGACGTGAGCCCCAACCTCGAGCGCTTCGCCGATGCCCTCACCGATGCCGGCATCGAGCACGACCACAAGATGCTCAAAGGCCGCACGCACGAGTTCGGCCTGTGGCAGGAAAACTTCGCCGAGGACCTCCCCGGGATCATGAAGGCCCTGGAGGCCTGACCAGGCCGGCGCCCCGCGTCCCATCGCCGCGTCCGCGGCCCGTGCGCGGCGGGTCCCCCGCCGCCGCGCACCCCTTTCCTTCCTCGATCCGACCGGGTATCCCGCCCGGCGGTACTGCAGCGCGCCCTCTGGGTTCCGCTGCGCTGTCCATCCCTCCCCGACAGGAGACACTCCATGTCCCTCCCCACCCACACCCAGACATCCCTCCGCCCCTCACGACGCACGCTGCTGGCGGGCACCACGGTCGCTGCCGCGGCGGTCGCCGGTGGAGTCCTCGACGCCCCCTCGGCCCGAGCGGCCGCGGCGGATCCCTACGATCCCGGCGCCTATGCGCCCTCGCACGGTCTGCGGTTCGAGAAGGGCTTCCCCGTCGCCGCGGCGGACAAGCGCTCGGTCGACTTCCGGGTGAGCACCGACCAGGTGAAGACCTTCCCGCCCTCGTTCCGCGTGCTCCTGCCCGAGGGCTACGCCGACACCGACCGCTCCTACCCCGTGCTGCTCCTGCTGCACGGCGGATGGGGGATGTTCCTGGACTGGACGGAACATGGAGGGAATGCCATCGAGGCGACAGCCGGTTCGGACGTCATCGTCGTCATGCCCGACGGCGGCGGCGGTTCCTTCTACTCCAACGCCAACTTCCCGCGACCGGGGCTCGAGGCGAACTGGGAGACCTTCATCATCGAGCAGGTCCTGCCCTTCGTGCACGAGAACTTCCGCACGGATCCCGCGCGGATGGCGATCGCCGGACTCTCCATGGGCGGGTTCGGCGCGCTCGCGCTGGGCCAGAAGTACCAGGACCTGTTCCGCTCGATCAGCTCCTATTCAGGTCCGGCCGACGTCACTGATCTCGGGGTCAAGGGGACGATCGCGCTCGCACCTCTGGCCGATGCGCAGGCCGGGTACTGGCAGACGACGAACTTCCCCGGGGCCGTCTGGGGATGGCCGGTCACCGACGTGCAATTCCAGTACGACCCGATCACCAACGTCGAACGATATCGGGGCAAGCGCCTGTTCCTGCGCTGCGGTGACGGCCTGAACGGTGACCTCCAGCAGATCATCGACGCGGCCCCGGACATCGCTGCACAGCTGGGCCTCTCGGTCTCGAAGATCATGGCTGACGTCACCGAGGTCGTCGTCAAACCCACGAACGAGCACTTCCACGATGCCCTGGACGAGGCGGGGATCGACCATGACTTCGCCGTCTGGCCGGGTCGGGAACACGAGTGGGGAGCCTGGAGGGACGCCCTGGCCGAGGACCTGCCCGGCATCATGAGCGCGCTCGAGGCCTGACCCGGCTCCCCCGCGGGACGGTTCATTCCTCCTGCAGGACGCGGGCTCGCGAGAGGGCATCCCGCAGCCGATCGACCGTCCGCTGCATGGTTCGCTCCGCGCGTCGGCGGCCGAGGATCCCGCCGAGGGCTCTCGGGCTGACGTCCGACCAGGAGCAGACGACGACGCTCCCCCTGTCGTCGTGTTCATCAGGGCGGACGTCGACGCGCAGCAGGAGGTGCTGCGCGTTCCCGGCCAGGCCGCCCAGCAGGACGCTGGACCCGATCCGCCCCCGTTCCATCCGGAGCGGGGGCGGATCGTCGTCCGGGTGGTCGCGTGGCGCAGCGGCCGGGCGGGAAGCCCGCTGCCGCCACCCCTCCGCGCACAGCTGCTCGAGCACCAGCTCACGGGCGCGGGAAGGATCGCAGCGCAGGGAGAAGCGGGCCTCGCTCACGGGATCCTCCTCCGTCGGCGCCGGCCCGTCGGCCCGTCGGCCCCGGACCGTCGGCTCCTGTCGGGCCCTCCTGGTCAGGGGGTGACGATCTTGCCGGGGTTGAGGTTCCGGCCCGGGTCGTTCTGCTCGAACAGTCCCTCGATGATGTGCTCGCCGAGCTCGCCGATGTCCTCGGTGAGCCAGGGCTGGTGCTCGCTGCCCACCGCGTGGTGGTGCGAGACGGTCGAGCCGAGGTCCACGAAGGCCTGCTGCACGGCGCGCTTGGCGGTGAGGTACTGCTCGAGGGCCTTGTCCTCGCTCGTGTACTTCAGCGCGAAGGTGAAGTAGAGACACGCTCCCGAGTGGTAGCTGTGCGACATGTGGCAGAACATGAAGCCGGGCAGGCCCTGCTTCCGCTGCGCCTCGTAGAAGGCCTCGTAGACCTTGGCGTGGACCTCGTTGATGTTCGACCAGGTCGCTCCGGTGTCGCAGACGTCCCCGAACACCTGGTAGCTGAGCAGGAAGTCGCGCAGGTAGGGGGTGTCGAACTTCTTCTGGTCGTAGATCGCGCCCGGGCCGGCGCCCAGCGTGATCCCGCCCGCACCCTTGACGAGCTTCTTCACGATCGACTTCTGGTGCTCGACGGTCTCCTTGGAGCCCTCGAAGCAGACGTAGGAGATGCTCATCTCCTCGTCCGTGTCCCAGCCCTTGGAGCGCAGGTAGGAGAACAGGCCGTCCTGGACCTTCGCAGCGACCTTGCCCTTGGTCGAGGTGGGCTCCTTGACCATGGCGAGGCTGAACTCGGTCTCGGGCCCGTCGGACAGTCGCGTGAAGGTCGGCGAGACGTCGGTGGAGCGCGCGATCGCGTGCATGCCGCGGATCCCGTGCTCCCAGTCGGGGTACATGTAGGCGATGACCTGGCGCACCTGCGGCAGGCGGTGCACCTGCACGGTCAGCTCCGTGATGATGCCCATGCGGCCCTCGGAGCCCAGGATCATCTCGTGGACGCTCGGCCCGGAGTCGCGCCCCGGGATCGGCTTGGTGACCACGGTGCCCTCGGGGTGGACGACGCGCATGCCGCGCACGATGTCCTCGATGTCGCCGTACTTGTCGGACTGCATGCCCGAGGAGCGGGTCGCGGCCCAGCCGCCCAGGGTCGAGTAGGTGAAGGAGTCCGGGAAGTGGCCCATCGTCCAGCCCTGCGCGGCCAGCTGCTCCTCGAGGTCGGGCCCGTAGACACCGGCCTGCACACGGGCGAGCCCGGCCGTGTCGTCGATCGAGACCACCTCGCGCATGCGGCCGAGGTTCACGGTGATGATCTGGCGCTTCTCGGCGGGATCCGGGGTCACCGATCCGGAGATGCAGGAGCCGCCGCCGTAGGGGATCAGCACGAGGTCCTTGTCGAGGGCGAGACGCAGCACCGCGGCGACCTCGTGCTCGCTGCCCGGGTAGACCACGGCGTCCACGAGACGCTCGAAGTGGCCCGAGCGCACCTGGAACAGGTCCGTCAGCGAGCGGCCGAAGGAGTGCAGCACGCGGTACTCGTCGTCGACGCGGACGTTCTCGGCACCTACGACGTCCTCGAGGGCGGTGCGCACGGGCTTCTTCAGACGGGTCTCGGGGACCTCGTGATCGGCGAGGTCGGGGTCGTCGAACTGGGTGATCTCCTCGAGATCCACGCCGATCTTGTTCTTCGCCAGCGGCGGGAAGGCCGGCTTGTTGTCGAAGCGGAAGCGGACGTCATCCATCCCCCACCCCCACCACTTGTGACGGGTGACGTCGCCGGCGCTGATCGATGCGGTCATCGGTTCTCCTCCCGGGGTCCGGACTCGGGGCCCAGGATCTGCTCGTAGGTGCTCTCGTAGAGGTCGACGACCTGCGCGCGCACGCGCTCCATGTAGTCGACGACCGATTCGCCCTCGTGCGCCATCATCGGGTCGCCGAAGACGACGCCGACGGGCGGGCGCCCGGGCTTGGGCCAGCTGCGGCCCTTGGGCATGGCCTCGTAGCCGCCCACCAGGGCGGCCGGGATGATCGGGATGCCGACGCCCGAGGCGAGCGCCGCGGCGCCCGGCTTGAACTCGCCCATCACGCCCGTCTTCTGCCGTCCCCCTTCGGGGAACACCAGGATCGGGACCCCGCTGCGCAGCAGACGGCGCGAGAACCCGGAGTTCTTGCGCGAGCCGTCGCGGTCGATCGGGTAGGCGTTGAACAGCAGGCGCACGAACAGGCGCTTGTACCAGGGGCGGAACCAGTAGTCGGCGGCGACCCCGGTGGACAGGAACCGCGCCTGAGCCCAGGGCAGGCCCTCGGCGAGCAGCGGCGCGTCCAGGTGGCTGGTGTGGTTGGCGACCAGCACGAAGGGCCCGCGCACCGACTTCACCCGCCGCGCGACCTGCACGGTCTGGGTGACGTTCGCGCGCACCAGGGCACGGAACAACCCGCGCTGGAGCACGAAGCGCAGCGACGAACGAGCGCGGGAGCGGTACTTGCGGGTGTCCTCGTCCAACGGGTCCCAGCCGCGGCTGCGCAGGTGCGAGGAGAGGGACTGACGCAGGCGCGCGCTGCGCGAGGTGCCGTCCTCCTCGTCCGCCCCGCTCGGGGTCTGCTGCTCCGCCACGGGCCTCAGCGCTCCTTGCTGCGCCGCGAGCTGAGCAGGGAGCTGATGCGGTGGACGAGCGGGCGCGGGGTCGTGCGCAGGACGGCGGTGATCAGCTTCCAGCGGCCGCCGGGGATGCTCACGGGCTTGCCGCGCGCCACGTCCCGCAGGCACTCCTCGACGAGCTCGTCGGCGTCCAGCCACAGGAAGTCGGGGATGGAGGAGCCGCGGATCCCGGCGCGCTCGTGGAACTCGGTGCGCACCCAGCCCGGCGTCAGCGCCGTGACCAGCACGCCCGTCCCCTCGAGCTGCACGCTCAGGGACTCGGAGAAGTTCGTGACCCAGGCCTTGATCGCCGTGTAGTTGTTCTGCGTGATGAAAGCGCTGACCGAGGCGATGTTGATGATCCACCCCTGGCCGCGCTCGCGCATCGCGCGTCCGGCGGCGCCGCCGAGCTTGAGCACCGCCCGCTGCATGACCTCGAACCCGCGGTCGTGCTCGTCGAGGTCGGGGTCCAGCAGGGAGGCCCGCACGGAGAAGCCCGCGTTGTTGACGAGCACGTCGACCGCGGGGCCGTCGGAGTTCTCCAGCCGGTCCGCGACCTTCTGCTGGTCCTCCCGGTCGGAGAGGTCGGCGACGAGCGTCTCGACCTCGACGCCGTAGGTGTCGCGCACCTCGGTGGCGAAGTCGGCGAGGCGCGAGGGGTCGCGGGCCACGAGCACCAGGTCCACGCCGCGCCGGGCGAAGGCCCTGGCGAACGCCGCTCCGATGCCTGCGGTCCCACCGGTGATCAGGGCCCTGTGCATGCCGCCACGATACATGCGGGCATCGACCCGCCAGGGCGTGTCGGCCTCCCTGCCTCCGTCATCCGCGTCACGCGCGAATGTCGTCACGCGCAGGCGTGATCGTCGGGGCCGACGGGGTCCCATGCGCTACCGTCGGAGGTGACCGTGCTCGACGTCCGTCCGCCTCGCGCGTGCGGGCGCGTCCGCCGTTGCTGCAGCGTCCGCTGTCGCCCCGTCGGACGCAGGCCGGGACCAGCCCGGCCGTCCCGTCGGCCGCCCACCAGCACCTGAGGGAACACCGCATGTCCAACCCCACCCCGTCCGCCCCGGCCTCCGCCGGCACCACCGGCTCCCGGGAGGTCCTCCTCACCGGCGTCACCGGCTTCCTGGGCCAGGCCGTGCTGCAGTCGCTGCTGGAGTACACCGATGACGTCCGCGTCACCGCCCTGGTGCGCCCCAAGGGCACGCTGACCGGCCGCAAGCGCCTCGAGGGCTTGCTGCGCAAGCCCGTGTTCTCCTCCTGGGCCGACCGGGTGGGCAAGGACACCGTCCGCGCAGCCTTCGATGAGCGCGTGGACGTCCTCGAGGGCGACCTCACCGCGATGCCGGAGCTCGACAAGACCTACGCCACGGTCATCCACTCGGCCTCCTCCGTCTCCTTCGACCCGCCGATCGACGAGGCCTTCCGCACCAACGTCGGCGGCGCCCGCAACCTGTACCAGGCCCTGCTGGACTCCGGGCAGGACCCGCACGTCATCCACGTCTCCACCGCGTACGTGGGCGGCATCTCCAAGGGACTGCGCCGCGAGGGGCGCCTCGAGCACTCCGTGGACTGGCAGGCCGAGTTCGAGGCCTCCCAGTCCGCGCGCACGCGCGTCGAGGCCGAGTCCCGTCGGCCCGAGAACCTGCGCACGCACATGCGCGTGGCCCGCCTGCGCGACGGACGGATGGGCCCCAAGGCCGTCGCCGCCGCCGCCGAGGAGGCCCGCAAGGCATGGGTCGACGAGCGCCTGGTCGACTTCGGCCGCACCCGCGCGCAGTCCGTGGGCTGGACCGATATCTACACCTTCACCAAGGCGATGGCCGAGCGCGTCGCCGAGTCGATGTGGGCCGACGCCGGCCACCGCGTCTCCTTCGTGCGCCCCTCGATCATCGAGTCGGCGCTGCAGCGTCCCTTCCCGGGCTGGATCGACGGCTACAAGGTCGCCGACCCGCTGATCATGGCCTTCGGCCGCGGGCTGCTCCCCGAGTTCCCGGGGCTCGCGGACTCGATCCTCGACATCATCCCCGTGGACTTCGTGGTCAACGTGATCGTCGCCCTGGCCACCCAGGACGTCGCCCGCCGCGGCGACGACGCGTACTTCCAGGTCGCCTCGGGCGGCTCGAACCCGCTGCCCTTCCACGAGATGGTCGACGCGGTGCGCGGCTACTTCATCGAGCACCCGCTGCAGGACGACGACGGCAACGACATCACCGTGCCCGACTGGACCTTCCCGTCGGTCGAGCTCGTCGAGCAGCGCTTCCGGATGAAGGAGTTGGCCACCAAGGTCGGCCAGACCGTCGTCTCGCGCCTGCCCGCGACCCGCCGCACCCGCGAGTGGACCTCGACGCTGCACCGCAACGAGTCCGGGCTCTCGACGCTGCGCAAGTACATCGAGCTCTACCGTCAGTACACCAAGACCGAGATGGTCTTCGACGACGCGAACACCCGCGCCCTGCGCGAGGAGCTGCCCGAGTCGTTCCTGGCCACGCACGACTTCGACATCACCGCGCTGGACTGGAAGGACTACTTCCGCAACCTCCACCTGCCCGCGGTCACCGAGCTCACCAAGGCCTACTCCCGCGGCCGCGCCGCCGTGCGCGCACGGCAGAGCCGCCCCGCCGCCCCCATGAAGGAGGCGACCGACGCCGTGGCCGTGTTCGACCTCGACGGCACCGTGGTGGGCGCGAACATCATCCAGCAGTACCTCTCGGTGGTGCGGGCGACCCGTCCCGCCTCGGCCTGGCCGGGAGAGATCGGCTCGCTGCTGCGCTCGGTCCCTTCCTACCTGCGGGCCGAGAAGCGCGACCGCTCGGAGCTGATCCGCCTGGTCAACCGCCGCTACAAGGGGTACCGCCGCGAGGAGCTGGTGCGCCTGCTGAGCGGGTCCCTGGGCCGCTCGATCCGCTCCTCGATCCGCCCCGAGGCGCTCGAGCTGATCGAGCAGCACCGCCGCGCCGGGCATCGCACCGTGCTGGTCACCGGAGCGCTCGACGTGCTGGTCGAGCCGCTGTCCGACCTCTTCGACGACATCGTCGCCACGCGCATGGACGTCTCGTCCGACGGGCGCATGAGCGGCTACCTCGCGACCCCGCCCGTGGTCGACGAGGCACGCGCGAACTGGCTGCGCAAGTACGCCGACGAGCACGGCGCCGACCTCGCCAAGTCCTACGGCTACGGCGACTCCCTGGCCGACGCCTCCTGGCTCGAGCTCGTGGGCACCCCCTCGGCCGTCTCCCCCGACCTGGGCCTCTACTCCGTCGCCAAGAAGAAGCGCTGGTCGATCCTGGAGTGGTGACGGGGTGGGCGGGCCCGTCCGTCGGCCCGTCGGTCCGTTGGCCCGTCGGTCCGTTGGTCCGTTGGCCACCCCGTCGGCCGCCCGTCGGTCGATCGGCCCGTTCGTCAGCCCGGCTATAGGACAGTTCCGTAGCGAGAACACCGCTTCTCGCTACGGAACTGTCATATAGAAGGGGTGGGCGCGGGGCGTCGCCCTCGCTGCCGCCCGCCAGCAACTCCCGCGCTCCTCTCCGCCTCTCCTCCCCCACTCCTCCTCCCTCCCCACAGGCCGGTCATCCACACCCGTCGCGGCCGAGCGAACCAGCCCCTGCCAGCTCCCTAACCTGCGGAGCATGAATGCTCCCTCGGGCCGGATCGCCGGGCTGGTCATGCACCGCAGCGAGTGGATCGCGCGGGGCGTCACCGCCCGCAGACTCGCGTCCGACGAGTTCCGTCGCGTGGTCCCCGGGTTCCACACCCCGACCGAACAGCCCGCGAGTCTCACCGTGCTCTGCCGCCTCCTGCAGCAGCGGGTCCTGCCGGGCTGCGTGATCAGTCATTCCACGGCCGCCGTCCATTGGGGCATTCCCCTGCCGCACCAGCTCGACGACGGAGTCGGATTGCTCTCCGCGGCCCGTGAGTGGGACGGCGTCGGGCCGGTGATCCCGGCACGCATCACGCCGGAGCAGAGCAGGAGCCTTTTTTCGGGTGCCGACGGGTTGGCAGCGTCCTTCCCACCGCTGCACTGCACCATCGGTCAGGGCCGGGGCGGAGTGCGTGAGTCGACGCATGTGCATCGCAGCTCACCCCGCCCGACGATCACGCGCAGCGGGCTGGCCCTGTCCCATCCCGCCGAAGTGCTGCTGCAGCTCGCCGCCCAGCTGCCCGTCTGGGACCTGGTGGCCGCCGCCGACGCCCTGATCGGCGACACGACGGACGTGCGTGGGCTGACCCTCGAGGATCTCCGCGCCTACACCGAGGGGCAGACGGCCCGACCCGGAGTTCCTGCTCTCCGTCGCGCACTCACGCTGTCCCGACCCCGTGTCGAGTCACCGGGCGAGACCTACGCACGTCTCCTGGCATGCCACGCGGGATTCGAGGAGCCCGTGCCGAACCTGCCCGTGCACGTCGATCTGGAGGGTCGGACGCGGCGGGTGGACAACGGATGGTGGGCTCCGAAGGTAGGGCTCGAGTACGACGGCGATTGGCGCCGGCTCTCCAAGCGTGCCTGGCGGGAGGACGAGGAGCGTCGCGAAGCCCTCGCGGCCCAAGGGTGGCTGCTGCGCCGACAGAACCGCGGCGACCTGCTCGATCCGTTGCCCTCCCTGCTGCGGCTGCGCGAAAGCCTGCGGGAACGGGGCGCACGGGTGCCGAGCGTGGAACGGATCCGGAAGGCGGTCGCATCCCTGCGCACCCGTCCGCCGGCGCTGATGTACAGGGGGTGAGCACACCCGTCCCCACCGTCCTCACGCCCCTCTATAGGAAAGATCCGGAGCAGAACACGCTCGTTCTGCTCCGGATCTTTCCTATAGACGGCCTTCGCCTACCGACCAGGCAGGACCGCCCAGCCGGCGGGACCGCCCAGCCGACGGGCCGACAGGACCGCCGGGCCCCGCCTCACCCCGTGTTCTTCATCCCCGCGGCGACGCCGTTGATGGTGGTGAGCAGGGCCCGCTGGAGCTCCTCGGAGGGCTCCTCACCGCGCTCGGCCACGGCGCGAGTGCGCTGCAGCATGGCGACCTGCATGTAGTTGATGGGGTCGAGGTAGCGGTCGCGCACGGCGAGGGTGCGCTTGAGGATCGGCTGACCGTCGAGCAGGCCGAGCACGCCGGTGAGGCGCTCGACCTCGGCGACGCTGAGCTCGTACTCCTCGCGGATCCGCTCGAACAGCGGCCACAGGCGCTCGGGCACCAGGGAGTGGACGTAGTGGGCGGCGATCTCCATGTCGGTCTTCGCGAGCGTCATCTCGATGTTGCTGATGACGGTGCGGAAGAAGTGCCAGTTGCCGAGCATCTCGTGGAGCTCGTCCTCGAGGCCGGCCTCGCGGGCGGCCTTCAGGCCGGAGCCGACGCCGAACCAGCCGGGGACGATCTGGCGGGACTGTGTCCAGCCGAAGACCCACGGGATGGCGCGCAGTCCGTCGAGTCCCTTCTCCGAGGTGGTGCGCTTGGAGGGCCGCGAGCCGATCTTCAGATCGCCCAGCTGCTCGACCGGCGTGGACGTCACGAAGTACTCGGGCAGGTCCGGGTCGTCGGCCAGGGTCCGGTAGCGGTCGTAGGCCGCGTCGGAGACCTTCTCCATCACGGAGCCGAAGCGCTCGAGCTGCTCGGGCGTGGTGCGCGGCTCGGTGTGCAGGGCCGTGGCCTGCAGGACCGCGGCGATCGTGAGATCGAGGTTCTCGCGGGCGAGCACCGGCAGCGTGTACTTGTCGGAGATGACCTCGCCCTGCTCGGTGAACTTGATGGTGCCGTCCAGCACGCCGTAGGGCTGCGCGAGGATCGCATCGTAGGTGGGGCCGCCGCCGCGTCCCACCGAGCCGCCGCGACCGTGGAAGAGGCGCAGGGTGACGCCGTGGCGGGCGGCGACGTCGCGCAGGGTGCGCTGGGCCTGGTGGATCTCCCACTGCGAGGTGACCACGCCGGACTCCTTGTTGGAGTCGGAGTAGCCCAGCATGACCTCCTGACGGTCGCCGCGCAGGCGCACGATCTCGCGGTAGGCGGGGTTGCTCAGCAGCTCGTCGAGGATCTCGCCGGCATGGCGGAGCTCCTCGACGGTCTCCAGCAGCGGGGCGAAGTCGAGGTCGGCGCGCTTGTCCTCGGAGCTCGAGAGGTCGAGGATCCCGGCCTCGCGGGCCAGCAGGGCGACGGCGAAGATGTCGTCGGCCCCGTGGGTCATCGAGACGATGTAGGTCTGGATGACGTCGGTGCCGTAGCGCCGGTGCGCATTGCGGATCTCGGTGAACACCCGGTAGGTCGGGGCGGTGGTCTCGTCGAGGATCGAGTCCTCGTCGGCCAGGGACGCACCGAACATCGGCCGACGGCTCTTGAGCTCGTCGCCGAGCACGGGGGTGCGCTCGACGCGCGAGAGCTCGCCGTAGGGACGCTCGAGCTCGCCGAGGCGGTCGAACATCGCGGCCAGCACGTCGTGGTGCTTCTCGGAGTGCTCGCGCACGTCGAGGGTCGCGAGGCTGAGACGGATCCCGGCGAGCAGGTGCTGGGCCAGGGCGATCGCACCGTCGGCCGCGCGCTGTCCGCGGTGACGCTCGAGGGCGTCGCGCACGACCTGCACGTCGGCCAGGAGCTCATCGCTCGAGAGGTAGTCGCGGCCGTGCACGTGGGCCTCGCCCGAGTGCATGCGCTCGCGGGTGTGCTCGAGCTTGCTGCGGATCGCGCCGAGCTTCAGGCGGAAGGGCTCGGACGCGTACATCGTGCGCTGGTCCTCGTCGACCGAGCCGCCTGCCTCGACGTCGGCCTCGATGGAGGCCTGCAGCTCGGGGTCGGCGCCGGTCAGGGTCGAGGACTCCGAGAGGTCGGCGATGAGGTCGGTGACGATCTGCACCGAGAGGTCGATCGCGGCGTCGGCCTGCAGCCCGAGGACCTCACGGGTGACCTCGGCGGTGACGTAGGGGTTGCCGTCGCGGTCGCCACCCATCCAGGTGCCGAAGCGCAGCGGGACCGCGTCGGTGGGCAGGTCGGCGCCATGGGCACGCAGTTCTTCGCGCAGGTCGTCGAGCAGGCCCGGCATCGTGTGGCGGTAGATCCCGCGCAGGTAGTAGAGGGCGTTGCGCGACTCGTCCTGCGGGGTGGGCTGGGTGCTGCGCAGCTCGTCGGTCTGCCACAGCATCTCGATGACCTCGGCGAGGTGGCGGTCCTGACGGCGACGCTCCGGCGTGCCCTCCTCGGTCTCCTCGGCCAGCAGGTCGGAGACCTTGCGCAGCTTGGTCAGCACGGCACGGCGCGAGGCCTCGGTGGGGTGGGCCGTGAAAACGAGCTCGATGTCCAGGGAGTCCACGGCGTTCTGCAGGGCCTCGGCGCCGGCGCTCTCGTGGATCTCCTTCACGGTGCGCGGGATCCAGGACTCGCTGGTGGGGTTCTCCTCGATCGCCTTCACGCGGTAGAGCTGCTCCGCGGCGTTGGCGAGCAGGAAGTACTCGGTGAAGGCGCGGGTGAGCGCGGTCGCCTGCTCATGGGGCAGCTCGGCCAGTCGGTTCTGGATCGCC
Organism: Brachybacterium endophyticum; assembly: GCF_003130585.1. GTDB lineage: Bacteria > Actinomycetota > Actinomycetes > Actinomycetales > Dermabacteraceae > Brachybacterium > Brachybacterium endophyticum. Next base: position 657,822 of record NZ_QFKX01000001.1, on the reverse strand, counting down.
TGCGCCTCGGACGCGTCGCCGGAGCTCTTGGCGTCCTTGGTCTGACGGCGCACGTCCTCGACGAGGTCGAGCAGGTCCTGGCCGTGCTGGTCGGCGAGGGTGCGGCCCAGCAGCGTCGACAGCCGTCGGACTGTCGCGCGCAGTGGCGCGTCGATGTGCGGGTCATCGCTGACAACGGGGAACTCGCTGGTCAGCGTCGGGATGTGGATGCCACCTGTGTCGGACACTCGGCCTCCTGGCTCTGCCTCGGCGCACAACCGACGACAGCAGCCGACGGCCGTGTCGGCTGTGAACGGTCCGGGACAGGTTACAGGGCCGTCCCGACAGGCGAGCACGATGTCTCAGTCATGGGGACGATCCCGCGGCGACGGAGACGCGAGCGAGACGGGCGAGCAGGACGGGCGACAGGGGGCGCCTCAGGGGGTGCGAGCCCTACCGGCCTCGCCACCACTTGTCGCCCTGGACGACGTCGAACCCCTCGGCGCGCAGGTCGTCGACCAGTTCGTCGAACCGGACGTCCAGCGCATGCGCCTCGGCGCGTGACGGGTTCACGGCGCCCGTCTCGTCGGCGTACGCGTCCCCCATCTCGCCCGACCACTGCTCCAGGGCCTGGGCGAGCGACGCGGGGATCACCAGCAGCGGCTCCGGGCCCTCCTGGTAGCTCTCACCGTCGTACCACTCGGTGATGAGCACGTAGTCCCACGCGATCAGGAGCGGAAAAGGTTGGCGGTCCATCAACATCACCTCGAGGCCGGGAGCAGCAGCGCTCCCCGACCGATCCGTTCGTCCACCAGGTCGGCGACATGGGATCCGACCATCGACGACACATGCGGACATTCCTCGCACATGTCCCGAGGGTAATGGATGGACTCCGGCGGCACATGGCCATGGACCCGATTCGTTCGCCGATACGGGAACACACCGGAAACACCAAAGGGCCGCCGGCCCGGGATTCCACCGGGCCGACGACCCTTCGATCGACGCGGAGACGAGAGGATTTGAACCTCCGAGGCGGTTTTAGCCGCCTACTCCCTTAGCAGGGGAGCGCATTCGGCCGCTCTGCCACGTCTCCTCACGCACCATGTGCGCGGTGCGCCTGCCGTCGCCCGGGCCGGAACCGCGGGCAGTGCATGCGCAACGCCGATCATCGTAGCGGAGCGGGATGGTGGCCAGCAAAAGATGCGGTCCCACGACGGGCGCATGTCACGTCGGACGCTTCGCGCGCACCGCCCGACCAGTCAGAGACCGAGCTTGGCCTGCAGGTCCGCGATCTGCTTGGGCGTGCCCACGCGGTACTTCACGTAGGTCAGGATGCCGTCGGCGTCGATCGCGAAGGTGGAGCGGATCGTCCCCTGCACGAGCTTGCCGTACATGTTCTTCTCGCCGAAGGCGCCGTAGGCGCGCATGACGTCCTTCGACTCGTCGCCGGCCAGCGTGTACGGCAGCTCCTGCTCGCGGGCGAAGCGCTGGATCTCCTCGAGCGGATCCGGGGAGATGCCGAGGATCCGGTACCCCTTCGCCGCGAACATCTCCTGGTGATCCCGCAGGTCGCAGGCCTCTCGCGTGCACAGCGAGGTGTTGGCGGCGGGATAGAACCAGATCAGGGCGGGGGCGCCGCGCAGGTCCTCGAGGGTGACCCGACCGCCGTCGGCGGTGGGGAGGTCGAATCCTGGGGCGGGGTCGCCGACGGCGAGCTTGACGGCGGTGCCGGTGGCGGGCGTCTCGGGCATGCCTCTCCTGTTCCACGTGTTCGGGGTGTGCTCGCGGATCACTGTACGGGCCCGCGGAGCCGCCTCGGCTCGACTCCCACGACCCCCTGACCCGTCTGCGAGGATCGAGGGCATGGACGCGAATGACGGCGCCGGCGCCCTGTTCGGCGACGACCTGCTGCCCCGCCCCGTGCACGAGCTCGCCCCCGGCGCGGTGTGGGTGCCGGGGTTCCTGACCCTCGAGCAGCAATCCTGGATCGCGGCCCGCTTCGAGGAATGGGCCGAGGGTCCGGTGCCGCCGCGCTCGCCCAAGGTCCGCGGCCACGAGATGAGCGTGCGCACGGTGTGCCTGGGGTGGCACTGGCGCCCCTACGCCTATTCGCGCGAGGCCGTCGACGTGAACGGCAGGCCCGTCCTGCCCTTCCCCGACTGGATGACGCGCCTGGGCAGGTCGGCGATCGACGCCGCCACCGACGTCTCCGACACCCTCCGGCGCGAATCCGGAGCCGCGCAGGAGTCCGGCGCCGCGCCCGACGCCGCCCCCTATTCCCCCGACACCGCCCTGGTGAACCACTACCACCCGGACGCGAAGATGGGCATGCACCAGGACAAGGACGAGCACTCCCTCGCCCCCGTGGTCTCGCTGTCCATCGGGGATGCCTGCACGTTCCGCTTCGGCAACACCGAGGCGCGCACCCGCCCGTACCAGGACATCACCCTGGAATCCGGCGACCTCTTCGTCTTCGGCGGTCCCGCGCGACTCGCCTTCCACGGCGTCACCCGCATCCATCCGGGGACCGCGCCCGCGGGCTGCGGGATCCCGGACGGCCGACTGAACATCACCCTGCGCGAGACCGGGCTGGACGGCTGACCCAGCAGTCTCGCGGACTGCGTCTGAACGACCGCGTCAGCGCGGCCCGAACCGGCCGAGCTCCCGTACCTCGCGGCGCACCCACCACTGCCCGGTCTCCCGGCGCTCGGCGCGGGTGGCGTAGCGGTAGGCGAAGTAGCGCACGCGCAGCGCCGTCGGCGGTTCGCCGTCGAAGGGATCCTCGGCCAGCAGACGGCGCACGGCGGGGTCCCCGGCCAGCAGCTTCTGGAGGAACACCACGAACCAGGCCTCGGGTCCGGGTCGCAGCGCGAGGAACCACATCATCCAGTCGAGCCGCAGGTGGTAGGGGGCGAACTGACGGGAGCGCCGGCGCACGTCGCCGGGCTTGCCGCGGAAGCGGTAGGGCTGCCACTGCTCCTCCCCGGCGGCATCGGGGTCCTCCTCCTGAGTCCCCTCGATCTCGACCTCGAAGCGCCGCGTGGTCATCGATCCGAAGGCGCCGTAGGCGTTGACGAGGTGGAAGCGGTTGAAGCTCGCGTTCATCAGCTGGTGGGAGGAGAACAGGTTCAGCAGCGGCCGTCTGCTGAGGACCACGAGGCCGGCGATCACCAGCACGATCAGCACGTGCCACCACAGCGGCGAGGCCTCGACCCCCGGAGCTGCGGAGTCCGCAGCCGGCCCGTGCGGCAGCCCCCAGTCAGGCCAGGGACCGCCCACGATCCAGCGCAGGAACGGGTCACTGATCGCGCTGAAGGCCACGATGATCGTCAGCCAGTTCAACCACGCGAAGTTCCCGGTCACCACGAGGAACAACTGGGTGAGGATCACCAGTGACGCGCCGATCGAGGCGAGCGGCTGCGGCAGCAGCACGAGCCAGATCGCGCCCAGCTGCACGACGTGGGAGCCGAGCGTCTCCACGCGGTGCCACCAGCGCGGCATGAGGTGCGCCTGCCGGCTGAGCGGGCCGGGCATCGGCTGGGTCTGATGGTGGTGGTCCATCGCGGTGAGGTTCCGCCAGGCGGGGTCGCCGCGCATCTTGATCATGCCGGCGCCGAACTCGAGGCGGATCAGCATCCAGCGCAGGAACAGCAGCACCAGCAGCGGCGGGGCGACCTGGTCGGACCCCAGGAAGCCCACGATCGCCCCGCACTCCAGGAGCATCGATTCCCAGCCGAAGCCGAAGAACACCTGGCCGATGGAATGGATCGAGAGGTACAGGCCCCACATCACGGCGAACACCGGGATCGTCGTCCAGGCCGGTCCGAGCTGCGGGAGTCCGAGCACCGTCGCGACGCCCAGGACCATCCCGACCAGACACATGGCCCGCAGCAGACGGTCGGAGTAGGGGGTGCGGTGCCAGTGGAAGAGGGTCGGCCCGCCGCGGATCCCGCGCTCGCGCAGCCGCTCCAGGAAGGTCGGGGCCGGCAGCAGACCGTCCTCCCCGACGAGAACCGGCACCTGGTGGAAGGCCGAGAGGAAGGCGAGGGCGAACATCGCCGCGACGCCGCGCAGGATCACCTCGCGGGCGATCGTGTACTCGCCGGCATCCAGCAGCGAGAGCCAGGCCTGCAGGTCCACCGTGCTCACCTCCGCGTGCGGGGCCGACGCGGAAGGGACGGGACGCGCCGACCCCTTCGATCATGGACCCGTCGGCGTCCCCGCGCCACCCGTGGCGACGTTCCCACGCCACCCGGGGAGCACGCGCCGGCGGCCGGCGACTCAGCCGAGGGCGCGCAGCAGCACCGCTGCGGCCCACCACGAGCACAGGGCGAGCACCAGCAGGTACGTGCCGATCCAGGCCCAGGCGGGGACGCCCGTCAGCTGCGCGAGCTGCTGGGGGTCGTCCTGGCGTCGGCCGCTGCGCATGACCGCCCCGAGGTGGCGCCAGGCCCCGAGCAGCAGGAGCACGCCCCCGCCGAGCACGAGCGCCGCCGCGCCGAGCGGTCCGCCGAACCACCACACGAGCGCGATGATCACGGCGGTCGCGAGCACGGTCGTGACCGTGTGCAGGGAGCGGGAGAAGACCAGCGAGAGGATCAGCAGCACGAGGGCGACGGCGAGCGCGGTGCTCGCCCAGCCGCCGAAGGCGACCTGGATCAGCAGCGCGCCGAGGAGCGCGGGCATCGGGTAGCCCGCCCAGGCGGACGCCACGCGCCCGATGCCTTGGCTTCGGCCCACGGTGATCGCGTGTCCCGACATGTCGGGGCTGACCACGAACCCGGTGAAGCGTCGGCCCATCAGGATCCCGACGCCCGCGTGCCCGAGCTCGTGGACGATGGTCACCGCGAGCCGAGCGAGGCGCCAGATCGGCGGCGCGACGACGGCCGCGAGGGCGACCAGCAGCGCCGCGAACGACCACCACCCCTGGTCGGGCGGGGTCGAGGGCGTCGCGAGGTCCCAGGCGCGCGAGAGCACAGAGCCGATGTCCACGCCCCCACCCTCGCAGGCACAGCTGGGACCCCGCCCGCCCCGCGGCGGATCGCGAGCCGCGTCACCCCCGTCGTGGGGCGCTTGACGACCCGCGCCCCAGGCACGCTATCGTCGGGCACGCCTAGACATCAGACGTCCGATGTCCTCGTGGTCGAGGGTCGGACGGAGGATGTCGCGTGGAGGCCCGCAGACGCTTCGACGACTGCGCGCAGCCGCCGATCAGAGTCGATCGCCCCGCTCGGCACCGGGGCCGAATGCCGAAGGAGACCTCCGTGGAGACGTCCGGACTGGGCGCCCTGAACTGGGCCGTCATCATCGTCTACCTGCTCGCGATGCTGGGTGTGGGCGTGTACTTCACCCGGCGTGCCTCGCGGAGCACCGACTCCTACTTCCGCGCCCAGGGCCGCATTCCCGCCTGGGCCGCCGGCTTCAGCATCTACGCGACAACGCTCTCGGCGATCACCTACATGTCCACGCCCGAGCAGGCGTATCTCGCGGACTGGTCGTACGCGGCGGGCAACCTCGCGATCTTCGCGATCGTGCCGATCCTGATCTGGTTCTACATCCCGTTCTTCCGCAAGCTCAACGTCGTCACGGCCTACGACTACCTCGAGGAGCGCTTCAGCCCCCTGGTGCGGGTGATCGGCTCGCTGCTGTTCGTCCTGTTCCACATCGGCCGCATCGCGGTGGTGGTCTACCTGCCAACCCTCGCGATCTCCTCGGTCACCGACATCAACCCGGTGCTGGTCGCGGGCGTGGTCGGCATCCTCTCGGTGATCTACACGTTCCTGGGCGGCATCGAGGGCGTGATCTGGGCCGACGTGATCCAGGGGATCATCCTGCTGCTGGGCGCGGTGCTGATCATCGTGGTGGGCCTGTTCTTCATCGATGGCGGGCTGGGCACGGTGCTCAGCGACGCCGCGGCCGACGACAAGTTCATCTCCACGAAGAACTGGCACCTGACCGACGTCGTCAACGCCTCGATCCCGCTGGTGTTCATCGGCTCGGTGTTCACGAACCTGTACCAGTACACCGGCAGCCAGGACGTGGTCCAGCGCTACCAGACCACCGCGAGCAACTCCGAGACCGCCCGCTCGCTGCTGACCAACGGCGTGCTCGCGCTGGTCACGATCCCGCTGTTCTACGGCATGGGCACCATGCTCTACAGCTACTTCAAGCACACCTCGCCGCTGCCGGAGAGCGTGAACACCTCGGCGGTGGTCCCCTACTTCGTGGTCCATGTCCTGCCCGCCGGCGTCTCCGGACTCGTCCTGGCCGCGATCTTCGCCGCCGCCCAGTCGACGTTGTCCTCCTCGATGAACTCGATCTCCGCGTGCCTGACGGTGGACATCTGGGACCGCTTCGCCGTCCCGCGCGGAGGGAAGCAGGCCTCGGTGGGCCTCGCGCGCGCCATCATCATCGTCGCGGGCCTGATCGGCACCGGCGCGGCGCTGTACCTGACCAGCACCAACCAGGCGGAGACCTGGAACCTGTTCCTGTCGATCCTGGGGCTGTTCGGCACCCCGCTCGCGACCGTGTTCGCCCTGGGCATCTTCACCCGGCGCGCGAACGCCGTGGGTGTGGTGACCGGTCTCGTCGTCGGCTCGATCGGCGCCTGGATGGTCCAGAGCGACGGGTCCTCCCCGTTCTGGGTCGCCTGCGTCGCCTTCGTGCTCAGCGCCGTGGTCGGCTACCTCGCGTCCCTGCTGTGGAGCCTGGTGAGCCGCTCTGACGGGCACGACATCACGGCGCTGACTATTTTCGGCACCAAGCAGGAGTACGTGCGCCGGGCCGAGCGGGTCTGAGAGGCCGGGCCGAGCGGGACCGGGAGCCCGCACCTGCGCGAGTAGCGTGGGCGGGGTGAGCGCACGAGAGATCTCCGGTCCGTCGGCCATCGAGGTGCGCGGCGCCCGCGTGCACAACCTGCGCGACGTCGACGTCGACGTGCCCCTCGACCGGCTCGTCGCGATCGCGGGGGTCTCGGGCTCGGGCAAGTCCTCGCTCGCGCTGGGCGTGCTCTACGCCGAGGGCTCCCGGCGCTACGTCGAGGCCCTCTCCACCTACACCCGGCGCCGCATGTCCCAGGCGCCGCGCGCCGCCGTCGACGCCGTCACCCACGTGCCGGCCGCGCTCGCCCTGCGCCAGCGGCCGGCCGTGCCGGGTGTCCGCTCGACCTTCGGCACCGCCACCGAGCTGCTGAACGTGCTGCGGCTGATGTTCTCGCGCCTGGCCTCCCACCTGTGCCCGAACGGTCATCGGGTGCCGCCCACGATCGACGTCGCCGCCGAGGTCCCCTTCTCCTGCCCGACGTGCGGCGCGCAGATGCAGCCGCCGGGCGCGGAGGCCCTCGCCTTCAACTCCGAGGGCGCCTGCCCGACCTGCGAGGGCATCGGCACCGTCCGCGAGGTCGACGACGACACCCTGGTACCCGATCCCTCGAAGACCCTCGACGGGGGCGCGGTCGCCCCCTGGCAGATGTTCGGCTTCAACGTCCAGCCCGACATCGCCCGCGAGTTCGGCGTACGCACCGACGTGCCCTACCGCGACCTCGAGGACTGGGAGCGCGAGATCGTGCTCGACGGCCCCGAGGAGAAGAAGCACATCACGGTGACCTCGAAGAAGGGCGTGCACGACCTCGACTTCACCTTCCGCAACGCCCGCCTCACCGTCACCGAGGAGCTGCGTCGCGCCGACACCGAGAAGCGCCTGGGCCGCGTGAGCCGCTTCCTGGTCACCCGCACCTGCCCGGACTGCGAGGGCACGCGACTCTCCCCCACCGCCCGCACCCCGCGGATCGGCGACCTGGGGCTCGCGGACGCCACGGCGCTCACCCTCGACGATCTGGTGACCTGGGCGCCCACGGTGCTCGACACGCTGCCGGCCGACATGCACCCGATGGCCCGCGAGCTCGTCGCCCAGCTCACCTCGATGGCGGATCGGCTCTCCCAGCTGGGTCTGGGCTATCTCGCCCTCGACCGGGCGGGCTCCTCGCTGTCCACGGGCGAGCGCCAGCGCGTGCAGCTGGCCCGCGCGGTGCGCAACCGCACCACCGGGGTGCTCTACGTGCTCGACGAGCCGAGCATCGGCCTGCACCCCTCGAACATCGACGGCCTGCTCGCCCTGGTCGGCGACCTGCTGGCCGACGGCAACTCCGTGGTGGTCGTGGACCACGACGTGCAGGTGCTCCGGGAAGCCGATCACCTGATCGAGATCGGCCCGGGCTCCGGCCGCGAGGGCGGCGAGATCACCGCCACCGGCTCGGTGGACGAGGTCGTGGCCTCGGGCGTCTCCCGCCTGGCGGGCTTCCTCGACGGCAGCGCCGACGTGGTCGTGCGGGAGCAGGCCCGGCCCGACGAGATGTTCGCGGGCGGCACGATCGCCATGGGGACGGACACCGTGCACACGGTCCACCCGCTCGAGGTGAGCGTCCCCCACGGCCGACTCACCGCCGTCACCGGGGTCTCGGGCTCCGGGAAGACCACCATGGTGCTCGAGTCCCTGGTCCCGGCCCTGCTCGCGTCGACGGGGAGCTCGGATCCACGGTCGGACGAGAACCGCGGCCCGGACTCGGGGGCATCACCCCTGCCCGGCCACGTGCGCTCGCTCGAGAGCTCCGGGATCCGGCGCGTGCACCAGATCGACGCGACCCCGATCGGCGTGAACATCCGATCGACGGTCGCGACCTACAGCGGCGTCCTCGACGAGCTGCGTCGCGCCTTCGCCCGCACCGCGACCGCCACGGAGGCCGGTCTCGGTGCCGGCGACTTCTCCTACAACACCGGCTCGCTGCGCTGCCCGCGCTGCGAGGGCACCGGTCGGGTGGTGCTGGACGTCCAGTTCCTGCCCGACGTCGACATCGACTGCCCCGAGTGCGAGGGACGCCGCTACGCGCCTGCGGCCTCCGACTACCCGCGCCAGGGCGTCACGCTCCCCGAGCTGATGACGCAGACGATCCGCGAGGTGATCGAGGTGGTCGGCGACATCCCCTCGGTGCGCCGTCGTCTCCAGGCCCTGATAGACCTGGGACTGGGGTACCTGACGCTGGGCGAGGACACGCCGGCGCTCTCGGGTGGGGAGGCGCAGCGCCTGAAGCTCTCCGGGCACATCGACCGCGGCCAGCAGGACGCCCTGTTCGTGTTCGACGAGCCCAGCGTCGGCCTGCACCCGCTCGACGTGCGCACCCTGCTGACCGTGCTCGACCGCCTGGTCGGCAACGGGGCGACCGTGGTCGTGATCGAGCACGACCTGGACATGATCGCCAACGCCGACCACGTCATCGACATGGGCCCCGGCGGGGGCGAGGCCGGCGGCAGGATCATCGCGACCGGCACACCACCGCAGCTCGCCGACGACCCCGACAGCGTGACCGGCGTCTTCCTGCGCCGCCATCTCGCATGACCCCCGGGCGAGGAGTACAGTCCCGCCCGTGTCGAATTCACCGGAGAATGCATCAGGACCCGTAGGCCGCTCCCCTGAGGGGTCCGGCCCCGGCTCGATCCCCGACCCGGCCCCGCCGGGCGGCGGCGTCCTCGCAGCACTGGACGCGCGGGACGTCAAGGGGCTCTACCTCTATCTCGCGGTGCTCGCGACGATCGGCGGCTTCCTCTTCGGGTTCGACTCCTCGAACATCGGCTCCGCGCTGGTGTTCCTGCCCTTCGACCTGGGCTCCTGGGGCACGGGCATCACCGTGGCCGGCGCTTCGCTCGGCTCGGCCGTGGGCGCCCTGCTGGCCGGCCCGCTGACCGACCGCTTCGGCCGCAAGTCGCTGCTGCTGGCCGACTCCGCGCTGTTCGCGGTCGGCTCGATCATCTCGGCCCTCGCCCCGGAGCCGATCACCCTGATCATCGGCCGCCTCATCATCGGCCTCGCGATCGGCGCCGACTCGGCGATCGCCACCGCGTACATCGCCGAGTTCGCGCCGAAGAAGCGTCGCGGCGGGCTGTCGGTCATCCAGCAGTGGATGATCACCATCGGCATCCTCGGGGCCTACGTGGTCGCCGTCGTGCTGCTGCGTGCCTTCCCCGACGCCGCCACCACCATGGACTGGCGGATCATGCTGGGCGTCGGGTTCATCCCGGCGATCGTCTCCCTGCTGCTGCGGGCCCGGATGCCCGAGTCCCCGCGCTGGCTGCTCGAGCGCGGTCGTGAGGGCGACGTGCTGACCGCGATGCGCAAGCTCGACATCCCCGTGACCGCCGAGCAGGTCCACGCCGAGGCCCTCGCGGTCCAGGAGCGGGTGCGGCGCCTGGCGAACACGACCCTGTGGACGCCGGCGGTGCGCCGCGCGCTCGCGGTGGTCTGCGTGTTCTTCGTGTTCCAGCAGATCACCGGCATCAATGTGGCCTTCTACTACGGCCCCGAGCTGCTCGGGCCCTACTTCGGCACCGACGCGGGCAACCCCGTGGACGCGGAGATCGCCGGCGTGATGGCGGCGGGCGTGCTCGCGATCGTCAACGTGGTCGCGACCTACTTCGCCTTCCGCTGGATCGACAAGCTGGGCCGTCGCAAGCTCTCCATCGGGGGCTTCACCTTCATGATCGTCTTCCTCGTCATCGGCGCGATCGGCAACGCGACCCTCTCGGGCACGCCGCAGCTGGTGGTCCTGATGATCACCTTCGCGCTGTTCATCTCGAGCTTCGCGATCGGCGTGGGCGGCACCGGCTGGCTGCTGCAGGGGGAGATCTTCCCGACCGCCGTGCGTGGCAGGGCGGCCGCGATCGCGGCGGCCGTCAACTGGATCGCGAACTTCGCGCTGGTCCTGGCCTTCCCGCCGCTGCGCGACGGCCTGGGACTGAGCTGGGTCATGATCATCTTCGCCGTGCTCTGCCTGTTCGGGGTGATCTTCGTGCACCGCTTCCTGCCGGAGACCAACGGCAAGGGGGCCGACGAGTCGATCCTCCTGTTCGAGGGCCCCGTCAACCGCGAGGATCCCTCGAAGCCCTCGACCGCGCCCGCGGCGTTGCGCTGAGACGAGTCCCTCTCCCCGACGAGAACGAAGCGCCCGGTCCCCTGCGAGGGGGCCGGGCGCTTCGCGTCGGTGGTGTTGGCGGGAGCGAGACGTCAGCGGGAGCCCGACGTCAGCGGGTGCGAGGCCTCAGCGGGCGCCCAGCAGCCGCCCCAGCACCTGCACCACGCCGCGCTCGGCGTTGCTGGGGGCGACGAAGCGTGCGGCGGCGGTGATGTCCGGATGGGCGTTGGCCATCGCGAAGGACCAGTCCGCGGCGGAGTACATCGCCAGGTCGTTGAGGTAGTCGCCGAACACCGCCGTCTGCGCCGGTTCGATCCCCAGCGCCGCCTGCAGGGCGCGGATCCCGCGCCCCTTGTCGGCCTCGGGGTGCATGACGTCGATCCAGTGCTTGCCGGAGACGACGACCTGGTGGTCCTCGCCGAGGGGGCCGAACTCGGCGGCGGCAGTGGCCTCGGCGTCGACGAAGTCGTGGATCGCGAGCTTGAGGACGCCGCCCTCGACGGTCTCGAGGTCCTCGACGATCTCGAGGCGCCGGTAGTACTTCCGGGCCTCGGCGAGAAAGGCCTCGTCGCTGCGCTCGACGTAGGCGGTCTCGACCCCGCACACCACCAGGCCCAGGTCGATCCCGCGCCCGACGAGCCGCCGCACCAGCGCGATCACGTCGGCGACCGTCGGCGCATCGACGGTCGTGGTCGCGATGACCTCGTCCTCGTGGACGACCAGGGTGCCGTTCTCGGCGATGTACGTCCGCACACCGCCCTCGCCGCCGAAGGTCTCCCGCAGGGTGGCGAGCTGACGGCCGCTGGCGGGGACGAAGGCGACACCGTGCTCACGCATCGCGTGCTGCAGCTCGGCGAAGCCCTCGGGGACGTCCCCGTCGGGCGTCAGCAGGGTGCCGTCCATGTCCGCGACGACCAGGCGCACGTCGTGCGGACCCGCCCCGATCGTGGTCCAGGGCTGGGCGGAGGTGGTGGGGGCGACGGACGAGGACACGGCATGAGCTCCGATCGGCCGACGCATCTCAGCACCGGCAGGGGGTCGAGGACCCCTCCAGTCTCGCGCGCCCGGCGCTCGCTCGCCGTGCGCGCATTGCCGTCCTCACATCCCGGGCCGGTCGATCCCCGAGCAGCCCGAGCCGCCCGTCCCTCGACCAACCCGAGCCGCCCGCTCCTCGAGCAGATCGGCCCGGCCCGCTCAGGTCTCCCAGCGCACCTCGTCGGCGGACTTGTCGGGCCGCCAGCCCCGCCATACCGGCTGCCGCAGGCGGTCATCCTCCGTGCGCTCGGCGTACTTCACCTCTCCCACGAGGTCGGCGCGCACCCACTGCGCATCCCGGGCGTCGGCGGCCGGGACGTCGTCCACCGGAGGGGTCTTCCGCGTCCGCGACCGCAGCCGATCGGCCACGGCCTCGAGGTCGCGGTCGCTGAAGCCGGTGCCGACCCGGCCGGCGTAGTGCAGTGCACCGTCCTCGCCCGCAACGGCCAGCAGCAGGGAGCCGATACCCCCGGCGCGCGCACCGTGGCCTTCGCGCCAGCCCACGACCACCACCTCCTGGTGGCGTGAGTTCTTGATCTTGATCCAGGTGCGGGCGCGCCGACCCGGCTGATAGACGCCGGACTCCTTCTTCGCCATCACCCCCTCGAGCTGCAGATCCTGCGAGAGCGCGATCGCATGCCCCACGTCGCCGTGATCGGCGTGCGGGAGGCTCACGTGCTCGCTCGCGTCGACGGTCTCGAACAGGGCGTCGCGGCGTTCGCGGTAGGGCGTGCGCAGCAGCGACCGGCCGCCGGCCTCGAGCAGGTCGAAGACCATCAGGTGGACCTCGGTCCGCTCGCGCGCACGCTCCACGTCCCGCTCGCGGGTCAGGCCCAGGCGCTGCTGCAGCCGGGAGAACGAGGGACGGTCCTGGGCGTCCAGGGCGACGACCTCCCCGTCCAGCACCACCCGCCCCGCCTGCAGGGTGTCGGGGGCGATCGCCTCGAGAAGCTCCGTGAGCTCGGGGAAGGTGGGCGTCATGTCCTTGCCCCCGCGACTGGTCAGGCGCAGCTCGCCGGGAACGAGCGTCGCGATCACGCGGACCCCGTCCCACTTCATCTCGAACGCCCACTCGTCCTCGTCGATGTCCCCGCGGCTGCCGAGAGTCGCGAGCATCGGCCGTATCGGCTCGCCGAGATCGGGGGCCGCGTCGCCGGGAGCTGCGTCGCCAGGGGCCGAGTCGCCGGGAGCCGTGCCACTTCCCGCCCCGGACGCGGCATCGGTGCCCCCTGCGGAGGTCGACCCCTCCGGCGCAGCCGCGTCCTCGTCGGGCTGGTCCTTCATCAGGTGCAGGAGCCAGTCGGAGCTCGCCTTCTTCTTCGCGGCGGCGGACTTCGCGCCGCGCCCCATGCCGCCGGTGTGGATGAGGGCGAAGCGTCGGGGAACGCCGCCCAGTCCCCCGTCCTCCCGGCCGTGGCAGACGGCGATCACCTCCTTCCCCTCGCGCCACTTCTCGATCTCGACGGTGCCGCTGTCCCAGAGCAGCACCTCGCCACCGCCGTACTCGTCCTTCGGGATGGTGCCCTCGAAGGTGCCGTACTCGAGCGGGTGGTCCTCGGTCTGAACGGCCAGCCGGTTCACGTCCTCCTCGAGAGGCGGCCCCTTGGGCACCGCCCAGGAGACCAGGACGCCCTCGTGCTCGAGCCGGAAGTCCCAGTGCAGGCTCGAGGCGTGGTGCTCCTGGATCACGAACATCGGTGCGTCGGAGTCGAGGGCCTCCTGGGCGGCATCGGCAGGATCCCCGGCACTCGCCACGGGAACGGGCTCGGGGGTGCGCTCGGCGTCCCGCTTGGAGCGGTAGGTGCTCAGGCGATCGGAGACGGTGTCGGCCGAGGAGGCGCCACTCGTCGCACCCGTCGCCCCCTTCTCGTCCTTCTTTCCCTTCTTCCCTGTCTTCCCCTCCTTCTTGCTGTTCTTCGTCCCCTTCCCTGCCCCGGATGCTGTCCTCGCCCGGCCGTTCTGCGCGAACCCCAGGGGGGAGATGGGGTCGGTGCCGTCCTCGATACGGGCGAGGACGTCCTCGAGCTCGAGCTGCTCGAGGCCGGAGTCCTCGATCTCCTCCCACGTGCGCGGAGCGGAGACCGTGGGGCGCTCCCGGCCGCGCAGGGAGTAGGGGCAGACCGTGGTCTTGTGGCCGTTGTTCTGCGACCAGTCCACGAGCACCTTCCCCCGGCGCAGCGCCTTCTTCATGTCGCTGACCACATGGTCGGGATGCTCCTCCTCGAGCGCCCGCGCGAGCCGGTGGGCGACCTTCGCGACCTCGTCGGCCGTGGCGGAGCCGTCGAGCGGAGCGTAGAGGTGGATGCCCTTGGAGCCGGAGGTGACCGGGAAGGAGTCGAGCCCCATCTCCTCCAGCAGCTCGCGGCACCACAGCGCCACCTGCGCGCACTCGCCCAGGCCCGCGCCCTCACCCGGGTCGAGGTCCAGCACGAGCCGGTCAGGATTCACCGGCTCGCCATCGGCGTCGAAGCGCCACTGGGGCGTGTGGATCTCGAGCGCGGCGAGCTGGGCGAGCCAGATCAGCACCGCGGGCTCGTCGATGAGCGGGTACGTCGAGGTGCCCTCGTGGTGGTCGATGTCCGCCCGCGGCACCCAGTCGGGCGCCGAGTCCTCGAGGTCCTTGCGGAAGAAGACCTTCCCGGGCTTCTTCGCCGTGCCGACCCCGTCGACCCACCGCTTGCGCGTCGCCGGCCGACGCTCCGCCTGCGGCACCATCACCTCGGCCACTCGTCGGTAGTAGTCGATGACCTCGCCCTTCGTGGTGCCGGTCGAGGGGTACATGACCTTGTCGAGGTGCGAGACGCGCAGCGTGCGCCCCTCGATCTCGACCTTCTGCTCACGCGGGGACATGAGCCCACTGTGCCCCGGATCACGCACCGTGTCACGGGCGCGCCCGGTCCAGCGCGTCACCGAGAACCCTGGCCGATCGGGCGCAGGAGTGCTGTGATGGGCAGATGCGCGCGATATGGAGCGGTGAGATCACGTTCGGCCTCGTGAACGTGCCGGTGAAGCTGTACGGCGCCACCCGTTCGCACGACGTCTCCTTCCATCAGGTGCACGACGAGGACCAGGGCCGCATCCGCTACGAGAGGCGCTGCGACGTCTGCGGGCGCGTGATCGACTACGACCACATCGAGAAGGCGTACGCGGAGGGCGACAAGACCGTCGTCCTCAGCGACGAGGAGCTGGAGTCGCTCCCCGCGGAGGAGAGCGACGAGATCGACGTCGTGCAGTTCATCCCGGGCGACCAGGTCGACGCCATCCTGCTGGGGACCGCCTACGTGCTCGAGCCGGTGGGTCGCTCCCCGAAGTCCTACGTGCTGCTGCGGCGCACGCTCGAGAACAGTGATCGCACGGCGATCGTGACCTTCACCCTGCGCACCAAGACGCGCCTGGGCGTGCTGCGTTCGCGAGGGAACCTGCTGACGCTGCAGACCATGCGCTGGCCCGAGGACATCCAGGAGGTCGACTTCCCCTCCGCACGCAAGCGCCCGAAGATCTCCGCGAAGGAGCTCGACATGGCCGGAGCGCTCGTCGACCAGTTCAGCGGGGACTTCGAGCCGGAGAAGTACGGCGACGAGTACCAGGAGCAGCTCCACGAGCTCCTCGAGGACAAGCTCGAGCAGGGCGACGCCGTGGACACCGACGCCACCTTCGGCCGCGAGCACGAGGAGAAGAGCGAGAAGGACGACGAGGGCGGCAAGGTCATCAGCCTGATGGACGCCCTGGACCGCAGCCTCCAGAAGCGTGGCGGTTCCGGTGGGTCGGCGACGTCGAAGAGCTCCTCGGGGTCGGGGAAGACGTCGAGCGCGAAGACGTCCGGAGCGAAGAAGGGCTCCTCGTCCTCGAAGAAGACGTCCTCCTCCTCGGGCGCGAAGAGCTCCGGTGGTTCGACGAAGAAGTCCTCGAAGAGGTCGAAGAGCTCGAAGGGATCGATCACGAACTCGACGGGGTCGAAGAACTCGAAGGGGAAGAGCTCGCCGAAGAGCTCGAGCTCGAAGAAGACCTCTGCGTCCTCGCGCTCGGGCGGCAGCAGCTCGAAGAGCGCCTGAGCGCGCGCACCGCTGGCGCACCGCCCGCGCAGGGCGACGTATCGCACATCTCCGTCGCCCTCGCATGTACTTATGTGGGGCATAAGAGATACTGCTGATAGGCGGTGGGCCCCCTCACCGGATGACGGCGGATGACGCCGCCACCCACCCGCCGCCACGGGAAGGGCTAGCGTCGGCCCACCCGCGCATCACGGAAGCACCGACCACCCGACGCCCAGGAGGACCGAATGTCCGATCCCGCAGTCCACGTGCTCCACGACAATCCCGAGTGGATCGTCCCGTTCGCCGAGGCCTTCGAGGCCGCCGGCGTCCCCCTGGTCGAATGGCCGCTCGACGGCGGCATGCTCGACCTCGACGCCGAGCCCCCGCAGGGCGTCTTCTGGTCGCGACTGAGCGCCTCCTCGCACACCCGCGGCGCTCCCCACGCCAAGGACGTCGCCCGCGGCACCCTCGCCTGGCTCGAGTCCTGGGACCGCCGCGTGGTGGGCGGCTCGCGCGTGGCCGACCTCGAGGTCTCCAAGGTCCAGCAGCACGCCGCCCTGCGCCGGGCCGGCTTCGACGTGCCGCGCACCCTCGCGGTCCACGACCGGGCCCTGCTGCCCGAGGCGGCGCAGTCCCTGCCCGCCCCCTTCATCACCAAGCACGATCAGGGCGGCAAGGGACTGGGTGTGCGCCGCTTCGACGACCACGACGCGTTCGAGGCCTACGTCGCCGGCGAGGACTTCGAGGAGCCGGCCGACGGCACGACGCTCCTGCAAGAGCTGCTGGTCGCGCCCGAGCCGGTGATCACGCGCGCGGAGTTCGTCGGCGGCCGCTTCGTCTACGCGGTGCGCGTGGACACCTCGAGCGGCTTCGAGCTGTGCCCGGCCGACGCCTGCGCACTGCCGGGGGAGACGGCGGGTCCGTCCTTCCGTCTGGACCCCACGATCACCGCGAGCACCCCGCTGATCCGCCACTACGAGGAGCTGATCGCGGACCTGGGCATCGAGATCGCCGGAATCGAGTTCCTCACCACCACCGACGGCCGCACGGTCACCTACGACCTGAACACGAACTCGAACTACAACCCGGCCGTCGAGCAGGAGGTCGCGACCCCTGCCGTGCGGCAGGTCGCACGCTGGTTCGGGGAGCTGCTGGACGCCGAGCGCGGTTCGGTGCCGGTGGACGCGGTGCGGGACGCCGCATGAGCGCCGAGGCCTGGGCGCCGGCCGACGCCGACTTCGTCTCCGAGTGGACTGCCTGGCACGAGAGCCACGAGGAGACCCGCACGGACCGGCTCGGCATCCTCGCGGCGACCGGGCTGCATTGGCTGGGACGCGCGCGTCTGCGCGTGCCCGGCGTCCCCGGCGCCTGGGCGATCGGTGCGAACGGCCCCGTCGTCGAGCTCGGTGAGGGCGAGGTCCTCACCGTCGACGGCGAGCAGCTGCGCGGAACCCGGGAGCTGACACCGTTCCTGCGCACGGGGACGGCCCTGCTGGCGTTCGTCGACGGAGGCGTGAAGGGCCTCGCGGAGGTCTCGCGCCGCGGCAACGGGGTGATGCTGCGCCCGCGCCGGGCCGATAGCGCCTACCTGGGCTCCTACACGGGCACGAAGGCCTACCCGGCGGACCCGCAGTGGGCGGTGACCGGCCGCTTCGTCGCCGCCGAGGAGCCGGCCACCCGCCGTGTCGAGGCCGTCCTCCCGGGCATCGAGCACAGCTTCTCCTCGCCGGGTCACATCGAGTTCACGGTCGGCGAGCGGCAGCATCGCCTCACCGCGTTCTCGGGCGCGAACGGCACGCTCACCGTGCTGTTCCGCGACGCCACGAGCGGGATCACGACCTATGCGGCGAGCAGGTCGCTCTCGGTGGCCGCGCCCGCGCCCGATGGCTCCGTGGTGCTCGACTTCAACCGATCGGTCAATCTTCCGTGCGCCTACACCGATTACTCGACCTGCCCGGTCCCGCCGCAGGAGAACACGCTGCCGATCGCGGTCGATGCCGGGGAGAAGGTGCCGGGGGCACGCGTCGAGTCGCGCTGAGGCGGATGCCGGACAGGAGCGCGCGCGTACTCTGACGCGCATGCCCTCGTCGCGGAGTTCCGGTGCCCCCACGCTCGTCCGGACGGTCACCACCTTCAGCCTGTTCCTCTTCATCCTCGGCGACGTGCTGGGGGCGGGGGTCTACGTGCTGGCGGGGCAGATCGCCGCGATCGCCGGTGGAGCGCTGTGGATCCCCCTGGCCGTCGCGCTCGGGCTCGCGCTGCTGACGGCTTCGTCGTACGCCGAGCTCTCGACCAAGTACCCGCGCGCCGGAGGGTCCTCCCACTACGCGACCCGCGCCTTCGGACCCTTCGTCGGCTTCCTGGTGGGTTTCTGCATGCTCGCCGCGGGGATCGTCTCGGTGGGGGCCCTCGCACTGGGGTTCGCCGGTGACTATCTGCGCGCCTTCGTCACCCTCCCGACGATCCTGGTCGTCGTCCTGTTCCTGCTCGTGCTCGCGGCCCTGAACGCGCGGGGCATCTCCGAATCCATGGCGACGAACCGGGTGGCGACGGTCGTCGAGGTCTCCGGGCTCCTGCTGGTGATCGCCCTCGGGGCGATCGTCCTGCTGCGCGGCGAGGGCGACCTGAGCCGCCTGACGGCCCTCGGCACCGCTGACCACGGCCCGGCGGCGGCCGTCCTCGCGGGCAGCGTCCTCGCGTTCTACTCCTATGTCGGTTTCGAGACCAGCGTGAACATCGCCGAGGAGACGAAGGATCCCGCGCGCTCCTACCCGCGCGCGCTGTTCGCGGCCCTGCTCACCGCCGGTGCGGTCTATGCGCTCGTGGGGGTGGTGGCCTCGGCGGTGGTGCCCACCGAGGACCTGGCCGGCTCCTCCGCACCCCTCGCGCGGGTCGTCTCCGCGGCGGGGATCGTGCCTCCCGTGGTCTTCAGCGCGGTCGCCCTCGTCGCCGTCGCCAACGGCGCCCTGCTCACGGGCATCATGTCCTCGCGCCTGGCCTACGGGATGGCGGCCGACGGCCTGCTGCCGGGGTTCCTGGGCCGCCTGCTCCCCCGCCGACGCACGCCATGGGTCGCCATCGTCGTGACCACGGCGCTGTCGCTGGCGCTGGCCCTGACCGGGACCGTGGACGTGCTCGCGGGCACCATGGTGCTCCTCCTGCTGGTGGTCTTCCTCGCGGTGAACGCAGCGGCACTGGTGCTGCGACGCGACCGCGTCGAGCACCGGCACTTCCGCGCGCCGACCGTGCTGCCCGTCGGCGGCCTCCTGTCGTGCCTGCTATTGCTCACGCAGGTCGAGGCCGAGGTGTGGAGGCGGGGTCTCCCTCTGCTCGCCGTTGCCGCCGTGCTCGCCGCTCTCGCCGCGTGGCGCCGGCGCGCCGCGACGTCGCAGGGCTGACACGTCCGTCGGAACCCGGTTCCCGGGTGTGACCTGCGTAGCATGGCGGGATGATCCTCACCCCCGGAGGCGGGCCCGTCGGCGGTCCCACCAGTCGCGACGATGCAGGGTTCGACTCTCCCGAGGCGGTGCGCGCGCAGTTCCCCGCCGGCCGGCACAGCGAGGCGGCGTTCCCCTTCGAGGACCGCGACCTCGATCCCGTCCTGCACGTGATCGCCCCCGGGGAGCACCTGCGCACCGTCGTGTACCCCGCGCTCGATGAAGCCCTGACCTGGGGTGCCACGCACATCGCGGTGGATCTCGAGCTCTCCGACGGCACCCGCCTCTCCCAGCTCGGCGCCACCGACCAGTACGGCACCCCGGTCGATGCCGCCGCGCAGGGCGCCGGCAAGATCCTGTACGCGGATCAGTGGAACGACGTCCAGGTCGACCTGACCCCCGCCGTCGGCCGCACGATCGTCGGCGTGCTGGTGGTCGCGGACCCGCCCTCGGCGGGTCCGGAGGTTCAGGACGACCAGGACGACCAGGACGACCAGGACGACCAGCCTGACCTCGTCGCCTGGATCGACCCTCCGCGGATCGAGCCGATCCCCGCGGACCCCTCGCCGAGCGATCCCGTCGCCTGGGTCGACACCCGCCGCGGGACGAACGCCTCGGGCGACTTCTCCCGGGGCAACAACCTTCCGATCACCGCCTGGCCGAACGGCTTCGCCTTCTTCACCCCGATGACGAACGCCCGCACGCTGCGCTGGCCCTACGAGTACCACCGGGCCAACGACGACCAGAACCGGCCACGGCTGCAGGGCCTGGCCGTCTCCCACCAGCCCAGCCCCTGGATGGGCGACCGCAATCAGCTGATCGCCATGCCGCTGACGGGCGACTCCCCCGACGCGAGCCCCGTCGGCCGCTCGCGCGCCTTCTCCCACGACGACGAGACCGCCCGCCCCGACCTGTACGCCGTCACGCTCGAGGACGACACCGCGCTGAGCCTGGCCCCGAGCGACCACGGCGCGATCCTCGAGATCACCTTCGCGCCGGAGTCGACCGGGCGCCACCTCCTGCTCGAAGGCGCCGACGAGAACGCCCGGTTCGATCTCGCCGGCGCCGTCTTCGACGGCTCGCTCTCCGGCTGGGTCGACAACGGCACCGAGGGCGCCGCCAGCGCAGCAGGGCGCTCGCGCATGTTCGTGGCCGGAACGCTCGACCCGCTGCCGGTGCGCGTCGGCCCGGCGGGCGCCGATCTCACGAGCGCCCGCGTGGCGACCTTCGACGAGGGCGTCCGCACGGTCACCCTGCACCTGGCGACGAGCTTCATCGGCCTCGAGCAGGCTCGCCACACCCTCGACCTGGAGCTGAAGGGCCGCGACCTGCGCACGCTCCAGAGGGCCGCGCACGCCGCGTGGTCCGAGCGGCTCGGGGTGATCGACGTCGAAGGGGCGACTCCGCCGCAGCGACGCACGCTCTACGGGAACCTCTACCGCCTGAGCCTCTACCCGAACTCGCAGCACGAGAACACCGGCTCGGCCCGGGATCCGCGTCCGATGCACGCCTCCCCCGTCGCGCCCACGCGCGGGAAGGTCACCGACATCCGCACGAATGCCCAGGTCCTGCCGGGCGAGCTGTTCGTCAACCACGGGTTCTGGGACACCTACCGCACCTGCTGGCCCGCGTACGCCCTGCTCTACCCGCAGCTGGCCGCACGCCTGGTCGACGGCTTCGTCCAGCACTACCGCGAGGGCGGCTGGATCCCGCGCTGGTCCTCCCCCGGGTATGCCGACTGCATGACCGGCACCAGCTCCGACGTGGCCTTCGCCGACGCGGAGGCCCGTGGCGTGCAGCTGATCGACCCGCTCGCGACCTACGAGGCCGGTCTGCGCAACGCCACCGTCGCCCCGCCCGATGGGCTCGTCGGCCGCAAGGGCGTTCATCGCGCGATGTTCACGGGCTACGTCGACAACGACACCCCCGAGTCCGTCTCCTGGAGCCTCGAGGCGCACATCAACGACCACGGCCTCGCCGCGCAGGCGCTGCGTCTCGCGGAGGATCCCGAGCTCCCCGAGGCACGTCGCGCGGAGCTGCGGGAGGAGGCCGCGTACCTGGAGGCCCGCAGCGCCGGGTACGCGCTCCTGTTCGACCCCGCCGTCGGCTTCTTCCAGGGCCGACGTGCCGACGGCGCCTTCGCCCAGGCGCCCGGGACGTTCGACCCGCGCGACTGGGGCGGGGACTTCACCGAGACCGACGGCTGGAACTTCGCCTTCCACGTCCCCCACGACGGCGAGGGGCTCGCCGCGCTGTACGGCGGCCGGGATGCTCTGCGGGCGAAGCTCGAGGAGTTCTTCGCGACCCCGGAGACGGGTGATCGCGTGGGCGGCTACGACAGCGTGATCCACGAGATGCTCGAGGCCCGCGCGGTGCGGATGGGCCAGTTCGGCATGTCGAACCAGCCCAGCCACCACATCCCCTTCCTCTTCCACCACGCCGGGGCGCCGCACCGCGCCCAGGAGATCGTGCGGGAGGTGCATCGGCGCCTGTTCACGGGCGAGCAGATCGGCCAGGGCTACCCGGGCGACGAGGACAACGGCGAGATGAGCGCCTGGTGGCTGCTGACCGCCCTGGGCCTGTACCCGCTGCAACTCGGGACGGACGTCTACCACCTGGTCGCGCCGCTGTTCGAGACCGCCCGCGTGCGCCCGTTGGGCGGCGAGGGATTCACCATCAGCGCCGAGGACCAGGCGCTGGACCATCCGTTCCTGCAGCAGGTGACGGTCGAGGGCACGGCGCACCCGACCACCTGGATCCGCCACGGCGAGCTGCGCGGGGACGTCCGGGTGCGTCTGGGCGACCAGCCCGGTCCGGCCGACGACCCGCCGGCTTCCCCGACATCGCCCGGCGGGGTGCCGCAACCTCTCGTGGACCTCCTCCCCCACGATCCCGAGGACCCGCTCCTGGACGACGCCTCGAGCACCGAGGCGCGCTTCGACCCGGAGGGCGGCGAAGTCGTGATCGAGCTGCCCGGGATCGACGCGGAACGGACACCGGCCACGGGGCCGGTGTTCTACACCCTCACCTCCGGGGCGACAGAGGGTGCGGACCCGACCTCGTGGCGACTCGAGGCCGCGTGGGCGGACACGATCTCCGGAGAGGACGGGGAGGCGGAGCCGGAGTGGCAGGTGCTCGACGAGCGCACCGAGCAGGTGTTCCGCTGGCGCCGTCAGACCCGCCCGTTCCGGCCCTCGCGTTCCATGGGCACGTCCCCGGCGGGGTCGAGCGGAACCGTCCGGCACCGCCTGGTCCTTACCGGGACTCGGCAGCCGATCTCGCTCGCCCAGATCGAGCTGCTCGGAACGCGCCCCGGGAGCTGACGTCGGAAGTCGTCTCCTTCGGGAGGCGGAATGGCGGAACGAGTTTTCGTGAGATGACCTGGGGCCGCGCCACCGCCTCGCGCATCAGGGGTTGACGAAGGTCAAGAGTTGGTCAACTCTTACCCTCGTTCGTGCCTAGAGATCGCGCTCGCGACCCCGCGGACACCACTTCCCCTCTCTGAGAAGAGGACCACCATGTCCACGTCACCCACCTCTCCGACGCCTCACAGACCGATCAGCCGGGGCTCCTTCCTCCGCTCCACAGGACTCCTCGCAGGGGGCGCTGTCGCCCTCTCGGCCGGCACCGCGCAGGCGGCGCCGCCGTCGGAATCCGTGGCAGCGGAGAAGGCCACCGCAGCCGCCGTGCGACTCCCTGCGTCCTGGAGCGACACCGTGTTCACCGACCCCCTCCCGGGGTACCAGGACGGCTGGCTGTCGTACTTCTGGCCGCTGTTCGACCAGGGCGCGATCCAGTCACTGGATGCCGAGACGATCGAGGGGCAGGAGGGGTTCGCGGACTTCACGAACACGCGCGGCGACGCGTCCGAAGCCTTCACCCCGTACGTCGCCGGCACCGCTCGACTCGATGCCGAACCGGTCGAGGCCTTCTTCCTCGGCGCAGAGGGCACCGAGGTCTGGGGTCAGGTGCAGCTGGTGCGCACGGCGAGCACCAGGCGCCGCGCCCTCCTGCTGCACGTGGTGGGCACGTCGGGATGGCGACTGCGTCTGCCGCGTCGAACACCGATCGTCAGCGCGAACGTCCTCGCGGACAGCCTGTCGGCCGTCACCAAGAAGGACGCCCGGCAACTGCTCGCGGGAGCGGTCGGCACCGCGTTCCACCCCGACGGAGACAACCCTGCCACCGCCGACTCGTTGCAGATCCTGGACGGTGGACGGCACACCGTGGGGCGCGTGACCTATCCGCTCGGGGGCGAGAAGCTGCGCCACCGGTGGTACGGCACAGCGGTCAGCGAGATCGAGGGTGTGTGGTCCTACCTGTTCGGGCAGCTGCCCGACAGCTGAGCGCTCCGAGCCGACCCCGGGGACACCCCTCAGGGAGCCCTCTCCCGCGGCCACCCGATCGCCGATACGACGCATCGGCGAACCCTTCGCAGAGCGCCCCGCTCCCGTCCGCGAGAGCGGGGCGCTCTGCGCGCAGACCCCCGATGCGCCACCCCGAAGCGCCGGCGACCGAGACCGTTCCACTCGTCCACGACACCACCACACAGCCCCTAGCGCGAAAGAACACTCCCTAGAACTCGCATCTTGCAAAAGTAATTTCCTAGCCCTGACCTGCAACGGCGCCGAAATGCCCGAAACTCGCCCCTTGAGTCCGGTCAAGCAAAGGTCAACGGTTGGTCATGCACGCGGCAGGCGCCACTCCGGTGGCCCGCCGGCATCACTTCCCCACATCACGGAGGAGAGATCACGATGACCACGAACCACAGCACTCACGGCATCACCCGTGGCGCGTTCCTGCGTTCGACCGTCGCGCTCACCGGTGGCGCGCTCGGCGTCGGCAGCCTCGCCACGTCGGCCCACGCGACACCCGTCGGCCGCGCCGCCGAGACCGGATCGACGGTCGCCGCACCGCCCGCGAGCTGGAAGGGCACCGTCTTCACGGAGCCGGTTCCCGGCAATTCCTGGGGGTATCTCGACAACTACTCGACCCTGTACGAGGACGGCCCCATCACCAGTCTCAGCCCTGAGCAGCTCGTGGAGACCGAAGCCGTCGCCGGTTTCATGCCCGAAGGGTCGGACGGGCACGAGATGTTCACCGGTCACGCCGAGGCCGTGGCGGAGCTCGACGGCGAACCCGTCGGGGTCGTGCTCACGGGAGACCAAGGGACCAAGGTGCAGGCCGAGGCGCGCCTGACCAAGACGGCCAACTCCGATGCCCGAGGCGTGCTCCTGCACATCCTGACGCCCGACTGGGAGACCATCTCCCTCCCGAAGGGCACACCCATCGTCGAGTTCCGCGCCGCGGTCGACTCGCCCTCGCAGATCACGGCGGAGGATGCATCCCACCTGCTCGCGGACGCCGTCGGATTCAGCTTCCAGACCAACGGGGACAACCCGGCGAGGGTCACCAACCTCCGGCGGAGCGACGGCAACCAGCACATCTCCGGAACGGTGAGCTACCCCGTTGACGGCGCCCTCGAGGAGCACACCTGGTTCGGCACCGCCGTGCCGGGCTACGAAGGCTGGGCGTACATCTTCGGGCAGCTCCCCGAGTGACCCACCGGGGCGACATCTCGCCCCGGACAATGACTGTCGTGCCCGGTTCCTGCCCACCGTCGGGGGGCGAGAGGGAGGAACCGGGCACGACTCTGCGTCACCCGACATCCCTCTGTGTCACGTGCGTCACGTAAGTCTCTTCGTTCCGACACGCGGGCGATGGAACAAATTTCTCAGCATTGACCTGCGGAGATGCTCTCGGGGGAGAATTTCCCGCTTGACCTGAGTCAAGCCTTCGTAAAGGCTTGGTCACGTTAGCGGCACGGCTTCGCCCCGGCGATCCGGCCGACAGCACTTCCCCTCACCACGGAAGGGACCGTCATGTCCTCCGCACGCAGCACCCGCACCATCAGCCGCAGCGCATTCCTGCGCTCGTCCCTCGCTCTCACCGGTGGCGCCCTGGCCGGCACCGGCCTGGTCACCTCTGCCCAGGCGGCCCCTACGGGGTCGGGTGGCGAGCACACGACGTCGGGCGGGAAGGGCGTCGAGCTCCCCGGCAGCTGGGACGGGACGGTCTTCACCCAGTCCCTGCCGACCGAGCTCGACGGGTACGTCGCCAGCTTCACGACGCTCTACGACGAGGGGCCGATCGACGAGCTCAGCGCTAAGAAGGTCGAGGAGGCCGACGGCTTCGTGAACTTCCTGCCGTACGGCACGGACACGATGGAGGAGAAGTACAGCGTCGAGGTCTTCGATACCGTGCGCCTCGACGGCGGGCCGGTGTCGGTGCGGTTCGCCGACAGCGAGGGGATCGAGATCATGGGCGAGGTGCAGCTCGTCCAGACCGCCGACCCGCACACACGAGGCCTTCTGCTGCACATCGTCGGCACCCAGGGGTGGTCGATCGACCTCCCCCCCGATGGCCCCGATCGTCAAGGATCTCGCCCGGGTCGACTCCCCCGTGCAGGTCACGAAGAGCATGGCCCGCACGATGCTCGCCAATGCCGTCGCGCTGAGCTTCGCCGAGGACGGCGACAACCCGGCACGCGTGAGCAACGTCCAGGTCCTGGACGACGGCCAGCACATCGTCGGCGACGTCAGGTACCGCCTCGACGGCGGCGACCTCCGCTACACCTGGTACGGCACCGCCGTCGGCGGCGACGGCGGCTGGGCGTACCTGTTCGGCGCGCTCCCCGAGGGGAGCTGACCCATCCCGGGGCGGCGCTCGGCCGCCCCGGCCCATGAACGTCGTGCCCGGTTCCTGCCCATCGTCGGGGGGCGAGAGGGAGGAACCGGGTACGACTCTGCCCCGAGCGGACGACGACGCCCCGGCTTGACCAGGCACCCACAACGCGCCGACCCCACAGGAGCGACCACCATCGGCCAGCCCGGTGCTCGCGCGACGGAACTTATTTTGTTCTGACACGCTCATGGTGGAACTAATTTCTTAGGAGTGACCTGCGAAGACCTCGCAGCGCCTGATTCTTACCCTTGACTCCGGTCAAGCACTCGTAAAGAGTTGGTCATGACAGCGGCACGGTGATCGCCTCGCGAATCGGCCGACATCTCTTCCCCTCATCACGGAAGGAACCGTCATGACCCCCGCACGCAGCACCCGCACCATCAGTCGCAGCGCGTTCCTGCGCTCCTCCCTCGCACTCACCGGGGGCGCCCTGGCCGGCACCGGCCTGGTCACCTCGGCCCAGGCGGCCCCTGCAGGGCCGGGCGGGGAGCACACGAGGTCGAGCACGGGGGATGTCAAGCTCCCTGACAGCTGGGAGGGAACGATCTTCACCGATCCCCTGCGTTCCAAGCTCGACGGCTACATCTCGTCCCACGCAGTGCTGTACGACTCGGGACCGATCGCCGAGCTTAGCCCGGCGAACATCAAGAAGGCCGACGGCGTCGTCAACTTCACCCCCTACGGCGAGGACCCGCAGGTGGACCAGTACGACATCGAGGTCTCCGAGACCGCCCGTCTCGACGGGGGGCCGGTCTCGGTGAGCTTCGCCGACGACGACGGGATCGAGACCTTGGCCGAGGCCCAGCTCGTCCGCACCGCCAACCCTCAGTCACGAGCGCTGCTCCTCCACGTCCTCGGCACGCGCGGCTGGTCGGTCCTCCTGCCCCCCAAGGCGTCGATCGTCGAGTCTGCGACCCTCGCGGAGTCCCCGGCCGACGTGACCATGGAGGAGGCGACCACGATCATCTCCAACGCCGTCGGCTTCAGCTTCGGCGAAGACGGGCCGAACCCCGTCCGCGTGCGCGACGTGTCGCTGATGAACGACGGGAAGACCATCGTCGGTCGCGTGAGCTACCCCTCCGGCGGGACGCGCGTGACCACCACCTGGTACGGCACAGCCGTGCGGGGCAACGACATGGTGACCTACCTGCTCGGCGAGCTCCCCGAAGGGAGCTGACCCACGCCGGAGCGACTCCCTGTCGCTCCGCCCCATGGCCGTCGTGCCCGGTTCCTGCCTCCGTCGGGAGGCGAGAGGAAGGAACCGGGCACGACTCCGTCTCATGCGGGGGACGCGCCCACCGAAGCCTCGACCCCGGCCGCGATGAGCTCGAGTCCCGCCGAGAACTCCGACGGTGGTGTCGAGGGTGTCTCCGGATGCTCAGGCGCCGCCCCGGGTCGCGACGCCGCGAGCGCGCCGAGCCGTGCGGCCTGACGCTGCTGCTGCTCGTGGAAGGCATGCCCGATCACGAAGTGCGTGACCGCTTCCGCGGCGGTGCGAGCCAGGGCCTCCGGCGCCCCGAGGCGTCGGGCGGTCGCGATGAGGGGCTCGTGGAGCGGCGCGTCGATCAGCCCGAGTGCGAGCGAGCTGGAGACCAGTTCGGAACCGTCGCGCCAGGCCAGGAGGCACTCGTGCAGCTGTGTCCCCGCCTCGATCACCGCGTCGCGCAGCGATCCTGATTCCCACCCGCCCGCGGTGACCGGCGCGAGGATGCGTTCGCTGACCGCGGCCAGCAGGCTCTGCTTGTTCGTGAAGTGCCAGTAGAGGGCGCTGGCCTGCAGGTCGAGCACCTCGCCCAGGCGGCGCATCGTCAGGTCCGGGAGCCCCTGCTCCTCCAGGATGCCGAGCGCGGCCTCGACGATGTCGGCCCGCGAGCGTCGGGTGCGCCGGGGGCTCAGGTTTGTCCGCTGCTCAGCCACGGCGCTACTCTACTGAACGCCGTTCACCTGAACGGCGTTCAGGTTCGGTTCGGGAGTGCGCGTGGACGAAGCAAGGCCCAGAGGGCGACGAGGTGTGGACGCCACGGACCTGGCCCGGGTGGCGGTGTTCGCCGGCATCGTCGCGGTGCTGGGACTGCCGGGCGGCTTCTCGGTGTTCGGCGCCGTGCCGATCACCGCCCAGACGCTCGGGGTCATGCTGGCCGGGGCGATCCTGGGCCCGTGGCTCGGGGCGCTGTCGATGACCGCGCTGCTCACACTGGTCGCCGCGGGCCTCCCGCTGCTCGCCGGAGGGCGCGGTGGCGCGACGGTCTTCATCGGACCCACCGGCGGATTCGCTCTCGGCTGGATCCTCGGCGCCTTCGTGATCGGTCTGATCGTGCACGCGGGCGCCCGCAAGCCGGTGTGGTGGCGCACGCTGCTGGGCATCGTCGTCGGTGGCATCGGTGCGGTCTACGCGATCGGCATCCCCGTGCAGAGCGCCGTCACCCATCTGCCGCTGGGGTCGACCGCGCTGCAGAGCCTCGTGTTCGTCCCCGGTGACTTGATCAAGGCCGTGATCGCCACCCTCGTGGTGAGGACGCTGGTGCGCGCGTACCCGCGCGCCTTCCGGCGGGAGTGGGCACGCACCTCGCGACGCCGTTCCGAGGGGGCCCGGAGCCAGGCGGTCGGGAGCCGGCCGGTCGGAAGCGGGCGATGACACGGATCGTCCCGCTGCGAGCACCCCAGGAGCAGGTGCTCGAGCGTCTCCGCGCGGTGCGCGCCGACGGCGACGTGCCGCTGATCGGTGACGAGCGCTGGTCCGACGAGCAGTGGGGCTCCGTCCGTGACCTGGCCGCGAGCGCTCCCCTTCCAGAAGGAACGGCATGGGCGGCCCTCACCTCGGGCAGCAGCGGGGCGCCGCGCATCGTCGTGCGGACGGCGGAGTCCTGGAGCCGTTCCTTCCCCGCCGTCACCGCTCTGCTGGAGGCGGGCCCGGAGGACGAGGTCCTGCTGCCCGCACCCGCCTCGTCGTCGTTGACCCTGTTCTCCCTGGCGCACGCCGAGGACGGCGGTCCGCGTCCGGTCCTCGGCCGGACCGGAGGCGGTGGATCCGAGGACGACGGAACCGGACGCAGCAGGGCCGGCCACTCCCCCACGGCCGTCCACGGGACGCCGCAGGGTCTGCGCGCGCTGCTGGCCTCGGATGATCCGCTCACGGTGCGCACCGCGCTCGTCGGCGGCTCGGACCTCGACCCCGCGCTGCGCACGGCGGCCGAGGCGCACGGTATCCGCGTCATCGCCTACTACGGGGCGGCCGAGCTGTCCTTCGTGGCCGTCGACGACGGCACGGGGCTGCGCCCCTTCCCCGGCGTCGACCTCGAGATCCGCGACGGTGAGCTGTGGGTGCGCAGTCCCTACGCTGCGCTCGGATACCTCGGCCGGCCCGCGCCGCTGCGCACGGACGGTGCGTGGTGCACCGTCGGCGACCTGGCCGAGATCGAGAGCGGCGTGCTGCGACTGCGCGGCCGCGCCGACGGGGCCATCCTCACCGCCTCGGCGACCGTGGTCCCCGAGGAGGTCGAGGCGGCCCTGCGAAGCGTTCCCGGTATCGCAGACGCCGTGGTCTTCGGGGTCCCCGCCGCGGCCGTGGGTCACCTGGTCGCGGCCCTCGTCGAGGTCGAGTCGGAGGCAACGCACGATCCGGACCTGCGCCGGTCCGCCGAGGCCGCACTCACCCCGGCGAGCCGCCCCCGGCTCTGGTTCACCGGACAGGTCCCGCGCACGCCGGCCGGCAAGTTGGCCCGCGCGGAGGCGCTGCGCCTCGTCCTCGACGGGGAGGTGACCCGCCGTGCCGGATGAAGCCGTCATCATCGCCGCCCGGCGCACACCGATCGCCACCCGCGGCCGGGCGCTCGCGGACCTGCGGGTCGAGCAGCTCGTGGGGCCCGTCCTGCAGGTGGTGAGCGCCGATGCCTCTGCCGCGCTCGGGCACGGGCTCCACCCGGCCGACGTCGTGCTCGGGAACTGCACGGGACCCGGTGGCAACCCCGCCCGCGTCTCGGCTCTCGCCGCGGGCCTCGGTCCCGAGGTGACCGGTGCGACCGTCGACCGGCAGTGCGGGAGCGGGCTCGCCGCGATCATCGACGCGGCCACGGCGATCGGTGCGGGCGACGAACGTCCACGGCTCGCCGGCGGCGTCGAGAGCGCGTCGACCGCGCCGGTGCGCTCGATCGACGGGGTGACGTATGCCCGCGCGCCCTTCGCTCCCGCCGGTCGGCCGGACCCCGACATGCCCGCAGCGGCCGACGAGCTCGCCCGGCACGACGGCATCGACCGCGCGCGGCAGGACGCGTACGCGGCCCGCAGCCACCGGCGCGCCCGCAGCGCACACGAATCCGGACGCTTCGACGCGGAGCTCGTCCCCCTGGGGAGCGCCACGGACGACGACGCGATCGGCCGCGCGGAGGCCCTGCTGCCACGCCTGACCCCGCTGGCAGCGGACGGCACCGTCACCGCCGGCACCGCCACGCGGATCAGCGACGGCGCCGCGGCGGTCGCGCTCCTTCCCCGCCGGGCGGCGCCCGGGGTCCCCGGCCTCGCGATCCGCGGCCACGCGGTCGTCGGCTGCGACCCGGCCCTGCCCGGGGTCGGTGCGGCGCCCGCGATCACCGCGGCTCTCGAGCGCGCCGGCGTCGGCATCGACCAGATCGCGGCGGTCGAGATCGTGGAGGCGTTCGCCGCCCAGGTCCTGGCTGTGCTGGGACGGCTGGACCTCGCCGACGACGACCCGCGGGTGTGCGCCGACGGCGGCGCCCTCGCGCTCGGCCATCCGTGGGGCGCGAGCGGTGCCGTGAGCGTGGTGCGCCTGTTCAGCCGCCTCGTCCGCGGCGGCGCGAGGCCCGGGACGCTCGGGGTCGCCGCCGCCTCCGTCGGCGGCGGGATGGGCGTCGCGGCCGTCGTGGAGGTCGTCGCATGAACGGCATCGTGCTCGAGGACGCGAGCGTGCGACTGGGCGAGGTCGAGGCGCTGCGGGACGTCTCGCTGACCCTCGATGCCCGGACGACGGCGGTCCTCGGTGACAACGGCTCGGGGAAATCCACCCTCGCGCGCCTGGTCGGAGGGCTGCTCCCCGCCTCCTCCGGCACGGTCGAGGTGCTGGGGCTCGATCCCCGGCGTCAGGCCGCCGAGCTGCGACGCCGGGTCGCGATCGTGTTCAGCAACCCCGATGCGCAGATCGTGATGCCGACGGTCGCCGAGGACGTCGCCTTCTCCCTGCGCGGCGACCGGCTCCGACGTGCCGAGCGGGCGGAGAGGGTGACGGCGGCGCTCGAGCGCTTCGGTCTCTCCGATCTCGCGGACCGTAGCTCGCACGACCTCTCCGGCGGGCAGAAGCAGCTGCTCGCCCTCTGCGGGGCGTTCGTGCGCAGCCCCGAGCTGGTGATCGCCGACGAGCCGACCGCCTACCTGGATGCGCGCAACGCACGCCACGTCGCCGACCATCTCCTCGCCGAGGGTGCGCACCGTCTTCTGCTGGTCACCCACGACCTCGCACTCGCCCGCCGCTGCGAGAGCGCCGTGTACGTGGCCGAGGGCCGGGTCGCGGCCGTCGGCGCGTCGGCCGAGGTCATCGCCGCCTACGAGGAGAGCCTGCGATGGTGACGCTCTACCGGCCCGGCAGCAGCCTGTGGCACCTGCTCGCCACCGGACGCAAGGCCCTCGTCCTGGCGGCGCTGGTGCTCGCGATCTCCCTGCTGCCGCAGGCCTGGGGGCGGCCGACCGCCACGATCCCCGCCGCGCTCTGCCTGGCCTGCTACGCGGTGCCCGGCATCGGCCTTCGCGTTCTGCTCGGACAGCTGGTGGCGATGCGCTGGATCCTGATCGTCACCGCCGTCGGCCAGCTGATCTTCCTGGGCCCGGGGCCCGCCCTCGTGAACACCACCCGGATCGCCGCCCTGATCTCGATCGCGGCGCTGCTGGCCCTGACCACGCGCACCACCGACCTGCTCGATGCGATGGAGCGCGGCCTCTCGCCGCTCTCCCGCCTGCGCATCGACCCGCAGCGCGTCGCCCTGCTGCTGGCCGTCACCCTGAACACGGTGCCCGCGCTCACCCGCGCCGCCGGCCAGGTGCGCGAGGCCCAGCGGGCCCGCAGCGCCCGACCGAGCCTGCGGCGCTTCGCAGTGCCGTTCCTGATCCTCGCGCTCAAGCACGCGGACGAGCTCGGGGAGGCCCTGACAGCACGAGGAGTGCGATGACCCCCGACGTGCACGGCCCGACCGTCGACGACCACACCCGCTGCATCCACTACCGGACGCCGTTGGACATCATCGCGATCCGCTTCGCCTGCTGCGGCGAGTACTACCCCTGCCACCTGTGCCACGAGGAGACCGCCGATCATCCCTCGCGGCCGTGGCCGGAGGGGTCCGAGAACGTGCACGCCGTGCTGTGCGGCGCGTGCCGGCGCGAACTCACCATCGCCGAGTACACGGCCGTGGATGCCTGCCCGCGGTGCGCCGCACCCTTCAACCCCGGCTGCGCCGCGCACCACCCGATCTACTTCGGGTGAGCAGCGGAGGAACGGCGGAGGGAGCGGGATTCGAACCCGCGGTACAGGATCACTGCACAGTGGTTTTCAAGACCACCACATTCGGCCGCTCTGTCATCCCTCCGGGCAGCCGTCACACGGCTGCCGGACGACTCTATCGGATGCAACAGGCTCTCCCGTTCGAGGACAGGATCCGTCCGTCGTCGTCGATACGCTCCAGGACATGAACACGTCGACGACCCTCACCCTCGGCGCCTACAACGCCGAGGCGCAGCATCCCTACGACCTCGCACGGTTCTGGTCGCAGATCACCGGTGGCGACACCCATCCCGGCGGCGACTGCGTCTACGTCGCCCCCGCCGGGCCCCAGGGCTTCGGCCTCTTCTTCCAGCCCCTGGAGGGTGAGCGCCCCGCGCGACAGCTCGCCCACCTCGATCTGACCGTCCCCTGGGGCAGCCGGGAGTCGGAGGTCGAACGTGCCGAGGCGCTCGGCGCCACCGTCAAATGGCACGTCCTGGACGAGCACCCGCACGTGCAGTGGACGACGCTGGCGGATCCGGAGGGCAACCTGTTCTGCATCGCGGAGCATCCGCCGAGGGACTGACCCGAAGGACCCATGATGCGAGAGCGGCTCGCGGGGTCTGGTGGCGCCGGTTCGGGAAGCGTCCGGCGCACACGCAGGCGCAGTCCAGCTGCGGCTGGTCGTGTGATGCTCATGCGACTGAATCGACTGACCCACACCGCGCGAGCAGCTCTGCGGACCGACCGAGGACGTCAGGCGGCCGGGCGGGCGACCGACGTCATGGCGGGCACCGCCCGCCGGTACGCGCCGAAGCACCGCCGCAAGATCGACAAGGCCGAGCAGTCCGCTCGCTCCTACATCGAGCGCGGCGGGCAGAGGGACCTGCGCTGATCAGCACAGCTTCCGCGCGCTCTTCGCGGACAGCGCCGCCACGGCGAGCGCTCGCGCGTACCCCGCCTGGTCCAGAAGGTGCAGGCGATCCCCGCCCTCGCGCTTCTCGCCGTCGTACAGATCGGTGCCGGGATCTCGCCGTCCCCACAGCCGGTCCGCGTAGGCCCGCGCGATCGAGCGGCCGGGGATGCGATCACCGATGAAGGCTTCGGCCATCACCAGGTTCGACGTCAGGATCGCAGCGAACTGCAGCGGCTCCTGATCGAGCCCGCCACCGTCCTCGTAGGGGCCGAAGTGGCTGGCCACGGCGTCGGCCAGGTCGATCGCGCGGTCACGGTGCTCCTGCCGGCCGGTGATCTCGTACAGCAGGACCTCCGCCCCCAGCGGGACGCCCTGGTTGTAGCTCCAGGTCGTGCGGTCGATGGCGCCATCGGGCCCGATGTTGTCCCAGAACAGGCCGTCGGCCGAGAGCAGTGTGTTGCGGGTTCAGGTCATCCAGCGCTGGGCATCGCGCAGCATCGTGTCCTCCCCCGTGAGCACGTGCAGACGCAGGGCCAGCTTGGCGGAGGGGACCGTGGAGACGGTGTTGCGCCCGCTCTCCTCACCCGCCTGCGTCCAGAAGATGCCGCCGGGGCTGGGGGCGTCGGGATCCGTGTCCTCCCCCGAGCGCAGCAGCTCGAGCACGGCGCGGGCACGGCCGAGGTCACCGCGACGACCGTTCGTCATCAGGTGCTCCTCGACCTCCTGCAGGCCCACCCAGGCGTTGTCGTCGTAATACATGTCGCCGTGGGGCCCCTGCTCGGCGTCGCAGGCTGCGGTGTATCCCGGCAGGTCGGTCTCCCCTCCCGCCGGGTACCAGTAGGCCTCCTGGGCACGCTCGAGGGAGGCGACGAACGCGTTCACGGCCCGTGGCGGGGTCGGCAGCGCATAGGACAGTTCGCACGCGGCCGCGCGCGCCTGCGAGAGCGGCCAGCAGTAGGAGTAGTCGGGGTCTCCGTCGCGCCGTGGGTACAGCTCGGAGAGCATCTCGCTCGGAGCGTCCTGCGAGAAGTTCAGGCGCAGCGCCTCGACCGCTCGCCGGGCGCGCTGCCGCCGCTCAGCACCGCTGACCTGCGCTCCGGCTCGGCCCGACCCGGTGGGAGCGGCAGGAGCGGCCGACGCGGCCGACGCGGCCGGGGCAGCAGCGGCAGCGGCTGCGGGCAGCGCCACCGCGGAGCAGGCAGCCGCTCCCAGCAGGGCGCGTCGTCCGGGGCGCGGGTCAGCGGGGCGGATCCGGTCGGGACGGGCCCGGTCGGTGCGGGTCCGGTCTTGGCGGCTTCGGTCTGCGGGGCCACGATCTGCTCGGACCCGGTCGTGCATCGGCTCGTCCACGATCACTCCTCCTCGAGTGCGTCCGACGGGGGACCCCGCGGGATCGCCGCTCACGCTAGACCGGGCGAGCACGAAGGTCCCCCGAACCGTCGAACCGTTCCGATACCTGGTGATTCCTCCGATTCCGGCCGCGTCCCGTCCTCAGCGCGGCCGCGTACCGTGGCGTCCATGCGCGCCATCACCGTCACCGACGATCACCAGCTCGAGCTCTCCGACCTCCCCGAGCCCGTCCCCGCCGAGGGCGAGGTGCTGGTGGACGTGATCGCGGCCGGCGTGAACCGCGCTGACCTCGCCCAGGCCGCCGGGCACTACCCGCCGCCCCCAGGCGCCTCCGAGCTGCTCGGCCTCGAGGTCTCGGGCCATCGTCGCGACACCGGCGAAGCGGTGGTCGCCCTGCTCGCCGGTGGCGGCTACGCCGAGGTGGTGGCCGTGCCCGAGGAGCAGCTGCTGCCCGCCCCCTCGGACCTGGACCTGCGCGATGCCGCCGGCCTGATCGAGGTCGCGGCCACCGTCGTCTCCAACCTCGTGGTCGAAGCCGACCTCCAGCCCGGCGGCGGCTCCAGCTCTCCGTGGCCGCGTCTCCAGGGCGAGCCCGCCCCCGAGCCGCAGACGCTCCTGGTCCACGGCGGCACCGGCGGGATCGGTTCCTTCGCCCTGCAGTTCGCCCGCGCCCTGGGCCTGCAGGTCTGGACCACCGTCGGCTCCGACAAGGCCGTTGCCACGGCCCGTGAGCTCGGCGCGGACCTCGCCTGGAACCGTCGGACCGCCGATGTGCCCGCCGCCGTCCGCGAGGCCGGCGGTGCCGACGTGATCCTGGACGTCGTGGGCGGGCCGACGCTGATGGACAACGTGTCCATGCTGCGCGAGCACGGGCGGCTGGTCGTCATCGGCACCATCGGCGGGCCCCGAGGGGAGCTCGACTTGGGCGCGCTGATGGCGCGGCGATCGCGGGTCATCGGCACGACGCTGCGCTCGCGCTCGTCGGCCGAGAAGCACCTGATCCTGCAGCTCACCCGTGAGCTGGTCTGGCCGATGCTGGAGGACGGCAGCGTGCGGGTGCCGGTGCAGGCGCACGTCCCGATGGAGCGCGCGGGCGAGGCGCACCAGGTCCTGCAGCAGGGCGGTCACCTGGGCAAGGTCATCCTCGACGTCAGGGCCTGAGCGCCGCGGGGCGTGCGCGGTGAGCGAGGCCCGCGGGCCCGTCAGTCGACGACGCTGCGCAGCACCTCGGCGGCGCCGTCGTGCCAGACGTCCAGCGTCACCAGGTCGGCGTTCTCCTTGACCCCGTCGACCGCCTGCCCCATGGCGATGCCCACGCCGGCCCAGCGCAGCATCTCGACGTCGTTGAAGCCGTCGCCCACCGAGACCGTGCGGCCCTGCTCGATGTTCAGGCGGGCTCGCACGGACTCCAGCGCGGTCGCCTTCGAGACGCCGGGCGCGGCCATGTCGAGCCAGGCCGTCCAGCCGATCGCGTACTGCACCCCGTGCACCCCGGACTGCTCGATGAGCTGCGCGAACTCCTGTGGCGTGAGGTCTGGGACGTGCACGACCACGCGCACGGCCTCGAGGGTGAGCAGGTCGTCGAGCTCGGTGGCCCGGGCCTCGACGCCGAAGCTCGCGTCCTGGAATCCGGGCGTGGCGTAGAAGGCGCCGTCGACGGTCTCGACCGCGTAGTGGGCCTCAGGAGCGACCTCGCGCAGCGTGCTCAGGGCCTCCTCGGGCTGGAAGGCACGAGTCTCCAGCACGCGCCAGCCGTCCTCCGCCTCGGGGTCGAGCTCCACGGTCACCGCGCCGTTCGAGCACACGGCGAAACCGCGCTCGATCCCGGCCATCCGCGCGATCGGCAGCGTGGCGCCGAGAGAACGCCCCGTCGCGATCACCACGCGGTGGGCGGACGCGGCCGTGATCAGGGCGTCGTGCACCCCCTCGGACATGACGCCGTCGTGGTCCACGAGGGTCCC
This sequence comes from Brachybacterium endophyticum, assembly GCF_003130585.1. GTDB lineage: Bacteria > Actinomycetota > Actinomycetes > Actinomycetales > Dermabacteraceae > Brachybacterium > Brachybacterium endophyticum. The sequence goes on along the minus strand of NZ_QFKX01000001.1, from coordinate 620,925 downwards.
GTCGACATCGAGCCCGAACAGCAGGGTCCCCTCGCGCAGCGATTCGAGGGCCCGGTGCAGCTTCCGGCGCGTGTGCTCGGTCGCGGCGCTGCTCTCGGGCGCGGAATCGATGTCGGTCATGCCCACGAGGTTGTCATCTCTCCTCGGCGTACGGGGGAAGGGCAGGCGTCGGCGCAGTCGACGCCACACCCCGGGCGTGCGGGAACGTCCTCGACCCATCTCAGGCCTGCACCTCGAAGACCTCGCGGCCGCCGAGGTAGGGCCGCAGCCCCTCGGGCACGATCACGGACCCGTCGGCCTGCTGGTGGTTCTCCAGGATCGCGGCGATGAAACGCGTGGTCCCGAGCGTGCCGTTGAGAGTCGCGACGTGGCGCAGTCCGTCCTCGGCGCGCTCACGGATGTTCAGCCGACGGGCCTGGAACTGGGTCGTGTTCGAGGTCGAGGTGAGCTCGCGGTAGGTGTCCTGGCTGGGCATCCACGCCTCGCAGTCGAACTTGCGGGCCGCGCTCGTGCCGAGGTCGCCGGCGGCGGTGTCGATGATGCGGTAGGGCACGTCGATCCGCGCCATCATCTCCCGCTCCCAGTCCAGCAGGCGCTCGTGCTCCTCGTAGGAGTCCTCGATCCGGCAGAACGAGAACATCTCGACCTTCTGGAACTGGTGGACGCGGATGATCCCGCGGGTGTCTTTCCCGTAGCTCCCCGCCTCGCGGCGGTAGCAGGTCGACCAACCGGCGTAGCGCAGCGGGCCGTCCGAGAGGTCCAGGACCTCGTCGCGGTGGTAGCCCGCCAGCGCGACCTCGCTCGTTCCCACCAGGTAGAGGTCGTCGTCCTTGTCGAGGTGGTAGACCTCGTCGGCGTGCTCGCCGAGGAAGCCCGTGCCCTCCATCGCCTCCGGGAGCACCAGGCTGGGCGTGATCATCGGCGTGAACCCGGCCTTCGTGGCCTGGTCGATCGCCGAGTTGAGGATCGCGAGCTCGAGCTGGGCGCCGATGCCGCGCAGGAAGTAGAAGCGGGCCCCGGAGACCTTCGCGCCGCGTGCCATGTCGAGTGCGCGCAGCCCCTCGGCGATCTCCAGGTGGTCCTTGACCTCGAAGTCGAAGGTCGGGTTCTCGCCGACGGTCTCGCGGACGACGAAGTCCTCCTCGAGACCCTCGGGGGCACCCTCGGCGACGTTGGGGATGACGCGCAGGGCGCGGTCGCGGGCGGCGGAGGCCTCGTCGGCCTCGGACTGCAGCGTCTTCACGCGTGCAGCGAGATCCTTGACCTGCGCGAGCAGCTGCTGCTTCTCCTCGCCCTGGGCCTGCGCGACCTGCTTGCCGAAGGACTTCTGCTCGGCGCGCGCGTTCTCGAAGGAGGTGGTCGCCTCGCGCCAGCGCGCATCGGCCTCGAGCACGGCATCCACGGTGGAGGGGTCGCGCCGACGGGCCTTCTGGGCGTCACGGACCAGGTCGGGATTCTCGCGCAGGAGCCGCAGATCGATCATGCCTCCAGCGTACCGGGGGCGGCGGGGTGATCTGACGGGGTGGGGACGACGGGGTGGGGAGGACGGCGTGATCGGAGGCGGTGATCGGGCTGGGAAAGGGGGATGCCAGGTGTGTCCGGGTTCGGGTTCGTGTTCGGGTTCGCGTCCGGGTTCAGGTTCGAGTTCCGGGGTCTCGTCAGTGTCCGTATCCGCGCGGGTCCTCCCCCAGCCGGGTTCTCCACATCCGGCGGGCAGTCGTCCCACCGCTCGCCGCGGCGCCCTAACGTGGGTGGCGACGAAGAGAAACGCAGGTGAAGACCGGATCTGGACGGGCGGAGGTGACCGGGATGAGCGCACAGGCGGCGCATCGTGATCACACGACAGCACACCGGGCGGCGGCGTCCGGGCAGGAAGCGGAGTTCGCCGCGCTCGACCACATGTCGGCCCCGTCGTTCGCGCTGCCGGCCGCTCCGGAGGTCGCAGAGGATCCGCAGCAGAAGCTCGCGCGGGCGCACGCTCTGATCGAGGAGGCGTACACCTCCCTCGCGGATCCCGCGTCGCAGCAGCCCGCCGATCTCGACGCGCTGCTCGGGACGATCGAGACGAGCGAACGGATCCTCGCGCTCACCGGCGCCACCCAGATGCGGGCGTCGGTCGCTTTCCGTGAGGCCAGGATCGCCCAGCAGCGGGCGGCCGGCATTCCGCGTCAGGACCTCGGAAAGGGCGTGCCCCAGGAGATCGCCCTGGCCCGCCGTTCCTCCCCCGCCCGCACGGCGAACAAGCTCGCCCTCGAACGGGTCGTGGTGGACTCGATGCCCTCGACCCTCGACCTGCTGGCTCGCGGCGAGATCAGCTCCTGGACGGCCGACGAGGTGGCCAAGGCGGCGCTCTGCCTCGATGACGAGGACCGAGCGCAGGTCGACCGTGACATCGCCGAACAGCTGCCCACCCTCTCGCCCCCGCGCGCAGGAGCCCTGGCCAGGGCCCGCGCCGACGAGATCGACCAGCGTGCCGCCCTCGCGCGCCACGAGCACGAGGCAGCGGACAGCCGCGTCACGATCCGCCCCGCATCCGATGCGATGGTGCACCTCAGTGCGCTGATGCCGATGGTCGAGGGGATCGCGGTGTACAAGGCGCTCGACGACGCGGCGAGCTCCGCGCGTGCGAGAGGTGAGGCAGGCGGCCGCGGTCGGCACATGACCGAGGCGCTCTTCTCCCGGGTCACCGGACTCAACGCGGCCGACGAGGTGGACGTCGAGATCCAGCTGCTGATGACCGACGAGGCCCTGCTCGGCGACGGGCGCGAGGCGGCCTGGATCGAGGGGACTCCGGTGCCCGCCGAGATCGCGCGAAGGCTCGCCCTGGGCGGTGATGCCCAGGAGTCCGGCGATGGCCGCGCCGACAGTGACGGCCCCGGCCGACGCTTCGTCCGCCGTCTGTACACCGATCCGGTCATCGGGCAGCTGACGGATGCCGATGCCCGGCGCCGTCGCTTCACCGGCCAGGACCGCCGCTTCATCCGCCTCGCCGACCAGCGCTGTCGCACCCCGTGGTGCGGGGCGAGGATCCGCCACCTCGACCACGTCGAGAGGCATGCCGACGGCGGCGCCACGACCACGGACAACGGCACCGGACGCTGCGAGGCCTGCAACTACCTGATGGAGGTCCCGGGCTGGACGGCCAGGGTGACGAGATCCGGCCGTGCGCCGGCTGCGGACAGGTCGCTCGCCCTGACGACACCCAGCGGGCGCACGTACACCAGCACCGCCCCGCCGCTGCGCAGACCTCGGGCCCGATCCGACATCGGCGACCGGAAGGATTCCGACGGGACGAGCGGCGTCGACGGCGCCGACGGCGGCTGACCCGGGTGGGTCACATCCCTCACCAGCCGCTCCTGCGTGCCCGGGTCCCGAGGAGTGCCCAGTAGTCTCTGACCATGGATCTGACCGCTGTGCTCGCGATCATCGCGATCGCCCTCATCCTGATCGTCGTCGTCCTGCTCGTGGTGGCGATCGTGAACGTGAAGGCCCAGCGCCGAGCGGTCGACGAGCTCACGCGACGCCGGAGCACGGGGCTCGGAGAGGTCGACGAAGGCCCCCTGTTCTCCCATCTCGCCGTCGTGATGAACCCGAGCAAGCACGATGATCCGGAACTCTTCCGCGAGCGGGTACGCACTCTGGCCGACCGTCTGGCGGGCATCGAGGTCCACTTCCTGGACACCACGCGCGAGGACCCCGGGTACGGGCAGGCGGTACAGGCCCTCGAGGACGGCGCGGACCTGGTGATCGCGGCGGGCGGTGACGGGACGGTGCGGGAGGTCGCCGCGGCGCTCGCCCACACCGGTGTCCGGATGGCGATCCTGCCCGTGGGCACCGGCAACCTGCTCGCGCGGAATCTCGACCTTCCGCTCGACGACCTCGAGAAGGCCCTGCGGGTCGCCCTGCTCGGCCGTGACAGCCTCGTCGACATGGGCTGGATGCGCATCGGCGACGGCGAGGACGCGCTGGAGAACGCCGAGAAGCGCGCCTTCCTCGTGATCGCCGGCGTGGGCGCCGACGCCGAGGTGATCGGCGCGACCGACGCGAAGATGAAGCGCCGGATCGGCTGGCCCGCCTACGTGGTGGCGGGGCTGAACAAGATCACCGGGCGCGCCTTCGAGGTGAGCGTCTCCCTCCCCTCCGGTCGCCAGGCCGACATGGAGGCGCGCACGGTGCTGATCGGGAACGTGGGCCGCCTCCCCGGCGGGATCACGCTCATGCCCGACGCCGTCTCCGACAACCACCGGCTCGACGTGCTCGTGCTCTCCTGGCGCGGCGCCGCCGGACTCAGCCAGATCATCGCCCGGCTCGTGCGTCCGGCGGTGAACCCGCGGCCGCAGCTGTCCACGATGGAGCAGGCGCTCACGACCAGCGTGCGACTGGTGACCTCGAAGCCCCAGCCGGTGCAGCTCGACGGCGACACCGAGGGCCGGGCCACCCACCTGCTCGCCGAGGTCGACCCCGGCGCCCTGATGATGCGCACGCCCGCCCGTCCCGAGGACCGCGCCAGCGACGACGAGGCAGCACGGATCGGCCCGCACGTCTCCGGCTCCGACCCCGTCGAGACCCAGACCCAGCAGGGCGCCGCGGAGAAGTCCTGAGGGTCAGGCCGTCCCCCGGGTCGGCGCCCGCGGGTCGATGCCTGCGGGGCGGCGCCTGTGGGTCGACGCCTGCGGGGCGGCACTCGCGGGCCGGCGCCCGCGGGTTCACATCTGAGCCGGAACGCCGCGCTCACTCCTGCGAGCTGATCAACCGTCCCAGGTCGGCGACCCACCTGCTGGCGTCGTCGTAGGAGGAGTCGGCCGTGGCGGCGTCGACCGTTATGCGCAGGCGGTCCGCGCGCGGATAGGACCCCAGGTAGATGACCTTGGGGCACATGCGATGCAGACCCCGCAGAGCGCTCGCGACCCGGCGATCCTCCAGGTGCCCCTCCGCGTCGATCGAGAACGAGTACCGGCCCAGGGTGTCGCCGATGGGGCGCGATTCGATCCGCGAGAGGTTCACCCCGTTGGCGCTGAACTGCTCGAGCATCTCCAGCAGCGCGCCCGAGCGGTTGTGCGGCAGATGGACGACGAGCGTGGTCTTGTCGGCGCCCGTGCGCGCGGGGATCCGATGATTGCGGGTGACGATCACGAAGCGCGTCTGGGCGCCCACGGTGTCCTCGATGCCGCTCGCCAGCACCTCGAGACCGAAGTGCTCGGCGGCGAGCGGGGAGCAGATCGCGGCGCGTCCCGCGGCCTCCTCCTCGGTGGCCTCGGCGAGCGTGCTGGCGGCGCCGGCCGTCGAGGACGCCGGCTCGATGGCGACGTCGGGCAGGTGCTCGCGGATCCATCCCTGGACCTGCGCCTGCGCGTGCGTGTGGGAGGCGACCTCGCGCACGTCGGCCAGGTCCATGGGCTTCTTGGCCGCCAGGACGAAGGTGATCGGCACGATCTGCTCGGCGACGATCGTGATCCGGTCGTGGGAGGCGAGCACGTCGAGCGTGCCGGAGACGCCGCCCTCCACGGAGTTCTCGATCGGGGCGGTGATCGCATCGATCTCCCCCTCCACCAGGGCATTGGTCGCCGTCGCGACCGAGGTGAAGGGCACCAGCTCGGCGTTCTCGCTGAGCTCCTCGGGCGCCTGCTCGAGGGCCTGCAGGAGCGCCTGATGGGTGAAGGTCGTCTCGGGGCCGAGGTATCCGAAGCGCATGGAGGCAGGGTATCCGCAGGCCGCGGTGCGGAGCCGGTCGGTCCAGGGGGAACCGGTCGGTCCACCGCCGGAGCGGCTCAGCCCATGCCCACGTCGCTCGGCCACGGAGGCGCACCGAACCAGTACCGGCGATGGTCCTCGATCGAGTTCTCGTACTGTCCGCCGCGATGCTCGATCGTGAGGCGAGAGGCCAGATTGCCCTCCTCGCAGGTGACGAGCACCGGATCGATCCCCCGCTCGCGGGCCTCCTGCAGTCCGGCCGTCAGCGCGCCGGAGGCGATGCCCTTGCGGCGCTGTGAGGGTCGCACGGAGTAGCCGATATGGCCACCCAGACGGAGCAGGAAGTCGTTGAGCACGTGTCGGATGGAGAGGAACCCGAGCACCGGGCCGCCGTCCTCCCAGGAGTCCTCGATGATCCACCGGTTCGAGCAGCGCACGCGCCCGGGTGGGAGCGGCACCGAGGGGTCCTCCTCGCCGGACCTCGCGGAGAGGTACCGCACGAACTCGTCCCGGGTGGGCTCCGGGACCTGCCCTGCGATGTATCCGGAGCCGTCGACGGGGCCGCCCGCGAAGTCGAGCAGGCAGTCGCGCCAGGCCTCGAAGCGAGCAGGGTCAGGGGCTGTCAGCCGGATCATCGCCTCACACTAGTGGGCGGCCCGGTGGCCGGAGGCTGTCCCGCTCGGCACCACCCCGCCTGGTGGGAGCGGTGTGCTCAGCACCCAGCGCTCGACGGTGCGAGCGACGTCGGCCGGGTGGCGTTCGGGGGGCTCCGTGCACCTTGCACCGAGTGCGCGAGCCACCGCCTGGGAGGCGTGGTTCTCCGGCGCGATCCGCAGGACGGCCTCGGCGATGCGGGGCTCCCTCGCGGCATGTGCCACCAGCGAGCGCGCGATCTCCGTGCCGAGCCCGCGCCCCCGATGCGGTGGCAGGACCCAGTAGGTGAGCTCCGCCTGCCCCCGCTCGAGGCCGTGGCCGACGAGGTGGAGCCCTCCCCCGCCGACGAGCCCACCCGTCGAACCCCCTCCGGCGGCATCCTCCGCGGCGAACTCCCGCAAGGGCCCGTCGGCGGTCCAGTTCTCGACCCGGTGCAGGAAGGCGATCAGGGCACCGCGCTCCCAGCGCCGACCGAAGACCTCCCGGGCGAGCGCGTCGTCCTGTCCCGCGAGGATCGCCTCGGCGTGACGGGATTCGAGGGGGACGAGGTGCACGGACCGACCGTACCGGCCCGGACACACCGGGGGCTCACCTCCCCTCTCCTAGGATTGACGGGTGATCCCCGCACCGACGTCCCCTCGAACGTCCGCCGTGCGCGCCGTGAGGTCACGGCTCCTCGTGCTCGCGTTCGTGGTCACCCTGCTCGCGCTGATGGTGGCTCCTGCCGGCGCGCGCGCCGACGAGCCCGCTCGGGGGCCCTCGAAGGAGCCGGTCGGCCTGGTGATCGCGATCGCGGGCCTGACCTGGGAGGACATCAGCGAGCAGACGCCGCACCTGCAATGCCTCGCCGAACGGTCCGGCACCGCCGCGATGAGCATCTCCTCGATGACCCCGCTGACCCCCACGAAGCGCCAGGGCATGGAGACCCTGCACAGCGGCTATCTCGGGCTCGCGAGCCAGTCGCACGCGGCCTCACGCTCCCCGCAGCCGGCGAAGGATCTGCTCTCGACAGCGGGCGGGCCCTCCGGATCCACCGACCGTGTGGAGGTCGCGGACCTCGGGGCGCTGCCACCTCGCGGGGCCGACGAGGATCCGGTGGACCCCTCCTCGGCGCGCGGGGAGGCGCTCGCCGAGCTCGATCAGCGGGTCGGTGACCTGGTCGCGGACGAGGGCGGCTGCGACTCCCCGAGGATGAGCCGGGTGCTCCTGGTCTCGGTCGCGCCCTACGACCCCGCCGACTCCCCGGCCGTCGAGGAGGGTCGCGCGGAGGCGCCGGGGCCCGGCCGGTTGCAGGTCGTGATGGATTCCGGATTCGCCAGCGGCTCCCTGACCAGTGGGTCCACCCACCAAGAGGGCGTCGTGCTGCTGACCGACATCGTCCCGACGGTTCTCGCGAGCCACGGCGAGGACGTCCCCTCGGGGCTGCCGGGGCAGGTCCTCGAGGGCACCTCCACCGACGCCACCACCTCTTCCGACTCGTCCTCGGGCGCCGAGGTCGCGAAGGGCACCTCGGGGGTGCAGCTCGCGACGGACCGCTCGGCCGCGAACGCCCAGGTCGACGGCGCGAGTTTCTGGGCGCTCGGCTCCTGGCTCGTGCTGCCCGTGCTCGGCATGCTCGTCCTGCTCCTGCCCTCCCTCGCCCGACGCCGCACCCCGGCCACCTTCTCGCGCGCGGCTCTGGCATGCCTGCCGCTGGGTCCCGCTGCCGGGATCCTGGCAGGGGCGGTCCCCTGGTGGCGCGCCGATCATCCCGCCCTCGCCCTGACCGCGGTGGTGTGGGGCATCGCCCTGGTGCTCAGCGCGATCACGCTGCTGGGGCCCTGGCGGCGACGGCGCTACGGGCCGCCCGGGGTGGCCGGCGCCCTGCTCGCCCTGGTGCTGCTGCTGGAGGTGGCGACCGGTTCCCACCTGCAGCTGGGTGCGCCACTCGGCGCCCAGGCCATCCGCGGCGGACGCTTCTACGGACTCTCCAACCACCTGTCGGGCATGGTCCTGGCCGGCACGATGATCGCTCTCCTCGCCCTGTGCGCGCGCCTGCGCCGGCCCCGCCACCGGGTGCCGGCCGTGATCGGCATCGGTGTGATGGTGATGGCAGTGAGCGCCGCGCCGACGATGGGCGCGGACTTCGGCAGCGTGTTCGTGCTGGTCCCCTCGATCGGGGTGCTCGCCCTGATGCTGAGCGGGATCCGCGTGCGCGCCTGGCACCTGCTGACCATCGCCGTCGCCGCCGTGGTGATCGTCGGCGGGGTCTCGCTGCTCGACTGGACCCGCCCGCCCGAGCAGCGCTCGCACCTGGGTCGGTTCGTGGACCAGGTGCTCTCCGGGGAGCTGATCTCGGTGGTCGGCGGCAAGCTGCAGCAGAACATCGACCAGGTGACGACGTTCTGGCCGCTCGCGTTCGTGCTCGTCCTCGCGATGGTCCTCTGGGTGTGCTCGCTGATCCCGCAGCGCACCGGGATGCACCGCCTGGCTGCCTTCGACGAGCAGCACCCGGTCGCACGTCCCGTGCGGGTCGCCCTCGGGATCGGCGCGTGGATCGGCTACGCCACCAACGACACCGGCGCGATGCTGCTGCTCGCCGCCCTGGTGGTCTCGTTCGCGCTGATCACGGCGATGCTGCCGGATCCGGCCGCACCGGAGGAGCCATCGCCGTCGGCCGCCCGGGGATCAGCGCGCGGCTGACGACGTCTCAGACGACGCCGGCCCCGCCGTCGCGTCGCGCGTCGGCGTCGGCCGCCTCGACCGCGGCCTGGACGATGAACGAGGTGTACTCCCCCGGGTCCATCGGCAGCGCGATCCGCTCCGGGACCTGCGGCACCTCCCGGGCGAGGTGCGCGGCCATGATCACCGCGTGCTCGGGGGCGAAGGCCCCGTCCACGGGCGCCTCGTGCATACGTCGGCCCAGTTCGTGCAGATCGGCCCCGGCGAGCAGGACGACGTCCTCGGGCTCGAAAGCCCCCTCGACCGGCAGGGCGCGCAGGTCCCCGTTCAGGGCGGCGAGGTCGGCGCCGTCGATGTCGCGGGCCAGATCGTGGTCGAGATCCCCGGTGACCGGGAGATCCTCCCAGCGAGTGTCGGAGGTGGAGCTCTCGGCCGGCTCCGGCTCCGGCCCCGGCTCCGGCTCCGGCTCCGGCTCCGGCTCCGGCTCCGGCTCCGGCGTGATCGTCCCCCAGGCATCCGCGTCGTCGTGGAACGTGGCCCTGGCTCCGTCCGGGCGCGGTCGTCCCGAGGGCCTGGGGCCCTCCGCGACGGCGGGGTCCGCCTCGTCGCCCATGATCCGCACGGTGTCCGGCTCCTCGGAGAGCTCTGCCTGCTCGGCACGGGTCTCCGACTCAGCAGCTGCCGCCGCTTCGGCCTCGGCCTCCGGTTCGGCGTCGAGCTCGGCGCCGTCGCCGACGGGCTGGTGACGATCGGACCCGACCGGCACGCCCTGCGCGACGGGCTCTACCGGCACGACGGGCTCGTGCCCGACGGCCTCGACGGCCTCGTTCTCGACGGGCGCCACGGACACGTCGGGCACGGACTCGTCGCGCCCCGCCGGATCCTCGTCCTCGTCGACCTCGGGCGGGCGCACCGTGCGGCGGCGCAGCAGCGCCCGGGTCACGTCGCGCAGCTGCGCGGCGCGGTGGAGCTGCCCCGAGAAGTCCTTGCCGGTGGCCCGGTGCCGCAGCTCGCAGGGCACCTCCTTGACCCAGAAGCCGCCGGTCAGCGCGTCGATCGTCAAGGACGTCTCCACGCCCCAGCCGCCGGCGAGGGGCTGGCAGGCCTCCCAGGCCTCGCGCGTGATGCACCGTGTGCCCGAGAGCGGCTGCCGGGGCTCCCAGCCGGTGGCGCGGCGGATCCCGCTGCGCGCGGTGCGCACGACGACACCGAAGCCCGCGGCGCCGTCCTGCGGGGGCAGCAGGGCGATCGCCATGTCGACCCCGTCGTCCATCACCGCATCCACGAGCGGCGCCGCGTTACGGGCGCTGTCCTCCATGTCGCCGTCCAGGAACAGCAGGGCCCGGGTGGTGAGCGCGCTCGGGGAGATCACGGGCAGCGGCCCGGTGTGGCCGGGCACGCGCGGCTCGGCATGCAGCTCCTCGCGGAAGTCCTCGCCGCCGTCGGCCGCCTCGGCGTCCTCGCGCATGGCGACCACGCGCGCGCCGGTGGCCATCGCGGCGGCCTTCCCGCGATTGGTGCGGTGGCGCACCACGAGGGCACCGGCGCCGGTCGCGACGGCCGAGGTCGCGTCCGTGGACCCGTCGTCCACGACCACCACGACGTCGACGCGGTCGATGCTCCGCGCAGCCCGCACGGTCGCCTCGATGCGGTCGGCCTCGTCTTTCGCCGGGATCACGACCGCGACCGACGACGGGCGATCCGCGGTGAGCGGACCCTCCGTGCTCATCGCAGCGTCACCTGCCGGGCGACGATGCCGCCGCGGGCGCGCCGCTCCAGCACGCTCAGCGGCTCGGTGGTCTCCAGGGCCTCGAGGAAGCGGGTCCGGAAGGCCTCCGCGTGCTCCTCGACGCCCTCGGCGCCGAAGCCCGAGGGCAGGTCCCAGACGGGGATCGTCATCCCCTCGGCCCGGAAGGAGCCGACGTACTTGGTGCCCTCGGCGATGCCGGACTCGCGGCGCGCGTGCAGGCGGGCGACGGCGTCGATCACCCGGTCCTCATCGGCGTCGAGGACCCAGCGCAGGTGCTCCTTGGGGCCGGCGTCGACCCAGTAGGCGTGCTCGAGACCCTCGACGGGGGCCGTCGGCATGATCTTGTCGTTGGACTCGCGCAGGGACGCCTCGACCTCGGGCGTGCGGTCCGCGTCGGGGTCCACCCAGAACTCGAAGGAGTCGTGGACCTCGATGTCGAGGCCGCCGCTCACCTCGAGCACGTCCTGCAGCCGCGGGGAATCGGCGGCGAGCTCGACCGCGGGCACCGGCGACCCGGGCTCCTCGGCGAGGGCCTGCACGATCGCCTGTCCGAAGGCCCGCGAGAGGTCCCCACCGGGCACGCTCGCCTGCAGGCCCACCACGACCGAGCCGTCGGACCGGCGGATCGCCGGCCAGTTCATCGGCAGGATCGTGGCGAGGGTGACCCTCTGTCCGCCGTGCTCGGCAGTGGTGGCCGTGGTGATGGTCGCCGCGGGGATCAGCTGGCGCATCGCCACCAGGTCCTGTTCGTTCGGCAGCCCCTCGAAGGGCCGGAGGACCAGGTCGTTGTTCGGGGCAGAACTCATGGCGGGGAGTCTACCGAGCGCCCGCGTGCTCCATGAGCAGCTCGGCATCGTCCTCCGGATTGGGTCCGATCACCGCGAACCCACAGGACTCGTAGAGCCGGCGGGCGGGAGCGTTGGTCTCGACGACCGCGAGCCGCAGGCGGGTGCCGGGGCGGCGTGCGGCCAGGTGGTCGAGGGCCGCGGCGATCAGCGCCCGGCCGAGGCCGCGGCCCCGGTGGGCGGGATCCACCCAGACCGAGATCAATTCCACGGGAGCATCGGGGTCCACCTCGATCAGGAGCCTCCCGATCGCGGCCGGCACACCGTCGTCCTCCACGACGAAGCCGGTCATCGCCCCCTCGAGCGCGGCGCGCCAGTGGGACGGGGAGTCGGCTCCGACCGCCTCCTCCAGGGTGGTCCCGAAGGCCTCGGGTGCCTGGTCGAGCGCGCGCAGGCGCAGCCCCCGCCAGATCTCCCAGTCCTCGGGCCCGAGTCGTCGCGCGCTGATCACCGGGTCAACCTACCGCCGGACCTGTCGCGCCCACGGCGTAATTCCCTTGCCGCTCGTTCCCGGCCGGATCTACGCTCGTCGGACACAGGGAAGGAGGTGATCCGACGGATGAAGAATTCGCGGACGTGTGAGGTGGCTCGCCGCTGAGGCGACCATCGACCTGACCCGGCGGGCATCCCGCCGACCACCAGATCGAGGGACGTGCAGCGAATCCCACCGAGCTGCCCGGACCCGCAGGCGCCGGACCTCGTCCATCCGGCAGGCGCACCAGCGCGGCCTGCGGGTCCGCCCATGCCCGGGCGCGGATCGCCCCGGGCGCCGCCGACGTCCTCACCGCACCACGGAGCTCAGCAGCAGACTGGTCTCGGAGTTCACGACGCCGTCGATGCCGCGGACCCTGCGCAGCACCTCGTCGAAGGCCGGCAGGTCCGGGCACGCGATCTCCGCCACCAGGTCCCAGCCGCCGTTGGTGGTGTGGAGGTTCTGGATCTCCGCGAAGCCGCGCAGGTTCTCGATCACCCGGTCGGTGGTGCGTCCCTCGACCTCGATGAAGGAGATCGCCCGCACCGCGGCCTCCTGCACGTAGTCCCGCACCCGCACGGTGAAGCCCACGATCACACCCTGCGTGGTCAGCCGCTCGAGACGGTGGGTGACCGTCGCCCGGGAGACGCCGAGGCGCGAGGCGAGCGTCGCGATCGGGGCGCGGCCGTCACGGCGCAGCTCCGCCAGCAGACGGTGATCCAGGTCGGTCAGACGATCACGAGCACTCTCCATGAGCAGAATGCTAATCAGAGGGCCACATTCTGCGCACCGACTTCACAGAAGTGGAGCGTCTCGCCTCTTACTCCTGCCATCTGCGAAATCTACTCTGGCCTGGTCAGGGTCAGGACGTCCGCGATCCCGCGGACGCCGGGCCATCGGCGATGACCAGGAGACGATCGACGATGACACAGCTTCTCGACGTGGCGAACATGGCCCGCTGGATCCAGCGGGACGGCGCCCAGCACATCCTCACCACGATGACCGAGCGCCTCCAGGCGGACTTCGCCCGGTGGCAGAGCTTCGAGCGGATCCCCCGCATCGCGAGCCACACGCCCTTCGGCGTCATCGAGCTGATGCCGACGTCCGACGGGGTCACCTACTCCTTCAAGTACGTCAACGGCCATCCGTCCAATCCCGCGCGCGGGTTCCAGACCGTCACCGCGTTCGGCGTCCTGGCCGACGTCGACAACGGATACCCCGTGTTCCTCGCCGAGATGACGCTGCTGACGGCCCTGCGCACCGCCGCGGCCTCGGCGATGGCGGCGCGCGCCCTCGCCCGGCCGGACTCCCGCGTCCTCGCCCTGATCGGCGCGGGCTCGCAGTCGGAGTTCCAGGCCCTCGCCTTCCGCGGGGTGCTGGGCATCGAGGACCTGCGCGTGTTCGACATCGACCCGGAGGCCGTCGCGAAGGTGCGTCGCAACCTCGAGCCGCTCGGCTTCCGGATCCACGAGGCCGCATCGGCCGCGGAGGCGACCCTCGGCGCCGACGTCATCACCACCTGCACGGCCGACAAGGCGCAGAACCACGTGCTGGACCTGGCCGACGTGCAGCCGGGCGTGCACATCAACGCGATCGGCGGCGACTGCCCCGGCAAGACCGAGCTCGACCCCAGGATCCTCGAGGACGCCCGGGTGTTCGTCGAGTTCACCCCGCAGACCCGCATCGAGGGCGAGATCCAGCAGATGGCGGCCGACTTCCCCGTCACCGAGCTGTGGGAGGTGCTCACGGGCAGCGCCGCGGCTCGCACGTCGGCCGAGGAGATCACGGTGTTCGACTCGGTGGGCTTCGCGATCTCCGACTTCTCGGCGCTGTGCTGCGCGAGGGAGGCCACGGGCGGCACGGAGCTGGTCTCGGACGTGGACCTGGTCGCCTCGCCAGAAGACCCCAAGGATCTGTTCTCGCTGGTCACCAGCCTGGCGCCGATCGGACCCCGATGAGCGCGCAGGCACCGTCCCGCGCGATCCTGGTGCGTCCGCACCATTTCACGGCGAACCCGGAGACAGCTCTCGACAACGCCTTCGAGGACATCGCCGGGGTGGGGGGTATCCCTCCGCGGGTGCTCGCCGCCCGGGCGCGGCGCGAGGTCACGGAGCTGGCCGGCGCGCTGCGGGCGATCGGCGTCGAGGTCGACGTCTTCGACGACGACGGCGCCACCACGCCCGACAGCGTCTTCCCCAACAACTGGCTGAGCACGCATCCCGACGGCACCCTGGCCCTGTTCCCGATGTACGCCCCGAGCCGGCGCGCCGAGCGCCGCCGCGACATCGTCGACCACGTGCTGTCGCGCTTCCGGGTGCGCCGGGTCGTGGACTACTCCTGCGGGGAGCACGACGACCGCTTCCTCGAGGGCACCGGGGCGATGGTCCTGGACCACGTGAACCGCCTGGCCTTCGCCTGCCGCTCCCGGCGCCTGAGCCCCGCCCTCCTCGAGGAGGTCTGCGCGGACCTCGGCTACGAGCCGCTGCTGTTCACCGCGACCGACACCGACGGCGTGCCCGTGTACCACACGAACGTGCTGATGAGCATCGGGACCGACCTCGCCGTGGTGGGCAGCGGGATGATCCGCGACCGGGCCGAGAGGGAGCGGGTGCTCGCGCGTCTGCGCGAGGGCGGGCGCACGGTCGTCGAGATCGACGAGTCCCAGGTGCGCTCCTTCCTCGGCAACTGCCTGGAGGTCGAGGGACGTGACGGGCACTGCCTGCTGATGTCGGCCACGGCCGAGGCGTCCCTGACCCCGGAGCAGCGGAGGGACATCGAGCGCTCGTGCCGGATCGTCGCGGTCCCGGTGCCGACGATCGAGACCGCCGGTGGATCGGTGCGCTGCATGATCGCGGGCGTGCACCTGGAGGCCGCCGAGGATCGGACGGCGGTTCGCGACACCCAGGACGCCCGCGTGCTCTCAGGCGCGTGAGCGCCAGAGCAGCCAGACGAAGTACGGGGCGCCGATCACGGCGACCACGAGTCCCGCGGGCATCTGGGCGGGGGCGATGAGGGTTCGGCCCAGCGTGTCCGCGACCGAGACCAGCAGCCCGCCCAGCAGCATCGCGAGCGGCACCGTACGGGCGTGACGAGAGCCCACCAGGCCCCGCGCCAGGTGCGGTGCCACCAGCCCGACGAAGCCGACGGTGCCGACGGCGACCACGCTGATCGAGGCGACCACGGCCGCCAGCACGATCACGGCCAGACGCACCCGCTCCAGCCGCACGCCGACGATCCTCGGGGAGTCCTCGTCCAGCGCCAGCAGATCGAGCTCGCGCGAGAGCCCCAGCACGAGCGGGACGGCGAGCACCAGCACGACGCCCACCACGGCGACGTCCGGCAGGGCACGCCCGTAGGTGGTGCCCGAGAGCCAGGTCAGCAGGCGCGGGGTGTCCCAGGGGTTGCTCGCCAGCAGCAGCAGCGCGGTCAGCGAGCTGAGGCCGAAGCCCATGCCGATGCCGACCAGCACGAGACGCTCCGGGCGGATCCCGCGTCGCCACGACAGCAGGTAGATGACCGCGAAGGTGACCAGGCCCGCCGCCACGGCGGCGCTGATCATCACCGGGCGGCTCGCCCCGGCCGCCCCGCCGAGGGTGAGGGCGGTGACCGCGCCGAGGCCCGCGCCGGCGGTGATGCCCAGGATGCCGGGCTCGGCCAGGGGGTTGCGCACCGTGGACTGGACCACGGTGCCGGCGAGCGCGAGGGCGGCGCCGCCCACGATCGCCGCGAGCACCCGGGGCAGCCGCTCGTCCAGGGCGAAGCGGATCGGTGCGGGGGCGCTGCCGGTGGCCCAGAGGACCAGGTCACCGGTGCGCAGCCAGAGGCTGCCCGCGAGCAGTCCGAGCAGGGCGGCGCCGATGAGGGCGAGGAGCGCTCCGCTGCCGACGGCGAGCGCCCTGCGGGAGGAGCGCGGCGGGGTGCGGGTCTGCGGCGGCTGCTCGGCGGGACCCGAGTCGCGCAGGCGTCGGGCGAGCACCACCATGATCACGGCCCCGACCATCGAGGTCGCGATGCCGGTCGGGATCTTCGCCGCGTCCTGCGCCCCCATCAGGGCCCGCAGCAGGGCGTCGGCCGTGATCACGGTGATCGCACCCAGCAACCCGGAGGCGGGAAGCAGCAGCAGGTGGCGGTGCAGACCCGGCAGCAGGGAGGCGAGCAGACGGGCCAGCACCGGCGCGCCCAGGCCCACGAAGCCGACGGGCCCGGCCACGGTCACGGCGATCGCCGTCAGCAGCACCGCGATCAGGACCCCGATCATCCGGGTGCGGCGCACGGAGATGCCGAGGGACGCGGCGGCGTCGTCGCCGAGCCCCAGCACGTCCAGGCGGCGTGCGAGGACCAGGGCGAGGGCGAGCAGCACGGCGATCACCGGCATCGCCCGCAGGGAGGCGTCGAGGTTCAGCTGCGCGAGGGATCCGCTCCCCCAGGCGAACAGCCCCGTGGTCTGGACCTGGAAGAGGATCAGCAGGGCGGAGGTCGCCGCCTGCAGGGCGAGCGCGACGGCGGAGCCCGCGAGCACGAGACGCGTGGTCGAGGTGCCCGACCCACCGGCGATCGTGAGGACGAGGGCGGCCGCGGCGAGTCCCCCGGCGAAGGCCACGGCCCCCGAGGCCCACAGCGGCACGGACAGCTCGAACGCCGCGACCAGGACCAGTGCGAGGTAGGAGCCGGAGGTGACCGCGAGCGTGTCCGGGGAGGCGAGCGCGTTGCGGGCCAGGGACTGCAGCACGGCACCGGCCACGCCGAGGGCGAAGCCCACGGCGACGCCTGCGAGCAGGCGCGGGAGGCGCGAGGCGGAGAGGATCGCGGAGACGGGGACCTCGGCGCGGGGGTCCTCGTGGCCGAGCGCGGCGCCCAGCAGGTCCCCCAGGCCGACGCCCGAGGTGCCCTGGGTGAGGTGCCAGGCGCCCACCAGGACGAGCACGGCCACGAGCAGCACCAGCCCGACCCCGCCGGAGGCGAGGGCGCGGGGCCCCACCCGGCGTGGGGTGCGGGCAGGCGCCTCCGTGACCCCGGCGTCGGTCCGGGAGCGCGTCGTCGCCGCGCTCACGCGGCGATCACTTCTGGGTGAGCGCGTCGACGTACGCGTCGACGGCCTGCTCGGACGACTTCGGTCCGCCGAACGTCCAGATGCTCGAGGGGAAGGCGTGCGTGCGCTTCTCCTTGACGGCGGGCAGCGAGGTCCAGATGTCGTTCTTGGTCAGCTCGGTGGCGTAGTTGCCGTTGGGGTCGTCGGTCGAGGTGTAGAAGAGCTCCGCGTCGCCGACCTTGCTGAGGCCCTCGATGTCCGTCTGGCCGAGGCCGTAGATCGGGTCGGTGCTGCCCTTCCAGGCGTTCTGCAGGCCGAGCTCCTCGCCCAGCGCGCTGAACAGGGCACCCTTGCCGAAGGGGCGGATGGTCACGTTGCCGCCCTCGACCCAGCCGTCGAAGTAGACGAACTTCTTGGTGGGGAGGTCGGCCGCCTCGACCTCGCTCTTCGCCTGCGCGAGATGCTCGTCGAAGTCCTCGAGCACGGCGTCGGCCCGGTCGCTGCGCCCGGTGACCTCACCGATCGTGGAGAACAGGGACTTCATCGTGCCGATGGGGTCCTTCGCGTCCGCGCCCTGGGTGGCGAGCACCGGGACGCCGCGCTTCTCGAGCTGTCCGATGATCTCGTCGTCCTTGCTCGAGGCCTCGACGATGATGAGGTCGGGGTCGGTGCCGTAGAGCGTGTCCATGTCGGGCTTGCCGCGCTCGCCCACGTCGGTCACGCCCTCGGGGAGCTTCTCGGCGGTGTCCCAGGTGGAGAACCCCTCGGTGTCCGATGCCCCGACGGGCGTCACGCACAGGCTGAGGAGGTCCTCGGTCTGCTGCCACTCGAGGACGGCGACGCGCTTCGCGGGCTCGTCGAGCTTCACCGTGCGCCCGAAGTCATCCGTCACCTCGACGGGGCCGGACGAGGTCTTCGTGGAGTCCTCGGCGCAGTCCTTCGAGACGGCGGAGGAGTCGGAGGACTTCTCCCCCGAGCCGCCGACGTCGGTGGTCCCGCAGGCACCGAGGGAGACCGCGGTCAGGGTCAGGGTGAGGGTGACGACGAGACGGCGCAGAGCGGTGGCGGTCATGGTTCTCCGGGGGATCGACAGGGATGGGTCGGGTGCGTCGGAGGGTGTGTCGGGGTGGTTCAGGAGTAGGTCGAGCAGGGTTCAGGACGATCGGCGATCGGCGACCTTGACGCGATGGCGCCCGCTCCAGGGGTCTTTGCTGACCTCGATCGGGATCTCGTAGACGGCGCTGAGGTGCTCGTCGGTCAGCACCTCGTCCACGGTGCCGGCGGCGTGGACCTCGCCGTGCTCGAGCAGCACGACACGGTCGGCGATGCGCGCGGCCTGACCGAGGTCGTGCAGGACCACGCCGATCGCGGTGCCGTGCTCGCGGGCGAGCTCCCTCACCAGGTCGAGGGTCTCGATCTGGTAGCGGAGATCCAAGTGGTTGGTGGGCTCGTCCAGGAGCACGATGCCGGTGTCCTGTGCGAGGCACGAGGCGAGCCAGACGCGCTGCACCTCGCCGCCCGAGAGCTCGCTGATCCCGCGGTGCGCGAACCCGGCGGTGCCGGTGAGCTCGAGCGCGCGGTCGATCGCGGCGTGGTCGTCCTCGCTCAGCGCGGCGAAGCGGCGCCGGTGGGGGTGGCGCCCGAAGGCGACGACCTCCCGGACGGTGAGCCCCTGCGGGAGACCACGGCTCTGGGAGAACAGGGTGAGCGCGCAGGCGAACTCGCGCGCGCCCATCAGGGACGTCTCGCGCTCGGCGATCCGCACGCTCCCGCTGCCCAGCGGGTGCAGGCGGGAGACGGCGCGCAGCACGGTCGACTTGCCGCTGCCGTTGGGTCCGAGCAGGACGGTGACCTCGCCGGGGCGGATCTGCAGATCGACCCCGTGGACCACCGCGGTGCGGCCGTAGCGCAGCACGAGGGCGCGGGCGTCGAGCTCGTGCACCGGTCCACGGAAGCTCGCGAACGGGGATCCCGTGGCGGACTCCTGCTCGGCGAGGTCGATGCTCATGAAGGAGAGCCTAACCTTCCGGACAGTTCGCCCCTAGTCCGGAACGCTGTGCCGTGGCTCACAGCGCCTGCGGTGCCGCTCCCGGGCGGGCGGTTCCCCGGGCCGCTCTCAGTACGCGCCGCCGGCCTCCACGAGCTCGGCCGCGCGCTGCTCGAGATCCATCGACGCGACGCCGTCGAGCATGTGCAGGGCGAAGTCCTGGCTGAAGCGCTCGAACAGCAGGGTGCCGCGCACCGAGTTGCCGTGCAGGTCCAGCTGAGGGGCGTAGGTGGCGATCCCGCAGCGAGAGGGAAGGGCGGCGATGATGCCACCGCCCACGCCGGACTTCGCGGGCAGCCCGACGTCGCTGACCCAGTCGCCCGCGTTGTCGTACATCCCGCAGGTGAGCATCACCGAGAGGGTCTTGCGGGCGGCGACCCGCGAGAACACCTCCTCGCCGGTCAGCGGGTTGGTGCCACCTGCGGCGAGGGTCGCGGCCATCACCGCCAGGTCGGTGACGGTGGCCGTCACCGCGCAGCCCTCGATGTACCCGGCGACCACCTCGTGGGCCTCCTCCGTCATCGATCCCGCCGCCCGCAGCATGTAGGCGAGCGCGAGGTTGCGGTCGGCCGCCTCGAGCTCCTCGCGACGGGTCTGCTCGTGCAGCTCGAGGGGATGACCGGCGGCGGCGTGCAGGACCGACCGCAGCCGCTGCGAGCGCTCCTCCTGGGTGGGGCCGAGCATCGCGTGGGTGCGGATCGCCCCGATGTTCACCAGGGGGTTCTTGGGCTTCTTCGTCCAGGCATCGAGGCTGAGGGCGTTGAACTGCTCGCCCGTGGGCTCCTCGTCGACGATCGAGTCGACGTACTCGAGGCCGTGCAGGTCGATCCCGGCACCGTACGCGAAGGCCTTGGAGATCGACTGGATCGGGAAGGGCCGGTCCGTCCCCGCGGTCAGGACCTCCCCCTCGGCCGAGCACAGGGCGATGCCCAGGTGCTCTTCCCGGGCCCCGGAGGAGCGCGAGAGGTCCGGGATGTCCCCGTCCACGGGAGCGGCGGCGAGGGCTGTCAGCTGACGCTCGAAGTAGGTGCTCAGTGCGCTGGTCACACCAGCGACCGTACCCGCTGCGGTCATAATGGGCCGATCAGCCACGAGGCCCCGCCGGCCCGAGAAAGGGATCCGATGACCGCTGCCGTCCCCACCCCGCTCCCCGCGCCCCAGCGCCTGATCGTCCTGGGCGCCTCGGGCGACCTCACCCGGCGCCTGCTGCTGCCCGGCCTCGGGTCCTTGCTCGCCCAGCAGGGCGAGCGGAGAATCTCCCTGACCGGCGCCGACCGTCGGGAGCTCACGCCGAAGGTCTGGAGCTCGCGCGTCCAGGACGCGCTGCGGGAGGGCGGCGCCAGCAGCGAGCGTTCCGCGCAGATCGCACAGACCTCCGACTACCGCACCCTCGACCTGCTCGACGAGGCGCAGCTGCGGGACCTGATGGCGACGGTCGACGGGCCGACGGTGCTGTACTTCGCGCTGCCCCCGTCGATCACCCGCTCGGTGTGCCAGATCCTCGCGCGCATCGGGCTGCCCCACCAGGTGCGGCTCGCGCTCGAGAAGCCCTTCGGCGAGGACGAGGCGTCGGCGAGGGAGCTGAACACGCTGCTCGAGGACCTGGTGGAGGACTCCTCGCGCGTGTTCCGCGTCGACCACTTCCTGGGCACCGCGCCGGTGCTGAGGCTGCTGCCGCTGCGGACGGCGAACCCGCTGCTGCGCGGGGTGTGGGACGCCCGCCAGGTGGAGAGCATCGACGTGGTCTACGACGAGTCCCTCACCCTCGAGGGGCGGGCGGGCTACTACGACCGCGCGGGCGCCCTGCGCGACATGGTCCAGAGCCACCTGCTGATCACGCTGGCGCTGCTGGCGATGGAGGAGCCCGCGGACCTCGGCGCGCAGGCCGTGCACGACGCCCAGCTCGCGGCGCTGCGGGCGGTGCGACCGTTCACCGGCGACCCCGGCACCAGCTCCCGCCGGGCCCGCTACACCGCGGGGAGCATCGGCGAGCGCACGGTGCCCGACTACCTCGCCGAGGACGGCGTCGAGGCCGCGAACGACACCGAGACGCTGGCCGCGGTGACCGTCGAGGTCGACACGCCCCGGTGGCGGGGCGTGCCCTTCACCCTGCGCTCGGGGAAGGCCCTCGCGCGGAACCGCTTCGAGACCGTGGTGAGGTTCCGCCCGGTGGGCGACGGCCCCGCGGACCGCCTGGTGATCGACCTCGACACCCAGGAGATCGCCCTACGCCTCGCCACCGGCGGCACCGACTGGCGCGGCACCGGGCCCCTCGAGCTCCGCGGCGAGGACCAGGCGGTGCACCTGTGGCCCTACGGCCAGGTGCTGCAGGCTGTCTTCGACGGCGACGAGGCGCTCGGAGTGCGCGGCGACGTGGCCGAGCAGATGTGGCGGATCTGCGAGCCGATCCTTGCCGCCTGGCAGCAGGGCAGGACCCCGATGGACACCTACCCGGCCGGGTCCGAGGGGCCGACGGGCTGGGAGCAGGAGACCGCCGTTCACTCCTCCTGAGCGAGCGCCTCCTCCAGCAGCTCGCGGTCGCCGGGCTGCAGCGGCTGCGCGTGCTCGGGCCGGGGGCTGGAGGGCCGACGGGTCACGTGCACGGGGACCTCGGTGAGCCCGAGGCGCAGCGCGACGGCGAGCCGATGGTTCCCGTCCAGGGTCGCGAACTCCTCGGCGACGGCGAGATCGAGCGGGATGCGGATCCCGTGGAGGCGGGCGTCGGCCTCGAGGGCGTCGAGATGGGCGGCGGTGTCCCGGTGCGGCGAGCCCACCTGCTCGCGGTCCACCGCGCGATAGCGGACGAGGAGCTCGGTGGACAGCAGCACGGCGGGACGCGCACGTCCGGAGCGCCGCTCCATCCTGATCTGCCCGGGGCGCTCGGGATCCGGCGCGACCTCCCCGAAGCCGCAGTGCTCGTAGAGCCGGCGCGCGGCGGCGTTCTGCTCCATCACGTGCAGCCGCAGCCGCACGCCGGGCAGGTGCTCCTCGGCCCAGTCGATGCAGGCGTCGACGAGCGCCCTGCCGGCGCCGCTGCCGCGGGTCTCGGGGGCGACCCAGACGGAGTGGATGCTCGCCGGCTCCCCGGCCGTCGCGGAGGGGACGATGCGGGCGAGGCCGAGGGGTTCCGGTGCGCCCTCGGGGGTGACGAGGAGGCAGGCGCCGTCCGCGAGGAATCGGTCCCAGTACTGCGGGTCCTGCGCCTCCTGGACGAGGACGTCCTCGGCCTGCGTCCGGAACGCCTCGAAGCTCTCGCGCAGAGTGCGCAGCCGCAGACGTCGCACCAGCTCGCGATCCGCGGGGACCGCGAGACGGGTGCTCGGGACACTCATCGCGAAGCGGGCTCCTCGACCGTCTCGGGCTCCGGCTCCGGCTCCTCCGCCCGGTCGGTCCCCGTCAGCCGTCCGAGGCCCGCCATCAGGTGGTAGATGACGAGCGCGGCGAGGGTGCCGAGCGCGATGCCGGTGAGCTGGATGCCGCCGAAGGTCCAGGTGACGTTCGCGATCCCGACCACGAGGGCCACGCCCGCCGTGATCTGGTTCTTGGGGCGGGAGAAGTCCACGCGGCCGTCGACCCACATGCGCACGCCCACGATGCCGATCAGTCCGTAGAGCACGAAGGTGACGCCGCCCAGCACGCCGGGCGGGACGGTGTTGATGAGCGCCCCGATCTTCGGGGAGAGGGAGAGCAGGATCGCGACGATCCCGGCGACCCAGTAGGCGGCGGTCGAGTAGACCTTCGTCGCCGACATGACGCCGATGTTCTCGCCGTAGGTGGTGGTCGGCGAGCCGCCGAAGACGGCGGAGAGCGCGGTGGCGATGCCGTCGGAAGCGAGGGTGCGCCCGACCATGTGGTCGAGGTTCCGCGCCGTCATCAGGCCGACGCTGGTCACGTGCCCCACGTTCTCGGCGAGCAGCACCACGATCACCGGCAGGAACATCGGCAGCAGCGAGAGGTCGAAGCTGGGGTGGTGGAACTGCGGCAGGCCCAGCCAGGGCGCCTCGCGCACCGCGTCGAAGTGGACCTCGTCGCGGGCCACGGCGACCAGGTAGCCGACGATCACGCCCAGCAGCACGGAGACGCGACCGAGGATCCCCTTGAACAGGGCCGTGCACAGCACCACCGCGAACAGGGTGATCGTCGCGGTGACGGCGGACTTCTGGAAGTTCCCGTAGGCGGTCGGCGCGAGGTTGAAGCCGATCAGGGCGACGATCGACCCCATCACCACCGGCGGCATCAGCAGCCCGATCCAGCGGGTGCCGACGGCCTGCACGAGCAGGCCGAGCAGGGCCATGGCGATCCCGATGATCAGGACCCCGCCGAGCGCGGCCGACATCGACCCGGCCTGGGTGGAGGCCGTGATGGGGGCGATGAACGCGAAGGAGGAGCCCAGGTAGCTGGGCACCCGGTTGCGGGTGATGGTCAGGAACAGCAGGGTGCCGATGCCGCTGAACAGCAGGGTGGTCGAGGGCGGGAAGCCGGTCAGCAGCGGGACCAGGAAGGTCGCGCCGAACATGGCCACCACGTGCTGGGCGCCGATGCCGATCGTCAGCGGCCAGGCCAGGCGCTCCTCGGGGCGCACGATCGCGCCGGGCGCGACGGTGCGGCCGTCGCCGTGCAGGGACCACAGCGGCATGCGGACTCCAGGGGGTGTGAGGGACGGACTGGACGGGCCCGGGCTCAGCCGGGGAAGACCTTGATCCGGGCACGCTCCTCGGAGACGTCGGGGATCAGCTCCGGGGAGGCCGAGGTGCCCGGCGTGTTGCGGGTGCGGAAGTCGGCGAACATGCGCCCGAGGTCCGGGGCGCCGTAGTCGTCGCGCACCGGGGCGGGGACGGTGAGCATGAGCGCGGCCGCCACGCCGATCGCGAGGGCGACGCCGCCCGTCATCAGTCCGGCGCCGGCACCGGTGGCCAGCGAGTTCACGATCACGTCGAGGAAGCCGACCACGAGCATGACCACGCCCGCGATGACCGCGCTGGAGCGGGCGACGTCGGCCGGACGCTCGAGCAGGCAGCGCCGGGCGAACAGCGAGATCGCCACGAAGCAGGCGGAGACCACGAGGTCCATGACGTGGATGACCGGACCGCCCAGGCCCGCTCCCCCGATCGCCGCGACGGCGGCCAGCAGGTTCCACACCATCGCGGCCACGTGCACGACCACGCTGAACTCGAAGGCCCGCACCGCGTACAGGATCCAGTCCACGCGGTGGAAGCTCAGCGGCATGGTGCGCACGAACGAGCGCGAGACCATCACGCCCCAGGCGGCGAACACGAAGGGCAGGTACACGAAGTCGGTGGCGAAGGAAGTGGGCGCCGCGAACTCCAGACGCAGGGAGGCGTCGGCGATCGCGAGCACCACGAGCCCCGAGGCGGCGGCCGCGGTGAACACGAACCAGGAGCGGTCCCGGCGCAGGGCCGCACCGATCAGCAGCACCAGCACCAGCGCGGAGACCAGGGCCGAGGCGAAGGTCAGCAGCGAGTAGGCCCAGCCGGTGGTGAACACGCGGCCCACCAGCATCACCAGCGAGAAGGCGAAGGCGAGCGCCGCGAGCAGCGCGATCACCGCGAGCACCGTGCGGGAGCGGCGCCGGGCGAGCGCGGAGGGCAGGTATCCCTCGTGGGCCCGCGGTTCGATGCCGACGATGACCCCGGCCAGCAGCAGGCAGACGCCCGCGCCGAGCCCCACCGGCGGACCCTCGGGCAGGGGCGCGAACAGCACGGGGAGCGAGAGCACCAGATCGGTGACGACGGTGCCCACAGCGATCACCAGCACGGGCGCGAGCCCGGCCACGCGCACGGTGCGCACGAGCTGCAGGTGCGGGGTCGCGGGCAGCCAGCGCAGCACGTGCACGACGACCAGCACCAGCAGGGCGAGCCCCACGCCGATGCGGCCGATCACGTCCAGGGGCACGAACCCGGCGTGGGTGTAGGTCGTGGACATCGCCGCGACCAGGCAGACGAAGGCGGTGACGTCGCGCAGGGCGTCGAAGGCGCCGAGGTCGGCGAAACGAGCGGGGATGGAGGCGCCGCGGCCGGGCGCGTCCTGCGCGTTGGGCGTCGTGCCCGAGCGGGCGTAGGAGGGCGATCCGTGCACCGGGGCGGGGGCGTCCTCGCCGTGCGGGGCGATCTCGCCGGCGTCGTCGCCCTCGCGGTCCCAGTCGGCGCCGATCTCCTCGCCGTCCTCGTCGAGGGCGGGCAGGGCGCCGGTGCGCGTGTTCCGGAGGTCCCGCTGGTCCCGCTGGTCCCTCACCGGCCGGCGGTGGCGGGGCCTCTCCTCGCGCTCGGCGGCGAGCAGCTCGACCTCCTCGCGGCTGGGCAGCTTCTCGGTCGACGCGGTGCCGGGGTCGGCTGCGAAGATCCAGTCGTCGTCCCCGCTGCGCGAGCTGCGGCGGTGGCCTGCCATCCGGTCCTCCCTGCGTTCCGGTCCCTCCGGTCGCGCGCCGGTCGGCACGTCGGCCGGAGCCCTGACAGGCAGAGTCTAGGCGGGGCGGCGTCGCCGGGGAGCGGGGCGCGCCGTCGGCCGGTGCGATGCCGACGTGGCCGTGGTCGCACGCGGCTGCGCGAGCGCGCGGGCCCGGGGCTCTCGCCACTACCCTGGACGGCATGCCCGCACCCGAGATCGCGCTGACCGAACGCTTCCAGTCCGCCTTCGCCGAGGCCTTCGGCCCCGAGTACCGCGACGCGGATCCGATCATCCGTCCCTCGCAGTTCGCCGACTTCCAGTGCAACGCCGCGATGGGCCTGGCCAAGCGCCTGGGTGCGAAGCCCCGCGACATCGCCCAGCGCATCGTCGAGGCGGTGGACCTGGAGGACGTGGCCGAGCCGCTCGAGGTCGCCGGTCCCGGGTTCCTGAACATCCGTCTGCGCCGCGACTGGATCGCCGCCCAGGTCGCAGGGATCGCCGAGCCGTCCGCGCAGCTGGGCCTGACCGATCCGGAGCACGCCGACACCGTGGTGATCGACTACTCGGCGCCGAACGTCGCCAAGGAGATGCACGTCGGCCACCTGCGCACCACGGTGATCGGGGACGCGCTCGCCCGTTCGCTCGAGAAGCTCGGCCACACGGTCGTGCGCCAGAACCACATCGGGGACTGGGGGACGCCCTTCGGCATGCTCATCGAGCACCTGCTGGACGTGGGCGAGGACAGCGACGAGGCGAAGCTCCTGGAGAGCGACCCGAACGCCTTCTACCAGCACGCCCGCGCGAAGTTCGACGGCGACGAGGCGTTCGCGGACCGCGCCCGCCGGCGCGTGGTCACCCTGCAGGCCGGGGACGAGCAGACCCTCGTCATCTGGACCCGCCTGGTGGAGCTGTCCAAGCAGTACTTCCATCGCATCTACGACATGCTCGACGTGACCCTCACCGACGACGACCTCGCCGGCGAGTCCACGTACAACGACCAGCTCCCGATCGTCACCAAGCAGCTCGAGGCCGACGGCCTGGCCCGGATCTCCGACGGCGCGCTGTGCGTGTTCCCCGAGGGCTTCCTCGGGCGCGACGAGAAGCCGCTGCCGCTGATCATCCGCAAGTCCGACGGCGGCTACGGCTACGGCACGACGGATCTCGCGGCGATCCGCCACCGCATCGAGGACCTGGGCGCCGACCGCATCGCGTACGTGATCGGCACGGCCCAGGAGCTGCACATGACGATGGTCTTCGAGACCGCACGGGAGGCGGGCTGGCTGACCGACGCCGTCGAGGCGACCCACGTGAAGGTCGGCTCCGTGCTCGGCGAGGACGGCAAGATCCTGCGCACCCGTTCGGGTGAGTCGCTGCGCCTGATGGCCCTGCTCACCGAGGCCGTCGAGAAGGCCCGCACGGTGATCGACGAGCTCCGCCCCGACCTGCCCGAGGGCGAGCGCGCGCAGATCGCGCGCGACGTCGGCATCGGCGGCGTGAAGTACGCGGACCTCTCGACCGCGCACGACTCCGACTACGTCTTCGACCTCGACCGGATGCTCGCGCTGACGGGCAACACCGCCCCGTACCTGCAGTACGCGGTGGCGCGGATCCGTTCGATCTCGCGCCGTGCGCAGGAGCAGGGCGTCGTCGCGGACGCGGCGCCGCTGGTGGACAACGACGCCGAGCGCGCCCTCGCCCTGCAGCTGCTGCAGTTCGCGCCGACGCTCGAGCAGGTCGGCGCCGCCTACGAGCCCCACCGCCTGTGCGCCTACCTCTTCGCCCTCGCCCAGGACTTCACGTCCTTCTACGACGCCTCCCCGATCCTCAAGGAGTCGGATTCGCAGGTGCGCGCGGGCCGTCTGGCCCTCGCGCAGCTCGCCGAGCGGGTGCTCGTCGAGGGCCTGGACGCGCTCGGGGTGCGCGCGCCGCAGCGGATGTGACGACGGGGCGCGGCACGACCGCCCCGTCCCGCCATCCGGACATGTCCGGACCCATCCGCCGCCCGTGACCCAACCGTGCCCGGTCGTGACCTAACCGTGTCCTGCCGTGCCGTGGAACGCCCTGGTCGTACCGGGTGGAGCCTCCGTAGCCTGGACGAGTGGTGAGAAGCCGGAAGACGCACGCGGCCGCATGGGCGGCCTACGCCGTGATGGCGTGCGTCCACATGGCGGCCCTCGCGGCGAACCTTCCCGGCCTCGCCCTGGCCACCAAGGCGTTGATCGCTCCGCTACTGATCGTGGTGGTTCTGAGCGCCCTCCCGCGGCGCCAGCCCACCGCCCGGTGGCTGACCCTCGCGCTGGTCCTCGCCTTCCTCAACGACGTGGTCCCGGGCTTCACGCCCTGGTCCCACGGACTGGATCCGCTGCTGTTCATGCTGGCGCTCGCGGTCTACGCGATTACCCTCGCCCCGCACTGGGTGCGGGAGCTCGACGGCCTGCACCTGCTGCTGGCGATCCCCTACGGGGGCGTCGTGATCGGGCTGTTCCTGGCCTGCGCGGGCGGCGCGGGCCCGCTCCTGCCGCTCCTGGTCGTCTATGCGATCGTGCTGGCCGCGGTCGCGTTCCTCTCCGCCGGGGTGAATCCGCTGACCTGGATCGGCGGGACGCTGCTGCTGTTCTCGAGCTCCGTGCTGGGCATGTCGTGGTTCCTGCCCGGGGCGTGGATCCCGCAGTCCGACCTCTGGGTGATGGGCTCCTACCTCACCGGGCAGGCGCTCCTGGTCCTGGGCATCCTGCGCACCGTCTCGGCGCGCCGCTGGGCCCCGGAGCCCGCCGGGGCCTCGCTGGTCATCGTCGAGGGCTGAGCGCCGTCGCGATCGCCGCGCGCTGCTCGCCGAGCAGCCGCCCCATCTCCTCGCCGCCGCGCAGCCCCGAGAGCAGGGCCAGTCGGCCGTGGACCTCCCGGTAGGCGACCTCCGGCCCCGCCTCCTCGAGCTGCAGGCGCAGGACCCGCGCGTCGGTGAGGAAGATGTCGGAGGTGCCGACGCTCAGGTGCATCGGCGGCAGCTCGTGCAGGTGCGCGTTCACGGGCGAGAGGTCCGGGTCGTCCAGCGGTGTGCGCCCCGCATAGGCCTGCGCGGCGACGCCGAGCATCCGCCGCTCCTGCGGGAAGTCCTTGCGGCCGGTCTCGGTCATGCCGGTGTTGGCGAGCTCGAGATCGGCCCACGGCGACATCATCACCACCAGCGAGGGCGCGGGCACGTCCTTCAGCGGACCGTGCCCGTCGCGGATCCGGCGGACCAGGGCGAGCGCGAGCCCGGCACCCGCGTTGTGCGCCGAGAGCACCCACGGGGCATCGCCGAGCACACCGCTGCGGGAGAGCTCGACCAGCACCGCCTCGACGTCCTCGAGGGCGACGGGGTGCTGGTGGTCGGGGGCGGTGCGGTAGTCCACGAGCACACCGGCGCAGCGTCGCGCGTCGACCTGGTGGGAGAGCCAGGCCCAGTCGCCGGCGAAGGGGCCGGAGACGAAGGCTCCCCCGTGCAGGTGGACGATGACGCCCTCGGAGGCGTGGTGGCGGTCCAGCCAGACGCAGCGGGTGCGATCGACCATCTCGACGTCCACCGCGTGACGCTTGAGCACTCCCCCGCCGGGCATCGGCCGACGGGCCTCGCGCAGCGTGTGGGTGTAGAAGGCCTTGGGCAGCGGCAGCCGGCGCACCGTGCGCCCCGCCATCATCACGGCGTCGCGGATCCGACTCATCACGTCTCCTGTCCCTGTGGTCTCGTCGCCGGTGACGGCGACCTCTCCAGCCTAACGACTCCCGCCACCGGTAGCCTGCACGCCATGACCTCCCCCGCTGCGCGCTCCCCCCGCCCCGCCCTGCGCCCGACCGGCCCAGTGCTGGTCCTCACCGCGATGGACGAGGAGGCCTCCCCGCTCGTCGAGCGCCTGGTGGAGCCCCGGCGCGCGGACCTGCCGATGGCCGCTCCCGCGCACGCCTGGCGGGGCACCCTGGGCGGTCGCGACGTGGTGGTCGCGACCAGCGGGATCGGCGTCGCTGCCGCGAGCGCCGTCGCCACCTGGGGGATCATCAGCCATCAGCCGCGCCTGGTGATCAGCGCGGGCTCCGCGGGCGGCCTCGCCTCCGGGATCGGCGTGGGCACCCTGGTGATCGGCGAGAGCTTCACCTACTCGCTCGCCGACGCCACCGCCTTCGGCTACGCCCCGGGCCAGGTGCCCGGCGGCCCCGTGCGCTTCACCACGGATCCCCGTCTCGTCGAGATCGCTGAACGCGCGGGGACGGACTCGGCGGCCGGGCAGAGCGTGCGCCGCGGACTCATGCTCTCCGGCGACGCCTTCGTCACCGCCGAGATCGCCGACCCGCTGCGGGAGCGCTTCCCGGGGGCGCTGAGCGCCGACATGGAGTCCACCGCGATCGCCCAGACCTGTGCCTCGTGGGGCGTGCCGTTCCTGGCGATGCGCGCGATCTCGGACCTCTGCGGACCCGAGGCCGACGAGCAGTTCCACCTCGAGCTCGACGTGGTCGCCGAGACCTCGGCCCGCGCCGTCTGCCGCCTGCTCGAGGGTCTGGGCGAGGTCGAGGGCCTGGGCGAGGTCGAGGGGCGCGAGGCCTAGGGCACGAGGCCATCGGAGGCCTCCCCGGGCATGAGAAAGGCCCCCGGTCCGCTGCACGCGGGCCGGGGGCCTTGCTCGAGGGACCGGGCGTCGGCCGGTCCCGGGGTCAGCGACCGGAGGGGTTCTCCGGGGCGTCCGGATCCCCCGGCACGTCCGCAGCGTCCGCAGCCGCCTCGGAGCCGGAGCTCTTCGTGCCCTCTGCGCTCTTCCCCCCGTCGGCCTGTCGGCCGGAGGGGACGAGCTCGGGCTCGTCGTCCGCGTCCGAGGGCGCCTGGTGGGTGCGCAGCTGGAACACCTCGCCGTCGTGGATGTCGAGCCCGGCGGAGACCGAGTCGACCAGCACGGCGCGGGCCAGACGGTTCTGCAGCACCATCGGGTCGCGCGACATGTCCTTCCAGACCGAGATGCACAGCAGCAGCATGACGATCACGAAGGGCAGCGCGGAGACGATGGTGATGTTCTTCAGGCCGTTCAGCGCCTCCGCCGGGTCGTCGCCGCCCGCGAGCAGCATCACCGCCGCGACGGCGCCGGTGGCGACGCCCCAGAAGATGACCTGGAACTTGCGGGGCTCCTCGGCGCCGTTCTCGGCGAGGCCGCCCATCACGATCGAGGCGGAGTCCGCGCCGGTGACGAAGAAGATCGCCACCAGGACCACCGAGAGCACGACCAGGATGATGTACACCCAGTTGGGCACCGGCATGTTGCCGAGGAGGTCGAACAGCACGGTGTCGAAGTTGATGTCGTCACCGCTCTTGGCGAGCATGCCCGCCGAATTCTTCGCCTGCTCGGCCCGCTCCTGCAGGCCGATGGCGCCGCCGCCGAAGATCGCGAACCAGATGATCGAGATCGCGGAGGGGACCAGCAGCACGCCGGTCACGAACTGGCGCACGGTGCGCCCGCGGGAGATGCGGGCGATGAACAGGCCCACGAAGGGCGACCAGGAGATCCACCACGCCCAGTAGAAGACGGTCCAGGTGGACAGCCACGTCTGGACGTCACCGCCGCCGTTGGCGGAGGTGCGGGAGGCCATCGCCGGGAGGTCCTTGATGAACTCGCCGATGGTCGAGGGGATGATGTTCAGGATGAACAGCGTCGGCCCGCCGATGAAGACGATGACGGCGAGCAGCACCGCGAGCACCATGTTGATGTTCGAGAGCATCTGGATGCCCTTCTCGATGCCCGAGACGGCCGAGGCCACGAAGCAGGCGGTGAGAACGGCGATGATGATCACCAGGATCGGGCTGGTCACCTTGTCCATGAGGCCGGAGGCGGTGATGCCGCCGCCGATCTGCAGGGCGCCGAGGCCCAGGGAGCAGGCGGAGCCGAACAGGGTCGCGAGGATCGCGAGGATGTTGATGATCTTGCCGCCGACGCCGTTCACGGCGCGCTCGCCGAACAGGCCGGTGAACATCGAGGAGAACAGCTGGGAGCGGCCCAGGCGGAACGAGCCGTAGGCGACGCCCAGGCCGACGATCGCGTACATTGCCCACGGGTAGAGGGTCCAGTGGAACGCCGTCTGACCCATGGCGATCGCAGCGGCCTGCGCGGCCTCCGGCTCGACCGTGTTGGGCGGCGGGGAGAGGTAGAAGAAGAGCGGCTCGCCCACCCCGTAGAAGATCAGGCCGATGCCCATGCCGGTCGCGAACATCATCGCGATCCACGAGCTGGTCTTGAACTCCGGTTCCTCGTCGTCCTTGCCCAGGGGGATCGAGCCGAAGCGGCTGAAGGCGACGACGATGACGAAGATCGTGAAGACCGATCCGGCGATCACGAACAGCCAACCGAAGTTGGACATGGTGCCGTTCAGCATCTTGGTCGCCGTGCTGCCCAGTCCTGCGGGGCTGATGACGCCCCAGAGCACGAAGGCGACCGCGAGGACCGCGGCCGGGAAGAACACGAACTTGTCGAGTCCCTTCCGACGGGGCGGCGGGTTCTCGGCCGAGGCCTTGGCGGCATCGAGCTGCTCGAGGAGCTGATGGGTGTCGGTATCGCTGCTCATACGCGGGTCGCGGCGCGGGGGAACGCAGCCGCGCGTCCTTTCGTACTAAGGGGGTGAGGGACAAACGTACGATAGCCCGGGGGCGCGCTCGGGGCCCAGCCCCGCGGCCCCGATCAGCGGGCGGCCGTGTGCAGGATCTCCTCCCCCGCCGCGAGGGCGCCGAGGTTGCGGGTGATGCGCTCGTCGGCGCCGACGGGTCGTCCGCCGGCGCCGTGCGGGGTGATCAGCAGGCGCGGGGCGTCCCACAGCGGGTCCTCGGCCGGAAGCGGCTCCGGGTCGGTGACGTCGATGCCGGCCGATCCGATCCGGCCCTCCTCGAGCGCCTCCAGCAGAGCGGCCTGGTCGATGGTCGTCCCGCGACCCACGTTCAGCACGATCGCGTGGTC
This sequence comes from Brachybacterium endophyticum, assembly GCF_003130585.1. GTDB lineage: Bacteria > Actinomycetota > Actinomycetes > Actinomycetales > Dermabacteraceae > Brachybacterium > Brachybacterium endophyticum. The sequence goes on along the minus strand of NZ_QFKX01000001.1, from coordinate 588,409 downwards.
GGGCAGGGCCTCGAAGACCTCGCGGCCGAGCGCGCCCGTGCTCTGCTCGGAGGCCGGCAGGATGTCGATCAGCACGTCCGTCTCCGGGAGGGCGTCCAGGACGTCGTCGGCGGCGATCACCTCGAAGCCCGAGCGCTCGCCCGCGCTGCGGGCCACGCCGCGCACGTGGGCGCCGAGGGACTTCAGCACCGGGGCGAGCGTCTGGCCGATCTCGCCGAAGCCCCAGATCAGCACGCGCGCCTCGAGCAAGGTTGTGACCCGGCCCTGCGGGTGCAGCGGCTGCAGGCCCCCGAGCTCGTCGGACCACTCGTGGTGCTCCTGGGCGATGCGGGCCTCGGGGAGACGGCGCACCAGCGACAGCAGCAGCGCCAGAGCGTGCTCGGACACGGTGGCCGAGTGCAGGCCGGCGCCGGTCGCGATCGGCGCCTCGGGGGCGAAGCCCGCGGCGAGGATGCCGTCGACCCCGGCCGAGAGCGACTGCACCAGGCGCAGGTCGTGGAGGTTCTGGGCGGCGGAGGCGAGGTGACGCCGGGAGGCGCCCCAGACCACGAGCGCGGCGGCGTCGTGGTGCTCGGCGGGGATCTCCTCGCGGGCGTCGACGACGGCGGCCTCCCACCCCTCGGGAAGCGTCGGGTCGAGGTCCATGGTGTCGGGCAGCAGGATCTTCATGAGGACAGGCTAGGCGACGACTACCCTGGGGTCATGCGCATCGGCCCGGCCCTCCGCCCGCGCCGCGCCCCCTCCCTCCCCGGTCTCGCCGACCTCGCCCCACGCCGTATCCGCCGCAGGATCGGCCACGCCGCGCGCCAGGTCGCGACCCGCACCCCGCTCAGCGCCTCGGGCTTCCTGGGTGCGTCGATGGCCGGCTGGATCGCCACCTCCCCGAGCCTGCTGCCGCGCACCTGGTGGATGTGGGCGCTGAACTACGGGCTCTCCACCACCTACGGCTACGCCTCCGGGGTGGGGCTCGGTCGCGTCGGCCGGCTGCTGGTGCGCCGTCTCCCCCACCCGGCGGCGCGTCGGCCGCTCACCCCGCGAGGCCGCGAGGTCCTGCGCTGGGGCGGGGCGGCCGCGCTGACGGCGATCACGGCCTACTCGTGGACGCGCGGGGCGATGCGCCAGCGCGAGATCAGCGTCCTGGTGGAGCAGGAGCCGAAGAACCTCGCGACGCACGCGGTGGGGACGGCGGCAGGTCTGGGGATGTTCGCCGGGGCGCTGCTGGCCGTGCGCGCCGTGGGAACGACCGCGCGCCTGTACCGGGTGCTGCTGCGTCCCTATCTGCCGCCGCTCGGGGTGGGGGTCGGTTCCGTCGCGCTCACCGGTGCCACGCTCGCACTGGTCACGGACCGCCTGGTGCGCGGGACGCTGCTCGAGCGGATGATCGAGAAGGCCGAGGCCGCGAACCGGCTCCTCTCCCCCGACCTGCGTCGTCCCACCTCTGCCCTGGTCTCCGGCGGGCCCGGCTCGCTGGAGGCCTGGGAGGCCCTGGGCGCCGCGGGCCGACGGATCGTCTCGGCGGTCGCGAGCGAGCGGGCGATCTCCCGCGCGACGGAGGCGCCCGCGATCCCGCCCATCCGCGTCTACGCCGGCAAGCGCTCGGACCGCTCCCTCGAGCAGACCGTGCAGGCGGTGCTCGCCGAGCTGGACCGCACGCGGGCCTGGGAGCGCGAGGTGTTGGTGGTGTTCACCGGGACCGGGACCGGCTGGCTGCAGGAGTGGTCGCTGTCCTCGATCGAGTTCCTCACCGGGGGCGACTGCGCGACCGCGTCCCTGCAGTACTCGGCGTACTCGAGCGCGCTGAACTACGTCCTGGACCGGCGCACCCCGCAGCGTGCGGGCAGGCTGCTGTTCGAGGCCGTGCACGCGCGCCTGCAGGCGATGGACCCGGCGGAGCGTCCGCGCTTCTACGTCGCCGGGGAGTCGCTGGGGTCCTTCGCCGGGCAGGCGGCCTTCGACGACGTCGACCAGATGCTCGAGCGCGTGGACGGCGCGGTGTGGACCGGCACCCCCGGCTTCACCCCTCACTGGCGCGAGCTGACCTCGTCACGGCGGGCCGGGACCCCGGAGATCGCGCCCGTGGTGGACGAGGGCGAGCACATCCGCTTCGTCACCGAACCCGCCGACCTGCAGCGGCCCTTCCGCGGGATAGGCCCCGCCTTCGGGCCCTGGCGGGCGCCGCGCATCGCCTACGTCCAGCACGCCTCGGACCCGGTGGTGTGGTGGAAGCCGTCCCTGCTGGTGCGCAGGCCGGACTGGCTGCACGAACGGGCCGGGCGCGACGTCGCCGCGGCGGTGGGCTGGGCGCCCTGGATCACCTTCTGGCAGATCGCGGCCGACATGCCGCTGTCCGGCGAGGTCGCCGGAGGGCACGGCCACAGCTACCACGAGGAGCTCGTGCAGGTGTGGGCGGGCGTGCTGGGGATGGACCTCGAGGAGGACCGCTCGCGGATCGTGCGGGCGATCCGTCGGCGGATGGGTGTCGACTGAGGCTCGCGGGCTCGCGGGCTCAGTCCCCCGTCGCGACCTCGCGGTGCTCGTCCGCGCTCCACTGCGACCACGAGCCGGGGAACAGCCGTGCGCCGGTGATGCCCGCCCGTTCGAGGGCGAGCAGGTCGTGGGTCGCTGTGACGCCGGAGCCGCAGTAGACGATCACGTCCTCGCTCTCCTCGACGCCGACGGCGGCATACCTCTCGCGCAGCGCCGACGGGGAGAGGAAGCGGCCGTTCTCGTCGACGTTGCCCGCGAAGGGGACGTTGACCGCCCCGGGCACGTGGCCGGGGCGGGCTCCCTTGGGCTCCCACTCGCCGCGGAAGCGATCGGCGGCGCGGGCGTCGACGACGCTGGCGCCCTCGGCCGACCCGGCCACGGCGACCTCGTCGGCGGTGGCGATCGCGTCGCTCGCCCAGCGACGCGGGGTGAACGTGGCGGGCGCGGGCTGCGGATCCTCGGCCGACAGATCGCCGCCGTCGTCGGTCCAGGTGGCGAGCCCGCCGTCGAGCAGAGCGGCCTCGACGTCGAGGGCGCGCAGCATCCACACCAGGCGCGAGCCCTGGGAGCCGTCCGTGTCGTCGAGGACGAGCACCGTGTCCCCGTCCCCGATTCCGGCGCGGGACAGCGCGGCGGCGAAGTCATCGGGCTCCGGCAGCGGGTGTCGGCCGGCGCCCTGCCGGGCAGGGGCCGCCAGCTCGGTGTCGAGGTCGATGTACACCGAGCCGGGCACGTGCCCGGCGAGGTAGGTGGAGCGGTCCTTCGAGCCGTCGAGCGCCCAGCGCACCTCGGCGACGCGCACGTCGGGGCGCTCGCGCAGGGCGCGGAAGCGGTCGATGTCGATGACCGGGGGCAGGGTGAGCGACGGAGCCATGGCGCCACTGTACGGGCGCGCATCCTGTCAGACTGGGCAGCATGAAGATCGCATTCCTGGGCACCGGACGGATGGGCACGGAGCTGGCCCTGCAGCTGATCGGGGCGGGCCACGAGCTGACGGCGTGGAACCGCACCCGCGAGCGCACCGAGCGCGTCGCCGAGGCGGGCGCGGAAGTCGCAGGCTCCCCGGGCGCCGCCGTCGATGGTGCCGAGCTGATCGTCACAAGCCTGTTCGGACCGGACACCGTGCGCGAGGTCGTCACCGGCCCGGGCCTGGTCCCCGACGGCGTCACCTGGGTGGACACCACCACCGTCTCCCCTGCCTACGCCGACGAGTTCGCCGCGGCGGTCGACTCCTACGTCGCCGCGCCGGTCGTCGGCACCCTCGGCCCGGCCCGGAACGGGTCCCTCGGGGTGTACGTCGGCACGCACGACGCGGAGCGTCGCGCACAGGTCGCCGAGCTCGTCGCCCCCTGGGCCGACCCGGACCGTCTCCAGCAGGTGGACTCGGCCCGCGCGGCCGCGACCGGCAAGCTGCTGGCGAACCTGGCCCTCGCGGTGAGCGCACAGGGCCTCCGGGAGGCACTCGCCCTGGGTGATGCCTGCGGCGTCACGCCCGAGCAGACCCTCGACATGCTGGGGTCCACGGGCCTGGCGTTCATCGCCGGGATGAAGGGGCCGTTCGTGCGCGGCGAGCGCAGCACCGACGGCGGCGACTTCACGGTCGACGCGATCGCGAAGGACGCCCGGCTCATGCTCGACACCGTCGGCGGCGACCTGCCGGCGCTGCACGCGGCCCTGGGCTCCCTCGAGGGCCAGCAGCACGCCGGCCGCGGCGATCACGACTTCTCGGCGATGCTGGTGCCGGGCGAGCAGGACGGACAGGGCGAGCAGGACGGATGAGCGCGCCTCAGCGCAGCTCCTCCACGACGCCGCGCCCTGCCTGACGGCCCGAGAACAGGCAGCCGCCCAGGAACGTGCCCTCGAGCGCGGAGTTCCCGTGGTAGCCGCCCCCGCCGAAGCCGGAGGCCTCGCCCGCCGCGAACAGCCCGTCGAAGCCGCCGGCACCGGCCGACGGGGCCCTCTGCACGCGCCCCTCGAGGTCCGTCTCCAGCCCGCCGAGGGTCTTGCGCAGCAGGACGTGCAGGCGCACGGCGATCAGCGGCCCGGCGGACTCGTCGAGCAGCCGGTGGGGTGAGGCGGTGCGGATCAGCCGGTCCCCGAGGTAGCGACGGGCCCCGCGGATCGCGGTCATCTGGGTGTCCTTGGAGAAGCGGTTGACGACCTCGGCGTCGCGGGCACGGATCTGCGTCTCGAGCCGCTCGGCGTCCACGAGGTCCTCGCCGACCAGGGCGTTCATCCGCCCCACCAGGCCGGCCACGTCGCTGGCCTGGACGAAGTCCTCGCCGCGGTCGAGGAAGGCCTGCACCGGGGCGGGCGCACCGGGGCGGACCCGCCCCAGGACGCCGCGCAGGTCCTTCCCGGTGAGGTCGGGGTTCTGCTCGCTGCCCGAGAGCACGAACTCCTTCTCGATGATCTTGCGGGTGAGCACGAACCAGGAGTGGTCGTGGCCGCGCTCGCGCAGGATCCGCAGGGTGCCGGTGGTGTCGAACCCCGGGAAGGCGGGAGCGGGCAGGCGCTCCCCGCGCGCGTCGACCCACAGCGAGGAGGGACCGGGCAGGATCCGGATCCCGTGGTTCTCCCACACCGGATCCCAGTTGCGCAGACCCTCGGTGTAGTGCCACATGCGGTCGGTGTTGATCCAGTGGGCGCCGGCCTCGCGCGCCATCACCATCCCCGCGCCGTCGACGCTCGCGGGCACGCCGTGGACCACGTCGGCCGGCATCCGGCCGAGTCTCTGCGGCCACACCTCGCGCACCAGGTCGGGGTTCCCGCCGATGCCGCCGGTCGCGAGCAGCACCGCCCCGGCCGACGCCTCGAAGTCCCCCGTGACCTCGCGCGTCGAGGCCACGCCGCGGGGCGTCGGATCGGGCGCGAGGACGTGCCCGCGCACGCCGATGACGCGGCCGCCCTCGATCACGAGCTCCTCGACGGCATGGCGCAGCAGCACCCGGATGCGGCCCGCCGCGCGGTGCTCGGCGAGGCGGCGCAGGAAGGGGTCGAGGACCCCGGGGCCGGTGCCCCAGGTGATGTGGAAGCGCGGCACCGAGTTGCCGTGCCCCTCGGCCGTGCCGTCGCCGCGCTCGGCCCAGCCCACCACGGGGAAGAACCGCACGCCCCGTTCGTGCAGCCAGGCCCGCTTCTCCCCCGCGGCGAAGCGCAGGTAGGCCTCGGCCCAGGCGCGGGGCCAGTGGTCCTCCGGACGTTCGAAGCGCGCCGAGCCCATCCAGTCCTGACGGGCGAGCGCGAGGGAGTCGCGGATCCCGAGTCGCCGCTGCTCCGGGGAGTCGACGAGGAACAGGCCGCCGAAGCTCCAGTGCGCCTGACCGCCCAGGTCCTGCTCGCCCTCGCGCTCGATCAGCAGCACGCTGCGGCCGGCATCGGCGATCTCGCAGGCGGCGACGATCCCCGCGAGGCCCGCGCCGACGACGATCGCGTCGGCGGCGGTGGTCCCGTCGCTGCGCTGCGCCCCTGCGCTCATCGGACCTCCATCCGTCCCACCCGGGTCAGCGGGTCGTCCTGGTTCGCCCCCGACATGGTCGCGCTGCGCTGGCGGTTCTTGCTTCCCGCATGGTGGTCGAAGGCCTGGAGGTTGCCGACGTGGATGTCGGTCTCGCGCTCGTAGGTGAAGCGCTTGTCCTTGTTGCGGTAGTAGCGGTAGATGCCGCCGTAGATCGCGCCGAACACCGCCGGGCCGACGACGAAGGGCAGGGCGAGCGCGAACAGTCCGCCCTCGCTGCTGCCGCCGTCGGCCAGCAGGACCTGTGCCGCCAGGACGCTCTCCATGCGCGCTCCTCCCTCTCAGAACCCGTTGCTCAGGAAGACGCCCCAGCCGACCACCGCGGAGGCGGCGGTCGCGACCGCGCCGCCCGCGCAGGCCAGGGCGAAGATCCGCGGATGGGACACGGGGACCGAGCCCATGGTCTTGCCGGTGCGGCCGTTGACCGCGATGTAGTGCACGTAGGACCCCTTCGCGGTGCGGTGGTAGTAGCTGTAGAGCCACACCGGCACGTACATCGTCACCCAGCGGGTGCCGCGGATGGCGATGCCCTCGCGCTCCCAGCGCACGCCGCGGTCGTACTGGGCGATGGTGGGACGGGCCTTCTCGCGGGCGATCGAGAGGAACTTGTCCTCCACCCGCTCGTCGAGATCGTCGATGTCGAGGTCGCGCCGCTCGGAGGTGAAGCCCGAGAGGTAGTTGGAGTTGAACACCAGCGCCTCACGGGTGTCGTAGGGCTGCACCGCATCGAGGATGTAGTTGGTGGCCTGCGAGGAGTCGGTGCGGTCGTACTGCCGCGATGATCCGGCCGTGAGGTCGTCGACCAGGATGTCGAAGCTGCGGCCCAGCTCGTGGACGCTCGCATCCCAGTACCGCTCGGAGACGGTCCGATCCCTGCTCACGCGGCGCTGGACGGTGTAGGTGCGGGTCGTGATCTCGCCGGTGCCGCGCAGGTCCGTGTGCAGGTTCCCGTCGACCACCATGCAGGGCATGTAGACGCCCTTGACGTTCTCGGGCACGAACTCGCGCACGAAGGCGCGGTTGGCGAAGGTCCTGCGCGAGGAGACGAAGCCCTGGATCTGCTCGACCGCCTGCTCGCGGGTCAGCGTGAAGGGCAGCACCGCGTCGGGCACCGCACCGTTGGGGATCTGGTGGTTGATCGAGAGCACCTGGCGGCACCAGTGGCAGCGGGCCTGCAAGGTCTCGTCGGACTTCACGACGACCTCGGCCCCGCAGCCCTGGCACTTGATGGTGACCATCGCGTCGCCGGCCTGGACGTCCTGGGCACCGGACGCGACGTTCTCGCCGCTCAGCTCCTGGATCGGGGTGTCGAGCCGGAAGGCCCGCTCGGCGTTGTCCTCGTTCCACGCGTGACGGCAGTACGAGCAGACCAGGGCACGGGACTCCACGCGGTAGTGGATGTCCGACGAACCGCAGCGCGGACACTTGTCCAGACCGTGCTTCTTGCCGCGGTCGGTGTCGATGATCCGTTCGTCGGGCGCGGGATCAGAGGCCGGCTGGGCAGGCTCCGCCGGCTGGGCAGGTCGCTGCTCCGCGGACCCGGACGGGTGCGCGGGATCGCCGGGCGGCTGGCTCATCGCGGCTTCCCAGGTTCCCTGGCTCGCTCGTACCGGGGCCCGGTCAGAGCCCCAGCGCCTTCTTCTTGGCCGCCTCGTAGTCCTCCTCCGAGATCAGCCCCTGGTCGAGCATCTGCTTGTACTGGCCGAGCTTCGCGACGGGGTCATCGGCGGGGGCCGCCGGCGTCTCCTGCTGCTCGCCGCCCTGCTGGTTGCCGCCGCCCTGCTGCTGGTTCCCGCCGAAGCTGACCCCGGGAGGCGTCTGCTGCTGTGAGGGCTGGACGATGCCGCCGGTCGCGTTCATGCCCATACCCATCATGGTGAGTCCCGAGCCGCCGCCGTTCTCGCCGGCGCCCTGCACGCCCCGGGCGACGGACTGGTTCATGAAGGACTGCGAGCGGTTGCCGGAGAGGGCGTCGGCCTTCTGCACGTCGTTCAGCAGGGCGCGGGTGTTCTCGTCGTACTCGATCGAGGCGATCGCGACCTTGACGATCGCGAGCCCGCGGTCGCTGGCCCATCGGTACTCCTCCTCGACGACGGCCGCAAGGGAGTGGGCGAAGCCGACCGCGTCGGACTGGATCCGGGTGATGCGGTTCCCCTTGTCGGGGTCGTTCGTGTAGCGCGAGAACGCGGCGGCGAGCGAGGACACCACCTCGCGGAACAGCTGGTTGCCCGCGGGGTTGTCGGGGTCGGAGAAGTCGAAGACGCCGCCGTTCTCGGTGATGAAGGTGGCGGGCACGTAGTTGTGGACGAACAGCAGCGGGTCGAGGATCCGCATCGTGTAGGAGCCCCGTGCGAGCGCTCCGACCTGCGCGTTGAGGTACGCGTCGTCCCAGTAGATCTCCGACTGGGTGCCGAAGCGGTTGTCGGGGATCTCCTTGAGGTTCACGAAGAACGCGAGCTGCTGGGAGGTGGGGCGGCCACCGAACTTGAAGCGCTCCCAGCTCATGCCGACGGTCGAGGACATCACGTCGTCGCCCGCGAAGACCGACTGCGAGTCGGTCGAGTCCCCCCGGAACTCGTACCCGCCGGCCTCGGTGATGAAACCGGTCGCCTTGCCGTCGACCACGGTGATCAGGCCGTACCCCTCCGGCACGAGGATCCGTGAGCCGTTGGAGATGACGCTCTGGGAGCCCCGGACGTTCGAGCCGCGGCCGGCGTCGGTGCCGCGCGGGACGGCAGGGAACAGGGCCGCCGTCGCCGGCAGCCCGTCGGGCACCGTCAGGAAGTCCTTCCACTGGTCGGCGAACATGCCGCCGATCGCGCCCTTGAATGCCTGGATGAAGCCCATGCTGATCTCCTTCGTCCCCCGGGAGGCCGGTCGTCATGTGACGCCGACCATGCTATCCGGGCAGCTGGGGAGCAGCTGGGCTCAGACCGAGAAGACCTGTCCCGTCTCGACGCCATCGACCGAGCGCACGATGGCTCGGGCGGCCTCGGAGACCGGGGTCTGCGGGAAACCGGGGAAGCTCGAGTGATAGCCGGTGGCCTCGGCGATGACGCTCGGGCTGACGGTGTTGATGCGGATGCCGCGCGGAAGTCCAGCAGCGGCGGCGATGGCGAAGGAATCCAGCGCACCGTTCGCCGCGGAGGCGACCGCGCCGGTCTCGATCGGCTCACGCGAGAGGACACCGCTGGTCAGCGTGAAGGAGCCACCGTCGCGCACGTGGGGCGTGGCGATGGTGACCAGGCCGATCTGGCCGAGGGCCTTGTCAGCGATCCCGTCGCGGAAGTCCTCGAGGGTCAGCTCGTCGAGGGGCTTGAAGGGGACGACACCGGTGGTCGCGACGACCGCGTCGACGTCTCCGATGCGGGCGAAGAGCGCCTCGATCGAGGTGGGGTCGGTGAGGTCCACTTGTTCTCCGGTGCTGCGCGAGGCACGGATGATCTCGTGGCCGGAGGCCTCGAGAGCAGAGGCGGCTTCGCTGCCGATGAGGCCGCCCGCGCCGACGACGAGGATGCGCTTGCCCATGGTGGTCAGTCCTTCCGGAGGGTGAGGTTGGAGTCGTGGCGATGCTACGCGGGCATGCCTGTGCGAGGGGCACGGTGACGTGCCCCTCGCGGTGGGGGGTTTCGTGGGCGACGACGAGGTCAGAACGGCGGGGGTCCGACGTCGGTGTCGGTGGGTCCGGATGGCCGGTGGGGCGACGGGGAATCGGGATCCGGCTCCGGTTCCGGGCAGGCGTGGGCGAGGAACTGGCGCCAGGTGACCTCGTGCTCGATCATGCTGGGCCTGGTCCACGCCTCGTGAACGGTCGCCGGATCGGGGGCGTCGGTCCTGCGGGGAGGCGCGGCAGCCGCCTGGTGCGTCGCGAGGCGCCGCTCGAAATCCTCCCAGACCTCGATGAGCTCGGTGGCGACCTCGGGGGTCAGCAGGTCGGCGTCGTCCTCCCGGAAGACCGTCACCTGCTCGCGGATGCTCCAGCGGGTGCCGCGCCGTCCGGTCGGTGAGTCCTCGGCGCTGATCCGCTCGGGGTCGAGCAGTCCCGCGGTCTTCATCGCGTGGTGGTGCCAGCACAACAGGTGCAGGTTCTCGATCTCGGTGAGGCCACCGGCGCGCGGGTCCTCGTGGTCGTACTCGACGATGTGGTCGGCCTCGCTGGCGGCAGAGGTCGAGCGGGCGCACCCGGGCACCGCGCAGGAGCGGTTGCGCAGGCGCAGGTGCTCGAGCATCGACTGCGTCGGCCGGTAGGTGGTGGGCTTGAGCGGCAGGAACTCGCCGTCGGAGGGGTCGGTGAGCACGCGGTGCCAGTCCGGGCAGGAGCCGGCGAGGTCGCGGGCCATGTCGGCGGGGATCGGGGTGCCGTCCTCCATCGTCGCTGGAACCTCGTCACCGCCCATCAGGGTCAGGAACGGGACCATCACGTTCAGACGGAAGCGGCTCGCGGGGACGTCGACTCCGTGGGCGTCGAGGGTGGCGCCGTGGGCGAGGTGGTAGCGCAGGAGGTTCAGGGAGAGCGGCATCCCTTCCCGCTCGACCTGCCCGTCGGGATCACACGGGATCTCAGTGCCGTCGCGCAGGGCCTGGCGCTGCGCGTCCTGGACGGCGCGCGCGGTCTCGTCGAACCGTCGCGAGAGGGCCTGGATCTCCGGGACCGGGCCGATGATCCGCAGGCAGGCCGTACCCGCGGCCTTCCCGGGAGTCACCGTCATGCGGCGCCTCGCCTCGGGCTCGAGGTGGGGAGGTCGTTCGCGGGCGGAGAGGATCGTGGCGACGAGCCGGTTCAGCTCCCTCGTGAAGGTCTCGGGGGTGATGCCCAGGGCCCAGGTGCACACGGTGGTGTCGACGAGGAACATCTCCTCGTCGGTGAGGTCGCGGGTGCGCTCGAGGAATCGGCGGAACCAGTCCGCGGGGAACTCGCCCTCCTCGAGGGCCCCCGTGCAGCGAGGGAGCAGGTGGATCGCGCGGTGGGCGTCGCGGACGCGATCACGGGCCGCGCCCAGGGTGCAGCGCAGCGAGGTCGCGACGGCGAGGTCCTCGGCCTCCACCTCGAGCTCGTCGACCTCGGGGCAGTCGCGGTCCATCCAGGAGGGCGCGAGCATCAGGAAGCGACGGGCGAGGGCACAGGACTCCTCGACGCCGTCGTCCCAGAGATGGTGCACACGGTCCACGACCTCGATGTCCGGGCGGATCGCCACCCGGCGCGGGGCGGACTCGCGGGTGAGCGGTTTGGTGGCGGTCACCCGTCGCAGAGGCTTCACCCCCTCGGGCAGCAGTCTGTCGGCCTCGGCAGGGTCGGGTGCGGCGAGCTTCTCGCGCTGGGCGGGGGTGAGGGTCTCGAGCTCGTCGAGGATCGCGAAGACGGAAGGCTCCACGGAGATGTCGAGGGCACCCTGGCAGGTGTCGAGCTCGTTCTGCGCCACCATCCTCACCGCCTTCCCTCATCGCCGTTGATGCCGAGGTCGTGACGACCTGTTCGGTGAGATCTATTTTATGGGAAGGAATGGCGCGCGACCAGAGCAACAACAGACTTTGTGGATAACTCGAAATGGGGAGGAACTCTGGACTTGTCGGCACCGCTCGGCTTCATAGCGCCCACCCCCACAACGCGCAGCCCCGTAGCGCCCGACGAAGCTGCGCACACAGCGTCGCGCCGACCCCGGACCCGATCGACCCTCATTCCCCAGGGAACATCGCCACCCTGAATTACACAAGGCGCCGAGAAATCTCTTCCCTTCGATTATTCCATCCGGAGAATTGTTTTCTCCTACACGCGGAACCCGAACCGCGCGAGGTCCTTCTTCCGCCCCGAGTCCTGCAGCGAGAGCAGCTCGGCGTAGATGCCGCCGGAGCTCGCGAGCTGCTCGGGCGACCCGATCTCGTCGACGTGGCCGTCGCGCAGGGTGACGATCGTGTCGACGTTGGCGATGGTCGACAGACGGTGGGCGATGATCAGCGAGGTGCGGCCCGCCATCAGCTCGTCCAGGCCCGCCTGGACCTGCCGCTCCGCCTTCGTGTCTAGGGCGGAGGTGGCCTCGTCGAGCACCAGCAGCGGGGCGTCCTTGAGCATCGCCCGGGCCACCGCGATGCGCTGGCGCTGCCCGCCGGAGAGCCGCAGTCCCCGCTCGCCGATCACCGTGTCGTAGCCGGCCGAGAAACGCTCCACGAAGCGGTCGGCGTTCGCGCGACGGGCGGCCTCGCGGATCTCCTCGTCGGTCGCATCGGGCCTGCCGTAGGCGATGTTCTCCCGGATCGTGCCGGAGAACAGCGAGGCGTCCTGGAAGACGACGCCGACGTCGCGGCGCAGCTCGGCCAGCGGCAGGGAGTCGATCGGATGGCCGGCGATCTCGACGCTGCCGGTGCGCGCCTCGTACAGGCCCAGCAGCAGGTTCACGATCGTGGACTTGCCGCCGCCGGACTCCCCGACCAGGGCGACCTTCTCCCCTGCGCGGACGTCGAAGCCGATGCCGTGCAGGACGTCCTCGTCCTTCTCGTAGGCGAAGCGGACGTCGCGGAAGGCGATCATCGGGGCGTCGGGAACGGGCTCCGGGAGCGGGTCGGAGTCGCCGTGGGACTCGATCACGTGGGGCGTGCGCGGGTCGACCGGGGTCTCCATCACCCGGAAGTAGTCGCGCGAGCCCGCGATCGCCCGCTGGGAGGCGTCGATGACCCAGCTCATGGACTGCACGGGGTCGCGGGCCATGTTCATCAGCTGGATCAGCAGGACCATCTGCCCGAGCGAGAACTGCCCGCGCGCGGTGAGCACGAAGATGATCGCGTAGATGACGAAGAAGATGAGGTTCAGGACGCCGCGGCGCAGCACGTCCATGCGATGCCAGTGGGCCGACTGCTCGCGGGTGAGGTCGTCTGTCGCCTCGAAGCGGGAGCGGAAGCCCGAGAGCTCCGAGCCCTCGCGCACGAAGGACTTCACGACGCGGATCTGGCCGATCACCTCGGCGAAACGTCCACCCGCGTGGTCGACGTGCTCGTTCTTCTCCCCCTCGATGCGCTGCCACTTCTTCGAGGTGAGCGCCGTCAGCCAGACGTAGACGGGGAAGATGATCAGCAGCAGCACTGCGAGCGGCCAGAAGTAGTAGGCCGAGATGACCAGCACCGCGAAGGTGGTGATGAGCATCGTCGCGAAGGCGTTCGAGAAGGTCTTCGCGAAGGCGGAGATCTCGGCGATCGAGCGGTTCAGGCGCGAGACGATCGTGCCGGTGAGCTCGGTGTCGAACCAGCGCTGCGGCAGGGCGAGCAGCTTGTCGAAGTAGCGCACCGAGAGGATCGTGCGCAGGCGGTTGCTCATCCGGTCGCCGAAGTAGCCACCCACGTTGGACAGCACGGTGTTGGCGAGCTCCGCCAGGAGCAGGGCGAAGGCGAGCCACAGCACGGTGCGGGTCGCGGATCCCGCGGTGATCTTCCCGCCCACGGCGTTGCTGACCACGTCGGTCGCGTGCCCGATCAGGAACGGGACGGCCAGGCCGGTCCCCGCCGTGACGACGGAGCAGGCGATGATCAGCAGGTAGAGAGGGGAGAGCTCACGGGTGAAGCGCACGATGCGCAGCAGGGACGACACCCGTCCACCCTAGGGGCGGGGTGGGACGGGGCGGATCGGGATCCGCTGCGGGCGTAGCGGCGGGGCGCTACCGTCCCGGCCGACGCTCGGCCCCGGGATCGCGGCCGACGCCGATCAGGCGAGCCAGCGTCGTCCGCTCCCCCGCCCGACGTCGACGCACCAGTCCGGTGGCGACGGCGTACGGCACGAGCATCACGAAGCCGACGGCGCTGGTGAGCAGGATGGCGACCACGATCTCGCCGTGGTGCTCCGCTCCCCGCGCGACCAGCAGGGCGGCCGCGATGTTGCGCTGGCTGGTGAGGATGCCGGGACCGTCGGGCACCCGCAGGGTGGGGCCGGCCTGCTCGCCGGCGATCCGGCCGGCGACGAAGGCGAGGGCGATGATCCCGATCGCGACCAGCAGCGAGGGCGAGAGCAGGAGGTCCAGCACGAACCCCGAGTTCGCACCGAAGCCCGAGAGGAACATGAGCACCGCGGCGACGGCGGCGACCCCGCCCGCGATCCTCCCCAGCTGCTCGGCGCGCTGCGGCAGGGCACCGGCGATCCCGATGCCGATCACCATCGGCGCGAGCATCGTCCCCAGCAGGAGCCCGGCCACGGCGAACGCGTCCACCTGCACGTCGCGCATCAGCAGCGGGACCACGATCGGCATGTAGAGGACGGTCCCGACCAGCAGCACCGCCATCGGACCGGCCGACTCGTCGAAGGGGATGCGCGCCATGGCGCCCAGCTGGAGGACGAACGGGGCGCCGGCCGCGCACAGCACGATCACGAACCCCTCGGAGACGGCCGACGGGACCCAGGGGCTGAGCATCCAGACGATGAGGGTGCCCACCGCCGGGACCACGATGAAGTTCGCCATCAGCACGGCGATCACGCTGCGACGGTCGCGCAGCTGGCGGGCGAAGGTGTCCACGGGGGTGCGCAGCCCCATCGAGAGCATGCTCGCGATCGCGAAGGCGGGGACGGCGACGGCGATGACCAGCTGCAGGAGATCCTCGATCGCGCTCAGCACGGGTTCAGCGTATGCCCGCGGCTCCCCACCCTCACGGACGCAGCAGCGTGTGGAACTCGCTCAGCGTCCCCTCGAGGTCGATCGAGGGCTCGAGCAGCCACTGGATCTGCAGACCGTCGGAAGCCGCGATCAGGAGCGCCGCGATCCGGGCGGCATCGACGTCGCCCCGCAGGTCTCCCGCCTCCTGCTCCTCGCGGACGCGCTCGACGAGCGATGTCCGCACGGTCTCGAAGCGACGGGTGAAGTACTCCCGGGCCTCGGTCGAACGGGACTCGAGGGAGGCGGCGACCAGCGTCGAGTAGAGCTGGACCAGGCCCGGCACCTCGAGGTTCTGGACGGCGGAGGTGACCATGACGTCGACCGCCGAGGTGGGCTCGAGGCTGTCGGGGTCCTCGTGCCGGGCGGTCTCGCTGTGCTCGTAGACAGCGACCAGGAGCTGCTCGAGGGAGTCGAAGTAGTGGCGCAGCGCGGCGTGGGAGACGCCGATCGCCTCGGCGATGCGGCGCAGGGAGGTGCCGTCGGCCCCGCGCTCGCGGAACACCTCGATCGCACGGTCCAGGATCTGGCGCCGCCGCGCCATGCCCTTGGCGTAGGCGCCCGGTCGGCCGATGGTGGGCTCCCCGGCGGGCACGGCGGTCTCCTCGGTCGTCATGGCGACCACCGTACGCCCCAAAACCTCCACCCGGTACTTTTCGTGCTAGCGTGACCGCGACCGCACGTCGAACCCTTCACCGCACTTCGACCACATCAATGGAAGGCAGGGCATCGTGGCTCTCCCCCTCGGCTCCGTGCAGCTGTACACCCTGGCCCAGCAGTTCTCCGACGACATGGGCGGCTCGCTCGACAAGCTCGCCGCGATCGGCCTCAGGAACGTCGAGGCCTTCGACTTCGTGCGCCGCCCGCAGGAGATCCGCTCCGCGCTCGACGCCAGCGGACTGGCCTCCCCGACCGGCCACGCTCCCCTGCTCTCCGACGAGCTCTGGACGCCGGACGGCTCCATCCCCACCCCGGCCAACGAGGTCGTCTTCGAAGCGGCCGCCGCCATCGGCATGACCACCGTCATCGACCCCTTCGTGCCGGTCGAGCGGTGGACCACGCAGGACGGCGTGAAGGACATCGCCGAGCGTCTGAACGCCGCCGCGGAGACCGCGAAGGGCTTCGGGCTGAGCGTCGGCTACCACAACCACGCCCAGGAGTTCCTCGCGGACTTCGAGGGCAAGAGCGCCTACGAGTACATGGTCTCCCTGCTCGACCCGAGCGTCGTCATCGAGCTCGACCTGTTCTGGGCCCTCGCGGGCGGCCAGGACGCCGTCGAGCTGGTGCAGCGACTGGGTGACCGCCTGGTCGCCGTCCACGTCAAGGACGGCGTGGTCCCGCCCTCGAACCCCTTCGCGCCCGACGCGCCCTCCTTCGACTCGGCGAGCCTGGACCAGCGCCACCCCGGCGACGGCGACGTGCCCACCGAGCCCGCGCTGAAGGCCGCCGGCGACTCCCTGCAGTACGCCGTCATCGAGTACGACCACACCCCCGGTGACGTCTTCGAGGACGTCGCCGCGAGCTACGCGTTCCTGCGCGAGGGAGGTTTCATCGCATGAGCAGCCCCATCGGCATCGGCTTCATCGGCGTCGGCGTCATCTCCGACACCTACCTGGAGAACCTCGCCTCCTTCCCCGACGTGGACGTGAAGATCCTCGGCGACCTCGACGTGGAGCGCGCGAAGTCCCAGGCGGCCAAGCACGGCGTGCCCGCCGCGGGCACCGCGCAGGACGTCCTGGACCACCCGGACGTGCAGGTCGTGGTCAACCTGACCATCCCCGCCGTGCACGCCGAGGTCTCCGCGAGCGCGATCGCCGCCGGCAAGCACGTGTGGACCGAGAAGCCCCTGGGCCTCGACCGGGAGTCCACCGCCTCCCTACTGCAGGACGCGGCGGCCCGCGGCCTGCGGGTGGGCTGCGCGCCCGACACCGTGCTCGGCCCGGGCTTCCAGACCGCCAAGCGCGAGATCCTCAAGGGCACCATCGGCACCCCGCTGTTCGCCCAGACCTCGATGCAGTGGCAGGGGCCCGAGGTGTTCCACCCGAACCCCGGGTTCCTGTTCGCCAAGGGCGCCGGCCCGCTGCTGGACATCGGCCCGTACTACATCACCGCCCTGGTGAGCCTGTTCGGCACCGTGAACACGGTGGCCGCGATGGGCCTGCGCGCGCAGCTCGAGCGCCGCATCCAGGTGGGCGACCGCGCCGGGGAGACCTTCCCCGTCGAAGTCCCCTCCACGCTCTCGCTGCTCACCACCTTCGAGGCCGGCCAGCAGGCCAACTCCCTGGTCAGCTTCGACTCGCCGCTCGCCCGCCAGGGCATCGTCGAGGTCCACGGCACCGAGGGCTCGATCTTCCTGCCCGACCCGAACATGTTCGAGGGCACGATCAGCTACGTGCGGCCCTTCGAGTCCTTCGGCGAGGCGCCGCCCGTCCAGGAGCGCATCGACATCCCGCAGGAGGGCACGGTCACCGGCCGCGGCCTGGGCCTGCTGGACCTGGTGCGCGCGATCGCCGAGGACCGCCCCCACGTGGCCAGCGGCGAGCTCGGCTACCACGTCCTGGACGTCATGCTCTCGGCGGAGGAGTCCGCCGCCAGCGAGGAGTTCGTGACCGTGGAGAGCTCCGTGAGCGAGGTGCCGACGGTCCCCGTCGACTTCGATCCCTTCGCCGCGACGCTCTGAGGATCGCCGCGCGACCTACAACCACCCGTTGTCGGTCGCGCGGCGCACTGCCTCGGCGCGGTTGGCGACGCCGAGCTTCCCGATCGCACTCGAGATGTGGTTGCGCACGGTGCCCTCGGAGAGGAACACCCGAGCGGCGACGTCGGCCGTGGACCCGCCGACGGAGCAGGCGCGCAGCACCTCCGTCTCCTTGGCCGACAGCGGGTTCGGGCCCGCGGCGAGGGACTGCGCCGCGAGCTCCGGGTCGACCACGCGCAGCCCCTGGTGGACACGGCGGATCGCGTCGACCAGCCGGTCCACGGGGGCGTCCTTGACCATGAAGCCGTCGGCCCCGGCCTCGAGGGTGCGCCGCAGGTAGCCGGCGCGGCCGAAGGTCGTCAGCACGATGATCCGCGTGCCCGACCCCCGCAGGCGCTCGGCGGCCTCGAGACCGTCGGCAGGGCCGGGATCGCCGTCCGGACCGGCGCCCGCGGGCATCTGGACGTCCAGCAGCAGCACGTCGGGATGCTGCTCGGCGACCAGGGCCAGCGCCCCCGCGCCGTCGGAGGCCTCGCCGACCACCTCCACGTCGGCCTCGAGACGCAGCAGAGCCGCGAGGCCCGAGCGCAGGAGTGCCTGGTCGTCGGCGAGCGCGATGCGGATCGGGGCGGCGGGCGTCTCAGCCACGGCGGGCTCCTTCGTCGAGCGGGCGTCGGGCGTCGGCGTCCGCGTCGGCGTCGCGGGCATCCGATGCGAGCCGGGCCGTGAGCACGGTGCCGGTCCCTGAATCGGTCTCCTCACCGGAGAGGACCGTGAGCTCTCCCCCGCCCTCGGCCACCCGGCGGGCGAGTCCGTCCAGGCCTGAGCGGGAGCGGCCGCGCGGGATGCCCACGCCGTCGTCGGCCACGCTCACCGAGCAGGGTTCGACGCGGATGCTGCAGCGGGTGGCGCGGGAGTGGCGCACCACGTTGGTGACGGCCTCGCGGATCACGTAGCCGAACAGCTCGGCGCGGGCGTCGTCGAGGTCCGGGAGGGCGGCGGGGACGTCGGCCTCGATGCCCGCTGCGGTCAGCACGCTGCGGGCGGAGGCGATCTCGGTCGCCGCGCGCACCTCCTGCATGCCGCTGACGGTCGCACGGACGTCGGCCAGGGACTGGCGGGAGATCCGCTCCACCTCCGCCATCTGCGCACGCGCCGCGTCGGGGTCGGTCGCGGCCAGGCGCTGGGCGAGCTGCGCGGAGACGGTGATGGTGGTCAGCGAGTGGCCGAGGATGTCGTGGATGTCGCGGCCGATCCGCTCGCGCTCGGCGGCGACGGCGAGGACGGCATTGCGCTGCTCGGCGCGGGCCAGGCGTTCGCGCAAGATCTCCCGCTCGATCCCGTAGCCCACCCCCAGGGAGATCAGCAGCCCGACCACCGCGAGGATGATCGCCGTCCACTGCTCGAAGAGCACGGCGCCGCCGCAGACCAGCAGCGTGATCGGCAGGACGACGGCGCGCGCCAGTTTCCACGGCAGGGCGATGGTGTGCGAGATCTGCACGAACATCACCATGTACAGCACGTTCGAGCCGATCACGAGCGTGAGCAGGGCGAGCACCACCCACATCACGCCGATGTAGCCGACGCCCACCTCGGTGCTGAAGCGCTTCATCCCCGGCAGGTAGAGGAACATCGCGCTGAACACGAGCGCGAGCACGATGATCGCGAGGGTGCGCAGCACGCTGGGCGCATTGAACGCCGGGATGATCACGAACAGCATGAACAACAGCGAGGGCGCCGTGTACCACATGGCACCCGACTCGATCCCGGCCCGGTGCAGGCCCCGCGGCGTGCGGGGGTAGGGCTCGTCGGGCCTGGTCACGGGACCCGCCGTCGTGGCGTCCCGCAGGCGCCTGCTCCTGCTCTCGCTCATGGCCGGTCTCCTCCCGGTGCGATTCTGTCAGCATCCCCTGCCGTGCGGGCGCGGTTGCTCAGCGCCGGGACGCGCTGCGGGCCGCACGGCCCAGTAGCAGGGCGGCCACGACGGCCAGGCCCAGGGTCCAGGCGGCGAGAGTGACCACCCCGCGCACCGGGAGGTCGTCTCCCACGATGCCCCAGGTGCCGAGCTCCCCGACCCAGTAGGTCGGGGTGAAGCGGGAGACCGTCTGCAGCCAGGACGGGAACATCTCGTAGGGGAACCAGAGGCCGCCGGCGACGGCGAGCAGCATCATGCCGATGGTGGTCGCGGCGCCCACGGCGCTGGGCTTCAGGGCGAGGCCCACGACGAGTCCCAGCAGCACCAGCGGCAGCATCCCGACCCAGAGGGCGAGCAGGGAACGGACCGCCTCGAGGGCGCTGAGGTCGACCCCCGCGAGCAGCACCCCGGCGGCGAAGACCCCCAGCAGGGCCGGCAGCACGATGACCATCGCGGCGACCATCTTGCCGATCACGAAGCTGCGCGGGGTCAGCCCTGCGACCATCAGCTGACGCAACCAGCCGTTGGTGCGCTCGAGCTGGATGATCGCTCCGGCGTTGACGGCGGCGCCGAGGCCGCCGTAGGCGGCCATGCGCACCATGATCAGGGTGCTGACGCTCTCGCCGCCCTCGATCTGGGAGCCGAAGATCTGGTGGAACATCAGGAACATCAGGATCGGCAGCGCGACCGTGAAGAAAACGAACATGCCCTTGCGCAGGGTGATCGTCGTGGACGAGAGCGCGAAGCGGGCCGTACGGGCGAGCTGGCTCGCCGGGGCCCCGCGGTGGGGGTGGACGCGTGCGGCGGGCTCGGCGTCGGCGAGGGCCGAGGGGACGGGTGCGGTGGTCATCGGGTGCTCCTTCGGGGAACGGGGTGGAGAGCGGATCAGTGGCCGGTGAGCTCGAGGAAGGCGTCCTCGAGGCTGGGGGTGCTCACGCCCACGTCGTGGACGAGGCCGCTCGCGCCGGGGCCGCCCTCGGCGAACAGGGCGCGCAGCGTGGCGTCGGAATCGGAGGTCGCCAGGCGCAGCCGGCCGTCCTCGAGCAGGTCCACGGCGGTGACCCCGGGGAGGCGGGCGAGGCCGTCGGCCCGGCCCGTGTCGTCCACCGCCAGGGTGATCGCGCGGCCGCCGATGCGCTCCTTGATCTCGGTGCCGGTGCCGTCGGCGACGATGCGGCCCTCGTCCATGACCACCACGCGTCCGGCCTGCTGATCGGCCTCCTCCAGGTAGTGGGTGGCGAAGACGATGGTGCGGCCGCCGGCGGCGACGTGTCGCATGCGCTCCCAGAAGCGCCGACGGGTCTCGACGTCCATGGCGACCGTCGGCTCGTCCAGCAGGATCACCTCCGGGTCGGGCAGCAGGGCGAGGGCGAAGCGGACGCGCTGGGCCTCGCCGCCCGACAGCTTCGAGGTGCTCCGGCGTAGCAGCGGGGCGATGTCGGCGCGCTCGATCACCTCGCCCAGGGGCAGAGGGTGCGCGCAGACCCCGGCGACCAGGTGCAGCATGGCGCGCACCGGGACGTCCTCGAGCAGGGCGCCGTTCTGGAGCATGGCGCCCACCAGCCCCTGCTGGGCGGCGAGGACCGGGGAGGTCCCGAGCACCTCCACCGTGCCGGCGTCGGGAGTGGTGAGCCCCAGCATCATCTCGGTGGTGGTGGACTTGCCGGCGCCGTTGGGGCCGAGCAGCGCGAGGATCTGGCCACGGGGGACGGTGAGGTCGAGGTCGTCGACCGCCGTGAGGGAGCCGAAGCGTCGGGTGAGTCCGGTGAGGGCGAGGGCCGGGGTCGTCTCGTTCATGGGTCCAGACTCGTCGAGGAGCGAGCCGCTCCCCCATCCTCCGCCGTCACGACCCGGGGATGACAGCTGTCATGGGGTGCCGGCGCTGGCTAGGCTTCCCCTGTGCTGATCCGCGACCTGCGCCTGCCGGGCGCCGACCCGAGCTCCCACCCCGCCCCGGTCTCCCTCCGGGCGGAGGACGGCCTGATCACCGCGATCGGCGCGGACCTGAGACCGCGCGACGGCGAGGAGGTCCACGAGGCCGCCGGCGCCCTCGCCGTCCCGGGCCTGTGGGACCACCACGTCCACGCCGGGCAGACCGCACAGGGCTATTCGCGCCTGGACACCGCGGGCCTCGCCTCGGTCGACGAGGTGCTGCGCGCGGTCGCCTCCGCGCTGACCGAGCGGGAGAGCGCCGGGACGCCCCAGGAGCGCCTCGAGGCCCTCGTCGGCTTCGGGCACCGGCTCGTGGACCTGGCCGGGGAGCCGACGGTCGCCGCGCTCGACGCCGTCTGCGGCCCGGACCTGCCGGTGGTGCTGATCGGAGGGGACGCCCACCACGCCTGGATGAGCTCGGCCGCGCTGCGCGGGCTGGGCCTGGCGCCGCGACGCGGCATCGTCGCCGAGGACGAGTGGTTCGACGCGGTCGTCCACCTCGACGACCTGCCCGGGGTGGCCCGGCGCCTGGAGGCCGGGATCGTGCAGATGCAGGAGGATGCGCTCGCGAGCGGCATCGTCGGCATCACCGACATGGAATGGGCGACGAACTGGGAGCTCTGGCAGAGGCGGTCGCCGCGGATCCGCGTACGCACCGCGACCTACGCCTCGGGCCTGGCGGGGGTGCCCGGGCCGACGGGAACGCCGCTCGGGGACTCGGGGCTGGTGACGATGGGGCCGCTCAAGGTCATCGCCGACGGCTCGCTCGGCTCCCGTTCGGCCTACTGCCGCCACCCCTACGCCTTCTCCGGCGAGACCGGTGCGGAGCCCCTCGGCGGCGGGTACGGCGTGCTGAGCCCGATGGCCGAGGACCTCGCCTCCCTGCTGGAACAGGCCGCCACCCGGGGGCTCGAGGCGGCCGTCCACGCGATCGGCGACGCCGCGGTCTCCCTCGTGCTCGACGCCTTCGCCGCCAGGGGCGGTCGCGGCGGCAGGATCGAGCACGCGCAGCTGCTGGCCGACGAGGACGTGACCCGGATGGCGGCGCTCGGGATCCGGGCCTCGGTCCAGCCCGCGCATCTGCTGGACGACCGCGACCCCACCGAGGACGTGTGGCCCGAGGACACCGCCTGCGCCTATCGGTTCCGGGACCTGCTGGATGCCGGCGTGCCGCTCCTGATGGGGTCGGACTCCCCCGTCGCCCCGGTGGATCCGTGGCTGGCGATGTCGGCCGCCGTCCACCGCAGCGCCGATGCGCGGGAGGCCTGGTTCCCGGCCCAGCAGCTGCAGCCTCGTGAGGCGCTCGCCGCCTCGACGAACGGGATCGCCGAGCTCGCCGTGGGCGGGCCCGCGGACCTCCTTCTGCTGCCCGAGGACGTGTTCGCGCCGGTGCCCCGCGGCGCCGGTGGCCTGATGGAGGAGGCCGCCGCACGGGAGGCCGCGCTGCGGCTGCGCAGCGTGCGGCCGCTCGCGACGGTGCTCGCGGGGACGGTGGCGTTCTCGCGCTGAGGCAGGACCGGGGCGGGGTCAGCCCTGCTCGGCGAGCGTGGCGAGGCGGTCCAGGGACGCCCGCAGGTTCGCCGCAGTGGTCGCGCGGGCGCGTTCCTGGCGCTTCTCCTCGTGCAGATCCGTCCAGTCGTAGGTGTGGATCACCCGGGTGCTGCCCTCGGAGAGGGGCTCGAGGTCCCAGCGCCACAGGTGGCCGGGCGGCTGCTCGCCCTCGGGGGCGGGGAGCCAGGCGATCCGCAGGCCCTCGTCGAAGTCGACCACGTGGTTCTCGCGCACGGCGCCCGTGGTCAGGGTCGTCGAGAACACCTCGCCCACCCCGCGAACCCGCTGTCCGGAGGCCGCCTCGGCGAGGTTGTCGTTGCCGTCCCACTCGGACTGCCGGGCGGGATCGGCGATGAGCTCGAAGATCAGGCCCGCGGGCGCGGCGATCTCCCGGCTCGCGCTGACCACCCGCGGCGTGTCTTCGAGGGCGCTCTGAGGTGCGGTATCGGCATCCGTCATGCCCACAGTGTGCTCCCTGAGGGCCGTGTCCCGCCAAGAGGTCTACAGTGCCGGAATGTGACGGGTCCGGCATTCCCGGCGGACCCGCGTCGACCGGAAGGAGCGTCCCCATGGACACCACGACCACGACCACGGGCTCGGATCCCGTCGCCGCGAGCAGCCCCGCCGAGGAGCTCGAGCTCCGCCGGCTGGTCGGCTACCGCGTGCGCGGCATCGCCTTCGTGCTCAGCCGGTTGCAGATCCGCTTCGAGAACCCCGCGGGATCGGCCGAGGAGCCGCTGCTGGAATGCCTCGCGATGCCGACCGTCAGCCGCGGGAGCATCGTGCTGACACCCGACGACGAGCGCTGGGCGGGTGCGCTGCGCGAGCTGATCGCGCAGGACGTCACCACCACCTACGAGCAGCACGGCGTGGGCCTGCGCCTGGAGTTCCCTTACGCCGCCCTGCGGGTCCACCCGCGACCCTCCGCGCGCGACGGCGTGGAGATCGCGAGCCTCGGCGAGTTCGGCGACGGCGCCCGGCGGGTGTGGACCTCGGGGGCCGACTGCTTCGCCGACCTGCACCGCGAGCTGCACTGAGGGGTTCAGCGTCGACGCAGCGAGCGGTCGGTCGCCGAGAGCACGAGCAGGCCGATCGCCGCGACGAGCATGACCAGACCGAGGTCGTGCATGCCGCCGGTGCTCGCCCGGTCACCGAACAGCAGGCCGCTCGCCGAGGACGAACCGATCGCCCCGAAGTACATGAACGTACGCAGCAGACCCGCGGCCGACCCCACCTGCTCGGGGCGCGCCTGGACGTAGACCGCGTTCTGGTTGGCGAGGTTCACCAGTCCCTGCGGAATGCCGAGCACCACTGCGATCGCGAGCAGCAGCACGATCGGCGAGTCGTCGTGGAGCACCAGCACGAGGGCGCAGGCCAGGATCTGGGCGATCGAGCCCACCAGCAGCTTCTTGCGCAGGTCGCTGCGCCTCCCGGTCAGGGCGACCACGCCGATGCCGACCAGGAAGGTGGGCAGGAGCACGAGCCCGGAGAGCGACGGCGAGAGGTCGCGGCTCTCCTGCATCCACTGCGTGAAGCCGTACATGTAGCCGTAGCTGACCAGGGCCGTGAGGACCGAGCGCAGATAGCTGCGCACGAGCGCCGGTGAGGACCGCAGCATCCGCAGGTCGATGAAGGGCGCGGCGACGCGCAGCTCCTGGACGACGAAGGCGACACCGGCCGCGACCCCCGGGACGAGCAGCCAGAGCCGAGCGACGCTCGGCTGCATGATCAGCAGCAGGACGCTGACCATGCCGATCGCGAACAGGACGATGCCGAGCACGTCGATGCGCGCTCGCGCGGTGCGTCCGGCCGACGGGAGCTCGGCCGACGGCCCCGGGGCCTGCGGCGCCGGGAGGTAGAGGCGGCCGAGCACGAGTCCCGCGGCGCCGAGCAGCACGTTGATCGCGAGCGTGCTGCGCCATCCGCCGATGTCGATGAGCGCCCCGCCGAGCACGGGGCCGATCACCGAGATGGTCTGGGTGGTGATGCTGAGGGCGCTGAGCACCCGGGCGGGACTGTGGACACCCGTCCGCTCGCCCTCCTCGCGGATCAGCCGCATCGCCGAGGGGTAGCCCGCGCAGGTGCCGAAGCCGAGCACCACCCGGGCGACCACCAGCACCCAGATGTTCGGCGAGAGGGTTCCCAGCAGCCCCGCGAGCAGCGTCAGCGCGGAGCCCACCAGGAACATCCGCCGCGCCCCGTAGGTGTCGACGAGCCGTCCCATCAGCGGCTGACCGATCGCGGTGGCGAGGTAGAGGCCGGTGATCAGCCACGTGGTCTCGCGTGCGGGCGCCCCCAGGGCCACGCCGATCGGGACCAGCGCGACGGCGATGATCGAGGAGTTGATCGGGTTCAGGATCGACCCGAGCATCATCGGGGCCAGTAGACGCGGGTCGAAGCGGTCTGGCGGGGAAGGACGGCGGGCGAGTGCCGTCATCGCTCCAGCAGCCTCTCCAGCAGCGTCGTCGCCGCGATGACCTGCTGCCGCTCGGCCTCGGTGAAGTCCTCGACGAACCCCTCCTCGAGCCAGGCCTGTCGAGTGTCCCGTGCGCTCTGCACGTACTCTCGCCCGGCATCCGTGGGCGCGATGATCTGGCGGCGCCCGTCGGTGGGGTCGGTGGTGCGGGCGATGTAGCCGGCGTCGGCCAGGGCGGAGATCGACACGGCCGCCGCCTGCGGGGAGATCCGCTCGACCTGGGCGAGGGCGGAGCCGGTGTCGGCGTCGCCGCGCACGATGCGGGTGAGCGTCGAGGCCTGGGCCGGCGTCAGCTCGGAGGTGCCCGAGACCGCGAGGAGCCGACGCCGCAGTCCCCCGACCACGCCGCGCAGGGCGTGCGCGGCCTCGACGGCCGACTCCGGGCGGTCGGACGAGGTGCGGGGCTGCGGAGTTGCTCCATCCATGTCGTCAATGTACGTTGATCAACGTTCATTGAGCAAACCCGAGGAGCCCCCCCCCATGTCCGCATCCGCATCTGCACCCGCATCAGCCTCCGCCCCGCGCCGCGTCC
Source organism: Brachybacterium endophyticum (assembly GCF_003130585.1). Classification (GTDB taxonomy): domain Bacteria; phylum Actinomycetota; class Actinomycetes; order Actinomycetales; family Dermabacteraceae; genus Brachybacterium; species Brachybacterium endophyticum. The sequence goes on along the minus strand of NZ_QFKX01000001.1, from coordinate 562,677 downwards.
TGCTGGCGATGGACTTCCAGCACGGCATCGCCGACCGCTTCGCCGGAACCGAGGTCCTCGATCGTGCGGCCGAGGCCGTCGACGCCGCCCGGGCCGCGGACATCCCTGTGGTGTGGGTGCGCGTCGCCTTCCGTCCGGGGTACCCGGAGGTCTCCCCCAGCTCGGGCTTCGCCCGCCTGACGGGCGCCGGCGATGCGATGACCGAGCAGTCCGCCGCCACCGCGATCCACGCGTCGTTCTCCCCGCGCGAGGACGAGCCCGTCGTCGTCAAGCGCCGCATCAGCGCCTTCACCGGCAGCGACCTCGAGGTGCTGCTGCGCGGTCTGCAGGCCGACTCCCTCGTGCTCGCCGGGATCTCCACCAGCGGCGTCGTCCTCTCGACCCTCCGCCAGGCCGCGGACCTCGACTTCACCCTCACCGTCCTCGCCGACGCCTGCGCGGACTCCGACGAGGAGGTCCACCGCGTGCTCACGCAGAAGGTGTTCCCGCGTCAGGCCGAGGTGACGACGGTCCAGGAGTGGGCGGACGGGCTCGGCGCCTGAGCCGCGGTCAGCAGGGCCGGGCCACCCCTCATCCCTCCCCCAGCAGCCTGTCGGCGTTGCGGGCGGTCAGGGCGCGCCAGCTCGTGGCGCTCGCCGGCGGATCCGCCTGCTCGATGCTCTCCAGCAGGGCGTCGACGGCCGGCGCCGGTGTCCAGCAGGAGTCGCTGCCGTAGAGCAGGTGCTCTTCGCCCGCGACCCGGGCGAGGAGCGGCGCGGCGTGCGGGAACGGGGTTCCCGCGAGGTCGAACCAGAGCCTCTGCAGCGCCGAGGCGAAGGGCATCCCGCCCAGGCCGAAGGCGCTCTGGAAGAGCGCGACCCGGTCGCTGAGCAGCGCGAGGGACGCGCCCGAGTGCGGGACCACCACCTGCAGCGCCGGGTGGCGCTCGAGCACCCCGGCGAGGACCAGGTCGACGATGCTGCGGGTGGAGTCGGCCATGAACTCGAGCATCGGGCGGGGCCGGCCGAGGTCGGTGCCCTCGGCGCCGACGGGCGAGGTCGGGTGGACGAACACGATCGCTCCGGCCGCCTCCAGGTCCGCCCAGAGCGGCTCGAGCGCGGGATCGCCCAGGTACTGCCCCTGCGCATGGGACTCGAGGATCACGCCGCGCGCGCCCGGCAGGGCGAGCGCCCGACGCGCCTCGGTGCGAGCCGCCTCGACGTCGGGCAGCGGCAGCGAGGCGAAGAAGGACAGGCGCCCCGGACGGGCGGCGACCAGGTCCGCGGCCGCATCGTTGACGTCCCGGGCGAGCGCGGCGGCCGCCGCGTCGTCACCGAAGTGGACGCCAGGTGAGGAGATCGAGAGGATCGCCCGGCCGATCCGGCGCCGGTCCATGTCCGCGAGCTGCGCATCGAGACCCCAGTCGGGCCAGGCGGGCATCCCGTCGGGGTGCTCGATGCCGGCCGCCCGGGCGGCCGCGACGTAGTCGTCGGTGACGAAGTGGGCGTGGACGTCGGTCAGCAGGACGTCGGTCGTGCGGTCATCAGCGGAAGCCATGACGGGGACGCTACTCCGGGTCCCTCTGCGTCCCCGCCGCCGGGCGGCGTCAGGCGCTGCGCGCGAAGAGGTCGAAGAACTCGTCGGCGAGGAGCACCTCGACGTCGCCGGGAAGGCTCTCGACGAGGGTCTTCACGTCGGCCGGGGTCCAGTTCCAGGCGTTGATGAGACCGGCGATGAACAGCGGGCCGTCGCCACCCTCCGTCTCGATCTTCTCCGTGAGCGCCTCGAGATACGTCTCGACGCCGCCCGCGGGGTAGAAGGTGCCGATCAGCGGGACGGCTGCACCGGGGTCGCTGATGGAGCCCTTCTCGTCGGTCTGGATGATGCCGCGCAGGTCGACGTGCTGGGCGTAGGACTCGAGGACCCGGTCCGGCAGCGTCGGGGAGGGCTTGCCCGGTTCCGGGGTCGAGTACGCGTAGACGACGTCCAGGCCCGTGCGCTCCTGGTAGCGGCCGGAGGCCTTCGTGAACACCTCGAGCTGGTCCTTCGGCCAGGAGTCGCCGTAGGTGTATCCGGCGCCCGAGGGTCCGCACACCAGCAGGTCGTTCTCGCTCGCGGTGCGCTGGAAGTGGTGCAGGAGCGCCGGGCCCACGTCCTCCAGCAGCGGCGTGATGGTCCAGTTCATGGGCACGGAGCCGCGCGCCGGGTCGTCCCATAGCTCGCGCAGGTGGCGCTCGCAGAACTGGATGTTGTCGCCCTCGCCGAAGGTGAGCGTGAGGTAGGTGCGGTTCTCCGGGCGGCGCCGGGAGGGCTTCGAGGGTCTCGCCCGGGTGGGGGCGGGGATGCCCGAGAGCACGGACGCGTTCATGTAGTAGTCAGCCGCGACGACGATGACGCCGTGGCGGCTGCACAGCTCGACACCGGACCATTCGCCGTCGACGTCGTTGGAGAACCACCCCGCGTAGACGGTGCCGGGCTCCACGGCCTCCAGCAGCTCCTCGAACCGGCTCCCGCTCTCCCCCGAGGGCGGCAGCCAGGTCACCAGCGCGTTCGTCGCGATGGCGAGGTCACGGAAAGAGGCGAAGGGTTCGATGCGGGTGGGAGCGGTCGACGTCGCCGAGACCACGTACTCGTTCTCCATCCGCAGGGCGAGGCTGACGGCGCTCGCGCCGTCAGGGACCTCGAAGCGGTAGATGAAGGAGGCGCCGCCGTCGGCGAACCGTGTGCCGTCGCCGGTCGCGGACCCGCCGCCGTCGAAGAGATAGGGGGTCTCCTCGTCACCGCCGGGCGTGAAGTCCGCGGTCTGCTCGCCGTCGATGGTGAGGGTGGCGTGGCGGACGGTGGGTCCCCAGCCGTCGTCGGTGAAGGCGTCGGAGAGCTTCACGAAGACCTCACCCTCCCCGACCCGGTCCGCGAGCTCGACGGTGTAGGTGTCGAGGTTGGAGGAGTCGGTGACGCGGTCCTTCTCCCGCAGCAGCTCGGTCCATTGCGTGCCCTCGACCTCGACGGTCTGCGTGGGCGGCAGACCGACGAGGAGACGGTGGGTGCTCTTCTCCCAGAGGTTCTCGACGGCCCAGGCGTAGATCGCGGAGGGCTCGTCGTCGAAGCGCCCGCGCAGGTCCTCGACGATCCTCAGGTGATGGGTGCGGGCCTGCTCGGCGGTCGCGACGACCAGGGAGCGACGGGCGGCGATCGTGGTGGCGAGGTTGATGGTGTCCGGGGCGTCCATGTCGTAGACGACGGCGCCCTCGACGCGGCGGCGGAAGCGCTCGAGGAGGGAGAGCGGGTCCTTCTCCCACCTCGTGCGCACGCCCAGGTCGGGGAGCCAGGTCGCGTCGACGTCGTCGGCGATCAGGTAGATCTCCGGGCGCACCCGGTTCACCAGTCCCTGCAGGCTCACCAGCAGCAGGCGGTCGAAGCCGTCGAGGTCGCGCATGTCGGCCACGCGAACCGCGCCCTGCGGGCGGTCGAAGGTCGGGAACAGGTGGCCGCGCTCCCAGTGCACGGCCGGGGCCGACGGGCCGTGCGGGCCGCCGTGATGCCCACCGGCGGGTGCAGGGCCCGCTGCGATAGCCGGGGCGCCGCCGAGGGCGAGAGCCGTGGCACCGACACCTCCGGCGAGCGTCGCGCGGCGGGTGAGGGGCGAAGGGCAGGGCTGTTCCACGGTCATCGTCGACTCCTGGAGGGGTGAGGGGCCTGCAGGCTAACCGCGGGATGCCCACGTGGGAAGAGGAGTTCGTCCGCTGCGCGGCATTCGGGCGGAACGTCCGGGCCTCAGCCCTTCATGCCCGAATGCGCGAGACCCTCGACGACGCGGCGCTGCAGCACGATGAACAGGATCATCAGCGGCAGCATCGCCAGGAAGCTCGCCGCCATCATCACGGGGTAGTCGGTCGTGAACTGCCCCTGCATCGAGGTGAGCCCCACCGCGAGGGTGGTCTTCTCCTCGTAGGTGGCAGCGATCAGCGGCCACATCAGGTCATTCCACGAGGCGAGAGCCGTGAGGATCGCGACCGCGCTCAGGGCAGGCCCCGAGAGCGGGAACATGATCCGCCAGAACGTCTGCCAGGGATTCGCCCCGTCCAGGCGCGCAGCCTCCTCGAGCGAGGCCGGCATCGACAGGAAGTGCTGGCGCATGAGGAACGTCCCGAAGGCGCTGAAGACACCCGGTGCGGCGATGCCCGCGATCGTGTTCAGCAGCCCCAGGTTCTGGATCACCCCGTACTGGGGGATGAGGTAGATCTGGTAGGGCACCATCAGGATCGAGAGCACCAGGGCGAACAGGATGTTCTTTCCCGGGAAGCGCATGCGGGCGAAGGCGTAGCCGGCCAGCGCGCACAGCAGCAGCTGGCCGATCACCCGGGCGATCGTCACCAGTGCCGTGTTCAGGAACTGGCGGAAGAACGGCACCTGCTCGAACACCGCGGAGTAATTGCTCCACTGGGGCTTCGCGGGGAACCAGCTGGGCGGGACGGAGGTGACCTCCGCCTGTGTGGACAGCGACATGTTGATCTGCCACAGGAACGGGAAGACCATCAGGATGCCGCCGATCAGCAGCACCACGTGGGTGGCCCAGCGCGGGCGCGAACGCGGGGTCACGGGCCGGGGCGTCGGCCTGGTCGTCTGCTCACTCATAGTGGACCCACCTCCTCTGCAGGCGGAACTGCAACAGGGTGAAGAGCCCGATGATCGCGAGGATGAGCAACGCGATCACGGAGGCGTACCCCTGGTTGTTCTGGCGGAATGCCTCGGAGTAGAAGAGGTAGACCAGCGACTGCGTGTCGGCCATCGCCGGGTTCGCCTGCCCCATCATCGCGAACAGCAGGTCGAACAGCTGGAAGCCGTTGATCGCGGTGATGATGCTGAGGAAGAAGATGCTCGGGGTCAGCAGCGGCACGGTCACCGAGAAGAACTGTCGCACCGGCCCGGCGCCGTCGAGCTGGGCGGCCTCGTAGAGCTCAGCGGGGATGCCCCGCAGCCCGGCGCCCAGGATGATGATCGCGAGGGGGAGGCTCGCCCACAGCCCGACGATCGAGACCGCGAGCAGCGACCACCAGGGAGCGGTCACCCAGTAGGGCCCCTCGATCCCGACCGCCGAGAGCAGCCAGTTGACCAGGCCGAACTCCTTGTTGAAGATCATCCGCCACACGAGCGCGACGGCGACGGGCATCGAGACCGCGGGCAGGAAGAACAGCACCTGGTAGAAGCGCGCGAACCGCAGGCCCTTCTGGTTCAGCAGGGACGCGAAGCAGACGGCGAGCGGGATCCCGCACAGCACGATCAGCGTGTAGATCAGGGTGTTCAGGATCGCCCGCGGGATGAACGAGTCCGTCAGCAGCTCGGCGTAGTTCGCGAGCCCGTTGAAGCTGCGCCCGCCGAAGGGCCCGAAGGTCGAGAAGGAGTTGATGACCGTGGCGAGGATCGGCCAGAAGTAGAAGACGACGATGCCGATCATCAGCGGGCCGAGGAAGACCAGCGGCCACCAGCCCTCGGCGCGGCGTCGGCGTCGCGGTGGGGCGACAGCGGCCCCTGCGGTCTCATGACTCATCGGCGAGCACTCCGTTCATCCGATCGGCCAGGTCCTTCGCGTTCTCCTCGACGGCGCCGGGCCCGCCGATCACCTTGGGGTACAGCAGCTCCTCGAGCTGGTTCCAGGCGGAGGTGTTGCGCGAGACCGGGTAGGGCTGCGCGGTCTCCGCGGCGTCGATGAACACGCTGAGGTCGAAGTCCGGCAGGGCATCGAGGAAGGCGCCGTTCGCGCCGATGAACGCGGGGTTGGCGGCGCCGGCGGCGCCCTGGATCCGCCCCGCCTTCTTCGATCCGAGGAAGGCGAGGAACGCGGAGGCGGCCGGCTTGTGCGCGCTCCGGGCGCTCATCACGTTGCCGATGCCGTGGATGACGTTGCCCTCCTGCTTGCCGTGCAGCAGCGGGGCGACGTCGAGCTGCTTCTTCACGCTCGAGTCCTGCAGGATCGCGGCCTGCCAGGTTCCCGAGGGCAGCAGCGCGGCCCGCCCGTCGGCGAACAGGTCCTGCGGACGGTTCTCCGTGGTGTAGCGGACGTCCGGCGCGATGCCGTCCTCGATCATGCCCCGCAGGAAGGAGAAGGCCTCGATCGTGCCGGGATCGTCGTATCCGGAGGTCGTCCCGTCCTTCGAGATGATGAACCCGCCCGCCTGCAGGGCGAGGGGGTAGACGTAGGCCTGGGTGTCGACTCCCCCGGGGTTGCCCCAGATGCGGTCGGCGGCGAGTTTCCGCGTGACCTGCTCGGAGGCGTCGCGGTACTGCTGCCAGCTCCAGGAGCCGTCGGGCTCGTCGACGCCGGCCCGGTGCAGCAGTTCGCGGTTGTACCAGAGCCCGATGGTGTCGAAGTCCTTGGGGATCGCGTACCGCGCACCCTCGTAGGTGTAGAGGTCCACGAGGTTCTCGGGGTAGTTCGCAGGGTCGAAACCCTCGAGCTCCGTGAGGTCCTGCAGCTTCCCGTAGGACGCGTAGAGCTCGAAGTTCGGGCCGTTCATCCAGAACACGTCCGGCAGGTCGTCGCCGGTGGCCTGGATGCGCAGGCGCTCGAAGTAGCTGTTGTAGGCGGTCACCGTGAGCGTCACATCGATCCCCGGGTACTGCTCGCCGAAGGCGTCGATGATCTGCTGCATCGCAGGCGCCTGGGCCTCGTCCCAGATCTGGTAGGTGATCGCGGCCCGGGTGTCCTTGGTCGCGGGCTCCCCCAGGGCGGGGTCGACCTGCGGATCGCTCGAACAGCCGGCGAGCGCGGCGGCTCCCGAGAGCCCGGCCAGGCCGCCCAGGCCGAGCAGAGCGCGTCTGCTGGTCACGGGTACTCCTTCGTCCGTGGGCCGCAGCGCACCGATGTGTGCGCCGGGACCGCCCACGGTAGGACACAGGGCACGGGGTCCTGCAAATCGGTTCACGCCGGGATGGGACGAGCCCGGTGGCTCGAAGCGTTCGTCCGCGGCAGATATTCCGTCGCGTCCGTGGCCCTGCGCGCCGTACGCTCTGCGCAGTCGTCGGCCTCAGATGCCGACCCCGAGGGGAGGAGGACCCGATGGTTGTCACCGTGCTGACCCCTGCCGTCCTCCGCTCCACCTCGACCTGCTGAGAGAATCCGCCGGCTCCGCGCCGACGTCCCGCGCCGCAGGTCTCCACCTCGGGAGAACCCCACCATGACCTCGTCCTTCGACTGGGACAGCTTCTACGCGACCTCGCTGGTCACCGCCGGCGTCACCGACGACGACCTCCCCTACGACCCCGACGAACCAGGCCCGGACCAGCGCTGGTCGACCTGGCCCGAGACCGCGCACACCCTGGACCGCGGGCCGCAGCCCTTCCCGGCCTGGGTCGTCCAGCACGAGGGTGCGATCGACACCGAGCTCGGCGTGCTGAAGACCGGGAAGGAGGCCGACGCCTTCCTCCTCGAGCGCGCCCTGCCACCCGCCCAGCGCCGGGGAGAGGCCGGGGAGGCGACCCTCCTGGTCGCCAAGCGCTACCGCACCGATGAGCACACCTCCTTCCATCGCTCCGGCCTTTACACCGAGGGCAGACGCGTGACCGATTCCCGCGAGGGCCGCGCGATCGCCCGCGGCAGCGCCTTCGGCAAGCGCGCCGCCGCGGGGCAATGGGCACGCGCCGAGTTCGACACCCTCTGCCGTCTGCACGCCGCCGGTCTCGCGGTCCCCTACCCCGTGCAGATCCAGGGGACCGAGGTGTGCATGGAGTTCATCGGCACGCATGGCGCTGCGGCCGGCGACCGGCCGGAGGCGTCGGGCATCCCGGTAGCGGGACCGCGTCTGCACGAGAAGCGACCGGATCCGGACCGCGCCGTGCAGTGGGCGGGCGAGCTGCGGGAGTTCGTGGTGTCGCTCGCCGAGATGGGCCTCGTCCACGGAGACCTCTCGGCCTACAACGTGCTGGTGGACCCGCGCTCGCCGCGGGAGCGCCTGGTGGTGATCGACGTGCCGCAGGTGATCGACCTGATCGCGAACCCCAACGGCCCGGAGTTCCTGCGACGGGACTGCGTGAACGTGTGCACCTGGCTGCGGTCGCACGGGACGGACCGTCGGGAGGCCGATGCCGACGAGTGGTTCGCGGAGGCGATGGCGCGGCGGTGAGGGTCGGCGCCGGACTCCGCGCCGAGGTGACTGGTTATGCTGTTTTGGCCTGCCGGGGAAGGTCGCAGCGACGAAGGGGTGCCAGACTGAGGATCATGCTCCTGCCCGCGGATGCGCACGTGCACACCGAATGGTCCTGGGACGCCGGCTCCGATCCCGAGTCCGCCGGGACCATGGAACGGACATGCGCCCGGGCGGTCCGGATCGGCCTGTCGGCGCTGATCTTCACCGAGCATCTCGACCTCGAGACGACCTGGCGAACGGACCCCGGAGACCTCGGTCATCACGCCGAGAAGTACCGCTCCCGCGATGGCTCCGTTCACCTGCCGACCTTCGACCTCGAGGGATATCTCGAGAGCATCGAGCGCTGCCGGCACGCTTTCCCCGAGCTGCACATCCTCACCGGCGTCGAGTACGGGCAGCCGCACCTGCACGACGAGCGCGCGGCACCGATCCTTCGCGCGGGCGGATTCGACCGGATCAACGGATCCCTCCATACGCTCCCCTTCCCCGAATCGGGCGACGGGGAATCCAGGACCGAGCCGACGACCCTCTACCACCACCGCTCCCCTGACGACGTGATGGTGAGCTACCTCGAGGAGATCCCGCGCATGGTCGACGGCTCAGGGACCTTCGAGACGTTCACACACATCGATTACGCCGTCCGCTCGTGGCCGAGCGAGGCCGCAGGGCCGTTCGACCCGCGACGATTCGAGGGCCTCTTCCGTTCTGCACTGCGGTCGTTGGCCACCTCAGGACGAGCGCTCGAGATGAATACTCGTCGCCTGTGGTCGTGGATCCCGCAGTGGTGGGCAGAGGAAGACGGCAGGGCCGTCTCCTTCGGCAGCGATGCGCACGACACACAGGGGCTCGCGGCCGGCTTCCCGGAAGCGGTGCAGATGGCGGAGCACTTCGGCTTCCGAGCGGGAGCCCGACCGTGGGACTTCTGGACGCGCTGAGCGCCACCAGCATCTCTATAGCGGTACGCCCGTCACGCTACCGCCGGCTACGACTCACCACCACGACCCCCATCGCGGCGAGCGCGAGGAGCCCGGCGCACCACTGCGCCGCACCGGGTGGCGACGCCATGCCCAGCAGCGTCGAGACGACACCGACCACGATCGGGACCGCGAGGCCCAGCAGGGCGTTGTACGTCGCTCCGGCCCGCACGATCAGCCGGTGCTGCAGGAGGTAGACGGGCACGTAGACGACAAGGCCCAGGACGACGAGCACGAGCAGCGCGCGCAACGACATTCGCTCGCCGGCCAGCGTCGCGCCCCCTGCCCAGACCAGCAGCGGCAACACGCCCACGGCGTGGATCGGCAGGATCCGACGGGCCATCGAGCCGCGGAAACCGCGGTTCGCGCAAGCGAAGGCGACCCCGTACCAGGAGATCAGCAGCATGGCCGCGAGCGATCAGGCGGCGCCCGCGAGAGGGTGGCCACCACCCTCCCCTCCGGCAGGCCTGAGGGCCACGTAGAGCGCCGTCGCGACGACGGCCACAAGTATCGCGACCACCTCGCTGCGCTGCGCACGAACCGTACCGGTGGAAGCCTCCAGAGCCATCACCACAGCGGGCCCGAGGGTCAGGATCAGCGCGGGCATGTCCGGCCCGGCGAGGGCGATCGCCGCGGTGGAGGCGATCGTGTACCCGCTCACGCCGGTCAGGGCGAGAGCGATCACGGTGCGCGGCGAGAGGGGGTCCGTCCGCTCCCGCGCCTCGTCGGCCGCACCCGGTGACCTCGAGGCGCCGGCCGCGAACGCCGAGAGCACGCCGAGCCCCGCGACCACGAAGACGCTGCGTCCCGCGGAGACCAGGGCGACCGGGGCGTCCTGCAGCGCCAGGGCGACCAGGATCCAGGTCGAGGCCAGCAGCAGCACGAGGGCCAGGGAGGCAGCGAGGACGCCGACGCGCCCGTCGCGGCCGCCGTGCGCAGCCTCCACCCTCACGCCCCGCGGGCCTCCTCGCGCAGTCGCTCGACCACGGCCAGCAGGCCCGCCATCGAGCTCTCGCGGCCGACGTCGCCCGAGGGGAAGGCGGGATCGAGCACGGCGTTGTAGTAGAGCCCGTCGCCGATCAGCATGATCGCCTCGGCCGTGGCTGCGTCGCCGACCTCCTCACGGATCAGCGCCAGCCAGCCCTCGCGGACGTCGGCGAAGGCCGCGTGGACGGGGGCGTCGTCGCCGCCGGAGAGGCGCGTGGCCGCGACCAGCGTGCGATCGAAGGGAGTGTCCTCGAAGACCGAGGTGCGCACGTAGTAGATCGAGGGGCCGTCGGGGGCCTCGGCCATCTGCTGCGCGTCGAGGGCCGCGCGCTCGCGCATCCGGTCCGCCAGACCCTCCACCAGCGCCTTCTTCGATCCGAAGTGGTAGAGCAGCCCGCCCTTGGACACGCCGGCCTGCGCGGCGACGGCGTCGAGGGTCGCGGCGCGCTCCCCATCGCGGATCAGGATCTGCTCCAGGGCGTCGAGGACGTCTTCACGCGCGGACATGGCTCACACCCTAGGCCCATCCCTCGACTGTACCGTCTGGACGGTTTAGTCTGAGACGGTCGCAGGCACACGCCCGCACCCACACCGGCACCCGCACCCGCACCCGCACCCCGAAGGAGGACGACCATGACGACCACACGACCGATCCCGGTGATCGACGTGCCGACCTCCGCGCGCCGCCGCTGGGCGGCGCTGGTGGTGCTGATGCTCCCGGTGCTGCTCGTCTCCGTGGACAACACCGTGCTCTCCTTCGCGCTGCCCGCGATCTCCGAGGCCCTGCACCCCTCGGGCACAGCGCTGCTGTGGATCGTGGACGTCTACCCGCTGCTGCTGGCCGGCCTGCTGGTGCCGATGGGCAGCCTGGGCGACCGCGTCGGCCGGCGCCGTCTGCTGCTGATCGGCGCCGCAGGGTTCGCGGCGGTCTCCGCGCTCGCCTCCTTCGCGCCGAGCGCCTCGGCGCTGATCGCCCTGCGCGCCGGTATGGGCGTCTTCGGCGCGATGCTGATGCCCGCGACGCTCTCGCTGATCCGCAACATCTTCTCCGACCCCCGCGAGCGCCGCACAGCGATCGCGCTGTGGGCCGCCGCCTTCTCCGGCGGCGCCGCGCTGGGACCGATCGTCGGTGGCCTCCTGCTCGAGAACCTGTGGTGGGGGTCGGTGTTCCTGCTGGCCCTGCCGATGCTGGTGCCGCTGTTCGCGCTCGCGCCGCTGCTGGTGCCCGAGTCCCGCGACCCGCGCCCCGGGCCCGTGGACCCGGTCAGCATCGGGCTGGTGATGGCCACGATGGTGCCGTTCGTCTGGGCCATCAAGACCGCGGCCGACGGCGGGATCACCCTGCCGATCCTGGCCGCCGTGGGCGTCGCGCTCATCGCCGGGATCGCCTTCGTGCGCCGTCAGCTCTCGCGCTCGGAGCCGATGCTGGACGTCGGCCTGTTCCGCGTCCCCGCCTTCAGCGCGTCCATCAGCGCGAACCTGCTGAGCATCTTCTCGCTGGTCGGCTTCCTGTACTTCCTCTCCCAGCACCTGCAGCTGGTCAGCGATCGCTCTCCCCTGCAGTCCGGTCTCCTGCTGCTGCCCGGTCTCGTCGTCACCATCCTGGCGGGACTCGTGGTGGTGCGCCTGGTGCCGCGACTGCGGCCCTCCCACGCGATGGCCGCGGGGCTGCTGATGAACGCCCTCGGGTACGGGATCGTGCTGGTCACCGGCACCTCCGGGTCCGACGGCGCCCTCGTGCTCGCTTTCGCCGTCGTCGGCGCCGGGGTCGGTTTCGCCGAGACCATCTCGGCCGACGAGATCTTGGGCGCCGTCCCCGCCCGCAAGGCCGGCGCGGCCTCGGCGATCTCCGAGACCGCCTACGAGGCCGGGGCGGTGCTGGGGACCGCCGTGCTCGGCAGCATCCTGAACGCCGCCTTCCGCGCCCATGTCGAGGTCCCCTCGGGCCTCTCGCCGCAGGCCGCCGAGGCGGCCGGGCAGACGCTCGGCGGGGCCACCGAGGTCGCCGCCCGACTGCCGGGCGCGACGGGATCCGCGCTGCTGGACTCGGCGCGGGAGGCGTTCGACTCCGGCGTCGCCTACACCGCGGGCGTGGGCGTGGCGCTCATGCTGATCGCGGCGGCGATCGTGCTCATCGCGATGCGCGAGCGTCGGCCGTGAGAGGTCAGTCCTCGCCGCGGGCGACCCGGAGAGCCTGCGCGATCAGCTGACCCTGCAGCGGGAGCCGCCCGAACGCGATGGCCCGTCGTGCCCGGTCGGCGTTCCGCGCGTCCCAGGCCATCTGCACGTTCGCGGGGAACACCGCGACGAACAGGGCTGCCGCCGCGACGCCGCCCAGGCGCCGCGTGGGCGGCGCGGCGAGCATGCCCGCGATGGCGAGCTCCGCGACCCCGGAGGCGTAGGTGTAGCTGCGGGCCTCGCCCGGGAGGGCGCGCGGGACGATGCCGTCGAAGGGCTTCGGGGCGACCATGTGGAGCACGCCCATACCGGCGAGCAGGCCGGTCAGGAAGCGCCGCGTGCGGCGGGCGCGCCGGGCGGACGAGGACGGGCGGAGGCTGAGCGCCGCGGCGCGAGGATCATCGTCGGTCATGCCCGAAAGGCTATGCCCTCGAGGTCACGGGACCCGGCTTCGTCCACGCGAGGGTGTGACGGAAGCCCAGGTGACGCTCAGCCCGCAGGCCCGGCATCACGGCCTGCGCCCGGGCGACCATCTCGTCCAGCGGCAGCGTCGGGTCCGCGATCGGCATCTGCGCAGCGGCGCCCGTGGCCTCCCCGATCTCGCGCGGTGGCCGCCAGGGATGCTTGATCTTCCCGATCAGCGGATTGGTGACCATCGAGGCCACGTCCCAGAGGTGGTCCCGCGTCGTCACCGGCGGGGCGAGGCCCACGCTGAGGAAGCGCCCGCCAGGTGCGAGCAGACGGCGCACCTGCGCGAGCGCCTCCTCGAGGTCGAGGTGGTGGAGCACGGCGACCATCGTGATCAGGTCGTAGGGGCCGTCGAGCTCCTCGAGCGGGGCGTCGCCGACCTCGATGTTCTCGACGTGGGCGGTGCGGCGATCGGCCGCGGCGAGCATCCCGGGGTCCCGGTCGATGCCCGTCACCGCGTCGAACCAGGGCGCGAGCTCGAGCAGCAGCCCGCCCTGCCCGCAGCCCACGTCGAGGGCTGCACGTCGGCGCGGGGGCAGCTCGTGCAGGATCCAGCTGTGGAAGTGGTCGTTGTGGTTCCACGGGTGCCGCGCGTTCAGCGCCTGCATGGCGCGCGCGGCCGGCCGGCCCCAGCGGGTGGCGACGATGTCCCGGATGCCCATGGGCAGCGAGGATACGGGGGCGAGGTCGCTCGCAGTCCCGGTCCGAGTGGGTCCGGCATACTGTCACGGGTCCCGGGACGGGGAAGGGGGACGGATGTCGCAGGCCGCAGCTTCACCCCACCGTTCCTCGGCGGGCCGACCCTCGCGTCGCCGGCTGCTCACCGGGCTGGGGGCCGGCGCCGTCGCGGCGGGCCTGGGCGGAGGGGCGCTCGGGGTGCACCGCCTGCTCGGCTCCGATGCATCCGCCTCGGAGGCCCCGCTGCTCTCGCGCACGGTCGCCCTCGACGCCTCCGGCGAGCGCACGCTCGTCACCGCCTCCTCGCCCCGGCTCCGCACCGGCACACGGCTGCTCGCCGGCACTCCCGCCGACTCGGCGACGGCCGAGCGCGCGAAGGCCTTCCTCGATGCTGCCGCACCGTGGCTGGAGACCGTTCCGGGCGCCCTGCAGGACCTCGCACGGGGCGCGATCTGGGACCTGTGGGTGCTCGGTGACTCCCTGCCCGCACCGGTCGCGGGCTGGTCCCGGAACTGGCGCTACATCTGGCCGCGCGACACGGCCTTCTGCGCCGTCGCGCTCGCCCGCATCGGCCACCGCGACGCCGCCCTCGACGCCCTCGCCCACCTGCAGCAGATGCAGTCCGGCGACGGCTGGTTCGAGGCCCGCTACTCCCCCAGCACGCAGCGCTCCCCCGACGACCGGCCCCGCCAGTTCGACGGCACCGGGCTCGCGCTGTGGGCCGCGAGGGAGGTCATCGACACTGTCGCCTCGGCCGACGGCCACGAGAGCGCCGCCGCCCGGGAGCGCCTGGCGCCGATGATCTTCAGCGGTCGCACGGCCCTGCGACGCACGACCGACGACGGCACCCGGATGCCGCCCGTCTCCCCCGACTACTGGGAACGGCACGAGCGCACCGTGACCCTCGGCATCATGGCCTCGACCCTCGCGGGCCTGGAGGCGAGCGCGCACCTGAGCAGTGACGGCGCCGCGCACGGTGTCGACCAGTACCGCGACCGTGATGCCGCGGACGCCTTCCGGGAGCTCCTGACCTCGACCTTCGGCGCCCACGGCTATCAGAGACGGGAGAGCGGCGGCGGTGCGGACTCCGCGCTCGCCTTCCTGGACGCGACCGGCTGCAGCGGGATCGCCGGGCCCGACCGCCTGCACGTCCTGCGTGAGGAGCTCTCACGGCCCGCGGGCGGGATCGCGCCGGGGGCCCGCTGGCGACGCGACGGGATCAGTTGGACCCCCTCGACCTCGCTGCTGGGGCTCGCGCTCGCCCGCTGCGGCGACGACGCCGGGGCGAAGGACGTGCTCGAGTGGATCGGTGCCCATCGCACGTCGGCGGGGTCGATCCCCGAGAAGGTCCTGGCCGACGGCTCCCCCGCCTCCGTCGCGCCGCTCGCGTGGACCGCCGCGAACGTGCTGCTGACGATCGACGCCCTGGCGGGTCGCTGAGGCACGGACTCCGGACGGGGCGACCTCGGCGGACCCATTGCCGGGTCCGGCCCACGGTGCTTGACTGGCGCCATGACCACGGCCACGGACCTCATCGCCGAGGAAGCCGACCGGTTCGCCGACGCCCTGCGCGGACCCGACCCCTCCGCCCCCGTTCCCACCTGCCCCGACTGGACCGTCGAGGACCTGCTCTGGCACCTCACCGAGGTCCACGAGTTCTGGGCGGGGATCCTCAAGGACCACGCGCTCACCGATGCCGACGTCGAGGCGGTCGAGGCGGCGAAGGCGCCGCGCCCCGAGGGCTCCGGCGCTCGGCTCGAGCTGCTCGAGCGACGCGAACGGGCGACAGCGGCGCTGATCGACCAGCTCACGGCACGTGGCGACACCGAGGACGCCTGGTCGTGGTTCTCCGCCGACCAGACCGTCGGATTCACCCGGCGGATGCAGGTCCACGAGGCGGGCATCCACCGGGTCGACGCGGAGCTGTCCGCGAACCTGCCGGTCACCGCGATCTCCCCCGAGGTCGCGGCCGACGGGCTGGACCACGCGGTCGCGGTCATGTGGGCCGGGAGCTACGACTGGGTCCCCGACTGGGCGCAGACCGAGCAGCTCGCGACCCTGACGCTCGCTCCGGAGGACGCCGACCCCCTCGAGGTCGTGATCGAGCGCTGGTGGGGCACCCGCCCGCGGGACGGCGAGGAGTTCTCCCAGCTGCTCGCACGGCCGGCGAAGGGACACGACGACGCGGACGTCGAGAGCTCATCGCACACCACCTCGCTGCCGCATGCCACCGCCCGCGGTCGTGCCCTCGCCCTCCTGCTGTGGGTGTGGGGACGCGAGCACGCACTGGACCGGATGACCGACGGCGCCCTCACGGTCGACCTGAGCGGCGACGAGGAGGCCGTCGGCCACGTGCGCGGGAGGGTCGCCCAGGGCATGGACTGAGGCTCCCGGACGGACCTCGTGGACCTCACGGCGCTGCCGGGCGCTCCAGCAGGGTCTCGATCGCCTCGGCGACGCCCTCGCGGGTGTTCTCCGCGCACACCCGGTCGGCGACCGCGAGCACGTCGGGGTGGGCGTTGGCGACGGCCCATCCGGTGCCGGACCAGTCGAGCATCGGGATGTCGTTGGGCATGTCCCCGAAGGCCCAGACGTCGGCCGCATCGATCCCGAGACCCTCGCACCACGTCTCCAGGGCGCTCGCCTTGGTGATCCCGGACGGGCCGATCTCCGCGAGGCCTCCCTCGCAGGAGGTCGACAGCAGCGCCGTGTCGCCCAGCAGCGTGCGCACCCGGGCGAGGAACTCGCGCGGCCCCAGGGCGTCGCTGCGGGCCAGGATCTTGCCGACCGGCCCCGGCACCTCCTCGATCGGGCCGACGCTGACCATCTCGTTGCTCGTGACCCCTGCGGGCAGGCCACCGGAGTAGCAGGGCTCGCGGTGCGCGCCGTCGGCGAGCTCCGCACTGAAGCAGATCCCGGGGATCCCTCGCAGGCGCCCGGCGACCTCGGCCACGGTCGCGGGGTCCATCGCGTGGTGGCTGCGGACGCGTCGGTGCGCGGCGTCGTAGACGAAGGCTCCGTTCAGGCAGAGGACGACGCCGTGGGCGCCGGTGATGCCTGCCAGGGCGTCGACCCAGCGTGGTGGCCGGGCGGTGACCAGCACGGTCTCGATGCCCTGGTCCCACAGCGCCCGCCAGCTGCGGGCCGTGCGCTCGGTCAGCGCGCCCTCGGCGTCGAGCAGGGTGCCGTCGAGGTCGGAGGCGACGAGGCGGACACGGGACATGTCAGGAGTCTACGGTCGCACGGCCCGGCGGGGAGGCACTCAGCGGCTCGTCCCGCCACTGCCCAGCACCCTCCGCCACCAGGGCATCCGGGCGGAACCCGGGAGCGCGGCGCGCTCTTCCAGCCGGGCACGCTCCTCGGCCTCGCGCTCGGCCCGCAGCTCCCGCCAGCGAGCGAGGGCGGGTTCGATCTCCAGGGTGGGCGCGATCATGCGGGCGTTGGGGTTCGCGAGCCGGTCGTCCATGACCCGCTCGGTGAAGTCCTCCGCGTACGCGCGCACCGCCTCCTCGTCGGGGAGCTCGACCAGCGTCTCGTCGCGCGCGGCGAACTCACGCTGCAGCAGCACCACGGTGGGCAGCAGAGCGGCCGGATCCACCTCGCCCTCGGCGATACGCTGCTTGATCCACCAGTCGGGGTCGTGATGGGTGCCCAGTTCAAGGGGCTTCCCGCTGCCGGGGAGGTCGTCGAAATCGCCGCGGGCGATGGCATCCTCGATCGCACCGTCCACCCATCTGCTGTCCCGGACCATGGCCTCGCCCCCTCGCGCACGTGGTGGCCCTCATCCTCGCCGGAGGCGGCGGGGACGTCCAGGCGCGCTGGTGACGGAGGGGTGCCAGAGAAGGGCGAATGGCGTGGACCGTGACGGCGGCGGCCCCGTAGCGTTCCGAGCGTGAGCATCCACGAGGACGAGATCCCGCTGAGCACCGCCGGCGCCGCGCGGATCATCGCCGACGCCTGCCCGGACCTCGCGAGCGAGTCCGTGCGCGTGCTCGCAGGCGCCGGGACCACCAGCCACGTGGTCCGCATCGGCGAACGTCATCTCGCGCGCTTCCCGCGAACGGGAGCGGAACCCGCAGCGGTCCGCTCCGTCCTGGAGGCCGAGCACCGGGCGATGGCGCGCTTCGCGGCGGCGGCCGAGATCCCGGCTCCTGAGCCGCTCGCGATCCACGACCCGTCGGCGGGTCACCAGCTGCCGTGGTCGCTGCAGACGTGGGTCGAGGTCGACACCGAGGGCGCCGGGTTCACCGGCACGGGGCGCGGCGGACACCTTCCCGACCATGACCCCTGGGTGGCGACGTGCCTGCGGCGCAGCGAGGGGCTCCTGCCGGTTCAGGAGCTGGCGACGCTGTGGGAGAGAGCGCGGGTGCTCCCGCGCGAGGATGCCGACCTGATGTGCCACGGCGACCTGATCCCGCCGAACCTGCTGCTGGACGAACGCTCCGGTGGTCCCGTGCTCTGCGGGGTGATCGACACCGGCGGCTTCGCCCCGGCCGATCCGGCCCTGGACCTCGTGGTCGCGTGGCACCTGTTCGACGCGCCGGCCCGCGAGGCGCTGCGCCGCCGACTGCGGGCACCGGACCTGCAGTGGGCACGCGGCGCCGCCTGGGCGCTCGAGCAGGCGCTGGGACTGGTCTGGTACTACGAGCAGACCGTGCCGGCGATGGCGGAGCTCGGACGCTGCACCCTCGAGCGGCTCCTCGCGGACCCCGTGCTCCGCTGAGGGGCGCCCGTCAGCGGATCAGGTGATCGCGGTGCGCCTGGCGCAGTCCCTCGAGGCCGACGACGATGAAGACGGGCTTGCGCAGGATCTGCTCGCCCAGGCGCTGGTTCCGCGCCGGCGCCAGACGGGCCGCGAGGTCGGGGCGCAGGGTGCGCAGCATGCGCTGGGCGCGCAGGGTGTGCAGCGGGTCGCTGGCCAGCACGATGCGGTCCGCGTCCTGGATCAGCGGGATCGAGTACTTGACGTTCTGCCAGGTGGTGCGGCTGCGGTCCTCGAGGACGAGCGGACCGTCGTAACCGCGCTCGGTGCGGGCGTAGCGGGCCATGTGCTCGGCCTCGGAGATCTCGCTGTGCTTGGTGCCGCCGGTCAGGACCAGCAGCGAGCGGTCGGCCGAGGGGTCGATCGAGCGCAGTCCCACGTCCACCCGCCAGCGATTGATCGCGTTCACGACGGGGCCGGGGTTGCCGTAGCCGAGGACCACGACGGCCTCGCGGACGCCGGCCGACGGCTGCGGACGCGTCGGGCGCGTCGGGCGCGAGTCAGCGAACTTCTTCATCAGGGCGCGTTCGTGATGGGCGACGGCGGTGGAGATGATCTCGCCTGCTGCGAGCACACCGAGGGCGAGCCCGCCGAGGGCGGAGGCCGCGAGGGCCAAGGGGCGAAGGGTCACGGGACCGATGGTACGGCCCCGTGACCTCATGCCTCGACGGCGCCCTGGTAGCCGATCTCGCGGAAGGCGACCTGGTACCCGAGCTTCTCGTTGATGCTGATCATCCAGGGGTTCACGTGCGAGTTCCAGGTGACCAGGCGCGTGAGGTGCGGGAAGGTCTCGGCGAGGCGCCGATGGTTCGCCACCTTGAGCGCCAGGCCCAGACGGTGCCCGCGATGCTCGGGCATCACCAGGGTGTTCTCCTGGAAGGCGAGCGACGTCCCGGGCGCGGACTGGACGTGGATCTCGCTGTGGGCGGCGAAGCTGCCGTCCGGTGCGAGGGCCACCGCGATCAGCACCTGCGTGCCCATCGCCGCGTTCCGCTTCTCGCGATGGCGGATGCGCTCGGGCCCGTAGTCCCCGGCCTCGGACTCGAAGTCCTCGTCGGGGTCATCCAGGTCCAGCTGCCGCAGGAGCACCCCGAACGTCTCGATGTGCTCGTCCGGGACGGTGTCCTCCCAGACCAGGATCCGGTAGCCGTCGGTCTTCTCCGCGGCCTCCGCGGCCAGCTCGTCGAGCAGCCCGTCGGGCGTCGGCAGCGCGGTCGTGCGGCACACGCCCATCGTCCGGCGCTCCACGCCCAGCCGGCGCGCGACGCGGTTCGTCGGCAACTCCGGATCGTCGGCGTCGCCGCTCTGGGGGATCTCGCCCCAGAAGGAGACGCGGCTGCGCCCCGTGGCGGCGATCGCGGGCCGCAGCGCCTGCTCGATCAGAGCGGTCGCGACGCCGCGCCCGCGGAGAGCGGGATGGACGCTCAGGCCGACGTCGACCGAGTCGAGGTTCTCCGTCTGCGGGAGGAAGAGGACGGCCACGCCGGCCAGGCTCCTGCCTCCCTCGAGCTGCTCGACCTCGGCGACCCAGCGGTTCATCCGCATGTACGGGGTGTCGGCGAGCAGTGCGCGGCGCTGCTGCGGGGTGCGCTTCGAGACGGCACCGAACAGCTCGATGTCCATGGCCTCCTCGAGCGCGTCCAGCTGCTCGAGGATGCCGGACTCGTCGAGGTCGAGAGAGCGCACGGTGATCTCCATGGGCGTCAGTCGACCACGGGGCGGGGAGGGCGTCCACGGAATAACGGGCGGGCTCCACGCCCGAGGAGTTCGTCCGCCGGCCTCCTCGACGCCGGTAGCCTGTGCTGACGTCGCCCCACGTCGGACCAAGGGAGGTCCCCATGCCCGAGCTCGCCACGAGCTCTCCCTCGAGTGCCTTCCCGCACCTGCTCTCGCCTCTGGACCTGGGGCCGTTCACGGTGAAGAACCGACTGGTCATGGGATCGATGCACGTGGGGCTCGAGGACCACGCGAAGGACGCCCCGAAGCTCGCCGCGCATCTCGCCGAGCGGGCCCGCGGGGGCGTCGGCCTGATCGTCACCGGCGGCTGCTCCCCGAACCTCAGCGGACGCCTCACCCCGCACGGGGCGCAGATCCGCCCGGGCCACATGGACGCCCACCTCCTGGTCACCCGCGATGTGCACGAGGCCGACGGCCGCATCGTCCTGCAGCTGCTGCACGCGGGCCGCTACGCCTTCCACCCGCTCGCGGTCTCCCCCTCGGGCGGCCGCTCCCCCATCACGCCGTTCCGCTCGCGCCCCCTCACCCGGATCGGGGTGCGCCGCACCATCGACGCCTTCGCCCGTGCCGCGCGCGCCGGCGTCGAGGCCGGCTACGACGGCGTCGAGGTGATGGGCTCCGAGGGCTACCTGCTGAACCAGTTCCTGGCCCCGGCCACGAACCGTCGGCGGGACCGCTACGGGCGCACGGCCGAGGACCGTCGGGCCGTGCCGCTGGCCGTCGCGGGCGCCGTGCGCGAGGCGATCGGCCCGCGCGGGTTGCTGACGTACCGGATCTCCCTCCAGGACCTCGTGAAGAACGGGCAGGACTGGGACGAGATCCTCGCCCTGGCCCGCGAGCTCGAGGCCCGCGGGGTCGACGTGCTCTCCACCGGGATCGGCTGGCACGAAGCCCGCGTGCCCACGATCGCGACCTCCGTCCCGCCGGGAGCGTTCGTCGACGTCACCCGGCACCTGCGCGAGCAGGTCTCGGTGCCCGTCGTCGCCTCGAACCGCCTGCACGACGCGCACATCGCCGAGTCCGTCCTGGCCGACGGCTCCGCCGACCTGATCTCGATGGCCCGCCAGCTGCTGGCCGACCCCCAGCTGCCCCGCAAGCTCGAGGCGGGGCGCGAGAACCAGATCGTCTCCTGCATCTCCTGCAACCAGGCGTGCCTGGACAAGGTGTTCGTCGGCGAGCGCGCGAGCTGCCTGGTGAACCCGCGTGCCGCTCACGAGACCGAGCTGCGCCTGCTGCCGGTCCCGGTGCAGCGGCGGCGGAAGGTCGCCGTGGTGGGCGGCGGACCGGCGGGCCTCGAGGCCGCGATCAGCGCCGCCGAGCGCGGCCACACGGTGACCCTGTTCGAGGCCCTCGACGAAGTGGGCGGCCAGTTCCTCTTCGCCGCGCGCATCCCCGGCAAGGAGTCCTACGGCGAGGCGCTGCGTTCCTGGCGGACCCGCCTGGTGGCGGCCGGCGTGGGCGTCCACCTGAGCACCCGGGCCGACGCCGAGATGCTCGCGGGCTTCGACGACGTGATCGTCGCGACCGGCGTGCGCCCGCGCGTGCTGGACCTGCCGGGATTCGCCCCTCCCGCGGACCCGGCCGCTGCGAGCGGCCCCGGCCCGCGCGTCCTCTCCTACGCCCAGCTGCTCTCGATGCCCCGCGAGCGCGCGCTCGCGGAGGTCGGCGAGCGGGTGGCGATCATCGGCGCCGGCGGGATCGGCGTGGACGTCGCCGAGTTCCTCACCGCTCCCCTGCCCTCCTTCACCGAGGACCTGCCGGCCTGGCGTGAGCGCTGGGGCGTCGTGGACCCCGCCGAGCGCCGCGGCGGACTGGCGGTGCGCGAACGGACCGGACAGGCGCCGACCGCGCTGCTCGAACGATCCGCCGTCCCGACCGAGGTGCACGTCCTCCAGAGGCGGACGGGGAAGATCGGCAAGGACCTGGGCCGCACCACCGGCTGGGTGCACCGTGCCGAGCTGCGCCACGCCGGGATCATCGAGCACCGCGGCGTCGCCTACCGCGCGATCGACGCCGCCGGCCTGCACGTCACCGAGCCCGGGACGGACCCGGGGGCCGCGCCGACCGAGACCGTCGTCGCCGCGGACACGGTCGTCGTCTGCGCCGGTCAGGAATCCGAGCGGGGCCTCGTCGACGAGCTGGCGCTGCTCGAGGACGGTCCCCGTGTGCACGTGATCGGCGGGGCCGACGTCGCCGCCGAGCTCGACGCCGAACGGGCCATCCGACAGGCCGTGGAGACCGCCGCCGCACTCTGAGGCCGCCGCGTCCCGGCGCATGCACGCGCCTTGCTACGGTTCACAGCAGCCCACCCGCTCCACCTCGACCCCTGGGGGACCCCACCCATGCCCACGCCCGTGTCCCGACGGATCGTCCTGACGGACTTCGACGGCACCCTCGCCGACCGCGGGGACGTGCCGCGGGCTCACCGGGAGGCGATCGAGAAGGCCCGCGCCGCCGGGCACGTGGTGATGCTGTCCACCGGCCGTGCCCTGTGCATGCTCACCCGGGAGGTGCAGGGCCTGTTCGACGGCGTCATCTCCGGGGCCGGCGCGGTCGTGGACATCGACGGCGAGCGCCTGTGCGACCACACGATGCCTCCTGCCATCGCCCGTCGCTGCGTCGAGGTGCTCGACGGGTACGGCGTCGGCTTCGCGCTCGAGGCCCGCGACGCGCTCTACACGACGCCGAAGACCGCCGAGATGATGCGCGCGAGACTCTCGGACCACGGCCGCGCGCCGCAGAACGCCGCGGAGGTCCTCTCCGCGCTGCGCACCCCCGAGAGCCTGATCGGCCCCACCTTCGCGAAGATCTCGGTGTGGGGCAGCCCGGTCCCGATGGAGACCCTCGTCGAGCAGATCGACCCTTCCCTGCGCCCGCTGCCCAATTCGATCGCGGCGGACGACACCCATGCCGGAGAGCTGCAGCTGCGCGACGTCGACAAGGCCGACGGGCTGCGCCTGGCCGCCGCCCACCTCGGCATCGACGTGGCCGAGACGATCGCGATCGGCGATGGCATGAACGACCTGGGCATGCTCGAGGCCGCCGGCACGGCCGTCGCCATCGAGGGCGGCGCACCGGCCCTGCTCGAGCACGCCGACCTCGTCGTCCCCGGTCCGGGCGGGAACGGCTTCGCCCTCGCCCTGGACCGCCTCGATCTGTACTGACCCCTCGATCTCCTCCTCGACCTCTCGTCATCCCCGTCCGGAAGGACCCTCATGCGACCCCTCGACCTGACCGACGCGACCGTGCTGGTGACCGGGGCGAGCTCCGGCCTCGGCGTCGAGTTCGCCCACCGTCTGGCCGCGCTCGGCGCCGACCTCGTGCTGGTGGCCCGCCGCGCCGACCGCCTCACCGAGGTCGCCGCCCAGGTGGGTGCCGCGCACGGCGTCACCGTCACCACGATCGGCATGGACCTCACCGGCGAGCAGCCGGGCGCCCAGCTCAAGCGCGACCTCGACGAGCGCGGCATCACCCTGACCGGCCTGATCAACAACGCGGGATTCGGACACTCCGGGGCCCTGCACCAGGTCGATGCGGAAACCATCGCCGAGATGGTGCGCCTGAACGTCGACACCCTCACCGACCTGACCACCACCTTCCTGCCGCAGCTGCGGGCCAGCGGCCGCGGGATCCTGGTGAACGTGGCCAGCCTCGCCGCCTTCCAGCCCAACCCCGGCCTCGCCGTCTACGGAGCCACCAAGGCCTACGTGCTGAACCTCAGCCAGGCCCTGTGGGAGGAGAACCGCGCCGCCGGTCTGCGGGTGCTCGCGCTGTGCCCGGGGCCCGCGAAGACGGAGTTCTTCGAGGTCGCCGGGGAGAGCGCGGGAGCCGGCCTGCCGCGCATGGAGCCCTCCGACGTCGTCGAGGCCGCGATGAAGGCCCTCGCGCGGCGCACTCCCCCGCCCTACGTGGTGCCCGGCGTGGCCAACACCGCGATGGCGCAGACGACCAAGCGCCTGCTGCCCACCCGGGTGGTCGCGGGGGCCGTCGGCGCGATGATGCGTCGCGGCGGGGGCGCCTGAGCAGGCCTGTTGACCCTCCCCTCAGGGCAGGCTCCAGGCTTCCGGGCAGCGGGAGATCCCCGCACCGGAGATCCGGCAGCAGCCGGTCACCCGTGGCGACGAAGGAGCCGGGATGGGACGCCAGGACAGGGCGACGGACGAGCAGGGCCACGATGACCTCACCATCGGCGAGCTCGCCCGCCGCAGCGGGCTGAGCGCGAAGGCGCTGCGCCTCTACGACGCCTCCGATCTGCTCCCTGCGAGATCGGTCGACCCCTTCACCGGGTACCGGCGGTATGCGGCGGACCAGGTGCACAGGGCTCGGCTGATCGCCCGTCTCCGCGGCATCGGCATGGGCCTTGCACAGGTCCGCGCCGTGTGACCTGCCGTCCGAGGCCGCCGCCCAGGAGCTGCGCTCCTGGTGGCTGCAGGAGCAGGCCGACGCCCGCACCCGCGGCGCCGACGTGGCCGCGCTGCTGGCGGACCTCCACGAGCAGACGGCGAAGGAGAGCCCCATGCCCACCACCATCCCCACGACCACCACCCGGACCGACCACGCTCATGTCGCGAGCATCCTGGAGACCGGGCTCGTGCGCCCCTCCCAGCAGGATGCCGTGCGGATCGTCGACCTCCCCGAGGGGCGTCTGCTGCTCGGGATCGCCGACGGCTTCGGCAGCGACGACGATCTCGCTTCCCGCCTCCTCGGTGCTCTCGCGGAGTCCCTCGCCACGGCCCTCGCCGATCCCGGTGAGGACGTGCTGTCCGCGCTCGGGTCGGCCTGGGCCGCCCTGCCCGCTCTGCTACCGCCCGACGGAGCCTCCGGCGCCGCCCTGACCGCTGCGGTCCTCGACGGGGACCGCCTGGTGACCGGCCACGTGGGCGACGGCCGCGTGCTGCTGGTGCGCGAGGGGCGGATCGACCCCCTGACCCGCGACCACACGCACGTGTCCTCCCTGGTCGCCGCGGGGCGGCTGACGCCCGAGGAGGCGGCGGCCGATCCTCGGCGCGCCGTGCTGAACCGTGCGCTCGCCGAGGGGGTGCCCACGGAGCCGGACCTGCTCGTCCGTGCGCTTGCCCCCGGCGACCGTCTGGTGCTGCTGACCGACGGCGTCCATGCGGTGCTCGACCAGGAACGCCTCGGCGAGCTGGTCTGGTGCTCGCCGGCGGAGATCCCGAGGATCTGGTCGCGGCTCTGGCCGAGAGCACTCGGCAGGCCGGCGCGCCCGACAACCTCGCGGCGGTGGTCGCCGACCTCGGCTGAGGTGCGAGGCCCGGGAGCTGGAGCCGTGCAGGAGGGTGGATGCGAGGCGGCGCCTCACTCCTCCTTCTGCGCGGCCTTCAGGACCTCCTTGGCGATCGGTCCGGCCGTGGTGGCGCCGTAGCCGCCGTCCTCGACGAAGGCGGCCACGACCACGTCGCCCTGGGCCACGATGACCCACGAGTGCAGCGACGGATCGCCGTCCTCGTTCGTCCACTCGGCGGTGCCGGTCTTGCCGATGATCTGCTTGCCGCCGACGTCGCCGAACTGGCTCTTGAGGGTCCCGCGGGTGACGGTGCCGTGCAGGAGGCCCTGCATCTGCGTGGCCTCGTCCTTCGTCAGCGGATGCTCGACCTCGGGGGCCTTCGCCTTCTCGTCGGCGATGACGCGCGGGGCGACCGTGGAGCCGTTCTGGATGCTCGAGAGCACGGTCGCCATGCTCAGCGGGGAGGCGAGCACCCGGCCCTGGCCCATCATGTCGCTCGCGTGCTCGACGCCGGAGTCCTTCGGGTCGACCGACCCCATGAACGCGCCCTCCAGGCCCTTCGGGGCGTCCTGGCCGACGCCGAGCGTGGTGGCGGCGTCGGCGAGCTCTCCCTGGGAGACCTTGTCGTACTGCAGGAGCATCGCCGTGTTGCAGGAATGGGCGATCGCGTCGGAGAAGCTCATCGTCCCGAACAGGCTCTTGTCCATCGAGTCGGCGTTCTTGAAGCTGCGCCCCTCGACGTTCGCCGTCCCGGGGCACTCGAGCGTGGTGTCCGGGGTGTCGCCCGCACGCAGCAGCGAGAGCGCGGTGACGGCCTTGAAGGTCGAACCGGGTGCGTACTGCCCCACCATGCCGACGGGGTAGGACTGGCCGCTGGGGCCGAGCGCGGAGGCGAGCACGTCGCCGGTCGAGGGCTTCATGACGACGACGGCGCTCGCCGAGTCCTGGTCGGCGATGACCTTCGTGGCCTCGTCCTGCAGGTCGGTGTCCAGCGTGGTGGTGACGTCCGTGCCGTCGCTCGGATCCGTGCTCTTGAGCGTGCGGTCCTTGCCGGTCTTCTGGTTCACGGCGGCGACCTGCATGCCCGGCGTGCCGACCAGGGTGTCGCGCTCGGCGGCGGCGACGCCGCTGTCCCCGACCATGTCCCCGGCGACGACCGTGCCGTCGGACTTCTCGACGTCCTCCTCGGTGGCCTCCCGCAGTGAGCCGAGCACCCCTGGTGCGAAGTCGCGGGTGAGGGCGAGCGGCTGGCTGTCCTTCTGCTCGTGGAAGCCGGGCACGTCGGCGGCCTGGGAGAGCGGGTAGTCGTCCTTCGCGGTCTCGCGGATCGTCAGCGCCTGCACGAAGTCCTTGTCGCCCGCGCTCTTGACCTTGGCGGCGTAGGCGTCGGCGTCGGTCCCGAGCAGGCCGGCGAGCTTCCGGGCGGCCGATTCCTGGTCCGAGGCGTCGACCTGGGTCTTGTCGATGCCGAGGATGCGCACGTCACGGGGGCCGTAGAGGTCCTTCCCCTCGCGGTCGGTGATCGACCCCATCTGACCGACGACCGCGCGCACGTCGAGGTGCTCGTCGGCCGTGAGATCGGGGGCGAAGACGTCGGGAGCGAGCTCGGCGGACCAGCCGTCGTCGCCCGGCTTCAGCGTGGCGGTGGTGGTGTACTCCCAGCTGCCTCCCTTGCGCGGGAGGTCCCAGCTCCAGTCGAAGGTCGCCTGCCGGGTGCCGTTCTCGCCCTTGACGACCTTGTCGACCTCGACCGAGGGGTCCTTCGCGGAGGAGTCGGAGAGATTGCCGAGCACCTTCTCGCGCTGCTTCGCCGCCTTCTTCGCGGTGGTGCCGTCGAGGGAGACGCCCTCGAAGTCCCCGCTCGCGAGCGCGGAGGCGAGCGCCTTCGCCTCGTCGGAGCCGTCATCGGCACGGGCGCGCCACACGAAGAACGCCGCGATGAGTGCGAGCACCACGACGGCGGCGATCCCGACGATCCAGGGCCCGCGGCGACGGTGGGAATCGGAGGTGGCGGCACCGGTGGAGGAAGCAGTGGGCGACATGGACCACATCGTCCTGCACATCGCTGGGATCCGTCCACAGGTGACCGGCGCGGCACGACACCGCAGCGCGCTCTCGATAGGTTGGCCGGATGCTCAGCGCTCCTCCGGAGGTCGTGCGCGCTGCGATCGAGCGATCGATCCGCGGCGCGCACTCGCTCGCGCTCGCGAGCTCCCTGGTGGGGACCGCGCTGATCCTGACCCTGGCCGTCCCGGCCGTCACCACCGTCGTCTTCGCGACCTGGGGCGGGGATCTCGCCGGACCGTCCACCGGCAACGAGCTGGACGGACTCGGCGTGGTCCTGGGCTACATCGGCTCGAACCTGGTGGCGCTCGCCATCGCCGCGGTGCTCGCGATCGCCGCGCTGGTGCTGGACATCCTGATGCTGGTGCGCACCTGCGAACTGCTCCGACGGCGCGTGCGCGGGGCCGTCGCCCTGCTGCTCTCCCTCGCCGCCGCCACCGGCGTGCTCACGACCCCTGTGCTGGGCGTGCTGTCCTTCGTCCCGGCCGGGGTGATGCCGGGGCGGACCGAGGCGATCGAGGCGGCCCTGCTGGGACTGGGGGCGCTGGCCTACCTGATGCCGCTGATGGGGCGCCTGCTGATGATCGGGTTCGCGTGGGACCTCGCGCCGGCGGGGCCGGACCCCCTGCGCCCCTAGACTGCCGCCAGATCCTCCGCACGCCGCCCACCTGCCAGGAGCCGCCCATGCCCCGCGTGCTGCACACCGCCCAGGCCCTCGTGGACCTGGTCGTCGCCGTGCCCACGCTGCCCGCCCGGGGCGGGAACGTGAACGCCGAGGGCGCCCGGCAGTACGCCGGCGGTGCGGTGAACATCCTGGTCGCGGCGGCCCGCGCGGGCGCCCGGGCAGTGCACGGAGGGGCCCACGGCACCGGCCCCAACGGGGACCTGGTGCGCCGCGCCCTCGCGGTCGACGGGATCGAGCTCGCCAACGGGCCGATAGAGGACGAGGACACCGCCGAGTGCATCGTGCTGGTCGAGCCCGGCGCAGAGCGCACCTTCATCACCGGCTACGGCGCCGAGCGCCGGATCACCGCCGACTCCCTCGCGCGCCTGACCCCCGAGCCCGGGGACCTGCTGTGCATCTCCGGATACAGCTTCTTCGAGCCGACCCGTGACCCGCTGCTGGAGTTCCTGGACCGCCTGCCGGACGGCGTGGAGGTGGTCCTGGATCCGGGCGATCCCTTCGCGACCTTCCCCCAGGACCTGCGCGAGCGGGTGCTCGCCCACGTCACGGTGTGGACCTCGAACGCGGCCGAGGCGCTCGCGCTCGCCGACCGCGACGCCCTCGAGGACACCCCCGAGGCGATCCACCGCCGGATCCGTCCGGGCGGTGTGGTGGTCGTGCGCGACGGCGAGCGCGGCTGCACCGTCTT
Organism: Brachybacterium endophyticum; assembly: GCF_003130585.1. Taxonomy (GTDB): domain Bacteria; phylum Actinomycetota; class Actinomycetes; order Actinomycetales; family Dermabacteraceae; genus Brachybacterium; species Brachybacterium endophyticum. Next base: position 534,088 of record NZ_QFKX01000001.1, on the reverse strand, counting down.
CCACCACGGCCGCGCGACCGCGATCCCCGGTTTCGCACAGACCCCGGTGGACACCAACGGCGCCGGCGACACCCACACCGGGGTGCTGCTCGCGGAGCGCGCGCTCGACGCGGACTGGGAGACCGCCGCGACCCGGGCGAGCGCCGCCGCCGCGATCGCCGTGACCCGGCGGGGCCCCGCCACCGCGCCCACCCGTGCCGAGGTCGACGCCTTCCTGGCCTGAGGGTCCGCAGGGGGCGACGGACTCGACACCGTCCGGCGGACCGGACCGGCGAGGCTCCCGGCGCCGGCGATCGTCGACATCCAGGTTCTGTGGAGCAGCTCACGTTACGATGGCGTAGCTCTCCGCACCCCATCATCTGCCGTCCGCGCCGCCACGCCCGCGCCGCGCGCACATTCGCGCCCCTCGACGAAGGAGGACCCATGGCCACCGACCACGACCTGCGCGCCTCCGCACCGAGGGCCACCTCCCTGCACGACTTCACCGCGACCACCATCGGCGGCGAGCAGCAGTCCCTCGCCGCGTACGACGGCCAGCTGCTGCTCGTGGTCAACACCGCCTCGCGCTGCCTGTTCACCCCGCAGCTGAAGGACCTCGAGCAGCTCCACCGCCGCTTCCACCACCGCGGCTTCAGCGTGCTGGGCTTCCCCTCGGACCAGTTCCACCAGGAGCCCGAGGAGGACGAGCAGATCGAGGAGCTGTGCACCGACCGCTTCGAGGCCTCCTTCCCCCTGTTCTCCAAGGTGATGGTGAACGGGGCCGAGGCGGACCCGCTGTGGTCCTGGCTGCAGACGCAGAAGGGCGGACTCATCGGCGGGCGCATCAGCTGGAACTTCACCAAGTTCCTGGTCTCCCCGTCGGGACAGGTGCTGCGCCGCTACGCGCCGCCGGTGCCGCCCACACGCATCGCGCGCCGCATCGAGCAGGAGCTCGCAGGGCGGGAGGACCGGTCCCGCTGATAGCGTGATCGACGTCCCACCCCGTGCGTCCGCGCGGGGTGCACGCACACTATCGAGAGGGGATCCCAATGGAGGGGGTCGTCGCCGTCCTGATCGTGATCGTCGTCCTGGTGGTCGTCCTGGCCGTCCTGGCTGCGCTGCTGTTCGGGGGCCTGCGCACGAGCATCATGTTCACGGTGCACACGCAGGAGAACGTCATCGTCGAACGCTTCGGCAAGTTCAAGCGGGTCGCCACGCCCGGTCTGAACGTCAAGGCACCGTTCGTGGACAGCACCACGCGTCCGATCTCGCTGCGCATCCAGCAGCTCGAGGTCAACATCGAGTCCAAGACCAAGGACAACGTGTTCGTGACCGTCCCGGTCGCCGTGCAGTACGTGATCAAGGAGGACCAGGTCGTCGACGCCTACTACCGGCTGTCGAACCCTGAGAACCAGATCCGCTCGTACGTCTTCGACACGGTCCGCTCGGCCCTGTCGGGTCTGAACCTGGACCAGGCCTTCGAGTCCAAGGACGACATCGCCCGCAGCGTGGAGAACACGCTGAGCGAGCGCATGCGCGAGTTCGGCTTCAACATCGTCAACACCCTGGTCCAGGACATCTCGCCGGACCAGCGGGTGCGCGACTCGATGAACTCGATCAACGCCGCCCAGCGCGACCGCGTGGCCGCGCAGTCGCTGGCCGAGGCCGACAAGATCAAGCGCGTCACCCAGGCCGAGGCGGAGGCCGAGTCCAAGCGCCTGCAGGGTGAGGGCGTCGCCGCCCAGCGCAAGGCGATCGCGATGGGCATCGCCGAGCAGTACGAGATGCTGCGCAAGGTGGGCATCGAGTCCAGCGCCGAGCAGCTGCTGCTGATGACGCAGTACTTCGACACCATGCAGGACGTCGCCCGCAACGGGAAGTCCAACGTGCTGTTCCTGCCCTCGAACCCCGGCACCGTCGGCTCGATGGGCGAGGAGATCCGCACCGCGATGCTCGAGGCGCAGGCAGCGCAGGAGTCCGCCGACTCCGGCGACGTCGCCGTCAACGCCGAGGCCGAACAGAGCCGTCGCCAGCAGGCCGAGGCCGCCCGTCGCGCCGCCGCCCAGCGGGCGCAGGAGGCGGAGGCGGACGCCGAGCGCGGCGCCCAGCGCGCCCGCAACCAGGCGCAGGGTCAGGGTGGCCAGGGCGGCCAGCAGCCGCCGTGGGCGCACCCCGGCCAGCAGGGCTGACACTCCCCCGCTCCGGACGCCCGGCCGACGCCCCTCGTCGGCCGGGCGTTCGTGTGTCCGCACCGGCCACGTGCCGTCTCCCCGCGCGACACAATGGGCGCATGACGCCGACGTCTCCCGCGCCCACGGGTTCCTCCGCCTCCCCTTCCTCTTCCTCCACCCGCCCGAACCTCATCGTCGTGTGCGTGGACCAGATGCGTGCCGACGCGATGGGGATCGCGGGCAACGAGCACATCGACACCCCGTACCTCGACCAGCTCGCCCGCGAGGGCTTCCGCTTCACCCGCGCCTACTCGGCGACGCCCACGTGCGTGCCGGCGCGGGTCGCGCTGCTGACCGGGAAGAGCCAGGAGGCGCACGGGCGCTACGGCTACCGCGAAGGGATCGACTTCGCAGCCGCCTACCCGACCACGCTCCCTTCGACCCTGCGGGACGCGGGGTACCAGACGTACGGGGTGGGCAAGATGCACGTCTTCCCCGACCGAGCCCGCTGCGGCTTCGAGGACGTGCTGCTGCACGACGGCTTCCTGCACGTGTCCCGTCGGCAGTCGGCAGGCCCCTCGGGCGCGAACGACGACTACGTGGACTGGCTGCGCCGCGAGACCGGTGACCCCCGTGCCGACTACCAGGAGACCGGGATCGGCTGCAATGCGATGACCGCGCGGCCCTGGGAGCGCGAGGAGCGGCTGCACCCCACCCGCTGGGTGGCCGACGAGTCCTTCCGCTTCCTGCAGCGACGCGATCCCACCAGGCCGTTCTTCCTGTACATGGGCTTCCATCGGCCGCACGCGCCCTTCGACCCGCCCGGCTACCTGTTCGAGAAGTACCGTGCGCAGCCGCACGTGCGTCGGCCGATGGGCTCCTGGGTCTCGCGCTTCGACGAGCACCGGCGCGACCACCAGGTCGAGGCCGAGTTCGGGGCGCGCAAGGACTCCGTGCACCACGAGGTGCGGGCCGGCTACTACGGGTCGATCGAGTTCATCGACCTGCAGATGAACCGTCTGCGGGAGGCGCTCAGCGACCACGGCCTGCTCGAGAGCACCGCGATCGCGTTCGTCTCCGACCACGGCGAGATGCTGGGCGACCACGACATGTACCGCAAGTCCGTGGGTTACGAGGGATCGGCGCACATCCCCTTCCTGCTGCACCTGCCGCCCGCCCTGCGCGAGAAGGTCGGGGACCCGCGCGAGGTGGGGGACGTGGTCGAGCTGCGCGACCTGATGCCCACCCTCCTGGACCTCGTGGGCATCCCGGTGCCCGAGGGCGTGGACGGCGCCAGCCTGCTGCCGGCGATGCGCGGCGAGCAGCAGGTGCGCGACCACCTGCACGGCGAGCACGTGATCAGCGCCCTCGGCCGGCACTCGATGCAGTGGATCCGCACGGAGCGCCACAAGTACCTCTGGTTCTCGGGCGACGGACACGAGCAGCTCTTCGACCTCGAGGACGACCCGCACGAGCTCGCCGACCTCGCCCAGGATCCCGCGCACGCCGAGCAGCTCGCGCGACATCGCGCCCTGCTGATCGCGGCGCTCGAGGGCCGCGAGGAGGGATATGTGCGCGGCGGTGACCTGGTCACGGGCCGCACACCGCAGTCCGAGGCGAGCTGGGTGCGGGAGTTCGCGCGGCTGTGAGCGCGGGGACGGCGCGACGCATTTCTCCCTCTGTGCACACCCGCCCCGCCATGTCCCACCGCTCCCCTACTGTGTGACCCGGAAGGGGGCGACATGGAGATCGAGTTCGGATGGACGGCCGACGGCGCCGACTGGGCGAGCGCGTCCGCGCGCCGCGCACGCTCCGGTGACGGTGACGGTGACGGTACTGGTGCCGCTCCGGATGCGCGACTGGGCCCGCGCGGGCTGGTCGCCCTTCTGCAGGGGCGCCTCGCCCTCACCCATCCGCCGGTCGAGAGGGCGGTGCGGGTCGCCCAGAGCATGCGGATGATCGGCGAGATCATCGCCGAGCGAGCCGGGGGGACGGGCAGCGGGGAGCCGTTCTGGCCGGAGCGATCGTTCCGCGTCGACCCCTGGAGCACCGCCTCCCACCTGCTGCAATTGCGGGACGCGAGCATCGAGGCGGGCTGGCGGGCGCCGGATCCCGTCCATCGCCTGCCCGAGCGTCTCGCCGCCGTGCGGGACCTCGAGGCCCGCGCCGTGATCGGCATCCCCGGCACCAGCGACGCCCGGGACCGTCCCGCGACGCTCTCCCCCGGCCCCGCCGACGACCTGCGCGAGGTCGTGGACACGCTCGCCGAGCTCGGGGACCTGGGCGCCGCCTGGCCGCTCGGGATCGACGCGATCACCCTGCACGAGTATCCGACCGCCCTCCCCGGCCTCTGGCCACGACTGTTCGAGCTTCTCGATGCGGCGGGCGTCCGCCTGGCCCATGCGGGCCCCGGCCGCGCGACGGCGCCGGAGCTCGAGGTCGTCCAGTGCCTGGACGAATGGAGCGCGGCCGACGTCGCCGCCCGGTTCCTCTCCACCCCGAGCGGTGCCGCGACCGCGCACGCATCGCCGGGTGCCGGGGACTCCGAGGATCCGCTGACGGTGCTCGCGACCTCCGACACCACCGTTCTCGACCAGGCCCTGCACCGTCGCGACCTACCCGCCCTCGGCGCCGTCGATCCCTCGACCGATCGCGCCCACCACCAGGTGCTGGGGCTGTTCCTGGACGTCGCGACCGCCCCCGTCGACGTCCATCAGCTGGCCTCGCTGCTGGACCTGCGGGTGCTGCCCGGGATGCGCCGCGACGACGAGCCGATCGGGCTGGTACCCGCCCCGGCGCGTCGCGAGCTGCTGCGCGCCCTCACCCGTGAGCCCGGGATCGGGCCCGCGTGGCGCGCGGCCCTCGTGCGTCTCGAGCAGGCGGCGGCCTCGGCCCCTGAGGAGCAGCGCGATCGCGCCCGCCGGGCTCTCGAGGCCGCCCGCGGCATCGACCGTCTGGTCACCGACCCCCTGCCGGCCGACGCCCTCTACCCCACCGCGCTCCGCGAGCGACTGGACCTCCTCACCGAGCGTCTGCGGGCCGTCGCCCGCGGCGCGGGTGACCTGCTGGCGAGCCTGTCCCAGGTGACCGCGCTGCGCGAGGTGCTCGGGATGCTCGAGCCGAGCGTGCCACTCAGCCGGCGCACGCTGCAGCAGATCATCGATGCCTGCGGCGGGGCGGGCCGCTCCCCGCTCGCCCGCCCGGAGGTCGCCCCGTGGGCGGTCGCGACGAGGCCCGCGCAGCTGCACGCCGCCGGCGGCACCGTGCTGTGGTGGGGCCCTGCCGAGGACGCCCTGCCCTCCCCGATGCTGTGGGATCCCGACGAGGTCCACACCCTCGAGGAGTTCGGGGCCCGCCTGCTGCCGCCCGCGCAGGAGTCCGCTCTGCACGTCGGGGCCGCCCTGCGTGCCCTGCGCGGTGCCCGCCGGATCATCGCGGTGCTGCCCGGCAGGCGTCTGGAGACCGAGCCGTCCCCGAGCGGCCTGCTCACCCACCTCGAGTCCGCCGCCGGACGCTCCGCTTCGGACCGCCTCACGCCCGGCCTGCTGGTCGAGGGCACGAGCTGGTCTCTCGCCGGCCGTTCGCTGAGCCTGCACGTTCCCGACCTGCAGGACCTCGCCGTCCCGGCACCGACCATCAGCGCTGCGGGGCACCGGCTCGACCATCTGCTGCCCGACCGGCTGTCCTTCACCCAGGCCCAGACGCTGCTGGAGTGCCCCCACCACTGGGTGCTCGAGTACGGACTGGGGATCCGGCCCGCACAGGTCGCCTCCCTTCCCACCGGCCCCCGGATGATCGGCACCCTCGTGCACGCGGTCGTGGAGACCCTCGTGGCCGAGCGCGTGGACGGCGGCCTCGGCGGCGCCCCGCTCGAACCGCCCGCCCCCGAGCACATCGGCGAGGTGTTCGACGCCCTGGTGCCCCAGCTCGCCTCCGAGCTCGACCTGCCGGGCCGCGCCTTCGAACGCACCGAGGTGCGCGAACGCGCCGTGCGCAGCCTGCGCGAGCTCTTCGCCGGCCTCGCCGACGCCGGACTGCGCGTGACCGGCACCGAATCGCGCTTCGAGCAGCCCCTCACCCTGCAGCTCACCGGCGGTCCGCGGGTGGTCTCCTTCGTCGGCAGTCGCGACCTCGATGCCCAGGACGAGGCCGGACGCCCCACCGTCATCGACCTCAAGTGGTCCTTCTCCCGCACCCGCTACGGCGACCTCTTCGACACCGGCGAGGCGATCCAGCTGGCCTCCTACGCCTGGGCGCTCGCGCAGGATCCCGACTCCCCCGTGGATGCCGAGCATCCGGCCGACGTCGGCTACTTCCTGCTGCGCAGCGGTGAGTTCGTCAGCGCGAACAAGGCCCTGGACACCCACCGCCGCACCCCGATGGACGTGGCCGACGCCTGGCGTCGGCTCGTCGCAGGCGTGCAGGAACGACTGGACGCGGTCGCGGCTGGCACCGTCACCCTGGGCTGTCAGCAGCTCGTCGAAGCCACAGGCCTCGACGCCGACGCCCCCTACAAGGCGCGGCAGAAGGCCGTCGCCACCCAGCGGGAGCTCGCCCGGGCCGAGGGCGGGATCCGCGTGGAGGACCACTGCGCGCGTGGGGACTACGCCCAGCTGTGCCGGCACACGGGAGGGAACTGATGAGCTTCACCCTGATCAACGCCTCGGCCGGCTCCGGGAAGACGCACACGCTCACCCAGGAGATCGCCGACCGGATGAGCGCGGGCCTCGAGCCCTCGCAGCTGATCGCGACCACGTTCACCGTCAAGGCCGCCGCCGAGCTCTCCGACCGGGTGCGGCGCACGCTGCTCGAGCGCGGACAGACCGAGGCCGCCCGCGGGATCGACAGCGCCCTGATCGGCACCGTCAATGCCGTGGCCGGGGATCTCGTGCGCGAGTTCGCGCTGGATGCCGGGATCTCCCCCGACGTGCAGGTCCTCGACCAGGACCGGGCGAGCGCGGCCTTCGACGCCGCGATCGACGAGGCCGTGGCCCGGGCGGGCGACCGCGCCAGCGACCTGCTGGCCCGCACCGAGCACGACGGCGAGAAGAACGCCGCGAACCCCTTCGCCGTCTCCTCCTTCTGGCGCGACCACGTCCAGGAGCTCGCCGGCCGCGCACGCACCAACGACGTCGGGGCCGACCAGCTGCGCGCGAGCGTCGAGGACTCCTGGGAGGACTTCCGTCGTGCCGGCCTGCCCGAGCCCGGCACGGAGGACCGCCGTCGCACCTGGCTCTCACGATTCGACCTGGCGCTGGAGGGCCTGCAGGCCGACGTCGATGCCGCGGACCAGCCCGGATCCTCCCTGAACGCCCGCAGCGCGGGCGCCGTCACCAAGAAGCTCGAGACCCTGCGCCAGCTGCGCCGCACCCTCGGACAGGGAGCCCGCACCCCGTGGTCGGCGTGGGCGAAGCTGGCCCGCGTCGCCGAGGGCAAGGCCGGTGACCCCGAGGGCAGCGGCAAGTACGTCTACAGCAAGGACGTCGACGCGGCGCTCGTCGGCCTCGCCCTCGAGATCGCCGAGGAGCTGCCCGCCAACCCCGTGCTGCAGCGGGACGTCCGCTCCCTCATCGAGCTGGTCGTCACCACCGCCGCGGACTCCCTCGAGGCCTACGCGCAGTACAAGAACGAGCTCGCGCTGATGGACTTCATCGACCAGGAGGTGCTCGCCCTGCACCTGCTGCGCACGAGCGAGCGCGCCCGCTACGCGATCGGCTCCCGCTTCCGCCTGCTCGCGGTCGACGAGTTCCAGGACACCTCCCCCATCCAGCTCGCCCTGTTCCTCGAGCTGGGCCGACAGATCGAGGACCTGATCTGGGTGGGCGATCCCAAGCAGGCCATCTACGGCTTCCGCGACGCCGACCCCGCCCTCATGCTGGGCGTGCTCGAGGAGGTCAGCGCCGGCACCACCGCCCTGGGCGAGGGCAGGATCCGCGATCTCGACCATTCCTGGCGTTCGCAGGAGCAGGTCCTCGAACTGGTCAGTGCCGTCTTCCCGCAGGTCTTCCGCGATCTGCCGCGCGAGCGCGTGGTCCTCACCCCCGCCCCCGAGGCGGCAGCGCAACGCGCAGCGGCCGGACGCACCGACGGCCGCATCGAGGCCTGGATCCCCGAGTTCAGCGACCGCTACAAGAAGGTCGGCGAGCACGCCGCAGGGATCGCCGACGGCGTGGTGCGGATGCTCGCGGAGGACGAGGCGAGCCCCGGCGATCTCGCCGTGCTCGTGCGCAGCAACGCCCAGGCGGCCCAGGTGGTCGCGGCCCTGCAGGAACGCGGCGTGCCCGCCTCGGGCCAGGGCGGCCCCATCCTCTCCACCCGTGAGGGCCGCCTGGTGCGCGCCGCGCTCGCTGTCACCCTCGATACCGCGGACACCCTCGCCCTCACCGAGCTCGTGGACCTGCTGCCCGATCATCCGGCCCACGAGTCCTGGTTCGGCGATCTCACCGCCCCGACCGACGCCGACGGCCGCCGCGAAGTGCTGCAGTCCTGGTGGGAGGCCGACGTCCTGTCCGGGCTGCGCGCCCTGCGCGAGGAGTGCATCGCGCTCAGTCCGGTGGAGATGATCACGGCGGTGATCGATGCCCTGGACCTGCCCGAGCGGCTGCGCTCCTGGCCCTTCCCCGAGCAGCGTCTGCGCACCTTGGACGCCCTGCGGCGTCTCGCCGCCGAGTACGCCGACCAGGCCCGTTCCGCCTCGATCCCGATCACCTTGACCGGCCTGCGCTCCGTGCTCGACGAGTCCGAGGCCGGTCCCGATCTCAGCGGCATCCCCGACACCGTCTGGGTCGGCACCATCCACGGGGCCAAGGGCCTGGAGTGGTCACGGGTGGTCGTGATGCTCGGCGCGAAGGCGACCGAGCGGGCCCACACCGGCGGGGTGTTCGTGGTGCCCGCCGCCCGGCTGGACGTGCTGCGCCCGCTCGACGGCCGCTCGCTGCGCTACTGGCCGCGCGTGCTGGATTCCTTCACGCCCTTGCAGGAGCTGCTCACCGAGGCCGAGCACCCGCAGCGGGTGGCCCGCTCCGAGCGCGAGGAGACCGGGCGCCTGCAGTACGTCGCCCTCACCCGGGCGGGCGATGTCACCGTGCTCAGCGGCGACGGCACCGGATCCACCCTCGACGCCCTGCTCGAGGCCGACGAGCCGCTGCTGCGCTGGGAGGCCGGCACCGACACCATCCACGTCGCCGGGCACGGCGATCTCCCTGCGCGCGTGCGCACCACCCGTGTGGCCGGGACCGCGGCCGTGGACGGCCGGGCCGGCCGGGTCCTGCGCAGTCCGCTCGCCGCGACCGACCTGCCCGAGTGTGGCCGTCCTGCTGCCGGCTCTCGCGGGGCGGGCCCGGCGGCCCGCTTCCAGGCCTCCGCCGTCGCCTCCGACGACACCCTGGGCACCGTGCATCCTCCCCGTCGCATCGGGCCCGCGCTGGTCAGCGGCGGCGGCCAGGACTGGAACCGCGTGGGCGAGGCCGTCCACGCCTTCCTCGCGCTGCCCCTGGACCAGCTCACGCCCGCCCTGCAGGAGCAGGCCGCGCTGCGGCTCGTCGGCCGCTGGGCCGTCTCCCGCGCCGTCGGCGCCCGCACGCTGCTGGCCGCCGGGGACGCCTGGCAGCAGTTCCTGGCCGCCGAGTTCCCAGGCGCGGAGGTGCTCACCGAGCAGCCCATCGCCTGGTGGAACGAGGAGGAGCAGGTCATGGAGGGCTGGATCGATGCCCTGCTGCGCCTGCCCGACGGCGAGCTCGTGCTCGTGGATCACAAGACCTACCCGGGCAGCGACCCGGTGGGGCACGTGCGCGAGAACTACCTGGGCCAGCTGGCGACCTACTCCTCGGCCCTCGGCGCCTCCCGCGGCCGGGCGCCCTCCCGCGTCCTGATCCACCTGCCCCTGCGCGGCGAGGTGCTCGAGGTGACGGTGCACGCGGCGGAGCAGGCCCCCGACGCGGCGGAGCAGGCGCTCGATGCGTGAGAGCCGTCCGATCCCGAGCGCCGCGACGCCCGCGGACGAGGCACTGGAGCGAGCCCGCGTGCTCGTGGACGACGCCCGCCGCACCGGCATGCGTCGCCTGCTCGGCATCACCGGCGCTCCGGGGGCCGGCAAGAGCACACTGACCGCCCACCTCGCCGAGCAGCTGCCCGCCGGGTCGTGCGCCGTGGTGCCGATGGACGGCTTCCACCTGGCCGACGTCGCCCTCGAACGGCTGGGCAGGCTCGACCGCAAGGGCGCACCGGACACCTTCGACGCCGCCGGGTTCGCGGCCCTGCTGCAGCGCCTGCGCGTCGCGCGCCCCGAGGACCCACCCGTGTGGGCGCCGATGTTCGAGCGCGACCTCGAGCAGCCCCTGGCGGGGGCGATCGAGGTCGCCGGGGACATCCCCCTCGTCATCACCGAGGGCAACTACCTGCTGGCCGAGGACGGCCCCTTCGCGATGGTGCGGCCGCTGCTGGACGCCTGCTGGTTCATCGAGGTCCCCGACGCCGTGCGCCAGGAGCGCCTGATCGCCCGCCATGAGCGGTTCGGGAAGGCGCCCGAGGCCGCCCGCTCGTGGGCGCTCGGGCCCGACGAGACGAACGCGCGCCTGGTCGCCTCCACCCGCCGGCGTGCCGACCTCGTGCTCCGCGGAACCTGATCCACCCGATCTCCGGACGTCCCGCGCCCGGCGTCACTCGATGATGCGGTTCAGCGTCGCGAGCTCCTCGTCGCTGAGCTGGAGCTCCATGGCGGCGGCGGAGTCGGTGACCGAGGCGGGTCGGGAGGCGCCCGGGATCGGGATCACGTGGTCCCCCAGAGAGATCTCCCAGGCCAGCACCACCTGCTGCGGGCTGACGTCGTGCGCGGCCGCGACCTCGGCGACCGGAGGGACCCTCTCGCCGACCGCGGCCGCGCCGCCGCCGGTGCCGCCGAGCGGCCCCCAGGGCACGAAGGCGGCGCCGACCTCGGCGCAGTGGGTGAGCTCGCCGCGGCTGGTGTGGAAGTAGGTGGGGTTGAACTGGTTCTGCACGGCGGCGAGGCCGCCCTGCCCGAGGACCTCCACCGCGACGTCGATCTCCTCGACGTTGGCGTTGGAGATGCCGACCTCGCGGATCAGGCCCTCCTGCTGGAACGTCGCGAGCGCCTCGACGGCCTCGGCGTAGCGGATCGACCGGTCGGGGCGGTGCCAGTAGTAGAGGTCGACGGTGTCGGTCCCCAGGTTCGCCAGTGTCTTCTCGAGGGCCGAGCGCAGGTAGGCGGCGGATCCGTCACGGCCCGAGGACTCCTTCTCGCCGTCCTTGCCCGGCCCGCGCACGATCCCGCCCTTGGAGGCGACCACCACGCGGGAGCGGTCACCGGACCAGGTGCGCAGACCCTCGGCCACGATCTTCTCGTTGTGCCCCATGGTGTCCCAGCTGGGGGCGTACATGTCGGCGGTGTCGATGAGGGTGATGCCGGCGTCCAGCGCCGCGTGCACCGTGGCGAGCGCCTGCTCGTGGTCGGGGATCTCGTTGCGGCCGAAGGAGAGCGGCATCGCTCCGAACCCGATCGCGGAGACGGACAGGGAGCCGATGTTCCGTGTGATGGCAGTCATGACCGAAGGCTAATGATCCGGCAGCGCGGGGTGAAGGGGCGACCACGCAGCGACCGCGACCGCACCGCACCGCGCGTCGACGGGCGGAGCCCTACCCGGACCCACCCGACGGCGCTCGGCGGACCGCGTCGGGCGCTCATGCAGGCACGGAAAAATCTTTTCGCAACGCAGGACTTGCGAAACACGTTTCCACCCGGCTAACGTGGTGCTCGCACCGAACGGAGCGTGTCGCAGTCGCTCCCCAGGTGCCACGGATGTCGCTGACGCGGTGGAAACCCGCCAGCAGTCGCGACTTTCACGCGCCGCCGATCGGAACATGGGGCGAACAAGTCCCGATCGGCGGCGCGTTTCGTCGTCCGGGGGTCCTGCCATGAGATCGGTTCCCCCGGACGAGGCCCGCGCGCTCCCCGGAGGGAGGGATCGGCAGGCCCTGGTTCCCTGCCGACCGCGGGACGACACTGGTGCGAGCACATCCACCTCGGCGCTCCCCGGTCACCCGGCCCGGCTGCCGCCGCACCGCGAGAGGCACCGACCATGGACTACAGCGCGAGCATCACCATCCCCCACCAGGACGGCACGCTCGCCGTTGTCACCGGCGCGAGCGACGGGATCGGACTGGTGATCGCCCGCCACCTCGCTCGCGCGGGAGCCGAGGTCGTCCTGCCCGTCCGCACACCGAGCAAGGGGCAGGCCGCCGCCGAGCGGATCCGCGAGGCCGTGCCCAGAGCGCGCGTGTCCACCCGCCCCCTCGACCTGTCCTCCCTGGCATCGATCTCCGCCGTCGTGGACTCCCTGATCGACGACGGACGACCGATCGGCCTCCTGGTCAACAATGCGGGTGTCATGCAGCCGCCCCGCCGGCAGACCACCGAGGACGGCTTCGAGCTGCAGTGGGGCACCAACCATCTCGGCCATGTCGCCCTCACCCTCGGGCTCCTGCCGCTGCTGCGCGAGGGACGGGCGAGGGTCACCCACCAGACCAGCATCGCGGCCCGCCGCGGACGGATCGCCTGGGACGACCTCGACGGCGACAGCCACTACGACGCGATGGCGGCCTACACCGGCTCCAAGATCGCCCTCGGCCTGTTCGCACGGGAGCTCGATGCGCGCAGCCGCGCCGAGGGCTGGGGCATCAGCAGCAACCTCGCCCACCCCGGCGTCTCCCCCACCAACCTGCTCGCCGCGCAGCCCGGCATGGGGAGGCAGCGTGCGACGTCGGGCCGCCGCGTGATCGGTCTGCTCTCCCGCGCAGGCGTCGTGAACACCGTGGAGTCCGCGGCCCTGCCCGCCCTGATGGCAGCGACGGATCCGGCCGCACAGGGCGATCAGTTCTTCGGGCCCCGGCGCACGGTCGGAGGGCGGCCCGTGCGCCTCCAGCATCTCTGGGAGCCCTTCCGGGACATGCACGAGGCCCGCCGGGTCTGGAAGGTCTCCGAGGAGCAGCTCGGTCGACGGCCGGCCGCCTGACATCGCGCCGGTTCAGTCCCGGCGCCGCGTGGACTCCCGCTCCAGGATCCGCGGGGCCAGCAGGATCGTCGAAGGATCCTCACCGGGCTCCTGCATGCGCTGGCCGAGCATGCGGGCAGCGGCGCGGCCGGTGGCCCGGATGGGCTGCTGGACCACCGAGACCGAGGGGCTGACGAGCCGGGTCCACAGGTCGTCGTCGGTCGCGAGCAGCCCGGGGGCTCCGTCCAGACCGCGCATGGCCTCGAAGGCACCCGCGGACATGCGGTTGTTCGTCGCGTAGACGGCGTCGGCCCAGCCCTCGGCGAGCAGCCGTTCCGTGGCCTCGCGACCCGAGGCCAGGTGCAGGTCACCCCGGATCACCAGGGCGTCCTCGAGCCCCTCGGTCTCCCGGGAGGCGCGGGACCACTCGGCGAGGAAGCCCCGCACACGGTCCTCGGTCGAGGTCAGCCCCTCCGGGCCGGCCAGCACCACCGGCCGGCGGAACCCCTGCTCGACCAGGTGCTGGGCCCCACGCCTGCCGGCCTCGAGATTGTCGGTCACCACCAGGTCGACCTCGACGCCCTGGATGCGCCGGTCCACCAGCACCAGGGGCACGCGGGCGTCCAGGAGGGGTCGCACGTCGGAGAGGCTCTCGTCGACCACGGTCAGGATCACGCCCGCGATCTGACGGCTCACCAGCTGCGGGAAGACCTCCCTCTCGCGCTCGACGTCGTCCTCGGTGTGGGCGACCATCACCGAGTACCCCTGGCCCCGGGCCATCCGCTCGACCTCGCTGATCACCCGGGTGAAGTACGGGTTCTCGGCGTCGGGCGTGACCACGGCGACCTGCGCGGAGGCCCCGCTGCGCAGCGAGCGACCGGCGGCGTTGGGGACGTACCCCGTGGACCGCACGGCCGCTCGCACCCGTCGGCTGAGCTCCTTGTCGACGTTCTGCGCGCCGTTGATGACGCGCGAGACCGTCGCCGTCGAGACCCCGGCCGTGCTCGCGACGTCCAGGATGGTGGGGCGGCGCACGTTCATCGCGGGTCTCACTCGGCTCTCTCGGGTCTGTTCGGTCAGCGGCGCACGCCGCGGGAGAGGACGCTCGCCCGCGCCGGTGCCACCCGGCCGACGGCTGCCATCAGTCCTGGACCGCGCCGGCGTCACCGCACAGGTGCACCTGCACGCCCAGGTGATCGAACATGGCGGCCTTGGCGGTCAGGGCGCGATCCGCCGCGGCGGCGCTGTCAGCGTAGACCAGCTGCGCATGATTGGCCTTGTGGCGGGCCATGAACTGGTCGCGGCTGACACCGTCCAGGACCACGCTCGCGATCGGCCACTCGGGGTTGGTGGACTCCTTGCGGCGACGCACCTCCTCCTCGGGCAGCTCGACGACGCGACCACGGCCGATGTCGGCGTGCAGGGCGCCGTCCTGGATGTACACGCGCGACCACACGATCTCACCGGGCCGCGAGACGCCGTTGATGGTCGAGCCGCCGGCGGGGAAGAAGGTGGGGCCCTGACGCCAGCCCTCGGCGCCCGCGTAGCCGCCGGGCAGGTGGCTGGGCGGGACGGAGCCGGAGATCTCGTAGACCCACACGTACTGGCCGTCGAACTCCTCGCCCCAGCGCACGTCGTGCAGGGTGGTCGCGGGGTCCATGCCCATCGCGGTCCAGACCCGGTTGGTGATCAGGGCGTCCACCGCGACGCCCTCGTCGACCTCGTTGAAGTTCGGCAGGGCCTCGCCCTCCCAGAGCACGCGCTCGCCGTCGCGGCTGGTGACCTCGGGGCGCTCGACGTTGTTCAGGATGCCCTCGACGAGGTCGGAGGCGGGGCACACGTCCTTCAGCCCCTGCTGGTACTGGATGCCCACGGCGTCCAGCCCGAAGTCGTCGCTGATGCGCATCGCCGCGATGTACATCTTGTACTGCCAGCGCAGCTGCGTCTCGGTGAGCTCGGTGGCCTCGTCGGTGCCCAGGCGGAAGGTCATGCCGGCATCGGTGAGCCAGCGCCCCACGGCGTCGGCCTCCTCGTCGGGCACGGTCTGCATCTCCGCCCACAGGGCCGACTGGCTGAGCCGCTCCTTGTAGATGCCGAGGGCGTTCAGCAGCTCGTCGTCGATGATCGCGTTGTACATCCCCATGCAGCCCTCGTCGAAGATTCCGATGATGGCCTTGTCGGCGAGCAGGCGCTCGGCGAGTGCGGTGCCCAGCTGCTTCTCGGGGGTGTCGGCGAGGGAGGGCAGGTCGCTCACGTGCGAGGTGTCGTGCTCGAGAGTGCCGGTCCTGGTCCAGGTGGCGATGCCCTCGCGGAACCAGTCGTCGGTGCCGTCGACGGTCCAGATGCTCGAGTACTCGCGACCCATCTTGGTCAGGCCGCCGTTGAGGTTCAGCAGGCCCACCAGCCCCGGCCACTCGGGCGCGAAGTTCGCGACGGTGAGGATCGGTCCGCGGTGGGTGCGCAGACCGGCCAGCACGTGGTGGCTGTACTGCCAGTTGGCGGTCGCGACCACGAGCGGCGCCTCCGGCGGGATCTCCCGGAAGACCTCGAGACCCATGCGCTGGGAGCGGATGAAGCCGTGACCGTAGGCGGGGTCGGCGTCGAAGGCGCGGCGCACGGTGACACCGGCGGCCCGGAACGCCTCGGTGACCTGCCGCTCGAGCTCCTGCTGGGCGGGCCAGCTCTCGGTGTTCGCGCTCTCGCGCAGGTCCCCGCTGGGGATCAGCCAGACCTCGTCCTTCGCGGCCGACGGTCGACGGGCAGGCTCGGGCAGGGCGTAGCTGCGGCTCTCGGTGGCGTCCGCGGTGGTGGTCATGAGGGTGTCTCCTTCGACGGTGACGGGGGCGAATGGGGTGGTGCGAGCCGGAAGCCCGGCTCGGGCGACGGACCGGCGGGCCGCTCAGTCCTGCGGGTCGCGCGGCGGGGTGGCGCCGATGTCGGGCACGGGGCCGGAGGCCAGGTGCACCTCCATGGCATCGAAGTCCGGGGCGGGCGGACGGTTCGTCGTCGGCCGGTCCAGGTAGAACAGCGCGGTCGAGGCGATGTCGTCGCGCAGCGGCAGGTAGCGCCATCCCGAGCGCCAACCCAGGGCCTGGACGTCGACCTTGGGGAGGGCCTTCGCGAAGTGGATTGGGTCGGCCACGTGCCAGCGGTACATGCCGAAGCGCTGCTGGGCGGAGTAGAGGCCGTCGGGCCGGATCACCTGCGGCATGCCCAGGTAGGGCGTCGAGAACGCGGTGTACCCCTGGCCGGGGATGTCGAAGTTCCAGGCGCCGCCGAAGTAGTCCTCGGTGCCGGTGCCGCAGATGGTGGGGTGCTCGGTGTCGTCGTCCATGTAGAACTTGATCTCGCCCTCGCCCCACCAGCCGTTGGAGTTCACGCCCCAGGCGATGTAGGTGCCCACGTACTGGCCCTGGCCCTCGATGCCCTCGAGCAGCACGTGCGGGGTGCGGTCCGCCAGCGGGTTAGAGCGCCGCCACTGGGCGTGGAAGTAGCCGTCCTCGCTGTGGTCGCCGCCCACCTCGTAGGTCACCTGGTAGTAGACGCGGGCGTCCACACCCGAGGTGTTCTCGATGGTCAGCCGGGCGCCGTCCCGGAACGGCATCGGCCAGTAGGAGTTGAAGCCGCCGTGCGGGTTCGCCGCGATCATCTGGGAGTCGACCTGGCTGAAAGTGCTCCAGCCGCTGCAGAAGAAGTCGCCGTAGGGGACCTCGACAGCGGGTTCGTCGCTGCCGTCCCAGTAGGCGCGCAGCACGAGGGTGCGCCAGTTGTCGGTGTGGGTGGTGATCCAGATGTGCGTGATCACGCCGGCTCCGTCGATGTCGGCGAGGTCGAAGGTCTCCCCTGCCTTCACGTCCACGCTCGGGGAGACCTTCCAGCCCACCCCGAGGTCGCGGGCGCTCGCGGCACCGGTCCCCTCGCTCGCCCGGGCGCCGCCGCCCGCCGAGCCGTCGAAGTTCTCGGGGCTGATGGAGCGGGTGAGCACGGGGCGCAGGCGGGCGAGCCCGGCGGCTCCCGGGGCCGCCTGCGGGGCCGACGCCGCCGACGAGGACGAGAGGGTCTGGGGCACGATGGTCACTCCTTCGTGAACGGTCCGGCTGCCGGTCTCGACCCGGGCCGGGGTGGTGGTCCCTGCGCACGGACGACCGTCCACGGATGCCGTCGACGATGACCGGGCGAAAAACGTTTACTCGGACTCTACGGAGCGTGACACGGACGGTCAACCGAGCGCGCGGAATCGGTCGCCGCAGGTCCTCCCGCCCGTTCCGGAGAAAGGCGACCGGGTGCCGTCCGATCCGATTGACACGCTCGATCCCCCTCTCTACGGTTGCCAGTAATCGTTTCCTGGCCGACGGCCCGACGCCGGGCCCAGCGCCGGCCCCGGGAGACCCGCGCCGAACGGCGCCGAACGCCGCACGGCACGCATCGCGGCCTGCACTGCATCACGGTTCGAGGAGGAACCAGTGCCCCCACGCCCCCATCCGTCCCGTCGACCCCGGGGAACATCCCCGTCGCCCACGCGCCGCACCCTGCTCGCCGGGGCCGCGGCGGCGGCCGCCTCGGTGCCGCTGCTGTCCTCGTGCGGCAGCGGCGCGAAGGACGGCCCGCTGACGTTCTGGAACTTCTACCACCCGGCCCCGCAGCAGGATCCGAACCTGGTCGCCCAGTCGGACTGGTTCCAGAAGGCGATCGACCGTTGGAACGGCGCCGGCGAGCACGAGGTCTCGTCGGTCTACATGACCAGCGACCAGATGAACCAGCGCATGCCGGTCGCCTTCGCCTCGGGCGACGGCCCCGACATCTTCCTGATCTCCCCCGGGGACTACCTGCGCTACGCCAACGGCGGCGTGCTCCTGGACCTCTCGCCCTACATGGAGCAGGACGCGATCGACGACTTCTACCCCGATGCGCTGACCACCCGGCGCGACGGCGACAAGATCTTCGGCCTGCCCATGGAGCAGGAGCCTCTGGCCCTGTTCTACGACCCCGACCTGCTCGAGAAGAAGGGCATCGCCGAGGGCGACCTCCCGAAGGACTGGGACGATCTGCTCGAGATGGCCGCCTCGCTGAGCTCCGGGACCACCACCGGTCTGGTGCTCGACGTCGACCCCGGGTACTACCAGAACTTCACCTTCTACCCATGGGTGTGGCAGACCGGCGGCGACGTCATCGACCCCAAGACCCAGAAGCCCGTCTTCGACGCCGACGGCCCGCGCGCCGCGCTGGACCTGTGGGGCAGGGCGGTCGCGAGCGGCGCCACGCCCCGCACGAGACCGGCCAACGGCGACATCGTCTCCGCCTTCAGCTCGGGGTACGCCGCCTTCTGGGAGACCGGCGTCTGGGACGTCATGAGCCTGACGGACAACGCGCCCGACAAGAAGTTTGGGGTGATGCCGCTGCCGGCGCCGAAGGGCAAGGAATCCAGCACGATCCTGGGCGGCTGGGCCTGGTGCGTGAACGCGCGCGGGAAGGACCCCGAGGCGGCGGCCCGCTTCGTCGTGCAGTCGCTGGGGTCGATGGACCGCGAGTGCATCGACCACTGCGCGGTGTGGAACGGGCCGGCCAAGGGCAACATGCCCGCCCGGAAGTCCGTGGACCAGAAGATGCAGGCCGAGGGCTCCTACGACGAGGAGCACCAGAAGATCTTCCACGAGGAGATCCTGCCGACCGGTCGTGGCGAACCGCGGTTCCCCCCGGTGGTCTACAAGGCGGTCTCCGACGCGCTGCAATCCGTCGAGCTCGCCGGCGGCGACCCCGCTGCGGAGGCGTCCCGCGCCCAGCAGACCATCGAGAGCTATCTCGAGACCTACGAAGGAGGCTCCCTGGTATGAGTGCCATCACCTCACGGGAGCGACGGGAGCGGCGCGCCGCCCTGTTCTTCCTCGCACCCGACGCGATCGGCCTGACCGTGTTCGTCGCGATCCCGATGCTGCTCTCGGTCGTGCTGGGCTTCTTCTGGATCGACGGCTTCGGCAACTTCGACTTCATCGGCCTGGACAACTACGTGCGCATGGTCAAGGACCCGCAGTTCTGGAGCAGCGCGAAGGTCACGCTGATCTACCTGGTGGTCCTGGTGCCGCTGATCTTCGTGGTGGGCCTCGGGCTCGCCCTGCTGGTGCAGCAGAAGTTCCCGGCGGTGGGCGTGATCCGCTCGGCCCTGTTCCTGCCCTACGTGATCAGCATCGTCGTGGTCTCGATGGTCTGGCAGTTCATGCTGACCGACCGCACGGGCGTGATCGCGACGCTGCTCTCGAAGATCGGGATCGACGGGCTCTCGTTCCTGGGCGACCCGAAGCTCGCCCTCGGCACCGTGATCGCCGTGACCATCTGGCTGCAGATGGGCTACTACATGATCATCTTCCTGGCCGGCCTGCAGGACATCCCCACCGAGTACTACGAGGCCGCCCGGATCGACGGGGCGAGCGCCCGGCAGCGGTTCCGCCGCATCACCATGCCCCTGCTCGCGCCGACGAACTTCTTCGTGCTGCTGACCTCGATGGTCGCGGTGGTCACCGGCGGCCTCGACATGATCTTCGTGCTGACCAGCGGCGGTCCCGCGAACTCGACCTCGCTGCTGATCTTCTACATCTACCAGCAGGCCTTCCTGTTCGGCGACCTGGGCTACGCGGCGGCCGTCGGCTCCGTGCTCGTCCTCTTCCTGCTGATCTTCTCCGCTGCGATGTTCCTGGCCACCCGAGGAGGTCGGTTCTCGAATGACGACTGATGCCACCACCACGTCCGCCCCGGGCAGGGCGCCCGCGGATCCTTCCTCCCCGCGCTCCCGCACCTCGCCGGTCCGTCCCCGCAAGCGGCGCTCCCGCACCGCCTGGCTGCTGTTCGCCGTCGGCCTCGTCCTGGCGCTGGCCACGGTCTTCCCGCTGCTGTGGATGGTGCTGGGCTCCTTCAAGACGCCGGAGGAGGTCAACTCCCCGCAGCTGATCCCGAAGACCTTCACCCTGGAGAACTACGTCTACGTGTTCTCCCAGGTGCCCTTCGCGCGCTACCTGTTCAACAGCTTCTTCGTCTCCGCCGCCGTGACCGTGCTCGCGCTGTGGTTCCACTCCATGGCCGCCTACGCCCTCGCCCGGCTCCGCTTCCCGGGGCGCGAGAAGATCTTCCTCGCGATCTTCGCGACGATGCTGGTCAGCGCCCCGGTGACGATCATCCCGACCTTCATCATCGTGCGCACACTGGGCATGGTGGACAGCTACGCGGGCCTGATCGTGCCGGCGATCTTCAACGCCTTCGGCATCTTCCTGCTGCGCCAGTTCTACGTCTCCCTGCCCGACGAGCTCGAGGAGGCGGCGCTCGTGGACGGCGCGAGCTACTGGAAGATCTACTGGTCGATCGTGCTGCCGCTGTCGCGGCCGATCCTCTCCGCCCTCGCGGTGTTCTTCTTCCTGGCCAACTGGAACTCCTTCGTGTGGCCGATGACCGTGACCTCCGATCCGAACCTGCGCGTGGTCCAGCTCGGCATCCAGTCCTTCCAGCAGCAGTACGCCGCCGACTGGAACTACATCCTGGCCGCCGCGACGGTCGCCGCCCTCCCGACCCTAGGTATCTTCTTCGTCTTCCAGAAGCAGATCGTCGCCTCGATCAAGACGTCCGGCCTGAAGTAGGTCCGTCCCGCTCGGCGCGGTCGCCGGCCGCTCCGCGTGTTCCTGTCCATCCGATGAGCAGCACGACGAACACCCCGAGGAGCATTCCGATGATCGACGACGATGCCGGACACAGCACCGAGAACCTCAGCCGCTCGGGCTTCCTGCGCTGGGGAGCCGCCGCCGGAGCGGGACTCACCGCGGCAGGCCTCTCCGCAACAGGGGCCCCGGGGGCCGAGGCCGCGCCCCCTGCCTCGCCAGCACCGACCACCCCCGCGCCGGCCACCCCCACACCGACCTCCCCGGCGCCGGCCGCGGAGCCCTCGGTCGAGAACCTCGGCCCGATCACCGGGCGCGGGATCACGACGCGGTTCCAGATGGAGCGCACCGACCTCGGGATCCCGGCGCGCACCCCGGACGGCCGGGTCCTCTACGTGTTCGGCGACTCCTACATCGACGAGGACGGCGTCAACGCCCCCGAGAACGACTGGCGCTCCCCCACGGGTCTCTACGCGGAAGACGTGCAGCCCACGGAGACCATCGAGTGGACCGGTGCCGTGGGCGGTGAGCGGGCGGAGCAGCTCGCTCCCTACGACCACGTCGGCGGCAAGTACACCGTGCTGCCGGCGGACGTGATCACCCTCGGCGACACCATGCACCTGTGGGTGATGCGCAACGAGTCGCTCGGCGACGTCTCGGGCACCGAGATCTGGACCTCGCACGATTCCGGGGCCACCTGGGAGGCCACGCCACTGTTCGCCGGTAACCACAAAGAAGGCAACGTCCAGCTCGCCACCTGGGCCTTGCATCCCGAGGACGGACACGTCTACGCACTCGCCACCGGCTTCCAGCGCAACAAGCCCGTCTATCTGCTGCGGGTCCCGGTGGAGAAGATCCTCGATCCCGATGCCTACGAGTATTGGGGCATCCCCGCTGATGAATGGGCCTGGGGCGACACCCTGACACCGGTTCTCGACGGCGCCTTCGGCGAGATGTGCTGGCGGGTGATGGAGGACGGCTCCTGGCTGCTGACCTGGTTCGACGCCGGCCATTACACGATCGAGGCGCTGCTCGCCGACGGGCCGACGGCGAATCTGCACGACGCTCCCCGCACGACGCTCGTGCACGGTGCCGACTGGGGGAACGAGGGACCCGACCGGATCGCCCAGCTCTACGGCGCGTACCAGGTGCCCGGTTCCACCCCGCAGAGCATGCACCTCGTGGTCAGCCAGTGGAACACCGCGACGCAGCACCCTTATCGCTCGATGCTGGTGCGTGCCGACGGGGCGTTCTGACCCTCGGCGCCGACGTCGGCAGGTCACGATGAGGAAACGATTACCGGCGGCGGTCGGCCGCTTCCGACCGCCGCCTGGGTCGCGTCTGCGCTGATCCCCGGCGTCATACCCGGGACCGGACTCCCGCACGGGGCATCCGACCCGTCGCGCACGGTGTTGACGACCCCGCACCCCCTTCCTACACTCTGCGTAAACGATTTCTCCCATCCGGGAGAACGCCGCAGGTGCCGCCGGATCCCAGCGTGGGGACTCCGACACAGCGGACATGGCGGGGTCGGGGACACGGTGCAGCGACGCACCGAGGAAGAAGCATCCGATGCGCAGAAGGACTCTCCTCACCACCGCGGCCGCCGGGCTCACGGCCGCATCCCTCGCGGCGTGCGGCAGCGGCACGCCCGGACAGAAGGCCGAGGACTCACGGGCCAAGAGCCGCACCAACGTCGAGTTCTGGGGATCGGTGTTCACCACCCCGGAGAACGCCTGGTACAAGAAGGTCGTCGAGGACTTCAACGACGCCCAGGAGGACGTGTTCGTCAACTACACCGTGGTCCCGGCGGACGCCTGGGACCAGAAGCTCAAGGCCGCACAGGCCGCGGGCAACGCCCCCGACATGTACATCAAGTCGGGACGTCTGGACACCGACGCCCGCACCGGGCTCCTCAAACCGCTCGACGACCTGATCGAAGCGAAGGTCTTCGACGAGATCACCGACCAGGCCAAGGAGGTCTCGCAGTACCAGGGGAAGTGGTTCGGCTTCCCCCTCCTGCTCGAGCCCCAGGTCACCCTGCTGTGGGACAAGGACCTGTTCGAGAAGGCGGGCCTGGACCCGGAGAAGCCGCCGACCACCTGGCACGAGATGTTCCAGGCCTGCGAGAAGATCGCCCCGCTGTTGAAGAACGGCCAGTTCTGCGTGGGCACCGCCGGCGACCCGGACACCTTCGGCTGGACGACCGTGGCCGCGCAGCAGCACGTCGCCGGCCACCTCCCGGTCTCCGACGACTGGTCGAAGGCCGATGCGATGGACCCCAAGTACGAGGACCTCATCGGCTTCTACAAGACCCTGCAGGAGAACAAGTGGATGCCGCGTCAGCCGCTCGGCGCCGGCAACTCGGCGCAGCCCCTGGGCGAGGGCAAGGTCGCGATGCTCTCCCAGGGGTCCTGGGCGATGTCGGAGATCGCCGCCGACTACCCCGACAAGGTCAAGACCACCGGCATGGCGCCGTGGGTCCAGAACGACGGCGACCTCGAGACGTCGATCTCGACGATCGGCAACATGAAGTGGCTGATCGACGCGAAGTCGAAGGAGCCCGAGGCCACCGCGACGTTCTTCACCTGGGCCCTGGGCGGTGATCCCGAGGTCCTGAAGCCCTTCTTCGTGGACACCCAGTTCACCAAGGCTCCCGCTCGCCAGAAGGTCACCGACGTGGTGAACAAGGACCCGAAGTCGAAGGACGCCCCCTGGTCCTCGGTGGTCTTCGAGGACATCGTGCCGTTCTGCGTCCCCGAGTCCCAGTACCCCTTCGACATCAACGCGGCGCTGGGTGATGCGATCCAGTCGGGGATGACCGGTGAGGCGAGCCCGAAGGACGCCCTGAAGAAGGCGAACACCGAGATCCAGAAGGTCATCGATCGCGAGGATCTCGCGAAGGCGCACAAGGAGATGGAGAGCAAGTGAGCGCGCTCCGGGAGGCGGCGGCCGCGCCGGACGCGCGTCCCGTGCGCTCGTCGGCGCGGCGGCGGGACTCCCTGATGGCCTACATCATGCTGGCGCCCGTGCTCGTGCTGCTGGGGACGTTCGTCGTCTGGCCGGCGATCCAGGCGATCTACCTGAGCTTCTTCGACTGGAGCTTCTACACGCCCTCGCAGTTCGTGGGCGTGAAGAACTACGCCGACGTGCTCGGGGACGACAGGTTCTGGCAGGCGATCGGCCGCGGGCTCGTCTTCGTGGTGATGACGGTCCCGGTCTCGCTCGTGCTCTCGTTCCTGATCGCCTCGCTCGCCGTCTCCGTCTCCCGGCGCGTCTCGACGCTGCTGAAGATCAGCATCTACATCCCCTCGGTGATCTCCGGGGTGATCGCCTCGATCACCTTCGTGATGATCTACGACTACTCCGGCGGGATCCTCAACGCGCTGATCAACGTGGTCGGCCTGCCCAATCAGGCCTGGCTCGGGGACCCGCGCTGGGCGCTCGGGGCGATCGCGCTGCCGGCCGTCTGGCTGGGGCTCGGGATCTCGACGCTGATCATGATCGCGGCGCTGCTGGACGTCCCGCAGAGCTTCTACGAGGCGGCCGAGCTCGAGGGCGCCTCGTGGTGGCAGCGCACGCGGTACATCACCGTCCCCCAGATCAAGAACGTGCTGCTGTTCCTGCTGGTCACCGGTTTCGTCGCCTCGATCCAGCAGTACGAGCTGCCGCTGGTGATGACGGCGGGCGGACCCCAGCACGCGACCGAGCTGCCCAACCTCTTCATCTTCAACCACTTCCGGAAGGACACCTACGTCGGCTACTCGATCGCGGCGGCGATGCTGCTGTTCGCGGTGCTGGGCTCGATCTCCTCGGTGATCTTCCGGATCGTCAACTCCGAGAAGCTGGTGGACTGACATGGCGATCACCCAGGCCGCTCCCGTCCTCGCGCCGACGACCACCGAGACCGCCCTGCCCGCTCGTCGGCGCAAGAAGCTGACGCCCTCGCGCCTGGCGCTGCTCGCGCTGAAGACGCTCGCCGGCGCCGTCATCGTGCTGCTCGCGCTGTTCCCGCTGGCGTGGATGGTGATCTCCGGGTTCAAGCTGCGCACCGAGGTGATCCGCACCCCGTTCCAGTTCTTCCCCGACGTGTGGGAGGTCCAGAACTACGTCCAGATCCTCAGCGACCCGTCCTTCGTGCGCACCCTCGCGCTCACCGGCTTCGGGGCGGTCATCTTCACCACCGGCTCGATCGTCATCAACTCGATGGCGGCGTACGCCTTCGCGAGGCTGGAGTTCGTGGGCAAGCGGATCGTGTGGCCGCTGGTGCTGATGACAATGTTCATCCCGGGCATGACGATCCTGCTGACCAGCTTCATCGTGGTCACGAAGCTCTACATGCTGGACACCCTCGCGGTGCTGATCCTGCCGGGCATGGCGACCGCCGCCCACGTGTTCTTCGTGCGCCAGTTCTACCTGAACATCCCCTCGAGCCTGGAGGAGGCCGCCCGTGTGGACGGCTGCGGACGCTGGGGCGTGTACTTCCGCATCTTCATCCCGCTGTCCAAGGCGCCGTTCGTCGTGGTCGGGATCGGCTCGTTCATGGCCTACTGGAACAGCTTCGTGTGGCCCGTGCTGACGATCACGAACCCGGATCTGTTCCAGGTCCAGCAATACCTCGCGAACTTCCGCGGGGAGCGCTCGAGCGAGCTGGGACTGCTGATGGCGGGGTCCGCCCTGGCGGCCGCGCCGATCATCGTGCTGTTCCTGATCTTCCAGCGTCAGATCATCGCGAACATCAAGATGGCCGGGCTGAAGTGATCCGCAGGGGGCGGATGCTCAGTCCTCCCCTGCCCCAGCCCCCACCCGTGATCCAGACGGAGCGGGAAGTCCCGGGGTCCACCACGATCTCGGCGCAGTGCTCGTCGAGGTCGACCTCGATCCGGCCCGCGTCCTCGAAGTGCATCGGATCGCGGGAGAAGTAGGCGAGCGTGCGGTCGTACTCGCCGGACTCGCACACGAAGAGGATCCACCCTTCCGGGCGGCCGGCGCCGTCGGCAGGCGCGGCGCCGGCGGGCACGGCATCGGCGGGCGAGGTATCGGCGGGCACGGCATCGGCAGGCGCGGCATCGGCGATCGCACCGTCGGCCGTCACCGGCACCACGAAGGGGGACTCCGTCGGCCCGCCGACGGTCCCGCTCTGCGTCGAGCGGTAGGCGACGCTCGGGGCGGACCACGTCACCAGGTCCCTGCTCTGACGCACCGAGACCTCGTGGAAGCCGCCGCCCGGTCGCGAGGTGCGGGTGCAGTACATGAGCCAGCGGTCCCCGTCGCGCAGCACCATCGGGTCCCGGGCGTCGAAGCCGTCCTCGAACACCGGTCCGCCCTGGTGGTGCTCCCAGGTGAACAGGTCCGTGCTGGTCGCGAGCTCGATCCGGTAGCGGGTGTGGTCGGCGGTACCGCCGCAGTAGAACATCAGGTAGCTGCCCTCGTGGCGGATCACGTGAGGAGCCCAGACGTGGGTCTCGCCGAGGTCGGTGCGAGCGTGCAGGACGGGGTCGTGGATGCTCCAGGCGTCCGGGGTCAGGGAGGGCGCCGAGGCATGGAGGAAGAAGGTCTCGTCCAGCGGCGCGGCCGGTTCGGGGTGCCAGATCCCGAACACGTGCCAGGTGCCCTGCTCGTCGCGCACCACGGTGTGGTCGTTGATGTACCAGGGGGCGCGCGGGGAGGGCGAGGCATCCAGCAGATGCCGCTTCTGGCCCGGGGTCAGGGCGATGGGCGGGTCGGCGGCCGCATCGAGCGGAGCAAGGCCCTCCGCCGGTGGCGTCGAGGTCTCGGAAGGGGTGAGGTTCTCAGGTGGCATCGAGGGCTCCCGGGGCGACGAGCTGGAGGGTCAGGGCGACGTCAGGCGGCTCGGGCTCGTGCGGAGACGGCGTTCCCACACGCTCCGGACGGCAGTGACCGATAAACGTTTTCCCGCGTTGCGCTCACTTTAGGAGGGACCACTGAACCTGTAAACCGGCGCGAGGTCGACGAGGAGGACGCGGGCTCGCTTTCGATGAGTAAACGATTGCCAGGCACGTGGCACCCCGGTAGGGTGCGGGGCGCAGGGCGACGAGGCCCGACGATCCCCGAGGGAGTTCCCGTGGAGACCAGCGACAACGACCGCGACCGCACGAGCACCGACCGATCGAGCGATGACACCGGCAGGGAGCCCAGGGACGCGGCCGTCCCCCGCTCCTCGGTCCTGCGGGGAGGTGCTCTCGCGCTCGGCGCAGGCACCCTGGGGGCCGCGGCGCTCGTGCAGGCCCGTGGCGCCCAGCGTGCCGACGCGGCACCGAGGCCGAGGCCGAACCCGCACTACCGTCGGCCGCGGGTCTCTCGCATCGCGACGCTCAGCGGCCCCGGCGTGACCTCGGACTACGGCTTCGAGGCCACCGACCTGGGCGTCCCCTGCCGCACGCCGGACGGGCGCATCCTGGCCGTCTTCGGCGACACCTTCGAGGGCGCCAAGGTGGGCTCGGGCCGCTGGACCTCCCCCGTCGCCCTGTACGCGAAGGACCGCCGCCGGCCCAGCGCCTCCGGGCTGCGCTGGAGCGGCGCCGTGGGCGGGGAGCGTGCCGAGCAGCTGATCGACTACGACCACGAGGGCCCCATCAGCACGTACCTGCCCGGCGACGTGATCACCGTGGACGGGACCATGTACCTGTGGGTGATGGCCAATGCCGGCTTCGGCAACGTCGCGCGCACCGAGATCTGGACCTCGAAGGACTCCGGGGAGACCTGGGAGCAGACCACGGAGATGTTCCCGGGCGATCACCTGGCCGGCTTCTGCCAGCAGGCCACCTGGAGCCTCGACGAGGACGGCGGGACCGTCCACCTGCTGACCAGCGGGTTCCAGCGCGACAAGGGCGCGATCCTGCAGCGCGTGCCGGCGTCGAAGATCCTCGACCCCGACGCCTACGAGACCTACGGCCCCGTCGAAGCCGACGGGACCTCGTGGGAGTGGGGCAAGGCCCCGAAGCCGATCATCGACGGGTCCATCGGCGAGATGTGCCTGCGCCGGGTCGAGGACCGCACCGTGCTCACCTACTTCAACTCCGGGCTCTACCGGATCGACCTGAAGGCGGCGACCTCGCCCGAGGAGCTCCGGGACGCGGCCTTCTCCGAGACCCTGCTGTGGGGCTGCGACTGGGGCCACGAGGACGACGAGCGCGTCGCCCAGCTCTACGGCGGCTACATCGTCCCCGGCTCGACCCTGGACGACCTGCACCTCACGGTCTCCCAGTGGCACACCGGCCCCGACTGGCCGTACCACGTCGAGGAGTTCCGGGTGCAGGGGCTGGAGAAGGGCATTCGGGCCGAGAGCTGACGGGCGTCGGGCCTGCCGTGGATCCTCAGGACCGCAGCGCCTCCCGGTGCGCCCTGCCGCGCAGGGTCGCGATGGCCACCGCGCTCACGGCGCAGGTGGCCATCACGTAGTAGGCGGGCACGTCCACGTTGCCGGTCGCCTCGATGAGGCTCGTGATGATGAGCCCCGCGCAGCCGGAGAACACGGCGTTCGAGAGCGAATAGGCGAGGCCGAGGCCGGTGTAGCGCACGGTGGTCGGGAACATCTCGGCCAGCATCGCGGGGCCGGGTCCGGCGATCATGCCCACCACGAATCCGGCGACGAACACCGCGCCGCCCTGCAGCGCGGCCCCCGATTCGGGATGCTGCAGCAGGTGCAGGAGGGGCAGGGCGAGCACGAGGATCAGCACCGTGCCCGCGAGCATGACGGGGCGCCGGCCGATGCGGTCCGAGAGCCATCCGGCGGGCAGGATCGAGGCCGCGAAGCCGGCGTTGGCGACCACGGTCGAGACCAGCGACTCCTGGAACGTCGCCCCCAGGCTCGACTGCAGATAGGACGGGATGACGACGAGGAACGTGTAGCCGGCGGCCGACCAGCCCATCAGTCGAGCGATCCCGCTGCCGATCGCACGCACGGTCTCTCCGAGCCCCGGGCGAGCGGGCGCGAGGGGGCGCTCGGTTGGGCCGTCGGCATCGGCGCGACCCTCGGGAGCGACGCGGGTGTCGGCGCGGCCAGGGGTGCCGGCCGCCTAGAAAGCCGGTGTCTCCTCCAGTCGCAGTCGCAGCCAGAGGGCGACGGCCCCGAGCGGCAGGGCGACCAGGAAGCCGATCCGCCAGCCCCAGGCGGTGAGGGCGTCCTCGCTGAGAACCGTCGCGAGCAGCGCCGAGGTGCCTGCTCCGACCAGCAGGCCGAGCGCCACGGTGAAGGACTGCCAGGCGCCGTAGAGGCCGCGCCCGGGGCGAACTCGGTCATCACCGAGACCGCACCGCCGAACTCCCCGCCGGCGGAGAGCCCCTGGATGATCCGCACGAGCGTGAGCAGGATCGGCGCGGCCATGCCGATCGCGGCATGGGTGGGCAGGCATCCGATCAGCGCGGTCGCCACCGACATCGTCACCAGGACGATGACCAGGGTGGGGCGTCGGCCGATGCGGTCTCCGATCCGGCCGAACAGGGCCGCGCCGATCGGGCGGAAGAAGAAGCCGATCGCGAAGGAGGCGTAGGTCGCGATGAGCGCGTGGAGGCCGGACTGGTCGCTCGCGGAGAAGAAGTGCGCGGCGATGATCGTGGCGAAGAAGCCGTAGATCCCGAACTCGTACCACTCGATGAAGTTGCCGACGCTGCCGGCGACGATCGCGCGACGGCGGGCTACCGGGTCCGGCGCGGGGACCGTGGTCGTCGGCGGGTGCGCGGCGGGGACCGCGGCCGGCGACCGGTCGGGATCGTTCGTCATCGAACTCGTCCTCCTGTCACGTTCCGGTCGCGCTCACGCCTCCCGCGTGCCCTGGATCAGGCCGATCAGGTGGTCCAGCACGCCTTCGCCGCTCGCTCGCAGACCGTTGTGCTGGTACTCGCTGGTGACCCAGCAGGTGGCATCCGGAAGCAGGTCGGCGGTGGCCAGGGAGAACTCGCGGGGCACGTACGCGTCGCCGTAGTAGACGGCCGCGGCCACGGGGACGTCGGCCGCCCGCAGCGCCTCGGGATCGTAGAGGGCCGGCCAGGTGCGCTCGGCGAGCAGCTCGGCGGCCTCCGCCCAGGGCGCGAGCTCGGGGTCCTCCGTGATCGCCTCGCGGTGCATGTGCTCGCCCGCGAGCAGCGTCGGGTCCGCGCGCACACGATCGGGCATGGTGCGTTCGGCCGCCCAGCGCATCGCGACGCCGTCGGCCCAGCAGGACTCGTGAAGGACGGCGTAGATCGGGTTGCGACCGGCGAAGGGCAGGGCGCCCGCCAGGTCGTGGCGCAGGACAGGGCTGGTCGGCTCGTTCTCCAGCAGGTAGTGGAGTTTCGCGGACCCGCCGGAGGCTCCCAGCAGGTGACCCAGCCGTCGCAGCCGCTCCACCCCCACGATCTCGCCGTCGCCCAGCACGAGCTCTCCCGCGCCGGCGAGCTCGGCCAGGCGGCGCATCCGCTCGCGATCACCGGGGAAGCGGGCGTAGTGCGCCTCGCTGCGCGCGATCATGCCGTCCCAGGTGGTCGCGTACACCTGGTCGAGATCGGGCCCCAGCTGCGGGATGCCGCCGGTGAACATCGCACCGGTGAGGGAGGCGGCGCGGTCGCTGAGGTAGCGCAGGGTCGTGAAGCCGCCGAACGACTGCCCGAGCAGCGTCCAGGTCTCGGCGCCGAGCGCCTCGCGCACCAGCTCGGCGTCGCGGACGATGGCGTCGGCGCGGAAGTGGGAGAGGTAATCGGCCTGCTGGGCGGGGGTCGCCTGGCGCAGGGTGGTGGTCGCCTCCGGCGGGGTCCCCGGGGGCGCGACGGTCGGGATCGCGCCGGTGGGCAGCGGTGTGTCGAGGCCGACGGGCGTGGAGAGGCCCGTGCCCCGCTGGTCGAGCATGACCACCTGGTAGTCGCGCAGCGCGCGGGGCAGCCAGGGCGGGTTCGCCGGGGTCACGGAGGGACGGGGCGCCTCGGATCCCGGTCCGCCCTGGAGGTAGACGAGGTAGGGGCGGTCCTCGCCACCGGGCGCGGTGGCGACGCGCGCGAAAATCTCGAGCTCGGGGCCCGAGGGGTTCTCGTGGTCCAGCGGCGCGTCCACGCGCACGTCGGTCAGCTGCAGGCCGGGCAGGTTCCAGGTGGTCAGGCGCGGGGAGGAGGGCATGGACCCACCTTAGGCGGGCAGCGTGGTCATGCCGGGGAAGAACTCCCAGTCGAAGCGGTGCAGCTGCCCTGGCGTGCCCTCGCGGTCGAGGGCCCGGTCCACGATGATCTCCGACATCCGCGAGAACACGTCCTGGACGCCGTAGTAGCTGATGGGGCCGAGCATCTGGGCGTCCGGCGGGACGTCGCCGATCGAGATGATCTCGAGGTCCTCGGGGACCCGGATCCCGGCGCGCAGGGCGGCGATCTGGAGCGCGGTGGCCAGGTATCCCGTGGAGCAGATGACGGCGCTCGGCGGGTTGTTCGACCCCAGCCAGGCCTGGGCGTACTCGAAGGCCGCCTGCCGGTCGCCGCCGCCGGCATGGAGGTCGTGGGGGCCGTCGCCGTGCTCCGCCGCGGCGTCGAGGAAGGCGACCGGGCGCGAGGGGTACGTCGGCCGGTCCCCGGGGGTGATCGCCGATCCCGAGAGCATCGCGACCCTGTCGTGGCGCGCGCGCAGACGCGCGTAGGCCGCGTGCACAGCCTGGACCGGTGAGGAGTGGACGACGTCGAAGCGCTCGGGCTCGAGGTGGACGCTGAAGGCGACGATGCCGCCCTGGCCGCGGGCCAGGTGACGCACCTGGTCGGGCCCGTCGGGCGTGAAGTCGATGCTGGTGACGAAGGAGCAGTCGAAGGCCGATCCGGAGAGGAACTCGAACCAGCGCTCGTCGCCCAGGATCAGGGTGGAGAGGTCCTGCGGCAGCGCCCGGTCGCGCACGGCGCTGGCGAGCCCCAGGCCCCACGGGTCCTCGACGGTGCCGAGCGCCAGCACGATGCCGCCGCTGCGGCCCGTGCGCAGCGACCGCGCATTGCGGTTGGGTACGTACCCGAGCTCCTCGGCCGCGGCACGCACCTTGGCCTTGGTCGTGGGCGACCCCGAGGAGCGCACTCCCCCGCGTCCCGAGAGCACGAAGGAGGCCGTCGCGGCGGAGACGCCGGCGTGCTTGGCGACGTCGGCGAGGGTGGCGGGCCGTCCGGCGGCGTTCATCGCTGCCCTCCTGCGGTGGACGTGGACGTGGACGGGGACGGGCTCGAGGCCGAGGCCCCGGAGGTCGAGGGCGAGGTCCCGGGGGTCGAGGGCGAGGTCCCGGGGGTCGCGCGGTCCGCGGTCGGCACGGTGGCGAGATGGACCTCGAGTCCGGCCTCGCGCAGCGCGTCGAGCGCGGCGGGGTCGGCGCCGGCATCGGTGACCAGCCCGTCGAGGTCGCCGACGGAGCGGATCCGGGCGAAGGCGTTCGCGCCGATCTTGGAGGAGTCGGCGAGCACCATGACCTTCTCGGCCCGCTCGGCCAGGCGTGCGGAGATCAGCGCCTCGGCCTCGTCGTGCGTGCAGGCGCCGTCGCGCTCGTTCAGCGCGTCGACGCCGATGAACAGCAGGTCGATGCGGATCTGCTCGAGCATCTGCTCGGCCCAGCCGCCCACCAGTTCGAAGCTCCCCCCGCGCACGATGCCGCCGGTGACCACGAGCTGCAGATGGCGGCGCACCGCGAGCTCCTGCGCGATGTTCAGAGCGTTGGTGACCAGGGTGGTGGGGCGAGCAGCTTCCCGGAAGGCATCCCGCGCCGCGAGCTCGTGGGCGAGCGCCGTGGTCGTGGTGCCGCCGTTCAGGCCGACGACCATGCCCGGGTCGAGCAGGTCCACCGCGAGACGTGCGATCGCGTCCTTGGCATCGGCGTGACGGGTCGAGCGGTAGCGCATGGGCAGGGCGCTCGCGTCGGGATGGGCGGAGGCACCGCCGTGGCTGCGGATCACCAGTTGCTGGGCGGCGAGGCTGTCGAGGTCGCGGCGCACGGTCGCCGCGGAGGCCGCGAGATCGCTCGTGAGCTCGTCGACGCGCACGTGACCGCGCTCGATGACGAGGTCGAGGATGCGATCGAGCCGTTCGCGTCGGCCG
Source organism: Brachybacterium endophyticum (assembly GCF_003130585.1). Lineage (GTDB taxonomy): Bacteria > Actinomycetota > Actinomycetes > Actinomycetales > Dermabacteraceae > Brachybacterium > Brachybacterium endophyticum. Next base: position 501,255 of record NZ_QFKX01000001.1, on the reverse strand, counting down.
CGGGCGGGGGCGGGAACCTGAGTTCGGGCGGGAGCGGGAGCGGACGTGCTGGCGGGTGCCGGGCCCGTCGCCGGGTCGCCCCGGCCGTCGGAGGTCTCGTCCTCGTGCACCGCTCGCCTCCTCGTCCGTGGTCTCCGCGCCGTGTGCTGCAGGTCCGCGACGGGGCGCCGGCGGCGATGTCGCGCGCTGCGAGCCTATGCGACAGCGCTTCCCACACGCTGCGGTCGTCGGACATCCGAGAATCTCCCCTCGCGCAAGTGCGTGACATTGCGCGGTTTCTTCCTATACGCTCACAAACACGCACTACTCATCGAGGAGACACCATGACCTCTGCAGCCGAGGACCAGGAGCGTCGCGTGAGCGCGACCGAGGTCGAACTGCGCTCCCAGCCCGAGACCTGGCAGCAGGCGATCGACCTGCTGGGCCAGGTGAGCGAGCAGCTGCCGGCACCGGGCGAGCGGGTGCTCGTGGTGGGCGCGGGCACCTCGTGGTTCATGGCGATCGCCTACGCGAAGCTGCGTGAGGCGGCCGGCCAGGGCGTGACCGATGCGCTCACCCCGACCGAGGTCTCCCCCGCGCGTGAGTACGACCGCGTCATCGCGCTCTCGCGCAGCGGCACCACCTCGGAGATCATCGACGTCCTGAAGAACCTCCAGGGGACACCGAGCGTGCTGATCACCGCCGTGGCCGACGGCCCCGCGGCCGAGCACGCCGACAGCGAGATCGTCCTCGACTTCGCCGACGAGACCTCGGTGGTCCAGACCCGCTTCGCCACCAGTGCGCTGGCGCTGCTGCGCGCCTCCCTCGGCGAGGACCTCACCGGCGCGATCGCCGACGCCCGCACGGTCCTCGACCGGGAGATCGAGCAGTCCTGGGTCGATGCCGAGCAGATCAGCTTCCTGGGCAGCGGATGGACCAAGGGCCTCGCCGACGAGGCCGGCCTGAAGATGCGCGAGGCCTCGCAGTCCTGGACCGAGTCCTACTATGCGATGGAGTACCGCCACGGCCCGATCGCGATCGCCGAGCCCGGGCGCATCACCTACCAGTTCGGCCCCGCACCCGAGGGTCTGGCCGAGCAGACCGAGCAGGCCGGCTCGACGTTCGTCGAGTCGGGGATGGACCCGCTCGCGCAGCTGGTCGCCGTGCACCTGTGGGCCGTGCGCCGGGCCGAGGCCAAGGGCCTGGACCCGGATGCTCCGCGGAACCTCACCCGCGCCGTCCACCTGCACTGACAGACAGGATCGCCTGCACGATGACGAGCTCGCCCCCATCCCTCACGGCGCGCCCCGCGATCGGGGTCGACGTCGGCGGGACCCGCACCAAGTTCGGCGTGGTCACCGCCGACGGCGGCCTCGCGATCCCCTTCTCCCTGCCCACGCCCCACGACCCGGCCGAGCTCGCGACGATGGTCGCCGAGCAGACGGGCCGACTGCGCGCGCAGGCCTCGCTCGGGGCCGACGTCCCCGTGGGCGTCGCGGTCCCGGGGATCGTGGACGAGGAGGGCGAGGTCGTCGAGCTCGCCGTGAACCTGGGCTGGGAGCAGCTCGAACTGGGCACCCTGCTGCGGCGGGAACTGAGCGGACCGTTCGCCCTGGGCCACGACGTGCGCGCCGGCGGGATGGCCGAAGCCGCCTGGGGCGCGGGCAGGCTGTTCGAGCAGCGCACGGGCGCCGTCGGCGGCGAGCACGGCGACACCCCACCGCTCGCGGACCTGCTGTTCGTCCCCGTCGGCACCGGGATCGCCGCGGCCGTCGTGCACGACGGCGCCGTCTTCGGCGACCGCTTCACGGGGGAGATCGGCCAGGTGCGCGTCGAGGAGCCCTTCACCGGTCGCACCATGCGCCTGGAGGAGGTCGCCTCCGCCTCGGCCATCGGCCGACGCTTCGCCGAGCAGATCGACCCCGCCGCCCACACGCTCGTGACGACCGACGGCGGACGCCCCGCGGCGCGCGCCGTCGTGGACCGCGCTCGCGACGGCGACACGGACGCCGAGCGGATCCTGTTCAGCGCGCTCGACACCCTGGGGCAGGCCCTCGCCACGATCATCTCGAGCGTGGGCACGCTGCCGGTGGTGATCGGCGGCGGCCTCGCCGAAGGCGGACCGATCGTCCTGGACACCCTGCGCGAGGCCATCTCGACCCGGCTGGGCGTGGTCCCCACTCCCCCGGTGCTGCCCTCCTCGCTCGGCATGTGGGCCGGCTGCCAGGGCGCCGGGCTGATCGGGATGGTGCGGGCCCGATGAACCTGGTCCTGCCGACGCCGAAGGGGCGCATCCGATGATCCTGGTCCTGACACCGAACCCCGCACTCGACGTCACCTACGAGGTGGCCGACATCGTCGAGGCCCACGGCGAGCACCGCGTGCAGCGCGTGCGCACCGCTCCCGGCGGCAAGGGCGTGAACGTCGCCCGGGTGCTCACCGCCCTCGGGGAGCCGTCCACTCTCGTGGGCCCACTGGGTGGCGCGCCGGGCGAGGAGCTCGTCGGGCTGCTCGAGGAGGAGGGGGCCGGGGGCGAAGACGCCGGGGCGGAAGCGGCCGAGCCCGAGGTGGCCGATTCTGTCCCGCCGCTCCAGCGCTGGACCCCGGTCGCGGGCGCCACCCGACGCACCGTGACCATCGTGGATCCCGCAGGGGCCACGGGCTTCAACGAGCCCGGGCCCTTGCTGGCCCCGGCCGAGGTCGAGCAGGTCCTCGAGGACACGATCGCCGGAGCCGCTGCCGCCGATGTCGTCGTCATCAGCGGATCGCTGCCGCCGGGCATGGCGCCGGAAGACCTAGGGCGGCTCGTCGGCGGGCTGCGCTCGACCGGGGCGGTCGTCGTCGTGGACACGTCGGGGCCCGCGCTGCTCGCCGCGGCGCGCGCAGGCGCCTCGGTCCTCAAGCCCAACCTCCGCGAGGCCCGCCAGGCGACCGGCATCGAGGAGCCGGTCGCGGCCTGCCGAGCTCTGATCGACCTCGGCGCCGGCACCGTGCTGTGCTCGCAGGGCCCGGACGGCATGCTCGTCGTCACCGCCGATCAGGCGCTCCGCGCACGGCCGCCGGGTCCGATCAGCGGCAATCCGACCGGGGCCGGCGACGCCGCGGTCGCCGCCGTCTCACGAGCCCTGGTTCAGGGCTTCGAGCTCGCCGACCTGCTGCGCGATGCCGTCGCGACCAGCGCGAGCGCCGTCACCCGGCCGGTCGCCGGACAGATCGACCTCGCGGTCGCGCGGGAGCTGCGCGCCGAACTCGTCGTCGAGGCCATCGAAGCGCAGGACCTCGCCGAGTCGCACGAGCCCGCCGAGTCGCACGAGCCCGCCTCCCCCTCCACTCCTCACACCCCGGAGACCCCATGACCCTGAGCGCGCTCGCGCCCCTCGCCCAGCAGGCCGCCGCCGAGCGCCGCGGTCTGGCCGCCTTCAACGTGATCCACCTCGAGAACGCCGAGGCCTTCACCGCCGCGGCCGAATCCGTCGGCCTGCCGGTCGTCCTCCAGATCAGCCAGAACGCCGTGAAGTACCACGGCTCGCTGGCGCCGATCGCCCTGGCCGGCCTCGAGATCGCCCGCCGCTGCACCCAGCCCGTCGTGGTCCACCTCGATCACGCCGACGACCTCGACCTGGTGGACGAGGCCCTCGAGCTCGGCCTCACCTCGATCATGTACGACGGCTCGAAGCTGCCCGACGCGGAGAACCGCGAGCGCACGCGCGGCGTCGTCGAGAAGGCCCATGCGCGCGGCGCGAGTGTCGAGGCGGAGCTCGGCGAGGTCGGCGGCAAGGACGGGGTGCACGACCCGTCGGCCCGCACCGATCCGGGCGACGCCGCACGATTCGTGGCCGACACGGGCGTGGACCTGCTGGCGGTGGCCGTCGGCTCCTCCCACGCGATGACCACGCGCGATGCCGCCCTGGACGTCGACCTGATCCGCGCGATCGCGGCAGCGGTCGACGTGCCGCTCGTGCTCCACGGCTCCTCGGGCGTGAGCGACCAGGGCATCCGCGACGCCGTCGTCGCAGGGATGACCAAGGTGAACGTCTCCACGCACCTGAACAAGGTCACCACCGCCGCCGTCACCGAGATCCTGACCGGAACGAACCCGCCGGTCGACACCCGCAAGTGGTTCGGTCCCGGCCGCGACGCCGGCCGCGACGAGGCCGCCCGGCTGCTCGAGGTCATCGCGGGGCGTCCGGGGGCGTGACCGGGGTGGGCGTGGTGTCCGGGCTGCGGGGCGACGGGCGGGCGCCCGGGCTCCGGGGCGTCCTGGCGTCCTGGCGTCGGGGCGGCGGGGCGGCTTGGCCCGGGCGTCCGGGCTCCGCGGCGTCCGGAGGACCCGTGACCGCGGTGGGCGTGGGCTTCGGAGGGACTAATAGCGCATCTTCTGCCATATATGGCAGATGATGCGCTATTAGTCCCTCCCAGGCCCTGGGCCCCGATGCCGGGCTCAGGAATCGGGGCTCCGGCCCGCCTCAGTCAGCCCGCGTGACCGACGCACCCGACGCGGCCGACGTGCCCGACGTGGCCGACGAAGCTAGAGCCCCCTCACGCCTGCTCAGGCAGCGCCCGCCCCAACCCCTTCACGCCTGCCCGCCGTCGAAGTACTCGCGCACCTCGGCCGGGACCTCGGGGATGTCGTAGGGGACGCCGCCGTGGCGGATGGACTCGGCACCGTAGACGCCGGTGGCGACGGCCTCGCGGGCCGCGATGATCGAGACGTCGGTCGCTCCGCCCTCGCGTACGAAGCGCAGGAACTCGCCCACCAGGTTGGGGTCCGCCCCGCCGTGGCCGCCGTCGCCGCGGTCGATGACCTCCACGGCGTCGGGGCTGCCGGGGCCGCCCTTGCGGGACTCCCAGATGTGGATCTGGTCGCCACCGCCGTCGCCCATGTTCTCGATGCGCCCGGCGTCGCCGATCACGGTGTAGTTGCGCCAGTAGTCGGGCGTGAAGTGGCACTGCTCGTAGGAGGCCAGCACGCCGTTGTCCAGCGTCATGTTGAGCATCGAGATGTCCTCGACGTCGATGACGGGGTTGAGGTCCTTCTGGGCCGTCGGCGGCCAGGTGGTGTCGTCGTACCAGTCCCACATGCGGCGGTCGGAGTTGTCGCGGCGGTCGGTGACGTCGCCGTAGACGGCGAGGTCGCCGATGCCGGAGACGCGCCTGGTGTAGCCGCCGGCCAGCCAGTGGATGACGTCGATGTCGTGGGCGCCCTTCTGCAGCAGCAGGCTGGTGGCCCTCGAGCGGTCGGCGTGCCAGTCCTTGAAGTAGAAGTCGCCGCCGGTGCCCACGAAGTGGCGGCACCAGATGGCGCGGACCCGGCCGATGCGTCCCGAGTCCACGATCGCCTTGAGCTGGCGGATCACCGGCATGTGGCGCATGTTGTGCCCCACGAACAGACGCGTGCGCTTCTCCATCGCCAGCTGCAGCATGGCGTCGGTGTCCTCGACCCGGATCGCCATCGGCTTCTCGGAGAAGGTCGCGATCCCGGCGCCCAGGGTCTGCAGGGCGATCCCGGCGTGGGCGTAGTCGGGGGCGAGGATCATGACCGCGTCGACCTCGTGCTCGGCGAGCAGCTGGTCGACGGACTCGACGTAGGCGACCTCGTCGCCGTAGCGCGCGCGGGCGTCCTCGCGGCCGCGCTCGGAGGGATCCGCGACCACCGTGACCCGCGACCCCTCCCCCGGCTTGTGGGCATGGCGCGAGAGTCCGCCGCGCGCCCCGTAGCCGATGATGCCGATGCGCAGGTCCTCCACGGGGACCACTCTCCTTCGTGTTGTCCGGGGTGTTGTCGTCCGAGGCCTCGGCCCCGGCTCCGGGATCGCCGCCCCGCCTCCGGGGTCGACGACCGCCTCTGCCTGCATCCGCTCCGCGGACACCGGGGCTCTCGCCCCCGCCCCGCACCGTCCTCGCCCTCACCCTCGTCGCCGCGGACGGCGAGACGCATGATCACGATTCGGTGAATGCATTTACAGCGCGACCCAGATCATTTACTGTCTGCAAGAACCTGTCAAGCACCGGGGCTCGACGGGTGAGGCCGATCGGCCGCCTCCTGAACTGCGAGGAGACACATGACTCAGACCACGCCGGCGATCGCCGCGGAGGAAGAGGCGATGTCCCCGCCTCTCGAGCGCCCTCGCGACCGGAAGCCATCCCGCCGCACCGCGAACGGGGATCCCTCCCGCCGCGATCGGAAGGGCGGGCGCCCCCGCAAGACCAGGGACCCGTTCGGCGTCAGGCTCCGGCGCGACTGGCAGATGCTGGTGCTGATGATCCCGGGCGCCCTGCGCCTGCTGCTGTTCTTCTACATCCCGATCTTCGGCAACGTGATCGCTTTCCAGGACTACCAGCCGTACCTGAAGATCACCGAGGCGCCCTATGTGGCGATGCAGAACTTCATCGACCTGTTCAACGACAGCCGCTTCTTCCTGGCGCTGAAGAACACGCTGATCCTCGCGGTGATCCAGCTGGTGCTGTTCTTCCCGGTCCCGATCGTCCTGGCCCTGGTGGTGGACTCGATGGTCACGCCGCGTCTGCGCAAGGCCTTCCAGTCGATCGTCTACCTCCCCCACTTCCTGTCGTGGGTGCTGGTGATCGCACTGTTCCAGCAGATGCTCGGCGGCGCGGGGTTCATCAACAAGTTCCTGCTCTCCCACGGCATGGACGCGATCCCGTTCATGACCAACCCGAGCACCTTCCCGCTGCTGGTCTCCCTCGAGAGCGTCTGGAAGGACGCCGGCTGGGGCATGATCATCTTCCTGGCTGCCCTGGCGAGCATCGACGCCTCGCTGTACGAATCGGCCGCGGCCGACGGCGCCGGCCGCTTCCGCCGCGCCTGGCACATCACCCTGCCGGGCATGCGCCCCGTGATCGTGCTGCTGCTGATCCTGAACCTGGGCTCGATCCTGACCGTCGGCTTCGAGCAGTTCATCCTGCAGCGCGACGCCGTGGGGGCCGATGCCTCCGAGGTCCTGGACACCTACGCCTACTACACGGGCGTGATCGGCGGCGACTGGTCGATGGGCGCCGCGGCCGGGCTCGCCAAGGGCGTGGTCGGCACGATCCTCGTGCTGATGGCGAACAAGGTCGCCCACATGCTCGGCGAGGACGGCATCTACCGAGGGAGCGAGCGATGAGCGCGCACATGACAGCACCGGCCCCCGAGGTCGACGAGAACGACGCGAGCGCGCCGAGCGCGCGGATCGCCACCGACGACCGCTCGCTGCACGAGCGCATCTGGGCACGGGCCTTCGGCCGCAGCGAGCGCGCGGCCTGGATGGAGAAGCCCTCGCTCGGGCTGTCGACGATCAAGGGCCTGGTGATCGGGATCGTCACGCTGTCGATCCTGGTCCCGATGCTCGTGGTCGTCTCGACCTCCTTCGCCTCCAGCGAGCAGATCCGTGACGCGGGCGGGTACGTCCTGTTCCCGACCCATCCCACGCTCGAGGCCTACCGGACGATCTTCAAGAGTCCCCTGGTCTTCCAGTCGATCGGGGTGAGCGTCTTCGTGACCGTCGTCGGCACCCTGCTGGCGCTGTTCGTGACCATCACGATGGCCTACGCGCTGAGCCGCCCGGTGCTCTTCGGCAAGCCGATGCTGATGGCGATCATCGTGACCCTGTTCTTCAGCCCCGGCCTGATCCCCATGTACCTGATGGTCAAGGAGCTGCACCTGCTCAACACCCTCTGGTCGCTGATCCTCCCGGGACTGTTCGCCGGCTTCAACTTCATCGTCATGCGGTCCTTCTTCATGGGCATCCCCAAGGAGCTGATGGAAGCGGCGAAGATCGACGGCGCGAGCGACTTCACCATCCTGCTGCGGATCGTGCTGCCGCTGTCCAAGGCCGTGATCGCCGTGATCGGCCTGTTCTACGCCGTGGGCTTCTGGAACTCGTTCTTCAACGCCCTGCTGTACATCAACGACCAGTCGCTGTGGCCGATCCAGATGATCCTGCGCAGCTACGTCATCCAGGGCACCTCGATGACCGCCGACACCCTCGGCGTCCAGCAGGCGCCCCCGCCGCAGTCGATCAAGATGGCCGTCGTCGTCGTGGCGCTCGCACCCATCGTGCTCGTCTACCCGTTCCTCCAGAAGTACTTCTCCAAGGGCGTCATCACCGGCGCCATCAAGGGCTGAGCCCGGCTCCCCGCTGCATCTCCACACCCCACCCCCACCCCCACCACACCCCTTCCTCCCGCGGCGAAGCCGCCGCGGGCACCGATGAAAGGACACCCCATGAGCTTCGAGGTCGGACGCCGTCAGCTCCTCGCCGCAGGAGGCGCCGCCGCCGTCGCCGTCGGCGCAGCCGCCTGCGGAGGTGGCTCCAGCCAGTCCGGTGGCGCGAAGAAGTCGGCCGAGGTCGAGCTTCCCACCTACAAGGCGCTCGCAGGTCTCACGCCCGATCTGAAGGGCAACGAGCAGGGCCTGCACAACGTGTACCTGAACGCCCCCAAGAAACTCGTGCGGACGACGGACAAGAAGCCGATCACCTCGGGCACGATCAAGGCGCTCACGCAGACCTTCGCGACGCCCCCGCCGCCGATGAAGTCCAACCCGTTCTGGCAGAACCTGAACAAGCAGCTCGGCGGCACGCTGGACATGCAGGTCGTCATCGACTCCTACCCGGACAAGTTCGCGACGATCCTGGCCTCCGGCGACCTGCCGGACCTGATGTGGGTGCCGCCGAACCAGGGCATCCCGAACATCGGCTTGATGCTCGAGTCCCAGTTCACCGACCTCACCGAGTACCTCTCGGGCGACAAGGTGCTGGAGTGGAAGAACCTCGCCGCGCTCACGCCCAGCTCGTGGCGCACGGCCGTGGTCAACGGCAAGATCTGGGGCGCCCCGATCCCCTCGACGCCGTTCGGCCAGGTCTACCTGGGCAACCCCGACGTGTGGAAGGACGTCGACGGCTTCCAGAGCAACAGCGCCGAGGAGTTCCTCGAGAAGTGCAAGGACGTGAGCATCAAGGGCAAGCGCTGGGCCCTCGAGCCGTTCCTGCCCAATGCGTTCCACATGTTCGGCGAGTGGTTCGGCCTGCCCAACGGCTACCGGGTCAACAAGGACCGCACGCTCACCGCCGCCACGCAGACCGACGAGTACCTCGAGACCCTCGAGTACGCACGGAAGGTCTTCAAGGCCGGGGCGTTCTACCCGGACCTGAACCTTGCCGAGACCTCGCAGTACTTCGCCAACGGGACCATCGCGGCGCTGGTCTCGGTGGGTCCGCGCGGGGCGTCGGAGTACCGCCACTACAACAAGGACCTGCTGGCCGACATCCTGATCCCGTTCGCGGCCGACAAGGACCGCAACCCGGTCTACGACATGGGCTACGGCACCGTGGGCTTCACGCCGCTGAAGAAGACGGACGACGAGAAGAAGATCCGCGAGCTGCTGGACCTCATCAACTACCTCTCCGCGCCCTTCGGCACCGAGGAGTACATGACGGTCAACTGGGGCCGCGAGGGCAAGGACTACGAGGTCAAGGACGGCAACTACACGCTCACCAAGTCCGGCGACACCAACGTCCCGGGCCTGCAGAGCGCGCTGCAGATCATGGCCGCCGGCGAGGGCGTCATCTACAACCCCATCGCCGACGACTCGGAGTACATCTACGAGCAGGAGAAGAAGCTGCTGGAGAACGCCCAGCAGTCCCCGATCAAGGGCCTGTACTCCGACACCGCCTCGTCGAAGGGCACCGAGCTGAGCACACGCCTGAGCGACGTGCGCGACGACGTCATCCAGGGCCGCAAGACCATCGACGACTTCACCAAGGCCCTCAAGCAGTGGGAAGAGGGCGGCGGCAAGAAAATCCTCGAGGAGTACGCCGAGGTGCTGCCCGAGGACGTCCCGGTCACCAAGGACCCGAAGAAGAAGTGAGACCGGGGCGCCGGGCGCCCTGCGGCGGGGCGTTGGGCGTCCACTGACGGGGCTCGGCGTCCCGTGGCGGGGCGCTGGGCGTCCGGCGACGGGGCGCTGGGCGCCCCCGCCGTCTATAGGACAGTTTCGTGCCGAAACCGGCTGGTTTCGGCACGAAACTGTCCTATAGACGGGCTGGTATCGACGGGCTGCTCGCGGGCGCGCACCAGGGCACCGGGGGGGGTGTCGCGGCAGCCTGGTCTGGGTCCGGACGTCGCGTGCCCCGTGCCCGTGCGCGTGCTCGTCCGAGACGGTCGAGGATGTCGGTCGGATGCTCCCGCGGGGGCAGACGCTCAGTCGAAGAGGGGCCGCGCGGCCAGGGCGAGGCGGGCCGGGACCTTCTCGAGGTCCAGCAGTAGCACTTCGTTGCGGCCCTCGCGGATCCACGGCGCGGGGACGTACAGCGACTGCTGCGGACCGATGCTCCAGTAGAGGCCGACGCAGTGCCCGTTGACGTAGGCGACGCCGTGCCCGGCGTCGGAGACGTCCACGTGGGTGTCGGCCGGTGCGTCTGCCTCGAACGAGGCGGCGACCAGCACGGGGAGGTCCTCCGACGCGGGACCGCTCGCGGGGGCATGCTGCTCCGACTCGGGGCCACCCACGAAAACGGGCTGCTCCGCCCCGGGGCCACCCGCGAGGGCGGGCTGCTCCGCGGCGATCCGCGCGAGCTCCTCGCCCATCTCCTCGAGAGGCCACGGGTCGGCCTGCCAGTCGTTGAGGAACCGCACGCGGTCCCAGACGCCGCGCAGGATGCCCTTGCGGCCGGCCAGGTAGGGCCCGAAGTTCACGCGGGCGAGGTTCTCCACCAGGATCTCGACGCGCACGGTGCGATACCCGCCGTCCGGCAGCAGGCGATCGACGAACGGGCCGAGCTCGAGGACGGCCGGATCGCCCGAGCCCTCGCCGCCGACCTCACCGACGGCCGCGCTGCTGCCCTCGGTACCTGCCGCACCGTCCGCATCGCCAGAGCCCTCGGTGCCTGCCCCACCGTCCGCCCCGCCGACGCCCACGACGCCCATCGCGATCCCGCCGACGTAGGTCCAGGCGCGGTCGGCCAGGCCGTAGAGCTTCAGCGGGGCGATCGTGAGGCTGCCGTCGTCCCGGGTGGCGGCCTCGATCTCGACGTCGCGCGAGTAGCGCACGATGCCGCGCTCGAGTCCCAGGTCCTCGAAGGTCGGGGGCGTCGGGAACACCGGTGCGGTGCGGGTGAAGCGGTCGCTGAGGCGCAGGGCGACCGTGCGCTCGATGGTGACGTCGGCAGCCGGGAGTGCGGCGGGTTCGGCGTCGAGGCCGAGCTGCGCGAGATGCTCCTCGAGCGGGGGCAGCTCGCGATGGCGGGCGATTACCTCGCGGAAGGCATGGAACTTCTCGGTGAGTCGTCCGTCCTCGGCGATCGGGGCGTCGTAGTCGTAGCTGGTGGTGGTCGGCTGCAGGCCGCCGTCATGGTTGGCGCCGGCGGTGAGACCGAAGTTCGTGCCGCCGAGGGCCATGTAGAAGTTGACGCTCATGCCCCCGGCGAGCATGTCCTCGAGCTCCTTCGCTGCGCTCTCGGCGCTGCGGCTGTGGTGCTCCTCGCCCCAGTGGTCGAACCAGCCGTTCCAGAACTCCATGCACATGTACGGCTGATCGGGCAGCTCGCGGCGGGCCATCTCGAGCACCTCGAGAGCGCGGGAGCCGAAGTTCACCGTCGGCAGCACGCCCTCGACGGTTCCCGCGGTCAGCCACATCCGGGCGGGGCCGTCGGAGGTCACCAGCAGCTCCTCGATGCCGCGGGCGCGCAGCCCGTCGCGCAGGTGCGCGAGGTAGACCGCGTCGTCGCCGTAGGAGCCGTACTCGTTCTCGACCTGCACCATCACCACGTTGCCGCCGCGGCACGCCTGACGCTCGGCGATCACCGGGATGAGCTGGTCGAACCAGGCGTCGACCTCGCGCAGGTAGGCCTCGTCGCGCGTGCGCAGGCGCATCGAGCGATCCCGCAGCAGCCACCCCGGGAAGCCGCCGTTCTCCCATTCGGCGCAGATGAACGGGCCCGGGCGCACGATCGCGTCCAGGCCCTCCTCGGCAGCGATGTCCAGGAAGCGGCCGAGGTCGGCGATGCCCTCGAAGGTGACCCGGTCGGGAGCGGGCTGGTGAATGTTCCAGGCCACGTAGGTCTCGACGGTGTCGCAGCCCATCGCGACGAGCCGGCGCAGACGGTCGCGCCACTGCTCGGGCTGCACGCGGAAGTAGTGGATCGCGCCGGAGACGATCTGGTGGGGCGTGCCGTCGCGGAGGAAACCTGTGGGGGTGGGCTCGAGCAGGGCGGGCATCGTCGTCGTATATCCTCTCGATGGGGCGCGGTGAACCGTTTTTCAGCGGTTGGTCGCCAGTCTTCCATGGTGCGGCGACGCACGGGCCCTGCCGCAGGAGACGCACCACGCACTCACGGCGCCGTGATGCCGAGACACACCACACGCTCACGACGCCGTGATGCCCAGATGCCGTGGCGGCCCGACGCCGCGGCGGCCCGCCCGACCCGCCACGGCGGTGCGCGCACGCCGCCTCAACCGTGCGCACCCCGCCATGGCCCCGCGCTCACAAGGTCCATGCTCACAGGGCTCCGCACTCACGCCGCGGCGGTGCGCTCCCCCAGCCACGGCGCGAGAGGGTCGTCGGCCCCCAGCCACGGAGCCAGCCCCTGTTCCCACTCCTGGGGAGTGAGCAGGATGCGCCCGAAGGTCTCGCGCACGCGCTCGGCATCCGCCGCATCGATCCCCGTGACGACCAGGTGCGTCGTCGGCAGGGTGCTGCCGGAGTCGGCGATCGCGCCGATGGAGACCTGCCCGCCGGCGCCGTCCCACTGGCAGACCGACCGCGGACGGTCGGGGACCCAGAACCGGCCCCGCCCCCGCAGGCGCCCCGCCCCGAGGTCCTCGATGAGCTCGAGAAGTCGCTGCGGATGGAAGGGGCGATCGGAGTGCAGGTCCAGGGTCCAGGTGCCGTGGTCCGTCGACCCGCCGTAGGGGCGCACGCGCAGCGGATCGCGACGCACCACCGCCCCGGCGTGGGAGTGGTGGCCGGTGAGCAGGGTGGTCGGGTGCAGGGTGTGCAGCGAGGTGGTGATCGACTGCTCGGGCGCGCGGAGGTGCTCGAGGAGTTCGTGGCCCGCTTCGTCGGCGCCGTCGAGGGCGACGTGGTCGGCGTACTCCAGCTGCGCGGCGAGCGCCTCGCCGACGGCGCGCTCGTCACCGTCGGCCCACTGCAGGCCGCGCTCGGCCAGGGTGTCGTCCTCGAGCAGGTCGTGGACTGCGGTGTCGGCATCGACCACGGCGGCACTGGCCGTGAGGCGCCAGCCGCGGCGCCCCGGCAGCAGCGTGCGAACGACCACGTCCGGGTCGGCGCTGATCGGCGGCGCGAGCAGCACCCCGTTGCCGCTGTCGCGGCTCGCCAGGCGTGCCAGCAGCGGGATCGCATCCTCGCGCATGGCGCAGGAGACGCACGGGTGATCGAGCTGCACCACGCTGTCATCGAGCACCCGCTCCGCATCTCCCAGCACCCTGCGCAGCCCCCCGTTCTCCGTATCGACCTCGTAGCGCAGGGCGAGGAGACCCGGGCGGTCCAGGAGCAGGTTCGCGACCAGCACGTCCCGCAGCACGGGATCGATCGCGGAGATCAGGGCGACGGGCATCGTCCCCTGCGCGCCGTCGCGGTTCAGTCCGTGGGCATGGTTTCGGTTCCGTCCGTGCATCGTGGCGGACCCTTCCGTCTTGACGAGAATGATTATCAATCGCTAGTCTCGCCGACCATGACCCAGCGTTGTCAAGTCACCGGCGCCGTGCCGCGGATGGGACGGAACGTCTCCCACTCCCAGCGCCGCACACCCCGCCGCTTCAGCCCGAACATCCAGTCCAAGCGGTACTTCGTGCCCTCGCTCGGCCGCACCGTGCGGCTGCGCGTCAGCGCCCGCGGCATCCGCATCATCGACCAGCGCGGGATCGAGTCCGTGGTGGCCGAGATCCGCTCCCGCGGTGAGCGGGTGTGATCCACGAGCAGTGCTGACAGCGTCGGCCGAGCGAGTCGCGTTGGGACCGTGATCCGCAACGGCGGCCCATCTGCCGGCCCCGTCACCACCCGCCTCCTCACCGCGCCCGACTCGCCACCATCCGCTCCGTCACCGCCCACCTCACCACCATCTGTTCACGCCACCACCACCCCAGGAGGGACCCCATGAGTCGTCGCACCGACGTCCGCCAGACCGTGAAGCTGCGCTCCACCGCAGGCACCGGCTACACGTACATGACCACCAAGAACCGCAGGAACACCCCCGACCGCCTCACCATGCGCAAGTTCGATCCGCGGGTGCGCGAGGTCGTCGACTTCCGGGAGGAGCGCTGATGGCCAAGACCTCGAAGATCGCGGCCGACGCGCGCCGGCGCGAGACCGTCGCCCGCTACGCCGAGCGTCGGGCCGACCTCAAGCGCACGCTGAAGAACCCGGCCTCGACACTCGAGCAGCGGGCCGAGGCGCAGCGCGCGCTGCAGGCCCTGCCTCGCGACGCCAGCCCGACGCGGCTGCGCAGCCGCGACATGGTCGACGGCCGCCCCCGCGGCCACCTGCGCCGCTTCGGCCTCTCGCGCGTGCGGTTCCGCGCGCTCGCCCACCGCGGCGAGCTGCCCGGGATCACCAAGTCCAGCTGGTGAGCGGGCGGCGGCTCGTCGGCCGCCGGTCGGCGGCCGCCGGCACGTCGGTCGGCGGCTCGTCGGCCGCCGGCACCCGAGCTGATTCCCGTCACTCCACCCCCGAAGGAGAGAACCCCATGCAGAACGGCATCCATCCCGACTACCACCCCGTCGTGTTCCGCGACGCGAGCGCTGATCACGCCTTCCTCACCCGCTCCACCGTGACCTCGTCGAAGACGATCCTCTGGGAGGACGGCAACGAGTACCCCGTCGTCGACGTGGAGATCTCCTCGGTCTCCCACCCCTTCTACACGGGCAACGCGCGCGTGGTCGACACCGCCGGACGCGTCGAGCAGTTCAACCGCCGCTACGGGCGGGGCAGCGGCGCAGCGGGAGGTGCACGGTGAAGGTCCGCAACTCGCTCCGTGCCCTCAAGGAACTGCCGGGCTCCCAGGTGGTCCGGCGTCGTGGCCGCACGTTCGTGATCAACAAGAAGAACCCCCGTCTGAAGGCCCGGCAGGGCTGAGCTGGAAGCGCGGGGCGGGGCTGGGTGGCGGGGCGGGGCTGGGTGGCGGGGCCTGTCGCCCTGCCCGGCCCCATCGACGGGGGCGCTTGTCGTCGTCCGCCTCGACCCGCCGTCTATAGGAGAGTTCCGTGCCGAAAACCGCGAGTTCTGGCACGGAACTCTCCTATAGAAGGCCTGTCGACGGAAGTCAGTGGGCCGACCGGCCGCCCGCTACCCCTTCACCGACCCCTCGGTCAGGCCGCCCCGCCAGAAGCGCTGCAGCACGATGATCAGAATGGCCAGCGGGATCACGGAGAGCAGCGCGCCGCCCACCGTGAGCTGGTAGAACTCCGGCAGACGGTCCGTCTGGGCCCGCCAGTTGTTCAGGCCCAGGGTGATCGGGTAGAGCTTCTCGTCGGCCAGCATGACCAGGGGCAGGAAGTAGTTGTTCCAGATCGCGACGAACTGGAACAGCAGGATGGTCACGATCGCGGGGATCAGCTGGCGCAGCACGATGGTGTGGAAGATCCGCATCTCGCTCGCGCCGTCGATGCGGCCGGCCTCGAGGATCTCGTCGGGGATCGCCGCGCTCGCGTAGATCCGGGCGAGGAACAGGCCGAAGGGGCTCAGCAGCGAGGGGATCAGCACCGACCAGTAGGTGTTGGTCAGCCCGATCTTGCTGAACACGAGGAACAGCGGCAGCGCCGTCGCGGTGCCGGGCACCAGCACACCACCGAGCACGAACGCGAAGATCGCGTTGCGTCCCGGGAACTCGTACTTGGCCAGCGCATATCCCGCGGCTACCGCGAAGTAGGTCGCGAACACGGCCCCGACGCCGGAGTAGAGCAGCGAGTTCGCCGCCCAGCGCGGGAAGGCTCCGCCGTTGGCGGTGAGCACGTCCCCGATGTTCGAGAACAGCTGGAAGGTGTGCCCGAACCAGAAGCCGTTGGTGCCGAAGAGGTCCTCGGTCGACTTCGTGGCGTTGACGATCACCCAGTACACCGGCACCAGGAAGTACAGCGCCACGATCACCAGCAGCGCGGTGACGATGATGGTCGTCGTCGGCTTGGTGCCCGCGGTGCGGGTCTCGCGGCCCTTCTTCTTCGCACGCGTGGCGCGCCCGGACCCCGCCCCGGGGCTCCCGGTGGACTGCGTGGACGGGTCCTGCGTCGTCGTCGAGGAGCTCGCAGTGCTCGAGGTGCTCATGACTTCCTCCCCAGACGGTTGGAGATGCCCAGCGCGGCGGCCGAGAGGATGAACGCGGCGAGCGCGATGATGACCGCCTCGGCCGAGGCCATGCCCAGGTCGTTGTACTGGAAGGCGTAGGCGTAGGCCGACAGGTTCGGCGTGTACTCCGAGTTGATGCCCGAGCTCATGGTCGAGAGCACCTGCGGCTCGGCGAACAGCTGCAGGGTGCCGATGATCGAGAAGATGATCGTCAGCATCAGCGCCGGCCGGATCAGGGGCAGCTGGATCGAGGTGACCACGCGCAGCGGCCCGGCCCCGTCGATCCGCGCGGCCTCGTAGATGTCACCGGGGATCGCCTTCAGCTGGGCGATGATGATGAGCATGTTGTACCCGGTGTAGGTCCAGGTCACGATGTTCGCGATCGACCACAGCACGATGCTCGGCCCCAGGAAGTCGACGTCGATGCCGACCCATCCGAGCACGTCCACGATCGGGCTCAGGCCCGGGACGTAGAGGAAGGACCACAGGATCGTCGCGATCACGCCCGGGATGCCGTAGGGCAGGAAGTAGGCGGCGCGGAACAGACCCGGCCACTTCGCGCTCGCGCTCTCCAGCAGCAGCGCGAGGATCGTCGAGGCGACGATCATGACGGTCACCTGCACGACGCCGAACAGCAGCATCCGCGCGATCGACTCGGTGAAGTTCTGGTTGGTCAGCGCGGCCAGGTAGTTCTCGAGGCCGGCGAAGTGGCTGACCGCGCCGTCCTCGCCCACCAGGCCGCTGCGCCGCACGGTGAGGAAGGACTGCACGATCGCGATGATGATCGGCACCACCATCGTGAACAGGAACAGCAGCAGGAAGGGCGCCATCAGCACCCAGGGAGCGCTCTTGCTTCTCATTTCGCGATCTCCACCTTGAGGCCGATCTTCCGCATGATCTCCGCGATGTCCTCCTGGGCCTGCGGGAGCATCTTCGTGAACGTGCTCCCGCCGCCGACGACCTCGAGCATCCCGTCGCCCAACCGGTCGATGATGCGCTGCATGAGCGGCGCCCACGTCCAGTCGAGGCTCTGCCCCTCGGCCATCGGCAGGATGACCTCCTCGTTGTAGTTCTGTCCGGAGAAGAACTCGCTGGGCTGCTGGCGCTTCTTGCCGATGTAGTCGGCGGCCGGCGACCAGCCGATCCCCGAGTTCTCGATCATCGCGTCGATGCCCGCGGGGTCGGTGCACATCCAGCGCAGGAACTCCAGCGCCTCGGCCGGGTGCTCGCTCGTGGACAGGACCGCGGCTGACGAGCCGCCCAGCCCGCCCGAGGCGTACCCGTCCTCCCACCGCGGCATGTCGGCCACGGCCCACTTGCCCTTGCCACCCGGGACGGTCTCGGTGAGGGCGTCGCCCCACGAGCCGCCGACGTAGGAGAGGACCTTGCCGTCGCCCGCGGCGGCGTACCACGGGGTCGAGAACGGGCCGTACCCGGTGGAGACGAGCTCGTCGGAGAAGACGCCGTCCCAGTAGTCGGCCATCTCCATGGTGGGATCATCGGCCATGTTCAGGACCCAGGTGTCGTCCTTGGGCTCGAACCAGACGGACCCCTTCTGCATCGCCCACAACGGCAGCACGGAGCCGTCGCCCGGGTCGAGCGTCATCAGGGTCTTGCCGGCCTTCTTGACCTCCTCGGCGACCGAGCGGAACTCGTCCCAGGTCTTCGGCGGGGTCAGCCCCAGCTCCTCCTCGAGGACCTCCTTGTTGTAGAACATCGCGCCGGGCCCGGTGTCCTGCGGGACGGCCCAGAGCGAGTCGCCGACCTTGATCTGCGCGAAGGCGCCGGGGTCGAAGGCCTTCTCGTCCTTGGCGAAGCCGTAGCGGGTGAGGTCGGTGAGGGCGCCGGCGAGCGCGAACTCGGGGACCGAGCGCAGCTCGACCTGCGCGATGTCCGGCCCGCCGCCCGCGGCGACCGCGCTCAGGATCTTCGCGTAGCCGCCGGCGTTGCCACCGGGGATCCAGACCGCCTCGACGGTGATGCGGTCCTGCGTCTTGTTGAACTCGTCGGCGACCTTCTGGAGGTCCTTCAGCCAGGCCCAGTACGTCAGGGTGACGGGGCCGTCGGACGGCGGGATGACCGCTTCCGCGTTCACCTTCCCCGCGCCGGTGGGGGCACAGCCCGCGAGGCCGGCGGCGAGGGCCGCAGCGGTCGCTGCACCCCCGGCGAGGGCCGTGCGGCGTGGCACGAGCGGTCTCATGTGTACTCCTCTTCCTTGCGAAGTCGGAGCCCACATTAGCGTGCGGCGACTATTTTCGGAACGGGTGGTCGGCGTGGGGGTGAGCGTTCACGGGATGGGTGGTCCGGGTGGGGTCGGCGTCTACCGGGCAGGGCGGGGGTCTACCGGGCGGGGCGGGGGTCTGCCGGGCGGGGCGGGGGTCACGGGGCGGAGTGGGGGGTAACCGGGCGACGTGGGGGTCACGGGCGAATCGAACGGCGGGATGCTGGGCCGCGACGGGACAAATAGCGCATCATCTGCGAAATGCTGCAGAAGATGCGCTATTAGTCCCTCGGAAGCCCCGCCTCCCCCTCCCCCACCCGGTGGGAGCCCTCGCGCCGCGACGATGGGTGCACCGCCGACTCCCTACCTCAGCCCGAGCACCCGCACCACCGCGCCCAGGTTGTGCAGCAGCAGGATCACGCCGACGCCGCCGACCACCCATGACAGCGTCTCGGCGGCGCTGCGGATCGCCCACTCGTGGAGTCGGTCGAGCAGGCGGTCGGCGCGTCGGCCGGCGAGCAGGCGGAGCCCCGCGAACACCAGACCGGGCAGGATCATCACCAGGCAGTAGCCGACGAGCACGAGCGAGCCGCGGGCGAAGCCGACCCCCATCTGGGAGATGATCCCCATCGCCGCGAGGTAGGGGATCATCGACGCGGCCTCGATGAGGCCCGCGAGCAGGGCGAGGCCGACAAGGGCGCGGGGTCGGCCGGCGGCCCCGCGCACGCGTTCGCTCCAGCGCCGCGCCGACGCCTCGGGATCGCCCCCGCGTGCGCGGATGGACTTCGGATCCAGCCGGAATGACCAGGCCAGCAGCCCGGCTCCGACGGCGGCGAGCGCGACGCCGGCGACGGGCGTGCGGAAGAGGCCCTGCGCCGCCGTCATCAGGGGCAGCAGGCCCGCCAGCAGCGCCACCCCGAGCACCAGGTAGAACATCCCGATCACCAGCAGGTAGAGCACGGTGCGCCCGGCCACGCGACGGGCTCCGCCCTCTCCGACGACGAGCAGCATCACGGGGATGACGAGCGTTCCCACCGACGTCGAATCGATGAGGGCGAGCACCACGAGGCCGAGGGGCCCCGCCGAGGCGGACAGCAGTTCCATGCCCTCAAGCCTCGCCATGGACGTCGGCCCGGGGCCTCATCCCTTGGTGCTGGAAGGGTGCTGGTACCGCCCGCTCCCGATGCTGATCGCCGCGCGGCCGTCTAGCCTCGTGGCATGGATCCCGACCGGCCGCGACGTGCGCGGACACTCCCGCGACGCGACCTGCTGGTCGCGGCGGTCTACGCAGCGGTCGTGGTGTCACTGGGCAGCCTCAGCGGGCTGGGTGTCGGGACGCAAGGGCTGCTGATCGACGGTCCGGTGTGGTCGAGCAGCACCTCCACGCTGCTGTTGCTGCCGGCGGCTGCGGCCACGGCCCTGCGCCATCGGGCACCCGCGGTGACGCTCGTGGTGACCGGCCTGCTCTCCTTCGCCGAGGTGCTGGGCGGATCCACGATCGGCGGGTACGTGCTGCTGTTCGAGGCCCTGTGGTCCCCCGTCGCCTACGGCTCGCGGCGCCTGGCGCGGGTGGCCAGCGGCGTGGGCATCGCGATCTCCCTCGTGATGCTCGGCATGACCTCGACGTGGCCGCAGCCCGGCCCCTCGATCATCCTGGGTCTGATGCTGATCGTCGTGGTGGTGGGCACGCCGCTCGCGTGGGGGTGGGAGGTGCGGCACCTGCACCTGGCACGGGAGACCGCCGAACGCCTGGCGGCCGCGGAGCAGGAGCTCGCCTCCGAGCGGGCCGAGCGCGCGGTGGAGACGGAGCGGCGCCGGCTCGCCCAGGACCTGCACGACGTGCTCTCGGGGCACCTCAGCGCGGTCGCCCTGCATGCGGGTCTCGCGGCGCAGCTGCCCGCGGCCGACGCGCGCGACCGCTCGCTCGCGACGGCGCGGGAATCCGCGCAGGCGGCGCTGCGGGACCTGCGCTCGGTGATCACGATGCTCACCGACGAGAACGCGACGGAGCCCGAGGTGACGCTCAGCTGGGAGGCCCTCGCGGCTCGGCTCGACGCCGGGTCCGCGCACAGTATGGGCATCTCCGGTGGCGCCGGCGGCCATGGAACCGCTGGAGCCGACGGGGCCGACGGGGCCGACGGGGCCGACGGGGCCGACGACGGCAGTCTGGCGCGGATCGACCCGGTGGTGGAGGATCCGGCGCGCGTGGACCCGACCCTGCGGGCCGCCCTGCTGCGGATCGGCGCGGAGGCCGTCGCGAACTCCCTCGCCCACGGCCGGACGCCCCGACGCCTCGAGGTTCTCGCTGATACCGATGAGGTCTCGCTGACCTGCACGAACACGTTCACGCCCGGTCACGTCCGGGCCGACGACTCCCCCGGACTGGGCCTGACGACGATGCGTTCGCGCGCTCTCGCCGTCGGCGGATCGCTCAGCGCCGGACCAGACCCCGCCGACCCGAGGACCTGGCGCGTCGAGGTGCGGGTCCCGATGCGCGACCGCTCCCCGCTCTCCGTCGAAGAGGATGCGTCATGAACCCGTCAGCCACGTCGCCCACTCCGCCCACTCCGCCCAGTTCGGCCAGTCCGGCCACTCCGCATCATCCCGCGCCCGACCGCCCGATCAGGGTGCTGGTCGCCGATGATCATCCGGCGGTGCGCGGCGGGCTCGTCGCGCTGCTCGAGGCCGACCCGAGCACCCAGGTCGTCGCCCAGGCGGCCGATGGGGACGAGGCCGTGCGGCGTGCACGAGCAGAGCGCCCGGACGTCGCGCTGACGGATGTGCGCATGCCCGGGGCGACCGGCATCGAGATCACGCCGGCGCTGCGCGAGCTCGGAGCGCGCGTGCTCGTGATCTCGGCCTTCGACCTCGACTCCTATGTGCTCGGCGCACTCGCCGCGGGCGCCGACGGGTACCTCGTGAAGACGGAGGAGCCGCGGCGGATCCTCGATGCCGTGCACGCGGTGGCGAGCGGCGACGCCGTCCTCTCTTCCGCAGCGACCAGGGCCGTCGTCGCAGCTCTGCGGAGCGAGCAGGCACCGGGCGAACCTGCGCAGGGAGCGCAGGGCGGATCGGGGCGGGATGGGGAGGATCCGAGGGCATCGGCACGGGCTGCGTGGTCGACCGCTCCGGCGAACACCGACGATTCGGCAGCCTCCTCATCCCGTTCGGCAACGTGGGGGCCGGCACCGGGTGTCGAGCTCACGCGCCGCGAGGAGGACGTGCTGCGGCTGCTCGCGCAGGGGATGTCGAACCAGCAGATCGCGCGCGAGCTCGTCGTCGAGGTGACCACCGTCAAGACCCACATTACGCATGTGCTGGGCAAGCTGCAGGTGGACTCCCGCGTGCAGGCCGCGCTCTGGTGGCAGCAGCACCGGGAGTGACGGCGACGGCCGCGCGCGGGTGAGACCGCGGGCCGGAGCACCGAGGGGGCCGGGGGCCGGGGCGCGGGGGACGGTTGAGACCGGGGACCGCCCCGGGGGGGGGGTGATCGCAGGGTGGTGGGCCGCGGAGGGACTCATAGCGCATCTCCTGCCATATATGGCAGACGATGCGCTATGAGTCCCGCGGAAGCCCTACCCGAGCTCCGCCGACCGGTGACCGGGAGGCATGAATCCCCCTACCGCCGGCGGCCAGAACTTCGGCGACCGCCGACCGGCGACCGGAAACCCGGACGCGCGGCCCTCCCCTACCTCACTCCTCGTCCCCCGCCCCGACCCGGGCCACCAGCTGGGTCGGGTTCACGAATCGCAGGGCGATCACCAGGGTCACCAGCATCATCGCCGTGTAGAGGAATGCCATGGCCGAGACCAGGGCGCGCGGCTCGGAGCCTCCGGCCGAGGTCATCGCCCGGAAGATGGAGACCACCAGCGTGTCCGTGCCCGGTCCGGAGACCAGGTAGGTCAGCTCGAACATGCCGACCGTGCGCACCAGCACCAGGATCGCGGCGGCCAGGATGCCGGGCACCAGGATCGGCCCCAGGATCCGCACGAAGACGTGCCGCATGCGCGCCCCGCTCATCCGTGCCGCGTTCTCGATCGCAGGATTGATCTGCTCGATGAACGGCGTCATCGTGATGATGACGAAGGGCACCGACGGCACCAGGTTCACCAGGATCACCGCCAGCAGCGTGCGACCCAGCCCGACGTTGTACATGACGGTGGCCAGCGGGATGCCGAAGGTGATCGGCGGGATGATGACCGGCAGCAGGAACAGTGCGGTCACCGCGCGCTTGAAGGGGAACTGGCGCCTGGCCAGCACGTAGGAGGCCGGCACGCCGATCAGGATCGACAGCGCGACCACGCAGAAGGCGACCACGAGCGTCACCAGGATGACGTGGCCGAGATCGAAGCGGGTCCAGGCCTCGGAGTACCAGCCCGTCGTCGGCTCCGTCGGCAGCCACTGCGCGTACCAGGTGCGGCCGAAGGAATCGATGACGACGCTGATCAGGATCCCGAGCAGCAGCACCAGGAAGGCGGCGATCCCCGCCCAGGCCACCCAGGTGCTGGGCTGGGCCCGCAGGGCTCGCTCGCCGGGGATCCGTTCGGCCGGGGTGCGTGGTGTCCGCTTGCGACGGACGGGCCCCGGTGCGCCCGGCGATCCCGGGCCCGCGGCGAGCGGGATGGGGGCGCCGTCCACGTCGGGGGCGTTGCGGTCGAGGTCGATGGCGCTGCGGTCGAGATCAATGGCGCCGAGGTCCAGGTCGTTCGTCGTCATCAGCCCTTGCCCCCGGTCGTTCCCTTGTAGAAGAAGGACCTGGCGAACAGCACGATCGCGACGACGATCAGCTCCGCGAGGCCCATCATGATGGCGACGGTCGAGGCCATCGGGTAGTCGAACTGCTCGCCGAAGAAGCGGTAGGCGACCACGGCGAGGACGCGTGTGGACCCGCTCGGATTCCCGACCAGCGTCGCGGAGGGGAACACGCTGAAGGCGAGCACGAAGGTGAGGATGAAGGTCGTCGCGAGTCCCGGGGCGAGCAGCGGCAGGGTGATCCGGAAGAAGCGCTGCGCCCAGCCGGCGCCGAGCGAGCGCGCGGCGCGTTCGAGCGACGGGTCGATCCCCGAGAAGTACGAGGAGATCAGCAGGAACGCGAAGGGGAACCCGGAGATGATCAGCGACAGCAGCACGCCGATGTAGTTGTGCACCAGGTCGAGCGGCTGGTCGACCAGACCGATCCCCATCAGCGCCTGGTTCAGCCACCCCTGGCGTCCGGCGAAGATCAGCAGGCCCTGCGCGGTGAGCACGGTGCCCAGGGTGATCGGCAGGACCAGCAGGGTCGAGATCAGCCGTTTGCCGCGGAAGCGGTGGCGCAGCTTGATCGCCAGCGGGATCGAGAACAGCACGTTGAACAGGGCCGCGGGGATCGCCAGGCGCGCGGTCAGCCAGACCGAGGCGAACGTGAAGGAGTCCCCGAAGAAGCGGACGTAGTTCGCCAGGACGCCACCGCCCCAGGTCTCCACGGTCTCCTGCGTGGGCTGCAGCGTGAGCCCGAGACCGTAGGCGAAGGGGTAGACGAACAGCACCAGGATGAACACGAGCGCCGGCAGCAGGAGCAGCATCTGCCCGTCGATCCCGCGGTCCGCGAGGCGGTGGCGCAGGCTCGCGCTGCTGCGCGGGCGTCCGACGGGGCGGGGTGCGCCCTCCGCACCGCTCGAGGCGGGGGCCGACGGCGTCGTCGTCGCCGCGCTCATGACCCCGCCTCCGCGGCGATGGGGTCCGGAGCGGGCGGACGACTCTCATCGGCTGCGCGGTCCGCGGCGTCCGACGAGCGCCCCGCATCGGCCGGGTCGAGGTCGAACCGGTAGACGAGAGCGCGAGCGGGGTCGAGCGTCAGCAGCACGTCGACCCCGACCTGGGGTGCTGTGTCCGAGCGGACGTGCAGTGCCCGCCCGCTCTCCGTGCGCACCTCGACCGCGTACTCGCGGCCCTGGTACTCGACGACCTCGACCCGGGCACGGATCATGTTCGTGCCGCTCGACGCGGGCGCCCCGTTCGTGCCGCTCGCCGCGGACGCCCCGCTCACGCCGGAGGTCCCCGACGCACTCGACGTCCCGGGCGCCGCAGCAGGATCCGTGACGACCAGGTCGGAGGGCCGGATCGCCAGCCGCACTCGCTCCCCAGCCGCGACGGGGTCGACGGCGAGCCCGCGGAGCGAGAGCCCGTCGGCCCGCACCTCGAC
Source organism: Brachybacterium endophyticum (assembly GCF_003130585.1). Classification (GTDB taxonomy): domain Bacteria; phylum Actinomycetota; class Actinomycetes; order Actinomycetales; family Dermabacteraceae; genus Brachybacterium; species Brachybacterium endophyticum. Next base: position 476,574 of record NZ_QFKX01000001.1, on the reverse strand, counting down.
CCCGGCACCATCACCGTCTCCGCCACCGGCACCGCCGTCCGGCGCCGACGTCACCTCGGCGTCCAGCAGGTTCCGGTAGCCCATGAAGTCGGCGACGTGCCAGTTGGCCGGGTGGTCGTGGAGCTCCTGCGGGGTCCCGATCTGCTGGACCCTGCCGGCGCGCAGCACCACGAGGCGGTCGGCGAGCGAGAGCGCCTCCTCCTGGTCGTGGGTGACGTAGATGGTGGTCAGCCCGAGGGTCTGATGCAGGCGCCGGATCTCCGTGCGCATCTCCAGGCGGAGCTTCGCATCGAGGTTGGACAGCGGCTCGTCCATCAGCACCACGCGCGGCTCGATGACGACGGCGCGGGCGATCGCCACCCGCTGCTGCTGGCCACCGGAGAGCTGCCCGGGCAGCTTGCCCGCCTGGTCCTCGAGCCGCACCAGCCGCAGCGCCTCGTCGACGCGCCGGCGGATCTCGCCGCGGCCGACGCCCCGCATCTGCAGACCGAACGCCACGTTCTTGGCGACCGTGAGATGCGGGAAGAGGGCGTAGCTCTGGAAGACCATGCCGAAGTCCCGCTTCTCGGGCGGGAGGACGTCGATGCGCTGATCGCCGACGAGGATCCGCCCGTCGGTCAGCGGCAGCAGTCCGGCGAGACAGTTCAGCGCAGTCGACTTCCCGCAGCCCGACGGGCCCAGCAGGGCGATGAACTCTCCGCGGCGGACGGTCAGATCGAATCCCTGGAGGGCATCCGTGCTGCCGAATCGTCGGCCGACGTTCTCGATCCGCAGGGCGTCGGCGTCGGTGTCGGTGGCCGGCGTGGTCGACGGGGATTTCGCGGTCGCGGCGGTCACTTGCTCCCCACCTCCCGGTCCCAGCGGTCGAAGGCCTTGACCAGGGTGTCGGGCTCCAGCGGCGTCTCCTGCGGGGCCGACTCGATGAGGTCGTCGTACCAGTCACGGCCGTACTTCTCCACGACCTGCTGGCTCTTCTTCGGGGCGAGGTCGAGGGTCGCGCCCTCCACGGCGGGCCCCGGGTAGAAGTAGCCCTCGTCGTACGCCATCGCGTTGTACTCGGGGGTGAGGATGCCGCTGAGCAGGGCCAGGATCGCGGAGAGCTTGTCCGTGCTCTGTCCGGTGGGGACGACGGCGTAGTGGGCGTCGGTCACCCAGGTGAGGTCGTCGAAGGCCGCCGCATCGAACTCGGCGGGCAGCTGCCCGGTGGCGCGAGGGTTGATGTCCCAGCCGGTCGTCGTCGGGATCATCTGCCAGCTGCCGTCGGCCATGTTGGAGATGACCTGGCCGGTGCCGCTGGGGTAGTTGTCGATGTACTTGCCCAGCTCGGCGAGGTACCCCCAGGTCTTCTCCCAGCCGTTCTCGGGGTCCTTGGGGTCCTTGTCCTTCAGCAGGTACGGCAGTCCCATCAGGAAGGTGCGGCCCGGGCCCGAGTTCGCCGGGCGCGCGTACCCGAACTTCCCGGGGTTCTCCTTCGCCCAGGACAGCAGGTCGTCCGGGGTCTTGGGCGGAGAGTCGACCTTCGAGGGGTCGTACTGCAGCAGCGGGCCCGACGGGTAGTACGAGAGCACCGCGCCGAAACCCGAGGCGAGCTTCTGCATCGCAGCGGCCGCGTCGAGGTAGTTCTCCTGATTGCCCAGGCGGTCCCCGTAGTTCTTCACCAGCGGGATCCACAGCTTCGAGCCGATCCCGGCGGAGAGCCCGTCGTTGCCGGTCAGGACGAGATCGACCTCGAGCCGGCCGCTGTCGACCTGCGGCTTGACCTGCCCGACGAGCGAGGGCGCATCGCTGGACTCGAAGCTCACCTTCGAGATCACGTCGGAGTTGTCCTTCGCCCACTTCTCGATCATCGGGCCGAGTTCCTTCTGCGCCCCCGCGACGTCGAAGATCGCGATCTCGACGGGCTTCGAGGGCTTGTCGGGAACGTCCTCGGACGCCGCGGCCTCCGAGTCGTCACCCGAACCGGGCGCGGTGCAGGCGGCGATGCCGAGGGCACCGGTGGCGGCGAGTCCCGTGGTGACGAGGGTCCTGCGCGGCAGGGCGCGGGGTGTGGTGGTGTGCATGGCGTGTTCCTCCTGGTGGGGTCCCGTCACGTCGATGTGAGGGGAGGTGCGGGGAGTGGGGCGTGGGATGTGGGGGTGGCGGCGGCCGGGGCGGGAGCGACGGCGGTCGGGGCGTGGGCGCCGGCGACCGGGGCAGGCGCGACGGCGGTCGAGTCGCGGACGATGAGCTCGGCCGGGAGCTTCTGCGGCGCGGGCGGCGACTCGCGGCGCATCGCGCCCAGCACCAGGTCGACCGCGGTGCGGCCCATCTGCACGCGCGGCACGTCGACCGTCGTCAGATGCGGTCGCACGTGGGTCGCGGCGGCGACGTTGTCGATCCCCGAGACGCTCATGTCCTCGGGAACACGCAGGCCCTGCTGGGTGAGGTGGCCGATGATCCCGAGGGCGAGCAGGTCGTTGAAGGCGACGACCGCGGTCACGCCGGCGTCGATCGCCTGCTGGGCCGCGCCGGCGCCCCCGCTCAGATACGGCTGGAACGGACCGAGATCGAGGACGCGGCACTCGGGGTGGTGGGCGGCGAAGCGTCGCACCGCACTCGAGCGACGGCGCTGCGTCCAGGAGGCCGGCGGTCCCCCGGCATAGGCGATCCGGCGATGCCCGAGCGCGACCAGGTGACGAAGGGATGCCGTGACCCCGCGGTCCTCGTCGAACTGCACCGAGGGCAGCCCCTCGACCTCACGGTTCGCGAGAGCAGTGGGGAGCTGCGCGGCCGCCGCCAGGATGGTCTCGTCCGGGCCGCGCGGGGAGCACAGGATCAGCGCATCGACCTGCGAGACGACGGTCTCCAGCACGGCGCGCTCGAGCATGGGGTCCTCGTCGGTGTCGCAGACCGCCACCAGGAGACCGTCGGACCGGGCCCGCGCCTGCACGCCCTTCGCCACCTGGCCGAAGAACGGGTTCTCGAGGTCGGGGACGAGCAGCGCGATCGTCCGGGCGTCGGCCGAGGCGAACCGGCCGCTGCGGGAGGAGTGGTACCCCAGTTCACGGGCGACACTGCGGACCCGGTCCCGGGTGGCGGGAGCGACGAGCTCGGGGCTGGACAGGGCGCGGGACACCGTCGCGATGGACACCGATGCCGCGGCCGCGACATCACGGATGGTCGTGCTGCGCATGCCGGTCACCTCTTCGTTCCCTGCGCCCGCCGGCCTCGTCGCCAGCGTGAAGAGATCATGAATCAGTTTGCAGTGATTCGTCAATGGGTGGCAGTGGGGTGGGATCGGGGTGCCGGGAGGCGCCGCGTCCCTGCAGGTCACAGACTTGGTTCTCGTCGCGCTCCTCATCGCTGGGCTCTGCAAACCGTTTCATTCTGGTTGCACTCGGCGGTGCGCGGCGGGCGCGGCTCGCGGCGGGTGTCGGCGCGGGGCGGGTGTCGGCGCGCGGCCAGGACGCGGAATCGAGGGGGCATGGGCCGCGGCGGGACTAATAGCGCATCATCTGCCATATATGGCAGAGAGTGCGCTATTAGTCCCGCGCAGGCCCAACACCTCGGTCGAAGCCCCGTCCCGACCCTCGCGCGCGAGATTCCGAACCCCCGGCCCGACCCTCGCGCGCGCCGTTCCCAGGTGAACGGGCGAGAATGGGGCGTCACGGGTCGCCCGTCGACCCGTCCTCCACCGATCGCTCCTGCTCTCAGCCTCACCCGAGCTAGCGCCGATGCCGGGGTGCCAGCTCACTCGTTGCCACAGCTCGGTGCAGCCCTACGGACCCCGACCCGCCCCGACCACCGAGGAGGACCCCGTGATCTGGATCGTCGACCTGGTGATCGTGCTGATCCTGCTGGGCGCGCTCGTCTCGGGGCTGCGCTCCGGGTTCGCCGCGACCCTCGGTGCTCTGCTGGGCCTCGCCGTCGGGGCGGCCGCCGCCATCTGGGTGCTGCCCCACGTCTCCGGCGCCGTAGAGCCGCCGTGGCGGGCGCCCGCCGTGATCGGTGCGCTGCTGGTGCTGCTGCTCGTCGGATGGTCGCTGGGCTCGAGCATCGGTGGCCTGGTGCGGCGCGGCGCCGATCGTCTGCACCTGCGGGTGGTCGAGCGTGTGCTGGGCGGCGCGCTGGGCCTGCTCGTCGGCCTGGTGGTGGTGAGCCTGGGCGGGTCCAGCCTGGCCTCGGCCGGGATCGCCGGCATCTCCCCCGCCGTGGCCTCGTCGCACGCGATGAAGACGGTGGAGCGCGCCACCCCGGAGCCCGTCGGCCAGACGTTCGCGCAGCTGCGGCAGAGGGTCGTCGGCGAGCTGCCGATGCCCGTGATCACGTCCCCGCCCGAGGGCCTCGACATCCCCAGCGGCGCGAGCACCGCCGCGCCGGTCGACCTCGGGGACCCGGCGCTCGAGACGGCCGCGCAGTCGGTCGCGCGCATCTCGGGGCCGACGCGGGGCTGCGGGACGATCTCCTCGGGCTCGGGCTTCGTGGTCCAGGACGACCGGATCATCACGAACGCGCACGTGGTGGCGGGTGTCGAGGATCCGATGGTCGAGCTACCCGGCGAGAGTGCCCGCGAGGGCAAGGTCGTCTACTTCGATCCCAGCGACGACATCGCCGTGATCTCCGCCGACGTCGACGCCCCGCCGCTGAAGCTCACCGACACCCTGCCCGACGGCACGTCGGCCGCGATCCAGGGGTACCCGCACGGCGGCCCGTTCCGTTCCTCGACCGCGCGGGTCAAGGCCTCGGGGCAGGCGGAGGTCCACGACTCCGAGGATGCCGCTCCCACCGATCGCGACATCTACGTGCTGGATGCGGACGTCCAGCCCGGCAACTCGGGTGGGCCGCTGCTCAGCGAGGACGGCGGCGTCGCCGGGCTCGTCTTCGCCCGCGGCGACTCCGACGGCCAGACCGCCTACGCGCTCACGAACGCCGAGCTGCTGCCCGTGATCGCCCAGCTCGACACGGCCGACGAGCAGGTGTCGACGGGGGCCTGCTCGGCGTGAGGCCGCGGCGGCTGGACCGACGCCCGAGCGCCGCCGCACCTGGGCCGTCCGGCCGAGAGGCGAGGCGCGCCGTCACCTCGCCGCCGTCACCCCGCCGCTGCCATCTCCCCGGAGTCAGCCCCGCGTCCCGCCGCCCTCACGGATGCAGTAGCTGCGCACATCGGCGATCCTCGCGGTCTTCGCCGCGCCGGCGAAGCGGAGCGCGTGGCTGAAGCACAGGCGTTCACCGCCGGCCTCGAGGAAACCGTCGCAGGAGGCGAGGCGGCCGTGGGTGATGATCGAGGTCAACTCCATGCGCTCGGGGGAGAACGGCGGAGCCACCTGCGCGGCGGCACCACGGCCGCGCCGCGTCCCCGCCCCCACCAGCGTCCACGTCGCGTCCTCGCCGAGCCAGTCCTCGAGCGCCGCCCTGTCGCTCCGGGCCCAGTTCCCGACGATGTCGGCGACGATCCCTATACGGGGCGCATTGCCGCACCCGTCAGGCAGGGTGATGTCCATGCCGCCGAGGGTACTCGGCGGGCGGGCCGACTGCCCCGGCGCTATCCGACGACCCCGGCGCGCCCCGGCGCGACGCGGCGAGACCCGTCCGCCCCTCACACCACCGTGTACCCGCCGTCGACCGTCAGCACCGAGCCGGTCGCGAAGCTCGAGGCGTCCGCAGCGAAGTAGAGCACCGCGGGTGCGATCTCCTCGGGCATCGCGTAGCGCTGCATCGGGGCGTCGTCGATCCAGCGCTGGCGCAGCGCCGGATCGTCCACGGGCGCCATCTCGGTCTTCACGTAGCCGGGCGCGACGGCGTTGACGCGGATGCGGTGCTCGGCCCACTCCATCGCCAGCGACTTCGTGAGGTGGTGGACCGCCGCCTTCGAGGCGTTGTAGATCGGCTGCAGCTGCGGACGGTTGACGATGTCGCCGGACATCGAGCCGATGTTCACGATCGACCCGCCGCCGGCCGGGATCATCACACGGGCGACGGCGCGGCTCATCTCGAAGACCCCGCCGACGTTCGTGTCCAGCACGGTGCGCAGCTCCTGGGCGGTGACGTCGAGGGCGGGCGCGTGGAAGCAGGCGCCGGCGTTGTTGACCAGCACCTCGAGGCTGCCGCCGAACTCCACGGCACTCTGCACGGCCGCCTCGCAGGAGGCCGGGTCGGTGACGTCCAGAGCGAGACCGAGGGCCCGTCGGCCGGTGCGCTCGGAGAGTTCGAGCGCGGCGCGAGCGGAGGCGTCGCCGTCGCGGGCGCCGATCACCAGATCGGCGCCGGCCTCGGCGAGACCGGTCGCGAACGCGAGGCCGAGCCCGCGGTAGCCGCCGGTGACGAGCGCGGTGCGACCCGTCAGGTCGAAGGTGTCGAGGATGCTCATCGGGACACCACCACGATCGTCTTCATCGAGTCCTCACCGGGCTCCTGGGTGAGGGCGGCCTCGGCCTCCTCGAGCGGGAACTCGGCGGTGACCAGGGCGTCGAGATCGACGTCGGGCGACTCGGCGGCGGCGATCACCTTCGGCCAGGTGTCGACGTAGCGGAAGATGCCGGTCAGGGTGATCTCGTTGTTCATGATGTGCTGCACGGGGATCGGCATCTCCTCGGCGCCGAGGCCCACCATCACCGCGGTGCCGAAGGGCCGCAGGGCCTGCAGACCGGCGAGCAGCGCAGGGGTCGCGCCGGAGCACTCGATGAAGGCGTCGGCCCCGATCCGTGCGGGATCGAAGTCGCTCGCGAGGGGATCGACGGTCTCCGTGGCGCCGAACTCGAGGATCTTCTCGCGTCGCGAGGCGATCGGGTCGCTCACCACGATCCGGGTCGCCCCGTAGGAGCGGGCGGCGAGCGAGGCGAGGGCTCCGATCGGCCCGGCGCCGCTGATCAGCACCGTGCTGCCGGGGGCGAGACCAGCCTTCCCCGTCGCCCACATGCCCACGGAGAACGGCTCGAGCAGGGCTCCCGCGTTGTCGCTCATCGAGTCCGGGATCGGGAAAGCGAACTCGGCCGGGGCGGTCACGTAGTCGGCGAAGGCGCCGTCGATCGGCGGGGTCGCGTAGAACTTCATCTGCGGGCACAGGTTCAGGTGGCCGGTCGTGCACTGGCGGCAGGTGCGGCAGGGGCGCTGCGGCTCGATCGCCACGCGCTGGCCGATCCGCTCGGCCGGGACGCCCGCGCCGACGCCGGCGACGACACCCGAGACTTCGTGCCCGAGGATCAGCGGCTCCTCGACCACGAAGTCACCGATGCGCCCCTCCTTGTAATAGTGCACGTCGGAGCCGCAGACGCCGACCGCGCGCACCCGCACCAGCACCTCCCCCGGCTCGGGCCGCGGAACCGGGCGCTCCTGCATCTCGACGACGCCCTTCTCCAGCAGCACCGAGGCGCGCATGGTGGCGGGGACGTCGTCCGGGACGGTCGGGGTCTCGGAGTGCGCCGAGACGGAGGCGGAGGTGGATGCGGTGGTCATGGCGGCTCCTTGTGGGTGCGGAAGGCGGGTGCGGCTACGCGTGCGGGCGCGCGCGGAAGTCGGCGTCGCGCGCGATCGTGTCGCGCGCGATTGTCGCGGATCGCGGGCTCGAAGCCGCCCTGGATCCTCGGTCGCGGAAGCGCTCGGTCAGGTTTCGAGAGAGACCACGGTGCGCCCGCGGACCTGGCCCTGCAGGATCTCCTCGGCGCGAGCCGGGACGTGCTCGAGGGAGATCTCGCTGGTCATCTTCTCGAGCAGCTCACTGCTCAGGTCCTCGGCAAGACGCTTCCATGTGCGCTGCCGAAGATCGCGCGACGCAGTCACCGAGTTGATGCCGACAAGGGTCACGCCGCGCAGGATGAAAGGCATCACGCTTCCCGGCAGGTCCGGGCCTTGGGCGAGCCCACAGGCCGTGACGACGCCTTCATCCCGTGTCTGAGCCAGGAGATTGACCAGGGTGTTCGAGCCGGCCGTGTCCACGCCCGCAGCCCATCGACGCTCCTGCAGGACCGCACCGGGGCCGGTGAGCTCGCGGCGATCGAGGATCTCCCTCGCCCCGAGCGCGTGCAGGTAATCGGCCTCGCTCTCACCGCGCCCGGTCGCAGCGACGACTTCGTACCCCAGACGCGAGAGCACCGCGATGGCGACGGATCCCACCCCGCCGCTGGCACCGGTGACGATCACCGGGCCCTGCTCCGGGCGGATGCCCTCACGCTCGAGGGCGAGGATCGAGAGCATCGCGGTGAATCCGGCCGTACCGACAGCCGCCGCTTGACGTGCACTCATCCCCTCGGGAAGGGCGACGAGATAATCCCCGGAGACCCGTGCCCTGGTCGCGAGGCCCCCATGAGCCGATTCCCCGATACCACCGCCGGTGAGGACGACGGCCTCACCTGGCGTGAACCGTGGATCGTCCGACCTCGACACGCGTCCGACAAGGTCGATGCCGGGGATCAAGGGGGAAGTCCGGGCCACTCCCGGCTTCCCGGCGATGGCGAGACCGTCCTTGTAGTTGATGCCGGAGTACATGACATCGACGGTGACCGGCGCGTCACCCCCGGAGCCGTCGAGAAAGCTCTCAGGCAGGTCGACGGCCTGAGCTCGGTGGTTCTGGATCCGCCCGGCCTGGACGTCCTGCTCGATGACGAGTCCGCGGAAGCTCATGCGCATCTCCTCTCTTCTCACCTGTCGCCCTCTCCATCCGGGTCGGGGAGAATCCGGCAGTTCGATCGGCGCACAGCGAACGCGCGATCCCGCTTAGTGTGACCGGTCACGACGAACCCACGCAATCCGTCGAACCGCGATCCCCCCCCCGGAGCCGAGTCACACCAGCGGCGCCGCACCTGGACTCCGTGCGTCGCGCTCTCTCCTGCACCGCTGTCGGCGCTTCCACAATGCGAGCCCACCGCCATTCCGGTCCGTGCGTGCACCGAGAACTCGGAGCGCAGGCTCTTGGCGACCAGGCTTCAGCCCTGCCCCCGCCGCACCTCGTCCAGATACCCGTACGTCGTCACCCGCGAGACCCCGAGCCGCGCCGAGACCCGCTCGGCCGCGCGCTTGATGTGGAAGGCGCCGCGGGCCTCGAGCAGGCGCAGCACCTCGATGCGGTCGGCCTTGGTCATCGCAGGAGTCGGCCGGCCGACGGTCGCGATCGCCTCGGCGATCATGTCGTCCAGCACGGTCGCGACGTCCGGGCCGACGAGCTCGCGCGGGGGCTCCGAGGCCGTCTCCCCCGTCGACATCTCGGGGGCGAGCGCGGCGAGCGCGTCCATCGCGCCCTGCAGCGGGGAGAGGTCGCGGTTGATGCACAGGGAGGCGATGATCCGGCCCTCGTGGTCGCGGTAGTAGACGGAGGAGCTGATGAGCTCGCGACCGTCGGCGGTGCGCGCCCGGTAGCCGTAGGCGTTGTGGTCCTGGGATCCGTCGCGCAGCACCTCGACGCCGAGGTTGGTGGAGGGCCCGCCCTCCTCGCGACCGCTCACGTGGCCGTTGAGGATCGCGTGGATCGAGTGCTCGAGGTCGCCCTCGCTGAGGTCGTGCAGCACCACCTCGCAGTGCGGACCGCCCACGGCTGCGACCGCCTCCATGATCGGCGCGAGCGCGCGGTGCGCCTCCTCGATGTCGGCGAAGCGCACGTCGGTGGGCGCTGTCTGGGTTCCGCTCACGACTCTCTCCATTCCTCGGCCGATGCGCATCTCCGTCGTCGGCCCATGGTCTCATCGGCCATATACAAACATTCTGTCAGGCATCTAGAATTTCAGTACAGGATTGGGTACTGTCGCTCGACATCGGCACCGCAGCCGACCGCAGGTGGCCCCGTCGCGGAGGAGACCAGAGACCATGTCGAGAACTCGCACCACGAGGCGCTCATGAGCGCCCCCGCCGCCCAGAATCCCGGCGCGACCGGCCCGGACGCCTCCTCCCCCGGCGCTCCCGGCACCGGCCCCGACTCCCCTCGTCGCCGCCCCGCCCACGCCCGCACCATCGCCGGCGGCGCGATCGGCACCCTCATGGAGTACTTCGACTACTACCTGTACGGGCTGGCCGCGGCGGCCGTGTTCCCGCAGGTGTTCTTCTCGGGCAACGACCCGTTCGTCGCCCAGCTCGAGTCCTTCGGCACCTTCGCCGTCGGCTTCCTGTTCCGCCCCCTCGGCGGGGTCGTCTTCGGGTACATCGGGGACCGGATGGGCCGGAAGGTCACGCTGCTGGTCACCGTGATCGGCATGGGCCTGGCCACCGCGGCGATCGGGCTGATCCCGCCCGACCACATGATCGGTGCCACCGCCCCGATCCTGCTGCTGGTCTTCCGCATGCTGCAGGGCCTGTTCGTCGGCGGCGAGATGGGCGGCGCGGCGACGATGGTCGTCGAGCACGCGCCCGTCGGCCGCCGCGGACTGTTCGGCGCCTTCCTCATCAGCGGCGCCGGCATCGCCAACGTGCTCTCGGCCGGGATGATGGCGGGTCTCGGACTCGGCCCGGACTCCTTCTTCATGACCTGGGGCTGGCGGATCCCGTTCCTGTTCTCCCTGGTGCTGGCGATCTGCGCGGTGCTGCTGCGCCGCCAGCTCCACGAGTCCGAGGAGTTCACCACCCACACCCAGGGCCTCGAGATCGGTCGGATCCAGCGCCGCTCACCGCTCGCGGCGGTGTGCCGTCACCCCAAGAACACTCTGCTCGGGATCCTGATCGGCCTGCCGCAGTCGATCGCGGGCTACATCGTGCTCACCTACGGGCTCGCCTTCATGGTCTCCGACGGCACCGCGGCGCAGGTCGGCTTCATCGGCACGGTGATCGTGGGCGCGCTGCAGATGGTCATCGCCCCCGCCTACGGGGCGCTCTCGGACAAGGTGGGTCGGCGGAAGTTCTACATCGCCGGCTGCATCGGCTTCGCCGTGCTCGTGTGGCCCGCCTTCCTGCTCTACGCCACCGGGAGCACGTGGCTGATCTGGCTGGGCATGGTCGTCGGCTTCGTGATCCCGGGCGTGGCCATGCAGAGCACGCTGTCCACGATGCTCACCGAGATGTTCGACGTCGAGGAGCGCACCACCGGCGTGAACATCGGCTACCAGCTGTCCAATACGCTGGGCGGCGGGCTCGCCCCGCTGATCGCCACCGCCCTGGTGGGCTGGGCGAGCGGGCAGATCTGGCCGGTCATCGTCTACGTCGTCGTGATCTGCCTGGTGGGCGCGGTCGCCACCGCGGCCGCCTCCTACCGCCCCGACACCGCCGACGCCGGCCGACTGCACGACCTGGAGGTGACCAGCGCGTGACCCGGGTGCTGATCCGCGGAGGTCTCGTCGTCGACGGGGTCTCCCCCGAGCCCGTGCAAGCCGACGTGCTCGTCGAGGACGAGCGGATCGTCGCGGTCGGGACGGAGATCGGGGAGGCATCCGGATCCGAGGCCGCCCCGCAGCTCATCGAGGCAGACGGCCGCCTGGTCGTCCCCGGCTTCGTCGACGCGCACTCCCACGCCGAGGGCGTCGTGTTCGACCCGGACGTGCAGCTCGCGCTGCTGCGCCAGGGCGTCACCACCGTTATCGGCGGGCAGGACGGCGTCTCCTTCGCCCCGGGCGACGGCGACTTCGCGAGCGAGTACTTCTCCCCCATCAACGGCGCTCACCCGAGCTACCGGGGGCCGCGGGTCGCCGACCTGCTGGCGAGCTACGACGGGCGGATCCCGCTGGGCCTCGCCTATCTCGTGCCCGCAGGGACCGTGCGCCACGAGGTGATGGGCTCCGCGCAGCGACCCGCCTCGGCCGAGGAGATCGAGCGGATGGTCGCCTTGGTCGCCGACGGTGTCGCGGATGGGGCGGTGGGCCTGTCGACGGGGCTCGACTACACACCGGGCATCTTCGCGGACGCCGAGGAGATCGCCGCGCTGTGCGCGCCGCTCGCGACGGGTGCGCGCGGCGCGGGGCCGACGGGCACGGGGCGCTCCGCCGCGAGCCCGCTCCCCTACGTCACCCACATGCGCGGCGGCTACGAGGACAACGCGCGGGCGGGCGTCGAGGAGGCCGCCCGGATCGGCCGCGCCGCCGGGGTGCCGGTGCACATCTCGCACTTCCACACCGCGGCCGACGAGGCCCACCGCCTGATGACCTGGCTCGAGGACCAGGGCGTCGAGGGCAGCTTCGATGCCTACCCGTACACGCGCGGCTGCTCGATCCTCGCGATGACGATGCTCCCGCCGGAGCTGAACGCCCTGCCCACCGACAGGGTCGTCGAGCTGCTGGGTGATCCCGGCGAGCGCGAGCGCCTGCGCCGCGACTGGTTCCCCAGGGTCGCGACCAATCCGAGCCTCGGCCCCGAATGGCCCGAGCTGATCACCCTCGCCCACACCCGCTCCGACGAGTTCGCCTGGGCGCCCGGGCTCACCCTGGGCCAGATCGCGGCACGCCGCGGCACCGACGCGGTCGATGCAGCCCTGGACCTGCTGACCGCCTCCCGCCTGGACGTCAACGTGATCATGGCCGTGCGCGACCAGCGGCCCGTCGAGGACCTGGGACGCCTGATCGCCCACCCCGCCCACATGGGCGGCTCCGACGGGATCTTCATCGGCACCCACCCCCACCCGCGCGCCCGCGGCACCTTCGCCGCCTACCTCGCCACCTACGTGCGCGAGCACGGCTTCCTGAACTGGGCCGACGCCGTCCGCCACCTCTCGACCGCCCCCGTGGAGAGGTTCCACCTCGGAGCGCGGGGTCGGATCGCGCCCGGCGCGATCGCCGACATCGCCCTCATCGACCCCGACACCGTGCAGGACCGCGCCACCTACGAGGCGCCCCTGCAGCTCGCCGACGGGATCGATGACGTGCTCGTCGCCGGGAGGCCCGTCCTCGCGGGCGGCCGCCTGACCGGCGAGACGCCGGGCGGGGGCATCCGCGCCTCCGCCACCGGCCTCGCGGGCATCCCGCCCGCGTGACCCACCGCCCGACCGTTCCACCGCCCGAATCACCCACCCCGAACCACCCACCCCGACCCACCCACCGAAGGAGAGCAATGAGCACCCAGAAGACGGCCATCACCACCGAGAAGGCCCCGAAGCCCGCCGGCCCCTACAGCCAGGGCATCGTCAGCGGCGACCTGCTGTTCACCGCCGGTTTCGGCCCGCAGGACCGCGCGAACGACAACGCGGTGGCCGAGTCCGTGGGCGAGCAGACCCGACAGGTGCTGCGCAACGTCCAGGCCGTCCTCGCCGAGCACGGCGTGGGCCTGGACGCCGTGCTGAAGACCACCGTTCACCTCGCGGATCTCGCCGACTTCGCCGAGTTCAACGAGGCCTACGCGGAGTTCTTCACCGAGCCCTACCCCGTGCGCACCACGGTCGGCTCGCAACTGGCGAACATCCTGGTCGAGATCGACGTCGTCGCCCGCGTCAGCTGATGACAACGAGCGCCGACAGCACCCGCTGGTTCACGGACGCCTTCGCCGGGCAGCCGCTGATGGCGATCCTGCGCGGGATGGGCGCCGAGCGCAGCTTCGAGCTCGCCCGGACCGCCTGGGACCTGGGCATCGACCTCGTCGAGATCCCCCTGCAGCAGCCGGCCGACAGGGAGGCCCTCGAGGTCGTCGTCGCGGCAGGGCGCGAACGCGGGAAGAGCGTCGGCGCCGGAACCATCATCGATGCGGACGGCGTGCGCGCCGCCGCCGCGGCCGGGGCCGCGTTCACCGTGAGCCCCGGCCTCGACCTCGAGGTGGTCCGCGCGAGCGAGCAGGCGGGCATGGCCTCCCTGCCCGGCGTCGCCACCGCCTCGGAGGTCCAGAGCGCCGTGGTCGCGGGGCTCACCTGGCTGAAGGCCTTCCCCGCCTCCGTGCTCGGGACCGACTGGTTCGCCGCCCTGCACGGCCCGTTCCCCGGCGTGCGGTTCGTGGCGACCGGAGGCATGAACGCGCGCAACGCCGCGACGTACCTCGAGGGCGGGGCGGACGTGGTCGCCGTCGGCAGCGCACTGGCGGACGAGGCCGAGCTGCCCCGCCTCGCCGAGGTGCTCGAGCGCTCCGGGTCTCGGCGCTGACACCGCCCACCACGACGAACGACGACACCGGCACGATGGAGACCATGATGACCACGCCCACCCCGGCGACCCCGGCCACGCCTGCCACCCCGGCCATCCGCACAGTGACCACGCAGGACAAGTCGTTCCCGGCCGAGCTCGTCGGCCGCGACGTGCAGGACCTCCACGCGCCGCTGTCGGCGTTCTCGACGCCGCTGTTCGTGCTGGACGACGCCGCGATGGAGCACAACCTGGCGACGCTGGCCGCCTGGGCGGGCGAGCGCGGGCTCGAGCTGATGCCGCACGGCAAGACGACCATGTCCCCCGCGCTGTGGCGCCGTCAGCTCGCCGCCGGGGCCACCGGCATCACCGTCGCCACCGGCTGGCAGGCCGACGTGGCACTGCGCGCGGGCATCCCCACGGTGCAGATCGCGAACATGTGCCTGGACCCGCAGCTGCTGCGGCGCCTCGGCGAATGGCTCGCCGAGCACCCCGAGCAGGAGCTCGTGTGCTGGGCGGACTCCCTCGCGGCGATCGACCTCATGGAACGCGCGCTCGACGGCGTCGACTCCCGGCTCGGCGTGCTCGTCGAGCTCGGCGCCGACGGCGGACGCACCGGCGCCCGCACCGAGGACGAGGCGGTCGCGATCGCCGAACGCGTCGCGGATTCCACCGCGCTCGAGCTGCGGGGCGTCGGCGGCTACGAAGGGGCGCTGGGCCATGACCGCAGCCCCGAGGCGCTGAAGAGCGTCGGCACCTACTGCCGGCGCCTCGCCGCGCTCGTGGAGCGGGTGCGCCCGCTGGTCAGCGGGACCCCGTGGATCACCGCAGGCGGGAGCGCCTACTTCGACCTGGTGGCCGACGCGATCGCAGGCATCCCCGACACCCGGGCGATCCTGCGCTCGGGCGCGTACATCGTCCACGACAGCGGCTTCTACCGCGGCATCTCTCCGCTGGACGCGACCCGCGGCGTCGAGGACTCCGAGGCACTGCGGCCCGCGATGTCGGCCTATGCCCGTGTGGTCTCCCGGCCGGAACCCGGGCTCGCGCTGCTGGATGCGGGCAAGCGGGACGTGCCCTTCGACGAGGGACTGCCGATCGTCACCGCGGTCGCGGACTCCCTCGGCAGCACGGAGCGAGACGTCGAGCCGGGTGCCCTCGAGGTGACGGCGCTGAACGACCAGCACACCTTCCTGCGCTGGGATGCCGGAGCAGGTGAGGCGCCCGTGACGATCGGCCAGGTGGTGCGGCTGGGGCTCTCCCACCCGTGCACCGCCTTCGACAAGTGGCGTCTGGTGCCGGTGGTCGACGAGGGCGGGACCGTGATCGAGGCGGTCGAGACGTTCTTCTGAGGCGTCCCGAGCAGTCTCCCCGCTCGCTTCGACGCCGTCTCTCGGCGAGTCTCCGGGACCTCGGACAGCACGGTGGCCACAGCGGGTGGGCGGCGGGCCCGCTGGCCTACGCTCTCCCACGAGCCACCGGCTCTGTCCGCCGAGCCACCGGCTCGTGCCCGTCTCCCCTTCGAGGCCGAAGGAGACCGCCATCGCCGCCACCCGCGAACGCCGCGAACGCGCGCTGCTCGACCTGCTCCGCCGCGCCGACGGCCCCGTGCCCACGCGCCGGATCTCCGCCGCTCTCGGCGCCGCGCCCCGCACCATCCGCGACGACGTCGCCCGCCTGAACGCCGCCGCGTCGCAGCCGCTGATCCTCTCCGACGGGCAGGGCTACCGCCTCGCCGCGACCGCCCCGGGTGACCCGACCCCGCCTGCCCCGCGGGAGGGGCCCTCGTCGGGCCCGCAGGCGCGGCTGGACGAAGTGCTGCGCACGATCATCGGCGCCGAGTGGACCGACGTGTACGAGCTGGCCGAGTCCCTGCACGTCAGCGACTCCACCCTCGCGGCGGACCTCTCCAAGGCCCGCGCGATCCTGCGCGGGCACGACCTGACCTTCCGCCGGCGCGGCGACCTCGTGCAGATCGTCGGCGGGGAGCGGGAGAAGCGCCGGCTGATGCGCTCACTGCTGTTCAGCCGCGAGGACGGCGCCCCGGCCGACGTGCTCGGCGCGGTCCGCGCGGAACCCGACGGTCTGCTGGGCCGCCTGCACTCAGCCGTCACCGGCCCTCTGCGCGAGCAGGGGCTCGAGCTGAACCCGTACCTGCTGGCAGACCTGCTGCTGCACCTCGTGGTGACCGTCGAACGGGAGCGCGCGGAACCATCCTCGTCGGCGGTTCCCGAGGCCACGGGCACGTCGGCGAGCGCCGAGGATCCGCTCGTCGCCCGGATCGCGAGCGGTATCCACGAGGCGACCGGCGTTCCCCTGCCGCCCGCGGATCACGGCGTGCTCCTGCAGGCGCTCTCGACGGGCGCGGGCCACTCCGGCGAGCGCCTCGCCCAGGGCGGCGCCGACGACGCATTCCTGGCCGAGTTCGATCGTGTCCTGGAGGCGGTGAGCTCGGCGTTCGGGCTGCGCTGGGGCGCCGATGCGACCCGCGAAGCACTCGCCCGCCACACCCGCCTCATGCTCGAACGTGCCCGCGCCGGCCGGCAGATCGAGTCCTCCTTCGGGCACGACTTCCAGCGCAGCCTGCCGATGGTCCACGAGATCACCGTGCACTTCGTCCACCACCTCGAAGCGCTCACCGGCCAGCGCTTTACCGACGGCGAGATCGAGCTGCTGAGCCTGCACCTGGGCACCGAGTTCCGCTTCCAGCTCGAGAGCGGACCACGGGTGACGATCACGCTGGTCGCCCCGCGCTACGGGCGCGTCACCAGCGCCCTGGCCGACCGTCTCGCCGGGACGCTCGACCGTTCGGCCGTGATCGAGCACCGCGAACAGGACGCCGCGCACCTGGGCAGCATCACCTCCGACCTCGTGGTCAGCACCGTGCCCCTGCCGGAGCTGACCAGCGCCCCCGTCATCCGGATCTCCCCGCTGCTGACCGACCAGGACCTACAGGCCGTCCAGCGCGGGATCCACGCCGAGCGGAACCGGCAGCGCCGCGACCGCGCCCGCGCCCGCCTGGTGCGACTGCTCGACCCCGCACTGTTCCTGCACGTCGATGAGCTGCCCTCGGGCCAGGACGCGATCCGCCGGGCCGCGCAGGCAATGACGGAGCAGGGCGCGGTGCCCGACACCTTCGCCGACGACGTCATCGAGCGCGACGCCCGCTCGAGCACCGCCTTCCCCGGTCGCTTCGCGATCCCCCACTCGCTGCACCACGACGCCCACCGCACGAGCATCTGCGTGCTCACCACCGAGAACGACATCGACTGGTCCGGGACACCGGTGCGGCTGATGCTGCTGTTCTCCATCGCCCCCGACGGCCTGGAGGCGTTCCGCGAGGTCCTCGACCTGCTCATCGAGGTGCTCTCCGAGGCCGAGAACGTGCTGGCCCTCGCCGAGCGCGGCACCGACTTCGAGGCGTTCCTGGCGCGGCTGCTGCGGATGCTGGACTGAGTTCTGCCGGGGGTGCGGCACGAACCCTGCCTGGCGCCTGCGATCGGCCGGCCTCGAGGATGGGATCACCCCACACAGAGACGTGTCCGAAGGAGAAGGACCATGGCTGATCTTCGCGTGATGCTCGTCTGCGGCTCGGGAGCGAGCAGCGGATTCATGGCGAGCAACATCCGCAAGGCCGCAGCGAAGCGCGACCTCGACATCGAGGCGTTCGCCCGCGGCGAGAGCGAGATCGAGAACTACGTGTCGGAGATCGACGCGCTCATGATCGGCCCTCACCTGGGCTACCTCTTCGAGGAGATCGACGACGTGATCGGCGAGGCCGACGTCGCCGTCGTCCTCATGCGCCCGGACTACTACGCCGCCCTCGACGGCGATGCGGCGCTCGAGCACCTGCTCGAGGCGTTCAGCGACGCCGACGACGCGGGCACCGCCGACGACGGCAGCGAGGCCCGCGAGGCCCGCGACACCAGCGACGCGGAAGCCCCGGTGGCGCCATGAAGGGCTTCATGCACTGGCTCGAGCACTCCTTCAGCCCCCGCCTGAACGTCGTCAACAACAACCCGTGGATCGTGTCCCTCAAGGACTCGGTCATGCAGACCCTGCCGTTCATCTTCCTGGGCTCCGTGTTCGCGATGCTCGCGGTGCTGCACGACCACATCTCCTGGTGGCCCGACTTCTGGGTCCCCTACGGCTGGACGATGGGCATGATCGGCCTGTTCGTCGCGTTCCTGCTGCCGTTCAACCTGATGGAGAAGTTCAAGCTACGCAAGCAGCGCCAGATCGCCGGCCTCACCGGCGTCGTGGTGTTCCTGATCGCCGTCACCCCGCAGGTGCTCGCCTCGAAGGAGCTCGGCCTGCAGAACGACTCGCTCGGCGCCGGCGGCATGTTCGTCGCCATCGTCACCGGGTTGTTCGTGGGCGTGGTGATGAAGATCTTCGGGTCCTTCAGCTTCTTCACCGACTCCTCGGCGGTGCCGGACTTCGTGCGCTCGTGGTTCGACGCGATGCTGCCGATCGCGCTGACCGTCGTGCCCATGTGGCTGATCGTGCAGGTGGCCGGCTTCGACCTGGCCGGGCTGATCCAGTGGCTGCTGAGCCCGCTGTCGGGGATGCTGCAGAACCCGCTGGGCTTCATGGCCGCGATGTTCCTGCTGTGCTTCATCTACTCGATGGGGATCTCCTCGTGGGTGCTGACCCCGGTGATCATCCCGGCGATGTACGCGGCCGACGCGCAGAACGTCGCCGGCAGCGCCGAGAACCTGGTGACCTACTCATCGGTCTTCGCGACCTACCTGTGGATCGGCGGCATCGGCGCGACCCTGCCGCTGGCCCTGTTCATGGCCTTCCGCGCCCGCTCCCGCTCGCTGAAGACGCTGGGCCGGGCGAGCCTGGTGCCGAGCATCCTGAACATCAACGAGCCGATCATCTTCGGCACCGTCGCCTGGAACCCCACGATGATGCTGGGCATGTGGCTGCAGGGCATCATCCTGCCGCTGATCATGTGGTTCTTCATCAAGGTGGTGCCGCTGGCGCCGGTCGCCGAGCGCTCCTTCACCCTCTGGTACACCCCGTACCCGATCTCGACGTGGCTCTCCACGAGCTCGCTGGGCGCGCTGGCGCTGGTCGCGATCCTGTTCGTCGCCTCCGCGGCGATCTGGTTCCCGTTCTTCCGCACCCACGACCGTCAGCTCGTGCGCACCGAGGCCGAGGCCGCCGCGGCGCGCGAGGCGGAGGCTCGGCGGGTCGCGGAGTCGTCGGGCGTTTCGAGCTCGGCCGGCGCTTCGGGCTCGTCGACCGGTGCCTCCGGCCGGGCCGACAACGGCATCCGCCGCTCCTCCAAGCGACTGTCCCCGGCGCTGCGTGCCGCCGCGAACTCCACCACCACGAAGGGTGATGACCGATGACCACTCCCCCTGCACCGAACGACCCCACGCCCCGGACCGACGCCCCCGACGGCGCCGATCCCCTGGTCCAGGATTCGATGACGATCCTCATCGAGGCCGGCAAGGGCCGCTCGACCGTCTACCGGAGCCTGCGAGCCCTGGAGGGCGGCGACTTCGCGGGTGCGAAGGAGCACCTGCGCCAGGCGCACGACGAGCTCGAGGCCGCCCATCAGGTCCACACCGACCGCATCCAGGCCGAGGCAGGCGGCGAGGAGTCCGGCTACTCGATGCTCTTCGCCCACGCCCAGGACACGATGATGACCGCCTACAGCGAGTACCGGATCATCACGCGCATCCTGCCCGTCCTCAGCAGCTTCGACGACCGCCTGACCGCCCTGGAGGAGACCCGATGACCGAGACCACCCCGGCCAGCAGCACGACCAGCGCGACAGGCGAGACCGGGGCCGCCCGCGCGGTGCCGGCCTCCGCGCCCGGCACATCCGCGGACGCCTTCCCCGAGGACTTCCTGTGGGGCGGGGCGATCGCCGCGAACCAGGCCGAGGGCGCCTGGCAGGAGGGCGGCAAGGGCTGGAGCCTCGCGGACATCAACCAGTTCCGCGGCGACATCCCGCTTGCGAAGCGCGGGAACAAGGAGATGACCAGCGACCGCGTCCGCTTCCACATGGAGGACACGGAGGGCCGCTACCCCAAGCGTCAGGGCATCGACTTCTACCACTCCTTCGATGAGGACCTGGAGCTGCTGGCCGGCACCGGGATGAACGCCTTCCGCACCTCGATCAGCTGGGCGCGCGTGTTCCCCGAGGGCGACGAGCAGGCCCCGAACGAGGAGGCGCTGCAGTACTACGACCGCCTGGTCGACGCGATCCTGCGCCACGGCATGACGCCCGTGCTGACCCTGTCTCACTACGAGATGCCGATCGCGCTGACGCAGAAGTACACCGGCTGGTACTCCCGCGAAGTGATCGAGTTCTTCGAGCGCTTCGGGCAGGTGGTGCTGGACCGGTTCGCGGACCGGGTGAAGCACTGGATCGTCATCAACCAGATCAACCTGATCACCCACGAGTCCTTCAACCACCTGGGCGTCGCAGCCGACAAGGTCGACGACCTGGCGTCGGCCAAGTACCAGGCGGTGCACAACGAGATGGTCAGCGCCGCCCGCATCACCCGCTACGGCCACCAACTCGGCAAGGACCTGCAGTTCGGAGTGATGCTGTGCCACACGCTCGCCGATCCGATCTCCGCCAGGCCCGAGGACCTGTTCGCCGCGACCCAGCAGAACCAGATGCAGTACTTCTTCTCCGACGTCGCCCTGCGCGGCGCCTACCCCGGGTATGCGTGGCGGCACTTCCGCGACCGCGGCATCACTGTCGAGTTCGGCGAGGGCGATGAGCGGGACCTCGCCGAGGGCACCGCTGACCTGCTGACCTTCTCCTATTACTACACCTCCGCGATCGACGCGGAGTCGTGGGAGGCCGGCGACTACGACGGCTTCCGCAACCCCAACCTCGAGGCCTCCGACTGGGGCTGGACGAAGAACCCGCTGGGGCTGCGCCGGGCACTGAACGAGTACTGGGACCGCTACCAGGCACCGATCATGATCACCGAGAACGGTCTGGGCGCGAAGGACGTGCTCGAGGCCGACGGCAGCATCCACGACGACTACCGCATCGAGTACCTGCGCGAGCACGTGCGGGCGATGCGCGAGGCGATCCAGGACGGCGTGGACCTGCGCGGCTGGTTCCCCTGGGGGCCGATCGACATCGTCTCCTGCTCCTCGAGCGAGATGAGCAAGCGCTACGGCTTCCTCTACGTCGACCTCGACGATGCCGGCAAGGGCAGCGGCCGGCGCATCCCGAAGGACTCGTACGCCTGGTACCGGCGGGTCATCGCCAGTGGTGGTGCGCGGATCGAGTGAGGTGAGGGGGTGAGGTGAGGGGGCGGGCGCCGACGAGCTGGCTGAGGCTCGTCGGCGCCCGGCGGCCTCGCGTGCCGTTGTTGCTGGTGTCGTCGACGCTGGTCAGTCGGATCCGAAGATCTCGTCGGCCATTTCCTCCCCCTCATCTCCTAGGCTCGCCTGGTTCCAGATGCGGATGAACTCGTGGCGATGCGTCTGGTCCGGAAGACGTAGGGCATGTTGGCGGAGAGCGTCCGTCGCTTTGTCGGGGTCACCGAGCCTCGCCAGAGTGACGACCAGGTCCCCGATGGCGACGTCGCCCCACATCGGGTGGTGCGGCAGAAGGTCGTGCACGAGATGGATCAGACGCGGGCCATCGCTGTCGTGAGGATTGTGCTGTGGCCAGCCGGGAGCCCAGCGCACGCGTCCTGTGGATCGCGCCGCCTCCAACACATCGAGATGCGGACGTAGTGACCACGACCGGGGCAGTCTCGTCAGGTACTCGCCGTAGGGCGCTCCCGGCCAGCTCGTCAGAGCATCTACCAGCCCCGGTACGTCCCCAATCGCGAGAGCGATCTCGGCTCGCAGCCGGGCCACCCGCTCGGCCGGGAGCGCTCCCGGCAGGGCGGAGTCCTGGTCCTGCAGCAGAACGCGCATCTTTGCCGCGACGGCGGGCGCACCGTCACCCAGTCGATCCATCATGAGGGCGATCCACGGATACGTGGCGTCGCCCGAATCGAGCTCTGTTCGCAGGATGACCTCGGCGGCTGCCCCCGGGGCCACATGACCTCCAGCAACCAGTCCGCCGACAGCTGAGCACGCAAGCAGAAGTGACCACGACAGGCTCCGTCGATCCTCGTCTCCGGTCACCGTGTGGCGGACGGATCCGATGACCCGCAGTAGCGCCGCGGCGTTCGCCTCGGGCGCCCGATCGTCGAGCGGTCGCCATAAGTGCGCGACGAGCTCTTCGGCCGCCACTATCCCGACCGCGTTGAGGGTGGTGAGGCCATCGATCCCATGAGCCTCAGCGAGCGCCACCAAGAAGGAACTCAGCTGGTCCTCGCTTGCTCTGCCGACGAGCGCGCGAGCAACGTTGATCCCGCCATCCACCGTGACGACGTCGCGCAGGACCGTCTGCGTCGCTGCGGGCTCGTCCGCCGCTTCTGATGCGAGGAGGAAATCAGCCAGGCCCTTCCAGCCTTGCGACAGGGCTTCGAGGGCAGCGATGCGGCTTAGCCAGCGCGCCATCATCGCGGCGTCCAGATCGTTGGCGAGGCCCAGGGACTGCAACCGGGCGGCGATCGCGTGAGCGCAGAGCCGGTCGTTCGTGGCTTGTCCACAGGTGCAAGAAGCGGATGTCAGCGGCTGCTCCTCGACCCAGGTCACGACGTGCGCGGGTTCCCCGTGGACAAGCGCTTCCGTGGTTCCGTCGTCGCCGGTGAGAACATCGGTCACACGATCGATCTGGTCGGCGCCGGCAAGTACGACGGCCGGGCTCGCGGACCGGCCCAGCAGGTCCAACGCGAACGATGTCTCCATGGAGGCAGTGTCTGCGCGGGGACGGACATTTGACTTCCTGAATCTTGCGGCCTTCTCCGCAACCGCTTGGGGTTTCGACTTCCTAAGCCCGTCTTCGCTCTCTGCGATCGGATGTGAAGCCAATCGTGGCTACTACGCAAACTGATCTTGACCGCCGTTGGCGATTGAGCGCTTTCGCCTGGGCAACCGCACGGCTCGGTGCGAGTCGACCCTCCGGTTCACCCACTTAAGGTGTCCACATGCCCTTTCGCCCCACCCTGCCTGGGTTCCCAACACCGCACAACGCGCAGTCTGCCCTTCCCGTCGAGGGCCCGCCGCCGATCGACGCGGTCATCCCCCACCGCCCCACCGAGGACGTGCTCGGCGCGCTCACCGGCACCTTCCTCGCCTCGCTCGGGCTCTACCTGCTGCAGAGCGCGGGAGCCGTCACCGGCGGCACGGCTGGTCTGGCGCTGCTGCTCACCCACGCCCTGCCCACGCCGTTCGCGGTGCTGTTCGCCGTGGTGAACCTGCCGTTCTTCGTGCTCGCGCTGTGGAAGAAGGGCTGGGTGTTCACGGTGAAGACGGCGATCTGCGTGGGCCTGATCTCCGTGTTCAGCCTGATCCACCCACTCTTCCTGCCGGTCCATGACGTGCCGCTGCTGTACGCGGTGATCGGCGGCAACCTGCTGGTGGGTGTGGGACTGCTGATCATCTTCCGGCACAACGCCAGCCTGGGCGGCTTCAACATCCTGGCCCTGATCCTGCAGGAGCGCGCAAGACTGCGCGCCGGCTACGTGCAGATGGCCATGGACGTCACCGTGATCCTGCTGTCGCTGCTGGTGCTCGACGTGCCGCGGGTGTTGCTGTCGGCGCTGGGTGGGGTGGTGTTGAACGTGGTGCTGGCGCTGAACCATCGGCCGGGGCGGTATCGGGCGTGAACGCCTGCTGGTACGCGGGCGCTTCTCGCGGGCAAGCCAACTGGTGACATGCGCGAATCAACACCACGTTCCGCAAGCACTGTGCTCCTGATGTCTTCGCCAGCGTCCAGGACGCGTCGTCCGTGGCTGAACGCAGTGGGACTGGGGCTGGCGCGCGAAGAACTGCACTACGGTATTAGCGACTTGCTCTGCTTTACGGTCGAGCCTGGATCCATCGTGCTGCTTGGATTCATGCTCCTCGACTCTTCCCCTGCGCAGGCCTGTCCCTGGTGAGGTCGAAGATCGCCAACTCAGTCTGTGTCCTGGTTCTGTCGAAAGGGGCTCCCCAGGCGTCCAGCAGTTGCAGATATCGCTCATAGTCCGAGCTGGAAGAGGTAGACAGACTGATACGGGTGTCGCTTGCGGTCTGGTTTGCGATCCAGTCCCGAACACGCTTGTCGAGGATGGGCGCGACTTCCGGCCCGTCGATACGTCCCACCATCGAGGTGAAAGCTAGCCACTTCGTGAAATACGCCCCGCCAAGATACTTGACACGACCCTCATTACGCATGAACCGGAATCCTTCGGCGGCTCCATTTTTTCGAACGCGGCCCGCGCCTTCGATTAGTCGCTCCCTGATCGATTCGTCCACCCTAGCGTCGCAGTTGCCGCGCCTCCCCACACCAGTAAGGATCGAGCGTGCCCAGAAAGCTCGACGAGCACTCGGGCCGCCCCAGATCAGAACCGCAACGAGAGCACCCAATACGCTCTCGTGAGTGAGAGAGTCTTGGACTACGTCGCGCACGGCCTGCCTGTCTAGGTGCTCGGGAAGTCGCTCCACAATCTCCACTGCATCAGGAACGTCATGCACAACTGGCTTCCAAAGGTCTCGGGCCCACCGGAAGGCCTGCTGTGCGGGCAGCTCTTCCTTGAGCCGCTCCGCAAGCACTCCGGGCACGTTAGGTGTCGTCATGCGCTAGTTATAGCCCATCCCTCAGACGTCCGTGCGCAAAGTGGCGGGCGAGCCCCTGGCATCGAAGTCGCGTAGCCTAAAGCGGCTCCTCAGGGTGCGGCGCGGAGAACCGTTCCCGTTAACTCCCTACCAGCCGGATCCCCGCCTAGCTCAACCACGAACTACTTGAAGGCCGCGGTAGCGGTTGACAGCAGCATGAACTTCGAGGGGGCGGGGCCGCGCCAGGTGACCCGGGTGGCCGCGGTGTGGTGAGAGGGCCTCGAGCCCGTCGGCGTCGATCCGGGCAAACAGGTCCCTGATCGCGGCGTCGAGCTGGGTGGCTCCCTGGTTCGCGCTCGAGGATGCGGCCAGCTCCGCCAGCCGGTCGAGCGCCTTCGCCACCGCCTCCGTCTGTGCCGAGTCCACAAGCTGCGACACCGCCGCGAGCTCGATCTGTTCGCGTCCGAAGCGGATGATGTCCCGGCCGCGCGCGGTGGCGGGCTTCTTCTTGTCAGCGGGTCGCAGCGAGTCGGGGTCCGGTGTCCTGGAGCGGGCAGGACCGAACACAGCGCCCGAGGGCTCGGAGCTCGCCTCGTCGGCGAGTGCACGCGCCTGATCGGTGACGTCACGCGGCACGTACTCATCGAGCGCGATCACATGGTCAGCTACATCGAAGAACGCTCCGGACCCACCGGCGACCAGCACCGTAGAAACTCCACGCTCCTTATACAGCGGGCGGATGCGGTCGACGAACGGGGTGATGGGCTCGCGGTCGGCCGGGATCAGGACACGCATCCGCTCGTCGCGGATCATGAAGTTCGTCGCCGAGGTGTCCTCGTCGATCAGCAACGCCGAGGCACCGGCGTCGACCGCTTCGACGAGGGAGGCTGCCTGCGAGGTGGAGCCGGAGGCATTGGTGGTGGTGAAGCTGCGGGTGTCGGTGCCCGAGGGCAGGCCGGAGATGAACGGGGAGATGTCGACGCCGGTGACGGCGCGACCGTCCTCGGCGCGCACGGAGCCAACGTCACCGCGGGTGATCGCCCATTCGCGGCCGTCACCCTCCAGGTGCGGGTACACGCCCCGCTCCATCGCGCGCAGCAGTGTCGACTTGCCGTGGTAGCCGCCGCCGACGATGACGGTGACCCCGTCGGGCACACCCATTCCGCTCACCTGGCGACCGCTGGGCAGGTCGAACGTGACGCGCAGTGATTCGGGGCTGTCGAACGGGACTGCCCCGTCCGTGAGCGGCAGGTCCGAGTCGCCGGACCGTCGCGGCAGGATCGCGCCGTCGCCGACGAAAGCGACCAGGTGGCGCTCGGCCAGCTGGTCTCGCAGGGCTTCCTGGTCGCGGTGAAGGGTGGCGTGCGCGCGGAGGGCGTCAACATCGATGCTCGCGTGCAGGAGGGAGCGCTCGGCGAGCCGCGGCAGGTCCTCGGTGAGCAGACGGGAGGCCTCCCGACCCTTGATGCGTCGCCCGGCGGCGGGCAGTTGGACGGAGATTCGCGCTTCGAGGCCCTGGTCGGTGAGTGCGATGCTGGTGCGTTCGAGGACCTCTTGCTGTGGGGTGCCGATGCTGACCCCGTGGAGCGAGCTCGCCTCCTTGGCGACGACGCGGGCCAGGAAATCGGTGACCGCGACTCGTCCGCGGCAGTCGTCGATCAGATCCTGCGGCAGGTTCGCGGCTTCGGCATCGACGACTAGGCGCATCAGCGACGGCGGGGCGAAGGGGTCCGTCTGCACGTGGTCGATCAGCAGTCGGCAGGGGCCCAGGTCGTAGGTGCCCTTGAGCTGCTTGTAGGAGCCGTAGCCTCGGCCGTCGAGGGAGGTGAGGGTGCGGACGAGCTCGTCCTTATCCGTGGTCAATGTTTCTGCACTCCTCTCGGCTTGAGACAGCCCGCCATTGCCAGACGTGACAGCGATGGCGGCCAAAGGTCCGCACCCACCGTACGAGACGATCTTGCGTGCGCGGTCTCGCCGTTTATTCCGTGACGAGGCGGGTAACGCTGGCGGTGCGTTTCGCGGCAAGCGCCGCTTGATATGCGGTCCGGGACTCCACCGAGATATCCACCGATTCCGGCGTCTCCTCCAGGAACGCTTTTCCGCGCTCGGTAAGGGTCCAGCCCTCGCGCGTCTTCTCGATCCACTCAGCCGCGATCATGTCCACTGACCCCCAGACGATAGCGGTCTCGTAGCGACTCCTGCCGCTACTGGTCCGCACCGTCTCGGCCTCGTTGAGTTCGATCCGACCCGCGATCTCGTCGAAGACCTCTCGACGCGAGATGGTCCCGCGATCTCGGAGCGCTTCGAGGACGGTTCTCTGCAGAAGGCCGTAGCGGACACGTGTCGCGCCCGGGACATCCTCGGTAGCGGCGTCCGGAGCAGCTTCCGGCACGCCGAACTCCACAGCGTCCACGTACTCCTGCACATGGTTCGCAACTTGGAAAAGCGTCAGGGCTGAGCCCAACTCATACAGGGCAGGCTGCGAGAACACCGTCCGCGGGGCGTTGACGACGAGCCAGTCGACAGCATGGCGATGGCGATGTTCGGGGGCGTTTGCGATGTACTCGTACGGTCCCGAGATCCGACCGATATTGAAGACTGGTGCTTGCTTGGCGAGATGACGAGGTCCCCCTCAGCAACCTCGAACGCGAAACGGCGCAGCACTCCAGCCCACACCGGGATGGCGCCTCGCTTGGCGTCAGGGTTCGTCTGCGCAAGCGCCTACTTAAGCGCCGATCGTCGCCGATCTCGCGAAGATCCCCGATCTCGTCCCAGCCGATGGAGACGAATTTCCGGCCACGAGTTCGGCGGCCGGAATCCGGTCATTGTGGATGCCCCAGGCAACGGTCATTCGCGCTCCTCCCCCTTGCTTGCGTGCTCCGACGCTGCGTCGGTGCTCTCGCTGGAATCTTCTCTCGTCCCAGTAATCCGATCTGCATCGCTCGACTCACTGCTGTCTGTCCAACCCACCGGCGGCGGCCCCAGAATCTTGCGTGCCGAGCGGGTGACGAACCAGCCGAAGGCGCCGTTCCCTGCGGCACCAATGCCGACGCCGAGGAACATCGGCATCTGCTTGCCCAACACCAGCACGCCTTGTTTGGTTCCGTACTTCGTGATGAACCGAGGGCCCAACACCTTGTTGGCATTGGTGATCGCGGCCATCGGGATGCTATTCACGATGGCCTTACCCCAGTACGGCACGCTGCGTCCTAGTAGGGGCTCCACCACCTTCTTCACTGCCGTGTCACCGACGAGGACGGACATAACCAACATACGCCGTCTCTCGATGTCCTCGGCGTGCACGCCGTGGACCTCCGCGGCTGAGAGCGCGTAGAGGACGGATGCCTCGAGGAACGTCGCGAGCTCCACCGCCGCGATCGGCACCTGTACCCAGCCGTTCGGGACGACCGCAGCGGCGCCAGCACCCGCACCAGTGGTGGCCACCGCCCCCAAGTAGAACTTGTCAAGAAGAGCGATCAGTTCGGCTGGAGACTTGCCCGGATGAACACGGCGAAGCCGTGCCACGTTCTCCTGGGCCAGCGGGTACTGCTTCTCCACGGCCGCCGAGAACGCTGACTTCACGACCGCTCTCGGGTCGGCCTTCTTTGCGCTCACCATGAGCTGAGTGTCCCATCCCCGGCGGACACATAGTGCACAGAAGCCGCCTGATCAGCTCTCAAGAGCTTGCCTAGCTTCGCCCCAGACTCGCAGCACGTAGTCTCGGCCCGGCTCGTTAGCTTTGACAGCAATCTCCCTCTCACCGTCGACAGTGCGAAGCCAAACGGTGCAACGTTGCCACGCCTGCCCGTCTGGGGGGCCGATGAAGAGTCGCACCTCAGTCAGATCACTACCTTCCTCTCGGACGAGGACCGCACCGATTCGCTCGTTATGCCGGCCTTCATTCGCACCCCGAGTCTTCGAACTGGAAGCCCCTCCACGGTGAGGGTTCTTGATCGCTTGCGCCTGGAAAATCGCTCCGAACAGCGCAAGAGCGTCTGAGGCCGGTTCACTCACCTGTCGACCCAATTTTCGACCACGGATTCTCGACGGGAACCCACTTTCCCCTACGCGAATCTGCTGGTTCAGCCGCGACAAGGCATTGACGCGACGTCTTGCCGCAGGCGTAAGAGCGCCCTCTCGGAAGAATCCTATTTTTGATTCAAGATAGTTTTCTCCAGCGCCATTCGGGGCGCGCTCCCCCACGAGGAGCGCGCCAGGGTTCGCTTCCATGTCGAGTGTGAGCCCAATGCCGGGATGCCGCCTGTCAGACATACCCATCTGGAGCCACGGCGCACGGTTGCCGCCGTGAAACGAAAAGGCGAGTTGACGTGTCCTTAAGCTGCCGATCTCTCGCGCAACGGCTTGCGAAGTCAGAAATATATCGCGAACCTCGGCCGCCACTTCGGGGTCGGCGAGAACCGCCGTCGTCGCCAAATTCTCTAGATCGCCCGTGCCGACAGACTCCGCGAACTCCTCGAGTGCAGCCCAAAGACCTGCACGCGCACCGCCAGGATCCCGTCTTATCATGGCTGCGCAAAGCTCTGCCCAGGTCACGAACCGCACCGTGACGCTCGGGTACTTCGCCGAAAATTCTGGGAGGCGCTCTTTCTGATCTTTCAACGGGTTTCTTCGGGGATGAAGGACAATAAGTGCGGCCTTTCGCCCGGTTCCCTGAAGATACCTCAAATAGCGTTCCAGTTGGCCGTGCGACAGCGGCGCATCGAGCTTATCTTCAATCACGGCGACCGGATCTCTAAGCCCTCTCGGGTCGACGTCGTCGATAATATGGTCGAAGCGAGAATTTGTAGGCGAGTCAGTCACCTCGCACCACATGCGAGGCTGATGCTTGATCCGAACCTCATACTCACGCAGAAATGCCTCGAGCTCTCCGCTCTGCGAAAGGATATGGTCGAGCATGTACTGAGCAACCGCTTCGTGGCGCGCCCTATTCCTCTCACCGGAAGACTGACCGGAAGTGAGCCTGCTGCTCGACATCGCCTTCTCGATAGCAGCGGTAAACATGCGGGCCGCGCCGACAGCGGCATCGTGATCGTGACTCACTGTTGCTCCTATGCTGCGTTACCTCAGTTCCACCGACAACCCTCGCTTGCGTGAACTACCCGCGACTGAGGCCATTCTTAAGTAGCCACTTGCTCGCCACCCTCATCCATTGTCCCCCTCTTGCATGCCTTCTTCTTGCTCGTCAATGAAGGCCTCGAGAATCTCCGAGCGCAGCGTCGAGATTCGCTTGTTCAGCGCGCGACGCTCCTTTCTCGTCGATCCTGGTGCGTTCACGAGCTGGGCAGCTCGTTCGCACTGCTCGAGCTGCTTGGACCAGGCCTGGGCCCGCTGGGCCTCGCGCTCGTCATCGGCTGAGTCAGAGAGATAGTCGACCTGCTCCCGAAGGGCCTTCACTGTCTCGAGCATGTCGGCGGGCGAACCACCCGAGTACTTGAGCAGGCGCGCGATCTGCTCCTGCGCCTTCTTGCCCAGCGTCGGGTCGTCTAGCAGCTTCTTCAGTGCTTTGAACGCCACAGGCGCCGCCATAAGAGCGAGCTCGACAGCCTTGTTCTTCCCGGCAGACCCCGTGGACGACGGAGTCTTCGCCGGCTGCTTGCCGGATGCGGCGTTCCCAGCCATGGCTCCCCTTCCGTTGTGGGGTCACGGTACGGCACGGACGGGCAGACATGGCGGCGGCCGTCACGAGTCGCCCTTTCGCTGGGAGCCCTCCCCCACAGCGGTGGAAACGGCCTCGCTGGGCGGGGGCCGAAGATCGACTCGCGGCCACTCCACCGCGTCGCCGATGAACCGGATGAGGTCGTCCTGCCGCGGCTGCCCCATGACGCTGCGATAGGCACCGAGCGTGCGCTGCAGGCGCGCGTACTGAG
Organism: Brachybacterium endophyticum; assembly: GCF_003130585.1. GTDB lineage: Bacteria > Actinomycetota > Actinomycetes > Actinomycetales > Dermabacteraceae > Brachybacterium > Brachybacterium endophyticum. Next base: position 446,114 of record NZ_QFKX01000001.1, on the reverse strand, counting down.
CCGACTCACGGCTGAGGGGCATCGCAGGAACGTACCGCTCGATCGAGGCCGTGCCCTCGTAGATCCAGTACGGGCTCATGCCTGAGCTCTTCCCGGCCACATCGGACTCTGCTGCCGCGAACATGGATCGCCAGGGATCCTCGTCCTGTTCATTCATCGCCGCCTGGGCATAGTCGGCAGCGATGTTCTTGCGGATTGCATGGCCCTTGTACCTGTGCACGCGGCCTTCGCGCTGTTCGAGGTCGACGGGATTGTCGGGCAGGTTCCAATGCACGATCGCATGACTGTAGGTGTGGAAGTCGAGACCTTCCTGGCCTACCGACGTGCTGGCCATGACGAACGGCCAGAACGGTGAGTTGTAGCTGTCGCGGATCGAGGTCTCGCGTTGCTCCGCGCTCTCGGAGTTCTGGATCCGACCGAAGCGAGCGGCGATGTGGGACGTCATGCGGTGGACGTCGATGTCGATACGCGAGTCCTGTTCACGCAGTTCATGGACTTCGTTGGTGGGGTTACGGATCGTCGCCGTGCTGCAGATCCTCTCTGCGAGCTTCTCCGCGCGTTGGACAGGCTGGTCATCGACCAGACCCAGGGAATCGACCAGTGTGTGCACGTACTCATCGAGCATCGCTTGCAGGTTGCCGTCCAGGCAGTACCGGACCACCCGCTGCCAATGACCGTCGGTGTCTTCGCTGTTCGTCTCTGTGGCAGCGCGAACGGCGGACATCGTCTCGGGCCGGTTGAACAGTGCACGGAACGCCTCCCCGATGGAGAACGCGGCGCGGCGGATCTCGCTCGAGACGTAGGTGGCGGGGCCGCCGCAGGCTCGGCCGAGGGCACGCAGGGCGCACACGCCGGGAGCGCCCAGTGCGATGCCGGCGAGCACCTTGGCCAGGTCTTCGGGCGGAGCACCGAGGCTTTCCAGGCCAGGCTCCAGTGCAAAGGCGATGTGATCACCGAGCCGCGACCCGGTGTCCTCGCCTTCGTCTGCCGAGGACAGTCCCCCGTCGACCGCGAGTTCCTCGATCCCGATCCGCCGATCCAGGAGATAGGGAGCGATGCCGTACCACGCGGCGCTTTGACCCTTCTTGTCACCAGCCGGCAGATCCAGCGCATCCAGCTCCGTCTGGATGCGGGACGTCACGAGCTCGAGCAGACGACCGCGTTCCAGCGGCAGGGTTTCGCCACTCTCGCGCGCGATCGCGAGAGGGTCGCCGAGCCGTGCGAGTGCGACCGAGGGATGCACGAGCGCCAGGTGGGGAAGATTCAGCAACTTGCCGTCTGCCACGCCGAATCGGATGAGCGGGGTGGAACGACGCACACCGTACTGAGCCACGCTGCCGTCGGTCGCGCGAGGTGCGTACTTGCTGAGTCGCCTGTCGGCCTCGTAACTGAACAGTGTCGCGATCGCCTTGGGAACCACGCTCCATGCGGAGAAGATCAGCCGCTTGGTGAAGGAGCGAGCGCCTTCGGAGGCATACACGCCGGCAGGCTCGATGTACGGCAACGAGGGCGGCAACCACGCGAGCTTCCAGATCCCTCGTTCCATGGCGTCGTCCATCACCGCGCGGAGTTTGGGATTGCCGGGGTCGATCTTGCGGTACTCAAGGACATCGTTCCAGGCGAGCAGTCCTCCACGATGAGCACGGAGCAGCGCAGCCAGATCGGCATCCTGGCTCTCCGCCTTCTCGAGAACGCGCTTCTGCGCGAGGTAGGAGGAAGGGTCCATCAGGTTCACGGGGTAGGGGCTCGAGCGCCAGTACTCGAAGACGTCATGGCCGTGGACGTTCCGGGCGATGCGATCGTTCGCGATCCATGTCTCCAGATCGAGGGGGCCAAGAGTGAGAGCAGGCATGTCCATCTCCGTGACCATGCCGTCGCGCTTCTGCGTGACTTCCAGCCGTTCGGTTCGGCACATGACGCGCTTCAGTTCACGGGTCGCAGCGTCGTTCGCCCGGCGGGCAGCCTGCTCACCTTCGGGAGTTCGCAACAGCATGCTGGTACGGACGTCCGCGAGATGCCGGGCCACTCGCTGTGCACGGTCGCGCCCCGCGAGGAATCCGATGGTGTCGTGGAAGTCCCGCAGATGATCCTCGCCATCGGGCTCATCCGGGAGCGTGAACATCTTGTAGGGAGTCGCGGAGAGCACGAGCGACTTCGTCCCAGTCGTCGTGATGACGTTCTGAGCGAGGCGCTGCGCGTCGGTGAGCTCAGGGTCTCCGTCGCTCCGGCTACCGGGGAAGAGGTCCTTGAACCGCTGGAACTCGTCCAGAATCACGAGATCTGGATTCAGCCGCGCGACGGACACCTGCGCCATCGCCATCCGCAGCTCACCGAGCAGGTCTTTGCGCCGATAGTCCATCTCGGGCGTACGAGTTCGGTACCGCAGCCAGGTCTCGATCTCTGCGCACAGTTCCTCGAGGAGCGAGGGACGCGAAGCGCCTCTGGGGGCCCGAAGGGTTGCTTCGAAGTCCGCCATCAGCTGGGAGTCGAGCTCGGGGCGGTCCCATTCGAGGCGGCTCGTGAAGCGCTCGTGGGTGACCGTATTGCGGAAGAAGTCGATCACTCCTGCGCGACGCATCCACCGAGGTTCGAGGACGTGAGTGAGCATCCAGTACAGGAGCGAGCGCTCCCCCACACGGCCCGCACTGTGACCGAGCCGGAAGGATGTTCCCGGTGTGAAGGACACGAGTTCGACCCCACGCTCGGCCCTGGCTCCCATAGTGCGCGGCAACAGCGTGATCCGGTCGGCGTTCTGCTGGGTGTGGCCACCGGTGAGATCCCTCAGCCGATCGAGGTTCTGACCTGCGATCTGCGCGTTCGAGCAGATGTACACGAGGGTGATGGCACGGCCTCTGTCCCAGAGATGATCGATCGCTCGCGCGGCGACCCCCTTGGCGACGAGGGTCTTCCCCAGACCGACCTCGTCGGCGACGAGGAAGCGGTCCACGGCGTCGTCGTCGGTCCACAGACGGCGAAAAGCGTGGTCGACCGTGGCGCGCTGGAACGGCTTGAGCCGCGAGAGGAGGGCGTCGACGTCAGGGCGTGCCGTCTGATCGTTCGTCATGCTCGCTTCCTTCCTCCGGCGATCTGGAGGACGACGTCCCACATCTGGAGGAATTCCGGCGGGATGAGTGCGTCCGCGTTAGGAAGTCGGCGCAGCTCGTCGACCTGCTCCGCGACGGAGGCGAGTCGACCGATGTCCTGCCCCGCGGCGCGCACGAGTGGCTCGAACAGCACGATCTGCGGGGGCTGCGCGGCCTCGTTGTCGGCTTCTACGCTGAGATCGATACCCACGGTGAGGGTGTCATCGTCGACGTCCTGGGCGGGAACAGCTTGGGAGGGGTCGTCGAACCCGAGCAGCAATGCGAGGTAGCGAAGGACCCGGTCACTGTTGTTCAGCAGGGAGGCGAGTGCGCGCTGTCGACGGTCTATCACGTCCCCGATGATCGGGACCTTGATCAGACAGCGCCTGGTCGCTCGAGCCTCCCCGCTACCCGCTGTCGTCTCGACCGCGAGGAAGGGCGTGATGTTCTCGGCGGCGAGGTCCCATGTGGTCGTCGCAGCGAGCTCGCGGTCCTGCCCCGGGACGGTGAGGAGCCAGATACGGGTCGTGCCCACCAGGTCATCGGGCATCTGGATGCTCAGCCGCGCCGAGACCCGATCTTCCTCAACAGCCACGATGTCGAGCTGTGGCCGGGGCCGTGACCGGGCGAGCGCGCGGTGGAACTCTTCGAGTCGGTACCCGGTCTCGATGCTGGGGTCCGCCGTCGCCGTGGGTTCGGGGGTATAGGGCTGCAAGATCGTCCGCAGTCCCATGTCCTGGGCATCCTTGCCGAGTGCCGCCTCCACTCCGCACACGCCGGTAGGTCCGTGAAGGATCGCGTCGAACTCGATGTTGCGATGCCAGGCCGGCTGCGTGAGGTTTGCGCTCCCCGTGACAGTGCTGGACGTCCCGTCCGGATGGTCCAGAACGATGGTCTTCGCGTGCAACCCGGTCAGCTCCGCGACCCGCGGAGCTCCGTCGACCTCCTCGACCATGCCGAACTCGTTCGTGGGAGCGGCTCCTCCGGCACCATCCCGGTAGTCCGCTCCGGAATCGATGACGTTGACGTCCCACGAGCTCAACGCCGAGGCTCCCAACTGATCAGCCGACTCCGCCCGTGTCACGAGTGTGAGGTTCGGGGAGCCGGCTTCCAGGGCGCGGAGTGTCTCCTCCTGGAGGAAGGGGCTGATGGCGAGCAGACGTTCCGAGCTCTCCGCGGGGAAGGGCCACCTCGAGGTGGTGTCGAGACCGAGCGGGAGCAGGTTTCCGCCGGTGAAGGGATGTGGCGCCTCGAGGTGGACACCCCGCAGACTGGCACAGAGGTCCTGGATCGAGGCGCGGCGGTCCTCCTCCATGGGATCCAGGGCGAGGCCCGGGAGAGAGCCCACCATGTCGGCTGCGGGAGCGGCATCGATGGCCCCGTTCGGATGTTCGTCCAGTACGAGTGCCGTGTCCCAGGAGCTGTCGAGGGTGAGATTCCGACTTGCCACCACCACACGATGGTGGAGACCTCCATCAGCGGGACGCCGGTAGCGGATCGCCCAGAGCTTCGGGTGGAACAGCGAGCCTCGCCCCTTCGGCTCGACCTGCTGGATCGAGTCCTCGAGGAAGGCGGTCAGGCGACTGTACGAGGCCGGCACGTGAATGCCCGCTACCTGGCAGAAGACCGTGGTCCGACTCATGTACCGCTTGACCGCGTCGAGGAGCTGCGCGGGGTCACGATGGTCTACCGTGCTCGCGTTCTCGACGTCGGCGAGGGCGAACGTCATGGGGGCGACCAACAGGGCGGTGAGGTTCAGGGAGTAGGTGGTGGCCACGGCCGTGTCCACGTCGTATCCGGGCGGAGGCTGCAGCGCATCGGTGAGCAGCACGGTCGTGTCGGGCTTCAGCATCATGCTCCTCCTGCCGCGTCGTAGAGGTCCTGCAGGTGCCTGGTCACGTTGCCCCAGCGGAACAACATGGGACCGGTGCCCGTTTCACCGGGCCATGCATCCAGCGCCTTACGGTTACCCGGGCGCAGTCGAGCACGTTGCCCCTTGGTGTCCCGTTCGCGATTGCGGACGAGGTCCTTGAGGGCTGCGGAGTCGGCACAGTCGAAGGGGGATCGCGCGGCATCGAACCACGCGCTGAGGAAGGATCGTGTCTTGGTGGTGAAGCGCCGGTTGCGCGCGGCCATCAGCTGGGCGATCTCGGTCATGTCGTCCGTGCCCAGAGGACGTACCCACCGGACTTCTTCCGCCCATTCGCGCAGTCTGTCGCGATAGTGGGCGACGCGGTCGTCGTCGAAGCGTTGCCCGTCTGCCGTGGTCGCTTCGGCGAGCACCAGGTTGTAGAGCAGGTTCGCGCCCTGGCTGTAGAGACTGAAACGCGACCCCAGGTCGATGATCCCCCTCAGTCGGGCGTCGAGCTCGGGATCCAGAAGGGCCAGGACTTCCGGTGCCCATGGAGCCGCCGGAGCTGAATCGTGCGTCGTCCACCCGGCGGGGCGTTGTTCGACGAGCCGGGCCAGGAGTGTCCGCGGCACGCTGCGGGAGATGGACTCGCGCAAGTATTCGACGTCTTCGGAGCGCAGTTCGAAGGTGGCTTCTCGCAAGAGCCCGTGTGGCGCCTCCGGCAGGTGCGGATCGAGTCCCGTACGCGTGAGCTCGAGGCCGGCGGTGCCATCTTCGGAGTGTGGCGCGGTGCGCTGTTGCTCGCGCAGCAAGATGGTGCGTTGGAAGTACGCACGGGCTCTGAGGCCCGGCTCGACGATGCCCCACTGGGTGAGAGCGCCCCAGTAGACGACACTGGGGACCCGCTGAAGCTCCCTGCCTGCACGCCGTCCGATGATTCCCTGCTCGGACTCCCCCATGCCGCGCTTGAGCGCTTCGATGAAGTCACGTTCGAGATCGTGGAAACGCCACGCCATGGCGTCGACCGACTCGGCGCGTGCCGCCTCCTGCAACAACCACGGCACGAACAGCACGTACCGAAGTCGCGTCTGGATCGTGGAGATACCGGGGAACAGTTCGTCGGAGAAGACATCCCGGATCCCGCCGACCCCGAGATCGTCGATCGTCGTCTCGTCGCGGAACTGCTCGACGGCCTCCATCATCCTGCGGCGCTGCTCGGGGTCTACGGCGAGCCAAGCGAAGGTGGAGGGCATGTGGCCATGGTGCACGATGGGCGGCACGACGCGTGGCGGCTCTGCTGTTGTCGCACATCAATGCCGTCATGAACGGCGAGCGAGGATTGCGCGGTCAACCTTTTTGTCTGCGTCCCGCAATCGCACTTCGGACACCGCACGTCCAGAGCGTGCGAGCGAGCACAGCGTGTAGATCTCCACGATTCCGCCGACGCGCCTCGACCTGAAGTACTCCGAGAGGCGCCTCCTCCCCTCGGAGGTCGAGAAGAAATCGAGGCGATCGCCTCCGACGAGGTGGAGCCCACGGCCCGCCCTTCGGCGCCCAACCTCATCGTCTCCACCGTGCCCCTGCGGGGTCTGCAGCGGAAGCTCGCCCCCCCCCATGTGCTGCACCTGAGCCGCTGCCCGGGGTGCACGACCTGGCGCAGGTGGGCAAACCGTCCTCGAGACCGTCCGGGAGAAGCGCTGAGGACACGTATGCGCCTACCTCATAACCCTTATTGAACGGCAGCCGTCCCTGGCCCTCAAGATCACGAACCGTGAGAATACGAGCATGCAGATGTATGCGCCGCTCGCGCGGGCGGGGATGCCCCAGCCGGGTATCCCCGCGGCGTGCTCTAGCTGTTGTGGGTCATGACGTTGTGGCCACCGGGGGTGGGGGAGAAAGAGAACGGACCTCTGACCCGCAGGATGGGTGGTGTCTAGCCGGGGCTTCTCTGCTGGTGACGTCAACGAACTGCGGCTGACAGACATCACGGAGCATTGGACCGACGGGGCAAGCTCCATCTCTGCGCCATCAAGGATGTGTTCTCCGGCCGCATCGTGGGCTACTCCATCAGCGACCGGATGAAGGCTCGCCTCGCGGTGACCGCCCTGCATGTCGCGGTACCCCGACGTCGCAACGCCGCCGGTTGCATCGTGCACGAGGACCGCGGATCTTAGTTCGGGTCACGGAAGTTCGTGCATGTCCTGAACGGTCATCACCCCCTCGGATTGATGGGCCAGGGCGGTGCCGCCGGCGGAAACGCCGCGATAGAATCGTTCTTCGCAATACTCCAGAAGAAGGTCCTGAACCGCAAGCGCTGGCGAACCTGAGAAGAGCTCCGCATCGTGATCATCAGCTGGATCGAGTGCACTTAACACCAACGACACCGACAGGCCCGCCCGGGCCGATTGAAACCCATCGAATGGGAAATCATCATGAACCCGGCCGTGACACTCGCAGCCTGACACCTAACGGTCGCCTACCGGCTCCCCGCCCACCAGCAGACTCCCCCCCCGGACATCACACCTAGTCAAGAAGGGTGCACTTATGGCCATCGATGCCCTCGTCAATTTCGCGATCGGCGCAAGTTCACTGGTCACCGCTGTGGCCACCGTATTGATCGCCTGGGTCGCGCACCGTTTCAGCAAGTCACAAGCTCGGGAAAATCGGGAGGCTTTATTACGTGAGCGCTTCAATGAGTGGAATCTGCGGCTCGACCAGGCGATCGGGACAACATCTGACAAACAATCGAACAGCCTGGTCGCTCTAAAATACAACCCGGCCCTCAGTATTCTCCAATCAGCAAAAGCCAATACGGACCGACTGGAGTCAAGACTCGCAGTACTTCAGGGGCATGCCCGGTGGATCCGTTCAGTGACAAACCCTAACGACGAATGGGTCAACGGATTCGATCGCATACATCTCGATGACGACGGGCTCATCTCCGCGATGCTGAACGGCGTGCTAGACACCGTCAAAGACGAGGTGTTGCTCGTTGACGCCAACGGGCAAGACGATCTCGAATGGATCGTCGACGAGTTCTGGACTGAAACATACTTCAAGTCAACTGGAGTCGAGAACCTCGAGGTAGTTCTCCGGATCGAATCCGACCTGGAAGGGCAGGTGGATCTCGCATTCAAGAAATGGGTGTGCCGTCAAGCCCCAAAGGGTGCCCAACTCCGAATCGCTGAGCTCGTTCGTTACAAACTTCACCTGGAACTTTCGCTCCGCGAATTCTTTGTGGGCAGGTTCAGCGATCTTGAAAGCGGACTCGGAAGCCCTTCAAGTAGAAAGTTCCGCGATGGCATGCGCTCGACGACTGGCAAACTTCGCTCCGATGTAGCCTTCGAGTTCGAAACGATTCTGCTCGAATATTGAGGCCAGATCCAGCCCCCAAAAAACCCGACCGCGTAGAAGTGACTGGGCGCCCGGCTTCTGGCACACAAGCAGACGATCTACTAAATGTTGTGGGATGCGGCGCGCGCGAGTAGACGTCCTCGACCTCGCTGGGCACGGGCATCACGATCCCCGACTCGATGATGATCGACGCCCCCACCCCCTCGATCATCGCCGTTTACGTGCCGAGCGAGCCGGCCGTGTGGGACGAGGGCGAGGTCTCGATCGTCGCGATGATGGCCATCAGCGATGGATAGCCGCGAGGAGTTCGGCACGCTCGTCGAGGCGCTCACCAGGGTGCTGCCCAAGCGGGAAGTACTTCGAGCGGCTTACTGAGCGTGCGGGGACGTACGAGCAGTTCATCCGGGGGCGGTTGGAGTTGATCTAGAATTACTTTCCTCTCCGACTAACGTTGGAAAGTCAACAGAGCCTCCACCTGTGGTTAGATCGATCCGACCAATCACCCCCTACAGCACAGACAAACAGGCGCGCACGATCAGTAATATTCCCTGACGTATTCGAGCGCCTTTTCGAAGACGTCGTTGTCACGAACCTTGAACTGAACATAGAGGGTCTTCCGTAGCGCCTGGCGGACCTCCTGGTCACCGCGGATCGTGGACTGCCAGCCCTCGAAACGAACCCCACGGACAACCTCGTCGATCCTGTTGACGACGTTCTCTACGATGATTGGGGTCTGATCACCCTTGAGCACGTCGAACAACTCAGTCAGTGCCGCCTTTCCCTGCTCTTCGCGGGGCATCTCGTCGGCTGCCTTCTCGGCAGCAACAGTGTCGCGAGCGAGTTCGAGAAGCTCGCGAAGGAATTCGAGGCTGGACTGTTGGATGTCGGCGTAGCGCTCACGCAGGTCATTGAGTCGCTGACCGAGTTCGACGAAGACGGGGTTGTACAAGTGCCGGGCGATGCGTGCGGTGATCTGACGCTCGATCTCTTTAGCAGGGATGTCGGTGCGCCGACCAGTCATCAGATCTTCGATCGTCTGAGCGTCTAGCACGATCTTTTCGGCGCTCTGCGGAATCTCGACGGCCACATGCTCGTTGATCAGGTCGATCGTCTTGGCTCCGAGCGCGTGCCAGACGAGGCGCCCCGTTATGTCCGAGGGGCGCACCGACTCGTAGACATCCGACAGCCAGCGGTAGTCGTCGCGATGCTCGCCCAGCATGGGGTCAGGGCTGAGCGCCTCCCACAGTTGTGACACCACGCTGTACGCCGCTCCGAAGGCGTCCTTCCTGCCATCCTCAGCGATCGCGGACTGCGCCTGGACGAGTCCTTCGTACCCGCCAAGCGTGCGGTCGGCCCCAGGGAAGAACGCGAGCGCGGCAGCCAACGCCGGCACTAGCTGAGCCTTTAGCTCTTCAATATTGGTGACGAGCTCCCGGACAGCCTGCTCATCGAAGGAGAGTGAACGCGCGACGTCGTCGAAGATGCCGAGGTAGTCGACGATTAGACCGTGGGTCTTGTCCGGCGGGTACACCCGGTTGGTGCGAGTGATTGCTTGGAGCAGAGTGTGCTCCTTTAGCGGCTTGTCGAGGTACTGACAGTAGAGGATCGGAGCGTCAAACCCGGTCAGCAGCTTCGCCGTCACAATGATGATCTTGAGCGGGTCCGTCGGGTCGTTGAAGCGCGCGACCACCTGCTCCAGCTCCTCGGCACCCGGAGTCCACTTTGCCCAGTCGGGCACGTCACCCCGGGACTTCGACATGACGATCGTCGATGCTTCGGGCCCGAGGTGCTTGTCGAGCTCGTTCTTGTAGGCGACGCAGGACGCCTTGTCGTAGACGACGACCTGCGCCTTGAAGCCCTGCGGCTCCACCTTCTCTTGGTAATGAGTCGCGATGTCGGCAGCGATCTTCGCGATGCGCGACGGTGTCTTGATCAGTACCTCGATCGAGGCCGCCTTCTTCGACAGCGTAATCTTGTCGCTCTCGGACAGGTCGCGGTCGGCAGCGAGTTCCTCGAAAGCCTCGTCGATCGCCTCCTGGTCGATGTGTATCTCTGAGAGCCGTGGCTCGAAGTGCAACGGAAGCGTCGAACCGTCGCGGATTGAGTCCTGGAATGAGTACCGCGACAGGTACCCGCCCTCGTCTTCGGATGCACCGAACCACTTGAACGTGTTGCGGTCGCGCCGGTTGATCGGCGTACCGGTCAGACCGAAGAGGTACGCGTTGGGCAGGGCCTCACGCATCTTCTGCCCGTAGTCGCCCTCCTGCGAGCGATGAGCCTCATCGACCATCGCGATGATGTTCTGACGGGCGTCGAGGACACCGGATGCCTCAGCGAACTTATGAATCGTAGTGATGATGATCTTCCGCGCTCCCTGGCTGAGCAGCATCTGCAGTTGCGCTCGAGAGTCGGTGGAGACCAGTCCGGGCACGTCAGAGGCGTTGAAAGTGCCCGTGATCTGGGTGTCCAGGTCGATGCGGTCGACCACGATCAGAACGGTCGGGTTGGCCAGTTCGACCATTGCGCGCAGCTTGAGCGCGGTGAAGACCATCAGCAACGACTTGCCCGATCCCTGGAAGTGCCAGATCAGGCCCTGCTTCACTTTGCCGAGCAGAACCCGGTCGATGATCAGATTCGTCGCCTGGAACTGCTGGAACCGCGCAATGATCTTGATCTTGCGGTGCTTTCTGTCAGTCGCGTAGAGAGTAAAGAATCGGAGAAAGTCGAGTACGGCACGGGGAGTGATGATGCCTTCGACGGCTTCTTGAACCGCTACGAGACCGATCTTCGCCGGCGCATCCTCATCCGTGGGGTCATTGCGCCAGGGCCCCCAGAGCTCGACCGGCATGCCGATGGTTCCGTAGCGAAAGTCCTTGCCTTCCGTCGCGAACGAGAAGACGTTGGGCACAAAGAACTGCGGGACGCTCTGCTCGTAGTCATCGTGGATCTGTGCAGCGCCGTCGATCCACGTATACGCAGGCCGGATAGGCGTCTTCGCCTCTCCGACCACCAGGGGCAGGCCGTTGCACCACAGCACCAGGTCGAACCGCTTCTCCAGCCGACCCTGCTTGAAGGTCACCTCAGTCGAGACGATCCACTGGTTCGCCGAGTCCTCGTCGAGGTGGTCGAAGTCGATCAATTGAACCGTGGTGTGTTCGCCGTTCGGCCCGAACGGCATCGACTTCTGCCCGGCCAGCCACGCCATGAACTCCTCGTTGGCTACCACCGGATGTGGTCTATTGCGAGCCGCAAGCAAGATCGCGCGGAGGTTGTAGATGACCTCATCCGCCTTCGCGGGATCTGCCTCGATCTCCGGATTAAGACTGATCAACGCGCTCTTAAGCACGCCTTCCAGCAGCACCTCGTCGGTACGACGTGGCAATTCGTTGCCGGGCACGAATTGGACGTCGATGGACTTCACCAGGTCCCGGATGAAGTCGCGGACAGAGTTCGCCTCGTTGAACTGCGCCATCAGTTGCCTCCGAAAATCTCGCTCAGCAACGCAGAGCTCAGTGCCTCAAGAGCCGAAATCTCAGCCCGGGACGCACCAAGCGCTTCGTCGAATGATGTCGTCTTCTCCAGGATTTGGGCCTGATCCCTGAGCGGCGGAACAACCAGTTGATGGGACTTGATGTCCTTGCCATTGATCTTCCAGATCCCATTCGTCGACTTGGCGTTCTCCAATAGCGAGGCATGCACGGCTGCGCTGTTCCACTGTTCGGCCGCGAAGGCAGGCAGCATCCGGTCTGGATTGAATCGAAGGCGGATGAGGAGGTCCGGATAGATACAGCCCAGGGGAAGGCCACCTTTGACCAGGCCACCACGACCGGTCAGCGAGCGGTTGCCATTGCCCCGCACGACGAGGAAGTCACCTGGCTGAAGGCGGAAGGAGGTCACCGAGTCGGGGTCAACCTCGATCCACTTCACATAGTCACCGCCACGCACCCCGCCATCGCGCACGGCGCTGATACTCAAGGTTGGCACGCCTCGCTGCTCGTCGTTAGCGCGGGCAGACTTCCCGTTCGTCGGCCCCGAGGTAACAATCTCCGATACGGGCGTTAGAGTCCAGCCACGCTCCTCCGCACCCGAGGCTAGGCACTCGGCAAGCATCAATGACTTCGCATCTGACACCTCCATTTTGGAACGCAGCGTGTTGATCCGGTGAAGCTCGACGGCCCAGAGGAGGTCGGCGATGCGCTTCTGCTCGTCGAGAGGCGGAAGGTCGAACTCGAAGTCCTTCAAGTCGCGCCAATTGGTGCGCGGGGACAGTGACCCGGCCGATGTACCCAGAGCATGCTCGAAGAAGCCGTTCGACTGCACGAGGAACGGGAGCAACTCACCGAGGAGCTGGGTCTCATCGGCCTCGAACGTGTATATGTCGCCGGAGCAGATGGCGTCGAACTCGGCGTAGGCGACCTTGCGCTGGTAAGCACGGCGCTTGCCGAAGAGCGTTCGGCCTGGCTTCACGCGCCGTGTGAAGGTGGTGCCGTCCTTTGTTGAACCCCACCGGCTGATTTTCAGCTCGCCGGGGTCCATGTGCTCCATCGCGATGACGCGGTCGATTCCGGCCGCTTCGAGATCACGGACGGTCTCATTGACGTTGCGAATGACATCGCCGAAGGTGACCCGTTTCCAGTGTGACTTGTCGAGGTTGAGGCTCACGCGGTCACCTCCGCTCTCAGCAGCGCTAGGACGTCAGTAACCGCCTGATCCGACTCCTCCGCGGCAGCTCGCCACTGGGCGCCGGCAACACTGACATCGACGTGCTCACCGGCTTCCTTGGCGGATGCTCCGGCGACGTATAGGGGGATCGCGAGACTGTGGCCTTTCTCGACGATCTGATCGAGAGTGGCAACTGCAGCGAAGCCGTCCTGCGGCTCGAAGGCGCGATAGGCGTCCAGGATCCTGTGCTGGTGCGACTCACGGAGGAAGGACTGTGCCTGTTCGCGGGCGACTTCGTTCACGGCGTTGATGAACAGCACCTTGCCCTGGTGCTCGGCGGGCTTGTTGGCGCGGAGCGTGACGACCACGGCCTCCATGGGGCTGTTGTAGAACAGCCCTGCGCCGAGCCCGAGAACGCACTCGATCAGGTCGGACTTCACCAGTGCTTCACGCAGGACTGCCTCTTCGCGGCGGAAGAGCACACCGTGAGGGAAGAGGATCGCAGCGCGGCCCCTATCGGGGTCGAGACTCTTGGCGATGTGCTGGAAGAACGCATAGTCGGCACGTCCCTGTGGCGGCGCACCCCAGAGGTTCCGGCCGTAGGGGTCCTTGGCGAACGCGGCACGGTTCCATGCCTTGATAGAATAGGGCGGGTTGGCCAGAATGACGTCGAATGTTTGCAGACGGCCCTTGCTGTCGAGTAATGCTGGCCGGCTGAGAGTGTCGCCGTGGGCGATGTGGCCGTCGGTGATTCCGTGCAGGAACAGGTTCATCCGCGCGATGGCCGAGGTCCCGAAGTTGAGTTCCTGGCCGTAGAGGCGCAGGTTGCGCCACTCCTTGTCCTGCCGCTTGAGCTCGGCGGCGGTGGAAATGAGCATGCCGCCGGTGCCGCAGGTGGGGTCGTAGACCGATTCGCCGGGCTGCGGCTCGAGCATCATCGTCATCAGGTGCACGAGCGTGCGGTTCGTGTAGAACTCCTGCGCCGTGTGACCGGAATCGTCGGCGAACTTCTTGATCAGGTACTCGTACCCGTTGCCGAGCTCGTCCTCGGGAAGGTTTGCGATCGAAAGCGTCTTGGTGGAGAAGTGCTCGATGAGGTCGGCCAGCGTCGAGTCCGGGAGCAGGTCCTTGTTTCCCCAGTCGCCATCGCCGAAGACGCCGGGAAGTGTGTCGGGGTTGGCCTTCTCGATGGAGCGCATGGCATGCAGGAGTGCCGCGCCGATGTTCTGCGTGACGCCGCGGATGTCGTCCCAGTGGCAGCCGTGGGGGATGGCGAAGCGGTGGTTCTCTGGGAGGTCGGCGAGCTCCTCATCGTCGTACACCCCCATCGCGGCGGCGTGCTCCTCGTCGTAGACGTCGGAGGTCCGCTTCAGGAAGACCAGCGGGAAGATGTACTGCTTGTAGTCGCCGGCGTCGATGAGACCGCGGAGCACGATCGCCGCGCCCCACAGGTAGTTCTCCAGCTCGCGCTGCGTGATCCTGCTGCTCATACAGACCTCCCCCACTTCGCCAGCTCGGCCTCCAGCACGGCACGCGTTTTGGTCGCCTCGGCATGAGCCGTCTCGAGATTAGCGAGAGCGTCCGCGGGCGTAAGCTTCTCACCGGTGTCAGGTGGGGCCACGTAGAGCGGGATGTTCAAGTTGTAGTCGTTGCCCTCAATCTCGGCCAAGTCGACGACGCGCGAGCGACCCTCGATGTCGGAGTAGAGGTCATAGGCATCGATAATCTGCTGGGCGTGTTCAGGCTCGAGGATATTTTGGTTGCGTCCGCGCTTGAACAGATCCTCGCCGTTGATGAAGAGCACCTTGCCCTTCTCATCAGGCTGCTTCGCCTGTCGAAGGATGAGCGCGCAGGCGGCGAGACCGGTTCCGTAGAACAGGTTGGGAGCCAAGCCGATGACCGCGTCGACGAGGTCCGACTTGAGCACGTGGGTGCGTATCCGCGACTCAGTACCCTGCCGGAAGAGCGCGCCCTGGGGCAGGACCACCGCGACGCGCCCAGTGTTCGGCCTCGCCGAGGTGAGCATGTGCTGGACCCACGCCCAGTCGGCATACCCCTTCGGCGGCACACCACCGAGCGCGTTCCGGCCCCACTTGTCGGATGCCCAATCGGGCTCGCCCCAGTTCTTGAGCGAGAACGGCGGATTGGCGACCACGCAGTCGAACTGCGCGAGGTTGTTTCCCGTGTAAAAGGCGGGGTTGCGCAGCGTGTCCTCGCGGACGATCTTGAAGTCCTCGACGCCGTGAAGCAGCAGGTTCATCCGGGCGATCGCCGAGGTTGCGAGCACCTTCTCTTGGCCATAGAGCTTTCCCCAGAGCGTCTTTGGACTGCCGCCAACGGCCTTGACATGCTCGATGACCTCGAGCAACATGCCACCGGTGCCACATGCCGGGTCGTAGACACTCTCTCCCTCTGTGGGGTCAAGGATGTTGACGAGCAGACCAACCACCGAGCGAGGCGTGTAGTACTCACCGGCCTTCTTGTTCGACTGGTCGGCGAACCTCTTGATGAGGTATTCGTACGCGTTGCCGAACACGTCGGACGGGACGGCGGCGTTGGTGAGTACCTTGCTCGAGAAGTGTTCGATGAGATCAGCGAGCTTGCGGTCCGTCAGCTTGTCCTTGTTGGTCCAGCTAGCGTTGCCGAAGATGCCGTAGAGCGTCTCGGGGTTCGCCTTCTCGATCTCGCGGAATGCGGTCTGGAGTGCGGTGCCGATATTTTCGGTGTGCTTGCGGACGTCACCCCAGAGACTGCCTTCAGGGATCGCGAACCGGTGGTTCTCCGCGAACAAGGCGAACTCGTGGTCGCCACCTGACTCGTCGAGCGACCGCGCGTACTCCTCGAGGTAGACGTCGCTGATTCGCTTGAAAAACATCAGCGGGAAGATGTATGCCTTGAAGTCGGCCTGGTCAATGCTGCCTCGCAGCAGGTCAGCTGCTGCGGCGAGATATTGCTCAAGCTCCGCCAACGCCAGTGGTTTGCTGCCACCTTCCGGCAGCAAAGCGAGCGCTGCCGCGCGTGCCTCGTCCTCGCTCATCCGACTCCCGTCATCACTCCACTACTCGACAGGAATCCTATCCTCGATGCCGTCGTACGGTGACCGGAAGCTGCATGAGCTAGGGGGCATGGTCGCCTTGCACAGGTTTCGGGGCGGGTCCCCAAGATCAGCGTCACCTACTCAACTACTCCAGTCCCTTCATCGAACGGGACGACCGCACCGGTAGGTGACGGATGCAGTGTTAGGCGAGCTCTCAACTCAGCGCCCCACTCATGCCGACCGCCACCTTCACCGGCAGCGCGGCGGGCCCGTGGATCGCGGCCATGTCAGGCGTCCTCGACGCCTCGATCCGCAGCTGCCATGTCGCGAGCGCGAGCCGCCGGCCGCGTACGGTCTACCGCAAGCCAGCGATGCCCCCCGTGGACCGCGGTCACAGGATTCGCCGTGACTCTGCCCGTGCGTGACGAGCAGAGCTGGGGCGGTAGGGCGTAGTGCGTCGACATGGTCGCCAACGTCCCGCTTCTGGACGTTAGCGCCACCGCGTAGCCGGCCGGATCGCGCCTCTTTTCTTGCGGTCATCAACCGCTAGGCGGACCAGGACTTCGAGTCCCTGCTGAGCGTCGAGGGCGAACTCGTGACGGCGCCCGTCACGATGCGCAGCTTCACCGACGAGGCCGGGGGCCTGCCCGCGGTGAGCACGATCAGGGCCCCGGACTCTGTTGCGTTACAGGAGCGGCTGCTGAGTCCGGACGGCGGGAGGTTTACGGCGCAGGCGCCCTCGGAGAGTGCGCTGTCGAAGGACGTGTGACGCGCGAACCCGTCCTGCATGGAGCCTCGCCGATCACAACTCATCACTCGCTCCAAAAGGGCAGCAGGAGGGGCTTACGCCTTATTCGTTTCTACCGCCCCTCGCCCAGCACGAACGTCGCCAGCGCTACCGCCGGAATCTTAGCCGTGAGCACGTGCCCACGCACGCTCCTGGATCGCCGCACCGACACGTCGCGCGGCTCGCGGTTGTTGTGCACCACCACAACATCCCGGCCACCCGACCGCGCCCCGACGCACAGCAGCCCCTCGCCATCGACCGAGGTCTCGACCAGCTGCGACCCCGGCGTGACGAACCGCGAGAAGTGCGACATCACCAGCAGCTCCGCATTCGGCGTCAGCTTCGTGCCGTCGGCCTCCCACTGCACGAGTCCCGTCCCGTTGGTGAAGGTCGAGGGCCCGGGGCCACCGTCCTCGTCGAGCACCAGGTTGAACAGGATGACGCCCCGGTGGCGGTGCGCGAGGCTCGGAAGGAACAGGTTGGTGGACATCCACGACAGGCATTCCGCGAAGTTCTCGGGATAGCTCTTCTCGAGGTTCCGCGTGCCGGTCTGCTCGGTCAGCCAGATCCTGGCGCCCGGGTGGGCTTCCTGGACGGCGTCGCCGGCGCTCGCGGCATCGCCGCCGTAGGCGTGGAAGCCGACGCCCCAGGCGTCCCGGCGCTTCGCCGCCAACCCGTCGAGCACCTCGATCGGGTACTCGGGGTGGTCCCAGTTGTGGTCGTAGACGTACACCTCGGTGCTCTGGTGGTGCCGCGCCAGGGCGTCCTGCGTGCGGGCGATGACGTCGACCTGCTCGTCGGCCGTCATCGTCATGCACGGGTACTGCGCCTCGCCGTGCAGGGGCTCGTTCTGCACGCTGATCGCCGCGACCTCGAGGTGCCGCACGCGGCGGCGGTACTCCTGCACGGACCGCGCGAGGTACTCGGCGTACAGCGCGCGGGTGCGGGCGTCGTCGTGCAGCGATCCGCCGATCAGCGAGCCGGAGGTCTTCATCCAGGCGGGCGCCGACCACGGCGACATCAGCACCGTCAGCTGCGGGTTGATCGCGAGGATCTCGCGCAGCACCGGCAGGATGCTCGCCTCGTCCCGCTCGATGGAGAGGTGCCGCAGCGGATCCGCGCTCGGTCCCTTCCAGTCGGCGAAGGTGTAGTAGTCGGCGTCGGTGGTGAAGTCGCTGGTGCCGAGCGGGATGCGCAGGGCGTTCAGACGGTGCGCGCCGGTGGGTGAGAACAGGTCGGTCAGCAGCGCGCTGCGGCGCTTCGTGCCCATCTGCAGCAGCAGCGTCGCCGCGGAGTGGGTGAGCGCTCCGCCGAACCCTTCGATCCGTCGGCCGCGCAGGGGCGCCCCCACGTCGATGACCGTCGGGGCGACCTCGGTGCTCGCCGGCAGCGCCGTGAACATCGTCGCCGGATCGGGCGAGGTCGCGATCACGCCGCCCTGGCGCGGGATCGACACGATCGGCACACCGGTCGCGGCGCGCGCGGTGCCGTGCTGATGACCATGGCCGCTGCCCTGCCCGCGTCCGTGGCCGCCGCGACCGTCGGCTGCGGCGATCGGCGCGGTCACCGCCGCACCGCCGGCGGCGACGGCGGCGGTGGCTCCGCCGAGCAGCGCCCGGCGGCGAGAGGTGCTGGTGGGGGATGCATCGGACACGGCGTTCTCCTCGGTGGAACGGTGTGGTGGAACTGGTGCCCACCCCGGGATAAAGATGCCACGCAGCACACAGCACGCAACAGCTCTGCCTTCCGGTACGACACCAGCTCCTGCCGTGCGACCGACCAGAATGACCCTGCGAGCGGATGCGCGATCCGCTGCCGACACCTCGTTCGCGCCAGGAGTCTCATGCCCACCAGTCGACGGGACATCTCCCTCACCCAGCTGACCTACTTCGTAGCGGCCGCCGAGCACGGCAGCATGACGGCCGCGGCGGAGGAGCTCCTGATCGCGCAGTCAGCGATCTCCACGGCGATCACCCACCTGGAGCACCAGCTGGGCATCCAGCTCATGATCCGGCAGCGGGCCAAAGGGCTTCAGCTGACCGCAGCCGGCGAGGACTTCCTGCAACGTTCGCGGCGGATCCTGGCTGAGGTCGACGAGACCGTGGCGGCGCTGCACTCCGAGTCGCTGACGGGGAAGGTCAGTGTGGGCTGCTTCCGCACGCTCGCCCCGTTCTTCCTGCCCACGCTCGTGCGCGACCTGGGCGAGCGGGCACCGAAGCTGCACGTGGGGATCACCGAGCTGACCGCCGACGAGGTGGCGCCGGCCCTCGCCGCCCACCGGATCGAGGTCGCCCTGACGTACGACCTCGGGCTGGATGCCACCCTCCGCCTGGAACGGCTCGCGCAAGTGCCGCTCTACGCCGCGGTCGCACAGCATCATCCGCTCGCACACCGGGAGTCCGTGAGTCTCGCCGAGCTCGCGAAGGAGCCGCTGGTCCTGCTGGATCTGCCGCTCAGCCGTGACTACTTCCTGCGCACGTTCACCAATCACGGGCTCCAGCCGACGGTGCGCTACCGGTTCGAGAGTTACGAGGCGGTGCGGGCGATGGTCGCGATGGGCCATGGCTTCACTCTCCTGAACCAGCAGCCGAAGATCGATTCCACGTATTCCGGCGGAAGCCTGTACCACATTCCGATCCTCGAGCCGACGCGCTCTCTCGACATCGTCCTCGCCTGGAATGGCGAGGGGGCTGTTCCCACGCGCCGTGCGCGCGCTTTCGCGGACACCTGCCGGGATGTGATCGGCGGATCGGAGCTCGCAATGGCCGCCGACGAACACCTCTGACCTGCAGTAACGGACCAGAAATCCCGGCAAGCCCCAGCGTGTGGCGAGCCGCACGCGCACAATTCATGAGACTGGACGTCACGCTTCGGTCACGGCGGGAATCTGCCCGCACTATCTGAAAAACAGAAGAAGTTCCCCACATTCCGCTATTTGCACGATTCCTCGATGGCCCCGATTCTGGTCGGACCCATCACCCCGAGGAAGGGGAATCCCCATGGCCGCCCCAGCCGTCCCGGATCCGCGCAGCGATCAGGTCGACCGCCGCTCCATCCGCACCAGCACCGTCGCCGGCTCGATCGGTGTGCTCGTCCACTGGTTCGACTGGGCGGTCTACGCCTACATGGCGACCACGATCTCCGCTGTCTTCTTCCCGGAGTCGGACCGGACCGCCGGCCTGCTCGCCACATTCGGGGTCTTCGCGATCTCCTTCCTGGTCCGCCCCATCGGAGCCGTCATCTTCGGCCGCCTCGGTGACAGGCTGGGCCGCACCACGACCCTCACCATCGTGATCCTCTCGATGGCCCTGTCCACGCTCGTGCTCGGCGTCCTCCCGGGCTACTCGACCATCGGCATCCTGGCGCCGATCCTGCTCATCGTCACCCGTGTGGTCCAGGGACTCGCCGCCGGCGGCGAGTTCGGCAGCGCCGCCGCCTTCCTGGGCGAGTTCTCCCCCGCCAAGCGTCGCGGATTCGGCTGCAGCTGGCTGGAGTTCGGAAGCCTGCTGGGCTTCCTGCTCGCCTCCTTCTGCGTGCTGATCCTCGAGACGGTGTTCAGCAGCGGGCAGATCACGGGCTGGGCCTGGCGCATCCCGTTCCTGATCACCGTCCCGCTGGGCCTCATCGGCTTCTACATCCGCCGACGCATCGAGGACACCCCGGAGTTCCGGGCGCTGCAGGAGCTCGAGACCGTCTCCTCCTCCCCCGTGCGCGAGGTGTTCCGCTCCAACTGGCGCGAGTTCCTCAAGACCTGCGGCATGGAGATCTTCATGAACGTGACGTTCTACGTGGTGCTGGTCTACCTGCTGACGTACCAGGAGGTGAACCTCGGGTTCGACGCCGGCCGCGCGGCGCTCCTGTCCACCGTCGGCTCCGCGCTCGCGCTCGTGGTCGTCCCGCTCGCCGGCGCCGCGTCGGACCGCGTGGGTCGCCGCCCGGTGCTGTTCACCGCCGCGATCGCGCTCACCGTCCTGTCCGTGCCGCTGTTCGCGCTGATGCGCGTGGGCGCCACCTGGGCCGCGCTCGTCTCGACCATGGGCCTCGCCCTCATCCTCGCGATCATCCTGGGCACCCACGCGGTCACCGTCGTCGAGCTGTTCCCCACCCGCACCCGGCAGACGGGACTGTCGATCGCCTACGCCCTGACCGCAGCGTTCTTCGCCGGCACCGCTCCCTACCTGCTGACCTGGCTCATCGATGCCACCGGCAGCACGATGATGCCCGGCTTCTTCCTCGCCGCCGTCGGCGTGATCGGCATCGTCACCGTCGCCACGATCCGCGAATCCCGCGGCATCGACCTCATGAAGGACGAGGACCTGGCCCCCGCCCACGCGACACCGGCCGACGCACCGACCGATGCCCAGGGCCGCGCGTCGCTCCCCTCTCCACCGCCCGCGGCACCGCTCGCCTGAGGCGCGTGACGACCGCCTGCATCCCACCGCAGTCTCCCCCGAGGAAGGACAGCTTCATGCCTATCCCCCCTGCCCCGGCCACCGGGTCCGTCGATTCCCCCGGACCCGCCGCATCCGCAGAATCCACCGAGGTCGTGATCGTCGGCGCCGGACAGTCCGGCATCGCCGCGAGCGCTCATCTCACCCGCCTGGGCATCCCACACATCGTCCTCGAGAAGGCCGACGTCGCCGACCGCTGGCGGCACGGCCGGTGGGACTCCCTCGTCGCCAACGGCCCCGCCTGGCACGACCGCTTCCCCGACATGGAGATCCCGGGCGTCGGACCCGACGAGTTCGCCACCAAGGACCAGATGGCCGACTACTTCGGCGCGTTCGCCCGGAGCTTCGGCGCCCCCGTCCGCACAGGCGTCGAGGTGCGCTCCGTGACGCGGAGGGAGAGTGCCCCGGGGTTCCTCGTCGAGACCAATCAGGGCACCATCACCGCGGGTAACGTGATCGCGGCGACCGGCCCGTTCCAGGTCCCCGTCACCCCGCGGATCATCAGCGAGGACCTGGTGCCGCATCAGATCCATTCCGCGGCGTACCGCAACCCCGAGCAGCTCCCCGAGGGCGGCGTGCTCGTGGTCGGTGCCGGCTCCTCCGGCGCCCAGATCGCCGAGGAGCTCCGCGCGAGCGGACGCCAGGTGCACCTCTCCGTCGGCCCCCACGACAGGCCCCCACGCAGCTATCGCGGCCGGGATTTCGTCTGGTGGCTCGGCGTGCTGGGCAAGTGGGACGCGACCGCACCGGACTCCGACCACGTCACGATCGCGGTGAGCGGCGCCCGCGGCGGCCACACCGTCGATTTCCGAGAGCTCGCGGCCGCAGGCATCACGCTGGTGGGACGCACCGAGGCCCCGCAGGACGGCACGATCCGCTTCGCCGACGACCTGCAGCGCAACATCGCCGCCGGCGATGCCAACCTGCTGGAGCTCCTGGAGGAGGCCGATGCCTACGTCGAGGCGAACGGTCTGGACCTCCCCGAGGAGCCCGAGGCCCACCACCTGGGTCCCCTGCCCGCGAGCGTCTCCGATCCCGTGCGCTCCATCGATCCTCACGAGGCCGGCATCACCACGATCATCTGGGCGACCGGGTACGCCCAGGACTTCACATGGCTGCAGGTCGACGCCTTCGACGCCGCCGGCAGACCCGCCCATCTGCGCGGCGTCTCCACGGAGGCCGGCATCTACTTCCTGGGACTGCCCTGGCTGTCACGTCGCGGTTCCAGCTTCATCTGGGGCACATGGCACGACGCGATGCACGTCGTCGACCACATCGACACCCGGCGCCGGTACGCGCAGTACGCACCCGCCCCGCAGACCCTGTCGAGCACATCGACATCGCCGACCCCGTCCGCACCCGCTCAGCATCTTCTGGAGGAGAGCATCCGATGACCACGCACACCCGTATCCGCCCCTTCAACACGAAGGACACCTACCCCGAGCAGAACCTCGACAACGACCTGTGCCAGGCCGTCGTGGCCGGCGGCGTCGTCTACCTGCGCGGCCAGATCGGACAGGACATCGATACCCGGGAGTCCGTCGGCATCGGCGACGTGGAGGCCCAGGCGGAGAAGGCCATGTCCAACATCGCCCTGCTGCTGGAGGAGTCCGGCAGCCGCCTCGCCGACGTCGTGAAGGTGACCGTGTACCTCACCGACATCCGCTTCCGGGAGACCGTGTACCGGGTGATGGGCCGCTGGCTGAAGGGCGTGCACCCCGTGTCCACTGGTCTCGTGGTCGATGCGCTCGCACGCCCCGAATGGCTCGTGGAGATCGACGCCACCGCGGTGATCAGCGACCCGGCCGACGATCACGAGGGGGCGGCCCGGTGACCTTCTCGATCGTCGCCCGTGACTCACGCTCCGGCGCCCTGGGCATGGTGGTGAGCTCCTCGAGCCCGGCGGTCGCCTCCCGCTGTCTGCACCTGCGGGCAGGCGTCGGCGCCGTCGCCTCCCAGAACGTCACCAACCCGGCCCTCGGCCCCGCCGTGCTCGACCGGCTCGAGGCAGGCAGCCCCGCAGACGCTGCTCTCGCCGCCGTCCTCGCCGAGGAGCCGCACGCCGAGTACCGGCAGCTCACCGTGGTCGACGCCGACGGGCAGACGGCCGAGCACTCCGGGCAGAACGCGCTCGGGACGCGGGCCGCCATGATCGGCGACCAGTGCGTCGCCGCCGGGAACCTGCTGGCCGACGAGTCCGTGA
The DNA here is from genome assembly GCF_003130585.1 of Brachybacterium endophyticum. Classification (GTDB taxonomy): domain Bacteria; phylum Actinomycetota; class Actinomycetes; order Actinomycetales; family Dermabacteraceae; genus Brachybacterium; species Brachybacterium endophyticum. The sequence continues at coordinate 422,685 of NZ_QFKX01000001.1, read as the reverse complement.
TCCCCGCGATGGTCGACGCGTTCGAGGCGAGTGCGGGCGAGGACCTGGAACGGCGCCTTCTGGCGGCCTTCCGGGCCGCCGTCGATGCCGGCGGCGAGGCGGGAGCGATCCGCTCCGCCGGCCTCGCCGTCGTCGAGGACGTGCCCTGGCGGACCACGGACCTGCGGGTCGACGACGCCGAGGATCCGCTGGGCGAGATCGCCCGACTGCTCGAGCTGTGGATGCCCCAGAAGGCCGACTACCGAGTACGCGCCCTCGATCCCACCGCTGCCCCTTCCTACGGTGTGCCGGGGGACGAGTGATGACGGAGACGACGAGCGCGCCCGACCTCGCGACGCTGCTGCACGCTGTCGAGGCGGGCGTCGACGGCATGCTCGACGATCTCCTGGCCGTCAGCCACACCCTTCATGCCCGCCCGGAGACCGCGTGGAACGAGCACGAGTCCGCCGCCGTGCTGACCGGCCGCCTGGAGGCGTGGGGCTTCGAGGTGGCCCTCGGCGTGGCGGGCCTGCCCACGGCCTTCGTGGCCGAGCACGGCACAGGCTCGAGGACCATCGGCCTGGTCGCCGAGTACGACGCCCTGCCGGGGCTCGGTCACGCCTGCGGCCACAACGTCATCGCCGCCGCCGCGCTCGGCGCCGCCCACGCGCTGCAGGCCGTGGCGGATGAGCTCGACCTGCGGATCCGGGTGCTCGGCACCCCGGCGGAGGAGGGCGGCGGCGGCAAGATCCCGATGCTCGGGGCCGGATGCTTCGACGGCCTCGAGGCGGCTCTGATGATCCATCCGGGGCCGGCGGATGCCGTGCTCGCCAGGCCCCGAGCCGTCGCCCATTTCGACGTCGAGTACCAGGGGACGGCCTCGCACGCCGGCGCCTACCCGCACCTGGGCGTGAACGCGGCGGACGCCTTCACCGTCGCCCAGGTCGCCATCGGATTGCTGCGCCAGCAGCTCCCCGACTCCCTCCGCATCCACGGCATCGTCCAGGAGGCGGGCACGGCACCGAACGCGATCCCTGGGAGCGCAAGAGGATCCTGGTACGTGCGCGCGGACTCGCTCGACGAGCTCGATCTCGCCTTCGAGCGGGTCCGCCGCTGCTTCGAAGCCGGGGCGATCGCCACCGGCTGCTCATGGGAGCTGCGGGAGACGAGCCCCCGCTACGCCGAGTTCCACAACGACCTCGAGCTCGCCGAGACCTTCACGCGCCTCGCCGCCGCACAGGGACGGGACATGGATCTCGCAGAGGACGGGCCGCGCGGCATGGCGACAGCCTCGACGGATATGGGCAACGTGTCCCAACGCGTCCGAGCGCTCCACCCCTATCTCTGCATCGACTCCCTGCCCGCCGTGAATCATCAGCCCGGGTTCGCGGATGCCGCTGCCACGCCCGCGGCGGACCAGGCAGTGCGGGACGGCGCTGTCCTCCTCGCACAGACCGTGGTGGAAGCACTCGCCGATCAGGCACGGTGACGGCGTCGACCAACCGGTGCGAACCGTCACCCAGCGCTGCGCTCGCGGGGTCCATCCGCGCAGGCCGGTAGCCTCGAGCCGTGGCCACCTCCCGTCGCTCCAGCACCCGTCGGCGCGGCGGAGCATCCCGTAGGAGCAGCTCCTCGCACCGCCGGAAGTCCTCGCGCAGCACCCCGCCCGACCTCCCCTTCGTCGGCCCCGGCGAACGCCTCTGGATCCTCGACGTCCCCTACGGCACCCAGGTCGAGGGCGCGAGCTGGCATCCGGCGGTCCGGATGCACCTGCACGTCGGCCGCACCCTGCCGGAGCACCTCAAGCCCTACGCGCCCGGACCGCACACCCTGGGCCGGTTCCTCGAGAACACCATCAACCCTGAGGACCCCACCCCGAATCCCGAGCCGGCCGAGGATCTCGAGCCCCGGCAGAACCAGTACGAGGCGGCCGACGCGATCGCCGAGCGCGCCGCTGCCGGCGGTCGGCAGTTCCTGCTGGCCGACGAGCCGGGCGTCGGCAAGACGATCTCCGCCGTGCTGGGTGCGAGCGCGGTGGGTTCCCTGCGCGATGCCCGGCGGGTGCTCGTCGTCGCCGACCGGCCCGCCGCGATCACGATCGGGCACTGGAGCCGCACCATCACGGCGCTCGGCGACAGCGGCCTGGAGTGGGTGGTGATCACCTGGGACCGGCTGGAGAAGGTCGCGGAACATACGTGGGACGTGATCATCGCGGACGAGGCGCACGCCCTGCGTCGCACCACGACGAAGCGGTGGAAGCTCTGGGCGCGGATCTCGGGACACGGCAGGGCGCACGAGAAGGCGCCGTTCGTGATCACGACGACCGCGACGCCCGGCCACACCCCGCTCGAGCTGCCCTACCTCGCGCCCGCCTACGCGCAGGTGCACGACGAGCCCATGACCGAGTGGACCTCGGCGACCAAGCCCGGCGACAGCTTCGCCACCGCTCTCGAACGCCACGGGGTCGGCGTGGAGCGGGGGCGCTACGGCGCGACCTGGACCACCGACGCCACCCGGCGCACCACGGACCTGGCGCGGGTGCGCAGCTGGCTCCAGGAGGCGCAGCCGCCCGCCATGCTGCACCGCGCAGCGCCCTGGGGGCCAGTGCCGATCTCGGGGATGCCGGTGGCGCTCACGCAGGCCGAGCGCAGCGCGTACGAAGCGGAGTGGGGCGAGTTCTGCCGCGAGATGGACGTGGCCCGGCGCGGTCGCAACACCGCCAAGGGGCGGGCGGCGCTGCTGCGCTTCCGGCAGAAGGCAGGGCTGATCCGGGTCGATTCGACGGTCGCCTGGATCGCCCAGCAGGTCGAGGCCGAGCGGCAGGTCGCGTGCTCGGTCGAGTTCGTGGGCACCGCCGCCGATCCGATCACCGAGCGTCTGCAGGACGCCGGCCTCGAGGTCGCGACGATCTACGGCCGCGACCGCTTCGACGCCGAGGCCGAGCGGCTGCGGTTCCAGACCGGGCAGGCGAAGGTCTGCGTCTTCACCACCGTCGCCTCGATCAGCCTGCACGCCGGCGAGACCCTCGCAGACGGCCGACAGGCCAGCACCGATCCGCGGGTCGGGCTCTTCCACCAGGCCCGCTTCTCAGGCATCGCGGGTCGGCAGGTCACCGGTCGCACCCACCGCGACCACCAGGTCTCGCCCTGGCACATCGCCTTCGCCCAGGACACCGTCGAGGAGCAGGTCAGCAAGGTGATGGTGGAGCGGATCGCCGCGGCCTCCGACACCGTGGGCGGGGATACCGAGGGGCTCAGCGATGTTGCGCAGCTGCTCGGGGCGGACTGGTTGCCGACGGGGAGTTTGACGGAAGACCGGGAGTGACGCGGCCACCGGAGCGACCACGACGCCGACGGCGCCCGCTGAGACCACAGACACCCCGCGACATTCGGGCCATCTACACCGTCGCCGTGCCATACGCTTCGTTCCCACACAGCAGGCCCGAAAGTCGCCCGCTTACCGACCATTCGGGATGTGACCAGGAGTAGAGAGGTCGAACATGACGGAAGCCGACCGATCCGGACGCCTCACACTGGGCACAGTCCTGACGACCGCCGAAACGAGATTCGACGACGTCCTCGCCGTCCGGCACACCTTCACTCCCGACGGCCTCACGGGCACAGCCGATCTCACGGCGGAAAAGGTGCTCGCCTACACGCGCAGGCAAGAGCCCGGAAACAAGGTCGGGACCTCTCCTCCGCCGTTGTGGCTCGTGTTCATGGCGGATGGCAAGCGCCGCTCACGGTTCCTCACCGCTTTCGAGAACCACGGTCATCTTCCCGCCGAGGCAACAGCGAAGCACCGATTCTTCGATCTCCGACCCTCTGAACTGCTCAGCTCGTTGCGGCAGCGGCTCGTCGTGGAGTGGTCAGGCGACACGATCAACTGGGCCAAGAAGGGTGTGGCTGCGGCAGGATTCCCGATCGTCGAGATCTCCGATCCTGCTCCCGTGGCTTTTCCGGGGTTCGACCGCTTGGTCATCTCCTTCACCGAGCTTCAGGACATGGTCGAGATCTCGCGGTACCGGGCATGGCAACACGCTCTGAGCTCCGTGCAGGGGATCTACCTGATCACCGATGAAACGTCGGGGAAACACTACGTCGGCAAAGCAGACGGGACCGAACGCATCCTCGGCAGATGGCGTCGCTATGCGCGGACCGGACACGGCGACAACGTGGCCCTTCGAGCCCTCGTGGGAGGAGACATCAGCCGGGCCACATCGTTCCGGTTCAGCATTCTTCGGGTCTTCGGTCCGGATACGCCGAAGGCCGACGTCGATCACTCCGAGGCCCATTACAAGGACGCTCTCATGTCTCGGACCTTTGGGTTCAACAGAAACTAGGAACCGACCCCCTTCCCTGCCCTGACTACGCCACCAGAGACGTGCCTTCGTGCTGACATCCCGCGCCGAGGGCGCCTGGGCAAGCGCTTCGAAGCGTTGCTGACTTGCGTTGCGACGTGGAGAAGCACGGGGCCGAATGAGCAGGGCGACTGCTAGCCGCTTACCGAGAACGGTCAGTGTGGCTGCCCGCGCGACCCGCCGATCACCCCAACCCCACCCCTTGACATCAGGTCATGCGTTGGCAAAGAGTGGGTCATGGAAGTTCTTTTCGAACTTCTGGACGTCGGCGGACGTGACTTTCTGCGCCAGGCGACGCTCCTTCACTGACCTGCAGAAGGATTGATCGATCATGTTCCGCATCCGCCATCTCGCCGCCATCGCCGCCGTCGGTCTCGCGGGGGCCGTGTCGGCTCCCGCGGCTGTGGCCGCCCCGGCGACCCCGGCCGCATCGGAGTCCGAGGGGAGCACGATCAGCCCCGTCGCCTACGCGGACCGCACCATGCGGGAGTTCGGCGTCGGCAATGACATCGACTTCAACCGCGACACGACGGCCGCCGCGCGCAGCAACATCGTCAAGCACGAGGGCGCCGCCAAGCACTGGCATCGCACCGATGTCCAGGGCGCCGCCGGCCACGTCTACGTGACCTACGAGAACACCACGACGGGCGACGTGCTCACCCTCGGCGTCAAGACCGTCACCAACATGGAGGGCGATCACCTCGTGAACCAGGCGGCCTGACCGTCTCGCACGTCAGCGCGCGGGCCCACCCCGCTGCGCCAGACGGTCCTTGATCCCCTGCAGTGCCCGCCCGATCCCGGTGGCCTCGTCATCGTCCTCGGCCGGGATCTCCACGTGATCGACGACGGATCGCATGGTCGCCACATCGATGCTGGGCATCCCGCTCTCGAGCAGGGTGCCCAGCCGCCTGCCGACGAGACCCTCGAGGGTCTCCGCGGCCTCGGCGCCGCGCTTCTCGCGGGCCTCCCCCAGGCGGTCGCGCAGCATCCGTGCCGCCGCCCCGGACATGGAGATCGGCTCGCTGTGGCCGGCCACGTCGACATGTTCCACGAAGACTCCCCTTCGAGCAGTGAGCGGGCAGATCAGGCGTCGACGACGCCGGCGCCGGGCCCGTCGGCCGCGGGCTTGCCGGTGCCGGCCTCATCGCTGCCGGACTCCTGATTCTGCACCCCGGCTGCCGACGCCGCCCGGTGCGAGCCCTGCGAGGAGGCGCCTCGGCCACCCGATTGCTCCCGCAGCGCCTCGCCGATCGCCGCGCCCTGCGCCTCTCCCTGGGCGGCACCGACGGCGCGGCCCTGGATCAGGTCGGGGATGCTGAGGCCGAGCGTGGACTCGACGGTGTCGAAGATCCCGCGCAGCGCCCCGGCGGACTCGCCGGAGAACTGCTTGCCGGCCACGTCACCCTCGTTGCCGTCGGAGCTGACCACGGTGATCTTGCCGATCTGCGCGTAGCCCTTGGCGAAGGTGTCCATGAGGGTGGGCAGCTGGTCGACGACGCGCTGGGCCAGCAGCGCCTCCTGGTTCTCGCGCAGCGCCTCGGCCTCGGCGCGCATCGCGGTCGCGCGCGCCTCACCGGCGAGGCGCTGGGACTCGGCGTCGGCCTCGGCCCGCAGCTTCACGGCGCGGGCGTCGGCCTCGGCGACCTCGGCGCGGGCCTCGGCCTGACGCCTCTGCTCGAAGGCCGCGGCCTCGGCGTCCTTCTGGCGGCGGTACAGCTCGGCGTCCGCCACGCGCTTGACGTCCGCATCCAGCTGGGCCTGCTTGTTCTCGGCCTGCTGCTGGAGCACCTCCTGGCGGGACTTCTCGCCGGCGAGCGCCTGCGCCTGCTCGGCCTGGGCCTGGGCGCGGCCGACCTCGGCCTGGGCGTTGGCGCGGTTGGTATCCAGCGCCTGCTGCTCGACGAGGTTCTGCTCCTCGTTGCGGATGCGCTCCTTGGCGACCGCGCGCTCGGCGTTGGTCTGGCTGATCTCCGCGGCCTGGCGCTTGGCCTCGATCTCCGGGGCGCCCAGGGACTGGATGTAGCCGACGCCGTCGGTGATCCCGCGGATCTGGAAGGAGTCGAGGATCAGGCCCTGCTCGCGCAGTTCGGGGATCACCGTCTCGGCGATCTGCTCGGAGAAGACCTTGCGGTCACGCATCAGCGAGATCACCGACTGCTGGGCGATCACGCCGCGCAGCACGCCCTCGAGCTGGTCCTGGGTGAAGGACTCGATGGCGTCGTCCTGGGAGGCGAAGCGCTCGGCCGCCCGCCGCACCAGGGTGTTGTCCGAGCCGATCTTCACCAGAGCGACCGCGTCCACGGCGACGGTCACGTTGTCGGCCGACTGCGCCTCGGCGCGCATGTTCACCTGGCGCTGGCGCAGCGAGATGACCTCATGACGCTGGGTGATCGGGTTGACGATCGCCTTGCCGTTGACCACGACGGTGGTCGCGGACGTGGAGCCGTCCTCGTTCTTCTGGCTCTTGCCGGAGATCACGAGCGCTTCGTCGGCGCGGGCGACCTTGATCCAGCCGCGGATCACGAAGAACGCGATCACCGCGATGACGAGGAGGATGACGAGGATCAGGGCGATGAACCCGATGATCCCGATGCCGAGGAACGAACTCATGACACTTCCTTCTGTGGAGCATGGGCGTGGGTACAGGATCCCATGGAAATGTCAGGAAATCTCCTGTGCGGGGAAGGTGCGGATGGGGAGAAGCCCCCATCCGCACGCAGCCCCGCCAGGCTCTATAGGATCGATGGGTCCCCACCGCTCCCAGCGTCGGCAGCGATGACCCGCAGAACCGATCCGCGCTGGAGCCCCGTGACCTCGTCCCCCGCCTCGCCGTCCGCCGCGCAGCCTGCCCCGCTCGATCCCTCACGGCTGCGCCTGGTCATCCTCGCGATGGGGCTCGGCGCCTTCGCGATCGGCACCACCGAGTTCGCGTCCATGGGGCTGCTGCCCCAGATCGCCCGCTCCCTCTCCGTGAGCGTCCCGCAGGCGGGCATGCTCATCACCCTCTACGCGCTCGGCGTCGTGATCGGTGCGCCGACGGTGACGATCGCCGCGGCGAGGATGCCCCGCGCCCGGCTGCTGATGCTGTTGATCGCCCTGATCGGCGTGGGGAACCTGGCCTCCGCGCTGGCGCCGACGTTCGGCGTGCTCGCGCTCGCGCGCTTCGTCGCGGGCCTCCCCCACGGCGCCTTCTTCGGCGTCGCCGCCCTGGTCGCCGCGCGCCTCTCCCCTCCCGGCCGGCGCGCCCGCTCGGTCTCCCGGGTCATGCTCGGCCTCACCATCGCGACGATGCTCGGCGTCCCGGCCTCCACGGCGCTCGGCCAGAGCGTCGGCTGGCGTGCGGCCTACGTGATCGTCGTGGTGATCGCCGCGGCCTCCATGGTCGCCATCTGGCGCCTGGTGCCCGAGCCCGGCGGCAGCGCCGTCGCCGGTTCCATGCTCGGCGAGCTGCGCGCCCTGCGCCGCGCGCAGGTGTGGTTCGGCCTGGGCATCGGCGCGATCGGCTTCGGCGGCATGTTCGCCGTCTACAGCTACATCGGCGAGATCGTGCCCGGCGTGCTGGGCCTCAGCGAACGCGCCGTGCCGATCGCCCTGTTCGTCTTCGGGGTGGGCATGACCGTGGGCACGATCATCGCCGGGCGGCTCACCGACCACAGCATCTACGGCGCGATCACCCTGGGGCTGATCGGCATGATCCTCAGCCTCACCGTGTTCGCGCTCGTCGCCCACACCGCGATCGCCGGCATGACCCTGCTGTTCGCGATCGCCGTAACCTCGCAGTTCATGGGCCCCTCGCTGCAGCTGTTCCTGCTCGACGCCTCGCCCGACGCGCCCTCACTCGCCGCCTCCCTGCAGCACTCGGCGCTGAACATCGGCAACTCCGCCGGCGCCGCGCTCGGAGCCGCGGTGCTCGCCGCCGGCTGGGGCCTGCTCGCGCCCGCGTGGACGGGCGTGGTGCTCGCGGTGGCAGGGCTCGGGATCGTCGGGGCGTCGTACCTGGTGCACCGTCGGCAGGCCGCGCAGGGCACGACGGCGCCGCAGAGCGCCTGATCCCGCCGCGGCGGAAAGCGGTGGAAGCGCCGGTCGGCCGAGGCTACGGTGCGGGCATGGACCTGGCTCCCGCGCACCAGCGCTACTGGCAGGCGTACCTCGACCAGTTGCCGGCGGAGGCCGACGACCTCCGGAACAGCCGCGTGATCGTCGAGCCCGCGGGCAGTCCCGCGATCACCGATCACCTGATCGACCTCTACCTCGCCGGGACGAAGACCGCCGGGAGCGGTCTCCTCGCGGACTACGAGTCGGCGGGCGATCCCCTCCCCCGGGTCGGCGACCACTGGGTCGCGCTCGGCGCGAGCGGCGAGCCCCGCAGCATCCTGCGCACCGAGAGCGTCGAGACCCATGCCTTCCGGGACGTCCCGGAACGGATCGCTCACGCGGAGGGTGAGGGCGATCGGACGCTCGCGACCTGGAGGCGTCTGCACGCTGAGTTCTACGCGCCTCACCTCGAGGCGTGGGGCGTCGAGGACCTCGAGCAGGCGACCGTGGTCACGGAGTTCTTCGCGCTCGTGTTCGGGGAGCAGGGCCTGGCGGAGTAGGCCGGTCGCTCGCAGCGGGGCCGCCTCGCGGCCACCGCGCCGGTGGCACACTCACAGTGTCAGCTCGGTCGACACCGGAGGAGATCTCGGACCCCATGGCAGAACACGACGTCGATGTCCTCATCGCCGGGGCCGGGCCCGTCGGCCTGATGGCCGCCCTCTCCCTGGCCCGCTCCGGGGTCTCCGTCCGGCTGGTCGATGCGGCCGACGGGCCCGCGACGACCAGTCGCGCCCTCGCGGTCCACGCCCGCAGCCTGGAGACCTACGACCAGCTCGGGCTGCTGGGCGAGATCGCGCCGCAGGGCACGCGGGTCAACGCATTCATCCGCCACGAGGAGCAGGGCACCGACCGGCTGGACTTCGACTTCACCGGCGCCCCCACCGGCTTCCCCTTCCTGCTCAACGTCGACCAGGTGGTGCTCGAGCGTGCGCTGCGGGCGCAGGTCGCCGTCCACGGGGTCGACCTCGAGTGGGGCACCGCGCTGGAGTCCTTCGAGCAGGACGACGATGGTGTCACCGCTGTGCTGCGCTCCCCCGGGCGCGAGGAGCACCCCGAGGGCGATGCTGGCCGTGAGACGGTGCGCGCCCGCTATCTGTGGGGCTGCGACGGAGGGCATTCGACCGTCCGCAAGGCGCTCGACCTGCCCCTGGAGGGCGAATCCGCGCACACCTGGCTGATCGCCGACGCGATCGTGGACACCGGCGTCGATCGCGACGGAGTGCACTGGCTGTTCCCCGGCGGCGGCGCCGTCATGCTGTTCGCCTTCCCGGAGGCCAGGAAGTGGCGGCTGCTGGATACGACGGGGGCCGGCGACCCGGAGGATCCGGGCGCGATCGCGCGGCAGTTCAGTGCCAAGCTCACGCAGGCCCTCGGGCAGGACACCCACGTCGAGGAACCCAGCTGGGCCTCGCGATTCACCATCCAGCAGCGCGCGGTGCCGGCGATGCACGTCGGCCGCTGCTTCGTCTCCGGCGATGCCGCGCACGTGCACTCCCCCGCCTCGGGACAGGGGCTGAACACCGGCGTCCAGGAGGCCTACAACCTGGCCTGGAAGCTCGCCATGGTGCTCCGCGGCGAGGCCGACGCCGCGCTGCTGGAGACCTACGACGCCGAGCGGGTCCCCGTCGGCCAGGCGCTCCTGGAATCCACCGGCCGCATGATGGCGACCGTCATAGTCGATGACGCGGAGCGCCAGGCCGAGACCTCGGCACCCGCGCCGGAGAACGCCAGGGATGCCAGGGGCACCCGAGACGCCGACTCTGCCGAGTCCGCCGAGGAAGCCGAGGCCGCGCATCGCCGATTCGAGCGCGGCCTGATCCGCGGTATGTCCGGCCTGCAGATCGCCTACACGGACAGCCCGCTGACCCTGGCGGATGCGCGGGCGACCCCGTCCGACCTGACGCCCGTCGGGCTCCCGGCCCGCGGGCCCCGGCCCGGTGAGCGCCTCCCGCAGATCCACGCGGCCGACGCGCAGACCCCCGGCTGGACGGCGCTTCGTGACGCTCCGCACCCCTGCCTGGCATCTGCTGCGCTTCGCGGAGCAGGGCACGGATGTCTCGACGCGCCCGGGTTCGGCGCACGAACCGGCGCAGGCTGCCCCGCTCCCGGACTGGCTGGAGGCGGTGACGATCAGTCGCCGCCTCGAGGGTCCCGGTGAGCAGTCTGCCGGCGTGCTGATCAGCGATCCCGACGGCCGTATCCAGGCCACCCTCGCCGCCACCGACGACGAGTGGATCCTGGTGCGACCCGACGGCTACCTCGCAGCGCGGGGCACGGGCGAGGACGCTCTGCAGGCGGCCGTGCACCACGTGTCCCACCTCGGCGCCGACCCGGAGAAGACCGCGGGGACGGCGGCCCAGGCGTGAGCACGGAGGACCTGCCCACCAACTGGGGCCGCTGGGGCGACCACGACCAGCTCGGCACCCTGAACCTGATCGACGACGCGGCGCGCGCCCGGGCCGCCCTCGAGGTCCGAGACGGCGTCTCGGTGAGCCTTGCCCGCGCCACCCGGCCCACCGCTCTGACCGCCGGTCTCTCGCCGGTCGCGACGCCGGCGCGGATGCCGGCACCGGTGCTGCAGATGGTGAACTTCAACGGCTTCGACCCGCACGCGATCACCGACTCCCTGCTGATCAACACCCACAACGCCGGGCTCACCCACCTGGACGCGGTCACCCACCAGCCCGTCGACGGTTCGGTCTATCCCGGCGTGCCGCTGCGGGAGGCCGTCACACCCACCGGCGTCGGCCACGGCTCGGCCGACGCCTTCACGGGCGGCATCCTCACCCGCGGCGTGCTGCTGGACCTCGCCCCTGACGGCGATTCCCTCCCCCAGGAAACCCTGGTCGGTGCGGAGGACCTCGACGCGGCGCTCGAGCGAACCGGCACCTCGCTGCACCCGGGCGATGCGATCGTGATCCGCGGCGGATGGGACATCGACCAGCCGCTCGATCAAGCCGTGCCCGGGCTGTCGCTGGATGCCGTCGGGTGGCTCCACGAGCACGACGTGTCGGTGTACGTCGGCGACATCGGGGACGCGCGACCGCTGCTCACCCCGATGCCCCTGCACAAGGTCGCGCTGGCGAGGCTCGGGATGCCCCTGGTGGACGTCGCTCAGCTCGACGGCCTCGCGAGCACGTGCGCCGACCGGCAGCGCTGGAGCTTCCTGCTCGTCCTCGCCCCGCCGCGCATCCTGGGCACGACGGGGCTACCGGTCAACCCGCTGGCCGTGTTCTGACCTCGCTGGGCGGCCGTCTCACTCGCAGCCGACGCCGTCCCCGTCGTGGTCGAGCTTGCGCGAGTACCCCGGATCACCGGCGTGGATCGGATCCTTGCCCGCGGCGCGCACGGCATCGCAGTTCTGGTAGTAGACGCTGCCACCACCGCTCGAACCGCTGCTGCCGCTCGAGCCGCTGCCACCGCTCGAGCTGCTGCTGGAACTGCCCGAGGAGCCGGAGTGCGAACCGGAGCTGGAGCCGCTCGAGGACGACGTGGCCCTCGACGGCGCGTGCGTCGCGGTGGGTTTCGGCTTCGGCTTCGGCTTCGCAGCGGCGGCCTCGCGGGCGTTGTCACCCTCCCACCGGTCCGGCGTCGCGACGGCACCCGAGAACGCGGCGTAGTCGTCGCAGTCCGCGAGCACGTCCTTCATCGCGTCCTTCTCGGCCTTCTTGACCCAAAGGTCGTACTTCGCCTTCACGGCGATTTGCCGCGAGACGTATTCACAGCGGTAGGAGCGCTTCGGCGGCAGCCAGGTCGCGGCGTCGCCATCGCCCTTCTGCTGATTGAGGTTGTCCTCGACGGCCAGCAGGTTCAGCGGGTCGTTGGCGAACTCGTGGCGGGTGTCCTCGTCCCAGCTCGACGCACCCGTCTGCCAGGCGTCCGAGAGAGCGACCACGTGGTCGATGTCCAGGGAGTTGTCCTCCTGCTGGTCGAAGGCGACGTCGTCCCCGCTGTAGGGCGAGGGCTCGAGCGTCCCGGCGGCGACGACGCAGCCGTCGGTGCCGCGCTTCAGGACCACATCGTGCAGGTCGCGTCGCAGCACGTCGTTGCGGGTGTCGCAGCCGTTGTGGTCGACGTCTTCGCGCCACCCGAACAGGTCGCGGTCGTAGCCGGTCTTCGGCGCGCGGCCCTTGACCTCGAGGGTCGCCAGGACGCCGATTGCGGTGGAGGTGCCGGGCTTCGGCTTCGCGGTCTTCGACGGGGCGGGCTTCGTCGCAGCCTTCTTCTCCGCGGTGGCCGCCGGCTTCTTCGATGCCTTCTCAGGCGCGGGCGACGACGTCGGGGCGGCCTTCGTCGTCGGCGTCTTGGTCGGTGACGGCGAGGCGCTGGGCTCCTCGCTCGGCGTCGCGTCGCTGTGGTCGGCCGCCTGCTCGGCGGCCACGGGCGGGTCGGTGGGGGTGGTCGTCGGACTGACGATCGCACCCATCACCACGAGGGAGAACAGGAGGAAGAACGCCAGGCCTCCGCAGCCGCAGCAGGAGAGCGCGGAGATCACGCCCACCTTCTTCTTCCGGGTGAGCGCGCTGAAGCGACGAGTCATCGTGACCCTTTTCTGAGGAGCGGGGAAGGCACCGCGGGCCGGGATCGGCGCGTCCGCAGCGTCATCGGTGCGGAGCGGTGCTCGATGAGCAGTATCGGAGAGATGTCGGACTCGGCGGTAGCGGGCACGTCACGCGCCAGGTCTCGAATCCATCACGACTACCCGGCGGTAGGGAGCGATAGTCGCTCACGCGATTAGATGCACTTGCACCTAGTCGCTTTTGCACATAGGTTGAGCGCGTCCGCTCGACGAGGAGGCAGAGATGAAGCTCGAGTTCCCGCTGCTGGGACTGCTGGCCGCACGGTCCATGACCGGGTACGACATCGCGCGCTGGACCCGGGTGGAGGGCAAGTTCTCGGGACTGGACCGCCACCCCAGCCAGATCTACCGCCTGCTGGGCCGCATGGAGACCGAGGGCTGGATCGAGCACGTGGTCGACCCCCGCGAGAGCGCTCCGGACGGCAAGGTCTACAGCATCACCGACGCCGGCTTCGAGCGTCTGCGGCGCTGGGTGCGCTCCCTCTACGCCCCTCCCCGTCGTTTCCAGGACCCGGAGTTCTCCGCCCGTCTGCGGGTGGCGGCGATGCTCGACCTCCCCCGCGCCCTCGAGCTGGTCGAGCAGGAGCTCACCGAGCGCCGACGCACCGTGCGCAAGAACCGTGGACGCGACCGCGCCGAGGACCACCTGCGCACCGCCGCCCGCCCCGAGATCGACGTCGAGACGCTGGGCGTCGTCAGCGACGAGCTCAACCGCTTCGGCGAGACCTCGATCGACCAGTGGATCTCCTGGCTCGAGAACCTGCAGGAAGTCCTCGCCGCGCGACTCCCCGAGGGCGCGGCCGCACCGGCCGACTCCGCGGATGGCGCCGACGCCCCCGCCGATGCCGCTCCCGGGACCCGCCGATGAGAGCCGTCATGGTGCTGTTCGACAGCCTGAACCGACGGTTCCTACCCCCGTACGGCGCCGAGGGCGTCCACGCCCCGAACTTCTCCCGGCTCGCCGAGCACACGGCACAGTTCCGCACCTGCTACGGCGGGAGCATGCCGTGCATGCCGGCTCGCCGCGAGCTGCACACCGGGCGCCACAATTTCCTGCACCGCTCCTGGGGTCCGCTCGAACCGTTCGACGACTCCGTCCCGCAGATGCTCTCCGAGCACGGCGTCTACACGCACCTGGTCACCGACCACCAGCACTACTGGGAGGACGGCGGCGCGACCTACCACAACCGCTTCGACTCCTACGAGTTCTTCCGCGGCCAGGAGGGCGACTCCTGGAAGGGGCACGTCGCCGATCCGGAGCCCCCGGCGTGCACCACCCGCGTCATGCGCCACGGACTGTGGCGCCAGGACCTCGTCAACCGTCAGTACCTGCAGGACCCGAAGGACCACCCCCAGACCCGCACCGTCGAGGCGGGCCTCGAGTTCCTCGCCACCAATGCCGACCAGGACGACTGGCTGCTGCAGATCGAGTGCTTCGATCCGCACGAGCCGTTCTTCTCCTACGCCGAGCACCGGCGCCTGTACGGCCTGGCCCCCGAGGATCCGCGACGCACCGACTGGCCCGACTACAAGAAGGCCGACGAGGATGCCGCGACCACGACGCGGGTGCGCGATGAGTACGCGGCGCTGCTGAGCATGTGCGACGCCTCGCTGGGCAGGATCCTGGACCGCTTCGACGCGGACTCCCTGTGGGAGGACACCGCGCTGATCGTCTGCACCGACCACGGCTTCCTGCTGGGAGAGCACGGCTGGTGGGGCAAGAACGTCCAGCACTGGTACGACGAGAACATCCACACCCCGCTGTTCGTCTGGGATCCCGGCGCCGGGGCCGCGGGGGCGCAGCGGGAGAGCCTCGTGCAGACAGTGGACCTCGGCCCCACGCTGCTCGACCTCTTCGGTCTCGCCCCGACCGAGCGCATGCAGGGCAGGTCCCTGCTGCCCACGCTGCGGGACGACTCCTCGATCCGCGAGCACGCCCTGTTCGGGACCTTCGGCGGGCACGTCAACGTCACCGACGGCCGTTTCGTCTACATGCGCGCGTGCGTCACCGAGGACAACACACCGCTGTTCGAGCACACGCTGATGCCCACCCACATGGACCGCCGCTTCTCCCCCGCCGAACTGCGTGCGGCGGAGCTGCACCCGCCGCTCTCCTTCACCCAGGGGGTGCCGGTGCTGCGCCTGCCCGGCAGCCCGGTCGGGAACCCGGCCGCGCTCGGCACCGTCCTCTTCGACCTCGCCGCGGATCCCGAGCAGACCTCGCCGATCCTCGACGACGAGCTCGAACTGCGCATGATCGACCTGCTCCTCGAGGCCCTGCGTGCCGCCGACGCACCGCCCTCGCAGTACGAGCGGCTGGGCGTTCCCGAGCACGGCCCGGTGGGCCCGGAGCACCTGCTCGCCCGCCGCCAGCATCCGGCCTACCTCGCGTCCATCGCCCCACCGCCGTCGGCCGATGACCTCCCGCCCGGATCCCCCGTGGCGACCCGGACACTCGCGGAGCTGATGCGCGACGGGGAGGCCGCAGCAGCGATCTGTGAAGCCATCGGCCCGGCGGCCGAGTCCCTGACCCGTCTGGCGGGCACCTCGACCCTCGTCGAGCTGGCCGCCCTCTCCCCGGCTCTCAGGCGCGACGTCCTTCTCAGCATCCACGCACGAATCAGCGCGACCGCTCGCGCCTGAGACCCCTCGACGGGCCCGACGGCGGGCCCCGTTCCCCTCTCTCCCTCTCCCTGCCCGCCTCTTCTCGCAGCACCTCGCGCAGCACCCCCACATCTCGATGAGGAGATCGACCGTGACCACCACTCGCCCTGCCCCCGCCTCGGCGCGTCCAGCGGGCTACGTCCCCGGACGTTGGCGCAAGCTCGCCCTGATCGGCGGGACCCTGTTCGCCGACAACAACGAGTCCAGCGTGATCAGCACGCTCGCCCCGGTGATCTTCGCGGCGCTCGCCCTGCCGCTGAGCGCCCTGGGGGTGCTGGTCGCGGTCGGGAAGTGCGTGACGGTCGTGTTCGGCCCGTTCTGGGCGTTCGTCGCGCGGCGCACGAACCGCAAGACCACCTTCGTGCTGACGACGGCCGCCGCCGGCCTCGTCACGATCGCGACCGGATTCGCGACCGGCTTCGTCACGCTGCTGCTGGGCTACGCCGTGACCGCCGTGTTCGTCGCCGCGGCCCTGCCGCTGGTCTCCGAGATCACCATCGACCTGTTCGACGCGCCCCTGCGCGGGCGCGCCTCCGGATACACGTGGGGTGCCGTCAGCCTGCTGGGCTCCGTCGCCGGGCCCCTGCTCGGACGTCTCTCGACCATCGAGAACGGCTGGCGGTGGGGGTTCTTCCTCTGGGGCGCCGTGATGATCGTGCTCGCACTGCTCGTTTTCGCGTTCTTCCGCGATCCGGGCGTGGGCGCTAGCGAGCCGACGCTGGTCGCCCTCACCCCCGAGCAGCGCGCCGCGGACGAGAAGCTCACCTGGGCGAAGATCCGCCAGATGCTGCGGATCCCCACCTTCGTGATCATGCTGATCCAGCGCCTGGTCAGCGGTCACCTGCTGATCGGCTCCTTCGGAACCGTGTTCCTGGTCAGCACCTATGGCTTCACGACCGCCGTCGCCGCCGTGGTCACCCTCCCCTTCGGCATCGGTTACACAGTGGGCACCCTGGGCGGCGGCATCGTCACCGACGCGCTCCACAAGGCGTTCCCCCGCCGCGGCCGCCTCACCGTGCTGCAGTTCGCGCAGATCGCCTTCGGGATCGTCGCGATCATCGCCACGCAGGTCGACTGGGGCGGCATCGGCGTCTTCGCGATCTTCTGGGCCATGCTCGGCTTCCTGCAGGGCCTGAACCCGGGGGTGAACCGTCCGATCGTCGCCGCCGTGGTCCCGCCGGAGCTGCGCGGGGCCGCGTTCGCACTGATGCTTAGCGTGTTCGAGGCGATCGCCTACGCGATCTTCAACCTGCTCGCGGGCTACATCGGCCAGGCGCACGGCCTGGTTGTCGTGATGCTGTGGCTGCCGGGCATCGTGATGCTGGCGAACGGGCTGTTCGTGAGCGTCCTGTACTGGACCTATCCCAAGGACGCCGACCGCATCGAGCAGCTGCTCGTCACGCGTGCCCGGCAGGCGCAGGCAGGAGGTTCGGTGGGCGCGTGATCGGCGGGCTTACCTCTCCCGTTCAGAAGAACGACGACTTCTCGCAGTCGGTGCACGGCGGGTGCACGCGCGGGACGTATCAGCTCATCGCGGCCAGGTTCTGGGTGAAGAACGGGCCGATCTTCGCCACGGCCGGGTCGACGGCCTCGGGCTTGTCGTACAGGTCGACGTGGGAAGCGCCCTCGACCAGGAACAGCTCCTTGGGCTCCGCGGCGTCCTCGATGGCCTGCTGCGAATGCGGCAGGGTGTCCGCATCGCTGCCGGCGACCATCAGCAGCGGACGCGGGGAGATCCTGTCCACGAACCGGTAGGCGTCGAAGGAGGCCATCCGGTCGAAGCTCGTCGGATCCACCGTGTTCGGCGCGCGATCATCGCGGGCACGATCCGTGCGGTAGTAGTAGTACGCCTCCTTGAACAGCGATCGATCAGGCTGCTGGTCGGCGTCCTCCTGGGTCATCGGGATCATCGGGCTCGGCTCGACCTGCCGGCCCTGCGTGCGCTCTGTGCGGGCCTGCAGCGAGCCGTCGAGCAGCTGCTGCAGCATCTCCGGCTGGGCCCGGTAGACGGCGCCCACGTCCGCGCCGCTCACCGTCGCCACGGCCTTGATCCGCTGGTCCGTGGCAGCAGCGAAGGGCACATAGCCGCCCGAGGCGCAGATGCCCAGGGCGCCGATCCGCTCGGGATCCACCTCGTCACGGCTGGTCAGGTAGCTCACCGCGTCCTTCACGTTCTCCGCGCGGACGTACGGATCCTCGAGCTGGCGCGGCTCGCCCGTGCTCTCGCCCTGGTAGGCGGCATCGAAGGTGAGGACCACGAGGCCCTGCTCGACCAGGCGCGTGGCGTAGTTGATCGGCGACTGCTGGCGCACGCTGCCGAAAGGATGGCTGATCACGATCGCGGGGCCGGCGCCCTGCGCATCGTCCGGGACGAACAGCGTCCCGGCGATCGTCTCGCCCTGGCTGGGGAACGTCACATCGGTCTGCATGAGAACTCCTTCGACGGTTCGGGCTCATCTCGCTGACCCGGCGAGACTATCCAGCGCCCGGAAGCCCATACAGGTTCCAGTGGACCCTCCCTGAGCCGCCGCCGGTCAGGTGATGATGCACAGGCAGAACGGATGCCCGGCCGGGTCGGCGTAGACCTGGAAGTCGGCGTTCGGGGTCGCGTCCTTCGCCTCCTTGAGCACGCGCGCTCCCAGCGCCATCACCTTCTCGTGGGCCGTGGGGAAGTCGTGCACGTAGAGGTCGAGGTGGATCTGCTGCGGGCGGGATTCCTCGGGCCAGTCGGGGGCGACGTGGTCGGGCGCGAGCTGCACGCCGACCTTGGGTGCTCCGTCGACCGTGATCATGTGCCAGTCGTCCTCGACGTCCACCTCGCCCTCGAGGACTCCTGCCCAGAACGTGCTCTCGGGTTCGAGCTCCGCTGCGTCGAACACGACCACCTGATGTGCGATGTCCATGCCGTGAGCGAAGCACGGACCGTCGGCGGTGTCCATGGTGGCGGCCTGCTGGGTCATACCGCCGGGATGCTCATACCGATCAGAAGCGGTCTCCGCGCATGTCCTCGAGCATCTCCTCGGTGCTCCAGTCGCGAATCGGGGTGCTGATCTGCGGCACACCGTGCTCGGAGCGGACCCGAAGAGCGCCGGAATCCGCCCGCGCGAGAGCGCGGGGCGTTGACTCATCCAGCTCGGTGCGAGGCGTGCGGCTCATACGCGAACGCTACGCCCTGATCCCGATCGACGCACCGGCTTACCTCTCCCTCCCGTACTACCGTGGCAGAGCACGCGGACCCGCACCGGGCCGCCATCGCGCCCCACGCCGAGGAGACCCTCATGCCCTGCACCACGCTGCTCGTCGGCCGCGCCGCCAGCGCCGACGGCTCCCCGATCATCGCCCGCACCGAGGACTCCTCGAACGGGAACTTCGACCCCAAGCGCGTGGTCGTGGTGCACCCCGAGGACCAGCCGCGCACCTACACGAGCGTGATCGGCCGGCGCACGATCGAGCTGCCGGGCGACCCGCTGCGCTACACCTCGATCCCCAACGCGCTGCCCGACGAGGGCATCTGGGGCTGCGCGGGCATCAACGCCGCGAACGTTGCGATGAGCGCGACCGAGACGCTGACGACCAACGCCCGCGTGCTCGGCGCCGACCCTCTCGTCGAGCACATCCCGGGATCGGGCACCGGCGGTGAGGCCGACCATCGGCCGGAGCAAGCGGGTGGCTTCGGCGAGGAGGACTTCGTGACGCTGGTCCTCCCCTACATCCGCTCCGCCCGCGAGGGCGTCGAGCGCCTGGGCGCGCTGCTCGCCGAGCACGGCACCTACGAGATGAACGGGATCGCCTTCTCCGATGCGCAGGACGCCTGGTGGCTCGAGACCGTCGGCGGTCACCACTGGATCGCCAAGCGCGTGCCCGAGGACCATTACGTGACGATGCCGAACCAGCTGGGCATCGACTTCTTCGACCTCGAGGACGCCGAGGGCGAGGGCCGCGACCACCTGGCGAGCCCCGACCTGCGCGAGTTCCTCGAGACCCACCACCTCGACCTCACGCTGCGCGCCGGCGCGGGGGCGGGGTTCTCCGCCGTGGCGGGGACGGACCAGGCCGCCGATACCACCGCGGACGCGACGGGGACGACGAGCACCGTCGGCCGTACCTTCAATCCGCGTGAGGCGTTCGGCTCGCACTCGGATCACGACCACGTCTACAACACGCCCCGCGCCTGGTCCATGCAGCGCATGCTCAACCCCACCAGCGAGGACTGGGACGGGCCCGGCCGCCACAGCAACCCTGACTCCGACGATCTGCCGTGGAGCCGCCGGCCGGAGCGCCGCCTCACCGTCGAGGACGTCAAGGACGTGCTGAGCTCGCACTACCAGGGCACGGTGTTCGACCCGTACTCCCCGCGCGGCACCGACGCCGAGCGCCGCGCGTTCCGGCCCATCGGCATCAACCGCCACAACGCGCTGGCGATCCTGCAGGTTCGTCCTGACCGGCCCGAGGCCTCCCGCGGCCTGCAGTGGGTCTGCTTCGCCTCGAACCCGTTCAACACGCTGATCCCGATGTTCACGAACGTCGGCGAAGCGCCCGCCTATCTCTCGACGACCACCGCGCGCGTGGACACCGACAGCTTCTACTGGACATCGCGCCTGATCGCGACACTGGCCGACGCGCACTTCTCCGAGGTGATCCCTGAGATCGAGAAGTACCAGCTCGCCACGCAGGCCCTCGGCCGCGCGGCGGTGCATGCGGCCGATCAGGAGGTCGGATCGGCCGGCGGCGGCATGGCCGACGGCGACGGCTCCGGGGCAGGCAAGGCTCCTGCCGACAGCGACGTCTCGGCGCGCCTCGCAGCGACGAACACGCGGATCGCCGAGCAGATCCGTGAACAGACCGACACCCTGCTGGCGTCCGTCCTGCACACGACGAGCAACCTGATGACCAACCGGTTCTCGCGGTCCGACGGGTGAGCGCGCGTAGGCACCACCACGCCGCAGGGATCGATCCCGCGGCGGGCTGACTACTCCGTTCCCACCACCTCGCGGCGCCACTGCAGGGCGAGGGCCGGGTCGTCGGAGGTGGTGCCGTCGGCCTGCAGACGCACCGCGTCGCGCATGTCCTCGAGCGACTGCATCGGCCACACGTGCAGCTCGAGGCCCTCCCCGCGGATCTCCGCGGAGTCCTGCTCCGTGAGTCCCAGGAGGCCCACGGCGAGGCGCTGCGCCCGGGCGCGATCGACGAGGCCGCGCCAGCCGCCCTCGAAGGCGTTGGCGGTGGCGAGGTCCTTGCGGATGATGCCGCGGGCCACCTGCGGCATCAGCTCCGCGGCCTCACGCAGAGTGTCTTCCTTGAAGCTCATCAGGAATGTGCGTTCGGCATCGGCGGGGCGCTCGGCGAAGAACCGCGCGAGATAGGGGACGGTCTCGGGTGCCTTGATCTCGAGCTGGATGCCGGTGCTGGTGGCGTCGTACATCTCGGCGAGGGTGACGACGCCGCGCCCGGAGTCGAGCACCACGGACTGCAGCTGCGCGAGCGTCAGATCGGCGACCGGCCCCAGCTCGCGGGCGGAGTCGTCGCCGGCGACGCGATCGAGGGTGGCGTCATGCAGGAGGAAGAGCTGCTCGTCGGCGCTCAGGCGCACGTCGAGCTCGATCTCGTCGACGCCCGCCTGCTCGGCGAGCGCGTAGGACTCGAGGCTGTTCTCGGGTGCGTGGGCCATCGCGCCGCGGTGGCCCACGATCAGCATGTCGCTCATGGCGTTCTCGCGGCCCTCAGGCCTCGGGGCCTTCCTCGTCGCCGACCACGCCCTTGCGGATCATGATGCAGCCGTACTTGCGCACCTCGGCCGTGCGCACCACGGCGAAGATCTTCTCGGCGCGCTCGTAGAAGGGGAAGCGGTCGATGAACTCGATGCGGTCCTGATCGGGTGCGGCGACGGCCTCGGTCAGCTGCGCCTGGACCTCCTCGCCCGTGCCGGGCTCGGGCGTCATCAGGGTGACCGACGGGCCTGCGTAGAGGTCCAGCGGGAGCACGGTGCGGATCGCGCGCACGGCCTCCGGGGAGGTCACCGGCAGGTCGATCACCGGAGCGCCCGAGCGGCAGGAGGGGTAGTGCGCGTCTGCCACGAGCAGGGTGTCGTCGTGCCCCATGTGGTCGAGGATCCGCAGCAGCTCGCCGCTGAGCAGGGGGTCGATTCCGGTGAGCATCGTTGCGTCCTTCGGTGGGGGTTGCGTCCCGGGGAGTGTATCGACGGCGGCCCCTGCAGGACGGGCCCCGCGCCGGTCACGTTCGGCCCCGGCGCCCCCTCACCCCAGCACGCGGATGGCCTCCACGACCATGCCCCAGAACGCCTCCCGGTCGTCTCCTGTCCCATCGATTACTCACTGATCCGGTCGCCCGTCTCAGCATCAAACAAATGGACCGCGACCCCAGCGGCGTCGATCCGCACCGGGTCCCCGGGGCGCAGGTCCGAGAAGCCCGCGGCGCGGACGATGAAGTTGTCCCCGCCGATACGCACGAGGATGTCAGTCGCGTTCCCGAGCGGCTCGGCGACGACGACAGTGCCATCGGCGTCCGCCTCACTCACCGTGCTCAGCGAGCACTCTGCGGGCCGCAGGCCCAATCGGACGTGCGTGCGATCCCCCAGGTTCGTACCTGCGTCGACGACAACGCGCGTCCCTCGCAGCCTCACTCGACCGCGTTCGACGACGTCGCCGTCGAGGATGTTCATACGCGGCTTGCCCACGAACCCTGCGACGAACTCCGTTGCCGGTCGGAGGTAAATATCGCTCGGGGTGCCGTACTGCTCGAGGCGCCCCTTGCTCATCACTGCGATCCGGTCCGACAGACTCATCGCCTCCTCCTGGTCATGTGTCACATAGACGCTGGTCGAACCGATGTCCGCGTGCAGCATCTTGAGCTCGGCCCGCGTCCGGTCCCGCAGCAGCGCATCAAGATTCGAGAGCGGCTCGTCGAACAGGAGTACGCCGGGCCGACGGGCGATCGCCCGAGCCAGGGCGACGCGCTGGCGCTGGCCGCCCGAGAGCGCTTTGGGCTTGCGTCGCAGAAGACCTTCGAGCTCCAGGCGCTCAGCGGCGTCCTTCACTCGGCGTCGGATCTCCGCTTTCGGCATGCGGCGCATCTTCAGCCCGAAGGCGATGTTGTCGGCCACGGAGAGATGCGGGTAGAGCGCATAGTCCTGGAACACGAACGCCAGGTCGCGCTTGTGCGGCTCCAGGTCCTCGACGGCGCTGCCGTCCACGATGATGGAGCCGTCGGTGACGGATTCGAGCCCCGCGATCATGTTCAGGGTGGTCGACTTCCCGCACCCTGATGGCCCCAGGAGCGAGACGAAGTCCCCGTCGGGGATGGTGTACGTCAGGTGCTCGACAGCATAGGTGCTGTCCTTGGGCGAGTACTTCTTGCTCACGCCCTCCAGTCGGATCTCAGCCATCAGCCCTTCACTGCTCCTTCGGTGATTCCTTGGACGATCCACTTCTGGGCGACCAGCGCCAGGATCAGGACCGGCAGCGCCGTGATCACGCCTGCGGTCGCGGCGGCGGTGTAGTCCATCGCGAAGATGCCCTGGAACGAGGCCGTGCGCACGGAGAGCATCGGGCTGCTGTTCGACGTGAGGACCTTGGCGAGGAAGAAATCGCTCCATGCGGTGATGAAGGCGAAGATCGCCGTGGCGGCGAATCCGGGGCCGGACAGCGGCAGCACGACACGGCGGACGATCCCCAGACGCGTGCATCCATCGACCCTCGCTGCCTTCTCGAGGTTCACGGGGATGGACTCGAAGAAGCTCACCATCATCCAGATGACGAGCGGCAGGATGAACGCCGTGTAGGTCAGCACCATCCCTACCAGGGAGTCGTAGAGACCGAAGGCGCGCAGAAGCACGAACAGAGGGACCGCGAGCACGATCGCGGGGATCGCCTGCACGGCCATCATCGACAGCAGAAGGACGCGCTGACCGCGGAACCGGAAGCGCGCGAACACGTACGCGCACAGGGAGCCGAGGGCCATGCACAGCACGGTCGTCGCCGCGGCGACGATGAGGGAGTTGCGGATCGGAACGGTGAACGTGCTGTCCGAGAGCAGTCGTGCGTAGCTCCCGAGCGTGAGATCGCCCGGGGTGAAGTCCATGTGCTGGCCGCGCATGTTCTGCCCCGGATACAGGCTGTAGACGAGCATCCACGCGAAGGGGACGGTCAGATACAGCATCAGCAGCACGACGACTGCTCGATGGACAACGGTCGCGGCGGCCCGACGCCTCGGGTTCCTGCGTGAGGAGCGGTCGGCGACGTGTTCGGGGGCACCGACCTCGCTTGCTCTGGTCGCGGTTACGGAGCTCATGATGCGGCCTTCCCCTTCCGTCCGAGGATCAGGACCCACAGCAGCGTCACCACGATGACGATCACCATGATCGAGATCGACTGTGCGGCGCCGTAGCCACGGTCCAGGTAGCTGAAAGTCGTCAGGTACGCCTGGAAGTTGAGGGTCGTCGTCGCCTTCGCGGGCCCCCCGGAACCACCGGTGAGGACGTAGATCGTGTCGAACACCTTGATCGACCACATGGACTGGACGATCAGAAGGAACATGATCGTGCCGCGGAGGTTCGGCAGGGTCACACGCCAGAACCTGCTCCAGGGCCCCGCCCCGTCGATCTCGGCGGCTCGGTAGATGTTGGAGGGAATCGCCTGCATCGAGGCAATGGTCATGAGCGCGAGGAAGGGCGTCAGCTTCCAGATCTCGGACATGATGAGCACACCCATCGTCAGCGTGGGGTCGGCGAGCCACTGGATGGGATGGTCGATGATCCCGAGTTCCCGGAGAACGGCGTTGGCCACGCCGTAGCTGCCGTCGAAGACGAGCTTCCACATGATGCCGTTGACCACGGGCGGCACCGCCCAGGGGACCAGGAGCAGCACCCGAGCGAGATTCCGACCGCGGAAGGCCGGCTGCAGAAGTACGGCGATGCCCACGGCGATCGCGACGCCTCCCAGCACCGTGAAGAGGCAGAAGACGAGCGTTCGCACGAGCGCATCGGTGAAGTCCGGGTCTGACAGCAGCTGCGCATAGTTGCCGAGGCCGACGTACTTCGTGGCCTTCGGCATCTTGTCGTTGAGCTGGTAGAGAGACAGCAGGACCGCATACAGGAGCGGATAGATGAACAGAGCTGCGATCGTGAGGACGGCGGGTGCGGAGGCGAGGACGGCGAAGCGCCTGTCCCCGCGCTCGGCGGCGGTCAGTCGTGCATGTGCCATGAGTCAGCCCAGATACTTCTCGACGACGGGGAGGAGCTCCCGCTGCGCGGCCTTCAAAGCGTCCGACGGCTTCTCCTTCTGGCTCATCGCCGCGAACACATGCGCAGACAGCAGCTGGTCGAGCTCGTTGGACCAGGGGGTTCCATATCGCTTCGTCACGTAGTCGGTGGACTCCTTGTAGCTGGTCACCACCGGCAGGGTCTTCGTGGTCTCGGGCGCATCGAGCACCGTCTTCGAGACCGGGAACCAGCCCTCGTCGTCGACGATCCGGGTCTGCGCCTCAGCGCCTGCCGCGAACTGGAGCCATCTCAGTGCTGCCTGCTTGTTCGAAGAGAACGTGCTGATGGCGTACCCCTCGGACCCATCGATGGAAGCCGAGCGGACGCTGATGCCGGGGATCAGAGCATTGCCTGTTGTCTGGGCCGTGGTCTCCGCACCTTTCGCGACCGCCGATGCCCATTGGAACGGCCAGTTGAAGACGATGGAGGTGTTGCCCTTGGCGAAGACGTCGATGAGATCGGAGGCGTTGGTGATCTGCAGCGAGGAGGGATCCATGACCTTGTGGACCTGCAGCAGCTCCACCATCTTCGTGAGCCCTTCGACGGCCGCCTCGCTGTCGAGCTTCGGGGTCCAGTCCTTGTCGTAGAGCTCGCCCCCGGCCAGCAGGAGTGCTCGAAGGAAGTTCTGGTAAGCGCCCGCCGGATTGCCCATGTCGCAGCAGAACCCGTACCGATCGTCAGTGGTGACGGCCTTGGCCGCGGTCACGAACTCGTCCCAGGACTGCGGCGCGGCGTCGGGCTCCAACCCAGCATCGGCGAAGTGTCCCCTGTTCCAGAACATCGTCTGGACGCTCGCGAACTTCGGCAGCCCGTAGACGCTCCCATCCCACGAGACGGCGTCCAGCGCGGGACGGATGAGGTCCTGTGGAATCGCCTCGGGGGCCAGCTCCTGAAGCCAACCCGCCTGCCCGAACTCGGCTGACCATCCCGCCCAGGTCATCACGACATCCACCGACGAGTCCTGTGCCGCGAAGCTCGTGGCGAACCGGTCGTGAAGGTCGTTGAAGTTCGCCATCTCGTAGTTCTTCACAACGATCCCGGTCTGGTCCTGGAAGCGCTGGATCAGGCCGTTCTTGAAGACACTGTTGGTGTTGTCGTCGAGGATCGAGATCTCGGTCCCCTCGAGCGAAGAGCCGTCCGGAGCAAGCGCTCGCGAGGATCCTCGCCTGTCAGCTCCTGTGGCGCGGTCAGACGTCGGGCTCACGCAGCCGGCGAGGCCGAGAGCGCCGATGCCGGCACTGCCTCCCAGCACGGCGCTGCGGCGTGTCAGGGTATGTACAGCCATGGTGCTCATCGACCTTTCACAGAGGTCAGGACGGGATGGGTTCGACGGTCCCGGTCGCGAGCGACCGGTGCACCGCCTCGATGGCTCGAGTGATCAGTACGCCCTGCTCGCCGTCAGGGAGGTCGAGGTCCTCCCCGGCCTCGGCATCGAGGAAATCGCGCATCATCTCGACGGGCGCACCCTGGGGTCTCCCCCTGTGGTCTGTGTCGGAGGGGGCGAAAGCCCTCGTGCTCTGGGCGGAGGTGCGGCGCGCTCCCGTGTCGTCGATGTCCAGGACATAGGCATCGCCCTCGGTCTCGATCTCGAAGCGGAACTCGAAGACGGAGGGCTTGCCGAGCGGCTGCACCCACCCCGAGTCGAGGTCCAGGATCGAGCCGTCGGACATCGCGAAGCTCGCCGAGACCCGGTCATAGGTGTCGATGCCCAGACTCGGGAGCAGCCGCTTCACGCCCCGCGCGAAGACCTCGATCGGACGCGCCCCGGAGAGCCAGACCGCCATATCGAGCGAGTGCGGCATCAGGAACCAGGCCGGGCTCGAGCTCGCCGCCCACCGGAGCATCTCGGTCGGGACGAACACGGTGTCCTGCAGGAGGGCCCGCTGGGAGATCACCCGGTGTCCGTCGTTCTGCAGCTGCGAACGAACGCTCGCGAAGAGAGGATTCCAGCGGTTCTCGAAGCCGACGACGACGCGCCGCCCGTTCGCCCGAGCCACCTCGAGGATCATCGACGCATCCTCGCTCGTGGCGGCCAGAGGCTTCTCCACGAGGATGTCCCATCCCGCTGCGATCGCCGCGAGCGCCGGGGCCCTGTGCGCCACGTCGGGTGTCGCGATCACGGCGGCATCCGCCTCGATCCCCCGGGCGATGGCGTCGTCGATGCCGTCCACCACGGGGGCGCCGAATTCGGCGGCCAGTTCGAGCGCACGCTGCGGGTTCGGTTCGCAGATCGCCGCGATCTCGGCTCCCGCATGGTCCTGGGTGGTGCGCGCGAAGATTCGCCCCCGGATCCCGCCGCCCACGATCACGACTCGAATGGTCTTCATATCTGAACGCTCTCCTGGTCCGCACCGGCTGGAATGTTGTAGGACACTACAAACACTTCGCGCTCACGTCTACCCCCTTCTCGACATGAGTTGGCATCGACGCGGCGATCCCGTATCAGCCCGGGTTGGGCACACGCGAGCCCCAGCAGACGAGAGGATGGGCAGATGAACGCCGAGCAGGTGCTGACAGCCGCCGACGTCGGTAGCGCCAATCGCGCCCGGCTGATCCGTCTGCTCTATCGCGACGGCCCCCAGAGCCGCGCCGCTCTGTCCACGCGCATGGGAGTCAGCCGCGCCACCGTGACCACCATCGCCCAGCCACTGCTCGATTCCGGGATGCTCGTGGAGCACTCGGCGCGCCGCGATGCCTGCCCGGATGGCGCGCGCCGCCGCAGCGGGAAGCCGGCCCGGCCACTGTGGTTCGGGGACGTGCACCTCATCGGTGCCGTCTATGTCTCCGGGGACGGAGTGCGCACCGCGATCCTCCGCATGGACGGCATGGTCGTCCGGGAGGCCCGCGCCGACCTCGACCCGAACGACGGGGCGATCGGCGAGCGACTCATCGAGCACTGCGCGGAGTTCTTCGCCGGGACAGCACTGCTGGGGATCGGTGTGGCCGCGGCGGGGATGGTGGATACCGATCACGGAGTCATCCTCGAGGTGTTCCGGCAGCCGCACCTTTCGGACCTCGACCTCGCGGATCGACTGCGCGAAGAGCTCGGAGCTGAGGTCGTGGTCGATCATCACCCGCGGGTTCAGGCCATCGGCGACCTCTGGTTCGGCGAAGGCAAGGAGCTCTCGAACTTCGCGGCCCTCCACACGGGCGAGGTTCTCGGCATCGGGTTCGTCCATGACGACCTCGTGCTCCGCGGCCACCAGGGAGCGGGCGGCGAGATCGGGCACATCGTCATCGACATCAATGGGGAACGGTGCGTCTGCGGCCGCAACGGCTGCTGGGAGACCCTCGCGACGCTTCCGTGGCTGAGGCGTCGAGCAGCCGCGGAGGGGCTCGAGGCTCCGGATCGGATCACCTGCGCAGAGCTCGTGCGCAGGAGCGCCGATGACCCCTGCGCAGCGCGACTTCTGGACGAGTACGTCGGCAACATCGCCCAGGGCATGGCGGATGTCGAGCAGATCCTCGGCGTGCACAGGTATCTCATCCATGGCGATCTCGGAGCAGGCGGACGTGCGACCGAACAGCGTCTGGGCGCCGCGCTCGCGCGCCTGCTCCCGGGGCAGCGACCGCTGCCGGAGATCACGATGGTCGCGGACGACGACAGGTCAACGCTGCTCGGCGCCGCGGGACTCGTGCTGTCCACCCGCTTCCCTCCTGCTGCCGGGCCTCGCCCCCTACCCCGCTCACCCTCCTGATTTCATCGCATGACGTGCACCACCACCTGCCGTCCCGTGGACCCACCCCAAAGACCCCTCTTGCCCATACACCCGACCTCCTTTAGAGGAGGGTCGACTCCAGGTAGACCGTGCCGGGCACACACGTACGTTCCTCGTCGCGGCATCGACGATGACGGCGACAGGCCCTTTGGCACCAGCGGTCTCCCGCTGACTTTCGGCATGCTCGTAAACCGCCAGCAGCAGCTGCTCCCCGGAGTCGAAAAAATGCAGGAGGGTTGCGTGGGAGACGCCGATGCTCTCGGCGATCCTGCGCAACGACGTGCTCTGGTCCCCACGTTCCTGAAACACCTCGAGGGCCCGGTCCAGGATTTCCTGCCGACGCGCCACGCCCTTGGCGTAGGAGCCGGGGCGCCTTCCGATGACGGACTCGTCGTGGCTGTTCGGGGAGTTACTGGGCACCGGGCCAGTGTACGGAGACTGCCCGCCCGTCACCCCAGCACGCGGATGGCCTCCACGACCATGCCCCAGAACGCGTCGCGGTCGAGCTCGGTGGCGACCTGGGTGCGGCAGCCCTCGAGGTCGGCGCCCGGTCGCAGGTCGGCGACCGTCATCCCGCGGGTGAGGTCGCCGCTGGTCTCGACGTGCAGCGGCGCCCGCCGGGTGCGCACCACCGACGGGTCGATCAGGTAGGCGATCGTGCAGGGGTCGTGCACGGGCGGGTCGTCGAACCCCTGGACCTCCTGGTAGGTGCGGCGGAAGAACCCCATCAGGCCCAGGAAGAACTCCGCGAGGTCGGTGCCGATCGCCCGCACCTGCTCCTCGACGTCGGCCGTGGCAAGGGCCTGGTGGGTGAGGTCGAGGCCCACCATCGTCAGCTCCCAACCGGCGTCGACGACGATCGCGGCGGCCTCCGGGTCGGCCCAGATGTTGAACTCCGCGACCGGGCTGACGTTGCCCTCGTGGTACCCGCCGCCCATGATCACGACCTCGCGCACCCGCTCGATGATCTCCGGCTCGAGCCGGGCAGCGAGGGCGAGATTCGTCAGCGGCCCCGTCGCGACCAGCGTGATCTCACCGGGCTCGGCGGCCATGACGGTGTCGGCGATGTACTGGACGGCGCGGGCGTCGGCCACGGGCACGGTCGGCGCGGGCAGCTCGACCCCGTCCAGCCCGCTCTCGCCGTGGATGTCCCCGGCGACGTGCACGTCCCGCAGCAGCGGCCGGGCGCTCCCCCGGTGCACGGGCACGTCCTGGCGACCGCACATCTCGAGCACGCTCTGGGCGTTGCGGGTGATCTTCTGGACGGTCTGGTTCCCGCCGACGGTCGTGATCCCGAGCAGCTCGATCGCCGGCGACGCCAGGGCGAGCATGATCGCCACGGCGTCGTCGTGCCCGGGGTCGCAGTCCAGGATGATCCTGCGGGGTCCGTCGGGCCGAGGAGCTGCCTGCTCCACACGCCGTGTCGTCGTCTGCGGGTCGGGCATGGGCGATCACTCCTTCACGCCGACGACCGTGGTCTGGTTCGTCGGCTCGGTGTCCGGGCTGTCTGCGGCTGCGTCAGGAACATTCTCGGGCTTGGGGATGAGGAACGAGGTTCCGAGCGCGAGCAGCAGAAGAACCGCCCCTGCCGCCGTCCCGGCACGATATCCGGCCGTGATCCCGAGCGCCGATGCGGCCCCGCTCTGGACGGCGAACAGGATCGCGTAGCTCAGCCCGGCACCGAGGTTGAAGGCACCTGAGTTCATACCGGGCAGGTATCCCTGGTTGTCGGCCGGGCTGAGGACGATCCCCAGTCCGTTCAGCATGATGTTGCAGGTGCCGGCGTAGGTCACGCCGATCACGACTGAGAGCACCAGCAGGAGGATCGGCAGCGGGTCACCGGCGACGAGCACCGCGGCGAGAAGTCCGATCACGGTCAGCACGAGGCCGCATTGGAGGACGACCCGGAACCCCAGACGTGCGGCGAGCTGGCCGGCCACGGGCCCCATCACGAGTCCTGCGATGGCGTAGGGCGTCAAGGTCCACCAGGAGACTCCGGCGGCACCGATGCCGGGACCCGCCTTCACGTCCTGTGCGAGGTTCGGGATCAGTCCGTTCATCACGGCGAACACACCGGTCATCGTGAGCAGGGTGGTGAGCAGCAGGGCCCAGGTACGCCGCTGACGCATGTAGTGGGTGGAGACCAGCGGGTGCTCGCGGTGCGCTTCGATCCGCCAGAACACCCAGAAGGCGCCGATGCCGATCAGGACGAGCCCGCCGACGATCCCCCAGTTCGCCTCGCCCAGCCTTCCTGCCTGGTCGAACGCGAAGTACAGACTCGCGAGGACGACCACGAGGGCGATCACGCCCTTCCAGTCCATCGGGACCGTGCGAGCCGATCGGGACTCGACACAGGCCCACCACACTCCTGCGAAGGCGATCAGGGCGACCAGCGCCATCGTCCAGAAGACGGCCCGGAACCCGAACGTTCCGGCGAGCCATCCGCCCAGCAGGGCATCGACCCCGGCGATCCCACCGTTCACCGCGGTGAGCACGGCCATCAGCGAGGCGTAACGACGACGATCCGGCACCTGTACATGCAACATGATCAGCGCCATCGGAACGATCGGACCGGAGACGCCCTGCACCACGCGGCCCACGCCCAGCACAGCGATGTTCGGGGCGAGCGCGGAGATCGCGCAGCCGACGGCGGTGACGGCGAGCATACCGAGCATGATGCGTCGGCGGCCCACGAGGTCGCCCCATCGTGGAAGGAAGAGGGAGAAGAGCGCCGCGGCGGCGAAGAACGCGGTCTGGGTGAGCCCGATCTGCGCCGCCGTGCTCCCCAGATCGTGCTCCATGGTCACGAGCACCGGGGAGAGCATGGAGGCGTTGAGCTGGAAGGCGAAGATCGCTGCGAGCAGCGCGATCATCAGGCCGACGATGCTTCCGACGCTCCGAGGGCCCGCTTTCCCGTGCGGGCGCTGGTCTGCTGTGGACATGATGTCTCACCTCTCCATCGACGGTGATGGTCGGTTCCTGCGCGGATGAGGTCTCAGGCCGCCGAGGGCTCCTCGGTCGCCCCGGGGCATCGCAGGACGCTTCGCGCGAGCGTGTGCGCGGCCTCGACAGAGGTCACGAGGTCCGCGCCTTCGAGCCGGGTGGTCAGGAACCCGGCGTTGAAGGCATCCCCTGCGCCGGTCATATCGCGCACGTCCTCGAGCGGTACCACGGGGACTTCCGCGATCAGGTCGCGCCCGTGGAAGATGCGGGTCGGCTCGGTTCCGGCGCGTGCCAGCAGCACCGTCTCCGGCAGCTCACCCATCAGGATCCCCGCACCCTCGGGGGTCGCCAGTCCGACGAGCGCCGTCTCGTCAGCGTTCGCCGTGATCACGTCCGGGGCGAGGTCGCGGAGGACCGCGCGGAAGCGCTCCACGCCGAACAGGTCGATCATCCCGGTCGAGGAGATGTCGAAGGAGATCTTCCCGCCCTGCGCCTTCACCCGCCGTGCCGCATCCAGGACGCTCCCCGCCGAGGGTTCGCCCTGCAGCGAGTAGGCCGTCATGTGCAGCATGTCGACGTCACGGAGCGCTTCCTCGGAGACCTTCTCGATCATCCCCGAGGCCCCACGGGAGGGGAACATCATCCGCTCACCCCGGGCGTCGATGAGCACGACGATCATCCCGGTCGTGCCGCGCATCTGCATGTGCACGTCGACGTTGCGGAAGGCCAGCTCCTGGGTGACCACGTGGCCGCCGATGTCCTCGCCCACGCAGCCGATGAAGCGGGTGGGGTGCCGGGCGGCCGCGAAGGCCGCGACGTTCGCCGCCGATCCTCCGCGACTCATCGAGATGTCGGACTCCGTGTCGGTCGCCGGACGCATCGGTTCCTGCATCCACACCACGACGTCCTGGACGACGTCACCGATCACGGCGAGCATCAGGCCGTCCCTCCACCCGACGTCATCGCGGCGCCCGACATCACGTCCGAGGTCGCGCTCCCCCGTGAGATCTCGCGGGCGACCTCCGCGGCCAGGCTCACGTTGCTGCGGTAGAGGGCGACGTTCGCGTCCAGGCTCGCCCCACCGGTCTCGCGGCGGATGAAGTCGAGAAGGAAGGGCGTGACCTGCTGGCCCTCGACCGACTGGTCCTCGACCGCCGCCCACGCCTTCTCGATGACGCCCTGCAGCAATGCGGGGTCGAGCTGCTCGTCGGCCGGGACAGGGTTCGCGACCAGCAGCGCCGATGTCATCTCGAGCGCCCGCTGTGCGGCGAAGACGCTCGCGATCTCCTCCGGACTGTCGAGCTGATGAGCGATCCGGAACCCGGATTCGCGAACGTAGAAGCCCGGGTAGGTCGTGGTGCGGTAGCCGACGACAGGAACGCTCAGCGTCTCGAAGCGCTCGAGGGTGGCGTGGACGTCCAGCACCGCCTTGGCCCCGGAGCTCACCATCACCACCGGGTTCCGGGAGAGGGCGACGAGGTCGGCGGACTCGTCGAAGGTGGTCTCCGCGCCCTGGTGCACTCCCCCGAGACCGCCGGTGGCGAAGACGGAGATCCCCGCCGAGTGAGCGAGCTGGGAGGTCGCGGCGATGGTCGTGCCCGCGTTGCGTCCGTTGACGGCTCCCAGCGGGAGCTCACGGATCCCCGCCTTGAGGACGTCGTCGTCGTGGGCGAGCTCGGTGATCTGCTCCATGGTCAGGCCTACCACCGGACGCCCGCGGTGGACGCCGATGGTCGCGGGCACCGCCCCGGCATCCCGTACGATCCGCTCGGCCTCCTCGGCGACCTCGACGTTCCGCGGTCGCGGCAGACCGTGGGTGAAGATCGTGGATTCGAGGGCGACGACAGGGAGGCCCTCGCGGACGGCCTCGGCGACCTCGGCGGACACGGTGAGGAACGGGCTCATGGGATCTCCTTCGATCGAGGTGCTCGGCTTCGGTGCTCGATGCTTCGACGCTAGGTCCGCCCAGCGTCAGGAACCACAGCCGAAAGCCGATCGCGCCATAGGCTCTTTCTATGCGAGTCACCCTGCGACAGGTCGAGGTGTTCTCGGCGGTTGCCCGTACCGGTCACTTCGGCAGGGCTGCCGACCAGCTGCACCTCTCCCAGCCCACCGTGAGCGCTGATTTGCGCGGCCTCGAGCGTGCGCTGGGCGTGCAGCTGATCGCCCGCTCCCGCGGCGGCAGTCGTCTCACCAGCGCGGGCAGCGCGGCCCTCCCCTGGGCGCTCGAGATCCTGACCAGCACGACGCGCCTGCAGGAGGCGGCACGGGGCGCACCGGAGTCGGTGCGCCTGGCGGTGACGCCCAGCATCCTCAATCGCATCGTCCCCGAGCTGATGGCCCGACGGGAAAACGCGGAGGACGGGCTCGACATCGAGATCCTCAAGGTCGACACAGGTGGCGTCGAATCCCAGGTCCACTCCGGGCAGGCCGATGTCGGCATCGGCCATTACCTCCGTCCACGGGGCGGTCTGCGCAGGTCACGACTCGGTGACGACGAGATCTTCGCGCTCACCGCGAGCGGCGTCCTCGATCCCGAGAGGCCTGTGCACCTGAGCGATCTCCAGAGGCGCTCCCTCCTGCTGTGGCCTCGCGAGCAGAACCCGGTCTACTTCGATGCGATCCTCGAGGTCTGCCGACGACACGGTCTGGACCCGGAGCTCGCCCCGGCCGACTCCGAGCTCTCCGGCGCGTACTCCTACCGGCTCCGCTCCGGTGAGTCATTCACGCTGGTACCGGCCGACTACGCGCGTGATGCCTCCACGAACCTCTCCGCCGCCCCGCTCACCCCGTCGGCGCGGCTCCCGCTGCAGGCAATCCATCGCACCCCGCTCGCCCCCGGGGTAGGACGAATGCTCGACGAGGTGAAGGCTGTCGTCCGGGCCCACCAGGAGGGGTGACGAGGACTCGGTAAAAGTCGCTGGCGGCGATCCCTGCCGGGGCCGGGTCCCCCAACCCCGCCCCTCGACACCCACGTCACCACTGCCTACGCTCGACCTCACGCGTCGGCGATCGGAAGGAGCCCTCGTGCAGACCATCCTCGGAGCGAGCGGGCAGATCGGGACGGAGCTCGCCCACGCCCTCCACGACGAGTTCACCACGGACCTGCGGCTCGTCAGCAGGCACCCCGAGGCCCTGCACGAGACCGACGAGACCCGCCCGGCGGACCTGCTGGATGCCGGGCAGACCGCCCACGCGGTCGAGGGCAGCGAGATCGTCTACTTCACCGCCGGTCTGCCGCCGGACTCGGGCCTGTGGGAGCAGCAACTGCCCACGATGATGCGCAACGTCATCGACGCCTGCGCCACCCACGGGGCACGGCTGGTGTTCTTCGACAACACCTACATGTATCCCAAGAACGCCGAGCCGCAGACGGAGCAGACGACCTTCGAGCCCGTCGGCCGCAAGGCGGTGGTGCGGGCCCGCATCGCCGAGATGCTGCTGGAGGCCATGGACCAGAAGACGGTCGAGGCGGTGATCTGCCGCGCCCCCGAGTTCTACGGTCCCGGCAAGACCCAGTCCTTCACGAACTCGCTGGTCTTCGAGCGCATCGCCGCCGGGAAGACCCCTCGCGTGCCGCTGGCCGACGACACCCGCCGCTCCCTGATCTGGACGCCCGATGCGAGCCGCGCGATGGCCCGCATCGGCAACACCCCGTCGGCCTACGGCCAGACCTGGCACCTGCCGGTCGACCCCGGCTACCCCACCTACAAGGCCCTGATCACCGATCTGGCGGCCGAGGCGTGGGGCCGGGAGCTGCGCTACGCGATCATGCCGAAGTGGCAGTTCACGCTCGGATCGCTCGCCAGCAAGCCGATGCGCGAGATGCGTGAGCTCCTCCCCCGCTACGCGGTCGACAACCTGTTCATCTCGACGACGTTCACCGAGGCCTTCCCCGACTTCCACGTGACGACGTACCGCGAGGGTCTGGGGATACTCGCCGCCGAGTCCTCCGCCGAGGGCTCGTACACCGACACCGCATCGACCGATACCGCATCCCCCGATCGTGAGGAGACGACGCGATGACCTCCGTTCTGATGGTGCTCTC
Source organism: Brachybacterium endophyticum (assembly GCF_003130585.1). Taxonomy (GTDB): domain Bacteria; phylum Actinomycetota; class Actinomycetes; order Actinomycetales; family Dermabacteraceae; genus Brachybacterium; species Brachybacterium endophyticum. The sequence continues at coordinate 387,021 of NZ_QFKX01000001.1, read as the reverse complement.
CGGCGCCGACCACTGGACGCTGAAGGACGGCACCGAGCACCCCTCGGGCGTCTGGGCCGAGGAGTTCGTGACCCCCTACGAGGCATTCCGCGACCAGGGCTACGACGTCACCGTCGCCACCCCGGGCGGCGTGAAGCCCACGATCGACCAGCTCAGCCTCGGCGTCTCCGGCGGTCTGCCGCGGACCACGCGGCGCATCGCCGAGAGGCTCGCGAGCCTGCAGTTCGTGCTCGATGCTCCCGCGGACCTCCACGAGGTCGATCCCGACGACTTCGACCTGCTGTTCTACTCCGGTGGGCACGGGCCGATGGAGGACCTCGCCTACGACGCGGCCGACGGGCAGATCCTGACCCGGCGCCTGGAGGCGGGCAAGCCGCTCGCGCTGCTGTGCCACGCGCCTGCGGCGATGCTCGCCGCCAAGGGTGCCGACGGTGCCTGGCCCTTCGCCGGCTACCGGATGACGGGTCTGTCCAACACCGAGGAGCGCGTGAACCCCTTCGCGTGGAAGGCCAAGTGGTGGCTCGAGACGCGCCTGAAGGAGAAGGGGGCGCGCTTCTCGGCGGGCCTGCCTCTGCTCCCCCACGTGGTCGAGGACCGCGCCCTGCTGACCGGCCAGAACCCGCAGAGCTCCCAGCGGCTCGCCGACCGCGCGATCGAGATGCTGGGCCGCTGACCGCCCGGGCACTGAGCGGCCGGGCGCTGCTCAGCCCAGCGCCCGCAGCGCCGCCCACACCTCGGCGCGGGCCTCGAAGCTGCGCAGGTCGCGGCCCAGCACACGCTCGATCTGCTGGATCCGTGCGCGCATGGTGTGGCGGTGGATGCCGAGCGCCTCGGCCGTCTGGTGCAGCTGGGCGTCCTGGGCGAGCCAGGTCCGCAGCGTCCCCAGCAGGTCAGTGCCGTGCTCCACGTCGTGCCGGATCAGGGGGTCCAGGGCGGCGCGGGCGATCACCGGTCCCTCGGCGCCGAGGGCCGTCAGCACGCTGCCCGCGGTGACGTCCGCGAAGCGCACGAGCCCCGTGCCCCGCTCGCCGGCGATCCGCGCCTGCTCGCGCGCGGTGCGGAACTCGGCGAGCGGCGCCGGGTCCGAGAGCCCCACGGTCACCTCGAACCGCTCGACGATCTCCTCGAGCCGCTCCCGCACCTCGCCGGGCTCACGAGCCCCATCGACCCCATCGGCGGCCCCGGTGCGCACATCGAGCTCGAGGCCCGCGAGCGGCGGCGCTCCCCCGCGCCCCGGCTGAGAGAGCGCCTCCGGGCGACGCACCAGGCAGCGCACCTCGTGCCCGCGGGCGGCGAACTCCGTCACCAGGTGACGGCCCAGATATCCGTTCGCCCCGGCCACCAGGACGCGCAAACGGCGCGACGTCTCCTCGGTTCCCATGCCCCGAGCCTGCCCCCGTCGGGCCGGAACCGCCAGTGCCCGACCAACCCCAGCCGCCGCCGAACCGTCCTACGCTGGGACCAGGTCCGCCGCCGGACCCGGCGGCGCGTCGCACCCAGGAGGACAGCACCGTGGCGACCTCATCCGCACCCACCGACCCGCCCGCACGCACTGTCGCGCACAAGCTCATCGCCGACCACCTCGTCGAGGGCGAGATGGAGCAGGGCAGCGAGATCGGGCTGAAGGTCGACCAGACCCTCACCCAGGACGCGACCGGCACCATGGTGATGCTCGAGCTCGAGGCCATGGGCCTGGACCGGATCCGCACCGAGCTGTCCGTCCAGTACGTCGACCACAACCTGCTGCAGACCGACGAGAAGAACCCCGAGGACCACCTGTTCCTGCAGTCGGCCGCGCAACGCTTCGGCCTGTGGTTCTCCAAGGCCGGCAACGGCGTCTCCCACCCCGTCCACCAGGCGCACTTCGGCCGCCCGGGCGCGACCCTGATCGGCTCGGACTCGCACACCTGCGCCGCCGGCGCCCTGGGCATGCTGGCGATCGGCGTGGGCGGCCTCGAGATCGCGATGGCGATGGCTGGCCAGCCCCTCTACGTCTCGATGCCGAGGATCTGGGGCGTCGAGCTCACCGGGGAGCTGCCGGACTGGGTCAGCGCCAAGGACGTGGTGCTGGAGATGCTGCGCCGCCACGGCGTCAGCGGCGGTGTCGGCCGCATCATCGAGTACCACGGCGAGGGTCTCGCGCAGCTCACCGCGATGGACCGCCACGTGATCGCGAACATGGGCGCCGAGCTCGGCGCGACCGCGACCGTCTTCCCGGCCGACGACGCCGTGCGCGACTACCTCGCAGCGGTGGGCCGGGACGACGAGTTCACCCGCATCGAAGCCGACGCGGGTGCCGAGTACGACCTCATCGAGCACATCGAGCTCTCCGAGCTCGAGCCGCTGATCGCAGCCCCCTCCTCCCCCGGCAACGTGGTGCCCGTCGCCGAGGTCGAGGACGAGGAGGTCTTCCAGGTCGTCGTCGGCTCCTCGGCGAACCCGGGGCTGCGGGACTTCGCCGCCTTCGCCGAGATCCTCGACGGCCAGGAGGCCGACTCCCGCGTCTCGGTCGACGTGAACCCCACTTCCCGCGAGGTGCTCGCCGATCTCGTCGGCGGCGGCTGGCTGACCAGCCTCATCGGCGCCGGCGCCCGCATCCACCAGTCCGGCTGCATGGGCTGCATCGGCATGGGGCAGGCGCCCGCGGCCGGCCGCAACTCCCTGCGCACCATGCCCCGCAACTTCCCCGGCCGCTCGGGCACCGAGGAGGACTCGGTGTGGCTGTGCTCCCCCGAGACCGCGGCGGCCGCCGCCCTGACCGGGAAGATCACCGACCCCCGCACACTGAGCGAGAGCCACGGCATCGGCGCTCCCCGTCCGCAGCTTCCGGACACGTACAGCCGCATCGACCGCATGCTGATGCCGCCCCTGCCCGTCGAGGAGGCACGCGAGGTGGAGCTCGTGAAGGGCTCGAACATCTCCTCCCTGCCGGACTTCGCGCCGATCGAGGACGACCTGCGCGCCCCGGTGATCCTGGTGATGGGCGATGACGTCTCGACCGACGAGATCATGCCCGCCGGCTCGCGGGTGCTGCCCTTCCGCTCGAACATCCCCAAGATCTCCGAGTTCACCTTCACCCGGATCGACCCGGACTACCCCGCGAACGCGGCCGGGGCCGAGGGCGGTCACGTGGTGGTGGCCGGGAAGAACTACGGGCAGGGCTCCTCGCGCGAGCACGCCGTGATCGCGCCCCGATACCTGGGGCTGCGCGCGGTCATCGCGGTGTCCTTCGCGCGCATCCACTGGCAGAACCTCGCGAACTTCGGGATCCTCGCCCTCGAGTTCGACGATCCCGAGGACCACGACCGCATCGCGACGGGTGACGAGGTCTCGATCGACGGGGTCCACGAGGCTCTCGCCGCCGGGACCTCGCTGACCGCGCGCATCGGTGACCGGGAAGTCGGCGTGCACCACCGGCTCTCGCCGCGCCAGGTGGAGATGGTGCTGGCAGGCGGGCGGATCCCGCTCGCCGCGCGGGAGGTGTGAGACCGGCTCGCTCAGCCCCCCTCAGCCGACGAGCGCCAGCGCGAGCGTCGCGAGCGGCACCGTCACCACCACGGCGAGCGCCCCGAGCGCCATGAACCGTCCCCACGAGATCCGCACGCCCATGTCGGCGATCCGGTGGTGCCACAGCAGCGTCGCGAGCGAGGCCCACGGCGTCACCAGCACGCCCGCGTTCACCCCGATCAGCAGAGCCATCAGCGAGCGGGGGTCGTCGGCCGCAGCGGGCTCGAGCAGCAGGAACGCCGGCAGGTTGTCCAGGACGTTCGCGCTCACCGCCGCCGCTGCCGCGGTGCGCAGCAGGCCCAGCGGACCCGTCCCGCCGTCGGCCGCGCGCAGCAGCGGGGCGTCCAGTCCCTGGGCGTGCACCGTTCCGACCAGCACGAACAGGGCCAGCGCGATCGCCAGGGGCTGCCAGGGCAGCAGTCGGGCGCGGATCACGGCGGGGCGACGCACGGCGACGGCGATCAGCAGCACCAGCGCGGCGCCGGTCGCCGGGATCCACGCCTGGTGGATCACCACCAGCAGCGGCAGCAGCACGAGGACGACGACTGCGCTGAGGTGCAGCAGAGTGCGGTCCTCGACCGTCGGCGGGGGCGGAGCGGCGAAGCGTCCGGTGAGGTCGCGTCGGAACACGAGCGCGAGGATCAGCAGCGGCACCACGATCGCGACCGCCGCGGGGGCGGCGCTGCGGGCGAGGAAGGCGAGAGTGCCGCCGCCCATCGCCTGACGTGCCAGCAGGTTCGTGAGGTTCGAGATCGGCAGCAGCAGCGAGGCCGTGTTCGCCAGCCACACCGTGGCCAGGGCGAAGGGGATCGGCGGGGCGCCGATCCCCTGCGCCATCAGCACCACCACGGGCGTCATGATCACCGCCGTGGTGTCGAGAGAGAAGAACGCGGTGCAGACGACGGCGAGCGCGCAGGAGGCGGCCCAGAGGGCGACGGTGCGTCCCCCGGAGGCGACGGCGATGCCGCGGGCGATCACGTCGAGCAGCCCCGCCTCGAGCGCCAGTTCGGCGACCACGGTGATGGCGGCGACGAAGCCGAGCACCGGCAGCACCCGCTCCGCCAGTGCCGCGAGATCGGCCGACGGCAGCAGCCCGCCGACCGCGCAGACCGCCGCGAGCAGCACCAGGACGGAGGTGGCCACCGCCCCCGGGTGGTCCCGCATCGCTCCGCGCATGAGCCGAAGCGTAGACCGGCCCGCGGCCCGTGTGCCCGGCACCGCCTCGACCGCGATAGCCTCGATGCCGCACGGGGTGCCCCACCAGGGGCTGAGAACACACCCGGAGAACCTGATCGAGCTCGTACTCGCGGAGGGATGCCACCGATGACCGACGCCCACCACCCGACCCCGACCACCGCGTCCGCGCCGGCGCCCGCACCCGGGGAGGGAGGGTTCACGCACGCGCTGCGCGAGGGCGTGCGCCCCGCCTGGGACCGCGCCGTGGACCACCGCTTCGTGCGCGAGCTGCACGCGGGAACCATCGCCGACGACGTGATGGCGGGCTACCTGATCCAGGACCACCGCTTCCTCGACGCCTTCCTGCAGCTGATCGGCGGGGCCATCGCGAGCGCCGACACCCCGGCGGCACGGCTGCGCTTCGCCACCTTCGCCGGCGAGGTCGCAGGCGACGAGAACACCTACTTCCTGCGCGCCTTCGACGCCCTCGGGGTGAGCGAGTCCGAGCGCGAGAGCACCCCCGACACCCCGGCGACCACGGGATTCCTCGCGATCTTCCGCGAGGCCGCCGAGACCAGTGACTACGCCGCGATCCTCGCGGTGCTGCTGGTGACCGAATGGCTGTACTGGGACTGGGCCCAGCGCGCACCCCGCCCGCTGCCGACGAGCTTCGTGCACGCCGAATGGATCGACCTGCACGACAACCCCGACTTCGTGGAGTTCGTGGACTTCCTGCGCAGCGAGCTCGACCGGGTCGGCGAGAGCTCCCCGCAGCGCGCCCGCGAGCTGTTCGAGCGCACCGTGGATCTCGAGAACGACTTCTTCGACCAGTCCTACGGCGAAGAGCAGCACCGCGAACGGCAGCACGACGAGGGACAGGAGGCACGGCGATGAGCCTGTTCACCCGACTGCGGGAGGCCGCATCCGAGGACTGGGAGGCCTACACCCGTCACGACTTCGTCACCCGGCTCGGTGAGGGCACCCTGCCGCTTCCCGCCTTCCAGGACTACCTGGTCCAGGACTATCTCTTCCTCGTGCAGTTCGCGCGGGCGAACGCGCTCGCGGCCTTCAAGTCGCGGTCGCTGCACGACATCGGCCGTGCCGCGGAGTCGCTCAACTCGATCCTCGAGGAGACCGCCCTGCACGTGGGCCTCACCGAGTCCTGGGGGATCTCGCCCGAGGAGCTCGAGAGCACCCCGGAGAAGCAGGCGACCGTGGCCTACACCCGCTACGTCCTGGACTGCGGGATGGCCGGTGACCTGCTCGACCTCGAGGTCGCCCTCACCCCCTGCACCCTGGGCTACGCGGAGATCGGCACCGCCCTGGCCCCGTCCCTCGAGGCAGCCCCGGACCATCCGTACGCGACCTGGATCGCCGAGTACGCCGGCGAGGACTACCAGGCCGCGGCCCGCTCCTCGCACGCCCACCTCGACGAGCTCGCCGGCGGGGAGCTCTCCCCCGCGCGCTTCGCCCAGCTGGTCACGGTGTTCCGCACCGCGACCCGCATGGAGACCGCGTTCTGGCAGCAGGCCCTGGACGGAGCCCGCGTGGAAGCATGAGGGCGTGAGCACCGCGCGTGTCCCCGATCCCTCCGCCGCCCTCGGCACCGAGCGTCACCGGGAATCCCATCAACCCTTCCTCCACGACCTGACCGCGGTCCTGCACGCCCCGATCCAGGTCTGGTCGTCCGCGGACGGTGAGATCACTGGGACCGGGGCCCAGGGCGTCCACATCGGGGACACGCGTGTCGTCTCGGACCTGCGCTGCACGCTCGCCGGGGCCGAGCTCACCCCGCTCGCCACCTCGGTCGTCTCGGCGCGGCAGGTGACCTTCCGCCATCTCGTCACCAGCCCGGGCATGGTCGAGGACCCTCTCGTGATCCTGGAGCGCACCCGCAGCGTCGGCGCCGACGGCGTGCACGAGACCCTGCGCCTGGTCAACGACGACGACCGCCCCCACGCGCTACACCTGGGGATGGGGCTGGTCACCGATGCCGCGACGATGTCGCAGGTCAAGGACCCGCGTCTGCTCGCCACACAGGACCCTGCCCGCCCCCTGACGGCTCTCGACGGCGGGACCGTCCGCTGGCGGTTCGGCGAGCACGGCGAGGCCGCTCTGCGCACCGGGGACGGCTCGGCAGCGGGGGCGCCGGCGGGCGATGGTCTGTCGGCCCGAGGCTCCTCTCCAGACGGCCCCTCGGTCGACGGTCCCGTCGTGACCTGGGACCTCGCCCTCGAGGCGCCTGCGCACGACACGGCGACGACCACCTGGCGGCTCGACCTCTCCGACCCCGGCGTCCCCTTCGCGCCCCTGCGGGAGGCGGCGTCGCTGACCACGACGGCGATGACTCCCGAGGCGAGCACACCGACCAACCCCGACCCCGAGCATCGCGCTGTCACCGACCTCCTCACCCGATCCCTCTCCGACCTCGACGCCCTGCGGCTGCAGATCCCGGATGATCCGAGCCGTCACTTCCTCGCGGCGGGCGCCCCGTGGTTCTTCACCCTGTTCGGGCGCGACTCGCTGATCGCCGCCTCCCTGCTGCTGCCCGTCGACCGGCACGTCGCCGAGGGGACCCTGCGCACTCTCGCCCGCCACCAGGGCGTGCGCGTGGATCCGGAGACCGCCGAGCAGCCCGGCAAGATCCTCCACGAGGTGCGCGCGCAGGGCATGGAGCTGGAGGGCGGCCACCTCCCGCCGGTCTACTACGGCACCATCGACGCGACACCGCTGTGGATCGAGCTGCTGCACGACGGCCTCGCGGCGGGCCTCGACCCGGTCCTGCTCGACGAGCTGCACGCGCCCCTCGAGGCCGCGGCGACCTGGCTGCTCGAGCACGCCGATGCCGACGGCGACGGGCTGCTGGAGTACCTCGACGCCTCCGGGCGAGGCCTCGCGAACCAGGGCTGGAAGGACTCCGGGGACTCGATCCGCTGCGCCGACGGCTCGCTGGCGAGCGGCGCGATCGCCCTGGCGGAAGTGCAGGGCTACGCCCACGCCGCGGCCCTGCACGCCGCCGACCTGCTGGAGCAGGCAGGCGACAGCGACCTCCCGCCCCGCCTGCGCGCCGTCGCCGCCCGACTGCGCGAGGTCTTCCAGGCCCACTTCTGGTGCGAGGACGAGCTGGGCCCGTACATCGCGCTCGCGCTCGACGGGGAGAAGCGTCCGGTCGACGGCGTCGCCTCGAACATGGGGCATCTGCTGGGCACCGGGATCCTGGATGCCGAGCAGGAGCGCACGGTGGTGCGCCGACTGATGGACCCGACCCTGTTCTCCGGCTTCGGGATCCGCACCCTGTCCACGACGAACGGCGGGTACGGGCCGCTGCGCTACCACGGCGGCAGCGTGTGGACCCACGACACCGGGATCATCCTGCGCGGCATGCTGCGCTCCGGATTCCAGGCCGAGGCGCAGGTCCTGGCCCGCGGTCTGCTGCGCGCCGCATCCGGGTTCGACCAGCGCCTTCCCGAGCTGTTCGGTGGGCAGGGATCCGACGAGGTCGAGGCCCCCCTCCCCTACCCGGCCTCGTGCCGCCCGCAGGCCTGGGCGGCGGCGAGCGCGGTCCCGATCGCGCAGACCCTCGGCGTGCTCGATCCCCCACGGCCGCCCCACCGCCTCCCCTACGATCGGGACACCACCCGACGACGCGGAGGACCTCGATGAGCGACGGCAGCAGCCCCCTGAACAGCACGTCCACGACTGCGGCGGCCGGTGACGCGACGGGAGCGGCCGGCGCGGGCGAGGAGGCGGCGCCGAAGCCCGAGGACCACCTGGAGACCACCGCGCACGTGCTCGAGCTGCCGGACGGCTCCCTCACCTACACCGCCACCACCGGCACCTACGTCCTGCGCGAGGAACCGGAGGGCGAGACCTACGCACGCGGCGCCGCCTACGCCGAGCTGTTCGCCGTCAGCTACGTGGCGACCGACCGCGGTGACCAGCGCCCCGTGGTCTTCGCCTTCAACGGCGGTCCCGGCGCCTCGACGGTGTGGCTGCACCTGGGTCTGCTCGGGCCGCGCCGCGTCGACTCCGGTGACACCGGCGCGCTCACCCCGCCGCCCTTCGGCCTCCTGGACAACCACGAGACGATCCTGAAGGACGCCGACTTGGTCGTGGTCGATGCGATGTCCACCGGGTTCTCGCGCCCGGCGCCGGGAGCGAAGCCCGACCGTCATCACGGGCTGGTGGCCGACCGTGACCTGATGGCCTCGTTCATCATGGACTGGCTGACCCGCAACGAGCGCTGGCTCTCCCCGCTGTATCTCGCGGGCGAGTCCTACGGGACCACCCGCGCGAGCGCCGTCGCCGCCCGGCTCGTGGACCGCTACAACGTCGCCCCCGCGGGGATCGCGCTGATCTCCCCGGTGCTGGACTTCTCGACGATCGTGTTCGCCGAGGACTACCCCGCCGGGAACGACGCCCCCTACGTCCACTACCTGCCCACCTACGCGGCGATCGCCCATGCGCACGGCAAGCATCCCGGGCGTTCCCTGCTCGAGGTGGTCGACGAGGCCGAGGCCTTCGCCGAGGCCGAGTACCCGCAGCTGCTCGCGCAGGGCCACCGGCTGGACGCCGAGGACAAGCGCGCGGCGGCCGAGCAGATCGCGGCGCTGATCGGCGTCGGCCCGGACTGGGTGGAGCGCGCCGACCTGCGCGTGGAGCACATGGCCTACCTCGCCGAGGTGCTGCGCGTGGAGGGTCGGATCGCCGGCCGCATCGACGGCCGCTTCTCGGCGCCCACCGGGAACCTCAACGCCGCCTCGATGGAGACCGATCCCTCGACCGACCAGCTGGGCCCCGCCTACACCGCGGCGATCAACCAGTACCTGAAGAAGGAACTGGGCTTCACGACCGACGTCGTCTACGAGATCTTCTCGCCCGCGGTGCACCCGTGGAGCTACAAGGAGTTCGAGAACCGCAGCGTCGAGGTGGCCTCCGATCTCGCGCGCGTGCTGCGCAAGGTCCCCTCGACCAGGGTGTTCGTCGGCCACGGGTACCACGATGCGGCGACCCCGTTCCACGCCAGCGAGCACGTGCTGGCCCACCTGCCGATCCCGACCGACGACTACCGCGAGCGGATCCGGATCGAGTACTACGAGGCCGGCCACATGATGTACGCCCACGAGCCCAGCCGCATCGCGCTCGGCGAGCACCTCGGGGAGTTCGTGCGCGGGGAGTGAGCGGGCGCCTCCGAAACCTCCTGACGCCGCTCCCCGCCTCCCGTGTCACTGCCGCAGCAGCGGCTCCAGGTCCGAGGCGTCCACGAGCGGGTCGTCGAGGTCCACGGTGATCCGCGAGTGCGCCATCAGCCGCGCCGCCCCGGTGGTCGTCGAGTCCCAGGCGGACAGCCCCTCCACCTGCGTCGGCCCCAGCAGGGTGCCCACGAAGCTGCTGCCGCGCGGGGAGATCGTGCGCAGGGCGTCACCGGGTGCGAGCTCGCCGTCCTCGGCCATCAGCGCCAGCCGCGCCGAGGTGCCGGTGCCGGTGGGGCTGCGGCAGATCACGCCGGGGTGGACGTAGGTCGCCGAGGGCGACTCGTCGATCCCGTCGTCCCCACGGCGGATCGGTCCCGCGAAGTGCACGAACGGCAGCGGGCCGACGTCGCCGAGGGAGGGGTGCTCCTGACGCAGACCCGGCCGGGCGGCGCGCACGAACGCATCACCGAAGGCCGTCAGCGCGATCTGCTCCTCGGCCGTGATGGCGAAGCCGTGCTCATCGGCCCGGACCAGCGCGTAGTAGGCGCCGCTCCACACCAGGTCGAAGCGGACCGGTCCGTACTCGGGCACCTCGATCCGCAGGTCGCGGTCGGCGACGAAGGCCGGTTCGCCCTTGGTGGTGATCGACTCGACCCGGCCGTCGGCGCATTCGGCCGTGACCCGGGCGAGGCCCGCCGGGGACTCGAGGACGACCTGCTGGGTGCCGCCGGTCATCGGGATCATGCCGCTCTCCAGCAGCGCGGTCGCGGTGCAGATCGTGTTGGAGCCCGAGTACATCGGGTACCCCATCGCCTCCATGATGATGTAGCCGGCCTGCGCCTCGGGGTGACCGGGCTCGACGATCAAGTCGACGGACATCGCGGGGTCGCCGTAGGGCTCCGAGAGCAGCAGGCGCCGCAGACCATCTCCCTCGCGCTGCAGGTAGCGCGCCTTCTCCAGGGCCGTGGTGCCGGGGATCGGTTCGATGCCGGCGGTGACGATCCGGCTGACGTCCCCGCCGGACTGGGTGTCGATCAGCTCGACGCTGCGTTCACGGCGCATCGGGATCGCCCGCCGCGGAGCTGGCCTCGGCGCCGGCGAACGGTGCACCGACCTCGTCCCAGTGCCGGTCGGGCACCACGACGAGCTTGCCGATGTAGGTCTTGCCCATGAAGGTCCGCTGCGCCTCGTGGAAGTCCGAGAGGCGGAAGGTGCGGTCCAGCAGCGGGCGGATCCGCCCGCCCTGGATGTGCTCGACGAGCCGGCGGAACGCGGTGCGGGTCCCCTGGGAGGAGCCGTGCAGCTCGAGCTGCTTGAGATACATGGTGCGCAGGTCGAGGTCCACGACGGGCCCGCCGATCGCGCCCGCGGTCGTGTAGCGGCCCTCGGGGCGCAGGATCCGCAGCAGGTCGTTGAACATCGGCCCGGCCACCAGGTCGGCGACCACGTCGATCGGCCCGTCCGCTACCCGCTCGACCTCGGCGACCAGGTCCGGCGCATCCCGCAGGACGACGTCCTCGGCGCCGATGGCGCGCAACGCCTCCTCCTTGCCGTGGCTGGAGACGGCGTACGGGACCGCTCCCCGCACCCGCGCGAGCTGCAGGATCGCCGAGCCGACACCGCCGGAGGCCCCTGTCACCAGCACTCTCTCGCCCTCACCGAGGCGGGCGCGCACGAGCATCTGCTCGGCCGTGAGGTAGGCGCAGCAGAAGGTCGCCAGGCCCGCGTCGGGGATGTCGGCGCTGATCTCGTAGGCGTTCTCGGCGGGGACCGCGACGTACTCGGCGTAGCCGCCGTCGCGGCCGTGGCCGATGTAGTCGATGTCGGCCAGGGAGTCGTCGCTCTCCGGGCGGTTGTAGATGCTGAAGTCCACCATCACCCGCTCGCCCACGCGGCCCGGCTCGACGCCCTCCCCGACCGCCACGATGCGGCCGACGATGTCGGTGCCCTGGATGCGCGGGAACTCCAAGGTGGAGCGCCCGCGCCGCCAGGTGGAGACCTCGCTGGGGTCGGTGTCGCTGCCGTAGGCGCCCTCGCGCACCCACACGTCGGTGTTGTTCATCCCGCAGGCGTGGACGTCGATCAGCACCTCGCCCGCGGCGGGGCTCGGCGTGGGGACGTCATCCGCATGCACGAGCTGCTCGAGTCCGCCGTGGCCGACGAGGCGGACGGCCGACATCGTGGGCGGGATCGGCGGCTCCGGCAGGGCGCCCGCCGCGGCGCGCGCGGCCTCGTTCGGGGTGCCAGGTGTCGCGGTCACGGGGACCCTCCCGCCCTCGGAACGCGCCGTGCGGCGCGAGACGTAGGGAGAGCATGGCACCGCGGAGCGCCGCCGGTAAATGGGTCACCGAGGATCATCGGCCGGGGCGGGCGGGACCGCGCGCCCCGGCCGACTCTCAGCAGCAGCCCGAGGAGGGGTTCTCTCCCTGGTCGGCGTACTTCCGGCGCCAGAACTCCTTCTCGCTCAGCGGCGCGTGGCTGCACCCGGTGATGCGGTGGTGGTGCAGGTAGCGGTCGTAGGCGTCCGAGCCCAGCACGCCGCGGGCGAAGCGCCGCAGTCCCCGCAGCGCGGCGCGGGGATCCGGCGTCGGCCGGATCCCTCGCGCCGTCAGCGGCGACATCAGTGCCCCACCGTCCCGGCGAGGTCCTTCTCGGGGTGCTCGCGCAGGTGATCGGCCCAGCGGCCCTCGAGCTGCTTCTCCCCGGGGGTGGCGACCATGCCCGCCGGCGCGAAGTACTCGGACTCGACGCGCGGGGCCTCGGTGTCCAGCAGGTTCTTCCCGTTCAGCGCCTGCCAGGTGCGCCAGAGCGAGACCAGCAGGACGATGATCGTGCACACCACGAACAGGATCGACAGCGACCCCTGCACGGCGGTGTTGAAGACGACCGCGTGCATGTCCTCGACCGACTTCGCCAGGCCCAGCTCGGTCTTGCCGTCGGCCAGGGCCTTCCGGTAGGCGAGATGGTTCGCCCAGTAGCCCACCCCGGGATCCGAGGAGAAGATCTTCTGGGCCGAGCCGGTGATGGTGACGATGGCCGTGAAGGCGAGCGGCACGGCGATGATCAGCAGGCTCCAGGTGCGTCCCTTGCGGGCGAAGACCACCAGGCAGATCGCGAGCGCGACCGCGGCGAGCAGCTGGTTGGCGATGCCGAACAGGGGGAACAGCGTGTTGATGCCGCCGAGGGGGTCGAGCACGCCCATCATCAGGATCGATCCCCAGCCGGCGACCATCACGGCGGTGGTGAGCCAGGCACCCGGACGCCAGGAGTGGTCGCGGAAGCGGGGCTTCCAGCCGCCCAGGACGTCGGCCAGCATGAAGCGGGCCACGCGGGTGCCGGCGTCGACGCTGGTGAGGATGAACAGCGCCTCGAACATGATCGCGAAGTGGTACCAGAACGCCATCATGCCCGCGCCGCCGACCAGCTTGTGCATGATCCCGGCGAGGCCCACGGCGAGCGTCGGGGCGCCGCCGGTGCGCGAGACGATCGACTCCTCGCCGACGTCCTTCGCGGTCTGCGAGAGCGTCGCGGGGTCCAGGTTCACGCCGGTCAGGCCCAGGGAGTTCACGAACTGGGCGGCGCCCTCGATGGTGCCGCCGGTCGCGGCGGCCGAGGAGTTCATCGCGAAGTAGATGCCGCGGTCGATGGAGACCGCCGCGACCAGCGCCATGATCGCCACGAAGGACTCCATGAGCATGCCGCCGTAGCCGATCATGCGCATCTGGCGTTCCTTCTCGACCAGCTTCGGGGTGGTGCCCGAGGCGATCATCGCGTGGAAGCCGGAGAGGGCGCCGCAGGCGATGGTGACGAAGAGGAACGGGAACAGGGCGCCGGTGAAGACGGGCCCGTCGGTGCGCGAGGCGAACTCGGAGACCGCCGGGGTGGAGATGCTCGGGCGCACCACCACGATGGCGACGGCGAGCATGACGATGGTGCCGATCTTCATGAAGGTCGAGAGGTAGTCGCGCGGGGCGAGCAGCACCCACACCGGCAGCACCGCGGCGATGAAGCCGTAGGCGATGATCAGGCCCGCGAGGACGGGACGGTCCAGGTGGAACAGGGCCTCGCCCCAGCCGGTCTCGGCGACCCAGCGGCCGGAGACGATCGCCAGCAGCAGCAGGATCACGCCCACCACGGAGACCTCGAAGACCTTGCCCGGGCGCAGGAACCGCAGGTAGAGGCCCATGAACACGGCGATCGGGATCGTCAGGCCCACGCTGTAGACGCCCCAGGCGCTCTCGCCCAGCGAGTTCACGACCACCATCGCGAGGATCGCGATGATGATCAGCATGATGGTCAGCGTCGCGATGAACGCGGCGATGCCGCCGACCAGGCCCAGCTCGTCGCGGGCCATCTGTCCCAGCGAGCGCCCGTGCCGACGGGTCGAGATCACGAGCACCAGGAAGTCCTGGACGGCACCGGCGAGCACCACGCCGACGATGATCCAGATGGTGCCGGGCAAATAGCCCATCTGCGCGGCCAGCACCGGGCCGACGAGCGGTCCGGCGCCCGCGATCGCGGCGAAGTGGTGGCCGAACAGGATCCGACGGTCGGTGGGGACGTAGTCCTTGCCGTCGTACTCGGCCTCGGCCGGGGTGGCGCGGGTGTCGTCGGGCCTGACCAGCCGGTTCTGGATGAACTTGGCGTAGAAGCGGTAGGCGACGAGGTAGGTCGCGACCGCGGCGAAGACGAACCAGATCGCGTTGACGGTCTCGCCGCGGGCGAGGGCCAGCATCAGCCAGCCGATCGCGCCGACCAGCGAGATCGCCACCCACAGCACGATCTTCGCGGGGGTCCAGCGCTGCTCGGCGCGCAGGGTGTCCTCGTCGACCGCGGCGGGCGGGGCGGCGGCCGTCGCAGCGGCCGCACCGGCCCCGGCGGAGGCCGCCCGGTCGGAGGAGGGATCAGGGGAAGCGGGGGACATGGGGAGGCCTCCTGTGTCAGCGTCGACGGGCCGTCGGGGAGAACGGCCGGGGTCAGGCTACCGCCAGCGCGGCGCTCCTCCCCCACCGCGCCCGTCGCATCCCCTCGGCGCCGCGGCGGCCCCGCGCCTCCGAAGGAGCACCCCGGATGTGGCACGCGCCTCACATATCACGCGGAGTCGCTGGTCGTCCGGCGATCGCCGAATCTTGTCGTCCCGGCACTCGTACGCGGTGGTAGCGTGACCGCCCGGCGGCCATCACCCCGCTGCTCCTCCGAAGGCCGGTGCCGGCATTCGTGACGGTGCCCCTTCCCGTGGACTCCGAGGCCCTTGTCATGGTCGACATCCGGTTGGATGCACAGTGGATCGACTACGCGATCATCGCGCTCTACTTCGTCTTCGTGCTCGGTGTGGGCTGGTTCGCCAAACGCGGCGTCTCCAACTCCATCGAGTTCTTCCTCTCCGGCCGATCCCTGCCCGCCTGGGTCACCGGCCTCGCGTTCATCTCCGCGAACCTCGGCGCCGTCGAGATCATGGGTATGTCCGCCACCGGCGCCCAGTACGGCCTGCCGACGATGCACTACTTCTGGGTCGGCGCGATCCCCGCGATGCTGTTCCTGGGCGTCGTGATGATGCCCTTCTACTACGGCTCGAAGGTGCGCTCGGTCCCCGAGTTCATGCGCATGCGCTTCGGCAAGGCCGCTCACCTGGTGAACTCGATCAGCTTCGCCGCCGCGCAGCTGCTGATCGCCGGCGTGAACCTCTACCTGCTGGCCACGATCGTGAACCGGCTGCTGGGCTGGCCCCAGTGGGTCGGTCTCGTGGTCGCCGCCGCGTTCGTGCTGTTCTACATCACCGTCGGCGGGCTCTCGGCCGCGATCTACAACGAGGTGCTGCAGTTCTTCGTGATCGTCGCGGCCCTGCTGCCGCTGACGCTGATCGGCCTGCACCGCGTGGGCGGCTGGAGCGGTCTGACCGCGAAGATCAGCGGTGACGGCATGCTCGGCGCCGAGCAGCTGCACACCTGGCCGGGCGAGCAGCTCTCGGGCTTCTCCAACCCCGTGCTCTCGATCGTCGGCATCGTCTTCGGACTCGGCTTCGTGCAGTCCTTCGGCTACTGGACCACGAACTTCGTGGAGGTCCAGCGCGCGATGGCCAGCAAGTCCATCACCGCCGCCCGGATGACGCCGATCATCGGCGCCTTCCCCAAGATGTTCATCCCCTTCATCGTGATCGTCCCCGGCATGATCGCCGCCACCCTGGTCACGAACCTGAAGGAGTTCAAGCAGCTGGACTTCGCGAAGGACTCGGGCGCTGCGGCGACCGGCGTCAGCTACAACGACGCCCTGCTGCTGCTGATGCGCGACGTGCTCCCCAACGGCCTGCTGGGCGTCGCCATCGCGGGCCTGCTGGCGGCGTTCATGGCCGGCATGGCCGCGAACATCTCGGCCTTCAACACCGTGGTCAGCTACGACCTCTACCAGCAGTACGTGAAGAAGGACGCCCCCGACCAGCACTACCTGAAGGTGGGCCGGATCGCGACGGCCGTGGCCTGCGTGATCGCGATCTTCACGGCGATGATCGCCGGGAACTTCGCGAACCTGATGGACTACCTGCAGACCCTGTTCAGCTTCTTCAACGCGCCGCTGTTCGCGACGTTCATCCTGGGCATGTTCTGGAAGCGGATGTCCCCCCACGCCGGCTGGGCGGGCCTGGTCGCGGGCACCGTCTCGGCGGTCTTCCTGTTCAGCCTGTCGACCTTCGCCGGCGTGTTCACGCTGCCGGGTCAGGGCCTCGCCTTCCTCTGCGCCGCGACCGCCTTCGTGGTGGACATCGTGGTCTCGGTGATCCTCACGTCCTTCACCAAGCCCCGGCCCGTCCACGAGCTGAAGGGCCTGGTCTACTCCGAGACCCCCAAGACCGACCTCGTGGACCCCGACGAGAAGGGCCTGCCCTTCTTCCGCCGCCCGGTGCCGATGGCCGGGATCGGTCTGGTGCTGGTCATCATCCTGAACGTCGTCTTCGCGTGAGCACGGACGGAGGAGAGAACTCATGAACGAGAAGCAGAACTCCCAGGACGGCCCCGTCGCCGTCCCCGATTCCGCCGGAGCGCACGTCGAGACCGCCGGGGCCTTCGACATCCGCAACTTCATCGGCCTGCTGCTGGGCCTGTTCGGCGTCATCCTGGTGCTGGTCGGCCTGTTCGACTTCACCGACGCCGAGGCCGCCAAGACCGGGAACGTGAACGCGAACCTCTGGGCGGGCCTGGCGATGGTCGTCGTCGGACTCGCCTTCGGCCTCTGGGCCAAGCTCGAGCCGATCCGCATCGTGGTCAGCGAGAACGAGCCGGGTGCCGAGTCCCCCAAGGACATCGCCTCGCTCGACTGAGCGACAGCGCAGCATCCGCGGGGCCCCGCGGCGGACAGGTTCCGCCGCGGGGCCCTTCCGCGTCCGCCGCGCCCCGCCCACCCGTGAGCGCCGTCTCGGAACGGGCGCGTCACCCTGGCATCACTGCTCGCATCGTGCGCAGGATGGAGTGGTCATGGACCCTGCATCAGAACTCGTCTGGTACGTCAGCTACGGCTCGAACATGAACGCCGAGCGCCTCGCCTGCTACATCGAGGGCGGTCGGCCGCCGGGCGCGCTGATCGGCTACACCGGGGCCCGTGACCCCGCTCCGCCGCGCGATTCCGCGGGCGTGATGCTCCCCGGACGCCTCCACTTCGCCCTGCGCTCGCGGGTCTGGGACGGCGGCATCGGCTTCTACGACCACGAGGCCGAGGGGCCCACCCCCGCCCGCGCCTTCCTGGTGACGATCGAGCAGTTCGCGGACGTCGCCGCCCAGGAGATGCACCGCCCGGTCCAGGCCGACGACCCCGTCGAGGCGCTCGTGCGCGAGGACCTCGGCCCGAGCGCGCCCACCGGTGCCCGCGTCGCCGTGGGACCCGGCCACTACGAGACCCTGCTGCGCGTGGGCGAGCGCGACGGCCTGCCGATGCTGACCTTCACCTCCCCCGTCGGCGCGACGGGGATGACCGCGACCCAGCCCACCCCCGCCTACCTCGACATGCTCGCCGAGGGCCTGCGCCAGGCGCACGGCTGGGATCGCGAACGGGCGAACGCCTACTTCGCCGACCGCGGCGCGGACCTCGAGACCCTCGTAGCCTGAAGGTCCCCACCTCCCCCGACGACGGAAGGGACCCGATGACGATCCGCGGAGCTGTTCTCGAGGAGATGGGGCGCGAGCGTCCCTACGCCGAGTCGCGACCGATCACGATCGGTGAGCTCGATCTCGGCGAGCCCGGCCCCACCGAGATCCTGGTGCGCATGGAGGCCGCGGGCGTGTGCCACAGCGACCTCTCGGTCGTGGACGGCAACCGACCGCGCCCGCTGCCCATGCTGCTGGGGCACGAGGCCGCCGGCCGGGTCGAGAGCGTCGGCGCCGAGGTCACCGACATCCACGAGGATGACCGCGTGGTGATGAGCTTCCTGCCCCGCTGCGGCGAGTGCCGTGAGTGCCGCACCGACGGCCGCCTGCCCTGCTCGGTCGGATCGAGGACCAACGACGACGGCGTGCTGCTGAGCGGATCGGGGCACCTCACGCGCGACGGCGAGCCCGTGCACCACCACCTGGGCGTGAGCGGCTTCGCGACCCACGCGGTGGTGGACGCGGCGAGCGCCGTGGTGGTTCCCGAGGAGGTCCCGCCGCAGGTCGCCGCCGTGCTCGGCTGCGCCGTCCTCACCGGGGGCGGCGCCGTGCTGAACGCCGCGCGGCCCGGCCCCGAGGACTCGATCATGATCGTGGGCCTGGGCGGCGTGGGCATGGCGGCGCTGATCACCGCGATCTCCCAGGACGTGAAGGAGGTGATCGCCGTGGACACGCTGCCCGCGAAGCTCGAGCGGGCGACGCAGCTCGGCGCCCACCGCACCTACACGCCGCAGCAGGTCGCCGAGCAGTCCGTCACCGCCGACCGCGTCGTCGAGGCCGCCGGCAACCCCACGGCCTTCGAGACCGCCGCGGGCGCGATCGGCTTCGGGGGCACCCTGGTGACCGTCGGCCTGCCCTCCCCGGATGCGCGCGTGAGCATCGCTCCCCTGCCGCTCACCGCGAAGGCGCAGTCGATCGTCGGCTCCTACCTGGGCTCGGCCGTGCCGCGGCGTGACGTCCCCGAGTACGCCCGGCTCTACCTCGAGGGGAAGCTGCCGGTCGAGGAGCTGATCAGCCGCACCATCCGCCTCGAGGACGTGAACGAGGCGATGGACCAGCTCGCCGACGGCGAGGCCGTGCGCCAGGTGATCCTCTTCGACTGAGCGCCCACCACCGTCCCGGCATCGACGCCGGTTCCCCATTCCGCCTCGACAAGGAGCAGGATGGAGGGCGTGGCCTTCGCGCCGACCCGACCTCGTACGACTCGAAGGAGAGACCGATGACGAACTCCCGCTTCTCCCCCGCCCAGATCACCGACCTGCTCGAGCGCACGCCGCGCAGCTCCTTCGTGGGCGGTCGCTTCCTGGGCGGCACCGCCGACCTCGACGTGCTCGACCCCGCCACCGGCGCGCCCCTCACGCAGGTCGTCGACGCCGACGCCCCCACCATCGGGGCGCAGGCGCTCGATGCGGCCGTGGCCGCGCAGGACGAGTGGGCGAAGACGCTGCCGCGCGAGCGCTCGGAGATCCTGCGCCGTGCCTACGAGCTGTGCCACGAGCGGGCCGACGACCTCGCCGCCCTGATGACCCTCGAGATGGGCAAGCCCCTCGCGGAGTCCTACGGCGAGGTCACCTACGGCGCCGAGTTCCTGCGCTGGTTCAGCGAGGAGGCGGTGCGCCTGCCCGGCCGCTTCCGCCAGGCCCCGTCGGCCCAGCAGGCGATCCTGACGACCGTCCGGCCCGTCGGCCCGGTGCTGGCGATCACGCCGTGGAACTTCCCGCTGTCGATGGGAACCCGCAAGATCGCGCCGGCGCTCGCGGCGGGCTGCACGGTGGTGCTGAAGCCCGCGCAGATGACGCCGCTGACCTCCCTCGCCTTCGCGCAGATCCTGGCCGATGCGGGCGTGCCCGCCGGGGTCGTGAACGTCGTCGTCACCTCGGACTCCTCGGGCCTGTCCTCGACGCTGATGTCCGACGCGCGGCTGCGCAAGGTCTCCTTCACCGGGTCCACCTCGGTGGGTCGCTCCCTGCTTTCCCAGGCCTCCGAGCACGTGCTGCGCACCTCGATGGAGCTCGGCGGCAACGCGCCGTTCCTGGTGCTCGGCTCGGCCGACATCGAGGTCGCCGTCTCCGCCGCGATGCTCGCGAAGTACCGCAACAACGGCGAGGCCTGCACCGCCGCGAACCGCTTCTACGTCCACTCCTCGGTGGCCGAGCAGTTCACGAAGCGTTTGGTCGAGGAGACCGAGAAGCTCCAGGTGGGCGCCGGGATCGCCGAGGGCACCACGATGGGCCCGATGATCGAGCCGAAGGCCCTGGACAAGATCGAGGAGCTCGTGACCGACGCCGTCGACCGCGGGGCCCGCCTGCTCACCGGCGGCAAGCGCCTGGGCGCGGACGAGCTCGGCACCGAGGCCGCCGGGGGCTTCTTCTACGCACCCACGGTGCTCGCCGACGTCCCGGCCGATGCCCGCGTGAACCACGAGGAGATCTTCGGCCCCGTCGCCCCGGTGATCGTCATGGACGACGTCGAGGACATGGTCCGCGCCGCCAACGACACCGAGTTCGGGCTGATGAGCTACGTCGCCGGCGGCGACCTCGCCGAGATCACCGACGTCGCCGGGCGCATCGAGTCCGGCATGGTCGCCGTGAACGTCGGCGTCGCCTCCGATGCCGCCGCCCCGTTCGGCGGCGTCAAGGAGTCGGGTCTGGGCCGCGAGGGCTCCCACGAGGGCATCGCCGAGTACCTCGAGACCAGCTACATCCGCCTGCCGCTGTGAGCGGGCATTCCGCTATACCCTCACACCATGACGACGATCTTTCTGACCGGGGAGGCGAAATCCCCCAGCAACAATCCGATCACGACGCAGTGGGGACTTTTCTTCATCGGCCTCGTCGTCGATACTGAGACCCACGTCATCCACGAGGCGGACTGCACCGCCACCCTCTCCCTCACGGTCGACTTCGTGAGGGACCTGCTGGTGGGGAGCTCGATCCTCGAGGAGGACGCCCTGGTGGAGTCCATCTCCGAGAGGTACCACGGCTCATCGCAGAAGGCGGTCATCGCCTCCGTGCGCAATGCTGCGGCGAAGTACCGTGACCTCGCGGCGGGCACGCCCGGATAACCGCATACCGCCTCCGTCCGCCCGGGACATCATCGAACCGGAACCCGTCGGAAGCACCGCGACCGCGCCTGAGACCAGGTGCGGACCGCTGGTGCTTCCGACTTTTTTCGTTCCCGGACGCGGAGTCACCACCCCGAACGCCCCACACCTTCCCCGAGGAGCCCCATGATCACCGACGGCCTGCTGATGCTCGGCGTCCTGCTGGGACTGTCGTGCGTGCTGATCGTCCTGGAGAAGACGACCGGATGGAAGCTGTTCAAGTACGTGCCCGGCATGGTGCTGATGTACCTGCTGTGCGCGACGCTGAACACGCTCGGCGTCTTCAGCCAGGACGAGGCCACGCGCGCCCCCATCGAGGAGGTCAAGAACGTCCTGCTGCCGGCGATGATCTTCCTCTACCTGTTCGGCTGCGACCTGCGGAAGATCATCAAGCTCGGCCCGAAGCTGCTGCTGACGATGTTCGTCGCCTCCGCCTCCCTGTTCATCGGGATGGTGCTGGTCTACTGGATCTTCTCCGCCGCGCTGCACCCCGAGGCCTGGAAGGTCTTCGGGGCCCTGCTGGCCAGCTGGACCGGCGGCAGCGCCAACATGGTCGCCGTCCAGGACATCCTGCACGCCCCCGAGAACATCTTCGGCTACGCCCTGATCACCGACACGATCATGTACTCGGTGTGGCTGATGCTGATGTTCGCCTCGGTCGCCGTCTCCCCGCGCTTCAACCGCTGGACCAAGGCGAACACCGCCTACCTGGACGTCCACGAGGGCGCCTTCGAGACGGAGGAGAAGCCGGCGACGGTGACCTCGCTGGCGATCTCGATCTTCGGCTCGATCCTGGTCGCGACCTTCGCGATGTGGATCGGGAACTACCTGCCCGAATGGGGAGCCGTGGTCAACGCCGACACCTGGACGATCCTGATCGTCTCCGTGCTCGGCCTCGTTGTCGCGCTGACCCCGCTGGGCTCCACGGCCGGTTCGAGCGAGGTCGCGACGCTGATGCTGTTCGTCGTGATCGGCCAGATCGCCGCCGGCTCGGACTTCTCCGCGATCACGCAGGCCCCGCTGTACCTGCTGATCGGCGTCCTGGTGCTGCTGGTGCACATCGTGATCATGGGGGTCTACGCGAAGCTCGCCAAGGTCGAGCTGTTCTCCCTCGCGGTCGCCTCGACCGCCAACATCGGCGGCATCGCCTCGGCGCCCGTGGTCGCGAGCGCCTTCAACCGCCAGCTGGTGCCCGTCGGCGTGCTGTTCGCGCTGATCGGCTCGTTCATGGGCACGTTCGTGGGGCTGATCGCCGCCCAGCTGATGTCGGCGCTGTGAGCGCACGCGCCAGCATCCGATGACCCCGGAAGGAGAGCGATGATCCCGCAGACCTCGCCCGCACCCGCCGCACCGACGCTGCTCGACCCCGCCCTGCACGTCGTCGCCGTGCGTCACCATCGTCACCTGGCGCCGCTCAAGCGGCCGTTCGTCACCGCCGCGAGGCGCACCGAGGCCGTGCACTACGTGGTCGCCGAGGTCGAGCTGGCCGACGGGACCGTCGGCCAGGGGTCCTCGGCCGAGACCGTCGCGGTCACCGGCGAATCGGCCGACTCGATCGCCGCCTGCCTCACCGGTCCCCTGCGCGGGGCCCTCGAGGGGGCCGACGGGCACCTCGCCGAGCTCTCCCGCCGGATCGCCACCGCGGTCCCCGGCAGCACCAGCGCGAAGGCGTCCCTGGACGTCGCCCTCCACGACGCCGCCGCGCGCGTCGAACGCCTGCCGCTGGTCGAGCTGCTGGGCGGCCACTCCTGCGGCCACCTGACCAACGACATGACGATCTCCCTCGAGGACCCCGCCGTGATGGCCTCCCGCGCGGCCGAGGCGGTCGCGGGCGGCGAGCAGATCCTGAAGATCAAGCTGGGCCAGGACATCGAGCAGGACCGTCGACGACTGGACGCGGTGATGGAGGCCGCACCACAGGCCACCCTGCGACTGGATGCGAACCAGGGCTGGAAGGCCGCCGAGGCGATCAGCATCATCAGCGGCTTCGAGCGCGACGGCCTGCCGATCGAGCTGGTCGAGCAGCCCGTGCCGGCAGGCGACATCGCCGGGCTCGCCCGCGTGCGCGCGGAGGTCGCGACCCCGGTGATGGCCGACGAGGCCGTCTGGAGCGCGGAGGACGCCCGCCGCATCGTCGACGCGGGCGCCGCCGACCTGCTGAACATCAAGCTCGCCAAGACCGGCGGCCTGCGCGGCGCGCTCGCGGTGGCCGACGTCGCCCTCGAGGCCGGCATCGCCTGCATGGTGGGCTCGATGATGGAGCCGCGGATCTCGATCACCGCCGCGGCGCACCTGGCCTTCGCCCATCCGGCGATCGCCCTGATCGACCTGGACCCCCCGGCCTGGTTCACCTCCACGGCACCGTCGGGCGGATACCGCCAGCGCGGCGCCGAGCTCGAACTGGTGGGCGGACCGGGGCTGGGCCTTGCGATGCTCGCGCCGACGCAGGACGCTGAGGGGACCGGGGGTGATACGTGAACCAGATCGGCAGTCCCCATCTGCAGGACCCGAAGGGCGCGCCGCACGGAGCGATGACCGCTCCCCGCCCCAGCGTGCCGACCCGCACTCCCTGAAGGAGACACTGATGTCCGCCCAGAACCACATGTCCCGTCCCGATCCCACGCAGACCCCCGACGCCGCGGACACCACCGGCCGCGCCGACACAGGGCGGCTCAGCCGCCGCACGGGCCTGCGTCTGGCCGCGACCGGCGCCGTCGGCCTCGCGAGCCTCGCCGGCGCCTCCGCCGCCTCGGCGGCGCCCGCTCACCGCGGCGGCGGCCACGGCCACGGTGGTGGACACGGCCACGGCGGCGGCCACGGTCATGGCGGTGGACACGGCCACGGCCGCGACCACGGTCGCGCACCCGAGGCCGGCGAGACCGCGCACGTCAAGGTCACGGCGACCACGCTGTGGGTGGACCCGCGCACGAACCGCGAGGGCATCGACGACGGCGCCGTCTCCACGCCGGTGGACCTGGACGCCTGGAACGCGAAGATGCCCGACGAGGAGACCCGCAAGTGGCTCACGGGCAAGCTCGAGTCACAGGCGGTGCTGGGCAGCGAGGTCATCGTCGACGAGGTCGACGAGGACTGGGCGCACATCGTCGTGACCGCCCAGGGCACCCCGCGGGACGAGCGCGGCTACCCCGGCTGGGTGCCCCTGGCCCACCTGGTGGTCGACGAGGACTTCGCCGAGCGCGTCACCTACGCCTCGACCGCGACCGTCACCGCGCTGACCAGCACGCTCACCACCCCGCGCAAGGGCGGCGGCGTCGAGCTGCCGGTCTCCTTCGACACGATCCTGCCGGTGACCGGACAGCACCGCGACAGCGTCGAGGTCGCCGTGCCGGGCGCCGGACGAGCCCTGCTGCCGATCGAGGACGTGGTGGTGCGCGAGCACGGCGAGAAGCCCCCGCTTCCCACGGTGGAGGACATCATCGCCACCGGCGAGAGGTTCCTGGGCCTTCGCTACCTGTGGGCGGGTGTGAGCGCCTACGGGTACGACTGCTCCGGCTACACCTACACGTTGTTCCACCACCACGGGATCACGCTCGATCGCGACGCCGGCGACCAGATGCGGCACTCGGGCCTGGAGTCCGTCGAACGGGAGGACCTGCAGCGCGGGGACCTCGTGTTCTTCTCGACCGAGCCCGGCGCCGAGTCCATCCGCCACGTCGCGCTGTACGTGGGGGACAACATGATCATGCAGGCCCCGAACGCGGCCCGGAGCGTCGAGGTGGTCTCGCTGAGCGAGTACGACACCGACGGCGAGTACGCCGGAGCCCGCCGGGTCGAGCTCGCGACGAGCTGACCCTCCCGGAACGGTTCAGCCCGCGAGATCGGGCAGCAGCGCGCGGGCCAGGCGCGTGATCTCCGCATCGGCCCGCGCCTGCGCGAGACCGCCGGTCATCACCGCGAGCACGCGCACGTCGCCGCCCTCGGGATCCCCGAGGGCGGCGACGTCGTGCCGGTACCCCTCGACCCATCCGGACTTCGAGAAGCTCGGGACCTCGGGGCGCAGACCGGTCGCGACGATGCGGATCTGCTGAGCGGCGAGGGCGGCACGGGCGAGCTCGCGCGCGGATGCGCTCAGACCGTCCCCGCGCACCAGCACCCGCAGGGTGCGGGCGAGGTCCCGTGCGCAGGTCTCGTTGGTCAGCCCCTGCTCGAGCGCCGCGGCGTCGCCGATCATGCGCTCGACCCGCGTGGCCTCGAGGCCCAGGTCGCCGATCACCTCGGTGACCGTCCCGGGACCCACCAGCGAGAGCACGTGGTCGGTGGCCTCGTTGCTCGACCGGTCGATCATGCGGGCCAGCAGGTCGGCGACCCGGATCCCCTCGCCCTCGGCGGGGTGAGTGGGATCGAGGTGGTCACCGGCGAGCGTGAAGGGACGACCGTCGGCCCCGGTGAAGCTGCGGGTCGAGGGGACCTCGGCCTCGAGGTCGAGGTCCCCGTCGTCCGCGACGTGCAGAGCGGCCAGCAGCACGTGCAGCTTGATCGTGCTGGCCGCATAGAGCGGCCGTTCAGGATCGTGCGCGGAGGCCTCGCGCCCGGCCCCGTCCAGAAGACACCAGCACACCGCCGTCCCGGTCGGCGCGGCGGCGGTCGGGATGGCCGACGGCCGGGCGGACGAGGGCGGGGTCGACGAGGTCTGTGTCGACGTGGGTGGGGTCGCGGGCTCCATGCTCCGACCCTAGGCGGTCAGGCCCGCGAGCGACCTGCCCTCAGCGACCCTGCTTGCCCGCGAACTCGGCGGGGTGCAGCCCCTGGCGTCCGTCCTCCCCCTTGTGCAGGGCGGTGATCCGCACGATCTCCTCCTCGGTGAGGGTGAGGTCGAGGGACTCGAAGTTCGAGACGATCCGCTTCGGGGTCTCCGACTTCGGGATCACGACGTTGCCCAGCGCCAGGTTCCACGCGATCAAGACCTGGCCGGCGTCGGCCCCGTGGGCCTCGGCGATCTCGGTGACCACCGGATCCTCGAGCTCCCCGCCGCCCTGGCCCAGCGGGGACCAGGACTCGGTGACGATGCCCTTGCTCGCGTGGAACTCACGCAGCTCGGGCTGGTTGAAGTAGGGATGCAGCTCGATCTGGTTGAGCACGGGGAGCACACCCGTCTCCGCCTCGACCTTCTCGAGGTCCTCGACGCGGAAGTTCGAGACGCCGATGGAGCGGATGCGTCCCTGCTCCTGCAGCTCGACGAAGGTCTTCCAGGTCTCCAGGGCGAGGCCCTTCGACGGCGCCGGCCAGTGGATCAGGTAGAGGTCGAGCTGCTCGAGACCGAGGTCGGCCATGGTGGCGTCGAAGGAGCGCAGCGTGTTCTCGCGCCCCTGGTCCTGGTTCGGGCACTTCGAGGTCACGAAGTACTCGTCGCGCTCGAGGCCCGAGGCGGCGAGCGCACGCCCCACCCCGTCCTCATTGTTGTAGCCGCGGGCGGTGTCGACGTGGCGGTATCCCGCCTCGAACGCCTTCCCCACGACGTCGGCGGCGACGTCGGACTCGACCTGCCAGACCCCGTAGCCCAGCTGCGGGATGGAACGGCCGTCATGGAAGGAGAGGGAGGGTGCGGTGGTCATGGGGGCTCCTCGTGCGTCGCGGGATGGTCGTCGGGCGGTCGGGTCAGGGTGTGCGGTGCTCAGTCGTCGTCGCTGTCGTCCTCGCTCCTGCGGGCGCCGCTCTTGGCGAGCGAGACCTTCTCCACACCCTTCAGCTCCATCAGCGGCGGGATCAGGTCGCGCACGGGCGGACGGCCGATGAAGCGGATGTCCATGACGATCGTCGGGCGCTCGTCGGGGGCGGTGGTGCGGCGGGAGCTCTGGATCGAGTTCGCGAAGCCCAGCGAGGTCGCGGTCGCGAGCACGTCGCGCAGGACGCCCTTGCCGTCGACGTAGGTCACGCGCAGCAGGCGGCGGGCGTCGGGGCCGGGCAGCTGCCGCACGAGCGGCGCCACCAGGAACAGCGTGATCAGGTGCAGGGCCGTCAGCGTGATGCCGAGGGAGAGCATGCCGCTGCCGCAGGCCATGCCCACGGCGGCCGACACCCAGACCGTCGCGGCCGTGGTCAGCCCGCGCACCATGGAGCGGCCCTTGAAGATCACGCCCGCGCCCAGGAACCCGATGCCCGAGACGATCTGGGCGGCGATCCTCGAGGGGTCGAGGTTGACCTCGTCCCCGAGCACGGCGGCGAAGCCGTAGGCCGAGACCAGGGTGAACGCGCAGGAGCCGAGGCCCACGAGCACGTGCGTGCGGTAGCCGGCGCTCTTCTGGCGCATCTGCCGCTCGAGGCCGATCAGCGAGCACAGGACGAAGGTCGCCATGAGCAGCTCGACCTCGACCAGGCTCGTCTTCTGCACCACTCCCACCAGGGGATCCATGCGTGTTCCCTCCTACAGCTCGACGACGCCCAGCCCGACGGGCCGGATCGACGGGTCGGCCTGCAGCCAATCGGCCACGGCCCGGGGTCGGACATCGAAGCGGTCCAGCTCGGCGACGGGGAGCCACGAGGTCCCCACCTGCCAGGTGTCCATGGACGTGCTGGCCTCCGCGCGGGGCTCCTCGCCCGGTTCCAGACCGCACCAGAAGCCGACGTTGAGCTGGTGCAAGAGCTCGATGGGCTCTCGCAGGAAGCCGTCGGTCGTGGTGATGAACTCCCACAGGCAGGCCACGCCGTGCACGCGCACGCGGGCGCCGATCTCCTCGGCGCACTCGCGCACCAGGGCGTCGGCCTGCGTCTCACCGTACTCCTGGCCTCCGCCGGGCAGGTCGTAGACCTCGTGCCCCTCGACGTCGGAGCGGTTCATCAGGATCGCGCCCTCGCGCATGATCAGCGCCTTCACCCCGACGCGGGGGCCGAGCGAGTGCGCCAGGCTCACCCGAGGTCGCCGCCCGGGGCCGGGCGCTCCTCGTCCTCGTCGATCCCGCCGATGGCGTCGATGTCCTCGGTGTCGCCGCCGAGCTCGGAGACCTCCTCGGGATCCTCGCCCTCGGAGACCATCTCGTCACCGTCGCGGTTGCCCTGCTCGGCGGCCGCGGAGTCGTCCTCGGTGAGCTCGTCGGTCAGGCCGACCTCGGCCGCCTCCTCGTCCTCCGCGTGAGGGCGCTCGGTCTCGAGGATGTCGTCGGTCGACGGGCCCTGGTCCTCCGCCTCGGTATCGGGGGCGTCCGGGTCCGCGTCCTCGTCGTCGTCGACCGCGGCCTCCATGCTGCTCTCCTCGGAGAGCTCCGACGGAGTCGGATCGGTCAGGTTGCTCAGGTCCTCGTCGTACTGCTCGGTCATGATCGACTCCTTCGCATCGGGAACGTGTCGAGTCTACGGATCTCTAGAGTGGACCGCTGTGACCTCGCCACACTCGGACCCCACCTCCCCTCTCGCCCGCTCCTTGGAACGCGCCCCGCGCTGGGCTCTGCCGGCCGCCGTCGGCGGGGGTCTGCTCTCCGCGGTGCAGTCACGGATCAACGCCCGCCTGGCCTCCGACATCGGCGACGGCTTCACGGCCTCGGCGATCTCCTTCGGCACGGGCCTGGTGATCGTGGTGGTGATCGTCCTGGCCCGTGCCGACCTGCGGGCGCGCGCCGCGCGCTTCGGCTCCGACCTGCGCCGCGGCGCCCTGCCGTGGCCGCTCGCCCTGGGTGGTCTGGGCGGGTCGATCTTCGTGCTGGGGCAGACGTTCACGGTCGCGCTGATCGGCGTCGCCCTGTTCATCGTGTGCGTGGTCGCCGGCCAGACCGTCACCGGTCTCGTCGTGGACCGGTCGGGCCTGGGCCCGGGCGGCGTGCGGCCGCTGACCGTGCCGCGGCTCGTGGGTGCCGCGCTGATGGTGGTGTCCGTGGTGATCGCGATGTCCGCGGGCGTCCACCTGACCGCCCCGTGGTTCCTGCTCGCCCTGCCGATCGTCGCGGGTGTCGCGATGGGGCTGCAGCAGGCGGTCAACGGCCGCGTCTCCCAGCACACCGGGCACTCGATGATCGCGACCCTGGGGAACTTCGTGGTCGGCACGACCGTGCTGGTCCTGGTCGCTCTCGGGCACGCGCTCCTGACCGGGAACGGTCCGACGTCGCTGCCGCTGAACCCGGTGCTGTACCTGGGCGGGGCGATCGGCGTCCTCTACATCGCGCTCGGTGCGAAGCTCGCCGCTCCGCTGGGCGTGCTGACCCTGGCGATGGCGACCATCGCCGGTCAGATCATCGGCTCGGTGCTGCTGGACGTGGTCGCACCGTCGGCCGACGCGCAGCTGCACCTGCTGACGATCCTCGGCGCCCTGCTCACCTTGATCGCCGCCGGGGTCACCGCGGGCGTCGGACTGCCGCGGCGGCGGTGACGGGTGCAGAATCGGAGGGCATGGACGCAGATCGCCTGATCGAGGACCATGCCCTGCTGGCCGACCGGCGCGCCGCCGCGCTGGTCACCCGCGAGGGTCGCATCGACTGGCTGTGCATGCCGCGCTACGACTCCCCCGCGGCGCTGTGCGCCCTGCTGGGCGACGACTCCAACGGCCACTGGACGCTCGGGATCCGCGGCGGCACGGTCACCTCCCGCCGGTACCTCGAGGGCACGATGATCCTCGAGACCAGGTGGGAGGGGCCCGAGGGCACCGCCCAGGTCATCGACATGATGCCCTCGGACATCACCGCGGAGGAGGCCGCCGAGGACCCGTCGGCCGACGAGCGCAGCGACCTGGTGCGCCTGGTGAAGTGCACGGCCGGCAGCGTCGAGGTCGAGCAGCAGCTGCGGATCCGCTTCGAGTACGGGGCGGTGGTGCCGTGGATGCGACGTGTCGAGGGTCCGCACGGGGAGCCCGTGCTCTCGGCGATCGCCGGCGGCAGTGCGCTGGCGGTCCGCGGGCCGGGGCTCGATGCGAGCGATCACGTGCACCGCGGGCGCCACACCCTGCGGGCGGGTGAGGAGCAGGCCTGGACGATGACCTGGCACGAGTCGTGGACCTCGGTCCCGCGGGCCGTCGACCCGGGGCTCGCGATCGCGCGCACCGCAGCGACCTGGAGGGAGTGGCTCGGGGACGTCGCGGTCGACCCGCGCTACCGGGAGCAGGTCACGCGGTCGCTGCTGGTGCTGCACGGGCTCAGCGACGTGATCGCCGGTGGTGTGGTGGCGGCGCCGACCACGAGCCTGCCCGAGGACTTCGGGGGCGAGCGCAACTGGGACTACCGGTACTGCTGGCTGCGGGACGCGGCGCTCTCGCTCGAGGCGCTGCTGACCCACGGGCACGTGGAGGCGGCGATCGGGTGGCGGGACTGGCTGCTGCGGGCGATGGCCGGGGACCCGGAGCACCTGCAGATCATGTACGGGATCTCCGGGGAGCGGTGGCTGCCCGAGAGCGAGCTGTCGCATCTGCGGGGGTACGAGGACTCACGCCCGGTGCGGGTGGGAAACGGGGCGGTCACCCAGTACCAGGGGGACGTGATCGGCGAGGTGATGCTCGCATTCGCCGCGATGCGCGAGGCGGGGCTCGAGGAGACGACGTGGTCGTGGTCGCTGCAGCGGACGCTGTTGGATTTCGCCGCATCGCACCTGCGGACGAAGGATCAGGGCCTGTGGGAGATGCGGGGCGAGCCGGGGTACTTCACGCATTCGCGGGTGATGACCTGGGCGGCGTTCGACTGCGGGATCGACGCGGTGGAGCGCGCCGGCCTGCACGCGAAGCCGGAGTTCGTGGCGACCTGGCGCCAGGTGCGGGACGAGCTGCGCGAGGAGATCCTCCGCGAGGGCGTGGGGCCGGACGGCGCGTTCACCCAGACCTACGGCAGCGGCGAGGTCGACGCGTCCCTGCTGCAGATCTCGCGGACGGGCTTCGTGCCGCCGGAGGATCCGCGGATGCTGGCCACGGTGCGGCGCATCGAGCAGGAGCTGATGACCGAGGGCGGGCTGGTGCTGCGCTACCGCACGCAGGGTCAGGACGGGCTCAGCGGTTCCGAGCACCCGTTCCTCGCCTGCTGCTTCTGGCTCGTGGAGTACTACGCGAGCGCAGGCCGCCCCGAGGACGCCCGCACGCTGCTGGAGCGCGTGCTGGCGTGCGGGAACGACCTCATGCTCTTCTCCGAGGAGTACGACGACGCGCAGGGGCGCATGGCAGGGAACTTCCCGCAGGCCTTCAGCCACCTGGCCCTGGTGCGGGCGGTGGATTCGCTGTGTCTGGCGGAGGGGGATCCGGGGTCTCGCTGAGAGGAGGATCCGGCGCCTGACGTTCCCTCTCCCACCGTTCCTGTTCCTGCCGCTCTCGCTCCCGTCGCTCTCGTCGTGCGGCGAGGATGCTCGCCCAGGACGCCTCGAGATCGGCGACCAGGCCCGGGGTGGCGAGGTCGGTGTCGTCCTCCTGGAACACGTGCATCTGCCCCGAGAGGCTCCAGCGGGTGCCGGCACGGCCGGTGGGTGACGCCGCGGCAGGCATCCGCACCGGGTCGATGCGGCGGGCCGTCTTCAGGGCGTGGTGCTGCCAGCACAGCAGGTGCAGGTTGTCGACGCTGGTGCGGCCCCCGTGCGACGGGTCGGCGTGGTCGTACTCCTGGATGTGGTCCGCCTCGGTCGCGCAGGAGGCGGGGCGCCGGCAGCCGGGGACGGCGCACGTGCTCATGCGCACGCGGAGGTGCTCACGCATCGCCCGCGGGACCGAATAGCGCTGGGCAGGCGCCGGCACGAACTCCCCGCTGCTCGCGTCGGTGAGCAGCCGGTACCAGGCCTCCTCGCCGGCGGCGAGCTCGCGGGCCATGTCGGCAGGGATCGGGATGGTGCCGTCCAGCATCCCGGGGGCGTCGCTGTGCCCCATCAGGGTGAACAGCGGGACGGTGACGTTCATGCGGAAGGCCTCGACGGGCACCTCCACGCCGTCGGTGTCCAGCTCGGCGCTGGTCAGCAGCAGGAACCGCAGCGTCGCCAGCGACAGCGGACGGCCGGCCTCGGCGGCTTCGCCGTGGGGGTCCATCGGGACGGTGGTGCCCGCCTCGAGGGCGCGGCGCTGCGCGGCCTGGACCGCGCGGGCGGAGGCGTCCAGGCGCCGGGACAGGCCGAGCACGTCGGGGACCGGTCCGGTCATCTGCAGGCAGGCGGTGCCGTCCTCCCGGCCGTGGTCGAGCTCGACGCGGCGCCGTGCCTCGACGTCGAGGTGGGGCGGCAGCTCCCGGCGCTCGAGAAGCGTGGTGATGACGTTGCCGAGGCAGCGCCCGAAGTGCTCGGAGGTGATCCCCTCGTCCCAGCGGCTCACCGAGGCGTCCAGGAGAGCCATCTCCTCGTCGGTGAGGCTTCCCGACCGGCGCAGCAGCTCACGGAACCAGGCCGCGGGGAACTCCCCCTGCAGCAGGCGCGCGAAGGTGCGCGGACACAGGTCGACGGCGCGGTGGGCCTCGCGGATCCTGCGATAGGCGACGGTCTCCGAGCAGCGCAGGGCGGTGGCGACCACGATGTCCTCGCAGTCGGCATCCTCCTGGGTGCAGCCGCCGGTGTCCCGACCCAGCCAAGAGGGCGCCAGGAATGCCAGGGACTGGGCGAACTGCCTCGACTCGAGCACGCCCTGGTCCCAGATCCGCTGGATGCGCTCGGTCGCCTCGATCGTCGGGGACAGCTCGACGCGCCCGGCGACCGTCTCCCGGGTGAGCGGCCGCGGGGAGCGCGGATCGACCCTCATCACGGGATCCAATGCGGGCATGCGCGAGCGCTCCGCGGCCAGCCGCGCGCGGTCCTGAGGGAGCGTCATCCCGGCAAAGAGCGCGGCGTCGCCCAGCACGCCCTGCCGCAGGCCCGGATCCACCGTGGTCATGCTCCCCACCCCCTCGCCGTCGAGCGCGAGTCCGTCGGGGCCTCGCACCCCGCCGCGAGACACCCTGGCCGGACGTCTCTTCGCTGGTCACAATGCTATTCGGGATGTCTCGAGCGATCCATGGCAGGGGCGAGGATGTGGACGAGCGCGGAGTCGGGAGGACCGTGCCGACGCACCATCCGACGCACCATCCGGCGCCTCGCCTCCGCACACCTCGGTGAACTCCTGTCGCCCACTCGACAAGAAGTGTTCTCCTGCATGTCACCTGCCGTCGGACCCTGCCTGCATACGGTGGTCCTGCAGCCGCGAGGAGGTCCCGATCTCCGAGATCCCGACCCCTTCCGGCAGCAGGACAGAGATAACGCATGGAAGAGACCACGACACATCGCACACGAGCGGGACACCGCAGGAGAGAACGAACGGGAGGTCGCCACATGAACATCGCCGAGCGCATGCGAACCCTTCTCCACCGGGACGGGACGCACACGCAGCCGACGCACGACGCGGCCGCGCAGACGCCCGTCGCCACGGAGCCGTCCCCGACCACCACGCCCCTCACCACGTCCCTCGCGACGACGTCCCTCACCGTCGACGCGCAGGTCCGCACCCTCGCCGACCTCGGCATCGCGCTGCGTGAGCAGCACACCGTGCCCGTGATCGCCGCCGAGATCGAGCAGGCGACCCGCCGCGAGCTCGAGGCCGACCCGCGCACCGACGAGCCGGCCGAGACCACGCCGCCGGTCCCGGGCCTGCAGCGCTCACCGTTCTGGTGGCTGCTGCACGAGCGGATCGACGGGCGCTACGTCCTGCAGGGCCGCCATCGCGTCCTCCCGCCCCGCGCCGATCTCTTCGGCGACCGCGGTCCGGACGCCGAGCAGCTCACCCGCAGCATCCACAAGGTCGCCCAGCGCCTGTGCTCCGACACCGGGGCGCGCCTGCCGGAGATCGAGGTGCGCGACCTGCAGGTGCGCTCGCAGCTGCTGACCACGGCGACCGTCCGCCTGGACGGCGTCGCCCACGCCTGGTCCGACGTGCGCGACCGGGACTTCGTGCGCACCCTCGCCGAGGCGTGCTCGACGAGCGAGAACACGATCATGGTCTTCGACGACCACGGCGCCGACACCCACTGGACCCGGCCGATGGTCGACGTCCTCGTGGTCCCGACGCCGCAGGTCGAGGCCGTCGCCGATCTGCTGGCGCGGCACATCCGCCCGGCGGTCCGTGCCGCGCACACCTGGATCGACCTGCCCTACTCGGGCCGCCACGAGAAGTCGCCGGGGCGGATCTCGGAACTGCGTCCCCGCCGTCGCCGCGGCTCGAGGGTGACGCCCTGGGCGCCGCCGGCCCTCGTGCACCGCGCCGCCTGAGCGGCCGGCCGTCTGAGCAGCCGGGTCGACGTCTCTCAGCCCCGGTTGGCGATCGCGGCGTTCATCCGCTCGGTGAGCTCGCGGTCCACCGTCAGCTCCTGATCGTCCAGGTGGGTGATCGGGCAGGCCAGTCGCACGGAGGACAGCAGCCAGGCACCGTCGGAGTCGGCGACCTGCTGAGGGGTCAGCAGCTCCCGCTCGAGGGTCATCCCCTCCCCCTCGACCATCGTCTCGATCGCGCCCAGGCTGGTGCCGGGCAGCACGCCGGCCTCGACGGGGGTGCTGACGAAGCAGTCGTCCTGCTTCACCAGCAGGGTCGACGTCGGCCCCTCGAGCGCGTAGCCGTCGGAGGAGACGAACAGGACCTCGTCCGCGCCGCGCCGGGCCGCTTCCCGCAGGCCCGCCATGTTGATCGCGTAGGAGAGGCTCTTGGCGCCCGCGAGCAGCCAGGGGCTGGTCTGCGGAGCGGTGGTGGGGATGCCACGGTCCAGGGCGGCGACCCGCAGGCCCGCGCGGGCGGAGGCGTAGCTCGACGCGGCGTCGGCGTAGACCCAGGCGGTGGGACGCTGCTGTCCCTCGACGCCGCGGGAGACGACGATCTTCACCAGCAGCTCGGGCACGGGCAGGTGCGCCGTGATCGCGGCGTCGACCGCCTGCGCGATCACCTCGAGGTCGAGCTCGGGGAGGTCGAGCATGCGCGCACTGCGCTGCAGACGCTCCAGGTGGGGGCTCAGGTTCGCGGGGCGGCCCTCGAAGACGCCGACGGTCTCGAAGACGCCGTCGCCGCGGGTCGCGGCCAGATCGGTCACGCGCAGCTGGGGTGCCGCCTCGTCGACCAGGCGGTGGGCCGGGCGTCCCTTCAGTGCCGGATCGGCGGCGGCGCCGTTGATCATCACCAGGACAGCAGGACGAGAGGACACGAAGGCTCCTAAGCAGGACGGGAGGAAGCGACGATTCTACGCCGACGGAACTGCGCCGGCCCCGCCCCGGGGCCCTGCTCTCAGCTGTTCGTCACGCACACCACGAGACCGCCCTCGCGCCAGGCGATGCGGATCGCGAGCGGGTCACCGGGGAGGTCCGCCTCGAGCACCTCGACGCGCGAGCCCAGCGGGGCGCCGCGCAGGTCCGCGATCGCCGCCGTGCCGGTGGGGGCGGTGATGCCCTCGGGGGCGGAGGCGGCGAGCGGGACGACGGGCTTCCCCTCCTCCTCGAACAGGGGCGCGAAGAACGAGCCCTCCATGCGCTCGGCGACGAGCTCGGCGTCCGGGGCGCTCACGGTGCCCGACGTCCCGGTCGCCGACGTCCCGGTCCGCGACTCCGATCCGGGCTCCTCCCCGCCGGTGAGGGCGAGGTCGAGGGCGTCGGCGTAGCGGCCGATGTACTCCCCCAGGTCCGGGGCGACCAGGGTCAGGGCGAGGTTCTCACCGATCGCGAAGACCGCGCCGGGCGCGCCGCTCTCGTCGATCGCGAGCACCACGGCGACGTCGTCGCCCTCGTAGAGCGGGGTGAAGGAGAGCGGATCGGTGAGGATCGTGTACGGACCCAGGTCGCTGCGCTCGTCGACCACGATGGTCAGGGCCGCGGCGCCGCCGACGACGCTGATGCCGCCGAACTCGTCGGCGATGCGCGAGAGGGCGGGCGGCAGGTAGGTCGCCGGATCGCCCGCGACGCCGCCGGCGAACCCGGCGGTGCCGGCCGTCGCGGCGCTGCCGGCAGTGCTGCCGGCCTGCGCCTCCTCCTCGTCCGTCTCCAGGGGGTCGATCAGCTCGAGGACGCCCTCGTGGCGTGCGGCGAGGGTCTGCAGACGCTCGATCGGGGCGCGCAGGGGCTCGATGGGCAGGGGCGCCGCGTCGCGCGGCCAGTCGAAGGAGGGCATGGCCTCATCGTTCCACAGGCCGCCCGGCCGACGAGCCTCCGGGGACCCGCCCTCAGCCTTCCACGCGGTGCGCCGGGGGCCCGGGCCGGGTGACCAGCCAGGTCGCCGCGCGACCGGGCACCGGGAAGGCGTCGGCGTAGCGATCCAGCCACTCCACGGCGAAGGAGTCCGCGTGGGCCGCGGGGACCATCGCCCAGACGCTCCCGCCGAACCCGGCGCCGAAGGCGCTCGCGGCGTCGGCCCCCAGCTCGCGGGCCAGTCGCTGCAGGGCGACGGTCTCGGGGGTCTGGTTGCCCAGTCCCTCCTCGGCCAGCTGCTGGGACTCGTCCACGAGGGAGCCGAAGGTGGCGAGATCGCCCGTGGCCAGGGCGTCGCTCGCGGCGGGGATGATCCGCTCGGACTCCTCGAGGAACTGCACGAGGCGGCCCATCAGGTAGGTGCCCGGGTCGATCATCCCGCGCAGCTCGTCGGCCGCACCGCTCGAGCCGGTGACGATGTCGCCGAGCGTCGCGTCGCGTCGGCCGGTGCGCTCGTTCCAGATGCCGACGATGTCGCGGGCGGAGAGCGAGACCCGGTTGTAGCGCTCGAGGGCCGATCCGGTCTTCTCGGCCTGCACGCCGGAGACCGCCATCACGATCGCGCGGTCCTCGGGGAAGGGGACGGAGGCCTCGGAGCGCACCGGGCAGAAGGCGTACTGGACCATCTCGTCCGCACGGCCGCACAGCATCGCGACGTGGTCCTCGCTGCCGCCGAAGGTGCCCACGCCGCGGTGGCCGGCGAGCGACCCGTAGCTCTGCCCGTTCTCGACGCAGCCCAGGTACTCGGCGAGGCGCTCGCGATCGGTGACGACCTCGCGGAAGGCCGGGGCGTCCTGCATCCCGCAGAGCTCGCCGAAGGCCAGGGCGAGGCCCACCACGAGCGCCGAGGAGCTCGACATCCCCGCCGCGAGCGGCAGGTCGGACTCGACCTGGATGTCGGCGCCCCGGGAGTGGCCGGGGAAGTTCGCGCGCAGACGGTCGACGACGGTGCGCACGTAGCCCGACCAGTGCCCGGCGCCCATCCGCTCCGCCGGCTCCGGGGCGTCGAGGTCGATCTCGATGGTCTCCCGGGCGATCGCCGAGGTGACGCGCAGCAGGCGGTCCTCGCGCGCACGGGCGGCGACGGTGTGCCCGCGGTCCACGGCGGCCAGCAGGGAACGGCCGCCCGCGTAGTCCGTGTGCTTGCCCAGCAGCTCGACGCGCCCCGGGACGAACCAGGTGACCGTCTGCGGCAGGGCGCTCACAGGCGCACCTCGATGTCGGCGAGGGCGGCCTGCACCGAGGCGATGTCGCCGCGGGAGGACATGTCCAGCACGCCGACGGCGGCGGGGACCACGGTGAACTCCTCGCCGGCGGCGATCTGCTCGCGCACGGCGTCGATCACCTCGTACTCCCCGCGCGGCGAGGGCTCGATGCGCTCGCAGGCCGCGAAGATCCCGGGGGTGAACAGCCACGCGTTCATCGAGACCGGCGCCTGCTCGCCGAAGGCCGCGAGCGTCTCCTCGTCGGGCTTCTCGACGATGTCGCGCAGGTGGCCGTCCTCGTCGGTCGCGACCAGGGCGAAGGCGCGGATGCGGTCGGCGGGGATGTTGGAGCGCTCGACGAGGGCCTCGCGGTCGAAGCCGACCAGGGCGCTGCCGGGCGCGGCGGCCAGGGCACGCAGCGCCTCGACCGGGTAGTGGTTGTCGGAGTTCAGCACGATCACCCGCTGATCACCGGCGAAGTCGCGGGCGGCGGCCACGGCGTCGGCGGTGCCGCGGGGCTCGGTCTGCACGGCGGTGGTGACGGTGACGCGGCCGCCGCCGGTGCGGGCGGCGTAGTCGCGCAGCACGTCGTGCTCGGGGCCGATCACCAGGCACACCTCCTGGACGCCGACGTCGGCCAGGGCGCTGATCACGTAGTCCAGGAAGGGCCGACCCACGTCGATGAGGGCCTTCACGCCGCTCGCGGCCACGGCGGCCTGCTTCTCGTCGACCTGCGCACCGGCGTCCTCGCGGCGCATGCGGGTGCCCAGTCCTCGGGCGAGGATCACGGCACGGGTGACAGGGGCGGAGGCCTCGGGGTGCGGGGCGGCAGGGATCGTCGTCGTCTCGCTCACAGGACGAGTGTAGAAGGCTTCACGCGCGCGAGACGCCCCGGGACCCCGGTGACGTCGACGCCGTGTAGAGTTATCTCGCCGGAATCGGCCCCCACCGGGCGACCGGCTCCCCACCCCGACCCCAGGAGCAGCACATGGCAGGCGTGCGAGCACGGTCCAACGGCGCTCTCGAGGCGCTCGTCATGCGCGCCCTGTGGCAGGCCGACCAGGCGCTCGGCGCCCGCGCCATCCTGACCACCTTCGAGGACCCGATCCCCGCGTACACCACGATCCTCACCGTACTCAGCCGCCTCGAGGAGAAGGGGATGGTCGAGCGCGAGGCGCTCTCGCCCCGCAAGGTGCGGTTCCGGCCCCGGATCAGCAGCGCCGAGGCGCATGCCCGCGACATGGTCGAGTCCCTCGAGGAGGCCGAGGACCGCCGCGGCGCCCTGCTCGCCTTCGCCGACACCCTGAGCAGCGAGGACATGGAGCTGATGCGCGGCGCGATCGCCGCCCGCCGGGTGCGGGGCGGCTCCTCGTGATCGCGCTGCTGCTCGTCCTCGCGCTCTCCCTCGCCTGCGCCCCGGCCTCGGTGCTGCCGCTGACCGTGGGGCGCTGGCAGGTCTGGCACCCGCGCCTGGCCCTGGCCCTGTGGCTGGGCATCGGGCTCCTGGGGCTCGCCCTCGCGGGCCTCACCGTGCTCAGCGCCGGCCTGCTGGTCGCCTTCTCCGGTCCGGCCGTGGGCATCGCCCGCGCCCTGGTGCTGGTCTCCCTCGCCTGGCTCGGACTGGGCGGCATCGGCGTGCTGGCCTCCCTCGCCCTGGGCAGCGGGAACGCCTCGCACAGCACCGCGCACAAGGCCGCCACCACACTGCGGATCGACGTGGACCACGAGACGGGCGCCGTGCTCTACGAGGTCGACGACCCCGCCGTGATCGCCCATGCGATCGGCGGGCGCCACCCGGAGATCGTGGTGTCCCGGCAGGCCCGCTCCGCCCTCACCCCCGCCGAGCTGCGCGGGGTCATCGCCCACGAGGTCGCCCACCTGCGGGGCCGCCACGGAGCGGTCCGCCGGCTCTGCGGCTGGCACGCCTCGTGCCTGCCCCGGCGCTCGGGGCTGCGACGACTCCTGGTCACCCGCGTGCACCTGCTGACCGAGCTCGCGGCCGACGACGCCGCCGCGCGCGCCGTCGGTCCCGAGCGCCTGCACGCCGGCCTGCGCGCCGCGCACGTCCTGCTGCCCTCCCCCGCCCTGCTGGTGCGCGCGGAGCGGCTGGCGACCCGGAGCGCGAGCGGTGCCGCCGCACCCGGTGTGACCTCGGCTCCAGCACCGCTTCCCGAGCCCGTCCGGAACGTCTACACGAAGTAGAGTTCTGGCGTGAGAACACGAGTCGTCGCGTGGATCGCCGTGGCGGTCGCCCTGGTGTGCGTCCCCGCGGTGCTCGCCGACGCCGTCCTGGGCGAAGAGCTGTACACCGCGCTGCATCGCGAGTACCCGGGGGCGACCACCTCGCTGCTGGCCGGACTCGTCGAGTCCGCCGCGACCCTGGCCGGCGTCGCCACCCTGGGCGCGCTGGTCACCGTCATGTTCCTGCGCACCCGGACCCGCAAGACCGCCTCCCGCGTCGAGGCCGCCCCCGATCTCACGGCCGCGCTGTACGCGGCCATCGCCTGGTGCGTGCTCTCGGCGGCGAGCATCGTGCTGAGC
The DNA here is from genome assembly GCF_003130585.1 of Brachybacterium endophyticum. Lineage (GTDB taxonomy): Bacteria > Actinomycetota > Actinomycetes > Actinomycetales > Dermabacteraceae > Brachybacterium > Brachybacterium endophyticum. The sequence continues at coordinate 347,084 of NZ_QFKX01000001.1, read as the reverse complement.
GCCGTGGACGACAACGGGCTCAGCATCTCCCGCGTGCTCGAACCGGGCACGATGGGCAGGATCTTCACCTTCGGCTACATGCCGCGGGCCTGGGCCGTCAGCGCCGTCGCCGCACTGGTCATCGCGGCCTGCGCCTTCCTCGCCAGCCGCTGGTCGACCCTGCTGCTGGCCCTGTGGGCGGGCTGCATCGGCATCCTCGCCCCCGTGGTCGTCGGCCAGATCCTGGTCGGCCCGAACCACGACCTGGGCTCGGACGCCGGCACCCTGCAGACCCTCGGGGTGGGCCTGCTGCTCGCCCCGCTGCTGATCGACGCGCTGCTGGGGTCGGCCGCGGCCCCGCAGACCGACCGCCACCGCCTGCGCCTGCTGGTGCGGATCGGCGTGCCCGCGGCGCTCGTGTGCGAGCTCGTGCTGACCTGGTTCAAGCTTCAGGGCGAGGGCGCCCTGGCCACCTCGACCGCCGCTCTCGAAGCCGTGCGCCTGGTGGTGCTGATCGCGATCGGGACGCTGCTGCTCCTCGGCCGCCGTGAGCTGATCACGGGACGCCGGCGCGCGGCGATCGCCGCGCTGCTGCTGGTGTTCCTGGGCGCGGGCGCCGCGATGACCCGGATCCCGCCGCCGCAATACTTCGTGCCCACCTCGATCCCCCAGGTGTTCATGGGCTACGAGGTGCCCGTCGCCCCCAGCGCGCAGGTGCTGCTGAGCACGGGACGGCTGAACCTCCTGTTCACCGTGATCGCGCTCGCCATGATCGCCCTCTACCTCGCGATGGTGCTCGCGCTGCGCCGCCGCGGGGACCGCTGGCCCGTCCCGCGCACGCTGCTGTGGATCGCCGGCTGGCTGGTGGTGCTGATCGCGACGAACTCCGGCATCGGCCGCTACTCCGCCCCCGACTTCGGGGTGCACATGGCGGTGCACATGAGCCTGGGGATGCTCGCGCCGATCTTCCTGGTGCAGGGCGGGATCATTACCCTGATGCTGCGCTGGAGCGCCGCGAACCCGCGCACCGTGGGCCTGCACTCCTGGATCTCGCAGGCCCTCAGCTGGCCCGTGATGCGCACGATCTACCACCCGGCGCTCGTCTTCGTGGTGTTCATCGGCAGCTACTACGGCCTGTACTTCTCGCCGCTGTTCGGGATCATGATGCGCTACCACTGGGCGCACCAGCTGATGAACCTGCACTTCCTGATCGTCGGCTACCTCTACTACAGCCTGATCATCGGGGTGGACCGGCCCCCGCGTCCGCTGCCGCACATCGGGCGCCTGGGCTACATCCTGGCCGCGATGCCCTTCCACGCCTTCTTCGGCGTCGCGATCATCTCCAGCTCGACGATCCTCGCCGAGACCTACTACACCTACCTCGATCTGCCGTGGGCCGACCTCGCCCACTCCCAGCAGGTCGCGGGATCCGTCGCCTGGGCCGGCGGCGAGCTGCCGCTGGTGATCGCGATCATCGCGCTCGGGGTGCAGTGGTCGCGGCAGGACGACGTCGAGGCCAGACGGCGCGACCGACACATCGACCGCGGCCTCGACGACGAGTTCGACGCGTACAACGAGATGCTCAAGAAGCTCTCGGACAGGAAGGGCAGCTGATGACACGCCCCGTCGTCGCCCCGCGCCCCTCGGCCGCGGAGCCCGCACCCTCGCCCTCGCCCTCGGGGACGACGCTCGACCCGCTCGAGCGCTGGAGCTTCGACGTCTCGGGGATGACCTGCGCGGCCTGCGCGAACCGCATCGAGCGCAAGCTCAACAAGGTCGAGGGGATCTCCGCGACCGTCAACTACGCGACCGAGCGGGCGCTGGTGAGCGGGATCGACGAGCCCGCCGAGGCGATCGACGTGATCCGCTCCGCGGGCTACGACGCCGCCGTGCACGACGAGAGCGACGACACCTGGTCGCGCCGCGCCACCGAGATGCGGATCACCTCGCTGCGGCGCCGTCTGATCGCGGCCGCCCTGCTGACCATCCCGCTGATGGACGTCTCGCTCGTCCTCGCCCTGGTGCCGCAGTGGCGCTTCCCCGGCTGGGAGCTGCTCTGCGTGCTGCTGGCGATCCCGGTGGTGACCTGGGCGGCCTGGCCCTTCCACCGGATGACGCTGCGCAACCTGCGCCACGGCGCGGTCTCGATGGACACCCTGGTCTCGATCGGCATCGCCGCGTCCTTCGGCTGGGCGATCGTCTCGATGCTGGTCGGCCTCGAACCGCAGGACGGCTTCTGGCTGGGCTTCGGGCGGGCCCCCGCCGGGGCCGACGCCCTCTACCTCGACGTCGCCGCTGGCATGACCACGTTCCAGCTGGCCGGCCGCTACTTCGAGTCCCGCAGCCGCCGCCGCGCCGGCGACGTGCTGGGCGCCCTCACCGCCCTCGGTGCGAGCGAGGCCCGGGTGCTGCGCGAGGACGCCGAGACCATGGTGGCGATCGACGCCCTGCGCCGCGGGGACCTGCTGGTGGTGCGCCCCGGCGAGACCATCCCGGCCGACGGCGAGATCGTCGAGGGCTCCGCCGCGATCGACACCGGCGCGATGACCGGCGAGTCCGTACTGCGCACCTGCGGCGTCGGCGACGAGGTCGTGGGCGGCACGGTCTCGGCCGACGGCCGTCTGGTGGTGCGCGCGACCGGGGTCGGCGCACACACGCAGCTCGCCCAGATGGCCGCGGTCGCCGAGCAGGCACAGGTGCGCAAGGCCGACGTGCAGCACACCGTGGACGCCGTGGTGCGGATCTTCGTGCCCGTCGTGCTGGTGCTCAGCGTGCTCGTCGCCGTCGTCTGGCTGCTGCTGGGCGCGAACACCGCGAGCGCCGTCTCGAACGCGATCAGCGTGCTGATCATCGCCTGCCCGTGCGCGTTGGGACTGGCGACCCCGACCGCGCTGATGGTGGGCGTGGGCCGCGGCGCCGTGCTCGGGATCCTGGTCAAGGGGCAGGACGCCCTCGAGGCGAGCGGCACCGTGACCACCGTCGTGCTCGACAAGACGGGGACGCTGACCGTCGGCGCACCGCACGTCGAGCAGGTCTCCACGAGCGACGGGAGCGGGGTGAGCGAGGCGCAGCTGCTGCGCTGGGCCGCGGCCGCCGAGTCCTCCTCCGAGCACGCGGTCGCGACCGCCATCCGCGAGCACGCCGCCACCCGCGTGGCCGACGTGCCCTCCGCCCACGACTTCCACGTCACCCCGGGCCTCGGGGTCGAGGCGATCATCGAGGACGAGCGCGTGGCCGCGGGCAGTCCCGCCCACATGCAGGGCCTCGGCATCACGGTGCCCGAGGACCTCGCGCGGACCGTGAGCGACGCCGAGGCCGGTGGGCGCTCCGCGGTGCTGGTGGCCCGTGGCGAGCAGGCCCTCGGGGCCCTCGTGCTGGCCGACGAGATCAAGCCCGACGCCCGCGCGGCCGTGACCGCCCTCCACGACGCGGGGCTGCGCACGGTGCTGCTGACCGGGGACTCCGAGGCCGCCGCCCGCCGCGCCGCCGCGGACCTCGGCATCGACGACGTGCGGGCGGGCGTGCTGCCCACCGGCAAGGCGCAGGCCATCGAGGAGCTGCGCGCCGAGGGGCACGCGGTGGCGATGGTGGGCGACGGCATCAACGACGCCGCGGCCCTCGCGGCGGCCGACCTGGGCCTCGGTATGGTGACGGGCACCGACGTGGCGCTGAAGTCCTCGGACATCATCCTGGTGCGCGAGGACCTGTTCGCCGTGATCGACGCGATCGCGCTCTCCCGGGCGACCAACCGCACCATCCGGACCAACCTGATCTGGGCGTTCGGCTACAACGTGGCGGCGATCCCGATTGCGGCGATCGGCCTGCTGAACCCGCTGATCGCGGCCGCGGCGATGTCGCTGTCCTCCGTGTTCGTGGTGCACAACTCGCTGCGTCTGCAGAACTTCCGCTCGCGGCGACCGCAGCGCGCCCGTCGCTCCGCCGGCGCAGGCTCCCCCACCCGCTCCTGAGCGATTTGCGGCGGCGCCCCTACCGCCCTAGTCTTCTCTACAAGACGTAGAGAAAAGAGGTCGGCGATGGGCGGGATGACGGGCACGGTGGTCCTCACCGTCCTGTTCGCGACCCTCGGCGTCCACGCGCTGGTGAGCGCGGTCCGCCACCGCGCGCGCCCCTTCGACCTCGTGGGCGATCTGCTGCACGCGCTGATGTGCGTCGGGATGGTCGCGATGTCCTGGCCGTGGTGGTCCCTGCTGCCGTCGCTCCCCCAGATCCTCCTCTACGCCCTCGCCGCCGGCTGGTTCGTCCTGCTCGCGCTGCTGCAGATCGCCCGCGGCACCGAGGCCGTGGCCCAGGGCGCCGACGGCCAGGACATCGCCCTGGGGCACGGTCACGGCCCGCTGCACCAGCTCCAGCACGCGGTGATGATGCTCGCGATGGTCTGGATGGTCGTCGTGATGTCCCCGGGCGGCGGAGCAGGGCACGACGGCGGGCACCAGATGGCCATGCTCTCGCCCGCGCAGAGTCTGCTGGGCATCGTGTTCACCGCGGCCCTCGCGGTCTCGGGGCTGCTCGTGCTCGCCCAGGCCCGCGAGGCAGCTCCCGGCCGCACCGGCCTTCTCGCGATGGCCGCCATGGACCTGGCCATGGCATCGGCCTGCTGGCCCATGCTGCTCCAGTGACGGACCCCATCCGGCGGGTCCGCCGCTCCGAATCCCCCGCGCTCCCGAAGCCCACCCCCACCGCCACTCCCACTCCTACCCGAAGGACGACCATGACCGCTCAGCGCCGCCGCCCCCTGCTCACCCGCGGCATGCTCGCCCTCGGTGCCGCCGGCCTGGCCTTCGCGGTCCCCGCCGCAGCCCAGGCCCACGTCACCGCGACCGCCTCGGAGACCGCCGCCGGCGACCACACCGTGGTCACCCTCAGCGTCCCCCACGGCTGCGATGGCTCCCCCACCACGAAGGTCGCGATCAAGGTGCCCGACGGCGTCCAGGAGATCACGCCGACCCGCTCCCCCTTCTATGACGTCACGACGAAGACCGAGAAGCTCTCGAAGCCCACCACCGACGCCGACGGCAACGAGGTCACCGAGCGCCCGGACCAGGTCGTCTACACCGCGAAGACGCCGCTCCCCGACGGCCAGCGGGACACCTTCGAGCTCTCCCTGCAGATCCCGGAGGACGCCGCGGGGCCCACCCTGACCTTCCCGACCGTGCAGACCTGCGAGGACGGCAGCACCTCGTGGACCCAGCTCCCCGCGAAGGGGCAGAGCGAGGACGACGTCGAGCACCCGGCGCCGTCCGTGGCGGTCGATGCGAAGGGCAGCTCGGATGCGAAGGGCGGCTCGGAATCGGACGCCGGTGGCGGCGCCGCGGCGTCGACCGCGTCGAGCTCGCATTCGCAGGCCGGCATGGACGGGACCACCACCGCGCTCGTGGTGGTCAGCCTCGTGGTCGGCGCCCTGGGACTGCTCAGCGGCCTCGCCGCGCTGCTGACCGTGCGCAGGCGGCGGTGACCCTCCGCGCCCGTACCGTGCGGCGCCGAGGCAGCTCTCCGGAGACGCCTCGGCGCCGCGCAGCGCGCCTGGCCCTGGGCACCCTGCTCGGGCTGCTCCTGCTGCTGACGGGCGCGACGCCCGCGCTCGCCCATGCGCAGCTCGAGGACAGCACCCCGGGGGACGGCGCCGTCGTCTCCGACGCGCCCCGACAGGCCACGCTCACCTTCGACGAGCACGTCCGCCCGGTGACCGGCGCGACCTCCCTGATCCGCCCGGACGGGTCCTCGACCGCCCTCGCCCCGCACGCCCGGGACGACAGCGTCGTCACGGACCTGCCCGACGACCTGCCGAAGGGGTCCTACACGCTCACCTACCGGGTGGTCTCGGCCGACGGCCACCCCGTGGCGGGTGCGGTCACCTTCTCGGTGGGCGCGCCCTCCTCCCCCTCCGACACGTCCACCGCCTCGGCGTCCGACATGCACGAGGAGTCCGGTTCCCTCGCAGCAGTGGTGGTCGGCGTCCTCACCGTCCTCCAGTACGTCGCGCTGCTGGTGACGGTGGGCATCCTGCTGTGCGCCGCTCTGGTGACCCGCTCCCAGGCCGCGCGCTCGGTGCTGGCATCGCCTCGCGCCACGCGGATCCTCCGCGGACTCGCCCTGGTCGCCGCGGCCGCGAGCGTGCTGCTGGTGCCGGTCTCCGCGGCCGACGCCGCCGGCTGGTCGCACTGGGTCGACGGTCTCGCCCGTCAGCAGGTCCTCGGCGCGGTCGCGGTCGTCCTCGGCGCCGCCCTCGTCATCGTCGCCGGGGGTGCGCGTCGCCCGGTGCTCGCCGTCCCCGGGGCGCTGCTGGCCCTGCTCGCCCCGATGCTCGTCGGGCACTCGGCCTCGATCGGGCCCCGGCCCCTGATGCTGGTCGCCGATGCCGCCCACCTGCTCGCGGGTGCGGTGTGGTCGGGCGGGATGATCGGGACGATCGCCGTTCTCGCCGCGCTCCGCCGCGACGGGAGCACCGACGAGGCGGTGGCGGTCGTGCGCCGGTTCTCCCTTGCCGCCCTGATCAGCGTCCTCGCCCTCGCGGCGAGCGGGATCGTGATGGCCGTGCTGATCCTGGACTCGCCGTCCGGGCTCGTCACCACGCCCTGGGGGCGCACGCTGCTGATCAAGCTGGTCGTCGTCGCCGTGACCGTCGGCCTTGCCGCGTGGAACCGCACCCGACTGCTGCCCGCCGTCACCACGGCGAGCGCGCCCTGGGAGCAGCTGCTGCGCCTCATGCGACGGGAAGCGGCGCTCCTGATCGGAGTGCTCGTGGTGACCGGAGCCCTGGTGAACCTCAGTCCTCACGAGCACTCGATGGACTCCATGAGCCGGCCGCAGCCGGTCCACGCGAGCTCGCAGGGCCTCACCGTGGACGGGACCGTGGAGCCGGGCACCCGCGGGAAGAACACCCTCACCGTGACGCTCACCTATCGGGGAGACCCCCTCCAGGACCGCCATCCGCGCATCACCGCGACCCAGGAGCAGCAGGACATCGGGCCGATCACGGCGCACCCCAGCTGCGACGGGGACGGCTCCTGCACCGCCGATCTCACCCTGCCCGCCTCCGGCAGCTGGCAGGTCCAGGTCACCAGCCAGGTCGACGAGTTCACCTCCCCGGTCGCGACGTTCCCGCTCGACGTCCGGTGACCCCGCCCCGTTCCCCGGCCCCTAGGATGGCCGGATGACGTCGACGTCCGAAGGACCCGCCGGGGATCCTCCCTCCACGGACGTGGTCCGCGAGGCGCTCCTCGCCGTCGCCGCCGGTGACGCGGACGCCTTCCCCGCTCTCTACGACGCCACCAGCGCGCGCGTCTACGGGCTGGTGCTGCGGGTGCTGCGCGATCCCGCGCAGGCCGAGGAAGTCACCCAGGAGGTCTACCTCGAGGTGTTCCGTCGGGCCGCCTCCTTCGACCCCTCCCGCGGCTCGGCCCCGGGGTGGATCCTGATGCTCGCCCACCGGCGCGCCGTGGACAGGGTGCGCTCGTCACAATCGCAATCCGATCGGGACGTCGCCTACGAATCCCGATCACACACGGAGGAGCCGGACCCCACCAGCGAGGAGGCGCTCGGGGGCCTCGAGGCGCAGCAGGTGCGCTCGGCGCTCGCCCAGCTCTCCGAGCGACAGGGCGAGGCCGTCCGCCTGGCCTATCTCGACGGACTCACGCACACGCAGGTCGCCTCGCACCTCGGCATCCCCCTGGGGACCGCGAAGACGAGGATCAGGGACGGCCTGCTCACCCTGAGACGGCTCATGGGCACGACACAGCGCAGAGAGGAGGAGTCATGAGCGAGGACCGCAGGAACCGGGATCCCCTGGATCACGAGGAGCTCGAGTCGCTCGTCGCCGCCTCGGCGCTCGACGCCCTGGACCCCGATGACCAGACCGTGGTCGACGCGCACCTGGCCGACTGCCCGGGCTGCCGTGACCTCCTGGACTCCCTGCGCGAGACCGCCGCGGACCTCTCCACCGGACTCGAGACCCCGCCTCCGCCCAGGCTGCGCGAGAGCGTGCTCGGGGCGGTGCGCGCCGAGGCGGCAGCGCAGGAGCAGCCGGCGCCGGCCACGTCGGACCCCGCACGCGCCGAGGCCCCCTCCTCGCGGCTCTCACGTCGCGCGCTGATCGGCGGCGGGTTCGCCCTGGCCGCGAGCGCACTGGTGGCCACCGGCGTCGTGGTCGCCCGCCCCTGGCGTTCCGAGGAGGAGAAGGACATCGACCAGGTCCTGGACGCACAGGACGCGCGGACGTATCGCGCGACCTGGAAGTCGGCACAGGTCACCCTCACCCATTCCTCGTCGCGCAGCAGCTCGGTGCTCGAGGTCGAGGGCATGGACCCCGCACCGTCCGGGCGCGACTACCAGGTATGGAGCCTCGCCAAGGGGAAGGCCGCCAGCGCGGGACTGCTGCGCCCGGGCGAGAACGGCGACGCCCGCGTCCTGGTGCCGGCCGACGCGGCCGACGGCGCAGCCGTCACCCTGGAGCCGTCGGGCGGGTCCGAGCAGCCCACGAGCGACCCGTTCCTCGCCCTCGACTACAGCTGAGGGGCAGCGGCAGCCCATTAGAGGGACGCTGGAGACCTCATCGGCCGTCGACCATCCGCGCGAACACGATGACGTTGTCCGAGTGGCGGCCGGACGCGTCGACCGCGCCGCCGCAGGTGATCATCCGCAGCTCGGGGCCGGGCGTGTTCTCGTACACGGCCCAGGTGGGGAAGGAGTGCTTGGGGGAGCGGCCGACGTCATAGACCTCGAAAGTGGCCGACCTGCCGTCCTCGCGGTCCACGGTGACCCGGTCGCCCGTTCGCACGGCCCCCAGCTCGAAGAACACCGAGGGCTCGCCGCTGTAGGTCACGTGCCCCTCGATCACGGCGGGGCCGGCCTCACCGGGAGTAGGGGACCCCTCGAACCAGGCGGCATCGTCCTTGCGCGCCCCGCTGGGGGTGGGAAGGGAGCCGTCCTTCGCGAGGTCGATGCCGAACACGCTGCCGTCGATGTCCCGGTGGTCGACACGCACGCGTGTGGGCTCGGAGGCCGGCAGCGCCTTCGGCGGGGTGGACCGGTCCCGAGTGGACCGGTCAGGCGCGTCGGCCGAGGGTGAGGTGCTGCGCGAGGGCGCCGTGCTCGACGCATCGGAGCCGGGGCTCGGGGAGCTCGACGTCGCGGACGCGGCGGCGGGCGCCTGCGGCGGCGCCGGCTGCTGGGCCTGCAGAGCGATGAGCACGAGCACCAGTCCCAGCACGCACAGAGCGCCGCTCGCGGCGGTCACCCAGAGGCGACCGCCGCGGCGGCGTTCCTTCCGCGTCCTGCTCATGCAGGCCTTCTCATCGTCTCCTGCTCGGCTCTCACTTCTCCGAGCGGGCGCTGCGACGACGGCTCACGACGGTGCCGACGATGCCGGCCGCGACCAGAGCACCACCGGCCGCGAGGATGCCCGCGTCCTGGATGCCGGCGGTGGTGCCGTCACCGGTCTCGACGCCACCCTGCGGCATGTCGGACATCTGGCTGGCGGTGAGCTCACCGCAGGCGGCCGGGTCGGTCGCCTCGCTGGGCAGCGAGTCGTCCAGGTCGGACATCTGGTCGCCGTCGTACTTCCCGCTGCCGTTGTGGTCCACGCCGTGCAGCACCACGACCGCCTTGCCGTCCTTCAGCGAGGAGGCGACGTCGTCCGAGACGGTGAAGGTCCGCTCGTAGTGCCCGTCACCGGTGGGGAAGCTCTTCACGTCCAGACCGTTGTCGGGGGACGTACCGCCCTTGGTGGTCAGCGAGGCACCGATCATGCCGTAGTCGTCCATGGCATCGCTGGTCCGGATCGCGCCGTCGACTCCGCTGCCCTCCATGTCCGGGTCGGGGCACTGGCCGGCTCCACCGATGTGGATGTGCTGGGCGTGCGGCGCCCCTTCGAGCAAGCCCTTGGTATCCATCTTCACCGTGGCCTGGTTGCCGTCGAGGGTGACCCACGCGGTGCCCGAGGCGCCGGAGTCGTTGAGCTGGGTGAGGTCTGCCTGGTAGCTGGTGGAGCCGCTGCCCTCGGCGAGCGCGGGGGCGGTCGCACCGAAGCCGACCACGGCCATGGTGGCGGCCATCAGAGAGATGGACTTCATCGTCGTGCGCATGATGTCTCCGTTCGTGGTCACCGTGCGACGGATCCGCCGCAGGGGACGGTGACACGGGGAGTTCGGAGCACTTCGCGAACCGGATTGGTGGTCGATCCGTGCTCGCTCCCGCGGGTCACGGGATGATCACGGAACGGTCTCGGACTTCCGGTTCCGGCGGCACGCCGGAACGAACGGTGGTGTCCTGCCTCACGTCGGCCTCCCCTCCCCCAGGACGCCGCCCGGCACCGCCGGCCATCCCCCTCACCTCCTCGAGGCAGCCCATGCGACAGATCCCCGTGCGCCATCGCGCCCTCCTCCGACCCCGTGCCCTGCTGACCACCGGAGCCGCCGCGGCCCTGATGACAGCCCTGCTGAGCCCGATGCCCGCCCTCGCAGACGGCGACGTCGAGGACCTCGGCACCGCCACCTCCCACGGGGCGAAGGCCCCCGTGCTGACGCCGCCGTCCCTCCAGGACGGACAGCACGTCGCCGAGGACAAGTACCTCGTCCAGGTCGCCGGCGCCCCGCAGACCCAGGGCACCTCGAAGCGCACGTTGATGTCGAAGCAGGACGGCGTCAAGGACAAGGCGAAGGACGCGGGCATCGACCTGAAGGTCGGGACCTCGTACACGCAGGCCTGGAACGGCATGTCCGTCACGCTCTCGCAGAAGGACCTGCAGAAGCTGCGGGACGTGGACGGCATCGAGGCGATCTACCCCGTCGTCGACGTCGCCCTGCCGCCGGAGGAGGACGACCCATCCTCCCCCGAGGACGAGTACGCGAACGGCATGACCGGCGTGGACACGGTGCAGAAGGTCGACGGACTCACCGGCAAGGGCGTCACCGTCGGCATCATCGACTCGGGCATCGACTACAACAACCCCGATCTGGGCGGCTCCGGAACCAACGACCAGACCAAGGACTTCCCGGGCAGCCGCGTCACCGAGGGCCACGACTTCGTGGGCGACGACTACGACGCCAACAAGACCGGCGCCGCCCATGCCGCCAAGCCCGACGCCTACCCCGACGACTGCGGCGGCCACGGGTCCCACGTCGCGGGCATCGTCGGCGCGAAGGGCGAGGTCACCGGTGTCGCACCGGACGTCGACTTCGCCTCCTACCGCGTCTTCGGCTGCGAGGGATCGTCCTCGACCGACATCATCCTGGCGGCCATGGACCGTGCCGTCGCCGACGACGTGGACGTCATCAACATGTCGCTCGGCGCGGCGATGATGAGCTGGGGCAGCTACCCCACCGCGCAGGCGGCGAACGAGATCACCGACCGCGGCATCGTCATGGTCAACTCCGGCGGCAACGAGGGCGAGTCGGGCACCTTCTCGGGCGGTGCCCCGGGCGTCGGCGCGAAGGTCATCACGGTGGGCTCGGTCGAGAACACCGACGCCCGCTCCCCGTACTTCACCGCCGGCAAGCAGAAGGTCGGCTACGCCGCCGCGAGCGACGGCGGGACCGTGCCCACCACGGGCAAGGTCGAGGTCGTCAGCGCCGGCGAGGATTCCACCGAGGCCGATGCCCCGGTTCTGGCCTGCGAGCCGTCCGAGATCCCGAAGCCGACGGCGAAGAAGCAGGCGCTGCTGATCAAGCGCGGCACCTGCTCCTTCCACGACAAGGCCGCCAACGCCCAGAAGGCCGGCTACACCGCGGTGGTGCTGTACAACAACAGCGCCGGCATCATCAGCCCCACGGTGGCCGGCGATCCGGCGGTCACGATCCCCGTCGTCTCCATCACCCAGGAGGACGGGATCGCCCTGCAGAAGGCGATCGCGGAGAAGACCACGACGATCGGCTGGAAGTCCGGCCAGATCATCGTGCCGAACGCCGGCGCCGGGCTGATGTCCGCCTTCTCGTCCTACGGGCTCACCGCGGAGCTCGGGCTCAAGCCCGACGTCTCGGCGCCCGGCGGGCAGATCTGGTCCACCGTGCCGCTCGAGCAGGGCGGCCACGGCTCCAAGTCCGGGACCTCGATGGCCTCCCCGCACGTCGCCGGGGCCGCCGCGCTGCTCCTGCAGGAGCACGCCGACTGGGATCCGGTCGCGGTCAAGAGCGCGCTGGTGAACACGGCCGATCCCCTGGACTGGTCGCTCGAGCCCGGGAAGGGCTACCTCGAGCCGGTGCACCGCCAGGGCGCGGGCATGCTCGACATGGTCGAGGCCGCGCACACTAGCACCGCGATCAAGGAGCCCACGATCTCGCTGGGCGACAGCTCGAAGGGCGGTCACACCGTGACCGTCTCGGTGCGCAACAACAGCGACGAGGCGAAGACCTACGCGGTCTCCGAGCACACGGGCGTGGCCACCGGCGGCTCCCCCTCGAACCCCGAGTTCGAGGTCGCCGACCCCTCCGTGCGGCTCTCGGCGCGCAGCATCACCGTCGCCCCGCACCGTGCGGAGCTGGTGACCGTTCGCGTGAGCGAGGACTTCGGCGAGGACGGCATCATCTACGGCGGCTGGATCCAGCTGACCAGCGACGACGAGGACCTCTCGGTGCCCTTCGCGGGCCTGTCGGGCGACTACCAGAATCTCGACGCCCTCGACGCCCAGGAGGGGCTGCCCTCGCTCGGGAAGGCACAGGGCGAGGACATCGTCCCCGTCGGCGGGAAGGATGCGAGCTACTCGCTGGAGGGCAGCGACGTGCCCTACGTCCTGTACTACCTCGACTACCCGGTCTCACGTCTGGACGTGGCCGCCTACACGGTGAAGGCCGACGGTTCCAAGGGCAAGCTCGTGAACCCCAAGGTGGGCACCGTGAGCTCGGAGAGCCACCTGGGTCGCTCGCAGGAGACGGAGGCGCTCAGCTGGGACGGCACCTACGAGACGGCCACGGGGAAGACCCGCACCGTCACCGACGGGAAGTACATCCTCGAGGTGCGCGCCCTCAAGGCGCTCGGTGACCCCGACACCCCGTCGGACTGGCAGACCTGGGACTCCGGTGCGCTGACGATCGCGCAGAAGGCCCCCAAGGGCTGACACCGGAGCACCGACACCGGGACGCGACGCGCCCCCGATCCGCACCGCGGGTCGGGGGCGCGCGTGCGCTCGGCCACCACAGCCCGAGAGGACGTCCGCCGCGCACCTCCCGCGTGCTTTGATGGGGCGCACCTTCGCGCCGATCGGCACCGCCGTCGGCCCGTCCGTCCTGCCAGGGAGGCCACGATGGGACGCGAGATCGGCTCGACCCAGTACACCCGCAGCGAGCGCACGCACTACCGCCGGGAGCTGCGCCGCAACCTCGATCTGTTCGAGACGTTCCTGGACACCGCGGAGTTCCGCACCGAGGGGACCATCGGGGTCGAGCTCGAGATGAACCTCGCCGACTCCTCCCTGCAGCCCTCGCTGCTGGCCGACGAGGTCATCGAGGAGATCGACGACGAGGAGTTCGTCCACGAGCTGGGCCGCTTCAACGTCGAGACCAACCTGCCGGTGACCCATCCGCGCGGCGCCGGTCTGCGCGACCTCGAGCACGAGCTGCACACCCGCATCGAGCAGGCCGACGCCGCCGCCAAGGCCAGGGGCGTCCGCGTCGTTCCCGTGGGCCACCTCCCCACGCTCACCAGCGAGATGTTCCAGGACGACACCTGGCGCTCGCCCGGCGCCCGCTACGAGGCGCTCGAGAACACCGTGATGGAGGCCCGCGGCGAGGAGGTCCACCTGCTGATCAGCGGGGAGGGCAAGGGCCTCGACGTCGAGTTCGACTCGATCGGCCCCGAGGCGGCGTGCACCTCGATGCAGCTGCACCTGCAGGTCTCCCCCGAACAGTTCGCCGACGTCTGGAACGCCGCGCAGGCGATCGCCGGCCCGCAGGCCGCCCTCGGCGCGAACTCGCCCTTCCTCTTCGGCCGGCGCCTGTGGCACGAGAACCGCATCCCGACCTTCACCCAGGCCCTGGACACCCGCCCGCCCGAGTACGCGACGCAGGGCGTGCGACCGCGGGTGTGGTTCGGCGAGCGCTGGATCACCTCGATGTTCGACCTGTTCGAGGAGAACGTGCGGCTGTTCCCGGCGCTGATCCCGGAGTCACGCACGATGGCCGAGGAGCCCCTGCTGACCGAGAGCGCCTCGCCGCGGCTGCACGAGCTGATGCTGCACAACGGCACCGTCTGGCGCTGGAACCGTCCCATCTACGATCCCGGCGAGGACATGCCCCACCTGCGCCTGGAGAACCGGCTGCTGCCCGCGGGCCCCTCGGCGGTGGACATGGCCGCGAACGCCGCCTTCCTCTACGGGATGCTCTCCTCCCTCGTGCAGGAGCGGCGCCCGCTGTGGTCGCGGATGAGCTTCGAGCAGGCGGCCGAGCACTTCGAGCTGTGCTCCCGATGGGGCCTCGAGGCCCGGATCACCTGGCCGCGGCTGGGCAAGGTGCGCGTGGCGGACCTGCTCGTCGAGCACCTGATCCCCCAGGCCATGCAGGGCCTGCGGGACCTCGGCACGGACGAGGACGTCATCGAGCGCTACCAGGAGGTGCTGCTGGGCCGCGCCCGCACCGGGCGCAACGGCGCCCGCTGGCAGATCGACACCGTGACCAGCCTCGAGCTGCGCGGCGCGAGCCGCGAGGAGGCCCTCGCGCGGATGACCGAGCTCTACATCGAGGGAGTGCACTCCGGGCGCCCGGTGCACGAGTGGCCGATGCCCGCGCGGGGCCAGTCCGACGTCTGACCCCGCGGCAACGCCGTGCCGCATGGTGGGACCACTGTCTCAGCGAGCGATACCATGCCGGGCATGAACACAGACCCCACCTCCTCGACCTCCACCGGGCCGGGCGCCCCCACGCCCTCCGGCACCACCCGTGAGGACCGCTCGGCGCGCGTCGCCGTGACCGTCTTCCCGCTGCTGATCCTGGCCGCCGCGGCGTTCGCGTTCCTGGTGCCCTCGGCGGGTCTCGCGATCGCGCCGGCGACCAACGTCTTCCTGGGCGTCATCATGTTCGCGATGGGGCTGACGCTGACCATCCCGGACTTCACGCTGGTGGTGAAGCGCCCGCTGCCGGTGCTGATCGGCGTGCTCGCCCAGTACCTGGTGATGCCGCTGGTCGGCTTCGGCGTCACCGTGCTGCTGCAGCTGCCGCCCGAGCTCGCCGCGGGCGTGATCCTGGTCGGCTGCGCCCCGGGCGGCACGAGCTCGAACGTCATCAACTACCTCTCCAAGGCCGACACCGCGCTGTCGGTGACGATGACGTCGATCTCGACGCTGCTCGCGCCGCTGCTCACCCCGCTGCTGACGCTCTGGCTCGCCGGCGCCTACCTGCCGATCCCGGCCGGGGAGATGGCGATGAGCATCGTGAAGATGGTGCTGATCCCCGTGGTCGCCGGCCTCGTGATCCGCCTGCTGTTCTCGAGGATCGTCGACCGGATCCTGCCGGCCCTGCCCTGGGTGAGCGTCGTGGGCATCTCGCTGGTGGTGATCGCCGTGGTCTCCGGCAGCGTCGATCAGATCGTCGCCGCCGGCGCCCTGGTGCTGCTCGCCGTGGTGCTCCACAACGGCTTCGGCTACCTGCTGGGCTTCTGGTTCGCCCGCGTGCTGCGCCAGCCCATCCGCACCTCGCGGACGGTCTCGGTCGAGGTCGGCATGCAGAACTCCGGGATGGCGGCGACGCTCGCCGCGAGCTACTTCAGCCCCGCGGCGGCCCTGCCCGGTGCGGTGTTCTCGATCTGGCACAACCTCTCCGGCGCCCTGCTGGCGATGTACTACCGGCGCAGCGCCGCCAAGCAGGACGCCGATCCGCGTGAGGTGCGTCCCTCGGCGTGAGCCCGGCGGTAACGCAGATCACCCCGCGCGCGGAGGTGAGGGACCGGTGCCCGACATCCCCCTCGGCCGGCATCCTGACCTGCGTCGATGCTCTGCGTGCACAGAATCCGCACACCCAGGGGAGCGATTCCCAGGAAAGTAGGAGCTGTACCCCAGTGAACATTGCAGCCCCCCTGGTTATCTGTTCCCAACGCGTTACCGGCGGCCGGGCCTTCTGAGGAGGTGGCCCCGCCACAGAAGCCGGAACGCGGGGGAAAGGGATGGCCCCGGCTCGTGGGGACGAGCCGGGGCACTTTTCTGTCCGGGCGCTCACGCCCCACCCCGCCGCGCCCGGCAGCGGTGCAGACTGATCCCATGGATGCTCCGCTGGCCCCGACCGACGCCCTGTTGCACTACCTCCGCGAGGTCGACGAGGCCCTGCTGTGGAAGCTCGACGGCCTCAGCGAGCGCGAGCTGCGTCTGCCCCGCACGGCCACCGGCACCAGCCTGCTCGGGCTCGTCAAGCACGTCGCGAACGTGCAGGCCGGCTACTTCGCGGACGTCTTCGACCGCCCCTACCCCCACCCCGAGGACCGGGTGAGCAGGGAGTCGATGATCCGGGACCCCCAGACCGACATGTACGCCGCTCCCGAGGAGTCCGCGCAGCTGGTCGTGGCCCGCTTCCGGCGCACCCAGAGCTTCGTCGACGAGACCGTCGAGGAGCTCGGCCCGGAGGCCGAGGGGCAGGTGCCGTGGTGGCCCGCCGCGCGCCGTATCGTCACCCTGCAGCAGATCCTGGTGCACGTGATCGCCGAGACCGCACGGCACGCGGGGCACGCCGACATCCTGCGCGAGAAGATCGACGGCGCCGTCGGCCAGCGGCGGGACAACTCGAACCTGCCCGTGGGCGAGGACTGGGACGCCTACCGTGCCCGGCTCACCGCGATCGCGGAGAACGCCTGAGGGGACCGCACGGGGCAGGGGTCGACGCGCGGGTCGATGCGTGACCCGACGCGTGAGCGCTCAGGCGGCCCGGGCGTCGACCTCGAGGGCTCGCAGGTAGGCCGTGCACAGGCGCTCCAGCGCCGCCTCGAGGACACTCGTGGGCGTGGCGATCACCAGACGCACGAACCCCTCCCCCTCGGGACCGAACAGCGGTCCCTCGTCGGCGAAGACGAACGCCTCGCAGGTGTGGACCCTCTGGAGCTGCTCGGCATCCAGCCCCAGCCCCCGCAGGTCGATCCACTGCAGGTAGGTGCCCTCCAGGTCCGCCACCCTCGCCTGCGGCAGGCGGCGGGCGAGGACCTCGCGGACCAGGGCGTGGTTGCGGCCGACGAGCTCGTTGACCTCGTCCAACCACGGCTCGGCGCGGGTGTAGGCGGCGTGGCAGGCGATCGCGCCGAGCACGTTGGGGTTGTCGAAGCCCAGGTCGTCGCGCACCGCGGTGAAGCGATCACGCAGACCGGCGTCCGGGATGATCGCGTTGGCGATCTGCAGCCCGGCCAGGTTGAAGGACTTGCTGGGCGAGGTGAGCACCAGGGTGCGTCCGGCGAGCTGGGGAGCGACGGTGAGGATGCTGGAGTGACGGTGGCCCGGCTGGGTGAGGTCGGCGTGGATCTCGTCGCTGACCAGCAGCAGGTCGTTCTCCTCCACGATCCGCGCGAGCTCGGTGAGCTCGCCGCGCTCCCACACCCTGCCGGTGGGATTGTGGGGGCTGCACAGCAGCAGCATCGTGGTGCGGGGATCCCGGGCCTGCTGCTCGAGGAGCTCGAGGTCGAGACGGAAGCGCCCGTCCCGTTCGACGAGGGGGTTGCGCACCAGGCGCCGGTCGCTCGAGGAGATCGAGCGGTACATCGGGTAGTACCCGGGGGTCTGCACGATCACGCCGTCGCCCGGCGCCGTGAACTCGCGGATCGCCCAGGTGAAGGCCGAGATCACGCCGGGGGTGACGCGCACCCACTCCGGGTCGACCTCCCAGCCGTGACGCCGGCGCATCCACGTACGGACGGCGTCGAGGTAGGAGGCGGTGGGGACCGTGTAGCCCAGCACGAGCCCGCCGGTGATCGCGCGCTGCAGGGCCTCGGTGATCTCCGGCGGGTGGGCGAGGTCGAGGTCGGCCACCGAGAACGGGGCGATCGCCCCGCCGCAGCGCTCGTGCTGGGCGGCGAGATCGATGCCGGCGAGATCCGCCCCGCTGGCCATGGCCTCCCACTTCGAGGAGCCCATGGCGCTGCGGTCCACGAGGGTCTCGAGGTCGTAGCGGGTCATGGCACTCCTTCGGGGTGGGGTGGGTGGGGGCGGTATCAGTCCGCGGCGGCGACCACGGTGACCTCGATCAGCGCGCCCTTGGGAAGGGCGGCGACGGCGTAGGCCATGCGGGAGGGGTAGGGCTCGGTGAAGAAGGTCGCGTACTCCTCGTTGACGGCGGCGAAGTCCTCGATCGCATCGAGCAGCACGGTCACCTGCAGGGCCTTGTCCAGGCTCGTGCCGGCCGCTTCGAGGATCGCCCGGGCGTTGCCGAAGGCTCGGCGGGTCTGCTCACGGATGCCGCCCTCGACCAGCGCGCCGGTCGCGGGATCCAGCGGGATCTGGCCGGAGACGTAGACGGTGTCGCCGTGGCGGACGGCCTGGGAGTAGGGGCCGATGGCGGCGGGGGCCTGGTCGGTGCTGACGGGGTCGATCATGGCTGGCTCCTTCGGGAGAGCCCGGCCGGCGAGGGCCGACAGGGCACGGGGTTCATCGCTTCCGGTCCTTCATCGTCGCAGGTCGATGCCGAAGACGCGGCGGATCTGCGCGACCGCATGGCGGGTGAAGCGGACGTCGGACGGGGTCGAGGCGAAGGGGACGAACAGACCGGGATGGTCGGGATGGGCCACGCGCCCGTGGGAGGCGCCGGGAGTGACGACGAATCCCGCCGCGTACATGCGCTCGAGGAGCTCGCGCCGCGACGTGGGATGGCGGGTGCCGCGGCCCTTCCGGGCGGAGCGCCCGGCCGCCTCGAGGGCGACGTCGAGGGCGTCCTCGTACTCCTCCGGCCGCACGGAGAGGGCGTAGCCGCGGGTGAACGCGCCGATCACGGCGTTGTCGGTGCGGCGCACCTGGATGACGAGGGGACCGCGCAGGAAGTGGTCGCTGGTGCCGGCGTCGGCGGTCCACGCCTCCTCCGGGTCGGCGACGGCGAGCACGATCTGCGCGCTGGTGAGGTCGCGGACGCCGACGGTGCGGATCTGCCCCTCGTCGATCTGCAGGGGGCGCGGAGCGGGGCGCTCGTCGCCCGGATCCAGGGTGTGGACGGCGTCCTCGGGCGGGGCGGGCGGCGTGCGCGGCAGCTCGAGGGTGCGGGCGCGTCCGGAGGTGGGCAGGGACGCGGAGGGCGTCTCCTCCGCCGTCTCGCCCCGTCCGTCGGACGCAGCGACCCGCCTGTCGGCAGCATCGCGCCGACCGGTCGCGGTCCAGTCGACCGGGCGCACACGGCTCGAGGGCGCGGTGCGGCCGCTCAGCGCCCTGGGCGTCGGCCGGTTCTGTGCGCTCATCGCTCCTCCCCTCGGTGCGCATCGGTCTGATCGTCCGTCCCGGGCGCGAGGCTCCTCCGCGCCGAGACGGATGCCAGTCTGTCGCATCTGCCCGGGAGGGTCGAAGCCGTGTGACGGCGGAAGTCGACGCGGTAGCGTGGCCGCACCCCTCCCCCGATGAAGGATCCGCCGTGCATCGACGCTCCGCCTCCTCCCGTCCCCTCACGCCCCTGCCCCGCTCGCGCGCGCTGCCCGGGAGGATGCTCGGCGCAGCGGCCGTCGTGATCCTGCTGTCGAGCGGCTGCGGGGGCGGTGGGCAGGGCGAGGGCGACGAGGCCTCGCAGCAGACCTCGGCGGCGTCCGACGCCGGCGGCGGCAGCGAGGCGACCGGCTCTTCCGACGGCGGCGGCCAGAGTGCCTCGGACGGCGGATCGGCGGGCGACGAGGCACTCGCGGTGACACCGCCCGCCCAGGAGCCCGAGCTGACCGACGCCTGCACGGGTGAGGGCGCCTATCTGGCCAGCAAGGACGCGAAGGTCGACCCCTCCGTCCCCGAGCGCGACGGGCTCACGCTCGACGTGCGCGTGAAGGGCATCGAGAAGGACGGCGCGGACCTGGTCGCCGACATCGACGGCACCCGGACCCCGATCGAGACCGCGCACGTGGGTGACACCGTCACCGTCGACCAGTGGACCATCTCGATCACCAGCGTCTGCGCCGATCGCGTCGAGTTCGACGTGATCGACTAGGCCTGCGGGAGCGACGGACCGCACTCGACCCGGCCCAGGCACGACGAGGCACTCGCCACCGCAGATCGCCATCCTCCCGCCGGGAGGCTAGTCTGCGGGAAGGACGCACGCGTCCCGCGTCCGTTCAGACCTCCGCATCCAGCCCGAGGATCCGGCTCCATGAGCACACGCACCACGACGGCTGCTTCGACAGCCGCAGCGGCACAGCCCGCGTCGCGGCAGGCCACGCCTGTGCCCGTGCCCGTCACGGCGCCCGTGCGCGAGGTCGAGGCCGAGCCGCCGTCGACCCGTCCCGCGGTGACGGTCGGCAGCGTGGGCCTGATCGCCCTCGCGATCGCCTTCCTCGCCGACACCCCGGAGCTGCTCTGGCTGCGTGTGGGTGCCGTCCTCGTCTTCCTCGTCCTCGGCGGGGTGAGCTCGTGGCTGTTCTCGCGGGTGCAGCGCGTGGTCGCCGCGCAGGACGTCGAGTCCGCCGAGCAGCAGGGCTGAGCGAGCCGCAGGGCTGAGCGAGCCGCAGGCTCACGACGCATCGCCCGCAGCCCTGCTGGCAGACTGGCCGCGTGCCCCGCCCCTTCGACCTCGACGCCATCGGCGCGGGGCTGCCCGTCGCCTCCGCCCGGCAGCAGCTCGAGGACGCCCTGAGCTCCGGTGCGATGGTGGTGACGGCACCTCCCGGCACCGGGAAGACGACGTTCGTGCCCCCGCTGGTCGCCGACCTGGTCCCCGGGCGCACCCTGCTCACCCAGCCCCGCCGTGTGGCCGTGCGGGCCGCCGCGCGCCGGATCGCCCAGCTGGACGGCGACCGGATCGGCGGACGCACCGGCTTCACGGTCCGCGGCGAGCGGCACGTGGGCGACGGGACCCGGCTCGAGGTGCTCACGCCCGGTGTGCTGCTGAGGCGGCTGCTCGCAGATCCGGAGCTCGACGGCGTGGACGCGGTGATCCTCGACGAGGTCCACGAGCGCTCCCTCGACGGGGACCTGCTGCTGGGCATGCTCGCCGAGGTCCGCGCCCTGCGCGAGGACCTGCGGGTGATCGCGATGTCCGCGACGCTCGACGCCCGCGCCCTCTCCGAGCTGCTGGGCGGGGCGCCGGTGGTGGACGTTCCCGCGCCGCTGCATCCGCTGCGCATCGAGCACGATCCCGGGGCGGCGCCGCGTCTGGACGCACGCGGCGTGACGCGGGATTTCCTCGACCACCTCGCGCAGGTCACGGTCGCGGCCCAGCGGCGGGAGCACCACGACGCGCTCGTGTTCGTGCCCGGGGCGCGGGAGGTCGACGACCTGGTCACGCGGATCCGGAGGCTCTCCCCGGATCTCGGGGTGCTGCCGCTGCACGGCCGCCTCTCCCCCGGTGAGCAGGATCGCGCCACCCGGGGCCGCGAGCGCGCACGCGGTGGCGCGGACGGCCCTGGGGCCCCGGGCCGGGTCGTGGTCAGCACCGCGCTGGCCGAGAGCTCGTTGACGGTGCCCGGGGTGCGGGTGGTGATCGATGCGGGCCTGTCCCGCGAGGTGCGGCGCGACCGCGGCCGCGACATGAGCGGGCTGGTCACGGTGAGCACGTCGCGGGCGAGCGCCGACCAGCGCGCCGGCCGAGCAGCTCGCGAGGGACCAGGGCTCGCCGTGCGCGCCTACTCCGAGACCGACGACGCGCGCCTGCGCGCGATCTCCCCGCCCGAGATCACCTCGGCCGATCTCACCGACGCGGCCCTGATGGTCGCCGTGTGGGGATCGCCCTGGGCATCGCCCGACGCCTCCGCGGGGACGGAGCCGGTCAGTGGCCTGCCGCTGCTCACGCCCCCGCCCCCGGCGGCGGCCGAGCAGGCCGTGCGCGTGCTCGCCGATCTCGAGCTCGTCGACCACGAAGGACGGGCGACGCCGCTGGGCCGACGCGTCGCGCGGCTGCCCGTGGGAGTGCGCGAAGCCCGCGCGCTGCTGCGGGGCAGCGATCTGCTGGGCCGATCGCGAGAGGTCGCGGAGGTCGTCGCCGCGATCTCGGAGGACCACCGGGCCGCGGGCGCGGACGTCCCCCATCTGCTGGCCGACCTGCGGGCGGGGCGTGCACCGGGCAGTCAGCGGTGGCAGCGGGAGACCACGCGGCTCGCGAGGATCGCGGAGCAGGAGACGGACGTGCCCGGCGGCCCGGGCGCCCCGGCGAGCGGCACCGCGGCGACCGGCGGCCCGGCCGACGTGCCCGGCGTGGTGCTCGCCCTCGCCCGCCCGGACAGGATCGCCCGCCGAACCGGCACGGGCAGGCGGACATACCTCCTGGCGGCAGGCACGAGGGCCGCCCTGCCGGAATCCTCAGCGCTGAGCGGCAACGAATGGCTCGCAATCGGTGAGGTGCAGCGTGCCGAGGGTCGTGCAGCGGACGGCACCGGTGCCGTGATCCGCTCCGCCGCGCCCCTCGACGAGGACACCGCGCTCGAGCTCGCAGGGCCGCTGGCGCGCTCGGTGCGCCATGCCCAGCTGAGCGGTGGCACGGTGCGGGTGCGAGAGGAGGATCGGCTGGGGGCGATCGTCCTGCGCTCCACCCCCGTCGCGGCCACTGCCGAGGACGTGGGCCCGGCCCGGCTCGACCATCTGCGCGAGCACGGCCTGGACGCCCTCAGCTGGTCCGATGCGGCCTCAGCCCTGCGGCGGCGACTGGGACTCCTCCGTCGTGAGCTCGGCGCTCCCTGGCCTGCGGTGGACGACGACTCCCTGCTCGCCGGACTCGAGACCTGGCTGCTGCCCGATCTGGTGCGTCTCGCCCCGGGTGCGTCGCTCGGCTCCCTTGACCTGGCCACGGCTCTGCGACGCCTGCTGCCGTGGCCGGAGGCTGCCCGGCTGGACACGCTCGCGCCGGAACGCCTGAGCGTCCCCTCGGGGTCGACCGCGAGGGTCGAGTACCCGCCGGCGGACGATCCCGAGGGGCGACCGGTGGTCGGCGTGAAGCTGCAGGAGCTGTTCGGTCTCGCCGAGACGCCGCGCCTGGTCGACGGGAAGGTGCCGGTGCTCTTCCACCTGCTCTCCCCGGCGCGCAGACCTCTCGCGGTCACCGACGACCTGCGCTCCTTCTGGGACGGGCCCTATCGCGAGGTGCGCAAGGAGATGCGCGGCCGCTACCCCAAGCACCCCTGGCCCGAGGACCCCTGGACCGCTCCCGCGACGGCGTGGACCACCCGAAGGTCGGGTGGATCGCGGGGCTGACCTGAGCGCCTCGTCGTCCGCCGTAGACTCACCCTCGTGCAGTGCCACCACTTCGATGCCGGCACCTGCCACTCCTGCACCCTGCTCGCGGTGCCCCACGACGTGCAGATCGCCGACGCCTCGTCCCGGTACGCGGCGCTGCTGGCACCCTTCGTCGATCCCGCGGTCCCGCAGGTGTGGAGGTCACCGGTCACCAGCGCCGAGGCGCACTTCCGCGCGACCGCGAAGATGGTCGCGACCGGCACGGCGAACGCGCCCGTGCTCGGGCTGCTGCACAGCGCCGCGTCACCGACCGACGTCCCCGGCGTGGACCTCGTGGACTGCCCCCTGTATCCCGACGGCGTCGAGGAGCTGCTGGAGGACGTGCGCGCCCTGATCCGGCGCGCACAGCTGCCGCCCTACGACGTGGCACGTCGACGCGGGGAGCTCAAGAACGTCCTGGTCACCGTCTCGCCCGACGGGGAGTTCCTGCTGCGCCTGGTGCTGCGCACCGAGAAGGCCCTGCCGCGGGTCCGCGAGCACCTGCCGCGCCTGCTCGCCGCGCAGCCCGGGCTGCGCGTGGTGAGCGCGAACATCCACCCCGAGCATAAGGCCGTGCTGGACGGGCCGACGGAGATCCACCTCGCCGGTGAGCAGGCGCTGCGGATGCGCATGGACGGGCTCGGCGAGGCCCGGGAGATCACCCTGCAGGTGCGCCCGCGGTCGTTCGTGCAGACCAACTCGGCCGTGGCCTCCCAGCTGTACGCCCAGGTGGGCCGGTGGATCGAGGAGATCGACCCGCGCAGCGTGTGGGATCTGTACTGCGGCGTGGGAGGCTTCGCCCTGCACTGCGCCGACTCCCTCGCGACCGCCCGCGCACGAGAGGTCACCGGGGTCGAGATCTCCCCCGAGGCGATCGAGTCGGCCCGCGCCGCAGCCGCCGAGGCGGGCCTCGCGGCGACGTTCCACGTCGGCGATGCGACCACGTGGGCCATCCAGGAGGCGCAGCGCTCCGGGCCCCCGCAGGCCGTCGTCGTCAATCCTCCGCGCCGCGGCATCGGCCCGCAGCTGGCCGGGTGGATCGAGGGCTCGGGCGTGCGCGACGTCGTCTACTCCAGCTGCAATCCGCGCACCCTCGCCGAGGATCTCGCCGCGATGCCCTCCTACCGCGTCACCGCGGCGCGATTGGTCGACATGTTCCCGCACACCCGGCACGACGAGCTGCTGGTGCGGCTGCGGCGCACGCCCGCGTAGGGCGATGTCCTCCTAGACTCGCCCCGTGACGACCCCCGCTGCCGCCCCGTCCTCCGCCCGCGTCCTCGTGCTGTCCGTCGGCGGCACGATCTTCATGTCGCAGGACGGGTCCGGGACCGGCGTCCGGCCCGGTTCCCGGGGTGAGCAGGTGGTCGGTGCGGGTCTCGTGGAGGGCGTCGACGTCACCCACGAGGAGATCGCGAACATCGGCTCCCCCTCGATCCGGCCGAGCCATCTGCGCGCCGTCCTGGAGCGGGCGCGAGCGGCTGTCGCCGACGGCCTCGACGGCGTGGTCCTCACCCACGGCACCGACACCCTCGAGGAGACGGCCTTCCTGCTGAACCGCCTGTGGGACCGGGCGGCCCCGCTGGTGGTGACCGGGGCGATGCACCCCGCCGACGCCCCGGGGGCCGACGGTCCCGCGAACGTGCGCGACGCGATCCGCGCCGCCGCCTCCTCGACCCTGCGGGAGCTGGGCGTGCTCGCGGTCCTCGACGGCACCGCACACCTCGCCGATCGCGTGACCAAGGTGTCCAGCCGCCGCACGAGCGCCTTCGCCTCCTCCCCCGACGGCGCGCTCGCCGTCGTCGACGGGGCCGACGTGCGCCTGCTCCAGCGCCTTGTCGATCCACGCCCGGCGCACCTCGCCCTCGACCTTCCCGACCCGCTGCCCACCGTCCCCGTGATCGGTCTCGGCATCGGCGACGACGGGGCCGTCCTGGACTCCCTCCCCGAGGGCTCGCTCGCGGGCCTGGTGGTCAGCGGCGTCGGGATGGGGCACGTCCCCGAGCCCGTGGTCCCTCGCCTGCGGCGCCTCGTGGACGCCGGCGTCCCGGTCGTCGTGTCCACACGGATCCCGGAGGGCGGCACCTCGACCCATCACTACGCCTACCCCGGCAGCGAGGTCGACCTGCTCGCGAACGGCTGCCTGATGGCCGGTGTCCTCCCCGCCCACAAGGCCCGTCTGCTACTGCAGCTGCTGCTGGCCGACGGCGCCCGCGCGGGTGACGATCGCCTGCCGGCCGCCTTCGGCCCCTTCGCCTCCTGAGGACCCGAGCGGTCCGAGCGGTTCGAGCGGTTCGACGGCTCACGCCCACCGCCCCTCCCCTGCAGGATCGAGGGCAATGGTGGAACACTGGGGTCATACGTGACGCCTGGGTGGGCCATACGACGCGGTGTCGGCCCGACGCCGCCCCGCCCGGGACGCGACCACGAGGAGGTCCGCCATGGCACTGCCCGCCGATCCGGCACCCGAACTGCAGGAGTACGCGCACCCCGAGAAGCTGGTGACCACCGATTGGCTCGCCGAGCACCTGGGTGAGGACGGCCTGGTGGTCGTCGAGTCCGACGAGGACGTGCTGCTCTACGAGACCGGCCACATCCCCGGTGCGGTGAAGATCGACTGGCACCTGGACCTCAACGACCCGGTCACCCGCGACTACGTCGACGGGGAGGGCTTCGCGCAGGTGATGAGCCGCGCAGGCATCACCGCAGACACCACGATCGTCGTCTACGGCGACAAGTCGAACTGGTGGGCCGCCTACGCCCTGTGGGTCTTCGAGCTGTTCGGCCATGCCGACGTGCGCCTGCTGGACGGCGGCCGCGCGCTCTGGGAGGCCGAGGGCCGCGAGTTGACCCGCGAGGCCCCCTCCCCGGCCGCCACCGAGTACCCCGTCCTCGAGCGCGACGACTCCACCGCCCGCGCCTTCCGCGAGGACGTGCTGGCGTTCCTCGGCGGCCAGCTCGTGGACGTGCGCTCCCCGCAGGAGTACTCGGGCGAGCGCCTGCACATGCCCGACTACCCGCAGGAGGGTGCGGTGCGTGGTGGGCACATCCCCGGCGCCAGCTCGGTGCCGTGGGCCAAGGCAGCACGCGAGGACGGTCGTTTCCACCGGCGCGCCGACCTCGAGAGCGTGTACCAGAAGGAGCAGGGCCTGGACCCCGCGGAGCCCGTCATCGCCTACTGCCGCATCGGCGAGCGCTCGAGCCACTCGTGGTTCGCCCTGAAGTACCTGCTGGGCTTCGAGGACGTGAAGAACTACGACGGCTCCTGGACCGAGTGGGGCAACAGCGTGCGCGTGCCCGTGGTCACCGGTACCGAGCCCGGCGAGGTCCCCTCCGCATGACCACCCCCATCGCCCACGGAGACGGATCCGGGGCCGACGGCGCGTCGGCCCCGCTGCCACCCGCGTTCGCCCAGGTCGTCGAGGACTTCCAGGCCCTCGCGGGCCGTGACCGACTGCAGCTGCTGCTGGAGTTCGCCGACGGCCTGCCGGACCTGCCCGAGCGGTACGCGGACCACCCCGAGCTGCTCGAGCCCGTC
This sequence comes from Brachybacterium endophyticum, assembly GCF_003130585.1. Classification (GTDB taxonomy): domain Bacteria; phylum Actinomycetota; class Actinomycetes; order Actinomycetales; family Dermabacteraceae; genus Brachybacterium; species Brachybacterium endophyticum. Next base: position 320,277 of record NZ_QFKX01000001.1, on the reverse strand, counting down.
CCGGAGTGCCAGACGCCGATCTTCCTGATCACCGAGGTCGACGGGGAGGGCGAGCAGGCGCCGATGCGGCTGTTCTTCTCCGCCCCGCCGGAGGCCCCGACCACGCGCGGCTTCGCCGGGATCCTCGCCGAGGGCCTGGAAGGGCTGACCGTGGGCGAGGTGCTCGCGGTCCCGGCGGACGTCACCGAGACCCTGGGCCTCGCGGAGGTCGTCAGCCCGCTGCGCCTGCGCGGCATGGGCGCGATGCTCGGACGCATCAAGCGCCAGCTGGGCGAGAAGGCCGGGATCTGACCGGCCCCTGCACGGTCCACCACCCCGAAGAATTCGAGCGGCCCGCGTCAAGGCTTTCGCCGACGCGGGCCGCTGCATCTCGACACCTCGGACCCCCACCCGAGGCACCTGGTACCAGGCCGAGCCTGTACTCGTGTGAACTATAGGTAACCGCCCCGACGGTCGCCAGCCGCGCGCATCGCGCGCGAGGGATGTTGCAGGTCACCCCGCATGCATAACTTTTTAATGCGGGATCGGCCGGGGCGGATCGACGGTGCGGGACCTGCCCGTGCGCGTCCGTCAGTCGACCTGCGTCCCGCCCCGCGGGCAGGTCCTGGGAGACTCGTGGCATGTCGCCTCTCGATCCTCTCGCCGACGTCCCGCCCGACGAGCACAAGGACGCCACCTCGGCGTCACTGCCCGAGGGCCCGTGGTCGAGGGCGGCGGCAGGCGCCGGCCTGCTCGCCGGCGGCGAGGTGCGGCCGACGATCTTCGCGCGGATGTCGGCCCTGGCCGCCGAGCACGGCGCGATGAACCTCGGCCAGGGCTTCCCCGATACCGACCCGCCGCCCGCGGTCGCGGAGGCGGCCGTGGCCGCGATCCGGGAGGGTGCGAACCAGTACCCGCCGGGGGCCGGCATCCCGGCCCTCCGCGAGTCGATCGCCGCCCACCAGAAGCGCTTCTACGGACTGGACTGGGATCCTTCGAGCGAGGTGCTGGTGACCACGGGGGCGACCGAGGCGCTCGCGGCCTCCCTGCTCGCCCTCGTCCGCCCCGGCGACGAGGTGCTCACCCTCGCACCCTTCTACGACGCCTACGGCGCGGTGATCGCGCTGGCCGGCGGGGTGCACCGCACGGTGCCGATCCACCGGGAGAGCGGAGCGTCCGGGGTGGTGGACCTGCGGGTGGATCCCGAGGAGCTGCGGGCGGCGATCACCGACCGCACCCGCGTGGTGCTGCTGAACTCCCCGCACAATCCCACCGGCCTGGTGCTGGAGCGTCCGGTGCTGCAGGCGGTCGTCGATGCCGCGGCGGAGCACGACGCGTACGTGCTGACCGACGAGGTCTACGAGCACCTCGTCTTCGACGGCGAGCACCTGCCGACGGCCACCCTGCCCGGCGCCCGCGAGCGCACGATCTCCGTGGGCTCGGCCGGGAAGACGCTCTCGGTGACGGGATGGAAGGTCGGCTGGGTGACGGCGTCGGCCCCGCTCGTCGACGCGATCACGGCCGTCAAGCAGTGGCTCACGTACGCCAGCGGCGCGCCGCTCCAGGGCGCCGTCGCCCAGGGACTGGCGATGGCCGACGAGGACTTCACCGCGATCACCTCCGACCTCGAGGAGCGCCGGGACCTGCTGGTCGGCGCCCTGCAGGAGATCGGCCTGCCGGTGATCGTCCCGCAGGCCGGGTACTTCGTGCTCGCCGACGTCTCCCCGCTGACCTCCGAGGACGCCACCGAGCTCTGCGACCGCCTGCCCGCGCAGGTGGGGGTCGCCGCCATCCCGGTGAGCGCGTTCCTGCCCGAGGGCGAGGACGGTCCGTGGCGTAGCTGGGTGCGTCTGGCCTTCTGCAAGGATCGCGACACGATCCAGGAGGCCCTGCGACGCCTGCGGACATGGACGTCGGCCGGGCCCTCCCCCGTTCCCGAGGGCTGACCCGGCCGACGTCGGCCTGTCACGTCACGGCGCGGAGGCCGCTGTGCTCACTTCCCGGCGATGAATGCCGGATCGCTGTCGTAGTCCGCCAGTCCGGTGACCTTGAAGGAGCCGTCGCCCTTCTCGTCCTCGGGGACGACGAACGGGACGTCGTAGGTGGCCGAGGCGCCGTCGTAGACCTGCTCCGCATCCAGGTAGTCGTGCTCGGTCTGGACGTAGGTGTAGTCGTACCCCTTGCCGCTCTTGCTGACGTAGGAGACCTGCGCGTCGATCCCGGGCTGGGCGCTGCCGTCACCGTGGTAGGTGATGGTCACGGGCACGACGATGTACTTCTTGCCCTTGGGCGCCTTCTCGTTGTACTCGTTGGCCTTGTGGACGGCGTCGTCGGCGTCGAAGTTCGCCTTGTCGAGCTTGACGTCGAGGTCGCCGCCGTCGGCCGCCTGCACGGTGACCTTCGAGCCCGCGGGCAGCGGATCCGTGCGGGTGCCCTTGTCCTTCGAGGCGCCGGAGTCGTCGCCGGCGTCCTCGGACTCGCTGGACTGCTCGTCCGTGGGCTCGTCCGACTCACTGGTCTGCTCGGTGGTCTGCTCGCTGGTCTGCTCGGTGGTGGGGCTGGACTCGGTGCTCGAGTCGCCGCCGCTCAGGACGATCACCAGGATGATGATCACCACGGCGATGAGGGCGAGCGCCGCGCACCCGCCGCAGCCGATGAACCACCACTTCTTCGAGCCCCCGCCGCCACTCTTCTGCGGGGTGCCCTGGTAGCTGCCGGCCCCGTACTGGCCCGCGTTCGGGTCGCCCTGACCGCCGCCGTAGGGGTTCGGGGATCCGGGCTGGCCCTGTGGGGGCTGCGCGCCGCCGTAGGCCGGGTTCGGCGAGCCGTAGCCGCCGCCGGCGGCACCGTAGCCACCCTCGTTCGCGCTGTAGGCGGCGGACCCGTCGGCCCCGTAGGGCGCATTCGCGGAGCCGTACTGGCCGGCCCCGTAGGCGGGGTCGGAGGAGCCGTAGGAGGTGCCGTTGTACCCGGGATCGTTGCCGTAGGGGTTCGGGTTCGCGCCGGCCTCCGGCGCGGCGTAGCCGCCCTGGGGATCCTGGCCGAAACCGCCCTGGGGATCCTGGCTCCAGCCGCTCTGCCCCTCCGGCTGGTATCCGCCCTGGGCATCCTGGCCATAGCCCTGTGCGTTCTGGGGATCGGGGCCGCCGGCCCCGTCCTGCGGGGCCTGGCCCCATCCACCCTGTCCGGGGTTCTGCGGTGGTTGCGTCATCGCGGTCGGCGGCGCACGGCACCGCCCCCTCCTCTCAGCACGATGTGTGCCGACGAGAATTCCCGGCACCCTGAGGTCGTATTGTGCCCTACCGCACTATCGCAGGGCGAATGCTCTCGAATACCGCGGAACGGGCGCCTCGGTGGCGCCCGTTCCGCGGCATCCCTCAGTGCGTGAAGCGGTCCCCGTGGAAGGCCGCTCCGGTGACCTCCTGGCTGACACCGGTCTGGTCGAGATAGGGCGTCAGCCCGCCGCGATGGCGCGGGTAGCCAGCACCGAGGATGAGCGCCAGATCGATCTGCTCCGGCTGCTCGACGACCCCCTCCTGCAGCATCAGGCCGACCTCCTCGGCCAGACCGCGCAGCACCCTGTCCAGGAGCTCGTCGCCGACCGGGACGGATCCGCCCTCGTCCGCGCCGCCGGCCGACACACCGGAGAAGGCCGTGCGCAGGGCGTCCGAGACCTGGGGGTGGACCTGCGAGCGATCCCGCACGGTGCCGGCCTCACCGGATTCCAGCAGCCGCTCGAGGCCCTGGGAGACAGGGAAGCGCTCGGTGCCGAGCTGGTCGGCGAGGACCTTGCCGACATGGTCGGCCACGCCGATGCCCACGAGGTCCAGCAGTTCGAAGGGCCGCATCGGCAGGCCCATCGGGTCCAGGGAGGCATCGACCTCGGAGAGATCCGCGCCGCGATCGGCCGAGCGCAGCACCTCGCTGAGCACGCGGAACAGCAGCCGGTTGACGATGAACCCGGGGGCGTCCGCGCTCTCGACGCCGAACTTCCGGCAGCGGCGCACCACCTCGTGGCCGGTCGCGAGCACCTCGGGGCTGGTGCGCTCGGTGCGCACGACCTCCACCAGCGGCATCTTCGCGACGGGGTTGAAGAAGTGCAGGCCGACGACGCGCTCGGGGTGGGCGAGCTCCTCGCTCATGGCCGCGACCGAGAGCGAGGAGGTGTTGGTGACCAGCAGCGCCGAGGGAGAGAGGACACCCTCGAGCTCGGCGAGGACGCTCTTCTTGACCTTCAGGACCTCGGGGACGGCCTCGAGGACGAGGTCGCAGTCGGCGAGGTCCGCGACGTCCGCGGTGGCGCTCAGCAGATCCGCGACCTGTCGCGCGCTCTCCTCGTCGAGCTTCCCCCGGGAGGCGGCCTGGCCGATCACGCCACGGGCGTGCTCGAGACCCTTGGCGGCGATGTCCTCGTCGAGGTCGCGCAGGACGACGGGGACCTGCAGCCCGAGGGCGAGCTGCGCGGCGATCTGCGAGGCCATCAGGCCCGCGCCCGCGACGCCGACACGGCGGATCTCCCGCGCTCCCTCGACCGGGCGGCGACCGGGCTTGCCACGGCGCAGCAGCTCGGCGGCATACAGCGAGCCCGCAGCGGCATCGGAGGTGCCGAGGCCGACGATCGCCTCGCGCTCGGCGCTCAGCGACTCCGAGAGGGTGGAGCCGGGCAGGGCGTCCAGGACGCCGATCGTGCGGGCGAGCGACGGGGCGCCCACGCTCTCCATGCGCGCGGCCCACTCGCGCCGGGTCTCGGCCGTCGTGTGCGGGGCGTCCAAGGCTGCGAGCAGGGCTTGGGCGCGCTCGGACCCGGCCGCGGGGATCGGATCGGGCCGGGAGGAGGGATCGACGGCACCGTCGGCGATGCGGGTCGCGAGATGGTCCAGAGCCGACTCCAGGTCGTCGACGAGGACGTCGACCAGGCCGAGCTGCTCGGCCTCGGTGGCGGAGAGCTGCTTGTCGCGGGCCGGGTCCTCGAGGATGACGCGGACGGCCTCGGCCGGGTCGATCACGGACTGCAGGAGCGTGGTGCCGCCCCAGCCGGGCAGGATCCCGAGGCTGGTCTCGGGCAGCCCGATCCCACGGACCTTCGGCCCGGCGGTGCGGACGTCGGCCATGAGGGCGACCTCGAGGCCCCCTCCGAGGGCCGCCCCGTTGAGATGGGCGAGGACGGGGACGACCGCTGCGCGCATACGGACCTGGAGGTCGTGGGCGCGGTGGGTCATCGGGTCGATGATCTCCTGCACGGAGGCATCGGTGAACATCGAGAGGTCGGCACCGGCGAAGAAGACGCGGTCGGTCCCGGTCAGGGCGATCGCCTGGATCTCGCCCGCCTCCGCGCGCTCGAGGGCCCGCGTCAGCGCGGCGTCGACGTTCTCGAAGGACTGCGGGCCGAGCGTCGCGGGGCGGGACTCGCCCTCCGGCGGGGCGAAGGTCAGCACGGCGACCGTGCCGATGCCCTGGTGCTCCCGGTCCTCGGTGAGCACGCGGGTGACGTGCTCGGTGTAGGAGGATGCGGCGCCGGCGTTCGCGGAGGTGGGGGTCATGGCCTGCCTTTCGGGGATTCTCGTCGTCGAGCCGCCGGCACGCATCGCAGGCAGCACAGCTGCCTCACGACGCACGACCATTTCCTGATACCGGCGGTTTCAGATACAGCATGCCGCACCCGGGTCGCGGGTGTCCACACGACGATCGCCCCCGAAAGCCGTTGCAGCACCGGGAGGGCGGACCTCACCCCCGGACGCTGACCACCAGGTCCCCGCGCAGGCTGAAGTCACCGGCCTCGACCGTGACGTCGCCGAGCACCGTGCCGGGGTCGACATCGGCCGGCGCGCTGACGGAGAGTCGCAGGCTCGCGGAGTGCCCCGGGCGCAGGGCCGGCAGGTGCACGGACTCGGCCTCCCAGCCCGTCGGGAGGCTCGCGCTCGCGGTGCCGGCCGGCAGCGCACGCTCGTCGTCGTTGCGGATCCTCACCCTCAGCTCGACGCTGCCGCCGGCGTCCACGGTGGCCCGGGTCGTGCGCACGTGCAGACGGAAGGGGTTCAGCCAAGCGCGGTCGAAACGGCCGAAGACGATCTGGTTGGAATCCTCCCCCTCGAAGAGCACACCGAAGGTGCCGTCCTCGAGCGCGGCCAGCTGGGAGTAGGCGTGATCGCCGGCCTGGTAGGACTTCACGACCGGCCAGGTCTCGCCGTCGTCGTAGGAGTAGCGGATCGAACCATTGACCCGCTCGTTCGCGCTGTTCGAGTTCGAGAACAGCAGCTCCTTGGCCTTCGCGGAGCGCTTCCTCGCGCCGGGGTTCATCGCGATCACGGAGGCGTTGTTGCGCGGATCGGTGAGGGTGGCGTCCAGGACGGGCTCGGACCAGCTCTCACCGCCGTCGCGGGAGAGCGCGACAAAGCGGGCGGTCCCGCCGGCATGGATGCGCGAGTTCAGCATCAGGGTGCCGTCGCTGAGCTCGACGACCTTGTTCTCGTCCATGGCGATGCCGACCGGCTCGCCCATGGTCCAGGTGCGCCCGTGGTCGTCGGAGTACACCGAGTAGGACCGGAAGGACTCGTCGCGCCACTGACCGATGTACTGCTGGACGAGTCGACCACGATGCCGGCCGCGGGTGAGCTGGATGCCGGCGCCGCTGGTGGCGAACATGCCGCGGACGTCCTCGGGCTTGGTGACCTTCGTCAGGCGCTTCGAGGTCCAGGTGCGCCCGTCGTCGGTCGAGACCGAGACGGTCGTGGACTGGACCCGGCGGTCCGCATCGTCGTTGCCGTAGCCGCTGTCGAAGAAGCCGGTGTCCTTCGAGAAGACGTGGAAGTTGAACAGGGTGCCGGTGATGCGGTCGTAGACGTAGCTGGGGTCGGAGTACCCCTCCTTCTCCTCCCCCTCCTTGCCCTGCTCGATGACGGTCTGCTCACCCCAGGTGACGCCGCCGTCGGTCGAGCGTCGCTGGAGGACCGAGTTGGGTCCGGGCGAGTCGGTGCCGGTGGGGCGGCCGTCGTAGGCGGCGAGGATGTCGCCGTTGTTCAACTGCACCAGCGCGGGGATGCGGTAGTTGGGGAAGACGCCGTCCCCGCCGGTCGCGAGGTCCTCGGTGAGGAAGCGACCGCGCGTGCCGTGTCCGTGCCCGTGACCCGGGCCGTGCCCGCGGCCTGGGCCGTGCCCGTGCCCACCCCCGTGGCCATCGCCGTGGCCACGTCCCGCAGGAGCGGCGTGGGCCGCGGCGGGGAGAGCGAGAGCGCCCGCGGCTGTGAGCGCGGCCGCGCCGAGGACGGCGCGGCGCGAACGGGTCTCGGGGACGCTGCCGGGGATCGTATGGGCGGGGCGGGATGAGGAAGTCACGGGAGCTCCTTCGTTCCTGTCCGCCGGTGGCGCGGGACCTGGCTCGCGAGGGGGCACCGGGGGACGTCTGACGTCCGACATTACGGGAGGGTTATTCGTATCACAAGGGGTGGCTCACAGCAGATCGCGCGCGGCCGCCGAGCGGCTCCGGCCCCTCAGGCCCGGGCCGATCCTCCGTCGACGTCATCGGCGTCGTCGACCTCGACCGCGAGCTGCTCGGTGTCCGGGTCCGCACCCTGGTACTCGTGCCGGCACACCACGGTGGTGCACTGCGCGTGGTGGACGACTGCGTGCACGGTCGACCCGAAGCGACGGCGATCGCTGCCCTGGTAGCCCAGGACCAAGATCCCTGCCTCGGCGGAGGCGCGCAGCAGGGCATCGGCCTCGTTGCCCTCCTCGACCATCCGTGAGGTGACCTCGAGCTGCGGATCGGAGGCGTGCGCGCGGGCGGTCGCCTCCTCGACGATGCGCTCCGCGCCGTCGCCCTCGAGGACCTGCCCCTCGACCGTGCGGCGCACGTGCAGCAGCTCCGGACCCTCCCCGAGGGCCTGTGCGATGCGGACCCCGGCATCGATCGCGTCGAGGCTGGGCTCGGATCCGTCGACCCCGACGACGACGGGCCCGTGCGGCTCCTCGTTCTCACGCACGACGATCACGGGACATCCGGCATGGGTGATGAGCCCCAGGCTCACCGACCCCAGGAGCATCCCGAAGAAGCCGCCGAGCCCCCTGCTGCCCACCACCATGAGCAGCGCCGTCCGCGAGGCGGCCTCGAGCACGGTGCGCGGACGCCCGGTGATGAGCACGGTGCGGGCGCGGACGCCCGGTGCCGCCTGCTCCGCAATGGCCAGGGCATCCTCCAGCAGCTTCAGCGCGACGTTGCGATGCCCCGATCCGGAGATGCCCTTGGTGGGACCCAGATCCTTGGTGATCAGCGGGTACACCCACGCATGGATGATCGCGAGCTCGCGATCGCCCGCGGCGGCGAGACGTGCGGCCCAGCGCAGGGCCATCGCGGACTGATCGGAGCCGTCGTACCCGACGATGATGCGGTCGCTGAAGTCCATGGCGTCCTTTTCTCCTGTCCGGTCGTCCTCGACCCGGGTGCGGTTCGAGCCTACCGGGGCCGACGTCCTCCGGCGAGGGTCGGAAGCAGGTGGGATCGGCCGTTCGGGGGCCGGGCGCGGACTCCTGTGTTCTCGGTTCGTCACACCTTGGCCCTCACCCTGTTCGCTGCGGCGCTCCCGGATCTACCGTGAACGTCGAAGTCCGCTGCCGCTGCCGTTCCCGAGCGGAGCACCCCAGCTCCCGGCCCGATCCCTGGAGGCCCCCGCGCCGATGTCCACGACCACCGATGCCGTCACCACGGACGACTCCGTGCTGGACCGCCCCACCTGGTCCGCCCTCACCGGGGCGCACGCCGACTTCGCGAGCGGCAACGACCTGGTCAAGCGCTACCCCGAGGACGTCTCCCCCTTCGTCGGCGTCAAGGACTGGGAGGACCCCGCGGTGTGGGACGCGATCCTGGACGTGTTCGGGCACGACGCCGTCGTCAGCGTCTCCCACTCGGACCCCGTGCTGCCCGAGAGCTGGTCCTGGGAGCATCGGGTGCCGGGCGTTCAGCTCACGCAGACCTCCGCGCTGCAGCCCGCCCCGGATGCGGAGGCCGTGCGCCTCGGCCTCGAGGACGCGCCCGAGATGCTCGCCCTGGTCGAGCGCAACCGGCCCGGCCCGTTCCTGCCGCGCACCGTCGAGATGGGTCGCTACGTGGGCATCCGCCGCGAGGGCCGGCTGGTGGCGATGGCCGGTGAGAGGCTGCGCCCCGAGGGCTGGACCGAGATCAGCGCGGTCGCCGTGGATCCCGACCATCGCCGTCAGGGCCTCGCCTCGCGCCTCGTGCTCGACGTCGCCTTCCACATCCAGCAGCGCGGCGACCGCGTCCTGCTGCACACCGGAGCCGAGAACACCGGCGCGATCGCGGCGTACGAGAAGCTCGGCTTCGCCCTGCGCCGCACGCTGATCTTCGGAGCCGTGCGGACGCCCTGACGCACCGAGCGCGAGTTGCCTCCTCACCACCACCCCTCGTACGGTCGAGAAGTGGCTCCCGACGAGCACGCAGCGGTCACGGCGCCGCTGATGGCCGGCGGAGCGCAGGAGGGAGCATCGATGAGGACACCCCGACCGATCCCGTGGCCGTTCTCGATCGCGCAGGCCGTGCTGGTCTGGGCTGCCGTGCTGATCTGTGCGCTGAACTGGCACGACAACGATGCGTCCTCCACGCCGATGATGATCATCTACCTCGCTCTGATGTTCGGCGGCATCATCCTCGGCGCGGTCGTGCACCGGCGTTTTCTCGGTCCTGGCATCCCGCGGAGTTCCCGGAGCTTCCTGATCTCCGTCCCCGGCGCGCTCCTCGCGCTCGGCCTGATGCTGAGCGTCGTGTTCTTCGGGCTGACCTTCCTGACGGCCCTCGCGGCGCTCGCATCCCTGGCGCTCGTCATCGCGGTCGTGCGCCAGGAGGACGTGGCGTTGTGGCGCAGCGCGAACGAGGCCCACGAGCGTCGCACCGCCCACGGCGCCGACGGCGCTCCGGCCGGCGACCCCCGCCCGGGACCGCCGCTGTCGTCCTACCCGTCCTGAGGCTTTCCGCTCGACTGCAGCCGTGAGCGGAGGTCTGCCGCCGATGGATTGCGCAGCACCTGCTCGCCGAGGAGCACGGTCGGCGTGAGCTCGTCGCCATCGTTGAGCTCGCGGACGCGGGCGTTCGCCTGCGCATCGCGCCACACGTTCACCCAGCTGATGCGGGGATCCCGGCCGAGGGTGAGCAGCAGACGCTCGCAATAGACGCAGCCGGGCTTCCACATCACCACCGCGTGATCCGTGGCGAGCAGATCCTTCGCCTCGTCCCAGGCCATGTGCCGCCCGCGCCGGCCCGACCACCAGCCGATCAGGAGCAGCGCCGCGAGCCCGACGACGCCGACGGCGACACCCGTCACCACGTCCTCGAGGCCGACGAGGACCGCGAGCACGATGACCGCGCAGACGGCGACCAGGAGGCTCAGTCGGGTGCGTCGGTCCACGCGCCGACCCTACCGCCGTGGCGCCGCATCCAGCTCCTGCCAGCCGCAGGGCAGGTCAACGGGTGCAGCGCCGGCCGGTGGCACCCAGGCACTCCAGTCCTCACCGACTGCACCCTCCCTGCGCTCGAAGAGACCCCGCAGCTCACGCCCTGTATCGATGATGCGATCGGCGACCTCGCGGGACGCGACCCCGCGCTCGACCAACCACTCGAGTTCGTCCTCGTCCTTCATCGCCACCTGCCAGTCCTCGGTCGCAGGATCACCCTGGGCGACCACGTCGAGCGCCCAGTCCTGCATGTCGTAGCCGAGCGGGGTGCGCCGCCACGGCGCCTCGAGGTTGCCGTACCACTGACGCGTCCAGTCGGCGCCGTCGTGCCAGCGCCAGACCGACCAGTTCTCACCGGGGCAGTGCACGCGCACCACGGTGGTGCCACGCCAGGCACCGAGCCGGTAGCTGCCGTCCCAGTCGCCCGGCGCGACCAGCCGTCCGCTCGGTCCCGATCCCGGGCCGTTGCGCCCGGCCATCCCGGAGCCCGGGACGGTCATTAGCACGATGTGGTGCCGCGTGTCCTCGAGAACCATCCCGCCGACGGCGAATCCCACCGCCGGGCCGGTCTCGACGAAGTCCCGCACGCTGCGCTGGACGACGTGCGCGCCCGGGGCATGCGGTCGAGAATCCACGGCGCCGGGTGCCGCCGGCACGGTGCCGAAGGAACGGGCGATCGAAGGATCCATGGCCCCACCGTAGGCACCGTCGGCCGCGGACCGACTCGGGTGGACGCGGACGTGGATGTGGACGTGGACGCATAGGCTCGATGTCACCTGCCCACCGAAGGAGCTCCCGTGCCCGTTCTCACGTTCGCCGAGGTGCGCGAGGCCACGCGCGTGCTCGAGGGCGTCGCCCACCGCACCCCGGTGCTGACATCGCGCACGCTCGATGAGCAGACGGGCTGCGAGATGTTCCTGAAGGCGGAGAACCTGCAGCGTGTGGGGGCCTTCAAGTTCCGTGGCGCATTCACGGCGCTGAGCGCCCTGTCGCCGGGTGTGCCCGTCGTGGCCTTCTCCTCGGGGAATCATGCGCAGGCGGTGGCCCTCGCGGCCCGCGAACAGGGGCGCCGGGCGAGCATCGTGATGCCCGAGGACTCCCCGGCATCGAAGCTCGCCGCGACCCGCGGCTACGGCGCCGAGGTGATCACCTACGACCGGTACCGGGAGGACCGCATCGCGATCGCCGAGGACCTCGCGCGGGATCAGGGCGCGGAGGTGATCCCACCCTTCGACCATCCCGCGATCATCGCCGGGCAGGGCACCGCGGCGCTCGAGCTGTTCGAGGAGGTCGGTGAGCTGGATGCTCTGCTGGTGCCCTGCGGCGGCGGGGGCCTGCTGTCCGGGAGCCTGCTCGCGGCGGGAGCCCTCTCCCCCGCCTGCCGGGTCTACGGGGTCGAGCCCTTGGCGGGCGATGACGTGCGGCGCTCGCTCGAGACGGGCGAGCCGGTGACGATCGACGTGCCGCGCACCCTCGCCGACGGCGCGCAGACCACGCGCGTGGGCACCACCCCCTTCGCGATCATCCGCGACCGCGTGAGCGGGATCCTCACCGCTGGCGACGAGCAGCTGGTCGAGGAGATGCGCTTCCTCGCCGGTCACCTGAAGACCGTGGTCGAGCCGACGGGCTGCCTGGGGCTCGCCGCCGCCCGCGACCTGGCCGGCGACCTCGTGGCGGGCATGGCCACGCGCGGCCGACGACCGCGCGTGGGCGTCATCCTGAGCGGCGGGAACGTGGACCTCGACCGGTTCGCGGCCCTGGTGGGCGGCGGGGGCTGGGGAGACAAGCCCTAGACCGGCGCTCCTGACCGAGAGCGCAGCACGGTCTCGACGGCGCGGGTCGCCTGCTGGAGGGTGTCGGCGTCGGCGCTGCGGGGGACGGTGAAGCGCACGGCCGTCTGCGCGACCTCGCGCGGGATGCCCAGGGCGGTGAGCACGTGCGAGGGCTCGTCGCTCCCTGCCGCGCACGCCGAGCCGCTCGAGGCGATCACCCCGTGCTCCTCCAGGTCCAGGAGCACCGACTCCCCGCTGGTGCCCGGGAAGCAGAAGGAGGCGTGTCCGGGCAGGCGAAGGTCGCGTTCCCTGACGGGGCGGGGGTCGGGCCCGGTGAGGGTCGTCCCCGGCCGGGCCGCGAGGACGCTCTCGATGAAGGCATCGCGCAGCGGCCGCAGACGTGCCGTGACCTGCTCACGTTCGGCCTCGGCGAGCTCGAGGGCGGTCGCGATCGCGACGGCGAAGGCGACGTTCTCGGTGCCCGAGCGCCGGCCTGCCTCCTGCCCTCCCCCGTGGATCAGGGGTTCGAGCGGGAGCACGCCGCGGATGACCGCCGCACCGATCCCCTTGGGGGCGCCGACCTTGTGCCCCGAGATCGTGAGGGCGTCCGCGCCCAGGTCGCGGAGGTCGAGCCATCCCGCGGCCTGCACCGCGTCCGTGTGCAGCAGGGCGCCGACCCGGTGCGCCTCGGCGGCGAGGGCGCGGACGTCGGAGATCGCACCGACCTCGTTGTTCGCCAGGGCCAGGGAGACCAGAGTCGTGTCCTCGCGCAGCACCTCCCGCAGGGCCTCGACCGGGACGGTCCCATCGGCCGCGACCTGGACGACGGAGACCTCGAAGCCGTGGACCCGGCGCAGATGGTCGATGCTGCCCAGAACGGCCTCGTGCTCGATCGGCGAGGTCACCAGGTGCTTGCCGCGCGGCGCGGCGAGGGCGAGCCCCTTGATGGCGAGGTTCGCGGCCTCGCTGCCGCCGCTGGTGAAGGTCACCGCGCTGCGGCGCACGCCGAGCACGGAGGCGACGCGGGCCCGGGCGTCGGCGAGTCCGGCGGCCGCGGCCTCCCCCGCGCTGTGGTGGCTCGAAGGGTTCCCGAAGACGCCCGTGAGGTACGGCCAGGCCGCCTCGAGGCACTCCCGGCGCACCGCATCGGTCGCTGCCGCATCGAGGTAGAGCATCAGGCGCCCGCCGCCACCGTCGCGTCCAGCCCCAGGTCCAGGCTGCGCACCGAATGCGTGAGGGCACCCGAGGAGATGACGTCGACACCGGTGCGGGCGATCGGGCCCACGGTCTCCAAGGTGACGGTGCCGCTGGCCTCGACGATCGCCCGGCCGTCGACAATCTGCACCCCGCGTTCGAGGTCGGCGAGGGAGAAGTTGTCGAGCATGATGACGTCGACCCCACCGGCGATCACCGGCTCGATCTGGTCGATCCGGTCGACCTCGACCTCCAGGCGCGTCATGTGCCCGAGCTTCGAACGGGCTGCGCGCACGGCCTCGGTGAGATCGAGTCCCTGGCTGCGCAGCACGGCGAGGTGGTTGTCCTTGGCCATCACGCCGTCGGACAGCGAGAAGCGATGGTTCACGCCGCCGCCGCAGCGCACCGCGTGGCGCTCGAGGGCGCGCAGGCCCGGGGTGGTCTTGCGGGTGTCGGTGATGCGGGTGCCGGTGCCCTCCACCGCGTCGACGAAGGCGCGGGTGAGGGTCGCGATGCCCGACATCCTCTGGACGAAGTTCAGGGCGATCCGCTCGGCCTGGACGAGGGCACGGGCCGGACCTTCGATCTCGGCGAGCACGGTGCCGGCCTCGAAACGGTCCCCGTCGGCCACGCGGTCGGTGACCTGGATGGCGGGGTCGGTGAGGCGGAACGCGGCCCGCGCGACATCGATCCCGGCGAGCACACCCGGCTCGCGGGCGGTGAGGCGGGCGGTGGCGCGCGCGTCCGCGGGCAGGAACACCTCGGCGGTGAGATCGCCCCAGGGGGCGTCCTCGGCGAGCGCCGTGGCGACGACGCGATCGATCTGGGCGGAGGTCAGCATGCGTGGAGCTCCTGGACGGTGCGGGCGGGAAGGGCGGGGTCGTCGAGCCGGTGATGCGCACCGGCGGATCCGGTCCGGGCCAGGGCCGCGGCGACCGTGAGGCGGGCGAGGTCCAGGAGGTTGCGGTCCTCGAGCGCGGTGAGAGTGCTCGGGGCCGGCGCCGACCAGGTGTCCAGGACGGCGGCGGCGTGCGCGAGCTGCCTGCCGGTGCGCAGCAGGCCGACGTCCTTCCACATGAGGTCCTGCAGGTCGCGGCGCGACCAGGCGACCGACGGGCGGTTAGCGCCGGTTCCGCCGGGGGCACGCCATGCGTCGGCCACGTCTCGCGCAGCCACGTCCCCCGTGAGCTCGGTTCCCATGAGCTCGGTGCCCGCGAGCTCGGTTCCCGCGGCCGCGGCTCCCGCGGCCTCGCCCGCGCGTGCCCCGAAGACCGCGCCCTCCAGCAGGGAGTTCGAGGCCAGACGGTTCGCGCCGTGGACGCCCGTGCACGCGCACTCGCCGGCGGCGAACAGGCCCGGCAGGCTCGTGCGTCCCTGCAGGTCGGTGCGGATCCCTCCCATCGCGTAGTGCGCGGCGGGGGTGACGGGGATCGGCCCGCTCGCCCAGTCCAGCCCGGACGCTCGAGTGGCCGCATCGATGGTCGGGAAGCGGCGCGCGAGGGTCGCGCTACCCAAGGCAGTCGCATCCAGGAGCACCGGGCGGCCACCCTGCTCGGCCATCGTGCGGGCGATGGCCCGGGCGACGACGTCTCGCGGGGCGAGCTCCGCGCTCGGATCGACGGCGGGCAGGAAGCGTCGGCCTCGTTCGTCGCGCAGCAGCGCGCCGTCGCCGCGCACGGCCTCGGAGATCAGGAACCCGCTGCCCGTGAGCGCCGTGGGGTGGAACTGCACGAACTCGAGATCGGCGAGCTCCGCCCCGGCGCGCCAGGCCACGGCCGCGCCGTCGCCCGTGGCGACCGCGGGGTTCGTGGTGTGGGAGAACAGCTGACCGGAGCCGCCGGTCGCGAGGACCACCACGCGGGCGTGGACCTCGAGGCGCGAGCCGTCGGCCGCGAGGAGAACGGCACCGCGCACCCGCCGCGCGTCCACGGTCCGGGAGGCCCTGTCCCGAGAGGTGGGAAGAGGCGTTCCCGCGGGAACGTCTTCGGGAGTCCCCGGGAGCGCGACCGCCGGTTCGACCAGCCCGTCCTGGACGAGAAGATCGATGAGCGCTGTGTGCTCGAGGATCTCGATGGGTGCGCGGCGGGCGGCGGTGACCAGGGAGTCCTGGATCGCACGGCCGGTGGCATCGCCGCCCGCGTGCAGGATCCGGGGCCGGGAGTGCGCACCCTCCAGGCCCTGGGCGTACGGGCTGCCCGGGCCGGCCGCGCGGTCGAAGGCGACGCCGTGCTCGATCAGCTCGCCGATGCGGTCGGGCCCCTCCTCGCAGAGCACGCGCACCGCGTCCTCGTGGCAGAGGCCCGCGCCGGCGACGTGGGTGTCGGCCGCATGCTGCGAGGACGAGTCCTGAGCGTCGAGTGCTCCCGCGATGCCGCCCTGCGCGCGAGCGGTCGCCGTCGCGTCGAGGGCCCCTTTGGACACCAGCAGCACGCGCGCCGTGCGGGAGGCGCGCAGCGCGGCGGTGAGACCGGCGATGCCGGAGCCGACGACGAGGACGTCGGTCTCCCGGGTGCCGGTCACGGTCGCGCCCCGGCGGCCTGCTTCCCGGGGGCCGGGGCCTCTGCGTCCACCGGTGCCGCCCCGGGCTTGGCGGCGAGCATCCTCTCCAGGGCGAGGCGCGCGGGCTCGGCGACGTCCTGCCCCACGGTGATGCGATTGATGACCTCGCCCTCGAGCAGCGACTCGAGCACCCACGCGAGGTATCCGGGGTGGATCCGGTACATCGTCGAGCACGGGCACACCACCGGGTCCAGGCAGAAGATGGTGTGCTGCGGGTGCTGCGCGGCGAGGCGCTGGACGAGGTTGATCTCGGTGCCGATCGCGAAGGTGGTCGGCTCCTCGGCCGCCTCGATGGCCTTCCGGATGTAGTCGGTGGAGCCGGCCTCGTCGGCCGCGTCGACCACGGGCATCGGACACTCGGGGTGGACGATCACGCGCACGTCCGGATGCTCGGCACGTGCCTGGTCGATCTGGGCCGTGGTGAAGCGTTTGTGGACCGAGCAGAAGCCGTGCCACAGCACGACCTTCGCGTCCTGCAGGGTCCGCTCGTCGTTGCCGCCCAGGGGGCGCCGCGGGTTCCACAGCGGCATCTGCTCCAGGCCGATGCCCATGGCCTTCGCGGTGTTGCGCCCCAGGTGCTGGTCGGGGAAGAAGAGGACGCGTCGGCCGCGGGCGAAGGCCCAGTCGAGCACGGTGCGGGCGTTGGAGGAGGTGCACACGATGCCGCCGTGGCGGCCGACGAAGCCCTTGAGGTCGGCGGCGGAGTTCATGTAGGTCACCGGGATGATCGGGGCGAGCCCGTCGGCGTCCGGCTCCTCGCCGTAGACCTCCATCAGCTGCTCCCAGCACTCCTCGACCTGGTCGATGTCGGCCATGTCGGCCATCGAGCAGCCGGCGGCGAGGTTCGGCAGGATCACGGCCTGCTCGGGAGCGGAGAGCAGATCGGCGGTCTCGGCCATGAAGTGGACGCCGCAGAAGACGATCGCCTCGGCGTCGCGGCGCGCCTTGGCGGCGGTGGCGAGCTGGAAGGAGTCGCCCACGTAGTCCGCGTACTGCACGACCTCGTCGCGCTGGTAGAAGTGGCCGAGGACCACCACCCGCTCCCCCAGCTGCGCCTTCGCCGCGCGGATCCGCGCATCCAGCTCCTCGCGGCTCGCCGTCCGGTACGCCTCCGGGATCTGCCCCTGGCGCGGGGAGCCGGTGGGAAGCGGATCGGCCTGGGAGGCGCCCGGCCCGTAGGTCGAGGGACCGGCGTCGACGTCCCAGGGTGCCTCGAGCAGCGTCGTGGAGCAGGTGCTGCCGCGGGCGGCGCCCGAGGAGATGTCGCGGATGGTGAGGTCGACCGATGCGGAGGTGGTCATGGAGGGCTCCGGTGGGTGCGTGGGTGCGTGGGGGCGGACGAAGGGGGACGGGACGAACAGCGCGGTGGACGCGGTGGGGGGGGTGGATAGCGCGGAGCGGTCAGAGACCGGTCAGCGGTCCGTTGTCGGCGAGCTCGATCGACTCGTCGTGTCGGAACAGGCGGGCGGGTCTGTGGCGCCCGCCCGTGCGGAACTCGCCCGTGGGGACGAGCCGGCCCGAGGCCTCGATCTGGCGTCGGAAGTTCGCGGGATCGAGGCGGCGCTGCAGCACGGCCTCGTGGACGGCGCGCAGTTCGGCGAGGGTGAAGCTCTCCCCGAGGAAGGCCGCGGCGATGCGGGAGTACTCGACCTTGTTGCGCAGTCGCCACAGCGCGTACTCGAGGATCAGGGCATGGTCGAAGGCGAGCTCGGGCAGCTCGTCGGCCACGAACCAGCGCACGTTGACCGACTCGATGCCGGCATCGGCCTCCTCGGCCCGCACGAGCGCCCAGTAGATGACCGAGACCATGCGCTCCGCGGCCGACGGGGCACGGTCGAGGCTGCCGAAGGCGTAGAGCTGCTCGAGGTAGCGCGGGGTCAGGCCCGTGGTCTCGCGCAGCGTCCGTCCTGCGGCTGCGGCCAGACCTTCGTCGGCTCCGAGAGGACCACCCGGAAGGGCCCATTTACCCTGGTGAGGTGCACGGATGCGGCGGACGAGGGGAGTCCAGAGCACGGGCAGACGCGTGGTGGGGTGGGGTCGCAGGGCGAAGATCACCGTCGAGACGGCGAGGGTGACGGGATCTGCCACGACGACCACCTCCGGTTAGAGTCACGCAGACCTTTACAGGTGAGGAGACCTTATGGTCGAGGTGACCTGAACGGGGGTGGCGTGGCGTAGAGCTGTGACCGGGGTCACTGGCGGGGTGACTCTAAGTCGCGGCATCTGCGGCGCGGTCCCGCTGCGGTACGGCCGTGGTGAGGCTGGCGCGCGGGGCCGGGGTCTGGCCGGCGGGCTCAGCTCTCGTCGTCGATGTCGGAGCAGTCGCCGCTGACGTCGACGGTCACGGTCAGCTCGGCGTAGCCCTTCGAGCGGAACTCCAGGGTCATGCCCTCGCCCGAGCTCGAGGTCGTCAGCCAGCCACCCTTCCCGCCCGTCGGGGCGGGGGCCGAGGGGAGACCATGGTCCTCGAGGGCGGAGGTCAGCGCGTCCGCGATGCGCTGATGGTCCTCCGGATCCTTGCCCAGGTAGGTGTCGCAGCGACGCGTCGGGGAGGCCCACCGGCAGCCGTTGTCACGCGGTTCGGCATCCGCTGGGGACGCCTCTGTCCGAGAGAGGTCCCCGAAGGTCCGATCGAGGGCGGAGTCCTGCGCGCGCTGGGCCATCGTTCCCCCTGGTCCGCGGTCCCGGGTGGAGCCTCTCGGAACCTGCCCGGTCGCGCCGGTCACTGCATCGCAGCGCCGACGCGGCTGGCGCTCACACGAACGCGCTGACCCCGGTCACCTTCCGCCCCACGATGAGCGACTGCATGGTGTCGGTGCCCTCGTAGGTGTGCAGCGCCTCGAGGTCGCTGCGGTGGCGCACCACCCGGTTCTCCAGCAGGATCCCGGATCCGCCCAGCAGGTCGCGCGCGTTCGAGGCGATCTCGCGGGCGGCGCGCGTGTTGTGGACCTTGGCGAGCGAGGCCTGCTCGGGGCTGATCGTGCCCGCGGCCTCGAGCTGCGCGAGACGCACGCAGTACAGCTGCATGCCGGTGAGGGTCTGCAGCATGTCCGCCAGGCGCACCTGGATGCTCTGGGACTTCGCGAGCGGGCGGCCGAACTGGATCCGGGTGCGGGCGTGCTCGAGGGCCGCCTCGTAGCAGGCGGTCGCGTGGCCGAGGGCGCCCCAGGCCACGCCCGCACGGGTCGCGAACAGGACCTTCGAGGTGTCCTTGAAGGTGCGGGCGCCGGGCAGGCGCGCATCGAGCGGGACGCGCACGCCGTCCAGGCGGATGTGCGCCTGGTGGATGGCACGCAGGGCGACCTTGCCGGTGATCACCTCGGCCTCGTACCCGGGCAGGTCCTGCTCCACGAGGAACCCGGAGACCTGCCCGTTCAGGGCCTCGTCGCCGGGGTCGTCCACGCGGGCCCAGACCACGGACAGAGTGCTGTTCGCGCCGTTGCCGATCCAGCGCTTCTGGCCGCTGATGACCCATTCCTCGCCCTCGCGACGGGCGGTGGTCTCGAGCGAGACGGAGTCGGAGCCGTGGTCGGGCTCGGTGAGGGCGAAGGCGGCGAGCTCGCGGCCGGTCGCGATCGGCTCGACCCAGCGCTCCTTCTGCGCGTCCGAGCCCAGCAGCACGATCGAGCGCAGCGCGAGCCCGCCCTGGACGCCGACCATGGTGCCCAGCGAGCCGTCGACCCGCGCGAGCTCCATGTTCACCAGTCCCGTGCCGAGCGGGCTGAGGGAGCGGTGGCCGGGCACGTCGAGGCCGTCGGTCAGCAGGTCGAGGTCGCCGAGCTTCTCGATCAGCTCGGTGGGGTACTCGGCGCGGTCCCAGGCCTCGTTGAGGCGGTCGAGGTCTTCGGCGAAGCGCCGCGCGTCCCTCCAGGCCCGCAGGTCCTCCCCCTCCACGTCCTGGAAGAGGGCGAAGTGGTCGGCCTCGGCCGGCAGCAGCTGGGCGGGGGTCGCTGCGCCCGGGTCCGGGGCGGCGACGACGGGGCCCGGCCCGATGCCGGAGGGGGTCTCCCCCGCGCGCTCGGAGCGGGCCGCGCCCGCCTCGGTGGTCGGGGCCGACGGGGTCGCGGGCTGGTCCGGCTGGTCTGTGATGGTCATCAGGCGTTCCTCTCGAGGATCAGGGCCATGCCCTGGCCGCCGCCGACGCACAGCGTGGCCAGGCCCAGCTCGCCGTCGCGCTCCTGCAGGCCGTGGATCAGGGTGGTGGTCATGCGGGCGCCGGTCTGCCCCCAGGGGTGGCCGAGGGCGATGGCGCCGCCGTGGACGTTGAGCTTGTCGTGGTCGATGCCGAGCTCGTCGGCCGAGGGGAGCACCTGGGCGGCGAAGGCCTCGTTGAGCTCGACGAGGTCGATGTCCCCGATGCTCATGCCGGCGATGTCGAGGGCGCGGCGGGTCGCCTCCACGGGACCCAGACCCATGATCTCGGGGCTGAGACCGGAGACGCCGGTGGCGACGACGCGGGCGAGCGGCTCGAGACCGAGCTCGCGGGCACGGGTGTCCGACATCAGGATCAGGGCCGCACCCCCGTCGTTCAGGGGACAGCAGTTGCCGGCGGTGATGGTGCCGTCCGGGCGGAAGACCGGGTCGAGCTCGGAGACCGACTCGAGGGTGACGCCGGCGCGCGGGGAGTCGTCGGCGCTGACCACGGTGCCGTCGGGCAGGGTGACGGGGGTGATGTCGCGCTCGAAGAAGCCGGACGCGATCGCGGCCTCGGCACGGTTCTGCGAGCGCACGGCGTACTCGTCCTGCGCCTGCCGGGAGACGCCGCGCAGCTCGGCGACGTTCTCGGCCGTCTGGCCCATCAGGATGTAGGGGTCGGGCAGCTCGCCGTCCTCGCGCGGGTCGTGCCAGGGAGCAGGGATCTCCCGGCTGGCGCGTCGGTCAGTGCGCTCCCAGGCGCTGCGGAACAGCGGGTCGCGATCGTCCTCCTCCATGAGCTTGCCGCTGCTCATGGAGATCGACTCGACGCCCGCGGAGATCACCGTGTGGGCCTCGCCGGCGCGGATGGCGTGGAAAGCGGCCCGGGTGGTCTGGATGCTCGAGGCGCAGAATCGGGTGACGGTCGCCCCGGGCACGGAGTCCAGGCCCATCCGGACCGCGACCGTGCGGGCGAGGTTTCCGCCCTGGTAGCCCTCGGGGATCGCGCAGCCCAACTGCAGGTCGTCGACGGTGGTCGGATCCAGCTGCGGCACCTGGTCGAGAGCGGCGCCGACCATCTGGCCGGCGAGGTCGTCGGGGCGCATCGAGACCAGTGATCCCTTGCGGGCACGGCCGATGGGCGAGCGGGCAGCGGCGACGATGACGGCCTCGGGCACGGGATCTCCTTCGATATCGGCGAACGCTGGTGCGGACACGACATCGACGTCCATGGCATCGACGGAGCGGACATCGACGGAGCCGGGCGACCACGACCAACTTTTCCGATACTAAGGGTCCTACATACTTTCTGGGAAGTCGAGGACCCGGGGCGGGGCAGCTGAGCCGATGCAGGGCGTCGGGAGCTACGCCGGGGACGGTCCGGGGGCTCGGGCCTTGGGGCCTCGCGGCGCTGGGCTCGGGCCGCGAAGGGACTAATAGCGCATCATCTGCCATATATGGCACAGCGTGCGCTATTAGTCCCACGCAGGCCCATCCACCGCCCGGCCGGCCTCGCGTCCGGTGCATTCCCCACGGCACAACCCCTGCCCCGCTCCAGGTCACCTCCCCAGGGTCACCACCCCAGGGTCACCTCCCCAGGCCACCACCCCAGGTCACCGCCCCAACGTCACCGACTCCCTGGTCAGGGCTCGGCAGCGCTCGGAGAGCGTGATGCCCAGGCCCGGCCGGTCGGGGACGAGCATGCGTCCGCCCTCGGTCTGCAGGCGCTCCTCGAACAGCGGGTCCAACCAGTCGAAGTGCTCGACCCAGGGCTCGCGGGGATAGGCCGCCGCGAGGTGCAGGTGGATCTCCATCGCGAAGTGCGGGGCGAGCTGCAGCCCTGCGTGGTCGGCGAGCGTCGCGAGCCGCAGGAACTGTGTGATGCCACCGACCCGGGGCGCGTCGGGCTGGATGATGTCGCAGGCACGCGCGTCGATCAGCCGCACGTGCTCGGCGACGGAGGAGAGCATCTCGCCGGTGGCGATCGGGGTGTCCAGGGTCTCGGTGAGCCGGCGGTGGCCCTCGACGTCGTACGCGTCGACGGGCTCCTCGATCCAGATCAGGTCGAACTGCTCGAGCCATCGGCCCATCCGCAGCGCGGTGGTGCGGTCCCACTGCTGGTTGGCGTCGACCATGAGCGGCGTGTCCGGGCCGATGGTCTCCCGCACCGCGCTCACCCGTGCCCGGTCGACGGAGGAGTCGGGATGGCCGACCTTGATCTTGATCCCGCCGATGCCGGCCTCGAGGGAGCGCGCGGCGTTCTCCCGCACCTCCTCGAGCGGGGCGTTCAGGAACCCGCCGGAGGTGTTGTAGGTGCGGACCGAGTCGCGATGGGCGCCCAGCAGTCCGGCGAGCGGCAGGGAGGCCCGCTTGGCCTTCATGTCCCACAGGGCGACGTCGAGGGCGGCGAGCGCCTGGGTGGCCAGACCGGAACGGCCGACGGACGCCCCGGCCCACAGCAGACGCTCGTACAGGCGCGGGATCGCCGAGGGGTCCTCCCCGATCAACAGCTCGGCGACCTCCTTGGCGTGGGCGTACTGGGCCGGACCTCCGGCCCGCTTGGAGTAGGAGAACCCGATGCCCTCGAGGCCCTGCTCGCTGCGGACCTCGGCGAACAGCAGCACCACCTCGGTCATCGGCTGCTGGCGTCCCGTGAGCACCTTGGCGTCGCTGATCGCGGTGGGCAGCGGCAGCACGACGCTCGAGAGGGTCACCGAGCGGATACGGTCCGATCCCCCGCCCGCGCCCGCCGTCGCGGGCGCCGTCGCGTTCGCCCCTCCGGGTGCGGGTGCGGTCGCTGCCGGCGTGGTTCCGTTCATCGTTCCTCCATCGCGGTCGTCCCGCCGTCCTGCACGGGTGCTTGTTCCTGATCGCGCACCAGAGCGGGGCGCTTGGCGTCGAAGGTCCAGCCGGGGACCAGGTACTGCATCCCCACGGCGTCGTCGCGTCCCCCTCCCCCGGCGATCCGATCCCGGAACAGGGCGTGCGCGGCCTCGAGGCGCTCGCGGTCGATCTCGACGCCCAGGCCCGGGACGGCCGGGTCCACCCGGATCTCGCCGCCTCTGATCTGCGGGGGCGCCGTAGTGAGCTGCTCGACGCCTTCCTGCCAGATCCAGTGGGTGTCCAGCGCGTTGTAGGCGCCGGGGGCGGCGGCACCGCAGTGGGCGACCATCGCGAGAGAGACGTCGAAGTGGTTGTTGGAGTGGCATCCCCAGGTCAGCCCCATGTCGTGGCACAGCTGGGCCACCCGGACCGAGCCCTCCATGGTCCAGAAGTGGGGGTCGGCGAGCGGGATCGACACCGACTGCAGGGCGAGCGAATGGGTCATCTCCCGCCAGTTGGTGGCCACCATGTTGGTCGCGGTCGGCAGTCCTGTGGCCCGGCGGAACTCCGCGAGCACCTCACGGGAGGAGAACCCGCCTTCGGCCCCGCAGGGGTCCTCGGCGTAGGCGAGCAGTCCCTGGGCGTCGCGGCACAGCCCGATCGCCTCGTCGAGCGACCACGCGCCGTTGGGGTCCAGGGTGATGCGGGCGTCCGGGAAGCGATCCTTCAGCGCGCGGATCGCCTCCATCTCCTCGGCGCCGGCCAGCACACCGCCCTTGAGCTTGAAGTCCTCGAAGCCGTAGCGCTGGTAGGCCGCCTCGCCCAGGCGGACGATCGCCTCGGGGGTGAGCGCCTCCTCGTGGCGCAGCCGGTGCCAGTCATCCTCGGCCTCGGGCTCACGCAGGTAGTCGAGATCGGTGCGGTCCGGGTCCCCCACGTAGAAGAGGTACCCGAGTATCTTCACGGACTCGCGTTGCTGCCCTTCGCCGAGCAGGGCGGCGACGGGCAGTCCCACCCACTTCCCCATCAGGTCGAGCATCGCCGCCTCGATCGCCGTGACGGCGTGCACGGTGGTGCGCTGGTCGAAGGTCTGCGCGCCGCGGCCGCCCTCGTCGCGGTCGCCGAACTCCTCCCGGACACGGCGCAGCACGTTGCGACGGTCGGCGATGCTCGCACCCTCGACCGTCCGACGAGCGTCCTCGAGGGTGCGGGTGATCTTCTCCCCGCCGGGCACCTCGCCCACCCCGGTCTCGCCGCGCGAGTCGGTGAGCAGCACGATGTTCCTCGTGAACAGCGGGCCGTGCGCTCCGGAGAGGTTGAGCTCCATGCAGTCGCGCCCGGCGACGGGGAAGACCTCCATCCGCGCGATGGTGGGGGCGCTCGGGGCCGCGCTCCCCGCAGTTCCTCCCTCGCCGCTCACCGCGGTGCTCGGGTCGGCGTTCGGTGCGGTGCTCGGGTCGGCGCTCATGCGGAGATCCGTCGGCCGGCGAGCTTCTCGAAGTACGTGGCCAGCGCGGAGTGGTCATCTCGCGCGTGGCCGTCCACCGAGATGGCGGTCATCATCTCGCGCACCGCGGCGGTCAGCGGCAGCGCGGCGCCGTTCTCGTGCCCGGTGGCCAGGGTGTTCTCGAGATCCTTGATGTGCAGGTCGATGCGGAAACCGGGGGCGAAGTCGCCGGAGAGCATCTTGGGACCCTTCTGCTCCATCACCTTGGAGCCGGCGAGCCCTCCGCGGATCGCGTCCAGGACCGCTTCAGGCTCGACCCCGGCGGCGCGGGCGAGCACCGCGGCCTCCCCCAGGACGGCGATGTTCACCGCGACGATGGCCTGGTTCGCGAGCTTGGCGATGTTGCCGGCGCCGATCGGGCCGACGTG
The DNA here is from genome assembly GCF_003130585.1 of Brachybacterium endophyticum. Lineage (GTDB taxonomy): Bacteria > Actinomycetota > Actinomycetes > Actinomycetales > Dermabacteraceae > Brachybacterium > Brachybacterium endophyticum. Next base: position 295,483 of record NZ_QFKX01000001.1, on the reverse strand, counting down.
CGTCACCGAGGCGCCCATGACCTCGAGGAGCTCGCGCGCCCTCTCGAGGTCCGCCGCCTCCCCGCCGACCATGAAGGCCAGGCTGCCGTCGATCGCGCCCGGTTCCCCGCCGGAGACGGGGGCGTCGAGCATCGCGACGCCGCGCTCGGAGAGTGCGTCGTGCAGCCGGCGGCTGACGTCCGGGGCGATCGAGCTCATGTCCACCAGGAGCGTTCCCTCGGTGGCACCCTCGAGGACTCCGTCCTCGCCGAGCACGACGGCCTCGACGTCCGGGCCGTCGGGGAGCATCGTCAGCACGATGTCGGCCCGTTCGGCGACCTCCCGCGGCGTCGCGGCGGTCCCGGCGCCGTCGCCGGCGAGGTCCTCCATCGCCTGCGCGGAGCGGTTGTGGACGACCAACTCGTGGCCCGCCGCCAGCAGGTTCTTGGCCATGGGGCGTCCCATGATGCCCAGTCCGATGAATCCGATCGTCATCTCCGGTCCTTCCTTCCTGTCCGTCCCGGGCGTTTCCCGGGCCGGATCGCGCATCGTCTGTCGTGCGTCGTCGGTCGTGTCTCGTGTGTCGTATGTGGTCGGCCGTGCGTCGTCGGCCGTGCGTCGTCAGTCGTGTGTCGTCGGTCGTGCCTCGTCAGTCGTCAGTCGTGTGTCTGCAGTGCCTGGCTCCGTCGTCCCCTCCGCTCAGGCCGGAACCACCAGGCTCAGCAGGAGCACTCCGCCGAGGCCGAGGACCGCGAGCACCGTGGTGTACGTGGTGCGGGCCTTGATGGCGTCGGTGACGTCCAGGTTGAAGTACTCCTTGAAGAGCCAGAACCCGGGATCGTTGACGTGGCTGAAGGCGATCGAGCCGCAGGCGGTGGCGAGCACCGCGAGCTCGGGCGAGACGCCGCCCGCCGCGACCAGCGGCGCCGCGATGCCCGCAGCGGTCGAGACGGCGACCGTCGCGGAGCCCAGGGCGATCCGCAGGATCACCGCGATCAGCCAGGCCAGCACCAGCGGGTTCACCGCCCAGCCACTGGTGAGATCGGCGATGTAGTCGCCGACGCCCGCTGCCGTGAGCACCTCCTTGAAGGCGCCGCCGGCGCCGACCACCAGGATGATCATGGCCATCGCCTTGGCGCCGCCACCCATCGAGCTCGCGACCTCGGTGAGGCTGTGCCCGAGCCGGGGGCCGAGGGCCCAGGTCGCGATCACCAGGGAGATCAGCAGCGCGACGGTGGGCTCCCCGATGAACGTGATCACCGATGCCAGTGCACCGCCGCCGGGAGCCGCGAGGTCGTACACGGCGCCGCCTGCGATCAGGACCACCGGGATCATCGCGATCACGACGGACAGGGCGAGGGAGGGCATCTCGTCCTCGGTGAACTCCTTGTCCGAGACGAGCCCCGAGGGGATCGAGGGGTTCATCCGACGCACGAAGGGCAGGCGCGGCCATACCATCGCGATCAGGGCGCCGGCGGGCAGGGCGATCAGGAGGCCCAGCAGCAGCGTCGTGCCGATCGAGGCGTTGTAGAGCCCGGCCACGGCCGTCGGCCCCGGGTGGGGCGGCAGGAAGCTGTGCATAGTGGACAGCGTGATCGACATCGGCAGGGCGACCCACATCAACCTCTTGCCGGTGGTCCTCACCAGGGTGAAGGCGACCGGCACGATGATGATGAAGGCGACCTCGTAGAACATCGTTCCGCCGATGATCACCGAGGTGACGATCATGGCCCACTGCACGCCGCGCTCACCGAAGGCGCGGGTCAGGGACAGGGCGATGCGCTGGGCGGCGCCGGCGTCGCCCAGCACGCGGCCGATCATGGCGCCGAGGCCGATGACGATGAGGGTCGAGCTGAGCTGGTCGCCCAGACCGTCCTCGATCAGGGAGGGGATCGCCTCGAGGCCGGCGCTCTTGCCGTCGTAGGTGAGGTTGCCGGTGGCGACCGCCCACAGGCCGACGAGCGCCGAGACGAGCAGGAGGGCGACGAAGCCGTTGAGCTTCAGGCGCGTCATCAACAGGACCAGGAGCACGACCGCCAGGGCGACGATGACCAGGGGCATGGGATTCCTTTCGCAGCAGGAGGGCGGCTCGGGTCAGAGCTCCGAGAGGGCCTCGACGACCGTGCGCAGCTCGTCCCGCAGGCCGGGATCGACCTCGCGGGCGGGGGCGATGCAGGTACCGGCGTCGATGCCGGCGACCCGCAGCCCCTCCTTGAGGACCAGGGGGAACGTCGCCCTGTCCACGAGCACGCGCAGCGCGGCGAGCGCCTCCTGGAGCTCGGCGGCGCGGTCCCGGTCGCCGGCACGGAAGGCCTCGTAGATCCCGGCGACCACGTGCGGGGCGACGTTCCCGGTCGAGGCGATCGCACCGTCGGCCCCGGCCTCGAGGGCCGCGAGGATCCGGGAGTCCAGGCCCATCAGCACGCAGAAGTCCTCGGGGCGCTCGGCGAGGATCCTGCGCACGCGAGGGAGGTCGCCGGAGGAGTCCTTCAGGCCGATGATCCCGCCGACCTGGGCCAGCTGCAGGACGGTCTCGACCTCGAGGTCCACGTGAGTGCGGCCAGGGTTGTTGTAGAGGATGACGGGCAGCTCGGTGCTGTCGGCGATCGCGGTGAAGTGCGTGATCAGCTCACCCTGGGTGGGGGTCATGAAGTACGGGGTGAGCACCGAGAGGGCGTCGACGCCGCCCACGGACTCGACCATCCGCGCGGTGCGGATGCAGTCCCGGGTGGTGATCTCGCTGGCGCCGGCGTAGACCGGCACGCGCCCGTCGACGTGCTCGACGGTGATCTCGACGACCCGCTGCTTCTGCGCATCGCTGAGGCCGTAGATCTCGCCGCTGCTGCCCAGCACGAAGACCCCGTGCGAGCCGCCCTCGATGACGTGGTCGAGGACGCGGCGCAGGCCGTCCTCGAGGAGGGAACCGTCCTCGTCGAGGGGCGTGACGAGGGCGGGGATGATGCCGTGAGGCGTGCTCGCGGCATTGCTGACGGATCTGCTCATGCGTCTGCTCCAGTGCAGGGGATGATGTGCAGCCCCTACGTTCACATATGTGGACACCGAATCACAAGAGCATCACGCGTTCTCCTTTCGAAACGTCGGGTCGACCAGGTGGCGGCGGTTACGATCGGGCCATGGGGAAGAACGAGGGGAAGAACGAGACGCCCGGGACGTCCGCGTCCCGCGAGGTGAAGTCCGCGGCGAGGACCCTGGAGGTCCTCGAGTACCTGGCCGGACGGCAGGGAACGCTCACCCGGCTGCGCGAGGTCGCCGACGCCCTCGGCGCGCCACGCTCCTCCACCTACGCGCTGCTGCAGACCCTCGTCGCCTGGGGCTGGGTGCAGACCGAGCCGACGGGCACGTACTACTCGATCGGCATCCGTGCGCTGCTGGCCGGCATCAGCTACATCGACCGCGACCCCCGCGTGCGCCTGGCCCGCCCGATCCTGGCCGACGTCTGCGCGAGCCTCGGGGAGACCGTCCACCTCGCGCGACTCGACCGCGACCAGGTCGTCTATCTCGCGACCGTCGAGTCCCACGAGTACACGCGCCAGATGCCCCGGGTGGGACGCAGGCTCCCGGCGGCGCACACCTCCCTGGGCAAGGCGATCCTCGCGGAACGACCCGAGGACGTGCCCGGCGAGATGCCCGCCCCGCTCACCCGCTACTCCCACACCTCACTCGAGGAGCTCCAGGCCGATCTCGCGCTGGCCCGCGATCGCGGCTACGCCGTGGACGAGCAGGAGAACACCGAGGGTCTGCGCTGCTTCGGCTTCGCCCTGCGCTGCGACAGCCCGGTCGTGGACGCGATCAGCTGCTCGGTCCCGCTCGGGCGCCTCACGGCCGAACGGGAGGCGGAGATCATCACGGCGATGGAGGCCGCGCGCACGCGGATCGAGGACTCGGCGCCCGTGACCGGCTCGTCGATGGCCTGAGGGGATGGCGCGGGCGGTCGGGCGGCGATAGTGGCGAGCTCGGCGGCGTGGCGAGCTCGGCGGCGTGGCGAGCTCGGCGGCGTGGCGGCGGTGAGGCGGTGCGGCGAGCTCGGCGGCTTCGGGCGGCGAGGCGGGCGTATTGCGAGTCGTGGACTGCGGACGGCGGGCCGCGGCGGGACTAATAGCGCATCATCTGCCATATATGGCACAGCGTGCGCTATACGTCCCTCGCAGGCCCAACCGCCGCCTCACGCCGCCTCGCGGAAGACGCCCCGACGCCGCCGGGCCACACCGCACGCCCTTCCGACGCCCTTCCGACGCCCACAGCTCGGACCGCCGCCCGGCGGATACCCCACTCGGCCTGCCACACGCACTGAGATCCCGCCTCACCCCGCCTCACTCACCCCACCGCGCGGCCGAACTCCTCGGCGTACGCGGCGCGGCGGCGCTCCTGCTCCACAGGATCCGGCACCGGCAGGGAGGCGATCAGTCGGCGGGTGTACGGATCCTTCGGTGCCTGCAGCACGTCCGGCCCGTGACCCTCCTCGACGAGTCGCCCTTGGTATAGCACGCCGATGCGGTGTGCCAGGGAGTCGACCACCGCCAGGTCGTGGCTGATGAAGAGGGCGGCGAATCCGAGGCGTTCCTGCAGCTCGCGGAAGAGATCGAGCACGGTGGCCTGCACGGAGACGTCGAGCGCGCTGGTGGGCTCGTCGGCGATGAGCAGTTCCGGGTCCAGCACGAGTGCGCGGGCGAGCGAGACGCGCTGACGCTGCCCGCCGGAGAGCTCGTGGGGGTAGCGGCGGCGGTAGTCGGCGGGGAGCTCGACGGATTCGAGGAGCTCGCCCACCCTGGTCGAGCGCTGGGCGGCCGAGAGTCCCCGGTCGTGGACCACGAGCGGCTCGGCGATGCACTCCTCGATCGTCAGGTGCGGGTTGAACGAGGTCGCCGGGTCCTGGAAGACGAAGCCGATGCGTCGGCGCACGGGCTTGAAGGCGCGTTCGCGGAACCGCAGCATCTGGTGGCCCAGCACCGCGAGGCTGCCGTCGGTGGCCTTCTCGAGTCCGGCGATGGTACGGCCGATGGTGGTCTTGCCCGAGCCGGACTCCCCCACCAGCCCGAAGACCTCGCCCCGGCGGATCGTGAGGTCCACGCCGTGCACGGCACGGAACGCCGGACGCCCCAGCCGTCCTGGGTACTCGATGACCAGGTCCTTCGCCTCGACGAGGGGGTCGGCGCCTTCGATCTCCTGCTGCCGCTCGGGGCTCAGCGCGCTCCAGGCGCTGCGCCTGCCCAGGTGCGGGACGGCCGCGAGCAGCTTCCGGGTGTACTCCTGCTGCGGGTCGGCGAACAGGTCCCGGACGCCGGCGCGCTCGATCACGCGACCGCGGTGCATGACGGCGACGGTGTCGGCGAGATCGGCGACCACTCCCATGTTGTGGGTGATCACGATGATCGAGGTGTCGAAGCGGTCGCGCACGTCGCGCAGCAGGTCTAGGATCTCGGCCTGCACGGTGACGTCCAGCGCGGTGGTCGGCTCGTCGGCGACGATCAGCTCTGCTCCCATGGCCAGGGCCATCGCGATCATGATGCGCTGCTTCTGCCCGCCGGAGAACTCGTGCGGGTACCGGTCGATGCGCTCGGAGGGATCGGGGATGCCGACCGCCGTGAGCGCCTCGACCGCCTTCGCGCGGATCTGCTTGCGCGTGAGCTTCGGCTGATGGGCGCGCAGCCCCTCCCCGATCTGCCACCAGATCGGGAACACCGGGTTCATCGCGCTCGAGGGCTCCTGGAAGATCATCGAGACGTCCTCGCCGCGCAGGGCGCGCAGACGTGCACCGCTGAGGCCGACGACGTCCGTCCCGGTGACCAGGACGGCGCCGCTCGCCTCGGCGGTCTCGGGCAGCAGCCCCAGGATGCTGCGGGCGGTCACGGACTTCCCGGAACCGGATTCGCCGACGACGGCGAGGATCTCACCGGGAGCGACCTCGAGGCTGACGCCGTCGACCGCGTGGACCTCCCCGGCGTCGGTCGCGAAGGTGACGTCGAGATCGCGGATCGCCAGACGCGGACCACCGCCCTCACGGCCGCCGCGTTCGCCACGGCCATCCCGGCCGCCGCCCTCGCCACGGCCGACCGGACCGTCGCCCTCGCCGGCGTCGGCTCGGTGCTGCAGGGTCTCGCTCATGCCTGCGCCTCCTTCGCGGTCGCGGCGCGGCGCCGGCGGCGCACGCGCAGGCGCGGGTCGTTGAGGTCGTTGATGGACTCGCCCACCAGGGTCACGCCGAGCACGGCGGCCACGATCGCCAGTCCCGGGAAGAGCCCGGTCCACCAGATGCCCGAGGTCGCGTCGGCCATCGCCCGGTTCAGGTCGTAGCCCCATTCGGAGGCGCTCGTGGGCTCGATGCCGAACCCCAGGAAGCCCAGCGCGGCGAGCGTGAGGATCGCTTCGGAGCTGTTGAGCGTGAAGATCAGGGGCAGGGTGCGGGTGGCGTTGCGCAGCAGGTGGGTGCCCATGATGCGGCGGTGCCCGGTGCCGATGACCTTGGCGGCCTCGACGAAGGGCTCGGCCTTCAGCCGCACCACCTCGGCGCGGATCACCCGGAAGTACTGGGGCACGAACACCACGGTGATCGAGATGGCTGCGGCCAGGATGCCGCCACCCGCGCTCGACTGCCCGCCGGAGATCACGATCGACATCACGATCGCCAGCAGCAGGGAGGGGAAGGCGTAGATCGCGTCGGCCAGCATCACCAGGATCCGGTCGAGCCAGCCGCCCACGTACCCCGAGAGCAGACCCAGGGCCACCCCGAGGAACAGCGAGAGGACCACGGCGCAGGCCATCACCGCGACCGCGGTGCGGGTGCCCCAGATGACGCGGGAGAGGACGTCGTAGCCGGCGACCGTGGTGCCCAGCAGATGGGAGGACGAGGGCGGCTGCTGGGTGCCGAAGGAGGTGCCGTCGGCCGCGGTGTCGGCGAAGCCGTAGGGGGCCAGCAGCGGCGCCAGCAGGGCGGTCAGCAGCAGGCCCGCGACCAGCACCAGGCCCGCCACGAGCATCCCGCGCTGCAGGCCGACGCTGCGTCGCAGATGGCTGATGATCGGCAGACGCTTCAGCCAGGAATCGTTCGCGGTCGCCGCGACGACGGCGGCCTCGGCCTCGAGACCGGCGTCCTGCTGCGCGGAGGCGCTCTCACCGGGAGGCGGGGGCGAGGGGAGCGTCATCTCAGTACCTCACTCGGGGGTCGATGAGGGCGGCGATCACGTCGACCACGAAGTTGGAGATCGCGACGATCACCGCGAGCATCATGACGATGCCCTGCACGGCCACGTAGTCGCGGTTGGCCATGTACTCGGCGAGCATGTAGCCCAGGCCCTTCCACTCGAAGGTGGTCTCGGTCAGCACCGCGCCGCCCAGCATCATCGCGACCTGCATGCCCATAACGGTGATGATCGGGATCAGCGCGGGCCGCAGGGCGTGCCGGCTGGTCAGACGCGCTTCCCGGACGCCGCGGGAGCGGGCGGAGTCGACGTAGGGCATCTCCAGGGTGCCGATCATGTTCGTGCGCACCAGGCGCAGGAAGATGCCCCCGGTGAGCAGGCCCAGCGCGATCGCGGGCAGGATCGCATGACTGATCACGTCGGCGAGCAGCGACGCGTCCCCCAGCCGGATCGCATCCAGCAGGTAGAAGGGCGTGGGGTTGAGGATCTTCCCCATCGTCAGCTCGCCGCGGCTGGAGATGCGCCCGGCCACCGGGAGCCAGCCCAGTCCCACCGAGAAGACGAGCTTGAGCAGCAGGCCGACGAAGAACACCGGGGTCGCGTACCCCAGGATCGCGAGCACGCGCAGGGCGAGATCGCCCCAGCGGTCGCGCGAGCGGGCGGCGAGCATGCCCAGCGGCACCCCGACCAGGAGCGCGACGATCACCGCGTAGATCACCAGCTCGGCGGTGGCGCCGCCGTAGGTGGTCAGGATGGTCGCGACCGGCGTGTGGTCGGTGTAGGTGGTGCCGAAGTCCCCGCGCACCACGCCCCACAGGTAGTCGAGGTACTGCACGGCCAGCGGACGGTCGTAGCCGGCCTCTGCGCGGCGCTGGGCGAGCTGCTCGGGCGAGAGGCGCCCGCCGAGCGCGGCGGTGATCGGGTCACCGGTGATGCGCATGAGGAAGAAGACCACCGTCATCAGGATCAGCACGGTGGGGATGATCAGCAGGAACCGCGTGAGGATGTAGCGGCCCAGGCCGCCCCCACCGCGCCGGCGCGTGGAGGCCGGAGCGGCGGGAGTGGGGGCGGGAGCGTCCTGTCGGTCCTGGGCGACGTCCGCGGTCACAGGGCGAACGGCACGAGACGGAGCTTGAAGGAGGAGTCCAGGGTGACGCCCTTCAGGTCCTTCGTGGAGATCGCGATCTGTGCACCCTGCAGCAGCGGCAGGGTGGAGACGTCCTCGGCGACCTTGTCCTGGACCTCCACGAACAGCTTCTCGCGCTCGCCGGCGTCCTCCGTGCCGCGCTGCTGCGCGATCAGCTTCTGGACGTCGGCGTTGTCGTAGTGGTTGGACAGGAAGTTGTCCTTGATGAAGAACGGCGAGAGGTAGTTGTCGGCGTCGGAGTAGTCGGGGAACCATCCCAGCTGGTAGGCCGGGTAGACGTCGGCCACGCGGTCCTTGGAGTACTGGACCCACTCGGTGGACTTCAGGTCCACGGTGAACAGACCGTCGGCCTCGAGCTGCGACTTCACGGCCGCGTACTCGTCGCCCGAGGAGCTGCCGTAGTGGTCCGGGTTGTACTGCAGGCTGAGCTTGACCGGGGTCTTCACGCCGGCGTCCTCCAGGCGCTTCTTCGCCCGGGCCGCGTCCGGCTTGCCCTTGCCGTCGCCGTACATGGTCTTGAACTGGTCGCCCGCCCCCGGCAGCCCCTCGGGGATGTACCCGTACAGCGGCGTGTAGGTGTCCTTGTAGACGGAGGTCGCGATGGCCTGACGATCGATGAGATCCGCGGCCGCCTGGCGCACGGCCTGCGCCTTCTTCGGATCGGCCTCCTCGGTCTTCGCACCGTAGGGGTTGGTGTCGAAGTTGAAGACGATGTAGCGGATCTCCCCGCCGGGGCCGTCGTGCACGGCGACCTTGTCGTCCTTCTCGAGGTCCTCGATGTCGGTCGCCGACAGCGAGCGCCACACGCAGTCGACGTTGCCCTGCTGGATGTCCAGCTTCATGTTGTTCTGGTCGGCGTAGTACTTCATCGACACCTGGGCGGTCTTCGGCTTCCCGTACAGACCCTTGTAGCCGTCGAACGCCTCGTAGGCGACCAGCTCGTTGAGCTTCCAGCTGCTGATCGAGTAGGGGCCGCAGAAGGCCTTGGCCTTCACGATCTCGTCGTCGCCGAGGACCTTGTCGGCAGGGAAGGTGTCCTTGTCGACGATCGGGCCGGCGGGGCTGCTCAGCACGTACGGGAAGGTCTGGTCGTTGGGCTCCTTGAGGTGGAACTCGACGGTGAGGTCGTCGACGACCTCGACCTTCTCGAGGTTCGCCAGCAGGCTCGACGGACCGTTGGGATCGGCGATCGCGACCTGGCGGTCGAAGGTGTGCTTGACGTCCTCGCTGGTGAGCTCGTTGCCGTTGGCGAACGTGAGGCCCTCGCGCAGCTTCACCGTGTACACGGAGTCGGAGCTGAAATCGGCCGACTCCGCCAGGTCGGGCTCGGGCTTGCCGTCCTTCGAGCCGATCTTCGTGTTCAGCAGGTAGCCGTAGACCTGGGTCCACACGGTCGAGGAGCCGTTGTCGTAGGCGGCAGCCGGGTCCAGCGCGGTGACCTTGTCAGTGGTGCCGACGGTGATGCTGTCCGAGTCCCCGCCTCCCCCACCGCCGTCACCGCTGTCGCTCGTCTCCGCGCAGGCGGTGAGGAGCACGGGGACACCCGCGAGAGCGAGAAGCACGGAGCGGCGTCGAGGGGCGAATGCGGCGTCGAACATGGATCCTCCGGGGGAGAGTCGGGATCGCAGGGGCCGACGGTGGCCGCCTGCGCACACCACGTCGGGATCAGGTGCCGGACCCGGTCGAGGCCCGGTGGCGGGGCGTTGGCGGCCCGGTGGCGGCCCGATGGCGAGGGCGCCGCCGAGCCGTGTGCCCACGGGCTGACGCCGGTTCGGCGATGCGCCGGATGTGACGGTCCCCACGAGGCGGTGTGGCACCGAAACCTAGCATCCGATCCGGGGTTCCGCTGGGCCGCGGGCCTGGACGTGACGCCCCGTTTCCGAATCGTGACGTGGGAGGGGGTGGGGAGGGCGGTGACGTGGGGGTCGGTGGGGCCGGGCGGTGGGGCCGGGCGGCAGGGTCGGTCGGGTGTGGGCGCAGGGCAGGCGGGTTGCGGGCGTGCGGCGGGCGGGTGTGGGCGCAGGCCGGGCGGGTTGCGGCTGGGCTTCCGGGCTTCGACGGGACTAATAGCGCATCATCTGCCTTATATGGCACACGATGCGCTATGAGTCCCTCCGCGGCCCACGCGCCCGGCATCACACCCTGCCCAGCCCAGCCTCACTCCGGACCCGACCCCTGCCCAGCCCCGCCCCACTGCCTCCCCTACCCAGACCCACCGGCCCCGCCCGGGCCCCACCGAACCCCCACCCCACGTGGCACTCCGGACGGCCCGGCCCCGCCGCTGTTGCGCCGGGCGCTCGCGCGGCGTACCTATGGAGCATGACCGCCGCGCACCCCGCCCCCCACCTGGGGGATGACCGCAACGACTACCTGGCCGGATCGCTCGCCGACGAGGCGCCCGCAGACCCCATGGGCCTCTTCGACGTCTGGATGCAGGACGCGTTCGCTCGCCGCGAGGAGCACGGCGACCTGCCCGATCCCACCGCGCTCGTGCTCTCCACCGTCGATCGTGGTGACGACGGCGCACCCCGCCCGCGGTCCCGCACGGTGCTGCTGAAGGCGCACGACGCGTCGGGCTTCGTGGTCTACACCAACAAGGACTCCGCCAAGGGGCGGGAGATCGCGACGGACCCGTGGGCGACGATGCTCTTCCCCTGGTACCCGCTGCAACGGCAGGTCCGCGTGGACGGCAGGATCGAGGACGTGGCCGACGAGGTCTCCGATGCCTACTGGGCGCGGCGCCCCCGCGGCTCCCAGCTCGGAGCCTGGGCCTCGCACCAGTCCGATCCCGTCGGGACCCGCGAGGAGCTCGACGCGCAGTACGCCGCGGTCGAGGATCGCTTCGCCGAGCAGGAGCAGATCCCCCGCCCACCCCGCTGGGGCGGGTACCTCCTGGTGCCCGACCGGATCGAGTTCTGGCAGGGGCGAGGGGGGCGCATGCACGACCGCATCGTCTACTCCCCCGCAGCCGACGGGGCGACGTGGGAGCGCGAGCGGCTCCAGCCCTGATCCCCGCGATCGGGACCGCCCGGCACGCGCAGACCGTCCGGCGCCGCCCCAGCAGGTCTCAGACCCGGTCGCCCTCGCGCGAGCGGCGGCGCGGCACGATCAGGGGCGTCCCGCTCTGCGGGTCCCTCGCGATCTCGGCCTCGAGCCCGAAGACCTCGCGGAGGAGTGCTTCGTCGATGACCTCGTGGGGGGCGCCCTGGGCGCGAACCCTGCCCTCGTGCAGGACCACGATCTCGTCGGCGTAGCGGGCGGCCTGATTGAGGTCGTGCAGGACGGCGACGACGGTGCGACCGTCGGCCCTCATGTCCTGGCACAGGTGGAGGACGTCGATCTGGTGGGCGATGTCCAGGAAGCTGGTGGGCTCGTCGAGCAGCACGTGCTCCGTCTGCTGGGCGAGGACCATCGCGATCCATGCCCGCTGCCGCTGCCCGCCCGAGAGCCCTGTGACCAGGGTTTCCGAGACGCGGTCCACCCCGGTGGCGCGCATGGCGGTCTCGACGGCCTCCGCATCCCCGGGGAGCCGGCGGCGCAGCGCCGAGCGGTAGGGGTGGCGTCCGCGGTCGACCAGTCCGCGCACGGTGATGCCGTCGGGGACGACGGGCTCCTGCGGGAGCAGGGCGAGGCGCCGGGCGATCGCTCGCGAGCGGTGCTCGGCGAGCGGCCTGCCGTCCAGGAGGACACGACCCTCGCGCACGGGCAGCGTGCGCGCCAGGGCCCGCAGCATGGTCGACTTCCCGCAGCCGTTGGGGCCGACGACAGCCGTGAACCGTCCCTTGGCGAACGTCAGGCTCACCTCGTCCAGGACGACCTTCTCGCCGTAGCCGACGCTCGCGCGGTCCAGGGCGAGTGCGGACGTCGCCGTCTCGCCGGGGTCCGTCGTTGCGCCCGTCTCGGCGCTCGTCGTCGTGCCGTTCATGCGGTCGTCCTCCTCCAGGTGCGGATCAGCAGGAAGCCCAGATAGATCCCTCCCAGTCCCGCCGTGACCACTCCCACCGGCAGTCCCTCGAGGAAGGGCACGGCCTGGACGGCGAGGTCGGAGACCAGCAGGGCCAGCGCGCCGACCAGCGCCGAGATCATCAGATGGGGTCCTGGGGAGCGCACCAGTCCGCGGGCGATGTGGGGGGCGGCGAGGGCGACGAACGCGATCGGCCCGGCCACGGCGACGGCTCCGGCGCACAGCACCACCGAGAGGATGATCGCGGCGGTGCGGGTGCGGACCGCTCCGGCACCGAGCGCGTCGGCCAGCTCGTCGCCCATGTCCATCACCAGCAGCTGATGACGCAGCAGCGCTGCCAGCGGCGCGCACACCGCGAGGGCGACCGCGATCATCACCACGTGCTGCATGCTGCGTGAGTTCAGCGAGCCCACGAGCTGGCCGGCGAGTTGGGAGCCCTCGTCGCGCAGGACCACCGCGACCACGTACTGGGTGACGGCGAGCGCCATCGCTGCCACGGCGATCCCGGCGATGATCAGGCGGGACGGCGAGGCGAAACCGCGTCCGGTGGCCAGGTACACCAGGCCGATCGCGACCAGCGCACCGGCGAGGGCGCCGACCCAGGCGGAACCGGGGCCGTCGGAGACGAGCGTCGTCAGCGCCAAGCCAGCACCGGCCCCGGCACCCAGCCCGATCACGTCGGGACTGCCCAGGGGGTTGCGGGTGACCGACTGGAACAGGGTCCCGGCGATCCCGAGGGCTGCGCCGGCGCCGGCGCCCACCAGAATCCTCGGCCCCCGCATGCGGGTCAGCACGATCTCGGCGGGCCCGTCGCCGTTCCCGGTCAGCACCGCGAGCGCGTCGGCCGGGCTCACGCCCAGCTCACCACGGGCCAGTGTCCACACACCCGCCGCGATCGACAGCAGCACGAGCACGACGCCGATCAGCGGCCCCCGCAGCGAGGCCTGCGGCGCCTGTCGATCGGGGCGATCGCCGCCGCGGGCACGATCGACCTCGTCGGGACGATCGCCGCCGCCGTGCCGGGCCGCGTGCCCCTGCTCCTGCGCCTGCCCGCGCCCCTGCCCCTGCTCCTGCTCCTGCTCCTGCTCCTGCTCCTGCTCCTGCTCCTGCTCCTCGGCGAGATTCTGGCGCTCGTGGCGGCGCGTCCGGAGACTGTCGCTCATCGGTCGGTCACCGCCCCTCGGCGCACGGCCAGCAGCAGGAACGGGGCGCCGACGAAGGCCGTGACCACACCGACCATGAGCTCCTCGGGGCGGACGATGACGCGGGCGACGACGTCGGAGGCGACGAGCAGAGCCGCTCCCAGCAGCAGGTTCATCGGCAGCTGCCAGCGATGGTCCGCGCCGACGATCCCCCGCACCAGGTGCGGGACGGCGAGGCCCACGAACGCGATGGGGCCGGCGGCGGCGGTCGCGGCGGCGGCGAGCAGAGCGGCGGCGGCGAGCCCCGCCCCGCGCACGAGCCGGACCGGGGAGCCGAGCGAGATCGCGACGTCGTCACCCAGGGCGAGGGTGTTCAGGGCGGGGGCGACGGTGATCGCGAGAACGAGCCCTGCCAGGAGGACGGGGGCGACGGTGGTCAGGGTGCCGAGGTCGGCGCCCGTGAGCGAGCCGACCACCCAGTAGCGATAGGAGTCGAAGACCGCGGGCATCTGCAGGATGAGGCCCTGCACGACGGCCCCCAGCACCGCGGTGACCACCGCGCCGGCGAGCACGAGGGGCACCACGGACCCGGTGCCGGCGGGCCTGGCGACGAGGTGGACGAGCGCCACGGCGGCGAGGGCCCCGGGGATGGCCGCGATCGCAGCGGTGCCGCCGCTCACGGACCCCGCGAGGGCGGTGACCACGACGATCGCGAACGAGGCACCGGAGGTGACGCCGAGGAGCCCCGGTTCGCCCAGCGGGTTGCGGGTCAGCCCCTGGATCAGCTGGCCCGAGACGGCCAGGGCGGCGCCGACGGCGAGCCCGACGACGGTGCGCAGCGCACGTTCGTCGATGATCAGCGCCATCCGCTCCTCGCCCCGGCCGCCGAGCGCCGCGAGGACCTGCGGCAGGTCGTTCGCGCGGGAGCCCAGCGCGAGGCTGAGCAGGCACACGACGAGGACGAGGACGACGCCGAGTGCCAGCGCCAGCGGGGGCGGGAGCCTGCGGGTGCCGCCGAGCAGAGCGCGTCCCGGGACCCGGGCGTTCTCCGCCCTGGTCCCGGGATCAGCGGGTGCAGCAGTCCTCACGCCAGGACCTTACTTCTGGACCTTCGTGACAGCCTTCTCGATCATCGGGACGTAGCGCTCGAGGGCCCACGGGACCGTCAGCGGGTTGATCATCGAGGAACCGGTGACGAAGGACTGGTCGGTGGGAGCGACGAGCGCCCCGGCCTCGGCGGCGGGGATCTTCGCGTACAGCGGCTGGGACTCGACCTCCTTGCGGTTGGCCTGATCCGAGTAGAAGGTGAAGATCAGGTCGGAGTGGTCGAGCATGTCGGCGTTCTCGAGCCCGATGGACGCCGAGTCGGTCCCCTCGACCTCGTACTTCGAGATCTCGTCCTTGATCGGGTCGACCTTGAGCCCCAGCGCGCTGACCATCGCCACCCGCTGCTCGTCGGGGTAGAACACGCCCAGGGTGCCCTTCCCGGAGTTGTAGATGAAGGAGAAGGTCAGGTCCTCCCACTCGGCCTGCTTGCGGTCGGTGAACTCGTCCTCGATGCCCTGGATGAGCTCGTCGGCCTTCGAGGGCACCCCGAGGGCGGTGCAGATCGTGCTGATCTGCTGCTTCCAGGTGATCACCCACGCCTCCTTCTCGTAGGCGACCGTGGGCGCGATGTCCTTGAGGACCTCGTACTGCTCCTTGGTGACGCCGGACCAGGGCGCGAGGATCAGGTCGGGCGCCAGAGCGAGGATGGCCTCGGTGTCGAGCTCGGTCGAGCCCTTGATCAGCTTCGGGAGCTTGCCGTTCTTCTTCTCGATGGCCTCGCGCACCCAGGGGAGCTGGCCCGAGTCGTCCGCTCCCCAGGCGTAATCCTCGACGCCGACGGGGATCGTGCCCAGCGCGACGCAGGTCTCCGTCGACCCCTGGCCGAGGGTGACGATGCGCGTCGGCTTCTTCTCGATGACGGCGCTGCCGAGCGCGTGCTTGATGGTCACCGGGAAGGCGCCGGAGGAGTCCTTGTCGTCCGAGGACTTCTCGTCGGCCGAGGTGGAGCCGGTGCAGGCAGCGAGCGCGAGTCCCAGCGGGGCGGCGACGGCGCCGGCCAGGAGGGTGCGTCGGCCCGGGCGCGCGGCGCGGGAGTCGTCGGGGCCCGACGGTGCGAGGGGATGGCGGGTCATGGCGGTACGGTCTCCGTTCCAAGTTTCTTCGGATGGAGCCGGGCGCGCATCCGGTGGGGCATCCGTATGCGGGAGAGTCGTCCCCGTGGGGCACGAGGCCCCGGGGTTAGGGTCGACTACTCCATGGCTTCGGCGGCCCTCACTCTACGGTGCCGTGCCTGGACACGACCACGCCCGTCCGGAGGATGGGTGGCGGGTCACACAAGCCGACATGCCGGACGTGCCGGGCACGGAAGCCGGTGGGGACCAGCGGAGACGGACCCGGCGCGGCGAGGCCGGACGGGCGCCGCGCCCCTCCCCTGCTCCGTGCCCTCTGTTCCCTACTCCGCGCCGGATGCCTGCAGCACGTCGAGCCGCAGGACGTCGATGTCGACGTCCCCGTCGATCCCTGCGACGGACCCGTCGAAGCGCACCTGCCACAGCGCCCAGTCGCCCTGCGCGGGGCGCTTGCCGTCCTGGAAGAGCCAGTCCGGGCGGTCCTCGGTGGCCCCGAGGCCGTAATGGTTGCGCCAGTCGACGGAGGAGTAGAGCAGCACGGGCCTGCCCCATGCCTCCTCGACCTTCTCGAGGAAGGCGTCGACCTGCGCGTCGGCCTCCTTGACCTCGGGGCGGTTCTCGCAGGCCCCGTCGAACTCGAGGTCCAGGGCGGGCGGCAGCGCGTCGTCGCTGGGCGGGACCGCGCGCAGGAACTCCTCGGCCTGCTCGGCCCCTGGCGAGCACAGCGTGAAGTAGTGATAGGCACCGGGGGTGACACCGTTCTGGCGGGCCCCGCGCCAGTTGGCGTTCAGTCTCGGATCGGTGTAGCCGGCGCCCTCGGTGGCCTTGATGTAGGCGAAGCCGACACCGTCACCGCGCACCTTCTCCCAGTCGATCTCCTCCTGGTGCGCGGAGACGTCGATCCCCAGGTTCTCCTCCTGCCCCAGCGTGCCCTTCCCGGGCAGCTGGGACAGCGCCGGGGCGTCCGACGGCGTCTCGGAGACGGCGAGCTCGGCATCGCCGCTCCCTCCCCCGCGGCCCGCATCGGATCCGCCCTTGCCGTCGCGCCCGAGCAGAGCAGTGCAGGAGACCACGACCAGCAGGATCACCAGCAGCAGGCAGCCGCCGGCGGCGACCTGGCGGCGTCGCACCTGGACAGGGCTGTACTTGGGACGCGGACGCGATCCGGTCGGTGGGGGCGAGGAGGACGTCATTGCTCTCGGGGCCTCCGGGAGGGGTGGGGGCAGGGACGGGACCGCTGCGCGCGGGGACGGCGGACCGCATCACCGGGGAGCGGCCCGCCCGTTCCCGTCAGCGGGCGTGGACCTCGACGAAGGCGCGCAGCAGCTTCGCGGCGTGGTGGACGTCGACCGGGCTCACCCGCTCGATCAGCGCCTCCTCCTCGGCCGGGTCGAAGTAGCCGTTGTCGCGGTAGGCGTGGATCCGGCCGATGAGCCCGTCGTTGTCGAGCTCGGGGTGGAACTGGGTGGCGTACTGGCAGCTGCCGACGCGGAACATCTGCACGGGGCAGCGCTGGCCGGTGGCCAGCAGCACGGCGTGTGCGGGCAGCACGTGCACGGCCTCCTTGTGGCCCACGAAGGCGAGGAAGCTGTCGGGCACTCCTGAGGCCTTCACCAGCGGGTCCTCACGACCCGCGGCGGTGAGCTCGACGTCGATCCCGCCCACGGGCTCGCCGTAGGTGCGATCGACGATCGCGCCCTGGTGCACGCCCAGGGTGCCGACGCCGTAGCAGGCGCCGAAGAACGGGAAGTCGGCCTCGACGACGCGGTCCAGGAGTTCGCCGAGCTCGCGCTCGGCCCGCTTCTGGTCCTCCGACTTGGTGTCGGCCTCGTCGGACGTGTTGTACGGGCTGCCGCCGACGATGATGCCGGAGATGTCCTCGAGATCGATCTCGGGCATCGGCGTGCGGTCGAGCTGGAGGTGGTGCAGCTGCTCCGGGGCGAGGCCGGTCAGACGCAGTGTCGCCTCGTACTCCGAGGCAGCGACCTCGTCCTCGGGACGGGTGGCGATGAGCAGGAACGGTTTCACCCGGTCATTGTGACCCAGAGGTGCGCGTCGGGCGCGAAGACGGTGCTTCCCGGGCGCGGCGGGGAGCCGGGCGCTACCGTTCCCGTCATGAGCGATGACGCGGACGAGCGGCCGAGCGAGCAGCAGATCCTCGCGCTGCGCGACCGCGTGTGCACCGAGCGGGGGCTGGAGGTCCTCGAGCGGTTCCCCGAGGGATCGACCGGCTGGGTGGGTCTGGTGCGTCGGACCGGAGATCCGGATGGGTCGTCCGACGGGTCGGAGCCCCTCGAGGGTCTGGTCCTCAAGGTCACCTGGGCCCATGAGGAGTCCCGGGACGAGGCGCTGGGGCTGCGCGCATGGTCGCTGTCCGACTCCCCCGCCCCTCTCGTGCCCCGCGTGATCGAGGCGCGTCGTCACGGCGCGATCAGCGTGATCCTCCTCGAGCAGGTCCACCCCGGGACCACGCTCGCGCGGAGTGCACTGTCGCCGGAGCAGGAGGACGAGGTGGCCGCCGGGCTGCTGCGGTCGCTGTGGATCCCGGCATCGGAGCTGCCCACCGCAGCATCCGTCCCTGCCGGAGCGCAGGCTCACGGCTTCCGGCCCCTCTCCGCGATGTGTGCCTGGTGGGCCGAGGAGGCCCGCCACCGCCTCGAGACGGATGCTCGCGGTCTGCCCGCACCGCTGATCGCCCGCGGGCTAGGGATGTTCCGCACCCTGCCGCTCGAGACACCGGGCCCCGACATGCTCCTGGCCACCGACTTCCACCATCACAACGTGCTCGCGGCGCGCGAGGACCCGGGCACGTCGCTCGCCGACTGGCGGATGATCGACCCCAAGCCGTACGTCGGCGACCCCCACTACGACCTGCTGCAGCACATGCTCAACGACGACCGACGACTGACGGCCGATCCGCTCGGGTTCGCGACCCGGATGGCCGGACTGACGGGGCTGGACGCGGAGCGCACGCTCCGCTGGCTGCTCGCACGGTGCGTGCAGGAGGCGGGCTCGATGCCCGGTGCCGCCGAGGGCGCGCTTCAGCTCGCGGAGGCGGGCGTGTGACTGCGCGTACGCGCCGGGGCATCGCGCACTCCGCTCCTGTGCCGGGCAGCCACGCCCCTCTCGACCCGGCTCAGCCCCGCTCCCAGGGCAGCGGCTCGTAACGCGCGAGGCCCCCCGCACTCTCCTCCACCTGAGCGCGCAGGAAGCTCTGCAGCGGAGGACCCCAGTCGCGGTTCAACCGATCCAGCCGGGTGAAGAACCGGCGGGCGGGCCACGACGCCGGCAGCAGCTCGTGGGGCAGGTGGGGATCACGGATCACCGCCGACGTCACCTGCTGGTAGAGGCGGGCCCACGCCTCGAAGGTGGACCACAGTCCTGCCGCGTCGGCCGGGGGCGGACCGCCGGAGAACTGCCTGTCGACCTGCGCACCGAGGGTCTCGTAGGTGCGGGCGATCGTCCCGAGCTCCCAGGCGCGGGACGCCATGTCGCGGGCCTCCTCGAGCGAGGCGGGGATCATCCGTGCGCGGTGGAGCACCGCTCCGGTCGGTGGCTCGCCGACCTGGCCGAGCGCCAGATCCACGTCGGGATGCACGCCGATCAGCACTCCGGGTCGCAGGGTCCCGTACCCATGGAATCGTGCGTAGTAGACCAGGCGGTCGCGGAACCAGCGCGCACCCTCGGGAACCTGGTGGACCAGCGTGTCGAACCCGCCGTCCCAGGGTGTGGGTGGGGCCGCACCCTCGACCTGTCGGAAGCGGCGGGCGAGCACCTCGCCGAGGCTGTAGACGCTGATCCTCCCGCAGGCCTCGACGTCCAGACGCTGGAGCCTGACCATCTTGGCGAGGGTGTTGCGGGCCGCCGACTCCGTCATGTGCAGGTGGGTGAGCATGCGGACCAGCGCGGGGCCGGGCAGGTGGGTCGCGCCGACGGCTGCGAAGACGAACCCGACGTCCTGCGCGCGGTCGGTCCTCCGATAGCGCTCCAGATCGGTCATCGTTCCTCTCACGTTCCGTGCAGAAGTGGTGGGGGTCGGCTGAGCGACCATACCGTGAGTCCACATCCGGTCCGCATCGAAGCCGTGATCCCGTGGCATGCGGCCGGGGGCGGGACGGGGGACCTGATGGAGCCGCGACAGATCTATACCAGGGCAGCACTGAACGGAGCCGTCGCCGGCGTCATCGCCATGGCCGCCGCGATCACTGCCTTCAGCCTCCTGGGGCACAACCCGATCGGGTTGGCGATCCTGCTGGGGATCGCCTTCGGGGTCGTCACCTTCGCCGTGGTCGCCGTCGGCATCTATGCCGTTCTGCGGTCGCGTCATCCGCGCGTCCGCCCGCCCGGCCGCCAGGCCTGATCTCCCTCCAGTGGTGGTGGGTGGGGCCGTGGAGCAATGTCGCTCCACGGCCCTGGACGATGGCCACCTCCCGCGATCAGCGCCCCTCGTCGGCCCCGAGCAGCGAACGCAGAGCAGGCGTCAGCCCCTCGACCTGCACCTCCGCATCACCGCGCCGGAACGTCGCAGGGGTGACCACGAACCGCTGGTGCTCGATCGCGCGACCTGCCTGCTCGATCACCTCGGTGCCGTTGTGCTCGTACCCGCAGGCGTGGGAGACCCCGTAGGAGCGGGCGTTGCCGACCACGGCGGCGGACTCCGCCCGCACCGCGCCCAGGTGGTCGAAGGCCAGCGCCAGCACCGTGCGGCGCATGAGCGAGCCGTACCCCCGGCCCTGCTGGTCGAGGGTGAGCCACGATCCGGAGGTGACCACCCGGCGCACTGCGAAGGCGGTGGCGCCGAGGTCCTGGCACCCCACCAGGCGACCGTCGACCCAGATCCCGAACGGGAGGGTCCACTTCTCGGGGTGCAGTTCGCTGCGCAGTCGCCACTGGAAGCGCAGCGCCTCGCGAACGCGTTCCTCCTCGTCACGCGCATACCAGGGGAAGACGTGCGGAGCGTCGGGCACGGCGAAGACCGGCCGTCGCAGCAGCGCGGCGTACTCGGGCATGTCCTCATCGCGCAGCATCCGCATCGTCAGCGCCCCGCTGCGCACGCGCAGGGCGAAGGGCGGATGCAGCTCCTCGAGGGGGACGTGGTCCGGCGGCGTGGCAGGCATCTGCCCACGATAGAGCGCCCTACCCTGCTGGGATGGCGATCGACGTACTGCTGAGCGGATTCGAGCCCTTCGACGGGGCGGCGAGGAACGAGTCCTGGGACGCGGTGCGGCACGCGACTCCGGTCCTCCTCGACCGCGGGATGTCCGTGGCGAGCATCGAGCTGCCCGTGGTCTTCGGGGCCGGCGCCGATGCCCTGCTCGCCGAGGTCACCGCCCACGCGCCGCGACTGGTGGTCGCGACGGGGCTGGCTGCCGGCCGGCAGGCGATCACGCCCGAGCGGGTCGCGATCAACATCCAGGACGCCCGGATCCCCGACAACGCCGGGGCGAGCCCGGTGGACCGCCCGAGCCTCGAGAGCGGACCCGTCGGCTACTTCTCGACGCTCCCGATCAAGGCGATGGTGGAGGCGGCGAGCGCGCTCGGCGTGGCGGCATCGGTCTCGCAGACGGCGGGGACCTTCGTGTGCAACGACGTCTTCTACCGCCTGTGCCACGCGCTGCAGGCCGACGGACCGGACGCCGGCATCCGGGGCGGGTTCGTCCACGTCCCCTCGGCCGACGTCATTGATCCCGAGGACGCGGCACGGGCCCTGGTCGCGATGGTCGAGGCGGCGTTGGGGACACGTGAGGACCTCGCGATCACCGGTGGCAGGGAGTCCTGACGGAGTTATCCACAAAGAACTCCACACCTGGGGACGAATGACAGTCCTGTGATTCCGCACCCTGCACGCCTTCGTCACCAAGGTCAGGGCCCGTGTCGCACGTTCCCGTCGCCCGGGGGCCACCACGGATCCACCGGGATCGGGGCCCGATCCCCCGTCGATCCACACCAGGTCGACAGTTCTCCCCAAAGTTGTCCACAACTGGGGATAATCACAGCGGTGTGATTCGCCGGGCGACCCCATCGCCCGCGCCGTGAGCGCACGGGATCAGCGATCGGTGGGCGGCCACCCGGGGGTCGCGATCGGAGGGCGACCGCCGGGCCACGCCGACTCACAGCAGCGGCAGGGCCCCCGACGGCGCGAGGACGACCTTGAGGGCGATGATCGCCAGGCACAGTGCCAGCCCGAGGACCAACACGCCCGCGTGCAGAGCCGCCGAGCGCTTCGCGAGCGCGCCCCGGTCGGCACCGGGCGAGGCCTTCGGGCGCAGCGCGAACATGGCGGCGGTGACCGCCGTGCCCATCACCAGGCCACCCAGGTGCCCCTGCCAGGAGATGTTCGGGATGGTGAAGGTGATGACGAGGTTCAACGCGATCAGCACCAGGATCTGGGTGGTCTCGGCGCCCATCCGGCGATTGACGATGAACAGGGTGCCGAACATCCCGAAGATGCCGCCGCTCGCCCCGAGGGTCGGGGCGACCCAGGAGCTGGCCGTCGGGTCGGCGAACAGCAGCACCGCCACGTGGCCCGCGAACAGCGAGAGCAGGAAGATCGCCCCGAAGCGCCAGTGCCCGAGCGTGCGCTCGAGGTGGGTGCCCACGAGGTACATCGCGTACATGTTGAGCAGCAGGTGGAAGATCCCGCCGTGCAGGAAGCCGCTGGTGATCATGGTCCACGGCATAGCGAGCGTGCGCACGGGGGCGTAGATCAGCGCCTGTTCGACAGCGCCGCCGGGGATCAGGGTCTGGCCCAGGAACAGCGCGACGCAGATGCCGATCACGCCGTAGGTCAGGAACGGGGTGGCGCTGCCCATCCTGCCGCCGGCCATGTTGCGCGGGCTCGCGCTGCGCTGCTGCGCCCCGAGCTCCCGCTCGCAGTCCACGCAGAGCATGCCCACCGGTGCGGGGCGTTGGCAGTCCCCGCAGGCGGGACGCCCGCAGCGCTTGCAGCGCACGTAGCTGACGCGGTCCGGGTGCCGCGGGCAGACGGGGGCTCCCGCCTGCTCGCCGCTCGGGATCCCCTGTCCGCCACCGGAGCCGCCGGCCCCGTCGGCCCCGCCGAACCCACCCGGCCCGGGGGCGCCCGGCGCACCGTTCGCGCCGGAGGTCCCGTCGGACCCGCCCGAGCTGTAGCCGTAGGTGGGCCGGGGGCGGGGCGATGGCTCCTGGTCGTCGGCCCCGTAGCCATAGGTGGGTCGGTTCTCCATGCCCCATTCCTACAGGAGCGGGCCGGGTCGCCGCTCACAGAACCCTGCGCACGCGCTCCGACGTGGCCGTGGGCGCTGGTCACACGGTGAATACATCGAACGATTGATCCGCATCGCGCGGGCGCTCCGTAGCGTCGAGAACGTCCCGTGGCAGACGTCCCTGCCGCGGGCGCAAACCCCTCGTGATCAGGAATGATGATGACCAGCTCTGTGACTCGACGCCCCGCGGGCACGGCTCCGGGAACGCACCGGCGCCCCTCGGCGACCTCCCGCCTCGCCGCTCTCCTCGTCGGCCGACGATCCGCCTGGATCGTGCTCGCGATCGCGGCCGTCCTCGCCGCCGGCCTGATGGGCCTGCGCGGCAGCGGCCCGGCCGCCGGGATGGACGCCCTGCCGGAGAACGCGGAGTCCTCCCGCGCCGCCGCCATCGCCGACCAGCTGCCCGACGCCGACCAGCAGACCGTGATGGCCGTGGTCACCCGCAGCGACGGCGGGAAGCTCACCGAGGCCGACGCCGACCAGGTCACGACGCTGCGCTCGACGTTGGCCGATGCCACCGACGGCAGCGAGCTCCCGCCGATGCCCTCCGAGGACGGCAAGGCCGAACTCGTCCTCGCCCCCGTCGACGTCAGCGCCGGCGACGACGCCGTGGACCAGGAGATCGCGCACCTGCGCACTCTCGCCCACGACGCCGTCGGAGGGGACGGCGACCTCGAGGTGCAGGTGACCGGCGGGCCCGCCGTCGGCTCCGACATCCGCGGCGCCTTCGCCGGCGCCGACGTCACCCTGCTGGCGGTCACCATCGCCGTGGTGGGCCTGCTGCTCCTGCTGACCTACCGCTCCCCCGTGCTCTGGCTGCTGCCGCTCGCGGTGGTCGGATCGGCCGACGGCGTCGCGAGCGCCGTCACCTCCCGTCTGGGCGAGAGCTTCTCCCTCGCCTTCGACGCGGGCGTGATCAGCGTGCTCGTCTTCGGCGCCGGCGCGAACTACGCGCTGCTGCTGATCTCCCGCTACCGCGAGGAGCTGCACCGCTTCCGCGATCACCGCGAGGCCCTGCAGCGGGCCTGGACCACCACCGCCCCGGCCGTGCTCGCCTCGAACATCACCGTGGTGCTGGCCCTGCTCACCCTCGTTCTCGCCGTCATGCCCGCGACCCGCGGGCTGGGCATCGCCGCGGCCGTGGGCCTCGTGATCTCGCTGCTGGCGGTGCTGTTCCCGCTGACGGCACTGCTCGCGATCACCGGCCGGCGCATCTTCTGGCCCTTCGTGCCGCGCGTGGAGGCGGGGCCCGCGGCCACTGCGGGAGCCGCTGCGACCTCGGGCGCCGAGCGCGGGCCGGGCGCCGAGCGCGGGGTCTTCGCCTCGATCGCCCGCTTCGTCACCGCCCGGCGCACCGCCTCCGTGCTGGGCGCCCTGGTGATCCTCGGCGTCTGCGCGACCGGCCTGATCGGCACCCGCGTGGGCCTCACCCAGGACGAGCAGTTCGCCGCGACCAACGAGTCGCAGACCGGTTTCACCGCGATCGCCGAGCACTACGGGGCAGGTCAGAGCGGACCGCACCTGATCACGACCCCCTCGGCCGACGCGGACGCCGTCACCCGGGCCGCGAAGGACGTTCCCGGGATCGACGCGGTCACCGAGACCGGCACCACCCCGGGCGGCCGGACCGTGCTCTCGGCCACCGGCAGCGCCCAGCCCGAGTCGCCGCAGGCCTTCGACGAGGTCGGCGCGCTGCGCACCGCCGTCCACGACGCGGACCCCGAGGCGCTGGTGGGCGGCACCTCGGCCCAGGCGCTCGACGTCCACGACGACTCGATCCGCGACCTGACCCTGATCGCCCCGATCATCCTGGCGGTGGTGCTGATCGTCCTGATCGTGCTGCTGCGCGCCGTGGTCGCGCCGATCGTCCTGCTGGCGACCAACCTGCTGAGCACCCTCGCCTCGATCGGCCTGGGCCTGTGGGTGGGACGCACCCTGTTCGACATCCCCGCCCTGGACGTGACCGTCCCGCTGTTGGCCTTCCTGTTCCTGGTGGCCCTGGGCGTGGACTACACGATCTTCCTGACCCACCGGATCCGCCACGAGGCCGAGACGTACGGGACCACCCGCGGCACGGTCCGCGCCGTCGGCTCCACCGGCGTGGTGATCACGAGCGCGGGCATCGTCCTGGCCGCCGTATTCGCCGCCCTCGGGGTGCTGCCCCTGGTGGTGCTGGGCCAGCTCGGACTGATCGTCGGCCTGGGCGTCCTGGTGGACACCCTCCTGGTGCGCACGGTCCTGGTGCCCGCCCTGTTCGCCCTGCTGGGCGACCGGATGTGGTGGCCCGGGCGCCTGCGCCGGACCGCCCGCTGACGCACCCCGACTCTCGATCCCTCGGCCGTCCGGCCCCCGGCCTACCGGCCTCGACAACCGCACCGACTGCGAAAGAGAACTCCCATGACCGCCCTGAACCGCCTGTTCACCGCCGTCTGCGTCTACCTCGGACTGGGCCTGGCCTCCGGCCTCGCCTTCCGCGAGATCACCAAGAACGCCGACTGGCCCGCGACCGACCACACGCAGCTGAGCGTCGTGCACACCCACCTGCTGACCCTCGGCGTGATCGTGCTGTTGACGGTCCTCGCCCTGGAGGTCGTGCTGCGGCTGTCGGCCTCGAGGGGCCTGTTCACCTGGTTCCAGATCACCTACCACGCCGGCGTGCTGATCAGCACCGGGGCGATGTTCGCGCGCGGGCTCACCACGGTCCTGGGCGTGGACCTGGGAGGGATGGATGCCGGCCTCGCAGGGATCGCGGGCCTCGGCCACATGCTGCTCACCGCCGGCTTCGTGCTGCTGATGGTGATGCTGCGCCGGGCGATCGTCCGCCGCGGCGAGGGGGCCTCAGGCCAGGACGCGGCGGCGAGGAGCGAGGCCGCGCGGCCGGCCGACGCGGAGGGCGCCATCGCCTCCCGCTGACCCCCGCATCCCAGTCCGACCGCACCCCACCCCGTCCGCATCCCGCCGGACGCAGGAGCGCCCGGGACCATCAGATGGTCCCGGGCGCTCTCACCGGTTCAGGTGTCGCGTCGAGGCGCTCACGGCGCCTCAGCGGCTCACTTCTCGATCTCGACCGATTCGATGACGACGTCCTCGACGGGACGGTCGCGCATGTCGGTCTTGGTGGTCGCGATCGCGTCGACGACCTTCTTGGAGTCCTCGTCCGCGACCTCGCCGAACACGGTGTGCTTGCCGTGCAGGTACTGGGTCGGGGCGACCGTGATGAAGAACTGCGAGCCGTTGGTGCCCGAGGGCTTGCCGGTGATCGCGTTCATGCGCTTGCCGGCGTTGGCCATCGCGAGCTTGTAGGGCTCGTTGAAGTTCTTCTCGGAGATCTCGTCGTCGAACATGTAGCCGGGGCCGCCGGTGCCGGTGCCCAGCGGGTCACCGCCCTGGATCATGAAGCCGTCGATCACACGGTGGAAGATGACGCCGTCGTAGAACGGACGGGTGACCTTCTCGTTGGAATCGGGGTCGGTGAACTCGCGGGTCCCCTCGGCGAGGCCGACGAAGTTCTCGACGGTCTTGGGGGCGTCGTTCTCGAACAGCTCGAGGCGGATGTCGCCCTGGTTCGTGTGCAGTGTTGCGAACATGGCGCCAGTCTCGCACAGGCACGCGCGCACGAACCGCCCAGCCGGGCGCACGCCGGGCCCCTCGGAGGAGACGTCCGACTCAGTCGCCCTCCGGCGCGGGCTCGGTCACGCTCCGGTGCGGGTTCGCTCACGCTCCGGCGCACTCGAGGACCAGGTCCAGGCCCCGCTGCGGAACCCGAGCGGGGCGTCCGGCCCGGTCCGCTCCGTCGGACGGTCGAACCGCGCCCCGTCGGGATCGGAGCGGGAGGCGAGCATCCCCGCCAGCAGGATCCAGCCGACGAAGGGGATCAGCAGGAGGAAGGCCCACAGGCCGCTGTGGTCGGCGTCGTGCAGGCGGCGCCACAGGACCGCGAGACTCGGGAGGATGACCGCGACGGAATAGACCGTCGCCAGGATGCCCACGGGCGTCCCCGCCCCGCCTTCCGGCCAGCGGGCCACCACGAGCACCGAGGAGTTCCAGGACCAATCCCCGGTCGTGAGCCTGCCGGCCACGTCCAGGACGGCGGTGACGATCAGGTTGATCAGCACCCACCACCAGTACTCGCTGCGGCTCGCACGCCCGGCGAAGACCGCGTACTGGCGGACGAAGCGCCGCAGCGCCTGGACGGGTGTCGCCCCGGGGAGCGGCGGGAGCGAGGGGGCCCGGCGGACGGGGGAAGGCGTTCGGAGCATGATCGTCCCAGGGTAGCCAGATCGAACCGGACACCGGACATCCGCCCTGCGGCCGGCCTCCGTCCGAGATCCACGCACCCGTCTGCGCAGGAACGTCATCCCCACCTGTCAGCACTCTGGATCAGCGTGCCGCCGGTCACTGTAGGGTGGAGCCACTCGAGACGTGTCGTCGCGTTCGAAGCGACGCGACCAGCGTTCGTCCGCATTCCTCGTCGGGACAGCCCGGCGGGGTCGACCGAAAGGGGACTCGCATGGCACTGAGCACGAAGCGTGCGAAGCAGAACGCCAAGAAGGGCCGGAAGGAAGCGTCCAAGGCCCAGGAGCAGGCGCAGAAGGCAGTCGCGAACCTCGGCGTGACCGCCGAGGGCAAGGCCAACAAGGCCGTCGACGAGCTGCAGAAGCTGGCCGGGAACGCCGGTGACAAGGCGTCGAGCTTCGTCGACCAGGTGCGCCCTCAGGTCGAGGAGAACCTCCGCGCCCAGCAGGAGCGGCTCTCCGCCTTCGGCGAGAAGGTCGGCCCGCAGGCCGAGCGCTTCCGTCAGGACTTCCAGGAGGACTACCTCCCCCGAGCCCGCCGCACCGCCGGGGCGACCGGCTCCGTGGTGAGCTCGGCCGTCGCGGCCGCGGTCGACGCCGCGCGCAGCGAGTTCGACAAGGGCCAGGGCGACATCAAGAAGGCAGCCCTCAGCTCTCCCGCGCCGGCGAAGAAGAGCGGCGGCGTGGGCAAGGTGCTGCTGGTCCTCGGCCTCGCAGCCGTCGGTGCCGCCGCCGGCTACCTGGTGTGGAAGAAGACCCGTCCGGTCGAGGACCCCTGGGCCCCGCCGGCCGACTTCGCCCGCGCCCACTACCCGGCCTCGGGCTCCGACGAGTCCGACTCGACCCAGGTCTCGGACGCCGTCGCCGGCGCCGAGGCGGGCGACGTCGCCTCCTCGCTCAAGGGCGGCAGCGGCTCGGGTGCCTCCGGCTCCCACTCCGCGGCCACCCCGAACACCGCCGACCGCTCCTCGGACACCAAGCCGTCCGAGGTCAAGGTCGACTCCGCCGGCGGTGAGGGCAAGGGCTCCGGTTCGAAGGCCTCCGACAAGGGCTCCTCGTCGAAGGACTCCGCTGCGAAGGGCTCGAACAAGGGCGCTGCCGCAGCGGGCGCCTCGGGTGCCGCCGCGACCGGCGCCGCCGCGTCGAGCGCGGCCGGCACGTCCGGTGACGGCAAGGGCTCGGCCTCGACCGGGAAGCCCCAGGCCGGCAGCGCGAACGACAACAGCCCCAAGCAGGCCGCTGACGGGAAGGGCGAGGTCCAGCCGGGCCGCGTCATCGACCCCGCCATCGACCCGGCGGACAACCCGGCCGATCCGGAGAAGCGCGGCAACCACCGCGGCGACTCCTGATCCAGGTCTGACACCGCGCCGAACGCCACCGCCGTTCGGCAGACATCCGGCCCCCGGTGCCCTCGCACCGGGGGCCGGATGACGTTCGGGGGCTGCTTCGGGCTGCGCGGCGCTGCTCCGGGCCTGCTCGGGGCGCGCCGCGGTTGCTCGGGGGTGCGCCGTGGCGTTCCGGGGTGTGCCGTGGTTGCTCGGGGCCGATGCGGTGGCGTTCCGGGGTGTGCCGTGACGTTCGATGGCTCCAGGTGAGGTCTCACGCCCTGTGAGGGGTTGAGCCCTCACCCAGAGCCATCGAAGGCACCGATCCGAGCCGGCGGCGGCACGGCAAAACCGCCCGGCACGGAAACCGCCCGGCACCGGTACCGGCACCGGCACCGGCACCGGCCCACCCCGGCCGCCATACTGGAGACCATGCCCTCCCCCGTGCCTCCACCCTCCCCCGCCGGGACACAGCGATCCGCCGGCACGCTCCCGCCCGCCGGGCGCTACGCCCCGTCCCCGAGCGGCGACCTGCACCTGGGGAACCTGCGCACCGCGATCCTGGCGTGGGTCCTCGCGCGGCGCAGCGGGCGGGCGTTCCGTCTGCGCGTGGAGGATCTGGACCGGGTGCGCGAAGGGTCCGAGGCGCGTCAACTGGAGGACCTCGAGGCCATCGGTCTGGACTGGGACGGCGAGGTCGTGCACCAGTCCGCTCGTGCCGACGCCTACGACGCGGCGATCGGGGACCTCGCGGACGCCGGTCTCGTCTACGAGTGCTACTGCACGCGCCGGGAGATCCTCGAGGCGCCGTCGGCCCCGCACGCGCCGTCCGGCGCCTACCCGGGGACCTGCCGCGACCTCACCGCCGCCCAGCGCGCAGCAGGCCGGGAGAGGATGCGGGAGCTCCGCCGCGAGCCCGCACTGCGCCTGCGCACCGACGTCACGGAGTGGACGGTCCACGACCTGTTCGCGGGCACGGTCACCGGCGGCGTCGACGACCTGGTGCTGCGCCGTGGCGACGGCGTCGTGGCCTACAACCTGGCGGTCGTGGTCGACGATGCCGCGCAGGGCGTGGACCAGGTGACCCGGGCGGACGACCTGCTCAGCTCAGCCCCGCGCCAGGCCCATCTCGCGCACCTGCTCGGGTACGAGCAGCCCGAGTACGCCCACGTGCCGCTCGCGGTCTCCCCGAGCGGGGCCCGCCTGGCCAAGCGCGACGGGGCGGTCACCCTGCGCGACCGCGCCGAGCGCGGTGAGGACGCGGCCGCAGTGGTCGCGCGGATCGGCGACTCGCTCGGCGTGCGCGACTGCTCGACCGCGGCCGACGTGCTCGAGCACTGGGATCCCTCGACCCTCGCCACGACGCCGTGGGTGGTGGACCTGCCGGCCTAGGGCCCAAGCCTCCCCGCCCTCGGGGTTCACCCGCCCTCGGCGTTCACCCGCTCTCAGGGTTCACCCGCGCCCCGGGCCGCGCCGGCCTCAACCCTGCTGGGAGTGACCGACCTCGACCTCGTCGTTCTCGCCGTCGCCCTTGGGGCCCCACAGCAGGGAGGCCACGGTCGCGATCACCATGCAGCCGATGATCACGCCGAGCGAGACGAAGGTGCCCACCTCGGGGATCTTCTCGAGGACCTCGAAGCCGGGGATGAACTCGAGCGGGGACTCGTGGATCGCGTGGATCAGCAGCTTCACGCCGATGAAGGCGAGGATCGCGGCGATCCCGTAGTGCAGGTAGGACAGGCGGTCCACCAGGCCACCGAGCAGGAAGTACAGCTGGCGCAGGCCCATCAGGGCGAACAGGTTCGCGGTGAACACGATGAACGGGTTCTGGGTGATGCCGAAGATCGCGGGGATCGAATCGATCGCGAACATGACGTCGGTGAGGCCGATGACCACGAAGACCATCAGCATCGGGGTGAAGGCCTTCTTGCCGTCGATGACGGTGCGGATCTTGTTGCCGTCGTACTCGTCGTGCACGTGGAGGAAGCGGCCCACGAACTTCTGGATCCCGCTCTCCTCGTCGCCGGATTCCTCCTCGTCACCCTGGACCTGCTTGAACGCGGTGTACAGCAGGAACAGCCCGAACAGGTAGAAGATCCAGGAGAGGTGCTCGATCGCGACCGAGCCGACCAGGATGAAGATCGCCCTGGCCACGAGCGCGATGATGATGCCCACCATCAGCACTTCCTGCTGGTACTTCTTGGGCACGGCGAACTTGCCCATGATCAGGATGAACACGAACAGGTTGTCCACACTCAGCGAGTACTCGGTGAGCCAGCCGGTGATGAACTCGACCGAGGCGTGGTGGGTGTCGTCCACGAAGTAGAGGACCAGACCGAAGATCAGGGCGAGCCCCACGTAGACGCCGACCCACGCCAGGCACTCCTTCATGGAGGGCACGTGCGGACGGCGCGAGACCACGATGAGGTCTCCCACGATGATGGCGATGAGGACCACCAGTGAGGTGATCTCGAAGGTCATGGACAGCTCACCCATGCGGGGGACCCTCTCGGATTCGGTACGGGGACTGGCGGCGCGGGCCGGGAGCGCGCACACGCGTCCCCGCAGCCGGCGGCTGCCTGATCCCCAAGGGTACCGTCGACCGGCGGCGTTGCCGGTGTGAGAATCCCTGCCCTGCTCCGACCCTCTTACCGGCTCGGCACCTTCCCCCTCCCGGTGCCCTCCCCGGCAGACACCGACCCGCGGCCCCGCCGCCGGGGTGAGACGCCCCCGCACGCCGCCCGAACCCGGGAGTAGCCTGAGAACGTCCCGACCTGGCAAGGACGCCGGCCCCTCCCTCCCCCGAATCGCAGGTGCGCACCCTCATGTCCGGCCCGGTCCCGTCCCTCCACCGACGCGCCCGACGGGCCTGGCTGCTGTGGGGAGTGGCCATGTTCGCCTACGTCGCCACCGTGGCCGGCCGCACCAGCTTCGGCGTCGCGAGCGTCCAGGCCGGCGACCGGTTCGCCGTGGGATCGGCCGCTCTCTCCGTCGTCGGCATGGTCCAGCTGGGCACCTACGCGGCCGCCCAGTTCCCCGCCGGCCTGCTGCTCGACCGCTTCGGGGCCCGGCGGATGCTGGTGGGCGGCACGGCGCTGATGCTCGTCGGCCAGCTCGGCATGGCGTTCTCGAGCGCCTACGGTCTGGCGGTGCTCGCCCGCGTGCTGATCGGCGCGGGCGACGCCGCGATCTTCATCTCCGTGGTCCGACTGGCCGCCGCCTGGTTCCCCGCCCGCCGCGTACCTCTGATCACCCAGCTGACGGGCGTGCTCGGACAGTCCGGGCAGGTGATCTCCGCGATCCCGTTCTTCGCGGTGCTGGCATCGGCCGGCTGGGTCCCCGCCTTCGGGATGCTCGCGGCGCTCGTGTTCGCCGCCGGGGTGCTGTGCCTGCTCCTGGTGCGCGACGAGCCGCACGACGGCCTGCCCACCGGTGCGATCCCGGTGCTCGCCTCCTCGCCGCTCGAGGTGCTGCGGGACGTGATCACCTCCCCGGGGGCATGGGCCGGCCTGGCGGCCCACTGGATCACCCTGTTCGCCGTGAACACGTACGTGGTGATGTGGGGCGTGCCGTTCCTCTCGGAGGGCCACGGGCTGCCGATGGGGCAGGTCTCGACCCTGCTGACCGTGCAGGTCGTCTTCGGGATGGCGCTGGGCCCCGCGATCGGCACCCTCTCCGGGAGGTTCCCCCGGCGGCGGGGCTGGATCCTGCTGGCGGGCGTCGCGCCGATGGTCGTGCTGTGGGTCGTGGTCCTCGCGGTCCCGGGCCGGCACTCGATGCTCGCGCTGCTGCCGCTGGCCTGCGCTCTCGCGCTCGGCGCCGCGGCCAGCGGCCTCGGCTTCGACATCGCCCGCACGGGCGTGCAGCCGATGAGCGTGGGCACCGCGGTGGGCTTCGTGAACATCGGCGGCTTCGGCGCCGGGCTGGTCTCGGTCCTCCTCGTCGGCCTGGTGCTGGATGCGCTCGCCCCGGCCGGCGACCCCGACCTGGGTGATTACCGGATCGCGTTCGCCTCCATGGGTGTCCTGTTCGTGCTCGGGGCCGCACTGCTGGTCGTCGCCGCCTCCCGCGGCGGGCTGCGGCCGCTCCCCCGCACCCCGCGACCCCTCACCCCCGCCGAGGAGCTCAGTGAGGAGCAGGCCGAGGCGCGGGCGGGGGCCGGCCCCGCCGCGTGAATCGTGCACCACATCGAGAACTCGATACATCGACGTATTGAGTTCTCGCTTGTATCGTCTCTGCTGTGCCACACACCAGTACCCCCGCGCGGATCCTCCACTCCCTGCGCAGCGTGCTGCCCGATGAGTGGGCGAAGCCCATCGCCGCCCTGTTCATCACCGGACTCTCGCTCGTCCCGATCATCTATGCCGGGAACCTCACCTGGTCCTTCGACGACCCCAGCAGCCACCTGAACCGCATCACCGCGGCCGTGGTCGACGAGGACTCGGGTGCCGATCTGACGACGCCCGAGGGCGGGAAGAAGCACCTGGACGCGGGGGGCGAGTTCGCCGACACCCTGCTGGACACCGACAAGCCCGAGGTCTACCGGTTCGAGAAGGTCGACGCGGAGACCGCGCGCGAGGGGCTGGCCGACGGCACCTACGGCGCGACCGTGGTGATCCCGAAGGACTTCTCGAGCAACGTCGCGAAGCTCTCGGACGATCCGGGCAAGGCCTCCCGGACGCTCATCGACGTGCGCACCAACGACACGATCAACTACGTCAGCGGCAACTTCACCAAGTCGATCGGCACCGCGCTCACCGGCGCACTGCGCGACTCCGTCGCCAGTGAGTACCTCGACCAGATCTACGTCGGCTTCTCCTCGATCCACGACGGCATCGGCGACGCGGTCGACGGCTCCGGCGATCTGGAGCACGGCGCGAAGAAGCTCGAGGGCGGCATCTCCGACCTCTCCGACGGCGCCGACGACCTGCAGGACGGCACTTCCCAGCTCGCCGACGGCACCGGCCAGCTGGTGGACGGCACCTCCCAGCTGACAGACGGCACCGGGCAGCTCGCCGAGGGCAGCAGCTCGCTCGCCGTGGGCCTGGACCAGCTGCGCAGCGGCGCGGTCGAGCTGCACGACGGCACCGCGACCCTCAACTCGGGCGCCACGAGCCTGGACAAGGGCCTGACCACGCTGGACGACAAGAGCTCCTCCCTGAACGAGGGCAGCTCGAGGCTCGCCGACGGCACCTCGCAGCTGAACGGCGGCGCGGGCGACCTCTCCGACGGCGCCCGCCAGGTCGCCGACGGCACCGACCAGCTCGACCAGGCCGTCAGCGACGCCCAGAAGAAGGCCGAGGACCTCGGCGTCGACAAGGACTCCGTTGACCAGGCCTCGAAGGACGCCAACACCGCGGTCGACGACCTCGCGGGTGCGGCCGACGACCTCGCCACCGCTCTCGACGACCCCTCGAGCGACATGTCGACGCTGCTCGACCGTGCGCAGACCGTCGCCGACAAGGCGGATGCCGCCGACACGGCCGTCAACGACCTGGGCGACGACGTCACCGCCGCGAGCAAGGACATGACCACCGTGCGCGGCGCCCTCGACGACGTGCAGGGAGCCTCCGGCCTCTCCGGCGACACCGCGGATGCGGACCAGAAGGCGGATACGGCGAAGGACTCCTCCAGCACCGTGTCCGACGACGTCTCGTCGTACACGAAGGAGCTCGACCAGATCGCGCAGTCGTGCACGTCGCCGACCAGCGGCTCCAGCGGCAGCTCCAGCGCCGGCCCCACGCAGGGCACCGCCTCGGACGGCGGCTCCTCGGACAGGGATGCTTCGACGGGCACCGGCACGGACGGCGACGGCTCGACCGACAACGGGTCGACCTCCCGCGCGACCGCCGACTCCGACGTCTGCCAGCAGCTCGCCGCGCTCAGCGAGAAGTCGAAGGACCTGCGCGGCGGCGCCTCCACCGCCTCCGACGACGCCTCCACGACGGCGCAGGCGACCCAGGACGCCAAGGACGCCGCCGCGAACCTCGACGGCCTCGGCGAGGACGTCTCCACGGCGGCCGACGACCTCTCGACCCGACTGGACGACATCCAGAAGAACGCCGGCACCGCGTCGGACGCGATGGACGCGCTGCAGGGGCCCGCGAGCACGCAGGCTGACAGCGTCTCCACCCTCTCCGACTCCCTCAAGTCCGCGCGCACGGACCTGGACGACGCGAGCTCCGCGGATGCGAAGAAGCGCATCGACGAGCTCGCCGGCCAGGCGCACCAGGCCGCCGACGCCCTCCCGGGCGCCTACCGGACGCTGGACGACGCCGCGAACGACGTGCACAGCCTGAACGACGGCGCCCAGCAGGTCGCGGACGGCGCCGATCAGCTCGCCGGCTCGACCGGCCAGCTCGACTCGGGCGCCCAGTCCCTGAAGACCGGCGTCGGCCAGTACACCGGCGGCGTCTCCAGCGCCCGCGACGGCGCGGACCAGCTGGCCGACGGCAGCTCGAAGCTCGTCGACGGCTCCTCGCAGCTCGCCACGGCCTCGGGCTCCGCGGCCGACGGCGCCTCGGATCTCGCCGACGGCGCCCGTCAGGTCGACGACGGCGCGAACCGACTCGCCGACTCCTCGGTGCAGCTGGACGACGGGGCGAACCAGGCCGCCGACGGCTCGAAGCGGCTCGCGGACGGGGCGAAGGACCTCGATGGCGGCGCGGTCCAGCTCGTCGACGGCGCGGACCAGCTGAACAGCGGGCTCACCGACGCCCAGGACCAGGTCCCGAACTACTCCGACGACGAGCGCGAGAACCTCGACGACGTCGCGGGCTCCCCCGTGGGCATGAACTTCGAGCGCACCAACGGCCTGGACCGCTTCGGCGAGGGCCTGACGCCGCTGTTCCTGTGCATCGGCCTGTGGGTCGGCGGGATGTCCATGTTCCTGATGATGCCGCCGTTCTCCAAGCGTGCGGCGCTGCGCGGGGCGAGCGCCCCGAAGCTCCTGCTGGGCGGGCTCCTGCCGGCGTTCGTGCTGGGTGTGGTCGAGTCCGCGATGGCGGTCGCGGTGCTGCACCTGGCCGTCGGCATCGACGTCGCGAACCTCGGCGGCGTGTACGCGCTGGCGGCGCTCACCTCCCTGGTGTTCGTCGCACTGAACCACGGCTTCGGCGCCGTCTTCGGCCCGATCGGCAAGTTCGTCGGCCTCATCCTCGTGGCCCTGCAGATCGCGGCGGGCGGAGGCACCTATCCGGTGGAGACGATCCCCGGCTTCCTGCGGTTCTTCCACCCGCTGCTGCCGATGACCCACGCCATCGACGCCTTCCGCGGCCTGATCGGCGGCGGCTGGGTGAACCCCACGCAGGACCTCGTGGCCCTGGGGATCTGGCTGGTGATCGGCGTGCTGCTGGGCCTGGCCGGGGCGATCCGGCTGCGCCGCTCGGCGCGCAGGTCCGATACCGAGGGCGACGACGAGGGCGATGTCGACGAGCTCGAGGGCGCGATGGCCTGAGGGCGTGAGGACCCGAGGGCGTGATCGCCCGAGGACTCCCCTAGTCCGCGGCGGGAGCGCCCGTCGTCCCGCCGACGACCAGTGAGCACTCGAGGGTGATCGCCCGGACGGCGGGCGTGGTGCCGTCCAGCACGCCGATCAGCAGATCGGCCGCGGTGGCCCCGGTCGCCGCGAGCGGCTGCTCGACGGTGGTGAGATCCAGGGCTCCGGCGAGCGCACCCCCGTCGTAGCCCGTGACCGAGAGCTGGTGCGGGACGGCGACACCCGAGTCCGCGCACTCCCGCAGCACGCGCGCGGCGAGCGCGTCGTGGTTCGCCAGGATCGCGGTCGCGCCCGCGTCGAGCGCGCGCTGCACCAGCCCCGGCGCGTCGGCCGTCGCGTCCACCCGTGCGCCGGCCGCGTCGATCACCTGCTGCAGCCCTTCCACGCGCCGCATGCCCGCCGAGACGTAGTCGGTCGAGGCCTGACCGTCGTGCACGAAGACCAGGTGCCGGTGCCCGAGCTCCAGCAGGTGCTCACCGAGGAGGACGCCGCCGCGGTGATCGTCGGCGGTGACCGTGGGCAGCTGCTCGCTGAGGGTGTCCACGAGCACCGCCGGGATCCCGGAACGCAGGATCGAGGACTCCGCAGCCTCGCTGAGCGGGCTGCCCATGATGATCACGCCGTCGAGGTCGCCGCGCACCGGCAGCGCGTCCAGCAGCGGCGCGGGGGTGTCGTTGCTCGAGGGCAGGTCGTGGACGAGCACCTCGATGCCGCCGTTGCGCAGACGCTCCAGGATGCCGTCGAGCCGCCGGTAGTAGCTGGGCCAGCTCGAGAACGGCGCGGCGACCGCGACCGTGCGCAGACCGCTGCGGCCTCCGGTCGCGCCGGAACGGCCGGGCCGGTACCCCTCGGCCTCGGAGGCCTCGGCGACGCGGCGGCGGGTCTGCGCGCTGACCCGCTGGGGGTGGTTGATGGCGAGCGAGACGGTCGAGATGCTGACGCCGGCACGTGCGGCGACGCTGTAGATCGTCGCTCTCGCTCGGGGGGTCGGCATGCCTGGAGTGTAGTGGTCCGCGGCGATCCGGCCTCACGCGCGTCCGCCAATCCGCCACCGTGCTCCTGCCACTTGTCCCCGGCGCTCCGCGACCCTAGACTCAGCCGACGAAGCACTTCGATCGAAGTGCTTCGATACTGCGAGGCGGGACCTCGGGTCCCGCGATGCCGCGGTACGACCTGAGGCACGCCACCTGTCACCGACGACGGAGGAGGGCACATGGCCGAGCTCGACGAGGGCATCCAGGACTGGGCGGAGCTGGAGCAGATGCTGCGCGCCCGGTGGCCGCTCTCCTCGGCCGATGCGGATCTCGCGGAGCGGCGTGACGTCGCCCGGCGGGTCGCCGACACCCTGGCCGCCGCGACGGCCCTGCCCCCGACCGACGCCTGCCGGATCCGTGAGATCGAGGTCGATGCCTCCGCACCCGCGGACGCTCCCCGCGCCCCGTTCGCCCGCGTCTACGAGCCCGCGGACCACGACGGGCCGCTCCCCACGCAGCTGTTCCTGCACGGCGGCGGCTTCGTGTTCGGCAGCGCCCGCGAGCTGATCAACGACAGCGTGCTCGCGGCGCGCACGGCCGCGACGGGCATCCGCCACGTCTCCCTGGCCTACTCCCTCGCACCCGAGCACCCCTTCCCCACCGCCCGGGATCAGGCCGTGCGCGTGTTCGACGAGCTGCACGAGCGGGCCGAGGAGCTCGGGATCGATCCCGAGCGTCTGGGGCTCGGGGGGAACTCCGCGGGTGCCTCGATCATCGCCAGTGCCGCTCTCGCCCTCGAACGCCGGGCCGCCGCGCATGGGTCGGGCGAGAGCAGCGCGGCTCGCGAGGGTGGCACGGCCGGAGGGACCCCGCCTCGCCCGCACCACCTCTTCCTCGAGGTCCCGGCGGTCTCCCTGAACGCGCTCCACGAGCTCGCCGCCGGCGCCGACGACACGGTCTCCTCGGCGATCGAGGCCGAGTACGCCAAGCTCATCGAGCAGTACCGGCCCGCGCTGGACGGCAGCGCCTTCGTCGCCGACGCCGAGGACCTCCCGCCGTTCCCGCCCACGCTGATCCTCGCCGCGGAGCACGATCCGCTGCGCTCGGGCGCCTCCCTGCTGGCCGCGCGACTGCGCGAGCTCGGGACGCCGGTGCGCGAGCACGTCGTGCCCGGCACCCAGCACGCCTCGGCCGGAATCACCCGCACCTCGCCCGCGGCCCGACGCTGGCAGCAGATCATCGTCGAAGACCTCGCGGACGCCTACGAGACAGGAGCACGCTGATGCCGCTCGATCCCGAACTGGCTCGCCTGGCCGCGGCGGCAGGACGCCCCCGGATCCCCCTGCGCCAGCCGCGGATCTCCACCCGCCGACGCGACGCCGTCACCGCGGCCGAGCGCAGCTGGGAGCAGGCGGGCCTGCCGATCCCCGACGTCCACATCGAGAAGGTCCGCGTCCGCGTCACCGGATTCCCCGACGTCACCATCCGCATCCACCGTCCCCACGGTGCGCAGGAGCCGCTCCCGGCCGTGCTCACCTTCTTCGGCGGCGCCTTCCGGCAGGGATCCAACGACTATCCCTCCAATCGCTGGATGCACGCGCGCCGCGCGATCGACGCGCACGTCGCCGTGGTCGCGGTCGACTACGCCCAGGCTCCCGAGCACCGCTTCCCCACCCAGATCGAACAGGGACTGGCGGCCCTGGACTGGCTGGTGACGAGCGGCCGCGACCACGGCATCGACCCGGGCAGGATCGCGGTCGGCGGGCAGTCCTCGGGCGGGAACATCGCCGCGGCGATCGCCCAGTGGAACCTCGAACGGGCAGCCCACCCGCTGCGGCTGCAGCTGCTCGAGGTGCCCGGACTCGACCTCACCGGTGACCACGCGGACCGTCAGGTGCTGCGGGAGATGCACATCCCCACGTTCCTGTTGCGCCGGGACCGCCGGAGCATCGCCCGCGACTACCTCCCGCGCGGGATCACGGCCTCCGACCCGCGGGTCTCGCCGCTGCTGCGCGAGGACCTGCGCGGCCTGCCGCCCGCCGTCCTGCTCGCCGCGGAGTACGACCCCCTGCGCGGCGACACCGCCACCTACCACGCACGTCTGCGGGAAGCGGGGGTCCCGTCGAGCGCGACCATCAGCCTCGGCACGGGCCACGACTCGGCCGGGCTCCCCGGCCTGCTGTCCTCGGCACGGCTCTGGCACGGCACCGTCGTCGGCGCCCTGAGAGAACTTCACGGAGAGATGTCATGACCGCACGTACCGAATCGTCCCCCGCGAAACCGCTCCGGGACGACAGCATCATCGGCAGCCCCCAGCGCCGCTGGTTCCTCCCCCTCCTCGTCCTGTCCTGGTTCGGATCCGGCATCGTCGTCGGGTCCATCTCCGGCGCCTCCCTCCCCAAACTGCTGACCCTGATGGACGAGGCCTCCAAGGAGGACAACCTCGCCCTGATCTCGGCCGTGGGCGGCGTGGTGATCATGATCGCGACACCCCTGTTCGGCCGGCTGAGCGATCGCACCACGTCCCGGATGGGGATGCGACGGCCCTGGTCCCTCGGCGGGGCCCTGCTGGGGAGCGTCGGCTGCGTCGTCCTCGCGCTCGCGGGCGGTGTCCCCCAGCTGGTGCTGGGATGGATCATCGTGCAGATCGGCTACGGCGCCGTCTCGATGGTCAACCACACCCTCCTGGCCGACCAGGTCCCCGCACGCATCCGCGCCCGGGTCTCCGCCGCCGTCGGCGTCGCCAACGCCGTCTCGACGATCGTGGCCACCGGCATCGTCGCCTCGCTGCCGATCGATCAGCGCTGGCTGTGGTTCGCCGTGCCGGGCGTGCTGGGACTGGTCACCGTGCTGCCGCTGTGCTTCGGCTTCCGCGACGTCGTGCGCACCGAGAAGCCCGAACCGCTGAAGCTGCGCGACGTGCTCTCGACCTATTGGCTGAACCCGCTGCAGTACCGGGACTTCGCCTGGGCCTGGGCCAGCCGCTTCTTCATGACCATGTCGATCCTGACGATCTCGCTGTTCCTGTTCTTCCTGATCATGGACACCCTCGGCTACTCGGCCGACGAGGCCGGCGGCGTGCAGACCACGGCGCTCGCCATGTTCATGGGCGGCAACATCGTCGCCACGGTGATCTTCGGCTGGCTGAGCGACCGCCTGGGCAAGCGCAAGGTGATCGTGTGGGCCTCGGGGCTGTGCTCGGGAGCAGGGGTCTGCGTGCTCCTGTTCAGCGGCGGGATGACGTCCTTCCTCGCCGGGATGCTCGTCATCGGCTTCGCCCAGGGCGCGTACGTCGCGGTGGACGTGGCGCTGATGACCGAGGTGCTGCCCAGCCGGGCCGACGCCGGCAAGGACCTGGGCATCGTCGCCCTGGCCTACCAGCTCCCCCAGATCATCGGACCGGTGGTCGGGGCAGGCGTCATCTCCCTGGCCGGCGGCGACTACACCGGCCTGTTCCTGTTCTCCATGATCTGCTCGGTCCTGGGCGGGATCCTGATCATCCCGATCCGCGGGGTCAAGTGACCGGGAGGACCCGCATCGACGGCCCGCTCGGGTCGACCTCGAGCTCCCGCAGGTGCAGGTAGCGCCCCGTGTGCCCGGAGTCCCAGGCGTGGAAGGCGATGACGTCGCGCCCCGCCGCGTCGGTGGTGAAGGAGTTGTGGCCCGGCCCGATCAGCCCCTGCTCCGCGTCGGTCGCCAGCAGGATGTCTTCCCCTGCCGGCGGCCGATGCCAGGGCCCGGTGGGGTGGTGCGCCCAGGCCCAGGCGGTGCGGTAGCCCTCGCCCTGCCAGGAGCCGCCCGAATAGCTCAGGAACAGCACGCCGTCCCTCTCGAGCACATGGGCGCCCTCGAGGGTGTGCCAGTCGTGGCGGCCCCCGTACATCGGCCGGTCACGGGCGAAGACCTGCCAGTCGGCGTCGGGAGCGAGCACAGGCGTGATCGCGCCCAGCTCCGTCGGCCCGAGCAGCGGGGCGACCGCGAGATGAGTGCCCACCCGTTCGGCGTCCAGGACGTCGCGGGCGAAGAACAGCCACCAGCTGCCGTCGGCGGCGCGGAACGGGGAGGCGTCGATCGCGAACAGCTCCCCGGGAGTGAGATCGACGCCCTGATCGCGGAACGGGCCGCGCGGGCCGTCGGCGCGGGCGACCCGCAG
Organism: Brachybacterium endophyticum; assembly: GCF_003130585.1. Classification (GTDB taxonomy): domain Bacteria; phylum Actinomycetota; class Actinomycetes; order Actinomycetales; family Dermabacteraceae; genus Brachybacterium; species Brachybacterium endophyticum. The sequence goes on along the minus strand of NZ_QFKX01000001.1, from coordinate 254,428 downwards.
GTGGTGGCCGCGGTCGCCGTGGCCCACCGAGTAGTACATCCACCATCCGCCCTCACGGAGGCAGACCTCGGGCGCCCAGTAGGATTCCCCCTTCTCCTCCGGGAGCGCCTCGAGCACTTCGCCGATGCTCTCCCAGCGGTGGAGGTCCGTCGAGATCGCGGCCGGGACCGCGCGACCGCCGCCCGTGCGCGGACCCGTGCCGTAGACGATCCAGCCGTCCTCCGTGCGGACCACGTCCGGGTCCGGCAGCGGCACGGGGCAGGCCGGGGTCGCCGCCTCGGCCGCGTGGCCGGTGGACGGGGTGCCGGCGGAGGAGCCGCCGACGGAGGGACCGCCGACGGACGAGCCGCCGGTCATCCCTTCAGTCCCGTGGCCGAGATGCCGGCGACCAGGTAGCGCTGGAGGAAGAAGAAGATCGCCAGCACCGGGAGCAGGCTGATCGTCGCGGCCATGAACAGGCTGCCGTAGTCGAAGGTCTGGGCGGTCAGGAAGGAGGACAGGTAGATCTGCACCGTGTTCGCGCTCTGCCCCGAGCCCGCGACCACCAGCGGCCACAGGAAGGCGTTCCACGAGCCGATCAGGCCCAGCACGGTCAGGGCCGAGGCGAACGGCAGGGTGTTGGGGAAGATGACCTGGAAGAACGTGCGGAAGTAGCCCGCGCCGTCGATGTGCGCGGCCTCCTCGACCTCCTTGGGGAAGTTCACGTAGAACTGACGGAACAGGAACACGTTGAACGCCCCGAACAGCCCCGGGATGATCAGGCCCCGCAGGGTGCCGATCCAGCCCAGGGACGCCACGATGATGAAGTTCGGGACGAAGGCCGTGGTGCCGGGGATCAGCAGCACGATCACCACCATCATGAACATCGGCCGGGCGAAGCGGTTCGGGATCCGGGCCAGCGCGTAGCCGGCCAGCGCCGCGATCAGGATGGACAGGCTGGTGGCGACCACCGCCATGATCGCCGAGTTCTTCAGCGCGTCCAGGAACCTCGGGTCGCCCAGCAGCTCGGGGACCCTCCCCCACTGCGGGTCGGAGGGCCAGAAGGTGAACGTCGTCGAGTAGATCTCCTCGTTGGTGGACAGCGCGGTCTTCACCATCGCGTAGAAGGGCACCAGGAACACCAGTGCCAGGGCCGAGGCGACGACGTAGCGCAGGATCATCCCGCCGCGGCGCTTCTTGTACCCGGCCATCGACAGCGTGCTCATCAGCGGTCCCCTTCGTTCGGGCGGATGATGTCAGGGGCTGCGGGGGCGCCACCGGTCTCGACGGCACCGTCATCGGCGCCGCCCGCGGAGCCGCTCCCGGCCAGGTCGGCCGACGTCGCCGCGAGGACCCCGGCCGCGGTCACGGCACCGGAGGCCGCGCCGCCGCCCGTGGTCGCGGCCGCCGCCCCGGCCGGGAGCACCGCCGGAGTGCGCCGCCGCCAGGGCAGACGCCGACGCCGGGTGTCGTCGTTGCTGTCGAAGCCGATGATCCAGGTCTGCAGCAGCCCCGCGAGGACCATGATCGCGGTGAGGACGAGGGCGCCCGCGCTGCCGTGCCCGAAGTCCTGCTCGGGGCCGAGGGCGATGTTGTACAGGTAGACGAGCGGAGGCCGGGTCTCGGGGTTGTTGCCGGTGAGGTTGTAGAACTCGTCGAAGGCCTGGAAGGCGGCGATCAGCAGCAGGAGGAGCACTGCGGTCGAGGTGGTGCGCAGCTGCGGGAGCGTGATCGAACGGAACATCCGCCAGCCGCCGGGGTTCAGCCCGTCCACCGCCGCCGCCTCGTAGAGCTGCGAGGGGATCGCCTGCAGCCCGGCCAGGAACAGCAGCATGTAGAAGCCGACCTGCATCCACAGGCGCACCGAGATCAGCACGACCCACCAGTAGGGCGAGGCCGAGAGCCAGTCGGCGATCGAGTCCAGGCCGATCCCGGAGAGCATCCTGTTGACCACGCCCGAGTCCAGGCCGTTGAACAGCGCGAGTCGCCAGACGACCGAGGCGACGACGTAGCTGCAGGCCGTCGGGAGGAAGAACACGGACCGGTAGAAGGCCTGGAACCTCGGGATGCCGTTGACGAGCACCGCGAGGAACAGGGAGGAGGCCATGGTCACCGGCACGATGAAGAGCGCGAAGATCGTGAAGGTGCGCAGCGAGTAGAGGAAGGCCGTGTCGGTCAGGAAGTCCGAGAAGTTCGCGAACCCCACGAACTGCGAGGGCAGGACGGTGCCCTTGGCCTCGAAGAAGCTCAGGGCACCGCCCCACAGCAGGGGGACGATGGTGAAGATCAGCAGTCCCACCGCGAACGGGGTGAAGAACAGCCAGAAGGCGATCCCGGTGCCGCGGATGCGCGTGGGCCTGGTGCGGTCCGGGGCCTTGCGCGTGGCACGGCCCGTTCGCGGCGCCGCGCCGGTGCTGGTCGCGGCGCTCACTTCGTGACGGCCTTGTTGCTGGCCTCCTCCGCCTTGGAGAGCGCCTCGGCGGGGTCGGAGCCCTTCTTCATGATGGCGCTGATGGCGTCGTTGAAGGGCGTCGCGACGGCGCCGGTCCACTCCGGCGGACCGGAGACGCCCATCTCCTGGGCCATGGTCGCGATCTCCTTGCCGTTGCCCGACTTCAGGGCCTCGGCCTTGTCGGCCACGGACGTGATCGGCGGGATGTGGAAGCCGTAGCTGAGCGCCCAGTCGGTCTGGCTCTCGGTCTGGTCGATCCACAGCCACTTCACGAACTCGCTCGCGGCCTCGATGTTCTTCGAGGCCCCCGCGACCTGCTCGTTCCACGACCCGACCATCGCGACCTGCTTGCCCTCGGAGCCGACGGCCGGATGCGGGAAGACGCCGACGTCGTCGAGGGCGTCCTCGAGCTGCGGGAGCTCCCAGCAGCCGCCCCAGGTGATCGCCGAGAGCCCGGTGGCGAAGGCCGCGGGATCGGTCCAGTCGGAGGGGGCGCCGGTCAGCAGGGTGCCGTCGGACTTCATCTGCTGGATCGCCGTCAGTCCCTCGACCATGCCGGGGGTGTTGTAGCCGACGGCGTCGCGGGCCTCGCTCATGGGGCTGCCGCCGGCGGCCCAGGTCATCGTCCAGCAGGTGGCGTCGAAGTTGTTGCCCAGGAACAGGCCCTTCTGCTTGCCGGTGGTGAGTTCCTTGGCGGCGTCGACCAGGTCGTCCATGGTCTCGGGGACGTCGATGCCTGCCTTCTCGAACAGCGACTTGCGGTAGTAGAAGTGCTGGGGGTCCAGGATCATGGGGACGCCCCAGATCTTGCCGTCGATGGTGACCGCGTTCAGCGAGGCCGGGTTGAAGGTGTCCTTGACGGGCTCCATGATGGTCGAGAGATCGGCGTAGCGACCCTGCTTGGCCTGGTCCACGGCGATGGCGTTGTTCTCGAAGACGTCCACGCCCTTGCCCGACAGCAGGCTCGTCGAGAGCTTCGCCGCGTAGTCGCCCATCACCCAGTTCACGGTGACGTCGCCCTTGTCGTAGGCGGCCGCGTACTTCTTCGCGGCGTCCTGCGTGCCGTCCTCGCCGTACTGGTGGTACCACTGGCTGATCCCGCCGCCACCGCCGCTGTCGCTGCCGCCGCCCCCACCGGTGAGGCCGCCGCTGTTGCCGCCGCAGGCGGCGAGGCCGGCGCCCATGGCCGTGGCCCCGGCGAGTCCCAGGGCGCGGCGCCGCGTGAGCGGGCCGCCTGCGATCCGTGCGCTCCGTTGCGTCATGGTGACCTCCCTCGGTCCACCCCCGGCCGGACGTCCTCGTCCTTGTCATCCGGGTGTCGTCGGCGCGATTCTAACGTTGCACATGTGGTGGGTCACAAGAGGGGGATGGTCTCGATATGGTCTCGCCCGAGCGGGCGGCCTCACTCGCCCGCGATCGCGCGGTCCAGCAGACCCGAGATCTGCTCGAGGACCTCGTCGACCGGACGCTCGGCGAGCTCCTTCATGAACGGCTCGACCTTGACCGGCCCCGAGTACTCGGCCGCCCGCACGGAGTCCATGAAGCCGGGGACGTCGATGACGCCGGTCGCGAAGGGCAGGCGACGGTCGAGGTCCTGCTGCTCGTCGCGCTCGCGGTCGTCGCGGGCGTCGTTGATGTCGACCGAGACGATGTCGGCGTCGGTGAGCCCGGCGAGGTCGGCCGTGGACTCCCCCGCGGTGTACCAGTGGTAGCTGTCCAGGATCAGCCCCACGTTGTCGGCCCCGGAGTCGGAGATCAGCTCGCGCGCCTCTCGCAGGGAGTGGATGAAGGGGAAACGCTCGGTGGACCAGAGGGTCTTCGGGCCGATGTACTCCAGGCCGATGCGCAGCCCCGCGTCGGCCAGCAGCTCACCCACCAGCGCGAGGCGCCCGGCGTGCAGGCGCCAGTTGACGCAGTGGTCACGGTCGTCGTGCATCGGCCGCAGCCAGGTGCCGACCCGGGTGACACCGGCGGCGGTGAGGAGCTCGAGCGCCTCGGGCAGGTCCACGAGCGCCCGGCGGAACTCCTCCGCCGGGGCGTCGAGCGGGACGGGCAGTCCCGTCATGCCCCATTCCAGGCCGCGCTCGCGCACGGAGGCGGCGAACTCGGCGACTGCGGACGCGCCGCCGAGCGTGCGGAAGTGGTCGAGGTCGGGGTCGACACCGCCGAAGCCGTGCTTCGCGGCCAGGTCGACAGCGGTGGGGAGGTCGAGGGAGAGGCCGAGGGCTCCGGCGGAGAGGTTCGAGAACATGGCCACGAGCCTAGGCGCGTTCGGTTCCCACGTGGGGAAGTCGGCCCCTCTGTCCAGGTACTGGGACCGGCGGCTGACAGGAGCGGCCGATCACCCCTGCTCGTCGAGGCCCGCGAGCAGCTCGTCGAGCGCCTCGTACCCCTGTTGGACACCGGTCTCCATGTCGCTCGCGAGCATCTGCCCGCGCGACTCGAAGGAGTCGTACAGCGCGCGGCCGTGCAGGCGCGTCCATCCGTCGCCGAGGTCGGTGAGGGTGAGCGTCTCCAGGGTGACGGCCTCGGGCCAGTCGTCGTAGGTGAAGGTCTGGACGATACGGTCCGGGAGGACGTCGTGGAAGCTGCCGTGGAAGGAGTAGGTCTCCTCCTCGGCGCCCGCGGATCGGATGCTCGTGTAGGCCCAGGCGCCGCCGGTGTGGGCGTCCCAGCGGTCGATGCGGGTGCTGAGCTCGTGCGGGCCGATCCAGCGGGCGAACAGCTCGGGGTCGGTGTGGGCCCGCTGGACCTGCGCGAGCGGGGCATGGAAGTCCCGTGTGGTGAGGACGGCGGGGACCTCGGGGTCGGCGGTGATGACGGCGCTGGTCAGATGGTCGGTGGCGGTCATGGTGCATCCTTCGGTGGCGGTGCGGAGTCGGAGGTGAGCACCTCGTCGAGGCGGCCCATGCGGGCCTCGACGGCGTGGCGGTGGTGGTCGATCCATCGGGTCAGCTCCCCGAGCGCCTCGGCGTCGAGGTGCACGGGGCGGCGCTGCGCCTCGCGGCGACGCGAGACCAGACCGGCCTTCTCGAGCACGGCGATGTGCTTGCTGATCGCCTGCAGGGACATCTCGTAGGGGGCGGCGAGCTCGTTCACGTCCGCATCACCCAGGGTGAGGCGGGAGACGAGATCCCGTCGCGTGGGGTCGGCGAGAGCCGCGAAGGCCCTCGAGAGCGTCGTGCCGTCCATCCCCTCCTCTTCTCAACCGGCGGGTTGATGACGACGACGGTAGACCTCTTCCTCGGGGTGGTCAACCGTTCGGTTGAATACCCGTCGCGCTCTCGCGCACCCACTCGCCCACGAGCCGGGTCACCGCTTCCGGTGCCTCCAGCGGCGCGAGGTGACCCACCCCGGGAAGGACGTGCGGCTCCGGGGCCCCGGGCAGGAGCGCGGAGAGCCGTGCGGCACGGGAGACCGGGATCCACGGATCGTCCTCTCCCCAGCCGATCGAGACCCGGCAGCGCACGTCGCCGAGCTCGGCGGCCACGGGCCGGGTGTGCTCGGGTCGCAGAGCCGCGATCTGCCGGTAGAAGGCTCTCTCCCCCACGTCCGAGCCCCATGGTCCGGCGAGGGCATCGAGCGTGTCCGCCGGGAGCGGCCGACGGGCGGCTCCCACGATGTACTCGCGCACGAGCGCCCGGTGCAGGGGCAGGGGCAGCGCGGAGAAGGTCTCGGCGTTCTCCGCGACGAGCCGGAAGAACGCGGACCCCCAGGGCTCGAGGACCACCGGGTCCCACAGCATCAGCGAGGCCAGCTCCCGGCCCTCGAGCAGGTGCGCGCCGAGAGCGACGGCGCCGCCGACATCGTGCGCGACCAGATGCGGCCTGGCGAGGTCGAGGCGGTCGAGCAGCCGGGCCAGCCGCCCCATCTGGGTCGCCAGATCGATCGCTGCCGTCCCGTCCATCGCGGAGCGCCCGTAGCCCGGCATGTCCCAGAGGTGCACGGTGTGATCGCGCGCGAGATCCCGGGCGACGTCGGCCCAGACCACCGAGGACCACGGGGTCCCGTGACACAGCACGACGTCACCGCGGGAGTCCGAGACGTCCCGTGGCCCCAGTCGCCATGTCGCGACCTCCACGCCGTCGAGGTCGAGGAGGCGGGGCGCGGACTCGTGGCCGTTCATCGCCGGTCCGCCACGGGCATCCACACCCGCATCGGACCGAGCTGCCGGTTCGCCCAGGCGAAGTACGGGACGGCGAGCACCTCGTTCACCTCGGCCTCCTCGTCGCCCGCTGCAGCCGACCGGGCTCGCGGCGCCCACACCGGGTAGAGCTCCTCGCCCTCGTCGCGGCGTCGCCTCGCTCTCACGGCGAGCGCCGGGAGGTCGCCGCCGGGGAGGGCCGCGAGCCCCTCGGGGGCCGGCCGGACGTCGGCTCCCTCGCCGGGCAGCACCTCGATCCGCTCGATGTCCACGCCCTGCGCCTGGTCGACCTGCTCGAGCGTGTACAGCAGCGGGCCGCGCAGCAGTGCGATGCTGCCGGCGACGGCGTCCAGACGTGGATGGCCGACGACGAGACGCGGTTCGATCGGCAGGGTGAGCATGATCCGATCGCCCGGGGTGAAGGTGCCGGTGATCTGCACAGCCCCGTCGGCCCAGGTCTCCTCGAGGTGCTCCGGGATCTCGACGGATGCGGCGTTCGCCCAGCGCGGGACGCGCAGGCTCAGGCCTGTCGGCCCCGACGGCGCCTCGCGCACCACGATCTGCACCTCGCCCTCGAGCGGGTAGCCGGTCTCGACGTCGATGCGCAGTCCACCGGCGGCGTAGCTGCCGCTCGCGTACTGGTGCAGGTGCATGCCCTGGGCGCTCCCGGTCGCGACGTACTGCGCGAGGCTCGCGAGGGTGCGCATGAGGTTCGGCGGGCAGCACGCACAGTCGAACCAGCCCTGACGCCCACCGACGGGGTTGCGGGGATCGTCGAGCACGGTCCCCGACCGCACCTGCAGCGGGTTCACGTAGAAGTAGCCGGCCCCGTCGAGGGAGACCCCGGGCAGCATGGCGTTCAGCAGCAGTTGCTCGATCGCCTCGGCGTAGGTCTCGCGGCCCGTGGCCAGCAGCAGGCGCCACGCCCACTGCACGGCGCCGATCGCCGCGCAGGTCTCGGCGTAGCCGCGGTCGGCGGGCAGTTCGTAGGGGGCGCCGAAGGCCTCGCCGTCCCAGCGGGCGCCGAGCCCACCGGAGACGTAGGCCTTCGTGGCCATCATGTCGGCGAACAGCGCTTCCTGCTGCGCGAGCAGCTGCTCCTCGCCGGTCTCGAGCGCCCGGTCGACGACCCCCGCCGCGAGGTAGACCGCGCGCACCGCATGCCCCTCGACGCTGCGCGCCTCGGCGACCGGGACCCGGTCGGAGAAGTAGGAGGGGTTCACGCCGGTCTCGGCCTGCAGCACCCCGTGGCCGCGCCGGTCCAGGAAGAAGCGGGCGAGATCGAGATAGCTGCGCTCCCCGGTCTCGCGGAACAGCTCCACCAGGGCCATCTCGATCTCGGGGTGGCCCGGCACGCCGTCCCGCTTTCCGGGCCCGAACGTGGCGACCAGGAGGTCGGCGCAGCGGACGGCGACCTCCAGCAGGCCACGGTCGTCGGTGCAGCGGTGCTGGGCGACGGCGGCCTGGATCAGGTGACCGGCGCAGTAGAGTTCGTGCTCGAAGGTCAGGTTCGTCCAGCGGCCCTCGGTGCCGTGACGGGCCTCGTGGACGGTGTCGATGTAGCCGTCCTCGCGCTGGGCGGCGGCGACCCAGGCGGTGACGCGGCGCTGCAGCTCCAGCAGATGGGCATCGCCGGTGCGGCCGATCTCGAAGGCGACGGCCTCGAGCCACTTGTGGACGTCGGAGTCCTGGAAGATCATCCCGGTGATCTCGCCGTCCTCGAGGCCGCCGGCGATACGGAGGTTGCGCAGGCTGCCGGCTTCCTCGAGCCGGTCGTAGCCCCCGGCGATGGCGGTGGCGGCGTTGGTCCGCAGGCGCTGCCCCCAGAAGCCGCCGGTGATGCGAGCGGCTCCGACGCCCAGCGGCCGACGGGCCGCACGGCCGCCGGCGCTCGGGCGGACGGGTGGCGCGGGAGCCACCCGGCCAGGCGTCGGACCGGCCGATGGATCTGATGTCGGCGTCGTGACGTCGGGCTGGTTCATCGCACGTCCTTGTCGAGGGGCGAGGCCCGGATGGTCTCAGGCACGGTGCAGGCGGACGATGCTCCAGGAGATCGCGGGCAGCGTGCCGCTCAGCCGACCGTCCTGGAGCGCGACCGACTCGTTGACCTGCGGGGCGACGGCATCAGGTTCCTCGGCCGTGTTCGCCGTGTAGGGATCGGCGTGGTGCAGGGTGAGCGCCTCGGTCAGAGCGAGCTGCCCGAAGTCGCCGAGGTCCACGGCGAGGTCGAGGTCCCGGTCGGGATCACGGTTGACGACGAAGACGGTGAGGTCCCCGTTCTGCTCGTCCCAGGTGGCGACGGCGTCGGCCGAGGTCGACTCGCCGAAGCGCTCGTTGGCGAAGCTCGGGGCGTCCAGACGGACCTCCAGCACGTCCCCGCGCGCGTGGCGCGAGGTGAGGGCGAAGGGATGGAAGGTGGTCTGGCGCCACGCCTTCCCGCCGGGCTCGGTCATGATCGGGGCGATCACGTTGACCAGCTGGGCCAGGGAGGCCGAGGCGACGCGGTCGCTGTGGCGCAACAGGGAGATCAGCAGGCTGCCGACGACGACGGCGTCCATGGCGTTGTAGGTGTCCTGCAGCAGCACCGGGGCCACCGGCCAGTCCTCGCCGCTGGGCGGTCGGGATTCCGCGCGATGCTGGTACCAGACGTTCCACTCGTCGAAGCTGACCATGATGCGCTTGTCGGCCTTGAGCTTCGCGCGCACGTGGTCGGCGGTGGCGACGACGGCGTCGATGAAGTGGTCCATGTCGTCGGCCGAGGCGAGGAACGAGGCGGAGTCGCCGTCCTTCTCGGCGTAGTAGGCGTGGGCGGAGACCATGTCGACGAGCTCGTAGGCCTCGGTGAGGACGGTCGACTCCCAGGCTCCGAAGGTGGGCATCTGGGATCCGGAGGAGCCGCACACGATGAGCTCGAGGTCCGGGTCCTCCTGGCGCATGGCGCGGGCGGTCTCGGTCGCGGTGCGCGCGTACTCCTCGGCGGTCTTGTGGCCGGTCTGCCAGGGGCCGTCCATCTCGTTGCCCAGGCACCACATGCGGATCCCGTAGGGCTCGGGATGACCGTTGGCCGCGCGGGCGTCGGAGAGGGTCGTGCCGGCGGGGGCGTTCGCGTACTCGAGGACCTCGAGCGCCTCGGCGACACCGCGGGTGCCCAGGTTGACCGCGTACATCGGCTCGACACCAGCGCGCTCGGCCCAGGTCAGGAACTCGTCGAGCCCCACCGTGTTCGGCTCGGTCGAGTGCCAGGCGAGGTCGTGGCGCACGGGGCGCTGCTCGACGGGGCCCACGCCGTCCTCCCAGCGGTACCCGGAGACGAAGTTGCCGCCCGGGTAGCGCACGCTGCTCACGCCGAGCTCGCGCGTCAGCTCGAGCACGTCGGCGCGGAAGCCGTCCTCATCGGCCGCAGGGTGGCCGGGTTCGTGGATCCCGCCGTAGACGCAGCGCCCCAGGTGCTCGACGAAGGCGCCGAAGGTGCGTCGGCGCACCGGGGCGATACGGAAGGCGGGGTGCAGCGCGAGGGTGACGGTTCGGCTCATCGTGGCGGGGCCTCTCGGTGACGCGGAGGATGCGCGCTCCCCCGGGCGGTCACCCGCGGTTCAGCATCCTCGCTGTACAACGTTGCAGATCAGCCAACCACGGGCACCGGGGACCGTCAAGGGACCCCGTCTCCCCCGGACACCGCCGACGTCGGTGGCACAATCGGCCCATGTCCACGACCTCCTCGCACGCACGCCGCCGCCCGCCCACACTGCGCGACGTCGCCGAGATCGCGGAGGTCTCCATCAAGACCGTCTCCAACGTCGTCAACGACTACCCGCACGTGCGGCCCAGCACCCGCGCCCGGGTCCAGGACGCCATCGCGGCCACGGGGTACCGGCCGCAGCTGGCCGCCCAGCAGCTGCGCACCGGGGCCAGCGGGATCGTGACCCTCGCGGTGCCGTCCCTGACCTTCAGCTACTTCTCCCACCTCGCCCAGACCTTCATCGACGAGGCCCAGGGACGCGGCCGCACGGTCGTCCTGCACACCACCTCCGCAGGTCGCGACGAGGAGATCGAGGTGCTGCGCGGTTTCCGCCGGCGCCTGGGGGACGGCATCATCTTCAACCCGATGCACGTGGGCGAGGACTACCTCGCGCAGATGGAGCACGTCGACCAGCCCACCGTGTTCATCGGCGAGCACCTCTCGGACGCCCACCTGCCGCCGGGCTCGGACTACGTGCGCATCGACAACACCCGGGCGACGGCCGACGCCACCGCCCACCTCCTCGAAGGCGGTCGCACACGGCTCGCCTTCGTGGGCGCGATGGGGCGCAAGGACCCCGCGCCGCACAGCTCCTCCGGCCTGCGCATCGAGGGCTTCCGCCAGGCGCTCTGGCGCCACGACCAGGACCCGAGCCGGTCCCCGATCGTGGAGGTCGGCGACTGGCACCGCGCGGACGGCCGCGAGGCGGTGCACCGCCTGCTGGAGACCCACCCCGATCTCGACGGGCTGGTGTGCGGAAACGACGAGATCGCCCTCGGCGCGCTGGCCGGGCTGCGCGACCACGGGCGCTCCGTCCCCGAGGACGTCGCGGTGGTCGGCTACGACGACAGCCCGGAGGCGTCGTTCTCGCACCCGGCGCTGACCACGATCAGGCCGGACAAGGAGTTCCTGGTCAGGACCGCGTTGGACATGCTGATCGAGCGGATCAACGGTTACGAGGGAGCATCGCGGACGATCACGGCGCCCCATCGGCTGGTGGCCCGCGAGAGCTCGCCGCAGCCCTGACCCGGCGCCGCCGACCCCTTGCGATCGCTCGCACCGCGTGTAGTGTCAACGTTGCAAAGATGCTCTGGACCACGTTCACATCGTGCTCCTGATCCACGACGGAGTGATGCCCATGCGTGCACGCACCACCATCGGGTCCCCTGGCCGGGGGCGCCTTATCGGCCGACGCGCCCTGCTCGGCGGCGGCGCGGCCCTGGCCCTGTCGGCACCGCTCTCCGCCTGCTCCTCACCGCTCGGCGCAGGGTTCGTCGGCGCCGAGGTGGCGCCTGAGACCCTCGTGTTCTGGAACCTGTTCGGCGGCGGCGACGGTGGCCGCATGCAGGACATGGAGAAGGTCTACGAGAAGGCCCACGGCGGCGCCTCGGCCCTGCAGGCGACGACGCTGACCTGGGGGAATCCGTATTACTCCAAGGTCACCCTGGCCACCGAGGGGAACCAGCCGCCGGACGTCGCGGTCGCCCATCTGACCCGCGCGAAGCCGCTGTGGGACGGAGGGGTGCTGGACCCGATCAGCGACCAGGACCTCGCGAGCGTGGGCCTGAGCGAGAAGGACTTCAACGCCAAGGCCTGGAAGGCGCAGGTCACCGACGGGAAGACCATCGCGATCCCGCTGGACACCCACCCCTTCGTGATGTTCTACAACACCGACGTGCTGACGAAGGCCGGGCTGCTGGAGTCCGACGGCACGCTCACCGACCTGAGCGGGATCGACACCTTCGAGGCGGCGCTCGAGGAGATCAAGGGGGTCACCGGTGCCGGGGCGCTGACGTCGGCGAACGTGAGCGAGACGGCGACCCCGTGGCGACTGTTCTGGACCCTGTACAACCAGCACCAGGACGCCACCCCCTTCCTCGCCGACGACGGCGCGAGGATCTCCGTGAACGAGAACCTCTACCGGGACATCACCGACCGCCTCACCCGCTGGGTCTCCAAGGGCTGGCTGAACCGCGGCATCGACTACGCGGGCTCCCAGACGGAGATGGCGACCGGCAAGGCCGGTATCTATCTGCAGGGCGAATGGGAGATCAGCACCTTCCAGGCCATCGAGGATCTGAGGTTCGGCATGGCACCGATCCCCACGCTGTTCGACCGCCCGGCGGCCCACGCGGACTCCCACACCTTCGTGCTCCCGAGGAAGGACCGCACTCCCGCGCAGCTCGAGCAGGCGCTGGGCTTCATCAAGACCATGCTCGAGCAGTCGATGACCTGGGCGCAGGGAGGCCACGTCCCCGCGTACCTGCCCACCTTCGACAGCGCGGAGTACGCGGAGCTGACCCCGCAGTCCGACTACGCCTCCGCCGCCGAGCACGCCTTCTACGACGACGCGGCCTGGTACGGCGGATCCGGATCGACGTTCGAGGACACCGTCGGGGCGCAGCTCGCGCTCGTCCAGCAGGGGGCGATGTCGCCGAAGGCAGCCCTGGCGGCGATCCGCGAACGCCTCTCGACCTACGTCGACACCCCCAGCCCGCTCTGAGACGAAGGGACGCACGCCTGATGACCACTGCCTCCACCCCGTCCCCGTCGGCCGGGAGCCTCGCCGGGACGTCGATCCGCGGCGGCTCCCGACGCCGATCCGACCGCCGGGGACGCCCCTCGGACCGGGGCACCGGGCCCGGCGCCTGGCTGTTCATCGCCCCGTTCGGCCTGTTCTATCTGGCGTTCCTGCTGGGGCCGACGGTCTGGATGTTCGTGGCGAGCTTCTTCAACACCTCGCTCGTGCACTCGGGCTTGGGCAGCTTCGCCGGCCTGGACAACTACGTCGAGATGTTCAGCCGCGCGGACTTCTGGTCGGCGCTGTGGCACACCCTGCAGTTCACGCTCTACACGGTGCCGCCTCTGGTGATCCTCGCGTTCGTGTTCGCGGTGCTCACCAACCGTCTGCGCCGCGGGCAGTGGTTCTTCCGCCTCGCATTCTTCCTGCCGTTCATCCTGCCCTCGGCCACGATCTCGCTGATCTGGGTCTTCATCTTCACCCCGGCGACGGGCCTGTGGGCGAGCGTGCAGTCGCTGCTCGGGTTCACCCCGGGATCCGGCATCCTGGCCGATCCGAAGAGCGCGATGGTGGGCATCGCGATCGCGACCGTGTGGTGGACGATCGGCTTCAACTTCATCCTCTACCTCGCCGGGCTGCAGGACATCCCCCGCGAGCTCTACGAGGCGGCGGCGGTCGACGGCGCGACCACCTGGCAGCAGATCCGCCACGTCACGGTGCCCCTGCTGCGGCGCACGACGACCCTGGTGATCCTGCTGCAGATCATCGCGAGCCTGAAGATCTTCGACCAGGTCTACCTGATGACCTCGGGCGGGCCGGGCGTGTCCACGCAGGTCAGCCTCGGGCTGATCACGGGCACGGCCTTCACCGACAACCGCATCGGCGCCGCCTCGGCCGCCTCGGTGCTGCTGTTCGTCATCATCGTCGCCATCGCCGTGATCCGCGAGATCGTCGAGCGTGTGGCCGCCCGCCGCGACCAGGAGGCCTGAGCCATGACCACCACCTCCGCGAGTCCTCGCCGCTCCACCCGTCCGGGCGCAGGCATCAGCGCCGCCGCTCCCCCGCGCCGCCCCTCGGGCGCGGGCGCCGGCATCAGCGGACGCACGTTCACCGTCGTCACCTGGGTCGTGCTCCTGGCCTTCGCGGCGATCTGGCTGATCCCGAGCCTGTTCGCACTGAAGACCTCGCTCTCCGACAACGGGGTGGCCTCGCTGGGGGCGAGCGAGATCCTCTCGCACTGGTATCCGACGCTGCACTCGTACTCGACCCTGTTCGGGGCGGGCGACATCTGGAACTGGTACCTCGCCAGCGCCGTCACCTGCATCATCACCACGGTGCTGACGGTCCTCTTCTCGGCAATGGCGGCCTACGCCCTCTCGCGTCTGCGCTTCCGCGGGCGCACCACGGTGATGCTGCTGATCCTTCTGGGGATCATGATCCCCAGCCAGGTGCTCATCGTCCCCATCTTCGAGATGCTGGGGGCGGTGAACCTGCTGAACACCTACTGGGCGGTGATCTTCCCGCAGGTCCCGGCGGTGATCTCGGTGTTCATCTTCAAGCAGTTCTTCGACGGGATCCCTCGCGAGCTCGAGGAGGCCGCCCGCATCGACGGTGCCGGGCTGTGGAAGATCTTCTGGTCGGTGATCCTGCCGCTCTCGCGCCCGGTGATCGCGGCGGTCGCGATCCTCACCTTCGTGGGCGTGTGGAACAACCTGCTGCTGCCGCTGTTCGTGCTGACCAACCCCAACCTGATGACGATCCCGGTGGGGCTGGCCACGGTCCAGGGCAGCTTCGGCCAGCGATACGCCGACATCCAGGCCGGCGCCGTCCTGGCCGCCCTCCCCCTGGTGATGCTCTACCTGGTCTTCCAGCGCCAGATCGTCGAGGGCGTCGCGGGCACCGGGCTGAAGGGCTGACGGGCTCGAGCGCTGACGGGCCGTCGGCCCGAGGGCCCAGCGGCCGGCCTGCCGACGCGGCGCGCCGACATGCGAACGGCGCCGGGCCGGGAGCAGCGCTCCCGGCCCGGCCCCGTCGACGTGCTCAGCTCTCCGAGCCCGCGCGCTTCTTGTTGTAGACGTCGAAGGCGACGGCGAGGATCAGCACCACACCACGCACGATCGACTGGGTGGACTGGCCGATGCCCATGATCTGCATGCCGTTGGACATCACGGCCATGATCAGACCACCGATGATCGCGCCCTGCACCTTGCCGACGCCGCCGCTGACGGCCGCTCCGCCGATGAAGGCGGCCGCGATCGCGTCCAACTCGAACATGTTGCCCGCGCCCGGCTGCGCCGAGTTCGAACGGGCCGAGTAGACGATGCCCGCGATCGCGGAGAGCAGCCCCATGTTCACGAACAGCATCATGTTCACGAGCTTCGTCTTGACGCCGGAGAGGCGTGCCGCCTGCAGGTTCCCGCCCATCGCGTAGATGTGGCGGCCGAACACGGTCTGCTGGCTGACGAAGGAGTAGATGAGGATCAGGGCGGCCAGCAGGATCAGCACCATCGGCAGACCGCGGGCGTGGGCGATCTGCCAGGCGAAGGCCATGATCACGATCGCGACGGCGGCGACCTTGATCCCGAAGATCCACAGCGCCTCGACGGCCTGGTCGTACGTGAGCTTCGCCAGGCGCGCGCGCCACTGCTGGAGGGCGAAGACCACGACCACCGCGGCGGCGAGCACCAGGGTGAACACGTCGTACCCGGGCCCGCCGAACAGGCCGTTGACGAAGCCGCCGGCGATCTTCTGGTACGACGAGGGGAAGGGCGAGAGGGAGACGTTCCCCAGGGTCTGCATGGTCATGCCGCGGAAGATCAGCATGCCCGCGAGGGTCACGATGAAGGCGGGGATGCCGACGATCGCGACCCAGAACCCCTGCCACAGCCCGACCAGGACGCCCACGCCGAGAGCGGCGAGGATCCCCAGCCACCAGGGCAGTCCGTGCTGGACGACCACCACCGCGGCGACGGCGCCGGTGAAGGCGACGACCGAGCCGACCGACAGGTCGATGTGCCCGGCGACGATGATCAGCACCATCCCGATCGCGAGGATCAGGATGTAGGAGTACTGCAGGATCAGGTTCGTCAGGTTGCCCGGGCTCAGCAGCGAGCCGCCGGTGAGCACCGTGAACAGCAGCACGATGAACACGAATGCGATGTAGATGCCGCTCTGGCGGACGTTGCGGGTGAGCAGGCCCTTGATATCGGAGGTTCCGGCCATCGTCCGTCCCTCACTCCCTCTCCATGGTCATGAGCTCCATCAGGTGCTCCTGCGTGGCGTCCGCGGCGCTCACCTCACCGGTGATGCGGCCGGCGGACAGTGTGTAGATGCGATCGGCGAGGCCCATCACCTCGGGCAGCTCGGAGGAGATCACGATGATCGCCTTCCCCTGCTCGGCGAGCTCGTTGATCAGCGTGTAGATCTCGTACTTCGCGCCGACGTCGACGCCGCGCGTGGGCTCGTCGAGGATCAGCACGTCGGGCCCGGTGAACAGCCACTTGCTGAGCGCGACCTTCTGCTGGTTCCCGCCCGAGAGCTGGCCGACGGTGGACAGGACCGTCGGCGTCTTGATGTTCAGCGACCGGCGGTAGCGCTCGGCGACGGAGATCTCCTGGTTGCCGTCGATCCAGCCGCTGCGCGAGACCTTCCCCAGCGCCGCGGCGCTGATGTTGCGCCGCACGTCCTGGATCAGGTTCAGCCCATAGCGTTTGCGGTCCTCGCTGACGTAGGCGATGCCGCTGGCGATCGCGTCGGCCACGCCCTTGGTGTTCGCCGGGCGCCCGTGCATGAACACCTGGCCGCTGATCTCCCGGCCGTAGGAGCGGCCGAAGACGCTCATCGCGAGCTCGGTGCGCCCGGCGCCCATCAGGCCCGCGATGCCGACGACCTCGCCGGCGCGGGCGGTGATCGAGACGCCGTCGATCAGGGTGCGGTCGGGCTGGGTGGGGTGCGTGACGTGCCAGTCCTCGATCCGCAGCACCTCCTCGCCGATCTCGGCGCTGCGCTCGGGGAACATGCTGTCCATGTCCCGGCCGACCATCCCCTTGATGATCCGGGGGATGAGGGCGCGGCCCGAGGGGCCGGTGCCCCCGCCGTGCATGTCGACGGTCTCGATCGTGGAGCCGTCGCGGATGACGGTCGTGGTGTCGGCGATTTCGGCGATCTCCCCGAGCTTGTGGGAGATGATGATCGAGGTGACGCCCTGCTCGTCGCGCAGGTCGCGGATGAGCCCCAGCAGGTGCTCGGAGTCGTCGTCGTTCAGTGCCGCGGTGGGCTCGTCGAGGATCAGCAGCCGCACGTTCTTCGAGAGCGCCTTGGCGATCTCGACCAGCTGCTGCTTGCCCACGCCGAGCTGGCCGACGGGCGTTACCGGGTTCTCGTCCAGACCGACGCGCCGCATCAGCTTCGCGGCCTGGGCGTTGGTCTCGCCCCAGCTGATGATGCCGCTGCGGGAGCGCTCGTTGCCCAGGAAGATGTTCTCGGCGATCGTCAGGTGCGGGACGAGGGCCAGCTCCTGGTGGATGATGACGATCCCCTGGGCCTCGGAGTCGTTGACCGAGTGGAAGGCCACGGGCTGGCCGCGGAAGTGGATCTCGCCCTCGTAGGTGCCGGCGGGCTCGACGCCCGAGAGCACCTTCATGAGCGTGGACTTGCCGGCGCCGTTCTCGCCGCAGATGCCGTGGATCTCGCCCTCGCGGACCCCCAGTGAGACGTCCTTCAGAGCCGTCACACCGGGGAATCGCTTGGTGATGGAGCGCATCTCGAGGATGCTGTCGTTCATCGTGCCCTCCTTCGGGCAGGGGAAGCCCGCGGGGGCGCGCGTGGTCGTGGCCGACGCACGCCCCCGCGGCCGGTCCGAGGTCAGGCCTGGCCCTTCTCGACCTGCTCATCGGTGTAGTAGCCGGTGTCCACGAGGACCTTCTCGTAGTTGTCCTCGAGGACCATCTCGACGGGCAGCAGGTAGGACGGGACGACCTTCGAGCCGTTGTCGTAGGTCTTGGTGTCGTTGGCCTCGGGCTCCTTGCCCTCGAGGTAGGCCTTCGCCGCCACCACGGCCTGGTCGGCCAGCTTGCGGGTGTCCTTGAAGATGGTCGAGTACTGCACGTTGTCGGCGATCAGCTTGACCGAGGCGATCTCGGCATCCTGACCGGTGATGATCGGCAGGCCGTCCTTGATGGTCTTGCCGCGACCGTCGTTCTCCAGGGCGTTGATGATGCCGCGCGAGAGAGGGTCGGCCGGGGCGAGCACGCCGTCGACCTGCTTGTCGCCCTTGTAGTGGGTCGTCAGCAGGTTCTCCATGCGCTTCTGGGCGGTCTCCTGCTCCCAGCGCTGGATCGCGCACTGCTCGATGTCCGTCTGCTTCGAGGGCACCTCGAGGGTGCCGTCGTCCAGGTACGGCTTGAGGGTGTCCATCGCACCCTTCCAGAACAGGTGGGCGTTGTTGTCGTCGAGCGACCCGGCGAACAGCTCCACGTTCAGCGGACCCTTGGGGGCGTCCTTCGCCTTCTTGAAGTCCTTGTCGACCAGGCCCAGCCCGAACAGCAGGGAGTTGGCCTGGGTGACGCCCACCTTGTAGTTGTCGAAGGTGACGTAGAAGTCGACGTTCTCGCTGTTGGTCAGCAGGCGGTCGTAGGAGATCACGGGGATCCCCGCGGACTTGGCGGCGTCCAGCTGGCTGGTCAGCGCCGAGCCGTCGATCGAGGCGATGACCAGGGCGGCGACACCCTTGGTGACCATCTGGTCGATCTGCTGGGACTGGGTGGGGATGTCGTCGTCGGCGTACTGGAGGGTGACCTTGTACCCCTCCTTCTCGAGCGACTTCTTGATGTTCTTGCCGTCCTGGACCCAGCGCTCGTAGGTCTGGGTCGGCATCGCCACGCCGATGGTCTGGTCCTTGGGATCGGCATCGGTGTCGGGGCCGGAGGATCCGGCGCCTCCACCGGAGCAGGCGGCGAGCGCGGCGGCCGCCCCCACGGAGCCGGCGCCGACGAGGAACGTTCTTCTGCTGTGCAGGGGATTGCGGGACATGGGTCTCCTCCTCGAGACGATCGTCCGGGCATGAGCTCGGGCGCTCTGGGCTGCTCCGCTGGTTCCGGCGCGGGTCTGCGGCGGGCGTCGGCGGTGTCCGCCACCTGGTGGCCGGGTTCGTCGACGAACCCGGTTTCCGTGGCACGGAGCACCTGGATGATAACGTTCACATCGCCACGTCGCGCAAGCCCCCGCGCCTCCCTGGAGGTCACGAGCCCGTAACGTTCTCCGGACGGCTCCGCGCGAGGAGGCGCTGGACGACCTCGAGGCGGACGGCGGATGCACCGCTCCCGGCGACTGGTCGGCACGCTCCGCCCACCGCATCGACACGGAGATCGCCGCCATGCCGCTGCCCGACGCGATCTTCGCGGGCAACGACCTGATGGCGATCGGGATCCTGCGGGCCCTGCGGGAGCACGGCATCGACGTGCCCGGCGACGTCGCCCTGGTGGGCTTCGACGACATCGAGGGCGCCCCCTTCACCACCCCCTCGCTCACCTCGGTGACCCAGCCCTTCGCGGGTCTCGGCGAGACAGCGGTCGAGCGCCTGGTGGCGAGGCTCGACGCTCGCGAGGCCGGCGCGGAGAGCAACTCACGCGCCGCGAGCGACGAGGTCACGGCGCCCCTCGCGCCGCAGCTGGTGGTGCGGGAGTCGAGCGTCCGGGCCTCCTGACCTGCTCGTTCTCCGGGGACCGCTCGCAGGTAGGCTCCGGCTCATGAGCTCGACCCCGGCTTCCTCCTCACCCGGACCCACCTGGTCGCGCCCGTCGTGGCGCTTCCTCGGACCCGTGCTGGCGGTCCTGCTGATCACCGTCCTGGGGCTGCTGTGGGCCAAGTGGTTCCCGTACACGCTGAAGACCATCGGCCTCGCCGAGGGTGGCCAGTGGGATGGATCGGTGCTCTCGGACACGGCGGTCGATGCACCGACGTGGTGGCAGGGCGGGTGGGACTTCCTCGTCACCTACACCCTCGCGATCTGGAGGGCCCTGCTGGTCGCCCTGCTGATCTCCGCCGCCGTGCAGGCCTTCCTGGGACCCGAGCGTCTCGCGCGGCTGATCGCGGGCGGCCGCGGGGCGACCCGCGCAGCCCTCGCCGGCGTGCCCGCGATGATGTGCACCTGCTGTACCGCGCCGGTGGTGGTGGGTCTGCGCCGCTCCGGAGTGCCGGTGCGCGCCGCAGCGGCGTTCTGGCTGGCCAACCCGGTGCTGAACCCGGCGGTGATCGTCTTCCTCGCGCTGATCGGCCCGTGGCAGTGGGCTGCCGTGCGGGTCGTGATCGGCATCGCCCTGATGGCGGGCGCCGCAGCGCTCGCAGGGCGCCTGGCGCCGCGGGCGACCGTCGACGGGTATCTGGGCGCTGCCGCGACGGCCGCCGCGGGCGGGACCGTCACCGGGGCCGCCAGCGCGGCCGAGCCCGCGAGCGGCGGAGCGGGAGCCGTGACGAGGGCCCTGCTGCGCTTCGGCCGGGAGTTCGGGCGACTCGCGGTGCGTCTGGTTCCTGAGTACCTCGGCCTCGTGTTCGTGGTCGGGGTGGTGCTGCACCTGGGCGGCTGGCGGCTGGACTCGATCCACTGGGGTCTCCTCGCGGTGCTCGTGTTCGCGGTGATCGCCGTGCTGATGGTGATCCCGACGGCCGGGGAGATCCCGGTGCTGCTCGCGCTCGCGGCGCTGGGTGGGAGCCCGTGGGCGCAGGGCATCGCGCTGATCTGCCTGAGCGCCGTCAGCCTCCCCTCGCTGGTGATGGTGGGCAGGTCCCTCTCGTGGCGTGCCTCGACGGGCATCGCGGGGGCCGTGCTCGTCGCCGGAGTGGTCGCGGGAGCGCTGCTGGCCGTCTCATGATCCGGGAGGTGGGCTGCGCCCGCCGTGGCCGCGTCGCCTTTTCCAGCGGAACCTGATCGAATGGGCGCATGACCCACGAGACTGTGACCCGGAGCCGACCCGATGCCGCGACCCTCATCTCCGAGGGACATGCCCATCTGGGCATCGAGCTGGGATCGACCCGGATCAAGGCCGCCCTGGTCGACGAGGGCGGGGAGCTGCTCGCCACCGGCTCCTTCGCCTGGGAGAACCAGCTGGTCGACGACAGCTGGACCTATCCGATGGAGGCCGTCTGGGAGGGGCTGGCCGCGTGCTTCTCCGATCTCGCCGAGACCGTGCGCTCCGAGTACGACGTCGCCCTCGCCCGCCTGGGGTCCCTCGGAATCTCCGCGATGATGCACGGCTACATCGCCCTGGACGAGAAGGGCGAGCTGCTCACGCCCTTCCGCACCTGGCGCAACACCTACACCGGTGACGCCGCCTCGATGCTCTCCGAGGCGTTCGGGCAGAACATCCCGCTGCGCTGGAGCGTCTCGCACCTGCTGCACGCGGTGCTGGGCCGGGAGGAGCACGTCGACCAGGTCGCCGCGATCACGACCCTCGCGGGGCACGTGCACCGCGCCCTGACCGGTCGCGCCGTGCTGGGCGTGGGCGATGCCAGCGGCATGTTCCCGATCGCCTCCGGGACCGACGGGGTCGACTACGACCGCGAGCTGCTGAGCACCTTCGCGAACCTGGACGCCGTGGCCGACGTCCCGTGGGACCTCGCGGACCTGCTCCCCGAGGTGCTCGTGGCCGGCCAGGACGCCGGGACGCTGAGCGAGGAGGGGGCGAAGCTCCTGGATCCCAGCGGCACCCTCGAGGCCGGCGCCATCACCGCCCCACCCGAGGGCGACGCGGGCACCGGCATGGTCGCCACGCAGGCGATCACCCCGCGCACCGGCAACGTCAGTGCCGGCACCAGCGCCTTCGCGATGGTCGTCCTCGAGGGCGGGCTGTCGACGCCCCGCGAGGAGATCGACATGGTCACCACGCCCTCGGGCGACCCGGTCGCGATGATCCACACCAACAACTGCACCGGCGACCTCGACCAGTGGCTGGG
This sequence comes from Brachybacterium endophyticum, assembly GCF_003130585.1. GTDB lineage: Bacteria > Actinomycetota > Actinomycetes > Actinomycetales > Dermabacteraceae > Brachybacterium > Brachybacterium endophyticum. Next base: position 232,644 of record NZ_QFKX01000001.1, on the reverse strand, counting down.
GGTCTTCTCCCGGTTCGCGCAGCTGCTGGGCAAGGACGTCGACACCGAGGAGCTCTACGCGACGCTGTTCGCGGCCGGGGCCGACGGCGCGGCCGACGCCGGCGGCGTCCTGTCCTTCAACTACCTCTCGGGCGAGCACCAGACGGGTGTCGCCTCGGGCCGCCCCCTGCTCGTGCGCACCCAGCAGGCCGACTTCACGCTCGAGAACCTGATGCGCGCCCAGCTGCACGGCGCCTTCGGGGCGCTCGCGGTGGGCATGGAGGTGCTGCTCGAGGAGGAGAAGGTGGGCCTGGACGTCATGTACGCCCACGGCGGCATCTTCCGCACCCAGGGCGTCGCCCAGCAGGTCCTCGCCGACGCCCTGCGCACCCCGGTCGCCCTCGGCGAATCGGCCGGCGAGGGCGGCGCCTGGGGGATGGCACTGCTCGCGGCCCACACCGCACGCCGGGCCCAGGGCGGGGACGACTCCTCCCCCACCGACGCGCTCGCGGGCTTCCTGGCCGACGAGGTCTTCGCCTCCCAGGAGGTCAGGACCCTCGAGCCGACGACGGAGGGCGCGAAGGGCTACGCCGAGTGGCTGCGCTCCTACCGCGACGCGCTGCCCGTCGAGCGGCTCGCCGGGGAGTCGATCGACTGACCTCGCCGCGGCGACCGCGCAGGACTGCTGCGCAGGTCATCGCGCCCCGTCGACCCCGTGCGTCGTCTTGCGCGACGCCCGTCGGCCCCATAGTGTGAACGTTGCCATCGTCGCCAGGAGACTTCATGACCCTCGCCCTCACCGATCTGCCCCGGGACGTGCAGAAGGCCGTCGCGGCGACCCGTGAACGCGTCGCCGCCCTGCACGCGGAGCTGCCCCGCAACGGCCTGGTGGTCTGGACCGCCGGGAACGTCTCCGAGCGGGTACCCGGCACGGGCACCGCCGAAAGCGATCCGGGCACGGGCGAGGTGCCCGGGCTGCTCGTCATCAAGCCCTCGGGCGTCTCCTACGACGTGCTCTCGCCCGAGGCGATGGTCGTGTGCACGCTGGACGGTCGCAAGATCGAGGACGGCACGCCCGACGTGCTCTCCCCCTCCTCCGACACCGCGGCCCACGCCTACGTCTACGCGCACATGCCGCAGGTCGGAGGGGTCGTGCACACCCACTCGACCTACGCAACCGCCTGGGCGGCGCGCGCCGAGGAGATCCCCTGCGTGCTGACGATGATGGCCGACGAGTTCGGCGGCCCGATCCCGGTGGGCCCCTTCGCCGTGATCGGCGACGACTCGATCGGCCGGGGCATCGTCGAGACCCTCCGCGACTCCCGCTCGCGAGCGGTCCTGATGCAGAACCACGGCCCCTTCACCATCGGCAAGGACGCCCGCGACGCCGTGAAGGCGGCCGTCATGTGCGAGGAGGTCGCCCGCACGGTGCACGTCTCCCGTCAGCTCGGCGAACCGCTGCCGATCGCGCAGACCCAGGTCGACTCCCTCTTCGAGCGCTACCAGAACGTCTACGGCCAGGATCCGACCGACCCCGAGCGCACCGGCGCCTGACGTCGGCCCGCCCCGCGGCATCAGCCGTCGCGCCGCACGAACGGCACGAACGCCCATTCCTGTGAGAGGATCGAATCCCCCTTGCCCGATTCGTCCCGCATCTCCCGCGTCGCCGTGCCGAGTGCGCAGCCCGTCTTCTCGTCTCCGTCGACGATGCGCTTCCACCGTCGCGCCGCGGGGCACCCTCTGACAGTGAGAGGACGCAGCACATGAGTGCGCCCGAGAACCCCACCGGACAGAACGGCCCGCCCGGCCAGGAACAGGGCCCGACACAGGAGAACCAACCGGGCCTGTGGCCCGACCACCTCCCCGAGACCGTCCACCTCCCCCGCTCCTTGCAGATCGCGGACGAGGACTCCGACGACCAGATCACCCAGAAGCTGCGCCGGCAGGGTGCGCGGATCGCCCGCGGCACGGTCGCCCCGGCCGTCTTCGTCCCCGCATTGGTGATCATCCTGGGCATCGCCCTGCTCGCGGTGATCTTCCCCGACGCCATCGACACGGCGCTCACGGGCGCACAGAACTGGGTGGTGGCGGATCTCGGTTGGTTCTACATGCTCTCGATCGGGGTCTTCGTCATCTTCGCGATCGCGCTGGCCCTGTCCCCCTACGGGGGCATCCGACTCGGCCGCGACGACGACGAGCCCGAGTTCGGGCTGCTGTCGTGGTTCGCGATGCTGTTCGCCGCCGGGATGGGCATCGGCCTGGTCTTCTACGGCGTGGCCGAGCCGCTCGGCTTCACGACGAACAACGTCAAGCCCGGTTGGGACGGGAGAGGCGCCGAGCTCTCCGGCATGGCCATGTCCCAGACCTTCATCCACTGGGGCCTGCACCCGTGGGCCGCCTACGCGGTGATCGGCCTGGCCGTCGCCTACGCCGTGCACCGGCGCGGGCGTCCGGTCTCCATCCGCTGGGCTCTGGAGCCCGTGTTCGGCGAGCGGGTCAAGGGCTGGGTCGGCGACGTGATCGACGTGCTCGCGATCGTCGGCACGGTCTTCGGCATCGCCACATCGTTGGGCCTGGGCGTCCAGCAGATCACCGCCGGCCTGATCGCCATCGGCCTCGTCGGCAAGGCCACCAACACCTTCATGATCGTCCTGATCGTCTGCATCACCTTCCTGGCCACGCTGTCGGTGGTCAGCGGTGTCGGCGCCGGGATCAAGTGGTTGTCCAACGCGAACCTCTCCCTCGCCGGCCTGCTGATGATCGCCGCGATCGTCTTCGGCCCCACGGTCTTCCTCGCACAGAACTTCGTGGAGTCCCTCGGGATCTACCTCGGGAACTTCTTCAACCTGACCCTGGACGTGGGCGCCTACCAGCGCTCCGAGGACGCCCAGACCTGGTTCGCCGGCAACACCCTGTTCTATTGGGGCTGGTGGATCGCCTGGTCGCCGTTCGTGGGCGTGTTCATCGCCCGCATCTCCCGCGGCCGCACGGTGCGCCAGTTCATCGCGGGTGTGCTGCTGGTGCCGTCGTTGGTCGGCATGATCTGGTTCGCCGTCTGGGGCGGCAACGGGCTGTACCGCCAGTGGTTCGGCGCCGGCGACCTCGCTGACATCACCCCCGAGGAGTCGCTGTTCAGGATCTTCGACGGGTTCCCGGCGACGGGCCTGCTCTCGATCCTCGGAATCATCCTGGTGGCCATCTTCTTCATCACCTCCTCTGACTCGGGCTCGCTGGTGGTCGACATGCTCGCATCGGGCGGGCATCCGAACCCACCGATCTGGTCGCGCGTGATGTGGGCGCTGCTGGAGGGCTTCCTGGCCATCGCCCTGCTGCTCTCGGGCGGCCTGGAGGCGCTCCAGGCCGGATCGCTGGTCACGGCGCTTCCCTTCTGCGTGATCCTGCTGCTGATGTGCGTGGCGCTGGTCAAGGCCCTAGGACTGGACCATGCGGTGCTCAAGCAGCACGAGCAGATCCGCCGGCTCGAGCGGGTCACGCGGCACATCTCCGGCGAGCTCGGCTCGAACCTGACCGAGAACGAGGAGCTGGGCAGCTTCGTCGACGAGCGGATCGACTACCGCCTGTCCCGCACACACGGCGCCTTCAGGGGCCGCCAGCGTGGGGAGAAGTCCGCGCGGCACAGCAGCTCCACCGAGAGCTCCTGACCGTGTCCCGGTCGGCCGCACGGCGCGACCGACCCCCACGCCACGACGGGGCGCCAGTCCGGGGATCCGGGCCGGCGCCCCGTCGGCGCATGGACAGAATTGACGCGACGATATGTCAACGTTCACACTTGGGGTGCCCCTGTTACCGGCCAGTGCGGTCCGGTCCCCTCCCGTGGAAGGCAGTCGCCGTGGACAACCCCTTCGAGACCCGCGAGATCTGGTTCCTCACCGGCAGCCAGGGCCTGTATGGTCAGGACACGCTCGACCAGGTCGCCGAGCAGTCCCGCACCATCGCCGAGACCCTCGACGGCGCGGGCGACATCCCCGTGCGGATCGTCTGGAAGCCGGTGCTGGTCTCTCGCGAGGCGATCCGCGAGGTGGCCCTGGCGGCGAACGCGGATCCCGCCTGCGTGGGGGTGATCGCCTGGATGCACACGTTCTCGCCGGCCAAGATGTGGATCCTGGGCCTGGACGCCCTGCAGACCCCGCTGCTGCACCTGCACACGCAGGCGAACGAGGCGCTGCCCTGGTCGAGCATCGACATGGACTTCATGAACCTCAACCAGGCCGCCCACGGCGACCGCGAGTTCGGCTACATCGCCTCGCGACTCGGCATCGAGCGCACCACCGTCGTCGGCCACGCCTCGCACACGCGCGTCCAGCAGCGCATCGGGCGCTGGGCGCGCGCGGCGACCGGCTGGGCCGAGATGCACTCGCTGCGCCTGGCCCGCTTCGGCGACAACATGCGCAACGTCGCCGTGACCGAGGGCGACAAGACCGAGGCCGAGCTGCGCCTGGGCGTCTCGGTGAACACCTGGGGCGTGAACGACCTGGTCGAGGTCGTGGACGGCGTCGAGGAGTCCGCGGTCGACGAGCTCGTGGCCGTCTACGACGCCGAGTACGAGGTCGCCCCCGAGCTGCGGGAGGCCGGCGTGCGCCGTGACTCCCTGCGCTACGGCGCGCGTCTCGAGCTGGGGCTGCGACACTTCCTCGAGGAGGGCGACTTCGGGGCCTTCACCACGAACTTCGAGGACCTGGGCGGTCTGCGCCAGCTGCCCGGCCTGCCCGTGCAGCGCCTGATGGCCGAGGGCTACGGCTTCGGGGCCGAGGGCGATTGGAAGACCGCGATCCTGGTGCGGGTCGCGAACGTGATGGGGTACGGCCTGCCCGGCGGTGCCTCCCTGATGGAGGACTACACCTACGAGCTCACACCGGGCCGGGAGAAGATCCTGGGCGCCCACATGCTCGAGGTCTCCCCCTCACTGACCACCGCGAAGCCGTCGCTCGAGATCCATCCGCTGGGGATCGGGGACCGCGAGGACCCGGTGCGCCTGACCTTCACCGCCGATCCCGGCCCCGCGCTCGTGATCGCGATGAGCGACATGCGCGAGCGCTTCCGGCTGCTGGCCAACGTCGTCGACGTCGTCGAGCCCGACGAGCCGCTGCCGAACCTGCCCGTCGCCTGCGCCGTGTGGGAGCCGGAGCCGAGCCTGGAGACCTCGGCCGAGTGCTGGCTGAGCGCGGGCGGGGCCCACCACACGGTGATGACCACGGCGACGGACCTGGAGACCTGGCAGGACCTCGCCGGCATCGCGGGGCTCGAGCTCGCCGTGATCGACGAGGGCACGACCACCCGCTCCTTCGCCCAGGAGCTGCGCGTGAACCAGGTCTACCACCGCCTCGCCCAGGGGTTCTGAGCGATGGCGACCCCGGGATCGCCGGCGGGATCCGCGCCGACCGGCGGCTCCCCGCCCCGGGACGCCGCACCCGGCCTCAGCTGGTCCGGGAGCGTCGACCTGGGGCCCGGCCCCCTGCACCGTCCGACGAGCGTGGCCGCGCTGCAGGCCCTCGTCGGCCGCTCCGACCGGATCCGGGCGCTCGGCACACGCCATTCGTTCTCGCAGGTCGCCGCGTCGGACGCGGACCTCGTGAGCCTCGAGCGGATTCCGGCGCGGATCGAGATCGACACCGCCCGGCGCCGCGTGTGGCTGGGGGCGCAGGTGCGCTACGGGGAGCTCGCCCTCGCCCTCGACGAGGCGGGACTCGCGCTGCCGACGATGGGTTCCCTCCCCCACATCTCGGTGGGAGGGGCGAGCGCGACCGGCACCCACGGTTCGGGCGACGCCCAGCGCTCGCTGGCCTCGAGCGTGCGCGGCCTCGAGATGGTCACCGCCGACGGCGAGCTGCGACGGTACTCGCGGGAGGAGCACCCGGCGGTGTTCGACGGCCTGGTGCTCTCGCTCGGCACCCTCGGCATCGTCACCGCCCTCGAGCTGGACCTGGTCCCCGCGTTCTCCGTGCGCCAGGCGGTCTATCTCGACCTCCCGGCCGACCGGATGGACGACGCCGGGATCGGCGCCGTGCTCTCGAGCGCGTACAGCGTGAGCCTGTTCCACCGCTGGGACGGTGCCGCGGCGCAGGTGTGGGTGAAGCAGGCCGTGAGCGCCCCTGCGACCGATCCCCTGCCGGAGACCTGGCACGGCGCCCGTCGTGCGCCGGGCCCCGTGCACCCCGCGCCCGGGATGCCGCCCACCTTCTGCACGGATCAGAGCGGCGAGCCCGGACCGTCCTTCGAGCGCCTGCCGCACTTCCGGATGGAGTTCACCCCGAGCAGCGGCGAGGAGATCCAGTCGGAGTACTTCGTGCCGCGCGAGCAGGCCGGGTCGGCGCTCGCGGCGGTGTGCACGCTCGGCGAGAGGATCCGCCCGCTGCTGCACGTCTCGGAGGTGCGCAGCCTCGCGGCCGACGATCTCTGGCTGAGCCCCGCCCACGATCGCGTGAGCGCCTGCCTGCACTTCACGTGGCGCCGCGATCCGGAGGCCGTGGTGGCCCTCCTGCCCGAGATCGAGGAGGCCCTGGCCCCGTTCGCCCCGCGCCCGCACTGGGCCAAGGTGTTCACCACGGATCCCGAGGACGTGCGAGCGCAGTACCCACGGCTCGAGGACTTCCGGGCCCTGCGCGAGGAGCTCGACCCGCGCCGCGTGCTGCGCAACGACTACGTGGACCGGCTGCTCGGACCCTGACCTCACGCCCCCTCGGCCCACGTATCCTGCCCACCAGCGCGCCGGTCCGGTGCGTCCGCACCGTTCCCGCAGGAGGCCGCATGCCCGCCGTCCGCCTCTCCGACGTCGCGCGCGACGCCGGGGTCTCCCTGGCCACCGCGTCCCGGGTGCTCAACGGCTCCGCGAGGGTCCCCGGGAAGGACGTCGCCGAGAAGGTGCAGCACTCGGCCACCAAGCTCGGTTACGTCACCAACGCCCAGGCCCAGGCCCTCGCCCGCTCCCGCTCGGGACTGATCGGCCTGGTCGTCCACGACATCGCCGACCCCTACTTCGCGACGATCGCACGGGCGATCCAGCAGCGCGTGTTCGCCTCGGGGGCCCAGCTCCTGCTCACCCAGACCGATCGCGACGCCGAGACCGAGGCACGGGCGATCCGTTCCCTGATCGCCCAGCGGGTGGACGCCCTGGTGCTGGTCGGCTCCTCCTCCTACGGCGCGGCCTCCGACGAGGGGCTGAGCGCCCTGCTGCAGGGGTTCCATCGCAACGGTGGGCGGGTCGTGGGGATCGGGCAGTCCCCGGGCGTCGGCCGCACCATCGACGTCGGCGACGACGAGGGCGCCCGGGCGCTCGCGACCGCGCTGATGGTCGAGGGGCATCGCCGTTTCGTCGTGGTCGGTGCCCACGGGCCGGTCCCGTCGGCCGCGCACCGCACCGGCGCCTTCCTGGCCGCCCTCGCCGCGGGTGACCTCGAACCGGAGCTGACACTCGAGGCGTCCCTGGACCGGGAGGGCGGGTACGCGCTGGGCCGCGCGATCGCCGCGCACCTGCGCGAGCAGCCCGCGGACGGCGCCGACGGGCCACTGTGCCTGCTCGCCCCGGTCGACGTGATGGCACTCGGTGCGATCGGCGAGCTGCGCCGACAGGGCCTGCGCGTGCCCGAGGACGTGGCCGTCGCCGGCTTCGGCGGGGTGCCCGACGGCGAGGACTCCAGCCCCACCCTGACCACCCTCGCCCTGCCCCTCGAGGAGCTCGCGGCCACGGCCGTGGAGTGGGTGATGGATGCCGATGAGGACTCCGATGTCACGTGGGCCGCCCGCGGCGAGGTCGTGCTGCGCGAGAGCACTGCGCGGGAGTCCTGAGGCCGCTCAGGCGCTGGGCAGCACCAGCTGCTCGAACCGCTCGCGGATGGTGCGCACGGCCTCGTCCACCGGGCTCGCCCAGACGTCCTCGTTGAAGATCTCGACCTCGATCGGGCCCTCCCATCCGGCGTCCCGCACCCGTGCGGTGATCGCGGGGAAGTCGATGTAGCCGTCGCCCATGTATCCGCGCGAATGCAGGGTCTGCGCGGCCAGCGGCAGGTTCCAGTCGCACACCTGGTACCCCAGCAGGCGACCGCTCGCGCCCGCTCGGGCGATCGCCGCGGGCAGGTTCGGGTCCCACCACACGTGGTAGGTGTCCACGATCGCGCCGACGGCGGGGCTGCCGATCTCCTCGGCGATGTCGAGCGCCTGGTCGAGGGTGGAGACGACGCCGCGGTCGGCCGCGAAGATCGGGTGCATGGGTTCGATCGCCAGGCGTACCCCGGCTTGCTCGGCGGAGGGAGCGAGGCGTGCGATGTTCTCGGTGACGCGGGCGCGGGCAGCGTCCAGGTCCTTGTCCTCATGGGTGAGTCCGCCGACGACCAGGACCAGCACGTCGGTGCCGAGTCCGACGGCCTCGTCGATCGCGCGACGGTTGTCCTCGAGGGCCGCGCGGCGCTCGGTTTCGTCGGCCGCGGTGAAGAAGCCGCCTCGGCACAGACTGGTGACGGCGAGCCCCGCCTCGTCGATCCGCCGGCGCAGGGCTTCGAGCCCGAGCTGCTCGACGTCCTGACGCCAGAGGCCGATGCCGCCGATCCCGTGACGCGCGCACGCGCCCAGGACCTCGTCGACCGGGGTGGTGCGCACGCTCCACCGGTTCAGCGACAGGCGGGGGACGGTGGCCGGTCCGGCCGACGACGAGGTGATGGGTGTGCTGGGCGCGGTGGGCGCGCTCGGTGCGCTCGGTGTGCTCGGTGTGCTCGGTGTGCTCGGTGTGCTGGCCGCGCTCATGCGAGAGCCTCCCTCGGGTCGATGCCGTTCAGGCGCAGCATCGCGTGCCAGCGCTCGGCAGCGAGCGGCGGGTCCTCGAGGTTGCCGGTGGCCGCAGCGAGCTCGATGATGCGCGAGAGGTGGGGAAGGCTGCGGGCGCTGTGCAGCCCGCCGACCATCTGGAAGGCGTGCTGGTGGCCGTTCAGCCAGGACAGGAACGCGATGCCGGCCTTGTAGTGGTAGGTCGGGGCGGCGAAGACCTGGCGGGCGAGCCGCTCCGCGTCCTCGAGGATCGCGCGGGCCCGCTCCCTCTCGCCCGCGTCGAGCGCCTGGATCGCGGCGGAGGCGGCGGGGGCGGTCGCCGCGAAGGCTCCGAGCAGTGCGTGCGAGAAGGAGCGGTCGGCGCCGGTCACGCCGGTGGGACTCTCGGCATCGTCGTCACCGAGGATCAGGCGGGCGAAGTGGAAGTCGTCGCCGGTGAGCAGGAGGACTCCCTCGGGCAGTCTCTCGCGCACGGCGATCTCGGCGTCGGCATCCAGCAGGCTCATCTTGACCCCGCGGATCCGTGAGGGGTCCTGCTCGATGATGCGCAGCAGCGTGTCGGACGCGGCGGCGGTGTCGCCGGAGCCGAAGTAGCCCTCGAGCCGCGGGTCGAAGGCGGTGCCCAGCCAGTGCAGCACCACCGGGGCGCTCGCCGCCTCGAGGACCTCGCGGTAGACCCGCTCGTAGTCCTCTGCCGATTGGGCGGTGCGGGCGAGATGTCGACTGGCCATGAGCACGGCGCCGGCGCCGGTCGCCTCGGTCGCTGCGAGCTGCTCGCGATAGGCGGTGATGATCTCGTCCAGAGAGAGGTCCGGCTCGGGGCGCTGATCGGTCGAGACGCCCGCGACCACCAGATCGCTCACCTCAGCATCCTGAGGAAAGACGGCGGCGATGGCCGGATCGGCGAGGGCCTCGCGGGCGGCGTCGGCGCTGCGGGCGATCAGCTCGCGGGTGGCCGCGGCGTCCAGGCCCATGCCGCGCTGGGCGGTGTCCATGGCGTCGGCGACACCGAGACCCCAGGACCAGATCGTGCGGCGGACCTCGAGGGTGGCATCCCAGTCGATCTCGGCCGCGGCGCCGGGCGTGTTGTCGGCGTGTGCGCGGGGGACCACGTGGGAGGCCGCGTAGACCACGCGCGAGCGCAGCGGGGAGGTGGGGCGGGTGAACGCTGCGGCGGCGGGGAGCTCGGCCGCCGTGAGCCGGCCGTCCTGGTCGAGCAGGGCGAGCCGGGAGGTGGTCTCGGGCATCGGTCTCAGGCCTCCGTGAGCGGCTCGAGGGTGATGCGGCGCCCCTCGGCGGCGCTGGTCAGCGCCGCTTCGGCCAGTCGTACACCGCGGGCGCCGGCGAGCAGGTCGTAGGGGTAGGTGCGCCCTTCGGCCCAGTGCGCCAGGAAGTCCTCCCACTGCGCCTTGAAGGCGTTGTCGAAGCCGTCGGGGCCGGCGTTGTCGGGGACCTCCTGCCAGTCGGCGCGGTAGTCGTGGGGGTCGGGGACGTCGGGGTTCCAGACAGGCCTGGGGGTCGCCTCGCGGGGCTGGATGCGCGCACCCCACAGGCCGACGACGGCGCTCCCCCGGGTCCCGTCGACGTGGAACTCGACGAGCTCGTCGCGGTGGACACGGGTGTCCCAGCTGGAGTTCATCTGCACGATCGCCCCGCCCTCGAGCCGGAGCACGCCGTAGGCGGCGTCGTCGGCCGTGGCCGTGTACCTGCGGTGCTGCTCGTCCCAGCGTTCGGGGATGTGGGTGGCGGTCTGGGCGTAGACGTCCTGGATGCGGCCGAAGAGGTTCTCGATCACGTAGTTCCAGTGCGGGAACATGTCGGCGACGATGCCGCCGCCGTCCTCGGAGCGGTAGTTCCAGGAGGGACGCTGCGCGCTCTGCCCGTCGCCCTCGAACACCCAGTAGCCGAACTCGCCGCGCACCGAGAGCACGCGGCCGAAGAAGCCGGAGTCGACCAGTCGCCGCAGCTTGAGCAGACCCGGCAGGTACAGCTTGTCGCGGACGACGCCGCTGACGGTCCCGGCATCCCTCGCCTCGCGGGCCAGTGCGAGGGCGTCCTCGAGGGTCTCGGCCGTGGGCTTCTCGGTGTAGATCGCCTTGCCGGCGGCGATCGCCTTCCGGATGTTCGCGACCCGCAGGTTCGTCACCAGGGCGTCGAAGTAGATCTCGTAGCCCGGCGCGGCGAGGGCCGCATCGAGGTCCGTGGTCCATTCCGTGAGGCCGTGACGCTCGGCGATGGTGCGCAGCTTCTCCTCGTTGCGGCCCACCAGCAGCAGGTCGGGGACCAGCCGGGTGCCGTCGGCGAGCTCGACGCCGCCTTGGTCGCGGATCGCCAGCAGGGAGCGCACGAGGTGCTGGCGGTAGCCCATGCGGCCGCTCGCGCCGTTGACGATGATGCCGATGCGTCGCTCGGTCATGGAGGTCTCCTGGGGTCCGGCGCCGGTGCCGGGTCGGGGATCGCGGAAGCAGGAAGCGTCAAGCAGGAAGCAGGGAGCAGATCGACATCGAAGCCACCGACTGCCGGTAATCGCTTTCCCGCATCGTAGACCATCCCGCGGGGGCTGCGAAGCTCCTGGTCCGAAGAGCGATACCGCCGCCGCTCGAGCAGCGGCCCACCTACGCTGGGACCGTGGCTTCCATCGGCATCATCGGCACCAGCGACTCCTTCTACAGCGAGCTCGACTACGACAACGACTCCAAGCCCCTGGTGGCCGCGCTCGAAGCGCGCGGACACCGCTCCGCCCGGCTGGACTGGCACGAGGACCTCGACTGGTCCGCCTGGGACCTCCTGGTGCTGCGCAGCCCGTGGGACTACACCCTGGAGCCGCGCGCCTTCGACGCCTGGCTCGAGCGCGCGGGCACGGCCTCACGGGTGCTGAACGACCCGGCGCTGGTGCGCTGGAACATGGACAAGCGCTACCTCGCCGCCCTCGAGGCCGAGGGCGTCGCGGGGGTTCCCACCAGCTACCACGAGGACGAGGAATCTCTGACCCGGGCGCTGGACGATCTCGCCCGAGGGGACGGCGAGGACCACGTCGTCCTCAAGCCGGCCGTCGGCGCCGGGGCGCGGATGACGGGCCTGTTCTCGGCCGACTCCCCTGCCGCGCTCTCCCTGGGACGCGAGATCCTCGCCGAGGGCGGCGTCGTGATGCTGCAGCCGGAGATCCCCGAGCTCTCGGCCGGCGCGGAGAAGGCCCTCTACCTCCTCGACGGGCACTTCACCCACGCGATCGCCAAGGGCGCCCTGCTCGCCCGCGGCGGCGGGCTCATCGGCGGCGTCTACCAGGAGAACCCGGTGGTGGTGGAGACGAGCGAGGCCGAGAGAGCGTTCGCCGAGCGTGCGCTAGCCGCCGTCACCCGCGCCACCGGGCAGCAGATGCCGCTGTACGCGAGGATCGATACGGTGGACTCCGCCGAGCACGGACTCGTGCTGCTCGAGGCCGAGCTGTTCGAGCCGACGTTCAACCTGCACCTGGTGCCCGAGGTGGTCGACCGCTTCGCCGAGGCGATCATCGCCCGGCTGCCGCAGCAGGGCTGATCGGCGATGGACGGCGCACGTTCGATGGCTCCTGGTGAGGTCTCGAGCCTCCTGGGGCCTTGAGACCTCACCAGGAGCCATCGGACGAACGGCTACCCCACGGCAACGACCCAGCAGTCCCGCACGACCGACGACGCCCCCGCGGCACCGACGACCCCACCCACCCGCGGAGACAAACCTCGGCAGGACCACCGGAAGGACCCCGACATGGCTGATGACGCCCTCCACGTGATGAGCTTCAACGCGCTCTTCCAGACCGACTCGACCTCGCCCGGCGAGCCGGAGCACTGGGCGGGCCGCGCGCCCGCGATCGAGGCCCTGATGGCCTCCGAGCGCCCGCATCTGCTGGGGCTGCAGGAGATGCAGACCCACACCTTCGGTCCCATCGAGTCCGGCCTCGGCCCCTCCTACCGCGCCGTCGGCACCATGGGGGTGAAGGGCGGCAGCCAGGGGCTGATCAACCCGATCTTCTTCGATGCCGAGCGTTTCGACCTGATCGCCTGGGATCAGTTCTGGCTCTCGGACACCCCGCGCACGATCGCGTCGCTGAGCTGGGGGAACAACAACCCCCGAGGAGCCACCTGGGTGCGCCTGCGCGACAGCGTGACGGGCCGACAGCTCGTGCACCTGAACACCCACCTCGACCACGTGATCACCCAGGCGCAGACCAAGGGCGCGCAGCTGATCGCCGACCGGCTGCGCCAGTTCGACCTGTGGGGTCTGCCGACGATCACCACCGGCGACTTCAACTCCGTGGCCGGTGACTCCCCCGCCTACGAGACTCTCGTGGAACGGGGCGGGCTGCAGGACTCGTGGCATGCGGCCGAGCAGCGACTGAGCCCGCACCTGTCGACCTTCCCCTGCTTCGGCGAGGTCGAGGAGTCGGACTTCCGGATCGACTGGATCCTGCTCAGCCAGGGTGTGCGCGTGCTGGACGCGCGGATCTGCGACCTGCGGCCGGGCGGCGTGTTCCCGAGTGATCACCTGCCGGTGCAGGCGCATGTGGTGATGCCGTAGGCCGAACATCCCACTGTCGGGGGCGTGCGCTGGCCAGGGCCGGGCTTCACCCCGCGGCGCCGTCCTCCCGTGTGCCGTCGGGCGCCGCCGTGGACTCCCGCTCGACCAGCTGCGTCTCGAGCTTGAAAGGGTGTGAGAACACGCCGGGGTCGGCGGCGAGCGCGAGCACCCGCTCCACGGCGACCTGCCCCATCGAGAACAGCGGTTGGCGCACGGCCGTGAGCTGCGGGAAGGTCCAGCGGGTGATCATCGTGTCGTCGAAGCCGATGACGCTGAGCTGGTCCGGGACAGACAGTCCGCGCGCCCGAGCCGCTCGCAGGGCTCCTGCCGCCAGGCTGTCGGAGGTGCCGAAGATGGCCGTGGGAGGGGAGGCGAGGTCCAACAACCTGCCGGCGCCGGCCTCCCCCGCCTCGTAGCCGAAGCCCGAGGCGTCCACCAGCTCGTCCTCCACCTCGATGCCCGCCTGCCGCAGGGCGCTGTAGTACCCCTGCAGGCGTTGCCGCGCGGGGACCGAGTCGCCGGGGCCGGCGAGGATGCCGATCCGGCGGTGCCCGAGGTCTAGCAGGTGCCGCACAGCAGCCTCGCCGCCCTCCCAGTTGGTCGCGGCGACGGTCAGCGCCCCCTCCGCGTCGAGGCCCCGCAGGATGGGGTCGATAAGGATGAGCGGCAGGGAGAGGCTGCGGCTCCAGCGCTGGTGGCGCTCGTCGATGTTCGCCGTGACGGCGACGATCCCCTCCGCCCCGGCCGCCGCGGCCCGCGTGAACCACGACCGGTCGAGCTCCCCGTCGCCGGAGCTGCTGACCAGCAGCTCGACGCCCGCACGTCGTGCCGCCTGCTCGATCCCCTCGAGCACACCGATCATGTACGGGCTGTCCAGGGAGCGCAGGTAGACGGCGACAGCGCGCCGACCGTCCCCGCGACGGGTGCGGCGCTGGTAGCCGAGCGTCTCCGCGGCCTCCGCGACCACGGAGCGCGCACCGGAGCCGACGTCGGAGCGACCGTTCATCACCTTCGAGGCGGTGGCGAGCGAGACGCCTGCGCGCGCCGCGACATCGGCCAGCGTGACCCGTCGCCCGGTTCCTTCCTCCTGCGTCATCACCACACCTTCCTCGCCGGGGACCTCATCGGCTCAGCATAACCACTTTCGAAACTTTCGGTTGGCGCACCCGCTGCCGATCCCGTCACCACGCGACGCGAGGGTCGCCCGTGCTCCCACCTCGACCATCACCGCTCACTTGCACCCCATCGGCCCGCGTCCCAGAGACCAGCGAACTGATTTTGCAGGTCACAGTCTTATCTCAACCGCGGCCGCGGCGCGCCTCACCCTCTTGACCCCGCCCACGCCCGTTGGTAATTTTCTCCTACTCTTCCGCGCCGGCACTCGGCCGACGCCAGCATCCGACCCCGTCAATGACGACAGCCAGGAGCAGGTCATGCGAAACTTTTCACTCTCACGTCGGTCCCTGTTCGGAGCGTCGGCCGGCGCGGCCGCGATGACCCTCGCCGCCTGCGGCACCTCGGGGCCGGGCGGTTCCGGAGGCTCCGGCGGCTCGGGCGGCGGGAACTCGGCGAGCATCTGGCAGCTCTCGGGCCAGCCCAACGAGGGCATCTACAAGGACTCCGTCGACGCCTTCAACGAGCTCGACAAGGGCACCCTGGACATCACGTTCTTCCAGAACGACGCCTACAAGCAGAAGATCCGCACCGCGATCGGCGCCGGCGAAGCGCCGACGGTCATCTACGGCTGGGGCGGCGGCGGTCTGCGCACCTACGCCGAGGAGAAGCAGGTCGACGACCTCACCTCGTGGCTCGAGGAGAACTCCGACTTCAAGAAGGGCTTCGTCGACTCCGTGTGGGACGCCGCGACCGTCGACGACAAGATCTACGCCCTGCCGATCGGTGCGACGCAGCCGATCATCATGTTCTCCAACGAGAAGGTCCTCGACAAGATCGGCGCCGAGGCGCCGAAGACCTGGGACGACCTGATGGACGTGGTCGAGAAGGCGAACTCGGGCGGGGCCGCTCCGATCTCGCTGGCCGGCCAATCCCGCTGGACCTCGATGATGTGGCTCGAGTACCTGCTGGATCGCATCGGCGGCCCCGAGGTGTTCGCGAACATCGCCGCCGGGAAGAAGGACGCCTGGCTGGACGACGCGGTCGTGGAGATGGGGAACAAGGTCAAGGAGCTGCTGAAGGCCAAGGCCTTCGCCGACGGCTTCGAGTCGATGTCCGCCGACTCCAACACCGACCAGGCCCTGCTGTGGTCCGACAAGGCGGCGCTGATGCTGCACGGCGGCTGGACCTACGGCGGCATGAAGACCAGCGGCGGGGACTTCGTCTCCGGCGGCCACCTGGGCTACGGCCCCTTCCCCACCATCGAGGGCGGCAAGGGGAAGCTCGAGAACCTGGTCGGCAACCCCTGCAACTACGTCTCGCTGTCCTCGGCCGCCTCGAAGGACGAGAAGACGGTCGCGAAGTCCTACTTCCTGGACGGGATGATGACCGACGACGTCGCCGCGGCCTTCGTGAAGTCCGGCTCCGCCCCCGTCATCCAGGGCCAGGAGGATGCGCTCGCCAAGAGCGACGATGCCGACTACCTGCAGTGGGTCTACACGTCCATCCAGGACGCACCCGTCTTCACCCAGTCGTGGGACCAGGCGCTGCAGCCCACCGACGCCGAGAACCTCCTGGTCAACACGGAGCAGCTGTTCCTGGGCAAGCTCGAGCCCGAGCAGTTCGCCGAGAACATGAACAGCGGCAAGGGGGCCTGAGCATGACGAGCCCGTCGGCCGTGAGGCAGGACGTGAGGGTGGGTGCGGACGCATCGCAGACCCGCGCGCGGAGGCAATCGGCTCCCCGCGCGCGGCGTGGCACGGAGCCCCACCGCGAGCCGGTGCACGTCTCCCACGTGCTCTTCGCCCTGCCCGCCCTGCTGTTCTTCGGCGTCTTCGCGCTGCTGCCACTGGTGGGCGTGCTCGTGCTCTCCTTCACCTCGTGGAACGGGATCGGGGCCATCCACTTCACGGGCCTGACCAGCTGGACCGAGGCGCTCTCCCGCTCGACCACCTGGCACGGCCTCGCCCTCGTGGTGCTGATGATCGTGGCGACCTGGCTGCTGCAGACGCCGCTCAGCATCCTGCTGGGCACCTTCCTCGCCGGCCAGCAGCGGTACCGCAACGTGCTCGCGATCCTCTACTTCCTGCCGCTGCTGCTGTCCTCCGCGGCGATCGCGATCACCTTCAAGTCGCTGCTCGACCCGAACTTCGGGCTCGCCAGCGGCCTGAACCTGCCCTTCCTCAAGCAGAACTGGCTGGGCGACTCGGTCCTGGTCTGGATCGTGCTGCTGGTGATCATCGCCTGGCAGTTCATCCCCTTCCACACCCTCATCTACCAGGGTGCGGTGCGCCAGATACCCCGCTCGATGTTCGAGGCGGCGGAGATCGACGGGGCGGGCCGGGTGCGGCAGTTCTTCTCGATCACCCTTCCGCAGCTGAAGTACACGCTCATCACCAGCTCGACCCTCATGGTCGTGGGCGCCCTGACGTACTTCGACATCATCTTCGTCCTCACCCAGGGCGGACCGGGCAGCTCGACCCGGATCCTGCCGCTGGACATGTACCTCACCGGATTCCGCGGCAACGAGATGGGCGTCGCGAGCGCTCTCGCGGTGATCCTCGTCGTCCTGGGCCTCGGGCTCGCGCTCGGCGTGCAGCGCCTGGGCGGCACCGACGCCTCGGCCAGCCAGATGGAAGGAGCCTGATCATGCGCAGGAACTGGATCGGCGGTGCCTTCGGCTGGCTCTGGCTGGTGGCCGTGCTGCTGCCCATCTACTTCGTGGCCATCACCAGCGTGAAGTCGATCGCGACCTATTTCGGCTCGAACCCCGTGCTGCCCTCGGCGCCGCTCGCCCTGGAGAACGTCACGGCTGTGCTCGAGGCCGACTTCGGCATGTACCTCGTCAACAGCGTGGTGGTCGCCCTGGGCACCGTGATCCCGCTGGTGCTGATGGGCTTCATGGCCTCGTTCTCGATCGTCCGCGGCGGCCGACGCTTCTTCGGACCCGTGCGCAGCCTGTTCCTGCTGGGCCTCGCGATCCCGGTGCAGGCCACGATCGTCCCGATCTACCTGCTGATCATCCGCCTGCACATGTACGACTCGCTCGCGGCGCTGATGCTGCCCGGCATCGCCTTCGGCCTGCCGCTGAGCATCCTGATCATCTCCAACTCCCTGCGCGACGTGCCCCGGGAGCTGTTCGAGGCGATGGACATCGACGGCTGCTCGGAGTGGCAGAAGATGTGGCGGCTCGCGTTCCCGATGACCCGGCCGGCGCTGGTGACCGTCGGCGTCTACCAGGCGCTGATGTCGTGGAACGGCTTCCTGTTCCCGCTGATCCTGACCCAGAGCCCGGACAAGCGCACGCTGCCGCTGGCCCTGTGGTCCTTCCAGGGCGAGTACGCGACCAACGTGCCCGTGGTGATGGCAGCCGTCGTGCTCTCCTCGATCCCGATCATCGTGCTGTACGCCCTGGGCAGGCGCTACCTGGTGGGTGGCATGACCGCAGGCGCCGGCAAGTGACCCGGGGCCGAGGTGCGCGCGCGATCCGGTTCGTGAACGACGAGGTCAACGCCCGCCCGCACTCCGGACGGGCCGGTCACGGAGCGGTAACGACCGGTGACCCGGCGGTAACGTCGGGCCAGGTCAGGGGGAGGGTGAGGGCCCGCGACGGAATCCCTCCGTCCCCGCGAAAGGACACACCATGGAACTCGTCACCGGCCTTCTCGATTCGGTCCTCGGCGTCGTCGGCGGCCTCCTCGGCGGCATTCTCTGACCCCACCCGAACCCGCGGGACGGGGAGAGTCGCCGTGGCGGCTCTCCCCGTCCTTCTGCGTGCTGATCCGGCTGGCCCGTCAGGATGCCCACCGGCAGCGGCCCGGACGGGTCCGAGGCGGTCGCCCGTGGTCGACGCCCCGCCCTCCCCTGTTCCGCACCGCCGCCATCGTCCGCTCATCGAGGAGTCGTGACCCCTGACATGACCAGCCCGTCCCCCCGCCCGCTGCGCGTCGGCCTGATCGGCCACGGCTTCATGGGCGCTGCCCACTCCCACGCCTGGCGCACCGCGCACCGGTTCTTCGACCTGCCCCTCACCCCCGAGCTGCGCACCCTCGCCGGTCGCAGCCGCGAGACCCTCACCGCATCGGCGGAGCGCTACGGCTTCGCGTCCGTCACGACCCGCTGGCAGGACGTCGTCGAGGACCCCGAGATCGACCTCGTGGACATCTGCACCCCCGGCGACACCCACCGCGAGATCGCCCTCGCCGCACTGGCCGCCGGCAAGCACGTGCTGTGCGAGAAGCCGCTCGCGAACTCCGTCGCGGAGGCCGAGGAGATGGCGGACGCGGCCCGCGCGGCCTCCGCCCGCGGCGTCCGCTCGCTGTGCGGGTTCTCCTACCGGCGCACGCCCGCCCTGGCCTTCGCCCGCCGGCTCGTCGAGGAGGGCTTCGTGGGCGACCTCCGGCAGGTCCGCGCCCAGTACCTCCAGGACTGGCTGGCCGACGCCGACGCCCCCATGACCTGGCGGCTGGAGAAGGAGACGGCCGGCTCCGGCGCCCTCGGCGACATCGGCGCGCACGTCGTCGACCTCGTCCAGTGGATCACCGGGACGGACATCGAGTCCGTCTCCGGGACCCTCGCCACCGTGGTCCCCACCCGCCCCGCCGCCGGCGCGATGCAGGGCCTGGGAGGGAAGGGCGACGCCGCCGGGGAGCGCCGAGAGGTCACCGTGGACGACACCGCCCTGTTCTCCGTGCGCCTCGCGGACGGCGTGCTCGGGTCCTTCGAGGCCACCCGCATGGCGCAGGGGCGCAAGAACGCGATGCGCATCGAGCTCCACGGGTCCGACGGCGCGATCGCCTTCGACTTCGAGCGCATGAACGAGCTGGAGACCTACGACGCCACCGCCCCCGCAGGGCGCCAGGGCTTCACCCGGGTGCTCACCACCGAGCCCGAGCACCCCTACGCCGCCGCCTGGTGGCCCACCGGCCACGGCCTGGGCTACGAGCACACCTTCACGCACGAGATCGCCGACCTGGTGCGTGCGATCGGCGAGGGCACCGACCCCTCGCCCTCCTTCGACGAGGCCCTGCGCGTGCAGCGCGTGCTGGCCGCCGTCGAGGCCAGCCACGCCGACGACTCCCGCTGGACCGCCGTCGGCCCCACCCCGTCCACCGCGTCCACCACCGAGGAGACCGCCCGATGACCACCACCCGATCCGCCCTCGTCGTCCGCGGAGGCTGGGACGGGCACCAGCCCGTCGAGGCGACCGACCTGTTCATCCCCCACCTGCGCGAGCACGGCTTCGAGGTGCGCATCGAGGAGAGCCCCGCGATCTACGCGGACGCCGAGTACATGGCCGGTGTCGACCTCATCGTGCAGTGCATGACGATGTCCACGATCGAGCGTCCCCAGTTCGAGGGGCTGCGGGCCGCGGTCGAGGCGGGCACGGGCCTGGCCGGCTGGCACGGCGGCATCGCCGACAGCTACCGCAGCGAATCGGACTACCTGACCCTGATCGGCGGCCAGTTCGGCTGCCACCCCGGCAAGCATCCCGACGAGCGCCGGGGCGAGCAGGCCGACAACTACGTCCCCTACACGGTGAACATGCTCCCGGCCGCCGCCGAGCACCCCGTCACCCGCGGCATCGAGGACTTCGACCTGGTCACCGAGCAGTACTGGGTGCTCTCCGACGACTACATCGACGTGCTCGCCACCACCACCCAGAAGGTGCGCGAGTGGGATCCGTGGCACCGGCCGATCACCTCGCCGGCGATCTGGACCCGGCAGTGGGGCAAGGGACGGATCTTCGTGGCGACCCCCGGGCACCACGTCGACGTGCTCGAGGACCCCAGCGTCCGCACGGTCGTCGAACGGGGCCTGCTGTGGGCCGCGCGCGGTTCCGAGGAGCCGTATGCCGCGCCGACCGCCGACCGCGCCCACCGGACGGGGGTGGCCCGATGAGGATCGGCATGATCGGCTGCGGGAACATCTCCGCCCAGTACCTGGCCACCTTCCCCTCCCTGCCCGATGTCGAGCTGGTCGCCGTCGCCGACCTCGACGCCGCTCGCGCCGAGGCCGTCGCCGCCGAGCACGAGGGGGTGCGCGCCCTGGGGGTCGACGACCTGATCGCCGACCCGGAGGTCGACACCGTCCTGAACCTCACCATCCCCGCGGCGCACGCCGAGGTGGACCGGCAGGCGATCGCCGCCGGGAAGAACGTCTACGCCGAGAAGCCCTTCGCCGTGGAGACGGCCGACGGCGCCGCGGTGCTCGAGGCGGCCCACGCTGCCGGGGTACTCGTCGGCTCCGCGCCGGACACGGTGCTGGGCACGGGGACGCAGACCGCCCGGGCGGCGATCGACGAGGGCCTGATCGGCTCCCCCATCGCCGCCACCGCCACCATGCTGACGCCCGGTCACGAGCGCTGGCACCCCAACCCCGACTTCTACTACGTGCCCGGCGGCGGGCCGCTGCTGGACATGGGGCCCTACTACATCCACGCGCTGGTGACCCTGCTGGGCCCGGTCGACGCGGTGATCGGGGCGGCCTCGCGCACCCGCGCCGAGCGCACCATCGGTTCCGGTCCGCGCGAGGGCGAGGTCATCCCCGTCTCGACCGACACGCACGTCAGCGGGATCCTCGTGCACTCCTCGGGGGTGCTCTCCACGCTGGTGATGAGCTTCGACGCGGTCGCGACCTCGATCCATCCGATCGAGATCCACGGCACCGCCGGCACCCTCGCGGTGCCCGACCCCAACCGCTTCGACGGTGACGTGGAGGTGCATCGCCTGGGCGGTGAGGGCTGGGAGAGCGTCCCGGTGAGCGCCGGGTACGTGGAGTCCTCGCGCGGGATCGGCCTGCAGGACATGGCCGAGCGCGGCGAGGCGCTGCGCGCGAGCGGGGCGCTCGGCCGGCACGCCCTCGAGGTCATGAACGCGATGCTCGAGTCCTCGCGGACCGGT
Source organism: Brachybacterium endophyticum (assembly GCF_003130585.1). GTDB lineage: Bacteria > Actinomycetota > Actinomycetes > Actinomycetales > Dermabacteraceae > Brachybacterium > Brachybacterium endophyticum. The sequence goes on along the minus strand of NZ_QFKX01000001.1, from coordinate 211,321 downwards.
TCTCGCGTCGAGGTGGCGAGCACCTGCGAGCGACCTGCGGCGGTGCCGCTGACCGAGGTGCGCGTGACGGTCTGAGGCACCGGAGGCAACCCGCGGCATCTCCCTGCCCTCGGGCGGGGTCGACGCAAGACTCGGGATCGAGGATCATCTCGAGGGGTCCGGAGCACGCCCGCCGTCGCTTGCACAGCAGTCGAGCACGCAGTCGTCGGCGGTGCCCCGGCCCTCTCGGATCACGCAGCGCCGCGCCTCGCGGCCTCCCACCACGGAAGGCAGCACCTCGACATGTTCACCGTCGGCATCATCGGAACCGGCGCCATCTCCGATGCCCACCTCAGCGCCTACTCCGAGCTGGCCGACGAGGTCCCGGACCTGCGCATCGTCGCCCTCGCGGACCTGAGCAGGAGCGGGCCGGAGGCCAAGCGGGAGGCCTTCGGTCTGGCGGAGGCGCGCGTCTACGACGACGTCGCCGCGATGCTCGAGGCCGAGGAGCTCGATCTGGTCTCGATCGCCACTCCCCCGTCGGCCCATGCGCCGCTGGCGGTGCAGGTGCTCGACGCGGGCGTGAACGTGGTGGTCGAGAAGCCCATGGCGACCTCGCTCGAGGAGTGCGACGCGATGCTCGCCGCACAGGAGCGCAGCGGGAAGACGCTCTCGGTGATCGCGCAGAACCGGTGGCGCGAGGAGATGGTGCGCCTGAAGGCCGTGCTCGACTCCGGGAAGCTCGGCCCGCTCTCGCACACCCGCATCGCCTCGCTGTGGTGGCGCGGCCACTCCTACTACGACCTGTGGTGGCGCGGCACCTGGGCCTCCGAGGGCGGCGGCCCCACCCTCAACCACGCGATCCACCACATCGACCTCACCCTGTGGCTGCTGGGCCGCCCGCGTGCGGTGACCGCCATGATGACCAACGCCCAGCACGACAACGCCGAGGTCGAGGACCTCTCGGCCGCGATCCTGCAGTACGAGCACAGCCTCGCCGAGCTCACCAGCTCCGTGGTCCACCACGGCCAGAAGCAGGAGGTCATCCTGCAGGGCGCCCGCGCGAGCGTGTCCCAGCCGTGGGAGGTCGCGGCCGAGGTCGCCCGCCCCAACGGCTTCCCCGAGCCCGATGGCGACGCCGACGTGGTCGCCGAGCTCGAGGAGTTCGCCGCGACGCTCCCGCAGCTGACGCGCACGCGCCACGCCGGGCAGCTGGCCGACGTCGTGGCCGCCGTGCGCGAGGGCCGCGACCCGCAGGTCACCGGCCACGACGGTCGCGGCGCCGTGGAGCTGGTGACGGCGATCTACGAGGCCGCCATCGAGCGCCGCGTCGTGGACCTCCCGATCACCGCCGAGGACCCGTACTACCGCTCCGGCACGCTGGTCGAACGGGCGCCGCACTTCTTCGAGAAGACCGCGTCGGTCGGGACGCAGGAGGGGTACATGCCGACGGGCGCGACCGCTCAGGCCGAGGCCTCCGACGAGGCCACGGCGCCCGGGGCAGCTGCGGCCGATCCTGCCGTCGCGCCGCGGGACTGATCTGCCACTGCGTCCCTCCGCTCGCCGCCGCGGTGGCATCGGTGCTCGGCTCGCACGCCGCCCCGTCCGCTCCGCACCCCGATCCGAACCCGCACCCGATCCGCACCGATCAGCATCCGCATCCGCATCCGCATCCGCGAAAGGACTTCCCATGGCCGTCTCCGAAGGCGCGAACTACGCGCCCGCCCCGATGCCCCGCCCCGTCGTCGAGCCCGGCGAGTTCACCTTCGCCGCGATGCACCTCGACCACGGGCACATCACCGGGATGTGCGAGGGCCTGACCGGCGCGGGCGGCACCCTGAAGTGGGTCTATGACCCGCAGCCCGAGCGGGCGCGCGCCTTCGCCGAGCACTTCGAGGGGGTGCGGATCGCCGAGAGTGAGGAGCAGGTGCTCTCCGATCCCGACGTGCTGCTGGTGGCCGCGGCCGCGGTGCCCGCCGATCGTGCACCGCTCGGCATCCGCGTGATGGAGGCCGGCAAGGACTACTTCACCGACAAGACGCCGCTGACCACCCTCGACCAGCTCGCGCAGGCGCGCGAGGCCGTCGAGCGCACCGGCCGCACGTACGCCTGCTACTACTCCGAGCGGATCCACGTCGAGGCGGCCGTGCTCGCCGGCCAGCTCATCGAGCGCGGCGCGATCGGTCAGGTCATCCAGGTGCTGGGGATGGGCCCGCACCGGCTGGGCGATCCCGACTCCCGCCCCGACTGGTTCTACGAGCGCGCCCGCTACGGCGGCATCCTCACCGACATCGGCTCGCACAACTTCGAGCAGATGCTGACCTTCACCGGCAGCGACGACGCCGAGATCCTCTCGAGCTCCATCGGCAACTTCGGCCACGCCGAGCATCCCGAGCTCGACGACTTCGGCGACGCCCACATCGCCCTGTCCTCCGGCGCCTCCGGCTACGTGCGGGTCGACTGGTTCACGCCCGACGGTCTGCGCACCTGGGGCGACGGCCGCACCTTCGTGCTGGGCACCGAGGGGTACATCGAGCTGCGCAAGTACGTGGACGTGACCACCGACAACGGGCCCGGACAGGTGCTGCTCGTCGACGGCGAGGGCGAGCACCGGCTGAACGCCACCGGCGAGGTCGGCTACCCCTTCTTCGGCGATCTGATCCTCGACGTCCTGCACCGCACCGAGAACTCGATGACCCAGGAGCACGTGTTCAAGGCCGTCGAGCTCGCCCTGCGGGCGCAGGAGCAGGCGCGGGTGCTGACCGCGGCGCCGACGGTCTGATCCCGGCCCTCCCGGGCGCGACCCTCGGATCCGGGCGGGGATCACCCCTCGGAGGCCTCGGCCAGACATCGGATGTCTGCGTTACCCTGCCAGGGTATCGCTCGCCCACCGAGGGGATGACCTGTGAAGTTCTTCGCCCACGGCGCCGTCGGCGCCGAGCGCCTCGCCGTCGAAGCGGACGGCGCCGCTTACGACCTCTCTGCACTGACCGGAGAGGCACCCGCGCTTTCCCCTTCGTTCCTCGCGGACGGCGGGATCGAGAAGGTCGCCCGCGCCGTCGCCGACGGGACACTGCCCGCCGTGGACGCCTCCACGCCTCTCCCATCATCCGATGACCGGCCGTCGGACGTCCGCTTCGGGGCCCCGCTCGCCCCGGGCAAGATCCTGTGCATCGGCCTGAACTACCGCGACCACGCGGCGGAGACGCATGCCGAGCTCCCCACCGAGCCGATCCTCTTCATGAAGGCTCCGGACACGGTCGTCGGCCCCGACGACGACGTGCTGATCCCCCGCGGCTCCGAGAAGACCGACTGGGAGGTCGAGCTCGGTGTGGTCCTGGGGCGCACGCTGCGCTACGCCGAGAGCCCCGAGGAGGCCCTCGACGCCGTCGCCGGATACGTGATCAGCAACGACGTCTCCGAGCGCGAGTTCCAGATCGAGCGCGGCGGCACCTGGGACAAGGGCAAGAACTGCGAGACCTTCAACCCGATGGGCCCCTACCTGGTCACGGCCGACGAGATCGCCGACGTCCAGGACCTCTCCCTCACGCTGAGCGTGAACGGTGAGACGCGCCAGGACGGCACCACGGCGGACCAGATCTTCGGAGTGGGCGAGGTCCTCGCCTACCTCAGCCTTTTCATGACGCTCTACCCCGGCGATCTGGTGAACACGGGCACCCCCGCCGGGGTCGCGATGGGGATCGAGGGCCAGCCCTACCTGCGCGACGGCGACGTCGTCGAGCTCGCCATCGAGGGGCTCGGCAGCCAGCGACAGACCTTCCGCGACGCCCCCGCGGCCGACGCGCCGGCACGCACGAGGAGTGAGGCATGAGCACCACGACGAATCCGGCGAACCCCTACGACGGGCTGAAGGTCCTGGTGACGGGCGGCTGCTCGGGTATCGGCCGGGCCACCTCGAACCGGTTCCTCGAGCTCGGCGCCCACGTCGCCGTCCTCGACCTCTCGGCCACGGGCGCTCCCCAGGGGGCGGCCGTGCATCAGGTGGACCTCGCCGACCGGGAGGCCACGGCCGAGGCCGTGAACGCCGCCGCGGAGACCCTCGGCGGTCTCGACGTGGTCGTGAACAATGCGGGCGTCAGCGCCGTCGGCGACGTCACCGCGAACGACGACGAGGAATGGGCGAAGGTGCTCAGCGTCAACGTCACCGCGATGGCCCGCGTGGTGAGCGCCGCTCTCCCCCATCTGCGCCGCTCCGCGTGCGCGTCGGTGGTGAACATGTCCTCGATCGCGGCGACCGCCGGCCTGCAGGAGCGCGTGCTGTACTCGGCGACCAAGGGCGCCGTGCAGGCGATGACCTTCGCGATGGCCACCGACCACGTGCGCGAAGGCATCCGCGTGAACTGCGTGAACCCTGGGACCGTGGCCACCGAGTTCGTCGACGCGATGGTGCAGCGCTTCCCCGATCCGGTCGCCGAGCGGGCCGCCCTGGATGCGCGCCAGCCCACCGGGCGGATGGTGAACCCGCAGGAGGTCGCCGAATCGGTCGTGTTCCTGGCCTCCCCGTTGAACGCCTCGACGACCGGCACCTCGCTGGCCGTGGACGGCGGCATGAGCGGTCTGCGCACGAGGCCGGTGGACTGATGGCCTCCGCGGTCAGCGACAAGGCGATCTCGGCGATCAAGCAGATGGTCGTCGACGGGACGTTGAGACCGGGCGACCGGCTGCCCACGGAGAAGGAGCTCGCCGAGACCATCGGCGTCTCCCGCAACTCCCTGCGCGAAGCGGTCAAGGCGCTCTCGGTGATCCGTGTGCTCGACGTCCGCCAGGGCAACGGCACCTACGTCACCGCTCTCGAGCCCGCGCAGCTGCTCGAGTCGCTCTCCTTCGTGCTGGACATGCACCAGGACTCCTCCCACCTGGAGATCCTGGAGCTGCGGCGTCTGCTCGAGCCGGTCGCCGTCGAGCAGGCCTGCCCGCACCTCACGGAGCAGGACCTCGACGAGCTCGAGGCGATGCTCGGGCAGCTCACCGCCGGTTCCGGCATCGAGACGCTCGTCGAGTCCGACATCGCCTTCCACCGCCTGATCAACCATCGCTGCCCCAACGCCTACCTGGCGACGCTCCTGGACAGTCTCGCCAGCTCGACCTCGCGGGCGCGGGTGTGGCGAGGACTGACGGACGCCTCCGCGGCCCAGCGCACCCTCGCCGAGCACACCCGGATCCTGGAGGCCCTGCGCGCCGGCCGCGCGGACCTCGCCCGCGTCTACGCGAGCGCGCACGTCGCCGGCGTCGAGTCGTGGCTGATCGCCCAGGGGCCGCCGCCAGAGGAGGACTGAGTGCTGGGGCCCAAGAGCCCCGGGGCCTGAGGGCCCAGGCGCAGCCGCGCGGAGAACTGGGTGCAGGTCCCGGCCTCAGCACCACCGGACCATGCGGCCGATGCGGCCGATGCGGCCGATGGCTCCAGGTGAGGTCTCACGCTCTCAGGGGCGTCGAGACCTCACCTGGCGCCATCGACGCACGCCAAACCTAGGATGACGACATGCCCGCCCCCGCTTCCGACCCCGCATCGGCCGAATCCCGCGCAGTCGGTCCCGCTCCCACCGGCACCCCGGTCGCAGCCGGTCCCGCTCACCCGGCACTCACCGCCGTCCTCGAACTGCTGCGCTGCCCGCAATGCGGCGAGGAGCTCGGGATCGTCGGCCGCGCGGTGCGCTGCTCCCAGGGCCACACCTTCGACATCGGTCGCCAGGGCTACGTCAGTCTGCTCTCGGGATCCCGCGCCACCAGCGGTGACGACGCCGAGATGGCCCGTGCCAGGGCGGCGTTCCTGGACTCCGGCACCTATGCCCCGATCGCCGGAGCACTGGCCGGACTTTCGGCGCGAGCGATCGAAGCAGCCGGGGCGGAGGAGGCATCGCGCTGCACGGTCCTGGACGTCGGCTGCGGGACCGGCTACTACCTCGCTCGGGTGCTCGAGGAGCTGCCCCACGCGCACGGCCTCGGGGTCGACACCTCGGTGCGGGCGCTGCGGCACGCGGCGCGAGCACACCCGCGTGCTGCCGCGGCCAGCTGGGACGTGTACCGGCCGCTGCCCCTCGCGGATTCCTCGGTCGACGTCCTACTGTCCGTGTTCGCCCCGCGCAGCCCGGAGGAGTTCCAGCGCGTCCTCCGAGCACAGGGCCGACTGCTGGTGGTGCGCCCGACGGCGGAGCATCTCGCCGAGCTGAGGGAGGCCGTGCCGGGGATGATCGCGATCGAGGCCGCGAAGGAGGACCGACTGCATGCGGCGCTGGATCCTCACTTCGAGCTCGACAGCACGGAGCAGCTCGAGACCTTCGTGGAACTGACGCCGCAGCGTGCCGTCGACCTGGTCGGGATGACCCCGAGTGCTCGGCACGTCGACGTCGCACGCCTGCACGAGAATGCGCAGCTGCCCGATCACGTCACCCTGTCGGTCCTGATCAGCGCGTACCGTCCCCGGTGATCTGAGGATCGGCGGCCCACCGCATCCGGAGGCGGTGCCCCGCCGCGGACGTCGCCCTACAGCGAGGGCTCCTCGAGGCGGCGGTAGATCCGGGCCGCGGTCCCGTGCAGCACGGCGGCCCGGGCGTGCTGGTCCCCGCCCAGGACCGTCTCGAGATGCTCGAGCAGGGGCTCGAAGCCGGCGGTGAGCGTGAAGGGTTCGGGCGCGATCGGCCAATCGGAGCCGACCATCAGCCGCTCGGGGCCGAACAGGTGGAGGGCGGTCTCCACGGCCGACGCGATGTCGCCGTTGCCGCTGGTCGAGAGGCCCGAGAGCTTCGCGACGGCGCGCGGGGCGGCGGCGATCGCCTCGAGCGACGAACGCCAGGACGCCATCGCCGCGGCGTCGCCCAGCGGAGGCTTGCCCAGATGATCGAGGACGAGGGTGAGGTCGGGGTGACGGGCGGCCAGGCGCGCCACCTGCTCCATGTGGCGGGGGAAGGCGTCGGGCACGTCGAGCGGCAGCCCGGCGTCCGCGAGCAGGTCGAGCGAACCGGAGACCTCGGGTCGCTCGAGGAACCCGGGATCGCGCGCGTCGTGGACCAGGTGACGCACCCCCACCAGGTGATCGGCGCACGCGGGATCGGCGAGAGCGGCTGCGACGGCGCCGGGGTCCATCAGCGGCAGCCAGCCGACGACGTCGGCCCGCACCCCTGACCCATCGGCCTCGGCCTCGCCGTCGGGCGCGGCCTCACCCTCGATCGCGCGGGCGGTCGCCTGCAGATGCGCCGTGTCCTCGGCCGTGTCGTCGGCCTGGACGAGGATCACGCGGGTGGCGCCGAGGCGGGCGAGGCCGTCGCGCACCTCCGCCCATCGCCCGCTGCGGCGCAGCGCGGGCGGGGCGGAGTCGAGCCAGGCGTAGGGGCTCTTCTCGAGGTCCCACAGGTGGAGGTGGGTGTCGGTGATCTGGGGTGGGGCCGTCATCGGTCCGTGCCCGTCCCCTCGTCGCCCTCCCGCCCGGGCGTCGACCCTTCTCGCTCGAGCGCCGCGACGTCGGCCCAGGCCTCGTCGGGGATCGGCTGCTGGAGGCGGGCGACGTTGGAGCGGACGTGCTCGGCGGTGCGCATACCGAGCACGACCGAGGCGATCGCGGGATGGCGCAGCGGGTACTGGACGGCGAGGTCGGGGAGGGTGGCGCCGTGGCGTTCGGCGAGCGCGGCGAGCTCCCGGGCGCGAGCGATGAGCGGGGCCGGCGCGGGCTCGTACTCGTAGGGCGCGTCCTCGGGGACGACGGGCCGCGAGAGCAGGCCGGAGTTGAACACGCTGACGTCGACGACCTGCACGTCATGGGTGAGGCAGGCCTCCAGCAGGCCGCTCGCCGCGTCCTGCTCGAGCAGCGTGTAGCGACCCGAGAGCATGACCAGGTCGATGAGGCCGGTGCGCACGGCCTGCTCGCAGACGTCCGCGTCCTTCGAGCCGACGCCGATCGCAGCGACCAGGCCTTCCTCCCGCATCCGGGTGAGCGCCGGGAGGGCCTCGGTGAAGGCCTGCTCGGTGGGGCCCTCCTCGGGGTCGTGCAAGTAGAGGATGTCCACGTGGTCGAGACCCAGCCGCAGCAGTGATGCCTGGAGCGAGGCGCGCACCCCGGCCTCGCTCATGTCCCAGCGGCGCACGTGGTGGTCGGGCACCCAGAAGCCGCTCGCGGTGTCGTCGCCGGTGCCCGGGCCCGCCTCGAGCAGCCTGCCCACCTTCGTGGAGACCAGGTAGTCCTCCCGGGGGTAGGCCTGCAGCCTCTCCCCCAGGCGCCTCTCGCTGGTGCCGATGCCGTAGTGCGGCGCGGTGTCGAAGTAGCGGATGCCCGCGTCCCACGCGGCGGCCACGGCGCCGTCGGCCTCGTCGTCGGTGGTGACGCGGTAGAGGTTGCCGAGCTGGGCGGCGCCGAAGCCGAGAGCGGGAAGAGGCACCGGCAGACGGGCATCGACCCTGCTCATGCGGACTCCACCGGGGCTGCGGCCGTCCCGGCACCGTCGGTCGCCTCGGATGCGTCGGACGATCCGGCTCCGAGGGGCGGTGCCGCCTGCTGCCAGACGGGCCCGTCGGGATACGCATGCGCGGCGAGCGTGGCGGGCAGCATGCGGGCGCCGCTGCCGGGCTGCTCAGGCGGCATGTACGCCCCGCGCTCGATGCGCACGGGCACCTCGAAGCGCTCGTGGAGGTGGTCGACGAACTCGATCCGTCGGTCCGCGTTCGTCCCACCGATCGCGACCGCGTCGAGGAAGGCCAGGTGCTGGACCATCTCGCACAGGCCCACGCCCCCGGCGTGGGGGCACACGGGCACGCCGAACTTCGCGGCGAGCAGCAGGATCGCCAGGTTCTCGTTGATCCCGGCCACGCGGGTGGCATCGAGCTGGAGCACGTCGATCGCCTCGGCCTGCAGCAGCTGCTTGAACAGCACGCGGCCGCTGCCCTGTTCGCCGGTGGCGACGCGCATCGGGGCGATCCTGCGCCGGATGGCGGCGTGGGCGAGGACGTCGCCCGGGAAGGTGGGCTCCTCGATCCAGTAGGGATCGCTGGGGGCGAGGCGCTCGAGCCAGGTGACCGCCGAGTCGACGTCCCAGCGCTGGTTCGCGTCGATCGCGATCGGGTAGCCCTCGCCCATCACCTCGCGGGCGAGCGCGAGACGTCGCACGTCGTCCTCGACGTCGCCGCCGACCTTGAGCTTGACCATCTCGAAGCCCTGGTCGCGAGCCTCGTGCAACAGGTAGGTGAGCTTGTCGTCGCTGTAGCCGAGCCAGCCGGGGGTGGTGGTGTAGGCGGGGACGCCGTGCGCACGGATCTCCTCGATCCTCTCGTCGCGGCCGGCCGCGCCGCGCTCGAGGATCTCGCGGGCCTCCTCCCGGGTGAGGGCGTCGCTGAGGTAGCGGAAGTCCACCAGGTCGAGGATCTCCTCGACCTCCAGGGAGGCCAGCGTGAGCCACAGCGGGCGCCCCTCGCGGCGTGCCCGCAGGTCCCACATCGCATTGACGACGGCGCCGACGGCCATCGCCATCACGCCCGTCTCGGGACCGAGCCAGCGCAGCTGGGAGTCGCCGTTGAGCCGGCGGTGCAGACCGCCCAGGTCGGCGAGGACCTCCTCGACGTCGCGGCCGATCACGTGGTGCTCGAGGGCGCGGATCGCGGCACCCTGGACGTCGTTGCCGCGCCCGATGGTGAACACCAGGCTGGTGCCGCCCTCGGCATCCGCAGGGTCGTCGGTGCGGATCGTGAGGTAGGCGGCCGAGTAGTCGGGGTCGGGATTCATCGCATCCGAGCCGTCCAGGTCGCGGCTGGTGGGGAAGCGGACGTCGCGGACGTCGAAGGAGATGAAGGTGCTCACCGGTGGAAATCCTCGCGTGAGTGGGTGGTGATGGTCGGGCGGGGTGGCGTGGATCAGGTGCGCAGCGGGGCGCTGACGGCGACCGGCGGGGCGTCCTCACCGGCGAGACGGACGTGGACACCACTCGCGGGCCACGCCCCGACGGCGGGCAGCGCCTCGGCGGGAACGTCCAGGTCACCGGCGGGGCCGCTGAGGAACACGTGCACCGTGCCGTCCTGGGTGACGCCGCGCGCCCAGGTGGCCCCGGGCACGTCGAGCTCCCCCAGGCCCGTCGAGCCCGCGAGGTGCGCCTTGTGCTCGGCCATGAACTCCCCGAGGCCCTCGAGCACGGCGACCTGGGGCCCCGGCAGGGTCCCGTCGGCCCGGGGGCCGACGTTCAGCAGCACGCGCCCGCCGTGCGAGACGGCGTCGACGACGTGGCGGATCGCCTGGGCGACCGACATGTACTGCTCGGGGCCCTCGACCTGGTTGTAGCCGAAGGAGAGGCCGATGCCGCGACAGTTCTCCCAGGTCTCACCGTCGGGGATCGAGCCGGCCTGGTACTCGGTGGTGACGAGATCGTGGTGGGCTCCGGAGAACCGGTCGTTGATCAGCCCTTCGGGTCGCTCGGCGTAGAAGTGCTCGAGCAGCTCGCCGAGGCCCCCTGGACCGAAGTGGTGGTTCTCGTCGGGCCAGCCGATGTCGTTCCAGAGCACGTCGGGGTGGTAGCGGTCGATGAGGTCGCGGACGTGCGCCGTGCAGTACTGCCCGTACTCCTCGTCGAGGGGTCGCGGCATGATCTCGTCGCCACCCTCCATCCCGACGGGGTCGGTGGGGCGCACGTGCCAGTCCAGGCCTCCGGAGTAGTAGACGCCGAAGCGCAGCCCGGCGGCGGTCGTCGCCGCGGCGAGCTCGCCCACGAGGTCGCGGCGGGGGCCGCGGGCCACGGTGTTGCGGTCCCCCGTCCCCGGCGCCTCCCACAGGGTGATGCCGTCGTGGTGCTTGGTGGTGGGGACGACGTAGTCGGCGCCGGCCCGACGGAAGAGGTCAGCCCAGGCGGTCGCGTCGAAGGCGGCGGCGTCCCAGGCGTCGAGGAAGTCGTCGTAGGGAGCGCCGCCGTGCACGTCCTGGTGGTGCTGCTGGGCGGGCGAGCCGTCCAGGCGGATCGTGTTGAAGTACCACTCGGCGTAGGGGTTGTGGGCGAACCACTCGTGCTCGTTGTCGAAGGTGCCGAGCTCGCCGATGGGATCGGCCCAGGCGGGGACGGCGTAGGCACCCCAGTGGATGAAGATGCCCAGGGGCGCGTCCCGGTACCAGTCGGGAAGGCGGGTGGGCAGGTCAGCCCATCGGGGGTCCTCGTGCATCTCGTCTCCCTGTCCGGTCGCGTCGTCGCAGATCGTGGGCCGAGGGGCGCGCAGCACCGATGCGGACGGCGAATACTTGCATCTCGACCACCTGACCACAAACATCCTATCTCTCGACGCCATCATGCGGCCAGGTGCATCCGACGTTCGATCTGCCCTGGGGACTCTCCACCTCTTCCGTGCCGCGTGCCAGAATTCATCGGACCGCGCTCGCCGCCCAGTGCCGCGCCTGCGTCCCGGATCGAAGGAGTTCCATGCCCTCCCCCACGCGCCCGAACATCGTGTTCGTCCTCTCCGACGACCACGCCGCGCACGCGATCTCCGCCTACGGCAGTCGGGTGAACACGACGCCGCAGCTGGACCGCCTGGCCGACGAGGGTGCACGCCTGGACGCGATGTACTGCACGAACTCGATCTGCACGCCTTCGCGGGCGTCGCTGCTGACCGGCACCTACAGCCACGTCAACGGCGCCTCCACGATCTACACCGAGTTCGACCACCGCGTCCCCACGCTCTCCGAGGCGCTGCAGGGCGCCGGGTACGCCACGGCCCTGTTCGGCAAGTGGCATCTGGGCGAATCGGCGGGCGCCCTGCCGCGGGGCTTCGACGAGTGGAGGATCTTCCCCGGTCAGGGCGACTACTGGGAGCCGCGGATGATCGGTCCCGAGGGCGAGGAGACCCGCGAGGGGTACGCGAGCGACCTGGTGACCGACATGGCGCTGGAGTGGCTGGAATCCTCGCGCGAGCAGCGACCGGAGGACCCGTTCTGCCTGATGCTCCACCACAAGGCGCCTCATCGGCCGTGGATCCCGCACCCCCGTCACGCCGACCTCTATCCCGCAGGCAGCATCCCCGAGCCCGAGACCCTGCTCGAGGACCTCTCGGGCCGCTCGCGTGCCGTGCAGGGCGTGAAGATGTCGATCGCCGACGACCTCACCCGCACGGACATCAAGGAGGACGTCCCCTCCGCGCTGCTCGGGGAGGAGCATCGCGAGGAGCGCGCCCGCTGGACGTACCAGCGCTACATGCGCGACTACCTGCAGACGATCCAGGCGGTCGACGACTCTATGGGCCGGGTCCTCGACCACCTCGAGGCGCAAGGCCTGACCGAGAACACCCTGGTCGTCTACGCCTCCGACCAGGGGTTCTTCCTGGGCGACCACGGATTGTTCGACAAACGCCTGATGTACGACGAGTCGTTGCAGATGCCGATGATGATCCGCTGGCCGGCCCGGATCCCGGCCGGCTCACGGGTGACCTCGATGCTGGCGAACGTCGATGTGGCCGCGACGCTGCTGGACGCCGCGGGACTGGACCCCGATGCGGCGCTGCCGGGTCAGCAAGGACGAAGCTTCCTCCCCCTGCTGCGCGGCGAGGAGATCGCCGACTGGCCGCGGGCCGTCTACTACCGCTACTGGGAGCACGACGACCCGGAGCACCACGCCCCTGCGCACTACGGGATCCGCACCGAGCGCTGGAAGTACATCGACTATTACGGCGCGGGGCTCGAGGCGCCGGGCGCCTCCGACCGGATCTTCCCGCGCGAGTACGAGCTCTACGACCTGCGCGAGGATCCACGCGAGCTGCGGAACCTCGCGGAGGACCCGGCGTACGCCGGCGTGCGCGCGGACCTCGCCGAGCAGCTCGCGCAGCTGCAGGCCTCGGTGGGAGACCGCCCGTACACGGGCCCGGGCAGCTGGCATCCCGACTGGAACCACCACGCGGCGACCCACGGCGTGAACGATCAGGAGCGTCGGCCGACGGGCGACTGACCAGGCTCATCGGGGCCGGATCACCGGGCACGGATGGGGCTCGGAAGCCCCGCCCCCAGGCATCCGTGCGGCAGCACACGTTGCAGTAGTTCGCATTCCTAACTATCGTCGTGGACGTGTCGACCCACGATTTCTCCCAGGAGCTGACGCTCGCCTGCAGCCGTTTCGTGCGGCTGGCCGCGCGCCGCGCGGACGTCGGCGTCTCCTCGGTCTCCTGGCGCGTGGTCAGCACCATCGAGCAGAGCGGTCCGCTGCGGATCAGCGAGATCGCCGATCGTGAGCGCGTCACCCGGCCGACGGCGACCACCGTCGTCAAGCGGCTCGAGGAGGAGGGACTGATCTCCCGCTCCCCCGACCCCGAGGACTCCCGCTCCGTGCTCGTGGACATCACTGCCGCCGGGCGCGCGAAGCTCGCGGAATGGCGCGCCCGCATGGACGCGAGCCTCGACCCGATCCTGGACTCCCTCGACGAGGACGAGCGCAGGAGCCTCACCGAGGCCGCCCGGATCCTCGCCCGGATCGTGGAGACCCACGACTCCGAACCACCCGCTCCCTGACGTCCCGCACCCCGCGCTCCCACCCCGTCCCGTCACCACATCGAGAAGGTCCCCACCGCATGACAGCCCCCACCACACACGGGTCGAATCCCACAGCCGCGGGCCACGACACCGCACCCACCCTGCGCGACGCCTTCCACCAGCCCAAGGCGGTCTGGGCGATCGCCTTCGCCGCGACCGTGTCCTTCATGGGCATCGGTCTGGTGGACCCGATCCTCCCGGCGATCAGCTCCCAGCTGGACGCCTCGCCCACGCAGGCGATGCTGCTGTTCACCAGCTACCTGTTCATCACGGCGATCGCCATGTTCTTCACCAGCTGGTTCAGCTCGAAGGCGGGCGTGCGCACCACGCTGCTGATCGGCCTGGCGCTCGTGGTGATCTTCGCGGCGCTGGCCGGGGCCTCCGGCTCGGTCAGCGAGATCATCGGCCTGCGCGCCGGCTGGGGACTGGGCAACGCCCTGTTCATCTCGACCGCCCTGGCGGCGATCGTCGGCGCGACCGCCGGCCCCTCCGGCGGCGCCATCATCCTCTACGAGACGGCGCTGGGCATCGGCATGGCGCTGGGCCCGCTGCTGGGCGGGCTGCTGGGCAGCGTCTCCTGGCGCGCCCCGTTCTTCGGCACCGCCGTGCTGATGGCGATCGGCTTCATCGCGATCGCCGCCCTGCTGAAGAGGGAGGCCAAGCCGACGCACGTCTCGCCGCTGGCCTCCCTGCGGGCACTGGGGAACCCCGCCCTGCGCACCCTCGCGCTGGTCGCGATCTTCTACAACTTCACCTTCTTCGTGATGCTCGCCTACTCGCCCTTCCCGCTCGAGGCCGCCGCCGCGGCCCGCGGCATGGAGTTCGGCGCGATGCAGATCGGCGGGGTCTTCTTCGGCTGGGGCGTGTGCCTGGCGATCACCTCGGTGTTCGTCGCGCCGATCCTCACCCGCAAGCTGGGCCTGATCCCGACCCTGCTGACGATCGAGGGGCTGCTGGCGGTGCTCATGCTGGGCCTCGCCCTCGCGCACTCCTCGATGACCGGCATGATCGTCCTGATCATCATCGGCGGTCTGCTGCTGGGCATCATGAACACCGCGCTGACGGAGACCGTCATGGAGGCCACCGACCTCCCCCGCGGCGTCGCCAGCTCCGCCTACTCGGGCGTCCGCTTCCTGGGCGGAGCGATCGCCCCGGCGGTCGCCGGCCCGATCTCCGAGTCGGTCGGCCCGGCCGCGCCATACGTGCTGGGCGCGATCACCGTCGTGGTCAGCATGCTCATGCTCGCCATCGGGCGGCGCCACCTGGCCTCGGTCGGGCAGCACCACCACCTGACCGGCGAGCAGGAGGCCGAGGCGATCACCACCGGCGACGAGGTCTGACCCCCTCCGAGTCGTGAACGGGGTGCCGCGCAGTGCGCGCGGCACCCCGTTCTTCTGTCCGATGTCGCGCAGCTGACCCTTGCCCTTCGTGACGTTAGCGATATATCGTGACGCTGTCACGACATGGACGAGAGAAAGGAGTGGGCTCATGCGACACCAGCACGATCACCACGACCGACATCAGGACTTCGACCCGCGCGCGCTGCGCCGGGCACTCATGCGACGCGGTGGCCAGCGGCGCCGCCGCGAGGAAGGAGGGGGCATGTCCCCGGACGGGATGGGCTTCGGCCCCCGCGGACACCGCGGCGGGCCCCGCGCGGGCCACGGCCCGGGCGCACACCCCGGGCACCCCGGGCACCCCGGCCGACCCGGCCAGACCGACGCTGACGGCGGACGGCCGGAGCACGGTGGCCCCGGATTCGAGGGAGAGAATCACGCGGGCCCCGGGCACGAGGGCGCCGGGCACGAGGGCCACGGTTTCGATGGCCCCGGGTTCGAGGGGCCCGGTTTCGGCGGTCCCGGGCGCGGAGGTTTCGGCGGGCCGGGCCGCGGCTTCGGCGGTCCCGGCGGGCCCGGTCACGGCTTCGGCCCCCGCGGCCGCGGGCGGGGTCGGGGACGTCGGCCGCGCGGTGACGTCCGCACCGCCGTCCTGCTGCTGTTGAACGAGGAGCCGATGCACGGCTACCAGCTCATGCAGACCATCGACGAGCGCACCGGTGGGTCCTGGTCCGTGAGCCCGGGAGCGATCTACCCGACGCTCTCGCAGCTCGAGGACGAGGGCCTGGTCGAGATGTCGAAGGAGGGCGGCCGCAAGCTCGCCACCCTCACCGACGCCGGCCGCAGCCACGTCGAGGAGAACCAGAGCTCCTGGTCCGACCCCTTCGCGGGCGAGGACGACTCCTGGGCGCAGGGCGCGCAGGAGCTGCGCGGCTCCCTGCGCGACCTCGGCGGCGCCGTCCGGGAGGCCACGCGCTCCGGCGGATCCCAGCAGATGAGCCAGGTCGCCGACGTCCTCAGTGAGGCCAAGCGGTCGATCTACCGCATCCTCGCGGGAGACGTCCCGCCGACGTCGGAGGACGACGGCGAGAAGGGCGAGCAGTCGGGAGCGGCCTCGGCCTGAGCCGTCCGCTGCCCGAGCGCGCCGCCGGAGCGATCATGACGCTCCCTCCGGCCGGAGGAACGCCCGCACCCCGCCACAGGGGTGCGGGCGTTCCGTCGTGATGCCGCGCGTGCGCCGGACCCCAGCCCCACTCACCGACTGACGGGATCCGCTCCCCCGTCGGCGAGGCGGCCGAGGTCCTCACGGTAGGCGGCGCCCTCCCAGTCCCCCGTGCTCATGCAGGTCAGCGCCCCGCACTCGTTGCCACGGTCCAGGCGTGCAGCGAGGTCGAGGCCCTCGAGACGGGCGCTGAGGTACCCGGCCACGAAGGCGTCGCCCGCACCGACGGTGTCGACCACGTCGACCTGCAGCCCGGGTCGCTCGACGACGGATCCCGCGGCGATCGCGCGGGCCCCCTCGGCGCCGCGCTTCTCGACGACCTCGGCGATCCCGTGCGCATGCACCGTCGGCAGCAGGGCCTCCTTCTCCGTGGAATCCTCCGTCGCGTTCTCCGCCGCCGCGCCCTCACCCTCGAGCGCCGAGGCGATGAGGGCGAGCTCCTCGGTCCCGCCGAAGACGATGTCGGCCGAGGCGGCGAGTCCGGCGAGCAGCGGGGCCGCGACCTCGCGCGGTGCGAGCGCGGAACGGTAGTTCACGTCGAAGCTGATGAGAGTGCCGGCGGCGCGTGCCCGCTGGACGAGCAGCTCGACGCTGGCCCGTGCCGTCTCCGAGAGCAGCGGGGTGATGCCGGTCAGGTGGAGGATCTCGGCGCCTGCGAGCAGCTGCTCGGGCAGCTCCTCGGCGGTGAGCGCGGAGGCGGCCGAGCCGCTGCGGTAGTAGCGCACGGTGGTCGCACCGCCGCTGGGGTGCGACTTGAGCATCAGACCCGTCGGCCGTTCGGGGTCGACGTGGGCGAGCACCTCGACCTGCTCGGCGCGCATCTCGCGCAGCACCCGGGTGCCGAGCTCGTCGGCCCCGACACGGCTCACCCACGCCACCGGGACGCCCAGGCGCCGCAGACCGATCGCGAGGTTGCTCTCGGCCCCGCCCATGCCGATGGTCATCGCGTGGGCGTGGGCGAGGGAGCCGACGCCCTCGCTGTGCAGCAGCGCCATCGTCTCCCCGAAGGTGACGACGCGCGGCGTCCCCGTCACCTGCCGACCTCCTCGCACACGGCGACGAACTCGCGCGCACGCCGGGCGAGGGCATCCAGGTCCCCGCCGCGGAAGGCGTCACCGAGCAGCGGTCCGCCCACGGAGACCGCATCGGCCCCGGCCTCGAGCCATGCCCGCGCGGCCGCGAGATCGACACCGCCGGAGGGGATCACCCGCAGGTCGGGGAAGGGCCCGTGCAGGTCCTTGACGTAACCAGGGCCCACGGTGCCGGCCGGGAAGACCTTGACGGCGCTCGCGCCGGCGCGCCAGGAGGTGAACAGCTCGGTGGGGGTGAGCCCGCCGGGCACGATCGGCGTGCCGCCGCTGATCGACGCCTCGATCACCGCGGGGTCGGTCACCGGGGTGACCAGGTACGCGGCGCCGCCCTCGCTCGCACGCCGTGCCTGCTCGGGGCTGATGATCGTGCCGACGCCGAGGTCGATCCGGCCGGAGAAGCGCTCGACGAGGCCCGGCAGCGCCTCGAGGGTGCCGGGAGTGGTCAGGGTCAGCTCGACGCTGCGCACACCGGCGTCGGCGAGGGCGTCGATGACGCGGGGGTACTGCGAGGCCTCACGGCCGCGCATGACGACGATCAGGCGGGAGGCGAGAGAGCGCTCGGGAAGGGGCAGACGGTCGGTCACGGGGTGCTCCTCAGGATGCGGGGTCGGGGACGGATCGGCCGCGGTCACCAGTCGTGGACGGTGCCGTCACGCAGGCGGTTCAGGGGCAGGTAGGCGGGCTCGTAGGGGTGGGCGGCGGCCATCTCGCGGTCCAGCTCCACGCCCAGGCCCGGGGTCTCGCCGGGGTGCAGCAGTCCGCCCTCGACGGTGTAGGAGGTGCGGAAGACCTCCAAGGTCCTCGCGGAGTGCGGCATGTACTCCTGGATGCCGAAGTTGTGGATCGCGAGGCCCAGGTGCAGATGGGCGGCCATCCCCACCGGGGAGACGTCCGTGGGCCCGTGGAAGCCGGAGCGGGTGCCGTAGATCCCGGCGAACGTCATCAGCTGGCGCAGACCGGTGATGCCGCCGGCGTGGGTGGCCGAGGAGCGGACGTAGTCGATGAGCCGCTCGGTGATCAGCGTCTGGTAGTCGTACACCGAGTTCAGCACCTCGCCGATCGCGAGCGGCGTGGTGGAGTGCTCGCGCACCAGTCGCAGCGCGCTCTGGTCCTCGGCGGGCGTGCAGTCCTCGAGCCAGAACGGCCGGTAGGGCTCGAGGTCGCTCGCGAGTCGCGCCGCCTCGATGGGGCGCATCCGGTGGTGACCGTCGTGCAGGAGGTGCAGCTCGGGGCCGAACTCGCTGCGCACGTGCTCGAAGACCGTGGGCAGGTGTCGCAGGTAGGCGGCGGTGTCCCAGGTCTCCTCGGCGGGCCGACGCGGGGCGTCGGAGGTCAGACGGCCCGCGGGCTCGTACTCGTACGCACCGCCAGGGTCGGAGTCGTGCACCCCGTAGATCTGCCCCAGACCCGGCACGCCGGTCTGGATCCGCACCGCTTGGAAGCCCTGCTCCACGTAACCGCGGATCGCCTCGTCGAGGTGGGCGAGGTCGCTGCCGGAGGCGTGGACGTAGGCGAGCAGGCCCGTCCGACTCGCTCCGCCCAGCAGCCGGTACAGCGGCACGCCCGCGCGCTTGGCAGCGATGTCCCA
Source organism: Brachybacterium endophyticum (assembly GCF_003130585.1). GTDB lineage: Bacteria > Actinomycetota > Actinomycetes > Actinomycetales > Dermabacteraceae > Brachybacterium > Brachybacterium endophyticum. The sequence goes on along the minus strand of NZ_QFKX01000001.1, from coordinate 192,612 downwards.
CAGGGCCATGTCGATCGCGGCGAGAGCAGCCATCGTCACCGGTCCGCGACGCCAGTAGGGGCTGCGGTAGAGGTACTGCCAGGTCGACTCGATCTGCGACTCGTCACGGCCGATCAGCGTCGGGGCGACGTGATCACGCAGGTAGGAGGCGACCGCGAGCTCCCGACCGTTGAGGGTGGCGTCGCCCAGCCCGACGACCCCGTCGGAGGTGGTGACGATCGCGGTGACGAAGTTCCGGCCGGGACTGCTGACGTCGACGTCGATGCTGTGGATGCTCATGCGGATCCTTTCGGGAGGGCCGGGCGGCCTCGGCCCTGGCTGCTTCGACCTGCCTGCCTGGCGGCCTTGTTGCCTGGGTTCAGAGGGCGAGCAGCACCTTCGCGGAGCGGGCGGCGTCGCGGGCCGTCGCGAAGGCGTCCGTCGCATCGGCCGCGGGGACCACCTGAGTGACGACGTCCTCGAGCGAGGGGTCCTCCGCGAGCAGGGCGATCGCGTCGTCGATCTCGGTGGAGAAGCGGAAGGTGCCACGCAGCTCGGCCTCCTTGGCCAGCAGCGGGGCGAGGTTCACGGAGATCTCCTGATCGGGGAGGATCCCCACCTGCACGACGATCCCGCCCGGTGCGACGGCGCGCACCGCCGATCCGAGGGAGACCGGTGCGGCGGAGCACTCGAGGACGACGGGGAAGCTGCCGGGCTCGATCTGCTCCTCGGTGACCAGGACGGTGCGCGTCGCACCGAGCGCCTCGGCGCGTGCGAGAGGTTCGGGGCGGACGTCCCCGACGACGATCTCGGAGGCGCCCGCGCGGCGCAGCGCGGCGACCGCGAGCAGGCCGATAGGGCCGGCACCGAGCACGAGCGCGGGCTTCCCGCTCACGTCCCCGGCGATGACCACGGCGTGGATGGAGACGGCCAGGGGCTCGGCGAGCGCGGCCCGCCGCAGCGGGAGACCCTCGGGGAGGACGCGGACCATGTCACGGTCGACGACGAGCAGCTCGGTCGCCGCGCCCTGACGGTGCGGGAAGACTCCCGCACTGCCCAGGTAGTCACCGCCGGGCCACAGGTGGGGGCGGTCCTGGAGGCCGGCGACCTCGGGGCCGTAGCGCGCGGGATGCACGGTCACCGGGGTGCCGGGGGCGAGCTCTCCCGAGGGGTCGAGGTCGACCGTGGCGGAGAGCTCGTGGCCAGGGACGAAGGGCTCGCGCACATGGTTCTCGCCGTTGCGGCCGAGGTAGTAGTAGTGCAGGTCGGATCCGCAGATCCCGACGTACTGCACGCGCAGCCGGACCTGGCCGGCCACGACCTCCGGGACCGGCTGCTCCTCGAGGCGGATGTCCTCCGCGCCGTGAATGACCAGGGACTTCATCGTCACTCCTCCCCGCGCGGGCTGGGCGCGGCGCCTCCACCTCGAGGGCGGAGGATGCTCTGTTCGTACCGGTGATCGGCGTGCCGTGACCGGCGGCGGTCATCGCCGTCGCTGGCGGACACCGTCACCATTTTGTATGCTGAAACGGTAGTTCCGTAATGCGTGATCACTATAGATCCGGGTCCCGGCGCCAGCAAGGACGCGTCCGCCGAGCGGCCCCGCACCCCCGGCGTCCCCTCACTCGCACCCCGCACCCCGTCACCGCTTCCGCAGCCCGCGACCGTTCGGAGGGACCCATGTCGACTTCCCCCAGTCCCGAGGGCACCTCGTCGTCGCCCGTCGGCAGCGTCGACAAAGCGCTCGTGCTACTGCAGGTGCTCGCCGAGGCCGGGCCCGACGGACTGATGCTCCGGGAGATCGCGGAGGCGAGTGGCTTCCACAAGGCGTCCTCGCACCGGATCCTGCAGGCTCTCGTCCATCGGGGTTTCGCGCTCCAGGACCCCTCCGACCAGCGGTATCGCCTGGGCAGCGCCCCGATGATGCTCGCCGAGCAGTACGCGCGGGAGGACCGTCTTCCCGCGCTCTTCTCCCCCGCCCTCGCCGGCATCAGCCACGCCTCACGCGAGCTCGTGCACCTGGGAACGATGGACGGCACCAGCGTCCTCTACCTCGACAAGGTCGAACCCGAACGGACGCTGCGGGTCTGGTCGCGGGTGGGCCACCGGGCACCGGCGGCACGGACCGCGCTGGGTCGGGCGATGCTGGCCGCCCTGGACGTCAGCGGCTTCGCCCTCGCCCCCTATGCCGATGCGACGACCGCCGACGCGGGCCCCTCCGTGCCGCTCCCCCATCTGCAGGAGGTCGTCGGGCGGGCTCGGGAGCGTGGATGGTCCGCCGAGGTCGAGGAGAACGAACAGGGGATCGCCTGCGTGGGTGTCGGGCTGCTGCGTTTCGACGGTCGCGCGGCGGCCGTGAGCGTCACGGGCCCGGCGGAGCGGATGGACGAGGAGCGCCGGGAGCAGCTCGGCGAGCTGCTGCGCTCGGAGCTGGAGAGGCTCGGCCCGAGCGGATTCCGGGTGGCCGCTCGCGACTGAGCGGCTCGGGGCTGCCTCGCCCTCCGACTCCGGCACGCCCGCCCCTTCCCGCTCACCCGATGGCGTCGCGGATCGCCGCCTCGACGCCGCCGCGGCACAGCACCTCCAGCAGCTCTCCGACCCGGTCCGTGAAGTCCTCCTGGCCGGGCAGTTCGAGTCCCAGGAACCCTGCCTCGAGGATCGCGCGAGCGATCTCCCGGGGCGTGGTCACGGCTCCGACGGCCTGCAGCATCCGCTCGCGGGCCGGCTCGTCGACCGCCTCGATCTCGGGCGTGACGGTAATGCCCTCGGGGCGGACGTTGGTGGCGATCCAGCTCGCGATCAGCAGCGCGAACACGTGCGGCATCCGGCCCGCGTGCAGCTGGTGGAGGGCGGCGGCGGGGATCCGCTGCGGCAGGCGGATGGACCCCAGGGAGGCGATGCGCGAGGTCGAGTCCGCGAGGGGCACGTTCTCCCAGCGCCGCACGAGCGAGTCGATGTAGGCCTCGGGGTCCAGCCCGTCGGGCAGCGGGATGGTGGGCAGGGCGTCGTGGCGGATCTGGGCGAGCACGGCGTCCTGCACGGCGGGGTGCTGCCAGGCGCCGGGAATGGTGGGGATGCCCTGCAGGACGCCGAGGTAGGCCAGCAGGGACTGCGAGGCGTTGACCAGGCGCAGCTTGACGAGCTCGTAGCGATCGACCTGGTCGCTGATCACGGCTCCTGCGGCCTCCCAGTCGGGTCGCCCACCGGGGTGGTCGTCCTGCATGACCCACATGGTGAACTCCTCGGTGGGCACCGGGACGCCGTCGCGAACGCCCAGCAGGCGCTCGACGCTCTCACGGGTGCGATCGGTGGTCGCGGGCACGATCCGGTCGACCATGGAGTTGGGGAAGCCGACGCGGGTGCGCGCGAAGCGCAGCACGTCCTCGTCCGCCCCGGACTCCTCGAGGAACTGGGTGAGGACGGCACGCGCGACGTCACCGTTGCCCTGGAGGTTGTCGCAGGACTGGATCGTCATCGGCTCTCCGCTCGCGGCGCGACGCTCGACCCCGCGGGCGATCGCCCCGATCACGGTGCGCGGCGCGGAGCCCGCGGCGAGGTCGGCTCGGATCCCCGCGTTCTCGAGGTCGAGGCCACTAGCGTTCGGGGACCATCCGTACCCGCCCTCGGAGACCGTCACGGTGAGCACCCTCCGTGACGAATCGGCGATCTCAGCGACCACGGCGGCGGGGTCCTCGGTGAGGACGCCGAAGCGCCGGTGGACGTCGACGACCTGGGCCTGCTCCCCGCTGGGCGAGAGCTGCAGCACGGAGTAGAGGCCGTCCTGCGCGCCCATCGCGTCGATGACGCCGCGGCTGCGGTGCGCGTAGGCGCTGATGCCCCAGACGCCGCCGCTCTCCTCCATCGCCAGCGCCGTGTAGACGGCGGCGTGGGCGCGATGGAAGTTGCCGATCCCCAGGTGGATCATCCCCGGTGTGGCAGGGGCCGAGGCCCCGATCAGCGAGGAAGCAGGGCGGGTCGACCGGTTCAGGGGATGCATGCCTCATAGGTATCAGACCTCCCCCACAGGGCGGGTGGCGACGTCCGCGCCGTGGGCGTCGGCGCGGGGTCCGCTGCACCCCGGGACCGTCAACGCTCCCGCACCCGTCGCCGGCATCCGGGGGACGCGCACTGCGGCAGGGCCCGATCGCGCAGGATCAGGTGCAGGGCGACCGCTGCGCCCAGCGCCGGGGAGCCGATGATCGAAGCACCCCGACGTTCGAGGACACCAGCGTCGACCAGCAGGTCGAGGTCCCGCTGCACGGTCGCGAGCTCCGAGAGCGCGGCGAGGTCGACGCACCCCGCCTCCTCGTCGACGGGCAGGCGCGTGATCTGCGGGCTCGCGCCGATAGCGGCGAAGAGCTCGGCGACCTCGAGCTCCCCGAGCTCGCCGTCCTCGGGCAGCCGCGGGAGCATCAGACCGCCCGGAGCGGTGGTCGCCAGCAGCGTCTCGAGCAGGCACCATTCCCCTTCGAAGCCGCCATGCTCGGGGCAGACGCAGGTCTTCAGGGCCAGCAGCCAGCCCAGCGCGGCGACGGCACCGGCCGAGAGATCCTCGCTCGAGCGATCCAGGGTCCAGTGCCCGTGCGGGTCCTCGCTCCGCCGCACCCAGTCGTCGGCGATGGTGAGCACACCCATCTGGATCAGGGCGTTCCAGCACTCCCTGATCTCGGGGACCTCTCGGAGCGTGGTGCCCGGGCGCGAGACGCCGAGGATCCCCCGGAGCTCCCGGATCCTCGCCACCGGCAGCGTGCCGCGGTCGGTGAGGCGCCGTCCCTCCCCCACGTACTCCAGCAGTGCCCGGCAGCGCCGGACGAACGGAATGGCCAGGATCTCCGCCTCCCAGTCCTGCACCTCGAGCTCCGCGGTCCCGTCGGCGACGGCGAGGGCGTCGCCGAGGTACCAGGGCGCGTGGCCCGCACCCCCGTCGCCGTGTCCCCCCGAGAGCTCGTCGAGCCAGTCGCCCTCGTCGGCCCCGTCCCACCCGTCCCACCACTCCTGGTCGCGATCCCGATCGTCCACATCCCACCCCGCGTCCCGGGACGACCCTCGGCGCGCGAGCCAGACGTCGGGGTCGAGCCACTCCTCGGGTTCGGGGTCCTCGGCGAGGGTCTGTGCATGTGCGTGGTTGCTCATGTCACGACTCTTCCCCTCGTGACCTGCACCGTCGAGCGGACCTGACGGATTGGGGACGACGTGCGATGGGGAGGACCGGTGTGGAACGCGCGTCGCCGAGTCGGCGACACGTGGGCGAAGACGAGGGAAATCGGTTGTTTTCGACGCTTTCACGCGCAAGGATCCAGGTGTGCCCCGGGGGAATCCACTCTCGTGGCGCACCGCCGTCAGGCGGGAGGAGGCGCCAGCGATGTCCGTGGTGAAGGTCTTCAACAAGGGATACGACCCGGCGACGGGTATCGGCGAGCTGCTGCACACGACCTCCGTCCGCCACGCCTTCGGGATGATCCGCCGCGGTGTCGCGGATCCCGTCGAGCTGACGCTGGCCGGGGAGAGGATCGTCCCCACCGCCCTCGAGCTGACACGCGAGCTCAGCGGGGCCTGGGTGGAGGGGGACGCCTGCCGCTCCGTCGGGTTCTCCTTCCGCGCCGTGCACGAACGCGACCACTGGTCCTGCGCGTACTGCGGGCGCAGCGTCTCCAAGAGGCCGCAGTGCGCGGCGCTGCTGGCGACCGTGGACCACATCGTCCCCGCCTCCCGGGGCGGGGAGTCCAGCTGGCTGAACCTCGTCTCCGCCTGCCGCGAGTGCAACGGACGCAAGGCCGACCAGACCCCGGAGGAGGCCGGGATGCCGCTGCGCTACGCCCCTTACGACCCCGCCACCGCGTACCGCGTGGGCGGGCACGTCGAGGAGATCCCGGTGATGAGCGAGGCGGCGCTCAGCCGCGTGTGAGCCCGGGGGTCGTACCGCGCGTCTCCTTCGGTCCCGCCTCCTCGCGCTCCTCCTCACGTCCCCGCTGCTCGCGCCCGGCCCCGGCGGGGAGCAAGTCCAGCGGCTCCTCGCGGATGCGGGCGAGAGCGTGCTCGACGGCGCCGCGCACGATGACGCTGCGTCCCAGCGTGCTCGCGACCAGCTCGGGGAAGGGCGGGAAGAAGTCGGCCTCGAGCACGCCGCGGGCATGGCCGAGCACCGGGCCGATGGCCGGCGCGACGCCGCCGGCGATCACGATCTTGTCGAGGTCCAGCAGGCTCTCCATCACCACGGCCACGTGCGCCAGGCGCCGGCCGAGCCTCTCGAGGATCTCCCCGGCGAGCGCATCGCCCTGCGCGGCGGCGGCGAACACGTGCTGGGCATCCAGCTGGGAGGGGTCCGTCTCCCGCAGGGCGGAGGGCCTTTCCGTGCGCTCCAGCTCTCCGAGCGCCCAGCGGCGGGCGAGCGCCCCGAGTCCGTCCACGGATCCTGCGTCGGGGTCGTCGGCCGCGATCAGGTCGAGGAAGCGCATCTCGCCGGCGCCGCCGCGGCGCCCGTGCAGCAGGCGGTCGTCGACGATCAGCCCGGCGCCGAACCTCTCCCCGGTCAGCAGGGCGGCCATGTGGGGGCTCGGACTGTGGGCGTGCTCGGCGAGCACGGCCAGGTTGGCGTCGTTCTCGATCAGCACCTGGCCCGGCAGGTGGTCCTGGAAGTCGGCGTTCATGACGCCCCAGAAGGCGCCCTGGTCATCGGGTGAGGCCCCTTCGGCGTCCACCGGGGCGGGCACACCGACCACGGTGAGCAGCGGGACGCACACCTCCGAGGTGCCGGCTGCGCTCGCCGCGGAGAGGACCTCCTCGACCAGCGTGCGCACAAGGTCCACGCGGGCGTCCCGATCCACCGCGGACGGGTCCACGTGGCGGTGCCCGGAGGCCAGCACCTCACCGCGCAGGTCCGCGGCGACGGCGTCGAAACGGTGCTCCCCGGCGTCGACGCCCACCACCACCCCGGCGTCCTCGCGCAGGCGGTAGCGGCGTGCGGGCCGCCCGCGACGACTGAGTCCCGCGACGCGGCTGTCCTCGACCTCCTCGAGCCAGCCGAGGTCGATCAGCTCGGCACAGACGTCCAGCACGGTGGCCCGGGTCAGACCGCTCGCCTCCATCGCCGCTGCGGCGGTGAAATCCCCTGTGGTCAGGGCGAACCGCAGCACCACGCCGGCATTGATGCGGCGCAGGAGGCGGGGGGAACGCGCCGTGGACTCGGGCATGTCTTGACGGTACCGGAGGCGCGGCCCATAATTCCTTCAGACGTTAAATCTAGGCCCTGAATCTAATCATGCGGACCTCGACGACGCGTTCCACGACCCGACGCACGGGCCCCTGCTGCAGACGGCCGACCGCGTCCGGCCCTCCCCGATCGAAGGAGATCGATGGTGTCACCGCTTGCCTCCTCCGGGCGCTCCCGCGCGAGTGCCGCGGCCCCTGCGAGCACCGCGGCCCCGTCGCCGCACCCCCGCCACTCCGCGCGGGACCGGATCACGCGACGCTCGGTACTCGCCGCGGGCGGTGCCCTCGCCGCGGCCGCAGGCCTCGCCGGCTGCGGGGCGAGCCGCCCCTCGGTGACGCTCTACCAGTCCAAGCCCGAGGCGGTCCCCCACTTCCGCGAGCTCGTCACCGACTTCAACGGCGAGCAGAACGACTACCGGTACGTCCACGACATCGCCACGAACCTCTCCGCGAGCTTCGTGCGTCACAGCCCGCCGGACATCGCCTGCCAGAACTACAACCTCGAGATGGCCCGCTTCATGGAGCGCGGGGCCCTCTCGGACCTCTCGGACATGCCCGTGGCCTCCACGATCCGCTCCGACGTCCAGGACCTCGCCGACTGGTACCCCACCTACGAGGGACGCACGAGCGTCATCCCCTACTCGGTCACCGCCGCGTCCGTCATCTACAACAAGGGCCTGTTCGCCGAGTACGACCTCGAGGTCCCCACCACCTGGGAGGAGTTCCTGAACGTCTGCGAGACGTTCAAGGACGCCGGCATCACCCCGATCTACGGCACGTTCCGCGAGCCGTGGACGATCACCCAGGGCCTGTTCGACTACACCGTCGGCGGGATGGTCGACGTGCGCAGCTTCTTCGACTCGATGAACTCCATCGGGGCGGACGTCGGCCCCGACTCGGAGGTCTCCTTCCAGAAGACGCTGCTGGAGCCGGTGCGGCGCATGGTCTCGCTGCTGGACTTCCACAACGACGACGCCTCCAGCCGCGGCTACGGCGACGGCAACACGGCGATCGCCGCCGGGAAGGCCGCGATGTACTTCCAGGGCCCCTGGGCGATCGCGGAGATCGACAAGATCGAGTCCGACGTCGAGCTGGGCACGTTCCCGCTGCCCATGACCGATGACCCGAAGGACCTGAAGATCCGGGTCAACATCGATCTCTCGCTGTGGATCCCCGAGGCCTCCGACCAGATCGACGGCGCCCGCGAGCTGCTGAACCACCTCATGGAGCCGACGCTCCAGAACGCCTACAACAAGGACTTCCTGGCCTTCGGGACCACCAAGGACGCGCCGCCCGTGACCGACGAGCGGATCGCCCCGATGCAGAAGTACTACGACGACGGGGCGTTCTACATGGGGGTCTCGCAGCTCATCCCCCTGACGATCCCCTACGACAACTACGTGCAGTCCATCGTGTTCGGGGCCGACCCCGAGCCCGTGCTCGCGCGACTGGACTCCGACTGGGCGCGACTGGCCTACCGGCAGTGACGCCGGCGACCACACCACGCCACCACCTGCACGAGACGAAGGACCCCTCGATGTCGACCATCACCTCGCCCGGCACCGCCCGCACCGGTCGCCCGCGCACCGACCGCAGAGCCGGCGGCTCCCGTCGGCGCACGGACCCCGTCTACTACCTCTTCCTGTTCCCGGCGCTGGCGATCTTCACGCTCGCCGTGACCGTGCCCGCGATCCTGGGCTTCGCCTACTCCTTCACGAACTCGATCGGGTTCGGCGACTGGGACCTGGTGGGCCTGCGCAACTACGTGTCGATGGTGAAGGACCAGGGCATCCTCTCGGCCTACGTCTTCACGATCGGTTTCTCGCTGGTCACCGTGATCGTCGTGAACGCCATCGCGTTCCTGCTGGCCCTGGGCCTGACCGCGAGGATCCGCTTCGCGGCGGCGCTGCGCACCGTCTTCGTGCTGCCGATGGTGATCTCCGGGATCATCATCGCCTTCGTCTTCAAGTTCCTGTTCTCCAACACCCTGCCGGCGATCGCGCAGAGCCTGGGGATCGCGTCGCTGTCCTCCTCGATCCTGGCCGACGAGAACCTCGCCTGGATCGCGATCGTCATCGTCACCGCCTGGTCGACGATCCCCTCGACCATGCTGATCTACCTGGCGGGCTTGGTGACGATCCCCGGGGACGTCTACGAGGCTGCGTCGCTGGACGGCGCGAGCGGCTTCCAGCAGCTGCGGCGGATCACCCTGCCGCTGGTCTCGGGCTACATCGTCATCAACACGATCCTGGGCTTCAAGAACTACCTCAACGCCTACGACATCATCGTCGGCCTCACCGACGGCGGGCCCGGCACCGCGACCAGGAGCGTCGCGATGTCGATCTTCAAGGGCTTCTCCGGCGGCGACTACGGCTACCAGATGGCCAACGCCGCGGTCTTCTTCCTCATCAGCATCATCATCGCCGTGATCCAGCTTCGCATCACGCGCGGGAGAGCGAGCTTCGGAGCATGAGCACCACCGCCACCCCCACCACCCCGGCCGCTGCGGGCACGCCGAGCAGCTCGACCTCCCCGGGCACCACAGGACGCGGGCCGAGGAGCCCCCGCCGCCGGACAGGCCGCGCCGCCGTGCGCACGAACTGGCCCGTGACCATCGTGCTGCTGGTGTGCTCGCTGAGCGTGCTGGTGCCCCTGCTGATCAGCATCAACATGGCGCTGAAGACCTCCGGTCAGGCGGTCGACGGCCAGGCTTTCAGCCTGCCGGCGCCGCTGACCCTGGAGAGCTTCACGGAGGCCTGGGAGCTCACGAACTTCCCGCGGGCGCTGGCGATGAGCGCGTTCATCACCGCCGTGTCCGTGGCGGGCGAGATTGTGATCTCGGCGCTCGCGGCCTACGCCATCGTGCGCAACTGGGAGCGTCGGCTGTTCCGCTGGTCGTTCTTCTACCTGCTGGCCGCGATGTTCATCCCCTTCCCCGTGGTCGCCCTGCCGCAGGTGCAGCTGACGGGGATCCTGCACCTGGACAACCCGCTCGGCGTCGCGATCCTGCACATCGTGTTCTCGCTGGCGTTCAACACGATGTTGTTCTCCGCGTTCATGCGCTCGATCCCCGTCGAGCTCGAGGAGTCCATGCGCATCGACGGGGCGAGCACCTGGCAGACCTTCTGGCGCCTGATCTTCCCGCTGCTCGCGCCGATGGCCGCGACCGTGGGGATCTTCGCCTTCCTGGGCTCGTGGAACGACTACATGATGCCGAGCCTGATCACCTCGAACCCCGAGCTGCAGACCCTGCCGGTGCTCCAGCAGATGTTCCAGACCCAGTTCTCCAACAGCTACAACGTCGCCTTCGCGAGCTACCTGATGGCGATGGCGCCCGCGATCATCGTCTACCTCTTCACGCAGCGCTGGGTGATCTCCGGGCTGACGCAGGGGGCGGTCAAGTAGCCCCACTCCGCCTTCCGTCCTCGCACCTCGCGGTCGCCGCACTGCGACCCGGCACCGACCTCCGCCTCTCACGCACCCTCAGGAGCATCTTCCGTGACCTCCCCCTCGACCACCGCCGCCACCGGCTCCGCCTCCCCCGCCGCCATGAACGATGAGCAGGCCGCCCCGGCCCTCGCCGCGGATCCGGCCTGGTGGCGTCAGGCCGCCGTCTACCAGATCTACCCGCGCTCCTTCGCCGACGGCACGGGCGACGGCATCGGCGACCTGCGCGGGATCATCTCGCGCATCCCGTACCTGCAGGAGCTGGGCATCGACGCCGTCTGGCTGAGCCCGTTCTACCCCTCGGCGCTGGCCGACGGCGGCTACGACGTGGACGACTACCGCGACGTCGATCCCCGCATCGGCACCCTCGAGGAGTTCGACGAGATGGCGACCGCGCTGCACACGGCCGGGATCCGCCTGATCGTCGACATCGTCCCCAACCACACCTCGGACCGCCACCGCTGGTTCCAGGAGGCGCTGGCCGCCGGGCGCGGGTCCCGCGCCCGCGAGCGCTACATCTTCCGCGAGGGGCGCGGCGAGAACGGCGAGCTGCCGCCGGCGGACTGGGAGTCGATCTTCGGCGGCCCCGCCTGGACACAGGTCGAGGACGGGCAGTGGTACCTCCACCTGTTCGCCACCGAGCAGCCCGACCTGAACTGGAAGGACGCCGACGTCCACGAGGACTTCCTGCACACCCTGCGGTTCTGGTCCGATCGCGGGGTCGACGGGTTCCGCATCGACGTCGCGCACGGCCTGGCCAAGGACCTGGGCGAGCAGCTGCCGAGCGCCGCCGAGCTCGCGGAGCTGCCGCAGGACGGCACCCACCCGCTGTGGGACCGCGACGAGGTCCACGAGATCTACGCCGAGTGGCGCCGGGTGTTCGACGAGTACACGCCGCCGCGGATCGCGGTCGCCGAGGCGTGGGTGGGATCGCCGGAGCGTCGCGCGCCGTACGCGAGCGCGACCGGGCTCGGCCAGGCGTTCAGCTTCGATCTGCTCGAGGCCGATTTCGCCGCCGCCGACTTCCGGAGCATCGTCTCGGACAACCTCGCGCAGTCCGGCACCACCGGCTCCTCCTCGACCTGGGTGTTCTCCAACCACGACGTGGTGCGTCACGCGACCCGCTACGGCCTGCCGCCGCGCGCGGGACGGCCCGGCAAGCAGGGCGCCGACTGGATCCTCGACGGTGGTCGCGAGGACGGGATCGACAAGGAGCTGGGGCTGCGCCGGGCGCGCGCCGCCACCCTGTTCGAGCTCGCCCTGCCCGGCAGCGCCTACCTGTACCAGGGCGAGGAGCTGGGCCTGCACGAGGTCGCCGAGATCCCCGACGAGCAGCGCCAGGACCCCGCGTTCCTGCGCACCACCCCCGAGACCCGCAGCTCGGACGGGCTGGGCCGCGACGGCTGCCGTGTGCCGCTGCCGTGGACGCGCGAGGGCTCCTCCTTCGGCTTCGGGACCGACGGTGCCCACCTCCCCCAGCCCGCATGGTTCGCAGGCTTCTCGGTCGAGGCCGAGGAGGACGACCCGACCTCGACTCTGGAGATGTACCGCCGTGCGCTGCACCTGCGCCGTGAGCTGCAGGGCGCGGAGTCGCTGGTGTGGGACGAGGAGCTGTCCGGCGAGGACGTGCTCGCGTTCGAGCGCCCGGGCGGCTGGCTGAACGTCACCAACTTCGGCAGCGAGCCGGTCGAGCTGCCCGCCGGCGAGGTGCTCGTGGCGAGCACGGAGCTCGGCGGGGCCGGGGTCGAGGCGGCCGGAGCCACTCGCACGCTGCCGGGCGCTGCCACGGTCTGGCTGCGGCGGTGACCATGTCGACGGGTCCCGAGGACCCTGTCGGCGCGCTATGAGGTGCGTCGGGTCGAGGTCGGAATCGGATCCCGACCTCGACCCGACGCACCTCATCACGGCACCACCACGAAGCTTGCCGCCGCAGCGGCCGGTGGCGGGGCCTTGACAACGCGAGCGCAAACCGGTTCGATCTTCACCAGTCAAACCGGTTTGCGCTTCGTGCTTCCTCACGACCGGCGCAGCGGTCACCGCGATGAGGAGGTGCCGGATGCCCCGTGCCACGATCGGCGACGTCGCCCGCGTCGCGGGCGTCTCCAAGGGGACGGTCTCCCTCGCCTACTCGGGCAACCGGCCGGTCGCCGAGGAGACGCGGCGCCGCGTCTTCGCGGCGGCCGAGGAGCTGCGGTGGACCCCGAGCCAGAGCGCCCGGGCGCTCGCGACCTCCCGCACGGGGAGCGTCGGCCTGGTGATCGCGCGCAGGCCCGACGTGATCGCGACGGACACCTTCTTCCCGCGCTTCATCGCCGGCTGCGAGAGCGCGCTGGCCGAGGCGGGCATGGGCCTGATGCTCAACGTCGTCGCCGACCAGGACGCCGAGGCCGCGGTCTACGCGCGCTACGCCGCGGGCCGTGTGGACGGCGTGATCCTGCTGGACGTCGAGCAGGAGGACACCCGCCCCGCGCTCGTCGAGGACCTGGGGCTGACCGCCGTCATGCTCACCGGGCAGCGCCCGGACACGGGCTCCCCCGTCGCCCTCCCCGAGGTCTGGACCGATGACGCCGCGGCCATCGAGGAGCTCGTGGACCTGCTGGTCGCCGAGGGGCACGAGCGGATCGCCCACGTCTCCGGGCCCCTGAACTACGTGCACGCCGCGGCGCGCCGTGAGGCCTTCTCCCGCGCCGTGCGCCGCCATGGCCTCCCGGCCGATCTGATGATCGAAGGCGACTTCAGCGCGGCCTCGGGTCGTGACGCGACCTCACGGCTGCTGGGGGGACCGACGCCGTGGGACGACGAGGGTCGCGAGGACGGCGAGCCGCACGGGCCGGAGCCACAGGACGCCTCCGCGAAGCGCCCTAGCGCGATCGTCTACGCCAATGACGTGATGGCCATCGCCGGTCTCTCCTACGCCCGCAGCATCGGCCTGCGCGTGCCCGAGGACCTCTCGGTCACCGGGTTCGACGACTCGGAGCTCTCCGCCCACCTCTCCCCGGGGCTGACCTCGGTGTCCACCGGCGCTCTCCTGCGCGGGGAGGTGGCGGCCCGCACCCTCCTGCTCGCCCTGCAGGGCGAGGCCCCGTCGGCCGTGGCCGTCGAGGGCAACCACGTGGTCCGGCGCGGAAGCGTCGCACCCCCGCCCACGACCTGAGGAGATCGATGAAGACCCTCACCCGGCGCACGCTCGGAGCAGCCGCGCTCACGCTTCCCCTCGCCCTCTCCGCCTGCGGTCGCAGCGCAGTGGACGCGCGGGCTGCCTCGACATCCCGCGGCCCTATCAGCATCTGGATCTCCACCAACGAGCAGGAGCTCGCATGGGGCAAGGCCGTCGCCAAGGCCTGGAACGCCCAGCACGGGGACCAGGAGGTCACCGTCCAGGAGATCCCCGCCGGGTCGAGCTCGGAGGAGGCCATCACAGCGGCGATCGTCGCCGGCACCACACCGGATCTGATCTTCAACATCTCACCGGCGGCGCTGCCGGACTGGGTGCGCGCCGGCGGCCTCGTGGACCTGACCACCTTCGAGGGCGCACGCGAGCACATCGAGTCGCGCGGTGGCTCGCGCGCCCGGAACTACGCCGAGGACGAGGGCCGGGGCGGGTACTACCAGCTGCCCTGGAAGTCGAACCCCGTCATGCTTATGTACAACCGGAAGATCTTCGAGAAGGCCGGTCTGGATGCCGACCATCCCGGGCTCGACACCTTCGACGCATTCCTGGACGCCTCACGGCAGATCGTCTCCTCCGGCGCCTCGGGCTCGGCGATCTGGCCCACGCCCACGAGCGACTTCTACCAGCCATGGTCCGACTTCTACCCGCTCTACCTCGCCCAGACCCACGGGACCCGGCTGATCGAGGACGGCCGGACCACCTTCGACTCGCCCGACGGCCTGGCCGTGGCCCGGATGTGGCGGACGATGTACGAGGAGGAGCTGGCCCCGCGCGAGCAGTCCACGGACGACGCCATGACCACGGGCGCCACCGCCATGCAGCTCGCGGGCCCCTACGCGATCGCGACCTACGAGGACGCCATCGATTACGGCTTCATGCCCGTCCCCACGGTGGACGGGATCCCGGCCGCGAAGACCATCACGTACGCGGACTCCAAGAACGTCTCCCTGTGCTCCACCAGCCGGAACCGGCTCACGGCCTGGGACTTCCTGGCCTTCGCGACCGGTGAGGAGTGGGACGGCAAGCTGCTGGAGACGACCGGGCAGATGCCGCTGCGCGAGGACCTCACGAGCACCTATCCGGACTACTTCGAGAAGAACCCCGACTACACGAGCTTCGCCGACCAGGCCGATCGCGTCGCCGACGTCCCGTACGTCTCCGGCGGCATCGAGATCTGGCAGCGCTTCCGGGACGCCTACTCGGGGGCGGTGATCTTCGGGAAGGACTCCGTGACCGATGCCTTCGCCGAGGTCTCCCGCCAGATCGACGCCCTGGTCAAGGAGTGATGACGATGACGACCTCCACCTCCGTCGCGCCGACGAGCACCCCCGGCTTGCCCCGGCCCGCCACCCGCGACCCGTGGTGGCGGCGCCTGCTGGGCAAGCAGCCGCTGGGGCTCGGCATGTCCTTGCCCTACATCGTCTTCCTCGCCCTGGTGATGGCCTATCCGCTGGGCTACGCCGTCTACATCTCCTTCTTCGACTACGTGTTCACCGCGCCCGGCGTGCACGCCGATCATCCCTTCGTGGGCCTGGCGAACTACCGCGCGGTGCTGAGCGACCCCCGGGTGCTCGACTCCTTCGGGAACATCGCCGTGTTCCTCGTGATCAACGTGCCGCTCACGGTGATCCTCTCGATGGTCCTGGCCTCGGCGCTGAACTCGCTGACGCGGTGGACCGCCGCCTTCCGGGTGGCCTTCTACGTCCCCTACGTGACCGCGAGCGTCTCCCTGATCGGCGTGTGGATGCTGATGTTCTCCGACGACGGCCTGGTGAACTCCTTGCTCGGCCCCCTCGCCCCTGATCCCTCCTGGCTCGTGAACTCGCATCTGGCCATGCCCTCTATCGCGCTGTTCGTGACCTGGAAGCAGCTCGGGTTCTACGTCCTGCTGTATCTCGCGGCACTGCAGAACGTGCCCCGGGAGCTGTACGAGTCGGCGCAGGTCGACGGCGCCGGCGCCGTGCAGCGCTTCCGACACATCACCGTCCCCGGGGTCCGCTCCGCGACCCTGCTGGTGCTGGTCCTCGCGATCATCACCGGGTCCAACCTGTTCACCGAGCCCTACCTGCTGACCAGCGGCGGCGGGCCCGACGGCGCGTCGGCCTCCCCGGTCCTGCTGATCTACCAGAAGGGCATCCAGCAGGGGAATCCCGACCTGGCCTCGGCCATCGGCGTGATCCTGGTGATCCTCGTCGGCCTGCTGTCCCTCGCATCCACCCGTCTGACGAAGGAGGACTGAGATGCCGCGCGACTCCGACTCCGTGCTCGTCGACGAGGACGGCACCGGCACGGGACAGCGACACCCCGCCCGACGCCGCCGCGCCCGGATCCTGCTCTACGTGGTCCTGGCGATCGTCGCCCTGCTGTTCATCTTCCCGTTCTACTTCATGGCCGTCGGCGCGTTCCAGAAGGACCCGACCACGACGCTGTCCTCGCTCGCTCCGACGGGCAGGTGGACGCTCTCGAACTTCGCGACGATCAACGAGCGCCTGGGCCTGCTGCGCGCGCTGGCGAACTCCCTCGTGTTCACCGCGGGCGTGCTCGCCGGGACCCTCGTGTTCGGTCTCGCGGCCGGTTACGCCCTGGCGCGCCTGAACTGGCGGGGCCGCGGCGCCCTGTTCGTGATCATGCTGGGCGTGCAGATGGTCCCGTTCCAGCTGCTGATGATCCCGCTGTACGTGCAGATCGCCGGGAACTACGGGCTCGGCGACACCTACGCGGGCATGATCCTGCCCTCGCTGATCAACACCACGGCGGTGTTCATCTTCCGCCAGTTCTTCCGCAGCCTGCCCGAGTCGATCTTCGAGGCGGCCCGCATCGACGGGGCGAGCGAGCTGCGCGTGCTCCGTTCGATCGCCATCCCGATGGTGCGACCGGCGATCGCGACGGTCGTGCTGATCACCTTCATCGGCCCCTGGAACGAGTTCCTGTGGCCCTTCCTGATCACCAAGGACTCCTCGATGCAGCCGCTGGCCGTCGCGCTCGCGAACTACATCAGCAACGTCGCGGGGACGGTCGCGAACCCCAACGGGGCGATCCTCGCCGGGGCCTGCACGCTGGCCTTCCCCGTGGTGATCCTGTTCTGCCTGTTCCAGCGCTACTTCACGGCCTCGGACATCGGCGCCGGCATCAAGGGCTGACGCACCGCGCGACGCCCCGCCCGCGCCCCCCTGATCCCTGATCCCTGATCCCCGATCCCCGATCCCCGATCCCCGATCCCCGATCCCCGATCCCCGATCCACCCCTACCGACTCCCAGAGGACTCTCATGACCACCGTCTCGCTGTTCGGCGACGCCCGCTTCCCCCTCGGCCCGTTCACCCCGTACGAGCACAACCCGATCCTGCGTCCGAAGGGCGACTCCTGGGAGTCGGCGAACCTCTACAACCCGGCCGCGCTGGTGGTCGACGACCAGGTCGTCCTGCTCTACCGCGCCCATGCGGAGGACATCGTCTCCCACATCGGCCTCGCCGTCAGCGACGACGGCGTGCACTTCGAGCGCGAGGACGCCCCGATCCTCTCCCCCGAGCACGACTACGAGCGCTTCGGCTGCGAGGACCCGCGGATCGCCTTCATCGAGGGCACGTACTACCTCACCTACACCGGCTGGGACCGACGCTCCGCGCAGCTGTGCCTGGCGACCTCCACCGACCTGCGCACCTGGACCAAGCACGGACCGCTCTTCGCGGACTTCGACACGTTCAGGACGATGGACCCGCGTGGCTTCAACTGGTCCAAGGCCGGCGTGATCGTCCCCCGCCGCCTCGACGGGAAGTGGTGGATGTACTTCGGGGAGGGGGCGATCTACTGGGCGACCAGTGACGACCTCGTCCACTGGACGCCGGGCACCCCGGACACCGAGCCGATGTACTCCCCGACACCGGGTTCCTTCGACGAGGCGCTCGTCGAGATCGGCACCTCTCCCGTGGTCACCGACACGGGGTTACTGCTGATGCTCACCAACGGTGCCCGCCGCATCACGAAGGAGGACGGCACACACGGGGTCGACTACCGGTGCGGGCAGATCGTCATCGACCCGGCGCAGCCGACGAAGGTCCTCGCCCGCCTGCAGGATCCCTGGCTGCGCCCGCAGACCTTCGAGGACACCCACGGCCTGGTCTCCAACGTCACCTTCGTCGAGGGACTCGTGAAGTTCCGCGGCAGGTGGTTCGCCTACTACGGCCAGTCCGACACCACCCTCGCGGTCGCGATCGCCGACCCGGAGCAGCCCTACGGCACCGGGCTGCGCGCCGATGCCTGAGGCGGAGGAGCAGGCGCCCCCACTACGCCCCGTCCGTCAGTCCTCGTCGGACGGCCCGTCGATCCCCTGCCCGCCGAACGCCGGCCCGTTGGGCATCCCCCGCATGGTCTCGGGGTCGTAGGGGACCTCCGGCTCCTCGAGGCGACCGGTGTCGCTGAGGAGGATGCGCTCGGCGTGCGGGAGCGCCGTGTACCACTCGAAGTAGCCCGCGAGCGCTTCCTCATCGGTCGGGTCGAGGCCGTGCTCGACGCCGTAGCCCAGCACGTTCGTGGAGAAGGAACGGCGCGAGGGGTCGTCGAGGGCTTCGAGCACGGCGAACTCGAGCGAGGTGAGCACCCGGCCGGTCTCCTCCGGCGGCATCGAGGCCTCGGACCACTGCCCGCTGTCCTGCAGGAACTCGAAGAACGTCGCGAGCGCGGGAATCATGCCCATCGCGTCCTGGCGGCGCTGGAGCACCCGGCGGGGGATCACCTTCGTGAGCAGTGTTCCCGTGACCGCTTCGGTCCACTCCCTCGGGTCCGGACTGGCGAGCTCGTCGGATTTCAGCTCGAGCATCACGCGCAGGATGTCGGCCTCGTCCTCGACGTCGGCCTGCGGTTCCTGCCCGGCCCGCCAGGCCGAGTACTCCTCGAGCAGGCGGGCACGCGAGCGCTCGTCGGCCCCGTCCGAGGGCCCCGAGCGGTCCGATGATCCGCGTGCTCGTGGCGTCATGCCATCAGCGTGCCGCACACCGGGCCCGACGGCCAGCACCTGCGCTCCGAGGGCGCCCGCGGAGACCGCAGACCAGGTCCACCCGGGGCTCGGCCCTATCATGTGGATCTCCCCCTCGGTCCGTGCTCGCCGCTGCACCCGCGCAGCTCCGAGCCCGCTCGCCGCTCGCCCGCCGTGGCGCGCGGCACCACCGCTTCCCCGAAGGAGCGCTCCCATGGTGAAGACCCCGGCCCGTCCCACGGTCGCCACGATCGCGCGCGACCTGGGGGTCTCCTCGGCAACGGTGAGCTACGCCCTGAACGACAAGCCCGGGGTCTCCCCCGCGATGCGCGAGCGCGTCCTCGACCATGCGCGGACCGTGGGCTGGGTGCCGAACTTCGGGGCCCGCGCCCTGCGGAGGGGCCGGACCGGCAACGTGGGCCTGGTGCTCGTGCGCGATCCCGAGGAGGTCTCGCGCGAGCCGTTCTACGCCGCCGTGACCGCCGGGATCGAGTCCGCGACCAGCGCCCGCGGCTTCGAGCTTCTGCTGCGCTTCGTCGAGGGCGGGATAGAGGAGGAGCTGCGCGTCTTCCGCACCTGGGCCGAGCAGCGGCGCGTGGACGGGGTGGTCCTGCTCGACCTCACCCGCGACGACCCGCGACCGCAGGCCCTCGACTCGCTGCGGCTGCCGTTCTCGATCCTGGGCGAGTACCAGGGCCCCGAGCGGTACGTGAAGGTCGCGAGTGCGGAGCAGGGGGATGCAGATCTGCTGATCGAGCACCTCGGTGACTGCGGCTACGACGGGATCCTGCAGCTGACCGGGCCGATCGAGTACGGCCACGAGCACCGACGGCGGGAGCTGATGGCCGAGCTGACGGCACGAGCCGGGATGCGCCACGCGTCGGCCGAGGCGCTCTACACGATCGACGGAGGCCGACACGCGATGCGGTCGCTGCTGCCGGCTGACCCCGGCCGCTGGGCCGTACTCGCCTCGAGCGACCTGATCGCCGTCGGTGCCCTGCGGGAGCTGCGCGCCGAGGGCGTCGCGATCCCGACGGAGATGG
The DNA here is from genome assembly GCF_003130585.1 of Brachybacterium endophyticum. Lineage (GTDB taxonomy): Bacteria > Actinomycetota > Actinomycetes > Actinomycetales > Dermabacteraceae > Brachybacterium > Brachybacterium endophyticum. The sequence goes on along the minus strand of NZ_QFKX01000001.1, from coordinate 172,791 downwards.
GCGTGGTCAGCTGGGACGACTCCCTGATCGCCGAGGTCACCTCCCCCTCGCTCACCGCGCTCGCCCGCAGACCCTTCGAGAAGGGGCAGCGCGCCGGCGAGCTCCTCGCCCGCATGATCGAGGCCAGCGTCGCCAGCGGCACCGTCTCCCACACCGAGACCTCCACCCTCGTCCAGCGCGAGTCCACCGCGCGACGCTGACCGCCGTCCCCACCCGACGGCTTCCGGTCATCGGCTGTCGGCTGTCGGCTGTCGGCTGTCGGCTGTCGGTCCACTGTGCCCGGCGATCGTGACCGCTCCGTGATCCGGCTTCGTTGACAGCGCCCCACCGTGGTGCCACACTTCACGAATCGATTAAGCACGAAACGATTAAGTGCCGCGTCGATCCCTCTCGAACGTGCGCCGCCGACGTTGGCGCCGCTGCGTTCCTCATTCCTTCACATCGGCACCATCGACGGTGCCTCGAGGAGACCACGATGATGCAACGACGCACTCTTCTGACCGCCGGCCCCGTCGCCCTGGCCGCCACGATGGGCCTGGCCGCCTGCGGATCCGGCGCCAGCGGTTCCAACGATCAGCCCGACTCGCTCACCTACTGGGCGTCCAACCAGGGTCAGAGCCTCGAGGACGACAAGAAGATCCTGACCCCGGTGCTCGAGAAGTTCACCAAGGACACCGGCATCAAGGTCTCCCTCGAGGTCATCGGCTGGAACGACCTGCAGACCCGCATCCAGACGGCCATCACCTCCGGCCAGGGTCCCGACGTCGTCAACATCGGCAACACCTGGGGCGTGAGCCTGCAGGCCACCGGCGGGCTGCTCGAGCTCGGCGACGAGGAGATGAAGGCCCTGGGCGGCAAGGATCGCTACGTCGATGCGGCGCTGGCCACCGGCGGCGAGGCCGGCTCGAACCCCTCCTCGGTGCCGCTGTACGGGCTCGCCTACGGCCTGTACTACAACACGAAGATGTTCGAGAAGGCCGGTCTCGAGCCGCCGAAGACCTGGGAAGACATGGTCGCCGCGGCGAAGGAGCTCACGGACGAGAAGAAGGGCGTCTGGGGCATGTCCCTGGCGGCCGGCTCCTACACCGAGAACAACCACTTCGCCTTCATCAACGCCGTGCAGAACGGCGCCGCCCTGAACACGAAGGACGCCAAGCCCTCCTTCACCTCGGACGGCGTCGTCGACGGCGTGCTGCGCTACCTCGACCTCATGCAGACGGACAAGGTCGTCAATCCCTCGAACGCCCAGTTCGACAACGGCACGAAGTCCGTCACCGCCTTCGCCAACGGCAAGGCCGCGATGATCATCAACCAGAACAATGCCAACGCGACGATCGAGGCCAACGGCATGAAGCCCGAGGACTTCGCCGCGATCCCCTTCCCGGCCCCGAAGGACGCCAAGAGCGAGTGCGCCTCGCACCTGGCCGGCATCAACATGGCGATCATGGACGCCACGAAGAACCGCGACGGCGCCCTGCAGTTCGTCAAGTACATGACCTCGGAGGACGCCCAGAAGGAGCTCGGCAAGCCGTTCGCGGCGCTGCCCGTGCTCAAGGACGGCAAGCCCACCTTCACCGACGACACCGAGCAGGCCGACATGTTCATGGAGGTCTACTCCGAGCGTGCCGAGCCGCTGCCGCTGGTGCCGTGGGAGGACCAGTTCGAGACCTCCGTCGGGCAGGCCATGAACGACATGTTCGCCAAGATCGCCACCGGCGGGAAGATCTCGCGGGGCGACGTCAAGAAGGCTCTGCAGACCGCGCAGGACTCGATCCGCGCGTGACCCGCGGGCCGGGGATCGGCAGCCGCTGATCCCCGGCCCCGTCGGCGCTGCCCGCACCATCCCTGCTGAGCGAGAAGAGTCCCATTGACCAGCACCACTGCGCCACCGAGCCAGACCACGGAGAACGAGGAGCCGCAGGCGGCTCCTCCGGCCCCGCGTCGTCGCCGCACCTGGTTCCCGTACCTGATCCTGCTGCCCGCGCTCGTGCTCGAGCTGCTGATCCACATCGTCCCGATGGTCACCGGCTTCTGGATGAGCTTCGTGGAGCTCACGAAGTTCTTCATCCGTCGCTGGACGGAGGCCCCGTTCGTCGGCCTCGAGAACTACTCGATCGCGGTCGACATCAACACCCCGGTGGGTCAGGGGCTGTTGAATTCGTTCCTGGTCACCCTGGCCTTCACCCTTCTCGTGGTGGGGATCAGCTGGGGCCTGGGCATGGCCGCCGCGGTCGCTCTGCAGCGCTCCTTCCGCGGGCGCGCCATCTTCCGCACGCTGTTCCTGATCCCCTACGCCCTTCCCCTGTACGCCGCGGTGATCACCTGGAACTTCATGCTGCAGCGGGACACCGGTGTGGTGAACCACGTGCTCGTGGACCAGCTGCACGTGATGGACTCGGCGCCGTTCTGGCTGATCGGCGGCAAGGCCTTCACCTCCGTGGTGGTGGTCGCGATCTGGCGCATGTGGCCCTTCGCGTTCCTGATGTTCATGGCGGGCCTGCAGTCGATCCCCGAGGAGCTGTACGAGGCCTCCGCCCTGGACGGCGCCTCGCCCCTGCGTCAGTGGCGAAACGTCACCCTGCCGATGCTGGGGGCGGTCAACCGCACCCTGCTGCTGGTGATGTTCCTGTGGGTGTTCAACGACTTCAACACCCCGTACGTCCTGTTCGGCACCGCGCAACCGGCCGCCGGGGACCTGATCAGCTTCCACATCTACAACGCCTCGTTCCTGAGCTGGGACTTCGGGACGGGCAGCGCCATGAGCGTGCTGCTGCTGGCCTTCCTGCTCATCGTCACCCTCGTCTACCTGTTCATCACCCAGAGGAAGGAGAAGCGCAATGCGTGAGACCAACGGGGAGAAGATCTTCCGCGTCGTCGTGCTGGTCGTGCTGACCGTCTTCGTGGTGGTGCCGCTGTACGTCATGGCGACCACGTCCTTGAAGCCCCTCGGGGACGTGCAGTCCTCCTTCAGCTGGATCCCCAGCAAGCTGACGATCCAGCCGTTCATCGAGATGTGGTCGACGGTGCCGCTGGCCCGCTACTTCATGAACTCGCTGATCGTCACGGTGGTCGCCACCGGGTTCAGCGTCATGGTCGCGATCCTCGCGGCCTACGCGGTCTCGCGCTGGCGCTTCCGCGGGCGGGGCCCGTTCATGACCACGGTGCTGTCCACCCAGATGTTCCCCGGCGTGCTGTTCCTGCTGCCGCTGTACATCATCTTCGTCAACATCGACACGAGCTTCGGCGTGCCCCTGGTGGGCACGCGGCTGGGCCTGATCATCACCTACCTGACCTTCTCGCTGCCGTTCTCGATCTGGATGCTGGCCGGCTACTTCGACGGGATCCCGCGCGAGCTCGACGACGCCGGGAAGGTCGACGGCGCCTCGAACCTGGGGATCCTGCTGCGGATCATCCTGCCCGCGGCACGGCCCGGCATCGTCGCCGTGGCGATCTATGCCTTCATGACGGCCTGGGGCGAGGTGCTGTTCGCCTCCGTGATGACCACCGAGACGTCACGGACCCTCGCCGTGGGCCTGCGCCAGTACGCCACCCAGACCAACGTGTACTGGAACCAGATCCTCGCCGCCTCCCTGGTGGTGAGCGTCCCGGTGGTGGTCGGCTTCCTGCTGCTGCAGAAGAACTTCGTGGCCGGCCTGACGGCCGGAGCCGTCAAGTGAGCGGGGCACCGCCGGTCACCCCGGCCGCCTCTCCCCCGCCGTCCGACCAGCTCACACGGGAGCGCCCCATGCAGATCTCCGTCCAGCTCTACAGCGTGCGCGAGGCGCTCGCCCGCGACTTCCCCGGCACCATGCAACGCCTGGCCGACCTCGGCCTGACCATCGCCGAGCCGTTCCACCTGGTCGAGCACCAACACGAGCTGGCGCAGGCCGCGCAGCGGACGGGGATCACCTACCCCAGCGCCCACCAGTCGTTCCTGGGTGACGTGGACTTCGCACCGATGCTGCGCGCGGCCGGCGACCTCGGGGTCACGCATCTGATCGACCCGTTCTGGAACCCCGAGGACTGGAAGCGGGCCGACAAGGTCCGTTCGCTCGCCCGGCGCATGAACGAGCGGGCCGAGCAGGCCGCCGACGCCGGGATCACCGTGGGCTACCACAACCACCACTTCGAGCTCGCCTCGCAGCTGGAAGGGCGCTCCGCGCTCGAGCTGTTCGCCGGCGAGCTCGACGAGCGGGTGGTGCTCGAGGTCGACACCTACTGGGCCGTCGTCGGCGGGGCGGACATCACCGCTCTCCTCGGCGCACTCGGGGACAGGGTGCGCCTGGTGCACCTCAAGGACGGCGACCTGGCGGAGGATCCCGCAGGCCAGCTGCCTCTCGGGGAGGGCCGGATGCCTCTCGAGCAGACGCTGTCGGCGGCGCGCGCTGCCGCCTACGGGGTCATCGAGTTCGACGCGTACGCCGGCGACATCTTCGAGGGCATCGCCGCCTCCCGGGCCCATCTGCGGCAGCTGCAGCAGCGACCGGAGCCTGCCGGCATCTGAGCGCCGGCGACGGAGCCGACGTCACCTGAGCGCCCGCGTCGTCGACCCTCCCCTTCCACTCATCGCACTCCCCCATTCGCGAAGGATTCTCACCCCATGACCACTGCGACCTCCGGTCCCGTCGGCGTCGGCCTCATCGGCGCGGGCACCATCTCGGCCGAGTACCTGCGCAACCTGACCTCGTTCCCCGACATCGCCGTGCTCGCGATCGGTGATCTGTTCCCCGAGGCCGCGAGCGCCCGGGCCGAGGAGTTCGGCATCCCCACCTGGGGCACCCCGGAGGACGTTCTCGCCCACCCGGGCGTCGAGATCGTCGTCAACCTGACGATCCCCACCGCGCACTTCGAGGTCTCCCGGCAGATCGTCGAGGCCGGCAAGCACGTGTGGACCGAGAAGCCGATCACCACCGACCCGGCCGACGCCGCCACCCTGCTCGCCCTCGCGGAGCGTGAGGGCGTGCGCGTGGGCGGCGCGCCCGACACCGTGCTGGGCGCGGGCATCCAGACGGCGCTGCGCACCCTGCGCGAGGGCGGTATCGGCGAGACCGCCTCCGCCCTCACCCTCTTCCAGTCCCCCGGCCCCGAGGACTGGCACCCCAATCCCGCGTTCCTGTTCCAGGAGGGTGCCGGGCCGCTGTACGACATCGCCCCGTACTACGTGACGACGCTGGTGCTCGCGCTCGGACCGGTTCGCAGCGTCTCGGCCGCGGGCTCGCGTGCACGGGAGCAGCGCACGATCGGATCCGGCCCCAAGGCCGGCGAAGTCTTCGACGTCACCGTCCCCACCCAGGTCGCCGCGCTGCTGCGCTTCGAGTCCGGACAGAACGCGACCAGCCTGCTGAGCTTCGACTCCCCGCACAAGCGGGCCGGCTGCGTCGAGGTGTACGGCACCGAGGCGACCCTCGCCTTCCCGGACCCGAACGTCTTCGACGGCCCCTCGCAGCGCACCGCCTACCGTGCGGACACCGCGGAGGAGATCCCCGCCGCGGGCGCCACCACCGGCCGCGGCCTGGGCGTGCTGGAGATGGCCCGCTCGATCCGCGCCGGCGTGCCGCATCGGGCGCAGGGTGCGATCGCCGCGCACGTGCTCGACGTGATGGTGGCGATCGAGACGGCGATCGCGAACGGGGAGACGGTGGCCGTGGACTCGACGTTCACGCCCGTCGAGCCGATGCCCGCGGACTTCGACCCGTTCGCCACGACGGTCTGAGGCGGTGCAGTCGGGAGGCGGGCGGCGAGCGCCAGGTCGTCGGGACGGGGGTTCCAGAACGGCCGGCGCCGCCGCCCTGTGGCGACACCTGCCCACGTGCTGGCCGCGTGCCTCCACAGGCACCATGAAACCCTTCGCCCGCCTCAGCGCTTTCCGCATACTCTTGCGCAGGTGAGCTTCAGCGTGAAACCCCGGATCGTCGACGCCCTGCGCTCCGCCGCCGATCGTGTGCGTGCCGAGCTCGGCGAGCGCGCCGCGAGCGTCGTCGAGCAGGCTCTGCTGCGCACGCTGGCGGACACGATCACCCTGGCCGACGACGGCACCGCGTTCGTCATCACCGGGGACATCCCCGCGATGTGGCTGCGGGACTCGACCACGCAGATGTTCCCCTACCTCCGCCTGGCCGCGGACTGCGAGCCGTTGGCGGATCTGCTGGCCGCGGTGGTGCGCCGACAGCTGCGGATGATCGCGCACGACCCGTACGCCAACTCGGCGAACCTCTCGGCGAGCGGCGCCCACCACGATTCCGACGACCTGTGCACCGATCCGCTGATCTGGGAGCAGAAGTACGAGGTCGACTCGCTCGCGTTCCCGATCATCTTCGCCCACCGGCTGCTGCGGATCACCGGCCGGGACGACCTGTTCGACGACCTCGGCCACGAGGTGCTGCGCACGGTCGTCGACCAGTGGGAGCTCGAGACCGACCACGAGAAGAACTCCGGCTACCGCTTCGTGCGCGACATCGGGATCCCCACCGAGACCCTGGCGCGCGACGGTCTGGGGACGCCGGTCGCCGTCACCGGGATGACCTGGAGCGGCTTCCGCCCCTCCGACGACGCATGCACCTTCGGGTACAACGTGCCGGCGAACCTTCAGGCTGCTCAGGCCCTGCTCGCAATCGCCGACGCCGCCCGCACGGTCTACGACGACACGCAGCTGGCCGAGGACGCCGATGCGCTGCGCGCCAGGATCCTCGACGGCGTCGCCCGCTACGGGGTGGTCGACCACGAGGGCGCGAAGATCTACGCCTACGAGGTCGACGGACTGGGTGGCCGGCTGCTGATGGACGACGCGAACATGCCCTCGCTGCTGTCGCTGCCGTTGGACGCTCCCGACGTGCTGGAACCCCAGCTGACGGAGGCCACACGTCGTTTCTGCCTGGGCATGGCGAACCCCTATCGGTATTCGGGGTCGGCCGCCACCGGTATCGGCAGCCCGCACACGCCCGAGCAGTACGTCTGGCCGATCGCCTTCGCCGTCGAGGGCCTGACGGGCACATCGGAGCGTGGTCGCGAGATCATCGAGCTGCTGCTCGCGACCGATGCGGGCACTGATCGCATGCACGAGTCGTTCCACGTGGACGACCCGCAGCAGTACACGCGGCCCTGGTTCTCCTGGGCGGATGCGATGTTCTGCGAGCTCGCGCTGCACCTGGCGGACGGCCCGGCGCCGACACGATCGCTCGGCGAGGGTGCCGGGAGTTCGGCCCAGAAGGAGTCGTGAGGTCGGCCGACCGACGCGGGCTCGGGATGACTCCGTCTTCCGTCACCGCATCATCGAGATCGGCGTCCGAGCGGGGGCTCATATCGCGGTGGTGGTCGCACCGGGGTCGTGGCGACCCTCGGTGTCTGCGGAGCGCTCCGGGATGAACGGGTCTTCGCTCTCGTCGTGCGGCTTGTTCGGGTTCACCAGGCGCGACTCGAGGGACTTCGAGTAGACCTCCTGAGGGGCCGACTCCACTTCGACCGTGCCGTCGATGTCCTGCCACTCGTCGCCGTCGACGGAGAATTGGCCCTCGAACGTCGTGGTGAGAGTGACGTCGTACCAACCCTCGTAGTCATAGGTCGCCGTCACGTCCTTGCTCGGATACGGCTGACCAGGATCGTCCGTGACGATCACGTTCCCGTCCCCCAGCTCCCACCGGTACTCGGTCGGCGTGGCCCGGATCGTGACCGGTGTATCCAGCAGATCCGTCTGCAGCTCCTGCTCACCGGACTCCGCGAACAGCACCAGATCCATGTTCGCGGGCAGCCAGTCGCCTTCCGGGCCCGCATGTGCCTCCGACGCCTTCACCGGGAGCTTCGCGAAGTCCTCCTGCGTGACGATTACTTCGACGGGCTCGGGCTCCTCTGCCTCGGGTGCTGCGGGCGCCGCTGCCCGCTGCTGCGGTGCAGGCGCCGCCGGCTGCTCTGGGCCCACGCAACGCGCCCCCGCACTGGTGGTCTCGTTCGTGCCCTTGCGTGCCGTCGTTCCGACTTGAGTTTGGCCCTCACCGCCCTGTCCGGACTGCGCTGCACCGCCTGAAGAGTCGAGGTAGAAGATGTCGACGGCACTGCCACGGATCGTCGGGAGCTTCGCATCAGAGCACGCGCCCGGGTCGGTAACGCACTTCAACCTTCCGGGATCGTTGCTGCACTTGTACCCAGGATCGTCCGTGTCCTTCCACGTTGTGACGAAATCAGAGACCGCGTTGGAGGCAGACCCCTTGCTTGGTCCACCCGCATGGGACGAGGTCTTACTCGTCGAGTCCGCACCCGCACCCCCACCTCGGTGTTCGTCGCTCTTCGATCCCTTCGTTGAGTCCTTCACGGACCGTCCCTTCGGATCTGCGCGACGATCAGGAGCGCCCCCTCGCTGCTCTGCTTTACGCTTCGCGTATCCAGCGAAACCCCCGGAGCCACCGTCCCGCACATCAGCACTTCCTGTAACTTCCGTCTTGGACGCCTGAGGCTGCCCGGACGAATCATCCGATGATCCTTCCCCCCAAGCACTTGTCGTAGAGGGCGACCCAAGCAAAAATGCAGCGACAAGAATTGTCAGCGCTCGACCGAGGAATCGTCGATCACTGGTCGACCGGCTCGTTATGCGCCCCGGCATCATCGACTTTCCACCCCTCGTTTCCCCAGACAACTCCGCCAGCAGCCGCATAAACAGTGGGGTCGGACCGACGGACCTTCTCGCTGTTGCGCTTAACCGGTTTCTCGTGCTCGCCCACTACGAACGAATACACGAATGCGTACTCTTGACCCTCTGGAGTAGCCGTTTCAATCTGCTTGTCAGTAAAGGTCGTCTTGGACCACGGCGTTTGGTCCCGCCGGATCTTTTCGATATCGCCCACAAGCGATGTGCAGAGTTCACAATTTTCGGTCTGCCGGCCCTTGAGGTCCGCCGCGTCACCGGTCTGGTGCCCCCACATGACCAAGTCCCAGTAGTACTTAAACGCCTGCTCCGCCCCCTTCTCGGTGTGCTCATTCATCCCCGGGTAGTCCTTGGGGTCCGGCTTGGGCACGTCCGGGCGCTCCGGGCTCTTCGAGGCACCGCCGCCGTCCGACGCCTCTGCAGACGTCGTCGACTCGCTGCCGCCGGCGTTCGTGGTCTCGGGGTCTTCCTTGCCACCGCAGCCCGCGAGCAGACCGGCGGTCAGAGTGAGGGCAGCAAGGGATGGGAGGAGGCGTCGCGTCGTCGTCATGGCGGCTTCCGGGGAGAGAAAGGGGTGCCAGCACCGTAACCAGCCCACGCGACGCTCGCTAGCGATCCGCGGGAATTGTGGATAGGTGGCTCCCGCCCTGAGGTCAGCCGCCTCGGCCCTCGCACACCCGCTCACCCGAGCGTGTCGAGCTCGCTCCACTCCTCGTCGCTGAGCTGGACATCCCCTGCAGCGACGTTCTCCTTCAGGTGCGCGATCTGCGAGGTCCCGGAGATCAGCGCCGTGTTCGGCGCGCAGTGCAGCAGCCAGGCCTGGCCGACCTGCGAGGCCGTCAGCCCGTTGGCGGCGGCGATCCGCTGCACCGTCCCGTCGTCGGCCACGCGCGGCGCATTGTGGAAGCCTCCACCCAGCGGGAAGTACGGGATCCAGGCCGTGCCCTGCTCCGCGCACAGGTCCAGGAGCGCCTGGTCGTGACGGTCGATGAGCCCGTAGATGTTCTGCACCGCCTGCACCTCGGCGCCGTGACCGTAGGCCGTGCGCAGCTGCTCGAGGGAGACGTGGCTGAGGCCGATGCCCAGGATCTTCCCCTCCTCGCGCAGGGCCAGCAGCTCGGAGAGCTGGTCCTCGAGCGGGACCTGCTGGTCGCCGTCGGCGATCAGACCGGGCTGGGCGTCCATGCGCCGCATGTACACGAGGTCCAGGCGGTCGGTCTCGAGCGTGCGCAAGTTGATCTCGACGGAGTCCCGCAGTTCGGAGGGCTTCTGCGCCGCGGCCATCGGGAAGGGCCCCTCGGGCGTCGAGCGGGCGCCGACCTTGCTCGCGATCAGCAGCTCGTCGCGGTGGGTCCCGAGCGCCTCGCGAATCAGCTGGTTCGCCAATCCGTCACCGTAGAAGTGGGCGGTGTCGAACATCCGCACGCCCAGGTCGTAGGCCGCCTCGAGCACGCCGATGGCGTCCTGGTGACCGTCCGCCGCTTCCGCCGATCGGTGCAGGCTGCCCATGCCGTACCCGATGCGAGGGACGCCGCGGCCGCCGATGGTCAGCGTGCCGCCGAGGGTGTGTGCAGTCATGAGGACTCCTTCGAGCGCGGGATGATCCCCGACGTTACCGCGCTGCCCTCACACGCCCACGATGAGCGCGAGCGCACTGAGCACGGTGAGCACCAGGATCGCCTTCTCGAACACGGACTGCGGGACGCGCGCGGCGATCCGTCGGCCGATGATCGCTCCACCGATGACCAGCGGCGCCAGGCACAGGTCCATCAGCGCGTACTGGACGCTGAACAAGCCCAGGCTGGCGGAGAACGGGAGCTTGAGGATGTTGACGATCGCGAAGAACCACGCCGAGGTGCCCAGGAAGGTCAGCACCGGCATCCGCATGGCGTAGAAGTACATCGACATCGGTGGCCCGCCGGCGTTGGCGACCATGGTCGTGAACCCGCCGAGGGAGCCGTAGCCGATCCGTCCGAGTCGGCCCACGGCCGGCTGCTCCTCGGCGGCGGCGTCCCCGGCGCGCCGTGCGCGCAGCGTCGCCGCCCGTCGGCGCCACAGGGTAAGGCCCACCAGCAGCAGGAGGATTACGCCGATGCCGCCGCGCACGGCGTTCGCATCGGCGAAGGCGAGGAACAGCGCACCGATCACCAAGCCGACGAGCACGCTGGGGATCAGCCGGATCAGGGTGCGCCAGTCCGGTTCACGGCGGTACATCCACAGCGCGGTCGCATCGCCCAGGATCAGCAGGAGCAGCAGCGCGGCCGTGGACTCCTTGGGCGGCAGCGCGAAGGCGAACAGGCCCACGGCGATGGTCCCGGCACCCGGCAGCGCGGACTTCGAGAAGCCGACGACGAGCGCCCCGAGGATGACGAGCACCCACCCGGCGGTGCCGAGCTGCGGCAGCTGTGCCAGCAGTCCCATCGTGCTCTCCTCCCGCGATGCCTCGCTGCGCCGGCTCCGTGCGGACGCAGGCCGCTACGGCCCAGGAGGACGTTACCCCCGCTCACACGAGCTCGACCACGGCGTCCTTGTCGTTGAGCACCACGATCGGCGTGATCGTCGGGTGTCCCGCAGCGCGGATCGCCTCCAGGTCGACCTGCAGCAAGGGCGTGCCGGCGACGACACGGTCCCCGGCGGAGGCAAGCGCGGTGAAGCCCTGTCCCTGCATCGCGACGGTGTCCAGGCCGACGTGGATCAGCACCTCCGTGCCGTCGTCGAGGCTGAGGGCGACCGCGTGACCGGTGTCGAAGACGTGCTGGACGGTGCCGGAGGCGGGGGCGAGGATCGCACCGTCGATCGGCTCCACCGCGATACCCGGGCCCATGATCTCCTGCGCGAACGTTTGATCAGGGACGTCGGCGAGCGGCACCCCGGTGCCCTCGACGGGCTGACGCAGGCGCACCAGGTGGGTGGTCCGGGTCGCGGTCGAGGCGCCTCCGCCGGCCTGGGCCGAGGACCCGTCGGCCGTGTCACCGGCCCCGCCGGCTGCAGCGATCTGCGCGTCCGGGTCCGCCACGGGCTTCTGCCGTCCGCTGATCAGATCGTCCATCGCATCCTTCACGAACTGGACGTTCAGGCCGTAGATGACCTGGACAGAGCCGCGCCCTGGCTTCATCGTGCCCGCGGCGCCGGCCTTCTTCAAAGCGGCTTCGTCGATGACGGAGGTGTCGGCGACCTGCATCCGCAGGCGGGTCGCGCAGTTCTCGAGGTCCAGGATGTTCGCGCTCCCGCCGAGGGCCGCGAGGAAGGCGGTGGCCGTGGCGAGGTACTTCGCATCGCCGGAGGCGGAGTCGGCCGACTCGTCGTCCGCGTCCTCGGGGTCGCCGTCCTCGCGTCCGATGGTCTTGAGGTCGAAGCGCCGGATGATGAAGCGGAAGGACAGAAAGTAGACGAGGAACCAGAAGACGCCCATCACGGGCAGCGCCCAGGGGTTCTGGGCCATCGGATTCACCCAGCCCAGGCCGAGGTCGAGCAGGCCGGCGGAGAACCCGAAGCCCATGCGCACCGGCAGCACGGAGGTGACGGCCATCGAGATGCCGGTGAACAGGGCATGGACGACGTAGAGGCCGGGCGCGAGGAACATGAAGGAGAACTCGAGCGGCTCGGTGACGCCCACCAGGAACGAGGCGATCGCGCTCGAGAACAGCACGCCCGCGGCGATCTTGCGCCGGTTGGTCTTGGCGGTCACGAACATCGCGAGGGCGGCTCCGGGCAGGCCGAACATCATGATCGGGAAGAACCCGGCCATGTACTGCCCGGTCTCGCCATAGGTGCCCTGACCGCCCATGAAGTTGTTGAGGTCGTTGATGCCGGCGACGTCGAACCAGAACACCGAGTTCAGCGCGTGGTGCAGCCCGAACGGGATCAGCAGGCGGTTGAGGAATCCGTAGATGCCCACGCCGACGGGCCCCAGGGTCAGGATGAACTCGCCGAACGCGACGAGTCCGGTGTACACCAGCGGCCACACGAAGAAGAGCACCAGGCCGAGCACGAGCGAGACGCCGGCGGTGACGATCGCGACGGACCTCTTGCCGGAGAAGAACGACAGCGCATCGGGCAGCTTGGTGTCCTTGAAACGGTCGTAGGCCCAGGCGCCGATGAGGCCGCACAGGATCCCGACGAACACGTTCTCGGACTGCTCGAAGGCGGGGTTCACCCGGGACACGTCGATCCCCTTGAACAGCGCGACCTTCTCGGGGCTCAGGATCGTGGTGACCGTCAGCCAGGACACGAGTCCGGCGAGCGCCGACGTGCCGTCGGACTTGGTCGCCATGCCGATCGAGACACCGATGGCGAACAGCAGGGCCAGGTTCTCCAGCAATGCGTTGCCGGCAGTGGTGAGGAAGACGCCGGCGACGTTGCTGTCGTCGCCGGTCACGGTGAGGATCCAGTAGCCGACGCCGTAGAGGATCGCGGCGACGGGGAGGACCGCCACGGGCAGCATGAGGGACCTGCCGAGTCGTTGGAGGAACTGCATCGTTGCCTTCGGTGGGAAGCGGGTGCCGCACAGCTCGAAAATGGGCATATCGGCGGCAGAACGGTCAGAATCGGGTCCGATTGTGCAGGATCGAGCGGGTCCGCATCCGCCGCGTGCAGCCCGATCTCTCGCTGACGTGGCCTTCTTTGTCGCCTGAAGCAGCATCGGGTGTCGAGTCTCACCCGCGCCCGGCATCAGCTCCGCCGTGGAGCCCGGATGGCCGTCGCTCGCGGAACGCCCCGCGCCCGCGTGCGCCACACGCCGGACCACCTGCGCACGTTGACCCCCGACCCCTCCGCCCATACGGTGAGCAGAAATCGATTACTCGCACGGGAGCGCTGTGCCCTCGTGCGACCGGGCGGTGTGCGCGCCGGTGCGCCCGCTGCGCCGAGCAGCCGATCGTCGGCTGCCGTCCCTCCCCCGCTCGTCCCCCACACCGCGGTCGATCGACGTCGATCCGCCGCGTGCGCCACCTCTTCCCACCCCCCATCCCTCTCCCCAGGTCACGACGGCATCACCACGTCAAGGAGGACAGATGCACATCGCGAACGACCCTGCCCCGAGCTCCCACGCCGAGGAGTCCCCCGCCGCGCGAACGCCCGCAGCCGAGGGCGCCACGGGCCCTGCCTCGTCGGTCGTCATCTCGTCGGGCGCGTCGGGCCCCGCCCGTCGCCACGTGCTCGCGGGCCTCGCCGCGATCACCGCTCTCGGAGCCGGTGCTGCACAGTCCCGCGGCACCTCCGCCCATGGCGAGACGAGTGGCCCCCGGGGCACCGGCCCGGCCGCACCGACGGGCCCGTCGGCCGAGACCCCGACCACGATCCCTGCGCTGCGATCCTGGAGCGCGGAGGCCGGACGCTTCTCGTGGAAGGGCAGCCTGCTGGTACCCGCCGGGGACGAGGAGCTGCGGGCGATCGCCGAGACCCTCGCCGAGGATCTGGAGGCGCTGACCGGGACCGAGGCCACCATCGGCACCGGCACGGACGCCGTCAGCGGCGCGATCCTGCTGTCCCGGGGCACGGAGTCCGAGCACGGCCCCGAGGCCTACGGCCTGACCGTCGCCGAGGGCGTGAGCATCGAGGCGGCGGAGGCCCACGGCGTCTTCAACGGCACCCGCACCCTGCTGCAGCTGCTGGCCGCGGACGGCGAACACGCCTCGATCCCCCGCGGGAGCGCCGAGGACTGGCCGGACAAGGAGGTGCGCGGCGTGCTCGTGGACAACACCCCGCGCCACTTCTCCCGCTCGTGGTGGACGAACCTCTTCCGGCAGATGAGCTACCTCAAGCTCAACCAGACCAACCTCTACATCGACGGCATGGGGCTGGACGCCGACGAGAGGAAGCAGATCGACGAGCTCGCCGCGCGCTACTTCATCGAGCTCGTGCCGCAGCTGAACATGCCCGGGCACATGGCACAGATCCTGCCCGCCCATCCCGAGTTCCAGCTGGTCAACGCCGACGGCGCGAAGAACCCGGTGGCCCTGGACCTCACCAATGCGAGAGCCGTGGACTGGGCGCTGGACCGGATGGAGGAGCACCTCGAGGAGTTCTCCGCCCCCGAGTGGCACCTGGGCTCCGACGAGTTCCCGGGCTGGCCCGGCACGGGCGCGGACCATCCGCAGCTCGACGAGTACGCCAAGGAGCGCTTCGGGGCGGACGCGACCTTCGCGGACCTGTTCGCCGACTTCCAGAACCAGGCGAACGCGCGGGTGAAGAAGCACGGCAAGAAGATGCTGGTATGGAACGACATGATCCGCGCCTCGAGCGTCGTCACCCTGGATGCCGACGTGACCGTCGAGTACTGGATCCAGCATCCCGACCTGCCCGGCCTGCTCTCCGGCCCGCAGATCGCGGAGCGTGGGAACACCCTGATCAACAGCCACGTCGACTTCATGTACTACGACCAGTCGAAGCGGAACCTCGACCCGCGCGACATCTACGAGACGTTCGACCCGAACCACATCGCCCTCGACGACGCGGTGGACCCGAGCGCCGTGCGCGGGGCACGGATCGCGGTGTGGCTGGCCTGGATCAACACCCCGATGGAGTCCGACCTCGAGGTGCTCAGCAACATCGTGCCCCCGATGCAGGCCCTCTCCCAGGTGCTCTGGGGCTCCCCGAAGCCGGCAGAGAGCTGGAGCGGCTTCGCCGGCGTGCGCGAGAGCGTCGGCGAGGCGCCCGGGCTGACCGCCCTGACGGAGAACACGATCCAGGCCGATCCGGCGATCGCGCACGACGCCGAGGGGCGCCTCGTCACCGCCGCCGTCGACGCCTCCGGGAACCTGCGACTGGCTCGCCAGATCGTCCCGGGGCTCACACGCTACGACGTCACGGTCCTCGCCGAGGACGCCGACGGCTCCCCGCTGCTGGCGACCGACGACGAGGACGCGCTCGTGCTCGCCTCCCGCACGACCGCGGGCGACCTGCTGCTGGGCCTCGAGAAGGCACCGGCCGACGGCCGCCTCGACCTCTCCCGCCCTGCCCTGAAGGCCGACGCCATCGCCCTCAGCGGACGGGTCGCTCTCACGCGCGAGGGCAGTGACCTGCACGCGATCACGATCGGCGACGAGCGCGCCGAGACGATCGCGGAGAACGTCGCGGGAACCCCCTCGGCCGCCTCCGACGGCGAGCGCACCGTCGTCCTCGCGCGCCCCGCGGGCTCGACCGACGACCCGGCGGCCGGCATGGTGCTGGTGCGCGGCGCCGGGACGTCGTGGGAAGCCACCACGGTCGACGGCCCGGTGTTCGCGAGCGACCCGCTCCTGCTCGCCCACGAGGACCAGCTGCGGGTGCTCGCGATCGACGCCGACGGCGGGATGCAGCTCGGCACGCCCGACGGGGACGCTCTGGCCTGGGAGCAGCTCGGCACCGGGGCTGCCGGTGAGCCCGCGGGCGGCGTCGGCCCCGACGGCCGGGTGCATGCCGCCTGGCGCACCCGGGACGGATCGCTGATGCACGCGGACGTCACCGACGGAGCGGCCGAGCCGACGACGGCGACCACCGACGCGATCGGGGATCCGACCCTGGGGTTCGCGAAGGACGGCGGCGTGCGCCTGCTGGTGCGCACCGGTCGCTGCACCCTGCGGGTCGCCGCCCTGTCGGGCTCGACGTGGGAGACCGCGGAGCTCGCCGAGTCGACCGTCGGCCGCGCCCCGATCACCTGGGACTCCCCCGGCCGGCCCGCCTACGTCACGGCGACCTCCTACGGCGACCTGCAGACGGGCACCCAGTGGGGGAAGATCGGTGACTGGGGACGGGACTTCGTGATCGGCACGATCAGCACGCCGTCCGACGACCTGCTGCCGAGCGCCCTGAAGAGCACGCAGCTCAGCGACTCCTTCGCGAAGGACACCAGCAGCCGCATCACGGTGCTGACGCCCGACGGATCGAAGCCCGCACCCGAGCCGCAGGTCGGCGGGGGTCGTCTCGCCGTCAGCGGCGACAGCGCCTTCTTCACCCTGCTCACCTGGGACCAGATGCTGGATGCCGGGGAGATGAGCATCGAGGTCGAGGTCGACGAGCTGCTGGACGAGGCGGCGGAGGAGAACTCGCTCCTGGTCGGTGTCGCGCGCGACGAGAAGACCTACGCGCTGCTGCGGTACGACGCGGCCGAGCAGCGGATCGGCTTCGAGGTCGTCGCCGACGGCGAGCTCATGTCCGACGGGGCCGGCGGCTCGGTGCCGGTCGTGCTCGATGCGGGCGATCGCCTGGCGATGACCGTGAGCGGCACCTGGATGGCCGCGGCCGTCCAGCACCAGGGCATCTGGAGTCGCGTCCACGCCGGCGTTCTCAACGCGCCGGTGGACATGACCGACGAGACCGTGCGGGCGGACTACCGGGTCGCGGCCGGACTGCGCGGTGACGCGGGCACGCTCGCGATCGGGGAGCTGGTGGCCCGGACGCGGTGAGGCGAGCGGGCGGGTCGACCTCGACCGGCGGGAGCGCGCACGCGTACCCTCGCTCCCGGGTCCCACCGCGACCTCGATCCGCCGCCTTCGCCCGGACTCGTCTGCCCCGCTCCCCGGAGGTCCTCATGTCCTCGCCGTCTCCGTCGGCCGTCTCCGACCTGCTTCCCGCCGATGCAATCGCCCTCGAGGTCGACGCCGAGGACTGGCGCGCGGCGATCCGCGCGGCGGGCGCCCTGCTCGCGGAGACCGGCATCGCGGGCGCGAGCTACACCGACGCGATGATCGGCACCGTCGACGAGCACGGCCCGTACATCGTGATCACCCCGGGGTTCGCGCTGGCCCACGCCCGGCCTGACGCCTCGGTGCAGCGCACCGGCATGTCCTTCGTGCGCCTCGCCCGTCCCGTCGCCTTCGGCCACGAGTCCAACGACCCGGTGAGCATCGTGATGGGCCTCGCCGCCGCCGACGACTCCGCCCACCAGCAGGCCCTCGCCGCCCTCGCCGGCGCCCTCGCGGATCCGGACCGCCGCTCCGCCCTGGACACCGCCGCCTCGGCCGACGAGGTGCTCGCGGCGCTCGGCGGGACGCATCCCGGGGACGGGGCGTCGAGCGGACCGGAAACCGCGCCGACGACCTCCGGGCCTCCCACTGCGTCGGCCGGAGGGGCAGCCGCTGCCTCGGCCGCTGCGGCCGCTGCCGAACCCGCCGACACCGGCGACGCGGTCCCGTCGAAGAACCTGATCCTCACCGTGTGCGGGAACGGGCTGGGCACGAGCCTGTTCCTGAAGAACACCGCCGAGCAGGTCCTGGATCGCTGGGGGTGGTCGCCCTACCTCTCGGTCGAGGCGACCGACACGATCTCCGCGAAGGGCCGCGCGAAGGAAGCCGACGTCCTGCTCACCTCGGGCGCGATCGCGCAGACCCTCGGCGACGTGGGCGTGCCCGTCGAGGTGATCGAGAACTTCACCTCGCAGACCGAGATCGACGCCGCGCTGCGTCGGCTCTACGCGGTCTGACCTGCCCTTCCCCACCACCCACGCACGGAGACCGTCATGAACGTCCTGCTCGCGATCGCCCAGTTCCTCGTCAACGAGATCCTGAGCGTGCCCGCGTTCCTCATCGGCATCATCACCGCCATCGGCCTGATCGCCCTGCGCAAGAGTGTCGGGCAGATCGCCGGCGGCGCCATCAAGGCGATCCTCGGCTTCCTGCTGATCGGTGCCGGTGCCACCCTCGTGACCGTCTCCCTCACCCCGCTCGGCACCATGATCCAGGGCGCGCTCGGCGCGCAGGGCGTGGTGCCCACGAACGAGGCGATCGCCGGGATCGCCCAGGAGAAGTTCGGCGCCCAGGTGTCGTGGCTGATGATCCTGGGCTTCGTGGTCGCGATCCTGCTGGCGCGCTTCACACCGCTGCGCTACGTGTTCCTCACAGGCCACCACCTGCTGTTCATGGCCACCCTGATCACGATCGTGATGGCCTCGGCGGGCATGCCCGCGCCGGTGGTGGTGACCCTGGGCGCCGCCCTGCTGGGCGTGCTGATGGTCTCCATGCCCGCGCTCGCCCAGCCCTGGACGCGACGCATCTCCGGTGACGAGTCGATCGCGATCGGCCACTTCGGCAGTGCCGGGTACATCGCCGCAGGTGCCGTCGGCCGGCTCGTGGACCCCAAGGGGAAGAGCCGCTCGACCGAGGACATCGCGGTGCCCGAGTCCCTGCGCTTCCTGCGCGACTCGATGGTCGCGACCGCCCTGTCGATGGTGCTGATGTACGTGGTCGTCGCGGTGATCTACCTGGTCCGTGCCGGGCAGGAGACCGCCTTCACCGCCTTCGACGGCGGTGCGACGAACGTGGGCAACTACCTCATGCAGTCGGTGACCCAGGGCCTGCAGTTCGGCATCGCCGTCGCGGTGATCCTGTTCGGCGTGCGCACGATCCTCGGCGAGCTCGTTCCCGCCTTCCAGGGCATCGCCGCGAAGGTCGTCCCCGGCGCGGTGCCGGCGCTGGACGCCCCGATCGTCTTCCCCTACGCCCAGAACGCCGTGCTCATCGGCTTCCTCTCCAGCTTCGTGGGCGGCCTGGTGGGCCTGCTGCTGCTGGGCACCGTGTTCGGGCCGCTGTTCGGGCTCGCGCTGATCCTGCCGGGCCTCGTCCCCCACTTCTTCACCGGCGGCGCCGCCGGCGTCTACGGCAACGCGACCGGCGGGCGCCGCGGCGCGATCGCGGGCGCCTTCGTCAACGGCCTGCTGGTGACCTTCCTGCCCGCCCTGCTGCTCAAGGTGCTCGGCACCTTCGGCTCGGCGAACACCACCTTCGGCGACACCGATTTCGGCTGGTTCGGCATCCTGATCGGCTACGGCGCCCGTCCCGGCGTGCTGCTGGGATCGGTGCTGCTGGCGGTGATCGGCCTGGTGATCCTGGGCGCCGCGATCCTCGTGCAGAAGCGCGTCGTGGACGGCGGCTGGGACCCGGCCCCGGCGCGTGCGAGCGTGACGGGCGTCGAGGGCGGGGACGCGAGCGAGCCCGTCGCCGCGGCAACGGGCACCGCGGGCCGGTACCCGCGGATCGCACCGCCCGCCGGTGCGCCGACCCCTCCCCCGCCGCCGGAGGCCTGAGGCCTGCTCGACATCGGGGCATCACGGGGGCGACGCCTCCGACACACCGTCACCTGGGTCACGTAACCTGGCCATATCTCATAGATGAGATACGCTCCGAGACATGTCGACCACGGAACAGATGATCGAGGACGAGCGCCGCGCTGGAGGCGACCAGGCCTACCGCGAGCAGATCGGAACGCTCATCCGCGACGCCCGCCTGCACTCCGGACTCACCCAGTCCCAGCTCGCCACGGAGCTCTCCACCAGCCAGAGCGCAGTGAACCGGATCGAGAAGGGCCAGCAGAACCTGACGCTGGACACCCTCGCCAAGATCGGCTCCGCACTGGATTCGGGGATCGTCGGCATCGGCACGGCCGGCCCCTCACACCTGCGGGTCCAGGGCGGCACCACCCTGAGCGGCGCGATCGACGTGAAGACCTCGAAGAACGCCGGCGTCGCCCTGCTGTGCGCCTCGCTGCTGAACCGCGGCACCACCGTGCTGCGCCGGGTCGCCCGCATCGAGGAGGTCAACCGCCTGCTCGAGGTGCTCACCTCCATCGGTGTGCGCACCCGCTGGCTGAACGAGAACAACGACCTCGAGATCGTCGTGCCCGAGCAGCTCGATCTCGCCTCCATCGACGCCGGCGCGGCCCGCCGCACGCGCAGCATCATCATGTTCCTGGGCCCGCTCATGCACCGCTCGGCGGACTTCCAGCTGCCCTACGCGGGCGGCTGCGACCTGGGCACCCGCACCGTCGAGCCCCACATGACCGCGCTGCGTCCCTTCGGTCTCGAGGTGGTCGCGACCGAGGGCCACTACCAGGCCACCGCGACGCCCGGCTCCGGACCGCGCAAGCCGATCGTGCTCACCGAGCGCGGTGACACCGTCACCGAGAACGCCCTGATGGCCGCCGCCCAGTACGAGGGCGAGACGATCATCCGCAACGCCAGCCCGAACTACATGGTCCAGGACCTGTGCTTCTTCCTCGAGAAGCTGGGCGTGCGGATCGAGGGTATCGGCACCACGACCCTGCGCGTGCACGGCGTCGCGGACATCCGCGCCGACGTCGACTACGCCCCCAGCGAGGACCCGATCGAGGCGATGAGCCTGATCGCCGCCGCCATCGTCACCAAGTCCTCGATCACCGTGCGGCGCGTGCCGATCGAGTTCATGGAGATCGAGCTCGCGGTCCTGGAGGACATGGGGTTCACCTACGACCTCTCCGAGGAGTACCTCGCGGCCAACGACAAGACCCGCCTGGTGGACATCACCACGCACGTCTCGCAGCTGCGGGCTCCGATCGACAAGATCCACCCCATGCCCTTCCCGGGGCTGAACATCGACAACCTGCCGTTCTTCGCGGTCATCGCGGCGACGGCCGAGGGACGCACCCAGCTGCACGACTGGGTGTACGAGAACCGGGCGATCTACCTGACCGACCTCAACAAGCTGGGCGCGCGCGTGCAGCTGATGGACCCCCACCGCGTGCTCATCGACGGGCCGACGCACTGGAGCGGCGCCGAGCTGGTCTGCCCGCCGGCGCTGCGCCCTGCCGTGGTGATCCTGCTGGCGATGCTCGCGGCGAAGGGCACCTCGGTGCTGCGCAACGTCTACGTCATCAACCGCGGCTACGAGGACCTGGCCCAGCGCCTGAACGCCCTAGGTGCGCGGATCGAGACGTTCCGCGACATCTGAGTGGCTCCCCCTCGCCCCACTGACTGCCGCATCGTCCGGATCGGTTGCGTCGAGCAGCCGACCCGTGTGTGATGGCAGCAGGCCGCCGTGGGGAGCGCGCCGCACCAGCGGTGCACTGCGCGGCCGCGGACAGCGTCGGCATCGGCGCCGGCACTGCATGACGGAGGGGGAACTCCATGCACCGCAACCTGCGATTTTTCGCCGCTTCATCCGTGTTCGTGCTCGGCCTGGCCGCGTGCGGAGCGGGCTCCGAGGGGGATCCACCGTCGGCGGCCGAGTCGGCGGCCGAGGGCGAGAAGGCCGCCGAGCAGGTCGTCGACAGCCAGCCGGACGAGAGCAGTGACGACGCCGAGGACGGCAAGGACACCAAGGGCTCGGACGGGTCCGGCCCCTCGGACGGCTCCGGCCCCTCGGACGAGTCGAAGAGCAGTGCCGGCGAGAAGGGCGTGGATCCCGATCCCGGTCCGCCGGACCAGGGGGACACGGCGCTCTCCAACCTGTGGCCCGATGAGACCTGGAGCATCGAGAACCTGGACGAGGACCTGTGCGAGATGGGCGGGAAGACCCGTTCCCCGTACGCCTCGGACCCGGACATGTTCATGTGCGGGCCGACGGCCGCCGGCGTCGAGGCCTGCGATCTCACCGAAGGCACCGAGGTCCTGTGCATCACGGATCCTCTCGACCACAAGGCCGTGCGCTTCGACTCCCCGACCGCGGCGGAGCAGGGCGACGTGGATCCGGGGGACGGCGACCTGCTGCCGCTGTTCGTCGCTCTGGACGACGGCAGCGTCGACGGGGTCACCTGCGCAACGGTCTCCCACGACCAGGAGGAGCACTGGCACGGCAAGTACAGCTGGTACCGGTGCACCGACGGCTCCGAGCTGCTGACCGACGACCTCATCGAGGAGACCTTCGACCGCAGCGACGAGGGCTGGACCGTGCAGCGCTCCGTCCACAAGGGAAAGCCCGAGACCGTCCCCGTCATGGATGCGGTGTTCGCGGGCAAGGACTGACCCGATCCCGCCTGACCGCCTTCGGGCCGGTGTGCGGCGCCTCGGGGATCTTGGTCCCCGAGGCGCTCCGGCACGGCCTCAGGGGATCATCCACCCCAGCACCGGCGTGGACTGCAGGAACACGATCAGGCACATGAGCACCAGGAAGATGATCGACCAGGGCAGCACGCGCCGCAGGATCTCGCCCTCCTTGCCCGCCAGCCCGACGGCCGCCGCAGCGATCGCGAGGTTCTGCGGGGAGATCATCTTGCCGAGCACGCCGCCGGAGGAGTTCGCCGACGCCGTCAGCAGCGGTTCGATGCCGGCCTGCTGACCGGCGGAGGTCTGCAGGGCCCCGAACAGCGAGTTCGCCGACGTGTCGGAGCCGGTGACGGCCACGCCGATCCAGCCCAGGATCGGCGAGAGCAGGGCGAACAGGCCGCCGGAGGCCGCCAGCCAGGTGCCCAGGGTCGAGGTCTGCCCGGAGGCATTCATGACGTACGCGAGGGAGAGCACCGCCATCACGGTGACGATCGCCGCGGCGAGCTGCACGTAGGTGCCGGTGTAGGCCTTCCACGCGCGGCGGGGCGAGATGCCGATGACCGGGATCGAGATCAGACCCGCGATCACCAGCCAGGTCCCGGCCGAAGCGGGTACGTCCAGCTTGAACGTCGGGATGGTGGAGGGCTCGCCGGCGGCGTCCAGGAGGTGGAGGCCGGGCCACTGGAACGAGGGGTTCAGCGCCTCATGCGCGATCAGGTCCTTGATGCCGGGCAGCTGGGTGATCACGAACAGCGCCACGATGATCCCGTAGGGCGCGTAGGCGCGGACCACGTCGCCGGTGGTGTCGTGGGCGGTGCGGTCGGCCTCGGCCATCTCCTCGGGGGTCCGCACGCCGCTCTCGGAGACCTGCGACGTCCCGGCCTCGTCGTCGGCGTCGGGCCTCGGCACGTACGCGTGGCGCGGCTGCCACACGCGCAGCAGGAGGACCACGGCGAGGGCGGCGACGAGCGCCGCGACGATGTCCGTGAGCTGGGCCGAGATGAAGTTCGAGGTGACGAACTGGGCGAGCGAGAACACGATGCCGCAGGTGAGGGTGGCGGGGAGGGTCTGCAGGACCCCCTTCTTCCCGTCCAGGATCAGCACCAGGATCACCGGCACGATGACGGCGAGCAGCGGGGTCTGGCGGCCGACCATGGAGGAGAGCAGGTGCTCGTCCTGGCCGCTGACCTTGGCGAGCGTGGTGATCGGAACGGCGAGGGCGCCGAAGGCGACCGGGGCGGTGTTCGCGACCAGCGCGACCACGGCCGCCTTGAGGGGCTTGATGCCGATCGCCAGCAGCATGACACTCGTGATCGCGACGGGGGTGCCGAAGCCCGCGAGGGCCTCGAGCAGGGCGCCGAAGCAGAAGGCGATGATGACGGCCTGGATGCGCCGGTCGCTGCTGACCTTCGCGAAGGAGCGTCGGAGCACGTCGAAGTGCCCGGTCACGACGGTCATGTTGTAGACCCAGATCGCGTTGATGACGACCCACAGGATCGGGAAGAACCCGAACGCGGCACCCTCGGTGCCGGCCAGGAGCGCCTGACCGACGGGCATCCGGTAGACCGCGACGGCCACGATCAGTGCGAGGGCGAGCGCGATCAGGCCCGCCTTCCAGGCGGTCAGGCGCACCGCGCCGATCAGGACGAACAGGACGACCAGGGGCAGCATCGCCACCAGGGACGTGAGCAGCAGGGAGCCGCCCAGGGAGTCGAGCACCGGCTGGTACATGGGACCTCACTCGCGAGATGTCGGGGGACTCCGTCGACCGCGAGGCCGAACCGTGGCGGTTCCGCGCGAGGTCTGCGCGAGACGAGCTCATCGTCGACGGTGACGGTGGGCCGGACCGGTCCAGTGGTCTGACCACAGAACGGCACGCTAGGGTGGCGCAGAGCACTTGTCAAAGACGCGAAGGGAGCTCCGCCATGACCTCGATGTCCGTACCGGATGGCACCGAGCTCCCCGAGCGCCCGTCGGCCGATGCCTGGCGCCCGGTGCACCGCAGCCGCGCCTACGAGCTCGTGGTGGAGCGGATCGAGGAGCAGATCGCCACCGGGGCGCTCACAGTGGGCGACACGCTGCCCGCCGAGCGTGAGCTCTCCGAACGCCTCCAGGTCAGTCGCGCCGCGGTGCGCGAGGCGATCCGGTCGCTCGAGGCCCAGGGGGCGGTGCGGTCCTCCGTGGGCTCTCGGCCGACTGCAGGGACGCAGGTCGTCGCGATGACCAGCGATGCGCTGACCCGACTGCTGCGCCTGCACGTGGCGCTGTCGAACTTCCCGTTGGCCGACGTCGTCGAGGCGCGCATCATGCTCGAGCGATCGAGCGCGACCCTGGCCGCGCAGAACGCCGCCGAGCGGGACCTGACCTCGCTGCGCGAGCTCCTGGACCGGATGGATGACCCGACGATCGACCAGGCCACCTTCAACGACCTGGACACGGCCTTCCACGTCGCCCTCGCCGAGTCGGGCCACAACCGGCTCGTCACCGACATGACCATCGCGATCCGTGAGTCCATGAAGGCGCCGATCCTGCAGGCCTTCGGCACCCTGGAGGACTCCGCCGCGCTGATCGAGCGACTGCGCGGGGAGCATCGCGAGATCTTCGAGGCGATCGCCGAGGGCTCCGCGCAGCGCGCCTCCGAGCGCATCGAGGCGCACATCCGCGGCGCGCACGCGAGCCTGTGGGGTGGCGACTCCCCCTCGGACGACGCCCCTCAGTCGGGGTCCGCGGTCGCCTCGTAGGCGGCGAGCGCGTCGCGCCGGGAGGCGGCGAGGTCCACGATCGGCTCGAGGCGCTCCTCCTCGAATCCGGAGAGCTCGGGAACCCAGCGCCGCACGTACGAGCAGTCGGGATCGAAGCGTTCGCGCTGGCGCTCGGGGTTGAAGATGCGGAAGTAGGGCGCGGCGTCGTCCCCGCTGCCGGCGACCCACTGCCAGTTGAACGGATTCGAGGCCTCGTCGGCGTCCACCAGGGTGTCCCAGAACCATTCCTCACCGCGTCGCCAGTGCTGACGCAGGTTCTTGGTCAGGAACGATCCGACGACGAGCCGGACCCGGTTGTGCATGAACCCGGTCTCCCACAGCTCACGCATGCCCGCATCGACGAGAGGGATACCGGTGCGTCCGTGCTGCCACGCCCGCAGTTCCTGGGAGTCCTCACGCCAGTCGAGGGTGTCGAAGCGCGAGCGGATGTTGTTCGTGGCCAGGGTCGGGACGTGGAACAGGCGGTGCCAGGCGAAGTCCCGCCACAGCAGCTGGCGTCGGAACGCCTGCGCCCCCTTACCTTGCACACCCCTGCCCTGTCCGCCCGTGCGTCGCACGTCCGCATGAGGACCGCGCCCGAGACTGCGGTGCCAGACCTCGCGCACCGAGATCTCGCCGAATCGCAGGTGGGGTGAGAGACGCGAGGTGCCCTCGCGGTCGGGCCGGTCCTGTTCGCTGTCGTAGCGGGAGAGGACGTCCGAGAGCTCGTCGAGCCTGCTGCGGGCGCCGTCCTCCCCCGGCGTCCAGGTATCGCGCAGCCCTCCCGCCCAATCCGGGTGGCTCGGCTCCCACCCGCGCTCGGCGAGGCGGTGCGCGAAGTCCTCGGCGCGCAGCCAGGTGCGGACCTCGTGGCCTGCGGCGCGGACACCGGCAGCGGGACCTTCGAGCCCGTCGGGCACCCCGCGCGGTCGCTGCGGGGTGGGCGCCTCCTCGCAGGCGCGGGCGAAGGGGGTGAAGACGCGGTAGTCCGAGCCCTGCCCGGTGCGGATGGTCCACGGCTCGTGCAGCAGGTGGCCGGGATGGCTCTCGGCGTCGATGCCGTTCTCCCGCAGCGCGGTCTTCACCTCGGCATCGACCGCGCGATGCGGGGCGTGGTACCGCCGCTGCCAGTGCACGGCGCCGGCCGCGCTCTCCGCCACCAGCGCCGGGAGCACCTGGCGGGGGTCACCGTCAGCCAGGACCAGCGGGATCCCGTGCTCCCGCAGGCGGGACGCGAGGGCGCTCAGCGACTGGTGGAGCCACCAGCGCGTGGCCCCGCCCGGACGCCGGGCGCCGGGCACCGACTCGTCGATGTGGAGTGCGATCACCGGGCCGGCGTCGGCCGCTGCCGTCAGGGCGGCGTTGTCGTGAAGACGCAGGTCGTCGCGGATCCACCAGATGCTGGTCATGCGCTCACCGGTGTCTCCCGACGCCCCGCCGCGCCCGCTCCGTGCTCAGAGTTCCGTGGTCGCGCTGGAGCCACCGGGCTTCTGGCCGGTCAGTCGCGCCTTGGTGATCTTCGCCAGCGCGCTCGCCCTGCCACCCGGAAGTCCCCAGAACTGTGCGGAGTCGCTGGTGACGCGGATCAGACCGACATTCGGGTCCTCCTTGCCGTGCTCGAAGTAGGCGCCGGCCTCGTCGTCCCAGAGCTCGTCGATCTTCGCGCGGTCGTCGACGAACTCGACGCGACCGGCGACCGAGAGCCAGGTGCCCGCCTTGGCGACGGCGATGTTGACGTGGGGGTTGCCGTGGAGCGCGTCGGCCTGGTCGCCCTGCAGGCCGACGAAGAACCAGACGTCGGCGTCGTCGGTGACCTCCTGGGCGGTCATCGGGTGGGACAGCAGGGTGCCGTCGGCCCGGGCGGTGGTCAGCATGACGAAGCGGCTTTCGCGCAGCGTGTCGACGACGGTGTCCTGGCTGAGGTCCTCGGTGGTCATGGTGTCTCCTTCGTGTCGGTTCGGATCGGAGGGGCGGCACGGCCTGGAGGCTTCGCCGCGGGTGTTCCGATCAGTCCTGTCGTTCCAGTGTGCTCTCGTGGTGCGCGGCCTGCTTGCCCGTCGAGGTCGACTCGACGATGCAGACCGGGTCGTCGTGGCTGGCCCGGTAGACGTGACCCTGGAAGGTGAGGTCGGCGGTGTGGCGCGAGACGATCGTGCCGGCGGTCATGCCCTGGCTCGTCCTCCACGCCACGCGGTATCCCTTCCGCATGGTCGCCTCCTTCTCGAGCGGTGCTAGGTGCTGCAGGGCCTGTGGTCTGCGCGGTCAGCGCCGGTGGCGTTCGATGATGCGCCAGTACTCGTCCGGATCGATGTCCTGGAGGTTGTCCGTCGCGCTGCGGGAGGACACCTCGTCAGCGACGGCGGCGACGTCGAACGCCTCCACCTGCTCGTCGTGCCGTTCAAGCGTGCTGACGATGACGAGCTCGAGCGCCTCACGATCCATGGGTTCCTCCCCTGTCCGATGCCCTGTCGGCCGATCGTGGTGCCGTGGTGGCACGCACTGTTCGGTTGGGTAACTGTTAGACAGGCTATGCGTTGATGGGGCGTGCGTGCAAATGCGGCGAAGGGGCCGCGATCCCGGCCGATGGACCCCCGTCGCCCTCCGAGTCCAGGTCACGGTAGGTTCGATGACTCCCGGCGCCATCGACCGCCGCCGGCATCTCGCGCACTCCCCGACGATGAGGAACCTCGTGCACGCACCAGCCGTCTTCACCAACGCACACCATTTGGACGTCGCCACCGGTGACTGGCGAACCGCCGACCTCCACACCAGCGAGGGCCGATTCTCCGCGCTCCATGACAGCGCCGGTGCAGATGCCGGCACGACCCGAGTGCGCACCGGCGCTGACGATTCCACCGAGACCGTCGACCTCGCCGACTACTACGTCATCCCCGGGCTCATCGACTGCCACGTCCACGTCTATGCCATGAGCGCGAACCTCGCCGAGGTGGAGACCGAGGCGTCGTCCTACGCCGCAATGCAGGCCGCACGCCTGATGGGCGACATGCTGGATCGCGGCTTCACCACGGTCCGTGACACCGGCGGCGCCGACCACGGGCTCGCACGAGCCCAGGCCGAAGGGCTGTTGCGCGGACCGCGCCTGTTCTTCGGCGGCAAGGCGCTCTCGCAGACCGGCGGCCACGGCGACAGTCGGCGGCCCGGCCAGCACGTGGCCCCGTCACCGTCCTGCTGCTCAGGCCTCGGCATGGTCGCCGACGGCGCCGACGCCGTGCGTCAGGCGGCGCGCGACCAGCTCCGCACCGGCGCCGACCACGTGAAGATCATGGCGGGTGGAGGCGTCGCCTCCCCCACCGACCGCGTGGACTCGATCCAGTACTCGATCGCCGAGATGCGCGCGGCCGTCGAGGAGGCGCGGGACGCGAATCGTTACGTCGCCGCCCACGCCTACACGCCCGGCGCGATCTCCCGCGCCCTCGAGGCCGGCGTCCGCTCGATCGAGCACGCGAACCTCATCGACCGGGAGACGGCACGGAAGATCCGCGACGCGGACGCGTTCGTCACCATGAACCTCGTGACCTACTGGGCGCTCAAGGAGCTCGGCGCGCAGGCAGGGCTGCCCGAGGCCAGTCAGCGAAAGGTCGACGACGTCCTCGAGGCTGGTGAGAACGCACTGCGCATCGCCGACGAGGAGGATCTCCAGCTGTGCTTCGGCACTGACCTCCTAGGGTCCATGCAGGCCCATCAGTCCAAGGAGTTCGAGATCCGGGCCCGCCACCAGGAGCCGTTGGCGATCCTGAAGGCGGCGACCCTCACCGCGGCGAAGCTGCTGCGCCGGGAGGGCGAGCTGGGTGTGATCGGAGAGGGCGCCCAGGCGGACTTCGTGGTGCTGGATCGTGACCCGCTGCAGGACATCACGGCTCTGTCGGAGCCCGATCCCGTCATGGTCGTCCAGGGCGGACGGATCGTCTCGCGCCGCAACGCGAACTGACCGCACCTCACCGGAAACCCCACCGGAGCAGCCCCCATGAACATCACCCACATCGCGGTCCTGATCTGCTACATCATCGTGATGATCGCCGTCGGAGCCTGGTTCGGGCGACCCCGAGAGACCGCCTCCGGGGAGGACTTCGTCCTCGCGGGCCGCTCCCTCCCCGCACCCGTGCTCGGCGGTACCATGCTCGCGACCTTCGTCGGCTCGGGGTCCATCATCGGCGCCGCGAACTTCGCCTACACCTACGGGCTGCTGCCGGGGCTCCTCTTCTTCTCCGGGACCATCACCGGATCACTGATCCTGGTGTTCCTCGCACGCAGGGTGCGGGAACTCGCCGGCCACACGATCCCCGAGCTGTTCGACCAGCGGTACGGCAAGGCCGTGCGCATCGCCGGAACCGTGATGATCCTGATCGCCTTCATCGGGATCACCGCCTACCAGTTCACCGGCGCCGGGTACATCATCAGCCTCATCACCCCGCTGAGCGAACAGTCCGGGGCCGTCGTGGCCGCTGCGCTGATCACCTTCCTCGCGCTCACGGGCGGACTGAAGTCCGTGGCCTGGACCGACTTCCTCTCGGCCCTGATGATCGTGCTGGCACTCTGGGTCGCCGTGTTCTTCGTGGTCGGCGTCGACCTCGGAGCGTCCGCCTCACAGGTGACCAGCGTCGGCACGGATGCCGGAGTGCTGGGCGGGCTCAGTGCGCTGCAGATGCTCGGCTTCGCGCTCCCCGCCTTCGTCCTGCTGCTGGGCGACCAGAACATGTACCAGCGCCTGGCGGCGGCGAAGAGCCCCCGGGCCGCTCTCCAAGGCGCGGTGATCTTCATCCTCGGCGCGATCGTCATGATCGTGCCGATCGCCGTGCTCGCAGTGGCGAGCGCAATCCTGCAGCCCGACATCGAGCCAGACATGGCCGTGCTCTCCCTGGCCGACGCCGGTCTCACACCGGGAGTCGTCGGTGGCGCGCTGCTCGCGGGCGCGTTCGCCCTGATCGTGACGACAGGGTCGTCCTACCTGCTCACCTGCTCGGCCAACGTCCTCCACGACCTCGTCGGACAGCTGCGTCGACCGCAGGCACGGTCGGAACGCCAGGACCTGTGGATCGGGCGCGTCGCTGTGCTGGTCATCGCGGCGCTCGGGTTCGTGATGGTGAGCTTCTTCCCGAGCGTGCTCGCGTTGCAGATGTACGCGTACACGATGTACGGGGCGACGATCACCCCGGTGCTGCTCGCCGGCCTGTTCTGGAGGAGGGCAACGGCCGCGGGCGCCCTCAGCGCCATGGCGGTCGGCGCCGTCGCGACGATCTTCTGGGAGGTCACCGGACGCTCGGCCGATCTGAACTCGGTGATCATCGCGCTGCCGTTGTCGGTCCTTGCGCTGGTCGTGGTGTCGATGGTGACGTCCGGGGGCAGGAACGAGCGGTCCTCCGCTTCTGGTAGGGCAGCGAGGGCTGCCGGCGCCAGTTCGTCTCACTGAACTGCACCCGAGCACCGTCCACTGTTCCTGCCACCGCGTGCGTCCTTGCGAGGGCGCGTCGTCTCCACGACCCCGAGCGCGTGCTCTTCGGCAGCGACTTCCCCTATGCGCCGGCCCCCGCCGCGGGGATGTTCACCAAGGCCCTCGATGAAGCCAGCGGTCTCACCGACCAGCAGCTGAGCGCCATCAACTCCGGCAACGCCCGGCGCCTGTTCCGGAACGAGCGGTGACGGGGGCCACCCGCCTCCTCTGACCTGAGGGCCACGCAGGGTCATCCCGCGCACGGTCCGTGCCGCGTCAGGACACATGCCGACACACTCCGACGCGCTGCGCCGCGATCCGCGGACAATCGGAACCATGCCCCCGACGACGGACCCTGACTCTCCCCTGCCCGGAAACGGCCGCGACACCACCGGCGCGCCGGCCACGAGCCTGCGCGTGTCCACCGCGGCCGACGTCCATCGGATCCTCTCCGACCTCGGCTCGCGCAGCCCGAAGGCGACCGCGGTGATCCTGCTGGCGCTCGGCGGGATCTTCATGGACGCCTACGACTTCTCCTCGATCGCCTTCGGCATGCCCGCGATCACGGAGCAGTTCGGTCTGACCGGCTTCATGACCGGGCTGGTCAACGCCTCGATCATGATCGGCGCGGTGGTCGGCGCACTCTCCGGCGGGTACCTCGTGGACCGCTTCGGCCGCTACCGGCTGTTCATGGCCGACATGGTCTTCTTCGTCGTCGCGGCGCTGGGCAGCGCGCTCGCCCCGGAGGCGTGGTCGCTGATCGGCTTCCGCTTCGTGATGGGCATCGGCGTCGGCCTGGACATCCCGGTCGCAATGGCCTTCCTCGCGGAGTTCTCCCGCCTGCGCGGCAAGGGCAACCGCTCCGAGCGCGTGAACTCGTGGTCGCCGGCCTGGTACTTCGCGACCGGCACCGGGTACGTGATCGTCCTGATCTGCTTCCTGCTGCTGCCGATGGACCAGCAGGACCATCTGTGGCGGATCGTCGTCGGCTTCGGGGCGGTCCCCGCGGTGATCGTGCTGCTGGTGCGCCGCCGCTACATGGCAGAGTCCCCGCAGTGGCTCGCCGACCAGGGCGACCTGCGCGGCGCCGTCGACGTGCTGCGCAGCCACTACTCGATCGACGCCGAGCTCGTGCCGTCCCCGGAGGACCAGGAGTCACGGTCCTCGGCCCGCACGCGCCTGTCCACGGTGCTCGAGCTGTTCGCCCCGCGCTACCGGCTGCGCACGATCTCGGCCCTGTGCGTCTCCGTGTTCTCCACCTTCGGGTACAACGCCGTCGCCTACGGGACCCCGCTGATCATCACCACCCTGTTCCACCAGGGCCCGCTGGTGACGATCGTGTCCTCGCTCGTCATCAACCTGGGCTTCGGCCTCGCCGGAGGCCTGCTGGGCATGGGCGTGGTCAGCCGCTTCGGCTCCCGCAAGGTCACCCTGGTGGGCTTCACGATCCAGGCCGCAGCCCTGTTCACCCTCGCCGCGATCGGCGTCCCCAGCAGCGCGCTCGTGCTCGTGGCCGTCGCCATGCTCGCCGCCTTCATCTTCGCCCAGGCCGGCGGGCCCGGCGCGAACCTCATGAACTTCGCGACGCTCTCCTACCCGACGCGCCTGCGCGGCATCGGCGTGGGCTTCAACCAGGGCACGCTGCGCGCCTTCTCGGTGCTCTCCCTGCTGGGCTTCCCGATCCTGGCGTCCTCGCTCGGCACGGGCGTGTTCTGGATCGTCGCCTGCGCTCCGCTGCTGGGCGCGATCTCGCTGCTGCTGAACCCGTGGGACCCCACTGGCAAGGACGTGGACGGCGAGGACCTCGGCGGCACGACGACGTCGGGAACCACGCACGTGGAGGCCGCACCTGCTCGCTGAGCCGGTCCCGGCAGGCCCGATCAGCGGTTGGTGTACCCGCCGTCGAGGGGCAGGCAGACACCGGTGATCATCGCGGCGTCGTCCCCGAGCAGGAACACGAGCGGTCCCGCGATGTCGGCCTCGATCGCCCGTCGGTGCAGGGGCATCTGGTCGACGTAAGGTCCCTCGATCTCCGGCCGCCCCAGTACCAGGCCGACATCTCCGTCATCACCACGGTCGGGTTGATCGCGTTCACGCGGATCCCGCGCTCGCCGAGCTCCAGAGCAGAGACCCTCGTGATTGTTGTCCATCGCCGCCTTGGAGGAGCCGTAGGCGATGTGCCCACGTAGACCCACCGGTCTCGCCTGGCTGGAGACGTAAACGATCGCTCCCCCACGTCCCTGGGCGATCATGCGTCGCGCAGCGTGCTTGGTCATCAGCAGAGCGCTGTACGCATTGGTGTGCATGACCTGGTCGAGCCCATCCAACGCCTTCTCGACCTGCCCCTCCTCGGCGACGTCGAAGGCGAGCGTGCGCGCACCGGTCTCCCGGGCGAGGGCGTCGAGCTTCTCCTGGTCGCGGCCGGCGGCGATGACGTCGGCACCCTCGGTGCGAAGGCGGGCGACGGTCGCTCCCCCGATGCCCCCCGCTGGCTCCGGTCATCAGGATCGTGCGTCCCTCGAGACTGCTCATGGACGGGCCCCCTCGAATTCCTGCGCCCTCCTGGCGAGGGTGCGATGAAATGCGGACACCCTAGACACGCCACGACTCCGGTGTCGGAGGCAGCGGACACCCTGGAACCCGAGCTCGGCACCCGGACCGCGCTGCATGAGAGCATCGGCCCCGGCCCAGCGCCGATCCCCGGCATCCGTGCCCCACCCCGGGACCACACGACCGGTGCCGGTGCCCACGCGAAGCAGACGCGCGAGCGGCCCTGACCGCACCGGATCCTCCACCGGCGTCGGTGCCCATTGGGTCGTGCACAGCGCGCGGACCCGGGCGCGGGCGCCGCATAGGCTGGAACCCATGCATGAACTCCCCGTCGAGGACGCTCCCGGAGCCGCTCCACCCGTCGCCGCAGCTCCGTCGGCCCTGGAGCCCACACCGGCCGGCAGCTCCCGCGCCCTCGAGGTGCTCTCACGCGTCTTCGGCTACGACTCCTTCCGCGGGGAGCAGGCGCAGATCATCGACCACGTGGTCGACGGCGGCGACGCCGTGGTGCTCATGCCCACGGGCGGCGGCAAGTCCCTGTGCTACCAGATCCCCGCGATGCTCCGGGAGGGCACCGGGATCGTCATCTCCCCGCTGATCGCGCTGATGGCGGACCAGGTCGCCGCGCTCGAGGCCAACGGGATCCGGGCGGCGTTCCTGAACTCCAGTCTCGAACCGCACGAGGCGCAGGCGGTCGAGCAGCAGCTCCTCGCGGGCGAGCTCGACCTGCTCTACATGGCCCCCGAGCGCCTGGTCCTGCATCGCACCGCCCAGCTGCTGCAGCGCGCGCGGATCGCCCTGTTCGCGATCGACGAGGCCCACTGCGTGGCCCAGTGGGGTCATGACTTCCGCCCCGACTACCTGGGGCTCTCGGTGCTCGCCGAGACCTTCCCATCGGTCCCCCGGATCGCGCTGACGGCGACCGCGACCCGCGAGACGCACAGCGAGATCACCGAGAACCTGCGCCTGGACCACGCCCGGCACTTCGTCTCGAGCTTCGACCGGCCGAACATCCAGTACCGCATCGACCCCAAGGCGGCCGCCCGCGACCAGCTGCTGCGGCTGATCCGCACCGAGCACCCCGGCGAGGCGGGGATCGTCTACTGCCTCTCGCGGCGGGGCGTCGAGCAGACCGCGAGCTGGCTCGTCGATCACGGCGTGGCAGCCCTGCCCTACCACGCGGGTCTCGACTCGGCCGTGCGCCATGAGCACCAGGAGCGCTTCCTGCGCGAGGACGGACTGGTCATCGTCGCCACGATCGCCTTCGGCATGGGCATCGACAAGCCCGACGTCCGCTTCGTCGCCCACCTGGACCTCCCCAAGTCGATCGAGGGCTACTACCAGGAGACCGGCCGTGCGGGTCGCGACGGCCAGCCCTCCACCGCCTGGATGGCCTACGGGCTCGGCGACGTGGTCAACCAGCGCCGCTTCATCGACCAGAGCGAGGGCGGCGAGCAGTTCAAGCGCAACGCCCGCTCCCACCTGGACGCGATGCTGGCGCTGTGCGAGACGGTCAGCTGCCGGCGCGTGCAGCTGCTGCGCTACTTCGGGCAGGAGTCCGAGGCGTGCGGGA
This sequence comes from Brachybacterium endophyticum, assembly GCF_003130585.1. Lineage (GTDB taxonomy): Bacteria > Actinomycetota > Actinomycetes > Actinomycetales > Dermabacteraceae > Brachybacterium > Brachybacterium endophyticum. The sequence goes on along the minus strand of NZ_QFKX01000001.1, from coordinate 138,135 downwards.
ACTGCGACATCTGCCTGACCCCGCCGACCACCTGGGATGCGACCGTGCCCGCGCAGAAGCTGCTCTCGGCGCTGATCCGCCTGGACCGCGAACGCGACCAGCAGTTCGGCTCCGGGCAGGTGATCGACGTGCTGCGGGGGAAGGACAACGAGCGCTCCTCCCAGTCACGCCACCACGAGCTGAGCGTCTGGGGCATCGGCGAGGACCTCTCGGAGCGCGAGTGGCGCACCGTCCTGCGTCAGCTGATCGCCCGCCGGATCGTCGAGGCCGTCGGCGAGTACGGCGTGCTCGTGCCCGGGGAGGACGCGGGCCCCGTGCTGCGCAGCGAGGTGACCGTGGAGCTCGCCGTGGACCGCGCTCCCGCGAAGGCGCCGCGCTCCTCGCGCGGGCGTTCGGGCGGGCCCTCGCGCGCCGCGGCCTCGCTCGAGCCGGCGCAGCAGGAGGTCTTCGAGAAGCTGCGGGGGTGGCGCAGCTCGATCGCCAAGGAGAAGCAGATCGCCCCGTACATGGTGTTCTCCGACGCGACCCTGGTCGGGATCATCGAGCAGCGGCCGACGAGCGTCGAGCAGCTGGGCGGTGTCAGCGGGGTGGGCGCGAAGAAGCTCGCGGAGTACGGGGAGGACGTCCTCGAGGTGCTCGCCGAGGCGTGAGGCACGATGTCCCGAGGCCTGCCCCCTGAGGCCTGAGGCCGGAGGCCTGGGGACGGAGCGGGCTCTCAGCCGGCGGGTCCTCCCGTCGGCGACCACGGGGCGCTTCCCAGCTGCTGCATCCTCCCTTCGAGCACGGCCGTGTCACCGGGTCCGCCCCTGCGCTGCAGGGCGGTGCGGAATGGGGCCGCGGCCTCGTCGTCGCGGCCCGCGCGCTGCAGCAGCTCACCGCGGATGACATGGAAGTGCCGGTGGGCATCGAGGGTCTCGGCGAGCGGCTCGAGGGCGGCGAGAGCCGCGAGCGGGCCCTCGAGCTCGGCGAGCGCCACGGCCCTGCCCAACCGCACGATCGCGGTGGGCCAGTGCACCAGGAGCACGTCGTACAGCTCGAGGACCTCCGCCCAGTCCACCTCCTGCGACTCGTCGGGGACGGCGACCGCCGCGGCGATCGCTCCCTGCAGCAGGTAGGGACCGCGCCCGCCGCGGGCGAGCCCGTCCAGCACGAGCGCGTCGGCCCGGTCCAGCAGGTCGCGGTCCCAGCGAGAGCGGTCCTGCTCGGCCAGGGCCACCGGCCTGCGTGCCGCGTCGAACCGGGTCGACTCCCGTGCCCGCTGGGCGAGGGCCTGGGCGAGCAGACCATGGATCTCCGTGTGCCCGGGGAGCAGGCGATGCAGGGTCTCGAGGATGCGTACCGCCGCGTCCGAGGCGGGAGCCCCCTCCCCGGGTTCGCCGTTGGGGTCGCCACCGGTGGCGAGCAGCACGGAGAGCACGTCCAGGACGTCGACGACCCGGGCGTCGATCTCCCCGGGGCCCGGCACCCGGCACGGGATCCGGCTCACCCGGATGCGTTTCTTCGCGCGCGTGAGACGCGCGGCCATCGTGCTCTCGCTGACCAGGAACGCCGCGGCGATGTCGGCCGTGGGCACGCCGCGCACCAGGCGCAGCGTCAGCGCGATCCGCGACTCGGGGGCGAGAGCGGGGTGCGCCGCCAGGAAGATCAGCCGCAGCTGCTCGTCGAGCACGACGGGGTGCTCCTCGTCCTGGATCCTGGCGTCGGCCTCGCCCTCGACCCCCGCCCCGGTCCGGGCGCCGGTGCCGCCGCCTGCGCCCGGGGCGGTGTCCTCGGACCAGATCAGCAGCGGGAGCTTGCGCTGGAGGGTCTCGCTGCGGCGCATCGTGTCCAGGGCGCGCCGACGCGCCACGGTCGCGAGCCACCCCCCGGGGTTCGCTGGAACGCCCTCGTCGGCCCATGAGGTCAGCGCGTGCGAGAAGGCCTCCTGGGCAGAGTCCTCGGCGAGGTCGAGGTCCCGGGTGAGGGCGAGCGTGGAGGCGAGCACCGATCCCCAGTGCGCACGGTGGGCGGCCTCGACGCTGCTGCGTGTCGAGGCCGCCCGCTCGTGCTCCGACGGATGCACGTACTCCCGTCGGCTCCGGTCAGGACCCGGCACAGCCCTGGGTCCCCGGGTCGTCATCGCTCGCCATCGGCCGCACCTCGACGCCGCCGCCCTGGTGGATGATCGGGTTGCGCCGGGCGACGGCGAGCGCGGCGTCGAGATCAGGCACGTCGATCACGTAGAAGCCCACGATCACCTCGTTGACCTCGACGAACGGCCCGTCGACGACGGTGTCGGCGCGGATCGAGGTGGTCGCGTCGTGGTCCTCCAGCGGTGACCCGAAGATCATCACCCCCTCCTCCACGAGCTCCTTGCCATGCGCATCGTGCTCGGCCATCAGTGCCTCGAGCTTCTCGGGGTCGGTCTCGCGCTGATCCGCCGGGTGGTACAGGAAAACGGTGTAGCGGGCCATCAGATCCTCCTTCGTCAGAGGCGGCGTCTCTCGCCGTCCTCACCCTGTTGTCGAACGGGGTCGAGGAAATCGACAGCCCCGATCCGTGGGCATGTCGAACGGGCTCTCGCCGGGGCCGAGGCGCAGCGATGCGTCCGTGCCATCAGTATCGCGGACGGGTTCCTTCGATCAGGCGCCGATGAGCAGTCCGCGCCGGGGCACGCCGTGAGGTGCTGCTTCGTTCGTCCCACCCCGGCGGCAGGATGAGGCCATGATGATCGTTCCGCCGCGCGCCGATGGCAGCGACCTCGACGGCCCCAGCACCTGGGGCGAGCGCGGCGTGTGCCCGTTCTGCGGCTCCGCCGAGGTGATCCACCGCGTGATCGGGATGGTCCTGGCCGGAGCCGACGATGATGCTCCGCCCTGGGTCGAGTTCTCGGGATGCTGCGGCATCGGGCCGGACCGCTCCTGCCTCAGCTGCGGCGAGGAGTGGTGGGCCGGGTCCGAGGACCCCCGGCACGCCGCGCGATCCCGCTGACGAGCGCCTCGAGCGGCCCCCTGCTCCCCCGAGCCGAGAGCAGCGCTCCGACGCCCAGGACGATCACGAGGTGGATCGCCAGGATCCCGATGCCCGCGACGTACCAGGGGGCGGCCTCGAACGCATCAGGACCGGCGAGCACGAGGGCGAGCATCATGGCGACGCCGGTCAGGAGCACGTGGAGGGTGTAGATGCTCAGCGGGGCCGCGCCCGCGCTGCGCAGAGCACGCGGCAGGGTCCGCGTGAGCTGCCGCGTCGGCGGGACCATCAGCGTGAGCAGGCCGATCACCGCGACGGCGACACCTGCAGTGGCGACCATGTCGGCGATGGAACCGGTGTGCGGACTGGCCAGCAGCTGCACCCAGGGATCCCGGCGCACGGGCGCCCCGAAGCCGTGCAGGTCCAGGAGCATCCGATCGACGCCCTGCCCGAGCGCCCACGACCTGGTGACGGCGGAGGCGCCGTAGGCCAGGGCCGCCACCCCGGCACCGATGCACGAAGCGATCGTCGCCCAGCGCCGTGTCCTGCCCTCGGTGATCGCGCCGAGCAGCGAGCGCATCAGCACCACGCCGAGCAGCAGGAACGGCAGCCACGTGATCAGCGGATACATCCCGGTCAGCGCAAGACCTCGCAGCAGCGTGAACGGCTGTGCGACGTCCAGAGGTGTCACGTTGCCGATCTCCTGGACCACGTCGAGCCGGGAGCGCACGGTCGCGTTGAGCCAGCCACCGACCGCCGTGAGCAGCGCGGCGACAGCGAGAAGGATGCGACTCGAGCACAGCAACAGCGGCGCCGTGAGCATCATCCCCACCCCGAACGGCACGAGCACGACGGTCACCCAAGTCGGCACGAAGCCCAGCGCCAGGCCGATGACCACCACGAGCGCACCACGCGTCACTGCGCTGCGCACGGCGCCCACCCTGTCGCCCTGGGCCAGACGCTGCCGGGAGGCGAGCACCATGCTGCAGCCGCCGATCACCGCGAACAGGGTCGCCGAGGTGCCCTCGGCCAGCACGCTCGCGATCCGCGCCGAGAGCATCTGCCAGGCCGGCCCGCCACGGCTCATCGTGACCGGGACCAGCAGGTGGCTGGCCATCATGCCGAGGATCGCGAGCAGGCGCGCCAGGTCGAGGGACTCGATGCGGGCCATGCCGGATGCGCGTGGCCGTTGCAGCACGGCCGTGGGCGACGAGGCAGGAGGATCGTTGGTGAGGGCGGGAATGAGGGATGTCGTTCTGAGCATGCCTCCAGAGTCCCGGCGGTCACTGCCGCCGCGCGTCCCACGGCGGTTCCGACGCCCTCCGACCAGACACTGATCTCGGCGTCATCCCCCGGCGGCACAGGGGCGAGACACTCGTACGACGTCGACCCTGCTCCCTGCACACACAAGGGCGCCGCAGGCCGGATGACCTGCGGCGCCCTTGTGAGCGTGTGCTGTCAGTTCGACGGGGTGCGCGTCTCGGCGCTGACGAACCAGGCCTGCTGCTCGAGCTTCTCGATGATCCCGTGCAGGATGTCGGCCGAGGTCGGATCGGCCTCGTCGACCTCGTCGTGCACGTGACGCATGGTGCCCACGGTCGCCTCGATCGCCTTGGTGACCAGATCGATCGCGTCGTGCGTCAGGATCTCGCCCTGCTCGAACTCCGGCAGGGCGCTCTGCTCGGCGACCACGGCGGGGCGGCCGTCGGGCGTGGCGTGCAGGGCGCGCATGCGCTCGGCCACGTCGTCGGAGGCCTCACGGGCGATGTCCACGACCTCGTCGAGGTTCAGGTGCAGGTCCCGGAAGTTCGGGCCCACGATGTTCCAGTGCGCCTGCTTGCCCACCAGGTGGAGGGCGATGAGCTGGACCAGCACTTCCTGGAGGTTCTTGGCCAGCGCGTCGGAGGCGAGGAACCCGCCCTCGGCGTTCTCGGTGCGGGTGCGCTCGGCACCTGCGGGGGTGGGGACGTCGACTGACTCCGGCATGATCTTCTCCTGATCTCGAGGCGTCGGACGTCTTCGACGTTATGCCCGCACGACCACTCGGGCAAGAGCTGCGACCCCTTCCCGCGGCCAATTCTTCGATGGGCGAACAGTTCTGGGCGAGGGCGCCTGCGATAGTTTCACGACGTCGCCGCGGCACCGGGGCCGCGGCCGGAAGGATCCGAGCCCCATGCCGACCGACCGCCCGAACATCCTGATCGTGATGACCGACCAGCAGCGCGTGGGTCTCACCGCAGCCGAGGGCGGACCGGACACCATGCCGCGCGTGGACGCCCTGCTGGACGGCGGGACCCGCTTCGATCACGCCCACACCAGCTCCCCCACCTGCGTGCCGGCGCGCACGAGCCTGCTGACCGGTCGGTTCCCCTCCGCCCATCGGGTGCGCCAGAACTCCACACCCCAGGACGCCCTCTACTCCTCGGACCTGCTCGACGTGCTGCGGGAGCGCGGATACCGCCTGCACTTCGCCGGCAAGCCGCACATGCACCCCGAGCCCGACGACTTCGACAGCTTCCACGGCCCGTTCTGGCACGAGGGCGGGCCGGCCGAGTCCGCGGAGCACGAGGCCTTCGACGCCTGGCTCCGGGAGCTCGACCATTCGGTAGCGCACACCCCGACCCCGTTCCCGGTCGACGCGCAGCTGCCCGCGCGCATCGTCGACGGCGCCCTCGAAGCCCTCGACCAGGGCGGGACGGACGCCGCCGCGGCGGATCCGTTCCTGCTCTGGGTCTCCTTCCCCGAGCCGCACAACCCGTACCAGGTGCCCGAGCCCTACTTCAGCCTGTTCGACCCCGACCAGGTGCCCGACCGGGACGCCGGGCCCGAGGTGCTGGGGCGGCTGGGCTGGCGGTTCCGCTGGTTGCACGACCTCATCGAGGACAAGCGCCCCGGCTTCGACCACGAGTGGCGACGACTGCGCGCGAACTACCTGGGCATGCTCCGGCTCCTCGACGACCAGATCGGGCGACTGCTCGACCACCTGGGGCCCACGTTGGAGGACACGATCGTGGTGGTCCTGAGCGATCACGGGGACCTGGTGGGCGAGTACGGGCTGCAGCGCAAGGGCGTCGGCCTGCCGGAGGCGCTCACCCGGATCCCGCTCGGGATGACAGGACCGGGCATCGCCGCGCAGCGCCGGTCCGAGCTGGTCTCGATCGTGGACCTGCTGCCGACGATCGCCGAGAGGGTGCGTGCGGCGATCCCGCCCGGCGTGCAGGGTCGCTCCCTGCTGCCCCTGCTGGAGGGCGAGGTCGCGCCGCCGCGGGAGTTCTCGACGATCTACGTCGAGCACGGCTACGGCGGCGTCTCCTACCGCGAGGGGGATCACCCACCCCTGCACTTCCCCTACGAGGGCCGGTCCTTCGACGAACTGAACTCGGTCACCCAGAGCGGGGAGATGCGCATGGTCGGCGACGGCCGCCACGCCCTGATCATGGACGACCTCGGCGAGGCGTTCCTCTACGACCTGCAGGAGGATCCCGCGCAGGTGGACAACCTGATCGAGGATCCGGACTCGGCCGACGTCGCGGCCCGGCTGTACCGGGCGCTCGCCCTGTGGATGATGCGCGTGGCCGACGACCTGCCCGACGGGGCGTACCGGCCGCGCACCGTCGCGCACAACTGGCGCTGGGCCGAGGGCGCGAGCGAGGACGAGGGCTGACGCGGGATCAGCGCCCGGCTCACTTCATGCCGTGGACACCGTCGGTCGTCAGCCACTCGACGTCCCCGGCGCAGGCGTCGAAGCTGTCCTGCTCGACGTACTTCGCCTTCGTGGAGTTCGGCGGGTAGATCCGGAATCCGTCGGCCGTGGTCGCCTTGCACTCCTTGCCGAGCGGCCCGCCGTCGTCGCCGATGTTGACCGCCCTCAGGGTCGACTGGGCATGGCCGTTGGGGATCAGCACGGCGCCCGACCCCTTCTGTCCCGAGTGCGCGGCGGGCTGACCCACCTGGCTGCCGTTGCCCTCGCCGACGGCCGAGACGCCCGGGTACCCGCCGATGCGGCAGGGATCGTCGCCGGTGTTGGTGAAGGTGATCGTGTAGAGCGTGCTGCCCGCCGCGGAATCGCCCTGTTCGACGCCCACGTCGAGGTTCCCCGACGAGCACTCGGAGACCTTGTCGTTCGGGCCGCCGCCGGTGGCCTTGCCGGTGGTCGTCCCGGAGTCCTTGCCCTTGTGGTTCGAGGGCGCCTCGCTCGTCCCGGAGTCATCGCCCTTCGACGTGTCATCGTTCTTCGACGCATCGTCGGACGAGGACGGGTCCTCCGAGTCCTTCGTGCCGCCGGCCTCGTCGCTGCCGCCGTCGGAGGCCGTGCCCGAATCCTTGTCGGAGTCTTCGTCGGCCGAGGTGCCCTCGGCGCCGTCTCCTCCGCCGCCGTCGCTGGTCTTCTGCTGATCGGCCGACGATCCACCGCCGGAATCGTCCCCCTGGCCGCCGTCGCACGCCGCGACGCCGAGGGCGAGCACGGTGGTCGCGGACAGGGCGCAGATGGTGCGGGCGAGCGTGCGGCCGTTCATGACGATCCCTCGATTCGGTTCCGACCTGCTGGGACCACCGACGGTACGCCTGCTGGCGACGCCGGCGCGGACGATCCTTGACATCCTATAGGATCTGGATCACACTCGGTGCCGCCATATCGGCCACGCTGCCGCGCGACCGAGTCATCCGAGCGCGAAGGAGCTCTCGTGACCGATTCCGACGCACCGCGCCCCTCCTCTGCCCCGGCGTCTCCCCCGGATGCCGCGGAGAGCGGGACAAACCCGGGCACCCACCGGATCGTGCCCCGCGCCCCCGCCTTCTCCTGGTGGATGCTGCTCCTGACCACGATCGCCATCCTGATGACGTCGGTCGACCATCAGATCCTGCCCGCCGTGCTCCCGCAGGTCTCCGACCAGTTCGACCTCACCCCCGATCAGGCCGGTCTGATCAACTCGGTCTACTTCGCGGGCCTCGTCGCCGGCGGGATCCTGTTCGGGTACCTCTCGGACCGGATCGGCACCGGGTACCGCCGCACCTGGACCTGGAACGTCGCGATGCTCCTGGCCATCATCGGCGGCGCCCTCACCTTCGGTCTGGCCGGCAGCTTCCTGGCGTTTTTGTTCCTGCGCATCCCGATGGGCATCAGCCGCGGAGGCTCGGAGCCGGTGAACGTCGCGATCGTCTCCGAGTGGTGGCCGAAGGAGCACCGCGGCTTCGCCGTGGGCGTGCACCACACGGGCTTCCCGATCGGCCAGTTCCTCGCCGGCGCCCTCATCGCCATCGTGCTGGGATCGGCGCACTGGAGCATGGCATTCCTGGTCATCCCCCTGCTCGGGATCCCGATCGTCATCGGCCAGACCATCCTCGGACGCAGGAAGCACCAGGCCACGCTGTACAGCAGGATCGAGGAGATGGGGCAGACCACCCCGCTGCCCGAGCTGACCACGCGCAGCACCGGCGGCCTCCTGGGGCCGGTGAAGGAGGCCCTGCGGCACACCAACGTGCGCTGGGCGATCGTCCTGTGCTTCCTGTTCCTGTGGGGCGAGGCCGGTGTCGTCACCTTCCTGACCACGCAGTTCCGCGACCTCGGGATGGGCGTCTCCGACGCGGTCCTGGTCTCCGGCGCCTCGGGGCTGACGGGATGGATCGGGCAGGTCCTGTGGGGCACCCTCTCGGACCGGCTGGGACGGAAGTTCTCCATCGCCTTCCTGATCATCGGATGGGTGGGGAGCCTGCTGGCCATGATCGCCATCCACGACCTCGTCACCGCCTGGATCATCCTGCTGATCTGGGGCCTCTTCCGCAACGCACCGTTCCCGGTCGTCTACGCCCTGCTCGTCGACTCCGCTCCGCGAGCGGCCGGGACGGCGCTGGGCATCATGATCGGCGTCGCCCTGGGCGTCTCGGGGATCTTCGCCTCCGCCGTCTCCGGCATCGTCATCACCCATCTCGGCTTCACCTGGCACTACCTGATCCTCGCCGCGATCTGCCTGGTCGGCTTCATCCCCCTCGCGCGTATCACCGAGACGGTCCTGGTCGCGCAGAAGAAGGACAGCGCGGCGGCAGGCGCGTGAGGCCCCCGGCGGAACCGGCAGCAGCCGACGTCCCCTGATCACGACGAAGAACCACACCGGAAGGACACCGACGATGACTCATCCGCAGCTGCTGGAGCCCGGCGCAGAACTCGAGCGCGTGGCCACGGGGTACTCGTGGACCGAAGGACCGGCCTGGATCCCGGCGCGAGGCGTCCTGCGCTTCAGCGACATCCCGGGCAACCAGATCCTCGAGCACGACGAGGCCGACGGCACGACCACCCAGCTCACCGGGGACGCGGAGTTCACCAACGGCCGCACCCTCGACCCCGGCGGCGCGATCGTGGAGTGCTCCCACGGGCGCCGCGCGATCCTCGTCGATCGCGACGCCGGTCGTCCGCGGAGCGGCGATGACGCCGCCGTCTACGCCCCAGAGGTCCTGGTGGACCGCTACGGCCGGGCCCGTCTGAACTCCCCGAACGACGTCGTGGTGAAGTCCGACGGCACCATCTGGTTCACCGATCCCTCGTACGGGATCAAACGCCCGATCGAGGGGCACGCCGGTGAGGAGGAGTACGGGGACCGGTACGTCTTCCGCTTCGATCCGTCGGACGGGTCGCTCACGCCGGTCGTCATCGACGTCGAGGCGCCCAACGGCCTCGCGTTCTCGCCCGACGAGAACGTCCTCTACGTCGCCGATTCCTCGATCGATCCTCCTGATCGCGACCACCCGGACCCCGAGCGCCCCGGCGGACACTCGATCCACGCCTACGACGTCCTGGGCGGACGCCACGCGAAGAACGGCCGGGCGCTCGTCGAGGTCTCCCCCGGCCTGCCCGACGGCTTCCGCGTCGACACCGACGGGAACCTCTGGTCCTCCTCTCTGAGCGGCATCCAGGTCTTCTCCCCTGACGGCAAGAAGATCGGCGACATCCCCGTGCCCGAGAAGGTCGCCAACCTCTGCTTCGGCGGCCGGGACGGACGCACGCTCTACATCTGCGCCTCGACGAGCATCTACCGCATCCGCACCACCACGACGGACGCGCACACGGGGCGGCTCATGGGTGGGTGATGGCCGCCCGTGGCCGACTGGAGACCTCGGCGGCACCCGCCGTCGAACCCACCCGCCTCACTCCACCGAGATCACGCCGCCCGTCACAGCAGCGGCACGAATCGGTACTGCCCGTGGACCGTGTTCTGGAGGCCGTCGGGGGTGCGCCGGATCCTGTGCATCGTCCCGGCGACCGGAACGACGAGCACGCCGCCCTCCGCCAGCTGCTCCACGAGCTGCTCGGGAACGCGGTCGGCCTCAGCAGAGACCAGGATCCGGTCGTAGGGACCGTCCTCCGGCGCCCCCAGCACGTCACGCCGGGCACGGCGGATCTCGGCGCGGCCGTCCGCGTACGGGGCGAGCGCCGCCCGCCCGCTGCTCACGAGCTCGGCGACGATCTCCACGCCGAGCACGAAGCCGTCAGGAGCCACCAGGTGCGTCAGCAGCGCCGTGGTCCAGCCGGACCCGCTGCCGACGTCCAGGACCCTGTGGCCGGGCTGCGGGCCCAGGAGTCCCAGCATGGTCGCGACCGTGCTGGGCTGCGAGTTCGTCTGCCCATCGACCAGCGGCAACGGGGCGTCGACGCCGGCGTGCGACCGCACCTCCTCCGGCAGGAAGTCGGAGCGCGGGACCTCGTCGAAAGCGCGGTGCAGAGCGTCGTTGCGCATGCGCCCACCCCATCACGTCATGCGTGATCGCACGAGGGGGCGGGTGGCGGGGTCACCCCGCCGCGTGCGCCGAGCCGATCTCGAGCAGTCGCCGGTACCCCGCGACGTCCCACGCCGTGCGACCGACGAACAAGCCGGTCACGTGATCGATCCCGAGCAGGTCCGCGGCGTTCTCCAGGTTCACCGAGCCGCCGTAGAGCAGACCCTGCACGCGACCGGTGTACTCCGCGCCGAGCGCTGCGAAAGGCTCGACGAGCTCCGGGACCGTGGCGGGCCGCCCCTTCTCCCCGATCGCCCAGATCGGCTCGTAGGCGATGACGACCCTCGCGAGCCGACCGGCATCCAGGCCCTCGAGGGCGCCGCGCGCCTGCTCGAGGATGAAGGCGGAGGACTCCCCCGCGTCCTTGGTCTCGGCGCTCTCCCCGATGCACAGCAGCGGCGTCAGACCATGGCGCAGCGCAGCGGCCACCTTGAGCCGAGTGGTCTCGACGGTCTCACCGAAGTGCTCGCGCCGCTCGGAGTGCCCGATCTCGACGATCTGCGCGCCCGCGTCCTTCGCCTGCGGCACCGAGACCTCGCCGGTCCAGGCACCCTCGTCCTCCCAGTGGGCGTTCTGCACGCCGAGCAGCACCGGCGAGTCCTGTCCCAGGATCTGCGCGACCGTCGTCGTCGCCGTGAACGGAGGGATCACGAAGGGCTGCACACCCTCCGGTGCCCGGCCGCCCAGATGCTCCGTGAGCGCGGTCGTCCAGGCCCGCGCCTCCTCGAGCGTCTTGGTCATCTTCCAGCTGGTGCCGATCCAGAGGGGCTGCATGGGGTGGTTCCTTGCTGATCGTTCGGGCGTGGGGTGCCGGGGCGAGGGCGGGATGAGCGGTGGGTGCGGGGGGGGCGCGGGGCGACGGGTGCCGGGCTCGGAATGAGGGGTGCCGGGTTCGGAGTGAGGGGCGTCGTGCGGGGGCGGCCAAGGCCTAGGCGCGGTGGCCGGGCCGACTGCCGGGAGCGATCAGGGCCTGGAAGGGACTAATAGCGCATCGTGTGCCATATATGGCAGATGATGCGCTATTAGTCCCGCCGAAGCCCACCCGACCGTTCACGATCAGGCCGACAACGACTCCGGCGCATGCCAGGCATCAGACCCCGACCCCGAACCCGGGCCGGACGCCAAACGCCGACCGCGGGACCGAGGGGCCACGCCGAGCGGAAACACCCCGCCCCGCGGGCCCCGCCCCACCAGCGATCACCCCTCCTCGAGCGACCCGTCATACGCACAGATCGCATCCACCTTCGCCGCCGAGGACGACTCCGGATCGAACTCCAGATCCAGCCACACCTTCACCAGCTCCTTGGCCAGCTCCAGACCCACCACGCGCTCACCCATGCACAGCACCTGCGCATTGTTCGACAGCACGCTGCGCTGAACCGAGTACAGATCATGCGCGGTCACCGCACGGATGCCCTTGACCTTGTTCGCCGAGATCGCCACGCCCAGACCCGTCCCGCAGATCAACAGCGCACGATCCGCATCGCCGGCAGCGACCAGCTCGGCCGCCTCGATCGCGACATTGGGGTAGTACGTGCCATCCTCACGACCCGTCACGCCCACATCGGTCACCGTGCCCACACGGTCATCAGCCTCCAGGAGCTTCTTCAGCTCCTCCTTGTACCCGAACCCGGCGTTGTCCCCGCCGACCACGATGTTCCAGGTCATGACGCTCTCCTTCGTCGATCCCCGCGGCATTCGCCGCTGGTTCCAGCCTAGTTCGGGGCGGGTCGCCGACCCTGTCGTCGGCTCAGCCGCCGACTTTGTCGCCGACCCGGCCGCCGGCTCGGTCACCGCTGCGATGCGCTGAAGCTGTCGGCAGCCTCCTGCGACGCTGCGCGGCGACACTCTCGCGGCCCGCCCAGCGGCGACGCTCTCGCGGCCCGCCCGCACTAACGATCCTATAGGCGGATGCGAGCCGGGGCCAGGAAAGAATCGTCTCCCTCCCGCCGATTCACGGCCGAGTCGCGCCTTGACACCGCCCATGCGCGGAGTGAATCCTATAGGAACAGTCGTCGTGAAGGAGACCGAAGATGTTCACTGCCGAGACGTGGCCGATCGCCGCCAACATGCTCTCGTTCGGCGCCACCGCGCCCGACGGCGGCCACATCAAGGACGCCCCCTCGAGCGTCTGGGCCTCCCAGATGCGCGAGGCCCGCGATCTCGGCATCACCCAGATCGACCCCACCGACGCCTGGGTCCCGCTCGCCCGGCTGAGCGACGAGCGCGTCGAGGAGTTCCGCGGCGTCCTCGAGGGCGAGGGCCTCTCGATCCCCTCGATCTCGATGACCCGCAGCTCGGTCGTCGACCGCGAGAAGGGCGAGCAGTTCCTCGCCGAGGCACACCGCCTGCTCGACATCGCGCCCACCTTCGGGGCGAGCGTGGTCAACATCGGCTTCATGCAGGGCCTCACCCCCTCCCAGGCCGAGGCCATCTGGTTCTGGCTCGAGGACGGGCACCACGACGACCCCGCCCTGCGCGACCTCGCCATCGAGCGCGTGCGTGAGCTCGGCGACCATGCGAAGGCCAATGGCGTGCAGCTCAGCCTCGAGATGTACGAGGACACCTACGTCGGCACCCCCGAGGACGCCGTCTCCTTCCTGCGCGACATCGACCACGAGGCCGTCGGCCTGAACCCCGACCTCGGCAACCTGGTGCGCCTGCACCGGCCGATGCCCCACCCCTCCGAGATGTACGAGACGGTGCTGCCGCACTCGAACTTCTGGCACATCAAGAACTACACGCGGGACTTCGACCCGGCCACGGGCGCTTACTCCTCGGCCCCGATGCCGCTGAAGTACGGCTACATCAACTACCGCCAGGTGATCCGCCGCGCGCTCGACCACGGCTACACCGGCCCGTTCTGCTGCGAGCACTACGGCTCGGACTCCCTGGGCGTGATCGCCGAGAACATCCAGTACCTCCGTCAGGTGCTCGCCTCCGCGCTCGCCTGATCCCCACCGGCGTCACCGAGGCGTCACCGAGGGGTCGCCGGAGGTCGCGGAGGCCCGCGTCCCTCCGGATCACCCCGCCATGCCACCACTCTGCGAAGGAGCAGTCATGACCACCACGTTCCCCGAGAAGCGCACCGCCGTCATCACCGGGGCCGGGGCCCCGCGCGGCATCGGCCGTCACGTCGCCCGCACCCTGGCCACGGCCGGCTGGGACATCGCCGCGCTCGACATCGATGCCGAGTCCGTCCGCCAGTTCGCCGATGAGCTCGCCGCCGAGACCGGCCGCACCGTCGTCGGCATCGGCGTGGACATCGCCGACAAGGACTCGGTCGAGTCGGCCTTCGAGGTCATCGACCGCGAGCTGCCCCCGGTCCTGGCCGAGGTCAACCTCGCCGGTATCGCCAGCCCGCACACGATCTTCGAGCTCGACGACGAGACCTTCGACCGCGTCATGGCCGTCAACGCCAAGGGCACGCTGTTCATGATGCAGGCCGCGGCCACCCGCATGATCGAGGCCGGCACCGGCGGACGCATCGTCAACACCTCCTCGATCACCGCCTTCGACGGCGGCGGCACGTTCTCGAAGACCGGCTACGCCGCCGCGAAGGCCGCCGTCCTCGGTCTCACCCGCGGTGGTGCGCGCGAGCTCGGTAAGCACGCCATCACCTGCAACGCGATCGTGCCCGGCCCCATCGACACCGACATCATGGGCGGCAAGCTCACCGACGACCGCAAGGCGGGCATGTCGGCCGACATCCCCCTGCAGCGCGTGGGTCAGCCGCAGGAGGTCGCCGGGCTGATCAAGTTCCTGGTCAGCGAGGACTCGAGCTTCGTCAACGGCGATTCCGTCTTCATCGACGGCGGAAAGCACATGGTCTGATCCCTTCCTCCGGGCGGGCCGGCTCCGGCCCGCCCTCCGTCTTCCCTCCCAGGAGGTCGACCCCATGACGACGACGTCATCCCGGCACCGCGAGTCCGGACCCGCCGACGCGGACCAGCGTCCGTCGGCCGGCCATGTCTCCGCGGCCGATCCCGTCACGCGGGCGGAGCAGCTGGCCTTCTCCCCCGCCGTCGAGTCCGCGACCCGCAAGGCGCGCTGGCGCCTGCTGCCGTTCCTGATGCTGATGTTCGTGATCGCGTTCATCGACCGCTCGAACATCGGCTTCGCGGAGGACTCGCTCGAGGTCCACGCGGGGCTCGGCACGGCGGCCTACGCCTTCGGCGCGGGGCTGTTCTTCATCGGCTACGCGGTCTTCGAGGTCCCCTCGAACCTGATCATGCACCGGGTCGGCGCACGCTGGTGGATGGCACGGATCATGGTCACCTGGGGCATCGTCGCGGCGCTGTTCATGGTCACCACCGGCCCGGTCATGTTCTACGTGCTGCGCTTCCTGCTGGGCGTGGCCGAGGCCGGATTCTTCCCCGGCGTGATCCTGTACTTGACCTACTGGTTCCCGCGGCGCACCCGCGGCCAGGCGACGGCCCTGTTCTACCTGGGCCTGCCGATCGCCAACATCGTCGGCTCGCCGCTGTCCGGTGCGCTGCTCGAGCTCGACGGCGCGCTGGGTCTGCACGGTTTCCAGTGGATGTTCCTGATCGAGGGGCTGCTCGCCGTCCTCGTCGGCGTGGCCGCGGTGTTCGTGCTGACCGACCGCCCCTCCCGCGCCCGCTGGCTGACGGAGACGGAGCGCACCTCCCTCGAGGACGTGCTGGCCGCGGAGGCCGCCGGCAAGCAGCAGGTCGCGAAGCTCTCCTGGTGGCAGTCGCTGCTGACCCCGCGCGTTCTCTACTTCGCGCTGATCTACCTGACGATCCAGGTCGCGGTGTACGGGCTGACGTTCTTCCTGCCCGCGCAGGTCGCCTCCATCACCGGCCGCGAGGTCGGCTTCCTGGTGGGCCTGCTGGTCGCGATCCCCTGGCTGTGCGCCCTGGTCGTGAACCTCTTCGTCGGTCGCTGGGCCGACCGTCGTGCGGCCTACCGCAGCACCGCGACGCTCATGCTCGTGCTCTCGGGCATCGGGCTGGCGGCCAGCGCCTTCCTCAGCGAGCCGGTGCTCGCGATGGCCGCCCTGTGCCTCGCGGCGATCGGGTTCGTCTCGGCCCAGCCGATCTTCTGGAACATCCCCACCGGGTACCTCTCCGGTGCGGCGATGGCCGCGGGCGTCGGCCTCATCAACGGCCTGGGGAACCTGGGCGGATTCATCGCTCCGAACCTGCGCTCGTGGATGGTCACCGCCTTCGACAGCCAGGCGGCCGGGCTGGTCATGCTCGCCGCCGCCCCGTTCCTCGGCGCCCTGCTGGTCGCCGGGACCGCCCTGTTCGAGCGGCGCGACCGCGCCGCCCGCGCAGGCTCGGACGCCCCCACCCCCTGAGGGGCGCCTCCTCCTGCGGGACGCCCCGCGTCCCGCCCGACACCGAGTAGGTGCACATGAGCCTCGACGTCGAGGACACCCGCCGGCAGCGTGATCGCCGCACCGTCCGCAACCTCCGCTACTTCGTGCTGTTCTGGCTGCTGCTGGCCGGGATCCTGAACTACATGGACCGCGCGTCGGTCTCGATCGCCGCTCCCCACATGATCGAGGAGCTCGGCCTCACCCAGACCGACATCGGCCTGATGGGCAGCGTCTTCTCGTGGACCTACGCGATCTGCCAGCTGCCCGTGGGATACCTGATCGACAAGGTCGGCCCGCGGCGGATGTACTTCCTGGCCGTCGGCGTCTGGTCGATCGCCTCCGCGCTGATGGCGCTCGGCCACACCCTGGGCCACTTCCTGCTGTTCCGGGTGCTGCTGGGGATCGGCGAGTCCCCGAACTCGCCCAACAGCTCGAAGATCACCACGCACTGGTTCCCGCGCTCCGAGCGCGGGCAGGCCGCCGGGATCTGGGACTCCGGATCCAAGTGGGGGTCGGCGATCGCTCCCCCGATCCTCACGGTGCTCATGCTCGCCTTCGGCTGGCGCGCCATGTTCCTGGTCCTGGGTGTGGCCGGCATCGTCCTCGCGGTCGCCTTCTGGGCGTTCTACCGCTCACCGGAGCACGCCAAGCACCTCTCGGACGAGGAGTACCGCCACATCCTGGCGGGACGGGACGACATCGAGGACGCGGACGCCCCGCGCATCCCCTGGCTGAAGCTGTTCACCTTCCGTCAGACCTGGGGCATGATGCTCGGCTTCTTCACCTCGATCTGGATCTGGAACATCTTCATCACCTTCCTGCCGCTGTACCTCCAGAACTCCCTGGGCGTCTCGATCGGCCAGACCGGCGTCGTCGCCTCGGTCCCCTACGTCGTCGCCGCTCTCGGCGCGATCTTCGGAGGACGCATCACCCTGGTCCTCGCCCGGCGCGGACGCAGCCCCCTCGCCTCCAAGCGGATCGCGCTGATCATCGCCTCGCTCGGGGCCGGCGCGCTGCTGTGCCTGGTGCCGCTGGTGTCCACGTTCGCCCTCGCGCTGGTGGTCCTCAGCCTCGCCCTCGGCCTGATCGCCGTGGTCCAGTCGCAGGCCTGGGCGGCCACCTCCGACATCGTCCCGGACGCCTACGCCGCCCGCTTCGGCGGCATCATGAACTTCGGCGGCTACTTCGGGGGTGCGCTGGCACCCGTGGTCACCGGCATGGTCTTCGATGCCACCGGCAGCTACTCGCCCTCGTTCATCCTGGCGGGACTCATCGCCGCACTGGGCGCCGTGTTCTTCGGTCTGCTGATCCGCAGGCCGATCCCCCAGCGCGAAGCAGCCGAGAGGGCCGCTGCATGAGACACGTACGGGGACGCCGCACCCGCACCCCCTCCACCACCGATCCGAGGAGCACCCGATGAGCACGCCGAGCGCACCGAGCGCACCGAGCGCACCGAGAAGACCCTGGAGACTCGCCGTCGCCGCCGAGGGCATCGACGGCGACGGCCGCACCACCCACGGGGACATCGGCCTGGGCGACCTGGCCGATCACGGGATCGAGTGGTCCCCGATCGACCTGGCGACGCAGGAGCTGACCGCCGAGGGCCTGCACGGCTTCGATGCCGTGCTGCTGATGGGCGAGACCCCGTTCGGCCGCGAACAGCTCGGGGAGCAGCCCACCCTGCGCCACGTCGCCCGCTTCGGCGCGGGCTTCGACCAGGTGGACCTCGCCGCCTGCGAATCCCACGGCATCGTGGTCACCAACGCGCCCGACGGCCTGCGGGTGCCGATGGCGCATGCTGCCCTGACCCTGCTGTTCTCCCTCGCGCACAACCTGGTGCCCAAGTCGCAGCTGGTGCACACCGGGCGCTGGGACCAGCGCTCGGGCCTGCGGGGCCGCGGGCTCGCGAGCGCCACCATCGGGGTCGTCGGCCTGGGCGGAATCGGCCGGGAGACCGTGCGCCTGCTGCGCGGGCTGGGCCTCACGGTGATCGCCTCCAACCGCACCCCGCGACCGGAGTTCTGCGCGGAGACCGGCATCGAGCAGGTCCCGCTCGCGGACCTGCTGCGGCGCAGCGACTTCGCGATCCTCACCGTCTCCTCCAACGCCGAGACCCGCCACCTCATCGGCCGCACCGAACTCGAGCAGCTGGGGCCCGACGGGCACCTCGTCAACGTCGCCCGCGGCGCGGTCGTCGACGAGCCCGCCCTCGTCGACGCTCTCCGCTCGGGCACCATCGCCGGCGCCGCCCTCGACGTCTTCGAGACCGAGCCGCTGCCGACGAGCAGCCCCCTGCTCAAGCTCGACAACGTGCTGCTCACCCCGCACTCCCTGTGCTGGACGCAGGACTTCACCGCCGCCACCGGCGCCGAGGCTCTCGGCGAGGTCATCGCCGTGGCCGAGGGCCGGGAACCGGCCCACGTCGTCAGCAGCCCCCAGCGGGCCTGACACCAACCGCCGACGCACACCGAGACCATCCAGACACCCGAGACAGTCGAGACAACCAGACCGTCGAGACAAGGAGATCCCATGGCCGAGAACCCGCTGACCGGAGCCGTCGAGTTCGCGAAGATGATCGCCGCCGGCGGCCTGCGCGTGGACCCCGTGGAGTCCGCGCCGTCGGTCGAGGACTTCCGCCGACTCGCCAAGCGGCGGCTGCCGACGATGGCCTTCGACATCATCGACGGCGCCTCGAATCACGAGATCACCAAGGACGACAACGCGGCCGACCTGCGCCGGGTGCGCTTCCGCCCGCGCTGGCTGACCGACATCTCCCACGTCGACATCTCCACCGAGGTCGACGGCATGCCGCTGGACCGGCCCTACGTGATGGGCCCGCTGGGACTGCAGCGGATGATCGGCGGCACCGGGGAGCTGCCTGCAGTGCGCGCGGCCGGGAAGGCCGGCATCCCCTTCACGATCTCCACCGCCTCGAACTGGTCGATCGAGGAGATCGCCGACGTCGCCACCGGCCCGCTCTGGTACCAGCTGTACATGTACAAGAGCGATCGGATCGTCACCAACCTGATCCAGCGCGCGAAGGCCGTCGGCGCGGAGGCGCTCGTGGTGACCGTGGACGTGCCCCTGAACGGCAAGCGCTACCGCGACCACCGCAACGGCATGTCGATCCCGCCGAAGGTAACCGCGAGCAACGCCCTCCAGGCGGTGCGGCACCTGGACTGGACGCTCGCGGTGATGCGGCCGCCGGCCATCGGCTTCCGCAACCTGGTTGGTGAGATCCAGGGCGACAACGCCGTCTCGCACCAGGAGTTCGTCGCGAAGTACCTCGCGAACCTCACCCTGACGTGGGAGAACATCGAGGACGTGCGCCGCCAGTGGGACGGCCCGCTGTACATCAAGGGAATCCTCACGCCGGAGGACGCCCTGCGGGCGAAGAAGGTCGGCGCCCAGGGCATCTACGTCTCCAACCACGGCGGGCGCCAGCTCGACTCCTCCCCCTCCACGATCAGCGTGCTGCCCACGATCGTGGACACCGTGGGCGAGGACATGACCGTCGTCTTCGACTCGGGAGTGCGCACGGGCGACGACATCGCCAAGGCCCTCGCCGTCGGCGCGGACCTGGTCTCGATCGGTCGCGCCTGGGGCTACGCCAACGCCGCCGCCGGCGAGCGCGGCGTCACCCGTGTGCTGGAGATCCTCGACGAGGAGCTCGCTCTGGCCATGGGGCAGCTAGGCGCGACCAGCGTCGACGCCCTGGATCGCGGCTTCGTCGACTACCCGGAGATCTGGCACGGGGAGGGCCTGCACCGCGAGCCCGAGGCCTGACCTCAACCCCTCACGCCCCGTCCCGGGCTCGGATCCACGATCCTACCGGGGCGGGGCGTCGCTGCATCTGCGAGGCCGAAGGCTTCCTGTCAGCGCGCTCCGGCGTCGCTGTCGACCTCGGCCTCGTCCGCCTCCGCGACCTGTTCGCGCTCGGCCGCGGTCGCCCCTTCGACGTCCCCATCCCCCGCCTCCGGGTCGTTCAACGTCCCGTTCCGGCGCAGCACCCAGGCGGCGATGAGCGGGGCCGTGATCGAGGAGATCAGCACCGCGGTGGCGATCTGCACGGTCGCGACGCCGACGAACGGCTCGAAGCGCGGATCGGCAGCGGCGACGATCGCCGGTGTCGCCAGGGAGTTGCCCGCCGTCGTGCCCGCGACGAACCCGATGCCCGAGCGCTTCCCCCGACGCAGCAGGAACCGGTAGGCGAGGTAGGTCAGCCCACCGGTGAACGGGGTGACCACCAGGCCCAGCAGGATGCCGGTGACGCCGCCGGTGAGCACGGCGCCGAGGTCGATGCTGCTGCCCAGACCGAAGGCGAAGAAGGGGATGACGATGCTGGGCACCGAGCGCATGACCTCGGTCCAGCGGTGGTCGATGTTGCCCACCACGATGCCCAGCAGGAGCGGGATGATCGCGGCGGCGAACGCTTCCAGCGGGATCGAGCCGAGGCCCGCGGCGCCGATGAAGAGCATGGTGAAGAAGGGTCCGTCGTTGACGGCGGAGGCGACGTAGGCGCCGCGATCGGTGCGGGTGCCGTACTTCCCGGTGAAGGCGATCCAGACGCCGCCGTTGGAGTTGTCGAAGGTGGCCAGCATCGCGAGGATCGAGATCCCGAGGATCCCCTGGATCCCCACCACCGACCCGAGCGCGACCACGATCAGGCCGGGCACCAGGCTCTTGGCGAGCAGGATGGCGCCGGTCGTCCCGGCCACCGGGCCGATCGAGCGCGGGGTGATCTGCATGCCGGTCGCGAAGATGACCAGGGCCATCAGCGGCATCGGTGTCGCGAACAGGGCGGTGGTGAAGCTGCCGATCTGCAGCAGGCCGGGGGCGATCGTGCACACCACGGCGCCCAGCAGCAGCGGCACCACCATCAGCCCGCCGGGGATCCTGTCGAGGGTTCCGTAGATCGGTGAACGGAGCCTCGTCCCGCTCGTCGTCGAGGCGGTCATCCCGTGTGCTCTTCCTTCCCGTCGGTGGGTCGTCACGGCCGTCGGTGTGGTCCCGGCCGCCGGTGTGGTCCTGGCCGGTGGCGCGGTGTCAGCGGGCTCCCGCGAGTCCCTGGTCGATCCTGCGCACGGCGCGCGTGCTGCGCCAGGCGAGCGCGAGGCAGGGGATCGCGAACAGCAGCAGCGCGAGCGCGAGCGGCGGGTTCCAGGCCCAGGCGATCGTGGCCAGGCCCGCGATGACCACGGAGATCAGGAGCATCACCCGGCGGTTCCGTTCGTACGCCTCGCGCATCTGCCCCAGCTCGGTGCGCAGCGCCTGCTGCTCGGCCGACGTGCCGGGCCGCTGCTCGCGCGCCTCGGCCACGGCCTCCCTGCGATCGGCCCGGTTCGCCGTCACCAGGCGCACCGCGTAGGCGACCGCGCCGACCAGGACGAGCGCGAGTCCGATCCAGTTCTCGCGGGTGGCGAAGAGCCAGGAGAGGACGAGGCAGGACCCGATCGCGAGCAGGTAGACGGGGGTGCGCATGGGCCGACGTCCTGTCATCGAGGGGGCGCTGGTCGCCGTGGAGGCGCTCATCCGAGGAAGTCCTGGAAGAACTGGATGATCGCCACCACGCCGAAGACGAACAGGGCCAGGGAGCTGATCGCGACGACCACCTGCGCCCAGCGGTGCATCCGGTACGGCTTCGGGAGCACCTTGTGCTCGGTCCACAGCTGGGCGAAGCCCCAGACCCCCAGGGACAGCACCCCGCCCAGGATCCCGGCGAAGGAGATCACGGTGGTGTAGCTGAGGCCGCTGAACAGCAGCACCACCGCACCGAGGAAGGTGTAGGTCGCCACGGCGACCCGCACCTTCTGCCAGTTCCTCGGCTCGCGCAGGGCCTTGAAGCTCGGCGCGAAGCTCTCCCGCACCGTGTACGGGTAGATCGTGGACATGAGCGCCTGCAGCGACCCGAAGAAGGCCGCCCAGATCGCGATCTGGTACAGGTACACCAGCACCGGCGAGATCATCGAGAAGAACCCGGCCTGATCGCCGAGGATGTCGTCGTCGCCCGGGACCGTCTGGGAGGCTCCCGTGCCCAGCACCACGTCGCCGAGCACGAGGAAGGTGATCGCGAGGATCCCGACGGATACGAAGGAGGCGAGCACGTCGAGCTTCACGGCGCGCAGCCAGGCACGACCCTCGGCGACGTTCTCCGTGTCCTCCGCGAGCGGGATGCGCGCGTGATCGCTGTCGAGCTGGTTCAGCTTCTCCTCGAGCACCGCGTGGTCGGGAACGCCCAGCATCCCCCACCGCTTCTCGCGCAGGGATCCCACGTAGCCGATGTAGTCGTAGGTGCCGCCGCCGAGCGCCCCCAGGTAGGCGATGATCTCCAGCGGGATCGAGCGTCCGGCGACGTCGGGGAAGTCCTGCTTGATCCAGCCGGGGTAGTCACTGGGGACGTTCGGCACCAGGCCCTTGATCGCCTCGATCCACGGGGGGTTGGAGACGAACACGGCGACGAACGAGAACACGACCATCAGGCCGACGACGACGGTCTGGAAGTTCTCGACGATCTTGAAGCTGCGCAGGAACACGGTCGCGAAACCGATGACACCCCAGATCAGGCCCCAGATGGCGGGGTCGATCGAGGTGTGGAAGGTCCAGTTGGACCACTGGCCGAGACCCTGGAAGTACGCGACGGCCCAGGACGGGAAGCAGACGACGGCGAGCACGCCCAGCAGCAGGGCGAGCCAGTTTCGCGGGCCGGGGATGATCTGCGCCCAGCGCTGGAAGGGGTGCTCACCGGTGAGCACGATGTAGCGCCCGCCCGAGTAGACGATCGCCGCCTTCATGATCGCGCACAGGACGAACGTCCAGATGATGGCCATGCCGAACACGGCGCCACCGCGGGAGGAGGAGAAGATCTCCCCGTTGCCGATCGTCACCGACGCCAGGATCATGCCCGGGCCCGTGAAGGCGATCAGATTGCCGAAGGTCCACTTCTTCAGTCGCGGATCGGCCTCGGGGAAGCGCAGCTCCCCCAGTCCGAGGTCCTGGTGCTGTGGTGCAGTCATGCCAGCTGGTCCTCCTTCGGGCCAGTCGACGTCGGGCCGCGGGGCGCCGGTCCGGTCGATCGATCACGCCGGCGTCGACGCCGCATCGCCGCGGTCCGAGGGAGGTGGGACCGCTCGCTGTCGTCGTCGGCAGGCGAGGTTGTTCCGCGTGGCCGGGGTATCCGACCGATATGTGTGCCGAACCTAGAGGCAGGCACGAGCGCTGTCAACCATTTCCTACAGGATCATAAGCAATGGTGGTGCGGTGAGTGGGGGCGGCCCGGGGCGGACGGCGTCTTTTCGGCGCAGTCGGTCGGCGAGCGAACTCTCCGTTGGCCGATCTGTCTCACCAGTGACATCTCCGCAGCTCGACACCTCGGCCGCGAACTGATCACCACCGGGGAACACGAGTGGAGGTGGTCGACTCCAGCGAACTCCACGCCTGCATCAAATAGGATCACCGCTTTGTCGTCACGCCAGCCGCTGCACTGCGACGCCGCCTGCACGGCACGCCCTCACGGTGCCGACCGACCCTGCGAGGAGGGCGCCGGCCGCACGCCGTCCGGCGGAGCGCCCTCGAGGATCGCGCTGAACACGGCGTCGATGCTCGGGGAGGATTCCGTGCGTCGGTCCCGTGTCGCGACGACCTTCCGGCCTGCGCCCATCGTTCCCACGGGCACGACGTGCACACCGTGCGTGTCGCTGACACTCGCCGCGAGCGAGTTGAGGACCCCGATGCCAAGACCCGCACGCACCAGGTTCACGACCGTCTGCGGCTGTTCGGACTGCCAGGCGACGGGGATCTCGAGGCCCCATGCGCGCAACGCGCTCCCGGTGTCGGGGTCGATGTGGGCGCCCGGCCGGGCGACGGCCACCAAGGGAGGGCCGTCCAGCGCATCCGGCGGGAGCATCACCGCGCGCGGCTCTCCGCTCCCCTGCTGCGCGTGGTCGTCAGGATCCTCCACCACCTGGTCCATCACGACATGACCAGGGGGAACGATCGCGACGAAGCGCTCGGTCCACAGATGCTCCGTGCGCAGCTCGTCGGGCGGCGGATCACCCACCCACGAATGGATCGCAATGTTGAACCGTCCCGCCGCGATGCCCGAGGCCAGATCAGGGGTGGTGTGCTCGGTGAGCTCCACGCGCAGGTGCGGGTGCGCGAGGTGCAGATCCGCGAGCACCTGCGGCAGGAAGCCCGCGCTGACGCTGGGGTGGCAGCCGATCACCACGCGCCCTCGGGGGCTCCCCGACCAGGCGTCGACCGCCTCGGCTCCGCGTTCGAGCGCGGCGAGCACGGCGCGGGCGTGCGGGAGGAATGCCGTGCCCAGCTCCGTCGGACCGATGGGACGGTGGCTGCGATCCACCAGCGTGCCGCCGAGTGCTCGCTCCAACGCGGCCACATGAGTGCTGACGCGCGATTGGGCGCGGTGCAGAGCACGACCCGCCTCGGAGAAGCTCCCGTGATCGATGACCGCCACGAAGGTCTCCAGCCAATCGGTCTGCTCCACCCGGGGCATCCGCGTCTCCTGTCGTCCTGATCCTCGGCGACGCACGGGCCTGGAGCAGGGAGCGATGCGTCAGGACGCATCGGCGCCCGAGCCGCTCACCGGCCACGCCGCCCTCGAGGACCGAAGAATATCGAAATCGAATAGGAATCAGCCGGAAGACGGATCGACCCAGGCGACCGATGAGGACGGTCCTCGCGTAGCGTCGAAAGCCGCCTCGAGAGATCGAGAAGCACTCGCGCAGCACCCGCCCTCCGCGCCACGGACCCCTTTGTCGAAGGAGACGATGTGTCCACCTCACCCACCACCCGAGGGACGTCCGTCGTCCACGGCGAAGAGCAGTACAGCGACGCGACGAAGTCCGCGACCCGCAAGGCCTTGCTCCGTCTTCTGCCGTTCCTGCTGCTGATGTACGTGATCGCGTTCGTCGACCGCACGAACATCGGGTTCGCCGAGGAGTCGCTCGAGGTCCACGCCGGACTGTCGACCGGCGCCTACGCGCTCGGTGCCGGCCTGTTCTTCGTCGGCTACGCGGTCTTCGAGGTGCCCTCGAACCTGATCATGCACCGGGTCGGTGCGCGCTGGTGGATGGCGCGCATCATGGTCAGCTGGGGCGTGGTGGCCGCGTTGTTCATGTTCACCACGGGCCCCACGATGTTCTACGTCCTGCGCTTCCTGCTCGGCGTGGCCGAGGCCGGCTTCTTCCCTGGCGTGATCCTCTATCTGACCTACTGGTTCCCCCGCCGTCGACGCGCACAGGCGACAGCTCTGTTCTACATGGGCCTGCCGGTGGCCAACATCCTCGGCGGACCGCTCTCCGGTGCACTCATGGACCTCGACGGGGCTCTCGGCATGTGGGGCTTCCAGTGGCTGTTCCTGGTCGAGGGGCTCCTCGCAGTGCTGGTGGGCATCATCGCCTTCTTCTACCTCGCGGACCGCCCCTCCGACGCCCGTTGGCTGACGCAGCGCGAACGATCCGAGCTGCAGTCGACTCTCGACGCCGAGAGCGCACAGAAGGAGGACTCCCACAAGCTCAGCTGGTGGAGGGCCCTGCTCAATGGCCGCATCCTCTACTTCTGCCTGATCTACTTCACCATCCAGGTCTCGGTCTACGGGCTCACCTTCTTCCTGCCCCAGCAGATCGCCGACATCTCGGGCCGCGACGTGGGGCTGGTCGTCGGACTGCTGTTCGCGATCCCGTGGGTGCTGGGGCTCGGCGCGAACCTGGTGACCGGCAGGCTGGCCGATCGTTCCGGCAACTACCGGGGCATCGCGATCGTCCTGCTCGCCGTCTCCGGCGCGGGCCTGCTGCTGACCGGCCTGGTGAACAGTGCCGTCCTGGTCATGGTCGGGCTCTGCCTCGCGGCGATCGGATTCTGCTCCGCCCAGCCGATCTTCTGGAACATCCCCACCTCGTACCTCTCAGGTGCGGCTCTCGCCTCGTCGATCGGCCTGATCAACGGCGTCGGGAACCTCGGCGGCTTCGTGGCCCCGAACCTCCGGGTCTGGACGGTCGAGACCTTCGGTGCCGAGACCGCGGGGCTGCTGATGCTCGCCTCCATGCCCATCCTCGGCGCGATCCTGCTCTTCGGCACCCGGATGTTCGATGCCGGCAGGGCATCCACCGCTCCGTCACAGTCCTGACCCGCCCCTGACCCACCGCTCCCATACCCCGAAGGAGAAGAGTTGAGAGCCCTCGTCCTGACCGACTACCACCACCTCGAGCTCGTCGAGATCGACCGTCCCGAGCCGGGACCGGGCGAGATCCTGCTGCGGATCTGCGCGACCGGGATCTGCGGATCGGACTTCCACGGATTCACCGGGGACAACGGGCGACGCCACCCGGGGCAGATCATGGGACACGAGTCCTCCGGCACCATCGCCGCGCTCGGCGCCGATGTCGACCCGGAGGCGTTCCCGCTGAACGCGCCCGCCACCTTCAACCCGGTCGTGGTGCCTCCGGAGCAGACCCGTGAGTACAGCGGGCGCGAGCAGCACGCCCCCGGCAAGCAGGTGATCGGCGTGGCGGCCGACGTCCAGTCCTCGTTCGCGGACTACGTCGTCGTCCCTGCCCGCAACGTGGTGCTGCTGGACCCCTCGATGCCCCTGCATCTCGGGGCGCTCATCGAGCCGCTCGCCGTCGCGCTCCACGCCGTGCGCCTCGGCGCTCCGGATCCCGAGGAGAAGGTCCTGGTGATCGGAGGCGGTCCGATCGGGCAGAGCCTCGTGCTCGCCCTGCGGATGTCCGGCGTCCGCAGGATCGTGCTGTCCGAGATGGACGAGGCACGCCGAACGCTCGTCTCCGAGCTCGGGGCCCACGTCATCGATCCCTCGAGCGGTGATGTCGACGGCCTCGCCGCGCAGGCGCTCGACGGCCCGGCGGATCTTGCGATCGATGCCGTCGGCATCAGCCCGACGATGGACGACGCTCTCCGAGCGACCACTCTGGGCGGGCGCGTGGTGCTCGTCGGCATGGGATCTCCCCGACTCGACCTGCCCGCCTTCGCCATCAGCACCGAGGAGCGGTCGGTCCGTGGCTCCTTCACCTACTCGGCACAGGACTTCACCGACGCCGCCACCTGGATCGGCGGCAACGCCGACCTGGCCTCGACGCTCGTGAGCCGATCCGTGCAGCCCGAGCAGGCCCAGGCATCGTTCTCCGCGCTCGCCGAGGGCTCAGGGCCCGCCGGCAAGATCCTCGTCCACTTCGATCAGGAAGCCCCCTCCGCATGACCACGCGACACAGGACCATCGCCCACGTACGCGCCTACACCGTGAGCGGCGGCGGCGCCGACTACCACGATCAGGGCGCCGATCACTGGATCGACGACCACATCTCCACGCCGATGTCCGTCTATCCCGAATACGCCCAGTCGCGGCAGTCGTTCGGGCTCAACGTCCTGGGCACGCTCATGGTCGAGCTCGAGGCCGACGACGGGACGGTGGGGTTCGCCGTGTCGACCGGTGGCGAGCTCGGGGCGTGGATCGTCGAGAAGCACCTGGCACGATTCCTCGAAGGCGCCCGAGTGACCGACATCGAGCGGATGTGGGACCAGATGTACCGCTCGACCCTGTTCTACGGCCGCCGAGGGATCGTGCTGAACACGATCAGCGCCGTCGATCTCGCCCTCTACGACCTGCTCGGACGGCTGCGCGAGGAGCCGGTGTACTCCCTGCTGGGTGGGGCTGTGCGCGACGAGCTGACCATGTACGCGACCGGCGCACGGCCCGACCTCGCGCAGCAGATGGGATTCATCGGCGGCAAGATGCCGTTGCATCACGGCCCCGCCGACGGCGAGGAGGGCATGACGCAGAACATCGCCGATCTCGCCCGGATGCGTGAGCAGGTGGGCGAGGACTTCTGGTTGATGTTCGACTGCTGGATGTCCCTCGACGTCGACTACGCGACGCGCCTGGCCCACCGTGCCTCGGAGCACGGTCTGCGCTGGCTGGAGGAAGCGCTGATCCCGGACGACTACTGGGGCTACCAGCAGCTGCGCCGGAACGCACCCCCGGGGATGTTGATCACGACCGGAGAGCACGAGGCCACCAGGTGGGGGTTCCGCCAGCTCCTGGAGATGGGATGCGCCGACATCATCCAGCCGGACGTCGGCTGGTGCGGCGGGATCACCGAGCTGCTCAAGATCTCGGCGCTCGCCGACTCGCACGGAGCGATGGTGGTGCCGCACGGCTCGTCCGTCTACTCGTACCACTTCGTCATCACACGGACGAACAGCCCGTTCAGCGAGTTCCTGATGATGCATCCGACCGCGGAACGCATCGTCCCGATGTTCTCGCCGATGCTGCTGGGCGAGCCGGTCCCCGAGAACGGCCGCATCCGGGTGCCGGACACGCCAGGCTTCGGGGTCGAGTTCAATCCGGAGATCCCTCGTTCACGGCCCTTCACCCACTGACCCGCGCCGGCCGACCGCACAAGGAGACGACATGGAACTGAGACGACTGGGCCCCGCCGGCCAGGAACGCCCTGCCCTCGTCCACGAGGGAGTCACATACGGCCTGGACGAGGTGACGGCGGACATCGACGGCCCGTTCCTCGCCGAGGACGGGATGACCAGGGCAGAAGCCGCTCTGCGTTCGGGGACGCTGCCCGTATGGGAGGACGCCGCGACGGAACGCGTCGGCGCTCCCATCGCCCGCCCCGAGGCTGTCATCTGCATCGGGCAGAACTACGCCGCGCACGCCGCGGAATCGGGTTCCGCGCCCCCGAGCACGCCGATCGTGTTCTTCAAGCATCCGAACACCGTGGTGGGCCCCTACGACGACGTGCCGATCCCGCCCGGGGCCACCGCCGTCGACTGGGAGGTCGAGCTCGGGGTCGTGATTGGCAGGAGGGCGTCGTACCTGTCGAGCCCGGAAGCGGCTCTCGACGTCATTGCCGGCTACGTGACCAGCCATGACGTCTCCGAGCGGGACTTCCAGATCGAACAGTCCGGCGGGCAGTGGTCCAAGGGGAAGAGTGCCGAGAACTTCAATCCCCTGGGGCCCGCACTCGTGCCCGCGAGCGCAGTCGATCCACAAGCGCTCCGACTGTGGTCACGCGTGAACGGGGAGTCGCGGCAGGATTCCACGACCGCCGACATGGTCTTCTCCGCCGCGCAGCTCGTGCAGCATCTCTCGCAGTACATGGTGCTCTCGCCGGGCGACCTCATCAATACGGGCACCCCGCAGGGTGTCGCTCTCTCGGGCCGCTTCCCGTATCTGCGGGACGGCGATGTGGTCGAGCTGGGCATCGAGGGATTGGGCGACCAGCGCCAAGCTTTCGTGCGTCACGCCTGATCCGGGTCGGCCCCGGCGGGGCTCACGAGAGCGCTGGGCACGCCGGGGAGACAGACCCGCGTCCCGAACTCACTCCTCACTTCCTACAGGATCGCCCCTCACCAACGGTCACCTAGCCGCATCACCGCACCACCTTCGCGACGGATGGCGCCCACCCCTTGAGGGGTGGGCGCCATCCTCTTCTCTGCCTCGACGGCGCTCGCGCCGATGCCTCATCCCGCACGGATCGGGAACGCTGCTCGGCGACGCGGAGCTGGTCCGCCTCGCCTCTGGCAATAATCCAATAGGATCTGTAGGCTAACGGCGTCGCCGAACCGAGCACGCAGAAGCTCCCTTCGGCTCCCCAGGTGCAGCAACGCCACAGAGCCCGCGCACCCCAGACGAAGGAGTCCACGCATGACCATCAGCACCGTCACCGTCGTCGGAGCCGGCTACATGGGAGGAGGCATCGCGCAGGTCCTCGCGACGGCCGGACTCCCCGTCCAGCTCGCCGACGTCAGCGTCGAGGCGGCCGACGCCGCCCTCGCCCGCATCCTCGGCGAGGCCCGCGCCTCGGAGGAGCAGGGTCTCGTGCCCGCCGGCACCGCCGACGCCGTCGCCCTGCACCTGAGCGCCGGCAAGACCATCGAGGAGGCCGTCGCCGATGCGGACTTCATCGAGGAGGTCGTCTTCGAGGACCCGGACGTCAAGAAGGACGTCCTCGCACGGATCTCCGCCGCCGCCCGACCCGACGCGATCATCGGCACCAACACCTCGACCATCCCGGTGCGCGTGCTCGCCCCCGCCGTCGTCGGCCCCGAGCGCTTCCTGACCGTCCACTTCTCCAACCCGATGCCCTTCATCCCGGGCGTCGAGCTGGTGGCCGGAGAGGCCACCACGCAGGAGACCATCGACGCCATCAAGGACCTGCTCGAGCGCGCCGACTGCGAGGGCGCCCAGGTCGCCGACACCCCCGGCATGGTGCTCAATCGCCTGCAGTACGCGCTCCTGAAGGAGGCGACCAGCGTCGTCGAGGAGGGCGTGGCCACGGTCGACGACGTCGACACCATCGTGCGCACCACCTTCGGCTTCCGCCTGGGCTTCTTCGGCCCCTTCGCGATCGCGGACCAGGCGGGTCTGGACGTCTACGCGAACGGCTTCCGCACCTTCGAGGAGGCCTACGGCGAGCGCCTGGCCACGCCCGAGCTCCTGAAGGAGGCCGTCGCCGCGGACCACAAGGGCCTGAAGAACGGTCACGGTCTCGTCGAGGACTACGACGAGGAGACCGCCGCGGAGCTCGTGGCGTACCGCAACAAGGCGTATGCGCGGATGCGCGAGGTTCTGCGTGAGCTGGGCCCGGCCCCGCGCGGCACCAAGCGCAGCCAGGGCTGACCCGCCCTCCGCACCCCTCCCCCGCCGCCGGCCGCTCGCCGGCACAGCGTCGGCCCGTCACCCGTCGGGCCGACGCCGCCCCCTGCCGTCTTCCACCCGTTCCGGGCCCGGCACGCCGAGCCTGCCCCCAGCGAGGAGTCATCGTGGACTCGACCACCCCCGTCGACGAGAACGCCCTGATCAAGAAGATCACCTGGCACATCGTCCCCTTCGTGATGGTGCTGTACACCATCGCCTACATCGACCGCTCGGTGATCGGCTACGCGAAGCTGCAGATGTCCACCGACATCGGGCTCAGCGACGCCGCCTTCGGGCTCGGTGCGGGCCTGTTCTTCCTGGCCTACTTCCTGTTCGAGGTCCCCTCGAACTATCTGCTGCCCAAGGTCGGCCCGCGGGTCTGGTTCGCGCGCATCCTGTTCACCTGGGGCCTGATCACCGCGCTGACCGCGCTGACGAACTCCACCAGCGTGTTCTACCTGCTGCGGTTCCTCCTCGGCGTCGCCGAGGCCGGCTTCTACCCGGGCGTGCTGTACTACCTGACCTTCTGGTTCCCCCAGCGCCACCGCACGCGCGCCACGGGCACGTTCGTGCTGGCCGCGCCGATCGCCTTCCTGGTGATGAGCCCCATCGCCGGCTCGATCATGGGCCTGGACTGGCTCGGATTGCGGGGCTGGCACTGGCTGTTCATCATCTCGGGGCTGGCCGCGATGCTCGCCGCCGTCCCCACTCTGAAGTGGCTGCGTGACACCCCGCGCCAGGCGCCGTGGATGAGCGAGGCGGAGGCCCAGTGGGTCGAGGACGAGCTCGAGCACGATCGCGTCGAGTTCGGCCAGCAGTCCCACTCCAACCCCTTCAAGGCCCTCGGCTCGAAGTACGTGTGGGTGTTCGCCCTGCTGTTCTTCCCCTCGACCGTCGGCATCTACGGACTGAGCTTCTGGGTCCCCACCGTGGTCAGCGCCTTCAGCGGTTCCGACGTCGCCACCGGCTGGCTCTCCGCCGTGCCCTACGTGTTCGGCGTGATCGGCATCTTCGTGACCTCGCGCCTGGCCTCCCTGATGCGGGAGAACTGGATCCCGCTGATCGTGATCTACGTGGGCAGCGCCGTGGGCATCCTGCTCTCGGCGACCGCTCCCGCCGGACTGCTCCAGCTCGCGGCGATGTCGATGGCCGCCTTCTTCCTGTACTCCGTGGCCGGCGTGTTCTGGGCCCTGCCCACGCGCTACCTGGTGGGGGCGACCGCCGCCGTGGGCATCGCGTTCGTGAACTCCTTCGGCAACATCGGCGGGTTCGTCGGCCCCTACGTGGTGGGAGCCGTCTCCGAGGCGACCGGTCGGGCGACCAACGGCATGTACTTCCTGGGCGCGGTCCTGGTCCTCGGAGCGATCGGCTCGGTGCTCGGCATGCGCGCGTGGGCGGGGAAGAACCCCGTGCAGGTGTCGCCGCAGTCGCAGCGGCCCGATCCGGAGTCCGCAGGGGTCGGCGCCGGGGAGCGCTGAGCCGACGCGCCTGCGAGTGTCGAGCCGAGGCCTCGGGAGCACCGGCCGACCATGCCCACGCGACATCCCTCGAGGGCCCCGGGGCCCCCGAGGTCCGCGACGTCGTCCTTCGGATCCTCTAGGATCCGGAGGACGGCCACCGCATCCGACCGGGCAGGAGACCCCATGACCAGCAAGCGCCAGGTGCTGCGGGCCGACGTGCAGGAGGGCATCCAGAACCGCCTCGTGCAGGGCAACTGGCGCCCCGGCTCACGTCTCAGCATCGACGGACTCGCGCGGGAGCTCGAGGTCTCCCCCACCCCAGTGCGCGAGGCGCTGGTCGCTCTCGAGCGCTCGGGACTGATCGAGTACCAGGCGCTCAAGGGATTCGTGGTCGCACCGCCGCTCACACCCGAGCAGATCGACGAGCTGATCGACGCCCGCGGCCTCCTCGAGGGCGCCGCGTTCACCCGCGCCTTCGCGCACTGGGACGCGCTGGTCGAGGACCTCCGCCGGGCGCACGCCGAGCACTCCGCGATCGCGGACCGGATCGCCGCGGCCGACGAGCCCGACTACGCGCTGATCCACGAGTACTTCGACGCCGACGCCACCTTCCACGAGGCGTTCTTCCAGCACGCGGGGAACCACTACCTGGCCTCGATGCGCGAGGTGCTGAACACCCACGGTCACCGCATGCGTCAGACCTGGTCGGAGGGCCCGGAGCAGATCGATTCGGCCGAGGCCATCGGCGAGCACGCCGAGATCCTCGCGCGCGTCAGCGAGCACAACCACGACGGCGCGCTCGATGCCCTGCGCCGGCACCTGGAGGGTGTGCGGGTGCGCTCGACGCGCCTGGCCGGGGGCGCCGAGCAGTAGAGCGCGGCCGGTCCCGGCCGACGCCTCGGCTCCGGCCGACGCCCCGCGCCGACTGCCGACCGGTCGCGACCCCGCGTCAGCCCAGGTGCGCCCCGAGCTCGGCCATCAGGATCGAGAAGGACAGCGCGCCCGGATCGGGGGTGCCCTTGGACTTGTCCCCGAGCACACGGGCGCGTCCGAGGGTGGCGGTGATCTGCGCGGTCGCCTCGGCTGCCTCGCGTGCGGCGTCCGCGGCCGCGGTGATCACGGCAGCGGCCGGCTCGTCGCGGCGTTCGTCGAGCACGCGGCGGAAGGGCAGGGCGGCGTCCATCATCGTCTTGTCGCCCTCCCGCGCCCCGCCGAGCTCGGCGATGGTGTCGATCCCCGCGATCAGCGCCTCGAGGATGCTGCGGTCATCGACCTCCTCGTGGTCGCTCACCACACCCCCGGCGGCGATCAGCGCAGCACCCCACAGGGCGCCGGAGGTGCCACCGGCCGATTCCGACCAGGTCTCTCCCGCACGCACCAGCGCGGTGCGGGCACCCGCACCGTCGGCCACGGCCTCCTGCGCGGCGCGGGAGGCACCCCGCGTGCCGTAGACCATGCCCTGGCCGTGGTCGCCGTCGCCGGCGATGGCGTCGATCCGGCCCAGCTCCTCCTCCTCACGGGCGCAGACCTGCGCGAACAGATCGAGCACGCCGACGATCCCGCGGGCCGACGCCCGGGACTCCTCGGTGGCCTCCGGGATCGGATCGGCGCCCGGAGCCCAGAGCTCCCCACGGGCCTGCTCGGTGCGCGCGGGCAGCGCACCGCGATGGAGGGCGGGCGCGTCAACCGGCGCGAGCCAGTGGGTCTCCAGCTCCTCGTCGAGGTAGACGAGCGTCAGGGACAGTCCGGCCATGTCGAGGCTGGTCACGTGCTCGCCGACCTCGGGGCGCACCGGCGTGATGCCGCGGGCCTCGAGCTGACGCGCCACATGGCCGTAGACGACGAACAGCTCCTCGTACTTGACCGTTCCCAGACCGTTGACGACGACGGCGGCGCGCTTGCGGTACCCGTTCGCACCGGTCTCGGGCTCCTCGGCGAGGACCCCGTCGACCAGCAGCGTCGCGACCTCGGCGGCCGTGCCCAGGGGCTCGTCGCGCACTCCGGGCTCGCCGTGGATCCCCAGGCCGACGCCCATCGTGCCGTCCTCGACGTGGAACAGCGGGGCGTCGGCCCCGGGGAGGACGCAACCGTCGAAGGCGAGGCCGAAGGACCGCGTCGCCTCGTTGGCGCGGTTCGCGATCCGCTCGGCCTCGTCCAGATCGGCGCCCGCCTCGATCGCGGCGCCGGCGATCTTGAAGACCGGCAGGTCGCCGGCGATGCCGCGGCGGTCGGTGTGGTTCTCGGGGGTGTTCGAGGCGATGTCGTCGCTGACCTTCACGATCCGCACGTCGATCCCCTCGGCGCGCAGCTTCTGCGCGGCGAGGCCGAAGTGGAGCACGTCGCCGGCGTAGTTCCCGAAGCCCAGGATCACGCCGCCGCCGTTCTCGGCGTTGCGGGCCACCGAGTAGACCTGGCTGGCCGACGGGGAGGCGAAGACGTTCCCGCACGGCGCCCCGTGGCCCATCCCCCGGCCCACCCAGCCGGCGAACGCCGGGTAGTGACCCGAGCCGCCGCCGATGACCAGGGCCGGCTGCCCCTTCGGCGTCGCACTCGTGCGGACGACCCCGCCGTGGACCTGTGTCAGGCCCTCCTGCGAGGCCACCAGTCCGGCCACGGCATCCGCCGCGAACGCGCTCGGGTCGTCGAAGAGATACGTCATCGTGAATCCTCCAGGAGGAGCCCGGACGGGCTCGGCAGTCGTGGTCGAGGGGCGGACGGGCCCCGTGCAGGAAAATCCTATAGGAAAGTGGTCCGGCGGGCCAGGTGCGACCGTCCGATCTCCGGGCCATACGAATCGACGCCTCGCGACGCGGCCCGCCGTTGCTCTCAGCCTGCTCCTCGCGCTCCCCCGCGTCGCTCCATTCGGCAGCCAGGGCTCGACGCCCCCTTGCGTTCATCCAGCACAACGGCCATGATGGTCCGCAGCTCGCCGCGACGCGCACCGCAGCGCCCGCCGCAGCACACCCCCCATCACGCCCCAGCCGTCATCGTCGACCGTCCTTTATCGATTCGTATCGATGCAGTGCGGAGCAGCCGAGCGAAGAAGCCGACCGTGAAGAAAGCGAGTCCCGATGCATCCGAAGCGGACCCCTCCCGTAGGAGGCCTCTCAGGTCTGCGGACCGACAGCGCGCGACGCACCGACTCCCCCGCCCCGCGACTCTCCCGACGTTCGTTCGGGCTCGCAGCCGCTTCCACCGCCGCGCTGGGCCTGGTCGGCTGCGGGTCCTCGACCTCCTCGGATCCCACCTCGGTGCGGATCGTGGACTACTACAACACCCCCGCGGACGACGTCGTCATCGAGAAGACCTTCACCGAGTGCGCGAAGCGACTGGGGCTCACCTATACCCGCGAGAAGGTGCCGGGCGAGCAGCTGATCGCCAAGGTCCTGCAGATGGGGTCCTCGAAGACGTTGCCGGACATCCTCATGCTCGACAACCCCGACCTCCCGCAGCTCGCGGCCTCCGGCGCGCTCGCCCCGCTCGAGCAGTACGGGTTCTCGACGAAGGGGTTCACCCCCGCCATCGCCGAGCTCGGCCGGCTGGACGGGACGCTCTACGGCATCGCCCCCACCGTCAACACGATCGCGCTGTTCTACGACGTGAAGATGTTCGAGAAGGCCGGCATCGACCCGCCCACCACCTGGGAGGAGACCCGTGAGGCCGCCCGGGCCCTGACCGGCGACGGCACCTACGGGATCGCCTTCTCAGCGATCGCCAGCTACGAGGGCACGTTCCAGTTCATGCCCTTCATGTGGTCCAACGGCGGTGACGAGGACGACCTCGCCGGCGAGGGTGTCGCCGGGGCCGCCGAGTTCTGGTCGCAGCTGGTCCGCGACGGCTCCGCCTCCCGCTCCGTCGTCAACTGGGGTCAGGGCGATGTGATCGACCAGTTCAAGGCGGGCAACGCCGCGATGGCGGTCAACGGCCCCTGGAACATCGCCGGACTCGAGGCGGACACCCCCGACCTCGAGTGGGACGTGGTCACCCTGCCCGTCCCCCGCGCGGGTGAGGAGTCCGTGGCGCCGCTCGGCGGGGAGGTCTGGACGATCCCGGTGACGGGCGACGAGGAGAAGCAGCGCAGCGCCGCGAAGCTCCTGGAGGCCTTCGTCTCCCCCGCGAACCAGCTGCAGATGGGCACGGCCCGCAGCACCATCCCGGGTGATGCGCGCACCGCCAGGACGTTCGCGAAGCAGAACCCCGACCTGGCGACCTTCGTCGAGCAGGTCTCGACCGCACGATCGCGCACCGGGGAGCTCGGGCCGGAGTGGCCGCGCACCGCCAAGGCGATCTACACCGCCAATCAGCAGGTGCTCGTCGACGACACCGATCCGAGGAAGGCCTTCGACGAGGCCGCCCGGACCGTGAGCTGAGAACAGGAACCCGTGATGACCAGTCTCGACTCCCCCGCCCTCGCGGCGACCCGACCGGCCGACGGCCGTTCCCCCGCCGCCGTGTCCCGCCCACGTCGCCGAGGGCGAAGCGGCGACGGCGCGCTGGTGCGCTACGCCTTCATCGCCCCGGCCGTGCTCTACCTGCTGCTGTTCTACGGCTACCCGATCGTCAAGAACGTCGTCATGAGCTTCCAGGCCTACGACTTCTCGACCTTCTTCAACGGTCGGGCCCCGTTCGTCGGCCTCGACAACTACGCGAGCGCGCTCTCGAACCCCATCTTCCTCAAGGCCCTGGCCAACACCGGACTGTTCACGGTCGGCTCGATCATCGGTCAGTTCATCATCGGCCTGGGCCTCTCGCTGTACTTCCGTCGGCACTTCCCGCTGTCGGGGGTGCTGCGCTCGCTCCTGCTGCTGCCATGGCTGCTGCCGATGATCGTCTCGGCCGCGGTGTGGCGGTGGATCCTCGAGCAGGACAACGGCGTGCTGAACCGCGTGCTCGAGGGCACCGGGCTGATCTCCGAGCCCATCGGCTGGCTGACCAGCTCCGACACCGCCCTGGTCGCGGTGATCATGGTGAACATCTGGCTGGGCATCCCCTTCAACGTCGCGCTGCTGTACAGCGGGCTGCAGGCGATCCCCGAGGAGCTCTACGAGGCCGGTCAGCTCGACGGCGCCACCGGCTGGAAGTCCTTCCGCCACATCACCCTGCCGCTGCTGCGGCCCGTGGTCAGCGTGGTGCTGCTGCTCGGGGTCATCTACACGATCAAGGTGCTGGACCTGATCATCGGCCTCACCGGCGGCGGCCCCGCGAACGCCACCCAGACCCTCGCCACCCGCAGCTACGAGCTGAGCTTCCTCGAGTTCGACTTCGGCCAGGGCGCCGCGCTCAGCAACGTCCTGATCCTCATCGCCCTGCTCTTCTCCGTCGTCTACCTGCGCGCCAATGCCCGCGCCGCGAAGAACGGATGATCGCCATGACCACCACCGCCTCCACCGGCGCCAGCGTCCGCACCGCGCCGGACGCGCCCGTCACGCCCCGGCGTCGTCGCACCCCGCGCGGGATCGTCCACACGGGGATCGGCATCGTGCTCGTCGCGATCATGCTGTTCCCCGTCTACTGGATGGTCAACGCCTCCCTGGCACCGCAGGGCAACAGCCTGAACACGGGGTGGCTGCCGCTGCACCCGGACACGAGCGGCTACGCGCGGGCGTTCGCCGACCAGGGCAAGAACCTGCTGACCTCGCTCGTCGTCGCCGTCGGCGCGGCGATCCTCTCGCTGGTGATCGCCGCCCCGTGCGCCTACGCCCTCGCCCAGTTCCGCATCCGCGGAACGGCGGTGCTGGTGTTCCTGGTGCTGATCAGCCAGATGATCCCCGGCATCGTGATCGCCAACGCGCTCTACACCGCGTACACGCCGCTGGGGCTGATCAACACCGTGCCCGGGCTGATCCTGGCCGACGCGACCCAGGGCATCCCCTTCTCGATCCTCATCATGCGGGCCTACCTCGAGACCTTCCCCGCCTCGATCGTCGAGGCCGCCCGGGTGGACGGCTGCGGCCATCTGCGCGCCTTCGTCTCCATCGTGCTGCCGGTGAGCAGGAACTCGCTGATCACCGCGGGGATCTTCTCGTTCCTCTTCGCCTGGAGCGACTTCCTGATGGCCCTGACGCTGACCACCGGGGAGAGCATCCGCCCGGTCACGCTCGGCCTCTACACGTACATCGGCACCAACGACACCGACTGGAGCTCCGTGATGGCCACGGCCGTGCTCTCCTCCGTCCCGGCCGTGGTGCTGATGATCGCCGCCCAGAAGTACATCGCCGCGGGCGCCACCGGAGGCGCCGTGAAATGACCCTCCCGTCGGCTCCCCACCGACCCACGACCTGCCGGCCCACCACCTGCGGACCCACTTCCGCCCGACGTACCACCCGCCGACCCACCGCATCTGTCCGACGACCCGGGAAAGGACCCCGACCCCGATGACCACGACCTCCCAGAACGCCTCGCCCGCCGCCTCCACCACCGGAGCGGCGGCGTCGACGTCGGCCTCCCGCCCGCTGCGCGTCACCGTGTGGGGCGAGAACCGCCACGAGAAGCGCGATGCGCGGGTGCGCGAGAACTATCCCGAGGGGATGCACTCCGCGATCCGCGACGCCGTCACGGAGAACCTGGGTGAGGGCGTCGCCACCCGGATCGCCCTGCTCGACGACCCCGAGCACGGGCTCAGCGAGGAGGTGCTCGCGCAGACCGACGTGCTCACCTGGTGGGGACACATGGCGCACGACGAGGTCAGCGACGAGGTCGCCGAGCGGGTCCAGCGCCACGTGCTGGCCGGGATGGGCCTCGTGGTCCTGCACTCGGGCCACTGGTCCAAGCCCTTCACCCGCCTCATGGGCACCACCTGCACCCTGCGCTGGCGCAACGAGCGCGACCGGGAGCTGGTGTGGACCGTGAACCCCTCGCACCCGATCGCCGCGGGCATCCCCCACCCGATCGTGATCGACGAGCAGGAGATGTACGGCGAGCACTTCGACATCCCCGTGCCCGACGAGCTCGTGTTCGTCTCCTCCTTCAGCGGCGGGGAGGTGTTCCGCTCGGGCTGCTGCTTCCGCCGCGGCAAGGGCAAGATCTTCTACTTCTCCCCCGGTGACCAGGACTACCCCGTCTACCAGCACCCCGACGTGCGCCGCGTGATCGCCAACGGCGTGGACTGGGCGCGGCCGGCCGCGGCCGAGCGCGAGGTGCCGTTCCTGGACCGCTACCCCACCGACTGGTTCCTCACCGGTGAGAGCGGGCAGGGCGTGGGCGACGCCGAGGCCGCGGGGAAGGGCGAGTGATGGCGGATCAGGCCGTGGTGACAGCGGGCAGCGCGCACAGCGCGGATCAGACGCGCCTGCCGGTGGTCGTCGTCGGCGCCGGCGGCATGGGGCGCGCCTGGATCGCCACCGTGCTGCGCTCACGATCGGCGCGCCTGGTGGGCGTGGTCGACGTGGTCGACGGCGCGGCGGCGAGCGCGCTCGCGGACCTCGTGCCCGAGGAGTCGCAGGCCGACGTCCGAACCGGGACGGACATGCTGCAGGTCGCCCGCGCCGCCGGCGCCGCGGCGATCATCGACGTCACCATCCCGGAGGCCCACCACCCCGTCACGGCCGACGCCCTGCACGCGGGTCTTCCCGTGCTCGGGGAGAAGCCGTGCGCGGCGACGCTCACCCAGGCCCTCTCGCTGGCCGGCCACTCCGAGACCACCGGGCAGCTGTTCATGGTCTCCCAGTCCCGGCGCCACAACCCGCACCTGCGGGAGGCCGGCCGCCTGGCCCGCGAGCTCGGCGGCGCGGGGATCGTGGCGACACGCTTCTCCCGTGCCCCGCACTTCGGGGGGTTCCGCGAGCAGATGGTCCAACCGCTGATCGTGGACATGGCCATCCACGCCTTCGACGCCGCCCGGGTCCTGGTCGAGGGCACCCCCGTATCGGTCACCGCGACCTCGTACAACCCCGCCTGGAGCTGGTACGACGGGGATGCCGCCGCGACGGTGGTGGTCCGCTACGACTCCGGCGCGGTGCACACCTTCGAGGGCTCGTGGTGCTCGCCGGGCGCCGAGACCAGCTGGAACGGCGAATGGGCCCTGAGCTGCCCGACCGGGACCGTGCACTGGGACGGCGAGGGGGTCCCGGTGACCGTCCCCGGCGCCGGCACCGATGGCGGCGGCGGGCAGGATCCGGTGCCGGGTCGCGCCCCGTCGGAGGACGCCCTGTGGGAGCTCGACTCCTCCCTCGAGGTGTTCTGCCAGGCCGTGCGCGGCCGCGGCGAGCCGGACTCCGAGGTCCACGAGAACATCTGGACCCAGGCGATCGTCGAGGCGGCAGTCCGCTCCGCGGCCGAGGAGCGGACCGTGCACCTGTCCGAGATCCTCGACGCCGCCCTCGAAGCGGCGCGCGAGCTCGACCGGGCCGACGGTCGCAGCAGCGCCCTCGAGCAGTGGGATGCCGCGCGCTCGTGGACCGGTGATGCAGCACGCTCGTGGAACACTGTGGGAGCCGGTGGACCGGCGGTCTGAGACGTCGTCGGAGGGGGCGAAGCGGTGAGGAAACGGTGAGAAGGAGCGCGCCGACCAGTCAGGACGTCGCACGGCTGGCCGGGGTCTCGCAGAGCACGGTGAGCTACGTCCTCACCGGCTCCCGCCCCATCTCCCCCGCCACCCGCCGACGCGTCGAGGACGCGATCGAGAAGCTCGGCTACCACCCGAACTCGGGAGCCCGGGCGCTGCGCTCGCGTCGCAGCGGCGTGATCGGGCTGATGGTCCCCGAGGCGTACGGCAGCGATGCCGTGCTGATGCGGTTCGTCGGCGCCGTCGCCCGCGAGGCCCAGCGCTTCGGCTACGACATCCTGCTGGTCACCGCCCAGGAGGGCGCCCGCGGGATCCACCGTGTGGTGCGCACCGGCGTGTGCGAGGCGCTGATCCTGATGGAGATCGGGCGTCACGACGAGCGCGTGGCCGCGGTCGTCGAGTCGGGACTGCCGTTCGTGCTGATCGGCAAGCCCGTGGACTTCCCCAACGGCTCGGTCGTGGACCTCGATTTCGAGCGCCTGGGGCGGATGGTCGTGGACCGCGGGCTCGAGCTGGGCTGCGAGAACCTGCTGCTGTTCGGCGAGCCCGGTCATCGCCGTCATCGCAACGACGTCTCCCGCTTCCTCCTGGGCGTCGAGGAGCAGTCGCGGTCGACAGGGTTGAACGTCGTGCTCGACGCGGGCGACCTGCCCGAGGTGCCCCGTCGGGCCCGGGATCTGGCCGCGTCCGGGGGCCGCACGGCCGTCTTCGGCCTCTCGGGTGTGACCGAGGTGCTCTTCGCGATCGCCGCGACGGGCGCGCTCGAGGAACCGGGCCTGCAGGTCATCGCCCTGACCGACGAGGACCTCGCCGCCATCAGCCCCCTGCTCGCCACGGTCCCGCGGGTCGATCCGCGACGGGTGGAGATCAGCGAGCGCGCGGTGCGCGAGCTCGTGCGTCTGCTGCGCGAGGAGGGCGCCACACCGCGGGTGACCCTGGTGGAGCCGGAGTGGGTGCAAGGTGGCGCGTCGCGCGGATCCGGCGTCGGGGGCGGCGGGGCCGGTGGACACGGCAGCGACGGCACGGCGATCGAGGCCGGCGGGGCTGCCGAGGACAGCGGCGCCGACGGGACAGGCGAGATCGGCGAGACCTGAGGGCCGCGACGGGTCCCGTGGGCCGCGAAGGGACTCATAGCGCATCATGTGCCATATATGGCAGATGATGCGCTATTAGTCCCGCGCAGGCCCATCCGACCTCTCCGACCCCTGGCGCGGGCTCCTACCGCAGGACCCCCACCCACCCCCTCACGCCGGGTCGATGCCGAAGGCGCTCGCGAGGTGCTCGATCTTCCGGGCCCGGCCCAGGCGCGGCAGGTCGCTGCCGTCGCGGATGACGCCGCCGCGGTCGGCGAAGTCGGCGAGGAAGTCCCGTGCCCATTCGACGTCGGAGGGCGTGGGGCTGATGGTCTCGTTGATGACGCTGAGCTGGTCGATGTCCAGGCAGAGCTTCCCGGTCATGCCCAGGGAGACCGCGGTGGTCGACTGCTCGCGCAGGATCGGGTGGCTCGAGCCGACGGTGGGCCCGTCGATCGGGCCCGGCAGGTCGCCGATCCGGCTGGCGACCACGAGGCGGGAGCGGGGGTAGGCCATGGCGAGGTCGTCGGAGCTGGTCCCGGTGTCGCGCCGGTAGTCGCCGCTGCCGAAGGCGAGGCGGAAGGCGCCGCGGGCGCGGGCGATGGAGACGGCCTCCTCGATGCCGAGGGCGGACTCGACCAGCGCGATCACGGGAGTGCTGCCGCCCAGGCGTTCGGCGGTCTCGGTGACCTGCTCGGGGGCCTCCGCCTTCGCCAGCACCACGCCCTCGAGGCCGGAGACCTCGGCCAGGGCGTCGACGTCCTCCTCCCAGAACGGGCTCGAGCGATCGTTGATCCGCACCCAGGCGGAGCCGTCCTCGAGCCAGCGCACCACGTCACCGCGGGCCTCGGCCTTGTGCTGGGGGTCGACCGCGTCCTCGATGTCGAGCACCACCTGGTCCGCGCGGGTGCGCACGGCCCGGTCGAACTGCTCGCTGTGTCGTCCGGAGACCAGCAGCCAGGAGCGCGAGATCTCTGCGGGAACGTGTGTCACGGGTGGTCCTCCAACGGTTCGTGCCTGAGACGGCCCTGATACGACGCCGCGGAGTGCTGGTCCCGTACGGCGCCGTCGGGTCCGCCCCGAGGCTACGACAGGAGCGACGCGTGCGCGGACTCCGCCCACGCCGGCGCCTCTCAGATCACGGCCGGACTGGATGCCACCCGGCCCGTCACAGTCCGCCGTCGATGGCGCGTCGGCCGATGCCCACCAGGGCCAGCGCGCTGAGCACCGCATCCACCGCGAGCAGCATCAGGGGACCGGCCGGGTCGGTGTCCTCGGTGAAGGAGTCGGGCACCCAGTGGAACGGGGAGATGCCCTGCACCCAGTCCGGCAGGTCGAGCATCTCCCCGAACATCGCGATCCCGAACACGACGGCGATCAGCATCCAGGCCAGTCCTCCTCCGCGCGGGACCCACGCGAAGAGCGCGGCCGACAGCGCCGCGAACACCAGGGTCGCCGGCAGGTGCGCGAGCAGTGCGGCCCCGTACCGGCCGACGTCGGGGTCGTCGACGCCCACGGCCAGCGCCCCGGCGGCGAGCGCGGCGACCGAGACGACGAGCAGCACAGCGGTCCCGGTCAGCGCGACCAGCAGCTGCGCGGTCAGCCAGCGCCGCCGGCTCACGGGGGCGGCGAGCACGGCCTCGAGGCGTCCGCTGGTCTCCTCGGCGCGGCAGTGCTGGCCGGAGGCGACGATGCCGTAGGCGGCGGCGCACAGCGCGGCGAACAGCAGGATCAGGTCCAGGAACTGCCCGGTGAAGGCCGAGCTGTCGCTGCCGAGCATCCCGGCGAGCGCGGGCGTCTGGGAGACCAGGTCGCGCCCCATGTCGGCGAGGGTGGACATCATCGTGCCGGTGGCGAGCCAGAGCAGGCCGAGCCCGAGGCAGCTCCACAGCAGCATCCCGCGCTGCTGGCGCCACGCCAGAGCGAGCGGGCTGCGCAGCCACGACGTCGCTTGCGACCGGCCCGCACGGTCGGCGACCAGTCCTCGGCCCAGGTCGCGCCGACGCGAGAGGCCGGCGGCGACGGCCAGCAGCACGAGCACTGCCGCGACCGACAGCAGCGCCGGCCACCATCGCAGGTCCACGAAGGGACGCATCTGCTGGGGCCAGGCGAAGGGCGAGAACCACGACAGCAGTGAGCCCTCGC
This sequence comes from Brachybacterium endophyticum, assembly GCF_003130585.1. GTDB lineage: Bacteria > Actinomycetota > Actinomycetes > Actinomycetales > Dermabacteraceae > Brachybacterium > Brachybacterium endophyticum. Next base: position 94,202 of record NZ_QFKX01000001.1, on the reverse strand, counting down.
GGTGGATGAGGTCCCCGGCGGCGCGCACGGCGAACAGGAGGGCGAGGCCGGCGAGGGCCAGGCCGGTGGCGGTGCGGGAGGTCGCGGCGACCTCGCTCGCGAGCAGGGCCACCGCCCCGATCACGAGCGCGGCCAGGGTGCTGCCGCCCATCATCCCGAGCCCGTCGAGGAACGAGGCGTCGTCGCCGCCGGCGAGGGTGGCGAGCGCCCCCAGCACCGTGATCACCAGCAGCTGTGCGGTCAGCACCAGGAGCGTCGCGAGCGCCGGTGCGTGTCGGCCGACGGCTCCGGCGCCCATCAGCTCGGCCCGTCCGGCATCCTCCTCGGCGCGGGTGTGGCGCACCACGTGCAGGAGGCTCATGATGCCCAGTGCCGCGACGATCCAGGTGATGCCCTCGTTGGCGACGGCGACCATCGGCGTGTAGTGGTCCAGGCCGTACCCGGGCCCGCCCATGACGATCCCGGAGGGGGTGCGCATGACGGCGGCGCGGGCGGCGAGCGCCTCGGGGTCGAAGACGGTGCGCAGGGCGACGCTGAAATACAGCACGAAAGCGGTCAGCGCGATCGCCCACACGCACAACCGCACCCGGTCCCGGCGCAGGATGTGGCGGGCGATCATCAGCGTTCCCGCCAGCTCCGATCCGACGGGTCCGCGGTGCACGTCGGCCCGATGGCTGGGATGACGCGGGGTGCCGGCGGCGGGCCGGGCGGTGAGCGGTTCCGCGCCGGAGGCGTTCATGCCCGCTCCCGGGAGGCCTGCGGGGCGTGCTGGTCGCCGTAGTGGCCCAGGAAGAGGTCCTCGAGGGAGGGCGGCGACGCCGTCATCGTCTCAACGCCCTCGCGGGCGAGCGCCCGCAGCACCTCGTCGAGCGCCGAGGGCTCGACCTCCAGGGTGAGGCGCGTGGTGCCGGTACCGACGGGACCCGCCGCACGATCCGGGCCGGCGGCACCGGCACCGGCGCCGCCGACGGCACCGTCGCCGCCGTCGGCACCGACGGGGCGTTCGGACGTGCGCTCGTGGGTGCCGGGGATCGCCAGGATCGGGCGGACGTCACCGCGCACGACGGCGCTCACGCGGGTGCGGGTGAGGTGGCGCAGCTGCGTGAGGGTCCCCGATTCGACGGCGCGCCCGGCGCGGATGATGGTGACGGTGTCGCAGAGCTTCTCGACCTCGCTGAGGATGTGGCTGCTCAGCAGCACCGAGCGACCCTGGTCCCGCAGCGCGCGGACCTCCTGGGTGAAGACGGCCTCCATCAGCGGGTCCAGCCCCGAGGTGGGTTCGTCCAGCACGTACAGCTCGGCATCGCTGGCGAGCGCGGCGACCAGGGCCACCTTCTGGCGGTTGCCCTTGGAGTAGGTCCGGGCCTTCTTGCGCGGATCGAGCTCGAAGCGCTCCAGCAGGGCCGCGCGGCGTGCAGGGTCGGTGCGGCCGCGCAGGCGGGACAGGTAGTCGATGCATTCCCCGCCGGTGAGGTTCGGCCACAGGGCGACGTCCCCCGGCACGTAGGCCAGGCGACGGTGCAGCGCGACCGGGTCCGACCACGGGTCGCCGCCGAACAGGCGGGCGCTGCCGCCGTCGGCGCGCAGCAGCCCCAGCAGCACCCGGATGGTGGTGGACTTGCCGGCGCCGTTGGGCCCCAGGAAGCCACGCACCTCGCCCTCGCCGACCTGCAGGTCCAGCCCGTCCAGCGCGCGGGTGTGGCCGAAGGACTTGGTCAGCTCGCGGATGTCGATCACGCTCATGACGCCTCCCGGGGCGGTTGGTCGGAGCTCGTGGTGCCATCGGGGTTCGCGGCGCCATCGGGGTTCGTGGCGCCATCGGGGTTCGTGGCGTCGGCGTCGCGCAGGTTCGCCGCGTAGTCGCGCAGGATGCTCGGATCGGTGAAGAAGCCGTCGGTGTACATCTCGAGCATCGGCAGGGCCACCTCGTCCTGGGCGTGGGCGAGCAGCGTGTCGAGGTCCTGGGCGGCCGCCCCGCCGGCCCCCTTGGTCATCAGCATCGAGATCAGAAGCGCCCCGACCCCGCTCATCACCAGGAACTTCGCCCGGGCCGCCTCGTCCCGGCTGGGCCGCGCGATACCCGCCTCGACCGCCTCGCCGGTGTACCCCTCGGCATCGGCCATCATGTGCTCGAGGAAGGTGCGTCCTGCCTCGCCGCCCGCGAGCACCGCCTGCAGGACGTACCCGAGCAGGACGGCCTGGTCGGCATCGGCCGGCAGGCCCCAGACCAGGCGCCGCTGGGAGGCCGCCGCGATCGAGATCCGCTTGGTCCGCACGATCCGCTCGAGCACCACCGCATCGCACGCACGCCGCAGCCCCTCCTTCGAGCCGAAGCGCTTGACCAACAGGGCGGCGCTGACACCGGCCTCCTTCGCGATCCCCCGCAGGGTCGCGGCCGAGCCCTCGTACGCGAACCGCTCGATCGCCGTGACCAGCAGAGGGTCCTCGTCGATGCCCTCGGGCCCCGGGCCTGGCCCAGGGGTCGTGCTCGACTCCGTCGACGGGACCATTCCCGCTCCTCTCGCCGTGAACACGTGTTCACACCTCTGGGCATCACTGTAAACGCCCGTTCACGCCAGCACAAGAGTCCGCTGCAGGCGTGCTCCCACCGCGCCCGTCGGGCATAGGCTGAGCACGCCGACGTCGGACGGGAGGCGCGCATGTCGACGACCGAGAAGAACCCGCAGGAAGTGCGCTGCGCGGCCGCCGAGCACGTCGGCCCCACCGTCATCACCCCGCGCGAGGTCCCGCTCGGCGGGCCGCGCGCGATGACCGTGCGCCGCACCCTCCCCCACCGCGAGCGCTCGCTGATCGGCCCCTGGTGCTTCGTCGACCACTTCGGGCCCGACGACGTCGCCGCGAGCGGCGGCATGGCCGTCCCGCGCCACCCGCACACGGGCCTGGCGACGGTGACGCTGCTGTTCGAGGGCCGGATCGAGCATCGGGACTCCACGGACTTCGCGAACACGGTGCGGCCGGGCGAGGTCAACCTGATGATCGCCGGGCGCGGGGTCTCCCACTCGGAGTTCTCCACGGCCGACACGAGGACGCTGCACGGCGTCCAGCTCTGGTACGCCCTGCCCGAGTCCGAGCGTCACGGCGATCCCGGCTCCCAGCACCATGTCGCTCCCCTCGTCGAGGTGCCCGGCGGCGCGGTGCGCACCTATCTCGGCGAGCTCGCGGAGGCCACCGCCGCGGGTGACGCCGCGGACGCCGTCGCCACCGGAACGGCCCCCTCACCGATCGACACCCGCACCACCGCCCTCGCGGCCGAGGTGCTGCTCCCGACCGCTGGCCGACTCCTCCTCCCGGTGGACCCCACCTTCGAGCACGGCGTCCTCGTCGATGCGGGAACGGTCCACGTGGCGACCCGCACCGAGACGACCGGGGACGGCGCCCCACGGGAGGACGAACCCGTCGACCTGCAGCCCGACGACCTCGTGCATCTCCCCGTCGGCGCCTCCCACCTCGTGCTGGAGGCCGGCGCGGAGCCTGCACGTCTGATCCTCATCGGCGGCCCGCCCTTCGAGGAGGAGATCGTCATGTGGTGGAACTTCGTGGGCCGCTCCCACGAGGAGATCGCGGCCTTCCGCGAGCAGTGGCAGCACGAGATCGCCGCGGACGACGCCCCGTCGGGCCCTCCGGCCTTCCCCGCCACGGTCCCGCCCCGATCCGACCGCTTCGGTCCGTTCCCCTCCGACACCCCGGCGCCGCTGCCCGCGCCGGCACTCCCCCATGCGCGTCTCCGACCCCGTCGTCAGCCGAGAGGATCCAGGTCATGACCGAGCCCAGCAGCGACCCCGACAACACCCCCGGCAGCCACTCGCGCAGCGAGGCTCCCGCCGGCGCCGAGCAGGGCGTGACCGACGGGGCGAGCGCGGATCGCACCACCGTGCGGGATGACCCGGACAAGCAGCGCTTCGACGTGTTCGTCGGCGAGCACCACGCCGGCTTCTCGAAGTATCGCGACCTCGAGCAGGGCGGCAGCACGCAGCGGATCTTCTTCCACACCGTCGTCTTCGACGAGTACGAAGGGCGGGGGCTGGCCTCGACCCTGACCCGCACCGCCCTGGACGAGAGCATCGCGGAGGGGCGGCGCATCGTGCCCGTCTGCCCGTACGTCGCGCGCTGGGTCGGCAACCACGACGAGGTCGAGGATCACGTCGACGAGGTGACACCCGAGCACCTGCGGGCGATCGAAACGGACTGAGCGTCTCCTCCCCCGGACGCCGCCGCGTTCGGCCCGGGCGGGACGAGCGGATCCGGCAGGATCGACGTGGGCCGCACCGTCGCGTCTCCGCCGGCGGGGCGGCCCGTCGAGATCCCGTCACGAGGAGCCCTGTCATGCCCACGGTCTCGGCCCACGTGGCCGCCGTCCTCGCCCGCCGCGTCGAGCACGTCTTCGGCGTGATGGGCAACGGCAACGCCCATCTGCTCGACGCCCTGGCGAGCGAGCCGCACGCCCGGTACGTCGCCGTGCGGCACGAGGCCGGCGCCGTCGCCGCGGCCGACGCGCACTACCGCGTGAGCGGCCGCCTCGCCGCGGCGACCACGACCTACGGCGCGGGGTTCACCAACACCCTGACCGCCCTGGCGGAGGCGCAGCAGGCCCGCATCCCGCTCGTGCTCGTGGCCGGTGACGCCCCGACCACCGGCCCTCGCAGCTGGGACGTGGACCAGACGGCGAGCGCCGCCGCCCTGGGAGTGCGCACGCTGCAGGTCGGGGCCGACGACGCCGGGGCCACCACCGAGGCGGCCCTCGACCTGGCTCTGCGCGAGCGCTGCCCCGTGGTGCTCGCGATCCCCTACGACCTCGCGAGCCAGGAGGTCGGCGACCTCCCCGCCCCCTCGAGGCCCGCGCTCCTCGAACCCGTGCCGCCGGACCCGCAGGGAGTCGAGGGCGTGGCGGAGCTGCTCGCCCGCAGCGAGCGGCCCCTGCTGCTCCTGGGCCGGGGCGCCTGGCTCGCCGGCGCCGGGGAGGCGGTCGGCGAGCTCGCCGAGCGGCTCGGTGCGCTCACGGCCTCGACGGCGCTCGCCCGCTCTCTCGCTCCCGATCCCCGTTTCGACCTCGGTGTCACCGGCGGCTTCGGTGCCGAGGCGGCGATGGGGACGGTGGCCGACGCGGATCTGGTGCTCGCGATCGGCGCCTCCCTCTCCCCCTTCACGATGCGCTTCGGCGCCCTGTTGGGCGAGGGCGCCCGGCTGGTCCAGATCGACGTGGCGGGCAGCCCGACGCACACCCGCGTCGACCGGTACCTGCAGGGTGATGCCCGCCTGGCCACGCTCGGTCTCGTCGACGCGCTGCGCCGGAGGGGTGCTGCGAGCACCCGCTGGCGGGAGAGCGTGGACGTGCCCGCCCTGCTCGTGCGTGAGCAGGGGGAGGCGCTCGCACCTGATGGTCGGCTGGACCCCCGCTCCCTCGCGGCGCATCTGGCGCCGCTGCTGCCCGCGGACCGTGTGGTCGTCTCCGACGGCGGCCACTTCATCGGCTGGGCGAACATGTACTGGCCGATCGCCGCGCCCGAGCGCATGGTGATGGTGGGCACCGCCTACCAGACCATCGGATTGGGCTGGCCCTGTGTGGTCGGCGCCGCGGCCGCCGGCCCCAGGAGCACGGTCGTGCTGACCACGGGTGACGGCGGCGGGCTGATGGCGCTCGCCGACCTCGAGTCGGCGGTGCGCGTGGCCGGCGGTCACGGGATGGCGGTGGTCTGGAACGACGCCGCCTACGGGGCCGAGGTCAATCTCTACGGCCTGCAGGGCCTTGATCAGACGGCGATGCGGATCCCCGAGGTCGACGTCGCCGCTCTCGCCGCGGCCGTCGGCGCCGAGGGCCACGTCGTCCGCACCCTCGATGACCTGGACGTGCTGCGCCGGTGGACGGACGAGGACCCTGCGCAGCGACGCTTCCTGGTGCTGGACTGCCGGATCTCGGTCGACGTGATCTCCCCGCACCAGCGTGAGGTGATCGCGGCCAACCCGCCGCGCGCGACCGCGGGCGTCACCGCCTGAGGGATCCGCCGCGCGGCCGCCTTCCTCGGTCCGCTGCGACCCCGCTCCTCCCGTCAGGCGGTCTTGTCCGCGAGGACACCGAGCTCCGCGTCCGAGGTCCAGGTCTCCCACGAGCCCGAGACCTCGAACTCCCGGCTCAGCGGGATGTCGGTGCGCTCTCGCAGGAACAGCGTCCCGGCCAGGCCGATCGCCGTCATCACCAGCAGGTAGGCCACGATGGCCCAGGTGGTGCCGGTGGCCTGGAGGAGCGCCTGGGCGATGGTCGGGGCGAACGCGCCACCCAGCACCGCCCCCAGGGCATAGGAGATCGAGACGCCGGAGAAGCGCACCGAGGCCGGGAAGGACTCGGCGTACCAGGCGGACTGCGGGCCGTAGGTCAGGCCCAGGCCGAGCGAGAGGAAGCAGGTGCCCAGCAGGACGCCGCCGGTGCCGATCGAGACCAGGGCGAACAGCGGGATCACCGCGAGGCCCTGGAGCAGCCAGCCGATCAGGTAGGTGCGCTTGCGGCCGATCGCGTCGGAGAGGAAGCCGGAGGCGATCGTCGAGAGCGCCCAGACCAGGGCTGCGGCGAGCACGGCCAGCTGCACCGCGGTCGGGTCGAAGCCGAGGCCGCCCTCCTCGGGAGTGCGCGAGGCCATGCCCTGCACGAATCCACCGGTGACCATGTACCCGACGGCGTTGTTGCCGGCGAACACGAGGGCCGCGAGCAGCACGATGCCCCCGAAGCGACGCAGCAGCGTGGGGATCGGGGAGGACTCCTGGGCCTGCACCTGCTGGATCTCCCGGAACACCGGGGACTCGTCGACGCTGCGGCGCACCAGGTACCCCACGAGGATCAGGACCACGGAGACCAGGAACGGCACGCGCCAGCCCCACTGCAGGAACGCCTCACCCGGGGCCAGCACCGTCATCAGTGCGAGCATCCCGGAGGCCAGCAGCATGCCGATCGGCACCCCGAGCTGCGGGAACATCCCGTAGCGGCCGCGGCGCCCGCGCGGGGCGTGCTCGACGGACATCAGGACGGCGCCGCCCCATTCGCCGCCCGCCGAGATGCCCTGGACGATGCGCAGCACGAGCAGGGCGACGGGAGCGAACCAGCCGGCCGTGTCGAACCCGGGCAGCACGCCCACGAGGGCGGTGGCGCCGCCCATCATCAGCAGGGTGATCACGAGCATCGGCCGGCGTCCCAGGCGGTCGCCGAAGTGCCCGGCGAGGATCGCGCCGAGCGGCCGGAAGAGGAAGGAGATCCCGATCGTGAGCAGCGAGAGGATCTGCATCATCGCCGGTCCGGCCGGCTCGAAGAAGAGGTGGGCGAACACCAGGTTCGCCGCGAAGGCGTAGATGAAGAAGTCGTACCACTCGACGGTGGTGCCGACCACGACGGCGGCGACGACCTTGCGGCGTTCGCGGGGATCGGCCACCGCGGAAGCCTGCTGCGGGGTGGAACTCATGGGGACTCCTGTGTCTCATGACGACCGGGGACGTCCCGCTGCTCTGCGGGACGACGTCTCGCTGGATCGTATACAGTCCGAGGGATCGTATACGTCGGTTTCTCGCGCTTCAAGGTCGCAGGAGCCGATCCACGACCCGGACAGCGCCCCCGGAACGCCTTCCCAGAAGCTCCGTTGATCGTATACGATCCCCGACATGGATTCCGCGACGACGCCTTCCACTCTCGCCTGGGACCTGCTGGGCACCCGCCCCGGCACGGTCTTCGCGATGCACATCGGGTACGCGGCGCGTGCCCGGCAGAAGGGCCGCACCCCCGAGGCGCCCGGCTACTTCCTCAAGCCCGCGACCTCCCTGGCGACGCCGGCGGACGACGCCTCCCCCACCACGGTCGAGCTGCCCGCCGGCGCCGAGATCCTCGGCTTCGAGGGCGAGATCGCTCTGGTGATCGGCGAGGCCTGCCGTCGGGTCTCCCCCGAACAGGCCTGGAGCCGGGTCGCGGCCGTCACCGCCGCCAACGATCTGGGCGTCTTCGACTTCCGCTGGGCCGACAAGGGCGCCAACGTCCGCTCCAAGGGCGGGGACGGCTTCACCCCCATCGGCCCGCGTCTGATCCCCGCCGCCGAGATCGACCCGGGCGACATCTCGATCCGTGTCTGGCACGACGGCGAGCTCGTGCAGTCGGACTCGACCTCGACTCTGCTGTTCTCCCTGCCCGAGATCGTCGCGGACCTCTCGCAGCTGATCACCCTGAGCCCCGGCGACGTCATCCTCACCGGCACTCCCGCCGGCGCGAGCACCTTCGCCCCCGGCCAGCGCGTCGAGGTCGAGGTGAGCGCCGGCGCGCACACGTCGGGGCGCCTGGCCACCGTGGCCGTGCAGGGCACCGCGAGCGTCCAGGGCGTGAGCGCGCAGCCGAAGGCCATCCCCGAGCAGTGGGCCGACGCCTCCGGGCGCCCGATCGAGGAGTTCCGCCCGCCCGAGCCGGGATCGGAGCCGTCGGCCACGACGGCCACGTCCGCCACGTCCGCCACGGCACCGTCGGCCCCGTCGGCCCCGTCGGACACCGGGAGTCCGACCCCACCGTCCCTGTCCGAGGAGCTGCGCACGCGGATCGAGAACGTGGCCCTAACGACCCTGTCGAGCGTGCTGCGCAAGAAGGGCCTGCAGAACGTCTCGATCGACGGGCTGCAGCCCACCCTCCCGGGCACCCGGCTGATCGGCACCGCCCGCACGCTGCGCTTCGTGCCCAACCGTGAGGACCTCTTCCGCTCCCACGGCGGCGGCTACAACGCCCAGAAGCAGGCCTTCGACAGCCTCGGTCCCGGCGACGTGCTGGTGATGGACGCCCGCCGGGAGACCGGGTCGGGCACTCTCGGGGACATCCTCGCCCTGCGGGCCCGCCACCTCGGCGCCGCCGGCATCGTCACCGACGGCGGCGTGCGCGACCTCGACGAGGTGACCGGGATCGGCATCCCCACCTACCACGCAGGCGGCCACCCGGCGGTGCTCGGCCGCCTGCACGTCCCCTGGGGCGTCGACGAGACCATCGCCTGCGGCGGCACCACCGTCCAGCCCGGCGACGTGATCGTCGGCGACGACGACGGCGTGCTCGTGATCCCCCCGGAGATCCTCGAGGAGGTCCTCACCGAGGCCGAGACCCAGGAGGACCAGGAGGAGTTCATCGCCCGCATGGTCGAGGAGGGCCACCCCGTGGACGGCCTGTTCCCCATGAACGCCGAATGGACCCGTCGCTACGAGGCGCAGCGCGCCGGGGACGGGCGCGGCAACTCCCGTGACGACACCCGCGGGGACGCCCGATGAGCACCGTCCTCAGCAAGTCCCAGCAGGCCTACAGCACGGTCCACGACCGCATCCTGACCGGGGAGTACGCCCCGGGCGAGCGCCTGGTGCTGGGCAGGATCGGCCAGGAGCTGGGTTGCTCGGTGGTGCCGGTGCGCGAGGCGATCCGCCGGCTCGAGGCCGAAGGCATGGTCACCTTCGAGAGGAACGTGGGGGCGAGGGTCGCCGTCATCGACGAGCAGGCCTACCTCGAGACCATGGAGACCCTGTCGATCATCGAGGGCGCCGCGGTCTCGCTCGCCGCCCCCTTCGTCTCGATCGCCGACCTGGCCTCCGCCCGCGAGGTCAACGACCGCATGCGCGCCCTGCTCGAGGACTTCGACCCGGTCGAGTTCACGAACCTCAACGAGCGCTTCCACCGCGCCCTGTCCGGACGCTGCCCCAACAGCCACCTCAACGACCTGGTGGACCGCGGCTGGACCCGCCTGGACCGCCTGCGTCGCTCCACCTTCACCTACGTGCCCGAGCGAGCAGCTGCCTCGATCCAGGAGCACGACCGGATCCTGCAGCTGATCGGCGAGGGCGCCGACCCCCGCACGATCGAGCTCGCCGTGCGCGAGCACCGCCTGGCCACCCCCAAGGCCTACCTGCACCGCACGGACGACCCCGGGGATCCCGAGGTCCTCGCGTCCGCCCCCGGCGCATCACCTGCCACCTCATCCCGCTCGCACCGACCGACGACGCAAGGAGCATCATGAGCCGCACACCCGAGGGAATCCCCGCCGTCATCCCGCACTACATCGACGGCCAGCGCGTCGGATCCGCCTCCGGCGAGACCTTCGACGTGCTCGACCCGGTGACCAACGAGCCCTATACGCAGGCCGCCTCCGGCAGCAGCGAGGACATCGACCGTGCCGTCGCCGCCGCGAACCGTGCCTTCCACGAGGGACCGTGGCCGGGCATGAAGGCCCGGCCGCGCGCACGGATCCTCAACCGCATCGCCGACCTCGTCGAGTCCCGCGAGGACGACCTCGCTGCGATGGAGTCCTACGACACCGGGCTGCCCATCACCCAGGCCCGCGGGCAGGCGCAGCGCGCCGCGGAGAACTTCCGCTTCTTCGCCGACCTGATCGTGGCCCAGCGCGACGACACCTACAAGGTGCCCGGCCAGCAGGTGAACTACGTGAACCGCAAGCCCAAGGGCGTCGCGGGCCTGATCACCCCGTGGAACACGCCGTTCATGCTGGAGTCCTGGAAGCTCGGCCCGGCGCTGGCCTCCGGCTGCACCCTGGTGCTCAAGCCCGCCGAGTTCACGCCGCTCTCGGCATCCCTGTGGGCCGGCATCTTCGAGGAGGCCGACCTCCCCCAGGGCGTGTTCAACCTGGTCAACGGCTTCGGCGAGACCGCCGGCGACGCGCTCGTCAAGCACCCGGACACCCAGCTGATCTCCTTCACCGGCGAGTCCGCGACCGGCAAGCTGATCTTCCGCAACTGCGCCGAGAACCTCAAGGCGATGTCGATGGAGCTGGGCGGGAAGTCCCCCGCCGTCGTCTTCGCCGACGCCGACCTCGACGCCGCCATCGACTCGACCCTGTTCGGCGTCTTCTCGCTGAACGGCGAGCGCTGCACCGCCGGCAGCCGGATCCTCGTCGAGCGGTCGGTGTACGAGGAGTTCCTCGAGCGCTACGCCGAGCGTGCGCGCAACGTCGTGGTCGGCGACCCGTCGGACCCGTCGACCGAGGTCGGCGCCCTGGTGCACCCCGAGCACTTCGAGAAGGTCATGAGCTACGTCGAGATCGGCAAGCAGGAGGGTCGTCTGCTGGCCGGCGGCGGGAGGCCCGAGGGGCTGCCGACCGGGAACTACGTGGCGCCGACCGTCTTCGCCGACGTCGCGCCCGAGGCCCGCATCTTCCAGGAGGAGATCTTCGGACCCGTCGTCGGGATCACGCCCTTCGACACCGAGGAGCAGGCCCTCGAGCTGGCCAACGACACGCGCTACGGACTGGCCGCCTACGTCTGGACCAACGACCTCACCCGCGCCCACCGGCTGTCGCAGGCCATCGACGCCGGGATGGTGTGGCTGAACAGCCATAACGTGCGCGACCTGCGCAGTCCCTTCGGGGGCGTGAAGGCCTCGGGCCTGGGTCACGAGGGCGGCTACCGCTCCCTGGACTTCTACTCCGACCAGCAGGCCGTCCACATCACCCTCGGCGACGTGCACACCGCGCGCTTCGGCGCCCACTGAGCACCGGCCGGCCCGGGCGCGCCCCCACGCGCGTCACGGGCCGGTCCCCCGCCCTCGTCGGCCGCCACCGCGCGGCCCCGTCCGCCGACTCGAGGAGGAGTCATGACCACCACGGATCCCACCCCCGCCACCGGCGCCGAGCGCACCGGCGCCGCACCCATCCCCTGCCCCTCCGTGCCCGCGCCGGACATCCTGCGCTGCGCGTCCATGGAGCTGATCGTCACCGATCTGAAGGCCTCGCGCGATTTCTACGTCGACCTGCTCGGCCTGGTGGTCACCGAGGAGGACGAGAACGCGATCTACCTGCGCACCTTCGAGGAGTTCATCCACCACAACCTGATCCTGCGCCAGGGCCCGGCCCCGGCCGTCGCAGCGTTCTCCTACCGCGTGCGCACCCCCGAGGACGTCGACCGCGCCGAGGCCTTCTTCCAGGAGCTGGGCTGCCGCACCGAACGCCGCCGCGACGGCTTCGTGCGCGGCGTCGGCGACTCTGTCCGGGTCGAGGACCCGCTCGGCTTCCCCTGCGAGTTCTTCCACGAGGTCGAGCACGTCGAGCGTCTGGCCTGGCGCTACGAGCTCTACGGCGCCGGTGCGCTGGTGCGGCTGGACCACTTCAACCAGGTCACGCCCGACGTGCCCCGCGCCTGCCGGTACATGGAGAGCCTCGGCTTCCGCATCACCGAGGACATCTCCGACGCCGACGGCGTCGAGTACGCGGCCTGGATGCGCCGCAAGCCCACCGTGCACGACACCGCGATGACCGGCGGCAGCGGGCCCCGCATGCACCACGTGGCCTTCGCGACCCACGAGAAGCACAACATCATCTACCTGTGCGACAAGATGGGCGCGCTGCGGCTCTCGGACCGCATCGAGCGCGGCCCCGGCCGCCACGGCGTCTCCAACGCCTTCTACCTGTACGTGCTGGATCCCGACGGCCACCGCATCGAGATCTACACGCAGGACTACTACACGGGTGACCCCGACAACCCCACCGTGCACTGGGACGTCCACGACAACCAGCGCCGCGACTGGTGGGGCAACCCCGTCGTGCCGTCCTGGTACACGGAGGCCTCGACCGTCCTCGACCTCGACGGCAACCCCCGGCAGGTAGCCGACCGCGAGGAGCCCTCCGAGATGGCCGTGACCATCGGGGCCGACGGCTTCTCCTACACCCGCGAGGACGACGAGGACGGCCGCTACCGCGGCGAGGCCGCCAAGGGCTTCAAGCTGGGGGCGCAGCTGTGAGCGGCGCACGCAGCGAGGAGCCCACCGGCCGCACCCTGAGCGACGAGCAGGTCACCGCGATCGCCGACGAGCTCGCCGAGGCCACCCGCAGCGGCGGCACGATCCCGCGGATCTCCCCGCGCCATCCCGGGATGGGCGTCGAGGACTCCTACGCGATCCAGCGCGTCTGGCGGCAGCGCCGCGAGCAGGCGGGCGGCCGGGTCGTCGGCCACAAGATCGGGCTGACCTCGAAGGCCATGCAGGAGGCCACGGGCATCGACGAACCGGACTACGGCGTCATCTTCGCCGACCAGGTGATCGACTCGGGCGAGAGGGTGGAGCACGGCCGCTGGTCGAACGTGCGCGTCGAGGTCGAGCTCGCCTTCGTCATGCGCGAGAGGCTCGCCGGGCCCGGCGTCACCGCCGAGCAGGTGCTCGCGGCGACCGAGGCGGTCGTCCCGGCGCTCGAGATCCTGGACTCCCACATCGAGCTCGAGGGCCGCACCATCGTCGACACCATCAGCGACAACGCCGCTCTGGGCGCGATGGTGCTGGGCACTCAGCGCATCGATCCGCGCGAGCGCGACCTGCGCTGGATCGGGGCGATGCTCTCCCAGAACGGCGACGTCGTCGAGACCGGCGTCTCCGGCGGGGTGCTCGGGGACCCCGCGCTCTCGGTCGCCTGGCTCGCCGATCGCATCGGCAGCCACGGCGACGCCCTCGAGGCCGGCGAGACCGTGCTGGCCGGCTCGTTCACCCGCCCCGTCTGGGTGCGGCCCGGCGACCACATCAGCGTCGACTACCAGGACCTCGGAACCGTGGAGGTGTCCTTCTCATGACCACACCCACCCTCAAGCCCACCGTCCGCGAGGTGCTGGAGGCGGCGACCGAGCCCCTGGTGGGCCTGTGGTCCGCCTCCGGCTCGACGATCGACGCCGAGATCCTCGCCCAGTCCGGCCCCGACCTGATCGTGATCGACGGCGAGCACGGCCCCGTCGAGCTGCGCGACATCCTGCACCTGCTGCAGACGCTCGAGGCCTTCGACGTCACCACCGTGGTGCGCGTGCCCTGGAACGATCCGGTGCGCATCAAGCAGGTCCTCGAGCTCGGCGCCCAGAACCTGCTGGTGCCGATGGTATCCACGGCGGTCGAGGCCCGCGCGGCCGTCGCCGCGGCCCGCTACCCCGGCAACGCGGGCGCCCGACCGGGAGTGCGCGGCATCGGCTCCGCCCTCGCCCGCTCGAGCCGCTGGGCGCAGGTCCCCGACTACGTCGGCGAGGCGGACGACCTGGTCTCCGTGATCGTCCAGATCGAGACCGCCGAGGGCGTGGCGAACGCCGCCGAGATCGCCGCGGTCGACGGGGTCGACGCCGTGTTCATCGGGCCCGCGGACCTCGCCGGCTCCCTCGGCCACCCCGGTGCGCCGGGTGATCAGGAGGTCGTCGACGCGGTCGACTCGACCATCGACACCGTCGCCGCCCTCGGCGTGCCCGTGGGGGTCAACGCCTTCGTCGAGGCCGACGCGGACCGCGTGCTCGCCCGCGGTGCCTCGTTCGTCGTGGTCTCCGCCGACGTCACCCTGCTCGCCCGCGGCGCCGCGGCCGCCGTCGACCACCACCGCGCCCGCGGGCACGGCATCTGAACCTCGGCCTTCGAAGGAGAGAGCCATGCAGTTCCATCATCACGGCTACGTCAGCCATGATCCTCGCCTCGAGGACGCCCGCGGCGAGGGCATCGACCGCCCGGAGGAGATCCCCGAGGAGCTCGACGTCCTCGTCGTCGGAACCGGCCCGGCGGGCATGCTGCTGGCCGCGCAGCTCTCGCAGTACCCCGAGACGCGCACCCGCATCATCGAGAGGCGCGAGGGCCGCCTGGAGATCGGCCAGGCCGACGGCCTCCAGCCCCGCAGCATCGAGACCTTCCAGGCCTTCGGCTTCGCAGGCCAGCTGCTGCAGGAGGCCTACCGCATCACCGAGCAGTGGTACTGGCGGCCGGACCCGGAGAACCGCGACCACATCCGCCGCGCCGAGAAGTCCCTGGACAGCGCCGGGGTTCCCGGCAGCACGCTCACCGAGTTCCCGCACGTCATCTGCAACCAGGCGCGGGTGTTGGACTACTTCGCCGAGGCCGCCGCGAAGGGGCCGGGCCGCATCACCCCCGACTACGGCTGGGAGCTCGCGGACCTCACGATCGAGAAGGGCGCCGAGCGTCCCGTGGTGGCGCGCCTGCGCCGCACCTCCGGGACCGATGCGGCCGACGCGGCCGACGAGAGCGCGCCCGTCGAGCGGACCGTCCGGGCCCGCTACGCCGTGGGCTGCGACGGCGCGCGCTCGCGTGTGCGCAAGGCGATCGGCGGCCACCTCGAGGGCGACTCCCGCAACCACGCCTGGGGCGTCATGGACGTCCTCGTGGACACCGACTTCCCCGACATCCGCACCAAGTGCGTGATCCAGTCCGGGGAGGGCGGGAACATCCTGTTCATCCCCCGCGAGGGCAACTCCCTGTGCCGGATCTACGTGGACCTCGGCGACATCCCGGCCGACGAGTCCCATGCCGTGCGCGAGACCCCTCTCGAGGAGATCATCGCCCGCGCACAGCGGATCTTCCAGCCCTACCGCCTGGACGTGGTGGACGTGGCCTGGTGGAGCGTCTACGAGGTGGGACAGCGGGTGGCCGACACCTTCGACGACGTCGCCCCCGCCGATCGCGGCACCGAGCACCCCCACGTGTTCATCGCCGGGGACGCCTGCCACACCCATTCGGCCAAGGCCGGCCAGGGCATGAACGTCTCGATGCAGGACACCTTCAACCTGGGCTGGAAGCTCGGGGCGGTGCTGACAGGGCGGGCCGATCCCTCGCTGCTGGACACCTACTCCCTCGAGCGGCAGGTGGTCGCCCGCCGGCTCATCGAGTTCGACCGCGAATGGTCGACGCTGATGGGCGCCCGCACCCTGGATCCCGCCCGTCCGGAGCTCGGCGGGGTCGACCCGGCCGAGGTCAAGGCCCACTACGACCGCTCCGAGATCCAGGCCTCCGGCTTCGGCGTGCACTACCAGCCCTCGATGATCACCTCCGAGGGAGAGCACCAGGACCTCGCCGCGGGCTACCCGATCGGCAAGCGGTTCTGGTCGGCCCCCGTGATCCGGGTGTGCGACGCCGTGCCGATGGAGCTCGGACATCATGCGCGGGCCGACGGCCGCTGGCGCGTGTACGCCTTCGCCGGCCCCGAGGCGCCCGGCCAGGGCGGCGCGATCGAGGAGTGGGCGCGCTGGGTCGCCGAGGACCCCGCTTCCCCGTACGTCAGCTCGCACGTCGAGGGGACGGATGCGGGCAGCGTGCTGGATGTGAAGGTGATCTGGCAGCAGGACCACGACCTCATCGAACCGGGCGACGTGCCGGCCCTGTTCCGACCTCGCTTCGGCCCCTTCGGGGTGCGCGACGAGGAGCTGGTCCACGCGGCCGATCCGCGCGAGGACATCTTCGACCTGCGCGGGATCGACCGTTCCCGGGGCGCGGTCGTCGTGGTGCGGCCGGACATGTACGTCGGAACCGTCCTCCCGCTGGACCAGCCGCAGCTGCTGGCGGACTACTTCTCCGCGTTCCTGCTGCCGGCCGGGGAGGCCCGGGTCACGACGCTCCCCTCGCGCAGGGCCGACGTCATCGGGTCGCCGTCCCCGCGGGCCGCCTCGCTCGCGGTGAACGACGCCCATGACTGAACCGGGCGGGCCGATCGCGCGAGATCGGCCCGCTCGTCAGCGCACCTCCGCGCCCTGCCGCGTCTCCCCCGCCCAGTCGCGGCGGGGCGAGGTCTCGCCGACTCCCGCGTTCATCACGTTGTGCGGGTCGAGCTGCTGGAAGTGCTCGACCATGCTGCGGGGCGCGGGATAGATGCGGCCGTAGTTGTGCTCGGCGGGAACGGCGGCGCCGCGCTCCTCGAGCAGCCGCGTCATCGTCCTCTTCAGGGCGATCGGGTCGACGCCCTTCTTGGCCACGTGGTCCTGGTGCAGCACGTGGCAGAAGAAGTGCCCGAAGTAGACGCTCTCCAGCAGCTGGTCGGCGATCTCCGGCGGGAGCACCTCGAGCCAGTCCTCGTCGTCCCGGCGCAGGGCGACGTCGAAGGTGACCATGGCCGAGGCCTCCTTGCGGTGCATCGCGAAGTAGCGGCCGGCGGCGCTGGCGACCCCGAAGCGGATCAGGGTGGCGCTCTTCGCCTCGTCGGGATCACACTCGAAGAACTCGCCCTCGTGCGAGTCCTCGGCGAAGAACGAGGTCAGCAGCTCCTTCGTCGCCGCACGCTCGGAGCCGCTGACCACCAGCAGCAGGTGATGATCGAAGCGGTCGCGGTAGTCGGTCAGGCGTGCGGGCAGCTTCTCGGGGATCAGGCCGAAGATCTTCTGGGAGATGGTGTCGGCGAACGTCGGTCCGAACAGGCGGAGCTTGGCGAAGATGCCGTTCGCCCAGCTCTTGAGCGCGAACATGCGCACCAGCGTGCGGCTGCCCGCGTGCTTGAGCGAGACGTAGGTGTCCTTGCCGTATTCGGCGGCGAGGTCGAAGGCGTGGGAGCTCATGTACTCCCCGGAGATCGGCAGCTGCCGGTCCGAGGTGAGGAACGCGCGGCGCAGGCCCTCCAGATCCGCAGGGCTGTCGGTGCCGATGTAGAAGGTCGCCTTGTCCTTCTCGAGCGGGAACGTGCGGGTGCGCACGGCGAAGACCATGAGCTTGCCCGCGCTGCCGGAGGCCTCGTGGAGGAACTTGGGGTTCGCGTTGTAGCGGGCGGGGCTGTCGACGATCTCGCGGACGTGATCGGCGTAGTCGGTGCCGGTGGAGTCCGGGGGCGGGGGCGTCACGTCGGCCGGGTCCCAGTCGCCGCGCTGGAGGCGGTCGAGCATGTGCGCGGGGTCGGAGCCGAGGTCGATGCCCAGGTGGTTGACCAACTGGACCCTGCCCTCCTCGTCGACGCGGGCGAAGATCGCCTGCTCGGTGTACGCCGGGCCCTTGCGGATCTGGCTGCCGCCCGAGTTGTTCGCGATACCGCCGACGACCGACGCGCCGATCGAGCTCGATCCGATCACCGAGTGCGGTTCACGGCCGTGCTCGGCGAGCTGCTCCTCGAGCTCGAAGAGCGTGGCACCGGCCAGGCAGACGGCCTCGCGGGCGTCGTTGATGAGGTGGATCTGGTCGATCCGCAGCGTGGAGATGATGACGATCTCGCGGTCGTAGTCCTGGTCGCCGGGGCCGGAGCCCCCGGTCAGGCCCGTGTTCGCACCCTGCGTGATGACGATCAGGTCGTGGTCGACGCACACCTGCAGGGCCCGCCACATGTCCGCGAGCAAGCCGGGCCGCAGCACCGCCAGCACGCTGCCCGAGCCGAAGCGGTCGCCCTGGGCGTACGGGGCGGTGGCCCGCGCGGAGGTGAGGACATGGGAGGAGCCCATGATGTCGGCGAAGGCGTCGAGGGCCTGCGCGGATCCGGCGCTCGAGGATCCCTGATTCCGCCGTGTGCTCATGTCCGGATGCTCCATCGCTGTCGGGGATGATGATCGGCCGCGGGGCCATTGACCAGCGTAACCATCCGACGACGGGCCGCCGGGGACGACGAGGGCCGTTCTCGGACCGCGAGAGACGGGGACCGCCTCATTTCCCCGGGTGCAGGGACCGCGGGGCGCGGGCGTCCCAGGGGTCCTCGAGCAGTTCGCGCAGGTCCTCGCCCTCGAGAGTCTCCAGACGGACCAGCAAGCTCGGGTGGTCGCGGTAGTGGTCGGTGGTGAAGAAGCGGTCGGGCCGGGCGGCGATGAGCGCCTCGCGCTCCCCGACGTCATGGCACCAGGCCACGAGGATCTCCGCGTCGGGGCCGACGAGCCCGTCCACGATCTCGGCGCGGCGCGGGCCGCGGACGGTCGCGAACACCATCCCGGCCACGCGGAAGGCCGGGGAGCCGTAGGAGGTCGACTCCTCGACCTGGGGCAGGGCGATTGCGAGGCGACGGACGTCGTCCAGAGTGCTCATCGTGGTCTCCTCCGGCGGGGCGTGCGGACCGGGTGCTCGGCGGCTCGCACGAGCGGGCGGCTCTGCTCGGTGCGATCTGGCGCGAGCGGTCCTCCCGGTGGTTCTCCCAGCATCGCACGGTCCACATCCTGGGGTGCGCTCGATGCCGCTGAGCTGGATTGATACGTTCGAGGCACCGGCGGGTGGCCGCCGGACCGATGCGAAGGAGCTGTCCCGATGACCGTCATCGTCACTGCCGTGTTCTTCCCGAAGTCCGGCAAGAAGCAGGAGCTGGTGGACGCCATGCAGCGCGGCATCGCTGCCGTCCACGAGGAGAAGGGCTGCGAGCTCTACGCCATCCACGATGCCGAGGACGGCACGATCACGATGATCGAGAAGTGGACGACGGCCGACGACCTCGCCACCCATGGCAGCGGCGAGGCCGTGGGCCAGCTGAACAGCGACATCGCCGAGTTGATCGAGAAGCCCACCCAGGTCACGACGATGACGCCGCTGCCCTCGGGTGCGGAGAAGCAGGGCGCGATCTGACGCGAGGTTCTCGGGCGCGCCCCGGGGCACGGCGCGACATCGACCACGACCGTCCGAGGCACAACTGGGTGGCCGAGAATCTGCGCACCGCTGCGGCTCTCGCAGAGGGTGGCTACAACCTGCGGATCGAGGTCGGCGCCGGCGGTCACAGCCCGAACCACGGGGGTGTGGTACTGCCGGATGCGCTGCGATGGATCCTGCGGGAGGGTGACTAGCGACGCCCCGAGCCCCGTGGCGGGATGTCCCGCAACCAGAGCGGGAACAGCCCCGCGGTCTCGGGATCCGCGGCCTCGAGCCAGATCGGCTCGTAGGTCCCGTGAGCGTCGGCGTCGAGCTCGCTCTCCGGGCCGCCGAGGTGCAGGTCGAGACGGTGCCGGGCACGAGCGAGGTGGATCCACTGATCGTCCTCGACGATCACCTGGGCGCTGAGCATCTCGATGTCGTGGCGGCGCAGCCCGGTCTCCTCCTCGAGCTCGCGCAGTGCGCCGCTCAAGGGATCGTGGTCCTCGTCCTCGAGCCCTCCGCCCGGGAGCACGTAATAGGGCGAGTGGCCGGGTTTGGTGCGTCGGATGGCGATCAGCGCGGCCGCATCGGGTGAGAGCACCAGCATCCGGGCGCTCGTGGGCAGATCACGCGTGGAGATCAGCCTCGAGCGGATCGCCTCCACGTCCCATCGCACACCTCCGCCGTCCTCCGGTGCCGATCGCGTGCGCATGGCTCCGATCCTTGCACGTGGGCGCGCATTCGCCGCGGTGGCCACGACCTGCGCGCGTCGGTGATCGTCGATCGAGGGGGTCTGAGGGCTGTCGTTCTCCGTGCCCCCTCGCACGAATGCCGGCCCTGCCGCGACGACACGTCGCTGCGGCAGGGCCGGCATTCGCGAGTCGGGCGATCATCGCTCTCCCGCCCGGCAAGGACATCCTCAGGCGCTGATGACCTTCGCGGCGGCGCCGGTCTTAGCGCTCTCGTAGGCCGCGAGGATGATGCCGAGCACGGCGATGCCCTCGTCCTCGGTGTTCAGCGGCCGCTTGCCGGTCTCGAGGCAGGTCACGAAGTCGGCGATCTCCGCTGCGAAGGTGTCGACGGGCTCGGCCGCGTAGACCTGCTCCTCGTCCTCCGCGCGCAGCTTCACCCGCAGGGTGGAGCCGTCGGAGCTGAGCGATCCCTTCTCGCCGACCACGGAGAACCGGTCGGTTCCGGGAGCCGCCTGGTAGGCCCAGGAGGTGACGAGCTGGCCGACGCTGCCGTTGTCGAAGCGCACCAGCACCTGCGCGGAGTCCTCGCCCTCCATGAAGGTCAGGCGGTGGCTGGACATCATCGCGAAGACCTCCTTCGGGCGGCCACCGCCGGAGAGGTGCATGAGCAGGTAGGTGGGGTGGTAACCGGTGTCGATGTACTCACCGCCGCCGCTGGTGGCGGTGTGCCCGCGCCAACCCATCGACTCCGGGCTGAAGTCGTTGAAGAACGAGTCGGTCGTGCGCATCTCGTAGACGTCGCCCAGGGCACCGGAATCGATGATCTCCTTGGCCTTGGCCACGGCCGGCATGAACAGCTGGTTGTGCGCGCACATGAGGGTGACGCCGGCGGCCTCGACGGCCGCGCGGACCTCGGCCGCCTCGTCGCCGGTGAGGCACAGCGGCTTCTCGCACAGGATGTGCTTGCCGGCGTTGGCCGCGGCGACGATCGCGGGCTTGTGCAGGTGGTGGGGCAGGCAGATGTCGACGGCGTCGACGTCGGGATCCTGCACCAGTTCGGTGAAGTCCGAGTAGCCCGTGGCGCCGAGCTCCTCGGTGCGCTGGGCGAGGGTCTCGGGGTTCGCGTCGGCGATCGCGGTGACGCGGGCACGGTCGGGGATCGTCGCGTAGCCCGCGAGGTGGGCGTTGGCGATGCCGCCGCCGCCGATGAGGCCGATGCGGACGGGAAGCGAGACGGTCATGGGGTGTGCTCCTTCGTGAGTCTGGGGGTCCTGTGGGAAGTGGCCTGGTGGGGGTGGCCGCGCCGGGGTGTGGTCGTGCGTCAGTTCCGGGCGTCGGCGTTCGCGGCGACCACGAGGGCCGTCAGGGCACGGGCCCGGGCGAGGTTCTCGAGGGTGGGATTCCCGGTGCGGATCGCCTCCACCCACTGCCAGAACGGCGCGTCGATGTCGTCGGGGACGTCGATCTCGGTGGTGCCGTCGCCGGTGGTGAGCAGCATGGTCTCGCCGCCGAAGCCGTACAGCAGGGAGCCCTCGGTGCCGTGCACCTCGATGGTGAACGGGCTCGCCGGGGTCACGAATCCGGTCTCGATGACGCCGATGGCGCCCTCGGCGTTGGTGATCGTGACCGAGGCGTTGTCCTCGACGCCGCGCCCGGTGATGTCGGTGTAGCTGGCGCGGACGCTCGAGGCCTCCTCCCCCAGGATCAGCTGGGTGAGGTAGACCGGGTGGGCGGCGAGGTCGGAGAACGCGCCGCCGATCGCCTCGGCCGGGTCGTAGAAGCGCGCGGGCAGCCAGTCCCGGGTCGAGCCGTCGTGCGCGAGACGCACGCGGGAGTAGGTGATCCGGCCGAGGGTGCCGTCCTGAAGCACCTTCTTCAGAGCGACCGTGTACCCGTGGGACAGGCGCGGCAGGGAGACCGTGAGGGCGACCTGCGCCTCCCCCGCGGCGTCGATCAGGGCGTCGCAGCCCTCGACCGTGGGCGAGAGCAGCTTCTCGGTGAACACGTGCTTGCCGGCCGCGATCACCTTGCCGAGGATCTCGTCGTGGACCGTGGTGGCGGTGGTGTTGGTGACGCCGTCGAGGTCCTCGCGCGCCAGCAGGGCGTCGAGATCAGATTCGAAGGGCACGCCCAGGCGCTCGGCGAGCTCCTGGCCGCGGGCGGCGTCGTCGTCCCAGACGGCGACGAGCTCCGTTCCGGGATGGTCGATCGCGGCGCGCCCGTACTCCTCGGCATGGACGTGCCAGGCGGAGAGCACGGCGATGCGCAGGGGGGTCGCCGCGGTGGAGGGGGAGGTCATGGAGAGGATTCCTTCTCTCGTCTCGTGGGTTCTTTCTTTCCCGTGTCCGGCCGATCGGGCCGGAGTTCTTGTGCGCGGACATCGCCGGAGGTGCACGGTCGGGGACCGGTCGTGGGCCGCGAGGTCACTCTCACCGGCTGTCCGGGATCTTCTGGGGCTTCCCGTAGCTCTCGGGTATCCGGTAGCCGGGGAACAGGTCCATCTTCGGGACGACCATCGCCTGGGTCTCCTCGGCCACCTCTCGTGGGCTCTTGGTGCCGAGTGCCACGGAGGTCTTCGCACGGTCCATCGCATCGGAGACCGCAGACCCCACCGGGAGCGGGGGTCGCGACGTCGAGTTCGGGAGCATCTGCCGGAAGAGCTCCGCATCCGGGTCGTACTTCTGCGCCGTGATCGCCTCGAGGTTCGTCGGAAGACTCCCGAGCTTGGGCACGACGATGGACTGGCCCGCGAAACCGGTGAAGTGCTTCATGAATTCCCAGGTGGTGCGGCTGAGGTTCGATCCCTTGGGCAGGACCAGGGAGAACCCACCCGACCAGGTGTAGGTCGGGTCGCCGTCCTTCGCGACCGGAAGCCACGTCCACTTCAACGGCAGCTTCGGTGCGTACTTCTTGTTCCCCGAGATCTGCCAGGGTCCGCCCGTGGTGATCGCGAGCTTCTCGCTGAACACCGCATTCTGCGTGGGCGGCGCGTTAGGGGGCTGATAGGTCGCGAAGAAGGCATCCACCTTCGAGTACGAGAACTCCTCGGCCCAGTCGGCGTAGAGGTTGTAGACGGACTGCCATTGCGGGGAGTCCAGGACGACACGGGTCGCGTCGTTGTCGTAGACCTCCGCGCCGAGGCCGAAGGCCCATGTGTACGGCATCCCCTGGTCAGCCCAGGGTGCGAAACCCAGGCGGTCGTAGTTTCCACGGGAGTCCTGGTGGACGACCGTGCGGGCGACCTCGCGCAGTTCGTCCCAGGTGATGACGTGCTGCCCGGGGTCGAACAGGTCGAGGTCGACGCCGGCGTCCTTGAGGACGTTCTCGTTGTAGAGCAGTCCGCGGGCGTCCGTCGAGGTCGGCAGCCCGTAGAGCTGTCCGTCGTAGGTGAGCTCATCGAGGGAGAACTGGAGCCACTGCTGGGTGAACTCCTCGCGCGAGACACCTTCGAACTCCTCGATCAACGGATCGACGGGCTCCAACAGGCCGATCGAGGCGTTCTGCACAGCGTTGAAGCGGTCCATCCACCACACATCCGGAGCCGTCCCGCCGCGCACGGCCGTGATGATCTGGCTCATGTCGGCCGAACCGCTCGAGGGCACCTGGTCGATGGACACCTGCGCGTCGCGGCCCGCCGCCGTTTGGAGGAAGGCATCGCGAGCGGCTTCGTCCTTGTCCGTGTCGGCGGCGCCCATTCCCCAGTAGCGGACGGCGTGCGGGCCGGAAGGGCCGGCGCCGGCACAACCCGCCGCACCGAGACCTCCGACTGCGGCGAAGGCGGCGCCCTGCAGGAGCTGACGTCTCTGGAGCATGAGGCCTCCTCTCTGATGCACTCTCGTCGGAGCAGGGGCTGTCGCCGCTGTTCCGGCCGATCGTCCCCGCTCGCCGGCCGGAACGGATCGGACGGGGCACTCGTCGAAGGCGACTCCGGCGGATGCCCCGCTCCGGTTACTTGCTGTCGATCGGACTGGGCTTCCCGTAGGTGTCCGGCATCTTGTAGCCGGGGAAGAGCTCCATCTTCGGAGCGATGAGCTGCTGGTTGGACTCCACGGCCTGCTTCGCCGTCGAGGACCCCAGCGCGACCGAGCTCTTAGTACGGGTCAGGGTGTCCCACATGGCCGAACCGACGGGCAGCGGGGGCCGCGAGGTGGAGTTCGGCAGCATCTTGCGGAAGATCTCCGCCTTGGGGTTGTACTTCTTCTCCTGGATCGCCTTGATGTTCGTCGGCAGATTGCCGAACTGCGGCACCACGATGCTCTGACCCCCGTAGCCGGCGTAGAACTTCATGAACTCCCAGAGGGTCTTGGTGATGTTCGCGCCCTTGGGGATCACGAGGCACTGCCCACCGGACCACGTGTAGGTGGGGTCCCCCTCCTTCGCGACCGGCAGATACGTGTACTTCAGCGGCAGCTTGGGCGCGTATTTCTCGTTCGCGCTGATCTGCCAGGGGCCGGTGGTGTCCACGCCCAGTCGGCCGCTGAACATCGCCGTCTGGGAAGGCGGGGCGTTCGGGGGCTGGTAGGTCGCGAAGAAGGCATCCACCGAGGCGTACGGATACATCTCCGCCCAGTCCGCATAGAGCTTGTAGACGGACTCCCACTCCGGGGAATCGAGCGTGACCGTGGACGTCTTGTTGTCGTATGCCTGCGCATCGAGCCCGAAGCCCCAGGTGTAGGGCCAGCCCTCCGAGAGCCACGGCGCGAAGCCGAAGCGCTCGTAGTTGCCCTTCTTGTCGATCTTGACGATCTTCTCGCACGCCTCACCCAGTTCGTCCCAGGTGATGACGTGCTTCGTCCAGTCGAACAAGCCGAGGTCCACTCCCGCGTCCTTGAGGACGTCCTCGTTGTACAGCAGCCCTCGGGCATCGGTGGTGGAAGGCAGTCCGTACAGGGTCCCGTCGTAGGTGAGCTCGTCGATGGCGAACTGGATCCACTGGGA
The DNA here is from genome assembly GCF_003130585.1 of Brachybacterium endophyticum. Lineage (GTDB taxonomy): Bacteria > Actinomycetota > Actinomycetes > Actinomycetales > Dermabacteraceae > Brachybacterium > Brachybacterium endophyticum. The sequence continues at coordinate 69,302 of NZ_QFKX01000001.1, read as the reverse complement.
CTTGAACTCCTCCGGAGAGACGTCCTCGTACTTCTCGATCAGTGGATCGATGGGTTCGAGCAGTCCGATCGAGGCATTCTGGACGCCGTTGAAGCGGTCCATCCACCAGACGTCCGGAGCCGTCCCACCGCGGACAGCGGTGATGATCTGACTCATGTCGGCGACGCCGCTCGAGGGCACCTGGTCGACGTAGATCTCCGCGTTCTTGCCCGCGTCGGTCTTCTTGAAGGCGTCGATGACCTGGTTGTCCTTGTCGACGTCGGCCGCACCCAGCCCCCAGTAGCTGACCACGTTGGGCCCGGCGGCCGGGGACGACGCACAGGCTCCGAGACCGACGGCCGCACCGGCCGCGCCGGCGCCGGCCAGGAATGATCGTCGAGAGATCACTTGAAGCCTCCGATCGTGATGCCGCGGATGAAGTACCGCTGGAAGATGAAGAAGAGCAGCAGCAGCGGCAGGATCACCAGGAACGAGGCAGCCATCAGCTGGTTGAAGGTGACGTCCTGCGCATTCACGGAGCGGAAGGTCTGCAGACCGATCGAGAGCGTCTGCACCTTCTGGTCCTGCAGGTAGATCAGCGGTCCCATGAAGTCGTTCCAGGAGCCCACGGCCGAGAAGATCGCCACCGTGGTGAGCGCCGGCATCGCGGTCGGGAACGCGATGCGCCACAGGATCGTCCACTCGCTCGCGCCGTCCACGCGAGCCGCGTCGAGCATCGGCTGCGGAATCTGCTTGAGGAACTGCCGCAGCAGGAAGACGAAGAAGGCGCTGCCGAACATCGCGGGCAGGATCAGCGGGAACAGGGTGTTCACGAGACCGAGTCGCGCCCACATGTCGAACATCGGGATGAGGGTGACCGGGAACGGAAGGAACAGCGTCGCGATCACGACGTAGAAGATCTTGTCCCTGCCGGGCCAGTCGATGCAGGCGAATCCGTACGCGATGATGAAGTTCGAGATCACCGACAGGATCACGACGGAGATCGTGATGATCGCGGAGTTCGCGAAGAACTGCAGGAACGGCATGGCCGTGATGGCCTTGACGAAGTTGCCGAACTCGATGTTGTTCGGGAACAGCGTGGGCGGGAACTTGGCGAGCTCCTCGTTGGACTTCAGCGCGGAGACGATCATCCAGTAGAGCGGCATCAGGAACAGGATGCTGAGGATGATCATCACGATGCGTGCGATCAGCGTGGAGTGCCACGAGCGCTTGGTGCCGTCGGCACGGCGGTTGTACTGCTCGGCGTTGGCCTTCTTGCGCTGCGGGGCGATGTTCTCCGCAGGAGTCTGGATCATGCTGCTCATCAGCCGGCCTCCACGTCGTAGTTCACGAACCGGCGCGAGAGCCAGTAGACGAGCAGGGCCAGTGCGAGGCCCACCAGGAACAGGATCACCGCGAGCGCCGAGGCGTAGCCGAGCTCGGCGAAGCCGAAGGCGTTCTTGTAGAGGTACATCATGTAGAACAGCGCACCGGCGTCGGGGTCTCCGGTGCCGTTCGTGACGATGAAGGCCTCCGTGAAGACCTGGAGCGAACCCGAGATCCCCGTGATCAGGTTGAACAGGAGCACCGGGGAGAGCAGCGGGAACGTGATCGCGAAGAACTGGCGCAACGGGCTGGCGCCGTCGACACGAGCTGCTTCGTAGATGGTCTTCGGGATGTTCCGCAGACCGGCGAGGAAGATCAGTGCGGCGTTGCCCGCACCCAGCTGCGCCATCAGGATGATCGCGATCTTGACGCCCGTCGGATCGCCCAGCAGGTTCACGTTCGCGCCACCGAACAGATTCAGCACCTGGTTGAACACGCCGAACTGCGGGTTCAGGAACACGATGAAGATGAACGACATCGCGAAGGCAGGGATCAATGAGGGGGCGTAGAAGATCGTCCGGTACCAGGCGACCTCTCGAACGTTCTGGTTCATGGCGATCGCGAGGGCCAGGGCGATGAGAAGCCCCAGCGGCACGGCGATGATCGCGTAGAAGATCGTGTTGGAGGCAGCCTTGCCGACCATCGGATCCGTGAACGCCGTGACGTAGTTCTGGATGCCCACCCAGGTGGGGGCCTCCATACCCGAGTAGCGGGTGAAGCTCAGGGCGATCGAGTACACGACCGGGTAGATGATGAAGATCAGTACCCCGATGATCCACGGGGAGATGAACAGCAGGCCGGTGCGCAGCTTGCGACGCTGACCGACGTTCAGCCCGCGCGAGCGGCGCGGGGGCGGTGGTGGCGCGGACTGGCCCCCGGCGTTGATGGTGCGCGGGGGGCCGGCCGTCGGGCCGACGGTGTCGGTGACACTCATCGTGGTTCCTTCCTCGATCTCGGCGGGCCGTCATCGGCGCGCCGGTCACTGCTCACGTGGAAGTCGGAGCGGAAACGATGGGGTGGGAGAGCGGAACTGCGGTCGCGGGCCCGACGGCGATGTCGAGAGGCCTGCGGGTGCCCGCCCCGGTCCTGAAGCATGCGTGGTCCGGAACGAGGATCGGCATGGGCGCCGAGGCGATGCGGGTGCTTCCGCATCCGTCGGTGACGTACATTACTCACACTGTTGGACTAAAGGCAACGGGGCTCGCCCCGCGGTGGAGGGAGAGCCCGTGCGCGGATCGTCCATGCCGGATATCGGCGCCAAGAACGAGCTCGTGGTGCTCGATGCGATCCGCAACGCGCCCGAGGGCAGCTCGCAGTCCGAGGTCGTCCGTCGCAGCGGTCTCTCGCGCCAGGCGGTCAGCCTGATCACCCGGCGCCTCATGGAGCGGGGACTGGTCGAGACGGACGGCACCCGAGGGGAGGGCCGCGGCAAGCCGCGGACCGTCCTGCGGGTCTCACCCTCGTCCCTCCTGGCAGCGGGCGTGCACCTCGACCCGGCAGGGATCTCCCTGGTCATGGTCGACCTGGGTGCGAACGTCGTCGCCGAGAGGGCGATCGGCCCGCCCGGCACCGACCCCGATGCCGGCGTTCACCGCATCGCCGAGGGGCTCGAGGAACTGCTCGCCTCCCTGCACGGCGAGGGCTGGCACTCCCCCAGCGGGCAGAGGGCGAGCGACGTGCTGCTCGGGATCGGGGTGGCGGCCCCTGGCGGCCTGGACTCGCGGCGCGGCGTGCTGGTGGATCCGCCGTGGATGCCGGGCTGGTGGAACAGCTCGCTGGCGGAGATGCTCTCGCACGCCACGGGTCGTCCGGCGGTGCTCGACAAGGACACCAATGCCGCCCTCGCTGCGGAGATCTGGGCGGGCGATCGCCTCAGCGAGCAGACCGTGCTCTACATCTACGTCAGCGCCGGCATCGGCTCGGCGGTCGCGAGCCGTGGCCGCGTCCAGCGCGGATCGACCACGCAGGCAGGCGAGATCGGGCACCTGCCCACCGGGTTGGACGGGCCCCTGTGCGGCTGCGGCCGCCGTGCCTGCCTGTCCGTCTTCACCGACGTCCGGGCGATGCTGAGCCGTTTCGATGCGGCCGGGACCGGCACCGGCCCGGGCACGACGGACCCTTCCGAGGTCGCGGACGACGGCGAGCGCCTGGATGCCCTTCTGGCAGCGGCGACCGCGGGCGACCCCCTGGGCTCACAGATCGCGCGCGAGCACGGCACCGCTCTCGGGGAGGCCCTGCGCACCCTGATCGGCATCCACGATCCGCATCGGGTGATCATCGGCGGCCCCTACTGGCGCGCCCTCGAACCCCTGTCGATGCCTCACGTGCTCGAGCGGGCCATGCAGGGCAACGGCGGGCGGCGCGGCGTCACCATCAGCTCCTCGGCCTTCGGCGACGACGTCGGCGCGATCGGCGCGGCGACCCTGTACCTGGGCCGGGAGCTCTCCCCCACCGTGCGGTGAGCTGACGCCGGGAGTACCGCGAGAACAGTTCTACCCGTGCGGGACCGTCTCAGTGATCGAGAGGGGCCGTGGCAGGTGCGGCCTCGTAGTCGACGACCAGGCCGTAGTGATCGCTGACCGTGGAGGGGCCGGTGTCGAAGGCACGACGACACGAGCGCGCGAGAAGTGTCGGGCCAGCCGCGCCGCAACGCACGAGCACATGGTCGATGGCACGGAACGGCCAGTCGGGATCCGCCTGGAACGGGTTCTGGGGCAGATAGGTCTCGGCCGGACGGAGCCCGTGCACGGCTTCCACAGCAGACCGGTAACAGACGGACAGCTCCCCCACCACATGCCGACCTGTCCAGAAACGGAGACTGTCGGACCACGGGTCGGCATCCATGTCCCCGGCGACGATGACGTGACCCGGCTTCTCCTCGACCAACCGCTCGAGCGCCTCTGCGACGACGGCTCCCTGGAGGACGCGCTCGCGCTCATGATCGAGCTGGTAGTCCGGGAAATGGTTCGCCACCCAGAGGCGGCCGAGCGGCTGCGGCGCCAGGATCTCCGTGACCAGCGCGGCACAGGCGAAGTCGCCGGTCCGATCGGTCACGTGCAGGTCGAGCTCGATCACCTCGCCGAAGGGCCAGCGGGAAGCGGTGCTGATCCCCTGCCCCGGGGGGACCCCGCGCCCGCCGCTCTCGCGATCGGTCTGCTGCGCGACGTGGTACCCGGCGGGCAAGATCTGCTCGACCTGGTCGAGGTCGTCCGTCAGCACGGTCTCCTGCAGCGTCAGGACGTCCGCATCGATCCTGGCGAGCTCGCGCCTCATGGACGCCCGTCGGGAGTCCCAGTCGCCCCGCGGGCCCCAGGTGTTGAGCGTCGCGACTCTCATGGCACGAGTGTTCCATGACGCCCTCAGACCCGGGGCCACGCTGGGTTCAGCTCGCCGTGGCGAGCCCTGTCGTCCCGTGCGGGTCGATGACGAACTTCTTGGCGGCGCCCGCGTCGAACTGGGCGTAGCCGTCGGGGGCGTCGTCCAGGGAGATGACGGTGGCGTGGACGGCGTCGGCGATGTGCACCTTGTCGTGGAGGATCGCCTCCATCAGTCGCCGGTGGTACCGCATGACGGGGCACTGGCCGGTGGTGAAGGAGAGCGACTTCGCCCAGCCCAGGCCGAGGCGCAGGGAGAGCGACCCCTCCTTCGCGGCCTCGTCCACGCCGCCCGGATCGCCGGTGACGTAGAGCCCGGGGATGCCGAGCGCACCGCCCGCCTTGGTGACGTCCATCAGCGAGTTCAACACGGTCGCGGGCGCCTCCTGCGCGTCGTGACCGTGACCCTTGGCCTCGAAGCCCACGGCGTCGACACCGCAGTCGACCTCCTCGCGGCCCAGGATCTTCGCGATCGCCTCGCGCGGGTCCTGTTCGGAGACGTCGATGGTCTCGCAGCCGAAGGCGCGGGCGCCCTCCAGGCGCTCCTTCTGCATGTCGGCCACGATCACCACCGCCGCTCCCAGCAGCTGCGCGCCGACGGCGGCCGCGAGCCCCACGGGCCCCGCTCCCGCGATGTAGACGGAGCTGCCGGGGCCCACCCCGGCGCTGACGGCGCCGTGGTACCCGGTGGGGAGGATGTCCGAGAGCATCGTGAGGTCGAGGATCTTCTCCAGCGCCTGGTCCTTGTCGGGGAACTTCAGCAGGTTCCAGTCGGCGTAGGGCACCAGGACGTATTCGGCCTGCCCGCCGACCCAGCCGCCCATGTCCACGTACCCGTAGGCGCTGCCGGGGCGGTCGGGGTTCACGTTCAGACAGATCTCGGTGCGACCGGTCTTGCAGTTCACGCACCGCCCGCAAGCGATGTTGAACGGCACCGAGACCAGGTCACCGGTCTTGATGAACTCGACGCCCGGCCCCACGTCGACCACTTCGCCGGTGATCTCGTGGCCCAGCACGAGCCCTTCGGGGGCCGTGGTGCGGCCGCGGACCATGTGCTGGTCCGAGCCGCAGATGTTGGTGGTGACGACCTTGAGGATCGCCCCGTGCGGGAGCTTCCGGCCGACGTTCGCCGGGTTCACCCCGGGCCCGTCCTTGAGCTCGTAGGTGGGGTAGTCGATGTCGATGACCTCGACCTTCCCCGCTCCCTTGTACGCGACTGCTCGATTGTTCGCCATGGGATGGCCTCCTCGCCTTCCGCGTCGACGCGTACGACCTCGTTGTCCCGCGTCCTGCCGATATCGTCGGCCCGCGAGAGGGCGGGGTCAAGGGGTGCCCGGGTCGGCGGCGGGCGTCTGCCGCGGATGCCCGCGGCGCCCGCTCACTCCCCCACCACCTCGCCGTCCTCGACGGCTGCCGCTCCGCGCCCCCGCGTGGCCGCGAGGTGCCAGGACCACAGCAGCGTGCCGGCGGCCGCGAAAGCCAGCGCGCTCGCACCGAGCGTGGTCAGGCTCCCGGTCACCAGGGGCGCCACCACCCCGGCGAGCAGGGCGTTCAGCACGAGGGAGAAGAAGGTGCCCAGCGAGGCGGCCGAGCCGCGCGCCCGGGGGAACAGGTCCATGATCTCCAGCTGCAGGGGCGCGAAGACCAGGGAGACGGTGAAGCCGATCAGCAGCGGGCCCACGAGGGCAGGGATCAGCGAGGGCCCGATGGTGCCGTCGGGCGCGGGGGCGAGGGCGACCAGCAGCAGGTTCACGGCGGTCGCGCCGACGGTCGCGACGTAGCCGATGGTGATCATGCGGGCACGGGGCATCCGATCGGCGAGCCGGCCGACGGTCTGGGCACCGGTGAACATGCCGATGATCAGCGGGACGAACAGCACCCAGAAGTCCTGCTCCCCGAGCCCCAGCAGACGCACCACGATGATCTGCGCCGAGGCGATGAACAGGGACTGCGCGGCGAACCCGAAGGCGGTGGCGACCGCCAGGCGGATCATCAGCGGGGAGGCGCCCACGTGGGCGAGCGATCCCAGCAGCGCACGCACCCGCAGCGGGGTGCGCCGCTCGGGCGGGAGGGTCTCGGGCAGCAGGAGGGTCACCACGAGCGCGAGCACCCCGTAGAGCCCGACGCCGGCGAACACCCAGCGCCAGTCCCCGAGCAGCAGAAGCCATCCGCCGAGCACGGGGGCGAGCGCCGGGGCGATCGAGAAGATCGCCATGACCTGCGCCATCAGCCGCTGTGCCTGGGCTCCGCTGAAGAGGTCGCGCACCATCACGCGGGAGATGATGGTGGCCGCGCCGGCGCTCGCGCCCTGCAGGACGCGCAGCAGCACGAGGACGCCGAAGGAGGGGGTCACGACGCACGCGAACATGGCGATCACGTAGATCGTGAGGCCGACGAGCATCACCCGCCGCCGACCCAGGGCGTCCGAGAGCGGACCGTGGAAGATCGACATGATCGCGAAGGCCGCGAGGTAGGCCGAGACGAGCTGCTGGAGGGCCCCTTCGGACTGGCCGAACTCCGCGCCGATCCGGGTGAAGGCGGGGAAGACCGAGTCGATGGTGAACGGCCCGATCATCGTCAGCGCGGCGATCGAGAGCGTGACGAAGGCACGGCTGCGGGCGGCGCGCGGCTCGCCCGAGTCGTCGGGTGGGGTCGAGGAGGAGTCTGACGGGTTTCGGGCACCATCGGCCGTACTCACGCGGCCACCCTAGACCCGGTCCCCGGATCCTGGACCTGGCGTCTCAGGGGCTCTCGCGCCCCGGGGGTCTCGTCTCAGGTGGCCGCAGGGGCGAGGAGCGCGTCCACGCTCGCGCCGCTCCGTGCGACGCTCGCCGCCTGGTCCGCCTCCGTCTCGCAGCACGGCACGTCGGAGCACGGCACGATCTCCCCCAGCAGCTCGAGGAGCAGCGCCGAGGGGACGTCGGCCGCGGGGGCGAGCGGGCTGATGGCGCTCACGGACCAGCTGGGCGAGGCCGCTCCCGGCAGGGCCCGGGTGACGAGCGAGGCCGCCTGCGGCTTCGCCGCCACGTGCTCGGGGACGATCGCGATGCCCAGGCCGCGCGTGACCAGGTCCAGCAGGGTGTGGACGTCGTTGACGCTGCAGCGCACGCGGCGGTGGACGCCGTGGGTGCCCAGCAGGTCGTCGTTCATCGTGCGCACGCCCCAGGTCTCGCTGAAGTCCACGAAGTCCGCGCCGTCGAGCATCTCCCAGCGCAGTGTGGAGCGGCGGGCGAGCTCGTGCTCCGGCGGGGCGATCAGCACCAGCGGCTCCCCGCCCAGGAAGGTGTGGCGCAGTGCCCCGAGATGCCGGTCGGTGGCCACGAAGGCGACGTCGAGCTCGCCCTCGCGGACGGCGCTGACCAGCTCGTGGGAGCCGCACTGGGCGAACTCGGTCGCGACCCCGGGGTGGCGCTGGTGGAAGGTCGAGAGCAGGGCGGAGACGTCCACGAGCCCGAGGCACTGCTCGGCGCCCACGCGCAGCGATCCACCGATCCCGGGACCCACGCGCAGCACGGCCTCGCGGGCGCGGGCCGCCTCCTCGAGCATGGTGCGCGCGTGCGGCAGCAGGGCGAAGCCGGCCGCGGTGGGCTCGACCCGACGGGTGGTGCGGTCGAACAGGGTGCTGCCGAGCTCACGTTCGAGGCTGCGGATGGCGCTGCTGAGCCCGGACTGCGAGATCCCGGCCAGCTCGGCGGCGCGCGTGAAGTGCCGCTCGTCGGCGAGCGCGACCACGTATTCCATCTGCCGAAGATCCATTGAACTGCTCCTGTCATGAATGGCATCGCTGCGAGCTGTTGGACTTATATATCAACTGTTCCTAGGCTCTCCGCCATGACTGTTCCCACCATCACCCTGAACTCCGGACACTCCATCCCCCAGCTCGGCTTCGGCGTCTTCAAGGTCCCGGCCGACGAGGCCAAGCAGGCCGTCGCCACCGCCCTCGAGGTCGGCTACCGCCACATCGACACCGCCGCCATCTACGGCAACGAGGAGGGCGTGGGCGCCGCGATCGCCAAGAGCGGCGTCCCGCGCGACGAGCTGTTCGTGACCACCAAGCTCTGGAACGACCGCCAGGCCGGCGAGGAGCCCCATGCGGCGATCCGCGAGAGCCTGGAGAAGCTGGGCCTGGAGTACGTGGACCTCTACCTCACGCACTGGCCCACCCCCGAGAAGGACACCTACGTCAACGCCTGGCGGAAGCTGCTGGAGATCCGCGACCAGGGCCTCGCCCGCTCCGTGGGCGTCTCCAACCACCTGCCCGAGCACCTGGACCGCCTGGTCAAGGAGACCGGCGTCGTGCCGGCCGTCGACCAGATCGAGCTGCACCCCGCTCTCCAGCAGCGCGACGTCCTCGCGTGGGCCGAGAAGAACGGCATGCACATCGAGTCCTGGGGCCCGCTGGGCCAGGGCAAGTACCCGCTGTTCGAGGAGTCCGCGGTGGCCGACGCCGCCTCGGCGCACGGCGTCTCCCCCGCTCAGGTCGTCATCCGCTGGCACCTGCAGCGCGGCTTCATCGTGTTCCCGAAGTCCTCGCACCGCGAGCGCATGGAGCAGAACTTCGACGTCCTCGGCTTCGAGCTGACGGCCGACGAGGTCTCCGCGATCGACGCCCTGGACAAGGGCGACGACTCGGGCCGCGTGGGCACCCACCCGCTCGAGTTCAACTGATCCTCCGCTCGGCCGGATCGGAGACAGGGCGGTTCTGACCCCGCTCGGATCCGGCCGAGCACCCGGGCCGGGGCGCTGGTTCGCCGGCGCCCCGGCCCGCCCACCGGCGGCGAGCACCGCTCGCCGCCGCGACCGCGTTCGCGGCCGATCTCATGACGACACAGGAGTCCCTGCGATGAAGCATTTCCCCCTCCCCGGCAGCGAGATCACGGCGCCCAACGTGGTGCTGGGCCTGATGAGGATCAACGAGAAGTCCGACGAGGAGATCCGCACCCTCGTGAACACCGCGCGTGACGCGGGCATCGACTTCTTCGACCACGCCGACGTCTACGGCGGGGACCACCTGTGCGAGCGCCGCTTCGCCGAGGCCATGCACCTGAACGCGAACGAGCGCTCCGAGATCACGATCCAGACCAAGGCCGGGATCGTGCCCGACGGGCCCTACTTCGACTACTCCTACGAGCACATCGTGGAATCCGTCGAGGGCTCCCTGCGGGCCCTGCAGACCGATTACATCGACATCCTGCTGCTGCACCGTCCCGATGCACTCGTCGAGCCCGACGAGGTCGCCCGCGCCTTCGACGACCTCCACGCCGCCGGCAAGGTGCACGCCTTCGGCGTCTCCAACCACACGCCCCGCCAGATCGACCTGCTCAAGCGCAGCGTCACCCAGCCGCTGGTGGCGAACCAGCTGCAGTTGTCGATCACGCACAGCCCGCTGGTCGCCCAGGGCATCGCCGCGAACATGAGCGGCGAGGAGCAGTCCACCGTGCTCGACGGCGGCGGACTCCTGGACTACTGCCGCCTGAACGACATCACCGTGCAGGCCTGGTCCCCGTTCCAGGGCGGCTTCTTCGACGGCGTGTTCCTGGGCAGCGACAAGTACCCCGAGCTGAACGAGGTCGTGAACCGCCTCGCCGCCAAGTACGAGGTCGCGCCGGAGGCCGTCGCGACCGGCTGGATCACCCGCCACCCGGCGAACATGCAGGTCGTCCTCGGCACCACGACGCCCCAGCGCGTCACCGACTCGGCTGCCGGCTCCGAGCTGCCGCTGAACCGCGCCGAGTGGTACGAGCTGTTCCGAGCCGCGGGGCACCGCGTGCCGTGATCGCTTGAGCGCTCTCCCGCGCTCGTGACCACGTGGAGACGGCGGCCCTCGACCTGTGAGAGCAGTAGCGAGGGGCCGCCGTCTCGTGAGCCCCTCACCTCATCGGATCGAGGGGCCAGGCCGGTGTCGCCGGCGACCCGCGATGGCATTGTTTTTCGCGCTCCTGCCGAAGGACTTCCTGGACAGCAGACGCGGGCAGGTCCGAGAAGAGCTCCGTATCGCGATCACTCCCGCGCAAGCGGGGGTGTCCCCACCTGGATCGAAGATCCCCATCACCGACGCCGTCGGTGTGTGCACGGCGAGGGAACCGGCTGCTGACATGCGACTAATCAATTGACCGGTGCGGCGGTGGTGGTGAGCATTGCGGCCATGACCCATGCGCAGCAGACCAGCAACTTCGACAACTCCATATCAGCCGCGATTTACGACGAGGCAGAGGGCTCCCGAGAAGACCTCGACCACTACGCGGCGATCGTCGAGGAGCTGGCCGCTGGCTCGGTAATCGACATCGGGTGCGGCACCGGGACGCTCGCGATCATGCTCGCGGACCGCGGACACGTCGTCACCGGGGTGGACCCCGCCGGCGCCATGCTCGACGTGGCCCGGGCCAAGCCGGGCGCAAAGAAGGTCCGATGGCTCCTCGGGACAGCCGAGGTGCTGCCCGCCGCCCCCTCAGCCGACCTCGCCGTGATGACCGGCAACGTCGCCCAAGTCTTCTTGACCGATGAGGAGTGGCTCGGCACGCTGCGCGCCATCTACGACGCGCTCGGCCCCCTCGGGTACCTGGTCTTCGAGACCCGCATCCCCGAGCGTCGCGCGTGGGAGGAGTGGTCGGAGTGGGGCTCTTCGACGTACCACGTCGAAGGCATCGGAACGGTGCGAGACATCTTCGAGGTGGTCCACGTGCAAGAGCCCTACGTCACCATCCGCTCCGACAACACCCTGCCCGACGGCTCGATCGTGCCGAACGAGTCGACGCTGATATTCCGGTCAATGCCCGAGCTGGAGACGACCCTCGCTGCGGCCGGTTTCACCATCCGCGAGGTCCGCGACGCCCCGGACCGGCCGGGTCGGGAGTGGGTCGTGATTGCCCAGCGGTCGTGACCGACTGACCCCACATCGAGCTCAGTACATCCCTAAACAATCGATGAGCAGCCATCGGCGCTACTTAGCGCGGGGCGGTCGTGCCGATGGCTTACTGCATGCTGTCGCTCTGGGGTATACCCCCACGAGGCAGATCTGTCGCGGAACTGCCGTTTTGGACCCTGTGGAACAGGGAAGACTGCGTTCGCGTAACTGTCCCGCAGGGTGTGCCTCAACGCGACAGATGTGTCGTGTTGAGGTGGGCTGAGCCTTCACACATTTGCCGGTCCGGCCGCGGCGGGGTCATTGTCGCGATGGGTCAGCGCACACGTGGGCAGTGTTAGCAGAGAGATCCAACGCCGCGAGAGATCGCGCCGTAAACGGTGGCGGTCATCCATTTGTGCCCTGGAGCGGCGTCGTCGTCGCGATACCCGGCTTCCGGGATGGGAAGGAGGCCGGCCCCGTCTCGTGTAACGTCGAGAACGCGACCTGCGACGCGCTCGCAGCGTTCGAGTGGACCAGTCTCCCAGGCTTCCGGAGTTGGCCGTCAACGATTCGCTGTTTATGATTCGGGAGTCACGAATATCCAACGGCGACATCCCTTCGGGCGGATACTTTTACAGAACCTCACCGCGGACAATAATGCACTCGAAGCTACGTAGCTGTTGACCGGAGATTCGACGTAGCCGAGTGACGTGGTGATTACACGTCCGTGAGATTCGCGATAATATCCCGCTCGACATCGCGAATGTGTTTCACGGCCGCTGTGCGTGCCTCGCGGGCTCGCTTTCCGGTCACCGCGTCGACGATCGCGCGGTGGCCGATGTCCGCTGTCTCTCGACGTCCCGGCAGTCCGATGACCTGGAGAGAGTAGTCTACGAACAGGGGTTCGATCGACGAATGGAGTGTTAACAGGATCGGGTTTCTGGTGATCTTTGTGATCGTTCTATGCAGGTCAGTGTCGAGGGCAACGAAGCCTTCGTCGCTCAGGTCGGGATCCGCCATCGCCGTGATTATGTCATGCAGCACAGTCGCGTCGTCCGGAACGACGCGTTGAGCGGCGAAGCCCGCCGCATCGCGTTCGAGGGTGATGCGTGCCTCGAAGAGTTCCGGCACTGTGTGCTCGCCAAGTATCAACAGTTGTGACAGGTCGGGCGTCCGACGTGCTCTGCTGACGACGAAGACGCCGATCCCGTGGTCAGTTCGGAGCATCCCGTTGGCCTCGACGATCCGGATCGCCTCCCGCATCGAACTGCGGCCGATTCCGAATTGCTCCGCGAGTACACGCTCGGGCGGCAATTTGTCGCCCGGCGCGAAATCTCCCCGGCCGATCATCAATTCGAGTTGCTCGGCAACGGAGTCGGCGACCTTCAGGCGGCGGACGGGTTCGATCTTGCCGTGGCTCATGCCGACCGTTCGGCCCCTCTCTCTGCAATCGCGCTGGTGGTCAGTGGTCTGAAGAGTAGTGGTCTGGGCTCCTGGTCCGCCAGCGCGGCCCTAGACGGCGTCCGGAGGGGCTTTGGCCCCCTCACGCCGTGGGATGATCCGGGCCCCGGGCAAGATCGAGAGCAGGGACTTCAGGTAGGGCGGTCCGCCGAGGTGGGCGGGGAATACCTTGGCGACACCACGGTCGGTGGCTTCCCCGATCTCGGCCGGCGTGGTCCCGCCCTCGACGAACAGCACGTCCTGTGCGTGGGCGGTTGCTCGGGCTGCAGCGACCGGATGCGGGCTGACCAGGAAGTCGGCGCCTCGTGCCAGCGCGCGCTCGGCGTCGGCCTCCGTGCGGACGGTGCCCAGGCCCACCAGCGCGTTCGGTGCCTTGGCCTTCACTGCGGCGATGAGGTCGTGCCAGCCGTAGGGCGACGGCGTGACCGGTCTCGGCGTCGGAGGTTCGGAGGACCGGAACGATCCGGGCGCTGCGTATCCGCTCGGCGCTGCGTTCCATCGCCGGGGAGAGGGGCATGGGGTCCTCTTTTCAGAACGCCCGGATTCCGGGAACCCGGGTCCGGAATCGATGGAGCGTGGTGCTGGCACAGATGTAGAGGGTGCGCATGTCGTCGTCGCCCCAGGTGAAGTTGGCCGTCACCTCGGGGACGCGAATGACCCCGAGCGCACTGCCCGCGGGGTCGAAGACGTGGATGCCACCAGGCCCGCAGCTGAACAGGTTCCCGGCGCTGTCGATCTTCAGGCCGTCGGGTTCACCGGTGCCGGGGCCCGACAGCCGCGCCCAGACCGCGCTGCCGGCGACGCCGCTCTCGGTCAGCGCGAACCGGCGGATGTGCATCCGCTCGGTGTCGGCCACGAAGAGATGTCGCTCGTCGTGTGACAGGCACAGCCCGTTGGGCCCTTCGACGTCATCGGTCAGCAGCTCGAGGCCATGGGCGCCGAGCCGGTAGACCCCGCAGAAGGGCAGCTCCCGCGACCGCGGCACGCCGTAGGGCGCGGCGCGGCCGTAGGCGGGATCGGTGAAGTAGATCGTCCCGTCACCAGCCACGACCACGTCGTTGGGGCTGTTCAGCTCTCTGCCCTGGAAGCGGTCGGCCAGGGTGACCAGCGAGCCGTCGGCCTCCTGTCGGACCACCCTGCTCGTGGCGTGCTCGCAGGTGAGCAGCCGGCCCTGCCGGTCGTAGGCGTTCCCGTTCGCCATGTGGCTGGGATCCCGCAGGACCGACAGCGCGCCGCCTGCGGACAGCCGCCACATCCGAGCGGCAGGGATGTCGCTGAACACGAGCGACCGCTCGACCGGATGCCACACCGGCCCCTCGAGGAACCGGAACCCCGTGACCACCCGGCGCAACGGATCGTCGGCCACCACCTCGTGCAGCCGGGGGTCCCGGACCTCGAGTGCGGGCACGCCAGGGCTCACCGCGCGCCGGCAGCCGGCGCTCCGGAGGCCGACGGCCGGGCGGTGTCCGGCGAGAGGGCGAACCGCTCGTCGGCGTCCGGGGCGAGCTCGACGCCCAGCCCGGGCGCGTCCTGCGCGGACAGGTACCCGTCCTTCACCACCAACGGGTCGATCAGCATCCCGTCCCAGCCCGGCCCGCCGTAGGCGTCGACCTCGATCAACGGGGTGTTCTCGCAGGCCAGGATCATGTGCAGACCGGCGGCCAGCGCGATCCCGGTGCCGGAGGAGCAGGCGATGTGTGGGATGCAGCTGAGGTTCCAGGTGCTGGCCATGTCGGCCACCCGCTTGGCCTCGGAGATCCCGCCGACGCTCGTGGCGTCGGGCTGCAGGATGTCGAAGGTCCGCCGGGTGAGCAGGTCGATGAACTCGAAGCGGGTCAACAGTGATTCACCGCCCGACAGCTTCAGAGACACCCGGTCCGCCAGCCACGAGTGGTCGTCGGCGTACTGGGTCAGGCTGCGCGCGAGGATCGGTTCCTCGAGCCATGCCACCTGCAATCCCTCGAGTTCTCGGGCGAGCTGCAGCGCCCCGCGCCGGTCGTAGGACATGTTGGCGTCCACACCGAGATCGATGCCGGCGCCGACGGCGTCGCGCACGGAGCCGACCAGCTCGACGGCCTCGCCGATGTCCCCGAGGACCCGCAGCTTCATCGCGGTGTAGCCGTCGGCCACCGCACGTCGGGCCTCGTCGACGATCTGGTCCACCGGCTTGACCGAGGGTGCGAAATAGGCGCGCACCGTATGCTTGGAGGATCCCAACAAGCGGTGCACCGGCTGGTCGGAGATCTTGCCCAGCAAGTCCCACAGCGCGATGTCGATGCCGCTGAGCGCGTAGGTCTCGATACCGCGGCGGCCCCACATGTGGGTTGCGTCGAGCATCTGCTGCCAGAGGGCCCCGATGTCGCGTGGGTCCTGGCCGACGAGCATCGGTGCCAGTTGCTGGTTGATGATCGGGCCGACGGTCGGGAAGTACTCCGAGGAGAATCCCGCTTCGCCGATCCCGACCAGACCCTCGTCGGTGGTGACCCGTACGACGATGCCGCCCTTCGAGGTGACCACCATGGCGCCCCACCGAAGTGGTTCGTCCAGCGGTGTCCCGAGTGGCCTCGCCTCGACACTGGTGATTCGCATCAGCCGACCTTTCCGAGATGCGGGACGAGCTCGTTCCAGTCGTAGTCACCGACATGGAAGAACTCCGTCGTGCTGTAGGTGCCGTCCATCGTGTCCTTCAGAGTCATGGGGCCGGGAAAGCCGATGACGTCCCAGCCGACTCGGTTGCGGTTGCCGCCGTAGACGGGGTCGCAGTAGAAGCCCTGCCGGGTGTGCAGGCACAGCGCCTCGAAGAAGGGCAGCCCCTGGTCGAACACGCCCTGCAGGAAGGTCTGGACCGCCTCGCTCGTGCCCAGCGTGACCGGCCCGGGCTTGGCAGAACCGGACAGAGCTTCCAGCACGGTGTCCTGCTCGGACTCCGTGAGCGCGACGAACCGCCGGTCGAAGTGTTCTTCGGCGAGCGTGTCGAGTGTCCGGATGCCCTCGCGGTAGGTCCGTTGCATGTCCGACATCCGGGCCCGCCACGCGTCGGCGAACTTGCCGGTCAGCTTGAGGAACCCGCTGCCGTCGGCGGCGGCGAAGATGTAGTCGATACCCGAGAGGTAGCGGTCGAGGAACACGACTACCCGCGCCTCGCGGGCACCCGGGTCGTGGTCCGTGGGGATGATGCGGGCGGTGGCCGCCTCGATCGTGTCCCACTCGTGGTCGGTGAAGAACAGTCGCTCGTCGGAATCGGGATCGATCGGGGAACCGACGACCTCCCAGTCGGCCTTTAGCGTCATGACGCCCTCCTTTCCGTGGGTGGAGCTGCGGGAGTGGTGGATTTCAGTCGAGCGTGATGTGCTCGTCGCGGCCTTTGGACCAGACGTCGCTGATGTATTCAGACACGCGCCAGGCGTTGGCCATCATCGTCAGCGTGGGGTTGACCCCGGTGGAGCTCGGGAAGCAGGACCCGTCGACGACGAAGAGGTTGTCCACGTCATGGGACTGGCACCACTCGTTCAGCACGGTCGTGGACGGGTCGGTTCCCATCCGGGCTGTGCCGTGCTGGTGGCAGGTGTTGCCGGTCATCCGGTCCAGGTAGACCGGCACCGTCTTGCTCGCGCCGGCGACCTGCAGGATCTCCGCGTTCTTGTCGACCTGCCACTTGCTCATGGCCACGTCGTTGGCGTGGGGCTTGTGCGTGATCCTGGCGACCGGCAGGCCCCAGGCGTCCTTGACCGTTGGGTCGAGGTCGACACGATTCGACTCGACCGGCATGTCGTGCAGGATCGCCCCGATCTTCATCGCGAAGTTGAAGTAGCTGCGGTCGGCGTCCTTGAGCGACTGACCCCACGTCGGCCGGCCGGGAAAGACCCAGTTGATCGGATGACAGGTCTGCGAGGCGGAGATGAGGCAGCCGCCGATGTGGCCGCGATTCTCGTCGGTCTCGTAGAACTCGAAGGTGCCTCCCGAGATGTAGTTGCCGGCCCAACCGTACAGCGGGTCGTCGATCTCCTGGTCGAACAGGCCCACCGCGAAGACGTACTCGTGGAAGGTCGCGTTCTTGCCGACCATGCCGCTGGAGTTGCCTAGGCCGTCGGGGAACTGCGGGGACGTCGACATCAGCATCAGCCGGGCGGACTCGATCGCGCCGAGACCGAGCACGACCACCTTCGCCTCCTGCGCCCTCTCGACGCCGTCCTGGTCCACGTAGACGACACCGGTGGCCCGGCCGTCCTTGCCGACGGTGATCTCACGGACGAAGGACTCCGAGCGGAGCTCGAAGTTCCCGGTGGCCACGGCCTCCGGGATGAACGTGGTCAGCGTGTTCGAGCGAGCGGTACTCGGGTCGCCGTACTGATTCCAGAAGCTGGTGGTGTTGAACGGGTCCCGGCCCTTGTGGTCGTTGGTGACCATCGCGTGCGGGATCGGGAAGCCATTGACGCCCATCTTGTTGCAGGCGTCGTAGAAGCGCTTGCCGAACTTCGTCGGGCGTAGCGGCATACTCGGGTAGCCCTTGCTCCGGAAGGGCTCGTACTTGTCCGCCCCGGCGATGCCGGAGATCCCGAATTCCCATTCCACCTTGGTCAGGTAGGGCTCGAGGTGCTCGTACCGAATCGGCCAGTCCGCCAGGCTCGCACCGTCGAGGTCCCCGTGCAGGCTGCGCTGCAGGAAGTCCGACTCGCGCGGCCGCGGCACCCAGCCCGCCCAGTGGTTCGTGCCGCCGCCGACGAGCTGCGGGGTGGGCGAGAACGGGAATCGCTCGGCCTCCGAGGTCTCGTCGTGGCGCAGGGTGCGGGGAAACAGGTTCGGGTCCGGCCACAGGTAGTTGCGGTTGACGAACTTGAGCTCGTCGCCGGAGTAGTGGTCCTTCGCGGACAACCACGGGCCGCGGTCGAAGCCGACGACCTTGAGGCCGGCCTCGCTGAGCACCTTCGCGGCCGTCGCACCGGTGGCTCCGAGCCCGACGACGATCGCATCGACCGGCTCGGGTTTCTTGGCGTTAGACATGTGCCTTCCTCTCCACGCCGGCAGCGGTGCCGGCGCATGATGGTGTGCCCCGGCCCGGGGGAGATCGCCCTCGGGCGCGGGAACGGGTGGGGCAGACAGCGGCGCGCTACAGCGCGGGCGCGTCCGCGTTGCTCGGGGTGATCGTCTGCGACGCGATGTCCCGGTGGCGGCTCTTGATGTACTCCGCGGCGCGGACCGCGACGGCTTGCAGCGTGCTGGTGGGGTTGACCGCGGCACCTGTGGTGAGCGAGCTGGCATCGGTGATGAACAGGTTGGGCACGTCCCAGGTCTGGTTCCACTTGTTCGTGACCGAGTCCTCGGGAGTGTTGCCCATCCGGCAGGTACCCATGATGTGCCAACCGGGCGGTGGCGCGTCGATCCCGCCGATGCCGCTCGTGGTGGTGTCGATGACGTCACCGGCGGCGTCCGCGGCCTCGCGGGCGCGCTGCTGGCCCCACTCGACGAGCCTGCGGTCGTTCTCGTGCAGCTCGTAGTAGACGTGCGGCGCGGGCAACCCGCTGGAGTCCCGCACGTCGGGATCGAGGGTGACCCGGTTGGTGCGCACCGGCAGGTCCTCGCCCTGCACGTAGATCAGCGCGTGCCGGCCGAAGTGCTCGTCGAAGAAGCTGCGGTGCCCGGCGCCCCAGGGCGCGAGGTTGCCGGTGTTCGTCCCGAGCGCGCTGGTCGCGGCGCCCAGAGAGGTACCGACCTGGAGCGAGAAGCCGTTGATGAATCCCCGGGACGGGTCGCTGTCGTAGAACTCCTGGCTGTAGAGCACGGCGGGCTCCGGGCCTTTGAAGCCCTCGAGCGGCTCGTCGAACCAGAAGTCCATGAAGGACCAGCTGTGGTATATCAAGTGCGTGCCGACCAGGCCGTTGGAGTTGGCGAGCCCGTCCGGGTGGCCCTGCTGCGCGGACATCAGCAGCAGCCGGGGGGTGCCGATGGCGTTCGCGGCGACCACCACGATCCCGGCCCGCACCTCGTGTCGCTGCCCGGTCACCCGGTCGATGTAGGTGGCGCCGGTGGCCCGGCCGTTCTTCGCGTTGATCTGCTCGACCCGGGCGTTCACGCGAAGGTCGACGCCGTTGCGCAGGGCCGCCGGCCAGTACGACACGTCGGTCGAGGCGATCGAGTGCCGGGGGCAGCCCGCGAGGCAGAAGCCGCAGTCGTTGCACGCGAGCCGGTTGTCCTTGGTGCGGGTGAGGATCGCGTTGTCGGCGGGCCACCAGTGCCAGCCGAGCTTGTCGAAGCCCGAGCCCATCTTGTGCCCGACCTTGCCGCCGCGGCTGGCCGGGCCCCACCCCTCGGGGCGTGCCGGGTTGCCGGGGTCGCCGGTCCGGCGGGCCACGCCGATCTCGGCGTCGTTGATCGCGTAGAACGGCTCGAGCTCCTCGTAGGAGATCGGCCAGTCGATGGTGCCCTCGACGCCGTGCTCGGTGCCCTTGCGGAAGTCGACCGGCTTGAACCGGGGCCAGGCCGCCGCATAGTGCAGCGTCGAGCCGCCCACCCCGGTGAAGGTGTAAGGGGTCGTGTTGCCGGTGACCGGGTAGTCCTCGGGGAACTTCCGGACGTTGGGCTCGAACGACCAGCTTCGCTTGCGCTCGAGCTCCCAGCCGTCGTACATGTGCGGGTGGTCCATCGGGTGGACCCAGTCGCCCTGCTCTAGGCAGACGACCTTGATGCCGGCGTCGCTGAGCCGCTTGCTCACCGCTCCACCGCCGGCGCCGGCCCCGATCACCAGGACGTCGGTCTCCGTGTACGCCGCCATCAGTTCTCTCCTGCTTCCCGGGCCTGCCGTGCCGAACACATCGGGAGGCCGGCGGGGATCGCGACCCGTCGCACCTCCTCGGTCCGGATGTAGGTGCCGCGCACCCGGCTCAGCAGCTCGTCGTCCCAGTCGTCCATGACGTCGGAGTAGCCGTAGGGCTGGGGGCTGTTGCGGTAGTCCCGGCCCGCGGGCAGGCGGTTGACGGCCCGGATGACCTCGGGCCGGGAGTAGTACGCGTGGTAGACGACGTCTCGCAGACGCGTGAAGAACTCCTGCTCGTCGCGCTCCAGCCCTTCCAGGACCGTCACGCGCTGCGCCGAGGTGGCGTCGGCGAACTCCTGCCCGAGCCCGTCGAGCCGGGCCCGGAAGTCGTCCTCGCCGAGGAATGGGAACCACCTGGGTTCCAGCCCCGACGGCGTCACGTACCGGCCGATGAACGAGATCACGTCGACCTCGCTGGGCGGCGGGAAGCCGTCGCCACCCGGGATGAGCTCGTCCGCCGCGGCGTTCAGCACCGCGGCCTGCGTCTCGGTCAGCCGGACCCCGGGCAGCCAGCCGCCCAGGGGCGGCTTGGCGTCGCGCGCGGTCACGCTCAGATCTGTCATGTTCCCCCTCCTTTGCGGGACGTCGTCGACCCCCTCGGGTCAGGCGCGCTCGAGATAGCTGACGATCGCCCGGCCGAAGTCGGGCAGATCGACCGGCGTGCGGGAGGTGATGACGTTGCCGTCCTCGACCACCGGCGCGTCGACCCAGGTGCCTCCGGCGTTCTCGACGTCGGTCTTGATCGGCAGGTAGCCGGTGATCTTGCGGCCCTTGGTGGCGCCCGCGGAGGCGAGTATCCAACCGCCGTGACAGATCGCGGCGACCAGCTTGCCGGACTCGTAGGCGTCCTTCACCAGGTCGATCATTTCGGGGTGCAGGCGCATATTGTCCGGCGCGAATCCGCCGGGGATGACCACCGCGTCGAAGTCGGCGGCCGAGACCTCGGAGGCAGCAGCGTCCGCCTCCATCGGGTAGTGCTCCTTGCTCTCGTAGCTGCCCTTGGTGCCGCTACCGATCACCTTCACATCGGCACCGGCCTCCTGGAGACGCAGGTGGGGATACCAGCCCTCGAGAATCTGGTACTCGTCCTCGATCAGCAGGGCGACCTTCTTACCGGAAATCGACATGTCACGTCCTCTCGTTCGTCGTTCGTCGTTCGTCGGGGAATACGAAGTCTCGTGTCCCGCTCAAGCGTTGATCATCTTCAGGAACTCGATGCTGGTGCGCACGTCGCCGTGGTTGGCCTGGATCTGGCGCAGCGCCTCCCAGTGCTGGCCGTAGCCCATCGGGTCGTCCTTGCCGGACGGAATGGCTGCTGTGGTGTCGGCCAGTACGACGATCTTGAAATCCTGGTTGGCCCCGTCGATAGCAGTAGCGATCTGACAGTTGCCGGTGGACAGGCCCGCGACCACAAGGGTGTCGCAGCCGGCCCTGCGCATGTATTCGGTCAGCGCTGTCCCGTAGAACGAGCTGAAACGGTGCTTGCGGAACACCGGCTCGTCCGGGAGCGGCTTGAGCTCGTCGACTAGCTCATCGCCCCCGTTACCCCAGGCGCCCGGGAACTGCGCCAGCGCGCCCTGCAGGCCCCACTTCACGTCGGCGAAACCGGCGTCCTTGCCGTCAGGGCGCAGCCCCCACAACGACCACACCACGGGAATGCCCTTAGAACGGCAAGCTTCCAGGACGTTGACGACCGGCTGTACGACGTCCTTGCCCTCAGGGGCCCCGCCGGTGCTGGGGATGTACATAGCGCCACCGGGCTGCGCACAAGCCTTCTGCATGTCCAGGACCAGAAGCATCGTCTTCTTCGGGTCGATCACCGGCGCTACCCAGGCTGAGCGGTCGATGAGCGTGTCGATGTGGGTGTAGGTGTAGTCGAGCGAGGACATCGCTGCTCCTTTGCATTGACGTGGATCGCCGAGACGAGGACGGCAACCCGAGCCGTGCCTGCCCCGCGCACTGGACCGAAGTGGTCTCAGGTGACCAGGTGGTCTGACCTCAATGTAACCCGCTCAACACCCGCGATGTCAACAGTTGAGCCACCCAGTCAGTCCGAGTGGCGGGCCACCGGGCAAACTTCCTGGCCTACGGCCGCGGGCCACGGCGATGAAGTGAAGGCGCAGCCACCCGCCCGACCCATCTTGGTCGGGGCGCGACCGTCGAAATGGCTGCGGCTGAGGCCGTCCGGGCTCGCGCGAGTGGTCCTGAGCGGTGGCGTCCCCTCGGTTGGTGTAAGTCGCTCGCGAGGGTCTCTGCAGGTCAGATCATGCCGTGATGAGTTCAGGTCCGGCCAGCTCTGCGGCGGCATTCGGGACGAGTAGGGCCATGGTGGCCTCGCTGTCGCGCGTCAGACTTAATGGCAGGACCCGTTGCTTGCGGGTCTGACCTGAAGGAGTCTGATTGTTATGGCGAAGCCACCCACCATTGCGGCCGAGGAGAAGGTCCGGATCGTGCTGTCCGTCCTGGCCGGCGAGGTCACCATCGCCGAGGCCGCGAGACGGGCGAAGGTGTCCGAGCAGTCCGTGGGGAACTGGAAGCGCCAGTTCCTCGAAGGCGGCCGCACGGGCATCGAGACCGGTAGATCGAAGCCCTCAGGCCCCTTCAGCGATACGGCGGATGCGCGTAGGGACCTTGCGGTTGAGGCGCTCAGCGGCCTCTACGTAGACCTGCGCTGCTGCGCGGCGGTTCTTCTGGTAGCGCACCTCAGCCAGGTCAGGCATCTGACCGGCGGCGTCCGCGCCCCCGATCTGTGCTTCGCCCGCTGCTCGTGTCACGGTGCGGCTGCTCGAAGTTCCCGAGGATGCGCGCCCAGTCCGATGCGAGGTCTGCGTCTTGGAGACGTAGCGTCCCGAAGGGGTGGAGCTACGGATTGATCGGCTAGTCCTCATGGTTGCCCACCGCCTTTCCTCTGCCCCATTATCGCTCAGCCTCAGGTTCGATGCCAGGTGAAGCCGCGGCAGGCTCATCTCCGGCGTCTTCGGCGACTCCGAGGACCTGCCCCATGACTTGCAAGATGAAGCCGTTGAGCTCAGGGCTCGGGGCGGTGTCTCCCAAGTGCTTGAGCACGATGATTGCGGCTTCGGCGTCGGGGTCAGACAGCTCCGGCCACCCCGATCGAGCTTCTGCTCGATCTTCTGTCTGGCTCTTGGTCTGGGAAGGGCGTGAGAAGAAGCCGTACCGCCTCTCCTCCCGCGCCTCGGACGTGGACTCTGCTCGGTCGGTGGTCGATGCGGTGAGCAGCATGTCCGTCGCCCACCTCGCGTTTTCCCACCACTGTGCAAGCTTTCCAGCTCGTTCGGTCGCCTCGCGTGACTTCCGGGCGGCGGTGTAAGCGATGAACGCGGCGACTACTGCGGCTAGCCCGCCGAGTCCTGGACTGGTGGCGAAGTCCAGCAGTGACTCCCGAAAAGTGGCCGGAGCGGGGGGTGGATCCAAGAGGTATGCAAGCCCGACTCCGAGGACTGCCCCCGCGACTGCCGTGGCGCCGTATCGGACGACCGTTAACAGTGTCGGCGACATGGGAGCTCCTTGGTGGGGCGGCCTATAGCGACTCAGCGCAAACAGTCGCCTCCTCATATTACGAGCGGTGAAGGCTTCCGCGTTCGCCGCCCGGGTCCGACACGTCGGGGTTGCAACGGTCGCCGGTAGTGCGCTGAAGCCCCGACCGACTCAAGCCACCTCATGTTGAACCGGTAGCTCCTAGATTGCCCAGGCGGAGGTCCCCTCAGACGGCAGCAGGCGGGACAGCCGACTCCGTGGAGATGGCCGTCCTGCCTGCTATGTAGCGAGCCTTCGGCTCTCCACGGGGCAACCGGATATTTGATGGGCAATCCGACCCCCGGTGAGGGACCTGTGACCCAATGAGGTATACCCCAGCGCGACATTCTGCGTGAAGAGATGCCACGGTTCCCAATAGGGTCCACGGCGGCAGTTTTGCGACACATCTGTAGCGCACCGTGGTCCGACCATCCCAGTGCGACACAACCACTCAATGCCGACCACGCAACACGTCGACTACTGCCGAGTCCCCTCAATAGGCCAGAACTTCGACCGACAGCGCTTCTCTGGGGCGCGCTGGTGTCGTGCTTCCGTTGCACGGGCGGGTGCTGCTCATGGTCCACACGCCACCTGTAGTCGATGGAGGGCGGTGGGCACTCAGACTAACCGCCAGGGGCGGACCGATAGCGATGGAGGCGTGCCGAAGAGCCACCACCGCAGGCTGCGACCCCTTCGTTGTCAGCGCCGGATCGACCGTGCGCTCCAGCGACCGTCCTCGTGCCGCACGGCGATCGGATGATCGAAGGCGTGCGAGACCGCTTCGGTGGTGAGCACCTCGTCGATCGGACCCTGCGCGCTCGGGGCGCCGCCGCGCAGCAGCAGCGCGTGGGTGACGGTCGTCGGGATCTCCTCGAGGTGATGGGTGATCAGCAGTGACGTGAGGTCGGGGTGGTTCGTCGGCAGCACCTCGAGGGTCTCGATGAGCTGTTCGCGGGCGGCGACGTCCAGCCCCGTCGTCGGCTCGTCGAGCAGCAGGAGTTCGGGGTCGGTCACCAGTGCCCGCGCGATCAGCGCCCGGCCGCGCTCGCCCTGGGAGAGCGTGGGCCAGACGGATTCGCTCTTCGCGGCCAGTCCCAGCATGTCCATGAGCTCACGGGCGCGGGCGATCTGCGCGGGCTCGGGCACCCAGCGCATCATCCGTTCGGCCGTCCCGGTGAAGCCGGTGAGCACGACCTCTTCGATCGTGAGCGGCGAACGGATCGTGTGGCGCGGGTCCACGTGCCCGATGCGCTCGCGCAAAGCGCGCAGTTCCACGCGGCCCACCCTGTCGCCGAGCACCTCGACGGTGCCGCTCGTGGGGTGGGCGTTGCCCCCGGCGAGGTTCAGGATGGTGGACTTCCCGGCGCCGTTGACCCCGAGCATCACCCAGTGCTCGCCGCGACCGATCGCGAAGGTGACACCGGGAAGGATCAGCTTCCCGGAGCGCTGGAAGGTGACGTCCTCGAAGGAGAGGACGGCAGTCTGGTCGGAGGTGGGGCGGGTGTCGGGCATGGTCCTTCTTCTCGGCTGGTCATCCTCGGGCCGGGATCAGGGTGGCGATCGCCGTTCTGATCCCGGCCTGCTCGGAGGTCCAGCCTCTGCCTATCCCGGCGGTCCTCGCCACGGGGTCCGCTGATCGGTCGGGCACACCCGCCATGCACCACGAGCACCACGAACACATGGCGGTCAGATGACGCTCCGGCCCCGACTCGACCTCCCGGCGGTCCCGGCCCGCGGCGTTCACCGCAACGTCTCCGGAACTCTGCGTGAACCCCGGCCGACGTCCGCCCCCGAATCGGACGCCCACGCAGCCCCGATGTCGCACACTCCGCACCACATAGCCCCTTGGCCTGCAGTTACGCGACGGATCCACCCTTCGGCCACATGCCGTTCGTGAAGATTGCCGGGCCGCTCGACCCTTCCTACGGTGAGGATCGCCTCGCCCCCGCGGCGAGCACCAGAGACCTGCCTCGATCCCTCCTCCCGAGGAGCCCCGCTTGTCCTCCTCCCCCTCCACCGCTGCGCCAGCGCGCACCACGGTGCTCTCCCCTCCCATCTCCGCTTCCCCGGACGATGCTCCCGTCGTCCCCGATGCCGCTCCCGCAGAGCCCACGCCCCGTCGGCGACGGCGCCGGCGGCCCACGAACCCCGTTCGCCGCCGGCGTGCGATCCGCGAAGGAATCCTCTTCACCCTGCTGATGCTGCCGAACCTCGCGGCGATCCTGGTCTTCTCCTACTGGCCCGCGATCTACACGATCGTCCTGAGCTTCATGGACTGGGACCTCGTCGCACCGATGCCAGAGTGGGCAGGGCTGCAGAACTACGTCGACCTGTTCGACGATCCGGACTTCTGGACGATCATGCTGAACACGCTCGTGTTCACCACGGTCACCGTGGTCGGCTCGCTCGTGGGCGGGGTGCTGCTGGGATCCCTGCTGGCCACGAAGGTGCCGTTCACCGGGATGGTGCGCACCTTCGCCTTCGCCCCGCACATGCTCCCGGGGGCGGCCGTCGGCATGCTCTGGCTGTTCATGTTCGACCCCAGCTTCGGGCTCTCCCGCTTCCTGTTCAACCTGGTGGGGGCGGATTCACCACAGTGGACGACGACCTCGGACTGGTCGCTCGCCGCAGTCACGGTCGCCTACCTCTGGCAGCGGCTCGGCTTCGTCACCGTCATCTACTACACCGCGATCCTCGACCTTCCCGGCGACGTGCTCGAGGCGGCCTCGCTCGACGGCGCCCACGGGCTGACGATGCTGCGCCACATGGTGCTGCCGCTGCTGAGCCCCATCACCTTCTTCCTCTCGGTGACCGGGGTGATCGCGGCCGCGCAGGCCTTCGACCTCATCTCGATCCTCACCAATGGCGGCCCCGGGATCTCCTCCTCCACGCTCAGCTGGATGATCTACGAGGAGGCCTTCCAGAAGTTCGACATCGGCAAGGCGTCCTCCGCCGCGACGGTGCTGCTCGTCCTGCTGCTCGTGCTGACGTTCGTGCAGGTCCGCTTCGGCGAGAAGAAGGTGACCTACGCGTCATGACCACCACCGTGCGCTCCCCCGGCCCGCTCTCCCGACTGCGCGCCGGTCGCAGCCAGCAGCGACGATCGGCCGACCTCCACCGCCCCCTGTGGCAGACCATCGTGCTGACAGCCCTGGTCATCGCCTCGCTGCTCGTGTTCCTGGTGCCGATCTACTGGCTGTTCAGCGGGGCCGTGAAGTCCAACGCGGACATCTACTCGTGGCCCCTGAAGTGGGTCCCGACGTCGCTCCACCTGGACAACTTCCGCTCGGCCTGGGAGGCGGCGCCCTTCGACCGCTTCCTGATCAACTCCCTGATCACCACCTCCGTCGGCACCGCTCTGGAGATGGTCAACGCGATCCTGTGCGCCTACGCCTTCGCCTTCGTGCACGTGCGGATCAAGCGAGTCCTGTTCCTCTTCCTGATCGGCTCGATGATGCTGCCGGGCCACGTGACGCTGATCGTCAACTACATCACCGTGGGGAACCTGGGCTGGCTGAACACCTACCAGGGCATGATCCTGCCGGGCATCGGCTCGGCCTTCGCGATGTTCCTGCTCTACCAGCAGATGCGCACGATCGATCCCGAGATCCTGCAGGCCGCCGAGGTCGACGGTGCCGGGCACCTGCGTCGCATGGTCCTGATCGTCGTCCCCATGAGCTGGCCGATGATCCTCACCGCGACGCTGATCGTGCTGGTCGGGAAGTGGAACGAGTACGTCTGGCCGCTCATCGTCACCTCGACCGCCTCGATGCGCACCCTGCCCATCGGACTGCTGTTCCTGCGCAGCCAGGAGGGCTACACGAACTGGGGCGCGCTGCTGGCCGGCACCGTGATCGCCGCCGGCCCGATGCTCCTGCTGTTCTTCCTGGCCCAGCGCCGCATCATCGGCGGCATGGCCGCCGGAGCCCTCAAGTAGTCAGCCCTCTTCCCTGTCCTCTCCCGACGCGTCTCCTCACCCCACTGATCCGGAGGTCCGCCCATGTCCCGCTCTCTCCTCACCCCGCCCCGCCGAGCTCGCCTGACGCCCACCCGCAGAACGCTCCTCACCGGGATCGGGCTGGGCGCCGCGGGCCTGGGCATCACCGCCTGCGGGGCCCCCGGCGGAGGCTCCGACGACGCCTCCGATCCCGTGCGCACCGGCTTCTCCCAGGCGGACCTCGAGGTGCCTGCGAAGTACGAGGACCGCACGCCGATCCTGTTCTGGGCACCGTTCACGGGGAACCTGTACACCGAGGTCCAGGACCTGCTGAAGAGGTTCAACGAGTCGCAGGACGACATCGTCGCGATCAGCGAGTCCCAGGGCTCCTACGCCGACCTGAACCAGAAGTTCACGGCCGCCCTGCAGGCCAAGGCCGTCCCGGACATCGTCTGCTTCCCCGAGATGCAGTGGCTGCAGTTCTACTTCTCCAGCGCCCTCGCACCGCTGGACGGCTACTTCGACGACGACTGGAACCTCGACGTCTACCTGCCCAACTACGTGAACGAGGGGAAGGCCGCCGGCAGCACCTACGTGGTGCCCTTCGCCCGCTCCAACCCGCTCTTCTACTACAACAAGACGCAGTACACGAAGCTGGGACTGCCCGAGGAGGGGCCGAAG
Source organism: Brachybacterium endophyticum (assembly GCF_003130585.1). Taxonomy (GTDB): domain Bacteria; phylum Actinomycetota; class Actinomycetes; order Actinomycetales; family Dermabacteraceae; genus Brachybacterium; species Brachybacterium endophyticum. Next base: position 41,292 of record NZ_QFKX01000001.1, on the reverse strand, counting down.
ACCTGGGACGACCTCGCCGAGTTCGCCCCCGAGCTCACCAAGGTCAAGGTCGACGGCAAGCCGCTCGCGGCGATGACCTTCGGCGCGGAGGACGAATGGTTCGGCCAGGCCGACATCTGGGCATTCGGCGGCAAGAACTCCGAGGACTTCGAGGTCACGATCAACCAGGATGCCGGCGTCGAGTGGCTCGAGTGGCAGCGGAAGTTCATCCACGAGGACAAGTTCGCGTACATGGCCAAGGCCTCCGGCACCGACTTCACCACCGGCATCTCGGCGGGCACCCGCGGCTCCACCGCCTCGCTGCGCGGCTTCACCGACGAGGCGGACTTCGAGGTCGGCGCGGCCTTCATGCTGGGCCAGGTCAACGCACCCACGAAGGTCCCCACCGGCGGCAGCGGACTGTCGATCGTGCGCGGGGACTCCAAGGACCGACAGGACGCCTGCGCCGAGCTGTTCCGCTTCCTCGCCGAGCCCGAGAACTCCGCCCGCTGGCACAAGGGCACCGGCTACGTGCCGATCGTGAAGGCCGCCAAGGACACCACGATCGTGAAGGACCTCGTGAAGCAGGACCCGAACTTCAAGGTCGCGCTGGACCAGCTGGAGAACGCCCACACGGCCGACCGCACCAACTGGTTCCAGGGCGCGGTCACCGAGATCGCGGCGGCGATGGCCCAGGTCTACGGCGACGACAAGGACGCCAAGCCCGTCCTCGACGCCCTCGCCCCGAAGCTCCAGAAGGTCCTGGACGACAACCGCGAGGACATCGAGAAGGTGATCGGCTGATGCGCTCCCTGGTCGTCGGGCACCGCGGCGCGAAGAACGTGCTGCCCGAGAACACGCTGACCTCCTTCCGCCGAGCCGTCGCCGACGGCGCCGACCTGCTCGAGTGCGACGTGCACCTGAGCGCCGACGGTCGCCTGGTGGTCATCCACGACGCGCGCATCGACCGCACCGTGGCCGAGGACTCGCCGCGGCGCTCCGGGGCGATCGCCGAGCTCACCACCGCCGAGCTGGCCGACGTGCGCGTGAGCGGAGGGCGCGAGCACGAACGGGACGGTGCCGATGGCGAACCGATCCCCTCCCTCGAGGAGGTCCTCGACCTCGCGGCGGAGGCGCAGGTCCCGCTGCTGCTCGAGGTGAAGGCCCCCGCGGCTGCCGAGCCCGTCGCGCGTCTGCTGCTCTCCCGGGCCGCTGCCGCGCAGGAGGACGCGACGGTCGCCGTGCGGGATGCCCCGTCGGACGAAACACTGCCGGCGCCTGCCGCCCACGGGGTCGTCGAGGCCCACGGCAGGGACCGCGTCGTCGTCATCTCGTTCCTGCGCGAGGCGCTGGAGACCGTGCGGCGGGTCGCACCCCAGCAGGCGATCGGCCTGATCACGAAGACCCCCACGGAGGACGACTGGGACTACGCGATCGGCATCGGCGCCCGCACCTTCGGGCTGACCCTGACGAACCTGCGCGAGCACGACGTGATCAGGGCGCAGGCGATGGGGCTGGCCCTGAACGCCTGGACGCTGAACGATCCCGATGCGGTCGTGTTCGCGGCCGAGCTCGGCGTCGACACCCTCACCACGGACGACCCGGCGTGGGCGCGTGCGGTGCTCGAGGCGATGGAGCTGGAGCAGGAGGCGCTCGCGCGGTGACCCCGCTCGGGGGTCACCGCGCGACGCGTCCGGCGTCGGCCCGGCGTCCGACGTCGGCTCAGCCTCCGGTCGTCCCGCCGGCCCTCCCGCCCCGCGCGACCGAGTAGACGATCGAGTCGTCCTTGCGGCCCAGTCCGTCGCGGCGGCCCTGGACGTACAGCTGCTCGGCCGCGGCCGCGACCGGCACGGGCTGATCGACCTCGCGGGCGGCCTGGGCCACCAGCCCCATGTCCTTGACGAAGATGTCCAGCGCCGAGCGCACCTCGTCGAACTCGCCGGCGACCATACGCGTGCCGCGGTCGGCGAGCATGAACGAGGCCGCGGCCCCGCCGCCGAGCACCTCGAGCACCTGGGCGGTGTCCAGCCCCATGGCGTCCGCGAGGGAGAGGGCCTCGCCCGCCGCCGCGATGTGCACCCCGCACAGCAGCTGGTTGACCACCTTGAACCGCTGGCCGTCGCCCACGGTGGTGCCGACCAGCGGCGCGTTCGCCGCGAGCACGTCCAGCAGCGGGCGGGTGCGGTCGACGTCCGCCCCGGGGCCGCCCACCATGATCAGCAGCTCCCCGGTCCCCGCCCGCGCGGTGCCCCCGGAGACGGGAGCATCGACCACGGCCACACCGCGGCCCTCCACGGCGCGAGCGGCCGATTCGACGGCCGAGGGGCCCACGGTCGACATGATCAGCAGCAGGGACCCGGGGTCCAACGCCTCGCCGATCCCGGCCTCGCCGAACAGGACCTCGTCCAGCTGGGCACCCGTCGCGACCATCACGACGGCGAGGTCGCAGCCGCCGACGGCCTCGCGAGCGCTCTCGGCACCCCGCACGCGCGGGTCGAGCTCCTCGAGGGCGCGGGGATTCACGTCGTAGGCGGTCACGAACGCCCCGGCCGCGGCGGCGAGAGTGGCCATGGGGCTCCCCATCGCCCCGAGGCCGATCCACCCGATCCGGGTGGCATCCAGCGGCGTCGTCTCACTCATCGTGGTCTCCTCGTGCGGTGGTGTCCGGGGCGGTGGTGTCCGGGGTGGCGGGGTTCGGGATGCTGGCTGGGGCAGAGGCGGCCTGCGCCCTGGCCAGCACCTCGACGACCTCGGCGAGGGCGTCGTCGCCGCCGACGTTCCCGGGGAAGACGACGTAGGGCGTCCCGAGCACCTCCTCGGGAGCATCGATCGGATCGAACAGCGAGATCTGACCGGGGAAGAACTGGCCCGCGACCTCGGCGCGACGGATCTGCAGGCCGCTCGCGGCGACCTCGTGGGAGGTGATCCCTCCCTTGGCGACGACCCACGACGGGCGCGAGGAGCGCAGCTGCTGCACGACCTCGACGACCGCGTCGGAGACGGACCGGGCGATCGCGAGGGACTCGTCGGGGCTGTCGTTGCGCACGAGGTCCCTGCTGGTGGAGACCACGACCTCGGAGCGCTCCAGGGCCTCGCGCGCACCGGCCACCACCTCGTCGAGGTGACGACGTCGCGAGTCGGCGTCCAGCAGCCTGGGCACCTCGAGCTCGAGCTCCTCGATGCCGCCGCGCCCGCGCAGCCGCTCGAGCTGGCGCGTGGTCAGCGGCACGTGGGAGCCGACGACGACCAGCCCGTGGTCGGATCTCGAGGGATCCCCCGGGACGTCCTCGGCGGCGAGGACCTGTGCGCCGTGCTGGCCGGCGAGGGGGCGGACGAAGGAAGGGGCGCAGCGCGTCAGCAGCACGTGCCCCTGCTCCTCGACGCGAGCGAGGGCTGCGACGACGACCTCCATGTCCTCGTATTCCACGGCGTCCACGGCGATCCACTGCCGCTCCCGCGCCGCGGCGAGGATCTCGGTGACGCGGTCCACGCCGCCGTCGCGGATGTCCTCGAGCCCCACCTGGAGCACGTCGCCCGCACGCACCGCTCCCCCGGAGCGCTCCTCGAGGAAGCCGGCGAGGTCCGAGCGGGAGTACCCGAAGGTGGCGTCGGCCGCGAAGGGCGTCGAGGCGACCTCGACGAGCTCGCCGTCGATGCGGGCCCGGTGGATCCCGCCCTCGGTGAGCCTGCCGGCCTCGATCATCGCCGGGCAGAACAGGATCCCGTCGACGTCGCGGTCGTGCGCGGCGAGCACGTCGGCCAGGGCAGACGGCTCGGTGATCACGTGCCCGCGCAGGGTGGAGTCGGAGCGGGAGACCACGTGCAGGCCGCGGGGGTCGACGCCCGCGGCGATCACGTCCTCCAGCACCCGGCGGTTCACCGCCACGGCGTCGGCCTCGTCGAGGGCGCGGGTGTTGGTCAGGACGAAGCACGTCGAACCGGGCTCGCGCAGTGCCTGGGCGATGGTCGCGCCCTCGGGGGTGAGGACGACGTCCACCCCGGCGACGCACTGCGAGCCGGTGGGGTCGTCGTCGAGGACGAGCACTCGACGCGAGGGGGCCGTGGGGGCCGAGGGGGACATGGGCTGTTCCTTCCGGGGCGGATGGTTCAGGAGATGAGGGCGACGAGGGGCCACATCAGGCAGGCGACCGCGAAGCCGACCACCGAGGTCACCGTGGTCGCGACGGTGTAGGAGCGCAGCGCCGCCCCGGTCTCGACCTGGAAGTAGCGGCTCCACACCCAGAACAGGGAGTCGTTCACGTGCGAGAGGGCCATCGAGCCGATCCCGATGGTGATGGTGACCAGGGCGATCTGCGGCGCCGAGAGGCCGGCGGAGGCGACCATGGGGGCGATCAGCGGGGCGGTGGTGAGGGTGGCGACGGTGGCCGAGCCCTGGGCCGCGCGGATCAGGGCGGCCATCAGCCAGGCGAGCAGCAACACCGGCAGGCCGGTCCCGGTGAGGACACCGGCCACGGCCTCGGCGACCCCGGTGCCCTCGAGCACGTGCCCGAAGGTGCCGCCGGCCCCCGTGATCAGGATGACCGCGGCCGTGGCGGGCAGCGAGGAGGCGACGACGTCCTCGACGCGGCGCAGCCCCCATCCCCGGCGCAGTCCGAGGAACCCGATCGCCAGCAGCACGCCGATCAGCAGCGCGGCCGGTGAGGCCCCGACCAGGTCGAACACGCCCCGCACCGGGTTGGAGTCGGGCAGGACCAGGGAGCTCACGGTCTGCGCCATGATCAGCACCAGCGGGACCAGGATCATCGCCAGCACCAGACCCACGCTCGGGGGTCGCACGGCCGTGCTGGTCCTCGTCGCGGTCGTGGTGGCGGTGCCTCCGCCGGCCTCGGGTCCGGTCCCCTCGCCGCTCCCGGCCGCCTCGTCCGTCCCGCTGCCGGGGACGCCCGCAGCGCCCGAGCCCGCCGCCGGCACGGGCGAGAAGGTGCGCTTGACCAGGACTGCGCTGATGAACTGCGAGAACAGGCCCATGACGATCGCCGGCAACAGCCCGACCAGGAGCACGAGGCCGACGTCGGACTTCATGAGCTCGGCGCCGCCGACGATGCCGGGGTGCGGCGGGAGCACCACGTGGACCGTCAGCAGGGCCATGACCGTGGGCAGGGCGTAGGCGAGCATGTTGACGCGCCCGGTGATGCGACGGGCGACGGCGAGCACGATCGGCACCAGCACGATCGTCGCCACGTCCACGAAGACGGGGATCCCGAACAGGAACGACGCCGCGCCGAGAGCCCACGGCGCCCGGCGCGGCCCGAAGGCCTTGAGCAGGGCTTGAGCGAGGACCTCGGCCCCGCCGGAGACCTCGATGATCCGCCCCAGCATCGCGCCGAGGGTGACGATCAGGGCGACCGACCCGAGGGTCTCGCCCATCCCCTCCTGGAGCAGGGGGATCACCTTGCCCATCGGGATCCCGGCCGCGAGCGCGAGGGCGATCGAGACCAGCAGCAGGGCGAGGAAGGGGTGGGCCTTGGCCTTGATGATGAGCACGAGGATCGCGGCGACGGAGGCGAGCCCGAGCAGGACCAGGACGGTGGGTGACATGAAATCCTCATCGATTCCGTTCGGCGGGGTGCTCCCTGAGCGGGAGCGGAGCTCGCGGGGAGCCGGCCCCAGGGCGTCCGATCGAGTGTGGGTGTGGCGTCGGCTGCGAGGATCACCGCCCGCACTCATCAGATATCAGATAAGTTAGGAGGCGCATGCTCGCCCTGTCAACGAGCCCGTCGGCGCCGACGGTCCGACGGGGCCGTTCCGTCCGGGTCCAGGACCGTCCTTGGTCACCGGGGGCGCAGCGGCGAGCGACGAGGGTTCTCGATCGGAGGGGCACGATGAAGGCATCGACCCGCGCCGCGCAGGCGCTGCTGGAAGCCATCGGCGAGCGCGAGTTCGCCGTGGGCAGCGAGCTCCCCAGCGAGGCACGGCTCGCCGAACGCCTCGAGGTCTCCCGGCTGACGGTCCGCGAGGCGGTGAGCGGCCTGGTCGGTCGCGGGGTGCTCGACGTCCAGCAGGGTCGGCGCAACCGCATCGCCGCCGTGGAGCAGTGGTCGGTGCTGGACCCGGAGGTCGTCGCCGTGCGCGCTCGCCTCTCGGAGGACTCCGGCGAGCTGGTCTCCGAGCTGATGGAGGCCCGGCGGGTCCTCGAGGTGGGCATCGCGGAGCTGGCGGCGTCGCGGATCACCGACGAGCAGATCGCGGCGCTCGAGTCGACGCTGACGACCCTGCGCACCGAGCTGGACGGCGACGTCGATCGCACCGCCGAGGCGGACGTCCGCTTCCACGAGATCATCATCGAGGCTGCGGGGAACCCGTTCCTGACCGGCGCTTTCGCGCCCCTGCAGAAGATGCTGCTCGAGGTCCGGCGGCGCACCTCGAGCACGCGGGAGGTGCGTGAGGCGGCGATCGCCTGGCACGAGCGGCTGATCGCTGCGCTGCAGGACCGCGACCCCGCCGCGACCGCACAGGCGATGAGCGGGCACATGGATCAGACGGTCCGGGCGACGCCCGGCATCCAGCTCGAGGCTCCTTTCGAGGGTCCGGACAGAGACGACGAGACGACGAGGTCCGAGGAGGACGCATGAGCATCGTGATCACCGGCGGCGCAGGATTCCTGGGAGGCCTCGTCACCGAGGCGCTCCTCGAGCGCGGCGGCGAGGAGGAGCTGGTCTCGCTGGACCTCGCCCCTTCGGCGCACACGAGCCCGCGCGTGCGCTCCGTGGTGGGGGACCTCGCGGACCAGGGAGTCCTCGAAGAGGCCGTCGGCCCGGAGACGACGGCGATCATCCACCTGGCCGCGGTGCTCTCGGGTGGGTCCGAGGACGACTTCGACCTCTCGATGCACGTGAACGTCGACGGCACCCGCGCCCTGCTCGAGCGTGCCCGCACCGTCTCCGCCGGCGCCGACGCCCCGCTGCGGTTCGTCGCCACCAGCTCGCTCGCCGTCTTCGGGGGCGAGGTGCCGAGCGTGGTCCCGTCGAGCTGGGCGACACAGCCGGACTCCACCTACGGCGCCCTGAAGGCCGTGGTCGAACTCCTGGTCAACGAGTACTCCCGCAAGGGCTTCGTCGACGGTCGGGTGTGCCGGCTGCCCACGATCAGCGTGCGGCCGGGCAGGCCGAACTCCGCGGCGAGCTCCTTCGCGAGCGGGATCATCCGTGAGCCCCTGCAGGGCGTCGAGTCCGTCTGCCCGGTCCCCCACGACACGCTCATGTGGCTCTCGGCTCCGCGCACGGCCGTGACGAACCTGCTCCACGCCCTCGACCTCCCGCCCGAGGACCTGGGCAGCTGGCGGGTCATGAACATCCCGGGGCTCACGGTGAGCGTCGGCGAGATGCTCGAGACCCTCGGCCGGGTCGGCGGCGACGTCGCACGCTCCCTGGTCCGGGACGAGCCGGATGCGCGGATCACGGCGATCGTCGGCTCCTGGCCGGGTGCCTTCGAGGTCGACGACCTGCTGGAGCGGGGCTTCGTGCGCGACGAGAGCTTCGCTCAGATGGTGCAGGAGTACGTGGAGGACCACCTCGCGGCGCCCTGAGGCGCCCGTCGGGAACCGCGGACTCCCTGCCGACGTCGGTTCCATGCGGGAGACTGGGTGCCACCGCGGCGGCTCACGCACCCCGCGCCCGCCGCTCGATCTCCGGAGGCTCCGATGCGTCGCATGATCCCGTTCCTCACCCTGCAGCCCTCGCGCGGCCAGCACGCCGCCGACGCCATCGCCCTGTACACGAGCCTGTTCGAGGACGGTCGCGAGCTCAGCCGTGAGCCGTGGCCGGAGGGCTCCGGCGCTCCCGAGGGAGCTGTCCAGCTCGCCGAGATCGAGGTCGGAGCCGGCCAGCGCCTGCGCCTCAGCGACTCCCCGATCGAGCACGCCTGGGACATGTCGCCCGGCGTCTCGCTGTGGGTCGACTGCGCCGACCAGGCCGAGCAGGAGCGCGTGTTCGCTGCCCTCCTCGAGGGCGGCACGGCGATGATGCCCCTGGACGACTACGGCTTCGGGCCGTTCGGATGGGTGCAGGACCGGTTCGGGGTGAGCTGGCAGCTCGGGGTCGCGGCCGACGATCAGTGAGACCAGGAGCATCGATGCCCCACACCGCCACCCGCCCCCTCCCCCGGATCGCGGTCTGCGGGATCCACATCGAGTCCTCGACCTTCACGCCCTACGTCTCCACGGCGGCCGACTTCGACGTGCGCCGCGGAGACGCCGTCCTCGAACGCCATCCCTTCCTCACCCCGGGCTCATCCCTGCGCGAGGCCGCGAGGTGGCTGGGCGTCCTGCATGCCGGGGCGCTGCCCGGCGGACCCCTCGCCCACGAGGACTACGCGGCCTGGCGCCGCGAGATCCTCGAGGGCCTCCGTGCCCTGGTCCGCGAGGAACCGCTGGACGGCCTCTGGTTCGACATCCACGGTGCGATGAGCGTGATCGGTCTCGACGACGCCGAGGGCGACCTGATCACCGCGATCCGCGAGGTGATCGGCCCGGACGTGCTCGTGGGCACCTCGATGGATCTGCACGGCAACGTGTCACCAGTGCTCTTTGAGGGCTGTGACCAGCTGACCTGTTATCGCACGGCCCCGCACGTCGACGTCGCGGAGACCCGGGAGCGTGCTGTCCGGAACCTGCTGGACGCCTTCTCGGACGTTCCCGTCGACGCCGTCGCGCCCAAGCCCCGCAAGGCTCTCGTGCACGTGCCGATCCTGCTGCCCGGTGAGATGACGTCCACCCGCGTCGAGCCCGCGGCCTCGCTGTACGCACGGATCCCCGAGCTCGCCGGTCGCGACGGCGTCACCGACGTCTCCTACTGGATCGGCTTCGCCTGGGCCGACGAACCCCGCTGTCAGGCGGCCGTGTGTGCGTACGGTCCCGAAGCCGACGCCGTCGAAGCGGCGGCTCTCGAGCTCGTGACGGACATCTGGGAGGCGCGGCACGAGTTCGCCTTCGTCGCCCCGACCGGCACCTTCGAGGAGTGCCTGGACGCGGCGATCGCCTCGCAGGAGCGCCCGTTCTGGATCTCGGACTCCGGGGACAACCCCGGAGCGGGCGGCGCCGACGACACCACCGCCTGCCTCGCCACCCTCGCCGCACGCCCCGAGATCCGCGCGGGCGAGGTCGAAGCCCTGCTGGTCTCGATCGTCGATCCCGAGACCGTCGATCATGCCCGTGGTCTCGGCGTCGGCGGGAGCGGCGCCGTGCACGTCGGCGGGAGGATCGATGAGCGCACACCCGGCCCGGTGCCGCTGCAGATCGAGGTGGAGGCGCTCGACGACTCCCCCGCCACCGGCCACGCCGCGGTCCTTCGCGTGCTCGACGGGACGCGCGATGCGCGGCCGAGCGGCCTGAGGCTCGTCGTCACTTCGCGCCGCTCGCAGTTCTCCACCGCGGCCATGTTCGCGCGTCTGGGCCTCTCGATGACCGGCCCGGACGTGGTGGTGGTGAAGATGGGGTACCTCGAGCCGGACCAGCACGCAGCGGCGGCCGCCTGGATGATGGCGCTCACCCCGGGCGGGGTCGACCAGGACCTCGTGCGTCTCGGCCACCGGAGGATCTCCCGGCCGATGCTCCCCTTCGACGCCGAGATCCCCGCGCCCACGTCAGCGGATGTGCTGCGCTGAGCACGGCGCGCCGGCGACCTCCGGGGCGCCCTCAGCCCCTGTGCGCGTAGAGGTCGCGCAGCAGCGCGATCTCGGCCAGGTGGTGGATCAGCTCCCGGTTGATGTGGGCCACGATCGCCGTGCGCGGGTGATCCGCGTAGGGGCCCTCGGACGGTCCGCAGGGCGCCGCGAAGTCCTTCTCGTCCCAGCTGCGCAGCCCGCTGATCCAGCGCTCGTACTCGGTGTCGAGCTGCGCGAGCGCCTCGTCGGCGCTGCCGGCGTACTCCCAGGTCATGTAGTCGGCCTCGGGGCCGTCGAAGTGGCCGTGGCTGCGCATGGCCAGCACGCCCACGATCACGTGGCCCAGTCGCCAGGCGATCGTGGTCAGCGGGGGCGGGGTGGGCTCGGGGAACTCGAAGTCGATCACCAGGTCACCGCTGCCGGCCTGGGTGCCGGAGCGGACCTCGCTGCGCGGGTGCACGCTCCAGGCGGGCCCGGCCGACGCGGGCGTGGGGTCGTAGAAGTACTCCTCGTCGGTGAGGCCCTCCAGGCGGGGACGGGCGATGTCCTCCCAGTGCCCCTGGATCTGGGCGAGCAGGGCACCGCGGGCGGTTCTCTGGTCGTGCTGCTCGGTCATCGGTCTCTCCTTCGTGAGCGGTTCTCACCAGCCCTCGGGCGGCCAGGTGCCGCCCTCGGCGAGGACGTTGAGCTCGTAGGTGCCCTTGCCGTCGATGCTCTCGCGGATGATGTCCGCGTGCCCGGCGTGGCGGGCGATCTCCTCGATCAGGTGCAGGGTGCTCCAGCGGTTGTTCCAGTGCTCGGCGCCCACGAACCAGGGCTGGTCCGGGATCGGGACCTCGGTGTCGAGGTCGACTTTCCGCAACAGCTGATCCGCGACCTGCGCCTGCTCCTCGAGCAGGGCGATGAGGGATTCGGCGGAGTCCTCCGACCGCAGGGCACCCGGGTCGATCGCCCCCTCGAGCGCGGCGACCTCGACGGGGCGATCCGCGCCGGCGGTCCTCTCCGGAGCTGCACGGACCCCGGCGAGCACGTTCTCGGTGACGAAGAGGGCGTGCCGGGCGAGCGCCCCGAGGCTCATCGCCGAGGCGCTCGGCGTCGCGGCGAGCTGCTGCGGGCTCAGGCCATGGAGAGCGGTCGCGAGCTGGCGTATCTGCTGGGCCGCGAAGGTCGCCAGGGTGTCGGGCTCGTCGGTCGTGTCAGGGGTCAGGAAAGGCATCACAGGCTCCTCATCGGGTTCGAGCACGGTGCTCGTCGGCTGGTGCACGGCCCACGCTCCTCGCCATAGCGGACGGTTTTTGTCCTCTGAGTGCGGCAGACTCTCCCCATGAGCGACGTGACCCGCAGGACCCTGCGACTGCTGAACCTTCTGCAGTCCCGCACCGTGTGGACCGGGCCGGAGCTGGCCGACGAGCTGAACGTGACCACCCGGTCGGTGCGACGGGACGTCGACCGGCTGCGCGAGATGGGCTACCCGGTGCTCGCCTCGAACGGTCACGGCGGCGGGTACCAGCTGGGGGCGGGCCGCGCCCTGCCACCGCTGCTGCTCGAGGGCGAGGAGGCCACGGCCGTCGCGGTCGCGCTGCGCCTCGCCGCGGGCTCGGGCATCGACGGCCTCGGCGAGCAGGCGGTCCGTGCCCTCGCCAAACTCGACGGGATCCTCCCGCCCAGCGTCCGCGCGGAGGTCTCCGCCGTCACCGAGGCCCTGCACGTCGTGGACACCTCGCCCCGCGGCGCCGGCAGCCGAGGGACGGCCACGGCCGGCCACGGAATCCTCTCCTCGACCCTGGTCACTCTCGCCCGCGCGGTCCGCGACGGCGTGCAGGTGCGCCTGGACTACGAACGGGCCGACGGCGAGCGCCGACACCGCCGCATCGAGCCCTACCGGGTGCTCTCGATCAACGGTCGCTGGTACCTGTTCGCCTGGGACCTCGACCGCGAGGACTGGCGCACCTTCCGCCTGGACCGCATGCACGAGGTGCGCGCGAGCACCTTCCGCTTCACGCCCCGGCCCACGCCCGACATCGAGGCCCACGTGCGCGAATCGATCAGCGTCGGGCCGTACCCGCTGGGGGCGAGCGTGCGCATCCTGCGGCCGGCCGCTGAGGTCGGACCGCGCATCCCGGCGTTCGCCGGCACCGTCACACCCGACGGGGACGACGCCTGCATCCTGCGGGCCGGAGCGCGTGACCTGTCCTGGATCGCCCTGCAGCTGGCCTGGCTGGGGCTGCCCGTCGAGGTGCTCGACCCACCCGAGCTGAACGAGGAGATCGCACGGATCGGGGCGTGGGCGCGCGGGGCGTGACCCAGCCCCTCAGCCCGCACTCCCCCGCACCACCAGGCGATAGGGCGCCTCGACGACCCGCGGCGGGCCGTCGTACCCGCCGATTCGCTCGATCAGCAGGTCGAGCACGGTCGCCGCGAGCGCCTGCTTGTCGGGATCGATCGTGGTCAGCGGCGGCGTGGTGAAGGGCGACTCGAGGATGTTGTCGTGCCCGATCACGGAGACCTGACCGGGCACGTCGATCCCGAGGCCACGCAGCCCCAGCAGCACCCCGCGGGCCAGGTCGTCGTTGCCGCACACGATCCCGTCGGTCTCGGGATGCTCGCGCATCAGGGTCTGCACGGCGCCGAGGCCGCCCTCCTGGGTCCAGGTGGGCACGGTCTGGACGACACCCTCCCCCAGGCCCGCCTCGGCGATCGCCCGGTGGAATCCGCACAGTCTCAGACGACTGGTGGAGTGCGCCTGCTGCGCCTCGACGACGTCCAGCGCCCCCAGGTAGACGACGTGGGTGCGCCCGAGGTCCAGGAGGTGACGCGTCGCGTCCTCGGCCGCGCTCGCGTTGTCGGTGCGCACGTAGTCGCTGCCCGCGGGCAGGCCCGTCTCCTCGAGGTGCTCGCCGATGAACACGGTGGGCTGGATCGTGCGATCCAGTCCCGCGACCACGTCCTCCCCGATCTGCAGGGGGTTGAACACGACGCCGTCGCCCAGCACCCGGGTGAAGCCGGAGAGCACGCTGGCCTCCTCCTCGCGTCCCGCGGCGGTGCTGTGCAGCATGATGCTGCGCCGCCGCCGCTGGGCCTCGTCGGCGAAGGCCTGCGCGAGCTCGGAGAAGTACGTGCCCGCGAGCGAGGGGATCGCGAGGGTGATGAGGCCCGTCGTGCCGGTGCGCATCTGCTGGGCACCGACCTGTGGGCGGTAGTTGAGCTCGCGGATCGCCTGCTGCACGCGCTCCCGGGTCGCCGGCCCCACGTTCGGGCGCTCGTTGAGCACGTTGGAGACGGTCTTGATCGAGACGCCGAGGCGCTCGGCGACCTCCCGCATGGTGACGTTGCGCGGGCGGACCGACGGCCCCCCACCCCCGACCGCGGCGGCGGGGGCGACCGGATCGAGCGGCATCACGCCGTCGCGGCGTCGAGCCGCGACTGCCAGGAGCGGACGAGGACGAGAGTGGTCACGGCGACCAGGATCCCACCCCCGAGCAGGAGGCCGACGGGCTGGATGATCCCCGAGACGAGCACCGCTGCGACCAGGGTGATCGTCCACGAGGCCGAGGCGAGCGGCAGCAGCACGATCCCGCCCAGCGCCCCGCGCCACAGCACCGGAGCCGGCGCGTCGGGACGCAGCACGTGCAGGGAGATCGCATGGAACAGCGCCAGTGCGCCGATTGCCGCGAAGAGGCCGGCGAGCGCGAACCCGAGCGGGAAGAACCACGCCGGAAGGGCGCCTGCGACGCCGAGGGCCAGGTCGGCCGCGGCGGCGAGAACGATGAGCACGAAAGGACCGCCGGCGCGATTGGCCGGGACGAACTCCTCCCGGTAGCGCCGCAGCACCGCGCGAGCCCGCGGCCCCGCTCCGGCATCCCCCGCGAGCTCCTCGTCCCCGTGCAGGAGGGCCACCAGGGTTGCGGTGGCCGGGGCGATCCCGCCGATCACCCCGCCGGCCAGGGTGAGCGCCACCCAGGCCAGGTGCAGGGCGAGGAGCCGCGGCAGCCAGGCGAGGGCCGCCATGACGCCGTGGACACCTCCGCGCATCTCCGTCATGTCCTCAGGCCTTGGTGCCGGTCAGCGCGATCGACTCGATGATCTGGCGCTGGAAGACCAGGAAGACGGCGAGCACGGGGATCAGGGCGACGATCGAGGCGGCCATGATCAGCGGGTAGTCGGTCTCCACCGCGTAGGTCGCGTTGAAGTTCGCGATCACCAGCTGGAGGGTGTGCACGTTCTCGGAGTTCAGGTAGATGATCGGCCCCAGGTAGTCGTTCCAGGTGCCCATGAACCACAGGATCACCTGTGCGGCGATCGCCGGGCGGATCAGCGGCAGCACGATCCGCCAGAAGATCTGCGGATGGTTCGCCCCGTCGATCACGGCCGCCTCTATGAGGGAGTCCGGGACGCTCATCAGGTACTGGCGCAGGAAGAACACCATCATCGGGTTGCCGAACAGGCCGGGCACGATCAGCGGCAGCAGGGTGTCGACCCAGCCGATGCTCGAGAACAGCATGAAGGTGGGGATCATGAGCGCCGGGAACGGGATCATGATCCCGCCCAGCAGGGCGAGGAACAGGGCGTTCTTGCCGGGGATCCGCATCTTGGAGAAGGCGTAGGCCGCGAAGCACGAGGTCACCGTGCCCACGGTGATCACCGTCAGGGAGACGATCGCGGAGTTCGCGATGCCGCGCAGCAGCGGGCCGGCCTCCCAGATCCGCAGGTAGTTCGACCACTCGGCGGGACGCGGGATCCACTGCGGGGGCAGGGCGAAGACGTTCTCCTGCGTCTTCAGCGAGGTCGAGAGCATCCACACCAGCGGCAGCAGCATCGTGAACGCGCCCAGGCACAGCACGATGAAGACGACGACGTCGGCGGGGCTCTGGAAGCGGCGGTCGCTGCGCTTGCGGCGCCCGCGCACGGCATCGGGCGCGACGCCGGAGGTCTGCAGCGGCGCGGTGGGGACGGCACTGGTGGTAGCCATGACGGGCCTCCTCATTCCACCGTGAAGACGTTGCGGGAGTTCAGGTAGAACTGGATGGCCGTGACCAGGAAGATCAGCGCTCCCAGCACGAGCGACATCGCCGTGGCGTACCCGAGCTGGAGGTTCTGGAAGCCCTGCTGCCAGATGTACCAGACGATCGTGGCGGAGCCGAACTCGGGGCCGCCGGTGGGGGTCATGATGTTGACCTCCGCGAACATCTGCGCGCCGCCGATGATCCCGGTGACCACGAGGAAGAACGTGACGGGGCTGAGCATCGGCGCGGTGACGTGGCGGAAGCGCCGCCAGGCCCCGGCGCCGTCGAGCATCGCGGCCTCCAGCAGGTTCCGCGGCACCGACTGCAGGGCCGCGAGGTAGAGCAGGGTCGAGAAGCCCAGTCCCTTCCACACACCCATCAGGATCAGCGCGGGCTTGACCCACTGCTTCTCCACGAGCCAGTTCGGCCCGTCGATCCCCACCATGCCCAGCAGCTCGTTGACCAGGCCGAAGTCGCCGTTCAGCGCCCACTGCCAGAGGATCGAGATGGCGGCGACCGAGGAGACGCCGGGCAGGTAGTAGATGACGCGGAAGGCCGCCCGGCCGGGCATCCGCCGGTTCAGGGCGATGGCGAGGGCGAGGGAGATCGCCAGCCCGATCGGGATCCCGATCATCATCACCACGGTGTTCCACAGCGATTGCCAGAACTGCGGGTCCGCGGCCATGGTGCGGAAGTTCGTCAGCCCGGCGAACACCGGGGAGGACAGTCCGTTCCAGTTCGTGAACGCCGCGTAGCAGGAGAACAGCAGCGGGGCCAGGGCGAACAGCGCGAAGCCGAGCACCGGCGGGGCGATGAAGATCCGGCCCCAGAACCGTTCGGGGCGGGTGAGGCGGCCACGGCCGGGGCGTCGGGTCGCCCGTCGATCCGCGCCCGTGCCGGCGCGGGCCCCGACGTTCGCGGGCCGCTCCACGGTGGTGGGAGGTGAGGTGCTGGCGGCGCTCATCAGGAGTTCGCTTCCTGGTCGATGCGGAGCTGGTCGTATCCCTCGTCCAGGAACGACTGCATGGTCGCCTGCGTGGAGCTGAGGTACTCGCCGACGTCGGCGCGGCCCTCGACCACCGGTTGGATGTTGGTGAAGAAGGTGTCGAGCCATTCGGGGGTGTAGGTCCGGGCGTTGGGGACGAAGCGCCCGTAGTCCTCGACGATGTCGACGTATTCCTGCTTGTTCTGCGGCTCGATCGAGGTGTCCTTGACCCATTCCTTCGCCCGGGTGCGAGTGTTGGGGATGGTCTGACCCTGGCCGACGATGATGTCCTGCGCGTCGGGGTCGCAGGAGAGGAACATCGCCAGCTGCGCGGCACGGTCGGGCCGGCGGCTCTTCGAGGAGACGCCGATGCCCAGCGACCCGATGTTCGTCGCCGACTCGCCGCTCTTCCCCGCCGGGTAGGGGCACAGGTCGAACTCGAAGTCGAGGGTGCGATACAGCGTCAGGTCCCAGGGCGCGACGGGGAAGAAGCCGATCTGGCCGCGCAGCCAGCGCTGGTATCCGTCCAGCCCTTCGGTCTCGTTGATCGAGGGCGTGACCTCGTGCTTCTCGCGCAGATCCACGACGTACTGCAACGCCTCGGCGAACTCGGGGGTGTCCACGGTGACGGTGCGGGCGGTGGGATCGACCCAGTCGGCCCCGTTGGACCATGCATAGGAGTGCAGCTCGGCGCCGATGTTCACCGAGGTGCCCCAGGAGACGGGCTTCCCGTCGCGTTCTCGGGTGAGGTCCTTGCAGCGGTCCAGGAACTCCTCCCAGCTGAGAGGGACGTCGGGATCGGGCGGCTCGACGCCGAGCTTCTCGAAGAGGGTCTTGTTGTACCCGAAGGAGAAGGGGCCGACGTCCTTGGGCATCGCGTACAGCGGGCCCTTGCCGATCTGCTCGCCGTCGAAGCGGTAGAGGTTCATGCCGCCGGGCCAGACGTCGTCGACGGGTAGGTCGGTCGCGTCCACGTACTCGCTGATGTCGGCGAGCACGCCGTTGGTCACGTAGGCCATCGTGCGCGGCGGCTCCAGGTAGAAGACGTCGGGCGTGGAGTTGCCCAGGATCGCCGTCTGCAGCTTGGTCGCGTACTGGTCGGCGCTGGTGGAGATCAGATCGACCCGGTGCCCGGTCTTCTTCGTGAACAGCTCGACGGCCTTGGCGAACACGTCGCGCTCCTCCGTGGAACCACGGAACATGAAGGTCAGCACGTCGGGGTCGGAGGAGTGCAGGTTGCCGCAGCCTCCTGCAGCGCTCGCCGCTGCGGCGGCGCCGGCAGCGCCCAGGGCACCGCGGAGAAAACGTCGTCGTCTCATCCTCATCCGATCTGTCTCGTCCTCGAGAGTCCGGGAGCGCGGGGACCACCGTCGTCGGGCGGTCACCTCCCCGGGTCGACAGGTCCACAGCGACCGGTCCCGACCGAGATCTCACGAGGTGCTCGCCCCACTGCCCGCACGCCGACCCCCATCGGCCGACGCCCGCCCCCACCACCGGTTTCTTGTGAGGTGTGGCACAAGGTACATCGTTGAACTAGAGTCGGCAAGCATCGGCGCGCGGAGGCGCCCTCGGCCACCTGGGGACCGGCCCCGGGGTCGAAGGGGTCGCGCGATCCGCGGCCGGAGGAGTCGGACATGACCCTGCACGCCGCCGCGCACCTGCACCCCCACCTCGTCGTCGCCCCCGTGCGCCGCCGCACCTTCGGCAGCTTCGTCGAGCACATGGCCCGCTGCGTCCACACCGGCGTCTTCGAACCGGGGCACCCGTCGGCCGACGCCGACGGTCTGCGCACCGACGTGCTCGAGCTGGTGCGCGAGCTCGGCGTGAGCAGCGTGCGCTACCCGGGCGGGAACTTCGTCTCCGGCTACCGCTGGGAGGACGGCGTGGGCCCGCTCGAGGACCGCCCGGTGCGACGCGACCTCGCCTGGCACTCGACCGAACCCAACACCTTCGGCCTCGACGAGTTCATGACCTGGTGCGATGCGGCCGATGTCGAGCCGATGTACGCCGTGAACCTGGGGACGCGCGGCACGCAGGAGGCGCTGGACGTCCTCGAGTACGCCAACGGCGAGGTCGGCACGGACCTCGCGGATCATCGCGCCCTGAACGGGCATCCGGAGCCGTACGACGTGCGCATGTGGTGCTTGGGCAACGAGATGGACGGGCCCTGGCAGCTGGGCCACGTGCCCGCCCGCGACTACGGCGTGCTGGCGGCGGAGACCGCACGGGCGATGCGCCGTGCCGATCCCGACCTCGAACTCGTGGCCTGCGGTTCCTCCCATTCGGCGATGCCCACCTTCGGGTCGTGGGAGCAGGCGGTCCTCGAGGCCGGCTACGACGCGATCGACATGCTCTCGGCGCACGTGTACTACCGCCAGGAGGGCGAGGACCGCGCCTCGTACCTCGCCTCGGCGGACGACATGGACGCCTACATCGACGCCGTCGTCGCCACCAGCGACCACGTGCGAGCGCTGAAGGGCGATGACAAGCACGTCATGATCAGCTTCGACGAGTGGAACGTCGTGGCCGCGCGCGGGGACAGCGGCACCGAGCCGAGCGGGGACGACTGGCCGGTCGCCCCGCGCTTCGCCGAGTCCACCTACTCCGCACAGGACGCCGTGGTCGTCGGCTCGTTGCTGATCAGCCTGTTGCGGCACACCGATCGGGTGGCCTCGGCCTCGCAGGCCCAGCTGGTCAACGTGCTCGCGCCGATCCGCACCGAGCCCGGTGGCCGGGCGTGGCGCCAGAGCATCTTCCACCCCTTCGCGCTGACCTCACGGCACGCCCGCGGTCAGGTGCTGCAGCTCGACATCGACTCCCCGACCACGCCCACCCGGAAGTACGGCGACAGCGCGGTGCTGGACGCCGTGGCCACCTGGGACGCGGACGGCGGCGCGCTCACGGTCTTCGCCGTGAACCGCTCGGCCGACGACGTGGTCGACCTCGGGGTGCCGCTCCTCGCGTTCGGTAACGGGACCCCTCTCACCGTCATCGAGGCCGCGCTCCTTAACGAGAAGGACCCCGACGTCGTGAACACGGCCGGCCGCCCCGACCGGGTCGTCCCCCGCGCCTTCGAGGACGTTCACCTCGAGGATGCGCGCCTCTCGGCATCTCTGCCCCCGATCAGCTGGGCGATGATCCGCCTCGAGAGGAGGGGCTGACCCGCAGACCAGGATCCCTGTGCACGCCATACCACCTCTCCCCCTCCTCACCCGCCGGGCCACCCACCCCGGCCGCGCGACACCCCAGCTCGACCACTCCCACACCCCGAGCACCCCACCCCGATCCCGAGGACGTGATCACCATGAAGCGACGCACCCTGACCACCGCACTGACCGCCGCGCTGACCGGCACCGCGGCCGCCGGCATCGCGGGCCCCGCCTCCGCCGAGGGCTCCCCCGCCGCCTCCGGCACCTCCCCCGCCGGCGCCGCCCCGACGGGCGTCAGCCCCACCGCCGAGGACCGCCCGCCCCAGAACCTGCTGGACGGACTCGGCTTCTACCCTCGCGTGATCCGCCTGGCCCACAACGGCGAGGCGGACGACCGCCTGCTCGCCTCGGTCGTCACGTTCGGCGGCGCGGACAACTCCGAGGGCTCCGGCGCGATCCTCGAGTCGACCGACGGCGGGGCGATGTTCACGCAGGTCGGCAGCGTCTCCGACGAGGCGACCACCGGAGGGGAAGGTCTGTGCTGCGCGACGCTCTACGAGCTGCCACGCGCGATCGGCGACCTGCCGGAGGGCACCCTGCTGTGGAGCTCCTCGGTCGGCGCGGACCTGGGTGGCGCGGACGGTCGTCGGATGACGATCCGCGTCTGGTCCAGCACTGACCTGGGGCGCACGTGGGAGCGCATCGCGATCACCCATTCCGCCACGAACGGCGGTGGCCTCTGGGAGCCCGAGTTCGCGGTCGCCGACGACGGCACACTCGTGATCTTCTTCTGCGACGAGACCGACGGGGTGAACCACTCCCAGAAGATCGTCCTGCAGACCTCGGCCGACGGCCTGACCTGGACAGATCCGGTCCCGGTGATCGAGCTCGAGGACCCGACCTCCCGCCCGGGGATGCCCAACGTCCGCCGCCTCGCCGACGGCCGGTGGGCCATGAGCTACGAGGTCTGCGGGGGCTCCGCGGGGGACCTGTGCCGCAGCTTCGTCCGCACGGCCGACGACCCTCGCGACTGGGGAGCGGTCACCGCTCGCGACACCGCGATCGTCGCCACCGACGGCACCGAGCCGCGCCACACTCCGACCCTGACCCTCGACGAGGACGACTCGGTGATCCTGGGGTCCCAGATGCACTACACGACCGACGGCGCGATCTCCGCCCAGAACGGCAAGGTCGCGCTGCGTACGAAGAACGCGACGCTGACCGGTGACATCTCCTGGGTCAGCGAGCCCGTCCCGGCCCCGGTGGCGGACCCCGACGACTCCCCGTGCCCGAACTACTCGCCCACCTTCGTGCGCACGGACTCCGGGCACCTGCTGGAGATCACGACGGCGCCCGATGAGACCGGCACCTGCCGGGCGCAGTACGGGTCGCTGGGCTGACGGCCCGGCGCGCAGCGACGAGCCGTCAGCACCTGCGTGCCTCGAGCGCTCAGCGTCGCTGGTCCGCCATCCACTGCCAGATGTGGCGGCCGCTCTTCGCGGGGTCGTTGCGCGCGACGTAGATCCACGACCAGTGGCCGGGGTACTCGTAGCCGTCCCACTCGACCGTCGGGTAGAGCGACATGATCGAGCCGTCGATCAGCTCGTGGAAGCGCACGGTATTCCGGTACGGGTCCAGGGACGTGTCGGTCTCCGCGGCCACCAGCCATGTCGGCGTGGACCGCATCGCCCGGATCGTCCTGTCGCTCAGGTAGTAGGTGTCCCCCGGCTCGCTGACGGCGGAGCAGATCGGCACCTGGGAGGCGAACTCCCGCGGATTCTCCGCCACCATTTTGAGCGTCATGTATCCGCCGTTCGAGCAGCCCACGACGTGGATCCTGTCCGTATCGATCCGTTCGCGCGAGACCACCTCGTCGATGACTGCCTGGATCATCGGCGCGAAGCCGTCTCCGTCGGCCATCCACTTGCTGGTCGACTGGGGCGCGACCACGTACGCGCCGCCGAAGATCGCCTGGGCCCGGGCCGTGGCGAACCCGAGGGCGCCGCGGTTCGCGCGCAGCGTGGTCTCGTTGTCGTAGTAGTCGTGCTCGGGGGTGTGCAGGCGGCCCTCCCCGACCCCGTGCAGCCAGACCACGAGCGGCCTGCGCCCGCGCGGCCTCCCTCCGCCGTTCCTGCGTCCCGGTCCAGCGCCCGGGGACGGGGTGAAGAGCCGGTACTTCAGGCCACCCCTGACCTGGTGGTGCGTGAAGGAGTCGACCTCCGGGTCGCGGAGGTCGCCCTGCACGAACGAGTCGAGCACCACGGGGCCCCGGGTCCCGCGCTCGGTGGTGGCGAGCGGCTGGTCCTGGGTGATCGTGTACTCGAGGTCGAGCAAGACGTTGCGGTCCTGGGTGTAGAGGAGGGTCGAGGCGCCCTCGACGCCTTCCCCGTGCTCGAGTCCGAGCACGATGCTCCTGCTCCCGTCCCAACGTGCGGAGGTGACGGCCCGGTCCTGCTCGTAGGCGAGGCTGCCGTCCAGAGGGCTGGTCGCGCGCACATGGACCGAGAACGTGTCGGTGCTCAGAGAGGTGTGCCGGACGGCCTCGAGGCGGCTCGAGCGGATCGTCAGGGAGACGACCTGTTCGCCTCCGTCGAGCACCTCGGCGTCGAGGTCGAAGCGGGCCCGAGAACGTGGTCGATCGTTCTGCTCCGCGTGCGCGGGAGGGTCGGTGAGGATCGCGAGGGTGCCGAGGGCGGTGCCTGCGGCTCCTGTCGTGAGGAGGGTCCGTCGGGGCAGGGTGGTGCTCATGGGAACTCCCTTGTTCAGTGCACCTGGAGCGGCACGTAGGGTGACCCGTGCCACGCCTCCGAAGAGTAGGGAGCGCCCCTGTCTCCGTCAAGGGAGGTCCACCCCCTTCCGCCCACGGCCACCGGCCCACCGGTGCACGGATCAGTGAGGAGCCCATGGAGAACCATCAGCGCCAGCGCATCACCATCGTCGACTGCGATCAGGAGTCCTTCGTCGTGGAGCAGGAGGTCGCCGGCGCCGCCGGGATAGAGCTGGTGAAGGCGCAGGCCACCACGGAGGACGAGGTGATCGCGGCGGCGCAAGGGGCCGACGCGATCCTCGTCCAGTACGCGCCGATCACCGACCGCGTGCTCGAGGCCCTGCCGGGTCTGCGGGCCGTCGGCCGCTACGGGGTCGGGGTCGACACGGTCGATCTGGAGGCGGCGACCGCCCACGGCGTCCCGGTCTGCAACGTGCCCGACTACTCCATCGAGGACGTCTCGGACCATGCGATCGCGCTCGCGCTCACCCTGGTGCGGGGCACCGCGCAGCTGGATCGCCGGCTGCGCGCCGGACAGTACGGTCTCGCCGCGATCAAGCCCTTGCACCGGGTCCGCGAGCAGACCTTCGGCGTCGTCGGGCTCGGACGCATCGGCCGGGCGACCGCGCAGAAGGCGCGCGCCCTCGGGTTCACGGTGATCGGTTCCGATCCGATGCTCGAGGTCGGCAGCTCCACCGACGACGGCACGCCGGTCGTCCCCTTCGAGGACCTGCTCGAGGGCAGCGACGTCATCTCCCTGCACGTCCCGCTCACCGCCGGCACCCATCACCTGATCGATGCCGCGGCGCTGGCCCGGATGCGCAGCGGGGCGATGCTCGTGAACACCTGCCGCGGTGGTGTCGTCGACACCGAGGCGCTGCTGGCGGCGCTGGGCACCGGTCGTCCGCGCTCGGCCGCCCTCGACGTGTTCGAGACCGAACCGATCCCTGCCGGGTCACCGCTGCTGAACGAGGAGAACCTCGTGCTCACCCCGCACGCGTCCTGGTACTCCGAGGAGTCGGAGACCGAGCTCAAGCGCCGGATCACCGAGGCGATGGTCACCGCCTGCCGGGGTGAGACCCCGCCGCACGTGGTCAACCCGGGGGTCCTCACCGGCTGACCGGCGCGACGCTCATCCGCCGTCGCCCAGCAGGGGCCGAGGATCGAACGTCACCCTCACCGCCCGCAGCAGTCCGTGCTCCACATGGGCCCAGTTCACGACCTCGGTCTCCCCTCCCCCGACGACGAGACGGAACCATGTCATCACGTCGGAGTCATCGGCGAGACGAGCCCGGATCTCGAGGTCCTCGGTGGCTCGGGCGAGGCCGGTGACGCCTTCGATGAACTCCTCGGGACCGCGGGTGCTGCCGAGGGTCCCATCGAAGGTGACCTCGGGATGGAGGTGCTCGCGCAGGGGTTCGAAGTCCGCGGTCCTCCAGCACTCGAAGTACATCTCGGCGATCTCGCGTGGCGTGCTCATGGCTCACTCCTCGTCCGGGTGCGGCGCCCCGTGGCCGTCGGGCGTCATCTCGCGCCCCTGTGCTTCCAGCCTCAGCCCCCGCGCTTCCATCTGTCCAACACATTCTCGGCATGAGTTCCATCTCGCGCACTTATGCTCGAGGCATGGAGATCCATCAGCTTCGCTACGTCGAGCTCGTGGCGCGTGAGGCGTCGTTCACGGCGGCAGCCCGGCGTGCCCGGGTCAGCCAGTCGGCCCTGAGTACCCAGATCGCCAAGCTCGAGAGGGAGCTCGGGCACAGGCTGTTCGACCGCGGCCGCCACGGTGCGATCCCCACCGCGGCGGGAGAGCGCCTCATCTCCCGTTCGCGGGACGCGCTGCGCGCTCTGGACGGCATCTCCGAGACGGCGCACGAGCTCTCCGGGCAGCTCATAGGGACCGTGCGAATCGGCGCGGTCGTCGGCTGCGAGATGCCCTGGCTGTCCACGGGCATCGCCGGCTTCGTCGCGCGCCACCCCGGCGTGGCCCTCTCCTACGGCGAGGGCGCCTCGGACGGACTGCTCGAGGGCCTCCGAGCCGGCCGTCTCGACCTGGCCCTGGTCGGCCACGCCGGGCCCTTCCCGGCCGACCTCACCGGGACGCTCCTCGTCGACGGACCGCTCGTGGTCCTGCGTCCGGACAGCCCGGACCAGGAAGGTCTTCGCGGCGAGCCCGTCCGGCCGGCAGACCTCAAGGACGCTCGCGTCATCACGCTCCCTCCGGGAACCGGAGCACGTGCTGCTCTCGACCGGACGACTCGAGCGGCGGGCATCCCACTGCGCCCTACCTTCGAGGCCAACTCCGGTGCGATGGTCATCGACCTGGTCAGGAAGGGCGCCGGGACAGGCATCCTCGCTGCAGGAATGGTCGAGCCGCCACCTGAGGGCATCACGGTGTCACCACTGTCGGGCAGCGCCTCGTCGAGTCTGAGCCTCGCCCATCGGCCGACTCCGTCGACCGCGACGTCCGGTCTGCTCGAGATGCTGCTGGACGCGCTCGGGACCTGACCTCCCGCGTCGAGCGGCGTCGAACGGTGGTGGCCGCCCGACGCCGAGGCGCCCCGCCTCACGCGATGTGCGAACCGCCATTGATGTCGAGGGTGACGCCGGTGAGGTAGCCGCCGTCGCGGCCCAGCAGGTAGGCGATGCCACCCGCGACGTCCTCGACGGTGCCGACCCGGCCGACGGGCAGCTCCTGGAGCAGGAAGGTCTTGCGCTCGTCGCTCAGGCGTCCGCCCATGATGTCGGTGTCGATCGATCCGGGGGCCACGCAGTTCGCGGTGATGCCGTACTCGCCGAGCTCGCGGGCCCAGGTGCGTGCCATGCCCAGCAGAGCGGCCTTCGAGCCCGAGTAGGCGGCGCGCCCGTAGACGCCTCCGCCGCGCTCGGCCGAGGCGCTCGAGACGTTCACGATCCGCCCCAGGCTGTGACGGCGGAACGCCCTCACGGCCTCGCGGGTCACGAAGTAGGTGCCGTGGACGTTGACGTCGAACACGCGCTTCCACTCCTCGGTGCCGACCTCGGTGAAAGGTGTGGGTGAGGAGATCCCGGCGTTGTTGACCAGCCCCACCAGCTGGGGCAGCTCCGCGTCGACCCGGGCGACCGCGTCGATCACCGCCTGTTCGTCGGCGATGTCGACGCCCAGCCCGAGCGTGGGCGCGCCGGTCTGCTCGGCGATCTCGGAGGCGACGGCCTCGCTCGCCGCGCCGTCGAGGTCGAGCACGGCGACCGCCCAGCCGTCGCGCGCCAGGCGCAGCGCGGTCGCGCGGCCGATGCCGCGCTCGGAGGCGGCGCCGGTGACGATGGCCGTCGGCCGCTCGGGGAAGTCGCTCGCGGGGTAGGCGGGAACGGGCATGGTGTCCTCTCCTCGTGCTGTCGGCTGATGGTGTCGGGTTGTCAGTGGCGTCGATCGGTGCGTCGCGTCGGCCCCTCAGGCGCCGGGTCCGCCCTTCAGCGCCTTCTCCTGCAGCTGCACCGTCTCGGACTCCACGTAGCCGTAGACCTCGGGGAGGATGAACTTGGCCGAGAGGAACCCGATCAGGGAGAGCACGGAGACGGCGAGCGTCGCGCCGACGGGGCCCCAGGCCTCGGTCATGATCGGGAAGACGAAGGCGCCGAAGAACGAGGCGCCCTTGACGAACACGTAGCCGAAGCCCGAGGCGGTGCCCTTGAACCGCGGCGGGGCGACCATCGACACGATCGTCATCCCGTTCGAGGCGTCCCAGTAGTGGCCCCACATGAGGACGAGCGCGGCGATCACGATCAGCGGCTTGATGTCGGCCCCGAGCGCGAGGGCGCCGGCGATCAGGCCGACGAACGCCATCCCGTAGCCGGCCATCGCCAACCCCTTGTGCCCGAGCTTGGGCAGCACGATCGGCGCCGTGAAGCCCGAGACCGTCGCGACGCAGTAGATGAGGGCGGTGATCAGGTTGGTGCCGATGTAGTTCTCGGTGCCGTCCCCGCTGGTGGAGACGCCGACGCCGGCGACCACGAGGATCACGGGCAGGTAGAAGCCGAAGGCGGTGAACTCCGCGCCCTGCATGGCGTTGGAGATCCAGCCGAAGATGGTGGCGCGCTTCTTGGTCGGGTCGGCCCACATGACCTTGAGGAAGTCGCCGACCTTCACGCGCTCCATCTGCACGTCCTCGTCGGGGAGCATCTCCAGCTCGTCGCCGAACAACTTCCTCGAGGACTCCTTGGCCTGGCGGAATCGGCCGCGCTGGACGAGCGAGAGAGGGGTCTCCGGAAGGTTCACCCGCGAGATCAGCAGGATGATCGCGGGGATCGCGCCGAGGGCGAGGCCCACCCGCCAGAGGATGTCGTGGGGCATCCCGGTGGCGTACATGATCGTCACGATGACGATCGCGGCCACCTCGCCCAGGCCGAACATGAACTGCCAGCGGCTGCCCATCTGCTCGCGCTTGCCCTTGGGCATCGACTCCATGATGTAGGCGTACCCGTTGGAGATGTCACTGCCCAGCGGTATGCCGATCAGGAACCGGATGATGATGAGGTCCCAGATGTTCTGGGAGAAGCCCTGCGCGATCGCGAGGACGATGAACAGCGCCATCGTCAGCAGGAAGACCTTCTTGCGTCCCAGGCGGTCGGCGACGAACCCGCCGAGCAACGCCCCGATCAGCGCACCGCCCTGCACCGCTGCGGTGGCGAGACCCAGCTGGACGGGCGTGGGGTCGTACTCGTTCTTGATGAAGATCAGCAGGAAGGAGATCGCGTAGAGGTCCCAGGCCTCGATGAGGATCGTCGAGATCATCATCCATCCGCCCCGGGTCGAGGACCCGGTCCCGGGCTTGTTCTGCAGCCTCACCGTCGCCAGGTCGGAGAGTTCCCGCAAGCGCGAAGCGTCCATCGCTGCCCCATTTCCACGTCGTCGTGCCGGGGCGGAGAGTCCCGGAGTCGAATACCGGGAGTCATGGGACCGCGGTACGGGACGGCACGTCAAGCGGTGGCGCCGGTTCTGGACAGCCGGTGCCGCTCCCTCACTCCCCGAGGACCTGCGCGAACGAGCGCACGACCTGTCCGGCGGGATCCTCCCCGGGAAGGGACGGCGCGAGCTGCCCCTCGCTCTCGAGGACGGCTGCGCCATGGGCCAGCGACCAGATCATGACCTTGCGCAGCGGTGTGTCCGCATGCGCGGCCAAGGGCGCGAGGGCTCGTTGCTGCGCGGCCCGCAGGGCCTCGTCCTGGCCGTCGAGGCGCGCCGTTCGGAACATGAGCGCGAAAAGTCCCGGCTCCTGCGCGGCGAAGTGGACATAGGACTCCCCGAGGCGTCCGAGCGGGGAGGCCTCCGCGGCCGGGCCGACGTCCCGCTCCGGGCCTGCGTCCTTTTCGTCGCGCCCCGCAGCCCTCGCGCCCTCGAGCCGCTCGGCGAGGAGCGTGAATCCCCGCGCGGCGAGCGCCGTCCGCATGCCCTGCATGCCTCCGAACACGTAGCCGGGAGCCGCGTGCGAGACCCCCGCCCGACGAGCGATCGCGCGCAGTCCCATGCCCTCGGGGCCGTGTGCCGTGAGCTCCTCCGCGGCAGCGTCGAGGAGAGCTGTGCGCAGGTCGACCGCGGGCTCACCGGCCTCCCGTCCCGCTCGCGACGCCGGGGACGTGCCCCCGGGGCGGACGTCGTCTGATGGATCCATACGACCACTGTCCCGCTCTGTTGTTGACACTGTCAAGTCGCCCGTCTAGGCTCGACGCGCGGGACTTGACAGTGTCAAAAACTGTCGGGTCCGCCTGCCGCGTCGACCCTGCCGCGTGCTGCTCCCAGCTCCGAAGAGGTAGCGACATGGAACCCCTGTTCGTCCTGTCCGTGACCACCGGCGCCGCATGGCGCATCGCGAAGCACAGAGGCCACCCCCACCCGGCGGTGCTCGCACTGCGCGCGGGGGTCTGCGCGATGTTCCTGCTCACCGGCACCGTGCACTTCGTCGGGAAGCGCGAGCAGATGGTCGAGATGGTTCCTGATCAGATCCCCTTCCCCGAGCAGACCGTGACGGTCACCGGCGTGCTCGAACTTCTCGGGGCGCTGGGCCTCCTGCACCGACGGCTCGCACCGTGGTCGGCCGGTGGCCTGGGCCTGCTGCTGATCGCCATGTTCCCGGCGAACGTGCACCTCGCTCTGCACGGCAGCGATCTGCCGTGGTGGGATCGGCTGGTCCCGCGCACCGTGCTGCAGGGGATCTTCCTCGGCGCCGTCGCAGGCACCCTGGGCGGGCGTCGGTCACGCGGCGCGGCTCGCCGCGTGCACCCCTCCAGTTCCTGAGATCCCCTGCTGACCCGGACCGCGCTCGCCCACTACTGTGGTCGGGGCCGCGAGATCCCGGACGCGGTCCCGCCCCCCTTCCCGACCCCTCTCCCCTCCTCAGGAGCTGGTCCCCACGACCGCCACCCGTCCCCGTCGCTTCGCCGCGCTGCGCGATGCCCATTCGCGCCCGTACCTGTTCTCCGCGGGGCTGTCGATGATGGCCGACAACATCGAGCACGTCATCACCTACTGGGTGCTGTGGCGCATGTTCCACTCCCCCGCCCTGGTGGGCTTCGAGGTCATCAGCCACTGGCTGCCGTTCCTGCTGCTGTCGGTGTGGTTCGGCTCCCTCGCCGAGCGCTTCGACTGCCGACGCATCATCCAGATCGCCCAGATCCTGTTCGCGTTCGTGTCGCTCGCCTGGGGCGTCCTCTTCCTCACCGACTCCCTCGAGATGTGGATGGCCTGCGTGCTGCTGATCCTGCACGGCTGCGCGGGCGCACTGTGGGGACCGGCCGAGCAGCTGCTGCTGCACGACTTCGTGGAGACCGAGGACCTGCCCGGGGCCGTCCGCATGAATGCCACGTTCAAGTCGCTGGGCGTGCTCGCGGGCCCCGTCATCGGCTCGGGGCTCATGCTCGCCCTCGGTGCCACCGGGGGGATCTTCGCGAACGTGCTGTTCTACCTGCCGATGACCCTGCTGATGCTGCGCACCCCGTTCACGGGCCACACGCGCAGCGGCATCGTCCGGCGCGAGCGCCTGGGTCTGCGCGACACCTTCTCGGTGCTGCGCACCGTCAGCGGGGACAAGGTGCTGGTCGCGATGATCGTCCTCGCCGGGCTGGTCGCCGTGTGCGTGGGTGCCTCGCTGCAGGTCTCCATGCCCTCCATCGCCGACGGCCTCGGCGCGGACAGCGGCGGCATCGGCTACGGGGTGCTGCTGTTCGCCGGCGGGGCCGGCGGGGTGCTGGGAGGGTTCCTCCTGGAGGCGACTGGCGTGATCCGCCCGGACACCCGCGCGGCGGTGATCGCGACGCTGCTGTTCGGGCTGACGACGGTGCTGCTCACGCTCACCTCCCACTACTGGATCGCCGTGATCGCGCTGGTGATCGGCGGGATCGCGAACATGGCGGCGACCTCGATAGGCCAGGCCGTGGTGCAGCTGCGCGCCCCCGCGCACCAGCGCGAACGCGTGGTCGGCGTCTACAGCATGATCGGCAGCGGCATGCGCACCGGCAACGGACTGACCCTCGCCCTGCTGGGCTCGGTCGTGGGCGTCACCGGCGCCGTGACCGTGGGCGGCGCGGCCCTCGCCGCGGGCTCGCTGCTGGTCGCGGCCCTGGTCGCGGTAGGGATGTCGCGGGCCCGGCTCAGACGCTCGTGAGCGCGACCGCCTGACCCGTGCGCACGGACTCCTGGGCGGCGGCGACCACGCGCACCGTCCGCAGCCCCACCTCGCCCGTCGGCTCCGCTGACTTCCCGGCGCGCACGGCGCCCACGAAGGCGTCCAGCAGCAGCGCATCGAGGTCGGCGCCGTAGGGATGCCACTGCCCGAAGCCCTCGACGCGCTCGGCGAAGGCGTCGATCTCGAGCTGGCCTCCGGTGCCGAGCGCCTGCAGTCGCAGGCCGCCCCAGGTGGGGGCGTCGGCCGGCTGCGACCAGGAGCAGTCGATCGTCGTGATCGTGCCGTCGGGATAGGTGAAGGTGACCAGGCCACCGGTCTCGGCCCCCTCGCCGGCCCGATCCGCGTACAGGATCCGGTTGGTCACGGCGTGCACGGTCTCGGGCTCACCGAGGAGCGAGTCGAGGATCTGGGCGATGTGCACGGTGTGGTCGACCAGGGCTCCCCCGCCGGAGAGGTCGACGTCGGTGAACCAGTCCCGCCCGCCGGGAAGCATGCCGTTGTTCGTGCCGGTGAGCCCCATGACCGTGCCCAGCGTCCCGCCGTGCACGGCGTCGCGCAGCACCGCGACCTGGGGCGAGAAGTGCACGGGGAAGGCGGTCATCAGCACCACCCCCGCCTCCTGGCACGCCGCGACCATCGACTCGGCGTCGGCGACCGTGGTCGCGAGCGGCTTCTCGCACAGCACGTGGACACCCCGACGCGCGGCCTCCAGCACGAGATCCCGATGGTGCGCGTTCGCGCTGGTCACCACGATCGCGTCCGGGCCTTCGGCGTAGTAGTC
The DNA here is from genome assembly GCF_003130585.1 of Brachybacterium endophyticum. Taxonomy (GTDB): domain Bacteria; phylum Actinomycetota; class Actinomycetes; order Actinomycetales; family Dermabacteraceae; genus Brachybacterium; species Brachybacterium endophyticum. The sequence goes on along the minus strand of NZ_QFKX01000001.1, from coordinate 11,352 downwards.
CCAGGCCTCCTGGTAGCTGCCGACGACCCTGCGCGCACGGACGTCGCCGAAGCCATCGGGGTCTGCGACCACGAGGTCGACGTCCTCGCGCGCATCGAGCAGTCCCGCGTACCCGGCCGCGTGGGTGTGGGCGCAGGACATCAGGGCGATCCTCAGCGGCCGCGCCGCGCGGGCGCCGTCGTTCCGGGCGTCCCCGCCCAGCTGGTTTGCGGTCAGCATGCGATCCTCCTGCCGGTCGCGAGCGATTCCATGGCGGCACGCGAGACCCGTACGGCGTAGGCGCCGTCCTCGGCAGCCACCCGTGCGGCGGGTGCCCGGCCGCGGAGCACGTCGGTGAACTCCCGGATCTCGAGGGCGTAGGGGCTGGGCATCCCGGAGATGTCCGGGAGGAAGCCATCGCCCGAGGCCTGTGCCGCGGAGGCGACCTCGTCCCAGCTCACCCCCGTGTTCCGCGCTGAGTCGTAGTCGAGCCGGCCGCGATCGCCGGCGAGGCTGAAGGTGTACCGGAACTGCGTGCCCGCCGGACCCCAGAGGCCGCGGCAGTGCGAGATCGCGCCGCCCACATGGGTGAGCACCACGTGCGCGGTGCGGATCTCCCCGGCGCCCTCGGTCGCGTGCTGACGGGCGTACACGCTGCTGACGGCTCCCGCGTGCCAGACCGCCTGGTCGATGTCGTGGATCATCTGGTCCATGACGATGCCGCCGGACTGCGACTCGTCGGCGAACCAGGGCTGGGTGGGCATCGCCCCCGTGCGCTCGAAGCGCAGCACGCCCAGCTGCCCCAGGTCACCGGAGTCCAGCGCTCGTCTCGCCGCCGCGTACTGCGGGAAGAAGCGGACCACGTGCGCGGGGAACAGGTGGCGACCCACCTCGCGGGCGCGCTCGATCATCCCCTGGCACTCCTGCTCGGTCAGGGCCAGCGGCTTCTCGCAGACCACGTCCTTGCCGGCGTCGAGCGCCGCGTGCACGAGCGCGGGATGGGACGGAGTGGGTGTGCAGACGTCCACGGCGTCCACGGCCTCGAGCAGCTCCTCGAGGGTGTCGTGGAGGATCGCCCCGAACTCCTCGGCGAAGGCGGAGGCGCCCTCGAGGCTGAAGGCGTGCAGCTCCGCTCCGGTCCCGAGCCATCCGGGGGCGTGAGCGCGCGAGATGCCGCCGGTTCCGATCACCCCGACGCGCAGGGGCGGAGCAGGATCTGGGAGGGCGGCGCGGGCCGGGGTGTCCGCAGCATCCGTGAGGGGCTGGTCTGTCATGCGGGAGTCTCCGTCGTCGGAGCGGTCATGGCCAGGATCGATGGTATCGGTGACGGGGCCGAGGGAGTGCGGGGCGCCGCACCTCAGAGAGCACGGACCCCAGCGTCCTCCGCGCTGGCGTCCTCGCGGAACAGCGCCACGAAGAACACTGCGACGGCGACGGCCAGTGCGGCAGGGATCAGCCAGACCATCCGCCAGTCGTGCGTCCCGTCAGCCGCGACGAAGGCGTCCACGACGGGACCGGAGATCAGGGACCCGATCAGCAGACCCACCCCGTAGGTGGCCAGGGAGATCATGCCCTGGGCGGCGCTGCGCACGTGCGAGGGGGCGAAGCGATCGGTGTAGATCTGGCCGGCCACGAAGAAGAAGTCGTAGCAGACGCCGTGCAGCAGCAGCCCGATCACCACCAGCCACATCAGCGGGCCGGCATCCCCGAGGGCGAACATCGCATACCGCAGGGCCCAGGCGAGCATGCCGATCAGCAGGGTCCACTTGATGCCGAGCTTCTTCAGCATCAGCGGCATCGCCAGCAGGAAGACGGCCTCGGAGACCTGGCCGAGGCTCTGCACCCCGGCGGCGCCGCTCACGCCGATCTCGTTGAGGTAGAGGTTGGTGAACGTGTAGTAGAAGGCCAGCGGGATGCAGATCAGCACCGAGGCGAGGAAGAAGACCAGGTAGGAGCGGCTTCTCAGCAGGGCGAGGGCGTCCAGCCCCAGCACGTCGCGCACGGTCGCCGGGCCCGCGCGCTTCTCCGGCGGCGTCGCGGGCAGCGTGAAGGCGTAGACGCCCAGCAGGGCCGATCCGATCGCGGCCATCACGAAGGTGTCGGCCAGTCGGCCGGTCGTCTCCCAGCCCAGCCATCCGATCAGCAGTCCCGCGATGATCCAGCCGATCGTGCCGAACACGCGCACGCCGGGGAACTGCCGCTCGGGGCTGGTCATGCGGCGGAAGCAGATCGTGTTGGCGAGCGCCAGCGTGGGCATGAAGGCGATCATCGCCAGCAGGGCGAGGACGAAGAAGCCGCCGAAGGTGTCCTGCCAGCCGGCGAGGAACAGCATCAGCGCGCCGAACAGGTGCAGGATGCCCAGGATCTTCTGGGCGGAGAAGAAGCGGTCGGCGATCAGGCCCACCAGGAAGGGCGCGAGGATCGCACCCAGCGACTGGGTGAGCACGGCGAGCGCGATCTGGCTGCCGCTCGCGCCGAGGTCCGCGGCCAGATAGGTGCCGACGGTGACGAACCATCCGCCCCAGACGAAGAACTCGAGGAACATCATCAGGGACAGGCGGATCCGCATCGCCGCGCTCAGCATGCTGAGAATCTACTGTGGCCCGCGGCACAATGCGAGCATGCCCGAGTTCGCGTCGCCCCCGGCCCAGGACAGCTCCGCCGCGCCCGATCCCGCCTCCCCCGCCAACGGCCCGTCGGCCGACCGCCCGGCGATCGGTGCCGTTCAGCGACTGAGCTGGGGCCTCGTGGCGGCGTGTGCGGCGTTCGGGATGTGCGGCTCGCTGGTGCTGTCGCTCGGGGACTCGCTCGACGGCAGCACGGGCGTGGGTCTCGGCCCGACGCTGGTCCGGTACGTCTCGTTCTTCACGATCCTCACGAACCTCGCCGTCCTGATCGCGGCGACGTCCTTCCTGCTGGGCGGGCGTCCCGGGCCGGTGCTGCGCGTGCTCACGCTCAATGCCGTCACCGGCATCGTCATCACCGGAGTGGTGCACTGGTTCCTGCTGCGCCCGATCTCCGAGACCCCACCGGGCGTGCCCGCCCTGGTGGACACCGTGCAGCACATCGTGGTCCCGCTGCTGACGGCGGTCGTGTGGATCGTCGTCGGCCCGCGTGGTCACGTCCGCGGCCGCACGGTCCTGGGCAGCCTGCTCTTCCCTCTGGCCTACCTGGTCTGGACGCTGGCCCACGGCACGGCGACCGGTTGGTACCCCTACCCGTTCATCGACGTGGCGGTCGTCGGCTACGCCGACGCGCTTCACGCGGGCATCGTGATCCTGGTGATCATGGAGATTCTGGCCTGCGGGTGCTGGCTCCGGGAACGCTTGACGCCGGCGGGCCGACTGGCGTAGCCCAGCCACCATGACGATCCTCGACCTGCGCGTGACCCTCACGGACTGCGAGCCGCCCGTCTGGCGTGAGATCCGCGTGCCCTCCGACGTGCTGCTGACCGATCTCCACACCGTGCTGCAGGTCGCGATGGGCTGGGAGGACACCCACCGGCACGGTTTCGGGCGCGGCGAGAGCTACGGGGCGTCGACCCGGCGCTGGACCCTCGAGCCCGTGTCCGAAAAGGCAGACGAGCACGGCGTCACCCTCGAGGAGGCTCTCGGCGACGGCGCGGTGATCACGTACGTCTACGACATGGGCGACGACTGGGAGCACCGCGTCGCCGTCGCCGACGCATCCGAGGGGACGACGGAGCACGCGGAGCTGCTGGGCGGCGAGGGTGCCTGTCCGCCCGAGGACTGCGGCGGCATCGCCGGGTTCGCTGAGCTGGTCTCGGCGCTGCGGCGGCTGCGCTCCGGTGAGGAGCCGGACGGCTGGGACGCGAACCGTCTGCGGCATCTCGTGGGCGAGGGCGATCCCGACGATCTCGCGAGGAAGCTCCTGGACTTCGACGAGGTGGCCGTGCAGGTGGAGCTCGAGAGCGCGCCGATCCCCGAGCTCCGCGTCTCCCGTGGGCCGGACGAGGGCCTCGACGTGTTCTGACCCGCGACATCCCGCTCCTGGCGCCCAGCCGGCACCGGTGGAGGCGGCGTAGCCTCGCAGCCATGACGGAGCACGCGAACCAGTCCCCCGACAGCCCTGCCCGCACCACCCTCATCACGGGCGCCAACAAGGGCATCGGCTTCGAGACCGCCCGACAGCTGGGGCGTCTCGGCCACACGGTGCTGCTCGGAGCGCGCGACGAGGAGCGCGGACGGACCGCCGAGGAGGAGCTGCGGCGCGAGGGCGTCGATGCCCACGCGGTTCGCCTCGACGTCACCGACGAGGACTCCGTGCACGCGGCCGAGCAATGGGTCTCGGCGCGCTACGACCACCTGGACGCGCTGATCAACAATGCCGGCGTCCCGAGCGTCGGCGGGCTCCGCGCCGCACCGAGCGACACCTCCATCCAGGACATGCGCGCGGTCTGGGAGATCAACGTGTTCGGGGTGGTGCGCGTGACCAACGCGTTCCTGCCGCTGCTGCGCAGGGCTCCCGCGGCGCGCATCGTGAACGTCTCCAGCGAGATCGGGTCGATGGACGCGACCGTGAACCCCGGCTCCCCCGTCAGCGGGACCCCCGCCTCGATCCAGTACCCGAGCTCGAAGGCGGCGGTGAACATGATGACCGTGCAGTACGCCAAGGAGCTCCGGGACACCCCGATCAAGGTCAACGCCGCGAACCCGGGGTTCACCGACACCGACTTCACGCAGCACCGCGGGATCTGGCCCGTCGAAGCGGGAGCGGAGCCCAGCGTGCACCTGGCGACCCTCGACGAGGACGGCCCCAGCGGTGTGCTGTGGGGGCACCTGTGGACGACCGAGGGCGACGGCGACGGCGGCTACGGGGTCCTGCCCTGGTGACACGGGCCCGACCGGCCCGACCCGGCCGACGGGGCCCGGCGCCGACGGGGCCCGGCGCCGAGGCGCTCAGCGCGCGAGCAGCTCCTCGGTGGTGGTGCCGGGCACGGCGAGGCTGACCTGCGTGCCCCACGGGTCCTCGGCCACCACGCGGTGCGAGTGATCGGCGTACTCGATGCCCGCGCGGCGGAGCCGGGCCACGAGAGCATCCAGGTCCTCGCGCCCGGGCACGGTGATCGCGACGTCCCCGAGCCCGAGGGTCGCCGCACGCGGTCCCGCCCCGGCGCTGTTCCACGCGTTCATCGCGACGTGGTGGTGGTAGCCGCCGGCCGCGGCGAACAGGGCGCCCGGATGCGCTGTGACGGTGGTCTCGAAGCCGAGGGCGTCGACGTAGAAACGGCGGGCCGTCTGCACGTCGCCGACCTGCAGGTGCACGTGACCGACCTTCCCTGACCGCGACGGCCCTGCACTGACCACGCTCTGGTCCAGATGGGCGTCGAGGTAGGCGTTCGGTTCGAGGAAGAGCGAGTCCATCTGCACCTCGCCGCCTCGCCATGTCCACTGTGCGCGCGGCCGGTCCACGTAGAGCTCGATCCCGTTGCCCTCGGGGTCGGTGAAATAAAAGGCCTCCGAGACCAGGTGATCGGCCGAGCCGACATACCTGCTGCGCGGGTCCGACGCGGCACGGGCGACGGTCGCCGCGAGGGACGCCTTGTCCTCGAAGAGGAAGGCCGTGTGGAACAGGCCCGCGGCACGCGGGTCGACGGCGGGCAACCCGGGTGTGGCGATGAGACGGACCATCGGCACCTCACCGCGGCCCAGCACCCGGTGCACCTCGGTGCCCCGGGTGCGCTCCTCGACCGGCGCGAGAGCGAGTGCTTGGGCGTAGTACGAGGACATGTTCTCCAGGTCCCCGACCCGGAGCGTGACGGCGTCCATCCCGGTCGCGGGGTTCAGGTGCAGCTCATCGGTCACGGACGTGACGGTCATCATCGGCCTCTCCACACACGCACGGTCGCCTCCACATCTTGTTGAAGATTCACCTATAGCGTGCGCGCACCGCTCTCCCTGCGCAAGTGCGGTTACGTCACAGGGCCGTCCTGGTCGTGACTGCCGCCGGCATCAGAACAATCCCGAGCCCTCACGACGCGCTTGCACCTTCTGTATCCCGTTGTTTCTGGCTTGAGCCGTGTGTACCCGTGAACACGCAGTCGGGTCCTAGCGCTCTTTCCAGGCCACACGTCGCATACACTGTCTGTCACCGTGCTCATCGGTCCGCTGAGGATCGAGCACGGATGATGCCGAGCACGGACGACGGAGGACCGCATGACCCCCAGGAACGACCGGCCGCAGGTCCTGGAGACGCTGCGTTCCGAGATCCTCGACGGCACGCTGGAGCCGGGCGCCGCCCTGCGTGAGGTCGCGCTGGCCAGCAGGTTCGAGGTCTCTCGCACGCCCGTGCGCGATGCGCTCTCCCGCCTCGAACAGGCGGGGCTCGTGGTCCGCTGGGGCCGGGCGCTCGTCGTGCAGGGCACCGACCCGCAGACCGTCGTGCAGATCTGCGATGCGCGCACGCTGCTGGAGGAGCAGATCGCGGGCGACGCCGCCCTCCATCGCACCGTGCAGGACGTGCTGCGCCTCGAGGCCCTGCTCGAGCGGGATCGCGCCCTGGAGGGGTCCGATCTGGAGGACGGCCGCCTGCTCGCACGCTGCGACCTCGAGTTCCATCAGGCGCTCTGGGCGGCCTCGCACAATCCCGTGCTCACCGAGCTGCTGGAGACGCTCACCCAGCGCCCCGTCGACACCCGCCGCTCGACGCTGAGCTCATCCGGCCGCTGGGAGCAGGCACTGGACGAGCACGCGCAGATGCTGCGGGTCGTCTCGGACCGTGACGACGTGGCAGCCCGTGCCATCGCCCGGGCACACTCCGAGACCGATCGGACCCTGCGGATGGACATCCTGCGCGAGGACGTCGCCGCCATGACCACGGGCGATGCGCGATGACCACGGAACGCTCGCCCGGGGCCGGGTAGGGACTCCCTCAGTCCGCCTCGCGCACCGCATCGTCGATGGCCTCCCGCAGATCGTGCGCCAGCTCCCCCAGCTCACGCGCCTCCAGGTCGTGCACCGTCAGACGCAGGTGCTCCGACGGCTCCCCGCCAGCCCGGATGCGGAAGTCCTCCCCGGTGCGCGCCAGCCAGCCGCGTCGCATGAGGTGCTCGGCGACGGTGCGGGCCGGCGCGCCGCACGGCACCCACAGGCTCATCCCGTCCCGCTGCTCGGCCGCCACGCCCCGTTCGCGCAGCTGCTGTGCCGCCGCGGCGTCGCGCTCGGCGTAGTGGAGGCCGGCGCGGGCGATGAGGTCGCGCGAGGATCCGTCGCTGAGCAGGCCGTAGGCGATCCGCTGCAGGAGGTGGCTGACCCATGTCGTCCCGGGGCTCAGGCGCAGGGCCAGGCGTTCCGCCGTCTCGGCGTCCGAGCCCACGAGTGCGAGACAGAGGTCGGGCCCCAGGAACTTCGAGACCGAGCGCACCAGGGCCCAGCGCTTGTGCGCCGACCCGACGATGGAGCGGAACGGGCTGCGGGCGAGCAACGAGTAGTAGTCGTCCTCGATGACCAGGACGTAGGGATGATCCGCGAGGACGGCTCGCAGCTGGGTGGCGCGCTCCTCGGAGAGCGAGGCGCCGGTGGGGTTCTGGGCACGCGGGGTGCACACGATGGCACGGGCGCCGCCCTCCAGGGCCTCGCGCAGCCCGGCCACCGTCATCCCCTCCTCGTCGACGGCGATCGGCGAGGGCCGGTAGCCGGCCAGGCGCACGGTCTGGATGCTCGCCAGGAAGCACGGGTCCTCGAGCCCCACGGTGTCGCCGCGCTCGAGCACCTGCGCGAGCAGTCTCTCGATGGCGTCGACGGCCCCGCTGGTCACGCTGATGCGCGGCGGCGCAGGGGTGTCCGGGCGCATCCATTCCCGCGCCCACTGCTCGAGGTTTGCGTCCACCACGGGCTCGCCGTAGAGGACCGGGCGCCCGACGGCCTCCCCCAGCGCGAGCGAGGGATCGGGGATGAACCTCGGGGCGGGATTGCCGCTGCCCAGGTCCTTCAGCGCCCCGGACGGCGCGTACCCCTCCTGGGGCAGATGGGATCGCGGGGCGATGCGGGTCCCCGCCCGCCCCTGGGCCTGCACGATGCCGGCGCGGGCGAGTCGCCGGTACGCGGCGACGGCGGTGTTGCGATTGATGCCCTGGCGCGCGGCGAGGCTGCGCACGGGCGGCAGCGGGTCCCCGGGCACCAGGTGCCCGCGCTCGACGAGACCCCGGATGCTGTCGGCGATGTCGGCCGCGGTGGCACCCCGGATCAGGGCGTCGGCGGCCTCCGGTCGCCCTGCATCCGACTGCGTCGTCGTCTCATCCCCGCTCACGGTCCCCGAGTCTATGGCCTGAGCCGTGCTACTTTTTGGCCTAGATCAATACCGATGCGGCTCCCGGCCGTCGTCGGATCGTCGGCCGCGGCAGCAGGAGGACCACCCCATGAGCGACACCACGACAGGGACCGTGCAGGTCAAGCGCGGTCTGGCCGAGATGCTGAAGGGCGGCGTCATCATGGACGTCGTCGACGCCGAGCAGGCCCGGATCGCGGAGGACGCCGGTGCCGTGGCCGTCATGGCGCTCGAGCGCGTCCCCGCGGACATCCGCGCCGAGGGCGGGGTGGCCCGCATGAGCGACCCGCAGCTGATCGAGGAGATCCAGGCGGCCGTCTCGATCCCGGTGATGGCCAAGTCCCGCATCGGCCATTTCGTCGAGGCGCAGGTCCTCCAGGATCTCGGTGTGGACTACGTGGACGAGTCCGAGGTGCTCTCCCCCGCCGACCACGCCCACCACATCGACAAGTGGGACTTCACCGTGCCCTTCGTGTGCGGTGCGACGAACCTCGGCGAGGCCCTGCGCCGGATCGCCGAGGGCGCGGCGATGATCCGCTCCAAGGGCGAGGCCGGCACCGGCGACGTCTCCGAGGCCACCCGCCACATCCGCACCATCCGTGCCGAGATCCGCCGGCTCTCCGCACTCTCGAAGGACGAGCTCTACGTCGCCGCGAAGGAGCTCCAGGCCCCGTACCCGCTGGTGGCGGAGGTCGCGGCGACCGGGATGCTGCCCGTCGTGCTGTTCACCGCCGGCGGGATCGCGACCCCGGCGGACGCCGCGATGATGATGCAGCTCGGGGCCGACGGCGTCTTCGTCGGCTCGGGGATCTTCACCTCCGGCGACCCCGCCAAGCGGGCTGCCGCGATCGTCCGCGCGACCACCTTCCACGACGATCCCTCGGTCATCACCGAGGTCTCCCGCGGGCTCGGCAAGGCCATGGTCGGCATCAACGTTGCCGACCTCCCGGCCCCGCACCGTCTGGCCGAGCGCGGCTGGTGAGCACCGGGGGCTCCGCGGGCGTCCCGGCGTACGCCCCCGGCCAGGGGCTGCGCATCGGGGTGCTCGCCCTGCAGGGCGACGTCCGTGAGCACGAGCGGATGCTGACCTCGCTCGGCGCGCAGGTCACCACCGTGCGCCGGGAGCACGAGCTCGAGGGGCTGGACGGACTGGTGCTGCCCGGCGGGGAGTCGAGCGTCATCGACAAGCTGCTGCGCGGCACCGGGATGTACGAACCGCTGGTCGCGGCCCTCCGCGCCGGCCTCTCCGTCCTCGGCACCTGCGCGGGCCTGATCCTGCTGGCCGACCGTCTGGCCGACGGCATCACCGGGCAGCAGACCCTGGGCGGGATCGATGCGACCGTGCGCCGCAACGCCTTCGGAACCCAGCGGGAGTCCTTCGAGACCGACCTCGAGGTGCCCGCGCTCGAGGGCCCGCCGGTGCGGGCCGCGTTCATCCGCGCGCCCGTGATCGAAGCCCTCGGGCCCGCCGCGACGCCGCTCGCGACGTTGCCCGACGGGCGCCTGGTCGCCGCCGAGCAGGGGGCCCTGATGGGGCTCTCCTTCCATCCCGAGTCCACGGGGGAGAGCCGCTTCCACCGACGCTTCCTGAGCACGGCGCGCGCACGTCGAGCACCCGTCTGCTCGGGTGGGGCGGAGATGGGCGCCGACTAGGCTGGCCGCACGCGATCGCCCGTGCGAAGGAGCCCGTCGATGCCTCAGCCCTCTGTCCCCTCGGATGCGCCCTCGCGCACGACATCGTCCGACCGCGTGCCCTGGCGCACGCTCGCTCCCGGGCAGCTCGCGCGGGTGCGGGTGTGGGAGCGTGCGAGCGGATCCGTGCGCACCGTGCACGTCTCCGAGGGCCGCCTCTACGAGGCCCCGAACTGGACGGCCGACGGGTCCTTGCTGCTGAACGGCGAGGGGCGGCTGTGGCGGCTCCCCCCGGACGGCTCCGCGATTGCCCCGACACTCCTCGAGGCGCCGGGCCTCCCACCCGTGAACAACGACCACGTGCTCGCGCCCGACGGCAGCGGTGTCTTCGCCTCGGCCGCCGACCATCACATCTGGCACGTCCCGTTCGATGGTTCGCCGATCCGCCGCGTCACCAGCGAGGACGGCATCATGCACTTCCTGCACGGGATCAGCCCGGACGGGAGCCGACTGGGCTACGTGCGCCTCGAGATCGGTGGACAGGACCCGTGGGGCAGCGCGTGGATCCATACGATCGCCGCCGACGGCACCGACGACCGGCGTCTCACCATCGACCCGGGCCCGGCCGACGGCTGCGAGTGGACGCCCGACGGCGACTGGATCCTGCTGAACACCGAGCAGTTCTCGACCCGTCCCGGCCACGCCCAACTCGCCCGGATCCGGCCCGACGGCAGCGACCTCGAGCAGCTGACGTCCGACGAGCGCGTCAACTGGTTCCCCCACATCGCGCCCACCGGCGACGTCGTGGTCTATGTGAGCTTCCCGCCCGGGACGCGCGGGCACCCGGCGGATCTGAGGGTCCAGCTGCGCATGGTCGAGGTCGGCGACTGGCAGGCACCGACGACGCTCATGGAGCTCGAGGGCGGGCAGGGCACGATCAACGTGCCCAGCTGGGCCCCGGACGGCTCGGCCTTCGCCTACGTCGACTACCCCCGGGCGGAGGACCTGACGGACGCGGGAACCGAGCACTGAGGCGACGACGCCCCCGGTGAGCGGGGCGGGTGGCCATGGACGGCGGATGCCTCAGGACGAGCGGGCCGCCCCGGACGACGTACGGCCCCGGCATCCCACCCGGGAGGGCGGTGATGCCGGGGCCGTCGGTCCGTTCACCCAGCCCGGGTCATCGGGCCGAGCGCCCGGGCTGCGGGGCCGCTCGCAGGGAGCAACCCCGATGAGCGGTCTCAGGCGCCGGGGTTGACCAGGCCCGTGGTCTTGCGGGCGTTCTCGAACCGTGCCTGGACGTCGGCCCAGTTCACGATGTTCCAGATCGCCTTGACGTAATCCGCCTTCACGTTCTGGTAGTCCAGGTAGAAGGCGTGCTCCCACATGTCCAGCTGGAACAGCGGGACCGTCGCGACCGGGATGCCGTTCTGCTGATCGTAGAACTGCTCGATC